>CAWCPD010000003.1:0-396521 GCA_963797465.1 uncultured Actinomycetota bacterium | reverse complement strand
TGATGGGAAATCACCTGGGGGTCAAGCGGCGGTCTCCTGCAGCGTGACGGTGTGTCCGAGCCGTTCGAGTTGGGCGACGAGCCGGCGGCTCTGTTTGTCGGGGTCGAGGCGGGTGAAGTAGTCGCCGCCGGCGTCGCGGTAGATCTCGCCGGTTGTGAGCATGTGCCAGCAGGCGACGATGATCGAGTGCCTGACGGCGCCGATCGCTTTGCGGTGGCCGCGGCGGGGCTTGAGGCGTCGGTACTGCGCGGAGAGGTAGGTGTCGCGGGAGCGGGTGTTGGCCTGGGCGGCTTCGGTGAGCGCGATCCCGAGCCATCGGGAGCCCTTGCGGGTGCGGCCGGAGCGGCGTTTGCCGGCCGACTCGTCGTTGCCGGGGCAGAGCCCGGCCCAGGAGGCGAGGTGGCCGGCGGTGGGGAAGACGCGGCATGTCGGCTCCGATCTCCGCGATCGATCGACCTCGGCGGTGCGTCGTTGCACGCCGGGGATCGTGCAGAGCAGCTCAACCGCCGCGGCGAAAGGGCGGATCTGCTCCTCGATCGCCTCGGAGGGCAGGCTGATCTGCTCATCGAGGAATCGATGTGGGCGAGGATCGCGCCGACGACGATCCCGTGCTCGACGTCGAAGCGACCCTCGAACGCTTCCCGCAGCGCCGGCAGTTTCTGGCGCAGCTTGCCCTTGGCCAGCTCGGCGAGCATGGCCGGGTCGGTCGTGCCCGCGACGAGCGCGTCCAGCATCGCCCGCCCCGACGCGCCGAGGATGTCTGTGGCGACGCAGTCGAGCTTGATCCCCGTATCCTCGAGGATCTTGTGCAGCCGGTTCGCCTCCCGCTGGCGCTCGCCGATCTGCGCCTTGCGGTAGCGGGTCAGGTTCCGCAGCGTCCGGATCGGCTTCGGCGGCACGAAACTGCGTTCGAGCAGGCCCGCCTCCAACAACTGGCACAGCCAGGCCGCGTCCGAAACGTCCGTCTTGCGGCCCGGCACCTGCTTGACATGGCGCGCGTTGACGAGCAGACAATCGAACTCGTCCTCGAGGATCGCCCACGGCGGCTTCCAGTAGACGCCGCTGGCCTCCATCGCCACCTGGGTCGCGCCGTGCGCCTTCAACCAGTCGCGCAACGCGAGCAGCCCCTGCACCGTCGTCTTGAACTCCGCCACCTGCTGCTCACGCCGGCCACGCCCGCGGGCACACGCACGCACGCGGTCACCTGCTCCTTGTGTACGTCCAACGCCGCCGGACGCTCGACCACCGTCTCCATCGCTTGCTCCCTCCAGCTCGACGACACGATCGTCGCCTGGGGAGCCTCGGAAACTGACGAGTCTGATGGCCGTGCTCGAAGCAACAGTCCGGGGTGCCGGCAAGGCCCCCACGCCAAACTAACCACGGGCTCACAGGCACCAAGCGAAACCGGCGTCAGCAGACGACCACCGGATCCTCGCCGATTTCACCCGCCCGCGGGTGGCCGGCCACGGCCATGGCCAACTAACCTGCTGACGCGCATCCTCGTTTCGTGCCCGCGCGGGCCGTCAGGTCGATCGGCACGCACACGAGCGCGTACTACCTTGACGGGCAGTCGCTACTGTCTGCTCGACAGCATGTGGGCCAGAGAAAGCTGTCTGTGATTTGCGCAGCTGGGGCGAAGCTGAAGGTCAAGCGACTCCCTTGTCTTCAGGAGCGGAGGAATAAGCGATGGCTAGGAAACATGTCTTGGCGGTGCTCGGCGTAACAGCGCTCGCTGCGTGCGCCGCGGTCTTCGCCTCGGGCGCTGCCTCAAAGACGGCACAGTCGGCGGCGGACGACCCGAACGACGCGAGCTTGACCTACTGGTACTGGGCGGAGGACGACGCCCCCGGCGCCAACAAATGGATAAAGCAACAAGTGGCGCTCTACCAGAAGACGCATCCAAAGGTCAAGATCAACGTCGTCCTTCAGTCGACCGACACGCTGACCGCCACGTTCCAGACAGCGGCCCGCACCCGGAGCGGGCCGGACATTGCGATGCAATGGGCGACCTTGCCGGTGCTGTCACAAGCCTGGGCGGGTGCGGTGGCACCGATCTCCGACTTGGTGCCAGCGAAGGAGATCAAGAACTGGATCGGCACCGCCGAGAATATGTCGGGCGGCAAGTTGTGGGCGATGCCGCAATACTTGCTCGGCATCCCCTTCGTCTGGAACAAGGCGATGTTCAAGAAGGCCGGTCTGAATCCAAACAAGGGACCAAGGACGTGGGCGGAGTTCCTCGCCGCAGCCAAGAAGCTCAAAGCGGCCGGCATGACGCCGTTCGGCATGGGCAACAAGGACGGCTACGGTGGCGCCTGGTTCTTCTCGCTCATCGGTAAGCAGAACCTCAATTCGATCGATGAGCTCAAGCAGGTGGTGATCGGCAAGGCCTCGTTCTCGGAGCCGAAGTACTCAGGCTTCTACCAGGCGCTCGCCGACCTCAAGAAGAACGGCTACCTCAACTCCGATGCGGCATCGATCAGTTTCACGCAGGGCTTGCAACTCTTTGGACAGAAGAAGGTCGCTATGTCCTGGATCACCGACGGCAACGTCGCCGCCGCAGCCAAGGTGCTCGGGGGCACGAAGGGGATGGGTGTCTCGGCCATCCCGATCTGGGGCAAGGGGAAGCTCGCGAAAAGCTACGACACCACGCAGTCAATCTCGACCTTCATCACAAGCTGGTCGAAGCATCCGCGAGCGGCCGCCCAGTTCCTAACGTTCCTGCACTCCCAGCAGGCTCTGAAGGCCTGGTACAAGGCGACCGGCGTGTTCCCGGCCGACAGGCGTTTCCCTGCTTCGTTGGTCAAGGACCCGATAGCCAAGAAACAGTTTGCCCTCGACCTATCGCCGGTCTCGGTCTGGCCTGAGAATTACATTCCGCCGCAGGTCGACGGTAATGCGGATCTAGCAGCCGGCGAGCTGATCACATCGGGCGCGGGCACGCCCGCGGACGCCGTGAAGCTCTGGGAGCGCGAACTCGACAAGTGGCGGAGAGAGCATCCCGACGAGTTCCGTGACTACCAGAAGTGGGTTTCAGGAGGCTGAACACCGTGACGTCAGAGAGCACCCGCCGGCGCCGACGGCGGCGGGTGCTCTGGCCCTACCTCTACGCTCTGCCTGCGGCTGCTGCAATGGCGTTTGTCATCGGCTATCCGCTGGTTCAAGTCGTGCGCTACAGCTTCTACGCTGGCAATTTCAGTGACCCTATCTGGGTCGGCCTCGACAACTACAAAGGGGTTCTTGAAGACCCCTCATTCCATCAATCCGCTCTGAATAACTTGAAGCTGCTACTGGCGGTGCCAGTCATCATCGGACTCGCGCTCGTGATCGCACTCATCCTCAACGATCGCATCCGCTGGGGTCGACAGTACCAGGCCATCGTCTTCCTCCCGTACGTGCTCCCCGCGGCTGCGATTGGCATCGCATTCTCCTTCCTGCTCCAGGAAAACGGCGTGCTCAACACGGCCTTGCGCCAGGTGCACCTGGGGGCTCTCGCGCAAGACTGGCTTGGGAGTGGGCAGCTGGCAATTGTCTCTGTGGGAGGGCTTGTAATCTGGCAGCAACTCGGCTTCGCCGTGGTCGTGCTCACGGCCGCACTGCTGGCGCTCCCGCCGGAAACTGCCGAAGCAGCGCGTATCGACGGCGCGGGATGGTGGACGCTGCAGAGACGCGTGCTCGTGCCGCAGATCCGCCCGATCATTGAGCTACTCACCGTGATCCAGGTGATCACGGTGGTCACGTGGGTATTCACTTACGTCTACGTGCTCACCGCGGGCGGTCCCGGCTACGCCTCGAGCGTGATGGAGCTGTACATCTGGAGGAGTTTCTCTAACGGTGCCAACGGCACAGCGGCGAGCGTGGCCGTGATGCTGCTCGGCGCGGCTAGCGTATTGATCGGCCTCTCGCTGTGGGTTCGCCGCCGAGCGGAGGCAGCATGAGAACCGGCGTGGGCGGGCGGGTTGTGGGAGGGATGGCGCGCCACTCGTTCCTCATCGTCGTTTGCCTGGTGGCGCTGTACCCGCTCTGGTTCATGGTTTCGACCGCACTGAAGACCAACGTCGCCTACCAGCTCAATCCGACAGGCCTACCGACCCATCCGTCGTTCGACGCACTTCGCTCGATGGTGGCCGACCAGCCGCTGCCCCGCTGGATGTGGAATAGCTTCCTCGTCACGCTCTCTGCCGTCGGCGCGTCGACGCTGTTGGCACTGCTCGCCGCCTACGGAGCCGTGTTCGGCCGCTTTCGTGGACATCAGTTCTTCCTCTCGACGAGCGTCGCGTTCATGGTGGTACCTCCCGTCACGCTGCTCGTACCGATGTTCGTGGTCATGGTCGACACCGGCTGGATTAACCACCTTCAATCCGTGATCGTCTTCTACACGGGTCTCCTGGTGCCGTTCGCAATCTTCTTCTTAAGCAGGTTCTTCCGCACGGTTCCACAGGAGCTGATCGAGGCGGCGAGGGTCGAGGGCGCCGGACCCTTCACCGTGCTCCGACGCATCGTGATCCCGCTCTCGGGCGCAGCGACGTTCACACTCGTCATCGTGCAGGCGATCTACGTCTGGAACGAGCTCCTGATCGCGCTCGTGTTCCTGCAGAACGAGGACTCGCGTACGCTCATGTCCGGCCTCGCGCAGTTCCAGGGCCGTTACTCGACCAACCAGCCGCTCATTCTCGCCGGAGCGCTCATCGCGATCACACCGATCGTGCTGCTCTACCTCGTGGGACAGCGATTCTTCGTGCGCGGGCTGACCGCCGGCATCGGCAAATGAGTCGCTCCGTGGCGGCGAAGACGGTCAAGCAGGGCTCCCGTCCGGCACAACCTAGGCCAGTGCGTGCGTGCGATCAACCGGGTCGTAAAGAAGGAGGCTCTCGCCGGTCTGCGCATCAAAGAAGTGGAAGCGCGACGGGTCGACGGCCAACCTCAGCGAAGCGCCGACTCTGCACGGCGTGGCAGGATCGACTCTGGCCGTGAAGAGCGAATACTCCTCTGCCAGAAGGCTCCCCTCTTCGTCGCTCGCGTCTCGCATGCCGACGGTCACCCGCGGCGCAGCGACGTGGAAGAAAACATGTGCGTCGGACCCGAGCTCCTCAAGCACGTCGACCGTAACATCGATCCGCGGCAGATCCCGGCTCGCTAACCCGTCGTCGCCGAATGCCTCAGGGCGCACCCCGAGGATAACGCTCCCGTTCCCGCGTGGCGGACGTCGGCTCGGGTGAAGCGGGATTCGAAACTGGCCGAACGTGATCTCGTCTCCGTCGACAGTCGCGGCAACGAGATTCATCGAGGGAGAGCCCATGAAGGATGCGACGAAGAGATCCCTCGGGGCCTCGTAGAGTCGCTGGGGCACGTCGACTTGGGCGATCCGGCCATCGCGCATCACGGCTACCCGCTGCCCAAGCGTCATCGCTTCAGTCTGATCGTGGGTGACGTAGATGCTCGTCACCGAGAGACGTGCATGGAGCTGTACAAGCGAGGCGCGCATAAGGAAACGAAGCTTGGCATCGAGGTTCGAGAGCGGCTCGTCCATCAGGAAAGCCATCGGCTCGCGAATGATGGCACGGCCCATCGCCACGCGTTGCCGTTGTCCGCCCGAGAGTTGCGCGGGCTTCCGATCAAGGAGACCTTCGAGCCCAAGCAGCACCGCTACCTCCAGCACTCGACGTCCGATTTCGGGTTTGGGCGTACGCCGAACACTGAGTCCGAACCCGAGGTTCTCTCGCACGCTCATATGTGGGTAGAGCGCGTAGTTCTGAAACACCATCGCGATGTCCCGATCGGGAGGTGGAAGATACGTCACGTCAATTTCGCCGATCGAGATAGTCCCTTGGGTAACGTCCTCAAGGCCCGCGATCATCCGTAACAGCGTCGACTTCCCGCATCCTGAAGGGCCGACGAGCACAACGAACTCCCCGTCTGCGATCGTCAGGCTCACGTCGTCGACGGCCACGACACCACCGGCGAACGTCTTCGTTACGTGGTCGAGCTCTATCGCCGCGCTGCCCATTGTCGGGACAGCATAAACCGGAAGCACAAGGCAGAGGTTGGCGGTGGTCGGCAGGAAGTTCAGTACCCGCTCTGCATCATTCCCATCACATCAACCTGCGCTTTGAATGCCATGTAGCCGGCGTCGACGGGGAATACCGTGCCGGTCACTGCCGCCGATTCGTCGCTCGCGAGATAGACGACGAACGGGGCAATCTGCTCAGGCGTTGGGATCGGCAAGATGTGCAGACTCTCGATCGTCGAACGCGCGCGTTCGTTGTCAAGCCAGACCCTCTGCGACTCGGTCGAGACGAAGCTCGGCGCGATTGCATTGACCCGCACCCCGTCCCGACCCACCCCGGCGGCAAAGGATCGCACCATTGAGGTTACCCCGCCCTTCGCGGCCGTGTACGAGTCGAGGCCGGCACACCCGACCAGAGCATCCACAGTGCTCGAGACGATGACCGAGCCTGAACGCTGGTCGATCATCTGCCGCCCCACGTGCTTAAGGACGAGAAACGTCCCGGTCAGGTGGACATCGATCATCCGCTGCCAAACGTCGTCTTCGAGTTCAGTGAGGCGACCATCTCTCGTGTTGATGAAATGGACGTCCGCGGCACAGTGGTAGAGGACGTCCAGGCGACCATGGAGCGCGACCGTCTCGGCGACGACATCCCGCACCAGATCAGAGGAAGTCACATCGACCCGCATCGAAACCGCGGCGCCCCCGGCCTCCGCGATTGACGCGGCAACGGCCGCGGCGCGGTCGAGCGCGATGTCGGAGACGACGACCGACGCGCCTTCTGCTGCCATGGCGGCCGCACCGGAACGCCCCATGCCCGAGCCGCCCCCAACTACGAGCGCGACCTTGCCTTCCAAGCGTCCAGCCATCACCTCTGCTCCGCTGCGATCTGATAGTCCTGCCACGGTCGATACTGTCCTTCGGACCGATACCGCGACGCTGCCTCTGCCACCGCTTCGTCGTCTACGGTTACGCCCAGGCCTGGGCCGTCTATTGACCCCCAGCGCGGACCGCTCGCGATCGGAAGCGGATCGGCGAGAATATCGTGCTCCATCAAATGCGCCGTCTGCTGATGTCCTTCGACGCCGTTGGGCAACACAAGGACCACGTGATGGGCGGCAGCCGCAGCGAGACCGAGCTCCCCGTGGGTGTGTTTGCAGACCTGGAGCCCTTCGTACTCGGCCATCCACGCGAGCCGGTGGAATCCCCCTATCGACCCGACCCAGTACGGGGAAAAACAGTAGACATCCGCATCGCGCCTCTGGATTCGGGCGTACGCATCGGCTTCCGACCAGAGGCCCTCGTTCGCGCAGACCGCAGTGTCGATCCGGGAGCGCAGCTCGGCGAGCTGCCCAACAGGATGATCGCGCACGGGCTGCTCGACGAAGTCGATGTCGTACTCGCCCATTGCCCGGAGATTGCGCAGAGCCTGCCGGATCGTCCAGCTTCCGTTCGCATCGAGCCGTAGGCGAAGGCGCGGCCCGAGCGCCTCGCGTACCGCCGAGACCATTTCCACGTCCTCCTCGTCGTCAAGACCGACCTTGAGGTAGAACACCTCGAAACCGGCCTCAAGACCGTCTTCGACTTGAGCCTGTAGGCCCTCCCGGGTGCCGCGAGCCAGATAGTAGAAGTAGCTGACCTCTTTCTGCTGAAGCCCGCCTAGGAGCCTCCACACTGGTTGACTGCACGCTCGGCCACAGATGTCCCAAAGGGCCATGTCGATTCCCGCCCAGGCAAAATTCCCGGTGCCGGAGCGAAACTGCCAGAGGCCGTGGGTGAACGCATCGCGGCGCATCGCGTCGCGGTTCCAAGGATCTCTACCCACAACGAAGGGCGTCATCGCTCGAAGAGCGGCCTCGACCGAGGCCGTGTCGGCGCCGCAGCACGCTTCGCCCCAACCAACGAGTCCGTCGCTCGTCGTCAACTTGACGAGCACGTCGCTGACTCCGTCTCTGGCGACGCGGGCGCTGATCTCGCGATGCCGGTACGGGACGCTTACCGGGATCGCCTCAACGGTGGCGATCTTCACGCCGGCCTCAAAGCGTGTGCTCGAACTGCGTCAGGATCTCGTTGCCATTCGCCCCGACAAGGAATACGTGCTCGAGGCGGATACCGCCCCAGCCCGGCTGATAGATCGCCGGCTCGAGTGCGAACACCATCCCTTCCTCGATGCGCATCTCACAATACGGAGTGATCCGTGGCTCCTCCGACCAGGCCGCCCCAATTCGGTGCCCGGTGTGATGCCCGTAGGTCGGGCCGTGCTCGGCAAGCATGTCCCTCACCTTGCGGTCGACGTCCTTTGCCACCACCCCTGGACGGCAGAGGGCGATTCCTTCTTGCAGCGCGCGCCGGACAGCATCGAAACGGCGCTGCGTTTCGCCGTCTGCGGCGCCGACGAACACGGCGTTCGCGGTGTCCGACCAGCCGCCGTCGATCCAGGGTGATGTGTCGGTGAGGACGAGATCCCCCGATTGCACGACACGCGCGGTCGCAACTCCTCCACCCGTCGATGTCCCCTCCGGCCCGGCGGAGACAGTGAGGATGGCCGGCACGCGCCGCCCGGCCTCTCGATACATCGCGGCTGCCGCGAGTCCTGCCAGTTCGGCTTCCGAGACGCCGGGAGCAGCGTTGTCTTTGACAGCCTGCTGAACGACATCCGCAAGCCGACTCGCTCGACGTATCGCGTCAATCTCACGGGCCGGCGAGATCGACAATGACGATGCGACAGCAGCGTCACAGGCTACGGGCAGCCTACCCTCCTCCCGAAGCCACTCAGCGACCGCGTGAGGCAGGTTCATAGCCTCCACCGCCGTTGAACCCTTGTCGATGCCAGCTGCTTCCAGAGCCGCAACCAGGGCCGTGCGCAACTCACCGTCTGGGTCCGGAGGGCTCTGGAAGTCATACGACCTATATGTGACGACTCGTGTGGCACATTCACGGACGTCCGGCGTGTGGAAGTCGGCAACAACGAGGACCGCGGCACTTGAACCCAGGCACAGGAGCGCGGGAACCGAGACGAACGGGTTCGAGACAGGCCAGTCCTCGACCGGCATCTCGAAGCAGCCAAGCTGTGCGAGCGTCTCGGGGTGCGAGAGCACGGCCTGTGAATGGCCCATCGCGGCGAGGGCGGTTCGCAAGCGGTCAAGCGGCAAAGACGACACCTTGGCTCAGGACCGGACCGACCCTGCCAGCGCACTGCGGGGAGATCCTAGAGCGAGGCGAGCCATCGGCCTGAGTCTGGCAGATATCGCGCCTCTTCTGCTCCGAGATCACAGGGTTCGATCTCGACACGCAGTGTTCGGTATCCAGGCAAGGCCGCAACGCTCCGCAGGGGAACTCACAGTTCCCGAACCACGGTCGGACCCCTCTCTTCAGCGTCGACCTGAGAGCGCACGGTCACGTCCCATAGCGTGGTGTAGGAGCGTGTCGGACGGAGTCGGGTTGTAGGTCCGGCCACCGCGGCGCTCCTTCCAGTGTCCTCACTTCCGGATCGACCGGACGAGGTCTCACGGCTCGGGGCTCCACACGGAAGACGCGCGGGTTGTTCCCGACCTTCGAGAAGAGCTTCGCGAAGCACTCCGTGGCATGAAGCTCGTTCAGATCGTCGCCTAGACTCTCAAACCGTCGAACCCTCGACCTTCTGGAGGTAGGACGCGGACTGGGAAGTCTGGCGTACTGCTTCCGGCAGGGGGCCACGTCCCGTCAAGTGGTGTACGAGGCTGAGCGCGTCATCCTCGCCTGACGTTCTACGCGGCTGCGGCGATCGCGATCACCTCCTCGGGCTCGTCGACGGGGTCGGCGAGTGCTTTCGCGATCGACTCGGCGCTCATGTAGCGGCGGGCGACGGCCCACTCGTCGTTCTGCTCGGCGAGGACGGCGCCGACGAGGCGGACGATCGAGGGTCGGTCGGGGAAGATGCCGACGACGTCGGTGCGGCGGCGGATCTCCTTGTTCAGCCGCTCGAGCGAGTTGTTGCTCCAGAGCTGCCGCCAGTGCTCCTTCGGGAAGCCGGTGAAGGCGAGCAGGTCGGGCGCCGCCTCGTCGAGCAGCGCCGCCGCCTCGGGGAAGCGCGTCTCGAGCTGGTCGACGATCCGGCGCGTGCTGCTCGTGCACGGTGGCGGCGTCGGGCTGGGCGAAGATCGTGCGGACCATCGTCGCGACGAAGCTCTGCGCGCTCTTCGGCACGCGGGTCAGCAGGTTGCGCATGAAGTGGGTGCGGCAGCGCTGCCAGGCCGCGCCGGGCAGCGTCGCGGCGATCGCGTCGACGAGGCCGGGGTGCGCGTCCGAGCTGACCAGCTTCACGCCGGCGAGGCCGCGCGCGACCAGGACCGCAGGACGTAGGCGAGCCAGGCGGCGCCGTCCTCGGCGGTGACGACGTCGAGGCCGAGCGACTCGCGGAAGCCGTCCCTGTTGACGCCGACCGCGTGCACGACGCAGACGTTGACGGTGCGGCCGCCCTCGCGGCACTTGACCACCAGCGCGTCCAAGGTCACGTACGCGTAGGGCGCGCCGTCGAGCGGCCGGGTGCGGAAGTCCTCGACGATCTGGTCGAGGCTCTTCGCCAGCCGCGAGACCTGGCTCTTGCTACATCCGCTCGACGCCGAGCTGCTGCACCAGCTTCTCCACCCGGCGGGTCGAGACGCCGGCGAGGTAGGCATCGGCGATCACCGACACGAACGCCTGCTCCGCCCGCCGGCGCGGCTGCAGCAGCCAGTCCGGGAAGTACGAGCCCTCCCGCAGCTTCGGCACCGCGAGCTCGATCGAGCCGACCCGCGTGTCCCAGTCACGCTCCCGGTAGCCGTTGCGGCGGTTGACCCGCTCCGGGCGTCCGCTCCCCGTAGCCGGCGCCGCAGACCGCGTCAGCCTCCGCGCTCATCAGCGCCTCGGCGAAGTCCTTGCACCATCGCCCGCAACAGATCCGGGCTCGCCTCCTCGAGCTGCTTGCGCAACCAGCCCGAGACGTCCATCGTGTGCTCGACCACCGTGCTCCTCCTCGCGAGTGTCTTCGACAGGACCTCGCGAGGATGACGCGGTGGTCAGCTATCACCCGGACCCCGCCGCAGCTGCTCCGCGCTCGCCTACGGCTCGCGCTCCACGAGCCGCGGCGGCGACAGACCTCAACCCGCTCGTACACCACGAGCGGGGACGCTACTCGGCAGGACTCACCTGCGCGAGCGTTCTTACCTCGTACGCGAGGGCCTGTCGACGACGGACCGCCTCATCGTCGCAAGGAGAAGAGGGCTCAACCTATGCTGCGTCGATCGCGGGAGCCGGAGAGTCGGGGATGGGGCCAGGAGTGGCTGTTCCACGCGTCGGTGTGTTCTGGCGGCGTGCTCGTACCGTCGAGCGGAACCAGGCGGGAAGAGTGAGGCTTGCGACGACAACGGCGATTGCCGCCACCGCCTCCGGGCGAGTGATGCCGGTCGGCAGGAGCGCCTTTGCCGCGTACGTCGTGGCGATCGACCAGGCGAAGACGGGCAGCGAGTTCCGTCCGAGGAAGCTCAGCCAGCGGAACACGCGAGACTGCACGTCCGCCCAGCAGATCCGCATGGTGACGGCATGGAGCAAGAGCGCGAACGCGGCGAAGTCGAGCAGACGAAGCGGACCCAGCTCGATCGAGCTGGTGAGGTAGCCGAAACGATCCGCGAGCGTACTGAACGGACCGTGGAAGGCGTAGTCGAGGCGGGCGACCTCGAATGCTCCGGCGAAGATCGCGGCGACCACCACGAGCCGCGTCCGCCGGTCGCCGACCAGCCGTCCGAGCGCGAGCTTTCCGGTTCCGAATGCGAGGCCGAGGACGAAGAGGAGTTGGTAGCTGAGTGGATCGAAGGCTCCCAGATCGAAGCCGTGCGGGTTGCTAGGCAGCCGAATCGCAAGACCGAAGATCCAGACGAGAACGCTCGCCCCGAGGACGTACCGGACGTTGCCTTTGGCGAGTTGCCAGATGACGACCGGAGTAAGCAGCAGAAAGAGGCAGTACATCGGCAGAAGGCCGAGGTATTCGGGCTCGTACAACAGCGAGGCGCTGTACGCGAGACCCTTCAGCGGGCTGCTCTCGAAGACATCGACGTGCCACCTCTCGACTCCGCGGAGGTGGAGGGCGACTGCGGCAGCAAGAGCAGCGCACAGCACTAGCTGCGTGACGTAGACGGCCCTAAAGCGGCGGAGCGCCGCGTACGTCATGGCCCGACCGCCGTACCGCACCCGACGCGCCTCGTACACCCAACCTGCCACGAGACCCGAGAGGAGGACGAATCCGAGCGCTGCAGTGAAGAAACCGAACGGACCGTATGTTGGATTGCTTAGTCGCGAGAATGGGTTGGCCGGAAAGTGGTCCGCGGTCATGAAGACGAAACACGCTCCGCGGAGAGCGTCCACGAGGAGATTCCTCTGAGTTCCGACTACGGTCCGATTCACGAATGAATGGATTATGGGACTTACCTCAAGAAATTCTGAGTTAATCGGAACGTCTAGGTGTAGTTCCTGAGCACGTTGGTTCCATCCGGGCCGCCTTGGAGGCTGAGCGCTGACCAAGGCAGCTCAACCCCAAGGAGGCGCCGGATGGATCTGCACGGTAACGCGGCGCTCAGCTGGAGTGGCAGGCGCCAGCTCGCCGCGGCGCGTTGTCGATCAGGGCTGGACGCTCGACGGCGGCGGCCGAAGCCGCCGGTGTCAGCGTGCGTTGTGCCCGTAAGTGGGTCGGCCGCTACCGCGCCGGTGACGAGCGAGCTGTTCGATCGCTCCTCGGCGCCCCGGCGTGTCGCCAACCGCACCGACCCCGAACGGGTCGCGGTGATCGTCGAAGCTGCGCCGGCTGCGGATGACAGCGGCCGAGATCGCCGAGACGCTCGCGATGCCGCTCTCGACGGTCTCGGGGATCCTGACCCGGATCGGGCTCGGCCGTCTCGGCCGGCTCGGACTCGAGCCGGCCGTCCGCTACGAGCGCTCGCGGCCGGGCGAGCTCGTCCACGTCGATGTCAAGAAGCTCGGCCGGATCGTCGGCGGCGCCGGCAAGCGCGTCGCGACGGCGGCGCGCAGCACTACAACCCGGCGCTGCACCGACGCCGCCGGGCAACGCCGCACACACCGTCGGCTGGGAGTACGTGCACATCGCCATCGACGACCACAGCCGCCTCGCCTACGCCGAGGTACTCCCCGACGAGAAGGCCACCACCGCTGTCGGCTTCCTCCGCCGCGCCGTCGCCTTCTACCGCCGCTACGGCATCCGCGTCGAAGCGATCCTCACCGACAACGGCCCCGCCTACATCTCGATCGTGCACGCGCTCGCCTGCCGGCAGCTGAGGCATCCGACACCTGCGCACCCGGCCGTACCGGCCACAGACAAACGGCAAAGCCGAGCGCTTCATCCGCACCATGCTCGCCGGCTGGGCCTACGGCGCCATCTACCGCTCAAGCGCCGAACGCACCGCCGCCCTTGACGGCTGGCTCTGGCACTACAACCATCGCACGCGACACTCAGCCCTCGGCCACCACCCGCCCGCTCAGCAGAACCAACCTGCTAACGAGCCTGCGAAGTTGGGAGTCCGACTCGAAAGACCGCTCCAGGGAGCCATCTCTCGCGAGCCCGTCAGCAGCGTGTCAGCAGCCCGAGAGGGCCTTGGACTAGATCTCACGAGCGTGCCGCTACGCGAAGTTCCCGGTCTCGCCGTCGTCAAGGCGATTAACATGCCCGGTCGAGAGTGGTGCGTCACTCCTGGCGACGTGCCGCTGACGGGACTGCAACTGGTTCTCAGGATCGGGCCAGTGAGCACACCGTTGAAGACTTGCTTCTTCGCCCACTTCGTTATCGCAGTCTGCAACTCGCGCACGTTCGGGGACATGCTCCCACTCATCGTCGCGTGGTCGAGGCGCGACGGCGTGCCGCTCGACGCGATCTTCGCGACCGAGCAGGGGACGCGGAGGAAGGAGCTGGAGCCCGTCAAGGAGCTGCGGTGCGTCTACATGGCGCGGCTGCACTCCATGGGCGCGACCATGCCCGCGATCGGGCGACTGTTCGGTGGCCGAAGTGAGCAGGCGGTTGCCTACTTGATCAAGAAGGGGCAAGCGGTCGAGCGGGCGCGCAAGGATCAGCTCCTCCTCGCCGCCACCGCCGACCTACTCCCGCATCCCGACGCGGCTGAGCTAGTCGAGCAGGCGCGTCTTGCCCGCGAAGCCGTCGAGCGCGCGGAGGCTTGGTGACCCGAGTGCTGACCCAGAGGGGTTTCGGGCTATTCCCGTGTCCAGTTCGGCAAAACAGAAAACCCCGTTTCCGGGGCTTTCGTGAGAGCGGATGAAGGGACTCGAACCCTCGACCTTCTGCATGGCAAGCAGACGCTCTAGCCAACTGAGCTACATCCGCACGGCCGCCAGTATAACGGCGGCCCCGCGGCGCCCTCACGACGGCGCCCGCGCGACGTTGCAGTCGCCGATGGTCGCGCCCGGGGCCACCGCCAGCGTCCAGTACGTGCCGAGGGGCTCGAGGCGCCATCCCGCTTCGGTGAATCGATCGGCGACCGGGGCGTTCTCGCCGGTGCTGATCACGACGTAGTCGAGGTTCTGCTCCTGGGCCTCTTCGAGCGCGGCGAGCGAAGGCAGGAAGTGGATTCGATGCCGGAGATCGGGGCCCCAGAGGAGGTAGGACGGCTCGTCCGGGCCGAGCACGGCGCCGACGCAGGCTCGGGCGGGGAGGCGGCGGTCGTAGGCGCGGACGGCTGCGGCGACGATCGCTCCCGTCGGCTGCGCCGGCGCCGCATCGAGTGCGCCCGAGCGGGTCAGGTCCCACGGCCGGCCCACCGGGCCGTTGAGCGGCTTCGCGAGATCGCGCGCCAGCGTGAGGCCGACGATGAACGCGGCGGCGACGAGGATCGTGGCCGTGACGGCCCGGCGGTCGAAGAAGCGCGCGAACAGCGGAGCCGTGAGGGCGGCGGGCACGAGGAGGAACCGCGTGAGGAAGATGTTGTACTCGGCGTAGACCGCCAGCAGGACGACGAAGCTGGGTAGCGCGAGCGCCAGCGCGAGGTGTCTGACATCCGCCCGGCGGAGCGCGTAGGCGTACACGGCCAGCAGCGGCGCAGCGACGAGCGCCAGAGCGCCGAGCGGCCCGAAACCGGCGTAGTCCTCGTTCGCGAAGCGGTTGATGCCACCGTGAACGTCGGCCGAGTGCACCGGGATGTGAGCGAGGCGCGTCGCCCACGCCAGCGCAGCCGCGCCCGCGACGACGAGGAGCGGGGCGAGCAGCGGCGCGGCCACGAGGGCGCCCGTCGTGACGGCCTCCCGCGAACCTGCACGGCGGCGTGCCGACACCACCGCGGCGGCGATCCCGGCGACAAGGCCGGCGACCGCCAGCACGGCGACGAGCCGATCCGAGAACGCCGACAGGTCGAGGCTGCGATAGACGACGCGCGCGGCCGTGTGGATCGTGCCGACGACGGACGGGGTCACCGTCGCCTCGACGCGGCCCTGGCCGTGGCCGAGCACGTGCCCCGTCTCGGCCAGGTTCCGGACGTACCCCCACACCCCGCCGAGCAGCAACCCGAGGCCGACGCCCACGGCCGCTCGTCCGAGCGTGCGCCGACCACCCGTCCAGGCGAGCCACGCGAGCACCGGTATGGCGAGGCCCGTCGTCAACTTCACGCCGAGCCCGAGCCCGACCGCGACACCCGCGAGCACCGCCCCGACGCCTCCGCCGCCGAGCAGCAGGCACGCCGCGACGACCGGGAACGACGCCGCTACCAGATCGTTCTGGGCGGTCGTCGCCTGCAGCGCGACCAGGCTGAACGTCGCCAGCAGCGCCGCGCTGCACGCCGCGGCGCGCTCATCGAAGCCGAGCCGACGCGACGCCCCGAACACCGCGACGAGAATCGCGAGCTGCGCCAGGTACTGCGGCAGCGCGAACAGCACCGTGCTCCCCGTCGCGACGAACAGGAACAGGATCTCCTGCTCGGCGAGCGGCTGGAACTCGTTCATCCGCGCAGTGGGCGCATTCGCGATCCAGTGCACGCCGCCGTCCTGCTGCCACACAGCGGCGCGTGCGAGGTGGTAGGTCAGCGAGTCCCAGTTGTTCGGCGGCACGGTCAACGCGAGCAGGAGCTCGTAGACGAGCGCCGCCGCGGCGACTGCGAGGAAGAGCAGCGTGAGCGGGTCGCCGACGATCCGGCGGAGCGCTACGGCGGCGCCCGCGACCGGGACTCCGGGCCGGCCGTGCAGCCACCACGCCGTCACGGCGCCGGCAAGAAGAACAGCCTCCGCAACCGCGAGGCCGCTCTGCGTGATCGCGTCGAACGGCGTCAGCGCCCACGTGGCGAGTGCGATCTGTGCGACGAGAGCGAGGTAGGCCGCAAGGATCGTCGAGACGAGGCTCGGCAGCCGCAGGCTGAGCGCGGCGAACGCCGCCGCCGCGAGCGCGAGGGCGAGCGCCACGCGCCGTCAGGCGCCCGAGGCGCCGTCCAGCGCCTCGTTCACCAGCCGGTCGGCGAGCTCGTTGTGGGCACGCCGGACATGGGTGTACTCGACCGTGTCGAGCCGGCGCGCGAGACGTGCGGCGTCGCTCGAAAGAACGCGGAGGGCCTCGTTCTTGACCCTGTACTCGCCGCGCATCTGCTTCACGAGCAGCTCCGAGTCGGAGACGACTTCGAGCTCGAGCACGTCCAGGTCAACCGCCTTCGCGAGCCCGGCGACGAGGCCGCGGTACTCCGCGACGTTGTTGGTCGCGACGCCGATCGTCTCGCCGTGCGCGGCGAGCACCGTTCCGTCCTCGGTCTCGAGCACGTAGCCGTACGCGGCCGGGCCGGGGTTGCCACGCGCGCCGCCGTCGGTGAAGAGCCGCGCCCTCACAGCAGCCGATAGACGTCGAAGGCCGGCTCGTCGTACGGATGCGCGGCCCGAACGGCCGCGACGACGTCCTCGTGTCGCTCCGCGGGAAACACCGTCTCGAGCCGCAGCTCACGCACGCTTTCGTCGGCTCCGAGCTCGCCTACGGTCGGGCTCGCGCCGGGTAGCGCGCGGAACGTGCCCGTTCCCTCGGTCGACCAGGAGCAGCGCTCGTAGTCGCCGATCCGGCCGGCGCCCGCGGCGAAGACCGCATCGCGCACCGCCTCGAGCGCCTCCGGCGGCACGAAGACGACGAGCTTCCTCTGCTCGCTCACTGCCCGAGTCTCCCACAGGTGCCGGACCGCTCAAGCGTTGTCGATCTGGGCTTTCTGGAGCTTCCCCGAGTAGTCGACGTAGATCGACTTCCACTCGGTGAAGACGTCGAGCGCAGCCTGCCCGGCCTCGCGGTGGCCGTTGCCGGTCTGCTTCGTGCCGCCGAACGGCAGGTGCACCTCGGCACCGATCGTGCCGGCGTTGATGTACGTGATCCCGCTCGCCAGGTCGCGCATGGCACGGAAGGCGCGGTTCACGTCGCGCGTGTAGATCGACGACGAGAGGCCGAACTGGACGGAGTTCGCCGCGGCGATCGCCTCGTCGAAGCTGCGTACGGGGATCAGCGCCGTCGTCGGGCCGAAGATCTCCTCCTGCGCGATCCGCATCTGCGGGTCGACGTCGGCGAACACGGTCGGTCGGTAGAAGCAGCCGCCGACCTCGAACCGCTCCCCGCCAGTGAGCAGCTTCGCGCCCTCGTCGAGCCCGGTGCGCGTGTATCCGTCGACGCGCTCGAGCGCGGCCCGGTTGATCAGCGGGCCGACGTCGGTGGCGTCGTCCCAGCCGGGGCCGAGCCGGAGCCGCTCGGCGGCGGCGACGAGCTTCGACTGCAGCTCGCCGTAGACCGCCTCGTGGACGATCACGCGCGAGGCGGCCGTGCAGCGCTGGCCACTGGTCCCGAACGCCGACCAGACGATCCCTTCGACGGCCAGGTCGACGTCGGCGTCGTCCATGACCACGATCGCGTTCTTGCCGCCGAGCTCGAGGTGGACGTGCTTGAGGCGGTCGGCGGCGGCCTTCGTGACGGCGACGCCCGTCTCGCGCGAGCCGGTGAACGTGATCACGGGCACGTCCGGATGCCTGACGAGAGCTACGCCGGCCTCCTCGCCGTAGCCGTGGACGACGTTGACGACGCCCGGCGGGATCCCGGCCTCCTCGAGCAGGCGCACGAACCGGTCGGCGAGGAGCGGCGTGTCCTCGGCAGGTTTGAGCACGACCGTGTTGCCGCAGACGAGCGCCGGGCACAGCTTCCACGACGGGATCGCGATCGGGAAGTTCCACGGCGTGATCGCGCCGACGACGCCGATCGGCATCCGCACGCTCATCATGAACTTCTCTCGCAGCTCGCTCGGCGTCGTCTGGCCGTGCAGGCGCCGACCCTCGCCGCCCATGTAGTAGCTCATGTCGATCGCTTCCTGGACGTCGCCGCCGGCCTCGGCCCTGACCTTGCCCATCTCGCGGGTCATCAGCTCGGTCAGCTCGCCCTTGCGGTCGCGCAGGAGCTCGGCGAAGCGGAAGAGGATGTTGCCGCGCTCGGGCGCCGGGACAAGGCGCCACTCGTCGAAGGCCGCCGCGGCCGCGGCGACTGCCCTGTCGACGTCGGCGGCCGAGGAGCGCGGGAAGGTGCCGAGCACCTCGCCGGTCGCGGGGACGAGCGACTCGAACGTCTCGCCGCCGGCCGCGTCGACCCACTCGCCGCCGATGAAGTTCTTGCTCGGCGCATGGGCGACGGCCATGCGGCGATCCTAGCCCTCGGTCAGGCGGCGGGCGGGTCCGTGTCTGCGAAGGTGCCCGGGATGCGCCTGCGGCGCCGGTCGCGGGTCTCCCGTCGCTCGGCGAGCTCGCCGGCTTCCCTTCCGTGCCGCCGGTCAGGCCCAGTGCGGCGGTCGACGATCACCGTGACACCCGGATTGTCTTCGTAATGGCGAACGAGCCGCTCGTAGAGGTCGGCCTCGAGCTCGCGGGGAACGACGCAGTAGATCACCGACTCAGTCTAAGCAGGGATCAGACGCGCGCAATGTCGGGGACGACGCGGCCGTCCTCCTGCATATGCGCGTTCCACGCGGTGAACGAGCCTTCGAGCTCCGAGAGATCGTGGCCGCGGTCGGCGAGGCGCACCGGCTGCGACGACTCGGGCGTGACGCGGTACTGGTACCAGGAGATCTCCCACGCGACCGTTACCACGACGTCGGGGTTGACGCCCGAGAGCGGCACGATGGAGACGCGCGGTGAGCCGAGACTCTTCGCGATCCCGCCGACGGTGCGCCGGTACTGGGACGCGTTGAAGAGATCCGCCGCCTCGACGGTCGCGAGCTCCGACTCCGAGAGGCGGCGCAGGATCGGCTGGGTCGCGACGCGGTCCTCGGCCGCGCTCTTCGGGATCCCGAGCAGCGACGTGAGCGAGAAGCGGGCCCGCCGGCGCTCGGCGGGCATCGTCGGCGTCGTCGGCGACCCCTCCTTGATCCAGCCGTTCTCGACCGCGATGTCCTGGCAGAGGGGGCAGACGTCGACGTACTGCGCACCCCCGTTCGGCGAGTAGCGCACCGAGCGCTCGCCCATCAGGAGCGTGCGTTCGCAGATCGAGCACACGCGCTCGACGCTGATACGCGTGATGCGCACGCGCCGAGGGTAGCGGAAAGAAAATCCCTGCTCCGGCCAGCTTCGGTGAAGCGACGAACGTGAGCGCACCGCCGCGCGTGCCGTTCACAGCGCAGCCAGGCGGGCGCCGAGACGCGCAGGTCAGGCCGGGACGGCTTCGTTCTCCTTCTTCGCGGCTTCGATCAGCTTCTGGGCGATGTGGGTCGGGACCTCTTCGTAGCGGAGGAACTGCATGTGGTAGTCGCCGCGGCCGCCGGTCATCGAGGTGAGCGACTGCGAGTACGTCAGCACCTCCGCCATCGGCACCTCGGCCTTGATCGTGGTCATGCCGCTGGCTGGCTCCATCCCGAGCAGGCGCCCGCGGCGGGAGTTGAGGTCGCCGTTGACCGCGCCCACCGCCTCGTCCGGCACGGTCGCCTCGAGCTCCATGATCGGCTCGAGCAACGTGGGCTGCGCCTTCTCGTAAGCGGCCTTGAACGCCATCGAGCCGGCGACCTTGAACGCCATCTCCGACGAGTCGACGCTGTGGTAGGAGCCGTCCACCAGCCGCACCCGGACGCCTTGGATCGGCGCACCCGCGAGCTCCCCGTGCGCCATCGTCTCCTGGATCCCCTTGTCGATCGCGGGCCGGAAACCGTTCGGGATCACGCCGCCGACGATCTTGTCGACGAACTCGTAGCCGACGTGCCCTTCCATCGGCTCGATCACGATGTGACAGTCACCGAACTGCCCGCGTCCGCCCGTCTGCTTCTTGTAGCGGCCGTGCCCGCGGGCTTCCGACCGGATCGTCTCGACGTAGGGGACGCGCGGCTGCTGCAACTCGACCTCGACGCCGAAGCGGCTCTTCAGCCGTGCGACCGCGACCTCGACGTGCACCTGGCTCATCCCCGAGAGCAGCTGCTCGCCCGTTTGCGGGTCGCGGCGGAGCTGAAGCGTCGGATCCTCCTCGTGGAGCCGCCGCAGGCCCTGCGCGACCTTGTCCTCGTCGCCCTTCGTCTTCGGGGTGACGGCAAAGCTCATCACCGGCTCGGGGAAGTCGAGGTGTGCCAGATCGAGGTCGAGCTCGGCGTCGGCGAGCACGTCGCCGGTCTGCACGTCCTTCAGCTTCGCAACGGCGCCGATGTCGCCCGCGCCGAAGGCCTCGGCCCGCTCATGCTCCTTGCCCTGCATCTCCATCAGGCTCCCGATCCGCTCCTTCGCGTTGTCGCGAGCGTTCACGAGCGTCGAGTCGGCCGAGACGGTGCCCGAGTAGACGCGGAAGCAGGAGATGCGGCCGGCGAACGCGTCGGCGACCGTCTTGAAGACGAAGGCGGCGGTGCCGTCGGCCGCGATCGGCGACGGCTTGCGCGCCGGCGACGGGACCCCTTCGACCAGGAGGTCGAGCAGCGCGTGCGTGCCGAGGTTCTTGGTCGCGACGCCGCAGGCGACGGGGTAGAGCTCATCGTTCGTCACCGCTGTCTTGAGCGCGGCCGCGACGGCGTCGGGCGCGAGCTCCTCGCCGCCCAGGTAGCGCTCCATCAGGTCCTCGTCGGTCTCGACCACAGCGTCGAGCAGCTTCTCCCGGTACTCGGCAGCGGTTTCCGCGAGCTCGTCCGGGATCGGCACGGGATCGCCCTCGCGCGCTCCGGACGGATCCATGTAAGCGCAGTTGTGCAGCAGATCGACGATGCCGGTCAGCTCGTGCTCGGAGCCGATCGGGATCTGGATCGCGACGCAGCGGACGGAGAGCTGGTCCCGCAGGGCGGCCAGCGTGCGGTCGAAGTCGGCGCGCTCGCGGTCGAGCATGTTCACGAACACGACTCGCGAGAGACCGGACTCCTCGGCGCGGTTCCACACGCGCGAGGTGTTGACCTCGACGCCCATCACGCCCGAGACGACGACGAGCGCGCCCTCGACGACGCGCAAGCTCGCAATCGTGTCGGCCTGGAAGCCCGAGTCGCCGGGCGTGTCGACCGCGTTGATCTTCCGCCCCTGCCACTCGAGGTGCGTGAGCGACGCGGCTAGCGACATCTGGCGCCGGTGCTCGTCCTCGTCCCAGTCGGAGACGGTGCTCCCGGCCTCGACGGTGCCGAGACGGTTGATCTTGCCGGCCTGGAAGAGCATTGCCTCGACGAGCGAGGTCTTGCCGGTCCCGCGATGGCCGACGACGGCGACGTTGCGGATCTTCCCGGGCTCCTGCGGCATGGACTCGCTCCTTCTCGCTCGCGACTACGCGGACACTGATCGGGGACGGGTCAATCCTAATCCGTCTCGCGAGTCGGGTTTGTCAGGCGCGGGCGCCGATGCCGGTGAGGCGCGACTTGAGGCGCAGCACCGCCTTCGTGTGCAGCTGCGAGACGCGCGACTCGGTCACGCCGAGCACCTCACCGATCTCGCGGAGCGTCAACTCCTCGTAGTAGTAGAGCGTGATGACGATCTTCTCCCGCTCGGGCAGACGCGAGATCGCGTCGGCGAGTGTCTCCCGGACCTCAACCTCGTCGAGCGCCTCGGCGGGGCGGATGCTGCCAGGGTCCTCGAGCGAGTCGAGCAGCGAGACCTGGTCGCCCTCGCCCGAGACCGACCAGAGCTCGTCCAGCGCGGCGATCGACGAGCGCGAGATGTCGGTCAGCGACTCCTCGAGCTCCTCGACCGTGATGCCGACGCGTGCCGCGATCTCCTCGTCGCTCGGTGCACGGCCGAGCTTCGACTCGAGCTCGCCGATCGCACGCTCGATCTGGCGAGCCCGCGAACGAACGGAGCGCGGCACCCAATCGAGCGCGCGCAGCTCGTCGATGATCGCGCCGCGGATGCGCGCGATCGCGTAGGTCTCGAACTTGATGTCGCGGTCGGGCTCGTAGCGATCGATCGCGCTGATCAGCCCGAGCAGCCCGTACGAGACGAGGTCGCCGTCGTCGATGTGCGCGGGCAGGCCCGATCCGAGGCGCCCCGCAACGTACTTCACGAGCGGCGCATAGGTCAGGATCAGCCGGTCGCGGAGCGCCTTGTCGCTCGTGCGCCGGTACTCGAGCCAGAGGCTCAGCGTCTCGGTATCACCCGCCACTGCCGAGAGAATACGAGCTAGCGCCCGATTCTCCTTAGTGCAGACCACGCGAACGAGCCCATCCACGCCGCGAGCGCGGCCGCCGCGACGGCAATCACCCACCGCCCCGCGCCGCCGCTGGCGACCGCGATTCCCGCAAAGCCAACGGTGAGAGCAGAGAACAGCAGAGCAGGTCCGATCTTGCTCACCGCGAAGATCATGCCTGGAGGCGCCGCTAGAATCGGCGCTCGCGAACCGAGGGGCGTAGCTCAATTGGCAGAGCACCGGTCTCCAAAACCGGGGGTTGCAGGTTCGAGTCCTGCCGCCCCTGTCGCTGGTTGAGCAAGAAGCCCCCTCACTGCAGGGGCTTTCGGCGTTTCAGGGCCCTCGCGCTTCTCCGCTCAAGACTGCTGAATACCGCCTGAAACCGGGACTCGACTGGCGCGCAACTGGCGCGCACCCATAGACCTGGGATTAGGCTCAACTCGGAACGCCACGAGGAAGGGATCGTCGTGTCATTTTCTCCGACTGATTTCGCAGATGACACCGACTTTGAACGCTTCGTCCTCGATCTGCTTGGCACGCATCGCGTGAGGGTCGCGGAGCCAGGGTACGTCCACGACGTTCGCGGCCGGAAGGATGGCGTAGGAGGCACGATCTTCGTGAAAGTCGGGACGGCCGTCGCCGGAGCCGGCGCACGCAACGAGTTGGCCCAGTCACTGCGACCACTCGGATTCGGCGCCGCTTACAAGGTGCTCGACCTCCTCGTCGAGCATGTCCTGCGGGCGAACGGCGAGTATCGGAGGCGGTTCGAGGAAAAGATCGATGCCCTCGCTGTGCGACCCGCGCAGCTTCCGATCCCGCTTGCGTCGGTGCCGGAGATCTGGGACCGGCTAGCGAAGCTCTACGAACGATTCAACGACCCGCGACACGCTGTTACGCACCGCAGGGCCTGGGCCACAGTTGGCGGCGATCTTGAGATTTTTGACAACGATCGACAGCTAACCGACACCGTCTCGTCAGCCGAGATTCAATCGTTCGCTGCAGCTGTGCATGCGAGCGCGGAGTTGGTCATCGAGCAGAGCAACGACCAGGATCGTCTGAACATCGTCGCCTGGCACGTGAACCAATTGGCGTCACGCCACGCCCTGCCGGAGCTGAAGGCGACCGATCCGAGCATCGGGCGTCGCCGTCTCGACATGGATCTCATCAACCTCGAGAATGGGAGATTGCAGATCGATCTTGCATTGGCCAAGGAAACCGTCGAGGGTCAGACGCCGTCGCCGTGGGACATCCGCCTCTATGCGGGCGAGCGTGTCTTCGTTGGGCGGTGGGATGACGTGCCAGATCGTGAACAAGGTCGTCCCATCGACTTTGATTCAGACTCGCCACCCGCCTGGCTCTCGGAGGAGCTCGACCCTTCGTATGGATGAATCGACACGTTCCGAGATCGAGCACTCTGCGATCGACGCTCTAGAACGGCGCGGCCCAATGACTCAGGAGCGACTTGCGCGAGAGATAGAGGCGGATCTCGGTGGCCTCGTCGTCGTCCTACACGGGCTCGCCAAGGCTGGCCAGGTTGTCCTTGAACAACGCGGTGCTCGGCGGTTTGGCTAATCGTCCTCTCTCCTCCTCGCTAGATCTCCTCGACGACGAGGATTGAGAAGTTCTCCGGCTGGTCGGCCTCGAGCCTGCCGACCACACGCAGGTTCGGACTGGCGCCGCCGCGGTAGATGATCGAGCCGTCGGGCCAGTCGGGCCGGCCGAGTTCGATGGGTCCGAGAGCGTCCCCGTCTATCGTGACGAATTCGAAGTGCGGCACGCGTCCATCCTTCCCAAGGCCGGACGGCACGGCTGATCTTCCGGGAGGCAACGCGGAACGCCCTCTATCACCTGGCAACACTTTCAATCGTCGTCGAGTCCGACCGGCCCTCGTCCCCTCGTGTCCATCGGCTTCAGTTGAGCTCGACGCTCCCTGATCGCTTTCCACCTTTGCTCAAGCTCGTCCTTGAGGTCTGACCTCAGCTCGCCGTGAACAACGATGTCCTCGACGAGCCTCTGGGTCAGACGTTGGTAGGTGCGATCGAGAACGCCGTACGCCGACGGGAAGTACGACTCCTGTCGGCCTGGTGATCGGAGCCGGCAAGCAAGAAGCTGGTGGCACAGCAGCGCGTTGACGAGTTGATAGCCGAACGCCTCATTTAGGCGACGCGTCCTGCCGTACCGGATCGTTCGCTTGCGCCATGCCGCCAAACGAAGGGCGAAGAAGTAGACCTCCAGCATGTCCGCGCGCGTCGAGTTCCAGTCGCTCGACACGATCTCCAGGCTGAGTTGCCGGATGACTGGCCGCCGATCCTCTTGAAGGCTGCCAAGCTCAACAGGATCGACCGACCAAAGGTCTCCGGTTGATCCGCGGGTGACCTGATCCATTCGCCACAGGCGCACAAAGAAATCTTGGCTCTGGAAGTACCTGAGGAACCTCTCAACGTCCTCTGCTCTGCGAGATCGCGTGCTAACAACGAAGCTAGCCGCACCCAGCACACCACCGATCACGCCCAAGGTCAGCGGAAGCCACGTAACCACTGGATTCGTCGCTGCGAGCATCTAGCGCGATCGTATGGACCGCGCCCGATGACGCGCTCGGCGCGGCGAGTTAGGTCAACGGAGAGCCGACTCCCAGGGCATATGCCTTCTCTTCTGTGGACTCGCCTTCTCTCCGCCCATGGCCGCTGGGCGTGCGTTGCGGCTCTGGTACTGATCGCCTTCTACTGGGCGCCGACGTACATCGCGAACTGGCTGGGTGAGGTCTGCCGCGTGATCGAGCAGGGCAGGAAGGCGGCGGATGCGCTTGCGCCGAGCCGTCGTAGAATCGCCACGCTCACATCTCGATTTCCCGCCCCGGAAAGGGTTTACAGCAGACAGGCTTGTGATCTCGTGACCGCCCCGATGGCTCGCCGCGAACGGCTGATGATTGACGCTACGGTCGCGCGTGACTTTGTCGACGCGGAACGCGATGGGCACGAACGTGCAGCGGCGCTTTTCGAACTCGCGCGACGCGGCGACGTCGAACTTTCAACGGCACCGCAGGGTTACAGGCTGGACGCTCATGGTGATCTCGCCGAGCAGTTGATGACCGCATTCGAAAGTGAGAGCGTCCAGCAAGCGGGCCAAGTCGCCCGTGTGTCTGAGGCGACTCTCGCCGGAGACGACCTGATCGCCGGCCAACATGTCAAGGGGTTCGTTGAGGCCTGGATTCGGATCGTTGCGACCTGGCGGTCCCACGAATGGAAGCCGCCGGGTCCTGCGGATCGCTTCCATGTCGAGACGCACATTCTCGCGGGGACGGACATCTTTCTCACCAGCGACCAGGCCCTGCTCGTGATGTGCCGTCGGCTCAACGATAAGCACGGCTTCTCGATCGTGGCGATGACCGTCGAGGAGTATCTTGGGCGGGTTCCCGGTAGGCGCCCGCATGACGGGTAAGTAGCGGCGCTCGCTCGGCCTCGTAGCCAGCAAGCGGCCAGCGGCCGTGTCGCCTGGCGCACCTACGTCTCGCAGATGCACGCCGCCGGCAACTCGCTCGAAGAGATCGGGGACTACGTCGGCCACTTGTCTAGCTACATGACCGACCGGAACCGGCACCTGATCGACGGGCAGCGTGACGAGGCCGCTGCGCGGCTCGACGCGCTTCTCGCTGGCGCGCATTCTGGCGCGCAGACCGTGCGAGCCGTGCCGTAGAGCGAGGCGCCACGTGACTCCAAAACCGGGGGTTGCAGGTTCGAGTCCTGCCGCCCCTGTCATTCGGTCATTCGTGGCGTCGTTCCCACGGCAACGTTCGACGAGCAAGGAACCGACGACCTACGATCGGCCCGGGGGCTCGCGCAGGTCCCGCGTACACGGTGCTCGCAGCCGCGAACCACTCGGACGCGCTCGCGGTCGCCGCCGAGAATCGCGGGCTCGCGACCTTCTGGTCAAGCCCTATGCCAATGGACGACCTCGCGCGGGCGATCGGCGGCGTCCGGGCCGTCCCGCAAGGAAGGAAGGCCTGCCGGTGCCTGACTCAAACACATCGAAGGCCGCCGGCGCAGGCGGCCTTCGATGTTCCTGGTCTGTGGAAAAGGAGGGCGGCTAGCGCCCGTTCAGCGGTTCTTGCCCGTACTGAGGAACGTCAGGTACCGGGCGAGCTCTCCGACGTGCGAGGCCGCACCCGGGTGCCTCTCTACGGGGACCAACGGCGTCATTGCGCAAGCTTCCACGAGCCCGAAGCCTCGTGCAATCGCCGCTTTCGAGGGTTCGCGGCTCCTTGTTTTCGAGGGGTCCGCTACGACGCTGCCGGAAGTCCGTCGAGCGCCCGGAGCGCGCGCTCGAGCTCGCTGTCGTCGAGGGCGAGGTCGACCAGCTTGCCTGCGAAGTAGTTGTCGTAGGCGGCCATGTCGAAGTGGCCGTGGCCCGAGAGGTTGAAGAGGATCGTCCGCTCCACACCAGCCTCGTCGGCTGCTCTTGCCGTCTGCAGCGCGCCGTGGATCGCGTGCGAGGACTCGGGCGCCGGGATGATCCCCTCGCAGCCCGCGAACAGCACCGCCGAGGCAAAGACGTCGTTCTGGAGGTAGGCCTCGGCGCGGATCAGGCCGTCGCGCATGAGCTGGGAGATGAGCGGCGCGACGCCGTGATAGCGCAGCCCACCCGCATGGATCGGCGCGGGGATGAAGTCGTGGCCGAGCGTGTGCATCGGGACGAGCGGTGTCAGCTTGCCGGTGTCGCCGAAGTCGTAGGCGAAGTGCCCGCGGCTCAGCGTCGGGCACGCGGCCGGCTCGCACGCGAGGAACTCGATCTCGCGGCCGGCGAGCTTCTCGCGCAGGAACGGAAACGCGAGCCCCGCGAAGTTCGAGCCGCCGCCCACGCAGCCGACAACGATGTCCGGGAACGCGCCCGCCAGCTCCATCTGCGCAATCGCCTCCTGGCCGATCACCGTCTGGTGCAGGAGGACGTGGCTGAGCACGCTTCCGAGCGAGTAGGCGGTGTCGTCGCGGCCGGCCGCGTCCTCGACCGCCTCGGAGATCGCGATCCCGAGACTGCCGGTCGAGTCGGGATTCTCGGCGAGCGTCGCACGGCCCGCGTTCGTGTCCTCGGATGGGCTCGGGACAACCGTCGCGCCCCAGGCCTGGATCAGCGAACGTCGCGCGGGCTTCTGCTCGTACGAGACGCGAACCATGTAGACCTTGCACTCGAGCCCGAGCAGCTGGCATGCGAACGCGAGCGCGCTCCCCCACTGGCCCGCGCCCGTCTCGGTGGCGAGGCGCGTACGTCCCTCCTTCTTGCCGTAGAAGGCCTGCGCGACGGCGGTGTTCGGCTTGTGGCTCCCGGCAGGGCTGACGCCCTCGTACTTGTAGAAGATCCGCGAGCGGGTCCCGAGCACGCGCTCGAGCCGGCGCGCCCGGTAAAGCGGCGTCGGGCGCCACAGGCGGTAGATGTCGAGCACCTCCGCAGGAACGGCGATCTCGGCCTCGTCGCTCACCTCCTGGAGGATCAGCTCCATCGGGAAGAGCGGCGCGAGGTCGTCCGGCCCCACCGGCTGCCCCGTCCCCGGATGGAGGATCGGCAGCATCGGGTTCGGCATGTCGGCGCGGACGTTGTACCAGTGCCGCGGGAGCGCCGACTCCTCGAGCAGGAACTTGGTCTGCTCCATGCGCCCTCAGCCGATCGCGGCCATCGCGGCGGCCACCGCATGCCGCAGCGCATCGGGCATCGCGACCTGGCCGCGCGGCGGCTGCTCACAGGCGACCGGAGCGGCCTTCTTGCCGATCTTGTCGATGAAAGTCGCCTTCGCGGCCCGTTTCGACTGGGACCCGCTCGCGTGGCAAGAGGTCAGCTTGTCCGCACGCGTCTTGGGCGCGGGCAGCACCGGCAGCGGCCCGGCGTGAATCGCCTTCGCGACGCCGAACCCACCGGTCACGGCCGAGGCGGGCACAGCGACGACGAGGACCAGCGCCACTGCGACGAACGTCGCTCCTAGCGTGCGCATCCTGGGCCGAGGATAGCTGCTCCAAACTACGGGCACTTGCCGGCCTTGTAGGCCGCGTACTCCGTCGGCGTGTAGATCCGCACCCAGCGCCCCTTGTGGGCAACCCAGAGGGAATCGAGCTCGGCGAGCTGGCTGCTTCCCTTCGCACCCTTGCGATACGTGATCGCAAGCGTGACGTCGCTCACCTCGGTCGTGCCGAGCAACGGCAGCTTCGCGCGCACGATCTGCGTGCCCTCAGCCGAGATGTCGAGCACCGTGATCTTCCCGATCGCGGCCGCGGCCTTGCGCTCGCATGACACGAAGCGGGCCCGCGTGACAGCCTGCTTGTACTTCGGGTGCAGCGCAGTCCCACTGCGAGCCCTGGTTGCCCTTGAACGACGTCTTCGCCACGCGTACTGCGAGCTGCGCGGGCGTCGCCGCCGCGATGGCGACGGACGGCGCCGCGAGCGCGGCGAGGGCGAGCAGCACGACGAGCGGCCGTGTCAGAGGTGCCTCCGGTCGCCACGGTGCTCGAGCCGTGCGGTCATCCCGACGCCGTCGGGTTCGCGACCCAGTTGACGGTGAACGACTTGCCGTCGGCGCTCAACCCGACGGGTGTCGCTCCCGCCGAGCCGGTGGTCGCGTCCGGCCGTTCCTCGATGTCGCCGAAGAAGCGTCGCGTGCGCGGCACGAGCTGGATCGGGGTCGCCTGCCAGAGCGTGCTCGTGATCGTGCCGCCCTGATTTCCGAGCCCGTCGATCGTGGCAAGCGCCGCAACCCTGTTGAAGGTGACGGAGCGAAAATTCGCGAGCGGAACCTGCCGGCAGAATCCGTTCGCCGTGCATTCCGACGGTGCCTCGGCGACCCATTCGGCCGAGGTGAGGTCGGGGCTCGCGAGCGTCACGCGCTTCGTGAACACCGTCTTCTGCGTCCGGTTCTTGATCTGCAACAGCACGTCGGTTCCGTTCACGACCACCGAAGCAGTGATCAGGTCACCCGGAAAGATCTTCACGCTCTTGATCGTGATCGACGGCTCGGGCACCAGCTCGTACCAGGCGTAGTACGTCGGCTTCCCGGAGGCACTGCAGTCGGCAGAGGTGCCCGTCTGCTCGAGGGCGGTCGAAGTCGTGCTGTAGCCGCCGAGGCCGACCCAGATCGCCGACGCCGACGCGGTGCCCGTCGCGGTGCAGACCGCGGCAGGTTGCCTCCAGGTACCGGTTGCGTTCTTGAACGCGGTCGAGGCGCTGGCGGTGCTCGGCGTCGAGCCGAGCCCGGTCGCGACGTAGCCGGACCAGTTGGTGCTGACCTCGCTCGTCACGCCGACCGCCGCCTTGCCGTGGAACGTCCGCGTGCCCGCGTCGCCCGACGAGAGCATCGCGGCTGCGACCAGGGATCCGGCTGCCACGCCGGCGAGTACGAGCAGTCCCGACCTCATCGATCCACCTTTCGTCGTGCTCCTGGGCGTCAGCGAGCGAGCTTCGGCGCCGAACAACACCAGACGAACGTAAGGCGGAGCTAAGAAAAGCCGTAAGGATTACGTCTGCGGGGCGACGGGCGCCTCGGGCTCGGCCGCCGCAGGGGCCGCCTGGGCGGCGTCGGCGCCGGTCGGCTCTGCGTCTGCGCCCTCGGCGTCCTTCTTCATCCCGAGCGGGTCCTTGAACGTCTCCTTCATGTCGGTGACGTCGGACGCCATCTCCTTCACCTGCGCCGGCACCGCAGCCTTGGCGAGGTTCGTGGGCGACATCGCGCTCCGAACGTCGCCGACGCCGTCGAGCGCCTCCTGGATGCCCGTGCCGCTGATCGAATCCTTGAACTCGCGGGTCGCGCGGCCGATCGAGCGACCGATCTCGGGCAACTTGGCCGGCCCGAAGATCACGACGGCGAGGAGGCCGAGAAGCAGGAGCTCCATGGGGCCGACGTTTGGCATGGTCCGGACTCTAGCAACGATCTACCTCCCGAAAGACTCGCGATCAGGCCGGCCGCCGCGAGCCGCTCGGTCGCCGTCGGATGGCTGAAGAGCAGCAGGTACACCGGTCGCGGTGGGTCGAGGTCGCCCAGGTTTGCGGTCGCGAGCTTCCGGTGAAGCGCGCGGAACGAGTCGCGGTCGCCGGTCAGGTCGAGCGAGAACCGGTCGGCCTCGCGCTCCCACCGCCGCGAGAGCGCCGCCTCGAACGGCAGCGCCGCCAGCTCGAGCAGCGCGGAGATGAGCAGGATCAGCGGCGCCACCGCCGGATCCTGAGGATTCGGCACGAGCGCCCAGATCACGGCCGTCCCTCCCGCGGCGCCGAGCATCGCGAGCACCGTGCCCTTGGCGACGTGACGGGCGCGACGGTGACCGAGCTCGTGCGCGACCACGACCTCGAGCTGGCTCTGCGGCACGTCGCGAAGCAGCGTGTCGTAGAGGACGACCCGCCGCGTGGCCCCGATTCCGGAGACGTACGCGTTGACCTTGCGCGTCCGCCGGCTCGCATCCGCGACGAGCACGTCGCGCACGGGGACGCCCGCCCGTGCCGCGAGCGCGAGCAGCGCACGGACGAGCGGCGCATCGTCGAGCGGTGTGAAGCGATTGAAGAGCGGCTCGAGCAGGATCGGGGCCGCGAACCCGACAAGCAGCACGAGCAGCGCAGCCGCCGGCGCGGCCACCGCCGGCCACCAGGAGGGGAACGCGCGAGCCAGTGCGACGATGCCGAGGACGGGCACCGCAGCGAACACGCAAGTTAGTAATAGTTTCCTAAAAAAATCCGCCGCGAAGCCGCTTGGAGACTGCGTCGAGAAGCCCCAGCGGCGTTCGTGCACCCAGCCTCGCCAGACCGTCACCGGGAGGCGGACGAGGGCAGAGACGGCGACGGCGATCGCAGCGTAAAGCGGCGCTGCGAGCCACCATGGGCCGACCAGCCACTCGGCGGACGCCGCGAGAATCGCGAGCGTCGAGAGCCCCAGGACGAGGTCGGCGGCGAACGCGACATAGAGCGGCCGGCGGTACCGGCGGGACCGCTCGACCTCGGCAGGCGTGAACGGTGGGCTTCCCGACGCTGGCGTTCTCATTCGGATCGAAGCTAATGTACGAGGCCTATGGCCACCGTCGATACTCCGCTGCCGGACACGTCCGGCCCCACGACTTCGATTGCCACCGGTCTGACCGAGTCGCATGCACAGCTTTCGCGCGAGCTCCGCCGCCTGACCCGGATCGCCACCTTCATCGCGATCCTGACCAGCCCCTCCGTCTTCTACTGGTTCCACCACCACGAGGGTTACTCGACATCGCTGTCGATCTTCTACACGTTCCTGATCTGCGTGGTCTTCCGCGGCGTCACGGACATCCTCATCCGGCGCGCGATCCCGTGGCCGAGCCTCTTCGGCACGGACGACAAGCGCTTGCGCGAGGAGGACATCGTCAACCGCCGTCGCGCCTGGACCTGGGGTTTCTGGCTGCGCATCGCGAGGCTCTTCGTGATCGGAGTCACGATCGTCTGGGCCGTCAAATGGATTCAGGCGCCCGCCGGCGCGAAGCCGAGCTGGATCGGCCTGGTCGCTGCGATTCCGGACAAGATCGGGGCGGCGCTCGGCAACCCGGCGCTCTGGATCCAGCTCGTGTTCGTGGGTTTCCTCTTCATGGCGAACTTCCTGATCTTCATGGGCCCGCTGCTTCTCATGGGCATCTCGCAGATCCGCGGCTACGAGCCCGGCGACGCCGAGTGGGGCGTCAAGCTCGAGGATGTCCGTGGCCAGGCCGAGGCGAAGGAGGAGATCCGCCGCGTCGTCACGCTCTGGCAGTCGGGCGAGCTGTTCGAGCGCGAGGGCGGCAAGCGAGAACGAGGCCTGCTCTTCCACGGCGCTCCGGGAACCGGAAAGACGATGCTCGCCAAGGCGATCGCGACCGGATTCAACTCCCCGTTCGTCTCGATCCCGGGATCGGGCTTCGCCGCGACGTTCATCGGCATCGACGCGATCATCGTCCGCTTCCTCGCCCGCAAGGCGAAGCGCCTTGCTCGCAAGTGGGGCGGCCAGTGCATCGTCTTCATCGACGAGATCGACGCGGTCGGCATGCGCCGCCAGTCGCTCGGAGGCGGCCAGGATGGAGCCGATCCAGACGCGAGTGGCGCCCTGACTTCCACGGTCAGTGGGGAGCTGTGAACCCGAGCGGCGACCTGATCTGCGAGAACGCGCAATGGCGTGACTGGCTCTTCCAACAGCGGGCACCCGAGCCTCGCGCGCCGTATCCGGGTTGGTACACACGTCTTGCCAACACCGTGAACCAGGGCATCTTCCCCGGGATGGGCGGCATGGGCGGTGGGCTCGCGCTCAACCAGCTGCTCGTCACGATGGACGGCATCGACAGCCCGCCGTTCTTCCGGCGGATGCGAGCAAGCAGGCTCAACACCCTCCTCGACGCGATCTACGTGGTTCCCCGACGCATCGGCAAGGTCACGCTCCGGATCCCGCCTCCGAAGCCGCTCGGTACGCAGATCTACTTCATCGGCGCCACGAACGTGCCGCTCGCCAACCTCGACCCTGCCCTCACCCGGCCGGGCCGCATGGGTCGTCACGTCTTCTTCCGCACGCCGACGAAGGAGGACCGGCTCGACATCTTCGACCTCTACCTCGACAAGGTCTCGCACGATCCCGAGCTCGACACGCCTGCCCGCCGCGACGAGATCGCGCGGATCACGAACGGCTACTCGCCGGCGATGATCGACCAGATCTGCTCGATGGCGCTCACGAACGCGCACCATGAGGGGAAGACCTCATTCGACTGGGAGCACCTCGTCGACGCGATGACCGTGATCGAGGCCGGCTCAGCCGTCAGCGTGAAGTACACCGAGGACGAGACCCGCGCCGTAGCCATCCACGAGGCCGGCCACGCGGCGACAGCGCACGTGTACCGGCCGCAGATCGAGTCGAGCCGTCTCTCGATCAGGATGCGCGGTGGCTCGCTCGGGCACCACCAGTACTTCGAGAAGGAGGAGCGCTTCAGCGCCTTCCAGAGTGAGCTCGAGGGAAACCTGATCCACGCGCTCGGCGCGATGGCCGCGGAGCTCGTCTTCTTCGGCGAGAACTCGCTCGGCGTCGGAGGCGATCTGCAGGGTGCGACCTCGGCAGCGGCATGGATGGTCGGAGCTTCGGGTATGGCCCCGCAGCCGCTCGACCTCAAGGGCAAGACGTTTGCCGACGAGACCGACGAGGAGACCCGTCGGCGCGTCACGAAGCGCTTCGAAGACATCGGCATCCGACTCCTCAACCGCACGAGCGGCGGAGCGATGGGCGACCCGATCGGCACCGTGCTCGGTGATCCGAGGAAACGCTCCTATGCGGCGCAGTTCCTCGGCCGTGCGTTCGTGACGGCCTACAACCTCGTGATGCTGAACCGCGAGCAGGTCGAGCACATCGCCGACATGGTGATCGAGAAGCAGGAGATCTTCGGCGACGACCTCGTCAGGCTGCTCGACGGGGAGAACCTCCAGCGGCCGGATATCGACTGGACGGACGAGGCCAGCTGGCCGAATCTGGTCTGGTCGAGCGACGAGCCGAGAGACCGTCAGGGACCGAGGGAGTTCGCGGCATGAATCACGACGCTTCAGGCCCCCCCGAGGCTCCGATTCCACCGTCCGATTCAGTTCCCGCCGCGTCCGCGATCCCGACGACGCCAGGCGAGAGCTCCAAGGCGATCGTCGGTGCGCGCCGCGAGTTGCACGTCAGCACCAGCCGTTACAAGGGCCGGTTCGCCGCCGTCTACGCACTGCTCGGGCTTGTCCTCGTCGGCGCAATCGTCGGCCTCGTCGCACTCGTCATCCGCCCCGGCCCGGTTGCAGGGCCCGACTGGTCGTCGTGGAAGCCGAAGAGCGGCAACGCCCAGAACGTGACGAAGCAGATCGCCGATCACATCGCACCCCGGTACCGCCTGAGCAAGAGTGGTGGCCAGCTCGTGGCAATCATCCCGAGCGCAGCCACGATCACCAGCGGCACCGCGGCGGTACCGTTGAAGGCGATCGCGGTCCGCAAGGCGCCGCAGAGTAACGACGGCATCCGGATCATCGACGATACGAGCGGGACGCGTCTGTTCACGTTGTGCGGGCTCGGCAAGAACTGCGCGATCGAGAGCGGTACGCCGACCGCCCAGCGGGGCCGACTCGTCCGGCGAGAGGCGCTCGAGGCGGCGCTCTACACGTTCAAGTTCGCGCCGGCGGTCAACTCGGTGATCGCGTTCATGCCACCGGCGCCCGGCGCCACGACCACGTCGGTGCTCTTCCTCGAGAAGAGCGCGCTCGAGGAGCAGCTCGGCCAGCCGCTCAGCAAGACGTTGCCGCTCGCGACGCCGCCGGTACCGCAATCCGAGGACCTCGCCGAGGCGGCGACGATCGACAGGCTGACCCTCGGCGATCCGAAGCAGGGCGAGCCGACGCACATGTTCTCGTACGAGCTGACCGCTATTCAGACCGGCGGCGCCGCGATCATCCTCGATCCCGCGGCCTAGCGCACCTGGGCTCGGTCCCCGACGAAGGCGAGCACGCGCCGCCATGCGTCGGCGGACGCCTCGGCGTGCTCGTCGTGGCGGCGGTCGAAGAAGCTGTGCGGCGCGCCCTCGTAGACGACGAGCTCGTGTTCGACGCCTGCGGCTGAGAGCGCCGCGTCGAACGCGTCGTTGTGCTCACGCGTGATGTTCGCGTCGTCTCCTGCCTGGAGCGCGAGGATCGGAGCGGCGATCTCGCCCGCGCGCTGCGTGGGCCCCGGCTCACCGTCGCGCTCACCCGGACGGCCGTAGAACCCGACCGCGCCGGCCAACCGGTGCGAAGCCGCCGCCGCGAGCCAGGAGTTGCGGCCGCCGAAGCAGAAGCCGACGGTGAAGATCGCCGTGCAGCCGCGGTCCCTCAGGTGGGCGACTACGGCACCGACGTCGACCTGGATCCCGGCGGCGGTCGTCTTCGCGACGTGCTGCATGTACGGGAAGTCGTCGTCGCGCTTGCCGATCCCGGCGGTGCGCCCGAAGTAGTCGAACGCGATCGCGGCGTGGCCGCGCTCGGCAAACCGCAGCGCGAGCTCCTCGTAGAAACGGTAGAGGCCGCGGACGTCCGGGAGCACGACGATGCCGGTGCGGCCCGGCTCCTCGGGCGAGGCGGTGAAGGCGGCGAAGCGGTTGCCGTCGGCAGCCTCGAGCACCAGGTCGTCATGCGAGACGGCGGCGCCGGCGATCACCGGGACGGGCGGAAGCGAGTCGAGGTCGAAGCACATGGCGGCTGCGCTCAGACCTCCGCTGCCCGAACATCCGCGGCCATGTCTCCGATCATGCGGTAATCCTACGGCGGCCCGAGTAGGCTCTCCCCGTGGCGGTGCTCGAATCGCACGCCGAGCGGACGGAGGAGTTCGGCCGGCGGCACGCCCGGATGCAGTCGCTCGTCGACGAGTTGCGAGCACGCACGGCACTGGTCGCCACGGGCGGCGGCGGGCCGGCGACCGAGCGCCATCGCTCGCGCGGGAAGTTGCTCGCCCGGGAGCGGATCGACCGCCTGCTCGATCCCGGTACGGCGTTCCTCGAGATCGGCGCGCTGGCGGCCTGGGAGCTCTACGAGGACGCCGCGCCGTCGGCCGGGATCGTGACCGGGATCGGAGTGGTCGAGGGCCGGGAGTGCGTCCTGGTCGCGAACGACGCGACGGTGAAGGGCGGTTCGTACTTCCCGATCACGGTCAAGAAGCACCTGCGCGCCCAGGAGATCGCCGAGCAGAACCGGCTACCGTGCGTCTACCTCGTCGACTCCGGCGGTGCGTACCTGCCGCTCCAGGCAGAGGTCTTCCCCGACCGTGAGCACTTCGGCCGGATCTTCTTCAATCAGGCGCGCATGTCGGCGCTCGGGATCCCGCAGATCGCGGTCGTGATGGGCTCGTGCACAGCCGGCGGCGCCTACGTGCCGGCGATGAGCGACGAGACCGTGATCGTCCGCGGCACCGGCACGATCTTCATCGGCGGCCCGCCGCTCGTGAAGGCCGCCACAGGGCAGGAGGTGAGCGCCGAGGAGCTCGGCGGCGCCGACGTGCACGCGCGCCGCTCCGGCGTCGCCGATCACTACGCCACCTCCGACGAGCACGCGCTCGCGCTCGACGCGCCGCATCGTCGCGAACCTCCACCTCGCCGCACCGACGCCTCCCTGGGTCGTCACCGACCCGGAGCCGCCCGCCGCCGACCCGGCCGAGCTGTACGGACTCGTCCCGGACGACCACCGCACCCAACTCGAGGCGCGCGAGGTGATCGCCCGGCTCGTCGACGGCTCGCGCTTCGACGAGTTCAAGGCGCTCTACGGGGAGACGCTCGTCTGCGGCTGGGCGCGGATCGAGGGGTACCCGGTCGGCATCCTCGCCTCGAACGGCGTCCTCTTCGCCGAGTCGTCGCAGAAGGGCGCGCACTTCGTCGAGCTCGCCTGCAAGCGGCGCGTGCCGCTCGTCTTCCTGCAGAACATCACCGGCTTCATGGTCGGCAAGGAGTACGAGGCCGCCGGGATCGCGCGCGACGGGGCGAAGCTCGTGACGGCGGTCGCGTGCGCGGAGGTGCCGAAGTTCACGGTCGTGATCGGCGGCTCGTTCGGCGCAGGCAACTACGCGATGTGCGGCCGCGCTTACGGCCCGCGGCAGCTCTGGATGTGGCCGAACGCGCGCATCTCGGTGATGGGCGGCGAGCAGGCGGCGACCGTGCTCTCGATGGTCGGCGACGCCGATCCGGACGAGATTCGCGCCACCTACGAGGCCGAGGGAAGCCCGTACTACTCGACCGCCCGCCTCTGGGACGACGGCATCATCGACCCGCTCGACACCCGCAGCGTGCTCGCGCTCGGCCTCGCCGCGGCGCTCAACGCTCCCATTCCCGAGACGACCTTCGGCGTCTTCCGGATGTAGCGCTACAGGACGAACGTCTCGGGGAAGTCGGCGCCCTCGGCGAAGCGGTCGAGGCGGTACGGCGACAGGTCGCACGACGAGGCGCCGGTGAGGATCTCCTCGGCGAGTGCGCGGCCGACCGCCGGCGACTGCATGAACCCGTGGCCCGAGAAGCCGCAAGCGGCGTGGACGCCGTCGGCGACGCGGCCGATGATCGGATGCGCGTCGGCGGTCATGTCGTAGAGACCCGCCCAGGCGTCGGCGATTGTCGTGCCGGCCGCCGGCGGGAAGCGCCGCGCGAGCCGCTCGAGCCGGTCGGCGAAGACCGACTCGTCGACCGTCGTCTCGAAGCCCCAGCGCGGCGCGTCGTCGTTCATCGCGACCACGAGCCCGTCGCCGCGGCGGCGGAAGTGGAAGCCGGTCTCGCACTCGACCACGAGCGGCAGGCGAGCCGGAGCCGCCTCGACAGGCGCCGTCAACAGAAGCTGGCGGCAGAGCGGCCGCACCGGCAGCTCCACGCCGAGCTGAGCACCGAGCGCGGCCGACCAGGGCCCGCACGCGATCACGACCGCGTCCGCGCGCGCCGCCAGCGTGGCCGCGCCCGTCCGCTCCCGCACCTCCACCCCGAGCTCCGCGGCGCGCCGGACGAGCTCGCGCGTCACCGCGGGCGGGTCGGCGACGCCGTCCTTCTCGCCGAACGCGGCCCCGAGCACGTCTCCGGTGGCGAGCCCCTCGACGAACGACGGGTCGACACGCTCGACCGGGACGCCGAGCTGCACCTGGAGCGCGATCCGTTCCTCCAGCGCCTCGAGCCCGGCCTCGGTCGACGCGAGGAAGAGGTAGCCGACCTGGTGGAAGTACGGCTCGCCGAGCTCCTCGAAGAAGGCGATGCTCTCGCGCGCGAGCTCCACCTCGGCCGCGGTCGAGAACTGCTGGCGCACGCCGCCCATCGCACGCGAGGTCGACCCGCCTGCGATCTCGCCGCGGTCGCACAGCACCACGTCGCGCGCGCCGCCGAGCGCGAGGTGATAGGCGACGCTCGCGCCGATCGCACCCGCACCCGCGACGAGAATCACGGCAGCTCGAGCTCCGCCAGCTCGTCGGCGCGGAGCAGCCGCAGCGGCGCGCGGACGTCGGCCCGGATCGGCACACCCCTCCTCCCGAGGACCGCCTTGGCTGCGGCCTGGAACGGAAAGCGGTCGAGCGACGCGCGCAGCCGCTCGGCCTCCTCGGTCCGCTCGCGCGTCCGCTCGCGCACGAGCGCCGCGACCACCTCCGGATAGACGGCGGCGAGTCCCGAGACCGCGCCCGCCGCGCCGCGCTCCAGGCCGCGTGCCACAAGCGACTCGGCGCCGACGAACACGTCGAGCCCGTCGAGCAGGTACGGCTCGAGCTTCTCCCACGGCCGGTCGGACACCTTCAGCCCGCGCAGGTTCGGCACCGTCTCGCGCAGCCGCTCGAGCAGCGGCACCGGCACCGCGTACCCGGTGCGGGCGGCGAACTCGTAGACGTAGAACGGCAACGGCGCGCACGCGGCCGCGGCCGCCTCGAAGTGCGCCGCGAGCGAGCTCTCGTCGAGCGCGAAGAACGGTGGCCCGATCACCGCCACCGCGGCGGCCCCTGCCTCGGCGGCGTGCGCGGCGAGCGCGACGGTATCGGCCGTCGTCTGTGCGCCGCAGTGCACCGCGACCGGAAGCCCCGCGCCTGCGGCTGCGAGGAAGAGCCCGGCTGCCCGCTGCCGCTCGGCGACCGAGAGCAGGATCCCCTCGCCGGTCGTCCCGAGCGCGAGCACGCCGTCGACGCCGCCCGCGGCGAGAAACTCCACGTACGGGTCGACCACGGCCTCGTCGAGCGCAGTGCCACCGTCGCGAAGCGGCGTCAACGCGGCGGCGAACGCTCCCGAGATCACGGGACGAGCATATGGCTAGTCTCCCGCGGTGGGCTACTCGATCGTGAACGTCGACGAGCTCGAGGGCTCCGGCCCCGGCGGCGCGGTTCGCTTCGTGCGGCGTTCGCTCGGCCTGGAGGCGTTCGGGCTCAACTGGTTCGAGCTGCCTCCACACGCCGAGGGACGCGAGCACGACGAGTCGGACAGCGGCCAGGAGGAGGTCTCGATCGTCGTCCGTGGCTCCGGGCACTGGCGCGTCGACGGCGAGGACGTGCGCGTCCGCGAAGGCTCGTTCGTGCGCTTCGACCCCGAGTCGACCCGCTGTCCGGTCGCAGGCCCGGACGGGCTCACGTTCGTCTCGATCGGCGCCCGGCCCGGGAGCTACGAGCCCCGCGGCCCGTTCTGATGGTCGTTCGTCTCGTCCTCTGGAACCTCGCCGACTCGAAGACGACCGTCGGCGAGCTGCGCCGTTACCTCAGCGACGAGGCCGTCGACGCCTTCGCGCAGGTGCCGGGGCTCCTGTTCAAGGCCTGGGTCTCGGACGAGGGCGCCGAGCGCTGGGGTGCCGTCTACGTCTGGGAGTCGGTCGAAGCGTCCGAGCAGCCGCTGCCGTCACGGGCCCGCGAGTTGATCGGCCGCGACCCCGATGTCGCCGAGCTGTTCGACCTCGAGGCGACCGTCTCCGCCTCGTCGCAGCTCGCCGGGCTCGGGCTCGCGCTCGAGAGCTAGCGGGCGATGGCCGCGCTGTGCCTGGAACGGGACGGGCCGGTGCTGCGAATCACGCTCGCGCGGCCCGAGCGCCGAAACGCGTTCGACGGCGAGCTGATCGCCGCGCTGACCGCAGCGTTCGGCGAGGCAGGCGATGCGCGCGTGGTCGTGCTGGCGGGTGAGGGCGCCTCGTTCTGCGCCGGTGCGGACATCGACTGGATGCGCGCTTCCGCCGGTCTCTCGCACGAAGAGAACGTCGCCGAGGCGCTGCTCCTGCACGCGATGTTCGACGTGGTCGACGGCTGCCCGGCGCCGGTCGTCGGCCGGGTGCAGGGCCACGCGCTCGGCGGCGGCTGCGGACTCGTCGCCTGCTGCGACATCGCAATCGCTGCACCCGACGCGGTGTTCGCCTTCAGCGAGGTGAAGCTCGGGCTCGTGCCGGCGGTGATCTCACCGTTCGCGCTCGCGAAGATCGGCCCGTCGGGTGCGCGGCGCTACTTCGTCACGGGCGAGCGCTTCGACGCCGGAGAGGCGTTGCGCATCGGCCTGGTGCACGAGGTGGCGGACGACCTCGACGCGGCGGTCGACCGCATCGCCGCCGAGCTGTTGACTGCCGGCCCCGATGCGGCGCGGGCTGCGAAGGCCCTGGCGCGGCACCAGCTCACGGCCGAGGAGAGCACGCGCCTGATCGCGGAGCGCCGCACGAGCGCCGAGGGTCAGGAGGGGCTGCGCGCGTTCCTCGAGCGACGGCCGCCGGGCTGGTAGCGCACGTCAGCCGGAGGAGCCCGCCAGCACGGCGGAGAACACCTGCCACGCCAGCAGCGCCTTCGCGGTCAGGCTGAGGACGATGTAGGTCTTCTCGCCCACGAGGTAGTCACGCCACGGGCCGACCTGCCGGTACTGCAGCCACATGTTGACGGCGAACACGTTGAAGAAGAGGAACAGGCTCACGACGATCCCGTACACGAAGCCGGGCGGCGACGGGCCGTCGAGCCCAGGACTGACCACGTAAATCACGACGATGAGCCACGGGACGACCCCGGCGAAGCAGCCGAACCAGAACGGCAGCCACCCGCCCCCGCCGGGCGTCTCGTACTTCTCCATCAGCGCCCCGAACAGGATCATGCTCGCGTTGACGCCGAAGATCGCGATCAGCGCCGCGATGTCGCTGACGCCGGTGATCATCGCGATCAGCACGATCATGATCGACGAGCTGAAGAAGTACTCGATCCAGCGCCCGTAGTTGCGGTGCTGCCCGAGGTTCCGCACGTACCACTCGAAGACACCCGGCGAGGCGATCAGGAGCAGTGCGCCCGCCGAGATGGCGAGGAACGCGAACACGCCCCAACCGAGCGGGAGGTCGAACAGCGTGTCGAGCTCGGCCGGCGTGCCCGGCGGGCCGGTCATGAACGTCGAGGTCACCGGCAGGCTGAAGTTGTTCGTCAGCAGGGCGATCGCCGCGGCCTGGACGGCGAGGATCAGGCCAACCGCGATGTTCCACCGGCGGAGGTTGCGCATCCGTGCTCCGTCCGTGCGCTCGCTGGCCAGGTCGGCTCCGTCCCGATCGCCCTCGGCCACGAGCGCAACCTAGTCGAAAAGGCCGGCGCGGACCGATCCGAGGGCGTCGTTGACGACAGGCCCGGCGCGTGGAAACCTGGAGCGATGGTCGCCCGGCGCTCCTTCGCCCTCCTGCTCGCGGTCGGGGTCGCCGGCGCGACGGCCTCCGACGTGCTCGCGGCGCGCAACTTCCCAGGCACCGCGCGGGACGCGGCACTCACCGCCGGGCAGGCGAAGTACAAGGTGCTGACCGGCTCGGCGGCGGCCGCGACCCCGGCGGCCGACCGGCGGCGCGGGTTTCGCAGCGGCTGGCAGGCCTCGTACCTGAAAGGAACGCCGAAGGCGCCGGTCGAGGCCTACGCCCTGATCTACGTCTATGCGAAGCCGGCCGACGCAAGCCGCGCCTACGCCAGGTCGTGCAACGCCTGCACCGGGAAGATCACCATCGAGGGCATCCGGATGAAGTTCCAGTACACGAACGACAAGGGCACGAAGGGCGTGATCAACGTCGCCGCGTGCCGGAACGTGTACGTCGCGATCGTGGTCACGGGGAACCTCACCGCGGGTGCCCTCGCACGCAACGCCGGCTCGCTTGCGGGCGGAATCTACGCCAAGGCGCGTGCCGGCGGCATGACGCCCTGCGGCTGACCTCCCGAACGAGCCGCCGCAGCCTGCGACCCTGTATCACTCCACCCCGTGCGTCGGGTGCTGCTCCTCACGGGGTCGATCGTCTTCGTCGACACCCTCTTCTTCGCAGCGCTGACGCCGCTGCTGCCGCACTACGCGGAGGAGCTCGGGCTCGGCAAGGGCGGCGCGGGAGTGCTCGCGGCTGCCTACCCGGCCGGGGCGTTCTTCGGTGCGATCCCGAGCGGGATCGTGGCCGCGCGCTGGGGCGTGAAGCCGACCGTGCTCGTGGGCATGACCTGCGTCGCGTTGACCACGGCCGCCTTCGGGTTCGCCACCGAGGCGTGGCAGCTCGACCTCGCGCGGTTCCTGCAGGGGCTCGCGAGCGCGTTCTCGTGGACGGGAGCGCTCGCGTGGCTCGTCGCAGCGGCGCCGACGGGACGGCGCGGCGCGCTGATCGGGCAGGCGTTCGCGGCCGCCGTCGCGGGCGCGCTCTTCGGCCCCGTGCTCGGCGGCGTCGCCTCGCTCACGGGAACCGAGTGGACGTTCGGCGTGGTCGCGGTCGCTTCGCTCGGCGTCGCGGCGTGGGCGGCGGCGACGCCCGCGGCGCGGCCCGACGCGCCACAGCGGCTCGGCGTCCTGACCGCCGCCGTGCGTGACCGGCGGATCCTGCTCGCGGTCTGGCTGGTCGTACTGCCGGCGCTCCTCTTCGGCACGCTCGGCGTGCTCGGCCCGCTCCGCCTGTCGGAGCTCGGCTTCGGCGCGATCGCGATCGGGACGATCTGGTTCGTCGCGGGCGTGCTCGAGACGGGGAACAACGTCGTGATCGGCCGGCTCGCCGACCGGCTCGGGCCACTGGCGCCGGTGCGCGTGGGCCTCGCCGCCACGGTCGTCGTCACCCTGCTTCTGCCGTGGCCGGAGAACCCGTACGTGCTCGGCGCGGTGATCGTGGTCGCGGCGCTCGCGTTCGGCAGCTTCTACACGCCGGGGATGACCCTGCTCACGAACACGGCCGAGCTCCGCGGCCTCGACTACGGCTACGCGTTTGCGCTGATCAACCTCGCGTGGGCGCCCGGGCAGACGCTCGGCTCGGCGGCCGGCGGTGCGGTGGCGGCCGCGACGTCCGACGCGGTGCCGTACCTGGCGCTCGGCGGGCTCGCGCTGCTTACGCTTGCCGGGCTTTGGAGGTCCGCAAGCTCCTCGTAGCGAATCGAGGCGAGATCGCCCTGCGCGTGTTCCGCACGGCCCGCCGGCTCGGGATCGCGACGGTCGCCGTCGCGGCGCCGGACGACGGCCGCTCGCTGCACGCCCGCTCGGCCGACGAGACGGCCGAGGTCGGCTCGTACCTGTGGTCGGAGGAGCACATCCGCGCGGCGAAGCGCACGGGCGCGGATGCGATCCATCCCGGCTACGGCTTCCTCGCCGAGAGCGGCGACTTCGCGGAGGCGGTGGGCGCGGCGGGCCTGCTCTGGATCGGCCCGCCGCCCGACGCGCTGCGCTCGGGGGAGACAAGCTGGAGGCGCGGCGGATCGCGCTCGAGGCAGACGTGCCGGTCGTGCCCGGCGGCGAGCCGGCCGAGCTCGGCTTCCCGCTGCTCGTGAAAGCGGCCGCCGGCGGCGGCGGGCGCGGGATGCGCATCGTGCGCTCGGCGGCCGAGCTGGACGCGGCCGTGGAGGCAGCCGCACGCGAGGCGAAGGCCGCGTTCCGCGACGACCGGCTGCTCCATGAGCGCTACCTCGAACGGCCGCGGCACATCGAGATCCAGCTGCTCGCCGACGTGCACGGCGCGGTCGTGTCGCTGGGCGAACGCGAGTGCTCCGTCCAGCGCCGGCATCAGAAGCTGCTCGAGGAGACGCCATCCGTGGCACTCGACGCGGAGCTGCGCGCGGCCATGAGCGAGGCCGCGATCCGCTTCGCGCGCGCCGTGGGCTACGTCGGCGCCGGCACGGTCGAGTTCGTGCTCGAGGGCCGCGAGTTCCACTTCCTGGAGCTGAACGGCCGCATCCAGGTGGAGCACCCGGTGACCGAGGCCGTGACCGGCCTCGACCTGGTCGAGCAGCAGATCCGGATCGCACGCGGCGAGCCCCTCGATCCTGCAGGTGACAGGTCCTCACTCGCACGGTCGCCAGTTGCAGGCGGCCACGCCGTCGAGGCGCGCCTCTACGCGGAGGATCCGCGCACGTTCCTCCCCCAGGCGGGCCGGATCGAGCGGCTACGGCTGCCGTCCGGGGTGATTCGGGTGGACGCCGGCGTCGAGGAGGGCGACGAGGTCGGCACCGCCTACGACCCGCTGCTTGCGAAGCTGATCGCGCACGGACCGACGCGCGAGGCGGCGTTGGCCCAGCTCGCTCAGGCGCTCGCCGAGACAGAGGTCGCGGGCGTGACCACGAACCTGCCGTTCCTGCGCTGGCTCGTCGCGCACCCCGCGCTGCGCGCCGGTGAGACGACGACGGCGTTCCTCGTCGACCATCCGCCGCTCTCGCTGCCGCCGTCGCGCCTGCCGGCGCGCGCCTGGCGCCGCCCGTTCCGCCTGAACCTGCCCTCTCCCCCACCCGCACCGCCGCCCGACGTCGACGCGCCGGCGCACCGTCACGGCGCCGCGGCCGAGTCATCGTCGCTGGTCGCGCCGATGCCCGGCACCGTGATCCGCGTGCTCGTCGAGCCGGGCGACGAGGTAGAGCCGCGCCAGCCGCTCGTCGTCCTCGAGGCGATGAAGATGGAGACGCCGCTCGTCTCGCCCTACGCGGCCACGGTGCGCGCAGTGCACGTCGCAGAGGGCGACCGCGTCAGCGGCGGCGCGCCGCTCGTCGACCTGGAGGAGTAGGCCCCCGCCCGGCGCAGCCCATCTGGGAGGTTCAGGCTGCGGCCGGGCCGGGCAGATGCCGCTGGATGAGGAGGCGCGAGAGCTGGGACTGCGCCCGCACGAGCCGGCGGCGGTTCAGCTCCAGCTCGTCGTCCGAGGCACCCTGGAGCCGCAGGCTCTGGCGCTCGGCGACGAGCCGGTCGATCTCGGTCCGGAGCGATTCAACCGTGTACAGGAGGGGATCCATCACGGCGCCAAGGTACGCCGCGATCCCAAGAATCCCTTGTGGGAAGTGTGAACTTTCCGCGATCTGTCAGGCTTGCCGCGATGGACTTCGACCTCTCTCCCGAGCACGAGCTGCTCCGCGACACCGTGAGGCAGTTCGCGGTCGAGCGGATCGCGCCCGTCGCCGAGGAGCTCGATCGCGAGAAGCGATTCCCGTACGAGCTCGTGGCGGAGCTCGCCGAGCTCGGGCTGATGGGCATGACGATCCCCGAGGCCTACGGCGGCGGCGGCACCGACACGCTCTCCTACGCGATCGCGATCGAGGAGCTGACGCGGATCGACTCGTCGGTGGCGATCACCGTCGCCGCGCACCATTCGCTCGGGACGCTGCCGATCTACCTGTTCGGCAGCGAGGAGCAACGGCAGGAGTGGCTGCCCGACCTCGCCTCCGGGCGGAAGCTCGCGGCGTTCGGGCTGACCGAGCCGGGCGCCGGCTCCGACGCCGGCGCAGTGCGCACGGCCGCGCGGCCCGAGGACGGCGAGTGGATCGTGGACGGCTCGAAGATCTTCATCACGAACGCCGGCACCGACATCTCAGCTTGCGTCACCATCACCGCGCTCACCGGCGAGGGCGAGATCTCGAACCTGATCGTCCCGAACGGCACGGTCGGCTACACCATCTCGCCGCCGATGCAGAAGCTGGGGTGGCGCGCGTCCGACACGCGCGAGCTGTCGTTTCAGGGCGCGCGCGTCCCGGACGGGAACCTGCTCGGCCCTCGCGGTGCCGGGATGCGGCAGTTCCTGCAGATCCTCGACGGCGGCCGCATCTCGGTCGCGGCGATGGGCGTCGGCCTCGCGCAGGGCTGCTACGACCTGGCGTCGGCCTACGCCAACGAGCGCGTCCAGTTCGGCCGCCCGATCGCGGCGTTCCAGGCGGTGCAGCAGAAGCTCGTCGACATGGCGACCGAGCTCGAGGCGGCGCGCACGTTGGTCTACAAGGCCGCGTGGGAGAAGGACCAGGGCCGTGACTTCGCCCGCACGGCGGCGATGGCGAAGCTCTTCTCGGGCGAGCTCTCGCATCGGGCAGCGAACTGGGCGCTGCAGATCCACGGCGGCTACGGCTTCATGGACGAGTACGCGATCTCACGCCTCTACCGAGACCAGAAGATCCTCGAGATCGGCGAGGGCACGAACGAGGTGCAGCGGATGGTGATCGCCCGCCACCTCGGGCTCCGGCACTGACGGCGCTCAGAGGCCGAGCTCGCGGGAGGCGAGCTCTGTGCCCTCGACCCGGGCTCGGATCTTCGCGAAGGCGGTCTCGCGCGCGGTCGAGACGTCGTCGCCGAACGGCGAGAAACCGCAGTCGTCGGTCGTGCCGAGCTGTGCGACCGGGATGTGTGCGGCGGCCTCGAGCACGCGGTCGCGCACCTCCTCCGGCGTCTCCACGCGCGGGTCGATCGGGTCGATCACGCCTACGAACACGGTCTGCCCGGGCCGCAGCAACCCCGCGAGGATCGCGAGCACGCGCGCGCGGTCGTGCTCGCTCGCGAGCTGGACGTAGAAGCGGCCGGCGTTCAGCTCGAAGAGGCTCGGTAGCAGCTCCGCGTAGTCGACGTCGGCGCTGTGGGTCGAGTCGTGGTCGCCCCCGGGACAGGTGTGGACCCCGAGCCGCCCGCGCTCGTCGTCGGAGAAGCGCTCGAGCACGCGGTTGTTGAGAGCGACGAAGTCGTTCAGCAGCCCCTTCGAAGGGTCGAGCTTCACGGCCAGGCGGCCCTCGGTGAAGTCGATCTGCACGCTGTCGGCGCCGGCGGCCAGGCACGTGCGGATGTCGGTCTCGGCCCCGTCCACCAGGTCGTCGAGGAACGCGTCGCGCGGGTAGCCGTCGATCCCTTCGGCGGGGTACATGAGGCTCAGTGCCGAGGCCGAGATCACGGCCTGCTTCAGCGGCATGCGGGCATGCCGCCGGGCAGCCTCCAGGTAGGAGCCGGCGTAGATGCGGTAGCGGAACGGCCCGGCGGTGAGCCGCGGCAACCGCCGCGTGTGGCCGTCCTCGAACGGGATCGTGACGCCGTCTGGCTCGAGCGTGTCGAGGCCGTCGACGGGGTAGGTGACGAAGCTCGGCTTGCGCTGCTCGCCGTCGGTGACGACCGGTGACCCGGTCTCCTCGAAGCGGGCGATCGTGTCACGCACTGCGTCTTCATAGAGCGCGTCGAGCTCGGCCGCCGGTGCGCCTGCCGCCAGCCCCTCGAGCAGCGCGGGCGGACGGGGAACGCTGCCGATCGGCTCGGTGGCGAGTCCCATGCCGGAAGCCTTACAGGCGCGGCGCCGGGGCGTCAACCGGCCGCCCGCCGGAGCGCGCCTCCTCGCCCTCGATCGCCGCCACCCACTTCGCGTGCCGCCGCCGGGCCCAGTCCTCGTACACCCAGCCGCGCGTGATCCCGCTCAGCGAGTGGCGCGTCGACGGCTTGACGAGCGCCAGGTAGAGGTGCCCGACGAGGAGGAGGAACGACACGTACATCAGCCAGTCGTGCACGAGCAGCGCGCTCGGGAGACGGAAGCGCGTGTCGCGCTCGCCGTACCAGAGGAAGAAGCCGGTGACCGCGAAGAGGATCGCGAACGCGGCGGTCGCGACCGTGTTCAGCTTCTGGCCGGCGTTCATGCGGCCCTGCGGGCGGCGCTTGTGGCGGAACCAGGCACGGTCGTCGGCGTCGAAGCTGTCGACCTCGCGGATCGTCCGGCGCAGGCTCGCCCGGTCGCCGAGGAGCACGACGAGGACGAGCGCGACCGCCCACCCGACCGCGGTCCACAGGTGGATCCCTTTCAGCAGCGGCCGCCGCCCGACCGCCTCGGCCAGGCTCGGAAGGTAGAGGCAGAGCCCCGACACGAGCAGGACCCCGAAGCCGGCAGCGTGCACCCAGTGGACGGCGCGCTCGGTGCGGTTGTAGCGCGGGAGCCGTCGCGGCTCGGCGAAGGCGTCAGCTCGTGTAGCCATTCGAGCGCCCGACCCAGGCGTTCTGGTCGTAGCCGTGCTCCTCCCAGTAGCCGCGCGGCTGGGATGCCACGAGCTCCATCCGGGTGAGCCACTTGACGCCCTTGTAGCCGTACATCTCGGGGATCACGACGCGCGCCGGCGAGCCGTGCGGGCGCGAGAGCGGCTTGCCGTCGAGCTCGTAGGCGAGCATCACGTCGGCGAGCGAGAGCTGTTCGAGCGTGAGCGAGTCGTCGTACGGCACCTCGAGCGACACGAACCGGATCGCGTGGGCCTCCGGTAGCGGCTCGACCAGTTCGAGCAGGTGCTCGAAGCGCACGCCGGCCCAGCGCACGCCGTGGACGCTCCAGCCGGTGACGCAGTGGAAGTCGGAGACCTGCTCGGCACGCGGTAGCGCCTGCAGCTCGGCGTAGGTGAACGTGCGCGGCGTCTTCACGAGCCCGCCGATCTCGAGCCGCCAGTCGTGCTCGTCGAAGATCGGCATCGAACCGGAGATCGTGTAGATCCGCCAGCCGCCGACCGGGATCAGGTTGCCGAAGAGCTGCGAGACCGCCGACGTGACGGGCGAGAAGATCCCACTCGCCTTCGTCGCCCACGCGAGCGAGGTGAGCCCGCCCGCAAGCAGGAGGAGAAACGCGCGTCGGCCATATGGCCGCCGGTCGTCGAGCTCTTGCACGGTCGGCTCCCTTGCGTGGACCGAGAACGTCCTCGGACGTTACAGCCCGGCGGCGCGCCCGCCGCTGCGGCGCTCGGACCCGAACCGCCCATCGGCACCGGGCGCGCCGGCCACGCCCGATCCGCCGTGGCACGCACACCGCCTGCACAGCCCGAGCCGGCAGGACCACCCGTTCCAACTAGACCATCGTCCAGTTGCATGCATCTCGTCTAGACCGTCGCCCAGTTGTTGCCGAACCCCGCCAGATCTACCTTGAGGGCGTCGATGCACATCGGCCTCACATCGGCCTCACCAGGGGAGCGAGCAACCGGATGACAGAGATCGACAACACAATCTCGGCGACACACCATGGAGTCCGGCGGCTCGCGACGCTGGCCGTGTTTCTGGCCTTCGCGATTGCCGCGCTGCTTCCCGCCACCGTCGGCGCCGTCGGCGGCGACGGTGACAAGGTCTACTGGGGCGCCGAGGGCGACCGTGCGGTCCGGGTTGCGAACCTGGACGGCTCGGGCGCCACCTCGACGCTGTTCGGCGGCGAGGGCGGTCCGTGTGGGGTGGCGATCGATCCTGCGGCCGGCAAGATCTACTGGGCCAACTTCTATTCGGACGGGATCCGGGTTGCGAACCTGGACGGCTCCGGCGCCACCTCGACGCTGTTCGGCGGCGAGGGCTCCCTGTGCGGGGTGGCGATCGATCCCGAGGCCGGCAAGATCTACTGGGCGAACTTCAGCTCGAACACGATCCGGGTTGCGAGCCTGGACGGGACGGGCACAGCCACAACCCTGTTCGCAGAGTCGAGTGGAAGCGCCCCGAGCGGGGTGGCGATCGATCCTGCGGCCGGGAAGATCTACTGGACGAACCAGTTCTCCGACACCGTTCGCGCAGGGAACCTGGACGGCTCGGGCACCGCTGCGACCTTGTTCGCCGGCGAGGACAACCCGATCGGGGTCGCGATCGATCCTGCGGCCGGCAAGATCTACTGGACCGACCTGAACAGCGGCCTCGTCCGGGTCGGGAGTCTGACGGGCTCGGGCTCCGCCGACACCTTGTTCAGCGGCGAGAGCGGCCCCGGCGGGGTCGCGATCGACCCCGTGGCCGGCAAGATCTACTGGGCGAACTTCTTCTCCGGCACGATCCGGGTCGCGAGCCTGAACGGCACCGGGACTGCGTCAACCCTGTCCACCGGCCAGGGCTATCCGCTGTTCCCCGCCCTACTCCGCGCACCGCAGGCGGGAAGCGAATCTCCAGCCATCTCCGGCCGGGGCAGCGTCGGCGACCAGCTCACCTGCAGTCGCGGCAGCTGGGAGCCCGACCTCCTCGGAGCGTTCCTCTTCAGGGCGCCGCGTTCCTTCGCCTCTCAGTGGCTGCTCAACGGGACCGAGATCGTCGGCGCCACCCTGTCGACCTTCACGCCAACTCAACCCGGCGGGTACAGCTGCCGGGTGACGGCGACGAACCATGCGGGATCGGCGTCACAGACGAGTGCGGCGTTCATCAGTTCGGACGTCGACCTCGGCGCTGCCGATCCGGACCCCGTTCAGGCGGTAGACAGCGCCACGGAGGCCGCCACCGATTCCGCCAACCCGCTGGTGCCGCCGACACCGAGCCTTAACTACCCGCGCAGCTTCGTGCCCGCGAGCGGCCAGGCCGCGAGCTGGGCTTTGGTGGCGAAGCGCACGGTCGTCCGCACCCGGCCGAGAAAGTCGGCCCGTATCGTGACGACGCTGGAGACGGTGACGGGCGACAGCACGCAGAACCTCGTGCTCGTTCTCAACGGCATCGATCTAGGCCCGAAGAACACCTGGTACCGGGTCCGCCTGCCGATCCTCCCCCACAACTCGAGCGGCTGGGTACCTGCGAGTGCCCTCGGCGACCTCGTCACCGTACACACCCACCTCTACGTCGACCGCGCGAAGCTGACCGCCACGCTGACACGCGACGGCGTCACCGTCTTCACGACGAAGGTCGGCATCGGGCGCCCACAATCGCCGACACCTGCCGGTGAGTTCTACGTTCGCAACAAGCTCACGCACTTCGGCAACCCCTCCTATGGGCCACTGGCGTTCGGAACGAGCGCCGCCTCGCCTGTGCCCACCGACTGGCCGGGCCGCGGCACCGTGGGTGGCGGTTTCATCGGCATTCTGGGCACGAACACGCCGCAACGCTTGCCGGGTCGCGTCTCCAACGGCAGCATCCGGATGCCGAACGAGGCGATTCGCAAACTGGCGAAGCTCATGAACTTCGGCACGCCGGTAACGATTCGCTGACCTAACCTCGGCGACCACACAGGCCCGCAAGCGACCGCTCCGCACCGCATCGCGTCCGCGCGGGCGAGCCACGCAGACCCGATCTCGTCCGCGTCCAAGTGTTGCGGCGGGCCTACGCCGCTCGCACCTACGTCTGCGCGTCCGCCCGATCGACGGCCGCGCGCGCCTCCGCCCAGTGCGCCGCGAGCTCAGCTCCGAACAGCAGTGCGAGTGCGGAGACGTAGACGAAGAGCAGGAACGCGAGCACGGCGCCGAGTGAGCCGTAGACGGCGTTGTAGTTGCCGAAGTAGCGGAGGTAGACGGCGAACAGGTTCTGGAGCAGCCCGAAGACGAGCGCGACGAGGAGCGCGGACGGCCACAGCTCGGAGAGGGCCGGCGAGACGGCGGGCACGACGCGGAAGAGGAACAGCACGGACGCGAACGCGAGCAGCAGCGGCACGGCGACGCCCAGGCCCCAGCTCGCGACCACGCCGAGGATGCCGACCGCGTCGAGCGCGCTCGACGTGTGTCGCTCGAGGAACCGCGCCGCGATCGTGAGCGCCAGCGAAAGGAGGACGACGGCCGAGCCGGCGAAGACGAGGAGCACGTCGACCGTCTTGCCCTTGACGAACGAGCGCGGCGTCTCGACGTCCCACGCGCGGTTGAGCGCGTAGCGGATCGCGCCCATCATCCCGCTTGCCGCCCAGACGAGCCCGACGAGCGCAAGCAGTCCGAGCCCGCTGAATCCACCCGTCGCGCCCTCGAGGAGCTTCCGCATCTGCTCCGAGCCGTCGGCCGAGAGCGGGACGTTGTCCACCATCGTGTCGACGACGTCCGCCCGCAGGCCGGTGAGCGAGAGCACGATCCCGAACACCGCGGTCAGGACGATCGCGAGCGGAACAAGCGAGAAGATCACGCGGTAGGCGATCGAGCCCGCGAGATGCGGGACGCCGTCGTCGAGGAACGCGCGGAGCGAGCGCATGACCCAGCCGCGGACGAAGGCGAGCCACCAACGGATGCCGGTGCCGTGCGAGGGCGTGTCGGCGCCCATCGGTTCTCGTGGCTGCCGGGTATCGCTGCGCCCGGTAACGGGCGGAGCGTCCGCGCGCGTCCGGGTCAATGCGTCGAGGCGTCGACGAAGGCCGCGAGGTCATCGATCTGGGCGGCGGTCAGCGACCCCTTGAACGCGGGCATCGTCCCGAGCTTGCCGGTGCGGCCGTTCGTGACCACCTTGACGATGGTGGCGCGCGCGGGCTTGGCCACGTCGAGGTTGGTGCCGATCGTCCCGCTCGCCCCGGCGGCCTTCAGGACGTGGCACGCGCCGCAACCGTTCGCGATGAAGATCGCCTTGCCGAGCTTCACGTTCCCGCCGGCCGATGCTGTCGGCGCCGCCAGGGTGAACACACCCTTGAGCCCCTTGCGCGCGTCGCCGGGGATGGTCGAGGCGTAGGCGTACTTTCCGGCCCTCCCGAACACTGCGTACAGGATCACCGCCTTGCCCGGCTTCAGCACGGGCGTCTTGCTGCCGCCGATCCTGAAGGTGTGTGGGCGGGCGCCGAGGTTCTTGACCACGAACCGCACTGCTCCGACGGGCGCCGAGTCCACGGACAGCGTGAAGCCGTTCTCACGGGCCTTCACCCCGACTGCTGTCAGCGCCGAGACCGACGTGAACGTGCCCCTCAGTCCCTTGCGCGCGTCGCCGGAAAGGGTCGAGACGTAGGCGTACTTGCCGGGCTTCTTCAACTTCACGACGAGAACCGAGCCCTTTCCCGGCTTGAGCACGGGCGTCTTCTTGCCGCCGATCCTGAAGTCGTGGTTGCGCTTCCCGAGGTTCTTGACCACGAAGCGCACCGTTCCGGTCTTCGCGACCGGCGCGGACAGCGTGAAGCCGTTGTCGCGAGCCTTGACGCTCACCGCCGTCACCTTCGCCGCCGAGGTCGTCGACACGCTCGCCACGGCGATCGGCACGACCGGCGCCGCGACGGCGGCCGCGGCCAGCGCGAAGGCGAGCCAACGTCCTGCAGGAAGGCGGCCGACCTTTCCGACGTGACGACTTTCCATGCGATCCAACCTACCCTCGTGCGCGATCGGAACATGCATCTCGACGGCATTTCGAACGAACTCCTTACTTCGTCGCAAACACGTTCACATGCGTCATTGTTTGCACGTAATCTCCAGATCAATTCAGGTTGTAAAACTCACTCGCTCTTTCGGTGCTCCGGTCTGCGACGGGCGCGTCCGCCGAGCTCGAAGCGTCGTCGCCCGTTCGTGCGCGGGCGGGCGGAGTGCTTGGAGATCGCTACCCTGCGAGGCCATGTCGAGCGCCCCACGCGACGAATGGCCGGCGTCCTCGGCGGCGGATGCGGAGCGGCTGCGGGCCGTCACCGACGCGCTCGTGGCGATCGCGGCCGACCGCAGTCTGCTCGGCGCGCTCACCGTGGAGGAGCGCACGCGGCTGCTGCGGGCCGCCGGCGACGTCTACGAGCCCGACCTCGTCCAGCGGCGCCGCTGGGGCAAGGCCGTCCGCCGGAACGAGAAGGCGGCCAAGGCCCGACGCGACGAGGCCGTGCTCGCCGACACCGGGATTCGCGTGCTGCGCGAGAAGCCCGTGTTCACGACGCCGAACGTCTTCCCGCCCGAGGCCTTCGAGCAGCACGAGGTCGACGGGCGACCCGACGTTTCGCGAGGTGGTCGAGCCGCAGCACTGCTACGTCTGCAAGCAGCTCTACGTCGGCGTCCACCCCTTCTACGACCAGCTGTGCCCGGACTGCGGCGACTTCAACTACGCCAAGCGCACCGAGACCGCCGACCTGACGGGCCGCGTCGCGCTGCTCACCGGCGGGCGCGTGAAGATCGGCTACCAGGCGGGGATCAAGCTGCTGCGCGCCGGCGCCGGGCTGATCGTCACGACGCGCTTCCCGCGCGACGCGGCGGCCCGCTACGCGGCCGGAGCCCGACTTCGAGCGACTGGCGCGACCGGCTCGAGATCTACGGGCTCGACCTGCGCCACACGCCGAGCGTCGAGGCGTTCTGCCACCACCTGCTCGACCACCCGCGACCGGCTCGACTTCATCGTCAACAACGCCTGCCAGACGGTGCGGCGGCCGCCGGCTTCTACCGCACATGATGGAGCGCGAGACGGCGCCGGTCGAGCGGCTGCCCGCGGACGAGCGGCGCCTGCTCGGCGGGTACGAGGGCCTGCGTCGCCACGACATCCTCTCCGGCGACGCTGCGCCCGCACTCGGCTCGGGCGCGCCCGAGCTGGCGCGGCTCTTCCCCGAGGGCGAGCTCGACCAGGACCTGCAGCAGGTCGACCTGCGCGCGCGCAACTCCTGGCGGCTGCTGCTCGCCGAGGTCTCGTCGGTCGAGCTGCTCGAGGTGCAGCTCGTGAACGCCGTTGCGCCGTTCGTCCTCAACGCGCGCCTGAAGCCGCTGATGCTGCGCGTCCCGAGCCGCGACAAGCACATCGTCAACGTCTCGGCGGTGGAGGGGCAGTTCTACCGGCGCTTCAAGACGACCCGGCACCCGCACACCAACATGGCCAAGGCGGCGCTGAACATGATGACGCGCACCTCGGCGGCCGACTACTTCGCCGACGGCATCCACATGAACAGCGTCGACACCGGCTGGGTCACCGACGAGGACCCGATGCACCTCGCGGAGCGCAAGACGGCCGAGCACGGCTTCACGCCGCCGCTCGACATCGTCGACGGCGCGGCGCGCATCGTCGATCCGATCATCGCCGGATTCAACACCGGCGAGCACGTCTGGGGGCAGTTCCTGAAGGACTACCGCCCGACCGACTGGTAGCGCGCCGGCGCGGCTCAGCGCATGCGCTCGACGGGGAAGCCGGCGGCCTCGATCCCGGCGATCAGTCGCAGGCAGTGCTCCTCGTTGCGCGTGATCAGGGTCAGCTCGATTCCGACGTCCGCGATCTGGAGCTCGACGCCCTCGCGCCGGTGCTCGATCGCGACGATGTTCGCCCGCTGCTCGGCGACGACGCGGAGCAGGTTGATCAGCTCGCCCGGCCGGTCGGTGAGGCGGCTGCGGATGACGAGGATGCGGCCGGCGAGCGCGAGGCCGTGGCGCATCACCGAGATCAGGAGCGTCGGGTCGATGTTGCCGCCCGAGAGGAGCGCGCAGACCGGGCCGGAGCCGCCGACGCTGGCCTGTCAGCAGCGCCGCGACGCCGACCGCGCCCGCGCCCTCGACGACGAGCTTCGAGCGCTCGAGCAGGAGCGCGATCGCCTCGCTGATCTCCTCGTCGCTCACCTCGATCAGCTCGTCGAGCAGCTCGTCGAGGATGCGCATCGTCAGCTCGCCCGGATACTTCACGGCGATGCCGTCGGCGATCGTGTACGCGCCGCGCTCGGTGTGCACGCCGACGAGCCGCACGTCGGGCACGAGCGCGCGCATCGCGATCGCGATTCCCGGCGGCGAGCCCGCCGCCGCCGACCGGAATCAGCAGCGTCTCGACGCTCGGGCAGCTGCTCGGCGAGCTCGAGGCCGATCGTGCCCTGACCGGCGATCACGCGCTCGTCCTCGAACGCGTGGACGAGCGTGGCGCCCGTCTCCTCGACGCGGCGGCGCGCCTCGGCCAGCGCCTCGTCGAACGTCGCCCCGAAGAGCACGGCCTCGGCGCCGTAGCGCAGCGTCGGCTCGACCTTCGACATCGGCGCGTCCTGCGGCATCACGATCGTCGCGCGCACGCCGAGCTCGCGCGCCGCGAAGGCGACCGCCTGGCCGTGGTTGCCGGCGCTCGCGGCGATCACGCCCGCCTCGCGCTCGGCCGCGGAGCAGCGTCGCGAGCATGTTGACGGCGCCGCGGATCTTGAACGAGCCCGTCCGCTGCAGGTTCTCGGTCTTGAGCACGACCTCGCGGCCGGTGCGCAGCGAGAGCGCGTCCGAGCCGTAGACGGCGGTCACGCGCGCGTGCTCGCCGATCGCGCTCGCGGGCGGCCTGGATGTCAGCGAGGGTCGGGCCGGTCTTCGTCGCCATCGTCTTCGTCACCAGCGCCTTCGTCATCGGAGAGGTGGAACACCGTCTCGCAGGATCTCATGCACGGCCGTGAGCGGGTCGAGCTCGCGCCGCTCGACGCGGTCGAGCAGCCGCCGCAGCTCGGGATCGTCGGCGACGGCATTCTCGAGGTGACGCCTCGCGCGCGCCGAGGCGACCGCGAACACCTCGGCCGCGAGGTTGCGGCGGCGGCGCGCCTCGAGCGCGCCCGCCGCCTCGAGCCCGGCGCGGTGCCGCTCGATCGCGGCCCAGAGCTCGGCGATGCCCGTCGCCGCGCAGCGCCTCGGTGAGCACGATCGGCGGCTGCGGCGCCGACGGCGCGAGCGCGAGCACCTGACGCACGTCGTTCGCGCGTCGCGCGCGCCTGCGGGTGATCGGCCTTGTTGATCGCGATCACGTCGGGGATCTCCATGATCCCGGCCTTCAGCGCCTGCACGGAGTCGCCCGAGCCGGGCATGCAGCACGAGCACGACCGTGTCGGCGATCGAGGAGCACGCCGACGTCGCTCTGGCCCGTGCCGACCGTCTCGAGGAAGACGACGTCCTTGCCGGCGGCGTCGAGGAGCAGCAACGCCTGCAGCGTCGACTCGGCGAGCCCGCCGCCGTGGCCGCGCGTGCCCATCGAGCGGATGAACACGCCCGGGTCGAGGAAGTGGTCGGCGAGCCGGATCCGGTCGCCGAGCAGCGCGCCCGTGCGTGAACGGGCTCGACGGGTCGACCGAGACGACGCCGACCGTGAGCCCGCGCGCGCGGAGGTGGGCGACGAGCGCCGAGATGAGGCTCGACTTGCCGACGCCGGGCGCGCCGGTGACCCGACCGAATGCGCGTGACCGGTGACGCGGATAGAGCTCGCGGACGAGCGCGCTACGCGGCCGGGCTCGCGGTCCTCGACGAGCGAGATCGCGCGAGCGAGCGCGCCGGTCTCGCCCGCCCGGATGCCGTCGATCAGCCGTTCGAAGCTCCAGGGTCGACGACTCAACCGCTCAGCCGATCGATCGCCGTGCTCGTTCCTCCGGCTCCCGGGTGGTTCAGTCCGCCGACCACGAGCGTCGCCCCGCCCAGGCGCACCGCCTCGGCCCCGGCTAGCGGACGCGGCATCCGGCCCGCGGCCGTGATCGCGCCCGTCCGCGGATCGATGCGGGTCACGGTTGCCACGGGTCCAGCGGCGGCGCGCCCGCCGAGCAGGTAGAGCTGACCACCGCTGACCACGAGCACGGCGCTCGACACGGCGCGCGCCAGCTCCCCGACAAGCGTCACGGTGCCCGAAGCGAGCTCGACTGCATAGACGTTCTTGCTCGGGCCTGCTGCAGTGAGCCCGCCCGCGACGTAGATGCGATCGCCGAGCAGCGCGACCGCGGGATCACGCGTGGCCTCGGGCAACCGGGCGACCAGCGTCGGGCTGCCGTCGAGTGAGTAGCGCAGCACGCCGGTTGCGAGCTTCTCGCCCGTCCATCCGCCGACGATCACGACCGAATCATCCACCTGGACGTGCCCGGCGCCGGCGAGCGGCTCGACGAACCGGCCGACGGACGTCATCGCCCTGGTCGAGAGATCGAAACGGACGATCTCGTCAGTGACCGTCTCGCCGCGCTCGCCGCCGATCACGTACACGGCACCGGGCTGAACGAGCGGCACGCCTTCCGCAAGCGGGGACGGAAGGCTCGCGACGCGGGGAACGACGCCATCGGGAGCACCGAGCAGCACGGCTGCGGTCGGCTCGCCCGAGCTCCGGCCGCCGAGCACGACGAGACGCCTGCCTACGACAGCGGCCGCGGCCCCTTCGAGCGGGAGAGCGAGCTGGCCCACCGGCTCGGCCGTCAGCGGCCCCCAGGCAGGAGGCTCGGTCGGTGTCGGCGACACGACCTTCGGCCGGGTCAGCGTCGGCGTCGAGGGCGACGTCGTCGGCGTCACGGCGTCGTCTCCCCCACGCAGCGCGCGCCCGCCCAGAATGCCGGCGGCCGCAAGCAGCACCAGCAGCGCGACGACGACGGCTCCCCAGAAGGGGCGCGAACCTCGACCACCACTCTGGGCGGGAACCATGACCGGCACGACCGGCGGGCGGGGAAGCGTTGACGAAGCTGCCTCGGAGTGGGCAGGCGCCGGGAGCGCGTCGCGAGCGCCTGCCGATGGCTCGTCGCTCACCGGATCTGCCAGCATCGGCACGACGAGCACACCTCGCGGCTTTCGTGGTCGTGTCCCGTCCTGCGGCACAGGCGCCGCATGCAGCTCGGAGCGGGGAAGGATCAACCAAGCGGCGACCAGCGCGCCGACGATGACCACCGACGCCGCCGCATAGGCCCAGCGGGCTCCCATCGCGTCCGTGATCGGACCGGCAATGATGAAGGCAACGCCGAGCACGGCGTAGTTGACGCTCATCAGCAGCGTGAACACACGCCCACGTACTCGGTCCTGCGCGCCTTGTTGGACGAGGGTGATGTTCGCGACGACCGCGCCACCGTTTCCGAACCCTGCAACCATCATCGCCACGACACCGAGCCACACGTTCGGGGCCGCGGCGGCGCCGGCGATTCCGAGCGCGAACAGCCCGAGTGTCCGCGTGTACGCAACCGCGATGTCTCGTTTCATCAGCGAGGAGGCCGCCAGGCCGCCGACGACGAGGCCGACGCCGGAACCTGCCCAGAGCAGGCCGAATCCGAAGTCGCCGGCGTCGTACGACTCTCGTGCGAGGAACACCTCCGCCGTGTTCACGATCCCGTTGGCCACCATCACGATCGACCACGCGATCAACACGCAGAGGAGCGGGCGCGAGCGACGGACGACGGAGAAGCCTTCTGCCGAGCTCGCTCCAGTGCCCACGCCCGATCGGCCGGTCGCTCTGGAGCAGCCGGCCGGGGATACCCGCGCACGAGCAGCGCCGAGATCCCGAACGTGACGGCGTTCACCCAGTACGCGAGGTCGGGCCCCGACGCGGCGACGATCGCGCCGCCCACGATCGGTCCGACAGCCGTCGTCGCCCACTCGACGAGCTGGAGCAAGGCGTTCGCGCTCGCGAGCCGCGCCGCATCGACGAGGTTCGGAAGCCCGGCGAGCACGGCCGGCCGGAAGAACGCGTTCCCGATCCCGGCGAGCGCTGCAAGCACCACGACCGCCGTCACCGAGTTCGCGAACGGAAGTGCAACGAAGACGACGAGGCGCCCTACATCCGAGGCGATCATCAAGCCCTTCCGCGACAGTCTGTCCACGAGCGGGCCCGCGAGCACCCCGAGGAACACGGCAGGCAGGATGTTCGCGATCAGCAGCGCGCCGATCCACCAGCCGGAGTGCGTTCGGTTGTAGACGTCGATCTGAAGCGCGATGACCGCCAGCCAGTTGCCGATCCCGGACGCGAAGGTGGCGAAGAAGAGCAGCCGGAAGCGGCCGTCTTCGAGCAGGCGGAGCTGGCTACGGAGAGGGAACGCGCGCACGGCGGCCAAACCTAACCCACTGCGCGCTCGGCGAGCACACAGTTTGAAAACAGGTTCGATGTACGGTTCGTCCCGTTTTATGACGTGGCGGACTTACACGCCAGACGGTCGGACGCTCGAGGTCGAGTACGCAGGTGGGACGTGGCGTGCATCCTGCGAAGACGGGCGGGGCGTCGGCGAGACTGCGGCAGAGGCGATCATGCGATCGCTCGGCGAAGCCATCACGTCGATCGGCCCGTCGTCGCGCTCGCTGAAGGACTGGGTCGCGCAGCAGGCAGCGCAGCTCGAGCGCGAGCGCGACGCCGACTGACGCGCGCCGAACGCCCGTCACGCACGAGCGAGGACGCGGCCGAGGGCGGCCGTGAAGAGCGCGTTCTCCTCCGGCGTGCCGACCGAGACACGGATCGCAGTCGGCGCGCCGAAGCCGTGCAGGGGTCGAACGATCACGCCCTCCTGCAGCAGTCGCTCGAAGAGCGGCGCCGCGTCCTCGCCGAGCTCGACGTACAGGAAGTTGCCGCACGCACCCTCGACAGGCTCGAGGCCGTGCTCGCGGAGCCCCGCGGTCAGCGCAGCGATCCCCTCGGCGTTCAGTGAGCGCCGGCGGGCGATCTCGGTCGCGTCCCCGAGGCTCGCGAGCGCCGCGGCCTGCGCAGGCGTCGCTCACGTCGAACGGGCGCCGAACCTTCGCCATCGCAGCGCACACGTCGCGCGGGCCGACGGCGTAGCCGACGCGGAGCCCGGCGAGCCCGTAGATCTTCGAGAACGTGCGCAGGACGACGACACGCCGGCCGCGCTTCAGGTACTCCTCGACGGCGTCCGGATAGTCCGGATCGTCGACGTACTCGAAGTAGGCCTGGTCGATCACGACGAGCAGCCGGCTCTGGAACCCGCTCGAAGAAGGCGTCGAGCTCGTGCGCGCGTGTTCGTCGTGCCGGTGGGGTTGTTCGGATGGCAGACGTAGACGAGCTTCGTCCGCGGCGTGACGCGCGGCGACCAGCGCGTCGAGGTCGTAGCGGTGCTCGCGCAGGGCACGAGCGTCGCCGCCGCGCCCTGCTTGCGCGCGTAGATCACGTAGCTCGGGAACGACGGCCAGCCGCACACGACCTCGTCGCCGGGATCGAGCACAGCCTGGCTGAGCATGTCGAGGCAGCCGTCGGCGCCGGCACCCGACGCAGACCTCCTCGAACGCGACGTCGTGCCGGGCTGCGAGCGCCTCGTGCAGCCGGTACGCGCCGCCGTCCGGGTAGCGGTTCAGCTCGGGCGCCGCCGCGGCGAGCGCCTCGAGCGCGGCCGGAAACGGGCGGAAACGGGCCCTCGTTGGAGGCGAGCTTGACGACGCGGTCGAGGCCGAGCTCACGCCGGACGTCCTCGACCGGCTTCCCGGGCTGGTACGGCGTGAGCCCTTCGACCGCCGGGCGAACGAGCCCCTGACCGCGTGCGGAATGCCGTCACTCACGGCCCGAACCCTAGCTCGGACGCTGGCGCCGTCCGCGCACGCACGCGTGGGCCTACGGCCGGACGGTCCGCGGTCTCGAAGTTGCGGACGCGATCCCGAGCATTGGGGCACGACCGCCGGAAGCACGACCGCCGGAAGCACGGAGCGCCCGAAGCACCGAGCGCCGGAGCATCGGCCGGAGAGAAGCTCGGGCGACGCGCCGCGGTCCGCGCTCGAACTCGCGCCGGTGCGCGCAGCCCCCACCCAGGGTGGGGAGCCGTCCCGCCGCCCTCAGCGGCCAACGCTACCAACGCTCAGCCCGTCTTTCCCGCCGAGACGGTGAAAAGAGCGTGACAATCTCTCCACACGCGTACGCTTTGGACATGTCGCGGTTGGGACTCTTTCCGCTTCCGCTCGTGCTCGTTCCGACCGAGCGCGTGCCGCTCCACATCTTCGAGCCGCGCTACAAGGAGCTGATCGGCGAGTGCATCGAGCGCAGCGAGGAGTTCGGCGTGCTCCTCGAGAAACCGGGCGGCGAGGCGCACGACGTCGGCACGCGCGCGTCGGTCGCGGAGGTGCTGCGCGTGTTGCCGGACGGTCGAATGCACGTCTCGGTCGAGGGCGGCGAGCGGTTTCGGCTCTCGCGAGCTCCACTACGACCGTTCGTTCCTCGTCGGCTCGGTCGAGGCGCTCATCGACGAGGACGATCCGCCGGCTGCCGACGACGTCGAGAAGATGCTCGACCTCTTCCAAAGGTTGCAGCGAACCGTCGGCTCCTCGCTCGATCCGCCGAGCGCGGATGGGCCGCTGCTCGACTTCGAGCTCGTCTCGCGCGTCGACTTCGGCACTGCGGAGAAGCAGGAGTTGATCGAGATCACGTCACCGCTCCGGCGCTACGCGCGGCTCGCCGAGCTGCTCGACCACGCCCTGGAGGCGCTGACGCTCGAGCGGGCCGTGCAGCACTCGGCGGCGGGGAACGGCAAGGTCACGCCGCTCAGCGGCGAGTAGCGCCGCCGTCCGGCGCTCGCTCGGCGCGGCGGCAACCATCAGACCGGGTCGCTCGACTGCGCGCTCGCCGGGTGCAGGTCGCGCGAGAGCGAGAGTCGGCCCACGAGCCGGCGGTCTCTGCGATCGCGCGCGCGGCATCCGATGGCCCCTGAGCGATCTGACGTAGCGCCGCTCGTCGGCGACGCCTCGTGGGCGCGGGCCGCCCGGCAGCCATCTCTCCGACTCCCGGTTGCTGGATCACGTCCGCGAGCGCCGCGAGCTCTGCCGCGTTAGCCGCCTGACCTCCACGCCGACGGTCATGCGCCGACGACGACACCGGCCCCGCCGCGGCGCGGGTCGCCGGCGGCCGAGAGCTGTCCGTCCGGCTGCACTGCGACGGCTGCGACGCCGCCGAAGAAGAGGTTGCGCCGTCGCCAGCGTACGACGTCGTAGCCGAGCGCCTCGAGCCGGTCGAGCTCGGCCGCGTCCGCCCCGCCCTCGCAGTGGACGTGCGGCTCGTCGACGTGCACGCGCGGGGCGGAGATGCGCCTCGGCCACGGCGAGGCCGTGCTCCAGACACGTTGACGACGACCTGCATGATCGCGCCCCGCAGCCGCGCCGAGCCGGCGCTGCCGACGACGAGCCGGGGCCGGCCGTCCTCGGCCGAGGACGAGCGACGGCGCCATCATGCTCGTCAGCCGCCGCCCGGGCGACATCGTGGCGCCGCCGACGAGGTCGTACTCGCCGAGCATGTTGTTCAGGTAGACGCCCGTGCCCGGGCACGATCACGCCGGAGCCGGAGCCGGTCGAGGTCGAGAGCGAGGCTGCGTTCCCGTCGGCGTCGACCACCGAGACGTGCGTCGTGCCGCCCGCGGGCGCCGGCTCGGGTCGGCCCGCGCATGCGGCGGGCGATGCGTCGGCGGGCCGCGCGCAGCTCGGCGGAGAGAGCAGCGCGTGCCGCGAGGCCGCCGCGGTGGAGGTCGCGCGAGAAGCTGCCGCCGCGCGCCCGGGCCTGCTCGCGCATCACCTCGACGAGCGCCGCGATCGCCTCGGCGCTCCCGGGCTGGCCGCCGTCGAGCCGCGCGAGCAGCGCGAGGCCGTAGGCGATCAGCACGCCGCCGGACGACGGCGGCGGGTTCGAGACGAACGTCGGAGCCCCGGAACGGCTGCGCGCACCGGGCGCCGCCAGACGACGCGGTACGCCGCGAGGTCGTCGAGCGTCAGCTCGCCGCCGCCGTCGCGCACGGTCGCGACGATCGCGCGCGCCCGCTCGCCGCGGTACAGCACGGCCGAGCCCCGGCGCGGCGATCGCCTCGAGCGTGTCCGCCGAGGTCGGGCAGGCGCAGACGTGTCGCCGGCGACGAGCCGCGAGCCCGGTCCGGGCGGCTGTAGATCCGCCGGCCCTCGGCGGTCGAGCGCAGGATCGGGTCGAGGAGCCCGTGCAGGTGCGCCTGCGGCCGCGTCAGCTCGACGCCGTCGCGCGCGAGCTCGATCGCCGGCGCGAGCAGCTCGCGCCACGGCAGGCGGCCGTAGGCGCGGTGCGCCGCCTCGAGCCCGGCCGCGGCGCCGGGCACCGCGCACGAGGCCGGGCCCGATCCGGAAGGCCTGCGTCGTCTCGCTGTCGCCGAACCCGACGTCGATCAGCTGCATCTCGCCGCCCCGGGGGCGTCGGAGCCCGAGGCCGGGGGCGACGACGAAGAAGTCGGCGAGCCGGGTCGAGCGGTCGCGTGCGCGGTGGACGAGCATGAAGCCGCCCGCGCCGAGGCCGGTCAGCGAGCTCTCGGTGACTGCAGCCGCGAACGCGGCGGCCACGCACGCGTCGACCGCGTTCCCGCCCTCGGCGAGGACGCGGGCGCCCGCCTGCGCGGTCAGCGGATGGCCCCCGGCGACGGCGCCCCTCATCGCCGAGAGCCTAGATGGTCGCGGTGCGGTAGCTAGTCGCGTAGGAACGACGGCGCGTCGAGCGGCTCGCCGGTGCGCACTCCAACGGACGCAAGGCCGCGCCGGCGCGGACTGCCGAGACCAGTCGCTACGACCGTGATCCAGAGCTGGCCGGCGAGGCGGTCGTCGATCGTCGCGCCGAAGATGATGTTCGTGTCGTCGGTCGCGGCCTCGCGGATCACCTCGGCGGCCTCGTTGACCTCGTAGAGCGAGAGGTCGTCGCCGCCCGCGATCGAGAGCAGGATGCCGCGTGCGCCCGTGATCTCGGTGTCGATCAGCGGGCTGCCCGAGCGCCCGCTCAGCCGCCTCGCGGGCCCGGTTCTCGCCGGTGGCGAACCCGATGCCCATCAGCGCCGAGCCGGCGTCCTTCATGATCGTGCGCACGTCGGCGAAGTCGAGGTTGATGAGCCCCGGGTTCGTGATCAGGTCGCAGATTCCCTGGACGCCCTGGCGCAGCACGTCGTCGGCGATCCGGAACGCGTCCAGCATCGAGGTCGACTTGTCGAGCACCTCGAGCAGCCGGTCGTTCGGGATCACGATCAGCGTGTCGCTGTTCTGTCGCAGCAGCTCGACGCCCTCGTCGGCCTGCTTCTTGCGGCGCGTGCCCTCGAACTTGAAGGGGGTCGTGACGATGCCGACCGTGAGCGCACCGAGTTCGCGCGCGATCCGCGCGACGACGGGCGCCGCGCCGGAGCCGGTGCCGCCGCCCTCGCCCGCGGTGACGAAGACCATGTCGGAGCCGCGGAGCGTGCGCTTGATCTGGTCGTAGCTCTCCTCGGCGGCCAGGCGCCCGATCTCGGGGTCGGCTCCCGAGCCGAGCCCCTCGGTGAGCTCGCTGCCGATGTGGAGCTTCGTCGGTGCGTCGCTTGTCTGGAGCTGCTGGATGTCGGTGTTGATCGCGACGAAGTCGACCTGCGTGATCCCTGCGTCCATCATCCGGTCGAGCGCGTTCAGCCCGGCGCCGCCGACCCCGACGACGCGGATCACCGCGAGGTACGACGAGCTCTCGCGCGAGCGCTCGAGGCGCGCCGGGTTGGCCGGGAGCGGCTCGAGCCAGCGTGCGGCGGGCCGGTCGGGCTCCGGCTGCTCCTCGACTTCGGGCTCACGCGTGGGGAGCGGGATCGGCGCGGGCGGCTGCTGCTCCTGCGGATCGACGGCGGGCGTCTCCTCGCCGTGAGCGCGGCGCTGGGCGGCCTCGGTCGCGCGGAAGAGCTCCGCGAGCGGGCCCTCACGCATCTTGGCGCGATTTCTCGCCACGGAGCACCTCCTTTGCCAGATCGCGATAGAGCTCGGCCGCCTCACCCTCGGGCTCGTAGGCCAGGACGGACGAGCCGGTGACGGGCGCCTCGGCGTAGCGGATCGTCTTGCGGATCCTCGTGTTGAACACGAGCTTGCCGAAGTTCTCGCGCAGGATGTCATCGGCCTCGCGCGAGTGCGTGAGCCGCTTGTCGTACATGGTCGGCAGGATCCCCACGATCGAGACGTGCGGGTTCAGGTTCTCGCGCACCATCTGCAGCGTGTTCTCGAGCTGGACGAGCCCGCGCAGCGAGAGGTACTCCGTCTGCACCGGCACGATCACTCCGGTCGCGGCCGCGAACGCGTTGATCGTCAGCAGCCCGAGCGACGGCGGCGTGTCGATGAGGATGAAGTCGTAGCGATCCTTGACCGGCGCGAGCGCCTTCTCCAACGCGCGCTCCCGACCGATCTGGCTCGAGAGCGCCAGCTCGGCACCCGCGAGATCGATCGACGCGACGGCGATGTCGATCTCCCGCGTGTTCGATCACCTGGTCGATCGGCAGACGGTGCACGAGCACGTCGAACATCGAGCGTTCGATCGTGTCCGGGTTCAGGCCCTGCGACATCGTCAGGTTGCCCTGCGGATCGAGGTCGATGCACAGCACGCGCAGCCCGCGCTCGCGGAACGCGACGCCGAGGTTGAGCGTCGTCGTCGTCTTCGCGACGCCGCCCTTCTGGTTCGCGAAAGCGACGACGCGCGCGACGGTAGGGCCCTTGCCTTTGGCAGGAACGCTCCGCGCATTCGGACGCGGAAGGAGACGTGCGACGGCCATGTAGGCGGCATCTTCTGTTCCGGTCAGCTCATTCCTTCCGCCTCCTCCCGAAGTTTCCCGACCGCCGCGCGCGCCCGGCCGTCGCCCTCGAGGCGCGCCCAGGCTTCGGCCTCCCGGACGAGCTCGCGCAACTCGCCGAGCAGCCGCTTCGCAGATGCCCGCTCGCGATCGAGCGCCTCGATCCGCTCGAGCCGGCGCAGCACCTTCGCGGCCTCGTCCGACGGGTCGCCGCCGACCCGATCTGCCATGCCGTCGGAGAGTGGGCCCTGCGCGCCCAAGCCCGTCGCCGCACCCGGCGCGACCGCCACCTCGACCTCCACGTTCGTCGTTCCGGTCACACCTCGAATCTAGACGAACAGGTGTGCCGTGTCCGTCACAGCTCCGTCACAAGAGCGTGACAACTCTCCGTCGCCCACCACATCGGCAGATCCGGCACCCTCGAGGCGGCGCTGTCCCTCGAGCCTGCTACGCCGCGACCACGGTGGCAGGCCGCGGTCGCACGCCGAGCAGGGTCTGGTCGAGCGTCCGCACGAGCTCCGCCCGGCTGCCGTGGACGAGCGCCTCGACCAGCGCGCGCCGGATCGCGTCGCGCGCCGCGCGGCCCGCGTGCTCGGCCCGCAGCGCCTCGAGCAGCTCTGTGCGCTCCTTCGTCTTCTCGCCGAGCAGCACGGCGGCGCGCACCGAAGCGGCCCACGCACCGTCCCCCGCGCCGAGCAGTGCCGTGAGGGCGTCGTGCAGCTGGGCCGAGCGGAACGGCTCCTCGGCGAAGAGCGAGAGCTCCCAACGGTCGAGCGCCTCGGCGAGCTCACGGTCGTCGTCGGCGAGCGGCAGCCGCGCGCGCAGGTCGGCCGCAAGCCGACCGCGCAGCGAGTCGAGCCGAATCCCCTCGCCGTACGGCTGCGTGGCGGCGATCGGCAGCAACGGCGCGATCCGCAGCGGCCGGAAGTCGAGCCGCTCGAACACCACCGGCCCCGCCGCGATCGCCCCGGCGGTCGCGAGACGCAGCGCGCTGACCGCGTCGGCCAGCTCGCCGGCCGCGTCGGGCGGATCGGCGTCGGCGGCGTCCAGCTCGCGCGTCAGCTCCAGCACGCAGAGCCGGTCGACGTCGCGGCCGAACTCGGGCGGCATCAGCCCCTGTGCCTCGGGCCAGAGCGACGCCACCTCCCCCGTCGCCGCGGCGCGGACGCGGATGCCACCGCCGAGCTCCACGGTCGAGCCGGCCTGGAGCCCGACGAGCGGCGCGATCGCCGCGTACGAGCGCGCGGTGCCGAACAGCGACAGCTCGATCTCGGAGTAGCTCGTTGTCGAACGCCTCGTCGTGCCAGTCGAAGCCGCCGCATCGCTCGGCGACGGCCGAGAGCAACGGCAGCAGGATCGTGCGAAAGAGCGCGTCGTCCTCGGCCCCGGCCGCGCCCGAATGTGCGCGCGCGAAGATCGCCGCGGCCGGCTCGCGCCGCAGGTCGTCGATCGCGTTGCGGGCGTCCGGAAGCCGCCGGAGCGACGGCGCCTGGTCGTCGAGGAAGCCGCGCACGAGCGGGCGGTACTCGTAGAGCGAGGGACCGTCGTGCGTCGGGTGCTCCTCGAACGCGAACGGGAGCTCCGCGCCGCGCTCGACGGCGAACGCCGCGAGGCAGAAGCCGCGCAACGACTGGTGAAGGTGCGGTGCCCGAAGCGCCACGACGCTCAGTTGGCGACCGGAGGCCCGTCTCCTACCCGGCCGGAGCCGGCTGGCACGACGGGCACCAGTAGACCGTCCGGTTCGCGTCGCCCAGCCCTCGGGAGCGGATGGGCGCGCCACAGCGCCGGCACGGGCGCCCGGCCCGACCGTGCACCTGCTTGCGCGGCTCGCGACCGGCCTCGACCGCGGACCGCATCTGCGTCGCGACCGTCTCCAGGGCCAGTCGGCGGTCGCTCTCCGACACGTCGCGCAACCGACGCCATGGCGAGAGTCGTGCCCGCCAGAGCGACTCTGCCATCCACATGTTCCCGATCCCGGCGACGAGCGTCTGGTCCTGGAGCGCCTCGCCGAGGCGGCGTGCGCCGTCCGCGTGACGCATCCGCGCGAGCATCGCGTCCAGGTCCAGAGGCGTGGCGAGGATGTCCGGCCCGAGTCGCGCGAGCGCGCGCGTGTGCAGCTCGAGCACCGGCCCGTTCCAGAGCACGCCCTCGGCACGCGAGCCGCGCAGCACGAGCCAAGGCCGCCCGCTGCGCGGCTCGCCGCGGGGACGAACGGCCCATCGGCCGCTCATCCGCAGGTGCGAACGGAGGACGACGCCGCCCTCGAAGCGGAGCACGAGGTTCTTGCCGACCGCCTCGACCGACTCCAGTCGGCGGCCGTCGAGCACCACCGCCACCCGCTCGGCCTGTGCGCGCGGGTGTGGCGAGGCGACCTCGAGCCGCTCGCCCACCAGCACCTCGAGCTGCCGCGCGGCTCGGTGCAGCGTGTCGCCCTCGGGCATCCGCGACCACCGGTCCAGCTCAGGCGGTGGCGGCGGCTTCCTGCATCCGGCGCGCCGCGTCGAGCGCGAGCTTGCGGGCGGCCGCCTGCGTCAGGCCCGGTGTTCCCGCGCCGTAGTAGATCGTGCTCAGAGTCCCGTCGACCCGGACGAACACCTCGCCCACCTGGAACGACCCCTTCGTCGTGTTGAAGCGGAAGACGATCTCGACCGCCGCGTCGCCGGCCTTGAGCGCGCCGGCGCGCGTCACGGCTCCTCCGCGGACGGTGAGCTTCGAGCTCTTCGCGAACGACTGCTCGGACTGGACGTAGAGCGCGTCGCGGCCGGCCTTCGAGCTCGTCGCGAGCAGGATCGACGAGATCAGCTTCGCCGCTTCGGCGGGTGCCTTGCCGATCAGCACCGTGTCCTGGAGCGTGAACACGTGCGCCTTCCCGAGCGTGACGCCCGTGAACGATCGCTGATAGCCGCGCGAGGCCGCGATCGGGCCGCTCCGCGTGAACCCCTGCGACTCGACGACGGCGCCGCGGCCGAGGTCGGCGGCTGTCAGCACCATCGTCACCGGCCGCGGACCCACGGCGCTCGTGCCTGCACCCGCGACGGCCGCGACCACCGCGATCGCGAACACCGCGACTGCCACCGAGACGACTGCGCGCGTGCGGTTCACGCCGGCGAAGGTACCAGTACCCGCGCGCCGGCCACATACCCTGGACGGGTGACTCGACGCCGTGCAGCGCTCGCGGGTGCGGCCGCCGCGACCGTCTGGGCGGCGCAACAGCCGCTCGACCGGCGCTGCTTTCGCTACGACTACTCGGACGTGGCGCTGCTCGGCAAGGCGGTCACGCGCTCGCGCATGTGGCCCGTCGCGGGCCTCGCGCTCCATGCCGCCAACGGCGCGCTCTTCGGCCTCGCCTACCGCGAGCTGCAGGCGCGGACCGCGTACGGGCCACGGCGGTTGGCGGTGTCGCTCGCGCTCGCGGAGCACGTCGTGCTCTATCCGCTGAACGCCGTGGTCGACCGGAGGCACCCGGCGCGCGGAGAGCCGGGCCTGCCGCCGCTGCTCTCGAGCCGGCGCGCGTTCGCGCAGGCGACGTACCGCCATGCGCTCTTCGGCGTCCTGCTCGGCCGGCTCGCGGGCCGCTGAGGCCAGGCCACAGTCCGGCCGATCCCGGCTACGCGACGAACTGGACGACCCCGATCAGATTGCCCTCGCTGTCCCGGAGCCAGGCCCCGCGGGTCGGGCCGACGTCGGCGATGCCGTCGACGGTCGTGAGGTCTGGAAGGTCGTACTCCTCGAAGACGACGCCGCGCGACCTGAGGTCGGCGACCTCTGCCTCGATGTCGTCGACCAGGAAGCCGATCTGCGTGTGCTCTCCGGACGGCTTGCCCTGCGTCGGAAAGACCAGGAACCGGGTCCCGCCGGCTCCGTCGTAGAAGAGTCCGCCGGGCGACTCCTCCGCCGGGGTCAACCCGAGCTTGTCGGCGTAGAAGCGGCGCGCACGATCGAGATCGATCGCCGGAAGGGCCGCGTAGACGCGGGCGTCACTGAGCATCTCCATCCTCCTCGTTCTCGTTGATCGATACACCGGAGTCGGAATCGTCGCGGCTCGCCCATCGGGAAGCTCGATCGGCGAGCCCCTAGGCTGGCTCCTCGGGCGATTCGAGCGGATCCGGCGCTGCCGGCTCGGCGTTCTCGGCGGGCTCGTCCGCCCCGTCGGCCGCCGTCGCGCGCTCGTGCAGGGCGCGGAGCTTCGCCGCCGGCTCGCCGAGCTTCTCGTGCGCGACCTCGCCGCTCTCGATCAGCTCGTACGTCGCCTTGCCGAGCTCGGTATAGGCCTGGCCGAGCGCGCGCTTGAGCTGGAGGTCGTCGTACTCCTCCTTCGCCTTCGCCGCCGCCTGCTCGGCCGCGGCCTTCGCCTTGTCGAGGAAACTCATCCCATCACCTCCTTCCGCGGAGGATGCCAGTAGCCGGCGAGCCGCGCAGCGCGTGCGTCGGCCAGCGCGGTCAACTCGTCTTGAACTGCTTCATGTGCGCGGCCGCCGCGTGCGCGAACTGCCGCGTGGTCCCACGGAGAGGCCCGGTATCGCCCCGTCGGAGGAGATGGCGCTCAGTGGAGAGCCGACGGGTGGACGAGCGGCACCTCCGGCGCCCAGCCCGCACGCAGCACGGCGACGAGCGACGGAGGGGTGATCACGGTCGCCCGGATGCCCGCCGGAGGCGCTCTCTCCGCGTAGCCCGCCGGTGTCCAGGGCCGAAGCTCGCCGCCGAGCACCAGGCAAGGCGCGCCGCGCTCGAGCACGAAAGTGCCGTCGGGCAGCCCGTCCGGCGGCGAGCTCTGCCGACGCTGGGCCCGGGTGGTCGGGTCGAGGCGCTCTGCGTGGAGCCGGCCGTCGATGGCGTCGGCTGCCGCCGGCCCGGGATGAAGCTCGCGCCAGATCGCCTGGAAGTTGCGGTAGTCCTGGCGGCGGCACTCCGCACAGGGCCGGTGCCCGGCGGCAAACGCGGTCGCCTCATCGAGGAAGAAGAGCTCCGTGTACCGACCGGGCTGCATGAGCGGCGCGCGCTTCCGGCCACGGAATTCGAGGCGGCAGGCGATCCAGCGCTTGCCGGCATAGCGGCGCCTGATGTGCCCGTCTGCGTCGTGGAGACAGCCGCGGTTCCCGTAGACGAGCCCGCGCGCCGGGTCGGCGACCAGCTCGCCGAGCGGCGTCACCCGGTTCCGGAGGGGCATGGGGCGCACCCTAGGCCAGCCGCGGGCCGACCGTGGCTTGACTTCGAGCCCGGTCTCGCCGAGGGTTCTGGCTCATCCGGTAGGCGACGCGGGAGGCGATCGAATGGCGGTTGTCAAGATCATCGAACTGGTGGGAAGCTCCAAGCAGAGCTCGGACGATGCCGTCCAGCAGGCGCTCGCCGACGCGCGGCTGACGCTGCGGAACATCAAGGCGGTGGACGTCGTCTCGGTCGGCCTCCGTGGCGAGGATCTCAGCGAGTGGCGAGCACACGTGCGCGTCGCCTTCCTGATCGAGCGCGACGTCGACTGACCGTCGTCGGGCACCTCCCGGGTCGTGGCGGGTGCTCGGTGGCGTGTGGACGAGAAGTCGCAGAATTGTTCGAGAGACGGCACAGTCCCGTGCGGCCTCGACCGATATCGTCATCCGCCGAGGGCGGAGGGAACGGATCCCCACCCATGTAGATCCCACCCAGTAGGGTGGGGGCCCGGCGCGCTCACCGAGCGAACCGGCAGGACCGCGCCACTGTTCGAGCTTGACTCAGGGCCGCAGGACCGCGCGCCGCGGCCCGGCGACGAAGCCCGCCTCGACGAGCAGCGGCATCGTGTCGGTCTCTGCGACCGGTTCACCGTCGAAGCGCTCCACCGCCAGGCGCTTGACGCCCCGCGCGCGCACGTGGTCGACGAGCGCCGCGAAAGCGAGCCGCAGCCATGCCTCGTCCGGATCGCGCAGCGGGACGAGCGTGCTTGCCGCCGCGCTCGACGTAGAGCGCCGCCTCGCCGCCGAGCAGGACGACGTAGGCGCCCGCCACGCGTGCGGCGCGGGCGCCCGAGCGCTTCGGCCACGGCAGCGTGGCGCCGTATGGCTGCGCCGGGTCGGCCGCCGCGAGCACGAGCGGTACCGCGTCCTCGTGCGCGTCGCGCAGCTCACGCAGGCGCTCGACCGCGCCCCCGAGGGCGAACTGGGCGCCGCCGAGGCCCTCGACGAAGTAGCCGCGGCGGCAGAGGCCGAGCGTCTCCAGCGCCCGCAGCTCGGCGTACACCGCGCCGTAGCCGCCGGGGATGCCCTCGGCGCGGACGCCGTCGCGCGTCACGATCCCTTGCCGCTCGAGCAGCAGCTCCGCGAGCGCTCGGCGCTCCGGCTCGCCGCCCGCGAAGAGCCGCTCGGTGCGCGACCAGCGGCCCTGTGTGGCCGTGATCGTGGTCACGCGACGGCGTGAGAAGCGGCGCGGCCGGCGCTCGGGCTTCGGCACGCCGAAGCGGCGGCCGGCGCGCAGCGGCGTCCAGGCGTCGTTCGTGACCTCGCCCGCCCAGACGAGGTCCCAGAGCGCCGGCAGCGCCTCCTCGTCGGCGAGCCCGGTCTCCTCCAGCAGGTCGAGCCAGAAGACGGCGCCGCGTTCCAGCGCCGCGCGGATCCCCTCGTGCGTCTCGCCCTCGGGGTTCGGCGTGCCGGCGACCCTGCCGAGCACGCCCGCGTCCTCGCGGAAGTAGACGGCGACGCGGTCGAGCCCGGCGCCGAGCCAGACGAGCTCGCCGCTCGCGCAGAGCGCGTCCAGGTGCTCGGGCCGGTAGCCGGGCACGCGGCGCGGCAGCAGCTCCGACTCCCACAGCCCGACCGGCAGCGCCAGCGCCTGCAGCGGCACGAGCGCCTCGCGCAGGCGTCGCGCGGCGGTCGATCCCGTGCCACGAGGGCAGGAAACGCGCGAGCGCCTGCGGCTCGACCGGCTCCACCTCGCGACGCAGCGCCGCAAGCGACGCACGCCGCAGGCGGCGCAGCACGTCGGGATCGCACCACTCGCGCTCACTCCCGCCCGGTCGCAGCTCGCCGCGCACGAGCAGCTCCTCGCGCTCGAGCTCGGCCAGGATCCCGCCCAGCTCGCGGCCGAAGCGCTCGTCCGCCTCGCCGGTCGTGAACGGGCCGCGGCCCTTCGCGAAGCGGAGGACGAGCTGTCGCAGCGACTCGGGCCCGCCTTCGAGGAACGCGTCGGGCAGCCCCGACGGCGGCATCACGCCGAGCGCGTCGCGGTAGCGGCCTGCGTCCTCGGCGGCGATCAGGCGCTCCTCGCCCGCGATCCGAACGAGCAGTGCACGCCGCTCGGCAAGGAGGGGCTCGGCGAGCGCCGCGTCGTACTCGCCCGCGCGCAGGTCGCCGCGCAGGCGCAGCTTGTCGTGCAGCTCGTCGGCGCTCCGCGGCGCCGCCGCGCAGCTGCCGCTCAACCTCGTCGACCGCATCGCGGTCGAGGAGGTCTCTGAGCTCCTCCTGCCCGAGCAGCTCGCGCAGCAGCTCGCGGTCGAGCGAGAGCGCCTGCGCGCGCCGCTCGGCAGGAGGCGTGTCGTCCTCGTACATGTACGTCGCGACGTAGTCGAAGAGGAGCGAGGCCGAGTACGGCGAGGCGCTCGCGGTCTCGACCTCGACCAGGTCGAGCTGCCGCGTCTGGATCCCTTGCAGCAGTCCGCGCAGCGCGGGCAGGTCGAAGACGTCCTGCAGGCACTCACGGTAGGTCTCGAGCACGACCGGGAACGAGCCGTAGCGGCGCGCGACCTGGAGCAGCGACTGCGCCTTGAGCCGCTGCTGCCAGAGCGGCGTGCGCTGGCCCGGACGGCGGCGCGGGATCAGCAGCGCGCGCGAGGCGTTCTCGCGGAAGCGCGCGCCGAAGAGCGCCGTGTCGCCGAGCTCCGACGACGACGAGATCCTCGACCTCGTCGGGCTCGAGCAGCAGGTCGGCGACGGGCGGCGGCGCGTCGGCGTCGGGGAAGTGCAGCGCGATCCCGTCGTCCGACCAGATCGACTGCGCCTCGACGCCGTGCGACTCGCGCAGCCGCGCGGTCATCGCCATCGCCCACGGCGCGTGCACGCGGCCGCCGAACGGCGAGAGGATGCACACGCGCCAGTCGCCGATCTCGTCGCGGAAGCGCTCGACCACGATCGTCCGGTCGGTCGGCACGCGCGCCGGTGGCGTCCGCCTGCTCGCGGAGGAACACGAGCAGGTTGCGGGCGGCGCGCTCGTCGAGCAGGAACTCCTCGCGCAGCCGTGTGCTCGCCGCCTCGTCCGACAGCGCCGACAGCTCGCGCGAGGCGGCGCCGATCTTCTGGCCGAGCTCGTACGGCCGCCCCACGCCCTCGCCCTTCCAGAACGGCACGGCGCCCGGCAGGCCCGGCGCCGGCGAGACGAGCACGCGGTCGCGGGTGATCTCCTCGATCCGCCAGGTCGAGGCGCCGAGCAGGAACGTCTGGCCGGCGCGCGCCTCGTAGACCATCTCCTCGTCGAGCTCGCCGACGCGGCCGCCGCCGTCGACCAGGAAGACGCCGAAGAGGCCGCGGTCGGGGATCGTGCCGGCGTTCGTGACCGCGAGGCGCCGCGCGCCGTCGCGGGCGCGGATACGTGCCGGCGGTGCGGTCCCAGACGATGCGCGGGCGCAGCTCGGCGAACTCGTCGGAGGGGTAGCGGCCGGCGAGCATGTCGAGCACGTTCTCGAGCTGGACGCGCGAGAGGTCGGCGAACGGGTACGCGCGACGCACGAGCTCGTGCAGGTCGTCGACCGCGATCTCCTCGTCGGCCGAGATCGCGACGATCTGCTGCGCGAGCACGTCGAGCGGGTTGCGCGGGATGCGCGTCTCCTCGATCTCGCCCGTCGCGCATCGCCCGGGCGACGACGGCGCGATTCGAGCAGGTCGGCGCGGAACTTCGGGAAGATGCGCCCCTTCGAGACGGCGCCCAGCTCGTGGCCGGCGCGCCCGATCCGCTGCAGGCCGCGCGCGACCGACTTCGGCGACTCGACCTGGATCACGAGGTCGACCGCGCCCATGTCGATCCCGAGCTCGAGCGACGAGGTGGCGACGAGGCACGGGATGCGGCCCGCCTTCAGGTCTTCCTCGACGAGCACGCGCTGCTCGCGCGCGAGGCTGCCGTGGTGGGCGCGCGCGATCTCGCGCTCGGCCAGCTCGTTCAGGCGCAGCGCGAGCCGCTCGGCGAGGCGGCGGTTGTTGACGAAGACGATCGTCGAGCGGTGCGCCTCGACCAGCCGCAGCAGCTCCGGGTACATCGACGGCCAGATCGACTGCGAGCCCAGCTCCGTTCCTGCGTCCATCTCCTGCCCATCCGTCGGTACCGGGTAGGAGAGCGACGCGGTCGAGCCGAGCTCGCGCAGGTCCTCGACCGGGATCACGACCTCGAGGTCGAGCTCCTTGCGCGTGCCGGCGTCGACGAGCTCGATCGGCCGCGCGCCCACCGGCGCCGGAGGCGTCCGGTCGTTCGGCGGGTGTCGCCGGCTACGCCGGCGACACTTCCACCGGCCACGAAGCGCCCGATCTCCTCGAGCGGCCGCTGGGTCGCCGAGAGCCCGATCCGCTGGAACGGCGCGTGCGTGATCCGCTCGAGCCGCTCGACCGAGAGCGCCAGGTGGGCGCCGCGCTTGGTGCCGGCGACCGCGTGCACCTCGTCCAGGATCAGCGTCTCGACCCCGCGCAGCGTCTCGCGCGCCGCGGAGGTGAGCAGCAGGTAGAGCGACTCCGGCGTCGTGATCAGGATGTCGGGCGGGTGCCTGACGAGCTCGCGCCGCTCCTTCGCGGGCGTATCCCCTGTACGAACGGCCACGCGTAGCTCTGACCGGAGCCCCGCGAGCGGCCCGCGAAGGTTGCGCTCGATGTCGTAGTTCAGCGCCTTGAGCGGCGAGACGTAGAGGAGGCGCAGCCCCTCACCGGGCGTCGCGGTCAGCCGGTCGATCGCCGAGAGGAAGGCGGCCAGCGTCTTGCCGGAGCCGGTCGGCGCCTGGATCAGGACGTGCCCGCCGCCGGCGATCGCAGGCCAGCCGAGCGCCTGGGCGGGCGTCGGCGCGACGAACGCCCGCTCGAACCAGGCCCGCGTGGCGGGCGAGAACGAGGCGAGCGGGTCCATCGCGCCACCCTAGATGATCGATTCCGCATGCCCGCCGCCGCGCAAATGCGCCAGAATCGCGCGATGAAGCTGGACCGTGCGCGCGCGATCGTCGACCTGGTCGTCTCGGAGGCGCCGGGGCCGGTGTCGGTGTTCGTGGCCGACGACCACGGTGAGCTCGTCGCGGCGGCCACGATGGACGGCGCCGCGCCCGACACCCGTCTCAACGCGCAGCGGAAGGCCTATACGGCGGCGCGCTCGGATGCCCGGACGACGCGCGAGCTCGCCGAGGCAGCCCGCGGCGACGCGGTCGAGCGCGCGAGCTTCGACCCCTTCTTCACCTTCTTCCTCGGCGGCGTGGCGGTCTTCGACGGCGACCTGCGCGTCGGCGCGGTCGGGGTGAGCGGCCTCGCCGGCGACGTCGACGAGCAACTCGCGCTACGGGCGATCGAGCGATCCGCGGATCAGCGCCCCTGAGGACGCAGCGTCACCCCTGGCCGGCGGCGAGCGCTTCGTAGTTCTCGTACAGCTGCGCGATCCCGGCCTTCTCGCGCGCACGCTTCGCGGCGGGCCCGACGCGCTCCCAGGATCCGGCGACCCACAGCCAGTCGTAGACGAGCTCGCGGTTCAGGAGGCCGTTCTTGACGAGCGTCCCGATCGTCTCGTGGAAGAACAGCATCGGCTGGATCGAGGGGTCGTTCGCCTCGACGCCGTCAGGATCGAAGTCGTCCGCGAAGATCGTCCGCGATGCCTCGTCGACTCGAATCATCGAGCCCCATTTCGCGAGCTCGACGAGCAGGACGGCGTCGCTGTGGCTCGGGCGGCCGCTGCCACCCGACTTTCCGCGGGACTGCTTGTAGGCGTGAGGCGTTGCTGGCATCAGACCGCTCCTCTCTCGGGGTTGCTCGTGCGCGTCCGGCAACGCTCCCAACTGCGAGCCGGGGTGTCAAGGCTCGTTCAGGACGGAGCCCGCCCATGTGGCTCGATCCATCGGCCGAGAACTCGAACGCGAGCCGGCACCAGTAGACGGTTCCGCCGCCAAGCCTTCAGGTCGAGCGCTCTTCGACCCGCGCCGAGCCGACGCGCGCCGTGAAGTACGCCGTCTACGTCGACGAGCGCGACCTCGTCTGGGTCACCGACTTCGGCGACAACGCCCTCGTCCGCTTCGACCCGTGAGCGAGCGGTTCGCCGTCTTCCGGCACCGGACGGCCGGCGCGAGCGTGCGGCAGTTGCTTGGCCGGCCGGGCGAGGTGTGGGGCGCCGAGTCCGGGCTCGACAGGCCCTTCGTCGCGCGGACTCGCTAGGCCGCCGGCCGGAACGCGAGCAGCTCGGCGCCGTGCTCGCGCAGCCAGTCGCGATCGGCGCGCCAGCCGGGGCGGCGCTGCTCCACGAGCGCCCAGAACCGCGGCGAGTGGTTCGGCTCGCGCAGGTGGCAGAGCTCGTGCACGACGACGTAGTCGAGCACCGAGCGCGGCGCGAGCGCGAGGCGCCAGTTGAACGACAGCGTGCCGCGCGATGAGCACGAGCCCCAGCGGGTGCGCTGGCCGCGGATCGCGATCCGTTCGTAGCAGACGCCGAGCGCACGGGCCTCGTCCTCGGCCACCGCCGTCACGAGGTCGCGTGCTGCACGGCGGGCGTCGGCCTCCGACACCGCATGCGGGTCGAGCGCGAGCCGCGGCGACTGCTTCTCGCGCTCGCGGGCGATCCAGGCACGCTGGGACATCAGCACCCGCTCGACCTCCGCGCGCGACATGCGCTCGGGCACCGACAGCGTCACAGGCCCGCCCCACGGCACCGAAAGGCTCCAGCGCTTCCGCCGGGTCGACCGCCGCACGACGACGAGCTCGTCCACGACCGCCAGGCTAGAGACGCGGGCGGATCGTGCTACTCGAGGATGCGGCTCGACTCGCTGACGAGGTCGACCGCGGCGAAGGCCGCGAGCCCGACGAGGACGATCGGGACGACGATCTTCCCCGCGCCGACGACGAACCGGCTGAGCGTCGGCGACAGGCCCACGACGAAGGCCACGAGCGCGACCGCGAGTGCGAAGACGAGAGCGAAACTGGACGCAACGGCGGCGACGACGAGCCCGGCCGTGAGCCGGCGGCTCTGCCACGGCTCGACCTTCGACCACCGTTCGACGAGAACGACGACCAGCGCTGCGCCCGCCGCTGGCAGCGCGACGAACAGCAGGATCGCGAGGACTGCCGGCTCGATCAGGGTGAAGTCGACGCCGTCGTCGTGCACGAACGACGCCCCGCCGACGAGGGCCGCGAACGCGGTCCAGAGCCCGAGCCGGAAGCGAGCCGGGATCACGTTGCGGGCGATGGCGTAGAGGATTCCGTTGAAGGCGCCGAGCATCGTCATCTGGAGCGCGAAGGTGAGCGACGAGGTCGTCACGACGCCGATCTCGAAGCCGTCGTCGGAGATCACACCGCGCACGGCGTCCGGCGAGGTGAGCCGCAGCAGCAGCATCGCGAGGCGCCCGCCGATCCCGCCCGCGAGGAACCCGGCGATCGCGCCCGCCGCAGTCCCGACGAGCACCCACCAGCCGATCGCGCGCACCGCGTCCCGGCTCGACGGCCGCGGCCGGGTGATTGTGAGCGTCGCGCCCATCCTCAATGGGAAGATATAGCGCCTTCACGCCGCGCGTGCAAGACTTCCCGTCGTGCGTCGTAAGCCTGGAGCCCTGCTGCCGCTCGAGGTCGCGATCCTCGAGGTCTCGGCCGCTCATCGAGACCCGGTGCACGGTTTCGAGCTTGCGCGGCAGCTCGCGGACGCGCACGACGCGAAATCGCTGACCGCCTACGGGACGCTCTACAAGGCGCTCGGGCGGCTGGCGGCGCTCGGGTTCCTGGAGAGCGAGTGGGAGGACGCGGAGCTGGCGCTCCGGGCCGGGAGGCCGCGCCGCCGCCTCTACCGCCTGACCGACGCGGGCGCGCAACGACTTGCCGCAGAGCACTCGCCGGAGCCCGTCACGGCCCTGCGGCCGCGGCCCGCCTGATGCTGGCCGCGCGCGCCACGCTCGTCTGGGCGAGGCTCTACACGAGCGGCATGCCCGAGGACATCCGCAGAGCGCGGCTCGACGAGCTCGCGAGCGACCTCTGGGAGCACTGCGATTGCGCGTTGTCGGCCGGCAACCGGCAGGCCGCGATCCAGCTCGAGGTCGCGAGCCGCACCGTACGCGGCCTCGGCGCCGACCTCGCCTGGCGCGCGGCCAATCGCGTCGGGCTCGTGGGCGCGGCCCTGCGAGCCGCCGGCTGGGCAGGCTTCGCCCTGTCGTCGGCGTTCCTGCTCTTCTTCACGGGCTCCTCGGGGGCACCGGTCCTCGGCGTCTACGCGGTCACCGACTGGGAGCCTGGCGACGCGCGGGAGTTCGCGCGGGTGACGGCGGCGATCTTCGTCGCGCTCGCCGTGGGCCTCGGGTTGCTGCGCGCCCGTCCGGTCGTCGGGACCGGGCTGATCGCGGCGGCCGGCGGCGGGCTCGTGCTCTCTGTCACCTGCCTGTGGGCGTTGTTCGTCCCGCTCGCTCTCGCCACCACGGCCGGCGCCGGGGTGATCGCACGCCGGCAGCGCCGAGCGGCGCGCCGCGAACCGTTTGCCACCTCCGCGCGAAGGTAGGCTCGGTCCGTGGAAGATCGTCGCCCCCTCGAACGCGCGGCAGCGCTCGGGATCGAGTACCTGGAGTCGCTCGGCGACCGGCCCGTCAGTCCCGCGGCGACGATCGAAGAGCTGCGACGCGCGCTCGACGTGCCGCTCGCCGACGAGCCGGTGGACGCGCTCGAGGTGATCGAGCAGCTCGCGCGCGACGCGGAGCCCGGGCTGACCCAGGTGGCCGGCGGCCGCTACTTCGGCTTCGTGATCGGCGGCGCGGTGCCCGCCGCGACAGCAGCCGACTGGCTGACCTCGGCCTGGGACCAGAACGCCGGGCTCGCGCTGCTCGCGCCCTCCGCCTCGGTGGTGGAGGAGGTGGCAGGCCGCTGGCTCAAGGAGCTGCTCGGCATTCCGGCGGACGCCTCGTTCGCACTCGTGACCGGCTGCCAGATGGCACACGCGACCGCGCTCGTCGCAGCACGCAACCACGTCCTCGCGCGGGCCGGCCACGACGTCGAGCGCGACGGCCTCGTCGGTGCGCCGCCGATTCGCGTCGTCGCCGGCGCCAAGCGGCACGGAACCCTCGACCGCGCGCTGCGCTTCGTCGGGCTCGGGACGAGCTGCATCCGCGAGGTGGCGGCCGACGACCAGGGGCGAATGCTCGTCGAAGAGCTGCCGCGCCGTGCTCGGCGACGGGGACGGCCCGACGATCGTCTGCGCGCAGCTCGGCGAGGTGAACACGGGCGCCTGCGACGACCTCGGGGCGATTGCCGACGCGGCCGAGGCAGCCGGCGCGTGGCTCCACGTCGACGGCGCGTTCGGTCTCTGGGCGGCCGCGACGCCCGTCGCTGCGGCACCTGACCGCGGGCTCGGGGCGCGCCGACTCGTGGGCGACCGACGCGCACAAGTGGCTCAACGTCCCGTACGACGTCGGCGTCGCCTTCTGCGCCCATCCCGACGCGCACCGCGCGGCGCTCGGGATCCGGTCGGCGTACCTCATCCACGCCGAGCCCGACGCGGGCCGCGACCCGCTCGACTGGAACCCGGAGCACTCGCGGAGGGCGCGGGGCTTCACGACGTACGCGGCGCTGCGGTCGCTCGGCCGGAGCGGCGTCGCCGAGCTCGTCGAGCGCACGTGCGCGCAGGCGCGGGCGTTGGCCGAGGCGCTGTCCGCGCTGCCGGGCTGCGAGATCCTGAACGAGGTCGTCCTCAACCAGGTGCTCTTCCGCTTCGAGGACGACGAGTCGACCGACGCCTTCATCGCCGCCGTGCAGGCGGGCGGCGAGGCGTGGCTCGGCGGGACCGTCTGGGACGGCCGCCGCGCCGTCCGCCTCTCGGTCTCGAACTGGCGCACGAGCGAGAACGACGTCGCGCGCGTCGCGGCTGCGTTCGCGGCGGCGCGAAGCGCTTCGGCTCGGCACGGTGTCTCGCTGCCGGGCTGAGGCGCGCAACGTCGGCCTGGGGCGCAGGCCGCGGCTCGGTACGGGCAGGGCTCTCGGTGAGGGCGCAACCGGACGCGTCGTTTCTCGCCGGAGGTCCCGTCCCTAGCCCCCACCCGCCACGGGGAAGAGATCGTGCCAGCGAACACGTGACGAAGGAGTGACGGCTTCGGGGAACGTGTGCGACAAGTTGTCCACAGGCCGGCGCACGGCGTAGGCGCTCGACCGGAACGGTCGCGGCCGTGAGCGCCCGAGTACGCTGCAGCGCCGTGACCCGCGACCCTCCCGAGGGGCAACGGCTCTCGCCCGCGCCGCCCGTCGCCGAGCCGGGGGCACGGCGGCTGCTCTCGCTGGCGACGATCGACTTCGGGCCGCTGCGGCGGCACCGGGACTTCCGCCTGCTCTGGGTCGGGCAGTCGACGACCTTCTTCGGCTCGATGATCACGTACGTCGCGATCCCCTACCAGGCCTACCACCTGAGCGGGTCGTCGCTCGTGGTCGGGCTGCTCGGCCTGGCCGAGCTGGGGCCGCTGCTCGTGACCGCGTTCCTCGGCGGCGCGCTCGCGGACGCGATCGACCGGCGGCGGCTCGTGCAGCTGACGGAGCTCTCGCTGCTCGCGGCAACCGCGCTCCTGCTCGGGAACTCGGTTCTCCCGGACCCGCAGCTCTGGGTGCTCTTCGTCGTCGCGGCGCTGATGGCGGGGCTCGACGGCCTGCAGCGGCCGTCGCTCGCACGCGCTCCCGCCTCGCCTGGTGAGCGCGAGGAGCTGCCGGCCGCGAGCGGCGCTGGAGTCGCTCGGCTCGACGCTCGGGATGGTCGCTCGGGCCCGCGCTCGGCGGCGTGCTGATCGCGGCGTTCGGGCTGCCGTGGACGTACGGGGTCGACCTGGCGACGTTCGGCGTCTCGCTCCTCTGCCTGCGCGCGATGCGCGCGGTGCCGCCGCCGCCGGACGCGCGCGGCGCCGAGCCTGCGCGGCGATCGCCGAGGGCTTCCGCTACGCGACGAGCCGCGAGGAGCTCGTCGGCACCTACAGCGTCGACATGGTCGCGATGTTCTTCGGCATGCCGATCGCGCTCTTCCCGGCGCTCGCCGCGAAGCTCGGCGGGCCGGGCGTGCTCGGGCTCCTCTACGCCGCTCCGGCCGTGGGCGCGACGCTGGCGACGCTGACGAGCGGCTGGACGGCCCGCGTCCACCGGCACGGGCTCGCCGTGCTCGTCGCCGCGGCCGGCTGGGGCGTCGGGATCGTCGTCTGCGGCCTCGCGGACGGCGTGGCGCTCGCGTGCGCCGGGCTGGTCGTCGCCGGCTTCGCCGACATGCTGAGCGGCATCTTCCGCAGCACGATCTGGAACCAGACGATCCCCGACCGGCTGCGCGGCCGCCTCGCGGGGATCGAGCAGATCTCGTACTCGACGGGCCCGCTGCTCGGGAACGTCGAGGCCGGCATCGTCGCGTCGCTGACGAGCGTGCGCACGTCGATCGTCTCGGGCGGAATCCTCTGCGTCGTCGCGGTCCCGGTGGTGGCACTGCTTCTGCCGGGCTTCCGGCGCTACGACGCGCGGCGTTCAGAAGCTGCGCAGGCGGTCGGTTAGGATCGCCACGTGGTGGAGGCTCTCTACTTCACGGACGACCCGAGGCGTGCGCGCTCCTCGCGCACGACCCGTTCGCGCTGCTCGTGGGCTTCGCGATCGACCAGCAGGTGCCGGTGCAGAAGGCGTTCGCCGGGCCGCTCGTGCTGAAGCAGCGCGTCGGGCACCCTCGCGCCGGAGAAGCTCGCGAAGCTCGACCTCGAGGAGGCGTTCCGCGAGAAGCCTGCGATCCACCGCTTCCCGGGCTCGATGGCCGGCCGCGTGCGCGAGCTGGCCGCGGTCGTGGCCGACGAGTACGGCGGCGACGCGGCCCGCGATCTGGGGACGAGGCCGCCGACGCCGACGACCTGCAGCAAGCGCCTCGGCGGCGCTCCCGGGCTACGGCCCGATGAAGGTGACGACGCTGGCCGCGGTGCTCGCGAAGCGCTTCGGCGTCGAGGTCGCGGCGCCCCTCGCGCCGACCCACATGACGCTCGGCGACGTCGACTCACCGCAGGCGCTGCTCGACTACCAGGCCGCCAAGCGCGCGCACAAGGCCCAGCTTCGCGCCCAGGCGTAGACTCTCGCGGGTGTTCGGAAAGCTCCTGAATCGACTCCGCGGGAACGCGCGCAAGTCGGCGCTCGAGCGCGACGCCGAGCTCGAGCAGATGGGCCCGGAGGAGCGGAAATTCGCCGAGGAGAGCGTCCGCGACCACGAGTCCGAGGAGTTCGTCGGCAGCGAGCTGGGAGGGATCGAGCCCGAGCGGCTGCTCGGGGACGGCCGGCCGCCGCGCGACGACGTCCCCCGGGACTGACGCCGCCTCGCCGTCACCTTCGGAGCGTGCGTAGCGCCGCTCCGATCGACTGACCCCCGCGCAGCACCGGCTCGAAGAGGTCGCCGAGGCGCGCGACGCGCTCGAGCGCGACGGCCATCGGGAAGTCGCGCGGGCGGACCTCCTCGGTCAGCTCCTCCCACCGCAGCGGCGTCGACACCGGCGCGCCCGGCTTCGGGCGCACCGAGTAGACGGACGCGATCGTCTTTCCGTGCCCGTTCTGGCGGTGGTCGACGAGCACGCCCTCGCGCTTCCGCTTGAGCCACTCGGTCGTCACCTCGCCCGGATGCTCGACCTCGAGGCGGCGGGCGAGCAGCTCGGCGAACTCGTAGGTCTCGTCGTAGCCGTAGCGCCGGGCGATCGGCACGAGCACGTGGATGCCGTCGGCGCCGCTCGTCTTCACGTGGGACTCCAAGGCCGAGCTCGTCGAGCGGCGGCGCGGATGCGGTGAGCGACGCGGACCGCGAGCGGGAAGCCGCCGGGCTCGTCGGGCGGGTCGAGGTCGAAGAGCACGAAGTCGGGCCGGTCAGGCCGTCCACCCGCGAGTACCAGGCGTTCATGTCGATGCAGTGCATCTGCACCATCCAGAGGAGCGCATCGGCCGAGTTGACGAGCGGGAAGTCGACCATCCGCGTGCCGCCCTCGCGCGGCCACGTCTGGAACCGGCGCGTCGGGATCCAAGACGGGATCCCCTTCGGCGCCTGCTTCTGGAAGAAGCTGCCGCCCGGAAGCCCCTCGCGCCAGCGCTTCATCGTGAACGGCCGGTCGCGCAGGTGCGGCACGATCGCCGGCGCGACGGCCTCGTAGTAGCGGAAGAGGTCGCCCTTCGTGATGCCGTCGTCCGGGAAGAGCACCCGGTCGGCGTTCGTCAGCTCGACCCGATGCGTCGTGTCCGGGCTCACGCAGCTCCGGGGTCCCGCAGCAGCTCGCGGGCGATGACGAGCCGCTGGATCTGATTCGTGCCCTCGTAGATCTGGGTGATCTTGGCGTCGCGCATCATCCGCTCGACCGGGTACTCGGAGATGTAGCCGTAGCCGCCGAGCACCTGGACGGCGTCGGTCGTGACCTCCATCGCGATGTCGGTGCAGAAGAGCTTCGTCATCGCCGAGAGCCGCGTCAGCTCGGGGCCTTCGACGCCTTCGTCGATCGTGCGGCCGCAGCGGTAGAGGAGGCCGCGCGCGGCCTCGCACTTCGTCTCCATGTCGGCCAGCATCGCGGCGACGAGCTGGTGGCGGCCGATCGGCTCGCCGAACGTCTCTCGCGTCCTCGCGTAGGCGACAGCGTAGTCGGTCGCGCCCTGCGCGAGCCCGAGCCCCTGCGCTGCGATGCCCGGACGCGAGCGGTCGAGGACGCGCATCGCGAGCCGGAAGCCGTCGCCCTCCTCGCCGAGCCTGTTCGCAGCCGGGACGCGGCAGCCGGTGAAGAACAGCTCGCCCGTGGTCGAGCCCTTGATCCCGAGCTTCGGCTCGATCCGGCCGACCTCGAAGCCGGGCGTGCCGGCCTCGACCACGAACGCGGAGATGCCGCGGTGGCCCACGGCCGGGTCGGTCTTCGCGAAGCAGACGTAGAGGTGGGCCACGCCGGCGTTCGTGATGAAGCGCTTCGAGCCGTCGAGGACGTAGGCGTCACCGTCGCGGCGGGCCTCGGAGCGGATCGCGCCGCTGTCGGAGCCGGCGCCGGCCTCGGTCAGGGCGTAGGCGGCGAGCCACTCGCCCGAGGCGAGCCTCGGCAGGTAGCGCCGTTTCTGCTCGTCGGAGCCGGCGAGCTTGATCCCGAGCGAGCCGAGCTCCTGCACCGCGAGGATGAGCGCACTCGTCGCGCACACCTTCGACACCTCCTCGATCGCGACGAGCGCCGCGAGCGCGCCCGCACCGGCGCCACCGTGGTCGGCGTCGAACATGAGCCCGAACAGCCCGTGCTCGCGGTAGAGCTCGACGACGTCCCACGGGAACTCCGCCGACCGGTCGATCTCGGCGGCGCGGGGTGCGATCCGCTCGCGTGCGAGCGTGCGGACGAGCTCCCGGATCTCCCGCTGCTCCGCGGTCAGCCCGTCGCGCGACACGCGCCGAAGTCTAGACCCGGGTCGCGGCGATCGATCCTGACCTGGCGCGGGCCTGGCCGCTGACGTTCTCTCGTGGAGCAGGCGCGGCCCACCCGCTCACCCCCCGCCCGCCCTGGGGGCAGGGTGCCTGAGAAGGTGTGACACGTCTGTGCCAGTCATGTGCCGAATCTGTGCCACTCGCGGCAGGGATCGACGTAGATTCTCCTGCGAGTGATCCTCGAGAACGGCCTCATCCGGACGCTCGACCCGCAGATCCCGACGCAGCGGGCGCTCGCGATCGCCGGCGGGTGGATCGCGGGCGGCGTCGGCGTCCACGAGACGGCGCTCGCCTCGCCTGACGTGGTCGATCTCGGCGGACGCGTCGTGGTGCCCGGCCTGAACGACGCGCACGTCCACTTCCCGACGTGGGCGCTCGCGCAGGGTCAGGTGCAGCTCGACGGCTGCAGCTCGCTCGACGAGGCGCTCGCCCGGATCCGCGGCCGCGGGTCGCGTCCACGGGCGCGTTCTCCGCGGCCACGGCTGGCGGAGCGGCGACTGGGGCGGCGTCGAGCCGATCGAAAGAGCGGCTCGACGAGGTCGTCCGCGAGGTGCCCGCGGCGATGGTCGCGAAGGACCACCACTCGCTCTGGCTCAACTCCGCGGCGCTCGCCCTGGCGGGCGGCGACCTCGAGGCGGAGGGCGGCGTGGTCGAGCGCGACGACCGCGGCGAGCCGACCGGGGTGCTGCGCGAGCAGGCCGCGTGGCGCTTCCAGGCGCGCCACCTCGCGCCCGCGCCCGACGAGTACCTCGAGGCGATGCGGCGCGGCCTGAAGATCGCGACCGCGCGTGGCGTCACGGCGGTTCACGACAAGGACGGCGGGCTCGGGGCGCTCGGGCTCTGGCAGCGGCTCGAGGCGCAGGGTGCGCTCTCGCTCCGGGTGTGGCAGTCGGTGCCGCACGACCGGCTCGAGCAGCTGCGCGCGCTCGGCATCCGGTCGGGGTTCGGCAGTCCGCTGCTGCGGCTCGGCTACCTCAAGGTGTTCATGGACGGGACGCTCGGCTCGCAGACGGCCTGGATGCTCGACGGCTCGGGCGTGCGGATCACGAGCGGCGACGGAGCTGGCGGAGATCGTCGTGCGCGCTGCGGAGGCGGGCTTCCCTGTCGCGGTGCACGCGATCGGCGACCGTGCGAACCGCGAGGCACTCGACGCGTTCGAGCGGACCGCCGGCGTGTGGCGTCCGCTCGGCCTGCGCCAGCGGATCGAGCACGCCCAGCTCCTTGCGCCGGAGGACGTCCCGCGCTTCGCGGAGCTCGGCGTCGCCGCGTCGGTGCAGTTCTCGCACGCCCCGTCCGACCGTGACCTCGCCGACCGACTGTGGTCGGGCAAGACGGCGGGCGCCTACGCGTACCGGTCGCTGTGGGACTCGGGCGCCGTCGTCGCCAACGGCTCGGACGCGCCGATCGAGGAGCTCGACCCGCTGGCCGGCATCCGGGCGGGCGTCCGGCGGACGATCGACGGCCGCGAGCCGTGGCACCCGGAAGAGGCGCTGACGGTGCAGCAGGCGTTCGAGGCGACGACGCTCGCGCCCGCCTGGCTCGCCGGCGAGGAGCGCCGCCGCGGCAAGCTGCTCCCCGGCTACGCGGCCGACCTCGTCGTGCTCGACCGCGACCCGTGGGAGGATCTCGACGCTCAGGTCGTGGCGACGATGGTGGCGGGGCGGTGGGTGCACAACCCGCCGCCCTGGGCCTGAGCTCGACGATCCGCCGCGCCGCTTCGCGAGGTCGTCGAAGTCTCGCGAGGCGCCTGTCGTCATTCCCCGCCCCGGGTGGGGTGCCTTCCCGCCTCCCTCTGAGAGTCGACGATACCGTGCGAGCACCCTCGGCTTTGTGCCAACTCCGGAACTCTTTCTCCACAGACGACCCGTCGCGACGACAGGATCGAAGCGCGATCAGAGAGCCGCGAGCGTTCGGAAGAGCTCGCGAGCGGCGGCGATGCCGAGCGGCACGTAGTCGGCGACCAGCCGCTCGTTCGGCGAGTGGATCTGCGAGTCGGGCAGCCCGAAGCCGGTGATGATCGTCGGGATGCCCTTGTCCGCGAGCGCCGGCACGATCGGCAGCGTGCCGCCCGAGCGGACGAGCGCCGGCCGGCGTCCGAGCGCCCGCTCGAATGCGTCGAGGCCCGAGCTGGATCGCCTTCGAGTCGGGCGGGACGAGCCCGGCCGGAGACGGACGACCAGAGCTCGATCTCGACCTCCGCGCCGGCCGGTGCCGAGTCGCGGAGCAGCAGCTCGAGGGCCGGCGCGATCTCCTCGACGCGCTGACCGGGCGCAAGCCGGATCGAGAGGTTCGCGACCGCCTCCACGGGCAGCACGGTCTTCTGCAGGTGCGGCGAGCCGGACTGCGATTCCGTTCACGTCGAGCGCGGGCTCGGCGAACGTCCGGACGTAGAACTCCTCGGCCGCGCGCGCGTCGGCGGGCCGCGCGCCCTGCACGGCGAGCTCGTCGGCTCCGGACGGAAGCTCGCGCCACCCCGCCAGCTCCTCGTCGGTCGGAGTCACGATCCCCTTGCGCAGCGGCTCGCGCGAGCCGTCCGTCGTGGGCGATCAGGCCGGAGAGCATCTCGACGAGCGCGTGCGCGGCGTTCAGCGCGGCGCCGCCGTAGACGCCCGAGTGCAGGTCGCGCTCGCCCGTCCGCACGCGTCACGTGGAAGTAGGCGAGGCCGCGCGTCGCAACGTTGAACGCGGGGACGTCGCGGCGGATCATGCCGCTGTCGAAGATGATCGCCGCGTCCGCGCCGCGCTCGTCGGCGACCGAGGAACTCCACGATCGAGTGGCCGCCGGTCTCCTCCTCGCCGTCGCAGCAGAAGCGGACGTTCACGGGCAGCTCGCCTGCCCTGGCAAGCTCGCGCGCGGCGGCGAGCAGCATGTAGAGCTGCCCCTTGTCGTCGACCGTGCCGCGCGCGTAGAGGTAGCCGTCGCGGATCTCGGGCTCGAACGGCGGGCTCTCCCACTGCTCGAGCGGGTCCGGCGGCTGCACGTCGAAGTGCCCGTAGCAGAGCACGGTCGGCGCCGGCCGGCCGCCCGACGCGCGCAACTCGCCGATCGCGAGCGGCTGGCCATGCCAGTCGACCAGCTCGCACTCGCCGCCCGCGTCGCGGACGAACGTCGCACACCCACTCCGCCGGCGCGCACGACGTCGCCCGCATGCGCCGGGTCGGCGCTGATCGAGGGAATGCGCAGGAACTCGGCGAGCTCGTCGAACCAGGCGTCGGTCATCGCCGGCGAGTCTAATGGCGCTCGCACAGAGGGCCTTCGGAGAGGTCTCCGGGCTCGCATGCCGCCGCGAGGACGGGCCTCGCCCGTCCTCGCCCACGACGCCCGTCGGAGGCTGCGCCAGCCCGGCAAGGAAACGCCGCCGCGCGAAGCGCGGCAAGTTTCTGTGCCGTTAGGCGACGTCGCGGAGCTTCTGTGCCTCTGCGAGCGCGCGCAGCTTCTTCAGCGACTGGTTCTCGATCTGGCGAATGCGCTCGCGCGTCACGTTGAACGCCCGTCCGACCTCGTCGAGCGTGCAGGGTGCCTCGCCGTTCAACCCGTACCGCAGTTCGAGGATGCGGCGCTCGCGGTCGGCGAGCATGCCCAGCACGCGGGTCAGCGCCTCGTTGCGGAGCGTGCGGTCCGCGACGTCGTCGGGAAGCGGCTCCGAGTCGTCCTCGATGAAGTGCCCGAACTCCGAGTCCTCGTCGTCTCCGACCGGCTTCTCGAGCGAGACGGGCGTCTGCGCGGTGCGGCGGATCTGCTCGACCTCCTCGACGGGCATCTCGAGCTCGTCCGCGATCTCGACCGAGGTCGGCTCGCGGCCGCGCTCGGCGCGCAGCTTGCGCTCGGCACGGAGGATCTTGTTCAGCTTCTCGACCACGTGCACGGGCATGCGGATCGTCCGGCCCTTGTCGGCGAGCGCCCGCGCGACGGCCTGCCGGATCCACCAGGTCGCGTACGTCGAGAACTTGAAGCCCTTGCGGTAGTCGAACTTCTCGGCAGCGCGCACGAGCCCGATCGTGCCCTCCTGGATCAGGTCGAGGAAGGGCAGGCCCTGGTTGCGGTAGCGCTTGGCGATCGAGACGACGAGGCGGAGGTTGGCCTCGACCATCTCCTGCTTCGCCCTGTGGTCGCCACGCTCGATGCGCTTCGCGAGCTCGACCTCCTGCGCCGCCGTGAGCAGGTCGACCTTGCCGATGTCCTTCAGGAAGAGCTGGAGCGAGTCGCCCGTGACCTCGAACGTGACGGAAACCGGCTCTTCCTCCTCGTCGACGACCGGCCCCTCGATCGCGTCGAATTCCGCGGGGGCCTCGAGATCGTCGTTCTCGTCGACTTCGTCGCGCAGGTCCTCGTGAACGCCTTCGTGGATCTGCCTCTCACCGTCCACGACGACGGGAGCACCCTCGTCCTCACCCACGATGCCCTCCCCCGGATATGCAGCGCCCGCCTCCCGAGCGCGCACGGAACTGTCGCAGCAGGATCGGACGGACGCCATGGGCCGACCGGCTCATTTCGTCGACGAGCCGGTCCCACCGGCGTTCACGCTGGCGAGGAACTCTGCGGCGCCCCGGCCGAGCTCCGTCTTCGGTCCGAGCGCGACCGCCTTCTCGAACTGCGCGACCGCCGGATCCTTCTGGCCAGTCCACGCGAGCAGCAGGCCGAGGTAGAAGCGAACCGTCTGGCTGCGCGGAAACGTGCGGGTGAGGGGCCCGAGACGCGAGAACGAGGCGTTGAGGTTGTCCTTGTCGAAGCGCGCCACGGCCGCGGCGACCTGCGCCTCGTCGTTCTCGGGCATCTTCCTCGCGGCCTGCTCGTACACGCGCAGGGCCGAGTGCTGACGCCCCTCGACCTGCAGGCGTGCGCCTCGCTCGAGCAGCAGGTTCGCCGCGAGCGGCCGGTAGGTCGGGTAGCCGACCTGGTACTCGGGATGGAGGACGCTGTCTGCCTGCACCTCCCACGTCGTGTCTCGGCCGACCTTCTTCGCCTGTCGCAGCACGTCTTCGGCGTCGTTCGGGTAGCCCGCCCAGAGGAGCGCGATCCCGCGGTAGAGCTGCACGACCGGATCGCGCGGATATTCGTGCCCGAGCCGCTCCATCGTCGCGACGCTGCCCTTGGGCCAGTCGCCGAACGCGGCGCGGATCTCGTCGGCCGCCGGCGTCGGCAGATTCGGGCCGAGCGGCGGCTTCCCGGCCTGAGCCTTCGGCTGGACGGGCGTCTGGCGTGTCGCGAGGGTGACAGCGACGACCGAGCCGGCCGCCGCGACGGCCGCGACGGCGACGACCAGCGAGATGCGCAGACGCACGGACAACTTTCACCCACGGTACCCGGAATACCCTCCGGAACGACTATCGTTTGTAAAGCCATGCTCAGCTACAGGGAACTCCTCAAACGGACCAGGGACGAGATCGCGGAGGTCGACGCGCGCAGCGCGCGCGACCTGGACGCGCTCTTCGTCGACGTGCGCGAGCGCGACGAGTGGGAAGAGGGCCACATCCCGGGCGCCGTCCACGTGCCGCGCGGAAACCTCGAGTCTCGCATCGAGGGCGTCGCCGGCGATCGCACGACCCAGATCGTCCTCTACTGCGCGTCCGGCGCGCGCTCGGTGTTCGCGGCCAAGTCGCTCGGCGATCTCGGGTACGAGCGCGTCGTCTCGCTCTCGGGCGGATTCGCCGACTGGAAGCGCAACGGCTACGACGTGCAGCTGCCGCGCATGCTCTCCCCGGAGAAACGCGCCCGCTACTCCCGCCACATCGCGATTCCGGAGATCGGCGAGGAAGGACAGCTCAAGCTGCTCGACTCGCGGATCCTGCTGCTCGGTGCAGGTGGGCTCGGGTCGCCGGCCGCGCTCTACCTGGCCGCCGCCGGCGTCGGCCACATCGGGATCATCGACGCCGACATCGTCGACGAGTCGAACCTGCAGCGCCAGATCGCGCATTCGCTGAACACGCTCGGCACCCCGAAGGTGGACAGCGCGAAGCGGACGATCGAGGCGCTCAACCCCGACGTCGAGGTGACGACGTACCGCGAGCGGCTGAGCTCCGAGAACATCGAGCGCATCCTCGCCGACGGTTGGCAGATCATCGTCGACGGGACCGACAACTTCCCGACGCGCTACCTCGTCAACGACGCGTCCGTCTGGCACGGGATCCCGGTCGTGCACGGCTCGATCTACCGCTTCGAGGGCCAGGTCACGGTGTTCAAGCCCGGCGACGGCCCGTGCTACCGCTGCCTCTACCCGGCTCCGCCGCCGCCCGAGCTCGCGCCGTCGTGCGCCGAGGGCGGCGTGCTCGGCGTGCTGCCGGGCATCGTCGGGACGCTGCAGACGAACGAGGCGCTCAAGCTCGCCCTCGATGTCGGCGACCCGCTCGTCGGCAGGCTGCTGCTGTTCGACGCGCTCGCGACCGACTTCCACGAGGTGAAGATCAAGCGCAACCCGGAGTGCCCGGTCTGCGGCGAGCATCCGACGATCAGCGAGTACATCGACTACGTCGAGTTCTGCACCCGGTGACGATCCTGCGCGAGCAGGCTGTGCGAATCCTCCTCCGGCAGCGCCGCCGATGAGCGTCGTCCGGGTTCCGCCCGTCCTGCGCGAGGATGCGGGCGGCGCGCGGGAGGTCGAGGCGTCGGGGGCGACGGTCCGCGAGCTGCTCGAGGACCTGACCGCGCGCATGCCCGCGCTCGGCGGCGCGGATCTACGACGGCGGCGAGATCCGCTCCTACGTGAACGTCTACGTCGACGGGGAGGACGTACGGACGCGCGGCGGCCTGGACGCACCCGTGCGCGACGATGCCACGGTCGTCCTCCTGCCCGCGATGGCGGGCGGGAATGGTCGTTAGCTCACTGCTCGACCTGATCGGGAACACGCCGCTCGTCGAGCTCGAGCACCTCTCCCCGGCCGGCGTCCGCATCTACGCGAAGCTCGAGGGCCAGAACCCGACCGGTTCGATCAAGGACCGGATCGCGCTCGCGATGGTCGACGCCGCCGTCCTCGAGCCGGGCCAGGAGCTGCTCGAGCCGACCAGCGGCAACACCGGCATCTCGCTCGCGCTCGTGGCGAAGCTGCGCGGCCACAAGCTGACGTGCGTGATGCCGGCGAACGCGACACCCGAGCGGCGTCAGCTGCTCGAGCTCTACGGGGCGACGATCGTCGACTCGCCCGCCGACGAGGGCTCGAACGGCGCCGTGCGGCTCGCGCAGGAGATCGCGGCGGACGACGACCGTTACGTGATGCTGTTCCAGTACGCGAACGAGGCGAATCCGCGCGCCCACTACGAGGGCACCGGCGCCGAGATCGTGCGTGACCTGCCGCGCGTGGACGCCCTGGTCGCCGGGCTCGGCACGGGCGGGACGCTGATGGGCACGGGCGAGCGAGTCCGCGAGGCGAATCCCGACGTCGTCGTCGCGGCCGCCGAGCCGCTTCCCGGCGACCCCGTGATGGGGCTCCGCTCGCTCGACGACGGCTACGTGCCGCCGATCCTCGACGTCTCGAAGCTCGACCGCAAGCTGCTCGTCTCGAATGCCGAGTCGGTCGCCGCGGTGCGGGCCCTGCTCGAGCGGGAGGGCATCCTCGCGGGCGTCTCGGCCGGTGCGGTCGTGCACGTCGCGCGACGGATCGCCGACGAGCTGCCCGAGGGATCGACCGTCGTCTGCGTGCTCGCCGACGGTGGCTGGAAGTACCTGTCCGCCGGCTTCTGGAGCGCCGCCGACGTCGAGCGCTCGATGGAGACGACGCTCTGGTGGTAGTCCCGGCCCCCTTGGTTGTTCCATCACAGCTCCGCGCCGAGCTGCGCGCGCATGCGTTGGAGGAGGCGCCGAACGAGTGCTGCGGCGTGATCGTCTTCGCGAACGGCGTTGCCGAGCGCTACCTGCGCGGCCGGAACAGGCTCTCCTCGCCGTACCGCTACGAGCTCGAGATCGATCCCGAGGTGTGGTTCCTCGAGGACGAGGGCTACGAGCTGGCCGTCTTCCACTCGCATCCCGAGACCGAGCCGCGCCCGTCGCGCACCGACCGCGAGCTGTCGGGTCTGTGGTCCGGCAAGCCGTTCCTGATCTACGGCCTGAAGCTGGACGAGCTGCGCGCATGGCGGATCACGCGGGACGACGCCGAAGAGCTGCCGCTCGAGCCCTGAGCGACCCTTCGCTGCGGCTCAGCCCGCGGCCACTACGATCCCGCGCGTGGCGGCGATGGCATCCGTGGTGAGCGAGCTCGCGATCGCGCGCGGCGGGCGCTCGCTCGCCGCGCACCTCTCGGTGCCCGCGGCGAGCACGGGCGAGAGCGCCGGGCTGCTCTTCGTCCACGGCCTGCACAGCGACCAGATCGGCTACCGCAGCCGCGCGGAGGAGGCCACGGCACGGCTCGGCACGACGTGCCTCACGTTCGACCTGGGCGGTCACGGCGAGAGCGGCGGCGTGTGCGAGGAGCTCTCGCTCCGGGACCACCTCGGCGACGTGCTCGCCGCCTACGACGCGCTGGCCGGGCACGCACGGGTCGACCCACGCCGGATCGGTGTCTGCGGCGCGAGCTACGGCGCCTATCTCTCGGCCCGCGCCACCGCCGAGCGCGACGTGAGCCGCCTGCTCCTACGCGCGCCCGCGCTGTACGCCGACCGCGACCTGGACACGCCGCTCCGCGGGCTCAGGAGCACGTCGGATCGAGGCGTGGCGTCCGGGCTGCTCTCGGCGCTCTCCCGCTACGAGCGCGAGGTGCTGATCGTCGAGTCGGAGCACGACGAGGTGATCTCGCACGCGACGGTGGAGGCGTACCTGTCGGCGTTCCCGCACGCCGCCCACCACGTCATCCCCGAGACGGCGCACTCGCTTGCTGACGACGCAGCGCGCGGCGCGTTCCTCGCCCTCATCCTCTCCTTCTTCGAGCCGCTCTGAGCCCGGCCCGGGTCAGGGCATCGGCGCGAGCAGGGTCGTGATGCCCGCGAGCTCGTCGCCGACCCACGCCGAGGCGACGCGGATCGCCGTCGCGACCTCGTCGGGCTCGCCGCCCCAGTCGAGGCCGCTCTCGAGGGTCGCCGTGTCGGGGCGCGCTCCGAGGAACTCGTCGTAGAGCAGCGCCTGGCCGACGAGCACCCGCCAGAGCACCGGCCGTCGCTGCGGGTGGAAGCCGCCGAACAGCTCCCCGAGCTCCGGGCGGATGGCGTGGACCGGACTGCCCGCGACCTCGAACTCGGTGAGGAACTCGCCGAAGGTCTTGCATCGCTCGACTGCACCCGCCGCGTCCTTCGAGCCCGGCGCGGGCGAGCTGATCAGGGCGTCGACGACGACGTCGAGGGTGCCGCGGTAGAGGCCCTGGCGACCGTAGACGGCGGGGCCCTCCGCCAGGAGCCGGTCGCGCTCCGGTCGCCCGGGATCCGCCCTGTCGGGCTGGTAGGTGAGGGGCGGCTCGCGCCCCGCAAGCTCGAAGTCCCGGACGAACGAGAGGAACAGGATCTTGATCAGCTCGTACCGCCGCCGGATCCTCGGCTCGAGGCTGAGGTCGATCGAGGTGAGGCGGCGCTGCAGGATCTTGAAGGACGTCATCGGCGCGAGCAGCTGGAACGCCGTCGAGGTGTAGTAGTAGCCGGGGTGGGCGAGCCAGCCGGCGCCGTCGGGCTGGATGTCCCCCGCCTTGGCCGACCGGGCGAGGCTGACGATCCGGGCACGCGCGTTCTCGGCGAGCTCGATCGTCTGGAACAGGAGCGGCTCGCACTCCTCGTAGAGTCGCTTCTTCGCCTCGTACTCGTAGTCCAGCCGGGCGTCGCGCACCTTTCCCTCGGCCTCGAGCCTGCTCGTCCGCTCGGCGAGATCGCGACTTGCCCGCCGCGAGAGCACCTGGGTGACGAGCGTCACGGTCAGCGAGCCGAGCGCCGCGATCAGCGCGACGACGATCGCCGTCGTCGCGCTCGCCGCGATCACGAGACGCCGGGCGAGGAGCGCGAGGGCCGACCAGGCCGCGCCCACCGGCCTCGACGCGGGCGGCCGCGGCTGCTCGGCCGTGCGTTGCGATGCGTTCGCACGGTCGGCAGTCTCCCGCCGACCGTGCCTGCGGTCAAGGAGCGCCGAGCCACGAGGGAGCCGCGCCCTCACGCACCGACCGCGGACTGTCGGGCTTCAGGACCGGCAAGGCGTTCCTGATCTGCGGCCCGAAGCCGCTTACGGAACCCCCCAGCTCTGCAACAACGCGTCGAGCGTCGCCCGGGCAGCGAACGGGCCTTGGATGCTCGTCACCGCGTACCAGTAGAGCTTCCTGGCCACGGCGACCGACTCCGGGACGGACGACTCCCGCCCGTAGTTGTAGAAGAAGAAGATCAGCGGGGCACAGCCCGCGACCCTGACCGACTCGAGCGACGCGGGATCTGACTCGCGGCCCCCCCGGCGGCAGACCTCGAGCACCTTGTCCCGGGTCGTCGAGTTGTACTGGACGTCACGCACCACGAACGAGCCGAGGCCCGGGTGGGTGCGGTAGAGGTGGTCGATCGCGGCCTCCACCTCGCCGAACGTGACCTCCAGAGCCGGACTATCGAGCACGGACAGCCGGGCCGGAGCCGCCGCTGTCGTCGCGGCGACAGTGGGCGAGGATCCGCCCCCGCACCCGGCCAGGCACGCGAGGGTCAGGACGGCGGCGGGCAGGAAGAACGGGAGGCGCCTCATCGAACCGAGGCGCCTCCCGCCGACGTGCTCAGCACGCAGCGTTTCCCGTCATCTCGTTACAGGCCGGCGCACTGCCCTTGCCGGTTTCCGCCGACGGTGTTGCCGCTACCCGTCACGTCGTGGTTGCCCTGGCACTGCAGGTTGCCCTTCACGGTGCTCAGCGAGATCGTGTTGCCGGTGCCCCCGTTGTTCTGGAACTGGAGGTTCCCGCCGATCGTGTTCGGCCCGCAGCCGCCCAGGTGCCACGGAGCGCCGGGCGCGCTGTTCTGCACCTGGACGTTGCCCCCGACGGTCGTGTTGCAGATCACGTTCGCGCCCGAGCTCATCGGATCGGCCGCGCCGTCGATGTTCTGCACCTGCAGGTTCCCCTTCACCGTCACGCCGGAGATCCGCACGCCGGTCGCCTTCTGCACCTGCAGGTTCCCGTTGACGGTCACCCGGACGAGGTCGCACCAGGAGCCCTTGGCGACGGTCAGGTTGCCCGTGATCGTCGTCGCGTTGAGCTGCTCGTTCGAGCAGGTCACGTTCCCGTTCCCGCCCTGCAGCGTCGTGTGCAGCGGCAGGTTGGCGGGCGTGTCGGCGTCGCCGACGTAGAGGGTGCGCCCGCCCGAGTCGAGGACCCATTGCTGCGCGGCGTCCGACCAGTACGAGAGCTGACGTGGCGGGACGTGCAGCGTGACGTCCTTCGACTGGCCGGGGTCGAGCTCGACCCGGTCGAACTGCGCGAGCGAGCGGACCGCGAACTGGATCCCCGCGGGCGCGCCGCTCGGAGGGCCGACGTAGACCTGAACGGCGTCGGCGCCGGCGACCGAGCCGGTGTTCTCGAGCGTGAAGCTCACGTCGACACCGTTGTCGTCCGTCCGCTTGACCTTCAGCTTCGAGAAGGCGAACGTCGTGTACGACAGCCCCCAGCCGAACGGGAACCGAGGCGTGATCCCCAGCTTGTCGAAGTACCGGTAGCCGGTGAAGATGCCCTCGGACTCATCGGTGCCGCCGGAGGCTGGGCAGGGGAGCGAGCCCGGATTGCCCGCGCCGCCGCAGCCGGCGTTGCCGTTGAGCCGCTCGAGGTGCTGCCCGGCGGTCGACCCCGGGTACAGCGCGCCTGCGGGCTCCTCGTAGCTCCAGATCGTGTCCGTGCGGTTGACCGGCCACGTCAACGCCGTGTGCCCGCTCGGGTTGGCGAGGCCGAGGAGGATGCGCGCCGTGGACGTGCCGCCCTCCTGTCCCGCGAACCACATCTCGAGCACGGACTTGACGGAGCCGATCCACGCGGTGTCGACCGGGTTGTCGGAGTTGATCACCACGATCGTGTTCGGGTTCGCGGCCGCGACCGCGGTGATCAGGTTCACGTTCGCGTCCGACATCGCCCGCACCGCGGAGATCGTGTGTCCGTCGTAGGGCGTACCGGTCGGCGAGACGTCGGTGTTGCTCGCTCCGGTGCCGGTGTTCACGAACACGAGCGCCTTGCTCTTCCCGACGGCGGCGGCCGCCGCGTCGGCGATGTCGCCGTCCGTGCGCGAGTAGCCGAAACGGAAGCTCGCCGGGTCGGCGGTGCTGTTGTTGAACGTGATCGTGACCGAGTGATACGTACCGCCGGACAGGCTGCCGGCGACGAAGCGCCGGTTGGTGAGCAGCGCCTCCGTGTAGCCGGCGTTGGTCGGCGTTCCCGGAACGGTGTTGCCGTACACGGTCTCCGCGTTCGACAGGGTTCTCGTCGTGCCGTCGAGGGCGAAGGTGACGTTCCCGTTCGGCACCGCGGCCGTCTGGGCGAACCGGAACGTGTACGTGTCCGTGGTCGGGACGTAGACGTAGCCGGTCCACGTATAGCTCCCGGGGGCGAGCTGGCCGTTCCCCGACACCGCGGTGAAGTCGATCGTCGAGTCGGTCGTCGGCGAGCCGGGCCCGCTGGTGCGACTGAGATCGCCGGTCACGGTCGAGCTCGACGTCGAGAGGGCAGACGACGGCACGGGCAAGCCCGTCGGGTCGTTTGCCGGCACGAACGTGAACGCCGACGGGTTGCCGCTGAACTCCTTCAGCTGCTCCAGCGGGTTGACGGCGTCACGGTCGATGAAGCCGGTCGAGGCCTCGTTCGTCGGGTCGGCGACCGTGTGGTTGGCACTCGACCCGGCGACCAGGATGCCGCCGGCGAGATCGGCGCTCGTGAGCGGCAGGGCGTTGCCGTCGTTCTTGAGCAGGGTCGCGCCCTCCTCGGAGTACTTCTCGACCACCGCCGCGTCACCGACCTTCGTCCCGAGCTGGCCGTCGCCGCCGAGCGGCAGCGGCGCGGTGCCCGACCGGTCGGCGCCGACGCCTCCCGGGTTGGTGCAGGACGCAGTCGGGATCGGGTCGCAGCCGAGCATCCCGAACCGCTCCTCCTGGTAGAGGATCCGGGCGAGCGACTGGTTGGTCACCGAGAGCGGAAGCACGCTCCCGGCGGCGGCCGTGTTCAGCGTGCAGCCGCCCGCGCTGGTCGCCGTCGCGGGCACCGGGCACCCGGCCGCGGCGCTGCCGCCCTGGAAGCCGTCCGGCAGGCCGCCGACGTGGCTCGAGTCACTCGAGCAGGCCGGATCCCACAGGCCGGGCGTGAAGCCGCCCGGGTTCCCCGCGAAGTAGGCACACGTGCTGCCCGTCGGGTCGTTGTTGCCGTTGCCGCCTGCGAAGTACCCGTTCTGGGTCGGCATCTCCTGATCCTCGCCCTGGAGGATCGAGGAGGTGCTGTGCGTCGCCGGGTAGTCGGAGCCGACGAGCGCCTGCGAGCCCCACGTGTCGCGCAGGATCCAGTTCAGGCTCAGCGGCTGCTCGCACGAGAAGTGCGACTCGCCGAGCGGCCACGTCTGCGGGTTCTCGCCCGGCTGTGCGTACGGGCTCAGCGGTGCCGTCGTGCTGAGCGCCGAGATCGGCCCCGGCAGGTTGGTCGAGGTGTCACGCCACACCTGGTAGGAGCACATCGTCGCGGCCGCGCGGCCGTCGACGAAGCCGCCCTCGTAGGGCGTGAGGTACAGCTCGTGTAGCCCCTGATCTCCGATGTCGGTGTTGGCGTTCTGGTTCTGCCCGTTGTAGACGACGAAGTGCTTCATCTGGGACATCGCCCCGGCTCCCTGGATGCCCCGGATCTGCGAGGCGACGAGCTCGTGGCTGAGATACGGGTCCTCGCCGGTCGTCGTCAGGTTCCGGCCCCAGTTCGGAATGCGGTCGAGGTCGGTCTGCGGTCCGAACATTCCGGTGACCATGAAGGCGCGGCTCTCGGCGCCCTCGGTCTGTCCCCACACGTTGCCGAGCGACCGGTCGAAGGAGGCCGCGAGGCCCATCAGCGTCATCGGCGCCGTCGAGCCGCGCGTGTTGGGGCCGGAGGTGTTGAGCACGCCCTGGGCGTCGGTCCAGCAGATGTACGAGATGCTCGGCGTCGTGAGCGACACGTAGGCCGGCCGGCCGTTCGAGTGCGCCATCGCGAGCGGCGCGGTGAGGTCGAGGCCGGTGCCGCCCGAGCCGGGCGTGCCGACGTTCGCGATCGTGACCTGCTCGGCGTCGGAGGTGGCGTCGATCCAGATCGTCTGGCCGGCGGTGAAGGGCGTGACGCTCTGCACCTTGATGTTGGTGGCGCCTGCGGTCGCAGCGGCCGCGAGCGTCGTGCCCGCGACGTTGCCCGACGCGTCGACGGCGTACGGACGGCCGACCGGCCCGACGTTGTGGCAGTCGGGGCTGGCGCCGTCATGGAGCGCGGTGCCGAGGTTCTGCACCTGCGCAAGAGTCGGTGGATTGGTCGGCTCGAGCTGTGCGATCAGGCTCAGCACGGCCGGGGTGTAAGGAGCAGCCGCGTCGAACGACGGCGAGTCCGCCGAGGCCGACGGGAGCGTGACGGGCAGCGTGTACGGCGGCGTGTCGGCCGCCGCGGGCGACAGACAGACCGTCGCAACCACGGCTGCCGCCGCGATTCCGAGGAGCGTCTTCGCGAAGCGCCTCCTCGGACGGTGTGCGGTTGCGGTCATTGGAGACTCCCTCTTGTCGGGACTGCAATGAACGCCGCAGGTTTGCGGGGACACTGAACCCTTCGACTCGGTCTGTCAATGGTTGGGAGCGAGGTTCCGTAGAAGTCCGAAGAACTGTGCGCGACCCCGGTCAGTCCAGCGCTCGCGAGACCGCGAACTCCGACGATCGGAGCAGCGCGTCGAGCGTCCGCGCCTGCCCCAGCGCGTCCGCGCGGCCGAGCAGCGGCGCAGCCTCACCCCGCACGGCGGCGGCGAAGTTCTCCAGTTGAAGGCGGTACGGGTCGACGCGCTCGGCCGCGTGCGCCTCGCCGTTCAGGAAGACGCGCGCCTCGCGGGCATGCCACGGGTCGGGAGCACGCAGCTCGCCCTCCGAGCCGACCACCACGATGCCGCGCGTCTCGTGGCTGCCGAAGCCGCAGTGGAACGTGGCGAGCACCTCGCCGAAGCGGAGCACACCTGCGAACCGCCAGTCGACGCCGCCGTGGCCGAGCGACTGCTCGCCGTAGACCCGCTCGGGCTCGCGACCGGCGACCAAGCGCGACGCGCTGACGCAGTAGCAGCCGACGTCGAGGAGCGCGCCGCCGCCGAGGTCGGGGACGAGGCGCACGTCGTCCTCCGGGCTGCGCGGGTACGCGAAGATCGAGCTGATCGACTGCAGCTCGCCGACCTGCGGCAGGAGCTCGAGCATCAGCGCGGTCTGCCGGCTGTGCCGCCACATGAACGCCTCCATCAGCACGAGCCCGCGACGCTCGGCCTCGTCCCAGGCTTGCTCGACCTCTTCGGGCCGCCGCGTGTACGGCTTCTCGCAGAGCACGTGCTTGCCGGCCGCCAGGGCGCGCATCGTCCACTCGTGGTGGAGGACGTTCGGCAGGGCGATGTAGACGGCATCGAGCGCGGGATCGGCGAGCAGCTCCTCGTAGGTGCCGTGCGCGCGCTGGAGCTCGTGCTTGCGTGCGTACGCCTCCGCGCGCGCAAGATCGCGCGAGCCGACCGCGGCGAACGCGTACGGCGCGCCGTCGTAGCGCTGCGCGAGCAGGTTGCGGTTGATGTTGGCCGTGGTCAGCAGGCCGATCTGCACTACCCCCATGACGTCTCCGTCATCGGCCGGAGCGCGAGCTCGAGCAGGCGGAATCGGCGCGGGCGCTCGAGCGCGAACACGACCACGTCGGCGACGTCGTCGGGCGTCATCATCCCGGGGAGCACGTCGGTCGTCCGCCCGCGGCCCTCGTCGAGGGCGAAGTCGGTCGCGACCCCGCCCGGGCAGACGTTCGTGCAGCGGATCCCCTGCTCGCGTAGCTCGTGGTCGAGCGCACGGGTGAAGCCGACCTGCCCGAACTTGGACGCGCAGTAGACCGCCTCGAGCGGCAGCCCACGCCGGCCGGCCTCGGAGGCGAGCGTGACGATGTCGCCCTCGCGCCCGAGCATGTGCGGCAGCGCCGCCCGAACCGCGTACAGCGTCCCCTTCAGGTTGACGTCGACCATCTCGTCGAGGTGCTCCTGCGAGAGGCTCGAGGAACGGGCCGTACGCACCGACGCCCGCGTTCGCGACCAGGATGTCGATCCCGCCGAACCGCTCGGCGGTGGCGTCGCAGAGCCTCGCGAGCGCGGCGGCGTCGCGCACGTCGCACGGCTGCGCCACGACGGCGTCGAGCCCCAGGTCGTCCCCGCTCCGCGAGGCCAGGCCGAGCCGCACCCCACGAGCGTGCAGCAGCCGTGCGACCGCGGCGCCGATCCCGCGGCTCGCGCCGGTGATCACGGCGGTCCTTCCTTCGAGAGTCATGTGTCCTCCAGGTGTCTCAGGGCGGGATAGAGGGTGCGGAAGCGGTCGTACCCGTGTGCGTACGTCTCGACCCACGGCGGGCTCGGGCTCGATCCGCTCGCGGATCCGGACGCACCGTGCCACCGCCTCCGCGGCGTCCGCGAAGACTCCGGCGCGCACGCCGGCGAGCATGGCCGCGCCGAACGCCGAGCCCGCGTCGGTGGCGGTGCGCTCCAGCGGCAGCTCCAGCACGGAGGCGACGATCCGCGTCCAGAGGTCGCTGCGGGCGCCGCCGCCTGCGACGCGCCCGAGCTCGGGCCGCACGCCGAGCTCGCGCAGCAGCTCGAGCGAGTCGCGCAGGCCGTAGGCGACGCCCTCCATCACTGCGCGCGAGAGTGCGCCGCGGTCGTGCCGCAGCGACAGGCCGGTGAAGGCGCCCCGCGCATCAGGGTCGGCGTGCGGCGTTCGCTCGCCTGCGAGGTACGGCGCGAACAGGAGCCCCTCGGTGCCGGCCGGCCACTCGGCCGCCTCGGCGTCGACCGCCGACGCGCCGACGCCGAGCAGGCCGCGGAGCCAGGCGAGCGAGCCGGCAGCCGAGAGCATCACTCCCATCGCGTGCCAGGTTCCCGGGATCGCGTGGCAGAAGACGTGCACGCGAGCTTCGCGGTCGGGCTCGTATGCGGGCAGCGTCGCGAAGACGACGCCCGACGTCCCGAGCACGACCGAGACGGGCCCCGGCCGGTCGATCCCGGCGCCGAGCGCGGCGGCGGCCTGGTCGCCCGCGCCCGCGATCTCCGTCGACTCGTGCACGGCCGGGAGCCACTCGAGCGGCACGTCGAGCGCGGTGCATACCTCGTCCGACCAGCGACGCTGCGCAACGTCGAAGAGCAGCGTCCCCGATGCGTCCGCGACGTCGATCGCGTGCTCGCCGCTGAGCCGGAAGCGCACGTAGTCCTTCGGCAGGAGCACGTGCCGGATCCGGGCGTAGACGTCCGGCTCGTGGCGGCGCAGCCACAGGAGCTTCGGCGCCGTGAAGCCTGCGAGCGCGCGGTTGCCGGTCAGCTCGATCAGCCGCTCGAGCCCGACCAGCGCCTCGATCTCACGGCACTCCTCGGCGGTGCGGCCGTCGTTCCAGAGGATCGCCGGCCGGAGGACGGCGCCGTCCGCGTCGAGCACGACCAGGCCGTGCATCTGGCCCGAGAAACCGATCGGCCCCTCCGGCAGCCGCCCGCGCACCGCCTCGGCGGCGTGCCACCAGTCTTCGGGCTCCTGCTCGGCCCAGCCCGGGTGCGGCGTCGAGAGCTCGTAGTGCTCCTCCGCGGTCGCGAGCAGCTCCCCTTCGGGCGAGATCGCGACGCCCTTGACGCCGCTCGTGCCGACGTCGATCCCGACCAGCGCCGAACTCACGGCGCTATCCGTGCGAGCTCGACAAGATTCCCGAACGGGTCGCGGCACGTGAACCGCGGCCTGCCGACGAGCTCGGTGCCGTCGCGCGTCTCGACGCCCGCCTCCTCGAGCCGCCGGCGGAGCGCGCCGAGGTCACCGTCGACCGCGAGGCAGAAGTGCGGCTGCTCGGGCGGCGGCTCGTCGACGAGCATCAGGTGCAGCTCGAGGTCGCCGCCGACGCGGTACCAGACGAACCGCGACGGGTCGAGCTTCGGCAGCACGTCCCGCTCCTCGAGCCCGAGCAGGCCGCCGTAGAAGGCTCGCGCCCGCTCGACTCCGTCGGGTGGGATCGACAACCGAAACGTGCTGGAGCCTCACGCGCCGAGAGCCGCGTACACCAGCTCGTACGCGCGCACCGCGTCCTTGCGGGCCTGCGCCTCGCGCAGCGCGTCGCCGTCGATCCTGGCCGCAACTCCGTCGATGAACCGCCACTGGAGCACCGAGCGGCGCACCGCCGCGACCGCATCCTCGGTGTAGGGGTAGAGGTCGAACCCGAGCCGCTCGCCGCCGTCGCCGTAGCCGGCGCGGCGCAGCTCGATCGCGAGCTCGATCGTCTCCATGAACGCGGTCGCGCCGACCATGTTGTCGTCGTCGAACGTGCCCCAGCCGGAGTTGGCGTGCTGATGGCCGAGCAGCCCTTCTGCGCCGAGCAGCGCCGCATACTCGGCGAGGTTCTCGCCGTTCATGATCAGGTGCTGCCAGTCCATGTTGACCTTGACGTTGTCGAGGCCGCGCGCGCGGAGCGTGTGGATCACGTGCAGCGTCATACCCACGTTCCGCATCAGGATCTTCATCGCCGGCTCGGAGTTCTTGTGCTCGAGGAAGATCGTCACGCCCCGCTCGGCGGCGCGCTCGGCGGCGGCTCCGATCCCGTCGATGAACCTGCTCCAGGACTCCGTGTAGGGCGTCTGAAAGGGGTAGTTGTAGCCCTCGATCCCGGGCCAGATGATGAAGTGCGCGCCGAGCTCGCCGGCGAAGTCGACCGCTTCGAGCGTGAGCCGGAGCGCCTCGTCGCGCACCGCGTCGTCGGGCGCGCTGAGGCCGCCCTTGCCGAAGCGCGGGTCGAGGTGGAGCCCGGCGCAGAGGCAGTAGACGTCGTGGTCGCCGAGCGCCTCGCGCACCTCGCTGAGGTTCTCCGGCGACAGCTCGGCCGGATAGTGGAACTCGTAGCCGTCGATCAGCTCGCCGAGCCCGCTCACGGCGCGCCGGACCTTCCCGGCGGTCGTCTCCCCCGCCCACTGCGGCTGGTAGCCGCCGGGAACGAAGCGCGTCGCCATCGTGCCGAACGCCCAGATGCCAAGACTTGTCTTCATCGGTACTCGATCCTTTCTCGTCTCCCGCTCTCGGCAGAGCGCAGGATCGCGTCGCAGACCTCCGCGGCGCGGTAGCCGTCCTCGAACGTCGCGGCGTGCGGCGCCACCGTGCCCTCGCCGGCGATCGCCCGCACGAGGTGCGCGTACTCGAGGGTGAACGTGTCGCCCCAGCCGAGTCCGTGGCCCGGAGGCCACCAGTCGCCCGTGACGCGCTCGACGCGGTACGGGCCGCCGTCGGAGACGAGCAGCTCGTCGAAGCGCTCCAGGTCGTAGGCGATCGAGCCGGCGGAGCCGTTGAGCTCGAAGGTGTTCTGGTTGACGCGGCCGCGGGCGAGCCGCGAAGCCTCGAGCGTGCCGATCGCGCCGCCCGCGAGCTCGACCGTGGCGACGAAGGCGTCGTCGACCTCGCGGCCCTTGACGTAGGTCCGCACCGTCGCCGACACCGTCTCGATCTCGCCGGCGAGGTACCGCGCCAGGTCGACGATGTGGGCGCCGAGGTCGCCGATCGCGCCCGTCCCGGCCTGGGCGCGGTCGAAGCGCCAGACGTCGGTCGGAGCATCCCAGCCCCACGACTGCAGGTAGCGCGCACGGAAGTGGACGAGCTCGCCGAGCACGCCGGCGTCGACCAGCTCTCGCGCCCGCCGGATCGCCGGCACGAAGCGGTAGTTGAAGCCGCACATGTGCACGACCTCGGCGTCGGCGGCCGCCCGCCACATGGCGTGCGCCTCCCCGGCGTCGAGCGCGAGAGGCTTCTCGCAGAGGACGTGCTTGCCCGCGCCGGCCGCGGCGATCGTGGGCGCGGCGTGCAGCGCGTTCGGGCCGCCGTTCACGTGGAGCTGGATCCGCTCGTCGGCGACCTGGTCGTGCCAGTCGGTCACGACCGCGCTCCACCCGTAGCGCGCCGCCACGACGGCCGCCGCGTCGCGGTCGCGGCCGCAGATCGAGACGAGCCGGGGCTGGAGCGGCGGGTCGAGCTCGCTCAGCGCCCGCAGACCGCGCGAATGCGCCTTGCCCATGAACGCGTAGCCGAGGAGCGCGACCCCGAGCGCAGCGCTGCCAGGTGTCGGCGCCGTCATCGGCCCGACGCGGCCAGGCGCCTGCGCGAGAGCGTGTCGAGCGTGACCGCGGCGAGCAGGATGATGCCCGTGACGATGTACTGCGTCGCCGAGCTGTAGCCGAGCAGGCTCATCCCGTTCGCGATCGACGCGATGATCAGCGCGCCGAGCAGGGCGCTCTTGACCTCGCCGCGCCCGCCGAAGAGGCTCGTGCCGCCGATCACGGCGGCCGCGATCGCGTCGAGCAGGATCGTGCCGCTGCCCGCGTTCAGGTCGACCGAGCTGAGACGCGACGCGAAGATGACGCCGCCGAGGCCGGCCATCGCGCCCGAGATGCCGAACACCCACCAGCGGATCAGCCGGACGTTGATGCCGGCCCGGCGCGCTGCCTCGGCGTTGCCGCCGACGGCGTAGACGTGCCGGCCGAAGGTCGTGCGCTTCGCGACGAAGGTCAGGAAGACGAGCATGAAGATCACCATCAGGCCGACGAACGGGAACCCGCGGGCCTTGTCGTTCAGCCACCAGACGGTGAACACGATCGCCCCGATCACTGCCGCGAGCTTGACCGCGACGAGGACGAGGTTGTCCGAGCGGATGCCGTGGCGCCGTCGACTGACCACGCCGATGAGCGTGCTCAGCGCGTACAGGGCGATCAGAACCGCGGCCGCGATCCAGCCCCACGTGTCCGGGAGCACGTAGTTCGCGACGTTGAAGATCGTCTGATCCTGGATCACGATCACGCCCGTGACGCCGATCAGCTTCTGGATCACGCCCTGCAGCGCGAGCAGGAAGGCCAGCGTGACGATGAACGACGGCACGCCTATGAACGCGACGAACGAGCCCTCGAGCAGGCCGATCCCGGCGCACACGAGGACGGCAATGACGATCGCGGCCCAGCCGGGCATCACGGCCCAGTTGCCGCCGACCTGGAGCTCTGCCACGACGACGCCGGCGATGCCGCTGACGAAGCCGATCGAGAGGTCGATCTCCCCCAGGAGCAGCACGAAGACCACACCCATGGCGATCATCGTCGTGCCCGCCATCTGCACGATCAGGTTGCTGAAATTGCCGGCGGTGAGGAAGTTCTCGTTCTTCGTCTGGAAGAAGATCGCGATCAGAAGCAGCCCGAGGATGATCGGCAGGCTTCCGACGTCGCCGGCGCGCACGCCATCCCACCAGCGGCCGAGGTGCGCGACGATCCCGTTCTCGTTCCGGAGGGCCTCCGGGGCGGTCGTCGCGTCGGTGCTCACGTCCCGTCTCCGGCCGGCCCGATCGTCGGCTCGTCGTCGGTCGTCTGGGAGATGCCCGCGACCTTCGTCGGCACGCCCGCCGTGATCGTGTGGACGACCTCCTGCTGGGTGGTCTTGTCGCGGTCGTAGAGGGCGATGCTCCGCCCGAGCCGCAGCACCGTGATCCGGTCCGCGACCTCGAAGACGTCGTGCAGGTTGTGGGAGATGATCACCACGGCGAGGCCCTGGTGCGCGAGGCGCTTCACGAGCTCGAGCACCTGGCGGGTCTGGGCGACGCCGAGCGCGGCGGTCGGCTCGTCGAGGATCACGAGGCGCGAGTTCCACATCACCGCCCGCGCGACCGCGACCGACTGCCGCTGGCCGCCCGAGAGGCTCGCGACCTTCTGGCGGATCGAGCGGATCGTCGTGACGGCGAGGCCCTTCATCGTCTCGGCCGTCTTCGCCTCCATCTCGGGCTCGCGGAGCCGGCCGATCACGTCGTGGGCCTCGCGGCCGAGGTACATGTTCTGGACGACGTCGAGGTTGTCGCAGAGCGCGAGATCCTGGTAGACGACCTCGATCCCGAGCTTCGCGGCGTCCTTGGGCCCGCTGATCGATACCTTGCGGCCGTCGAAGAACACCTCGCCGCCGTCGGCGGGATGGATGCCTGCGACGCACTTGATCAGCGTCGACTTGCCGGCGCCGTTGTCGCCGACGAGCGCCATCACCTCGCCGGCGCGCACCTCGAAGTCGACGTCGGTCAGCGCGTTGACTGAGCCGAAGCTCTTCGAGACGCCGTGCATCTCGAGCAGCGGCGACCGGGCCGGGCTCGCGGCGGGGACGTCGGAGGTTTCAGCGGTGATCGTCATGGCGGAGGAGTCTTTCAGGAGCGAGGACGGGACGCCACGTGAGGCGCCCCGTCCTTACTCCGAGTGGACTATCCGAGTGGACTAGCAGTACTTCGCGTACACGCCCTTGCAGACGTCCTTCTTCAGCAGGAAGCCGTCCGTGATGAGCAGCCTCCAGTTGTTCTTGGTGATCGAGACCGGGGTCAGGAGCACCGACGGCACCTTGCGCTTCCCGTCGAACGTGGTCTGGCCCTTCGTGTTGATCGGCTTGGCGTGCAGGATGCCGTCGGCGACGGTCGCGGCGGCGTTCGCCTCGGACCGGATCGACTTGTAGACGGTCATGCACTGCCACCCGGAGAGGATGTTCTGGACACCCTGCGCCGTCGCGTCCTGGCCGGTGACCGGGATCGGCTTGAGGCCGGCCGCCTTCAGCGCCGAGATGACGGCGTTGCCGAGACCGTCGTTCGCCGCGGCGACACCCTGGATGTTGTTCTTGGTCTTGGTCAGCATGCCCTGGAAGATCGTCAGCGCCTTCTGGTTGTCCCAGCCGGGCACCCACTGGTCAGGGCCCTTCTTGAACTTGCCGTTCTTGTACTTCGGCTTCAGGATCGAGTCGTAGCCCTTCTTGAACAGCGTCGCGTTGTTGTCGGTCGGGGAGCCGTTCAGCTCGGCGATCACCGGGTGCTTGTTGACCATGCCGCGTCTTCGTCAGGCAGTTGACGAGGCCCTGGCCCTGCAGCTTGCCGACGGACACGTTGTTGAACGACACGTAGTACGACGCCGAGCCCTTCAGGGTCAGGCGGTCGTAGTCGACCGTCTGCGCGCCCTTCGAGATGGCGAGCTTCTCGATCGCCGCGCCCGAGCCGGAGTCGAGGTTGACGAGCAGGAGCACCTTCGCGCCGTTCGTCAGGCACTGCTGGGCCTGGTTGAGCTGCGTCGAGGCGCTGCCCTCGGCGTTGACGATGCTGTACGAGTCGCCCAGCTTCTTGAACGCCGCGGCGAGGTAGCGGCGATCCTGCGTCTCCCAGCGGACGGACGACTTGCTGTCCGGAAGCAGCACGCAGATGTCGGCGTTCGCGGTCGCCTTCGTGTTACTGGCACTCGTCGCCGCGACGACTGCCGAGGCGGTCACCGCGACGACGAGCAACGCCAGCGCGGTACGGGGGAACTTGCTCACTATCGTTTCCTCCTTGTGGTTACGGTCCCGAGCACGACGCTCGTGGAATCCGGGGACGGCTGAAGACCGGTGCGGGCCCGGACGCACCGGTCAACACTTCTCATGCGACTACCGGGGTGGCGTCGCCCGGGAGCGCGGCGAGGCCGGCCGAGCGGAGCCGCTCGGTGTCGTTGATGACGAGCGCCAGCGCACCGAGCACCTCCGCCCGATCGCCCAGCACTCCCTCCTTCACCTCGACGCTGCGTGACGCGCCGGGGAGCGCGTAGCGGTCGATCGCGTCGCGGATGCCGTTGAGCAGCGGCTCGCCGGCCGAGCTCAACTCGCCGCCGACGATGATCGCCTGCGGGTCGAGGCAGTTGACGAGGCCGGCGACGACGCGGCCGATCGAGCGGCCCACGTCGTAGACGACCCGGGTTGCCGCGAGCTCGCCGTCGCTGACGAGCTCGAGCACACCGTCGACCGTCAGGTCGTCGCCGTGCGTCGGACGGAGCAGCGCCAGCAGGGCGTCCGTCGAGGCGACGGTCTCGAGGCAGCCACGGCTCCCGCAGCGGCACACCGCGCCCTTGTCGACCACGAAGACGTGGCCGAGCTCGCCTGCGAACCCCGTCGAGCCGCGGTGCAGGCGGCCGCCGAGGATGAGCCCGCTTCCGATTCCAGACGACACCATGACGTATATGACGTCGGTTAGGTCTTTTCCGGCGCCCGCCGACACCTCGGCGAGCGCGCCGAGGTTCGCATCGTTGTCGACCGTCACCGGGAGCCCGAGCCGCAACTCGAGCTCGGCGGCCGCATTCAGCCCGACCCAGTCAGGGAGAATCACGGTCCGGCCGACGGCGCCGGTCAGCTCGATCGGCCCAGAAAGGCCCATCCCGACGCCGATCACGTCGTCGCGGCCGAGCCCGGCGTCGTCGAGCACGTGGTCGACGAGCTCGACGGCAGCATCGAGCGCGACCGCGGCGGAGTGGTCGACGTCGAGCTCGATCCGCCGCTCGGCGACCACAGCCGACGAGAGATCGGCAGCCGCCACTCGGATGTGCGTGTGGCCGAAGTAGACGCCCAGCGCGGTGCCGGCCGACGGGTCGAGCCGCAGGAGCGTCGGCGGCCGGCCCCGGCGTGCCTTGCCGGCTGCCGGCTGCTCGACCACGAGGCCGTGGTGCTGCAGCTCGGCGACGAGCGAGGCGATCGTCGTCCGCGACAGGCCGGTCAGCCGGGCGAGCTCGGTCCTGCTCGCCGTTCCCTGGAGCCGGAGGGCTTCGATCACGCGCGTCTTGTTCCGTTCGCGCAGTCCTTCGAGGGCTCCGATGGCCGTCACAGCGGCCAACCTTCTCCCCTTCGCACAGCTTTGTCAAGAGAATGGCGAAATTCGCTTCGTATGTGAGCGTCTTTACGCGCGAACCCGGCGGAAGTCGTTGGAGCGGGCCGCTTCCGTTCCTCCGGCGAAGCGCATCCAGTGGAGTGGCGTGGGCGCGCAGCTACGAGTCGTCGGTCTCGGGCGCGGCCTCGCCGGTGTGGTGCCAGCCGAAGGTGACCGTGAGTCGGTCGATGCGCTGACCCTCGAGCGCGTCGACGCGGAAGGAGACGCCGTCGTGCTCGACCTCGTCCCCCGGCTCGGGCGCACGGCCGAGCGCGCCGAAGACGAAGCCGGCAACCGTGTGGTAGTCGACCTCCGGCAGATCGACGGCGAACTGATCCTTGAAGTCGTCGATCGTCATCGTGCCGTCGATGCGCACCGTGTCCTCGTCGATCCGCTCGAACGTCTCCTCGGGCTCGTCGAACTCGTCGGTGATCTCGCCGACGATCTCCTCGAGCAGGTCCTCGAGGGTGACGATGCCTTCCATCGTCCCGTACTCGTCGATCACGATCGCCATGTGCTGCTTCGTACGCTTGAACTCGGTCAGGAGCGCCACCAGGCCCTTCGTCTCGGGCACCATCGTCGCCGGCCGCAGCAGTTCCGCGACGTTCACCGCCGCGATCCCGCGCTCGTGCATCGCCGCGATCAGGTCGCGGACGTGGAGGATGCCGACGATCTCGTCGAGCGTGTCGCGGTAGACCGGGTAACGCGTGTACGGCGAGTCGAGCACGGCTCGAAGAGCCTCCTCGGCGGGAAGCCCGAGGCCGATCGAGAGCGCGATCACGTCCGGCCGCGGAACCATCACGTCGGCGACGTCCTTGTCGGCGAAGTCGAACACCTTGTCCACCATCTCCTGCTCGCCGCGCTCGATCTCGCCCTGCTCGGCCGAGGACGAGAGCAGCATCCGCAGCTCCACCTCGGAGTGCGCCGCGTGCTCGGCGCCGGGTGCCTCCTGGCCCAGCAGGCGCAGCACGTACTCGGTCGACCCCTTCAGGAGCCAGATGAACGGCTTGAAGAGGATGAAGAAGGCGCGCACAGGCGTCGAGACGGCCAGCGCGATCCGCTCGGGATGGCTGAGCGCGAGCCCCTTCGGTACGAGCTCGCCGAGCACGACGTGGAGGTAGGAGATGATCAGCAGCGCGAAGATCACCGCCAGGACGGCGGGCAGCGGCGGGTCGAAGAGGCCCGACAGCACCTGCTCGCCGAGCGCGCCGATCCCGAGGGAGGTCAGCGTCACGCCGAGCTGCATCGCCGAGATGAAGTTCGGCGGGTCGGAGGTGATCCGCAGCACGTGCCGCGCGCGGCGGTCGCCCTCGCGATCGAGCTCGCGGATGCGCGTGCGGCGAGAGGTGACGAGGCCGTACTCGGCCGCCACGAAGAACGCGTTCAGCGCGATCAGGCCCACGAGGGCGAGAAGCTCGAGCGTCAGGGTCATCGGCCTGCGCCGCTCACCGGCGCGCAGGTACTCGGCGGCACGTCGGTGCTGGGCGGTACGTCGTCCAAGCGGCTGGCATCGTAGCCAACGGGCCGGGCGACACTCGGCGACCGAACGTCTGTTCTATGCTCCGGGGATGCGTGCCGCAGTACCGCGAGGAGCCGTGCAAGGTCGCGCTCAACCGCGTGCGGGGGATGCCCTTCGGCTGGTCGCTCAACCCGTACATGGGCTGTGTCCACCGCTGCACCTTCTGCTACGTCCGCGCCTTCGAGCTGCGAGCCGACCGTCCCGCGGACGCGCGCTACGGCACCTCGATCCGCGTCAAGGTCAACGTCGCCGGGGTGCTGCGCCGGGAGCTCGCGCGCCGGTCGTGGCAGCGCGAGGCGGTCGCGATCGGCGCCGCGACCGACCCCTACCAGCCCGCGGAGGGCCGCTACCGACTCACGAGGGCGTGCGTGGAGACGCTCGCCGCCGCGGCGAACCCGTTCTCGCTGATCACCCGCGGTCCGCTGATCGTGCGCGACGTCGATGTGCTGGTCGAGGCGGCGCGGCGCGCCGACGTCTCGGTCACCTTCTCCGTGCCGACGCTCGACGGCGAGGTGTGGCGCCGGACCGAGCCCGGCACGGCGCCGCCACAGCAGCGGCTTCGCGCGCTCTCACTGCTCGTCGACGCGGGCGTGCGCTGCTCGGTCGGGCTCGCCCCGATCCTGCCCGGCATCTCCGACGCGCCCGAGCAGCTCGCGGCTGTCGTGCGGGCCGCACGCGAGGCGGGCGCGTGCGGCGTCTGGGCGAGCCCGCTGCACCTGAAGCCCGGGACGCGCGAGCACTTCCTCGACTGCCTCGCCCGCGACTGGCCGGAGCAGCTGCCCCGGTACGAGACTCTCTACGGGCACCGCGCGCACCTCGCGCGTGCCGACGCGGCGCCGATTCGCGCCCGCGTCCGGGAGCTCGCGCGCGCCCACGGGATCCGCGACCGGCGGCGTGTGAGGCTCTCGCCGCCGGCGGCTCCGGAGCAGCTCACGCTCCTGCCGCGGTGAGCCGGAACGCGGGGTGCGCCGTCCCCGCGCATACAATCGCCGCGCAGATGCCGGAGGAGATCACCGCACTCATCGTCGACGACCACGAGGTCGTTCGCGAGGGTCTTCGACTCTCGCTTTCGCGCGCGCCGCACATCCGCATCGTCGGCGAGGCGGCCGACGGCGAGAGCGCGGTCGCGCTGGTGCTGCGCCGCAGGCCGCAGGTCGTGATCATGGACGTACGGATGCCGGGGATGGACGGGCTCGAGGCAACGCGCCAGCTCACCGAGCAGTCCCCCGACACGAAGGTGCTGATCTTCACCGCCTACTCCGAGCGGTCGCTCCTCACCCGCGGCTTCGAGTCGGGCGCGCAGGGCTACATCCTCAAGGAGTCGCCCCACGCGACGCTCGTGCGCGCGATCGAGAAGGTCGCAGCCGGCGAGGGATACGTGGATCCGGCGCTGATGCCGCAATTCCTCGCGGGACGTGATCACGGTGACCTGCTCACCGCACGCGAGCGGGAGATCCTGAAGCTCCTGGCCGACGGGCTCTCGAACGCCGACGTCGCCGGCATGCTCTTCATCTCGCAGGAGACGGTGAAGAGCCACGTGCGGCACATCCTGACCAAGCTCGAGGCCGACACGCGGACGCACGCGGTGGCGATCGCGCTGCGCGAAGCAATCATCGATTGAGGGCGATCGGCGGTTGAACGACAGCGAGGGGCTCGACCGGCTGATCGCAGCCGAGCAGGACGAGCGCAGGCGGCTGGCCCTGTTCCTCCATGACGGGCCGGTCCAGGAGCTTTCGGGGATCGCGCTGATGGTGGACGGCGCGCTCTACTCGATCGCCAACGGGGACCTCGACGAGGCAAGGAAGATCATCGGCACCGCGCTGGAGCGCCAGCGTGAGACGATCCGTCAGCTGCGCAACCTCTCGTTCGCGCTCGAGCCGGTCGTGCTCCGCGACCACGGCTTCGCGCCCGCGCTGCGCGAGCTCGCAGACCAGACCAGCCGCTCCCACCGGCTCGACGTACGGCTCGACCTCGACGGCGCCGAGGCGCTCGGGCGGACGGCCGAGGTCGCGCTCTACACGATCATCCGCGAGCTGATCGAGCAGTCGGTCCGGCGCGGCCCGCCGACGCACATCGAGGTCTCGCTTCGGCGCACCGACGACGGCGGCATGATGGTGACCGTCATCGACGACGCCGAGCCTGAACGCCGGCAGCGGACGTTCGAGACCGTGGTCGAGCGGGTACGCCAGCTTCACGGCGAGCTCGAGGTCGCCCCCGCGGCCGAGTGCGGCACCGAGATCCGCGTCACGCTTCCGTCGTACACGACGCAGCGCTAGAGCCGCCAGAGCGGACGCGCCGGACGGATCGTCTAGCATCCCGGGGCGATGGCCGACGAGTACGGGAGCGGCACGAACGGCTACGTGCTCTTCGTCTGGTCTCCCGCCGGGTATGCGCTCCGTGAGCTCGCGGGCGAGCCGCCGCCGGTCGGGCACGAGCTCGCGGAGGGCGGGCGGACGCTGGTCGTGACGAAGATCGGCGCCTCGCCGTTCCCCGCCGACCCCCGCCCCTGCGCCTTCACCGTCGGCCGCTGACGGCCGCCGAGCTCAGGGCCAGGCGGTCTTGCCGGCAGGGCGGATGTCCATCGGGCCTCCGGGGCGGCAGTCGGCCGACCAGTAGTTGCCGTAGACGGAGCCCTTGTAGTTCGGGTAGACGAGATCCCAGTAGAAGAAGGCGATCGCCTGAGCGTCGTCCGGTGCCGCCCCGAGCTGCTGCGCCACGTACGACATCCACTGCATGCCGTAGCAGTTCGCCTTCGCCTCGGAGTCCGGGTCGCCGGCCACGACGCCGTTCCCGAACCGCACCCCCACCATCCCACCGAGGTGGATCGACTCGTGCGCGACCGTGAGGATCGCGGTCGCGTAGTCCCAGTACGCGTCCCAGTAGGCGTCGGGCATCTCGCGCGCGACCTTCATGTTCCCCAGATAGCAGCGCGCCGGAGGCGACTTCACCTTCGTCACGACGACCTTCGGCACGCGCTTCGCGGCGCCGTTGATCGTCTTCTTGACATAGACGGTCGACCTCTTGAACCGTGTGACCACGCACTTCGTCGGTTTCGTCGCGGCGACCGCGAAGCGCTTGAGCGGCAGGCAGACGGTGTCGCCGGTCAGCTCGGCGAAGTCCGCGAGGAACCGGAGCTCGCCCGTGCGCCGGCTGAAGTCGACTCCCACGTAGCCGAGCTCGGCGTCGGGATCCCCGCCGCGCTCGGTCACGAGCTTGCGCCAGTCGGTGTCGCCTTCGCAGCGGACGGTCACCGGCTTGTTCGCGATGTGCGTGGCGACCCTCGAGAGCAGGAGCTCGAGCTCGCCCTCGTGGGTTGGATTCGTCCACGGCAGGTCCGGCGAGTCCGGGATCGGCGTCGTGTCTGCCGACGCCGAGACGGTGGCCGCCGTGACGGCGAGACCGGCGGCAACGGCCACCGCGAGGAGTACGCGCATGCGCAGGGTTGTATCCGACGCCTGTTCGGGCGGCAAACCAGCCGGGCGGGCGGCGGAGGCTAGAGCTGGAGTTCGTGCTCGTGCGCGTAGGCGTCGACGAGCGTGTCGATCGCAGCCATATCCTGGTTGAACGCCGCGTTGATCTTCACGAACGGCTCCCACTTCTCGGGCAGCGCGTCCTCGGGGAAGATCGCCTCGACGGGGCACTCGGGCTCGCAGGCGCCGCAGTCGATGCACTCCTCCGGGTCGATCACGAGCACACGGGCGGCGACGTGGATGCAGTCGACGGGGCAGACGTCGATGCACGAGAGATCCTTGATGTCGATGCACGGCTCAGCGATCACGTACGTCATCGCGTGTCACTCTAGCCGGGTCAGAAGCCCGTCGATCACCTCCCCCGAGCGCTCGAAAAGCGCCGATTTCACCACCACCCGGTCGAAGCCGGCAGCGTTCGCGCGGCGCAGTCCGTCGGTGTCCTTGTGATTGGTGAAGCCGAGCAGCGGCACGTCGGGAAACGTCTCGGCAACGTCGTCCGGATCGACGCGCGCGATGTCGGCAATCACGAGATCGGGTGGGTCGATTCCGTCGGCCGTGACCACGTGATGGTCGGTGAGCACTGCCTCGAGCTTCCCCCGAAGGAAGAGATCGACCCCGACGAGCAGGATCGTCGCCATGACTGCAGACGACGATAACACTGTCGCGGCCGAATACAAGCGAGGCCTCGAGCTGACCCGGCGCGGTGCGTACTTCGAGGCGCACGAGGCGTTCGAGGGGGCCTGGCGCGTGGCGACCGGCGGCGAGCGCGACTTCTTCCAGGGTCTCGTGCACGCGGTCGTCTTCGCCTACCAGGACGGGCGGGGCAGGCCGGTCGGCGCCGAGCGCCAGCGACAGAAGGCGCTGCGGCGCCTCGGCCGGTACGGGCCGACCCACCGCGGCCTCGACCTCGAACGCCTTCTCGGGGCGCTAGTACGTGCCGAGCCCGACCTTCGCGAACAGCTCGTCGAGCGCCACCCGCAACCACCAGTCGCGGTTGAAGAAGAGCAGCAGCCCGAGGACGATCAGCGTCGTCCCTGAGGCGATCTTGATCAACTCGTAGTGCATGCGCACCCAGCGGAAGGCGCGCATCGCGTGCGCGAAGGCGACGCCGGCGGCGACGAAGGCGGCGCCGAGGCCGAGCGAGTAGGCGAACAGCAGCACGACGCCGCGGGCGACGTCGCCGCTCGACCCCGCCAGCACCAGGATCGAGGCGAGCACCGTGCCGATGCACGGTGCTGCGATCACCGCGAAGGCCCCACCCAGCAGCACGCCGGAGCCGCCGCGCTTCGCGCGCTGCGCCAACTCGGGGGCAACCGTGCCCTGCGGCGTCGGCAGCAGCCCGACGAAAGCGAGCCCGATCACGACCAGCGCGAACCCGGCGATCTCGGTCTGGGTCGACTTCGGGACGACGCGTTGCGATCGCCGCCGCGGCGGCCCCGAGCGACACGAAGACCAACGTGAAGCCGGCGATGAACGGCAGGCTCGACACCACCACGCGCCGGCCCGCACCGTGCTCGCCGAGCCGGTCGACGTCGACCCCGGAGACGGCCGACAGGTAGCCGGGCACGAGCGGCAGCACGCACGGGGTGATCACGGAGGCGAGCCCGGCGAGGAACGCGACCGGGAGCTTCTCAAGCATCGAAGCGGGCGAGCTCCTCGTCGACGCGCCGCTCCAGCTCCGGTGCGAGCGGCGGGCCGGCCGAGGCGGCAGCGACCGTCCCCTCGGGCGTGCGGTTGCGCGACCAGTACCAGGCAGCCGCGCCGAGAGCGACGGCGCCGATCGCGATCCCCAGGAACGGCAGGAGCCAGGCGAGCAGGTCGAAGCCGTGCTTGCGCGGGACGCCGAGCACTCCTTCGCCCAGATTGTTCGGCGGGCCCGACGAGCTCGTTCGACGATCTCGCTCTTGGTCGCGCCCGCCGCGATGCGCGTCCGGATGTACGCCTTCATCTGGCGCGCCACCGGCGAGTCGGACTCGTCGAGCGTCGTGTGGCAGGTCGGGCAGACGAGCTCGGCCTCGAGCTCGCTCTGGGTCGGATGCGCCTCGCTCGCGAGCGCGGGCGCCGCGAACGCGAGCACGAGGAGCGCCAGTACGGCGGCCAGCCTCACGCCGTCGACCCTCCCGCCTTGGCCGCACCGAGCGAGGGCCTGCTTGATCCCGTGGTTGAGGTCCTGCCGCGTCGCCGGACCGATCAGGTGCGGCGGCACGACGTGGCCCTTTCGGTCGATGAAGAACGTCTCGGGATAACCGGTGACGCCGTACTTGCCGACCAGCGACCCGCCGTCGCTCACGATCGGGTACTGGATGTCGAACCGCTCGAGGAACGCGAGCGCCGGACCACGCAGGTCCTGCACGTCCACGCCGACGAAGACGACGCCCTTTTCCTTCCAGCTCTTCGCGGCCTCGGCGAGCGTCCGCGCCTCGCGCGTGCACGGCGCGCAGTAGGACTGCCAGAAGTTGAGCACGACCACCTTTCCGCGCAGCGACGCCAGGCTGAGGTCGCCCGTCGTATCCACGCGCGAGCGCGTCCACGTGGGTGCGACGACGACCTTGCCCTTGTCGACGTCCCTCGCCACCTTGCCGCCGCTCGTGTGGGCGAGGTCCCAGATGAGCAGCCCGAGCAGCGCGAACACGACCGTGACCGCGGCGACCTGCCCCGCACGCCGCATCAGACGATGAAGACCGTCGTGCCGACGTCCACGTGCTCGAAGAGCCACTCGGCCTGGGGGATCAGCATCCGGATGCAGCCGTGCGACGCGCTGTAGCCGATGCTTTCCGGCTTGGGCGTGCCGTGAATGCCGACGCCCGGCGACGAGATGCCCATCCAGCGGGTGCCGAGTGGATTGCTCGGGCCTGGCGGCACCGGGCTCTCGCCGGCGGCCCACGGCGAGGCCGGCGGGTACCACCAAGGATTCGTCCACTTGACCACGATGCTGAACCGACCCCGAGGGGTCGGGTAGGCGGCCTGGCCGGTGGCGACGCCGAACGTCCGCCACGGCTTCGTGCCCTTGTAGAGCTTGAGGACGTTTTCGGAGCGGTTGATCACGATCACGGCCGGCGAGCCGCCCGCGAGCGCACGCGGCTGCAGCTTCTCGGTCGCGACGCGGACGGGCCTGCGCGTGTTGGCGACGAGCGCGTGGACGACGCGCTGCACCAGCTCACTCTGGTCGAGCTGCTTCCCGAATGCGCGCGGCGCGATGTACGGCCGGCCCTCGCGCAGCGTCACGCCGACCTCCGCAGGTTGCCGGTTGACGCGCTTCGCCAGCTTCTGCGCCCAGGTGCGCACGGCGGCGCCCTTGACCGCGACGACGAGCGGCACGCCCGTGCCGGGCTTGGCCGAGCGCGCACGGCCGACCGCTCCGTTCACGTACGCGGTCGCGAGCTGTGACGGCTGGACCTCGAGCCGCAGGCGGTCGACCACGACGGTGAGCGGCTTGTCGAACGCCTTCTGCACGAGCCTCTCGGCCTTCGGCGCCGTGAGCCTGCCGACGCGGACGCCGGCGATGCGGACACTCACCGGCAGCGTCACGATCTTGGGCGGCTCGGGTGCCGGCGCCGGGTCGCTCGCGTGAGCGGTGCGCGCGCTCGCCGCCTTCTCGGTCGCGATCGACGGCGGCCCGGGCGCGATCCCGCTCGCCGGCGGCGACTGCGTCGCCCCGGAGGCGGCCGCGAAGGTCCCGGCTGCAGCGAGGCCGAGCGCGATGAAGACAGCGAGAAGACCCCGGCTCACGTCGTTTTCAGTGTAGCCAGGACTTTCAGCGCAGTTGCCGGGTCGTCGGAGACGACCGCGTCGACCCCGGCGGCGACCACCCGTTCCAGGTGCAGCGGGTCGTTCACGGTCCATGCGATCACCGCGGCGCCGCGGGCGTGGGCGCCGCGCACCACCGTGGGCGAGACCAGCGTGTGGTGCAGTGAGAGCGCGTGGGCGCGGGCGGCGAGGAGCAACAGCGGCGCGCGCAACGGCATCACGGTACGCAGCGCGGCGGCGCCGCCGGCCGTGGCCGCCCGCGGCCAGCGAAGGTTCGACGCGCCGTATCGGTCCCGCGGGTAGGAGATCGCCCGCTGCAGCTCCGGCGCGACCTCCGCGAGCCGCCGCAGCGAGCGGGCCCACGTTGACGAGACGACGGCCCGCTGCTCCAACCCGTGCCGGCGCAGCGCCGCCGCCACCTCGTGCTCGATGCCGGTGAGCTTCAGGTCGAGCTCGACGCCGATGTCATGCTCGCGGAGGAAGACTAGGGCGTCGTCGAGGTGCACGGGATGCTCGGGCCGCTCGCCTTCCGTATGGCCGAGGAGGAGCCCCGCGCCGACGTCGAACTCGACCACGTCCGCGCCTGCCGCCACCGCCGCGGCGAGCGCTTCGAGCGTGTTTTCGGGCGCGACCGCGGCGGCGCCCCGGTGGCCGATCACGAGCGGGCGTCCGGCGCCGCGTCGGAGGATCACGTCCCGCCGGTGCGATCAGATGCCGAAGGTCGTCTGGATCTCGTGCCAGGCTGTCAACGAGAGGAAGACGGTGAGGAAGACCAGCACTGCCAGCACGACCCAGAAGCGGGCGTTCGAGCTGCGCGCGGCATTCGCACGGGCGCTGCGGGCGCGGCGGCGCTGCCGCTCGCGGAGATATCTGCGCTCGACCGCGGTCGGGTCGTGCGCAGGGGCGTCATCGTCCAGCGCCGGCTGGCGGGTCGCAGGCTGAGCCATCGGGGAAGTGTAGAGCGCCTCCGGCACGGAATGTCGTCCCAAGGGCGGAGCGAGGCGGCGAACGCCTCCCCCAGGCCCATCCGGCAGGCGGTTCTGCGTGGTCTGACCGGCCGAAGGGCCATACTTGGCACGGTGTCGACGCCCGATTTCTTCCTCGAGCCCACCGAGCCCGAGCCGCCGCCGCGGGTGCGCCCGGCCGCAGAGGGGATCTGGGCCTCGGGCGACCGGATCGTCTGGCTCTCCGCGGCGCTGTTGACGCTGTCGACGCTGATGGGCTGGTACGCCGGCTCCGGCGTCGGCGTCAAGCTCGCGGTGATCGGCTGGAACACCGGCGTGCTCGGCAAGCTCGTCTTCTTCATCGGCCTCGGCACGCTCGCCATCGTGGTGCTGCGCGAGTCCGGAATCGAGCTGCCCGCGTCCCTGCCGGAGAGCCTTGTGATCCTCGCGCTCGGCGCGCTCGCGACGGTGTTCGTGCTGATCCGCGTGATCTCGATCCCCGACGACGTGCTGCCGGCGGACGGGCGCGGGATCGGGATCTGGATCAGCCTGCTGGCTGCGATCGGCGTGATCGTCGGCGGGCTGCTACGCGCGGTCGAAGAGCTCTGACCACGAGCAGTCCGACGAGAAGCCCCCACGCCGCGCCGACGGCCACGTCGAGCGGGAAGTGCACCCCGACGTACGTGCGCGACAACGCGATCAGCACTGCCAGGGCGTAGAGCGGAACGCGCAGGCGCGGCGCGAACGACGCGAGCACCGTCGCGCAGGCGAAGCTCGTCGACGCATGACTCGACGGGAACGAGCTCGTGTGCGGCCCGGGGACGAGCGTGTCCACGTCGGGACGCGAGCGCGAGGTTGCCGCCTTGACCGCCTCGGTCGATCCCCAGGCGAGCGCGAAGGCGAGCAGCGTCCACGCGAGGACCTCCGCCCGCCTGAGCCAGAGCGCGAGCCCGAGCGCGATCGCGAGCCACACCGTCCCGAACGCGCCGGCGTAGCTCAGCCCCTGAGCCACCGGGTCGATGAAGCCGACCCGGTGAGCGACGATCCAGCCTTCGAGGTGCCGGTCCCAGCCGATCATCGGCGGAGGCTATTCGGGGCTCTCGGGCCAGCCGCCGCGTTGACGCTCGAGCCGGATGCGCTCGAGGTCGCGGCGTCGGTAGCGGCGATGACCGCCCGAGGTGTAGAAGACGGGCAGGCGCTCCTGGTCCGTCCACGCCCGGATCGCCGACGGGGGAACGCCGAGGAGCTCCGCAGCTTGCGCCGGCCTCAGCCAGTCCGATTCCGCGGCAGGAGGCCGTGGCTCGCGGGGCAGAGGCCGCTCGCCGCTCATTCCGCCCCGGCTCCGGAGCTCACCGACCGGACGGCGCTCGACGGCATCACGGCTCCGAGGTCGTCACCGTGATCGTCGTCTGCGCCGCGGGCGGGAGCGGGAGCGGGTCGAGCGTGCGGAGGAGCGTCTGCGTGCCGCCGCTCTCGGCGTTGTCGTCGAGCGCCTGGCCGAGCCCGACCCCCGCAGCGAAGATCAGCGCCGCCGCGACCGCCAGGAGGACGATGCGCCCGATGCTCACGGCCGGTAGTCGGAGGCGCCGCGCCCGAACACCTGGAACGCGGCGTCGGTGACGGTGGCGGTGTCGGGGGGCGGCGCTCTCTCCGGGCGTGCGTCGTGGAGCACGTCACGGGCCCACTCGACGGCGCCGTCGTAGGCCGCAGCGAGCTCCTCCAGGGTGAACGTCTGCCCGACCCGGCCGCGCAGCTCGGACACGATCAACTCGACCTCGGCCACGAGGCGGCGGAACGCCTCCGGATCGACGGCCGAGCGCTCGAACCGCCGGCGCCCGTCTTCCCAGTGGTGGCGGGCGAGTTCGAGGTCCACGACGGGCCGATCATAGAGCCGTGCAGCAGGCGGCCAGCGGCCAGAGCGGCTCGGCCTCGGCGAGGATGCGCGTACCGAGCTCGTAGCCGGGCCGGGCGAGCGCGAAGGCGGCGTGCGCGTGCAGGCACTTGAGGCTGCCGGTGCGGCTCGCGCCGCCGATGCCGACCGGGCAGCTCCGGGCGGAGCCGCCGCTGCTCGGCGTGGGCCTGCTCGAGGCTCTCACGCAGCGCGCCGTCCTCGGCCGCAGCGCGCGTCCAGCGGGTGACACCGCCACCCGCCTCGAGGCGCGAGATCTGCGTCACGAGGTGCGGGCAGGTGAGCCAGAACTGCGTCGGGAAGGGCATGCCGGTAGCGTCGAACGGCGCCTGTTCCGCCACCGCCGGCCGGCCGAAAGGGCAGCGGACCGCCACCCGCCGGAAGGCGCGCGGCGCGCGCCCGAGCTGGTGTTCGACGATCGCGGCGTCGTCCATCGGGCCGAGGCTACTACTCGCGCGAGCCGGCTCCTTCGGCGTGACATTACGCAACGGCGTTTCGCGGGCCGTCGCGAGCCCCGTCCGCGAGTGACAACTCGTCACTTGCCGGGTCCAGCGAGCGCGGCTAGTGCTTCGCGCGCCAGGTGGAGACGCCTCTGACGATGTACAGCCGCTCGCCGGGCTTCACGAGGCCGAGCCGCCGTGCCTCGCGGATCAGCGCATCGCCCTGGCCGACCGTCGCGATGCGCTGCTCGAGCTGGTGCTTCTGCTGCTCGAGCTTCGCCACCTCGGCCTGGCGCCGGTTCAGCACCTCACGCGTGTGCAGGTACGAGTTGAGCGGCTTCCAGTAGAAGAGCCCAGCCAGGACGATGCCGCCGAGCGCGAGGGTCGGGCGAACGCAGCCGGGTCGGAGCGGAGCGCGCATGCGACGGAGGTTCGCTCGGAGCGGCCGCTCCTCCGCCGATGCCTCAGACCGCGAGGTGCCGGATCGCCGCACGCCGCCTCCGACACGGCGCGGTCTTCAGCCGGCAGGAAACCGAACGACGCGAAGCCGGCGCGAGTTCCTTGCCGCGACCTAGGCGACGTCGACCTTGATCACGTTCGTCGAGCCGGAGAGGTTGACCGCGGTTCCGGCGATCATGACGACGAGGTCGCCGCGGCTCGATCGTGCCCGACTCGCGCGCGGTCTCGATCGTGCGCCGCCACAGGTCGTCGACGTCGACCGTCGAGGGCATCAGGAGCGGGCAGCACGCCCCACTCGAGCGCCATCTGCTGCACGGCCTGCGGATGGTGGGAGAGGCCGATCATCGGCCGGCGCGGGCGCAGCCGGGCGATCTCGGACGCGGTGCGCCCGGTCGCGGTCGCGGCGAGGATCGCATTCGCGTCGAGCGTCTCGGCCAGGTCGGTCGCGGCGTTCGACATCGCGCGGCGCACGTCGATCTCGCCGGTCGACTCGGGGAGCTGGTGGCGGTAGCTCATCGACGGCTCGACCGCGCGCGCGATCGAGTCCATCGTCCGCACCGCCTCGATCGGGTAGGCGCCGACCGCCGTCTCGGCGGAGAGCATCACCGCCGAGGTGCCGTCGAGGATCGCGTTCGCGACGTCGCTCGCCTCGGCCCGTGTCGGCTCGGCGTGCTCGATCATCGACTCGAGCATCTGCGTCGCGGTGATCACCGGCTTTCCCGCTTCGAGGCAGCGGAGGATGATCCGCTTCTGGAGGAGCGGCACCGTAGCGGCGCCGATCTCGACGCCGAGGTCGCCGCGCGCGACCATCAGCGCGTCCGACTCGGCGAGGACCTCGTCGAGCGCGTCGACGCCTCGGCCTTCTCGATCTTCGCGATCACGCGGGCCGAAGAGCCGGCCTGCCGGATGATCGCCTGCAGCTCGCGCACGTCGGACGCGGCGCGCACGAACGAGAGCGCCACGAAATCGACGCCGAGCCCGAGCGCAAGCTCGAGGTCGACCAGGTCCTTCTCGGTCAGCGACGGGATCGGGAGCGGCACGCCCGGCAGGTTGACGCCCTTGTGCGAGGTGACCCGCCCGCCGACGACCACGGTGCAGTCGGCGCAGCCCGTCCACCATCGTCTCGACGCGGAGGCGGACGAGGCCGTCGTCGATCAGCAGCTCATGGCCCGGCTCGAGCATGTCGCCGACGGCCGCCGGCGCGATCGTCAGCTCGCCGCCGTTCGAGGAGGCGGCGCCGACGACCTTCACGCGGTCGCCCGTGATGAGCTTGCGCGGCTCCGACAGGGCGCCGATCCGGAGCTTCGGCCCCTGCAGATCGGCGATCAAGGCGAGCGGGCGGCCGAGCTCGGCCTGCACCGAGCGGACGAGCGCGGCGTTCGCGGCGTGGTCGTCGTGTGCTCCGTGCGAGAAGTTCAGCCGGGCCGCGTCCATGCCGGCCTCGGCGAGCGCTCGAACCCGTCTCCTGCGTCGCCGTGGCGGGGCCCGAGGTGGCCACGATCTTCGTTCGTCTGAACTCGAGCGCCACGTTCGTCAGCCTACCCCTGCCCCGGACGGGCGAGCCGTGCACGAGTCGTGACGATCTGGTTGCGGTGCGGACACCGCTCGACACGCGGCCGGTCAGCGGCTCACGCGCGGAAACGCCGCCCAGCCCGGGTACACGGCGCGGTCGCACCGAGCTCCTCCTCGATGCGGAGGAGCCGGTTGTACTTCGCGACTCGGTCGGAGCGGGCCGGGGCGCCCGTCTTGATCTGGCCCGTGCCGAGCGCGACGGCGAGGTCGGCGATCGTCGTGTCCTCGGTCTCGCCCGAGCGATGCGACATGACGGCGTGTAGCCAGCGCCGTGCGCCAGTGCCACCGCGTCGAGCGTCTCGGTCAGCGTCCCGATCTGGTTGACCTTGACCAGGATCGAGTTGCCGCGCCGATTCGTCGATTCCGCGCCGCAGTCGCTCCGGGTTCGTGACGAACAGGTCGTCGCCGACGAGCTGCACGCGCTCGCCGAGCTCGGCGGTCAGCCGCTGTCCAGCCGTCCCAGTCGTCCTCGGCGCAGCCGTCCTCGATCGACACGATCGGGTAGCGCGCGACGAGGTCGGCCCAGAAGCCCGGCAGCCCATCCGGCCGAGCGCGCGACCTTCGAAGCGGTAGAGCGCCGTCGCGGTAGACCTCGCTCGTCGCCGGATCGAGCGCGATGGCGACCCGCTCGCGCATGGCCCGCGCGCTCCGCCGCCTCGAGGATCGCCTCGATCGCCGCCTCGCTCGACGGCAGATCCGGCGCGAAGCCGCCCTCGTCGCCGACGCGCCGTCGCGAGCCCGCGTTCGTGCAGGACCGCCTTCAGCGCGTGGTAGACCTCGGCGCCGATCCGCAGCGCCTCCGCGAACGAGTCGGCGCCCGCCGGGACGACCATGAACTCCTGGAGGTCGATCGAGTTCGGCGGCGTGCGCGCCGCCGTTGATCACGTTCATCATCGGCACGGGCAACACGCTGGCACCGGTGGCTCGCCCAGAGGATCGTCCGGCAGAGAGGCCCAGAGCGGCTCCCCGGCGTCGGCTGCCGCGCGCCTTCGCCGCCGCGAGCGACACGCCGAGGATCGCGTTCGCGCCGAGCCGGCCCTTGTTCGGCGTGCCGTCGAGGTCGATCAGCGCGGCGTCGAGCGCCGGCCTGGTCGGCCGCGTCGAAGCCGGCCACGCGCCCCGCGATCTCGCCGTTCACGTTGGCGACCGCCTGCGTGACGCCCTTGCCGCCCCACGCGTCGCCGCCGTCGCGCAGCTCGACCGCCTCGTGCACGCCGGTCGAGGCGCCCGAGGGTACCGCCGCGCGCCCGAGCGCGCCCGACTCGAGCCGGACGTCGACCTCGACGGTCGGGTTCCCGCGCGAGTCGAGCACCTGGCGGCCGTGGACCGTCGCGATCCTGCTCATCGCCGCAGACCCTCCTTCGCCCGCTCGTAGTAGCGATCCTGCGCGGCGAGGTCGAGCCGCGCCAGTCCTCGCCGCTCCTCGGCGGCGAGCGCCTGCGCCCGCTCGACCCGCTCGACGAAGCGGTGCGTCGTCTGCCGCAGCGCGAGCTCGGGATCGACGTTGAGCCGCCGCGCCGCGTTCACCGCGGCGAAGAGCACGTCGCCGAGCTCGTCGGCGACGCGCGGGTCGGGCTCGCTCTCCGGCGCCGGCTGCGCCCGCGTCGGCGACCTCGGCCTTCGAGCTCGGCCAGCTCCTCCTCGAGCTTGCCGAGCGGGCCGGCGAGATCGGGCCAGTCGAAGCCCGCAGCCGCGGCGCGGCGCTGCACCTTGCCCGCATGGAGCAGCGCCGGCAGCGCCTCCGGCACGTGGTGGAAGACGCCCTCCCGCTCCTCCTGCTCGACCTTCAGCCGCTCCCAGTTCTCGCGCACGCGGCCGGCAGTGCGAGCCTCGACGTCGCCGAAGACGTGCGGGTGGCGCGCGACGAGCTTCGCCGTGGATCCCGCGCGCGACCGCTCGAGGTCGCCGGCGCCCCGTCTCGGACAGGAGCAGCGAGAGGAAGTACGTCTGGAACAGCAGATCGCCGAGCTCGTCGAGCAGCTTCGCGTCGTCGCCCGCGAGCGCCGCGTCGGCGACCTCGTAGGCCTCCTCGACCGTGTGCGGCACGATCGTGCGCTCGGTCTGCTCGCGGTCCCACGGGCACTCGCGGCGCAGGCGCTCGGTCAGCTCCTGGAGCTCGACCAGAGCGTCGGCGAGGGCCACGGAGGCTCTACGGGGTCGTGCCGGTCGAGGTGGCCGTGTACTGCGCGCACGGATCGGGATTCGGCGTGTAGCCGATCTGGTACGAGATCTTCCCGCCCGTGCAGGTGTTCTTCGCGAGCTCCGTGGCCCAGTCGGTCATCGGTCTGGTTCTGCTTGTCGGCGAGGAGCTGCTGGCGGATCGACTCCGCGACGCTCTTCTCGGACGTCTTCTTGATCGGCGACACCGCCTTGATCACGAACCAGCCGTACTCTGGCGTCTCGACCGGCTTGCCGAGCTCGCCCGGCTTCAGCGAGAACGCGACGCGGTCGAACTCCGCACGTCTCTGCCCTTCTGCGCGGTGAACTTGCCGCCCTGTCCTTCGAGCCCGGTCCTGCGAATACTTCTTGGCGAGCGCGGCGAACTCGCCGTCCGTTCTTCAGCTGCTTGTAGATCCGGTTCGCGAGCTTCTTCTTGTCCTTGCCGACGAGGATCTCCTGCACCTCACGCTCCGCCGGGTACTGGTCGACGGTTGGCGACGAAGTACTTGTGCACCTCGTCGTCGCTCACCGTCACGTCGGCCGTGATCTTCGTCGTGAGCTGCTCCGAGATCGAGCAGGCTCCTGACCAGGTTTCGCGCCTCGGCCTCGGTGAGGCCCTCCTTCTTCAGCTCCTGCTTGTACTTCGCGTCGCTTGCCGTCGAAGTACTGCTTCTTGATGCTCGCGATCCGGGCGTTCACCTGCTTGTCGGTGACCTCGACCCCGAGCTTCTCCGCCTCCGCGCTGACGGGCCGAGTCGAGGACGAGCAACCAGATCGCCTGCGCCTTGATCGACTCGTAGTCGGTCGTGCCCTCCTTCGGGAACGTCTGGCCCTGCGCCGTCAGGCTCGCCTTCGCGCGGCTGAGCTCGTCCTCGAAGCGCTTCTTCGAGATGTGGATGTCACCGACCGTGGCGATGTCGTCGCCGCTCAGCTTCGCCGAGCTGCCGCCCCCGCCGCAGCCCGCCGCCAGCAGGACCAGGAGCAGCACCGGCACGAGCAGGCGTGCGGGCAGACGAGGAACATTCAGAAGGAGTGCGCTCATGAGGAATGCGCCAGAACTCAGGCGGCTTGGCGCGCGGCCAGCATAGCATCGACCAATCCGAGCGCCCCCGCGAGTTCGTCGTGCCCGGAGCGTCACCTCGCGCTTGGCCGACGAGTAGACGGCAGTGTCGACCCGCTCGCGCAGCGCTCGCAGCTCCCCCGACCCGATCACGGTCGGCCCGACCGCCGCACGGCCACCGCGGAAGACGAGGTAGTCGGCTCCGAGCCGCGCGAGCTTCAGCTTCGCCTCCTGGATCGCGAACAGGTTCTCGACCGGCTCCGGCAGCGGGCCGTAGCGGTCCTCGGTCGCGGCCTGCAACTCGCGCAGCTCGTCCTCGTCCTCGACGAGCGCGAGCCGACGGTGCAGGTCGATCTTGAGCGCCTCGGAGGCGATGTAGGCGGCCGGCACGTAGGCGTCGACGCGGGCGTCGACGCGCACGGGCCGGGCCGCGAGGCGGCGCTGGCCGGAGAGCTCGGCGACGACCTCGTGCAGCATCTCGACGTACAGCTCGAAGCCGAGCGCCGCGACGTGCCCTGTCTGCTCGGCGCCGAGCAGGTCGCCCGCGCCGCGGATCTCGAGGTCGCGCATCGCGATCGCGAAGCCGGCGCCGAGCTCGGTGTGGTCGGCGAGCGTCGAGAGGCGGGCGCGCGCCTCGGGTGTCAGCTCGGTCGCGTCGGGATAGAAGAGGTAGGCGTGTGCCGGCACGTCGCGGCGGCCGACGCGGCCGCGGATCTGGTAGAGCTGCGCGAGCCCGAGCTGGTCGGCGCGCTCGACGATCAGCGTGTTCGCCTCCGGGATGTCGAGCCCCGACTCGATGATCGTGGTCGAGACGAGCACGTCCGCGTCGCCCGCCAGGAACGCCAGCATCTTGTCCTCGAGCTCGCGCTCGCGCATCTGCCCGTGCGCGACGAGCACGCGCGCGCCGGGCATCAGCTGCCGCACCTTCTCGGCGGCCTCGTCGATCGTGTCGACGCGGTTGTGGAGGTAGAACGCCTGCCCCTCGCGGGCGAGCTCCCGCTCGAGCGCCAGCTTGACCAGCTCGTCGTCGTATTCGCCCACGTGCGTGCGGATCGGGCGGCGGCCCTCCGGCGGCGTCTCGATCACCGAGATGTCGCGCAGGCCGGCGAGCGACATGTGCAGCGTCCGCGGGATCGGCGTTGCGGACAGGGCGAGCACGTCGACCTCGAGCCGCAGCTGGCGCAGCAGCTCCTTCTGGGCGACGCCGAACCGCTGCTCCTCGTCCACGATCACGAGCCCGAGGTCCGAGGGGATCACGTCGCGCGAGAGCACGCGGTGCGTCCCGATCAGGACGTCGACCTTGCCCTCGCCGAACTCGGCGAGCACGCGCTTCACCTCGGCCGGCTTGCGGAAGCGCGAGACCATCTCGACGCGCACCGGGAAGTCGCGGTACCGCTCGCGGAACGTGTTCCAGTGCTGCTGGGCGAGCACCGTCGTCGGCACGAGCATCAGCACCTGCTTGCCGGCGACGGCGACGGTGAACGCCGCGCGCAGCGCGACCTCGGTCTTGCCGAAGCCGACGTCGCCGCAGACCAGCCGGTCCATCGGATGCGGCGCCTCGAGGTCCTCCTTGACGGCCTCGATCGCGCGCGCCTGATCCTCGGTCTCGCGAAACGGGAAGTCGGCCTCGAGCCGCTCGACCCACTCCTGCTCGACGTCGTAGACGACGCCGGGCTGGGTCTGCCGCTGGGCGTAGAGCTGGAGCAGCTCGCCGGCCATCTCGCGCAGATGGGCGCGGGCGCGGTTCTTCAGGTTGTCCCAGGCCTTGCCGCCGAGCTTGGAGAGCGTGGGCGCCTTCGAGTCGGCGCCGATGTAGCGCGAGACCTTGCCGATCTGCTCGTGCGGGACGAACACGCGATCCTCGCCGCGGAAGGCGAGCAGCAGGTAGTCGCGGACGACGCTCGCCACCTCCTTCGTCTCGAACCCGAGCAGCTGCGCGATCCCGTGGTCCTCGTGGACGACGTAGTCGCCGGTGCGCAGGTCGGAGAAGCTCGCGAGCGCGCGGCCGATCGGCGCGGTCGCGCGCGGCGCCCTGCGCCGGAAGACCTGCGTGTCCGGGCAGGAGCGCGACGCCGAGGTCGCGCCAGACGAAGCCGCGCCGCGCGGGCGCGACGGCGAACGAGAGCCCGCTCGGCTCGTCGCCCGGGGCGAGCATCGCCGGCTCGACCCGCCGCAGCAGATGGCGCTGCCGCTCCGCCTCGCCGCGGTGGGCGAACGCGACGACGACGTCGAGGCCGCGGCCGAGCAGCCCGTTCAGCTCGTTCTCGGCCTCCGACAGCCCGCGCGCGGTGAGCGCCGGCCGCTGCGCGTCGAACGAGAACGGCTGGCCCTGCGGCAGCGGTGTCGAGCTCGGTCGCGCCCTCGAGCGAGAGCTCGGCCAGGCCCTCCTCGGCCCAGACCGCGCGCACCTCGTCGGGCCGCCAGACGAGGTCGGGCGGGCGGTCGAGCGGCAGCACGAGATCGTCGGGGTGCGGGATGCGCGCCGGTCGGGCGTCCTCGTCGTCGGGCAGCATCACCTCGACGAGCTCGCCGCGCCGCTCGGCCGCAGCGTAGATCGTCGCCCCCTCGATCTCGCGCAGCGCGCGCTGCGTGAACGGCGAGAACGCGCGGATGCCCTCGATCTCGTCGCCGAAGAGCTCGATCCGCAGCGGCTCGCGGCCGGTCGTCGGGAAGACGTCGACGAGCCCGCCGCGGACCGCGAACTGGCCGCGCTCCTCGACGCGCTCGACCCGCTCGTAGCCGGCGAGCGCGAACTTCTCGGCCAGCGGTCGATCCCCGGCTCCTCGCCGCGCGCGATCGCGATCGGCGCCGGGCGCGCCGCGGGCGGCGGCATCGCCTCGGCCAGCGCGAGCGCAGACGAGCAGACGAGCCCGCCGCGCGCGAGCACGTCGAGCGCGCGCGCCCGCTCGCCGACGAGGTGCGGCGGCGGCTCGAGGCCGGAGCCCCAGCGCACGCCGCGCGAGGGGAAGAGCGCGACGCGCTCCTCGCCGAGGAACCAGCCGGCCGCCTCGGCCACGTCGCGCGCGTCGGCGTCGTCGGGCAGCAGCACGCAGAGTGACCGGCCGAGCTCCTCGTGGAGCGCCGCGAGCGAGCGAGCGGCAGCGCCGGCTCGGACACGCGGGCGCGGGTCGGCAGCGCCGCCGCGAACGCGGCCAGGCGCTCGTCTGCGCGCAGGCGGTCGACGAGGGAGTGGAGCAGCGGGCGGTCCATGGCGAAGGCCCGGAAACGGCCGTTCCGGGCCCGGTCATCGTAGAGGCGGGCTTTGAATCTCGCGGGGGTGCACCCGGGGTGACGAGGCGACCGAATGACCGCCACCCTCGATCAGCTTCCTACGTGTGCCGGCCGCGGCCCACGATGCGGACGACCGCGGCTCGCGCATGACGGCCGGCGGTCGCAGGGACGAGCCGCCGCGCGCCGTCGTAGCGCTCCCGGTACCAGGGATCGTCCAGGCTCGTGATCCGAACCGTCGTCCCCGAATGCGGCGCGTGGATGAAGCGTCCCGCGCCGACGTAGAGGCCGACGTGGCCGACGCCGTCGAAGAAGACGAGGTCGCCGGGCCGCAGCGACCTGCGTGCGACCCGCGTCCCGAGCCCGAAGTCGGCGAAGGAGCTGTGGGGCAGGCTCGACGCCGAAGTGGCCGAAGACGAAACGGACGAGGCCCGAGCAGTCGAAGCCGCCCCGGGCGAGTCGCCGCCGTAGCGGTACGGGACGCCGAGCAGTCGGCGTGCGTACCGGGCCGCCCTGACGCCGAGCACCGACCGCCGCATCGGGGCTCGAGGCGCCGTGAACCGCCGGGCCTCGCCGAGCCTGATCGGGAACCAGGGCGCGCCGACCGCGTGCGGCGCCGCTGCGCGAGCGCCACCCGTCCCGAGCAGGAGCGACCACGCCATCCCGAGGACGAGAGCGACCATGAGGAGACGAAGGCGTGAGGTCATCGGGAGAGCTCCCGTCGGAGTCGCCGAGCCGCGATACGCGCGCCCGGGTCGTCGGGAAGCTCACACTCCAACACGGCCGGGCGGCCGGGACATCGCCCGATCGGGTGCCCGGCGACTCCTTGTTTTCCAGGATGCGCCGATTCGAGGATGCGCTAGCGCTGCTCCGAGGCGTTGAACCGGCGCTGGGCGGCGTCGAGGCCCTCGGCGTCGAGCGTCTCGACCGCCTCCGCCGCGCGCGCGACGATCGCGCTCGGGGTCCTCGTGGGGCTCGAAGTCGGCGAGGACGTAGTCGGCGAGCGGCCGCCGGTCGCCGCGGCCGGGCCGCCCGATGCCGACCCGCAGGCGCAGGAACTCCGGCGTACCGAGGTGCTGGGCGACCGAGCGCAGGCCGTTGTGACCGGCGAGGCCGCCGCCACGGCGCGCCTGCAGCCGCCCGGCCTCGAGGTCGCTCTCGTCGTGGACGACGAGGATCGCGTCCGGCTCGAGCTTGTAGAACGCGGCGGCGGCCTGCACGGAGCGGCCCGACTCGTTCATGTAGGTCTCGGGCTTCAGCAGGCCGACGCGATGGTCGTCGATGCGGACGTCGGCGAGCCGGCCCGAGAACTTGCCGCGCCACGAGCCGCCGTGCCGGCGCGCCAACTCGTCGACGACCATGAAGCCGACGTTATGGCGGTTGCGCTCGTACTCGCGACCCGGATTGCCGAGGCCGACGACCAGCAGGTCGAGCGACGAGGCACGTTCGCCCCGGCGCCACGGCAGGCGCACGGATCAGCCCTCGTCGGTGGTCTCTTCGCCGTCCGCGGCGGGCTCGACGGTCTCGGCTTCCGCGTCCGGCTCCTCGCCCTCGGCGGGCTCTTCGCCCTCGGCGGCTCCTCGACCTCGGGCTCCTCTTCGCGCATCGGTGTCGTGACGCTGGCGAGCACGATCTCTTCCGGGTCGTCGAGCAATGTCACCCCGGCGGGCGCCTCGATCTCGGATAGGCGGATCGAGTCGCCGATGCCGCAGCTCCGAGACGTCGACCTCGATGTGCTGCGGCACCTCGAGCGGCAGCGCCTCGACGTTGATCTCGTTCGTGACCTGCGTGAGTACGCCGCCCTCCTTGGTGCCCACCGCCTCGCCGACGAGCGTGACCACGACGGCTGTCTGGATCGGCTGGTCGAGCCGGACCTCCTGGAGGTCGATGTGCGTGATCGTCGCCGCGCACCTTGTCGCGCTGGTAGTCCTTGAGGATCGCCGACTGCGTCTCGGCCGCTGTCCACGATCGACGTCGAGGACGACGTGGCTGCCGGCCGCGCGTCGTCAGCGCCGCGCGCAGCTCGCGCTCGCCGACCGCGATCGCGACGGGCGCTGCTGCGGCCGTAGAGGACGCCCGGGACGAGGCCCTGCTTGCGCAGGCGCCGCGATCTCGGAGGAGCCGAGGATGCTCCGCTCCGAGACCTCCAGCTTGACTCGCTCTCCCGCCACGGCGCGCCAGTCTAGCGGGAAACACCGGAGCCGGAAACGCAGTGCGGGCGGCTCGCACCGCCCGCACCGGGCTCAGAACGCGAGGCAGGCCGGGATCGCCACCCGGCCTCCCTGTCACTTCTTCTTGTGCGTCGAGGCGTAGACGAACGCCGCCACGTCGCTGATCTGCGTCTTGCTCAGGATCGACTTGTACGGCGGCATCGCGCCCTTGCCGTTCATCACGCGGAGGATGATCTTTCCGCTGGTCGGCTTCTTCTGATCGAGGTTCGGCCCGATCGTTCCGCGCGCGTTCGCCGCCTTCAACGTGTGGCACGTACTGCAGTTGGTGACGAAGACGACCTTCCCCTTCTTGACGTTGCCGGGACTCGTCGCCGCAAGCGCAGGTACCGCCACCGCCACAGCGAGCGCCGCGCCGGCAAGCCCGATGCCCACGCGACGGACACCTTTCATGTGAAGCATTCCATCCTCCCGTTTACAAGCTCAACAGCATCGGAGACTTCGCTCCACTCTACGTCCGACACGGCGATTCGACAATGCGGATTTCCTTCGGCGACACTGGACCCCGGATGCCGCGAACAGCCCGGACGATTCCGGCGATCATCTGGCCGGCTCTCGCCGCCGTTGCGGCGGCCACGGCACTCGCCGGGTGCGGCGGGCAGGCAGCGCCGGATCCACGGCTGATCGTGTTCGCCAGGGCCCCCGCCACGAACGCCTACTCCGACCTCTACCTCCTGCAGACGGACGGGAGCCTGCGGCGGCTCACGCGCGGCGGGATCGACAGCCTTCCCGTCTGGTCGCCGGACGGGCACCGGATCGCGTTTCAGCGGGCGCACCGGGGCAAGGCCTCGCTCTACGTCGCGAACGCCGACGGGAGCGGGCAGCGGCTCCTGCCGGACGGGATCTCCGGCTCCGTCGACTGGTCGCCGGACGGCCGCCACATCCTGATCGGAGACGGCGGCAAGCTCTACGTGACGAGCTCCGACTGGACCGAGCGATCCGTGCTGCTCGACCCGGCGCCTGTACGGGCAGAGGATCCGCACTGGTCGCCCGACGGCACCCGGATCGCCTTCACCCTCGGCAACGAGGCCGGCGGCGGCGACGTGTACGTGATGAACGCCGACGGCTCCGACCGCACGCGGCTGACCCACCTCGACCCGGCCGACGGCCGGCCGTCGACGCCGCTCTGGTCGCCGGACGGCAGGCGGATCGCGTTCCTGCTGCCCGGCAGCCTCGAGGTGATGAACGCCGACGGCTCGGACGAGCGGGTGCTGACGCGGTTCCCCGACGACGTCTTCCTCTCCTCTCCAGGCTGGTCGCCCGACGGCGAGACGATCGCGTTCGCCCGCCTCGAGCTCGGGCCGAACCGGCGCGCGAGCGGCATCTACGCCGTGCAGGCCGACGGCAGTGACCTGCACCGCCTCACGCGCGACATCGACAGCTACCCCTCGTGGTCGCCCGACGGCCGTCAGATCGTGTTCCAGCGCCTGACCGGGTTCCACGTCTCCGAGATCACGCTCATGGACGCCGACGGCTCGAACCAGGTCAGCCTCACCCAGGGCGGCTGGACCGACGCGACGCCGTTCTGGCGGCCGGGCGTCAACTGACAGCCTCCGCTTCGGCAAGGGCCGGTGCCTGCGTGTCGGGCTCCGTCGCCGGGACCGCCCGGCCGCCGGCGCTTCCGAGCAGGGCGGCGCTCGCGACGATCGAGGCGAACGCGGCAACCTGGAGCGTGCCGCGCACGCCTGGCGGTAGCGACTCGGCGAACAGCAGGAACCCGGCCGCGATCGGCACGGCGTTCGTCACGAGCGTCGCGATGCCGGCGGCCGTCAGCGCGCTGCCGTGCTGGAACGCCGACTGGAGCACGAGCGTGCCGGCCGCGTAGCAGGCGATCAGCGGGAGGAGCGCAAGCAGCCAGACCCCGCCGGAGGAGACGAGCTTCGCCGAGATGTCGCCGTTGGCGAAGAACAGGCCCGCGGCAAGCCCGAGCGCCGCGGCCCGGGAGAGGCGGACCCGCGCGACCACGAGCACCGCCGCGACCGCCGCGGAGGCGCCGAGCCAGAGCACGACGCCGGCCGCGCGCGGTGTGTGTGACGACGGCGCCGGCCCGACCAGCGAGAGCGCGAGGAGCACCAGCCCCAAGAGCGCGACCGCCACCGCGAGTCGCTCGCGACGCGACAGCTTCGAGGGCCTGCCGTGCACGCTGAAGAGCGCGAGGACGGCGATCCCCGAGGCGCTGACCGCCTGCACGAGGCTGAGCGGCGCGAGCGCGAGCGCCGCGACGTACACGAGCCAGCCGGCGGTCTCGGTCGAGAAACCGATCAGCCAGCCCCGGCTGCTGAGTAGGAGGCGGAGCGAACGCATCGGCCGCCGCGCGCTGAGCGGCGGCAGCGACGAGGCCGCTCGGTGCTCCTGCGTGTACGCCCAGTTCACCGCCAGCGCCGAGAGGAGTGCGAGAACGAGGCCTATCCAGACGGGGTCGACGGTGTGCTTCCTCTCTCTCGACTACGACAACGCCGCCGGAAGCGTACGGTCCTGCGTGGCCGGACCGGCACCTCGCGGAGCGTGCGGGATACCGGGGTAGGCGCGCCCTCGCTGGAAGAGCTGGTTCTCTGCTTCAACGTCCAGGCAGTGACATGGCGTCCGGCGAGTGGCTTGAAATGGCCATTTCAGAGCCGCCGCGTCCAGCCGATGTCGGTCTGTTCAGGAGAGTCTGTTTGCAACTTGGTTTGCAGCGACGCCTTACGTCGGCTTGCGCCTGGTCCACACTCCGCCTTCCACCCGCTCGCCGATGTCGAGGCTCTTCGTTCTTACGACCTTCCCGGTGCCGAGCTCAACACTGATCGACAGCCTCGTCTTCTCCAGCCGAGCCGCTGCAGAGGCGACGGCTGTCGCGTCGATCCACCAACTCTCCGAACTGCCCGCCTCAAGCCGATATGGAAGGGGCGCGTGTGGATGTTGCAGCGGCTGAAGCCCGACGCCGTTCTCCAGGTACGCAGTCACCTTCTGAACGGTGGCCGGCATACGCCCGATGTTCCGAACCTCCGCGACGACGACCGGCTTGGTGAATCCCTGCTTCGCGTGCATCGCGATGGTCTCCGGTGTCGCCTTGTCTGGCGGATAGGTGATGAGCACGCTCCCGTCGGTTGCTCCCAGGAGCAACGCTGCGCGCAAACGGCTACCGGTGAGGAAATACGTGCTTGCCTGCCAGGCGAGGGATACAAGCGCCAGGCCGAAGCCCGCGATCGCGATGACGAGCGTGGCGATGTCGTAACTCGAGCCGGTGTCGGCAAGTGTCACAAGGACTCGGATGCTCTCACCTTTGGTCGGTGCCGGTCGTCGGCCCGACTAGACTCGCCACGCCGCCCAGCCCGAGGAGGGAGCTACCGGTGCCTCACTTCGCTCTCGTGACCGTTGACGGCGACACGTTCGGGGCCGTCGAACTCCGCCCGGCGGCGCCTGTTGACGATCCGTTCACATGGCTCCGTTGACTACGCGTCGAAAGCGCCGCCACTCAAGCCATCCCGGGCGCTAGCGGACCTCGCCGCGAGCGACGATCCCACGACCGACCCAACCCACTTTCTTAGTCGCCTCGGTGCGGCCGGTGGAGAGCACCGCCGCGCCGATCCGCACGGGCTTGAGGGCTTGAGCACGTTCGACGATGCGAGACCCCGTGAATAGGCGCGACCGCGACAGGGACCGTCGAGAGTGGCTCGAGGCCGGCGAACGGCTCTGCGACCTCGAGGAGGACTTTGAGCGGGCGACCAAGGAGGGGCGCCGTACGCCTGAGTTAGAGGGAGTTGATTCGCCGCCGCCCCACAACGGGCCGGGCGAGCGCTGTTTCGCCTGGCCTCGCGCACACATCGCCCCCTCTTTCGGCATCGGCATCGCGGCGGTCAGCAGCGCGGCTGCTTAGAGACCCGTGCCGTAGATCGCGATGGAGATCGACCCCGTCACCAGCCGGCCTCCTGTCGAGAGCGTCTTTCCGCCTGCAAGCCAAAGCTGGCCCGTCGCCGAGACAGAACAGCGAGCGCACGTGCGCTTGAAGATCATCGGGCTCTTGCCCGTTCGCTTCTTCGATCCGAACTGGACAAGCACGGGCAGATGCGCTGGCCTCGTCGTCACAACGATCCTCCAGCGGCTGGGCCGCCCGACAGATCCGCTTGCGACGGTGACAGCCGCGCCCTTTCCGCTGCTTGTCGCGATAGCGGTCGGCCTGGGAGCGGCGGCCATCGCACTGACCGTGAGGATGCCCGCCCCGATACCCAGCCCAACGCTTGCACCTGCGATCAGTAGTAGTGACCTGGTCGCCATCTCGACGAGGGTACGCGGCCCGTCGCGCCACAACAAGTCAAGTGGCTTCTAGCGGTTCGCGTTCTCGAAGCCGTGCTCGCTCGCGTCGATGTGCGGCCCCGATCAATCGGCTGCGGCACATGGCTCCGCGACGGCGCCGTCGGCGCCAACCTGCGCGTCCGGCGACGCTAGAAGAGCTGGTTCTCGCCGCCGAAGATCGCCGAGACCGAGTCGTCGGCGAACACGTTCATGATCGTCTCGGCGAGGAGGCCCGACACCGGCAGGACAGTGAGCTTCTCCGGGCGGCGGAGCGGGTCGATCGGGACGGTGTCGGTGACGACGATGCCCTTGACGTCGGTGGACTCGGCGAAGCGTTCGAGGGCGCCGCCGCAGAAGAGGCCGTGGGTGGCGAACAGCCAGACCTCGGTCGCGCCGTGCTCCTTCGAGGGCGTTGACGTTCGCGAGCATCGTGCTGCCGGTCATGATCACGTCGTCGCCGATGATCGCGCGCTTGCCGCGGACGCGACCGGCGATCTCGGTGACCGCGACAGTGTCGTGCTCGGGGCGCGACTTGTGCATGATCGCGAAGTCGGAGTCGATCATCTCGGCGAAGCGGACGGCCTGCTTCGCGCGGCCGGCGTCGGGCGAGACCGAGACGACGCCGTCGCCGTTCAGGCCGAGGTCGCGGAAGTGGCGCGCGAACAGCGGCAGCGCGGTCATGTGGTCGACCGGGATCGGTGAAGAAGCCCTGGATCTGGCCGGCGTGGAGGTCCATCGTCAGGATCCGGTCGGCTCCGGCGAGCTGGAGCATGTCGGCGACGAGGCGCGCGGAGATCGGCTCGCGCGGCTTCGCCTTTCGGTCCTGGCGCGCATACGGGAACAGCGGCATGACCGCGGTGATCCGCTTCGCCGAAGCCGAGCTTCGCCGCCTGGATCAGCAGGAACAGCTCCATCAGGTTGCTGGTCGATCGGCGAGCAGCCGGTCTGGACGATGAAGACGTCGGCGCCGCGGATCGACTCGTCGTAGCGGCAGTAGGTCTCGTCGTTCGCGAACGTCTCGAGCGTGACCTCGCCGAGCTCGATGCCGAGCTGCTCGGTGATCCGGCTCGCGAGCTCCGGATGCGAGCGCCCCGAGAAGACCATCAGCCGCTTCTGCGGCCCCCGCTCGATCCAGTGGCCCGGCTGTAGGCTCGGTCACGATCGGTCTCCATCGTCGAGCCCGGGGAGAACCAGCTCAGTCGTCCCGGTGCCGGGCTGCATACCCCTCCTTGTTCTCCTGGCGGCGCGCGCGCGACAGCCAGCGCGTCCGGCGGGACGTCCTTCGTGATCACCGATCCTGCTGCTGTCCATGCTCCGTCTCCGACCTCGACAGGTGCGACGAAGCCATTCTGGATCCCGGTCCTGACGTTCCTGCCGATCGTCGTCCGGCCCTTCGGCCTACCGGGCTGGTGGGGGAAGTTCGCGGTGATCGCGCCGGCGCCGACGTTCGTGTCCTCTCCGACCTCGGCGTCGCCGATGTACGAGAGGTGCGGCACCTTCGTGCGCATCCCGATGCGTGAGTTCTTGATCTCCACGAAGGTTCCCGCCTTCGATCCCGCCTCGAGGACCGTCCCGGGGCGAAGGTAACAGAACGGGCCGACGCTCGCGCCGCTCCCGATCTCGGCGTCGACGGCAACCGTGTGCGAGTGGATCTCGGCGTCTGCGCCGACCCGCGTCCCGCCGCGGAGATAGACCCACGGGTGGATCGTGACGTCCGGCTCGAGCTCGACCCCTGGCTCGATCCAGGCCGAGCCCGGGTCGACGATCGTGACGCCGGCGAGCATGTGGCGCTCGTTGATGCGCTCGCGGAGGACGGCGGCAACCGCCGCGAGCTCGACGCGGGTGTTCACGCCCTCCACCTCGAACGGGTCGGCGGCACCGTGCGCGGCGACGGTCTCGCCGGCCTCGACGAGGATGTCGGACCGCGTCGGTGAGGTAGAGCTCGCCCTGGGCGTTGTGCGGCTCGAGCCGCTCGAGCGCTGGCCAGAGAGCGTCCGCACGGAAGACGTAGATCGACGCGTTGACCTCGTCGAGCACCAGCTCCTCGGGAGTGGCGTCGCGCGCCTCGACGATCGCCCGGACGTGCCCGGCTGCGTCGCGCACGATGCGCCCGTAGGAGCGCGCGTCCGCCGGGACGAAGGTGAGAACAGTGGCCGCGGCCCGCTCGCGGCGATGGGTCTCGACGAGCTCGCGCAGGAGCGTCGAGGTGAGCGCGGGAGTGTCTCCGGTGAGGACGAGGACGTCCTCGGCTCGACCGTCGAGCGCGGCGCGGGCGCAGCGAACGGCGTCGCCGGTGCCGCGCGGCTCGGGCTGGACCGCGACCTCGACGCCGCAGCCGTCGAAGGCCTCCTTCGTCGTCGGCGACGCGACCACGACGACCGGGTCGGCGCGGAGCTCACGTGCAGCCGCGATCACCCAGTCGACCATGCGGCGCCCGAGGACCGGGTGCAGGTGCTTCGGGACAGACGACTGCATGCGGGTGCCGAGCCCGGCGGCCATCACGGCGGCTGCAATCGGCGTCTCGGTCACGGCAGGGTCGATGGCTGGGGCGCCAGGATTCGAACCTGGGATCGCGGGACCAAAACCCGCTGCCTTACCACTTGGCTACGCCCCACTGGGCGCCGAGTATAGGTGCGCCTCGGGCTCGTCGAGTGAGCCGGCGGACCAGCCCCGACCTTACCCCGGTACTCGAGCCCCACGGGACACGGTAGTCGAGAAGGTGTGACGTGTCCGTGCCAACTCTGTGCCGAAAGCGACAGAGCCTCGACGTGGCGCGTTCGACGGTCGACATGCGAGAAACGGCGACGGCGGGTGCGTCGCGGATGAGGTCCGCCTCGGGATCGGCGGCGCGAACGAGGCCACGCGCCGGGATCGATGATTCAGGTGTGGTGCTCGCGCTCGGTGAAGAGGAAGATCAGCGCGGCGATCGCGAGGACCACGAGCGCCACGTACGCGACCGTCTTGAAGAAGAAGAGCAGCAGCGGGACGAGGATCACGAACACCTGCGAGGCGGCGAAGATCCAGCTCCCCTGGCGGACCATGGTCGACTCGGAGTTGCGGCCGTACATCGCCCAGTAGCCGACCGCGGCGATCGCGACGATGAAGACCGCCCACCTCGGGATCACGTTGATGATCACCAGCAGGCCTTCGACGACGGCGATCGAGAGTGAGAGGCGAAGGCGGCGCTCGCTGAGGTAGCCACCAGGTCTCGACATGGCGGGTGAAGCCATCAACAGCACGCTACCAGGCGGGATGGGCGACCCAGGTCCGCCCGAGCCGGCCGAGCTTCGCCGCGGCTCGCTCTGCCGCGGCACGTTCGGCGAAGAGGCCGTACACGCACGGGCCTGCGCCGCTCACGTCGGCGCGGAACGCTCCCGCCGCGAGCAGTTCGGCGGCGATCGGCGACGAGGCGAGATCGTTCGGCGGCAGCTCGGCCAGATCGTGCGCCCCGCGCGCTCCTGCGACCAGCTCGAGCAGGCGCGCGCGCCGCTCGGCGAAGCCCGTCCGCTCGGTCGAAACGCGCGTAGACGGCGCCGGTCGACTCCTTGACGACCCCGACCGGCAGCACCAGCAGCACGGTGTAGTCCTGCGGGAAGCCGGAGCGGCCGGAGGGTCGAGCCGTCGCCGGTTCCGAGCTGCGGGCCTGGCTCGAGGAAGAACGGGACGTCGGCGCCCAGGCCCCTTGCGATCGCGTGGAGCTCGGCATGCGAGAGCGGCTCGGGAAGCAGGTCGTTCGCGAGACGCAGTGCCGTGGCCGCGTCGGAGCTGCCGCCGCCGAGGCCCGCGGCGACCGGGATCCGCTTCTCGATCCGCGCACGCCAACGCGGCTCGACGCCGCCTGCAACGGCGAGCGCCTGCAAGGCAGCAGTGACGATCGTGTCCTCCTGGAAACCGTCGACGATGAGACGTTCGGCGGGCTCGAGCGAGATCCCGTCGCCGAGGTAGATCCGCTGGAGAACGGTCGCGACCTCGTGGAGGCCGTCCGCATCCGTGCGGCCCGACGACGAGCGCGAGGTTGATCTTCGCCGGGGCAGCGGCGGCGGCGGCGCTCACGGCAGGGCGCGGGTGAGCGCGACGAACTCGGAGGCAGCCAGCGCTTCGGCGCGGGCCGCGGCGTCGACGCCGATCGTCGTCGAGGGCGGCCGCGGCGTCCTCGCGCGAGGCGACACCGGCGAGCGCCAGCGAGTTGGCAAGCGTCTTCCGCCGGTGCGCGAACGCTCCTTCGACGATGCGCTTGACGCCCGCCGGGACGCCCGGCGCCGTCGCGCTCGAAGGCGACGAGCGCGGAGGCGACGTTCGGGCGCGGCCGGAAGACCTCGCGGGACACAGGGTGGAAGCCGGTGCGCCTCGTGACCGAGCTGCGAGCAGGACCGAGACTGCGCCGTACGCCTTGGTGCTCGGTGCGGCGAAGAAGCGATCGGCGACCTCGCGCTGCACCATCACGCACCAGGTCTCGATCTCCGGCATGCGGTCGAGGCTCTCGACGACGAGCGGCGTCGCGATGTTGTACGGGAGGTTCGCGACGAGCTTGTTGGGTGCGGGGTCGAGCGAGGCGGGATCGAGGTCGAGCGCGTCCTGCCAGTGGAGCGTCGTGCGCGGCGACGTCGCGCAGGTACGGCTCGAGCGAGCGGTCGACCTCGACGGCGTGGACGTGGGCGACGTGGTCCGCGAGGTAGCGGGTGAGGATCCCGAGGCCGGGGCCGACCTCGAGCACGACGTCGTCGGGGCGGAGACCGGCGAGGCGGCCGATCACGCCGAGGATGTTCTCGTCGACCAGGAAGTGCTGGCCGAGCCGCTTCTTCGGCGCGACTCTCACAGGCCGAACGCGGCGGTCGCGTTGGCGTCGATCTGCCGGGCGAGCTCGTCCCGGTCCTCGCCGCGCGCCTCGGCGAGCGTCGCCAGGGTGTGCATGACGTTGGCGGGCTCGTTCGGCTTCCCGCGCACCGGCTGCGGCGCGAGATACGGGCTGTCGGTCTCGGCGAGGAGCCGGTCGGGCGGCACGCGGCGCGCCGCCGCTCGCAGCTCGGGCGCCTTCGGGTAGGTGACGTTGCCGGCGAACGAGACGTACCAGCCGCGCGCGAGCGCCGGCTCGAGCAGGCCCGGTGAGGAGAAGCAGTGGAGGACGACCGTGCCGTCGGTGCGCGATGAGGGCTGCCAGCGTGTCCTCGTCGGCGGCGCGCGTGTGGATCACGACGGGCTTGCCGAGCTCGGCGGCGAGCGCGAGCTGGCGCTCGAAGAGCTCGCTGCTGGGCTGCACGGGGCGCGTACTCGCGGAAGTAGTCGAGGCCCGTCTCGCCGACGGCGACGGCGCGCGCGTGGCCGAGCAGCGCGCGCAGCTCGTCGACGCGGTTCGCGTCGTCCTCGTTCGCGTTGTGCGGGTGGATGCCGAGGCAGGCGTAGACGCCGTCGTGCTCGCTCCGCGAGCGCGAGGGCCTCGTGTGCGCCGGCGAGCCGGGTCGCGACGACGATCACGCGGTCGACGCCGGCGGCCCGTGCGCGCTCGAGGATCGCCGGAGCCTGCTCGCGGTCGAGGTGCGCGTGGGTGTCGATCACGCCCGGCCGAGCTCTTCGTCGACGATCGACTCGTCGAGCTTCTTGAAGAGCGGCGCGGCTTCGCGAAGCGGCTGGCCGGGTGGAAGCTCGCTCGGCTGCCAGCTACCGCTCCACGCTTGCGTAGTCGCCGGTCAGCACGTCGTGCGAGCGGCCGCCCTCCTCCCCGACCTCGCGGAACTCGAGCGGGCCCGCGAGCCAGCCCTCGTAGCCGAGCAGCTCGTGCAGCGCCTGCGAGCTGTGCGGGAGGAACGGCGTGAAGATCACCTTCAGGCTGTCCACGGCGCGGAGCGAGACGTAGAGCACGGTGCCTGCCCGGTCGCGGTCCGTCTTGACGAGCGCCCAGGGCGCCTGGTCGCTGACGTACTGGTTGACTTCCGACGAGAGGCGCATCGCCTCGCCGAGTGCCGCGCGGAAGCGACCTCGCTCGATCTGCGCGCCGACCTCGTCGAAGCCGGCGTCGATCGTTGCGAGCAGGCGCGCGGTCGTCCTCGGCCAGCTCGCCCGGTTCGGGCACGCCACCGAAGTTCCGTTGGGCGTTCGTCAGCGTCCGGTTGACGAGGTTGCCCCAGTTCGCGAGCAGCTCGTCGTTATTGCGGCGGACGAACTCGGCCCAAGTGAAGTCGGTGTCCTGCGTCTCGGGTCCCGCCGCGACGAGGTAGTACCGGAGCGCATCGGCGTCGTAGCGGTCGAGGAAGTCGCGGACGAAGATCGAGTAGCCGCGGCTGGTCGAGAACTGCTTCCCCTCCATCGTCAGGTACTCGGTGGCGACGACGTTGTGGGGAAGCTGGAGCGACCCGCGTCCCGCGCCGTATTCGCCGCCCTCGCCGTAGCCGAGCAGCATCGCCGGCCAGATCACGGTGTGGAAGACGATGTTGTCCTTGCCCTGGAAGTAGTAGTGCTCGGCGTCGGGGTTCTGCCACCATTCGCGCCAGGCGTCGGGCTCGCCCCGCATCGCCGCCCACTCGATCGAGGCCGAGAGGTAGCCGATCACCGCGTCGAACCAGACGTAGATGCGCTTGTGCTCGTCCTCGGCGTAACCGGGAACCGGGATGCGGCACGCCCCAGTCGAGGTCGCGCGTGATCGGCCGCGGACGGATCTCGTCGAGCAGCCCCAGCGAGAAGTTCTTGACGTTCGGCCGCCAGTCGCGCTGGCTCTCGATCCACGTCGCGCAGACGGTCGGCGAACTGCGGCAGGTCGAGGAAGAGGTGGTTTGTCTCGCGGAACTCCGGGACAGCGCCGTCGATCCGGGAGCGCGGGCTCGATCAGCTCGCGTCGGGTCGAGCTGGTTGCCGCAGTTGTCGCACTGGTCGCCGCGCGCCTCGGGATAGCCGCAGATCGGGCAGGTGCCCTCGATGTAGCGGTCCGGCAGCGTGTGCCCCGTGGTCGGCGAGAACGAGACGAGCATCTGCTTCTCGACGATCGCGCCGTGGTCGTAGAGCGTCCTGAACAGATCCTGGACGACGCGCTCATGATTGAGCGTCGTCGTGCGCGAGAACAGGTCGTAGGAGAGCCCCAGCCGGCGGAAGTCCTCGCGGAAGGACAGGTTGTAGTAGTCGGCCACCTCACTGTACGAGCTTCCCTTCCCGATCCGCGGCGACCATCACCGGCGTGCCGTGCTCGTCGGTGCCGCTCACCATGAGCACGTCGTTGCCCTTGAGCCGGTGATAGCGGGCGAAGACGTCGGACGGGACGCCGAACCCCGCGACGTGCCCCAGGTGCCGGTGGCCCGCGGCGTACGGCCACGCCGGCGCCACCAGAATCTTCCTCTTCCCCCCAGCCGGCATGGAGGTCAATGATACGAGGGGGTCTCGGCAGCGGCCGCCGCCGGCGCCGCACGAGGGCGTGACCAGCGAGCGGAACGACTCCGAGAAGCGCGAGTAGCGCCGCGACGAGGGCCGTGGCGACTCCGGCCCGGGCACGACGGGCGTCGGCCAAGTCGAGCTCGGCAGCGTCGTCGCTCGCCGCAACAGCGGGCGGGATGACAGTCGTGGCCGACCCGCCTTGCGAGACCTTGCGGGGAGCTGCCGCTGGCGCATCGTGAGCGGCCGACGGGGCGCTTGCGGCCACCTGCGCCCGCAGCGACGGATCGAGAGGTGCTGCTCGGTGACCGGCGAACGACTGGGCCGAGGGCCGACCGGCACCGCGCGACAGGACGGCGGCATCGGGTGAGGCGTCCCGGCCCAGCGACTCGACCCGCGCGGGGGCCGAGTGCACCACGTCCACCGGCACACGCCCGGATGAGTCGAAGGCCGGATCTTCCGCCGGTGCGGGCCGGGCCTCACGGGCCAGGTCGGCCGTCGCGGCACCGGCGACAGTAGCGCCAGGAGCGACAGCGACCTCGACCGACGCCTCACTCTGCGCCGCGGGCGCCGGGCGAGTACCGATGGACGAGACCGTTGGGAGCACCTCCACAGCGGCGAATTCGACCGCCGAGGACGGCGAATCGGCGCCGGCGGAGGAGGGCACGCCGTTCACCGGTTCACCGGCGGCGTCTGCCGGAGAGGCAGGAGCCGGGTCGGCCGGCGCCGCGGGCGGGTCGACTGCGGGCGGCGAGCTTGGCGCCGTCACGTCGCTCGCCGGAGCGCCGGGCGACCCGGGAGAGTCGGGCAGCGCGTCGGCGGGTGGCGGAGACGCGGCGATCGGCGCCTCCACGGGCGGAATCGGCTCCGCCGCACCCACTGGCGGAGCTGCTGGCCCTGGGTTGACGGAAACTGGGCCGGTCGGCACTGGATCGGTCGGAGCTGGATCGGTCGGAGCCGGGTCGGTCGGCGCCGGATCGGCGGCTGCTGGCTCGGTCGGCACTGGATCTGCGGCTACTGGCTCGGTCGGCACCGGGTCAGCTGCGACAGGATCGGGCGTCGCCATCGCAGAGACGGCCTCGGAGGTGGCCGAGGGACGCACCGGCAGCAGCGCGACCGGATCGACGTAGCCGTATTCGTCGGTCGTGCTCCGGACACCGAGATGGACGTGCGCTTCCGTTACGCCGGGCTCGTCGCTCGGACCGATCGTCCCGACGCCGTCGCCCTCGACGACCGACGCGCCCTTGGTCACGGTGATGGAGCCCAGATGGGTGAGCGTCACGGACCACCCGTCGGCGGTCTCGATCGTCACGCACTTGCCGTTCGTCGGGACCGTGCCGGCGAACGAGACCACGCCGGTCGCGGGCGCCCGCACGACCGCCCCGAGCTCGCCCGCCACGTCGACACCGCGATGCTGACCCGGCGCTTTCGGCACCTCCGGGTCGAAGGAGAACGGCTGGAGAATGAGGCCGTCGACCGGCCACGTCCAGGCCCCTGCCGGGGCGACGACGGCAAGCGCAACCACGAGCACGAGCAAGATTCGCCGCATGAGCTTCCACCTCGATCTGGTCGATGGCGACCCCGCGGGGAGGTCGCGTACTGGGAGAACGTCTGTTCGTCCACCGTACGAACCGTGGCAGCGGTTGTCAAACCTGATTACAGATTTGTCACAGAGACGTTACAGAGAGCCGCGGTAGAGGTCGTTTCGAGACACGTCCGTGAGCCGCGCCACCACCTCCGCGGCCACGCGCCGGGGCGTACCGGCCGCGACCAGGTCGGCCACCGCCTCGAACGCCGGCGCCTGGCGCGGCGAACCGCTCCCCCGGCCCGAGCACCAGCGTGATCTCGCCCTTCGGCGGCTCGGCGAACCGCGTCGGCGAGCTCGGCGGCGCGCCCGCGAATGACCTCCTCGAACCGCTTCGTCAGCTCGCGGCAGACCGCGACCTCCCTCCCCGGCCCCGCCGCCGCGAGCGATCGCAGCGTCGCGCCGAGCCGTTGCGGCGACTCGAACCCGACGACCGGCCACGGCGCACGACGCGAGCTCCTCCCAGAGCGCCGCACGCTCCCCCTCGCGCCGCGGCAGGAAACCGACGAACGCGTACCGCTCCGAGGCGAGCCCGCTCGCGATCAGCGCCGTCTCGACCGCAGACGGCCCCGGGAGCACGGTCACCGGCACGCCGGCGTCGAGTGCAGCACGCACGAGACGCGCTCCCGGATCCGAGATCCCGGGCAGGCCGGCGTCCGAGACGAGCGCCATCCGCTCGCCCGCTGCGAGGCGCGGCACGAGCTCGGCGATCCGCGTCGCCTCGTTGTGCTCGTGGTAGGAGAGGAGCCGTGCTTCGATCCCGTGCCGGGAGAGCAGCCCGCGCGTGTGGCGCGTGTCCTCGGCGAGCACGACGTCGGCCTCGCGCAGCTCCGCGAGCACCCGCAACGTGACGTCGTCGAGGTTGCCGATCGGGGTGGCGCAGACGGCGAGAGGCACGCCGGCGCCGCCTACAGCGTGTCCAGGGCCGCGAGCGCCGCGCCGATCAGGCCGGCGTCGAGACCGAGCTGCGCGCGGACGACCGGCACCTCGCCCACCAGCGGGAGCACCTCGCGCTGGATCACCTCCCGTGCCGGTTCGAGCAGAAGCTCGAACGCCGAGACGCCGAAGCCGCCGCCGATGACGACGACCTCCGGGCCGAACGCGTTCACGAGTGAGCCGATCGCCGTCCCCAGGTGCCGGCCGACCTCGGCGAGGGCAGGGTGCCGCTGCTCCACCAGGTCGTGAGCGTTCGCGTCAGGGCCGAGGACGCGCTGCGCGAGCCGGTCGGCGGCGGCGCCCGAGCAGTACGACTCGACGTGGCCGCGACCGGTGCACGCGCCCTGACACGGCTCGCCGTCCTCGACGATGACCACGTGCCCGAGCTCCGCCCAGCCGCGGTAGAGACGGCCTCCGGTGACGACGCCGCCGCCCACGCCCGTCCCGAGCGTGAGCAGGACGAGCTCGCTCGTCCCGCGGCCCGCGCCGGCCCGGTGCTCCGCCAGCGCGGCTGCGCTCGCGTCGTTGTCGACACTGACCGGCAGGCCCAGCCATTCGCGCATCTCCGCACGGAAGTTGAGGTCGTGCAGCGGGATGTTGACGGCGCCGATCACGCCGCCCGAGCGCTGGTCGACCCGAGCCGGGACGCCGATGCCGACCGCCGCGACGTCGGGCCCCTTCAGCTCCGCGCACGAGCTCGACGATCGCGGCGAGCAGCGACTCCTGCGACTCGACGGGCGTCGGCCGCTCGATCGCGTGCTCGACCCGACCGTCGCCGTCGACGAGCCCGGCGCGGATCTTCGTCCCGCCGAGGTCGACCCCGATCACGCGCGCGCCGGCCAAGGTGGTGGGTACCCTACTTCCCCGGATGGCGCCGGACGAGAAGCCCTACCGCGTCTATCGAGGCGGTCGGGTCAAGGGCAAGGTTCCCGCGCCCTCGAAGCCGCGCCCGGGCGGTCCGACGCCCGACCCCAGGCGCGCACGGGGCTCGAGCAGCGGCCGCACGCCCGCCGCGAAGCGGCGGCTCAGGCTGCCGGCGCGGCCGTCTTGGAAGCGCGTGCTCGTGATCGGCGCGATCGTCTTCTTCGCACTGTTCCTCGCCTGGGCGGTCTCGAGCTACCTCGCCGTCCGCAGCGGCGTCGAGGCGGCGAACAAGCGTCTGGCCCCCGGCACGCGCGCCGCGCTCGGCAAGTCCGACGGGCTGCTGCTCTCGAACGGGACGACGATCCTCCTCCTCGGCGTCGACTCCGCCGACCTTCCCGGCCGGAGCGGCGACCGGCACGCGGACTCGATCATGCTCGTCCGCACCGACCCGTCGAAGCATCGGCTCTCTTACCTCTCGATCCCGCGCGACCTGTTCGTGCCCGTCTCCGGCCTCGGCAACTCGAAGATCAACGCTGCCTACCAGGCGGGCGGCGCGGCCCTCGCGATCCGGACGGTGCGTGAGTTCACCGGCGTCAAGATCGACCATGTCGTAATCGTCGACTTCGCCAACTTCGAGGATCTGATCGATGCCGAGGGCGGGGTCACGATCGACGTGCCGGCGCCGATCCTCTCGAACCGCTTCGACTGCCCGTACAAGACGGAGCAGCGCTGCCAGCAGTGGGAGGGTTGGCGTTTCGCGAAGGGCAGGCAGCACATGGACGGCCGGCGAGCGCTGATCTACTCACGCATTCGCGAGAACCGGCTGAACCCGCGTGAGACCGACCTCACGCGCGGCGCACGACAGCAGGCGGTCATGCAGGCGACGACCGCCAAGCTGACCTCGTCGGGCACGCTGCTGCGGCTTCCGTTCTCGGGCGATTCGCTCCTGAAGCCGCTCGCGACCGACCTCTCGACCGGGCAGCTGCTCCAGCTCGGCTGGGTGAAGCTCCGCGCGTCGGGCGGCAACACCGTCTACTGCCGGCTCGGCGGCGACGCGACCAGTTCAGGCGGGCAGTCGGTGATCATCCCGAGCGAGGACAACCGCAACGCGCTCGCGATGTGGCGCGGCGATTCGGCGCCGCAGCCGCCCACGACCACGTTCGGGCCCGGCTGCGTCAAGGGCCATCCGCTTCGCTAGATGCGGCGGTGCGCCCCCGATGGAGCACTCGCCGACCGCGGCTCAGGCGTCGGCGGACTTGGCGCTGCCGCCGCTGCTCGAGCCGTCGCCCGACGACGATGACGAGCTGTCGGACGAGGACGAGCCGCCGGCAGACGACGAGTCGCCCGAGGACGAGGTCCCGGAGCTCGAGTCGCCGGAGCCCGAGCCGCCCGAGCCCGCCCGAGCCCGAGTCGCCGGAGCCCGAGTCCCCCGAGCTCGAGTCCTTGGCCTTGCGTCCGCCCTTGCCGTAGTCGGTCGAGTAGAAGCCGGAGCCCTTGTAGTGGACGGCGACCGCGTGGAGCACGCGCTGGAGCGGCTCGCCGCCGCACACCTCGCAGCGGTCGGGGCCCGGGCTCGGACATCCCGTGGAACACCTCGAAGAGATGCCCGTCCGGGCACTTGTACTCGTAGATCGGCATCGGACGCGGAAGGCTAGCAGCGTGTCCGGCGGCGGTCGTCTCGCGCGCAAGCTGGCTCGGCGTCTCGCTTTGCTCCTCGCGCTGGCGCTCGCCGCGGCCCCGGCGGCGTCGGCGCACGCGATCGTCGTCAGCACCGATCCGCCGAACGGCTCCGTGCTCGCCACCTCCCCGAGCGAGGTCACCGTCACCTTCGACAGCAGCGTCCGCGTCGGCACGCGGAACGCGGCGATCGCGAACAGCGGCAAGGACGTCGTTGGGCGGCAAGCCGTCGATCAGGCAGTCGCGCACGCTCGTGATCCCGCTCGACCCGAGCCTGCGCGACGGGAACTACACCGTGCGCTGGAGCATCGTCTCCGACGACGGCCACAACGAGGAGGGCGTGATCGCGTTCGGGGTCGGCCAGGGCGGCGGCACGCCGGTGGCGGCGCTCGGCACGCGCGGCTCCGTCACGTGGCAGCAGATCGTGATGCGGGCGACGTTCTTCCTCGGCGTGCTCGCCGCCGTGGGCGCCGCCTTCTTCGGGCTCGTCGTGCTGCGGCCGCTCGAGGCCGGGGCCGAGCTGATGCGCCGGCAGGCCTACCTGCTCGAGATCTCGTTCGTGATCGCCTTCGTCGGCGCGGACGCCCTCATCCACGCGACGGTCGGCACCGCGACGCGGTTCGAGCGGGTGCTCGACGTGGCGGCGGGCGCGTCGATCGCCGGTGCGATCGCGGCCGCGGTCGCGCTCGTCTACGCGCGCGCGATCTACGTCGCGTGGGCGGCGGCGGCGCTGCTGCTCGCCTGCCCGCCGCTCGCCGGCCACGCGCTCGACGACGATCAGCCGCTCGTGCTCGCGCCGGTGGCGGACCTGCTTCACGTCGGCGCGGCCGCCGTCTGGCTCGGCGGCGTGGCGTCGCTCGTGTTCGTGATGCCGCGCGCGTCCGAGGAGACGCGCATGGCTGCGGCGCGCCGCTTCTCGTCGTTCGCGATCCCGCTGGTGCTCGCCCTGGTCGCAGCCGGCGTCTCGCGCTCGCTGACGCAGCTCACCTCGGTGCCCCAGCTCTGGGAGACGGGCTACGGCCGCACGCTGCTCGTGAAGTCGGGCCTCCTCGCTTGTGCTGGTCGTGCTCGGCTGGCTCAACCGGCGCGGACTCGTCGGCCGGGTTCGCGCGCCTCCGCCGGATCGCGCTCGCGGAGCTGCTCGTCCTGCTCGTGGTCGTGACCGCGGTCGGCGCGCTCACCGACCAGCGCCCCGGCAGCGCCCGCGCGAGCACGCCGAAGCCGACGCCGCCGAGGGTGCTCAAGCCGCCGCCCGCGCCGCCGCGGACCGCCTTCGTCGACGCCGCGCAGGCCGGTCCGATCGCGGTCGGCTTCGCCTGGGACAGCGGCAAGGCGATCGTCACCCTGACCGGCCGCGACGCGAACGGCGTCACCGACGTGCCGGTCACGATCGACGGCGGCGCCGGCGAGCCGTGCGGCCGGGGCTGCTTCTCACGACAGGTGCCCGGCCGGAGCGTCGCCGTTCGGGTCGGGAGCACCGACCTGACGTTCACCGTGCCGGAGCAGCTCCGGCGCGCGACCGCCGAGGAGGATCGCCTGCGGCGCACCTACGACGCGCTCACGAGCGTCGTGATCGACGAGCGCCTCTCCTCCGGCCCGGGCAGCCTCCAGGTCACGCGCTTCCGCGAGCAGGCGCCGGGCAGCATGGCCTACCGGATCACGGGGTCGACCAACCCGACGCTCGTCGGCACGGAGGGGATCGTGATCGGCGACCGGCGCTGGGACCGGCTGCCGGGAGGGGACTGGTCGGCCTCGCCGCAGCCGCCGATCACCGTGCCGTCGGCCTACTGGACGGCGGCAGCGCGCAACGTCTTCTTCGCGGGCGACGACGAGCTCACGTTCTACGACCCGACCTTCCCGGCCTGGTTCCGGGTCCGCTTCGACCCCGCGACGGGGCGACCGCTGGAGCTGAAGATGACCGCGGCGGCCCACTTCATGCACCACGTCTACTCGGGCTTCGACCGCCCGGTCTCGATCTCGCCGCCGCCCTCGCGGTAGGCCTGCGCCTCGCGCTCGACCACCTCGAGGAAGCACGGCGCGTCCTCGAACGCGGCGAGCCCGGAGGGCGTGCGCGACGGGCGGCGCAGGCGGCGGGCGGTGACGATGCCCGCGGCACCGACGATCCCCCCGAGGGCGAAGGAACGGAGGCGCGCGCGCTTTCCCGAGGAGAGCCGCCGCTTCTCGTCGTCCATGCGACCATCTTAAGCGTGCGGATCACGACACTCGGCGACCTGCTCCTGGACGTGATCGCCCACCTCGACGAGGAGGTCGTGCCCGGCGACGACCGGATGGCGACGACGCGCGTCGGCGCCGGCGGGCAGGCGGCGAACGTGGCCGCCTGGGCCGCCTCGCTCGGCGCCGAGACGCGTCTCGTGACGAAGCGCGGCGCCGACGCGGCCGGCGAGCTCGTCGCCGACGAGCTCCGCGGGCACGGCGTCGAGGTGGTCGGGCCCGTGGATGGTCGCACCGGCGTCGTGATCGCGATCGCGGCGGCGGGCGATCGGACGATGGTCTCCGACCGCGGCAGCGCGCCCGCGCTCGAGCCGGACGAGCTCGAGCCGGCTTGGTTTCGCTGCGATGCTCTGCACGTGTCGGGCTACGCGTTGCTGCTGGAGCCGGCCGCCTCGGCGGCCGCCCGCGCGGTCGCGCTCGCACGCGAGGCCGGCGCGCAGGTGTCGCTCGACCTCTCCTCGTGGACGCTGATCGACGACGCGTTCCGCGATCGGGTACGCGCGCTCGCGCCCGAGCTCGTGTTCGCGGTCGAGCGCGAGCGCGAGGCGCTCGGCGAGCTCGACACGCGGTGGGTCGTGAAACGGGGCGCGGCGGGCGTGGTCGTCGACGGCGGTTGCGTTCCCGGCGCGGCCGGTAGACGTGGTCGACGCGACCGGCGCCGGGGACGCGTTCGCGGCCGGGTTCCTGGTCGGCGGCGTCGAGGCGGGGCTCGAGGCGGCGGCGCGCTGCTGCGCGAAGCTGGGGGCGATGCCGTGATCCGCGATCGCCGAGGAGGTCGAGGCGGCGCTCGCGCGACGGCCGCGGCGTGGTGGCGCTCGAGACGACGCTCGTCGCGCACGGCTTCCCGCCGGGCGAGGGCGTCGAGGTCGGACTGGCGTCGGAAGCGCGCCGTCCGCGAGTCGGGCTCGGTGCCGGCAACGGTAGGCGTCCTCGACGGCGAGATCGTGGTCGGGCTGAGCGCGGGCGAGCTCGGACGCTTCGACGAGTCGGCGCGCAAGGTCGGCCCGCGGGACGTCGCCGCCGCGGCCGTGCAGGGCGCGACCGGTGCGACGACCGTCGGCGGCACGCTGGCCGTCTGCAACACGACGGGGATCCGCTTCATGGGCACCGGCGGACTCGGCGGCGTCCATCGCGGCTGGCCGAACCCGCCCGACGTCTCGGCCGACCTGGGCGCGCTGGCGCAGGCGCCGGCGCTCGTGGTCTCGTCGGGCGTGAAGTCCCTGCTCGACGTGCCGGCGACGGCGGAGCTGCTGGAGACCCTGGGCGTGCCGGTGCTCGGCTGGCAGACCGACGAGCTGCCGCTCTTCTACGCGGCCCGCGGCGGCCCGCCGGTGTCGGCGCGGGTCGAGTCGGCGAAGGAGGCTGCGCGGATCGCGGCCGCGCACTGGGAGCTCGGCGGCGGCGGCGTCCTGCTCGGCCGGCCGCCCGAGGAGAGCCTCGACGACGTCGAGCCGCTGATCGAGCAGGCGCTCGCCGAGGCGGAGACGGCCGGGGTCCGCGGCCAGGCGGTGACGCCGTTCGTGCTCGCGTGGCTCCACCGCGAGAGCGGCGGCCGGACGCTGCACGCCAACCGCGAGCTCGTCATCGGCAACGCGCGCCTCGCCGGCGAGGTGGCGGCCGCGGCTACAGCGCCGACGTGAGCAACCTGGTGACGGCTGGTGCAGGCCTCTCTCGACCGGACGAGGCGCCGGTCGAGGTCGACGCGACCGACCTCAGCGTGTGCGGCCGACCGCGACGGTCGCGGCCGGCCCAGGCCGTCCGTCCGGCCCGAGCGCCTGGACGGTCACCGTTCCCTTCGTGCTCGCACGAAGCCCTGCGATGCGCACGTTGCGCTTCGTCGGCGGTCTGACGAACAGCAGCCTGCGCCCGTCGTCGAGGCGCGCGCGGATCGCGTAGCGGGTGGCGTTCGCGACCGGAGCCCAGGTCACGCTGAGCGAGACGCCCCGTCGGACGACTCGCGGGAGCGCCGGCCGTCCCGGCGCAGCGGACCTGGATGCGACGTACGTCGCGATCACGCGCTGGCCGGACGGGATCCCGCCGATCGAGGTCAGCGCCACGATCTCGCGCCGGCCGGCAGGCCCGGGCGCGGGGACGAACGCGATCGTGCCCTTCGGGCCCTTCACCGCCCCGAGGCGCGAGAACGCGCCGCGGGCACGCTCGTACAGCTCGACCGTGCGGCCGCCGAGCGCCGAGGCCGTGTAGGCGAGCAGCCGCTTTCCCCCCGTGCCGGTGACCTTCGCCGTCACCTGCACCGCCGGGAGGCCCTGGGCGATCCGTGCGTTCTTGATCGCGGGCGAACCCGCCTTCTCGGTGACCGTGTAGGTGCCTGCCTTCGGCTTCGCGAGCATCAGGTAGGTCGTGCGCGCACCGGCCGAGGAGTAGAGCGCCACCGCGCCCTTGTGCGCCACCTGCGGCGCCCCGTCGGCGGCGCTCGAGAGCGAGACGCCGCCGGGGCCCTTGACCGTCACGAGCGGCGGCCCAGTCGTCCCGGTCAGCGCGACCGTCGCCTGCTCGAGGCCGGCCGGGAGCACGAACCTCCGCGCTTGTGCCACGGAGAGCATCCGGCCGGCGGTCTTCGTCACCTCGTACGCGCCGAGGTCGCAGCTCGAGAGGCCCGGCGTCACGACGGGGATCTGCCCCCACTTCGCGCCCGCCCGCGCGTGCACGGTCACGGCGAACGGCGACTTGCCGATGGTGGTCTCGAGGCAGGCGCCGGCGCCCTTCGAGGAGAGCACCACCTCGGCCGAGCCGACCGGGAGGCCGATCAGCGAGCCCTTGCCGAGGGCCTTGCCCATGAACGCGCCACTCTTCAGGTCGACGAAGCCGCCTCCCGGCGGGATGCCCGCGGTGAGGTCGACGAGGTTCGGCACGCCCCAGGCGAGGCCGCCGCCGAAGGTGAGCACGCCGTTCGTCCTGTACTCGACGAAGCCGTTCGCGAACGGGATCTCGACCACCGCGAGCTTGCCGGTCGCCCGCAGCACCGCCGGATCGCCGAGCTCGAACGAGAGCCCGCTCTGCGGCAGGGCGGTGATTCGCACCGCGGCCTTGCCGAGCACCGGCGGCCCGGCGAGGATCTCGACCCCGCCGGTCAGCTTGAGCGGCGAGGCCGAGAGCGCGACGCCGACAGCGTTCAGGCTGGCGAACGGCGGCGCGAGCGGCAGCGGCGGCTGGAAGGTCACCGTGCCCTCGGCGTGCTTGAACTTGCCGTTGTCGAAGCCGAACGAAACCGCGACTCCGGGCTCGCTGTAGAACGGCGGCAGCAGGAAGCGGGCCTTGCCCTCGAAGAGCTTGCCGCCCTGGTAGCCGACATGGAGGCTCTTCACGAGCAGCGGCCCCACGAACGCCTCCGGGGCATCGAGCGCGGTCCCCTGCAGGATCAGGCCGAGCGACGTTGCGTTGTTCGTGCGCAGGACGGCGCCGGCGGTCGCGTCCGAGAACGGCGCCGGCAGCTTCAGGTTGACCGGGACGCTGGCGCCGGGCGCGCCGGCGGTGGACTTCTCGAGCACGAGCGACGCCTTGCCGACGACGTCGAACCCGAGCAGCTCGACGTTGAACTTGCCGATGTCGGGGAACTCCGCGACCGGGGTCGAGGTCGGCGAGGCGGGAACCGTCCAGGAGATCGGGCCCTTGTCGAGCACGACGTTCCCGGCCTTCACGGTCACGTTCCCCTTCGCGACGATGGTGCGCGAGCCCGGTGTGAGCGCGATCTTCGTGCCGCCCACCGGGAGCAGGTCGATCCCGTTCAGCCGGACGGGCTCCGTCGAGGTGTACGAGCCGCCCTCCTTCTTGAAGCAGCCGACGGTGGTGCGGGCGACGCCGATCCCGAGCGAGACCTCGTCCAGACACCCCGGCCCGCCGCCACCGCCGCCCGACTTGGCGGGCGCCGGGAACGCGACGGCCCGGATCGGCCCCTTGCCGTTTCCGTCCCAGACGACCCAGCCACCGCCGTCGGGCCCCGCGCCGACCCGGAGGTTGTAGGCACCGTCGTTCGTCTTCGGCACCAGCGTCTCGATCGGGCCCCAGGTCTTGCCGTCGGAGGAGACGCGGTAGCGGAGCGGGTCGCCCTTGCCGTTGTCGATCCAGACCGCCTGGAGGTGACCGCCTGCGTCCTGGACGAAGTCACGGAAGATCGGGTCGCCGACGTTGCTGACGGGCGAGGCGGCGCCGAAGGAGTGCTTGACCGCATCGAAGCGCCGGACGACGTACTGATCCTTGCCGGGCCGGTTGAGCGCGGACAGGAGGTACACGCCCCGCGAGCCGCCCGCGAGCAGCGGCTCGACACCCGGACCGAGCGGCTGCGTCTTCCCCCAGGTGGCGACGTCGTTGTAGTCGCCCTTGCCGCCCCACTCGCGCCAGTAGAGCTTGTGCAGGTCGGACACCGCGACGATCGGGACGGTCGCAGCGACGTATCCGATCGAGCCGTCGTACCAGCGCCCGGCCCCGAAGCCCTCGCCGAGGTTCGCGCTCCCGGTCGTCATCCGGTCGAGCGGCGCCGCCTGGAAGCGGACACCCTGGCTGTCGGCGCCCGTGGCGACGGAGATCTGGTCGTCACCCGGGCCGAGCACCGCACGCCCGGAGGGCTGGTAGGTGCCGACGAGCGTCGGCTCCGCGAACGTCTTGCCGCCGTTCTCGGAGACGACCGCAAGCAGATGAGCGCCGGTCGAGGTGTCGTTGAAGCAGCAGCTCGAGGCGGCGATCACGACCCGCTGGCCCGTGACGAGCACCTGCTGCGCCGCGAAGGCCTTGTTGCCGAGCGGGAACGTCTTCGCGCCCTGACAGCCCTTCGCGCCGCGCGGGACGCGGCAGTAGCGGAGCACGTCCTTCCCGACGGCGGCGTGCTCGATCCACGCGAAGTGCCCCGTTCCGGAGGCGTCGACCCCGACCGTGGCGCCGGAGACGTTCTTCGCGCCGACGAGCGTGAACGGCGTGCCCGGGAAATCGACCGCCTCGGCGCGTGTGCTCGCGGGCGACGCTGGACCGAGGGCGGCGAACGCCGCCGCAGCGACGACGAGCGAGACGGTTGCCTTCAGAATGCTCCGCGCCGTTCGAGCGTCTCGCATCAACCGCTCCCCTCGTCGAACAGGGCCGTTCTCGGACCGGGCCTCTCTCGCGCCGGGCCTCGGATGGGTGTGCCGAGCAGACTAGTGGGACGCGACGTCCTGGGTATCCGCGGGCAGCCGCAAGCCTGCCTGCGGGATTCCACGGAGCACCGATCGTGCCGGCCGACAGCGACCCTGACCCCGCTGCGAGTGCCGGTGACAGGTAGCCGCTACGCGTGCTCGCCGACCGCGTCCGCCTCGGACGGGCCCTCGGTTTCCGCGCCGTGCATGCCCAGCGCGGGCATCTTCGCGTGCATGAGCGCCGCCGCCAGGACGGCTCCGAGGATCGCGAACCCCGCGCCGACGAGGAACGCGGCGTGGTAGCCGCCGTTCAGCGCAGCGAGCTCGCCCTCGCCGGAGTCGAGCAGCGAGGTGGTGCGCGCCGCGGCGAGGCTCGCGAGGATGGCGAGGCCGAGCGCGCCGCCCATCATCTGGGTCGTGTTCACGACGCCGGAGGCGAGGCCCGACTGCTCCGGAGAGACGTCGCCCATCGCGGCGAGCAGGAGCGGGTTGAAGCCCAGTCCCGCGCCGAGCGCGAGCAGGATCATCGACGGCAGGACGTCCGTCACGTACGACCCGTCGACCGGCGCGCGGGCGAAGTAGAGCAGCCCGAGGGCGAGGCACCCGAGCCCGGCGACGAGCGGCGCCCTGATCCCGAAGCGCATCACCACCCTCGCCGAGAGGCCGAGCGAGAACGCACCCATCAGGAGCGTCGCGGGCAGGAACGCGAGGCCCACCTCGAGCGGGGTGTAGTGGAGCACGAACTGGAGGTAGAGCGCAGAGAGGAAGAACCACGAGAACATGCCGGCGGCGAGCAGTGCGGCAACCGCGTTCGCGGTCGCGAGGGTGCGATGGCGGAAGAGCCCGAGCGGCACGAGCGGCGCCGACGCACGGCTCTCGATCACGATGAACACGCCGAGCAGCAGGACGGCGACGGCGAGCAGGCCGAGCGTCTGCCCGGAGCCCCAGCCGGCGTCATTGCCGTTCACGATCGCGTAGACCGCCAGCATCAGCGCGGTCGTGACCGTGACCGCGCCGGCGACGTCCATGCGTCCGCGCTCCTCCACGGGCAGGTCGGTCGGCAGCAGCGCGAGGCAGCCGGCGAAGACCCCGATGCCGATCGGCAGGTTGACGAGGAAGATCCAGTGCCAGTCGAGCGCGTCGGTGAGCACGCCGCCGAGCAGCACGCCGAGCGTGCCGCCGCCGGAGACCACGAACCCGAACACGCCCATCGCCTTCGCGCGCTCCCCCGGCTCGGTGAACAGCTTCATCAGGAGGGCGAGCGCGATCGCGGCGACGATCGCGCCGCCCACGCCCTGGACCGCCCGTGCGGCCACGAGGAACGCCTGCGAGCCGGCCAGGCCGCACGCGAGCGAGGCCGCCGTGAAGAGGGTGAGCCCGACCAGGAACACCCGCCGGGCGCCGAACAGATCGCCGAGCCGGCCGCCGAGCAGCATGAACCCGCCGAAGGTCAGCAGGTACGCGTTCACCACCCACGCGAGCGATGCGTCACTGAAGCCGAGGTCGTCCCGGATCGACGGGAGCGCGACGTTCACGATCGTCGCGTCGAGAACGATCATCAGGTCGCCGACGCAGACGACGATCAGGGCGAGCCACCGCTGGCGTCCGACGACTTGCATCGCCCGAGGCTAGCGAGCGCGGCCTGCGCGCCGCACGGTCAGTCGGACTGGCCCGGAGCGTCCGCCTGGCGACGCTTGCGGCGGCGGCTCCCGACCCGTGCGGCCTGGTCGAAGTAGAGGAGCGCCGCACCGAGGAGCATCAGCGGCGCGAGCACGACGTCGGCGAGGAACACGGCGATGCGGATTGTCTCGTCGGCCTGGCCGCGAAGCAGCGAGACGAGCACCTGGCGCGAGAGGAAGAAGACGATCACGAGCGCCGCCAGCGATCCGAGCGCGTGCACGTAGTCGGCGCGACCGAGCTCGAGCGCACGGCGCAGCGAGCGCCGCAGGCCGCTTCCCTCCAGCACCGCGACCGGAACCGACAGTCCGACGAACGCCAGATAGGCGGCCGCGACGAGCGCGAACCAGGTGAACACGAGCGAGGCCGGCAGCAACACGACCGTGCCGATCAGCGTCGCCATCGCCACTGTCCGTGCTCCTGGCCGCACGCGACCGACGAGCGCCGAGGCGTAGGCGAACGCGAGCGCCAGGAGCGGCGCGCAGGCCACGAAGAGCACGATCCGGATCGGGCCGCCGCGGCCCAGGTCGAGCTGGTCGAGGACCGCGATCGGCAGCCCGAGCGGGAGCGCACGCCAGAAGTGGTTGCCGTAGGTGCGGATCGCCTCCGCGATCAGCTGCCCAACCGCCCGCTCGCCGGGCGGCACCGGCTGCGGCAGCTCAGGCATCGAGTGCTTCGAGCAGCCGCGGCAACGCGTCGCGGAGGAGGGCGAGCCCGTCCTCGAAGCGCCAGAGCCCGCGGTCGGGCTCGGTGATCTCGTTGACGACGGCCCGTACCTCGAGCGCCGGCACACCGGCCAGCTCGCAGGCGCGGAGCACGGCGAAGCCCTCCATCGCCTCGACTTCGCAGCCGCTCGAGCCGCTGACGCGCGCAGTCGTGCCGATCGAGGAGACGCGCGCGGCGGGGAAGGCTGCGCGCGCGGCTGCGAGCAGCGCGGCGTCCGGGCGTGCGCGAGACGGGACGAGCAAGCCGGCCTCGGCGTCCGAGTAGATCGCCTCGCTTCCGAGCACGAGGTGCGGCTCGACGAACCCGTGGGTCCCCGCGAGGCCGACCTGGAGGACGGCGTACGGCGGGTTCCCGGCGAGCGCACGCGCGGTCGCGGCGGCCGCCTCGACCGGCCCGATGCCGCAGACGAGCAGGCGGTGCTGGGCAGGGTCGAGCCCCTCCAGCTCGCGCTCCGTGGCTGCGATCACCAGCACCCGCAGAACCTAGCTCGCACTCACTTTTGGCGGCGTTTGCGCCAACTCCGTCACGGAACCGAGACAAAAGTCGAACGCACCCTTTCGCGCTTCCCGAGCCGCGGCTATTCCGGAAGCAGTTCGAAACACACCGAGCCGAGAGGAGAGTTCATGCAGTCCACCCTGATGCGGGTGCTCGTCGTCGCGTTCGCGGCGCTGGCCCTGCTGGGCGGAGCGGCGTTCGCCAACGAACGCAGCCCGTCGCGTCGCGCCGACGACGTCATCGTCGCTTGTGCGAAGAAGAGCGGTCAGATCAGACTCGTCGCGACCGCCGCCGCCTGCAAGCGGCGGGAGAGCGCCGTGAAGTGGAACATCGCAGGGCAGAAGGGCGATCCCGGAGCGAAGGGCGAAACCGGGCCCGCCGGTGCGCCCGGGCCGCAGGGATCGCCCGGCGCCGTCGGTCCGCCCGGACCGGCAGGCCCTGCCGGAGCGCAGGGCGCGAGCGGCGAGCGCGGGGCGGCAGGGCCGCAGGGACCGGCTGGTGCGGCAGGGGCGCAGGGCGCCGTAGGGCCGCAGGGCCCCAAGGGAAGCGACGGCCCGAGCGGCCCGGCAGGACCCGCGGGGCCGGCCGGACCGACAGGACCGCAGGGTCCGAAAGGCGATCCCGGCAGCGGCGGCGGCCTCGCCTCGTTCGCCGATCTCGAGGGCCTCAGCTGCACGACGGGCGTCGAGAGCGGGACGATCGCGATCACCTTCGACGCCGCGGGCCAGGCCACGTTCACCTGCACCACCACCACGCCGCCTCCGCCGCCGCCGCCGAGCGAGGCGCCGATCCGGGTGAACGAGGTCGCGACGGGCACGACCGGGGCCGCGGCGGACGAGTTCGTCGAGCTCTTCAACCCGGGTACGAGCGCCGTCGACGTCGCAGGCTGGAAGGTCATCTACCGCTCAGCAGCCGGCACGTCCGACACGACGCTCGCGACGATTCCGGACGGCACGACGATCGCACCGGGCGGCTTCTACCTCCTCGGTGGAAGCGGTTACGCCGGCGCGGTGACCGACGACCAGTCGTTCGGGACCGGCCTCGCAGCCACCGGCGGCGGCGTCGGCGTCCGCGACTCGACCGGCGCGCTCGTCGACAGCGTCGGCTGGGGCACGGCGACGAACGCGCTCGTCGAAGGCTCGGCGGCGCCGGCGCCACCGGCCACCGCCTCACCCGGATCCAGCATCGTCCGGCTGCCCGACGGCACCGACACGAACGCGAACGCGACCGACTTCACGATCACCGCGACCGCGACACCGAAGGCCTCGAACCACTGAGGGAGAGCCGCCGCGTTTCTGCAACGATCCGCGCATGAGCCGTAGGCTCGACGGAGGCGATCAACGAGCGCAGGTGCCGGCGTTGCCGGCGCCGGAGCAAGCATGAGCTACCGCGTCCTGCGCGGGGACGAGCACGACTGGGAGGAGCGCCCGTACGCCGCGGACGCTCCTCCCCGCCGCATCGCCGACATCACCACCCGCGCAGCGCTCGCCGAGTCCCGCGCGCGCATCTGGCGCCTCCCGCCACATGCGCGCGGCCGCCGCCACCGCGAGCTCGCCCAGGAGGAGGTCTTCGTCGTCCTCGACGGGACGTTGACGATGTTGCTCGGAGAGCCGCCCGAACGCCACGACCTGCCGCCGCAGAGCGTCGTCTCGGTCCCCGCCGGCACGAGCCTGCAGATGCGCAACGAGAGCGAGGCCGAGGTCGTCGTCTTCGTCTACGGCGCCCCGCCCGTGCCGGGCCGGGCCGAGTACCTCGACGACGTCGAGCTCTAACCGCCGACCGGCGCAGCCGTGCCCGACTCGACCTTCGTGAACACGAGGTCGCCGTTCTGGGCGTCGACCAGGATCGTGTCGCCGGCGGTGAAGTCGGCCTCGAGCAGCCGGAGCGCGAGCGTGTTTTCGAGCAGGCGCTGGATTGCGCGCTTGAGCGGCCTTGCACCGTAGGCCGGATCCCAGCCCGCGTCGCCGAGCACCTCCTTGGCGGCGTCGGTCAGCTCGAGGGTCAGGCCGCGCTCGGCGAGGCGTGACCGAAGGCGTGTGAGCTGGAGCTCGACGATCTCGCCCAGTTGCTCGCGTGTCAGCGCCTTGAACTCCACGATCTCGTCGATCCGGTTCAGGAACTCCGGCCGGAAGTGGTCGCGCATCGACTCGGCGCTGCGGATGTTCGAGGTCATGATCAGCACCGTGTTGCGGAAATCGACCGTGCGGCCCTGGCCGTCGGTGAGGCGGCCGTCGTCGAGCACCTGCAGCAGCACGTCGAACACCTCGCTGTGCGCCTTCTCGATCTCGTCGAGCAAGACCACCGAGTACGGCCGCCTCCGCACGGCCTCGGTCAACTGGCCGCCCTCGTCGTAGCCGACGTAGCCGGGCGGCGCGCCCACCAGGCGCGACACCGTGTGCCGCTCCTGGTACTCGCTCATGTCGAGGCGGACCATCGCGTGCTCGTCGTCGAACATGAACTCGGCGAGCGCGCGGGCGAGCTCGGTCTTGCCGACGCCCGTCGGGCCGAGGAAGACGAACGAGCCGATCGGGCGGTCGGGATCCTGGAGCCCCGTGCGCGAACGGCGCAGCGCGTTCGCGACGGCCGAGACGGCCTCGTCCTGCCCGATCACGCGCTGGTGCAGCCGCTCCTCGATGTGGATCAGCTTCTCCGTCTCTCCCTCGAGCAGCCGCTCGACCGGGATGCCGGTCCAGCGGCCGACGACCGCGGCGATGTCGTCCTCGTCGACCTCCTCCTTGACCATCGGGTTCTCGACCGGGCTGCCGTCGCGCGCTGCGAGCTCGTGCTCGAGCTCGGGCAGACGACCATGCTTGATCTCGGCCGCGCGATTGAAGTCGCCCGCGCGCTCGGCCCGCTCGTACTCGGTGCGGAGCTCCTCGATCTGCGTCTTGATCTCGCCGATCCGCCCGAGCGCCTCCTTCTCCTTCGCCCAGCGGGCCGCGAGCGTGTCGCGCTCCTCCTTCGCGTCGGCGAGCGCGCGCTCGACGGGCTCGCGCACCTCGGGCGACTCCTTGCCCATCGCGGCGAGCTCGATCTCGAGCTGCATGACACGCCGGTTCGCCTCGTCGAGCTCGACGGGCGACGACTCGATCTCCATCTTCAGTCGCGAGGCCGCCTCGTCAACGAGGTCGATCGCCTTGTCGGGCAGGAAGCGGTCGGCGATGTAGCGGTGCGAGAGGACGGCGGCCGCGACGAGCGCCGAGTCGCGGATCGTGACCTTGTGGTGCGCCTCGTAGCGCTCCTTCAGCCCGCGCAGGATCGCGATCGTGTCGGTCACCGACGGCTCGCCGACGGTCACCGGCGCGAACCGGCGCTCGAGCGCAGCGTCCTTCTCGATGTGCTTGCGGTACTCGTCGAGCGTGGTCGCGCCGACGCAGCGCAGCTCGCCGCGCGCCAGCATCGGCTTGAGCAGGTTCGCCGCGTCGACCGCGCCCTCGGCCGCGCCGGCGCCGACGATCGTGTGCAGCTCGTCGATGAAGAGCACGAGCTCGCCGGCTGCGTTCTTGATCTCCGTCAGCACCGCCTTGAGCCGCTCCTCGAACTCGCCGCGGTACTTCGAGCCGGCGAGCAGCGCGCCGATGTCGAGCGCCCAGACCCGCTTCCCCTGCAGGCTCTCGGGGACGTCGCCGTTGACGATCCGCTGCGCGAGCCCCTCGACGATCGCCGTCTTGCCGACGCCCGGGCTCGCCGATCAATACGGGATTGTTCTTCGTGCGGCGCGAGAGGATCTGGATCACGCGCCGGATCTCCTCGTCACGGCCGATCACCGGGTCGAGCTTGCCCTCCTCGGCGGCCTCGGTCAGGTCGCGGCCGAACTTCGCCAGCGCCTGGTAGCTCCCCTCTGGATCCTGCGAGGTGACGCGCTGGCCGCCGCGCACCTGATTGATCCAGGCGAGGACCTCGTCGCGCGGCGCCGGCTCGAGCGCGAGCAGGAGGTGCTCGCTCGAGACGAAGTCGTCCTCGAGACGGGAGCGCTCACGGTCGGCGCGGTCGAGCACCTGACGGAAGGCAGCCGAGGCCGTCGGCAGCGGACTGGCCCCCGCTCGCCGCCGGCCGCGACGCCAGCTTCTGCTCCGCCTCGGCGCGCAGGTGCTGCCAGTCGGCGAAGAGCTCCTGGTCGAGCAGCGCGAGCAGCAGGTGCTCGGGGTAGATCTCGGGGTTCCCGCGGCGGCGCGCCAGCTCCTGCGCGGCGGCGACTGCCTCCTGGCTCTTCACGGTGAGCTTGTTGAAGTCCATGTCAATCGTTCCTTCGCACGGGTGGTTGGGCCGGCCGGTAGACGACGAGGTCGCGGCGGTACTGCCGGTGCACCTCGCCGATCGCCTCGCGCATCTCGCGCTCCATCCGGTCGAGCCGGCGGTGCATCCGCTGCAGCTCGTCCTCGAGGTGGAGGACCTGCTCGACGCCGGCAAGGTTGAGCCCGAGGTCGGTCGTCAGGCGCTGGATCAGCCGCAGCCGCTCGACGTCGGCATCCGAGTAGAGACGCGTGTTGCCGGCGGTGCGCCTCGGCCGCACGAGGCCCTTCTGCTCGTAGATACGCAGTGTCTGCGGGTGCATCCCGACGAGCTCGGCCGCGACGCTGATCATGTATCGCGGGTGCTCCTTCATCAGTCGAACAGCCTGTCGCGCGGGTTCGCGCTGGTCGCCTTCTGGAACTCCTCGAGCGCCTCGCGCTGCTTCTTCGTCAGCTTCGCCGGGACGGTGACGCGCAGGCGCGCCAGCAGGTCGCCGCGGCCGTCTCCCTTGAGCCGGGGCGAGCCGCGGCCCTTGACGCGCAGGAGCTTGCCGTCCTGCGAGCCGGCCGGCACCTTCAGCGAGACGCGGCCGTCGGGGGTCGGGATCTCGACGGTCGCGCCGAGCGCGGCCTCGTCGAGGGTCACCGGCACCTCGAGCACGAGGTCGTCGCCCCGGCGCTCGTACAGCTCCGACGGGTCGACGCGCGTGACCACGTAGAGGTCGCCGGCCGGAGCGCCGCCCCACCCGGCCTCGCCCTTGCCCTTGAGCTTGATCTTCGTGCCGTCCTTCACGCCGGCCGGGATGCGCACGGTGTAGCGCTTCGTACGACGCTCGCGGCCAGAGCCTCTACAGGTCTCGCACGGCGTCTCGACGACGGTGCCGTTGCCGCGGCAACGCGGGCACGGCTGCTGCAGCGCGAAGAGCCCCTGCGAGGTGGCGACGACGCCGGCGCCCTTGCACTCCGGACAGCGCTTCGGCGCGGTTCCCGGCGCGGCGCCCGTGCCGTGGCAGGTGTGGCACGCGAGCTCGAGCTCCACCGGCACCGTCGCCTCGAGCCCGCGCAGCGCATCCTCGAACGAGACGCGCACGTCGACCTCGACGTCCGCCCCACGCTGACCCCGCTGCGGCCTTCCCTGCGAGCGCCCGCGGCCGCCGAACAGCCCGCCGAAGATGTCGCCGAGGTCGAGGTCGCCGAAGTCGAAGTTCGTCGGCCCGTGACCGGGCTGCCCGTTGCGCTCGCCGAAGCGGTCGTACTGCTTGCGCTTGTCCGCGTCGGAGAGCACGTCGTAGGCGTGCTGCACCTCCTTGAAGCGCGTCTCGGACGCCTCGTCGCCCGGGTTCTTGTCGGGGTGGTACTGGCGCGCGAGCTTGCGGTAGGCCTTCTTGATCTCCTCGGCCGAGGCGTTCTTGGGAACGCCGAGCGCCTCGTAGAGCGAGCTAGCCATTCCCCCCGCTTCCGGTGTCGGCGCTTTCCGTCTCGCCGCTCCCGGCGCTGACGACGACGCGTGCCGGCCGAAGCACCCGGTCGCCCAGCCGGTAGCCCTTCTGCAGCACCTGGATCACCGTCCCCTCGTCTGCGTCGGAAGGCTGCGAGAGCAGCGCCTCCTGCGTGTGCGGGTCGAATGCGCCCTCGGTCTCGACCTCGACGAGGCCCTCGCGGAGCGAGCGCGTCCTCGAGCGCGCGGTGCACGAGCCGGACGCCTTCCTCGAGCCGCGCCTCCTCGTGCTTCGCGGCCGCCTCGAGCGCCCGCTCGAGGTCGTCGACCACCGGCAGCAGCTGCTTCACCAGGTGCTCGGTGGCTCGCGAGACGAGATCGGCCTGGTCGCGCTGGGCGCGCTTTCGGAAGTTGTCGAACTCGGCCTTGAGGCGCTGGAGCGCGTCGAGGTACTCGTCGCGCTCGCGCGTCACCCGCTCGAGCTCGTCGAGCTCGTTCTCCGGCTCGACCTGCTCCGCGGACTCGGCTTCCTGTTCCAGAAACTCGTCGCTCATCGCTCTGCCGCGCATGAACCGTTGACGGCCGCGGATTGCCGACGCACGTCGGATCGCCGCGAGTGCGGGCTCCACCCGTGCTCGCCCATGGCGACCTGCCACGTGTCGGAAGGGCGGATCAGGGGGGAAACCGAAGGTCTCCCCCCGCGAGTGAGCCGAAGGCGAACGATGCTCACGCCTTGGCCTCTTCCTCGTCGACCACCTCGTAGTCGGCGTCCTCGATCACCTCGTCGTCGGAGACCGAGCCTCCGTCACCCGACGGCGTCGAGGCGGACGCCTGCGCGTAGATCGCGGACGCGGCCTCGGTCCAGGCCTCCTGGAGCGCGTCGGTCTTCGCCTTGAGCTCGGCGACGTCGCCCGAGTCGAGCGCGCCGCGGAGCTCCATGATCCGGCCCTCGACCGTCGAGGCGACCGACTCGTCGATCTTGTCGCGATGTTCCTTGAGCGACTTCTCCATCTGGTTGGCGAGCGCCTCGGCGTTGTTGCGCGTGTCGGCGAGCTCGCGCAGCTTGTGCGCCTCGTCGGCGTGCGCCTCGGCGTTCTTGATCATCTGCTGGACCTCGCTTTCGTCCAGGCCCGAGCCGCCCTCGATCTTGATCTGCTGCTCGTTGCCCGTGCCGAGATCCTTCGCGGAGACGTTGATGATCCCGTTCGCGTCGATGTCGAAGGCGACCTCGATCTGCGGCATGTCCCCTGCGCCGCCGGCGGGATGCCGACGAGCTGGAACTTGCCGAGCGTCTTGTTGTACATGGCCATCTCGGACTCGCCCTGGAGCACGTGCACCTCCACCGACGGTTGGTTGTCCTCGGCCGTCGTGTAGATCTGCGACTTGCGGGTCGGGATGGTGGTGTTGCGCTCGATCAGCGCGTTGAAGACGCCGCCCTTCGTCTCGATCCCGAGCGACAGCGGTGTGACGTCGAGCAGGAGAACGTCCTTCACGTCACCGCGGAGCACGCCGCCCTGGATGGCTGCGCCGACGGCGACGACCTCGTCCGGGTTGACGCCCTTGTGCGGCTCCTTGCCGATCACGTCCTTGACCTTCGCCTGCACGGCCGGCATCCGGGTCATGCCGCCGACGAGCACGACGTGATCGATCTTCGACGCGTCGAGCCCGGCATCGGCCAGCGCCGTCTTCGTCGGCCCCACCGTCCGCTCGAGCAAGTCGTGCGCGAGCTCCTCCAGCTTCGCGCGCGTCAACTGCAGGTCGAGGTGCTTCGGCCCGTCCTGCGTCGCGGTCACGAACGGCAAGTTGATCTGCGTCGTCATCGTCGAGGAGAGCTCGATCTTCGCCTTCTCGGCGGCTTCATACAGTCGCTGCAGCGCCATGGGATCCGCGCCGAGGTCGATGCCCTGGTCGCGCTTGAACTCGGCGATCATCCAGTCGACGATCGCCTTGTCGAAGTTGTCGCCGCCGAGGTGGTTGTCCCCGTTCGTCGACTTCACCTCGAAGACGCGCCCACCCTGGTCGTCCTCGCCGAGCTCGAGCACCGACACGTCGAAGGTGCCGCCGCCGAGGTCGAAGACCAGGATCATCTGGTCCTCGCCCTCCTTGTCGAGTCCGTAGGCGAGCGCCGCCGCGGTCGGCTCGTTGATGATGCGAACGACGTTGAGGCCGGCGATCTTGCCGGCGTCCTTCGTCGCCTCGCGCTGGGCGTTGTTGAAGTACGCGGGGACGGTGACGACCGCGTCCTCGACCGACTCGCCGAGGTAGGCCTCCGCATCCGCCTTCAACTTCTGGAGGATCATCGCGCTGATCTCCGGCGGCACGTACTCCTTGCCCCCGGCCTTCACGCGCACGTCGTCGTTCGAGCCCTTGATCACCTCGTAGGGGATGATCTTCATCTCCTCCGAGACCTCGTCGAACTTGCGCCCCATGAACCGCTTGATCGAGAAGACCGTGTTCTGAGGGTTCGTCACCTGCTGGCGACGCGCGGGGGTGCCGACGAGCCGCTGGCCGTCCTTTGTGAACCCGACCACGGACGGCGTCGTCCGGCCGCCCTCGGCGTTCGGGATGACGGTCGGCTCGCCACCCTCCAGTACAGCCATGCACGAGTTGGTCGTGCCCAGATCGATGCCGATCGTCTTTGCCATACGTTCCAATCTCCTTCGGTTGCGTCCGATTCGATACTGAGAAAATCTAAGCCTGTTTGTATCAGATCATGCCTCTGCGCGGCCACCCGCGTCCGCCTGGCAATACTCAGCGCATGCAGATCCACGCGGAACCGGTCGCCCGGGTCGAGGCCGAGGCCGAACGATGGCTTCGACCCTCGCCGCTGCTCACTCGGCTGCGGCTCGTCGAGCTCGCGCTCGGCACGCTCGCCACGGCTGCCGTCGCCGGCGTCGTGACGGCGATGGTAGGGAGCGCCAGGGCCGGCCTCGTCGCAGCGGCCGCCGTGCTCCTTGCAGGACTCGTCGTGGCGCCGTTCCTCACGCGGCGCGTGCGGTCGTGGGCCTACTGCGAGCGCGAGGACGACCTGCTCGTCCGCCACGGCCTGCTCGTCGCCCGCCTGTCGGTCGTGCCGTACGGGCGGATGCAGGTCATCGACGTCGCGGCAGGCCCGGCCGAGCGCAGCTTCGGGCTGGCGACGGTGCACCTCCACACTGCCGCGGCGGCCAGCGACGCGCGGATCCCCGGCCTCGCCGAGGCGGAGGCCGCGCGACTCCGCGACCGGCTCGCCGCCCTCGGCGAGGCGCGCGCGGCGGGGCTGTGAGCGACGTCCCGTCGAGCGCGGCTGCCTCGGAGCTCGGAGCCCCCGGCTGGCGCCGCCTGCACCCCCTCTCGCCCTTCGTCCGCGAGGGCCGGACGGTGATCGTGCTCACCATCGTCTTCGTCTCCTCGCTCGTGACCGGCCCCGACTTCATGGGCACCGCCTTCGAGCTCGGTCTCGTCGTGGTCGGCGTCTCGCTCGGGTTCGTCTCCTGGTTGGTGACGCGCTGGTGCGTCCAGGAGCAGGAGCTGCGGATCGAGACCGGCGTCCTGCGACGCAGCTCGCTCCGCTTCCCCCTCGCGCAGGTGCAGGCGATCGACGTGATCCGTCCGGGAGTGGCGAGGATCGTCGGCCTGGCCGAGGTGCGCCTGCGCATGGGCGGCTCGACCGGAGACCACGCCCGCCTCGCCTACCTTCCAGCCGGCCAGGTCGAGGGCCTGCGCGCCCGCTTGCTCGCGCTCGCGAGCGGCACCTCCTGCGCGACGCTCCCGGCCGAGGAGCAGGTCCTGGTCTCGATCCCGACCGGCCGGCTGCTCGCCTCTGTGATCCTCGACGGCTCCGGGCTCCTCGCCGTCGCGCTGCTCGTCGCGGTGATCGTGATCGCCGTCGAGTCGCCGGGGCGCGCCATCGGCCTCGTCGGGAGCGGGGTCGTGCCGCTGCTCGTGATGCTCACAGTGGTCTGGCGGCGGTTCGACAACGGCTACCGCCTCACGGTCGCCGAGAGCGCTGACGGGCTGCGTCTCCGCGGCGGCCTCGTCGCGCTCACCGCTGAGACGATCCGCCCGGGCCGCGTGCAGGCTGTGCGCATGATCGAGCCGCTGCTCTGGCGACCCTTTGGCTGGTGCCGCCTCTCGGTCGACGTCGCCGGCAAGCAGCAGAGCGAGGGCGAGGGGGCGATCGAGGGCCGGCAGCTTCGCGCCGTGCTCCCGGTCGGAAGCCGCGCGCTCGCGCTCGAGCTGCTCGAGCGGATCCTCCCCGGGACGCCCGCGGAGCGGAGGCCGGCGCCCCGCCGCGCCCGGCTGAAGAGCCCCCTCCGCTACCGCAATCTCTCGTGGGGGCGAAACGACAGCTTCGTCGTCACGACGAGCGGGCGGATCAGGCGCGTGAGTGCCTGGGTGCCGCTGGAGAAGGTGCAGAGCCTCCGCCGGGTCGAAGGCCCCCTGCAGCGACGACTCCGCCTCGTGACGGTCCACGTCGACACCGCCGGGCGCAACGTCCACGCGTCGCTCCGCGACCGCGACCGCGCGGAGGCCGACCGTGCGCTCGCCGACCTGGTCGCGCTCGCACGGCATGCGCGACGCCCGGTCGCAGCCGCGCGCTAGCTCGACGCGCCGATCAGCACCCCGCCCGCGACCACGAGCACGGCTCCGAAGGCGAGCCTCCGCCCTACGCCCTCGCTCGCGCCGAGCACGAGCGCCGAGAGGCCGACGCCCCACAGGCACTCGGTCGCGACGAGCGGCGAGACGACCGAGACCGGCCCGTGGAAGTAGGCCTCGAAGAGGCAGACGTACGAGAGCCCGAAGAAGATCCCGGCCGGCGCGAACCCGCGAAGCTCGCCTCTGGTCGGCGGGCGCCGCGCGTAGGCCAGCGCGACGAGCGTCCCGGCCAGGAGCGTCGCGGCGGCCGCGGCCTCCGGGTTCGCGTGTGCGTGCAACGCCCGGACGAGGTTGTCCCGAACTGCGAAGAGCACCGTCGCTCCGAGCGCGAAGGCGAGCCCGGCGACGCGCAGGTGCTCGGGCCGGTCGCGCTCGCCGGCCAGGGCGACGCCGCCGCCGACGATCGCGAGCGACCCGAGCAGGAGCGGCAGCCGCAACGGCTCGTCGAGGAAGACGAGCGCGAGCGCGACGGCGGCAAGCGGCGCTGCGGCGACGGTCACGGAGGTCCGCGACGCACCGGCCTCGCGGATCGAGAGCGTGAAGAGGATCTGCGAGCAGCCGGGCGCCAGCGCGCCCGCGAGCAGGAAGGGCCAGACGCGGTGCAGGTCGTGGGCGGGCGCGGCGGCGATCACCGCGACCGCGAGCGCCGGCAGGAGCGTCGCGAGCGTGCCCGCGGCCGCCCCGCCGCCGCGAAGGCCGAGCCGGATCGCCACCGTCATCGCCCCGAAGAACGCCGCCGAGGCGAGCGCGAGCACGACGGCCGTCATGCCGCTCGCGGCCGGCGTACGAGCCGCCCGAGGACGTCGGCGGCGGCCGGCTCGGCGAGCACGATCCCGGCCATGATCACCGCGCACCCGGTCCAGCCGAGCGCGCCGAGCCGGTCGCCCGCCAGCGTGAAGCCGAACAGCGCCGCCCACACCGGTTCGAGCGTGAAGACGAGCGCCGTGCGGTTTGCGCTCGTGCGCTGCTGCGCCCAGGTCTGGACGAGGAACGCGAGCGCGCTCGCGAACACGCCCGTGACGATCAGCGCGCCCCAGACCGTGGCGCCGTGCGGCACCGCGGCGGTGGGAACGGCCGCGACCGCCAGCACCGCGAACGCCGCGGTCATCTCGACCAACGTGAAGCCGAGCGGGTCGAAGCGCGGCGCGTAGCGCTCCATCAGCAGGATCTGCAGCGAGTAGACAGCCGCGCCGCCGAGCACGAGCAAGTCGCCCGTGGACGAGCCTCCCGGCACGCCCGCGATCAGCGCGAGCCCGACCGTCGCGAGCACGACCCCGATCCAGGCATTCGCGCCGACGCGCAGCCGGAAGAGCGCCAGCCCGAGCAGCGGTGTCAGCACGACGTACATCCCGGTCACGAAGCCGGCGTTGGAGACGCTCGTCCGCTCGAGCCCGAGCGTCTGTAGCACGTAACCGCCTGCGAGCAGCATGCCGGCGAGCGCGGCCGCGGCGGAGCCGCGGCGCCCGAGCCCGCCCAGTCGTGCCGCACCGGGAAGCGCGAGCGTCAGCGTGGCGATCCCGAAGCGAAGCGCGAGGAACGGAAAGAGCGGATAGAGCTCGACCGCGTCCTTGACCTGGACGAACGTCACGCCCCAGACGGCGGTCACGGCCACGAGGGCGAGCAGGACGGGCACCGCGCGATTCAATCAGCGGGCCGCGTTCACCAGATCGTCACCCGTTCGCGCTACGCTTGTCACCTCGTGTCCGTGCTCGACGCTTTCGGCAGGCCACTACGCGACCTTCGTATCTCGGTCACGGACCGCTGTAACTTCCGCTGCACCTACTGCATGCCGAAGACGGTCTTCGGCAAGGACTACCGCTTCCTCGACCGCAAGGAGCTCCTCACCTTCGAGGAGATCACGCGGCTCGCAAGCGCCTCGGTCGACGTCGGCGTCGCGAAGCTTCGCCTCACGGGCGGCGAGCCGCTCCTGCGCGTCGACCTCGAGCGCCTGATCGCAATGCTCTCGGAGCTGCCGGTCGACCTGACGCTGACGACCAACGCCTCGGCGCTCCCGAAGAAGGCCCAGGCCCTGAAGGACGCCGGCCTGAAGCGCATCACCGTCAGCCTCGACGCGCTCGACGACACGATCTTCAAGGCGATGAACGACGTCGACTTCCCGGTCTCGCGCGTCCTCGAGGGAATCGAGGCGGCGCAGGCCGTCGGAATGCCCGTCAAGGTGAACTGCGTGGTCAAGCGCGGCGTGAACGAGCACCAGATCGTGCTGCTCGCGAGGCACTTCCGCGGCACGGGCGTCACGCTCCGGTTCATCGAGTTCATGGACGTCGGCGCGACGAACGGCTGGCGCATGGACGATGTCGTGCCGGCCGCCGAGATCATCGCCATGCTCGACAAGGAGTTCGGCGTCGAGTCGGTCGACCCGCTCTACCGCGGCGAGGTCGCCAAGCGCTGGCAGTACAAGGACGGGTCGGGCGAGATCGGTGTGATCGCCTCCGTGACCCAGCCGTTCTGCGGCGACTGCACACGCTCGCGCCTCTCGGCCGAAGGGAAGCTCTACACGTGCCTCTTTGCGGTGCGCGGCCACGACCTGCGCGCGCTCATCCGCAGCGGCGCCACCGACGAGGAGCTCGGCGACAAGCTGCGCGAGATCTGGAGGGTGCGCGGCGATCGTTATTCGGAGCTTCGCGCGCAGAACACCGTCGACCCTGCGATCGGGGAGCGCAAGGTCGAGATGTCGTACATCGGCGGCTGAGCCGCGAGAACCGCCTCCGGTTTTCCTCCGCAGGCCCCTTTCTTTCTGGCTCGGTGGGACAGCGCGTGGAGGTCGATCGTTCCGCAGCCGGCACTCCTAGGCTTGCTCCGGCGAGAGCGCGGGCGAAGCCGGCGCTGCCGCCAACACACCTTCGCGTCTGACGGTCCTGTGCGTCTCACCGGATTGCACCGATGGCCTCGCCGAGAGCCGACTCGGGGGTTAGAATCGCTTCGTTGTGTCGGCGGTGACTGCAGTTGGACGGCGCTATCTGCCGCGGGGATGGTCGGATCTCGGACGCCAGGTCGCGATCTGGCTTGGCTTCTTGCTCGCCTACCAGGTCGCCCGTGGGGTCGCCGATCGGCACCCCGAGCAGGCGATTCGCGAACGGCCTCAAGGTCGTCGACTTGGAGACGAACGTCAGCGATCGGCTTTACGAGCTGACGCTGCAGCAGTTCGTCGAGCAGCGCGACTGGCTCTCGACGCTCGCCTCGTGGACCTACTGGACATCCGAGTTCACCGTCCTCACGCTTGCCCTCCTCTGGCTCTACGTCCAGCGGCACCACGCGTTCTCGCGCTTCCGCAACACACTGCTCCTCGCGAACGTGATCGGATTGGCTCGGCTACGTCCTGATGCCCACGGCGCCGCCGCGCCTGCTCGGGCTCGGCTTCGCCGACGAGGCTCACAAGGACGGCGTGGTCCAGCTCGCCGCGAACCCGTACGCGGCGATGCCGAGCCTGCACGCCGCGGACGCGCTGATCGTCGGGATCGTCCTCGCGTTCGTGTGCCGGCGGTGGTGGGCGAAGGTCTTCTGGGCGATCTGGCCCGCCTGGGTGTGGTTCGTTGTGATGGCGACCGGCAACCACTTCTGGCTCGACTGCATCGCCGGCGTCGCCGTCGCGCTCGTGGCGCTGGCGATCGTCTACCGGCGGGACGTCGTCCGGATCGTTGCCGCTCAGCGGGCGTAAGCGACCGCCCGCCGACCGGAACGCGTCGCCCTCGGACGGCGCTGCTACGGTCACTCGCGTGAACAGGGCCGCGGCGATCAAGCAGAGCTACACCACGGGCGCGCGCCGGTTCGCGACCCGCTCGATCTCAGGCCTCGCACGTACCCGCGTGACGCCTAACGCATTGACCGTGAGCGGCGTGCTCCTCTGCGCCGCCGCCTCGGTGCTCGTCCTCTTCGAGAACCGCAACGAGCTGCTCTTCTTCTGGCTCGGCGCCGTTGTGTTCGTCGCCGGTTCCGTGCTCGACATCCTCGACGGTGCGCTGGCCCGGGCCGGCGGCAAGACCACGCCGTTCGGCTCGTTCCTCGACTCGACCACCGACCGCGTCAGCGAGGGCTTCATGCTCGCTGCGATCGCCTATGTCTTCGCCCGCGAGGGACAGGACGTCTTCGTCGTGGTGGCGGTGGCAGCGGTGGCCGGCTCGTTCCTCGTGTCGTACACCCGCGCCCGCGCCGAGGCGCTCGGGCTGCGCGGCGACGTCGGCATCGGCTCGCGCGCCGAGCGGGTGGTCGTGATCACCGCCGGCCTCGTCCTCGCGCCGTGGGGCGTCCTGCCCTGGGCGATCGCGCTTCTGGCCGTCACCGCATGGATCACGGTCGTGCAGCGTGTCCTGCACGTTCGCAAGCAACTGATGGAGGGAGCGAAGTGACTGATTCGAAAGGCGCGCCGAACGGCGCGTCGGCCAACGGCGCCGCCCGCGGCGAGAACAAGGTTCGCGTCGCCCTCATCGGCGTCGGCAACTGCGCGAACTCGCTCCTCCAGGGCGTCAACTACTACAAGGACGCCGCGGACGACCAGTTCGTGCCCGGCCTGATGCACGTCAACCTCGGCGGATACCACATCCGCGACATCGAGTTCGTTGCGGCGTTCGACGTCGTCAAGGGCAAGGTCGGCGTGGACCTCGCGGACGCGATGTGGGCGCACCCGAACGACACGATCAAGTTCGCCGACGTACCCACGACCGGCATCGAGGTCTCGCGTGGCATGACGCACGACGGGATCGGCAAGTACCTCTCCCAGGTCGTCGAGAAGGCGCCGGGCGAGACGGCAGACGTTGTCGGGATCCTCCAGGAGACGAAGGCGGACGTCGTCGTCAACTACCTCCCGGTGGGCTCCGAGGAGGCGACGAAGTGGTACGCCGAGCAGATCCTGGCGGCGGGCTGCGCGATGGTGAACTGCATGCCCGTCTTCATCGCGCGCGAGGCGTACTGGCAGCGCCGGTTCGAGCAGGCGGGCGTCCCGATCATCGGCGACGACATCAAGTCGCAGGTCGGCGCCACGATCACCCACCGCGTGCTCACGTCACTCTTCCGGGAGCGCGGCGTGCATCTCGACAAGACGATGCAGCTGAACGTCGGCGGCAACTCGGACTTCCTGAACATGCTCGAGCGCGAGCGGCTGGAGTCGAAGAAGATCTCGAAGACGAACGCTGTCACGTCGATGCTCGACTACGACCTCGGGGAAGGCAACGTCCACGTCGGCCCGTCCGACTACGTGCCGTGGCTGACCGACCGCAAGTGGGCGTACATCCGGATGGAGGGCTCGTCCTTCGGCGACGTGCCGCTCAACGTCGAGCTGAAGCTCGAGGTGTGGGACTCCCCGAACTCGGCCGGGATCGTGATCGACGCCGTGCGCCTCGCGAAGCTCGCGTTGAACAACGGCGTCGCGGGCGCGCTCGAGGGTCCGAGCGCGTACCTGATGAAGTCGCCGCCAAAGCAGATCGTCGACGACGAGGCGTACGAGCTCTCGGAGGCGTTCATCGCGAAGCATGCGCGCAAGACGGCGAAGAAGCCGGCGAAGGCATAGCCGCGGACTGCCCGAGGCGGGCCGCCCGCCGGCCCGGACGACGCACTCGATCACCCTCGAACGGGAGAACCAGAGCTTTCGGCTCTGACGACCGCGGTTCCGGCGGCGGCTTCGACGGTCGACGATGGCCATGGTTGTCGAGAGCGCTGTGCATGAATTTGCGCGGAATTGTCGTGCTCTCGTGACGTTTTCCACCGGCGTCCGCTGGTAGCGTCGACCGCTTGAGGGCGGAGGGCGATCCCCCGCCCAGAAGGGCGGGGGATCGGGCTGCGGCGCTCGAACCGAGCCTGGCCGACCGAGTGGTGGGCGTCTGCCGCCGGAGTCGCGCGCGTCGAGGTCAGCCGACGCGCGATGCCGATCACGCCGGCAGCCCCTTCGACGTGCCCGGCGGCGGGCGGGCGTGGGCGCGGCGCTAGGCTGCCGACGCAATGCGCATCTGCCTCGTGACGCCCTTTGCATGGTCGCAGCCGCACGACGTGAACGAGCACGTCGCGGGTGTCGCGCGGGCTCTGAGGGAAGGCGGTCACGACGTCACCGTGCTCGCGCCGTCGACGCGCGCGGCTGACCTGCTCGCTGGGCGGCGGGCGCTCCACGGCGGCGGCGAGGCAGGCGAGATGATCGCCGTCGGACCGGCGGTGCCGATCTCCCGCCGTTCGCAGATGGGCGTACCTGTCGGCGTCCGCGCGAACCTCGCGCTCGCCCTCGCGCAGGGGCGCTACGACGTCGTGCACGGGTTCGAGCCCGGCCTCCCATCGCTCTCGTACCTCGCGCTCCGCGACGCGAGCGCGCTGACCGTCGCCACGTTCTCGTCACCCGAGCGGCTCTCGTATCCGCCTGCGCGCTCGCAGCGGGAGAAGCTGCTCGGCCGGCTCGACGCGCTGGTCGCGCTCTCGGAGCGCGTGCGCGACGCGGCCGCCGAGCGCTTTCCGGGCGACTACCGGCTCCTCTCGCCCGGGATCGATCCCTCGCTCTTCCCGCCCACGCCGAAGCGAAACCTGGTCGTGGTCGAGCTACGACCGAACGAGCGTGCCGTCGCGCGAGGCGTCCTCCGGGCGCTCCGGGAGCTCCCCGGCTGGGAGGCCGTGCTGCTGCGGACGAAGCCGCTGGTCGTCGCGCCCGGCGATCCCGCGCGACCTCGCCGCGCGCGTGCACGTGCGCACCGCGCGGGACGGCGCTTCGCGCGCGGCGCTCCTCGGCGAGGCGGCGATCTTCGTTCCAGGCCTCGGCGGGCTCGGGCGAGTGCTGCTCGAGGCGCAGGCCGCCGGCTGCGCGATCGCAGCCCCGCGGGGCGTCGAAGATCAGCCCGAGCTCGCGGGCGCGGCGGTCGCTCGGCTCGCGGAGGACGAGGCGCTCCGGGCGGCGGAGCAGGAACGCGCACGCGATGGCAGCCGAAAGCGCCGCGTTCACGGACGTCGCAGCCGAGCTCGAGCAGCTCTACACGACGCTGACGAAGCGGCGGCGCGGCCGTCGGCGGTTCGAGGACCCGCTCGCGGACCGGCCCTGGATCCTTGCCGACCTGCACATGCACACGTCCTGGTCGTTCGACTGCGCGGTCGATCCGGCGGAGCTCGTCGACCATGCCGAGGCGGAAGGCCTCGGCGCGATCGCGGTCACCGACCACAACGTGTTCGGCGGCGCGCTCGAGACGCTCGACCTCGCGCGCGACCGCGATCTGGTCGTGATCCCAGGCGAGGAGGTGAAGACCGACGTCCAGGGCGAGGTGATCGGGCTCTTCCTGGAGCGCGAGATCCCGCGCGGGATGCCGTTCGCCGACACGGTCGCTGCGATCCGCGAGCAGGGCGGCCTCGTCTACGTGCCGCACCCGTTCGACCGCATGCACACGGTTCCCGACGCGGCGACGCTGCAACGGCACCTCGCCGACATCGACGTCTTCGAGGTCTACAACGCGCGCCTCCTGTTCGAGGCGCACAACGACGAGGCGCTGCGATTCGCCCGCAAGTACGACCTGACGATGGGCGCCGGCTCGGATGCGCACGTCCTGCAGGGCGTCGGCACGGGCGCGCTGCGGATGCGCGCGTTCCGCGACCCGGAGGAGTTCCTCATCTCGCTGAACAGCGCCGAGATCCTGCGCCGGCCGAAGTCCCTCGCCTACCTCCAGAGCCTGAAGTGGATGGCCCAGGTCAAGGAAAAGGTCCGCTAGGCGAGAAAGGACCCCTTGCCCCGTGGCCGCCGCCGTGACGACAGACGAGATCTACAAGCGGTACCTCGACAAGGCGATCAAGGAGATCCTCCGCCTCGAGCACGAGGTCGCGACTGCGGCGGAGGGTCAGCCTGTCGCCCAGCCGACCGGCCACCCGCTGGGCACGATCTTCCTGCTCAAGTACGGGCCGCAGGCCCAGGAGTTGCAGGAGGGTGTCGCCTTCCACGGCCGCGCCGGCCACGCGCTCAAGCGCTCGCTCGAGCGGCTCCACGTCGACCCGAGCGAGGTGTTCGGCACGAACTGCGTCAAGTTCGCGGGCGCCGACGAGGAGGCGTCGCCGCGCCTGGCTGCGGCGCGAGCTGCGGATCGTGCAGCCCCGGCTGCTCGTCGTGATGGGCGAGGACGCGCTGGCGTTCGTGGACGGAGCTCGCGTTCCCGCTCTCGAGGTCGCTCGAGCCGACGCCAGGCGAGCTGCAGCGCTTCACCCCGACGATCGAGGCCCTGGTCGCACCGGACATCGACTCGGCACTCGACGAGCAGGCCGCGAAGACGCGCTTCTGGAACGCCTTCAAGCCGGTCGGGCCCTGGTGGGCCGCGCTGCCGCCGTACTAGCGCTCGCCGCCGCGCTCGTCGCGTGGTTCGAGATCGCCCCGCACGTCTCGGACTGGACGCTCTGGCCGAGCATCCTGCTGGTCGCGCTCGTGCTGATCCCGGCGACGTTCCTGCTCGTGTGGCTCGCGCTGCCGCTCTGGCAGTGGCCGTGGCTGCTCCCGGCCGGCGCCGGGTTCCTCCTGCTCGGGGTCGGGCTCTCGCGGCTCGACCTCCCGGTCGGCTCGAACTTCTGCAAGCTCGGCCGCGCTGACGTTCTTCGGCTGGTGGTTCCTCCGCTTCTTCGAGGAGCTTTCGTGGGTCGTGCTCGTGGCCGCGCTGATCCCGTGGGTCGACGCGTACTCGGTATGGCGCGGCCCGACGAAGCAGATCACCGAGGACACGCGGAGGTCTTCGGCGCGCTGTCGATTGCGTTCGTCGTCCCGGGCGGCGGCTCGGCGCGCCTCGGCCTGCCCGACCTGCTCTTCTTCGCGGTCTTCCTGGCCGCGGCCGTGCGCTTCGACCTGCGTCCGTTCGCGACCTGGGTGGGCCTGGTCGCGGGCCTGTCGCTGACGATGATCTGCGCGACGTGGTGGGACGTCTCCGGCCTGCCGGCGCTCCCCGGCCTCTCGCTCGGCTTCCTGATCCCGAACGCCGACCTGCTCTGGCGACGCCTCGGCCCGGCGAGAGCGCGGACGACGGGCTGACCTCCCTTTCCGGTCAGTCTGGCCGCGGCTGTTCGAGCCGCGGCCGTTGGAGCCGTCGCCCTTCGAGCCGCGCCCTTCGTACTGACCCCCGCCCTTGGGTGGGCCGCTCCCCACCGCCCTCGCGGCCGACGATACCGGGCGAAGGTGCGCCGGACTGTCACGGCTTTCGAACAATTCTGCGACTTTCGACGAGCGGTCGTCCGCAGGCCGCCACGCAGCCGCGGCTCAGTCGCGCGGGCGCTCCAGCAGCGAAACCGACTCGACGTGCGGCGTGTGCGGGAACATGTCCACCGGGGTCGTTCGGACGAGCCGGTAGCCGTAGTCCTCGGCGAGGCGCTTCGTGTCGCCGGCGAGCGTCGTCGGGTTGCACGAGACGTAGACGACGCGCGGCGCCGCCAGCTCGCCGAGCCGGCGGAGCGCTTTGCCGGCGAGGCCTGCGCGCGGCGGGTCGACGACGACCACGTCCGGTTGCCCTGCGCGATCGGACAGCTCGCGCAGCACCTCGCCGACGTTGCCGGCGAAGAACGCCGCGTTGCCGATCGCGTTCAGCTCAGCGTTCTCGATCGCGCACGCGACCGACTCCTCGGAGATGTCGATTCCCCACACGGTCAGCGCGTCGCGCGGCCATCGACAGCCCGATCGTGCCGATGCCCGAGTAGAGGTCGTACACCGTCTCGCTTCCGGTCAGGCCTGCCTCGCGCCGGGCGAGCTCGTACAGCCGCTCGGCCATGCGCGTGTTCGTCTGCAGGAATGCGTTCGGGCGCACGCGGAAGCGCAGGCCGCCGAGCTCCTCCTCGATCGCGTCGGCGCCCCACAGCGAGGTCGGTCGGGAGGTTCGTCACCTCGGCCGGCGAGTCGTTGACGGCCCAGTGGATCGAGCGCACCTGCGGGAACGCGGTCAGCACCTCGATCAGCCGTTCGCGATCGAACCGCTCACGCTCGTGAGTGACGAGTTGCACGAGCGCCTCGCCGGTGTTCACGTCCCTCGCGAACGATCAGGTGCCGGAGGTAGCCCTTTCCCTCGGCCTGGTCGTAGGCCTCGAGCCGCTCCTCGCGCGCCCAGTCGCGCATCGCGTTGCGGATCGCGTTTCCGAGGTCGGTCGTGAGCTGGCAGCTGCTCGATCCCGAGCACCTCGTCCCAGCGGCCGGCACGGTGTAGGCCGAGCTCCGGCCCGTCCGGGCCGGGCGCGAACGAGTACTCCATCTTGTTTCGGTAGCCGAAGACCTCCTCGGCAGGGACGATCGGCTCGACTGCAGGCTCGGGGATGCCCGCGATCCGGCGCAGCGAGTCCTCGACCCACGCGGCCTTCGCCTGGAGCTGCGCCTCGTAGGCGAGATCCTGGAACCGGCAGCCGCCGCAGGCCGGAAAGTGCCGGCAGAGCGGCTCGACACGGGCAGGCCCCCCTGCAACCAGCTCGATCGCGTCTGCCTCCGCGTGGCGACGTTGCACCTTCGTCACCTTCGCGCGGACGGTGTCTCCCGGGAGCCCGCGGCGGACGAAGACGACGAATCCGCCCGAGTCGAGCGACGCCGTTCCCGCCGTAAGCGAGCGAGTCGACCTCGAGCTCGACCTCGTCTCCCCGGTGAACGGGCGCGGCCATGCAGCGAGGCTACAGGCCGAACAGCGGCAGGCACGGCTCGAGGCCGACGACTTCGACCGCTAGCCGCTCTCGCGCCTCCCAGGCGGCACGCTCGAGCCGGAACCTCGTCTGGCACACCTCGACGCCTCGCGGCGAGGCGACTCCCTCGCCCGCCGCAAGGTAGCCGAGCTTCTCCGAGACACGCGCCGAGGCGGTATTGCCCTCGAGCGCACCGGACATCGCCACCCGACCACCCAGCCCGCAGAAGAGCAAGCCGAGCATCGCGGCGCGCATCTCCGTCCCGAAACCGCGACCCTGGAAGCGCTCCCCGAGCCACGAGCCGGTCTCGGCGGTCCGGGTCGCAGCGAAGTCCTCCGCGTCGAGCCCTTGCGAGCCCATCAGCTCGTTGCCCGCCCACACGCCGAGCAGCAGCTGCCAGCGCGCCGGCGCCCACTCCTCACGCTGCAGGCGATGGAACGCGACGAAGTCGTCGATGAACCCCGGCTTGCCGATCCCATCGGTCCACGCGACGAAGAACGGCATCTCCTCGGCTGGGTGAACGCCACGCTCGGCGAGGTGCGCCAACTCGACGAGCTCGCCTTCGTCCGGCAGCCGCAGCTCGAGGCGCGGCGTGCGCAGGCGAAGGCCCCGGAGCGGCTCCAGGTCGGAGCCGCTCCCGCGTCCTTCGCTCACGCCTGGGGCGGCGTCACCCGCCCGTGCAGTTCTGCGACGTCCAGGTCGAGATGTTCGTGCTCGCGGCGGCCAGCTTCGCCGTGTCGATCTCGGTCGACAGCTTGGCCAGCTTCGCGAGTGCCGCCGGATCCGGCGTCGAACCCGGGCTCGTGTCGACGCCGTCGAGCGCGTCGGCGATCTTCGAGTACACGTCCGCCAGCGTCTGGAAGTCGTCCTTGATGTCGTCGGGTGCCTTGTCCGCGAACGCCTGCATGGCGTCTGCCGCCTGCTGGATATCCGTGTCGCCCGACCCCGACATCGCGGTCGAGATGCTGCTCGCCAGCGCGACGAACTCCTGGCAGTTCTGCGACGTCGACGAAGCCCAGCGCGGTCGTGTCGGTACCGCTCGAGTCCGTCGCCATGGCGGTCGTGTCCGTCTCCCCGGTCGTCATCTCATCGGTCGTCATCGCGTCGGTCGTCGTCTCGGCGGTCGTCGTCTCGTCGGTCGTCATCGCGTCGGTCGTCGTCTCGGCGGTCGTCGTCTCGTCCGTCGAGGTCGTGGTCGGTCGACTCCACCGTCACGGTCGTCGTCGAGCCACCGCCGCCGCAACCCGCCGTTGCAAGCGCCAGGCCTGCCGAGCGCGATTGCGCCGAGAATCCAGATGTCCTTCAGTCTCATATGCCGTCCCTCCGGTCGCCGTTCGAGAAGCCGGAGCCTACGCCACCCGCGACCCGTGGGAGTCCCTCGAACGGGGAACGGCTACTGGAGAACGGTGACGTAGACCGAGCGCGTGCGCGGTCCGTCGAGCTCGCAGAAGAAGATCCCCTGCCAGGTGCCGAGCGCCAGCTCGCCGCCGTCGCGGAAGGGCACGAGCACCTGCGGTCCCATCAGCGAGGCGCGCGGATGCGACGGCGCGTTCTCCTCGCCCTCCTCGATGTGCTGCCAGCGCCAGCTCCTCGGGGACGATCCGCTCGAGCGCCATCTCGAAGTCGCGCGCGACCATCGGGTCGGCGTGCTCGTTGATCGTCAGCCCGGCGGTCGTATGCGGCACGTAGACGAGCGACGGCCGCGCCCGTCAGTCCGTCGAGCGCCTCGCGGACCTGGCTCGTGATGTCGATGAGCTGCGTCCGCCGCTCTGTTTTGACCGTGATCTCGCGCACGTCGCCTATCCTACGGAGCCGTGTCGGCCGAGCCCCTGACAAGCCGCGAGCTCGACGCGTTCCGCGACGACGCCGACCGCTTCATCGCCGAGCTGGACGAGGAGTTCTACCTCCACTTCGCCGGCCACAAGGAGACGCTCGACGTCGAGGCGATCTACGAGCGCCACGAGGAGCTGACGAAGGCTCGAGACGGCGCAGCGGCTCGAGGGCGCGCCAACCGAGCTCTGGCGCTTCGCCTGCGAGGGCTTCCTCGGCAACCTGACCCGCTCCCACCAGGAGCAAGCTCGCGAGGATCGAGGCCGAGCTCGAGGTGACGGTCGACGGCGAGCAGATCCCGTTCCGGATGCTCCGCGCCGCCCTCTCGAACGAGCCGGACCGCGACCGTCGGCAGCGGCTCGAGGAGGCGCGCCTGCGGCTGACCGACGAGGAGCTGAACCCGGTCTACCTCGACGGCGGCGCGGATCGACCGCGAGGCCGTGCAGCAGCTCGGCGCGCCGAACTACTACGAGCTCTACAAGCGCTTCGGCTTCGGCCTCGATGAGCTCGCCGCCGAGTGCACCGACCTGCTCGACGCGACGGAGCGCCAGTGGGAGGAGGCGGCCGACCGCCTGTTCCGCGAGCGGCTCGGGATCGGGCTCGCCGACGCCCGGCCCTGGGACGTCGCGCGGCTGTTCCGCGCACCCGAATGGGACAAGGCGTATCCGTCCGACGGCATGCTCCCCGCGCTCGAGGCGACGCTCCGCGACCTCGGCATCGACCTCGCCGCGCAGGAGAACGTGCACCTCGACCTCGAGCAGCGCCCGGCGAAGAGCCCGCGCGCGTTCTGCGCCCCGATCGAGGTTCCCGGCCGCGTGATGCTCGTGATCTCCCCGATCGGCGGCCGCGACGACTGGGAGGCGCTCTTCCACGAGGCCGGCCACACCGAGCACTACGCCCACACCTCGCCCGACCTGCCGATGGAGGCCAAGCGGCTCGGCGACATGGCCGTCACGGAGGGCTGGGCGATCGCTCCTCCAGCACCTCGTCACCGAGCCGGCGTGGCTGAACCGCCGCCTCGACGTGCCGAGCGTCGAGCAGCTCGCGAACGAAGGGCGCGGTCTCGCTCCTCTACTTCTCGCGCCGCTACTGCCGCGAAGCTCCTTTACGAGATCGAGTTCTTCCAGGCCGACGACCCGGCGTCGATGCGTCCGCGCTACGCCGAGCTCCTCACCGAGGCGCTCAAGCTGCCCGCGAACCCGCAGAGCTACCTCGTCGACATCGACGGGTCGTTCTACGTGACGGGCTACCTGCGCTCGTGGGCGTTCGAGGCGCAGCTGCGCGACTTCCTTCGCAGCGAGTACGGCAACGAATGGTTCGCGCGGCGCGAGGCCGGCGGCCTCCTGCGCGAGCTGTGGGCGCTCGGCCAGGGCCGACTGCCGACGAGCTGCTCCGCGACGTCACCGGCGCCGAGCTCGAGATGGCCTCGGTCGCCGAGCGCATCCGCGAGGGCCTCGCCGTCTAGGACTTCGGCGACGAGGCACGAAGAATCGGGCACAGCGCAATTCGTTCTGCGCGGCGGCCGCGGGGAGGGAGGGGCGGGACGGTCCGCCGGAGCCGCCCCGCGGCAAGCGACGGCCTGACCCGACCGCCTGGGTTAGCGCTACTTCTTCGCGGCCGTGCCTTCGATCGTCTCCGGCGCCGGGCTCGGCGAAGCCGATCTCGATCTTCTTCGGCTTCACCTGCTCGGGCTTCGGCACGCGGATCTCGAGCACGCCGTCGGTGTACGAGGCCTTGATCGCGTCCTCGGAGACGCCCTGCGGCAGGCCGACCGTGCGCGTGAAGGTGCCGTGGCGGCGCTCGAGGCGATGGAAGTGCTCCCCGGAGACCTCGCTCGTTCCGTACGCGCTCGGCGGTCACGGTCAGGGCGCCGTCCTCGGCCTCGACGGCGATCCCGTCCTGCGCGACACCCGGCAGGTCGAAGGCGTAGACGAGCGCGTCCTCCGTCTCCCATGCATCGAGCATCGGCACCCAAGACTGCGTCGGCGCCGCCATTGCCCTTCGAACAGCCCGTTCATCAGCCGGCTCAGCTCGTTCTGCGACGGCGGAGACCTCGCGAATCGGATCCCAACGAACCAGTGTTGCCATGTCTTCACTGCCTCCTCGTGTTCGAAGCTCTTGACTTGAAAACCTGAGCGTCTCTCTGTCAAGTTTGAAATCGAATTAGGATGCGCCGGTAGCCGTGAGCCAGCAGCAGGGATTTGCAGAGCACGTACGGCGAGCGTTGGATGCCTTGCCGCCCCGCATCACCCAGGCGCTCGAGAACGTCGCCGTCGTCGTCGAGGAGGAGGAGCCCGGCGATCCAGACCTGCTCGGGCTCTGGGAGGCCGACGAGTTCATGCCGGACAAGATCACGATCTTCCGACGGCCGCTCGTCGAGTCGTTTCCCGACCCCGACGAGCTCGAGCGGGAGATCAGGATCACAGTCCTCCACGAGCTCGGTCACTACTTCGGCCTCGACGAGGAACGAATACAGGAACTCGGCTATGAGTAGGGAATCCGTTTCGGGGTATCACCGTTAGTACCGAGTATGAGAACGCTGAACGAGATCAAACAGGACATCGAGCGGCTCTCCGACCGTCGAGCAGAGGTTCTGCACCGGCTTTCCAACGGCCACGACGCCGGACTCGCCGCCGAGCACAAGCGCCTCAACGAGGAGCTTGCAGCGCGCTGGGAAGAGCAGCGCGTCGTTCGTGCAACCATCCGCTTCGGCGACCGCGACCTGATCATCCAGCGGGCGCGGCACGAAGAGCGGCTCTCGCGCGCGGCCTGAATAGCGCGCCCCGGTAAGGCGTCCCTGGCTCAGCCAGGGACGCCGCGAGCTCGGCGCCAGTGCGTCTCCTCTCGTCGGGGCGGATCGTGAGCTCAACTCCCGGGGACATTCCGGATCTGCGAGCACCTTGATAGCGATCTTGGAGACCTCTCCGACCGCGCGCAGCCACGATCCAGATCCTCGACGAGGCGCACAGCCGCCACTCGGTCTATTACCGGCACAGCGAGGAGGGTCGCCTCGCTGAACCGCGTCGCGGTCATGCTCGGCCTGCGAACGCTGAAGGTGCCCGCACTCGGGTTCACGCGTGCGCACGAGCGTCCCAGCCGGGTCGCAAGTTGCGGTTCGACCCGCAGCTCTTCCGACACAAGCGCCTCGCGACGTTTGCCGGGCGTGCGCTCGTGACGGGATCCGAGTGGAGACATCGAAAGAGGCATTCTCCGCGCCCTTCTCGCGGAGATCGCAAAGCTGGCGCTAGAGTCCATGCGACGGGGCGTTAGCTCAGCTGGGAGAGCGCCAGCTTTGCAAGCTGGAGGTCATCGGTTCGATCCCGATACGCTCCATGAGTCGAACGGGCTGCCTAGGTCCCTCGCGAACCGACGCCGGCCCGCGTCGAGATCGTGTGAGGATGGGGACCGGATCCGAGATTCTGAAGCACGGAGGCGAGTTGCCGGCACCAGGCGTCCCGGGCCCGGACTCGGCGAGGGCCACGTCCCGTCAAGTGGTGTACGAGGCTGACCGCGTCATCCTCGCCTGACGTTCACGCGGCTTGGGCGATCGCGATCACCTCCTCGGGCTCGTCGGCGGGGTCGGCGAGTGCTTTGGTGATCGAGTCGGCGCTCATGTAGCGGCGGGCGATGGCCCACTCGTCGTTTTGCTCGGCGAGGACGGCGCCGACGAGGCGGATGATCGAGGGTCGGTCGGGGAAGATGCCGACGACGTCGGTGCGGCGGCGGATCTCCTTGTTCAGTCTTTCGAGCGAGTTGTTGCTCCAGAGCTGCCGCCAGTGCTCCTTCGGAAACGAGGTGAAGGCGAGCAGGTCGGGCCCGGCCTCGTCCAGGAGCGCAGCGGCCTCGGGGAAGCGGGTCTCGAGCTGGGCGACGATCCGGGCGTGCTGTTCATGCACGGTGGCGGCGTCGGGCTGGGCGAAGATCGTCCGGACCATCGTCGCGACGAACGACTGCGCGCTCTTCGGGACACGGGTGAGCAGGTTGCGCATGAAGTGGGTGCGGCAGCGCTGCCAGGCCGCCCCGGTCAAGGTGGCGGCGATCGCGTCGACGAGGCCGGGGTGCGCCTCCGAGCTGACCAGCTTCACGCCGGCGAGGCCGCGCGCGACCAGGCCGCGGACGTAGGCGAGCCAGGCGGCGCCGTCCTCGGCGGTGACGACGTCGAGGCCGAGCGACTCGCGGAAGCCGTCCTTGTTGACGCCGACGGCGTGGACGACGCAGACGTTGACGGTGCGGCCGCCCTCGCGGCACTTCACCGACCAGCGCGTCCAACGTCACGTACGCGTAGGGCGCGCCGTCGAGCGGCCGGGTGCGGAAGTCCTCGACGATCTGGTCGAGGCTCTTCGCGAGCCTCGAGACCTGGCTCTTGCTCATCCGCTCGACCCCGAGCTGCTGCACGAGCTTCTCCACCCGGCGGGTCGAGACGCCGGCGAGGTAGGCATCCGCGATCACCGACACGAACGCCTGCTCGGCCCGCCGGCGCGGCTGCAGCAGCCAGTCCGGGAAGTAGCTAGCCCTCCCGCAGCTTTGGCACCGCGAGCTCGATCGAGCCGACCCGCGTGTCCCAGTCACGCTCCCGGTAGCCGTTTCGTCGGTTGAGGCGCTCGGGGCTCCGCTCCCCGTAGCCGGCGCCGCAGACCGCGTCAGCATCAGCGCTCATCAACGCCTCGGCGAAGTCCTTCACCATCACCCGCAGCAGATCCGGGCTCGTCTCCTCGAGCTGCTTGCGCAGCCAGCCCGAGACGTCCATCGTGTGCTCGACCACCGTGCTCCTCCTCGCTGAGTGTCTTCCAGGACCTCGCGAGGATGACGCGGTGGTCAGCTATCACCCGGACCCCGCCGCAGCTGCTCCGCGCTCGCCTACGGCTCGCGCTCCACAGCCGCGGCGGCGAAGACCTCAACCGGCTCGTACACCACAAGCGGGGACGCTACTCTCGGCGAGCCGCTAGATTCAGCCGGGTTGAGCCATGGAGCGCAACGGGATCGAAACGGCGGCCGCCGCCGCGTGAGTGCTGCCGCTGCCGCGATCGAGACGTCAAGCCTGACGAAGACGTACGGTGCGACGAAGGCCGTAACCGACCTGAGCCTGCAGGTCGAGGCAGGGCCAGGTCTTCGGTTTCCTCGGCCCCAACGGGGCCGGTAAGACGACGACGATCAGGTTGCTCCTCGCCCTCCAGCGTCCCGACCGACGGCCACGCGGCGGTGCTCGGGCTCGACGCGCAGCGCGACAGTGTCGAGATCCACAGCCGCATCGGCTACCTCCCCGGCGAGCTCGAGCTGTACCCGCGCATGACCGGGCAGCAGCACATCGACTGGTTCGCGCGCGCCCGGGGCGAGCGCGACCTCTCACGGGCGAGAGAGCTGGTCGAGCGATTCGAGGTCGTTCTCGACCGTCCCGCGAAACAGCTCTCGAAGGGCAACCGGCAGAAGCTCGGGCTCGTCCTGGCGTTCATGCATCGACCCGAGCTGCTGATCCTCGACGAGCCGACGTCTGGCCTCGACCCTCTGATGCAGAACGAGTTCGAGCGACTCGTCCGCGAGACGTGGCGGGAGGACGGACGGTGTTCCTGTCGTCCCACGATCTCGACGAGGTGCAGCGTCTGGCGGACCGCGTCGGCGATCATCAGGGCGGGCATGCTCGTCGCCACCGACTCGGTCGAGCACCTCCGTCAGAGCGCACCGCGAAGGCTGGAGGCGCGGTTTCGCAGCCCGGTCGACCGGGCCCTCTTCGCCGGCCTCGCGGGAGTGACCGTCACCGAGCACGAAGGCGACCGCGGATCGCCCTTCAGGTCACCGGCGCGATCGGGCCGGTGCTCAAGGTGATCGCCGATCACGACCCTCTCGATCTCGCGTCGCGCCACGCAGATCTCGACGAGCTGTTCCTGGATCTCTACCGCGACTCAGCCCCGCCGGAGCGGCCCATGCCGACTGAGGTCGTCGCGTCTCGACGTCTGGAGCCGGCGCCGGAGCATCTGTCGGCTACTCGCTCGGGATGGCCCTGTACACGTTCGTCGTGGTCGCCCTCTACCCCGCGTTCAAGGACTCGACCTCCCTCGACGACTTCATCAAGAACGACTCGACGGCGGCCGCCCTGTTCGGCGTGACGGGCTCGCTCACGTCCTCGGGTGGATGGCTCAACGGCAACATCTACGCGAACTTCTTCCCGCTCGTGATGCTGCTCCTGACGCTCGGGTACGGCGCGGCGTCGCTCGCCGGGCAGGACGAGGACGGGACGCTGTGCCTCGTCGTCACGCTGCCGCTGCGCCGGACGGCCATCGTGCTCCAGAAGCTCGGGGCGATGGGAGTGCAGGCCGCCATCCTCGCCGCCGTCGTCGGCGCCTGCGTGTTCGCGGGACGCTGGTTCGATCTGACGGTCACGCTCGGCAACGTCGTCGAGCGTCTCCACAGCCGTCTGTCTAATGGGCCTCGACTTCGGCGTCGATCACGATGGCGGTGGGCGCCCTCACCGGACGGAGAGCGACGGCGCTCGCCGTCGGAACGGCCTTCGCGGCCGCTTCCTATCTGATCAGCTCGCTGGCACCGGTCGTCTCCTGGATCGCCCCCGCCAGGTACGCCTCGCTCTTCTACTGGGCGGTCGGAGACGATCAGATCACCGACGGCGTCAGCCTCATCGACTACGCAGTGCTGATCGCGGTCGGGCTGGGCGCGCTCTACGCGGCCGTGATCGCGTTTCGGCGACTCGACCTCCACTAGACGCGAGGCTGGCTTCGGCTTGTTCTCCCGGACAGGCGTGGTGGGATGCATGCTGCGCGGGCAGAGGCAGGTCTGGCTGCCGCTCGCGGACAGGGGAGCGCGCTCGCGCCCGGGCGTTTCGCCGTGACGCGATCGGCGCATGCTGTCGGACCGAGAGTTCGAACGGCGCCAGGCTCGTGCTCGTACCGCAGCTCACGCCGGAGATCGTGGCGGGGGCTGCTCGGCGAGAAAGTGACACGCTATGGCGGGCGTTCCGACGCTCTACGAGGCGCTCGCCCGCAACCCGTCGCTCGAGCTCCTCTCGGCCCTGCGCGCCGCGCTCTGCGGCGGCGCGCGCCTGATCAAGTGGTCGCGCCCGCGCGAGGTCGAGGTGCGCGGAGAGCTGCCGCTGACGCGTCGACAAGATCGAGCTTCGACGCGCTCGTCCGCGACGAGCTCGCGCGTGGAGGCCTTAGCGGCGCCGAGCGACGCGCTACACGTCCGGCGGAGGCGTGCCGACGAGCTCGTGCACGCGCCCGTTCCGGACGAGGACGGCGTCGAAGCCGGCGCGCTCGAGCTGGAGCACGTCGTCGCGGCTCGCAGCGGCGACGTCGGCGATCGCCAGCTTGCCGGCGGGCACGTCGGGGAGGAGCGCGAGCACCGATTCGACCGGATCGGCGTCTCCGTCGTCGCCGCGGGCACAGAGCAGGAAGATCTCGGGGTCGAGCAGCTCGAGCGCGCGCTCGAGCTCGTCCTCGTCGCTCACGTCGGCTACCAGCTCGAGCTCGCCCTCGTCGTGGCCGTCCTCGTCGCCCGCGCGGATCGTGAGCGCATCCGCATCCGCGGGCGTCCCGCGCCCTCGCCAGAGCAGCGGCAGCGAGGTCACGTCGCGGATCCCGTCGATCGAGACGTCGACGACGAGCCCCTTCGCGCCCTGCTCCTCCGCCTCACGCGCCGCGACCGCGTCCGGAACGTGGACGAGGATCGCGATCCCATCGCCTTCGGAGATGTGCTGGCTCAGACGTCGCGACGCGGGCACGGGCCGGGGCAAGCGTATCTATACGGCGATCAGCAGGCCGTCGTACGCGGGCTCCCATCCGTCGGCGGTGCCGAGGCGCACGAGCTCGTCGTGCGACATGCGGTCCATCTCCTCGACATGCGAGAGGACCGCGCGCCGCGGCGCGAGCGCGCGCGCCATCTCGAGCGCCTGCGGGTAGCGCGTCTTCTTCACCGGTGGCTTGCAGAACTCCTCCGGGATCAGCCGCTCGCCCGTGAACGGGTGGTGCTCGAAGACGCCGATCGGGAGCACGGCGAGGTCCAGCGGGCCGAGGTCGGGCGGCACCCAGCCGTGCGTCTCGTCCATCGCGATCAGCACGCGCTTGCCCGCGCCCTCGAAGAGGAAGGCGTGCGCGTTCTCGGCGTCGAGCGGGATCGGCGTCACGGTGGCGCCGTCCAGCGCGAACGGCTCGTTCTCCGCGAGCGCGTGGATCTTCACCGTGCCCTGGCGCTCCATGAACCGGAACTGGTCGGCGAGGCCGTAGTACTGCTCGAAGTCGTGCCAGACCCGCTCGGGCACGTAGATCGGGGTCGTCACGAAGCGGCGGGGCCAGGAGCGGAACTCGAAGTTGCGGGACTCCCAGACGCGCCGGCCCGAGGTGTGGTCGGGGTGCCAGTGCGAGTAGAGGCCGGCTGCGATACGTGTCACCTGCGAGCGGTTCAGCTGCTGCTTCGACTCCTCGGGCGTGTCGATCAGGACGTCCGGGCCGTGCACGAAGACGCTCGGCCCGGTGCGCGCGTACGGAACGCCCTGCTCCCGCGCCTCGACGCAGACCCGGCACGAGCAGCCGGGCCGCGGGATCGTGACGGCCCCGCCCGAGCCGAGGATCTCGACGCGCAACGAGGTACTCAGACGCCGATCGGGTGCCAGACGGTCTTCAGCTCGAGGAACGCCGAGATCTCGTACAGGCTCTGCGTGTCGGGCGCGCCGTGGACGACGCGTTTGACGTTCTCGGCGGCGGCGCGCTCGAGGTCGGGGCGAGCGCCGTCGGCGCCCGTGAGATCGATCGCGTTCACGTCCATGTGCGAGGCGAGCCAGGGCGCGAGCTCGGCTCGGAGCCCGTGAGCAGGTTGACGACGCCGCCCGGGAGGTCGCTCGTCGCGAGCACCTCGGCCAGCTCGATCGCGGCGAGCGGCCCGGACTCGGAGGCGACGCGACGACGGTGTTGCCGCCGACGAGCGCCGGCGCGAGCCGCGAGACGAGGCCGAGCAGCGGCGGCTCGTCGGGCGCGAGCAGGCCGACGACGCCGGTCGGCTCCGGCACGTGAAGTTGAAGTACGGGCCCGCGACCGGGTTCGACGAGCCGAGCACCTGCGCGAGCTTGTCGGCGAAGCCCGCGTACCAGACCCAGCGGTCGATCGCGCGCTCGCACCTCGTCGCGCCCGGTGAGAGCTCGGCGAGCTCGGCGACGCGCGCCTCCATCATCTCGGCGACCCGGTAGAGCACCTGCCCGCGGTTGTACGCGGTCGCCCCGGCCCATTTCGGCTGCGCCGCGCGCGCGGCGACGACGGCGTCGCGCACGTCCTTCCGCGAGGCGCGCGCGACGTTCTGCCCCTCGGCCTCGTACGTGCGCCCCGACTCGGAGCGCGGGAACGCGCCGCCGATGTAGAGCTTGTAGGTCTTCTTGACCGGAAGCCGCGCCATCGCCGCAGGATACGGCGTCGGCGCTCGTCGGACGAGCCCGGTGCCGCTCTCCGACCGTTCCGCGCTCTTTGCCGGCCGGTCCGCGCTCGCGTCAGGCCTTCTCCGCCTTCACCGTTACCTGCTTGATCGCCTCGGCGATCTCCCACTCGCCATGGGTGCAGCCCCAGTTGCTCACCTTCCCCGATCCGAGATAGTGGACGAGTCGCCCGGCTTTCTTGTACTGACGGAGCTTCGTCGCGGCCGGAGGCGTCGGGTTCACCTTGGACGCCTCGACCACCTTGGTGTAGCGTGCGGAGGCCACCGGTGAGCGTGTCGGTGATCGTGATGCGGTACCGCTTCGCGCCCGGGACTGCGCGGAAGCTCACGAAGTGCCCGACCATGCACGCGTCCATCCCGTTCGGGCCGTGGACCCGCTGCGCGACGGGAACGGACGACGGCTCGTACGCGGGCGCCTTGGGCCCGGGCACGACCGGCGTGTAGCGGATCACCGTTGCGTGCACGACCGCGTAGCTTGCCTCGTGCGAGGTGCGGACCGTCGCGCAGTCCTCCTCGGCGCTCCCGGGGCCGTCGGCGCTGTTGGCGACCAGGAGGCCCGCGATGCGCCCCTTGCCGGGGCTCCACTTCGGAAACTTCGAGAACTGGAGCTGCCCCCGGAAGTCCAGGTCACGTGGTACTCCGCGGCGTCCGCCAGGTCGGCCACGACCGCGAACGTCGACCCGTGGCAGCCGCTCTGCAAGGGCTGTGTCAGGACCACGAGCTCGACGGAGATCGGCTCCTCACGTGAGCCGAGCCGAAGCAGATGCGGTACCCGGCTACCTGCGAGAGGCGCCGAGCCGCAAGTCCGGCACACGGCGCCGCCGGCGTCGTCCTCAGTGGCCGCCCTGCCGCGCGAAGCGCTTCATCGCTTCGCTGTGCGACGCGGCGGTGAGCGGCGGCTGCGGCAGCGGCCGTCGCCTCGGCGGCGCGCAGCCCGTCGACGAGCAGCGCGAGGTAGCGCCGCCAGAACGCGGGCGCGACGTCACGCGTCGCGTCGACGACCCGGCCGCGTCGTCCAGAGCAGCACGGAGATGTCCTCGTAGACGACGTCCGGGCGCAGCTCGCCCGCCTCCTGCGCGCGGACGACCAGCCGCCGGACGAGCGGTCGCAGCCGGGCGCGCGCCTGCGCGACGCAGCTCCTCGTCGCGCAGATGCACGCGCCGACGATCGCGCAAAGCCCGCGGTCGGCGGCCTGCCGCGCGACCACGTCGGCTGAGGTAGCTCGAGCAGCCCCGTCCACGGGTCGGCGGTCGTCGAGCGCCTGCTCGGCGCCGCGGCGATGCTGCTCGAGTGCTCCTCGAAGATGGCGTCGACGAGCGCGTCCTTCGTCGGGAAGCGGCGGTAGAGCGTTCCCATCCCGACGCCGGCCCGCCGCGCGATCTCGTCGACGCTGACGTCGATGCCGAGCTCCGCGAACGCGCTCCGGCGCCGCGTCGAGGATGCGCTCGCGATTCTCGTGCGCGTCGCGGCGCAGAGGGCGATCGGAGGTGGACACGGAAGCGGAGGGCACGCTCCGCTTATGCTACCGTCGCGCGCACGCATGGAGCAAGCGGCCCACCACACGACCGCCCGTCCGGGCCTCCTGCTCGGCGGTCCTCGCGCTCGGCGGCAGCTGCCTACGCGATGCTGCAGTCGCTCGTCGTCCCGGCGCTGCCGGCGCTCCAGCAGGACCTCGCACGACGCCGACGCGGGCGTCGACTGGATCTTCACCGCGTACCTGCTCGCCGCGTCGGTCGCGACGCCGATCGCCGGCCGCCTCGGCGACATGTTCGGCAAGAAGCGCATGCTCGTGGTCGTGCTCGCCGGCCTCTGCGCCGGCACGCTGCTCGCGGCGCTGGCGACGACGCTGCCGCGTGATGATCGGCGCCCGCGCGATCCAGGGCCTCGGCGGCGCGATCTTCCCGCTCGCGTTCGGGATCATCCGCGACGAGTTCCCGCGCGAGCGCGTTGCCGGCGGCGATCGCCCTGATCTCGGGGCTGCTCGGCGTCGGCGGCGGGCTCGGGATCATGCTCGCGGGCCCGATCCTCGCACCACCTCGACTACCACTGGCTCTTCTGGATCCCGCTCGTCGTCGTCTGCGTGACCGACAGTCGCGACGATCCTCGTCATCCCCGAGTCGACCGTGCGCGCGACCGGCGCCGTCAACTGGATCGGCGCGGTCCTGCTCTCCGCTCTGGCTGGGCGCGTCTGCTGCTCGCGATCAGCGAGGCGCCGACGTGGGGCTGGGGCTCGCCGCGCACGCTCGGCGCTGGTCGGCTGCTGCGATCGTGCTCGCGCTCGTCTGGATCCGCGCCGAGACCAGGGCGACGAGCCCGCTCGTCGACATGACGATGATGCGGCTGCGCGGCGTGTGGACGACGAACCTCGCCGGGCTCCTGCTCGGCTTCGGAATGTACAGCGGCTTCGTGCTGATCCCGCAGTTCGTCCAGACGCCGACGTCGACCGGCTACGGCTTCGGCTCGTCGGTCACCCAGGCCGGGCTCTTCCTGATCCCGACAACGATCGCGATGATGATCGTCGAGCCCCTTCGGCGGCCGGCTCTCCGGCCGTTACGGCTCGAAGGTGCCGCTCGTGCTCGGCTCGCTCGATCACGACGCTGGCGTTCGTGGTCCTCGCGGTCGCCCACTCCGCGCACTGGGAGATCTACGTCGCCTCGGCGCTCCTCGGCATCGGCATCGGCCTCGCGTTCGCGTCGATGGCGAACCTGATCGTCGAGGCCGTGCCGGCCGCGACCAGACGGGCGTCGCGACCGGCATGAACACCGTCATGCGCACGATCGGCGGAGCACTGGGCGGCCAGGTCGCCGCGAGCATCCTGGCTGCAAGCCTGCTCGCGAGCGGATTTCCGAAGGAGCGGGCCTACACGCTGTCGTTCGTGCTCATGGCGGTGGCGCTCGCAGCCAGCGTGGCCGCGTCGCTCGCCGTGCCGGGCCGGCGGCGCCACCGCTCGCCCGTCGTGCTCCCCGAGCCGCAAACGTCGCTGGACTGAGCGCACGAGTGGCAGACGAGATCGTGGTCGGGATCGACGGCTCGCCGGGAGGAGACGCCGCGCTTCGCTTCGCGGTCGAGGAGGCGGCCATCCGCGCGCTGCCGCTCCGGATCGTCTGCGCCTGGAAGCCGTCGGCCGGTCAGTGGCTCGGAGAGGCGTTCGCAGCGACGGCCGACAGCGTCGTCGGGGCCGAGGATCATGCCGAGGACGTGCTGCGCGTTGCCCTCGAACGCGTCGCGTCGGAGGCGGCGGTCGAGGCGACGGCGATCGCGGTCGAGGGCGAGCCGTCCGCCGTGCTGGTCGAGCAGGCGCGCGACGCCACGCTGCTCGTCGTCGGCTCGCGCGGCCGCGGCGCGACCACGAGCCTGCTGCTCGGCTCCGTGAGCGCCGGCATCGTCCGTCACGCGCCGTGCCCGGTCGTGGTCGTGCCACCGCGCGGGCCGGACGGAGCGACGACCGACGAAGTCTGAAGGGCGGCTCGAGCTACCGCTCTGGGGGCGGGACGTGGCGCAGCATCTCGGTGAACGCGGTGATCTCCTCGCGCGCGTAGAAGGTGTGGTGCCGCCGGCTGCCCGCCGGGTCGTTGACGAGGCCCGTGCCCTCGCGCCACGCCTGCACGGGCCGGATGGGCCGTACCTGAAAGCCGCCGCCGCAGTTCGGGCACACGCCGTCGAGGACGTCCTCGACGCAGGCTGCGCAGAACGTGCACTCGTAGCTGCAGATCCTCGCGTCCGGCGACTCGGGCGGAAGGTCACGGTCGCACAGCTCGCAGTTCGGCCTCAACTCGAGCATGCCTACGTAGGCCTCGGCCCGAGATCGAGCGCCATCAGCACGTCGTCGACGTACCGCCCCTCGAGCAGGAACTCGTCGCGCTGGACGCCTTCGACGACAAAGCCGGCCGACTCGTAGAGCCGCCGCGCCGCTTCGTTCGGCCCGAGCACGTGCAGCGTCAGCCGCCGCGCGCCGCGGGCCCGTGCCTCGGCGACCGCCGCATCGAGAAGCGCGCCGCCCACCCCCTGGCGGCGGAACGCGTCCGCGACCGCGATCCCCTTGATCATCCGCACGTGGTCGCTCGCCGCGAGCTCGTTGGGGCGCCCGAGTCGCACGTAGCCGGCAATCGCTCCCTCGACCACCGCGACCAGCACGTCTGCCGGGTCGGTGCGCTCGTCGAAGAACGGCCGCTCGGGGTCCGGCACCGGCGCCGGGCTCGTGAGCCAGTTCCAGCCCGCGCGGTCGAGCGCCAGGAGCGCGTCCTCGTCGGCCGGCTCGGCGAGCCGCACCTCCACGGACCTCTCCGCCACGTCAGCCGCCGGTTGTCTGCGCGCTGTCGAACGCAAGGTAGGGCTCGAGCCCGTGCCGACCGCCCTCGCGGCCGAAGCCCGACTCGCGGTAGCCGCCGAACGGGCTCGCCGGATCGAAGCGGTTGAACGTGTTCGCCCAGACGACGCCGGCGCGCAGGCGCTCGGCCATCCAGAGGATCCGCGAGCCCTTCTCCGTCCACACGCCGGCGGACAGGCCGTACGGCGTGTTGTTCGCCTTCTCGACCGCCTCGTCGGGTGTGCGAAACGTGAGCACGCTGAGCACGGGCCCGAAGATCTCCTCCTGCGCGATCCGGTAGCTCTGTGCGACGTTCGTGAACACGGTCGGCGCGAACCAGTAGCCGCGCTCGGGCAGGCGGCACGGCGGCTGGTAGATGTCCGCTCCCTCCTCGCGGCCCGAGGCGACGAGCTCCTCGATCTTCTCGAGCTGCGCCTTCGAGTTGATCGCGCCGAGGTCGGTGTTCTTGTCGAGCGGGTCGCCCACGCGCAGCGTCGCCATCCGCTGCTTCAGCTTGTCGATCAGCGGCTCGGCGATCGACTCCTGCACGAAGAGGCGCGAGCCGGCGCAGCAGACGTGGCCCTGGTTGAAGTAGATGCCGTTCACGATCCCTTCGACCGCCTGGTCGAGTGCCGCGTCGTCGAAGACGATGTTCGCGGCCTTGCCGCCGAGCTCGAGCGTCAGCTTCTTGCCGCTCCCCGCCAGGCGGCGCTGGATCGCCTTCCCGACCTCGGTCGAGCCGGTGAACGCGATCTTGTCGACCTCGGCGTCGACGAGCGCGGCGCCCGCGCGGCCGTCGCCGGTGACGATGTTGACCACTCCCGGCGGCAGCTCCGCCTGGCGCAGCACGTCGCAGAAGAGCAGCGCCGTCAGCGGCGTCGTCTCGGCCGGCTTCAGCACGACGGTGTTCCCGGTGGCAAGCGCCGGCGCGATCTTCCACGCGAGCATCAGCAGCGGGAAGTTCCACGGGATGATCTGCCCGGCGACCCCGAGCGGCACAGCGCGGCGGTTCGGGAACGCGTACTCGAGCTTGTCCGCCCAGCCGGCGTAGTAGAAGAAGTGTCCGGCCGCGAGCGGCAGGTCGACGTCGCGCGACTCCTTGATCGGCTTGCCGCCGTTCAGGGACTCGAGCACCGCGAACTCGCGCGAGCGCTCCTGGAGGATGCGCGCGATGCGGAAGAGGTACTTGGCGCGATCGGAGCCAGGCATGCTCGCCCAGGGGGCAAACGCGTCCCGCGCCGCCGCGACGGCCGCGTCCACGTCCTCGGGCCCGGCCTGGGCGACCTCGGCGAGCGGCTCCTCGTCGGCGGGAGAGATGGTGGTGAACCAGTCGCCCGAGCGCGGCTCGACCCACTCGCCGCCGACGAACAGGCCGTACCGCTCGCGCAGCGAGACGACGTCGCGCGACTCCGGCGCGGGCGCGTACGCCCACTCCGACGGTACCGGCGAGCGCTCCCCGCGGCGCGACAGTTCAGTCACGCGACGGCTCAGTCATTGGTGAAGTAGTCCTTGCTCTGGTAGGCACCGGTGCGTTCCTTGCGGATCTGCATCAGCATGTCGTTCAGCAAGGACGACGCACCGATCCGGTACAGGTCGGGCGTGAGCCAGTCGGGGCCGAGCGTCTCGTGCACCTGCACGAGGTACTGGATCGCGTTCTTCGAGCTGCGGATGCCACCCGCCGGCTTCATCCCCACGCGCCGCCCTGTCTCCTCGAAGACGTCGCGGATCGCCTCGAGCATGACCAGGTGCACGGGCAGCGTCGCGGCGCCGGGGAGCTTGCCGGTGGAGGTCTTGATGAAGTCCGCGCCGGCCGCCATCGCGAGCAGCGAGGCGCGGCGGACGTTGTCGTAGGTGCCGAGCTCGGCGACCTCGAGGATCACCTTCAGGTGCGCGTCGCCGCAGGCCTCCTTCACGCGCACGACCTCGTCGTAGACCTGGGCGTAGCGGCCGGAGAGGAACGCGCCGCGGTCGATCACCATGTCGACCTCGTCGGCGCCCAGCGCGACCACGTCCAAGACCTCGCGCAACTTGACGTCGAGCGGGCTCTGCCCGGACGGGAACGCGGTCGCGACGGACGCGACCTTGACGCCGGACCCGGCCAGCCGTTCCTTCGCAACCGCGACGAGGTTCGGGTAGACGCAGACGGCGGCGACCGACGGAATCGCAGGGTCGGATGGATCGGGCCGCACCGCCTTCGAGCAGAGCGCAGCGACCTTGCCCGGCGTGTCCTGGCCCTCGAGCGTGGTCAGATCGCAGCAGCGGATCGCCAGCTCGAGCGCCCACAGTTTCGACTCGCGCTTGATGCTCCGCTTCGCGAGCTCGCCGGCGCGCACCTCGACGGCGACCTGGTCGATCGAGCCGATCCGAGGCAACCGCTGCTCGAGCGACAGCTCGAATCCGGTTGGAAGAGCCGGCGCCTGCGCCATCAGCCGAGTCTAGACGCTCCCCGCGGCGCGCCCGCACGGGCGCCGGCGCGCGCGAGCGGACGGCCACAACGACGCGGGGCCCACGAGAAGTGATCGCCACACGGATCATCTAGGGTGCGCCGAGGATCGGCGACCGAAGGGAGATGAGGATGAAACGGGTGATCGCATTGCTCGCCCTCGCTGGCGCGGTCGTGCTCGTCGCGGCTGGCTGCGGCGGCGGGGGAAGCGAGCCGCTCAGCAAGGCCGACTACGAGAAGCAGATGGGGGCGATCGGCCAGAGCCTGACGAACTCGCTGAACTCACTCGGCACCGCGACGTCGGCGTCGAATGCGGCGTCTGCGCTGAAGGAGCTGCAGACGGCTCTCGACGAGGCCGCCACGCAGATGGAGGCGATCACGCCTCCAGAGGACGTCAAGACCGAGCACGAGCAGCTGGCGAGCGGTGTGCGCAAGTTCGGCGAACAGCTCGATCCCATCATCGAGAAGGTGGACGGCGGCGACATGACGGCGGTCGCAGGGGTCACGTCGTTGACAGCTCTCGCCGACATCCAAACGGCCTCGAACGCGATCAGCGACAAGGGCTACGACATCAGCACGGGCTGACCGCGCTCCGGCGGGTCGGCTCCTCGATCGAGGTCGAGGCCCTTGCTCGGGCTTCGACCTCGTGTGTGAGCTCGCAGAGAGAGGCAGCGGTAGCGACTACGAGCCGACCGCGTCTACGAGGCTCGGCGGAGGGACGTCAGGCGGCGCGCGTTCGGCGGTCTTCGACCGCTTCGGGCACGTTCACTGCGGGGCTGCGACCCGAGACGAGCTCCGTGTACTCGAGCGGGTCGCCGCTGAGCAGCCGGAGCACGGTGTCGCGAAACGCCGACGGGTTGTGCCGGCTCTCGGAACGCCACTCGATCTCCGCCAGGTAAGCCGGTAGGTACTTCACGTCCATCTGGTGGTAGTTGCCGACGATCGGCCGGGCGAAAACACGCGCGCGAGCGCCGTTGAGACTCGAGCCCACCGGCGCGAGCGCCGCGAAGCGCTGGCCGTCTTGGAGCGCAGCGCGAACGCGGTGCTCTGCGAACCAGGCGGTCTTGTACGTCACGCCGAGGAGCTCGACGAGCTGATTCGCCGGCAGGCCGTCCTCCGACTGGATCATCAGCCGGATCGTGAGGAACCACTTCCACGTCGGCAGGTGCGAGTTGTGGAAGAGAGTCCCGGAGGTGACGCTGAAGTGGTAGCGGCACGACCGGCAGTAGAACTTCTTCCGGGCCTCGAGCCGCGACGTGTCGCCGGACTCGCAACGCGGGCAGATAACGCCGTCCGGCCAGCGGAGCTGCTCGAGATACGCCCGGCACCGATCCTCGGTGCGATCGATGTCCCGGAACCACTCCGGATCGTCCCACGGGAACGCCCCGTCGACCGGAAACTGGCCGCTGTGCGGCTTGCCGTCAAGGGACATGACGTTCTCCTCGCCGCATGAGCCACACGATAGAGCGTCACCGTTTGGATTTCGTACAAGAAATCTTGAGCGGAACGATGCGGTGAATAGCTCAGGACTTCCTGAGTTTCACGCCGACCACAGGGACGACACAGAAGGGGCCCTCGCGGGCCCCCTCTGCTTCTGCCGACGGCGAGCGTCGCTGCGGGCTCAGCTCACTTGCCGGCTGCCTTGAGGACCGCACGCACGCGGCCCGGCGTCATCGGCGCCTCGCGGATGCGCGCACCCGTGGCGTCGAAGAACGCGTTCGCGACCGCCGCCGGAACCGGCGACAGCGCCGGCTCGCCCGAGCCGGTCGTCCGCGAGCCCGGACCGGCCGGGTCGGGAACGTCGGTGCGGGTGAGCCCGTGGATGTGGATCTTCGGCGCGTCCTTGAACCGGATCATCGGATAGCTGACCCAGTCGAGGCTCGTCACGTACTTCTTGTCGAACACGACCTGCTCGACGAGACCGCGGGAGAGACCCTGCATCGCAGCACCCTCCTCGTTGTTCTCGCTGCCGGCCGGGTAGACGATCAGACCGGCGTCGCCTGCGACGTGCAGTTCCTTGGCGACGATCTTGCCGGTCGACTTGTTCACCTCGACGTCGGCGACACAGCACGTCATCGTGTTCGAGTAGTACCCGAACGCGACTCCGCGGCCCGTGACGACGTTGGCACTCGAGAGGTTCGAGGCCGCGACCTTCGCCTTCCAGTTCGCGTCCTTCGCCACCGCGGTGAGCACGTTCATCCACCGCCGAGCCGGATCCGTGGAGTCCGAGGTGGAGACGTTCTGCAGCCGGAACGCGACCGGGTCCATCCCCGCCATGTAGGCCAGCTCGTCCACGGCCTGCTCCGCGGCAAACGCCGACTGCGGGTTGTTGGGCGCCCGCAGGAACGTCACCTTGAAGTAGTTGTTCTCCAACGGCAGGCTCTTCCCGACCACCTTCCGGTTCGCGATGTTGTACTGCAGCCCGCTGATCGTCGTCTCGGCACGGCCCGAGGTCGAGAACGCCGCGGTCCCGCTCACCTGCTGCTCGGCAGGCTGCGTCGAGTAGTAAGGGATCCCGAAGTCGGTGAACTCGAACGCGGTCAGGTTGCCCTTCGCATCCACACCCGCACGAATGTCCACCATCTGGGCCGGACCGTAGTTGTCCCAGCCGTGCTCGTCCCAGCGCATGAACTGCAACCGCACCGGCTTCCCCGTCAACGCCGACATGATCGCCGCCGCCTGATTGTTGTCCCGATACGGCGCCGACCCGTACACGCTGCCGCCCTCGTAATAGGTCAGGCGGATCCGGTTGAGCGCCGGGGCGTTCGCGCCCATCACGACGTCGAGCGCATCCTTCACGTTCTGGCGCGTCCCGTAGGCGTCTTGAGTGTTGGTGAACACACGGGCGCCGCTCGGGGTGACGTCGGCCACGCAGCACGACGGTCCGATCGGCAGATGGCCGGTGTAGTGGAACTTGTAGCTCTGCTGCACCGTGTGCGCAGCCGACTTGAACGCGTTCTCGAAGTTGCCGCTGTTGAACGCGACCCGAGCCGGCGCCATGCCGGCACTGTCGTGGTCACGCATCTGCTTCCACAGGTTCCCGACACCCGGCAGCGGCGGCGGGTCGGCCCACTTCACCTTCAACTGAGCAGCCGCCTGGATCGCCGCATACTCCAACGGCGCGACGACACCCAGGAACGAGTCGCCGTACTTCACGACCTGCGCACCCGGGATCTTCGCAATCGAGCTCTCGTCCACCGAGAGGAACTTCGGCGCCGTCCCATCACCGTAGGCGCCCTGACCACGCGGCCGCACGATCCGTGCATGCAGCATGCCGGGCACCTTGATGTTCTGCACGTAGGTGTACTTCCCGGTCACCTTGTCCGGGATGTCCACCCGCGGCGGGTTGGTGCCCACGACCTTGTACTGAGCGACCGGCTTCGTCCCCGGCGAGCCCGCAACCGCCTGCGCAGGCGTGGTCGCGGTGCCGTTCGTGGAGAAGCCCGTGATCTTCGTGTTGAACAGCTTGTCGCCGATCAACGCGCCGTAGGTGACGCTCTTTCCGCCACCCGAGACGACCCCGTTCGCAACCGACAAGCTCGCCACTGGCACACCCAGACTCGACGAGGCCAGCTTCAGCAACGCACCCTTTGCAGCGGCAGCCGCAGCACGCGTCTGCTTCCCGCCCGTCTGCACACCCTGCGAACCCACGCTCGAGCCCTGGTTCGGCGTGATGTTCGTATCGTGCGTGATCATCTTCATCTGGCTGAAGCCCATGTCCAGCTCCTCAGCCGCGATCATCAGCAATGCGGTCGGCGTGCCCTGACCCATCTCGACCTTCCCGATCTTCACACTCGCCGTGTTGTCGGAGTGGATGATCAGCCACGAGTCGACCGCGGTCTGATCGAACGGGCCCATCGACGCATACGGATCGGTGGCAGCCTTCGCCGCCTTCGCGCCAAGACCGGCGCCGAGCGCCGAGAAACCGACGATCATCGCGCCGCCGCCCTTCACGAACGACTTGCGCGAGAACTCCTTCTTGAGCATCTCGGTCATGGTTACTTCCCACCCTTCGCCATCACAGCAGCGGCCTTCTGAATCGCCGTCAGGATCCTCGGATACGTGCCGCAGCGGCAGAGATGACCGTTCATCGCCGTGCGGATCTGCGCCTCGGTCGGACGCTTCGTCGTCGCCAACAGATCGGCGGCCTGGATCATCATTCCGTTCTGGCAGTACCCGCAATGCGGCACCTGCACGTCGATCCACGCCTGCTGCAACGGATGCAACGCAGCCGGCGCCGCAGCCGTCGTACCACGCGAGGACGCCCACAGAGCAGGCATGCCCTCCAGCGTCGTGATCGCCCTGCCGCTCACGGCGGCAACCGGCGTCACACACGACCTGATCTCCTTGCCGTCCAGCAACACCGAGCAGGCGCCGCACTGCGCCAGACCGCAACCGAAACGCGGGCCGTGCAGATGCAACTCGTTGTGCAGCACGTACAGCAGCGGTGTGTCGAGGCTCGCGGTCACGCTGTGCACGAGACCGTTCACCTTGATCTTCAACTTACTCGCCATTCGTCCTCCAGTTGATCGGAAGGGGCTTCTCTTCGTGTCCAGGCGTCGAAGATTCGGGACACGGAAGCCTTGCGAGCAAGGGTAATCCGGCGACGGATTGGCTCCAGACTACTCAAGGAACCTTGAATAACCGGAAAACCCTTGCGGGAATTCGCCACGGGAAGCCGATCAGGCCCACCCGTTCGCGATGATGCCGAGCCCCGATCGGCCTGAACTCTCGATCCCAGCAGGTCGACTCCGACACCGAGGTCACCCGCTGGATGTGCTGCGAACCGCGAGGAACGACATCCAGTTCTCAAGTAATCTTGAGACTGATTCGGGCTCCGCGTCCCGTCCAGCAACCTCCAAGGGCATAATCGGCCTGGGATGACCACGAACGAAAGCGTCGAGCCTGCGCGCAGCTTTTCGCTCGTGGAGGGGAGGCAGTCCTCGCCTGAAGAGCCTTTGAGCAACTCGTCCTCACCGACGCTCGACCCCCCTTCCCGCCAACTGATCGGGATGCGGTGGTGGCTCGGGCTGGCGTTCGCCGCGGTCGCCGGCCTCACGGCCGTGGCCGTGGTCGCCGTGCTCAGCAACCGCTCCGAACGGGCGTTCCGCACGTATGCCGAGGAGTTTGCGGTCGGAAACACGGTCGCGGCCTCGGAGAACCTGAAGCGCATCGACTCCCCGGACGAGATCGCGAACGAAGCCGTCGCGATCTCGGAGCGCCGGCACCTCGCGCTCTTCGTCTTCGACTCCGAGGGACGGCCGCTGACGCCGCTCCGCTCGCAGGGGGTGGTGTGGGCGAGCGTGCCCGGTGGCCGAGAAGCGCTGCAGACCGCGCTCAACGGGCGGCGGTACATCGTCGGTCGCCGCGACGGCTCGGCCTTCGTGATCGGGCTCGGCATCCACGGCGGGCACGATCGCGTCGTCGTCGCGTACCTGCTGCGACCCGAGCTTCGCGAGCAACTCGGGATCGTACGGCAGGAGTTCCTCCAGTCCGCGCTGCTCGCGTTCGCGGCCGGCGCCGCGCTCGGGCTCCTGATCGCGTCACTGACCGCGCGCCGGTTGAAGCGCATCGCAAGCGCGGCGAAGGCGGTCGGGGCCGGCGACTTCAGCGTGCACTCCTACGACCGCTTCCCGGACGAGGTCGGCAGCCTCGCCGGGTCGATCGAGCGGATGCGGGGCCAGCTTGAGGAGCTCTTCCACACACTCGAGCAGGACCGCGATCGGCTCGAGCGGCTGGTCGACCGGCTGAACGAGGGTGTTCTCCTCGTCGATCGCGACCTGGTCATCGAGTTCGCAAACGGCCATGCTCGTGAGCTGCTCGGCGTCGAGGATCGCCTTGACGTCTCGACGCTCACCGGGGATGCCGCCGAGGATCTCCGCGCTCTCGCCGACGAGCTCTTCACGACCGGGCTTCCCAGCCACACCCGGATCGCCGATGGTGAGCGGACGCTGCTCGTTGCGGGCATCCCGCCGACAGCGGGCGGCGAGAACGCGATCATCGTGATCGAGGACGAGTCCGAGCATGCGCGCAACGAACGAGTACAGCGCGAGTTCGCCACGAACGCGGCGCACGAGCTGCGAACGCCGCTCACGTCGATCGTGACCGCGGTGGAGATGCTGCAGACCGGAGCCAAGGACGAGCCCGAGACGCGCGACGAGTTCCTCGAGGTGATCGCGCGCGAGTCGGGTCGGCTCACGCGCCTGACCCGGGCCCTGCTCGTGCTCGCGCGCGCTGGCGCGCGCGACGAGCTGCCGAGCCTCGGCGTCGTTCCGGTGGCGCCGCTTCTCGAGCAGGTCGCGGCGTCGCTGCCCCACCGCAAGGGAGTCGAGATCGGCGTCGACTGCCCGAGCGCGCTGATGATCGTCGGCGACGCCGACCTGCTCGAGCAAGCGCTCTCGAGCGTCGCGACGAATGCCATGCAGCACACCGACGCCGGCACCGTCACCATGCGCGGCCGCCAGCTGAACGGTTCCGTCGTGATCGAGGTCGCAGACACGGGCCCCGGCATCCCGGCGCCGGACCGCGCACGGATCTTCGACCGCTTCTACCGCGCCGGAGACCGCGACGGACGGCTTCGGGCTCGGCCTCTCGATCGCGCGCGAGGCGGTCCGAACACTCGGCGGCGAGATCGAGCTCGACTCCGAGCAGACTGTAGGTACGACCGTCCGCATCACCCTCGCCACTGCGACCGACGCCACCGCAACAGAAGGAGTCACACGATGAGTCCGCGTATCCTCGTAGTCGACGACGAGCCCTCGCTCGTCCGCGGCCTCACCTATGCGCTCGAGCGTGAGAGGTTCGAAGTCGAGGTCGCCACCGACGGCGAGGCGGCGGTCGAAGCCGCGCTGACGCACGCGATCGACCTGGTGGTCCTCGACCTGATGCTGCCGAAGCTGTCGGGCGAGGAGGCCTGCCAGCAGATCCGGTCGCAGAGCGACGTGCCGATCATCATGCTCACGGCGAAGGACTCCGAACGCGACCTGCTCACGGGGCTCGACCTCGGGGCCGACGACTACGTCACGAAGCCCTTCTCGGCGGCCGAGCTGATCGGCCGGATCCACGCGCTGCTGCGCCGGCGTGCGCTGGACATGACGGCGAACGAGCAACTCGTCCGCACCGTCGGCGCGATCAAGGTCGACCTCGTTCGCGACGAGGTGTCGGTCGACGGCAAGGTCGTGTCATTGACGCCCTCCGAGTTCAAGATCCTCGGCCTGCTCGCCGCGGACCCTGGGGCGGCCTACTCGAGGCGCCAGATCATGGAGCACCTCTGGGGCAGCACGTTCACGGCCGACGAGCACACATGCGAGGTGCACGTCTCGGCGCTTCGGCGGAAGATCGAGCGCGATCCCGCGGCGCCCGAGCGCCTGGTGACCGTCCGTGGCGTCGGCTACGCACTCGTCGCCTGATCAGGCTCCTCCGCTGTCGGACGGAAACGTTGCCGCTCAGCGGCGGGTCGGAGCAGGTGCCGCTCCACCGAAGAGCTCATCACGTGTGCCGCGGAGCGTGATGCTCTCCTCCGACTCATCGACCTCAGCCACCTTCGTGACGGCGACGGCCGCGAACATGCCGGGGATCGCATCCACCGTGCGGACGATGAGCGCGTCGGGCTCCAGCGAGGTGCCGGAGAAGACCGGTGTCTCGACCTGTCCGATCGGCTCGTCGCCGGCCGCCACGGCGAATCCGTGACAGCAGGCGAGCGAGCCTTCCTTCGTGTTCGCCGCTGATTCCAAGTAGGCCACGCTAGGCCATCGGCATGAGAACCGCTGCGCGCGCGTTGAGGATCCGTCAAGGAGTCCATGAGCATTTGCTCACACGGGCATCAGCTTGTAGCCGAACTCGCGCACGGTGATGATCCGCGCCGGGTGGCTCGGGTCGCGCTCGATCTTGCGACGCAGGTTCGAGATGTGGACGTCGCACGCGCGCGGGTCACCGACATGCGGTGTCTGCCACAGGTGATCCATGATCTGCGCGCGGCTGAACACGCGTTCCGGCTCCTCGGCGAGCAGGCTGAGGAGGTTGAACTCCGACGGGGTCAGCTTCACGCTCTTGCCGTCGACCTCGACGAGATGCCGAGCGTAGTCGATCCGGAGCCCGCCGGCGCTCTTCGTCGTGCCGCTGGCGCTCGTCCGGTCGAGCTCGCGGCGGCGTAGCAGCGCGCGGACACGGCTCACGAGCTCGGAGGACGAGAACGGCTTCGTGATGTAGTCGTCGGCGCCGAGCTCGAGCCCGAGCACGCGGTCGATCTCGGCGTCCCGTGCGGTGAGCAGGATGATCGGCAGGTCGCTCTCGGCGCGAAGGATGCGGCACACGTCGGTGCCGAGCGTGCCCGGCATGAGCACGTCGCACAGCAGCAGGTCGAACTCGCCCGACCGCGCCCGCTCGAGCGCGGCGTCGCCGTCCTCCACGCACGTGACCTCGAACCCCTGCTGGCTGAGTGCGTAGCTGACCGGCTCGAGGATGTCGCGCTCGTCGTCGGCGAGCAGGATGCGGGCGTTCATCCGGCCGTCGCCGCCGGCAGCACGACCCGCGCTGTGGTTCCGCACCCGGGCTCGGATTCGATCGTGAGGGTGCCGCCGATCGCTTCGGCGGACTCGCGGGCGATCGCGAGGCCGAGGCCGAAACCGCGTCCGTTCATCTCGAGACTGTAGAAGCGATCGAACATCCGCGTCTGCACCGCAGGCGTGATCCCGGGCCCCGTGTCCGCGACCTCGATCGCCGCCTCCGAGACGACCCGGCGTGCCCGCAAGACGACCTCGCCCTCGGTCGTGTGCTTGAGCGCGTTGCCCACGAGGTTCGAGATCACCTGCTCGACGATGTCGCGCTGCCCGACCGCGACCACCGGCTGCGGGCAGTCCACGCGCACCGCGACGCCGTCGGCCGGCTCGCTCGCGGCGGCGATCTCGTGCAGAAGCGCCTGCAACTCGACCGGCTCGAGCTGGACCTGCTCCTGCCGCGTCTGCGCCCGCGCGAGGATCAGGAGCGAGCTCGACAGCCGCGTCAGCCGCTTCGCCTGGCGGCCGATCAGGTCGATGAAGCGCTCACGGCTCTCCGGTGAGTCCTGCGCGCCGGACTGCAGCGCCTCGACGGCGCTCGCGATCGCGGTCACGGGCGTCCGCAGCTCGTGCGAAGCGTTCGTGACGAACTCGCGCTCGGCCTGACGGCGCCGCTCCTGCTCGGTGATGTCGGCGAAGACGAGCACCACGAGGTCCGACGCCGACGCCGGCACGCCGACGAGCGAGATCGTCGCGCCGTCCTCGCGCCGGCTGCGCGCCTCGGCGACCGGGGCTCCGGGCATGAAGAGGCCCTCGGCGACGCGCCGGAGCGGCAGCCCCCCGTGCGTCACCGGAAGCGGAGAGCCTTTCTCGAGCGAGAGGTCGGCGAGGAGCAGCCGCGCGTTCGCGTTCGCGAACTGGATGCGCAGCTGAGGGTCGACCGCGAGCACGCCCTCGTGCAGCTGCTCCAACAGCCGCTCGAGCCGGTCGCGCTCCGCGCTCAGCTGCTCGAACGCCGCGCCCAGGCGGCGCCGCATGCGGTCGATCGTGACCGCGAGGTCGCCGATCTCGTCATGCAGGCCGGGCTCGAGCTCGAGCGCGAAGTCACCCTGCTCGATCGCCGCGGCCGCGGTCCCGATGCGGCGCAGTCGCCGCGCAATCAGGGTCGCGGCGAGTAACCCGGTCAACGCCGCGATCAGCACCGCGTAGATCGAGGCCTGGATCACGTCGTGACGGAAGATCGCGAGCGACGGCCCGTAGGGCGGCCGCGGCGCGTAGGCGACCAGCACCGTCGCGTCCTTCCTGCGGGCGAGCGGCAGCGCAACGAGCGTCGAACGGCCGCCGTTGAACGCGGCCACGTAGCGCCGGTCGCCGAGCGCGGTCAGCACCGCGGCGCCCCCCTCCGGCACGTCCTTCCAGCGCACGTTCCGGTACCGCGCCTGCGCGAGCAGCCGCCGCTTCGACGAGAAGACGAAGAGCGCAACGTTGTGGCGGGCGCCGATCGAGGGCAGCTGCTCGACGAGGTTGCCGTCGATCGCCGCCTGCTCGACTGCCGAACGGGCGGAGATGGCGGCTCCGAGCGCGATGTTCTCGGCGTTCGCGCGCAACTCGCCGTCGGCCTGCCGCGACGAGACGGCCGCGATCAGGACCGCCGTGAGCGTCGCAATGGCAACGAATACGGCCGCAAGCCACCAGCGCATGCCGATCCGGGCTCCTCGCACGCCTTGAAGTATCGACGCTGCCCGTCTGCCGGCCGCGGCGTGTTTGCGGATCTTTACGCGATCCTCATTCGGGTCAGACGCGCACCGGAACGATCCTCAGCCTCGAGACCTACCGTGGAGCACGCTCTTTCTCTCCGCACACCCGGCGCACGTGCGCTGCGCTACGAGGAGGATCTAGATGGGCATCGTCCGCAGTCTTCCGCGTCACTCGAGCAGCCCTGCTGCCACCGCCTCGCCCGAGTCCTTTCTCGGCGCGCCGGCGCTGGAGCAGCGCCTGCGAGCGCTCTTCGACCGCGTCGCCCCGTTCACGGTGGGCGCAGAGGAAGAGCTGCTCCTGATCGATGCAGGGACCATGCAAGCGGCGCCGGCAGCCGAGTACGCGCTGGCGCTCGGCGCCGGCGACAGGCGGTTGACCGGTGAGCTTCGCAGTTCGCAGGTCGAGGCGATGACGCCCGTCTGCGTCTCGGTGGCGGACGTCGCCCGGGAGCTCGCTTCGATCAGGAACCTCGTCGCCCGCGGTCTGGAGCCGGACGTCCTCGTCGTGGGTGCGGGCGCGCACCCGCTGACCCGAGACCCGGGCCCGATCTCCTCGGCGCAGCGCTACCGGCGAATCGCCGCCGAGAACCCGTGGGCTGCGCGCACCGTCCTCACGTGCGGGCTGCACGTGCACGTGGCCGTCAGCGGCGCTGATCGCGCGCTCGCGGTCTACAACGCGCTCCGGAGCTACCTCCCCGAGTTGATCGCCCTCGGCGCAAACGCGCCGTTCTACGGTGGCGAGGACTCGGGGCTCGCCACCGTCCGGCCGAAGCTGAACCAGAGCTGGCCGCGCGCCGGCGTCCCACCCGCGTTCGAAAGCTGGCGTGAGGTGGCCGAGCTCGCGATCTGGGCCCGCGACGGCGGCGCCTTCCCGAACTCGAGCTACCAGTGGTGGGACCTGCGGCTCAGCGCGACACACGGCACGATCGAGCTGCGCGTCGCCGATACCCAGACGCGGGTCGACGACGCCGGGACGCTGATCGCGCTCGTACAGAGCCTGGTCTGCGACCTCGCGGCGCGCTACGACGACGGGGAGCCGCTGCCGGTCCATCGCCACGAGCGGATCGTCGAGAACGCGTGGCTGGCGACGCGAGACGGCATCGGCGGCCATCTGATCGAGCTCGGCACGGGCGCCCGGACATGGACCGCGGAGCGGCTGCATGACCTCGCCACCCAACTCCTGCCGACCGCGACCTCGCTCGGCTGCGACCGCGAGCTGCTCGGGATCGGACGCCTCGTCCTGGACGGCGGCGGCGCAGCTCGGCAGCGCAGCATCGTGAAACGCCGCGGCCTGGACGCGCTCGTACCGTGGCTTGCCGAGCAGACGAGCAGCCCGGCCCAGGCGCCGGAGCCCGACGAAGACTCGGTCGCAGTTCTTGATGACATCCTCGGTGACAGGCAGCTAGGCTGAAAGAGATGACACGTATGCGAGCATTCTCCGTCGTTACCGCGCTCGTCGCGCCTCTGCTCCTCAGCTCGGCGTCGTTCGCCGGGCAGACCGCTCCGGCGGCGAAGGCTGTCACCGTGAATGTGACAGCGCGCGACTACTCGTTCAAGCTCTCCAAGAAGGTGGCCACGGCCGGGCCGGTCACGTTCGTCGTCAAGAACACCGGCAAGAAGCTCCACAACTTCAGGATCACGAACAAGAAGACACCGATCCTGAAGCCGGGTAAGAGTGCGAAGCTCGTCGTCACGTTCAAGAAGGCCGGCATGTTCGCGTACCTCTCGACGGTTCCCGGGGACGCGAAGAAGGGCATGAAGGGCGCCTTCACGATCAAGGCCGCTCCGACGCCCGCGGGTGGCACGAACCTCGCCGCCGGCAAGGTGGTCTTCGTCACGACCGGCTGCGGCAGCTGCCACGTGTTCAAGGCCGGCGACGGCAGGGGCTCGATCGGTCCGAACCTCGACGCGTCCAAGATCTCCCGGGCGACCATCATCGCCCGCGTGACGAGCGGCAAGGGCACGATGCCGTCCTATGCAGGACAGCTGTCGGCGCAGCAGATCCAGGACGTCGCCGACTTCGTGTTCGGGTCGCGCACCGGTTAGCTAGGACTCGATTTGTGACACTGCGCCGGGCCGGCGAAGCCCCGAGCCCGGCGCAGTTGTCATCGCCTGGGCGGTCGAGAGCATCCACGACTGCGCCCGATCTCGCATCGGACGCCTGATTCCGCCGCTCGACCCGAATCGCTACATCCCGAGCCGCTCGAGCATCGTCTCGTTCCGGCGCCACTTCGGGGCAGCCTTCACCTGAAGTTGCAGGTAGACCGTCCGGCCGAGCAGCTGCTCGATCCCGGGACGCGCCGCACGGCCGATCTCCCGCACCATCGTGCCGCCCTTCCCGATCAGGATCTGCTTTTGACTCTCGGTCTCCGTGTAGACGCGGACGTGGACGTGGTGGTCGTCGATCTCGATCACCTCAGCCGTGACCGCGTGCGGTACCTCCTCTTTCGTGAGTCGCAGCGCCTGCTCGCGGACGAGCTCCGCGATCCGCACCTCGAGCGGCATGTCGGTCACCTCGCCCGCCGGGTAGTACAGGGGCCCGTCCGGAAGCAGCGAGCTCAGGTCGCTGCGAAGCTCGTCGATCCCCTCCCCCGTCTTCGCGCTCACCGGATGAAGCGCATGGAAGTCGCCGAGCGCGGCAGCGGTCTTCATCTGCTGGGCGATCTGCGCGATCTTCAGCCGGTCGACTTTGTTGAGAGCGATCACGACCGGGACGCCCAGCCCGAACACGCGGCGGGCGACGAACTTGTCGCCGGCGCCGATCCGCTCGCGAGCGTTGACGACAAGCAGCACCACGTCGAGGTCGTCACGCATCGTCTCGTCGACGGTCTCCTGCATGCGCTCGGTCAGCCGGTCGATCGGCCGCTGCCAGCCCGGCAGGTCGACGAGCACCAGTTGGGCGTCGGCGGTCGTGTGGACACCGCGGATGCGATGCCGGGTCGTGTGCGGAACGCGGGAGACGATCGCCACCTTGGCACCGGTGACCGCGTTCACGAGGGTCGACTTGCCGACGTTCGGACGACCGGCGACGGCGGCGAACCCCGACCTCAACCGGGCTCCGGAAGATCCCACGTGTCGGGCAGGAGATCGGCGGGCGCGACCGTGCGGATCTCACCGTCGGCGCCGCGGTAGGAGACCTCGCCGACCCGGAACTCGTGCAGCCACTGACGGCAACCGCCGCACGGGGAGGCGGTGATCCCGATCGCCTCGACGTCGCCCGGCCCGTACCCGGCCGTGACGGCCGCTGCGATCGCGTTCTTCTCGGCGCAGATCCCGAGCGGATACGCGGCGTTCTCGACGTTCACGCCGGCAAACTCGCGGCCGTCGCGCGCCCGCACCACCGCGCCGACGAGGTAACCCGAGTAGGGCGCGTACGCGTGTGCGGCCGCGTGCTCGGCGCGTTCGACGAGGTCTCGGCTCATGTCGCTTCCGGCCGTGTCCGGGTGTCAGACACCAGGACGGAAGCGTGCCAAATATGGGCCGAAACGGTGACTCTCGCCGTCTTCCCGGGTAAAGCCGCGGTGCCGTGGACCGTGTCCCCGTCTCGGGAACGACGGGGTGAGCCCGTGCCGGGCCATCCGCAGCCGTTCATGTGACCTGGAAGACCGCGAGCGCGATCAGGGTGCCGAAGAGACTTCCGAGGAGCACCTCGAACGCCGAGTGCACGCCGGATTCGATCCGCGTCTGGGCGACGAGCAGCGCCATCAGAAGCGCGATCGTCGAGACCAGAAACCGGTGCTCGCGCCCCGCGACGTACGTCGCGGCGATCCACGCCGCGAACGCGAGCGCCGCATGACCGGACGGCAGGCCGCCGCGCAGAGGAGTGCCGCGGCCGGTCCAGGCCTTCGTCCCGATCACGACGATCACCGTGACCGCCAGCGCGACGATCGTCAACTCGGCCGGCGCGTCGCGCACCTGCTCGAGCACGCGCGACGAGCGATCGGCGATCCGGCCCGAGAAGACGAGATAGCCGACGGCCAGCGCGTTCAGCGTCGCGATCAGCACCGCCCCAGCCGCCACGTCCTTGGCCAGCTTCGCCAGCGGGTCGAACGAGGTCGTCGAGACGTCGATCGCGCCTTCGATCGCGGTGTTCACCATCTCCGCCGTGAGCACGAACGTGATCGAGATCAGCAGCGCGATCAGCTCGATCTTCGACACGCCGACCCAAAGCGCGAGCACGAGCACAACCGCCGCGGCGGCGAAGTGGATCCGCATGTTCCGCTGCGTGCGAAGCACGTGGATGATCCCCTCCGACGCGTAGTTGAACGAGTCGAAGATCGTCTGCGAGCGCTGGCTGCTCACGAGGGCGCCTCGGCAGGCACGGCCAGCAGCTCCCGCTCGCGCCGCTCCATCGCCTCGCCGTGGTCGTAGCCGAGCAGGTGCAGCAGGCCGTGCGTCAGCGACCACCGCCAGTCGTCCCCGACCACCTGTGGGCAGAGCACGACGTCGCCGAGCGCGCGCGGCATGCCCTCCGGCAACGGCGCACGTCCGTCGATCGGGAACGAGAGCACGTCCGTCGGCTCGTCGGACCCGAGGTGCTCGAGCTTGAGCGCGCCGATCTCGTCCGGCCCGACGAACGCGAGCCCGAGCTCCCCGTCGTCGATCGCCTCGGCGCCGAGCACGGCCCGCGCGAGCTCGATCGCGGCCGCCTCGTCGACCGCGACACCGCTCCTGTTCTCAACCTCGACCGAGAGCACGCGCTAGCGGCTCCGCTCGGTCCCGGTCTCCTCCGCGTGCTCACGGTAGGCCTCGACGATCCGCTGGACGAGCTTGTGGCGGACGACGTCCTGGTGCCCGAAGCGGATGAACGCGATGTCGTCGATCCCGGAGAGGATGTCCTGCACCTGAATCAGCCCCGACGCCTGATCGCGCGGCAGGTCGACCTGGGTCACGTCGCCCGTGACGACCACGCGGGAGCCGAAGCCCAGCCGCGTGAGGAACATCTGCATCTGCTCGGGGGAGGTGTTCTGAGCCTCGTCGAGGATGATGAAGCTGTCGTTCAGCGTGCGGCCGCGCATGAAGGCGAGCGGGGCGACCTCGATCGTGCCGCGCTCCATGTAGGTGTTCGCGCGCTCCGGGTCGAGCATGTCGTAGAGCGCGTCGAACAGGGGCCTCAGGTACGGGTCGACCTTGGCGAGCATGTCGCCGGGCAGGAAGCCGAGACGCTCGCCGGCCTCGACCGCCGGCCGGGTGAGGATGATCCGCGCGACCTTGCGCTCCTGGAGCGCCGCGACCGCGAGCGCCATCGCGAGGTACGTCTTCCCCGTGCCGGCCGGGCCGATCCCGAAGGTGACGGTACGGCGGCGGATCGCGTCCACGTACGCCTTCTGAGTCACGGTCTTCGGCGCGATCTGCTTGCCGCGATGGCGCCAGACGACATCGTCGAACACCTCGCGCACGTCCTGGTCGGAGTCGAGCGCGCCGAGCACGGCGTCGACCGTGTGCGCTCCGATCTGGTGCCCGCCCTCGACGAGCTCGACCAGCTCGGCGATCACCTCGCGCGCCTCCTCGACGTGCAGGTCGTCGCCCTCGAGCGTGAGCTGGTTGCCCCGCAGGCGCACGGTGCACTCGAGCCGATCGCGCAGCGCCTCGAGAACACCGTCGCTCATCCCCGCCAACTCGGCGGCAACCTCGTTCGAGACGTCCAGCACTTCCTGCACGGCCGCAGTGTAGGTCGTTCCCCGTTCGGCACGCATTCGTCGCAGAGTTGGCACACATCCGCCACGGACACGTCACAGAATCCTCGCTAGCGTGAATACAGGGGGCCGCCCGCCCCCCTGGGGGTACGTGGGGAAACGGTGGGGGACGCGCGGAGGCGAGGAGCCACGCCGGCGCGCACGCCGGTTTCGCCGAGCTCGGCACAGCCGCCGTCCGCACCCGGCTCGGCTCGAACGACATCGATCGGGAGAGTCCGTCCAGTCGGCAACTGGTCGTGCCGGCGGCTAGAACTCGCGGGCGAGCAGGTCCATCAGCAACCCGTCGCGCCAGACCCCGCCGGGGTCGCGCCAGTGCTCACGCATCACGCCGACCCGGCGGAAGCCGACCCGCTCGTAGCAGCGGATCGCGACAGCATTGTCGAGAGCCGGGTCGATGACGACACGGTGATGCCCGCGGTCGCGAATGAGGTGAGTGACCATCGCCCGCACTGCGTCGGTGCCGAGCCCGCGGCCGTGCCAGTCGGCGCCGAGGAAGATGTCGACGCCGGCGTGCCGGTACTCGGGCTCGCTCTCCTCGTAGTACTGGACGAGACCGGCGACGTCGCCGTCGACGACCACCGCAAACGCGACCACGCCGTCTTCCTCGCCGCGTGCAGTCGCTCGCAGGTCTGCCTCGTTCAGCCCGGGCCACCAGCACGCGACCTCCGGCATGGCGCCGAGCTCGGCCAGCTGCAGCGCGTCCTCCTCGGCGAGCGGGCGGAGGAGCACCCGGTCCCCGCGCAGCTCCACGACGCCGGCTCTAAGCCAGCTTTTCCCGGACGAGCTGGCCCACCGCGGAGCCGTCGGCACGGCCGGCGATCTGCGGCATCACGTCGGCCATGACGCGACCCATGTCACGTACGTTGGTCGCGCCGGTCTCGGCGATCGCGTCGTCCACGATCCGCTCCAGCTCCTCCTCCGAGAGCGGCTCCGGCATGAACTCCTCGAGGATCGCCAGCTCGGCCTCCTCCTGCGCTGCCTGTTCCGGACGATCGCCCGCGTGAAACGCCTCCGCCGCCTCGGTGCGGCGCTTGCGCTCGCGCTGGAGGACCTGGAGCTCCTCGTCCTCCGACAGGGGCCGCTGGAGCTCCTTCTCGGCGTTGCGCAGGCTGTTCAGGATCAGCCGCAGCGCGTCGCGGCGCTGGTCCTCGCGCGCGAGCATCGCAGCCTTCACCTCCGCCTCGATCCGCTCGACGAGGCTCACAGTTCGCTCACCGCTGTCGCGAGAGTCTCGGTGCCGTGCACACGCGCGGTCTCGCCGAGGACATGCCAGTGCAGGTGGAAGATCGTCTGCCCTGCGCTCGGGCCGACGTTGACCTGGACGCGGTAGTCGGTGAGGCCGGCGCGGCTGGCCGTGTCGGCGACGAACTCGAGCATCCGCTTCGCCTCGCGCGCCGGGAACACGGCCACGTCGCGGAACGTGTCGACATGGCGTTCCGGGATCACCAGCAGGTGCACAGGAGCTTTCGGGTTGATGTCGGCGATCGCGACGAACCCCTTCGTCTGCGCGACGTACGTCCCCTCGCGGACGATCCCGCAGAAGAGGCAGTCGTCAAGCGGCGACGGCAAGGATCCCCTCCTCGGTGATCGCGCTCGCGCGGACCCGGATGAGCTCGCCGACGGCCGCCTCGACGAGGAACGGCGAGTAGTCGTCGCCGTAACCGCGGCCGGGCCGGTCGACCAGCACGACGTCCTCGCAGCCGAGCTTTGTCTGCCAGCGGCGGCGCTCCAGCTCGTGCGCGAGCGCACGCAGCCTGGCGCCACGCTCCTTCTTGACCGGCGGAGCGACCGGGTCGTCCGCGCCGGTCACGGTGCCCGGTCGCGGCGAGTACGGGAAGACGTGCACCTTCGTCAGGCCGGCGCGCTCGACGGTCGCGAGCGTTCGCTCGAAGGCGATCGCGTCCTCGGCCGGAAACCCGACGATCACGTCGCTCGTCAGGTTGAACTCGCCGGCGAGCGGCTCGAGGCGACGGAGGAACGTCTCGACGGTGTAGCGCCGGCGCATCGCATGCAGCACGCCGTCGTCGCCTGACTGAAGCGGCACATGCAGGTGCCGCGCCACGACGGGCGTCTCGCGCAGGGCGGCGACGAGCTCGTCGTTGACGTGGTTGATCTCGATCGAGCTCAGACGTAGGCGGTCGAGGCCCGGCGTGGCGCCGACCTCGCGGACGAGGCGCGGCAGGTCGTACCCGGCCTCGCGGTCGCGGAAGCACCCGAGGTTGATGCCCGTCAGCACGATCTCGCGATGTCCCTGCCCGACGCGCTGACGCGCCTCACGCAGAACCGCGTCGGCACGGCGGCTGCGCGTCCCGCCACGCACGAGCGGGATCACGCAGAAGTTGCACGAGAACGAGCAACCGTCCTGGATCTTCACGAACGCGCGCACCCGATCCGGCCGGGCATCGGCCTGCACACACCCGATCGCGCCGACGTCGCCGGCGACGAAGGCTGCCGCCTGCTCAGCGCGCTTGGCCACGACGGTCACGTTTGCGGGCAGGCTCGCGAACGCGTCGCCTCCGAGGTTCGCGGCGCATCCGGTGAGGTAGACGCGCCGGTGTGTCCGCGCAGCGCGAGCCGCAGCCTTGCGGCTCTTCGCGACCGCCTCGTTCGTCACGCAACAGGTGTTGATCACGGCGACGTCCGCGGAGGCGCCGGGCGCGGCCTCCCGATGCCCGTCGGCGAGCAGACGATCGCGGATCTCGTGCACGTCGACGTGCGAGACCTTGCACCCGAGAAAGTCGATGCCGAAGCGCACCATCGCGCGGATGCTACTGCGGAAGCCGAAACGGGGCGACCCTGCGCTTGCGCCCTGGCCTCTCGGAATGACGGCAGCAGCGCCCCAGGGGACCCCCGCGTCCCCTGGGAACACGCTATCGACTCAGGCGTCACCGAACCGTGCCGCCTTCGTGCCGATTCGGTGACTTCTCTTCAACAGGCGCGAGGTCTCCTCACCCGGTCGTGAAGAGGTCCGCGGCCCAGCCGTCGAGCTCGCGCCGGTCCTGCGACTCGTATCCCTCGAGCTCGGGCCGGTCACCGGCGAGGTAGCCCGAGCTGACGAGCCGCGGCGCATCGATGCGGGCGGCGAGAGCCGTGACCGCGCCAAGCGCGATGTTGGCCACCACGAGCTCCGCCGGCGGCAACTGCTCGAGGAGCGCGTCGGCGAGGCGTGCCTCGATTGCGACGCCGTTCGCGGCGGCGTTCGCTCGCGTCGCGTCCACGGCCGGCGCCTCGAGGTCGACCGCGACCACCGGTCCGAAGCCGAGCCTGGCCGCAGCGATCGAGAGGACGCCCGACCCGCAGCCGACGTCCAGGAGGCTCGTCCTCGGCAGCTCCAGCAGCAGCTCGAGGCAGAGGCGCGTCGTCGGATGCGCGCCCGTCCCGAACGCCCGGCCGGGGTCGACGACGACCGCGAGCGCTCCAGGCGGAGGACGCTCCCAGGGTGGGCCGATCCAGAGCGGGCCGACGCGAACCGGGCGGTGGAACTCGCGCCAGCGATCCTCCCATCCGGCCTCGACCTCGCCCCGCGCCGCGTCCGGGAACGCGGCGAGGACGCGCCCGGCCGCCTCGCCGTACGCGGCCAGCTCGAGCTCGCCGGGACGCTCGACCTCCTCGAACCCCTCCGGGGCGAGCTCGACGAACCGCGCGCGGAGCTCCTCGGCCGCCTCGACCGGAACGCGGATCGAGGCGCGGATCAGCGGAACGCGCTCTTCAGCTTCTCGAAGAAGCCTTCGTCCGGACGGTAGGTCTCGCCGTCGCTCAGACGCTCGAACTCCGCGAGCAGCCGCCGCTGCTCGTCGGTCAGGCGCCGCGGGACGGCGACGTTGACGAGGACGCGGTGGTCGCCTCGGCCGAAGCCCTGGAGCACCGGCATCCCGTGACCGCGGAGGACGCGCACCTGGCCGGGCTGCGTTCCCGGGTCGAACTCGAGCTCGACCGTGCCGTCGAGGGTCTCGACGCGCGACCGTTGCGCCGAGCGCGGCCTGGACGATGGTGAGGTCGACCTGCGAGAACATGTCGTTTCCCTCGCGCACGAAGCGCTCGTCCGGGCGGATGCGGACCGCCACGTAGAGGTCGCCGGCGCGCCCGCCGAGCGCGCCCGCGTGGCCCTCGCCGGAGAGTCGGATCCGCTGCCCGTCGTGGATGCCGGCCGGAACCTCGACGTCGAGCGTCCGCTCCTCGAGCGTTCGCCCGGCGCCGGCGCAGGTCTCGCACGGATGCTCGATCTTGCGTGCCGCTGCCGTGGCATTCGGGACAGGCAGCTGTGCGGATGAACTCGCCGAAGATGCTGCGCGAGACCTGCTGCAGCCGGCCGTTGCCGCCGCACCGCGGCGCAGACCGAGACGCTCGTGCCCGGCTTGACGCCGTCGCCGCCGCACGTCCCGCACGTGCACCGCGACCTCGAGCTTGACGCTCGACCGTCGTGCCGCGGGCGGCGTCGACCAGGTCGATCTCGATCTCGGCGGGAACGTCCGCGCCGCGCGCTGCCGCGGGGCTGCGCCCGCCGAAGAGGTCGTCGCCGAAGAACGCCGAGAAGAGGTCGCCGAGGCTGCCGGCATCGAAGTGGGTCGGCTTGAAGCCGCCCGAGCGGAGGCCGGCGTGGCCGTAGCGGTCGTACAGCTGACGCGTCTCGGGGTTCGAGAGCGCCTCGTAGGCCTCCGAGACCTCGCGGAAGCGCACGTCGGCCTCGGGATCGTCGGAGACGTCCGGATGGAGCTTGCGGGCGAGCCCGCGGAACGCCTTCTTGATCTCGCGCTCGTCGGCGTCGCGCGGGACGCCGAGCAGCTCGTAGTAGTCGCGTTCGGTCGCCGACATGCGGCCCGTATCGTGCCAGCGGCGGCGGGCGTGCGAGCGTGGCGCGGGCCGCGCTCGCGGGCTACTCGGCCGCGTAGACCTCTTCGACGAAGCGCGAGAGCTCGTGCGCGGCCGACGCGGACAGAGCGGAGCGCCTTCTCGTAGTCCATCCGCAGCGGGCCGAGCAGGCTGACGGTGCCGAGCGTCTGGTTCGTGAGCCCGTACGTGGCGCCGACGAGCGCGAGGTCGTGCAGGCCCGGACTCCTCGAGCTCGTCGCCGACCCGCGCGAACGGCCGGCGCACCGTGAACGAGTGCGCGAGCACGTCGAGCAGCGCGGCGCGCTTCTCGAGCGCGTCCATGAGGCTGCGGTACGCGCCGATCTCCTCGGAGCGCAGGTCTTCGAGCAGCCCCGCGGCGCCGCCGACGTAGAGCTGGCGCTCCTCCTCGACCTCGTCGAACGCGCCCGCGGATCTCGGCCAGGAACGCGCGCTCGCCGGGCGAGAGGCTCGGCTCGTCGAACGCGCGCGCGAGCAGGCGCGACCGGAGCCGCGTGCCGATCAGCCGCTCGCGCAGGTACTCGCCGACCCAGCTCACGAGCCCGACGTCGACCGGCTCGGGGAACGTGTAGCGCTGCTTCGAGACGCCGCCTGTCGAGGTGATCACGACGACGATCACGACGTTCGGCTGCAGCTGGAGCACGTCGACGTGGCGCACCGTCGCGGCCTCGAGCGCGTGGCGCCGAGACGAGCGCGAGCAGCCGCGTCACCTGCGAGAGCACCTCGGTCGTCGCCTGCAGCGCCTCCTCCACCTCGGCGCGCGCCGCCGCGAGGTCGAGCGAGAACTCGGCCGGCCGCGTCTCCTGCCGCGCGAGCAGCCCGTCGACGTAGATCCGGTAGCCGGCCTCGGTCGGGACGCGGCCCGCCGAGGTGTGCGGATGCGTGAGCAGGCCGAGCCGCTCGAGCTCCGCCAGCTCGGCACGCACCGTCGACGACGAGACGAGCACGCCGGTGCCGCTCGACGAGCGTCTTCGACCCGACCGGCTGCCCGGTGGCGACGTACTCCTCGACGACGCGGCAGAGGATCTCGCGCTGCCGGTCGGGAAGCGGCGTGCTCATCCCGCGCCATGGTAGGCGAGCTGCACGATCGCGCGCCCGCCCGCGGCCCCGGAAGGCGGCGGGACGATCCGTCCCCACCCAGCGGAGCCAGGTCGAGGTCGTGCAGTCGCGCGCAGCGGCCACACCACGCTTCGCACGCCACCGTGGGTCGCCACGGCTTCGCCGTGTCGACGCCTCAGGCGAGCAACGCCGCCGTGACGGCGTCGCCGAGGAAGCGCCCGCGCGCCGTCAGCGCCAGCCCGTCCCCGTCGGCGCTCCGCGAGGCCGAGCCGCTCGAGCCGCCCGAGCTCGCGCTGCGTCGAGGATGCTCCTCGAGGCCGGCGAGCTCGACGGGCTCGTCGAGGCGCAGGCCCAGCATCACGCGCTCCGTCTCGCGCGTCGCCGGCGAGAGCTCCTCGAGCTCGCGCGGCGGGCGATCGGCCCGCCTCGAGCGCGGCGACGTAGCGGCGGATCGAAGGGGCGTTCCGCCAGCGCCGATTCTCGATTGTGCTGACCGCGCCCACGCCGACGCCGAGGTAGTCGTGCCCGAGCCAGTAGCCGAGGTTGTGGCGCGAGCGCAGGTCGCGCCCGTCGGCGGCGCCGTCGACGTCGCCCGGGCGTCCGGCAGAAGTTCGCCGTCTCGTACCAGCGATAGCCGGCCGCCGTCAGCGTCTCGACGACGAGCTCGAAGTAGGACTCCATCGACTCGGCCTGGCGTTCCAGCTCGGCGCCGTGCGCGTGCGTGAAGCGCGTGCCCGGCTTCGCCTCCAGCTCGTACGCGGAGAGGTGCTCGGGCTCGAGCGCCAGGGCCTCGGCGAGGTCGCGCTGCGAGGTCGGAGGCGCTCTGGCCCGGGATCCCGTAGATGAGATCGAGCGAGAGGTTGTCGAAGCCCGCATCGCGGAGGACGTGAACGGCACGCCGAACATCTTGCGGCCGCGCGCTCCGCTCCAACACGTCCAGAAGGTGCATGTGGAAGCTTTGTGCGCCTATTGACACACGGTTGACACGGTTTCGTTGCAGAAGCCTGGCCAGTTCGGACGTGACCGTCTCGGGGTTCGCCTCGACCGTCACCTCGTCGGCGTCCGGCAGCGCGGCGAGCAGCCGCTCGAGCGCGGCCGGCTCGGTGAAGGTCGGCGTGCCGCCGCCGAGGAAGATCGTCTCGAGCCGCGGCGCGAGCGAGCCCCGCTCCAGCTCGAGCTCCGCGATCAGCGCGTCGACGTAGCGCGAGTGCTCGCCGCTGCCGCCCGACCGCGGTGACGAAGTCGCAGTAGCCGCAGCGGTGCGCGCAGAACGGCAGGTGGACGTACAGATGCGTGCGCCGTCACGCGCGCCCGTCGAGCTCGCGACGACGCGTCGATCCCAGTGAGCCGCGCGACGACTCGATCGCCGGCGATATGCCGGGATCCGAGAGTACGACGAGCTCCGCGCCTTGCCGGCGATCGACGACGCCGGTCGCGCCGTCGCGCCGCGAATCCGAGCGCCGAGTCGCAGGCCGCCACGACGCCGATGTACGAGCGTACCTCGCTCCGCCCGCCGCGCGACGGCCTCGACCGACTCGCCGCTCGCTCGTATCCTCGGACGCGACGCGCACGGAGCTCTCGGCCGATCGGCCACGACGCGTCGCGACCGTGCCGCCTGCGCGGGTTCAGGCGTGCTCGTCCGGAGGTTCAGATGCCGGTCGCGCGGAGGGCTCGATCGCCTCGCGACGCTCGGCTCGGACGCAGACGTCGACGCGCTCGTCACTTCTTCCCGTCGCCGAGGTTCAGCACCGCGAGGAACGCCGACTGCGGCACCTCGACCGCGCCGACCTGCTTCATCCGCTTCTTCCCCTCCTTCTGCTTCTCGAGCAGCTTCCGCTTGCGGGAGATGTCGCCGCCGTAGCACTTCGCGATCACGTCCTTGCGCCTCGCCTTGACCGTCTCGCGGGCGATCACGCGCGAGCCGATCGCGGCCTGGATGGGGACGTCGAACATCTGCCGCGGGATCTCCTTGCGCAGCTTCTCGACCAGCAGCCGGCCGCGGTCGTAGGCGAAGTCGCGGTGGATGACGAGCGAGAGCGCGTCGACCGGGTCGCCGCCGACGAGCACGTCCACGCGCACGAGCGTGCCGGGCCGGAAGCCGACGAAGTCGTAGTCGAAGCTCGCGTAGCCGCGCGTGCGCGACTTCAGCGAGTCGTAGAAGTCGAGGACGATCTCCGCGAGCGGCAGCTCGTACGTCAGGTGCACGCGCTGCTCGGCGAGGTACTCCATGTGGTCGAAGCGTGCCGCGGCGCTCGTTGCACAGCTCCATCACCGTGCCGACGTACTCCTTCGGGACGATCACCGACGCCTTGATGTACGGCTCCTCGACCTCGTCGAACGCGTCGGGCAGGTCGGACGGGGTGTGCACCTCGATCCAGTTCGGGTCGTTGAGCGCCGCGCACGCGGTAGGCGACGTTCGGCGCGGTCGCGAGCAGGTCGAGGTCGAACTCGCGCTCGAGCCGCTCGCGGACGATCTCCATGTGCAGCAGGCCGAGGAAGCCGCAGCGGAAGCCGAAGCCGAGCGCCTGCGAGGTCTCGGGCTCGTAGAAGAGCGCGGCGTCGTTCAGCTTCAGCTTCTCGAGCGCGTCGCGCAGCTCCGGGTAGTCGTCGGAGTCGGTCGGGAAGAGCCCTGCGAACACCATCGGCTTGACCTCCTTGTAGCCCGGCAGCGGCTCGGCGGCCGGCCGGCGCTCGGAGGTGAGCGTGTCGCCGACGCGCAGCTCGGAGACTTCCTTGAGGCCCGTGATCACGTAGCCGACCTCGCCCGCGCTCAGCTCCTCGAGCGGCCGCATCGCCGGCGCCATCGCGCCGATCTCCTGCGCCTCGAACCGCGTTCCGAGCGCCATCGCGCGGAGCTCGCTCGCGCGGGTGGAACGCGCCGTCGACCACGCGCACGAACGCGACGACGCCGCGGTACTGGTCGTACGACGAGTCGAAGATGAGCGCGCGCGCCGGCGCGTCGCGGTCGCCCTTCGGCGCGGGGATCCGCTCGATGATCGCGTCGAGCACGTCCTCCACGCCCGCGCCCGTCTTGGCCGAGATGCGCAGGACGCTCGTCGGCATCGTCGGCGAGCAGGTCGGCGAGCTGCTGCGCCGACGCCGTCGGGGTCGGCCTGCGGCAGGTCGATCTTGTTCACGACCGGGACGATCTCGAGGTCGTTCTCGATCGCGAGGTAGGCGTTCGCGAGCGTCTGCGCCTCGATCCCCTGCGCCGCGTCGGCGACGAGCAGCGCGCCCTCGCACGCCTGGAGCGAGCGCGAGACCTCGTAGGTGAAGTCGACGTGGCCGGGCGTGTCGATCAGGTTCAGCTGGTGGCCCTTCCACTCCACGCGCACCGCCTGCGCCTTGATCGTGATCCCGCGCTCGCGCTCGAGATCCATCGAGTCGAGCACCTGCGCGCGCATCTCGCGCTTGCGAGACGGCGTGCGTCAGCTCGAGGATGCGGTCGGCGAGCGTCGACTTGCCGTGGTCGATGTGCGCGATGATCGAGAAGTTGCGGATCTGCCGGGGGTCCATGGGCTGATCGGCGATGGTAGCTTTGCGACCTGTTTTCGCCTGTTGGACGAAAACCGGCTACCCTCGACGCACAACGCAGACAGGGGGCGTTCCTGATCGAGCTCCCTGGCCCATTCCGGGGCGAACCGTCCACCCGGGCGGAAACCAACAAGGGAGGTCGAGGTGACCCACCTCGCTCAGATCATCCACAGGCGAGACGCGATCGTCGGCGCGGCCGGCTCCGCGTTCCTGCTCGCGGGCACGCTCGCCGGCCCGCTCCCGTTCTCGACCGTCGAGGCGCTCGGCTTCGTCACGGGCGCGCTCGCCGTCTGGCTCCTCGTCCGCGAGAGCATCTGGACGTGGCCGGCCGGAATCGCGAACGCCGCGCTGTTTCTGGTCGTGTTCGCCGAGGCCCATTTTGACGCCGACAGCGCCCTCCAGCTCGTCTCCATCGTGCTCGGACTGTGGGGCTGGTGGTACTGGCGGCACGGAGCGGGCGAGCGCGAATCGCGCCCGATCGCACGCATCGGGGGGACGGAGGCGACGCTGCTGGTCGTCGTGGCGGCGGCCGCGAGCTACGGCATGTTCCTCTACCTGCGCTCGGTCGGCGACGCAGCACCACTCGCCGACGCGGTCACGACTGCCCTCAGCCTCGCCGCGACCTGGATGCAAGGCCGCAAGCAGATCGAGAACTGGCTCGTGTGGCTCGCCGCCGACGCGATCTACATCCCGCTCTACTTCGTCAAGGAGCTGCCGCTGACCGGCGTCCTCTACGTCGTCTTCGCGCTCAAGTGCGTGAAGGGCTGGCGCGACTGGCGCGCGACGCTGGAGCGGTCGAGGTCGCGGTGGGAGCGCGGCGTCGTGATCGGCAGTTCCTTCCCTTCCACACAGGCCACGAGTACCTGCTCGGCGTCGCCGTCGCTCGTGCCCGCCACGTGACAGTGATCGTGGTCGCGCGTCGCGACCACGCCATCCCCGGCGAGCTGCGCCGCCGCTGGATCGAGGCAGCCGTTCCAGACGCGACGGTGGTCGTGTTCGACCAGGACGACGCGGGGCTCGCAGACGACGATACGGCGAGTTGGGCACGTGAGACCGTGCGTCTGCTCGGCGGTGCGCCCGACGTCGTCTTCAGCTCGGAGCGGTACGGCACCGCCTGGGCGAAGGCGATGGGCGCCGACCACGAGCTGGTCGACCGGCGGCGCCGCACCGTGCCGATCAGCGCGACCCGGATCCGTAGCGACCCACAACGGCATTTCGGCTATCTGAGCCGCGGCGCGCGAGGCCACTATGTCAAGCGCGTGTGTCTCGTCGGCGCCGAGAGCACGGGCAAGACGACGCTTGCCCGCGCGCTCGCCGCCCACTACGACACGGTCTGGAACCCGGAGTTCGGGCACGTCTACTCGTGGTTCCGAGCTGAGCCCGCCGACGACTGGGAGAGCTGGACAACGGCCGAGTTCGTCGGGATCGCGCGGATCCAGAACTGGTACGAGGACGTGCTCGCCGAGTCCGCGAACCGCGTGCTCTTCTGCGATACGAATGCGTGGACGACCGCCCTCTTTCACGAGCTCTACCTCGGACACCGCGCGCCGGAGGTGGATCGCCTGGCGAAGCGCGAGTACGACCTCTACATCGTGTGCGATCCGGCGACCCCGTTCGCCCAGGACGAGCTCGTCGCGCGGCGCGACGGACCGCACCGCGCGACGATGCACGAGGCGTACGTGCGCGGGCTGGACGAGCTCGGAGCGCGGCACGTCGTAATCTCCGGAGCACACGACGAGCGACTGCGCCAGGCGATCGCGGCGATCGCCGGAGTGCTGGGGGAGCGGCAGACGGTCGCCGCGTGAGCGGTGGCCGACCAGGGTCGCTCGAATCGAACCGCGCGCCGATCGAGGGTGGCGCGTCTCTCGCGCGCACTCCGCGTGGGTGAGGTCGTGGCGCCGAGTCGCAGCGTGCCGACGGCTGGCCGGCCGCGGCGAGCGGGCGCCACGCCGACCGCTCGTCGAAAGTTCCACAATCGGCACGCTTTCGTCACGGACACGTGCGCGCTTCCCCGGTATCGTCAGCCGCCGAGGGCGGCCGGGTCGGCCCCCACCCAGAAGGGCGGGGGACTGCGCGAATCCTGGCCGGTTTGGACATGGGCGGTTCGGCCGTCTCGGGACTCGTGGACGGATGAGGTCGATCCGTTCGCGTCGTTCGACCGGCGGCGAGCGCGGGACTCGGGAGCACCGCGCGTCCGTTCGAGGTCGTTCCCCGAAATCAGGTGCGGCTGAGACGCGAGCTCAGCGAACGGAGCGTGTCGAGCTCGCGGACGCGGAGGACGAGGCACGCCCCGATGTAGACGACGGCGGCAATCGACAGTCCGAGGACGAGGGAGACGAGCTGGCCGGCGAGCCCGCGGCCGAACGCGTCGTCCAGCCCGTACCAGACGCCGAACGCGGCTCCGCCTGCGAGGAGTGCTGCGATCACGATCCGGACCGAGGAGCTTGCCATCTCGCCGAAGTGGATCCGGCCCACGCGGCGGCGCAGCAGGACGAGGAGCGTCGCGGTCCCGGCGATGTTGACGAGCGAGGTCGCGAGCGGGATCCCCCAGACGCCGAGCGGCACGAACGCGAGGTCGAGCAGCACGTTGACGAACAGGTTCCCGAGCGCGACGAGCGTCGGGACCCAGTTCGACTGAAGGCTGAAGAACGCCCGGTTCAGCATCAGCATCGTCCCGTTGAACGTGAGCCCGAGGGAGAACGCCGCGAGCGAAGCGGCCACGACCGGGGTCTGGCCGGGCGTGAACGCGCCGCGCTGATAGATCAGCCGGGTGAGCGGCTCGGCGAGCACCGCGCAGACGATGCTCGCCGGGACGAGCAGAAACACGATCTGCCGCACCCCGAGCGAGACCGTGCCGCGGAAGCCGACGAGGTCGCCGCGCGAGGCGAAGCGGGAAAGTGACGGGAACAGCACCGTCGCGACCGCGACCGAGAAGATCCCCTGCGGGAGCATGTAGATCCGGAACGCCGCGTCGATCGCGGACGGGCCGATGTCGGCATTGATCCGGTTCGCGGCGATCACGCCGTCGATCAACGCGTTGATGTTGATGAGGCCCAGGCCGAGCGAAACCGGCAGCATCAGCTTCAGCACCTGGCGAACCGCGGGGTCGCGCCAGTCGAGCACGAGCTCGAGCCGGCCGCCGCGCCCGCGCAGCCACGGCACGGGAAGCAGCACCTGAATCACGGTGCCGACGAGGATCGCGCCGGCGTAGACATAGAGCTTGCCGTCGGCCGTGTCGGCGCGCGGCACGCCGAGGACGAGCCCGAGGATGATCGCGAGGTTCCAGGCGACGGGTGCGAGCGCAGGGACCGCGAACTCGTCGTACGTGTTGAGGATCCCGACGATGATCCCCGAGGCACCGAGCAGCGCGACGATCGGGAAGAGCAGCTGCGACAGGCCGATGACGAGGTCGTGGTCATAGGGGTAGAGCCGCGGCATCACGAGCGGCGCGACGAGGATGAAGAGCGCCGTGAGCGCCCCGAGCCCGAGCAGCATCAGCCAGAGGAGGCTCGACGCGACGCGCCAGGCGCGCTTGCGCTCGCCCTTCTCGAGCAGGTCGCTGAAGACCGGCACGAAGGCGGACGAGACCGCGGTGTCGGCGACGAGCGCGCGCACCGTGTTCGGGACGAGAAACGCGATCTGGAATGCGTTGACCTTGCCCTCGACGCCGAAGTAGTTCTTCGCCACGATCTCCCGGATGAGGCCGAGCACGCGCGAGATGCCGGTCGCGAACGAGAAGATGGCGGTCGACCAGGCGAGCCGGCGAGCGTGGCCGGGGGTGAACGGCGGCCCGTCCGGCGTGGCGCCGGGACCGGCGCCTTCACCCGGACCGGAGGTGGTCACGTCGTCACCGCGCCGCACGATACGCGGCGCTGCGGCCGGGCAAGGGCGTTCGCGGATAGGCTTTGCTACCATCGGCGAGCCCGCCGACGCGGGCGTTTTCACGCAGTCCTTCACGTCATGGCGAACATCACCCAGCAGAAGAAGCGGATCCGCACCGCCGCCGACCAGCGGCTCGAGAATCTGCGCTACCGCTCGACGATCAAGACGCTGACGAAGCGCCTTGCGACCGCGGTCGAGGAGGGCGAGGCTGTCGCGGTCGAGACCGAGCACCGGGGCCTCGTCAAGTGGATCGACCGTGCTGTCGCGCGCGGCGCGCTGCACCGGAACACGGCCGCGCGGAAGAAGTCGCAGGCCGCCCGTCTCGCCGCGCGCGGCGAGTAGCCCGCGGTCGGCTCCGGGCGTCGCCGCGTCAGGTCGTCGGCGCGTGGCCTGTCGGCCGACGCGGTTGGGCGATCTCGACCAGGGCACGCTCGAGCTCGAGCTCGCCCGTCAGGCGTGAGCCGCCCTTGAGCGCGTGGTCGAGCTCCGCGAGGCGCACCGTCGCGTCGCGCAGCTCGTCGGGCGTGAAGTTTCGCGCTTGGGCATAGAGCTTCTGCACGTAGAACGGGTGCTGCTTCATGCGCGCCGCGGCGTCCTTGGACGTGAGTCCCTCCGCCTCGAGGGCCTGGCAGGCGCGAAGCCTGCCAAGGTGGCTCGTGAGGGTCGCGGCAACGCGCGGGATCGTGCGCGAGCGCGGGTCGGGCGTGCGCTCGAGCAGGTGCTCCGTGGCTCGCAGCACGGCGACGGCGTCGCGCGCTCCCCAGGCGTCCGTGAGCGCGAAGTTGTTCGCCCCGGCCCGCGCCGCGACCAGCTCGCCGACCGCCGCGGCCGTGACGGGCTCGCCCGCAGCCCAGGTCGCGAGCTTGTCGACCTCGGTCGCGAGCTCGTAGAGGTCGTCGCCCACGAGCTCGATCAGGGCTCGGCAGGCGTCCGGGTCGGCGTGCGCCTCGTGCAGCCTGAACTGCTCGGACACCCAGCCCTGAAGTCCTTTCTTGGCGACCTCCCAGATCAGGAGCTCGCCGGTCGCGGCGACCGCTTTCGCGAGCGGCGCGTCCTTCTTGAGCTCTCCGCCGACGAGCGCGAGCGTGGTGGCCGGGGTCGGCGCCTTCAGGTACACGGCGATCGCCTTGGCGTCGTCGGCCTTCCACGTCTCGACCCCGTCGACGACGAGGAGACGCCCGTCACCCGCGAAGAGGCCGAGCGCGTAGGCGGCGGCGACGACATCCTCCCCGGACAGCTCCGCCGCGGTGTACAGCTCGACCGCTTCCGACGCGAACCGGCCACGTAACCGCTGCAGCGCACGGTCGACCTTCGGGCGGTCGCTGCCCGCAAGCAGATAGGCGGGCTTCAGCTCGTCGGCCATCGCCGCCAAGCATAGGCCGCGGCGAGCACGGCGCCCGCGAGGACGGCGAGCCCTCGGTAGCTGGTGATCTGCGCGAACGGGAGCGAGCCGATCACGTGGGCGCAGAGTCCGATGTAGGCGGCGAGCCAGCCGTTCAGCCACGCGACGAGCCCTGCTGCCTCGGGAGAGACTGTGCCTAGGCCGGCCGTCAGGAACGCGAGACCGAGCAGGAACGGGATCGCGGGCTCGGCCAGCGCATTCGCCGGCACCGCTGAGCAGCGGCAGCGCGCCGAACTGAAGCCAGAGGATCGGGGCGGTTGCGATCCCGCACGCGGTCGAGACGGCGACGGCGGTCCGGACGAACGCCGGCATCGGGAATCCCTCGAGCCGTCGGGACAGCCGTGGCACGAGCGTGAAGATGGCCGCGACCGCCGCGAACGACAGTTGGAACCCCGCGTCGAAGACGAGATACGGGTTCCAGGCGAGAAGCGCGATCGCGCCCAGGAGCAGCGCGTACCAGGCATCGCGGAGCCGGCCGGCGATCCACGCCAACGAGGCGAGCGAGCCTGCGATCCCCGCGCGGACGACCGATGGCTGGGCGCCGACGGCGAGCACGTAGGCGGCAATACCGGCGAGCGCGCCGAGCTCGCCGATCCAGCGGTTCACGCCGAGAAGCCAGGCGAGCACGAGCACGCCGCCCGCGACGAGGATCACGTTCTGTCCCGAGACCGCGAGCAGGTGGTAGAGCCCCGAGGCACGGAATTCCTGGCGCAGGCCGTCGGAGAGCGCCTCGTCGTCGCCGAGCACGATCCCTTCGAGGACCGCGCGCCGCTCGCCCGAGAGACCGGGTGCGATGGAGCGCGCGAGGCTCCTGCGCAGCGTGTCCGCGACCCCACCGACGCCGCCGCGCCGGCCGACCAGCTTCCAGTCGTCGACGTGGAGGACGACGTGCACGCCGTGCCGGCGCAACCAGGTGCGTTCGTCGAACCCGTGGTCGGGGCCGCGCGGCAGACGGATGACGGCAAGCACCTCGAGGGTGGCACCCTGCGGCGGTGCGCGACCCGGCGGAAGCTCGAGCTGGACGCGTTCGTCGACCCGCTTCCCCTCGAAGCGCCGGACGCGAGCCTGTACGCGAATGTCGTAGCGGCGCGCTCGGGGAGGCGCCGTCACGACGACGATCGCCCTTCCAGCGCGGTCGATCTCCGCGCTGAGCGGACTGCGATCGAGCAGTTCCAGGCGTTCGCTCGCCCACCACCAGCCGAGCGCGGCGAGCAGCATGCCCGCACACGCCAGACGGGCGCTAGGAGACTCGCAGGCGACGACGGCGCCCGCCGCGAGGACAGAGCAGGCCAGGCCGAGCACATGGACCCGGGCGACGTTCGCCGCGGCAAGACCGAGACAGAGTGCGGCCGCGAGCGTGTGGGCCGGCGCGCGCGTCCAGATCGCCGCACCGCCCGCCGTCGCGGTCGAAGCGAATGCGCGCACGTCCGAGCTCATGGAACCACGTGCGCGCGGAGGTTCTCGATGCGCGTGGGCCCGATTCCCGAGATCGCGTCGAGCTGGTCAACCGACGTGAACGGCCCATGCACGCGGCGGTAGTCGACGATCTTCTGCGCCGTCACCGGGCCGACGCCGGGCAGCGTGTCGAGCTGCTGGACCGTGGCCGAGTTCAGGTCTACCGGCGCGGTCGGCGACGGGCCCGACGCTCCGGCCGCGGAGGCACCGCCGAGCCCGAGCCGGGGAACGAGCACCTGTTCCCCGTCAGCGAGTGGGGCCGCAAGGTTGACCAGCGTCTTGTCGGCACGGCGGGTCGTGCCGCCGGCACGCGCGATCGCGTCGGCGATCCGCGCGTCCGCCGGGAGGTGGTAGAGACCCGGCCGCCGCACCGCTCCCTCGACGTCAACTGCGACCGTGCTCGGCGCGGGCGGAGACACCGCAGGCGCCGCTACGAGCGGGCTCGCCTCGGTGGGCGCGACCGAGCGCGGCGCGGAGACGAGCCGCGACGCGGCCAGCAGCACCACGAGAACGCACACGACAGCGAGCAGCGCGTGCCGGCGGGAGAGCGTGAAGGTCGGCATCTGCCCAGCCTGCCGGGAAAGGTGTGACGTGTCTGTGACGGAGGCGTGCCGAGAGCGTGACGATTCATCCACAGCAGGTCCACCGGCTCAGCGCCCACCCCGGACGGTCGACGTCTCGCTCGCGCCCGACCGGCCAGGCGCGTCTGCGCCCGTGTGCCCACCGCCTCGCGTTCCCTCGTCCTGGACTTCGGCCGCGGCGGAACGTGTCTCACGGGGGCGCCGGTCGAGCGACCCGACGGCCGCGCGCCTAGATGATCGATTCCAACGTCATCGCACTCCCGGATGGGGGCCCTGCACGCGGCGCATCGCGCCCGCCTCGTCCGGCACGAAGGCGTCCAGCCTTGGCACCCGACGAGTCGACCCCGCTGCTTGGTGCATGCCCTCCCCGCCGGCACGTGACTTCGGAATCGATCATCGGCTAGACGACGAAGTTGACGAGCTTGTCCGGCACGACGAAGGCGCGCGGCTCGCGCCCGTTGAGGTGCGCCTGCACCTTCTCGGAGGCCTTCGCGACCGCGATCAGCTCCTCCTCGGGCAGGCCGGCGGCCGCCCGGATCCGGTCGCGGACCTTGCCGTTCACCTGCACGACGAGCTCGATCTCGTCGCGCTCGAGCTGCGACTCGTCGGCGACCGGCCACGGCTCGGCCCACAGGCGCGAGTGGCCGAGCGCCGACCACAGCTCCTCGGCGACGTGCGGCGCGTACGGCTGGATCAGCGACACCGCCGTCTCGGCCGCGAACCGCGACGCCGGGTCGTCGGGCGCCTTCGACAGCTCGTTCACGAGCTCCATCACCGCCGCGACCGGCGTGTTGAAGACGAACCGGCGCTCGATGTCGTCGGTCACCTTCGCGATCGTCTCGTGCGCCTTGCGCGCGAGCGGCGTGCCGGTCGTGACGCCGGTCGGCTCGCGCTCGAGCTCCTCGCTGACGACACGCCAGAGCCGGTGCAGGAAGCGGGACGTGCCCTCGACGCCCGTGTCCTGCCACTCCTTGTCCTGGTCGGCCGGGCCCATGAAGAGGATGTAGAGGCGCAGCGCGTCGGCGCCGTACTGCTCGAGCAGCTCGTCGGGCGCGACGATGTTCCCCTTCGACTTCGACATCTTCGCGCCGAAGCGGTAGATCATCCCCTGGTTGAACAGTCGCGCGAACGGCTCCTGGAAGCCGATGATGCCGAGGTCGTACAGCGCCTTCGTGAAGAAGCGCGCGTACATCAGGTGCAGGATCGCGTGCTCGATCCCGCCGATGTACTGGTTGACCGGCAGCCAGTAGTCGACCATCCCGCGATCGAACGGCGCCTGCGTCGTTGTGCGGATCGGTGTAGCGCAGGAAGTACCAGGACGAGTCGACGAAGGTGTCCATCGTGTCGGTCTCGCGGCGCGCCTCGCCGCCGCACGACGGGCACGAGACGTTGACCCAGTCCTCCGCGGCCGCGAGCGGCGAGCGGCCCTTCGGCAGGAAGTCGTCGACCTCGGGCAGCAGGACCGGCAGCTCGTCCTCGGGCACGGGGACGATCCCGCAGCGCTCGCAGTGGATCATCGGGATCGGGCAGCCCCAGTAGCGCTGGCGGGAGAGCAGCCAGTCGCGCAGGCGGTAGTTGATCGCGGGCTTGCCGAGGCCGCGCGCGGCGAGCGACGTCGACGATCGCGCGCTTCGCCTCGGTGGCCGGCATGCCGGTGAACTCGCCCGAGTTGACCAGCACCTCGTTCTCGGAGTGCTCGACGTAAGCGACGGATTCGTCTGGCATGCCGTCCGCGGGCACGACGACGTGCACGATCGGGAGTCCGAACGTCTCGGCGAAGGCGAAGTCCCGCTCGTCGTGCGCGGGCACGGCCATGATCGCGCCGGTGCCGTAGTCCATCAGCACGTAGTCGGCGACCCAGATCGGGATCCGCGCGTCGTTCACCGGGTTGACGGCGTAAGGCCCGTGAAGACGCCCGTCTTCTGCTCGCGCCCGAGGCGCTCCTCGCTCTTCTCGGCCGCCGCGTGGCGCGCGTAGGCGCGGATCTCGTCGCCGTTCTCGGCGCGCTCGGCGAAGCGCTCGACCAGCGGATGCTCCGGCGCGAGCACGAAGAAGGTGGCGCCGAACAGCGTGTCGGGCCGGGTCGTGAACACCGGCACGTCCTCGTCCAGCTCCTCGATCCGGAAGAGGATCTCGCCGCCCTCGGAGCGGCCGATCCAGTTGCGCTGCATCGTGAGCACGCGGTCCGGCCAGGACTCGAGCATCGCCATGTCGTCGAGCAGGCGGTCGGCGTAGTCGGTGATCTTGAACATCCACTGCTCGAGGTTGCGCGCCTCGACCTCCGCGCCGCACCGCTCGCAGTGGCCGTCGATCACCTGCTCGTTCGCGAGCACGGTCTGGTCGTTCGGGCACCACTTGACCGGCGCGGCCTTGCGGTAGGCGAGCCCGGCCTCGTGGAGCTTGAGGAAGAGCCACTGCGTCCAGCGGTAGTAGTCCGGATCGTGCGTCGAGACCTCGCGCGTCCAGTCGATCGACCAGCCCATGCGCTTGATCTGGCCGCGGATCGCCTCGATGTTGCGCTCGGTCACCTCGCGCGGATGGCCGCCCTCGCGGATCGCGGCGTTCTCGGCGGGGAGGCCGAAGGCGTCGTAGCCCATCGGCCGCAGGACCGAGAAGCCGCGCCGCCGGCGCACGTGCGAGACGACGTCGCCGAGCGTGTAGTTCAGGACGTGGCCCATGTGGAGCTCGCCCGAGGGATACGGCAGCATCTCGAGCACGTACGCCTTGTCTTGTTCGGCGGCGGCCGCATCGGCCGGATTCGGGGTCATGAAGGCGCCGGCCTCGTCCCAGACCTGCTGCCACTTGCGCTCGATTGCGTGAGGGTCGTATGCGTCCATGTTTCGGGGCCTAGAGACAGAAAAGCCTCTCGTGCGAGAGGCCGTGGGAAGCTGGCGCGGCGGGCGGCCGCGGTCGCTTCCTCGCTTACGGAAGGAGCAGGTTCACTGGCCGGGGAGTGTAGCGGCGTCGGACGCCGCTGTCAGCGGGCGGGACCGCCGGTTTGCGCCGTGTCCCGGACTGGCGCTTGAAGCCTCCGAGCGGGCTGTTGTTCGGGTACCCACCTCCCACCCCGATGCGGTCGAGCGTACCGCCGAAATCGTTACGTGTCTGTGACAGAAGCGTGTCGGATGTGCGCCGATTCGCCCACAGCCACCTGCCTCGGCGCCGCGGCGCTGACCGGCGAAAGGCTGGCTGCAGTTGCCGATTCGCCCACAGCTTCCCGCCTCGGCGCCGCGGCGCTGACCGGCGAAAGGCTGGCTGCAGTTCGGGTAACCCACCTCCCGCCCCAATGCGATCGAGCCTACCGCCGAAACTGCAACGTGTCCGTCACGAAACCGCGCCAAGATCGTGTCTTCTCGTCCACAGGCAGAATCGCCGTGTGCTCGAGCTCTTCCCCGACACGGCACGGATCGACAGCGGCGGGCTCGTGCTCGGCGGGATCGCAGCCGCGGACCTCGTGGCGGCGCACGGAAGCCCGCTCGTCGTCTACGACGAGGCGACCCTCCGCGCGAGCGCACGTGCCTACCGCGACGCCGCGCCCGAGGCGTTCATCGCCTACGGAACGAAGGCGTTCCCGAACGTCGCGCTGCTCCGCCTACTCGGCGAGGAGGGGATCGGCGCCGACGTCTCGACACTCGGCGAGCTCCGCTTCGCCCAGCAGGCCGGCCTCGCGGGCGACCGCCTCGTCGTCCATGGCAACAACAAGTCCGACGAAGAGCTCCGGGCCGCCGCCGACGCCGGCGCGCTCGTCGTGCTCGACTCCCTCGAGGAGATCGACCGCGCCCGCTCGGCCGACGCGCCGCGCACGCTGATCCGCGTCACGCCCGGCGTCGAGGCCGACACGCACGAGCACATCCGCACCGGCCACCACGGCTCGAAGTTCGGCCTCCCCCCCGACGACGCGCTCGAGGCGATCCGCCGCGCGCCCGAGACCGAGGGCCTCCACGCCCACGTCGGCTCGCAGCTCTTCGACACCGGCGCCGCGCTGATGGCCGTCGACTGGCTCGCGACCTTCGCCGCCCGCGCCCGCGCCGAGACCGGCTGGGAGCCGCGCACCATCGACCTCGGAGGCGGGCTCGGCGTGGCGTCCTCGCCCGAGGATCCGCAGCTCGGGATCGAGGAGTTCGTCCGCGCGCTGCTCGACGAGCTCGAGCGCACGTTCGAGCTGCACGGCCTCCCCCGCCCTCAGGTGATCCTCGAACCGGGCCGCTCGCTCGTCGCCCGCGCGGGCGTCACGCTCTACACCGTCGGCACGGTCAAGCGCGCGTCCGCTTCGACCACGTACGTCTCCGTCGACGGCGGCATCTCCGACAACCCGCGCCCCGCCCTCTACGGCGCCCGCTACACGGCGCTAGTTGCAAACCGCGCCGGCGAGGACCCGGCGGGCACCTACGCCGTCGCCGGCAAGCACTGCGAGTCGGGCGACCTCCTGATCGAGCGCGTCGACCTCCCCGAGCCGCGCCGCGGCGACATCCTCGCCGTCCCGGCGACGGGCGGCTACACGCTCGCCATGAGCTCGAACTACAACGCGGTTCCGCGGCCGGCCGCGATGCTGGTGCGGGACGGCGAGGCGCGCTCGATCAGACGCCGTGAGAGCATTGACGACCTGCTCGCACTCGAGATGTAAGCCAGGTTCAGTTCACGCTGGCGCAGCCGAGGGGTGACCACTCGGCAAGTTTCGCTTCGGGCGTGTCGTCCACGGACGAAGAAGGACATTCCCGGCTCGTCGCGCATGCGACTTCCCTCACCGCGACGGTCGCCCTGCGCTCGAACATGAACGCGAGAGGGGTGCGCCTTCGGACGCACCCCTCTCGTTGCTTTCACCGCGCTCGAGCCCGGTTCCGTGTTCCGCGCCTAGCGCCGAGAACAGGGAGGAGCCAGGCGAGCGCGTTCAGTGGTGCGAGACCGGCCGGACGAGGCCTCGAGTTGCTCATCCGACCGGCTGGCGGGAGTCACGTCCCGCCCGCTCACGTTGTCCGGTGGACTCAGCTCCAACTGCGACCTCCCGCGTCGACGATCGGAGCCTCCGAGTCTAACCGGGCGCGAGCTCGCAGGCCAGTGCGTGCTCCTAGAATCCGGCCATGGTCCCCGAGGCGCCGCTCGAGCAGACCGACACGGGGCTCGTCCCCGGCGGTCCCGGCTGGTTCGTGCTCGGCGCACGCGAGGCGCGCTGGGTCCACCGGCCGGGACGCGGCCACAGCCTGCCGTTCACCGGCTGGACGGCCGACGAGCGCGCTGCGCTGTTCCCGCACCTCGGGGTCGGCCTGATCGTCCTCGAGCCGGGCGAGCCGATCGGGATGTATCACTGGGAGGCCGGCCAGGAGGACTTCCTCGTGCTCGCCGGCGAGGCGCTCCTGCTCGTCGAGGGCCAGGAGCGACCGCTGCGGCAATGGGACTTCGTCCACTGTCCTCCCGGAACGAATCACATGATCGTCGGAGCCGGCGACGGCCCGTGCACCATCCTCGCGGTCGGTACGCGCGAGCATCAGGCTGGCGACTGGGGCGGCTACACCTTCGACGAGACCGCGCTCCGCCACGGGGCAGGCGTCGAGGAGGAGACGAGCGACCCGGCCGTCGCCTACGCCCGCTTCCCGAAACCCGAGCCGACGCGATATCCGGACGGCGCGCTCCCGTACTGAAGCCCTCAGGGCACGTCCATACGCACGAGCTTCCGCACCGCGAGCAGCGAGAAGCCTGCGATCACGATCGCCGCGCCGACCGCTCCGGCGCCCACGCCCAGTGAGACGTCGACACTCGCGAGCCTCCCCGAGTCGAGGCCGTCGATCAGGGCGAGCGTGTAGCGGCGGATGCTCAGGAAGCGGATGCCGTCGAGGTACGCGGCGAGCGCCGCCTCCCAGATGAACACGTAGACGAGGCCGAAGACGAGCGCGTGCCGCGTCGCGAGCCCGGCCCAGGTGAAGACCGCGGCGTAGGCCGTGGCGCCGACGAGCAGGCCGACGCCCGTGGCGATCGCGCCGCCGAGGTCGCCGCCCTCGATCACCGCCACCGCCGCGAGCCCGCTGAGGGCGACCGGCACGCCGCCGACGACCACCGTCGCGAGCAGCTTCGGCGCGACGAGCCGCCAGCGGGCCAGCGGCTTCATCGCCAGGTAGACGAGCGTGCGGTCGCCGACCTCGTTGCCGAACGCCGACGTGCCGAACAGCAGCATCACGAGCGGCAGGATCCCCGAGCCGACGAGCCGCGAAGTGATGTCGGTCGGCGAACTCCGCGCTCGTCGTCGTGCTGTCGGCGACGCTGGAAGAGCAGGCCTGCGAGCAGCGGCAGCGCGACGAGCCCGAGCACGAGCCACACGCGGCGGCTGCCCGCGAGCTGGCGCACCGTGAGCGTGAAGATCGCCGCCATCTAGCGGCTTGCCAGGTACTCGAAGACGCTCTCGAGCGAGTCGTCGAGCGGCTCGACGCGCGTGAGCCGGACGTCGAGACGCTGCGCGATCACGGGCAATGCGCGCTGGAGCGACGGCACGTCGCGGCTGCGCACGCGCAGGCGGCCGTCCAGGTCGATCTCGACCGACTCCACCGCCTCGATCTCGAGCAGGCCGGCGGCGAGCACGCGCGGGCTCGTCGAGTCGATGCGAACGTAGAAGGGCCGGTCGTTCAGCTGCTGGCGGATCGCGCGGTAGTCGCCGCTCGCGGCGAGCTTGCCGCTCACGAGCAGGTGGATGCGGTCGGCCAGCTCGTCGACCTCCTCGAGGATGTGCGAGGAGACGAGGATCGTCCGGCCCTCCTCTCCGAGGCGCCGGATCACGTCGCGCAGGTGCAGGCGCTGCGCCGGGTCGGTGCCCGAGAGCGGCTCGTCGAGCATCAGCAGCGGCGGGTCGTGCACGAGGATCGCGGCGAGGCGCATCCGCTGGCGCATCCCGCGCGAGTACTCGCCCAGCTTGCGATCCTGCGCATCCGCGAGGTCGACCGTGTCGATCGGCGCGCCGGACGGCGCCGTCGAGGTCGCCGACGCCCTGCAGGCGCGCGTTCAGCTCGACGAACTGCCGGCCCGGTCAGCAAGTCGTAGACCGACTCGTGCTCGGGCATGTACCCCATTCGCCCGTAGAGCGGCGGATTGCCGCGGACGGGCTCGCCGAAGACGGTGACGTAGCCCTGCGACGGCGCGGTCAGGCCGGCGATCGCGCGCAGCAGCGTTGTCTTGCCGGCGCCGTTCGGGCCGAGCAGCGCCGTCACGCCCGGCTCGACGACGAGCGAGACGTCGCTGACCGCGACCACGCCCGCGAACCACTTCGAAAGCGCCTCGACCACGATCGTCGGCTCCGCGGTGGCAGCGTTCATCCGCGCACCAGCCGCTCGGTCCGGCGCAGCAAGCCGAGCCCGAGCACGGCCGTCAGGCCGAGGAGCCAGAGCGTGTTCGCCCAGCCGGGCAGCGGCCGGTCGATCGGGTCGCCGAAGACCCAGTGGACGCTGCCGATGAGCGCGGCCGGGATGCTCGCGAGCGAGAGCGCGTCGGCGAGCGGGCCCGAGAAGCTGTCCTCGGCGATGCCGCCGATCGCGGAGCCGACGAAGAGGCCGGCGAGGATCGCGACCGACGCGTACGCCCGCCGGGTCGCGAACGACGCGGCGAACAGCGCGAGCGTCGTCAGCGTGAGCGCGACGATCGCGCCCGCGGCGAGGAAGCGCGGCACCACGTCCCAGTTGTCGGCGAGGAACGACGCCGGGCTCTTCGCGTCGAGCGTGTTCCAGGTGAAGAGGATCGCCGGGCGGCGCCCAGGCAGCGATCCCGAGCACGGTGAGGAAGGCGGCCCAGCGGGAGCCGACGTAGTCGGTCGGCGTGATCGGCCGCGCCGCGTAGAGCGAGAGCACGCCGTCGCGGCGGTCGGGGCAGAGGAGCAGCGGCGCCACCACGGCCGCGAAGAGGCCGAGCGGCACGTGCGCCCAGTTGTAGTAGTCGGCATAGGACGGCAGCTCGAAGTCGCTGTTCGCCTCCTCGATCGGGCTGAGGAACGCCGAGACGACGACCAGCACGACGATCGGCACGAGCGCAAACCCGATCAGCAGCCAGGACGTGATCTTCGCGCCGAGGCCGCGCCCGAGCCCGAGCGAGATGCGGATGCCGTCGCGCCAGATCGCGCGCCGCCGCGCCCAGCGGCCGGTGCGCTCGCCCTCGTAGCCGCGGTAGCCGAGGTCGAAGACCTCGCCCGCGCCCGTCGTGCCCTGCCCTGCCGTCACGATGCGGTCTCCGCCGGCAGCGGCGAGAAGACGTCGGCGAGCGAGTGCCTCGAGGGAGCGAGGCGGTAGAGCAGTGCGCCCGTCTCCACGACCGCGTCGCGCAGGGTGTCGTAGCCCTCGCCGGACACGTCCTCGAGGGTCAGGCGGTTGCCGTCGAGCCGGGCATCGAGGCCGCGCCGCCGGAGCGCCTCGGCGAGCGCGGCGGCGCCCTCGACGACCTCGACTACCACGGTCTCGGTCTCCTCGGTGAAGCCCGAGACGGCGCCGGTGCGCAGCAGCTTTCCGCGGTCGAGCACGACCACCGAGTCGCACACACGCTCGACGTCGCCCATCAGGTGCGTCGAGATCACGATGCTGATCCCGAACTCGCGCCCGACGCGGCGGATCAGGTCGAGCATCTCGCGCCGGCCGATCGGGTCGAGGCCGGCGGTCGGCTCGTCGAGGAACGCGAGTACGGGATCGTGGACGAGCGCCTGCGCGAGCTTCACCCGCTGCTTCATCCCGGTCGAGTACGTCCCGATCGGCCGGTAGCGCTCCTCGAAGAGGCCGACGTGCCGGAGCACGTCCGAGGCGCGGAGACGCGCGGCCGAGCGCGGCAGGCCGCTGACCTCTGCCATGTAGGCGAGGAACTCCGCCGCCGGGACACCCTCGGGCAGGCAGTCGTGCTCGGGCGCGTAGCCGATACGCGACCGGAACTCGGGCGAGGCTCGCGTGTCGCGGCCGAGCACCTCCACCGACCCGGCGTCCGGATCGATCAGGCCCATGAACAGCTTCAGCGACGTCGTCTTGCCGGCGCCGTTCGAGCCGAGCAGCCCGGTGATCCCCTCGCGGAGCTCGAAGCTGACCCCGTCGAGCGCCCGGACGGAGCCGTACGACTTGGCCAGGTCGCGGGTGCGGAGCAGCGCCACTGGCCGGAGCGTATCCCCGGAGGGTGCCATCGATCGACAGGTGCTGGTGGCCGGCTCGAAGCGTGCCCGACGGGGATCATGGGAGCATGGCTGCAAGACGGACGACCGCCCGGAACGCCATTCGACCCTGGAGGTGCAGCCTGTGAGGTATGTCCGGATCTACAACAGCCCGGACGCCGAGTCCCACTTCGAGGACGTCGACGTCCCACTCGCACCGGTCGACTACGCGCCGCCGGCACCGGCCATTGATCTCTCCGCGGCACTGCCCGTCGGCGAATGCCGCTTCTTCTCGGTCGCCGAGGCGTGGTTCGGAGACTGGCACCCAACGCCGCGACCCCAGTTCTGCTTCATCGCAACCGGCCGGCTCGCGGCCGAGACAACCGACGGTGAGACCCGGGAGTTCGGCCCCGGCGATCTCGTGCTCCTGCAGGACACCGCCGGCAGGGGACACACCACCCGCGCCGTCGGCGGGCAAGCCGCCTCGGGTGTCTTCGTGACGCTCTCGGACTGAGACCGGACGCTCGTTCGATCCGGACCACCTCGCCCGCGACCGCCGACGCTCCTACGATGCCACCGTGACCGGCGACGAGACATTCGCGGACGTGCTCGTCGCCAACGAAGCCTACGCGGACGGCTTCGGGCTGGCCGGGCTGCCGGCGCGCGCGGCTCGAGGCCTGGCGGTGCTCACGTGCATCGACTCGCGGATCGAGCCGCTGGCGATGCTCGGCCTCGCTCCAGGCGACGCCAAGATCCTGCGTAACGCCGGCGCCCGCGTCACCGACGACGTGCTCCGTACCCTCGTGCTCGCCTCGTACCTGCTCGGCGTCGGCCGCGTGATGGTCGTCGCGCACACGAAGTGCCGGATGGCGGCCGGCGGCGAGGAGGACGTGCACGAGGCGGTGGCGGCGGCCGGCGGCCCGGACACGCGGAGCCTCGCCTTCCTCGTCACGGACGACCAGGAGACAACCCTCCGCGCCGACGTCCAGCGCGTGCGCTCGTGGCCCTATCTCGCGCACCTGAGCGTCGGCGGGTTCCTCTACGACGTCGACACGGGGCGCATCGGCCGGCTCTGTTAGGGCCTCACGACGGCGTTGCGGATGAGACCGAGCCATGCCGGCGGACTGCGGAGCGACGCCGACGTCGCCCGCGGCACCTGACTCGCGTTCCTCGAGCGGCGAGCGAGACCGTTGAGCACCTCGCTGCGCTCCTTGGCGCGACGAGGGCCAGCGACTCGATCCGATCCGCGCCGGCGCTCCTCAGCGCCTCGAACTCCTGCGGCGAGAGGCGTGTCGCCGCGCCGGAGAGCCGCGAGCGCGCCGGCGAGCACCGACAGCTCGTGGGTGCGCTCCAGCAGCTCGTCTCGAGCTTCGGGCCCGTTTGCCCCAGACGCCGCCACGCTCCGCTCGCGCATCCGTCGCGTAGTCAACCACCGGCGAACGCGATCGGCACGCGGCCGCAAGCGCACGTGCCCGGGACGGACATTCGTCCTACACCGGCCGAACGAGCTGCCGCGGCCTCTCCAGCCGCGACTCGCTCACGTGCGGGCTCCAGCGTCTCCGCGAGCGGCGCCGCGCCGAACGACCGCGCGACCTGCTCGGGCGGGGGGTCGCCGTAGAGCGTCGTGCGCTGCCGCGGGATGCGGCCGGCGGAGCGGATCAGCGCCTCCATCCGCTCCGGCGAGAGCTCCTGCCCCCACTCCGAGCCGGCCGCGCGCGAGATCGACTCGTTCATCAGCGTGCCGCCGAGGTCGTTCACGCCCGCGTGCAGCGCCTCGATCGCGCCACGGGGGCCGGCCTTCACCCACGAGACCTGGACGTTCCGGATCCACGGATGGAGCGCGAGGCGGCCGACGGCGTGCATGAGCAGCGTCTCGCCCCATGTCGGCCCGGGCCGGGCGCGCCCCTTCAGGTAGAGCGGCGCCTCCATGTGCACGAACGGCAGCGGCACGAGCTCGGTGAAGCCGCCCGTGCGGCGCGCCAGGTCGCGCACCGCGACGAGATGTCGCGCCCAGCTCGCCGGACCGTCGACGTGGCCGAACATGATCGTGTTGTTCGAGCGCAGGCCGACCTCGTGCGCGGTCTCGTGCACCTCGAGCCACTGCGCGCTCGTGATCTTGTCCGGGCAGATGACCGCGCGCACCCTGTCGTCGAGCACCTCGGCGGCCGTGCCCGGGAGCGAGGCGAGGCCCTCGTCGCGCAGGCGCGCCAGGTAGTCGCGCAGCGGGACGCCGAGCGTGGCCGCGCCCTGCCAGATCTCGAGGGCGCTGAACGCGTGCACGTGAAGGTCCGGCACCGCGTCCTTGATCGCGCGTACGACCGACGCGTAGTAGTCGCCGTCGAAGGCCGGGTGGATCCCGCCCTGCAGGCAGATCTCGGTCGCGCCCCGCTCCCACGCCTCCTCGGCGCGGCGGACGATCTCGTCGTGGGGGACGAGGTACGGCGCGCCGCGGAGGTTCGCGGCGAGCTTGCCCTTCGAGAAGGCGCAGAAGCCGCAGCGGAAGTAGCAGACGTTCGTGTACTGGACGTTGCGCGTGACGACGTAGGTGACGACGTCGCCGTTCACCTCGCGGCGCAGCGCGTCCGCGTCCGCGAGGACGCGCAGGCGCTCGGAGCCGCGCGCACGGAAGAGGCGCGCGATCTCGTCCTCGGCGAGCTCGCGGCCGGCGGCGCGCGGAAGCGGATCGCGGCCGACCACGAACGGAACCGCGCCGGACTCGCCGGCCGACCACGAGTCCTCGCGCGCGAGCCCGAGCGAATCCGACGCGCGCAGGACGCGCGACAGCATCTCCGCCTCGAGCCAGTCCGGCCCGATGTGCCCCGGATAGACGGTGAGGCGCGGCGCCAGCTCGAGGCCGCGGCTCGCCGTCGCGGCGCGCAGGAGCCCGAGCTCGGGCCACGGCGCCTCGGGGTTGACATGGTCGATCGTGACCGGCGAGACGCCGCCCCAGTCGTCGATGCCTGCGTCGAGCAGCGCGGCGAAGTCGCCGGTCAGGTTCGGCGGCGCCTGCACCGCGACCTCGGGCGGCAGGACGAGGCGCGCGGCCGCGATCGTCCAGAGCAGCTCCTCGAGCGGCGGCTCGGGCGCCTCCGCCATGCGCGTGCCGGGCTTGGCGCGGAAGTTCTGGACGATCACCTCCTGCACGTGCGGCCCCGCGTCGGCGATCGCGTGCAGCGCCTCGAGCCGCTCGGCGCGCGTCTCGCCGATCCCGATCAGGATCCCGGTCGTGAAGGGCACGCGCGCCTCGCCGGCGAGGCGCAGCGTCTCGAGCCGCGCGGCCGGCAGCTTGTCGGGCGAGCCGAAATGCGGGCCTCCCCGCTCGGCGAGCCGGTCAGAAGTCGTCTCGAGCATCAGCCCCATCGACGCCGCCACCGGGCGGAGCAATTCGAAATCCGCGGCGGTCAGGACTCCCGGGTTGAGGTGCGGCAGCAGCGAGGTCTCCTCCAGGACGGCGCGCGACGCCAGCGCCAGGTACTCGACCGTCGTCTCGCAGCCGAGCGACGCGAGCTCCTCGCGCGCGGCGCGGTAGCGCAGCTCGGGCTTGTCGCCGAGCGTGAAGAGCGCCTCCCGGCAGCCCGCCCGCTCACCGGCCCGCGCGACCGCGAGCACCTCGTCGATCGTCATGTACGCCCGTTCGCCGCGCCTCGGCGGCGCGGCGAACGTGCAGTAGTGGCAGACATCGCGGCAGAGCTTCGTCAGCGGCACGAAGACCTTCGGGCTATAGGTGACGAGCCGCCCGCGCGCGCGCTCCCGGAGCGCGCGCGCCTCGGCCATCAGGTCATCGAGGGGCAGCTCGAGCAGATCCACCGGCGGAGCTTAGACGGCGCGCATCAGTGCGAAGCCGCCACCCCGACCGGCCGCTCCGCGGTGAGCTGCCTGGTCCTGCCGGCGACGTCGAGCTGGCACCAGTAGTCGACGAACCTGCCGTCGGCGACGCGAAGACCTCGGCCTTGTCGATCGAGACCTGGCGTTCCGTCGCGGCGATGCCCTTGATCTCGCCGTCGTGGGTGCCGGTCATGATCGAGCCGCTGAACTCGTCCGTCCTCGGCGATCAGCTCTTCGACGCTCAGGTGCAGGTCGGGGAAGGCGTTCGCGTAGAGGCGGCGCGCCCGGCCCGCGCCGGTAGGGGCAACCCCCCTATTCGGGGCCCCCGTTCGGGCCGACAGCGCGCGCCGCGCAAGTGGCGATTCCTCACTCGCAACGGCGCGGGAGGACGCGGCGATCGCGCTCCCGCGCTCTCAGGGCGAGGCGAGCTCGGCGGCGTCTGTTATCGGCGCCTGGCAGGCGAAGCGCTCGCAGACGTAGACGGCGGGCTCACCGTCGACGAGCGTCTTGCCCTCGAGCAGCGGCACGCCGTCGCCCGGCCCGAACGCGACTACCGCGTTCGGCTGCCAGGTCGCGAGCGCCGCCTTCGCCACGTCGGAGTCGGGCGGCCCCACGATCGCCACCTCGCGCCTCGGCGCGAGGTGCAGGTCGAACGCCACGAGCGCCCAGCCGAACGAGGACGGCACCCGCATCAGCATGTGCGGGATCAGGCGGAAGAGCGACGCCGCACGCTCCTCCAGCTCGTCGTCGCCGTAGATGCGCGCAAGCCGGAGCAGCACGTAGGCGAGCATCGAGTTGCCGCTCGGGGCGGGATGGTCGTCGAAGTCCTTCTTGCGGACGACGAGCTGCTCGCCGTCGCCGGGCGTCTGGAAGAAGCCGCCGTTCTCGATGTCGGCGAAGAGCTCGACCGCGAGGCGCGCGAGCCGGTTCGACTCCTCGAGCCAGCGCAGCTCACCGGTCGCGACGTGCAGCTCGTAGAGGCCGTTCGCGACGTCGGCGTAGTCCTCGAGGTACCCGGTGCCCTTCGCGACGCCGTCGCGCCAGGTGCGGTGCAGGCGGCCATCGTCGGATGAGAGCGGGCCGAGCAGGAACTCGCCCAGCCGCCTGGCGGCGTCGATCCAGTCTGCTCGCTCGAGGACGCGGCCGCACTCGGCGAGCGCCGCCAGCCCGAGGCCGTTCCAGGAACCAATTGCTTTGTCATCACGCGCAGGTTGCGGCCGCTCGTTCCGGAGCTCGAGCAGCTGCGCGCGCAGCTCCTCGTCGAGCTCGCCGCGGATGATGAAGCGGTCGCCCTCGAAGATGTGCAGGAGCTGGTCCGGCACCTCGCCGTCGCGCTTCCAGGTGAAGGTGAGCCCCTCGACGCCGTCGGTGTCGGCGTCCTGCGCCGAGGCGAGGCCGCCGCCCTCGAGGGCGAGCTCGCGCAGCATGTACTCGACGGTCTGCTCGACCACCTGACGGTAGCGCTCCTTGCCGAGCACCTGCCAGCCGTGCAGATAGGCGACGGCGAGCGTGGCGTTGTCGTAGAGCATCTTCTCGAAGTGCGGCACGAGCCACTTCTGGTCGACGGCGTAGCGGTGGAAGCCGCCGCCGACGAGGTCGTACATCCCGCCGAGCGCCATGCCGTCGAGCGTCTTCTCGACGAGGTCGGGCGCGTCGCGCCGCAGCAGGAACTCGAGCGCCGGGGCGGGCGGGAACTTGGGCGCGCCGCCCCAGCCGCCCCACTCCCAGTCGAAGCCCGCCATCAGGTTCTCGATCGCGCCGTAGATCAGCCCCTCACCGAGCTCGCCCTCCGTCTCCGGCGGCTTCAGCTCGGCCGAGGAGCGCAGGTGGTCGATCAGCGCCTTCGAGGTCTTCTCCACCTCGTCGCGCTTCTCGCGCCAGGCCCCGCTGATCGTCTGGAGCAGCTCGCGGAACGAACGCAGCCCGCTCCGCGGTGTCGGCGGGAAGTACGTCCCACCGAAGAACGGCTCGCCGTCCGGCTTGAGGAACACGGTGAGCGGCCAGCCACCGCTGCCGGTCAGCGCGACGACCGCCTCCATGTAGATCGCGTCCACGTCCGGCCGTTCCTCGCGGTCGACCTTCACGCTGACGAAGTGCTCGTTCATCAGCGCCGCCGTCTCGGCGCTCTCGAAGGACTCGCGCTCCATCACGTGGCACCAGTGGCAGGCGGAGTAGCCGACCGAGAGCAGGATCGGCTTGTCCTCGTCGCGCGCCTTCGCAAACGCCTCGTCGCCCCACGGGAACCAGTCGACCGGGTTCTCCGCGTGCTGGAGCAGGTACGGGCTCGTCTCCTGGGCCAGGCGGTTCGCCACGGCGCGCAGACTAAGCGAAGCCAACCGCAACGCGCAGGTGCCCTCGAGCGGGTCGACAACCGGGCTCCATGCGCCGAGGCTCAGACCTGGTACGCCTGGACCCGCTCGGGGCGGATCCGGACGATCACGCGCACGCCGGGCCGGCCGCTCGGGAACGGCTCGCCCTCGTACCTCCGCCACAGCTTGTCGATGTGCTCGACGGCGCCGGCGGTGGTGAGCGTCGCGCTACCGCTCACGGCGAGCCACCGGTACTGGTCGGCCGGGTCGACGACGAGCACTGCTGCCCGCGGGTCGCGCCGCAGGTGCCGCTCCTTCGCGCGCCCGACCGCCGTGTTGAAGAGCACGTCGCCATCCTCCTCGTCGACCCACACGACCGTCGAGTGCGGCGAGCCGTCGCGGCGGAGCGTGGTCGCGACCCCCGGATTCGGCTCGCGCAGGAAGGCGCGCTGCGCGTCGGTGAGGGTCGCGCGAGACATCGAGTTGCCAATCCTGCCGGTCCGGCGTTAGCGTCCGCACTGATGCGCCTCGTTCTCGTGGGAACGCGCAAGGGTCTCTTCCAGCTGCGCGACGGCGACCTAGGCGGGCCGGCACTCACCGGCTGGTCGATCAACCACGCGATGCGCGACCCGCGTGACGGCGCCCTGTACGCGGCCTCCAACAACGTGGTCTACGGCGCGACCGTCCATCGGTCGACCGACGGCGGCGAGAGCTGGGACCGGCTCGAGGCGCCCGAGGCGCCCGGCCTGGCTCTCGAGGCGCTCTGGCACGTCGAGGCCGGGCACGGGGCCGAGCCCGGCACGCTCTTCCTCGGCGGCGCGCCCGGCGTGCTCTTCCGCACGGACGACTCGGGCGCCACGTGGCGGCCGGTCGCCGGGCTCAATGAGCACCCGACCCGCGAGCGCTGGCAGCCCGGCGCGGGCGGTATGTGCTGCCACTCGATCGCGCTCGACCCCTCCTCGCCGGGCCGCCTCTTCGCGGCGATCTCGGCCGCGGGCGCGTTCCGCTCCGACGACGGGGGCACGAACTGGCAGCCGGTCAACGCCGGAGTGGCCGCCGACTTCCTCCCCGACCCGTATCCCGAGGTCGGGCAATGCGTGCACAAGCTGCTCGTCCATCCGGCGAGCCCGCACCGGCTTTGGCAGCAGAACCACTGCGGCGTCTACCGCTCCGACGACCTCGGCGAGACGTGGGAGCGGCTCGACGGCAACGGGCTGCCGAGCGCGTTCGGCTTCGGGATCGCGCTCGACCCGGCCGACCCGGACGTCGCCTACGTCGTGCCGGAGGAGAGCGGCGAGAACCGCGTCACGGTCGGCGGGCGGCTCGGCGTCTACCGGACGACCGACGCCGGCGCCTCGTGGGAGCTTCACGCCGACGGCCTGCCGGAGCACGCCTGGAGCGTCGTGCTGCGCGAGGGCATGAGCTGGGACGAGCGCGGGCCGGTGCTCGGCACCCAGAGCGGCTCGGTCTGGGGGCTCGAGGACGGTCGCTGGTCGGAGCTCGCCCGTGACCTGCCGCCGGTGCTCTCGGTCGAGCTCGCCACCGTCTGAGCCGTGGCGGCGATCCGCCTGCCGTCGATCCTCGCCCGCGAGGCCGGCGGGCGCGCCGAGTTCGAGACGCACGCGGCGACGTTGCGGGAAGCCCTGCGCGCGCTTCCGGTCGAGAGCCTCCTCTTCGACGAGCGCGGCGAGCTGCGCGGGCTCGTCAACGTGTACGTCGACGGGCACGACGCACGCGACGAGCTCGACGGGCCGCTCGCGGAGAGCGCCGCGGTCCGCGTCGTGGCAGCAGTCGCAGGCGGCTAGGGGACACGACCGTCCGCGGGGGGTCGTATGCTCCGGCCGTGGGCATTGACCTCCTCCGCCGCGGCGTCGCGGAGCTCGTCGGCACCTTCGCGCTGATCTTCATCGCGGCCGGCGCCACGATCTACGGCGACCTCGTGGGGATCGCGCTCGCGGCCGGGCTCGTGGTCGCCGTGATGGTCTCGTCGCTCGCGCATATCTCGGGCGGGCACTTCAACCCCGCGGTGACGCTCGCGTTCCTCGTCACGCGCCGCATCGGCGCCGTCCACGCGCTCGCGTACTGGGTCGTGCAGCTCGGCGGCGCAGCACTGGCGGCCCTGATGCTGAAGTGGGTGCTGCCGACCGGGGCGGCGACGAACCTCGGCGCGCCGACCCTGAACACCGCCGTCGACGCAGGTCAGGGCGTCGCGATCGAGGCCACGCTGACGTTCTTCCTCCTGTGGGTCTACTTCGCGACGATGGCCGACCCGCGCGGCACCTTCAAGCAGATCGCCGGCCTCGCGGTCGGTCTGACGGTCACCTTCGGCACGCTCATGGCGGCCGGCCTCACGGGCGCGGCGATGAACCCCGCGCGCGCCTTCGGGCCGGAGCTCGTGAGCAACGACTGGACCGACTTCTGGGTCTGGTACGTCGGCCCGTGCGCCGGCGCGGTGATCGCGGGAGTCGTCTACGAGGTGCTGTATCTCCGGGACCCGGAACCCGGCGAGGCTCCCGCGACGGAGAGCGACGAGCCGGCCGCCGGAACTGCCGCACTCGACTAGCGCTTGCGCTAGGTTCCTCGCGCAATGCTGTTCGCTCTCTCGACGGAGTCCGAGATTGCGCTCGCCCTGATGGGCGGGATCTTCATCATCTTCTCGCTCGTCTCGTCGTTCCTCCTGCCACGGAGGAACCCGGACTTTCCCGGCAAGAAGTGGCGCAACGCGTACGTCGTCCTGTGCGTCGCCCTCTTCGTCGGGATGATGTCGACCGTGATCGTCTTCGGGAAGGAAGACGAGGAGGCACACGCCGAGCAGGTCGCGACCGAGAACCCCACCGACACGACCTCCATGGAGACGACGCCGACCGCGACGGAGACCGTCACGAACGAGGTCGAGACGACCGCGACCGTGACCACGGAGGGCGGACAGACGGACACGGTGACCACCGAGGCGAAGACGACGGAGACCGAGACGACGTCGGCCGAGACGACGCCGACGGAGACGAAACGGGCGGCAGGCCCGTACGACAACGGCGACGCCGCCGCCGGTGAGGCCGTCTTCGCAAGCTCGGGCTGCGCCGCCTGCCACGTCCTCGAGGCCGCAGGCGCCACGGGCACGGTGGGGCCGAACCTCGACGAGAAGAAGCCCGACGAGGCGCTGATCGTCGACCGCGTGGTCAACGGCAAGGGTGCGATGCCGCCCTTCAAGAGCCAGCTGACCGACCAGCAGATCGCCGACGTCGTGGCGTTCGTCTACCAGTCGACTCACAGCTAGAACCCCGTCGCGAGTCGGGGCCTTCGCTACGATCAGCGGGCCCCGGAGAAGTGGCCGAGTGGCTGAAGGCGGCGCCCTGCTAAGGCGTTAGGTGGGGTAATCCCTGCCTCGAGGGTTCGAATCCCTCCTTCTCCGTCGATGCGAGGGAAACGAACCGTTTCTCTCGCGGACCGCCCCGCTCCGGCGCGACCGGCTACTCCTCGAGCATCTGTGGAATGATCTCCGATCATCTCCCGAGGAGGAGCGATGGACGACGTTCAGCAGGCGCTGGAGACGATCTTCTCGGCCGACTCCGACCTCTACCGTTCGCGCGGATTCATGCGCCGCGTCGGGTTCGGGTCGAGACCGGCGCTCATCCACATCGATCTCGCGAACGCGTGGACGCGGCCGGGGAACCCGTTCACCTGCGAGGGCATGGACACGATCATCCCGGGAGTGCAGGCGCTCAACGCCGCGGCGCGCGCGAAAGGGGTCCCGATCGTCTACACGACGACCGCCTACGCGACGACGGACGAGCCGGCCCCCGACACGGGCCTCTGGCACCTGAAGATCCCCGTCGAGGTGCTGCAGCTCGGCAGCGAGGCGGTCGCGATCGATGAGCGGATTGCGCCTGAGCCGGGCGAACACGTGATCGTCAAGAAGTTCGCGAGCGCCTTCTTCGGAACGCACCTCGCTTCGACCCTGCGCGCGGCCCAGGTCGATACGGTGATCGTCACCGGGGTGACGATGGCCGGCTGCGTCCGGCACACGGTCGAGGACGCGATCGGACACGGGTTCCGCCCGATCGTCGTCCGCGAGTGCGTCGGCGACCGGGTCGCCGGCGCCGTCGAGTGGAACCTGTTCGACATCGACGCCAAGTTCGGCGACGTGGAGCCACTCGAGACGGTGCTCGACTACCTGGCCCGGATCGAGGCGTTCTCGGAGCCGCGGGTCCCCTCGCGCGCCTCGTAGGATCGCCACGACCACCGTGCCTGCATAGCGCATCCCCGGAAAGAGCCACTGGACGAGCTCTCAGGCGGTGGCGAGCTCGCTCGCGGCGGCGGCCTCCAGCATTGCGTGAGCCATCTCGGCCTTCGGCACGCTCGGCTTCGGGTAGGCCTGCCGGCTGTGCGTCAGGCCGAGCCCGAGCACCGCCTCGGCGAGCTTGTACGTGAGCGGACCGGGGTTGATCACGGGTACCGGCAGGTTCGCACTCAGATGCGCATGCGCCTGATGCATCGTGGTCGAGCCGAGGCAGATGACATCGGCGCCGTCCTCGACGCACTGAAGGCCGGCCTCGACGAGCATCGGGAAGACGACCTCCTCCTTGCCGCCGAGCAGGTTCTCGACGTCGGGTGGAACGTTGATCGACCGGATCGAGGCGCACTTGTCGACGAGGCCGTACTCCTGGAGCCCCTTCACGTAGAGGCCCTTCCAGGGGTCCCACTGCGTGAGCACGGAGAACTTGTTGCCGAGCAGCAGCGCCGTCAAGTACGAGGCCTTCCCGGGGCCGATCACCGGGATGTCGAGGACGGAGCGGAGCGCGTTCACGCCGGAGTCGCTCATCGTGTCGATGCAGACGGCGTTGTAGCCCTCCTCCTCCGCCGAAAGGCCGGCTTCGAACATCGCGAGATCGGCGAGCAGCCAGTCGTGGTAGCTGTCGAAGAGCGCCGGCCCGGCCTTGACCGGGCGGAAGTCGAACTCGATGTCGGGCCCGAGCTCGACGGACGCCTGCTGCGCCTGTCGGTTGGCGAGTCCCTTCTCGTCGAAGGCGAACGGAACGATCACGAGCACCTTGGCCATAGCAAGCACCTCCGAATGCCTGACTTCGCTGGGTTCGAACGGGTCTGCGCTGAGCTTCTCAATTGATCGCTCCTGTCGCAACGGTGGACCGCCGCCGAACTCGACTGTCCCGGCTTGCAACCTAGGGGCGCTCCTTGCGTCGGCCCTCCGTCGCCTCGTGGTCGAGCGTCATCGTCTCGGCGTCGATCACGACGCCGTAGTCGCGCTCGGCGAGCTCGAGCGTCGTGAAGCCGTCGAGGACGTCGGCGAGGACGAGGCTGGGGTCACGCTCGAACGGGTCGCCGTAGCCGCCGGAGCTCGGCACCGTGATCTGCAGCGTGTCGCCTGCCTCGAGCTCCGAGGCCGTCACCTTCGACGGCCAGCGTTCCTCGGCGGCCGTCCCGGCGTTGCGGACGAGCGACGCGTTGATCCCGTCGTGGCCGCCGAAGATGCCCCAGGGCGGGTCGGTGTCGTGGCGCTCGCCCTCGCAGGTGACGATCGTGTGGCGGAGGAATCGGTTCACGCGAACCATCCCGATCCCGCCGCGCCACTTGCCGGCCGCACACGGCTCGTCGCGGAGCTCGTATCGCTCCGTTCGCATCGGGAACCGCCACTCGAGCTCTTCGATCGGGTTGTTGCGGGTGTTCGCGATCAGGCAGTCGACGGAGTCGAGCCCGTCGCGACCGGGGCGACCGCCGTAGGAGCCCTCGTCGACTTCGAGGTACACCCAGTACTCCTGGCTCTCGGCGTTGAAGCCGGAGTAGGAGATGAAGTGGAGGTGGGCGGAGTTGCCCGCGGTGATCTGCTCGGGCACGACTCCGGCGAGCGCCTTCAGCACCAGGTCGACCGCGCGCTGCACCTGGCAGAAGCGGGCGAAGCAGGCGCGCGGGTAGTTCGGGTTGAAGATCGAGCCCTTGGGTGCGATCACGTGCACAGGCTTGAGCATCCCCTCGTTCTGGGGGACGAAGACCGGATACGCCGCCTCGTCGAGGAAGATCATCCGGACGATGAACGTCATCGCCGAGACGGTCGTCCCCTCGAACGGGCAGTTGAAGCCGGTCGGCACCTCGTCGCTCGAGCCGGTCAGGTCGATGGTCAGCTCGTCCCCCTCGACGATCACCTTCACCTTCACCGGCAGTTGGACGCCGCGGTTGCGGCCGTCGTCGTCGAGCCAGCCGACATCCGTCTCGTAGATGCCGTCCGGCACCTTGGCGATCTCCTGCCGGAGCATCCGCTCGGAGTAGTCGATCCAGTCGCGGGCGGCGCCCAGGACCGCGTCGCTCCCGTAGCGGCGCAGCAGCTCGAGGTAGCGCGTCTTCGCCAGCTCGCAGGCCGCGATCATCGCCTCGATGTCTCCGCGGTTGTACGTCGGCGTGCGCGTGTTCCCGAGGATGTGCTTCCAGAGCGCGTCCTGGCGGACGCCGCGCTCGGAGAGCTTGACGGCGCGGTAGATGCTTCCCTCCGACCAGTTGTCGACCAGGTCGACGGCAAGGCCGGGGAAGGCACCGCCGATGTCGAGCAGGTGTGCGGAGGCCCCGGAGAAGCCGACGAGCTCGCCGTCGTGGAAGATCGGGATCACGATCGCGACGTCGGGAGAGTGCGTCGCACCGAGATACGGGTCGTTGTGGAGCATCACGTCACCGTCGTGGATGTCGTCCCCGAGCAGCTTCAGGACGCCCTTGACGATCTTGGGCATCGCGCCCATGAACATCGGGGTCGAGTCGGACTCGGCGAGCTCGTTCCCCTCGGCGTCGAAGATGCCGGCCCCGAGGTCCTCGGACTCGCGGATGATCGACGAGTACGACATCCGGAAGAGGACGCTCGACATCTCCTTCGCGATCGCAGAGAAGGCGCCGCCGATCACGCGCATCAGAATCGGCGTCGCGAGCTCGCCCCGCGTGATCTGCGTACCGACCGTGCAGTCGACGACGATGTTGCCGTGGCGGTCGATCTCGGCGACGAGGCCGGGTGGAACGACGGTCGTCGAGTCGTACTGCTCGATGATCGCCGGGCCCGCGATCCGGTCGCCGGCCCGCAGCCGCTCGCGATCGAAGAACGGCGTCGGGCGGCTTTCGGCGCGGCCGTCGACGTCGAAGACGACGTCACGCGTGACGGTCTGCGCGGCGCTCGGGTCGCCGTCGCCCGGCTGCACCTCCGTCCAGTCGAGCTCCTCGATCCGGCCGATGCCGACGACGCGGATGTTGACGATCTCGATCTCCGCGTCGAAGCGGTGCCCGTACTCGCGCTCGTGCGCGGCGTGGAACGCATCCGCGAGCCTCTCCGCCCAGACGTCGTCGATCCCGCCGGCGGGAACGTCGAACCGCACCTCGTAGCCCTGACCGGCGTAGCGGCAGTCGGCGAGCCGCCGGACGAGCCTCCGCTCCTCCGGCACCTGATCCGCGTCCAGTTGCGCCACCGCCTCTGCGCTGAGCTGCTCGTACCGGGCGGCGACGCGCTCGTGGTCGAGCGTTCGCAGCGCATGGCGCTCGGTTGCGACGTACTCGTGCTGGAGGTCGGTCGCGAGCAGGCCGGTCGCCGACGTGATCCCGGGGTGCGGGGGAACGAGGACGCGAGGAATCTCGAGCTCGAGCGCGATGTCGCAGGCGAAGAGGGGCCCGGCGCCGCCGGCCGCGACGAGGGTGAACTCGCGCGGGTCGTAGCCGCGGCGGACGCTGTTCAGCTCGATCGCCTGAGCCATCCCGAACTTCTGGATCTGCAATGCACCGAGCGCCGCCTCCTCGACCGAAAGGCCCAAGCTCGCGGCCACGTCGCCCATTGCCCGCCGGGCGAGCTCCGGGTCGAGCTGCATCTCGCCGCCGAGCAGGCCCCGTTCTGGCCGGAGCCGGCCGAGGACGAGCTGCGCGTCCGTCGAGGTCGGCTGCTCGCCGCCGCGTCCGTAGCAGGCGGGGCCGGGATCGGCGCCCGCCGACTCGGGGCCGACGCGGAACACGCCGCCTGCGTCGACGTAGGCGATCGAGCCGCCGCCGGCGCCGATCGTGTCGATGTCGACCATCGGCACCATCGCCTGGTAGTCGCCGACTCTCGTGTCGAGCAGGTGGCGCATGCGCAGGAGCCCGCCGGCGGCGACGCCGATGTCGGCCGACGTGCCGCCGATGTCGAGGGTGACCACGTTGTCGTAGCCGGCCATCTTCCCCGCCCAGATGCCGCCGATCAGCCCGGCCACCGGCCCGGACATGAGCAGGTTGACCGGCCGCTGCGTCGCCGAGGCGACCGTCGCCATGCCGCCTGCCGACTGCATCAGCTGCACCTCGTGCTCGAACCCGGCCTCACGGAGCGCCGCATCGAAACGTGCGACATACGTGGAGACCTTGGGGCCGATGTACGCGTTCAGGCATGTGGTGGAGAAGCGCTCGAACTCGCGGTAGAGCGGCAGGACCTCGTGCGAGACCGAGAGGAACGCCTCCGGGAACTCGTCGAGCACGATCTCCTTGATGCGCCGCTCGTGCTCGGGGTTCAAGTACGAGTGGAGCAGGCAGACGGCGACCGCCTCGACGCCGGCGGCCCGCAGGCGGCGCACCTGCTCGCGGGCCTCGTCATCGTCGAGACCTGTCAGCACCTCGCCGTCGGGCACCGTCACCCGCTCGCGGACGCACAGCCGGTGGCGACGCTTGACGAGCGGCCGCGACTGCCACGGCAGCTCCTGCTGGAGCGAGAAGTTGAACGGCTTCTTATGGCGCGCGATGTGGAGGATGTCGCGGAAGCCGTGGGTCGTCAGCAGGCCCACCTCCGCGCCGCTGTGCGTGAGCACGATGTTCGTCGCGACGGTCGTCCCGTGCAGCAGGTTGTCGACCTCTGCCAGGGCGACCCCGGCCTTCTCGCACAGCGCGCGGACGCCTGCGACGACGCCCCTCGCAGGGTCGTCGGGGGTGGACGGAACCTTGTCGACGGTGATCCGGCCCGCCTCCTCGTCGACGAGGATCAGGTCGGTGAAGGTGCCGCCGACGTCGACGCCGATGCGCTTCACCGGGTCGCCTCGCTCAGCGCCGGGATGATCGTCTCCCGCGCCCGCTCCATCTGCTCGAACCTCCCGTTCAGGTACGCGGTCGAGACCTCGTCGACCCCCAGCCGACCCAGCTCGCGGATCTTCGCGAGGCAGCGCTCGGCGGGCCCGGCGATGGCGAAGTCGTCGACGAGGTCGCCGGTCAGGTAGCTCGTGTGCTCGGCGGACGAGTCGAGGTGGCCGCCGTAGTAGTCGTAGGAGTCGCGCGCCGCGACCAGACGCGTCATCTCCTCGGGCATGCCGTGCGCGGGGTTCGACCGCAGCGTCGAGGCGATGTGGTTCGCGCAGGCGGCGGGTGCCCAGCGGCATTCCTCCCACGCGCGCTCCTGGTCGTCGGAGACGTGCATGGCGCAGAGCGCTGCGATCGAGACGTCCGCCGGGTCACGCCCGGCCTCCTCTGCGCCCGCCCGGACGTGGTCGATCGCCCAGCGGACGGAGACGGGATGGACGCCGACATAGATCATCGCGATGTCGGCCAGCGCACCAGCCAGACGCAGGTTCCTCGGGCCGGTGGCGCCCATCATGATCGGGACCCGCTCGTGCGCCCACCGGATGCGGGCGCCCTGCGCCTCCTCGCCGCTCATCCAGGCACGCAGAAGGGGAACCGTCTTCGCGAGCTCGGCCGTCGGCACCGGCTCGAGGCCGAGCGTGCGCACCGCGTTGTCGCCGCGCCCGAGGCCGAGCAGCACGCGGCCCGGGTGCAGATCGGCAAGGGTCGCGTGCGCGCTCGCCGTCACGGACGGGTGGCGCGTGAGCGGATTCGTCACACCGCTGCCGACCGCGATCCGCTCCGTGGCGGCAAGCGCGCGGGTCAGGTAGACGTAGAGGTCCTGCCACAGCATCTGGCCGTCGACGAGCCAGGCGCGCGCGTAGCCGGCCTCCTCGGCGGCGCGGACCGACGCGAGGAACTCCGGCAGGTTCTCGGGCAGGAAGTGGGCGCCGAGCTTCATGCGAGTGACTCGAGATCGGCCATCGTGTCGTCGAGCGAGCGTACTTCGCCCCAGCCGACGCGGATCATCTCCAGTGCCGGCTCGTGCAGGTGCGGCAGCGTCGTGCCCGTGCACTCGGCGACGACGATCGGCTTGAAGTCGCGGAACATCGCGTCCTTCGAGGTCGCAGCGACGCACTGGTTCGTGAGCACGCCGGCGAGGAGCACGGTCTCCGCCTGAAGGCCTCGGAGAACGAGCTCCAGGTTCGTGTTGAAGAACGCGCTCAGGCGCGCCTTCTCGACCGTCCAGTCCTCGGGACGGACGTCGAACTCGTCGTGGATCGCGTATCCCCACGTGCCCTGCCGGAGGCCGCCGTCGCGGAGGAACGGGCGAAGCTGCAGAAACGGCCCGGCATCGCTCCCGTCCTTGTAGCCGTGCCGCGTCCAGACGACGGGCAGGCGCGCGCGCCGCGCCGCGGCGACCAGGCGCTGGGTCGGCTCGATCACACGCTGCATGTGCGAGACGTCGATCCCTCCCTTCGCGTACCAGCCGTCGGCGTGGAGAAAGTCACGCTGGAGGTCGATCAGTACGAGCACCGTCCTACCGGGGACGAGCTCCCAGCGGACGGGCGCGTAGGGATCGAGGTGGGCGTTCACGAGAGCAACCGCAGATTCCCGGGATCGTAGAGCGGCTGCGCCACGACCGTGGCGGGCATCGGCTCGCCGACGATGTCGACGGTCAGAGTCGTTCCCGGAGCAGCGTGCTCGACGGGGAGGTAGGCAAGCGCGATGCTCCGCTCGACGACGTGGCCGTACCCGCCGGCGGCGACGTAACCGATCGGCTCGCCGTCGGCCCGGACCGGTTCGTAGCCGTGCGCGTCCGCGTCGCTCGAGTCGACCGTCAGACAGGCGAGCGTGCGGCGGATTCCGGCCTCGCGCTGGCGCAGCAGGGCGTCGCGACCGACGAAGTCGCCCTTGTCGAAGCAGACGAAGCGCTCGAGCCCGGCTTCGAGCGGGGTGTAGTCGGCGGACATGTCCACGCCCCAGAGACGGTAGGCCTTCTCGAGCCGCATCGAGTCGAGTGCGCGGTAGCCGAAGTCGACGATGCCGAGCGGCGCCCCGGCCTTCTGCACGAGCTCGTCCAGGACTGGTTGCTGCTCAAGGGGATGGTGCAGCTCGAAGCCGAGCTCGCCGACGTACGAGACCCGCAGTACGAGCGTCGGCACGGGCCCCACGTGCAGATCGCGCGCGCGGAAGAACGGCAGCGCCGTCCGCGACACATCCGTCTCGGTCAGCCCCTGTAGAAGCTCGCGCGAACGCGGGCCTGCGAGCGTCAGCACGCCGTAGGCGTCGGTGACGTTCTCGAGCCGGACGTCGTCCTCGTCGCGGAGGTGCGACTGCAACCACGCGTAATCGTGCTCCTCGGTGGCGGCGGCGGAAACGACGTAGAAACGATCGCGCTCGACGCGCGTGACCGTCAGGTCGCATTCGATGCCGCCGCCGGGACGGCAGGCCTGCGTCAACGCCATCCGCCCGACCTCCGCCGGCAGGCGGTTGGCGACGACCCGGTCGAGGAACGGCTCCGCGCCAGGCCCCGACACGGCGAACTTGGCGAAGCTCGTCTGGTCGAGCACGCCGACCCGCGAGCGAACAGCGCGGCACTCCTCACTTACGGCGTCGAACCAGTTGCCGCGCCGGAACGAGTACTCGTCGCGTGCTGTGCCGTTAGGCGAGAACCACAGCGGCCGCTCCCAGCCGAAACGCTCGCCGAAGACCGCGCCGCGGGCGGCCAGCCGCTCGTAGATCGGATCGACCTTGAGCGGTCGCCCCGCCGGCAGCTCCTCCTCGGGGTAGTGGATCGCGTACTCGCGCTCGTAGACCTGGCACGCACGGGGGACGAGATACTGCTTCGAAGCTGCATACCCGCCGAAACGGCGGACGTCGAGCTCCCACATGTTGTCGCTCGGCTGTCCCTTGACGATCCACTCGGCCGCGTAGCGCCCAGCCCCGCCCGCGAAGACGATCCCGAAGATGCTGAAGCCGGCAAGGACGTGGAAGTCTGGCAACCCGGGGACGGGCCCCATCAGGCAGCGGCCGTCGGGCGTATAGGCGTCCGGGCCGTTGACGACCGAGCTGATGCCGGCGTCCGCGAACACCGGCAGTCGCTCGGCCGCTGCCGCAAGAGGCTCCTCGATCTGGTCGAGGTCCGGCGGCAAGAGCTTCGCGTTGAAGCCTGGCGGGATGCCGTCGATCGCCCACGGAAGCGGATTGCGCTCGAACGGCCCGACCAGCAGACCCTGACCCTCCTGACGCACGTAGTACGACGCGTCCGCGTCGCGCAGAACAGGAAGCTCTCGCCCCAACGCCGCGACCTCGGCCAGAGGCGCCGTCACGACGTAGTGATGCTGGAGCGGGACGAGCGGCAACTCTGCGCCGGCAAGCCGGGCGACCTCACGAGCCCACTGGCCCGCGGCGTTCACGACGATCTCCGCCCGTACCTGTCCGGCTGAGGTCTCGAGCAGCCACCCGTGACGCTCGCGTCGGATCCCACGCACCGCCGTCCCGCGGCGAATCCGCGCGCCGATCGCGCCACGCACGAAGGCATTCGCCAGGCTCGTCGGGTCGACATGCCCGTCGGTCGGCAGGTACGCGGCGGCGCGGATGCCGCTCGTGTCGACCAGCGGATGCAGCTCTGCAAGCCGCGCAGGCCCGACGAGCTCGAACGGCACGCCGACGAGCTCCGCCATCGCCGCTCGCTGCCGGAACTCCTCGAGCCGATCGTCGGAGGCCGCAAGCCGAACGCTTCCACAGGCGTGGTAGTCGACCGCCTGCCCGGTCTCCGCCTCGAGCAGCTGGTAGAGCTCGACCGAGTAGCGCAGCAGCCCCATCAGGTTGTAGCTCGAGTTGAACTGCGTGCAGAGACCGGCCGCGTGCCAGGTAGAGCCGGAGGTCAGGTCGGCCTGCTCGAGCAGAACGACATCGTTCCAGCCGAGCTTCGTCAGGTGATACGCGAGGCTGCAGCCGGCGATACCGCCGCCGATGATCGCGACCTTCGCCTCCTCGACCTGCTCGGATCGTCCGCTGCTCTCAGTCGCTTGCACGACTCTCGCGCCTTGACATCAGCCGGACCATGCTCAGCTCCACAGGTCGACCTCGGCGGCGGCGACGCAGGCCTCGAGCTCGACCGGCACCTCGGTCTCGGAGCGTCGCACGGCGAGCACCGGTCTATTCTCATCTACCGACGCGGGCATCGTTCCCGGATCACGCCGGTGAGCGTCTCGTAGCGCGGAAGCGACCGTAGAGACGCCGGAGGTGATGGCGCCGGTCCTCCGCGAACGTGGCGGCGTCGATGTCGAGCCAGGCGCCCGGACTCCCCGGCGGGACGCAGGCGGCGCCTGCCCGGGAGGTCACCTGGGAGACCGCGGCCTTGGCAGTGCCGTCCGCTCGCCAGAGGCCGAAGCTGAGCTCGTGCGGTGCCGCGTCGAACGGCGGGACGGATGCGAGGTCGGAGGCGTAGTCGCTGAAGCACCAGAGGAACGCGCCCCGGCAACCGACCGCCCGAAGCCCGTCGAGCACGCGCCCCGTGTACTCGGCAGCGGCCGCCTCGTCGAGCAGGCCCTCGTCCGGCAGGGTCGTGGGCACGGTCGGCAAGCCGAACTCCTCGAAGAGCACCGGCGCGCCCGATGCCAGCCAGCGGGTGACCTCGGCGAGGAACGGCACCAGCTCGCCGTCCGTCGAGCCCGCCGCCCAGTCCGCGTAGATCGGGTAGCCGTGCATCGAGACCACGTCGCACCAACGCGCAGCCTCTGCCGGCCCGATCAGACGATCGTTCTCGAGGTCCTCCATGTGGAGGCCGATCGTGATCGGCCTCCCCGGGTCGCTGCGCCGGAGCGCGGTGGACATCCGCTCGAGCCACGCTTCGGCGGACGCCGCGTCGGGCGGGATCGTGCAGTTCGAGTTCTCGTTGCCGAGATCCCAGCCCCAGACACCGGGATGGCCGGCGAGCGCGTCGGCGGTCGCGGTCGCCAGCCGCTCCTGCGCGTCGACGACCTCGGGGTCCGCGTACCAGTTGCGCAGGCCGGTCTGCGGGGGCGCAGGCCTCCCACCGCTGACGACGCGAAAGCGGCGATCGCCCGACGCTCCGCCCACCGCCCATTCGGGAATCCAGTTGACACCGCTCATGTGGCCCGTGAAGAGGGTGACGAGCAGGCGGACGCCGACCTCGACGGCAGCGCCCGCGGCGTCGACGAGCCGGGCCAGCACGGCTGCGTCGACGGTGAGCGCCGTCGGCTGAGCGTCCTCCCAGCGCACGAAGACCCTGATCGTCTCGAAGCCGGCGTCTCGGGCGCGTGCGAAGTCGCGGCGCGTGATCGCCGGGTCGTAGGCGTGTAGCCAGTCCATCGCCTGCGCGGCGGGCCAGTAGTTGATGCCGAGCATGAACCGCTCGGGCGCGTCCGGGCTCACGCGAGCAGCTGGTCGTACGCATCGAGATACGCGTCCACCATGCGCGCCCGCCCGAACCGTGCCACTGCCTGGGCCCGGATCGCGCCGCGGTCGAGCTCGACCGCCCCACCGACCGCGGCGACGGCCGCCTCGACGTCGTCGACGAGGAAGCCGGTGACGCCGTGCTCGATCAGCTCCGGCATCGAGCCCCGGCGGAACGCGATCACGGGCGTGCCACAGGCCATCGCCTCGACGACGCTGAACCCGAAGGGCTCCTCGAACCCGATCAGGTGCAGCAGCGCGCGGGCGCCGCCGAGCAGCTCGGAGCGCTCCGCCGGCCCCACCGCCCCGATGAAGCGCACCCGCTCGCCGTCGAGCCGCGGCGCGACCAGCTCCTCGAAGTAGCGCTGGTCCTGAACGATTCCCGCCAGGAGCAGCGGGAGCCCGAGCTCCTCCGCGACGTCGATCGCCTCGACCGTTCCCTTGTCCGGATGGATGCGCCCGAAGAAGAGGAGGTATGACCCCACCGCGAGCTCGAGCGCGAAGCGGTCCGTGTCGATTCCGTGATGGATCGTCGCGAGGTAGTCGAGGCTCGGATGACGATCCGCCTCACTGATCGCGACGTAGCCGGAGCGCGCGTTGTATCGCTGGTACACCGGCAGGATGCCAGGCGACGAGAACCCGTGGATCGTCGTCAACATCGGCGTCTCGACGAGCGCGCTGTAGGTCAGAGGCAGGAAGTCGAAGCTGTTGTGGATGACGTCGTACTCGGCCGCACGCTCGAACACCTGGGCGATGTGCAGGCACTCGCTCACCTTGGCGTCGGCCTCCGGATCCTCCGAGTACCCGCGCGGCACGACCGAGGCGAGCCGGGCCGCCGTCAGCGAGTCGCCCGTCGCGAACAGCGTGACGTCGACGCCCCGTTCGACGAGGCCCTCGGTGAGCAGCGAGGCGAACTGCTCCCACGGCCCGTAGGCGCGCGGCGGCACCCGCCACGAGATCGGCGCCAGCACCGCGACGCGGCGCGGCGCGGTCACGTCGTCACACGGACACGCGGGCGGAACGGCGAGAGCGCTCGGAGCTAGTGTCCATCTCGTGACACCCTATGCGCCGCACCGCAGGCCCCCCTGCTGATGGTCGAGTTCGATCTCATCGGCAACCCCGTCACGCTCACCGACAGCGACGCCCGCCTGCTCCTGACCGCAGCCGAAGCGGGCTCGGGGATGTCGATCGGGTCACGAGACCTCGCGACCAGGCTGAAGCCGCTGATCGACCCGGAAGAGGTGAAGCGACAGCGGCGGCTCGTCTTCACCCGACCCGAGTCGCGCGCGCTCCAACGCATCATCCAGACGCAGATCGAGCCGACGAACGAACTGCAGAGTCTTCGAGCAACGCTCGTCGAGCTTCTCGCCGCCGCATCCTGAGCGGCCGGCGGACTCGAGGCGTCCCCGCGTCCCGATAGCCGCTGACCCGGATGGCGCTGCGCTAGGCTGGACGCAGCGTCCCCGTGTCCTGACTCCCACACGAGCCCGCCGCCTGCTGTCTTGGGGAGTCGCGAGAGGGAGCGACATGATGAGGAAGCGGTTGACGCGTGTGTTCGGCCGGCTGCGCGCGCCGACAGACGGAGCGGCTCGCGCAGGAGCGCCGGCCTGCGGCGGTTCGCGGATGCACGAGCTTCACTCGCCGGCCCGCGAGCTCCGCCCGAGGAGCTGACGCATGCGCACGGCAATCGTCTCCACATACCCACCGCGGGCCTGCGGGATCGGAACCTTCGCGGCCGACGTCCGGGTGGGGCTGCTCGGCGTTTCGGGCATCGAGCGAGCCGATCTCGTCGCGGTCGTCAACGAGCCGTCGAGCCCGCAGCGGCGCGGCCTCCTCGCGACGATCGCGCAGGCCGTTCGCGGCGACTACGTGCGCACCGCGCGGATGCTCGGGCGGCTCGACGTCGACGTCGTCCTGCTCCAGCACGAGTACGGGATCTTCGGCGGCGAGGACGGCGAGTACGTGCTCTCCTTCGCCCAAAGCCTCTCCCAGCCGCTCGTCGTCACCCTGCACACGGTGCTCTCCGAGCCGACGCCGCATCAGGCTGAAGTCCTCACCGAGCTCTGCCGCGAGGCCGAGCTCGTGATCGTGATGACGGAGACCGCGCTGCAACTGCTCGTCGCCTCGGGCGCCTGTCCCGAGGAGAAGGTACGTGTGGTGCCGCACGGAGCCCCGGCCCGTCTCACCGCTCGTGCGGCGAGCGGGCTCGACGAGCGCGCCTCCGGCGCGTACGCCGCCATCGGGGATCGCTTCCTGCTCTCCACCTTCGGCCTGATCTCCGCAGGCAAGGGCCTCGAGACGGTGATCGATGCTCTCCCCGCAATCGTCGAGCGGCATCCCGAGACGGTCTACGTGGTCGCCGGGCGCACGCATCCCGACGTCGCGCGCCGGGAGGGGGAGCGGTACCGGCTGATGCTGGAGCAGCGCGTGCTCGAGCTCGGCCTCGGCGACCACGTGGAGTTCGACGACCGGTTCCTCGCGCTCGAGGAGCTCTCGGACCTGCTGGCAGCGACCGACGTGTTCGTGACGCCGTACCACAACCGGGAGCAGATCGCGTCGGGCGCGCTCACGTTCGCGGTCGCAGCCGGTTGCGGTGTCGTCTCGACGCCGTACTGGTATGCGCAGGACATGCTCGCCTCTGGCGCGGGAACCCTCGTGCCCTTCGACGATCCGGCCGCGGTCGCCACCGCGATCTGCGACTACATCGAGCAGCCCGAGACGCTCGCCGCCGCTCGCGCGGAGTCACGGCGGATCGGCTCCGGCCTCGCCTGGCCGTCGGTCGCCGAAGCGACCGCAGCTGTCCTGCACGAGGCGTTCGCAGTCGCACCCCGCAGACGGCCCTCCGGGGTGACCGACCTGCATCTGACGAGCCTGCGCACCGACCACCTGCTCACGCTCGTCGACGACGTCGGCATCGTCCAGCACGCCGATGGGATCATCCCCAATCGCGACAGCGGCTACTGCGTCGACGACGTCGCCCGGCTCGCCGTCGTCTCACTCGCCCTCGCAAACCGGGGCGACGAGCGGCTCTGGAGCTCGATCCTCTACCGGGCACTCGCCTTCCTGTCCTCGGCCACCGGCGACGACGGGATGCGCAACTTCATGAGCTACGACCGTCGCTGGCTCGACGAGCCGCACGTCGGCGACCACGTCGGCCGCTCGGTCTGGGCGCTCGGCGAGATCCTCGCGACCGCGTGGATCCCCGCCGTCGTCGTCCCGGCACGCGACCTGCTCGCCCGGCTCGTCGCGGCGCTCTCGCGGGACGACGTCTCGCCGCGAACGGCCGCCTACACGATGCTCGGCCTCTCGCGCCTCGACGCCGACCGTCTCGACCCGGAAGCCAGACACCTGCTCGAGCGGCTCGTCGAACAGCTCGCCGATGCCTACAGCGGCACCGCGACCGAGGAGTGGAGCTGGTTCGAGGACAGGCTCAGCTACGACAACGCCCGGCTCTCGCAGGCGCTCATCAGCGGAGGCAGCGCCCTCCACCGGAACGACGTGATCGAACTCGGTCTCGAATCGCTCCGCTGGCTCGGCGACGAATCGGGCCTCGGCGACGACGTGCTGCGCCTGGCCGGCCACCGTGGCCGGCGCCCGAACGAGCCGATCGCGGACACCGGCGACGAGCAGCCGCTCGATGCCGCCGCTCTGGTCGAGGCCGAGCTCGCCGCCTTCGCGATCACCGGAGCGGCCGATCACGGGGTGCGGGCGACCCGCGCCTTCGAGTGGTTCCTCGGCCGCAACGCGCTGCAGAAGCCGCTCTACGACTTCGCGACCGGCGGCTGCAGCGACGGGCTCGGCAGCGAGGCGCTCAACCAGAACGAAGGCGCCGAATCGACGCTTGCGTTCCATCGCGCCGCACTGCTCCTCGACGCCGCAGGCGTCCGGGCAGCCGTGGGCGAGCCCGCTCTCCACCCGGCGGCAGCATGAGCCGTAAGCTCGACGGAGGCTCCAGCGAGCGGAGGCGTCGGCTTTGCCCGCGCCGGGAGCGGGCATGAGCCGTAGGCTCGACGGAGGCTCCAGCGAGCGGAGGCGTCGGCTTTGCCGGCGCCGGGAGCGGGCATGAGCCGTAGGCTCGACGGAGGCTCCAGGGAGCGGAGGCGTCGGCTTTGCCGGCGCCGGGAGCGGGCATGAGCGAGCCCGAGCTCTTCCGCCGCCACCTCGGCAACCCGATCCTCACGGCCGAGGACTGGCCCTACACCGTCAACGCCGTCTTCAACCCGGCGGCTGCCGCGCTCAACGGCGAAACCGTCCTGCTCGCCCGGGTCGAGGACCGCAGAGGCATCTCGCATCTCTCGGTCGCCCGCTCGGCGGACGGCATCGGCGGCTGGTCGATCGATCCCGAGCCGCTGCTGACGCCCGACCACGGGGTCGCGAGCGAGCAGTGGGGCTTCGAGGATCCGCGCGCCGTCTGGGTCGACGAGCTCGACCGCTGGGTCATCACCTGCACCGCGTACGGCCCGGCCGGCCCCGCGGTCTTCCTCGCCACGACGGAGGACTTCAGATCGGTCGAGCGCCACGGGATCGTCAGACACCCGGAAGACAAGAACGCCGCCCTTCTGCCCCACCGAATCGACGGCCGTTGGGTGCTCCTCCACCGCCCCAAGACGCAGTTCGGCGGCGCCCACGGCGAGATCCTCCTCTCCCGCTCCGACGACCTCGTCAGCTGGAGCGCCCCGGAGCAGGTGCTCCAGCCCCGCACCGGCGCCTGGTGGGACTCTCTCCGCATCGGCATCGGCCCACCGCCGCTGCGAACCGAGCACGGCTGGCTGCTCGTCTACCACGGCGTCAAGGAGACGGTCGGCGGCGACATCTACCGGGTCGGCCTCGCCCTGCTCGATCTCGACGAGCCGACCCACGTCCTCCACCGCCTTCCCGACTGGGTGATGGGGCCGCTCGCACCCTACGAGCGCATCGGAGACGTCCCCAACGTCGTCTTCCCCTGCGGCCTCGTGCACGATTCGGTGAGCGACGATGTTCGCCTGTACTACGGCGCCGCAGACAGCTGCATCTGCCTCGCAACTGCGCGGCTCGGCGACCTGCTCGAGGCCGTGCTCGCCGCGCCGGCCACCGCCTGAAGCGAGCGCATCTAAGCGTTCTTCCGTCGGATCGTGGCCGAGCTCCGGCTCGTCTTCGCGGCGATCGAGCACCCAACACGGCCGCTTCGTGACCTGGAACCGCCAGCTCTCCAATCTGTTGCACGAGCGGGACGTCGAACCCTGCAAATCAGAGATCGAGCGGTACCTCCGAGCGGCAAGCAGCTGACCACCGCGCCCGGGTGTAAGCGTTCGCAACCGGCCGCCCAGCCGCTGTGGCTGTCTCTAATCACCGATCGCACGCACCGATCGCACACGACACCCCCGCGTCCCGTGAACCGGCTACCCTTGCCGCGCCGGAGGGGTGGCAGAGCGGTCGAATGCGGCGGTCTCGAAAACCGTTATCCGTCGTTCGGCGGATCGAGGGTTCAAATCCCTCCCCCTCCGCTCACGAGGCCGTAAACCCAGCAGCAAAGCGGGTTTGCGGCCTCGCGCCGCTGGGCTGCTCGCAGGTTCCCCGGAGACCGCCTGAGACCTCTGGAAGCTGCTTGAGAATGGCGCGCACTGGCGCGCAGGCGGCTAACGATCTGCGGCGAGTTACGGCCGCGAGGTGCGCCGCCATGTGCGGCGTCGCGGTGACGGCGCAATCGTGCGAAAACCTCCACGAGGCGGCTCTCCGCAGTCGCGGGTCGGTGAGAACGTCTACGCCCTGTCCAGAGCAGCGAGGAGCCCCGCGGACGCCTCGGCGATCTTGGGCTCGTCACCTTCGCGGCAGTCGAAGAAGCCGCGGTACTCCATGTAGCTCGGAAGAGCGGCGCTGTAGAGATAGATCGGGAAGATGATTTCACCGTTCGTCTTTCGCGCCCTGTACCACGCGATGTTGAACTCCTCCTGACAGACCTTCGAGATCACGTACTCGGGAGAGAGCAGCGCGGCGACCTTGCGGCACCGGTCCAGGCTCTCGAACATCTTCTGCTGCCAGGCAGATCCGATTTCGAGCTCGTTCCGATCCAGGAAGATCCTGATTCCGGGTCGCGACTCGCGAAGGAATCGCACCAACGCGTCGCACTCGGACGTGTTCGCTCTCGAATAGCTGATGAAGACGTCGTAGTCGGTGCTCGTCGCCTGCGTCGATGGAGGCTCCGAGGCGTACGCACCCTTCTGCCGGGAGAAGAGTTCCCGCGCTTGCTCGGCATCTGCGTCCGAATGCACGACGATCTTGATGCGGTCGAGCGGCAGTCCCCTCTCCAGCCAGCGCACCGCGGCGTCGAGGAGCGGAGACAGCATCTCCTCTACGCCGTACCCCTGGTCTCCCGCGGCAACCAGAGGCATCGCGACGGTGTTGATCTCCGGTCTCTCCGCAAGGATCGGGGTCAGGGCTCGGAAGATGTCCCCGACGACCTGCGGGGGCTCCCCTCGTCTGAGCGGCTCGAAGCACAGGATGCGATGGAAACGCAGGCCGGGATCGTGAGGTGTGAACACCCTGGAGAGCCAGCAGGAGTAGGCCTCTCTAAGATCGACTTCCTTCTCCGATGCCAACGATGCGACGGAGAGGCCCTTCCCGTCGAGAGCTCCGATCAGGGACCCGTGGGTCGGCGTGTAGTCGTTCGGGAAGGCCGATACGACGAGCACGTCGAACGCCTCGTCCTCCATCAGGTCGGTGAGGTCACCTCGGTAGAGCTCGATCCGCTTAGATTGCGGGCCCCAGACCTCAACCGAGTCCAGAAGGTCTATCGCGCGTCCCCTCTTGTCGCTGTCGGTTCGCAGAACGGAGCTTAGCGCCGTTCGTCCCAGCTCCCGCCCCAGCCGATGGGCGATCGCGACTGACGGTTCGGCGGGGCGCCCGCCGGCGAGGTCACGCGTCCAGGCGTGACGCTTCGAGGTCGAGGTCGCGCTCGACGCGCCGCATCACCTCGTCGCTGATCTCGCCGGTGTTCCTCAGCTCGACGACTGCGTGACGCTCGGCGTCGATCAGCTCGCGGCGGAGTCGCTGGTACTTGAGCGATCGCTTCTCGATCTTGCCGTCACCGTCCGGGTTGGTGCGTGCCGAGAAGCGGTCGATCCGGAACCGGTACGCGCCGCGGACACGTTCCGCCGTGTCGTCCAGCACCCACCCCTCGCCGACGAGCTCGTCGAGCCGCTCGAGAGCCGCCTCGGCCGCGCGAACGCGCGCCAGCGCCTCCTCGGCTTCGGCATCGCCGTCGTCGGTCTTCAGCTCGAGCGCGCGGATCACCGCCGGCATCGAAAGGCCCTGAACGACGAGGGTCGCGAGCACGACCGCGAACGCGAAGAAGATGATCAGCTCGCGGTCGGGAAACGGCGCTCCGGCGTCGGTGTGGAGCGGGATCAGCAGTGCCGCGGCGATCGTCACGGCTCCGCGCATGCCGTTCCAGGAGACGAACGCCGGATAGGTCCACGGTGGAATCGGGTCGCGTGCGCGGACGGCAGGGATCAACCAGCGCGGGAGATAGGCGGTGGCGAACACGCCGATGAACCGGACGACGATCACCGCGACGACGATCACGGCCGCCTGCCCGACGAGCGACCAGCTGCCCGAGAGGTCGTCGAGGATCGGGCGCAGCTGCAGCCCGACCAGCCCGAACAGCAGCGCGTTGAGCAGGAAGGTGAGGATCTCCCAGAACCCGCGACCCTGCAGGCGCGTCTGCACGGTCGTCAGCTCGGGCGTGTACCAGCCGATGTAGACCCCCGCGGTCACGACCGCGAGCACGCCCGAGACGCCGAGCGCCGCGGCGGGGAGGAACGCGAAGTAGCCGGTGAGAAAGGCGATCGTCACCTCGAGCGGCGGGTTGTCGAGCGACCGCCGGACGCGGCGAACGACGTACCCGACGACGAGTCCGACGGCGATTCCGCCGACGATGTTCAGCGCGAGCCGCCACCCGGCCTCCCACGGAGAGAACACCCCCGTCACGGCAGCCGCGATCGCCGTGCGCAGCAGCACCAGAGCCGTGCCGTCGTTGACGAGGCTCTCGCCCTCGACGATGTCGATCAGCCGCCGCGGCACCCCGAGCCGCCTCCCGATCGCGGTCGCCGCGATCGGATCCGTCGGCGAGACGACCGCGCCCAGCACGAACGCCTCGGCCCAGCCGAGATCGGTGACGGCGTGCGCCACCACCGCCACTCCGACCGTCGTCATCGCGACGACCCCGACCGCGAGCAGCGAGATCGGCCGCAGGTTCTGACGGAGCTCACGCAGGCCGGTGAAGTACGCAGCCACGTACAGCAGCGGCGGCAGGATGCCGATCAGCACGACCTCGGGCGGCATCGTCACCTCCGGCGCGCCGGGTGCGAAGCCGAGCATCAGGCCGCCGAGGACGAGCAGGATCGGGTACGGGATCCGCAGCGGGTCGGCCAGGATCAGGAGCGCCGCAGCCGAGACGAGCAGCGCCAGCAGCTGCAGCTGCTCCTGCGCGGTGTACTCGAAGATCAACCCGACGGCCGGGAGCGAAGCCACCACGTCATGCCGGCGACCACGCCGCCACGGCCGGAGGATGCTGTCTACCCGTCGTGCTCAACCGCCGGTGGCAGGCTCCGGCTCGAGCGCGGCGAGGCCGCTGAGGTAGACGCGCGCGCGTCCACGAATCGTCACGAGCACGATCAGCACCGCCGCGCAGCTGCGGCAGCGGACGACGGTGCCCGGTGCGCGGACGTAGACGTCCGTCTCGGCGAGCATCGCCCGCGCGCCGCACGCCGCGCACTCGCCGGTCGTCATCGTCATCTCCGCTCCGAAGACCTCGCGCAGGGCTCCCGCAATTGCGTTTCCGTCGAGCGCGCTCATGTCACCCCGGTCGGGCCGAAGCGCTCGGTTCTGATCCGGTCCGGCTCGTGGCCGAGCTCGACGAGCGCAGTCGCGGCCGTCTCGACGAAGCCGGTCGGCCCGCAGATGAACGTGAGCGGCCGCTCGTCCGGCGGCCACACGACCTCCTCGAGCATCTCCGCGTCGATCCGCCGGGCGAACCCCTGCCAGCCCGCGGGCTGCTCGACGGGTGAGCGCGAGACGGACGTCGATCTCCTCACGGGCCGACATGCGTTCGACCTCGTCCCGGTAGATGACGTCGTCGAGCGAGCGCGCCGAGTAGAGCAGCCGAACGGGGACGGTGCTCCCGATCGCTCCGTGGTGACGCAGCATCGAGCGGAGCGGCACCACGCCCGAGCCGCCGCCGACCAGGAACAAGGGCCCGCCGAGCGACTCCTCCCAGACGAAATAGCCGCCGATCGGCCCTCGGACCTCGAGCTCGTCTCCGACCCGGAGCTCGTCGGCGAGGTACGGCGAGACCTCCCCGTCGTCGAGCCGCTCGACGGTGAGCACGAGGTGATCGTCCCAGGGCGCGGAGGCGATCGAGTAGCTGCGCTGCGCCTGGTAGCCGTCCTCGGCGGTCAGCCGCACGTCGACGTGCTGGCCTGCACGATGACGCCGGCCCAGGCCCTCGAGCACGATGCTCCTCGTGCGCGAGGTCTCGTCGGCCACGTCGACCACCGTCACGACCTCCCAGGTCAGTCGCCCGAGTACCGCTGCTCTTTCCACGGGTCGCCGTAGTTGTGGTAGCCGTAGCCCTCCCAGAAGCCCGGCTCGTCGTCGGCGCGCAGCTCGAGACCGCGCACCCACTTGGCGCTCTTCCAGAAGTAGAGGTGCGGCACGAGGAGCCGCGCCGGGCCTCCGTGCTCGGGATCGAGCGGCTCGTCGTCGTAGTCGTACGCCACCCACGCCTTGCCGCCCGTGACGTCCTCGAGCGGCAGGTTGGTCGTGTAGCCGCCGTCGCTGAAGGCCGAGACGTACTCGGCGCTCGTCTCGACACCGTCCAGCAGCGTGTCGACCGACACGCCCGTCCACGTCGTGTCGAGCTTCGACCACTTCGTGACGCAGTGGATGTCGACCGTCACCGTCTCGGTCGGAAGCGCCCTGAACTCCTCCCAGCTCCACGCGACCGGCTCGTCGACCGCCCCGCGGATCTCGAAGCTCCACCACTCGAGCGGACGGCGCGGCGTCGGGCCGGCCGAGAGCACCGGAAACTCGTCCGTCACGTACTGGCCGGGCGGCACCCGAGCCGGGTCGCCTCCCTCGCGCCGCCGCCCACGAAAGCCACGGGAGATCACGATCGCCGCACCCTCGCGTGAGCCATCGCACGGGAGCGAGGGCGCTCGGCCTCCCCCAGGCCACCGCCGATCGTGGGCACGTCACCGCGGTCCGGCATCGCGGCGAATACTGTCAGACCCACTCGGGTTCGATGCCTCGCTCGTTCGGAGAGCGCCCCCGACTCGCCGGACCGCCTCGACCACGGACTCCTCGAGCGCGCGGCCGAAGGGGTGACGCGTCGCGGCCTCAAGGTCGTGGAATCGACAGCCTGCGCAGCGCTTCCCCGTGATGGTTCACGCCGTCCACAACCCCCTACACGACCGCAGCTGCCGAGGCCGCCGCCGTCTCGGCCTCGACGTCGGCGACATCCGTCCGCCGCCCGTGGATGGCGAACACGGCCACGGCTCCGACGACGAGATACGCGCTGAGGATGACCATCGACCTCGTGATCCCGTTGCCGTCGAAGTAGATCGTGTTCCGCACGGCCGTCGTACCGGCGCCGGCCGGCAGATACGGGCCGAACGTCCGCCACAGGGTCGGCAGGAACGCATTCGGCACCGTGCCTCCCGAAGCCGGGGCGCCGAAGATCACGAAGACGACGACCACGACCAGAGTGCCCGCCGCACCAAGCGCCGCCTGGAGTGCGGCGGCCGAGAATGCGACGGCCACCATGACGAGGGTGAACAGCCCCCACAACGCCAGGAACTTCGACGTGGGAACGGCGTCGAGCACGGGCCCGGCGAGCGTGTCCGTGAGGAGCCCTCCGACCACAGCGGCGATTCCGAGCGACGCGAGTCGCCGGCGCCATGTCCCTCGTCCGCCGAACGCCATGGCCATGGTCGAAGCCAGGTACCCGCCGACGATGAGGGCCATCACGACGATGAACGACACGTTCCCGCCCGCATCGCCGGGCAGCAGCGGGTGAACCTGGACGATCTCGAGCTGCTGGTGGAACGCGGCCGCAGCGGCCGCGAAGGCGGTGCTGAGAGCCGTGGCGCCGGCGGAGCTCGCCCCGGGAACCACGATCAGCCTCGCCCCGTCCGGACCGACGACGAACGCTCCATCGATCTTCCGCCGATCGATCGCGCGGAGCGCTGCCGACTCGCTCGGATATCCGGTCGTCTTCAGCGAGAACTGCTTCCCGACCGCGCCGGGCAGCGGGGAGACGCCGACGAGGCCGAAGGCGACGCCGTGGGGCTTCGGGTCGTGGAGCGCGCCGACGTAGGAGAGCACGAACAACGCCTGCACGAAGAGCACGACCGCAAGGACGGCGACGAGCAGCGGAACGCCCGTGAGCCTGCGCTGACGGCGCGGGCCAGCGCTCGAGCCCGACGCACCGTCGATACGGTCGCCGTCCGGTGAGGCGGCCTCGCTCAAACCCTGCGGCCTCTCAGCTCCCGCCGAGACCGGCCTGCGCTTCCGCGAGCCCCTCCTTGAGCTCCTTTGCCGAAGCCTTGTCGATCTGGGCCGTCGATCTCAGGATCGCGTTCGCGAGGGCGCGCTCGACCGCGTCCGCGCCGGCCTGCTCGTAGATCGCGATGATTCCCGCCGAACCCGGCGGCAGCGCGTCGTCCATCTTCTCGCCGATGCCCGACTCGACGCGGTGCCGCGCAAACTTGCCGGCGATGCCGCCGACAGCGGCGCCCACTGCCGTGGCCGCCAGGAGCGGCGGCGCGAACAGGCCGACGACGAGACCGAGGCCGCCGCCGACCTTGACGCCCTTCCGGCCCATGTGGTCGCCCGTCTCCTGGACGTGGACCTCGCCGTCTGCGTCCTTGAGGACGACGGCGATGCCCTCGGTCACGATCTCCTTGCGGTCGACGAGCTGCACGTACGCATCGAAGTCCTGCTGCGCCAGCTCGGGGATCAGGTAGACGGCGATGAGAACGTCCAGCTTGTCCTGCTCACTCATGCTGCTCCTCTCTCAGGCACTCGCAGCGTGGACCGCGAGCGCTTGCTGGGCGTGCTCGTGCATGGCCTTGACGTCGTCCTCGCTCATGTGCGGAGCCACATCGAAGACGACCTGCTTGATCTCGCCCGTGAAGGCGAACGGCGCCTTGTCGGCATAGCTCCGGTCGACGACGAGCCCGTTGTCGCGACCGATGTCCATCCCGGAGTAGCCCGAGAAGCGGCCCGGGACCGTGTGCTCCATCCGCCCGCTCGCGACCGGCTCGCCGTTGACGAGCAGCGTCACCTCGCCGCCCGTCGCCGGCTTCGGCGCGTCGGCTGTGAAGACGAGCTCGACGTTGACCTCGCCGGCCGGCAGCGGCTGCTCGGCGGCCTGGGTGTACTCGAGCACTCCGAGCATCGAGTAGGTGTGCTTGAGCTTCCCGTCCTGCACGAAGAGCGCGAACCCGCCGAGGTGGTCGGCCTCGGCGACGATCACGCCCTCTGCGCCGCCGTCGGGGACGACCAGGTCGGCGCTGATCGTGTACGAGTGGTTGTAGATCCGCGGGATCATCCCACTCGGGACGTTCTGGATGTCGCCGCGGTAGATGAACTTCGAGTCCTCCGGGAGGGGCGGCACCATTCCGAAGAACGACGTCAGCCCGCCGAGCAGCGGCAACACGTTGTTGCGCTCGGCCTCGGCCCAGAAGAGCTCGGTGAGCTCCTGCACCTTCTCGGGATGGTCGGCCGCGATGTTCCTGGACTGCGCGAAGTCGTCGGGCAGGTAGTAGAGCTCGACGGGTTCGCCGTCGGGATCCCAGCCCGGTCCGAACCGGCGGAGCACCTCCGGGTCGAGCGACCACGGGATCCGCTGCAGCCGCTGGGCGAGCAGCCAGCCGTCCTTGTACATGCCCCGGTTGCCGAGGATCTCGTAGTACTGCTCCGTATGCCGCTCCGGCGCATCCCCGTCCGAGAACGAGTCGGCGAAGGTGACGCCGTCGAAGGGCTGCTGCTCGACGCCGTCGATCGTGTCGGGCAGCGGGATCCCGGCAAGGTCGAGGACGGTCGCGCCGACGTCGTTCACGTGCGTGTAATGGCTGCGCACCGCGCCCGCGTCGCCGATGCCGCCCGGCCAGTGCACGACCAGCGGGTTGCGAGTGCCGCCGAGATGCGACGCGACCTGCTTGCCCCAGTCGAACGGCGCATTGCCGGCCCAGGCCCACCCGGCCGAGTAGTGCGGAGCCAGCTGGTCGTCGCCCCAGGCCTCGAGGCCGCCGTGCTTGAAGAGGAGCCCCATCTGCTGCTCGGGCGTGAGCGGGATCCCGTTCAGAGTCGTCAGCTCGTTGAACGTGCCCGTGAGCGTGCCCTCCATGCTCGCGCCGTTGTCGCCCCAGATCCAGATCACGACGGTGTTCTCGAGCTCGCCCAGCTCGTCGATCGCGTCGATGATCCGGCCGATGTTCCAGTCGGCGTTCTCGGAGTAGCCCGCGTAGACCTCCATCTGACGGGCGTAGAGGCGCTTGTGCGTCTCGTCGAGCGAGTCCCAGGTCGGGAACGCGTCGTTGCGCGGCGGCAGCTCCGTGTCGGCCGGAACGACGCCGAGCGCCTTCTGGCGCGCGAACGTCTCCTCGCGCATCACGTCCCATCCCTTGTCGAACGCGCCCTTGTACTTGTCCGACCACTCGCGCGGCACGTGGTGCGGCGCGTGGCTGCAGCCCGTTGCGACGTAGGCGAACCACGGCGTCGTCTGCCTCTCGGAGCGGATCCGATGCAGCCAGTCGATCGTCTTGTCCGCAAGGTCGTCCTGGAAGTAGTACTGCTCGCCGTCCCTGGCCTCGGGGACGCCGATGATCTTCTGGTTCTCGGCGATCAGAGGGTCGTACTGCCCGGCCTCGCCGCCGAGGAAGCCCCAGAAGTAGTCGAACCCGAGCCGGGGCGGCCAGCGGTCGAACGGCCCCGAGAACCCCTGCTGGTTGTCCGGGGTCAGATGCCACTTCCCGAACGCGCCCGTCAGGTAGCCGTTCTCCTGGAGGATGCGCGGAACCGTCGCACAATCGTGCGGGATCGTCGCGTTGTAGCCCGGGAAGGGGCCGGAGAACTCGCCGACCATGCCGAAGCCGACCCGGTGGTGGTTGCGACCTGTCAGCAACGCCGCTCTCGTCGGCGAGCAGAGCGCCGTGACGTGGAAGCGGTTGTAGCGCAGGCCGTTCTCCGCGAGCCGCGTGTAGTTCGGCGTGTCGATCGGCCCGCCGAACGTGCTCGGGTTGCCGAAGCCCGCGTCGTCGATCAGGACGAGCAGGACGTTCGGGGCCCCCTCGGGCGGTGTGACGTGCATCGCCTGGTTCCAGTCCGGCTGAGAGCCGCCGAGTGTCCTGGTCGTCACGCCGCTGAACGGCGGGCGCCGGATCGGCAGCCTACTCCGGTCCACAACGTCATCCGGCATCGCTCTCGCTCCTCTCGTCGCACCCGCTGCGGCGGGCGGTGTCCACGTCAACAGGCTAACGCCCGGATTCTGTCGGTTTTGAGGTTGCGACGGATCATCCCTCTGGTGTGAGTGGCCGGCAACGACGTGAAAGCCGTTCCGGGCGAGGTGGACCGCGGTGGCAGCCCCGATGCCCGTCGAGGTGCCGGTCACCACGAAAAACCGCGGTCACTGCTAGTGACCGCAGCGGGGCGGATCGTCGGTACGCTCGGATGCTCCCGACGAAAGGGCGAACATGACGAGCACCTCTCTGGACGAACTCGGCCCCGTCGATTATCTCGTCGTCGAGTTCCCGGCCGGGGCGAGCAACTTCACGGGCGAAATGGCAGCCGAGTTGGTCGCCCTGGTCGAGGCGGGAACGATTCGCGTCATCGACATCCTGATCCTGACGAAGGACGAGGACGGGTCGGTCGAGGCGATGGAGCTCTCCGACGTCGGAGAGCTAGGAGAGCTCCAGGCAATCGAGGCCCAGCTGGCCGAGCTCTTGGCCGAAGAAGACGTCGTGCACCTTGCCGCGGCGATGGAGCCCGGAAGCACTGCCGGAGTGCTGATCTGGGAGAATCTGTGGGCTGCGCCGTTCGCAGCTGCAGCGCGACGGTCGGGCGGTCAGCTGATCGCCAACGGACGGATCCCCATTCAGGCGATCATCGCCTCGATCGAGGCCGATGAGGCGCTCGCGACCAAAGGAGGCTGAGAATGCCCGTCAGGCCAGCTCGTGTGGGAAGAGTCGGCGTCATCGGCGCGCCGGTGGCGAAGACCGCGGTCGTGGCTGCGGCCGTTACCCCGGGTCCCTCGCCTGTCGCGAAGACCGCGGTCGTGGCTGCGGCCGTCACACCAGGCAGGGGCCGCAGGCGAATCTGACCGCCGGGCCCAGTCCACCCGAGCCCGCCCGAGCCGTCAGGCACTGGACGCCCGGTGCCGGCCGGAGAGCACGGGGCAACCTCAGTCGGGCGGGCCGTCGGCCGGCACCGATCCAACAGCCTCGTCGAGCGTCAGCGCCCTCCCCGCAACCCACTCGGGCGAGGTCTCGAGCCGCGCTGTCCGTAGCTCATAGCGAACCCGTTCGGTCGACAGAATGCGGAAACCGAGTCGCTCCTCGGCGGCGCAAACCGCGCCCCAGATCGTGGCGGCCGCGGAGTCGGATCCGCGTTCGGCCAGCACGCTGGCAACGCCGGCGAGGCAGTAGGCGGCCTCACGCTCGACGTCGAGGCTCAGAGCCATCGCCAGCGCGTCCTGGTAGAGCAGCATGGCCGCGTCCAGGTCGCCTCTGTCGAGCGCGAGATCGGCGCGACTATGCGTGTTCGTCTGCACGGCGTGGACGCGGCCGAGATCGCGGTAGACGCGGTCGGCGTCGACGAGGAACACGTCGGCCTCCTCGAAGCGACCGAGATCGCGCATCAGCTCGCCGAGCAGGTGGAGCGAAGAGGCCTCGTCCGGCCGGTTTCCGGTCGCGCGGTAGCGCTCCACCCGCTTGACGAAGTGCTCGGCCGCTCGTTCGAGGTTGCCGCGTTCCCAGTCGACGTTGGCGCGCCGGTCCTCGATCCAGGCGACCTGCTCGTCGTCGCCGAGCTCGGCGGCGACCTCGAGCGCTCCCTCCCAGTGGGCGTCCGCCTCGTCGGAGTCGGCGAGAACGAAGAAGGCGATCATCCCCGCCGCCGCGAGCGCCCGGAGCCGGACCGGCGGCGAGGCGCCGGCAATCCTCGGCCGGGCCGCGTCGAGCCACGAGACTGCGTCGCGGAAGAGGCTCTCCTTGATCCAGAAGCCGAGGGTCGCGCCCAGGCGCAACCCGAGCTCGTCCTCTCCGCTTCGCCAGGCCCAGGCGAGTGCGGCGCGAACATTGCCGTACTCGGCCTCGAACCCCTCGTACTCCTCGCCGATCCACGTGCGGGGCACGCCGACGAGCCGCTCGGCGAGCTCGCAGCACCACCGTGCGTGCAGGGTCCGCATCTCGGCCGTATCGCCGGCCTCGTCGAGCTGCTCTCCTGCGTAGTCGCGGATCGTCTCGAGCATCGCGTAGCGCGGGCCGGAGCGGAGCAGCAGGCTCTTGTCGAGCAGCGACTGCAGCGTGTCGGGATCGGCATCGCACACGTCCTCGGCGGCCTCGTAGGTGAACCCTGTGAACACCGACAGCGAACGAAACAGCCGCCGCTCATCGGCGGGGAGCAGGTCGTGCGACCATTCGATCGCAGCCCGAAGCGTCTGCTGGCGGGGCTCCAGGTCGCGTTCGCCCTTGAGCAGATCCAGCCGCTGGGCAAGCCTCTCGAGGAGCTGCCTCGGCGAGAAGAGCGTCGTCCGAGCGGCCGCGAGCTCGATCGCGAGTGGGAGATTGTCCAGCCGCGAGCAGAGCTCACCCACCGACCGGTCGGGCGTGAACGCCGGGTCGTGGGCCCGGGCACGGGCGACGAACAGCTCGATACCCTCGTCCCCGGTCAGGGTGGGAACCGGGTAGACCTGCTCGCCCCGGACCCGCAGGCGCTCGCGGCTCGTGACGAGGATCGTCGAGCCGAACGAGGCGAGCTCGGCGAGCTCGGCAGCCGCCCCGGGTAGCAGCTGCTCGGCATTGTCGAGGAGGACCAACGATCGCCTGCCCCCGAGCAGCTGGCCGAGGCCGTCCATCAGCGTGCGTCCCGGCTGCTCCTTCACGCCGAGCGCCTGGGCGACGACGGCGAGCAGATCCGCCGGATCGGTCACCGGCGCGAGCGGAACCCACCAGATCCCGTCGGGAAAGCGCTCGAACACCTCCGACGCCGCCTGCTGGGCGAGCCGGGTCTTCCCCGTTCCGCCGGGGCCGACCAGCGTGAGGAGGCGGAGACCGTCTCGCGCGAGCAGCCCGGCAACCTCGTCCAGCTCCCGGCGGCGCCCGAGGAACGGCGTCGGGGGCACCGGCAGCCGCACGAGGTGCAGGGCACGCAGAGGCGGAAACGCTCCGTCGCCGAGCTGGAACACCCGCTCTGGATCGTCGAGGCCGGCGAACCGATGCTCGCCGAGGTCGACCATGTCGGCGTCGACGAGCGCGGCCGTTGCCGCCGACAGGAGCACCTGACCCGCGTGAGCGGCGGCGGCGATCCGCGCGGCGAGATGGACGTCGGCGCCCACGTACCCCTCGTCGCCGGCGATCGGCGTCCCGGTATGCAGCCCCATCCGCACCGAGATCGGGCCGGCCGCCAGCCCTTCCAGGATCGCCCGAGCCGCCTCGATCGCCCCCGGCGCGGAGCGGAAGACGAGGAAGAACGCATCCCCCTGGGTGTCCACCTCCAGACCGTCGAAGCGCGTCGAGGCCTCGCGGATCACCCGCCGGTGCTCGGCGAGCGCCGCGGCGAAGCGCGCGTCGCCGAGCGACCCGAGCAGACGGGTCGAACCCTCGACGTCGGTGAAGAGAAACGTGACGGTCCCGGACGGGAGCTCCCTGTGCATCCGGGTGATCATGCACCGGCGCCGCCGTCGACCTCTACCGTTCGGCCGATGAAGATCGCGGTCGTCGGCACGGGTGCGATGGGATCGGTGTACGCGGGGATCCTCGGAGATGCCGGCAACGAGGTGTGGGCCGTCGACGTCTGGGCCGAGCACGTGCAGTCGATGCGGACGCACGGGCTGACCGTCGAGGGCGCGAGCGGGCGCCGCACCGTCCGGATCGAGGCCACGTCGGAGCCGGCTGAGGTGGGCGTCTGCGACCTCGTCGTGATCTCGACGAAAGCGAGCGATGTCGAGGCCGCGGCGGCGGCCGCGACGCCGCTGCTCGGGCCGGCCACGGTGGTGCTGCCGATCCAGAACGGGCTCGGCAGCGCAGATCGGGTCGCCGCGATCCTCGGCGAGGAGCGCGTCGCGATCGGGGTCGTCGGCGGGTTCGGCGCCTCGATGGTCGGGCCGGGGCACGTGCATCACAACGGCTGGGAGCTCGTGCGGCTCGGCGAGCGCCACGGCCCAGCGACGGCGCGGATCCGGCGGATCGCCGAGACGTGGGCGGATGCAGGCTTTCGCGTCGAGGTCTACGACGACGTCGACCAGCTCGTCTGGGAGAAGCTCGTCTGCAACGTCTGCTTCAGCGGAACGTGCACGATCCTCGAGCGCACGATCCGCGGCGTGCTCGAGGACGCGGCCGCGTGGCAGGTCGCGTCGGCGTGCGCGCGAGAGGCGTACGAGGTCGGCCGCGCACGTGGGATCGCACTCGGCTTCGACGATCCGATCGCCTACGCCCGCGCCTTCGGCGAGAAGATCCCCGACGCGCGGCCGTCGATGCTGCTCGACGTTCTCGCCGGGCGCCGGTGCGAGATCGACGTGATCAACGGCGCGATCCCGCCGGCCGCACGGGAGGTCGGGCTCGCGGCGCCCGTGAACGAGACGGTGACCGCGCTCGTCCGGGCGAAGAGCCCGCCCTCGTAACGCCCACCGGACGACGACGATCGCGTCTCGATACGTTCCGCCGGTGCAGCTCGGGAGGATCGGGGTCTGGATCGGGGCGTTCAGCGTCGCGCCCGCCGCCGAGGCGCGGCCGGCGGCGCGGGAGATAGACGAGCTCGGGTACGACACGCTCTGGTACTCCGAGGGGCTCGGCACGCGCGAGTCGTTCACGAACGGCGCCGTGCTGCTGGGCGCGACCAGTCGCATCCGCGTCGCGTCGGGCATCGCGAATATCTGGGGCCGCGACGCCGTCGCTGCCGCGAGCGCCGCGCGCGTGCTCGCGGACGGGTTCGACGACCGGTTCCTGCTCGGCCTCGGGGTCAGCCACCCGCGGCAGGTCGATCCGCGCGGACACCGCTACGAGAAGCCCGTCGCGCGCATGTCGGCCTACCTGGACGCAATGGACGACGACCCGTTCGTCAGCCCGGACGGCACCGGAGCGGCCCGGCCGCCGGTGCCGCGCGTGCTCGCAGCGCTCCGCCCGCCGATGCTGCGGCTCGCGGCCGAGAAGTCGCTCGGCGCGCTCACCTACCTTGTGCCGGTCGAGCACACACGGCGAGCCCGTGAGCTCATGGGCCCCGACGCGCTCCTGATCGCCGAGCAGAAGGTCCTGCTCGCCTCGGACCCGGCCGAGGCGCACGCACGGGCCCGAGCCGCGATCGCCTGGTACCTCGACACCCCGAACTACGTCGACAACCTCCGCTCGCTCGGGTTCTCGGACGCCGACTTCGAGCACGGCGGCTCCGACGCGCTCGTCGACGCACTCGTGGCCGTTGGTGACGACGAGGCCGTCCGGGCGCGCGTGCAGGAGCACCTCGACGCGGGCGCCAACCAGGTCGCGATCCAGCCGCTCGGGGACGACGACCGGTTCGGCCGCGGGACACTCCGCCGCCTTGCCCCGGCCCTGCTCGGCTGAGGCGCCGGCTCCAACGGCCGGCGGCGGAACCGTCAGTCGGCGAGCCGTTCGTAGGCCGGTAGCGTGAGGAACTCGACGTAGTCGGGATCAGTCGCGATCTGCTCGAACAGCTCCCGGGCCTCGGCGTAATCCGGCCCGAGGCGTGTCCCCTCCTCCTCGATCAGACGGTGGACATCGTCGGCGGTCACCCTGCCGTGGTGGAGCCATTGCCAGATCTGCGAGCGGGAGATCTCGGCCGTCGCCGCGTCTTCCATCAGGTTCAGGATCGCGACCGCACCCGATCCGCGGAGCCAGGCGGCGAGGTACTGGATCCCCACGGTGATGTCGTTGCGCAGCCCCTGCTCGGTGACCTCGCCCGGCGTCGCGGCGACGTCGAGCAGGTCCGCCGCGCCGACCCGGACGTCGTCGCGGCGGCGGTCGATCTGGTTGGGCCGTTCACCGAGCACCCGATCGAAGACCTCGCGCGCGACGGGAACGAGGTCGGGATGGGCGACCCACGTCCCGTCGAACCCCTGGCCTGCTTCCCGCTCCTTGTCCTCGCGCACCTTGGCGAGCGCGACGGCGTTGACCTCGGGATCGCGGCGTGACGGGATGAACGCGGCCATCCCGCCCATCGCGAACGTGCCGCGGCGGTGACAGGTCCGCACCAGGAGGTCGCAGTAGGAGCGCATGAACGGGACGCCCATCGTCACGTCGATGCGATCGGGCAGCACGAACTCCGGACGGTGACCGAGCTTCTTGATGACGCTGAAGATGTAGTCCCAGCGACCGGCGTTCAGGCCGGCGGAGTGCTCGCGCAGCTCATGCAGGATCTCGTCCATCTCGAACGCGGCGAGGATCGTCTCGATCAGCACCGTCGCCTTGATGGTGCCGCGCGGGACTCCGAGCCGGTCTTGCGCGAAGCAGAAGACGTCGTTCCAGAGCCGAGCCTCGAGGTGCGACTCGAGCTTCGGGAGGTAGAAGTAGCGCCCGTTGCGGGCGTGGTTTCGCCAGAAATAGAGGCCGAAGTCGAACAGCGCCGCCGACATCGCCCGGCCGTCGACCTCGAAATGCCGCTCGACCAGGTGCCAGCCGCGCGGCCGCACGAAGAGAACGGCGACGTCGTCGTTCAGGCGGTAGCGCTTCTCCCCCGTGTCGAGCTCGATCGTGCGCTCGAGCGCGTCGGTGAGGTTGCGCTGGCCCTCGATGCAGTTCGCCCAGGTCGGCGAGTTCGCATCCTCGAAGTCGGCCATGAAGACCTTCGCGCCGGAATTGAGCGCGTTGATCACCATCTTGCGATCGACCGGCCCCGTGATCTCGACGCGGCGGTCGGCGATCTCGACCGGGAACGGCGCGACCTGCCAATCGGCGTCCCGCACGGCCTGCGCCTCGGGGAGGAAGTCGGGAAGCTCGCCCGCCCGCAGACGTGCGAGCCGCTCGGCGCGCGAGGTCAGGAGCTCGCGTCGCTGCCCGCCGAACGCACGCTCGAGGTCGGTCAGGAACGCGACGACGTCGTGCGTAAGGACGTCCGACGTGTCGGCCGGCCGTGCTTCGGTCACCCCCACCGGGCGCTACCCGACTCGACGGGTCATGGCAGCCGGGGCGACGTTCATGCCACCGTCACCTCGACCGGCGCCTCGGCTTCGAACTGGGCCTCCTCGGTCGATCCGACGAGCGCCAGCGTGCTCGCCGAGCCGCCGGAGATCGTCTCGAGCACGCGATCGAAGTAGCCGGCGCCGACCTCCTGCTGATGGCGCGTCGCCGTGTAGCCGTCGGCCTCGAGCTCGAACTCGTGCTCCTGGAGGCGGACGTAGGCGCTCATCGCGTCGGCGCGATATCCGCGGGCGAGCTCGAACATCCCGGCGTTCAGGGAGTGGAAGCCGGCGAGCGTGATGAACTGGAAGCGGTAGCCGAGGCCGGCGAGGTCGCGCTGGAACGTGGCGATCTGCGCGTCGGAGAGGTGCTTCCGCCAGTTGAACGACGGCGAGCAGTTGTACGCGAGGAGCTTTCCCGGATGACGCTCGTGGACCGCCGCCGCGAACCGCTCCGCCTCCGCCATGTCCGGCGTCGAGGTCTCGAACCAGACGAGATCGGCGTAGGGCGCGTACGCGAGCCCGCGACTGATCGCGGCCTCGATCCCGTCGCGCACGCGGAAGAAACCCTCGGGCGTGCGCTCGCCCGTGCAGAACTCGCGGTCGGCATCGTCGACGTCGCTCGTGAGCAGAGCCGCCGAGAGCGCGTCCGTGCGCGCGACGATGAGCGTCGGCACGTCGAGCACGTCGGCCGCGAGCCGCGCGGCGACCAGCGTGCGCACGAACTGCGAGCTCGGCACCAGCACCTTCCCGCCCAGATGGCCGCACTTCTTCTCCGACGAGAGCTGATCCTCGAAGTGGACGGCTGCGGCCCCGGCCTCGATGAACGCCTTCATCAGCTCGAACGCGTTCAGCGGCCCGCCGAAGCCCGCCTCCGCATCCGCGACGATCGGCGCGAGCCAGTACGTGGACTCGTCCCCGTCCGCATAGGCGACCTGGTCGGCGCGCAGCAGAGCGTTGTTGATCCGCTTCACGAGCGCCGGCGCACTCGTGGCCGGGTACAGGCTCTGGTCGGGATAGGTCTGGCCCGCGAGGTTCGCGTCTGCCGCCACCTGCCAGCCGGAGAGGTAGATCGCCTGCAACCCCGCGCGCACCATCTGCACGGCCTGGCCGCCGGTCATCGCGCCGAGCGCCGCGACCAGATCCTCCTCGGCGAGCAGCCGCGCGAGGCGTTCCGCCCCCAGCCGCGCCAGCGTGTGCTCGACCACCACGGAGCCCCGGAGCTCCTCGACATCGGCCTTCGAGTAAGGGCGAACCGTCTGACCGTCGGAGCTCATCGTGGGTGTCCTTTCCGTTCGCTTGGGTGAGCTGCTCGGATCCAGAGAATCTCAAGCCCGGATCCGAAAAGAGAGGCCGTAGTCTAGAGATTCCGCACTTTGGCGTCAATTCTCGCTCATCTCGGATCCCAGGAGAGAAGATCTGGATCCAGAGAGACATCCCCCTGCGGCGCGTCCCGCCCGCCCTCGAGAACGCGATTCCCGCCGTCCTTGGATCCAAGACTTCAGCAGATGCATGCAATTGTGGCCTGTGTGGTACGTTATCCCGCGTTCAGCCCCTGTTTCGGATCCAGTCCCTGCGGAGAGGAATCCAATATGTCGAACATGATCCACCTCGAAGCGGCGCGTATCCCCGACCGTGACCGGCTCCTCGAGGAGCTCGTGTCGCACGGGCAGGATGCCCGACCCGTCGACGAGCTCGGCATCGACGTCCTCTGTGAGCCGAACGGCGACCGGGCGACGAGTCAGATCTACGGGCACGTCGAGAGCACGGTGCTGGCACTCGGAGATCCCTTCGTGCCGATCAAGCACGAAGGCGTGATCTACCTCCGCCCGCCGATCGGCTGAGCTAGGCCCGACCCGAGTAGCCGCCGGCAAGCACCCGCGGCCGGGATCAGGTAGGACCCGTTCCGAGACCGCCTCCGTGCGCTTGCGAGCGACCACGCGCCGCGGACGAAAGGGGAACGGATTGGGAACCTACGTCGAGATCGACGCGCTGAAGACCTGGTACGACGAGGACGGCGCCGGCGAGCCGCTCGTGCTGCTCCACGGAGGGATCTCGCCGAACGAGACGTGGGGCCCGCAGATGCAGGAGTTCGCGAGGCACTTCCGCGTGCTCGCTCCCGAGCGGCGTGGACACGGCCGCACGCCCGACGTCGACGGGCCGTTTTCGTACGACGATTTCGCCACCGACACAGTCGGGTTCCTCGAGGCGATCGTCGACGGGCCTGCACATCTCGTCGGCTGGAGCGACGGCGGCATCGTCGGCCTGATCGTCGCAATGCGCCGGCCCGACCTCGTCCGCAAGCTGGTGCCGGTGAGCGCCAACTTCGACACGACCGGCATTCCGGAGCAGATCCAGACGCAGTTCCTGTCGATGCAGCCCGACAGCGACAGTCTCGCCAGGCTGCGATCGCTGTACGAAGCAGCCTCGCCCGACGGCCCGGAGCACTGGCCGGTGGTGTTCGCGAAGTTCCTCGAGATGGTCGCGCGCGAGCCCCGGATCCCGCCCTCGGAGCTGCAGCGCATCCAAGCGCCGACGCTCGTCGTCGCAGGTGACGACGACCTCGTATCGCTCGGGCACACGATCGAGCTGTTCGGCGCGATCCCGAACGCGGAGCTCATGATCGTGCCGGGCACGTCGCACTTCCTGCTCGCCGAGAAGCCCGCTGTCGTCAACCGGCTGATCCTGGATTTCCTCCGGAACGATCCACCGCCGACGATGATGCCGCTGCGACGCGCCGGCCCGCACGACGGCTGAGCGACGAGCCAGGCTCCCGGTCGCACCGCCCGGTCAGTACCAGTTGTGCGTTCGGCGGAACGCCAGCGCCGTCACCGGATCGTGGTAGCGGTTCTCGATGTAGGCGAGCAGCCACCTGACCTGCTCGCGCCACGAGCTCGCGAGCCTGCCCCGCCAGGCGTGCGGACAGGGCGAGGCCTGTGGGATCCCGCACGCGTTCGACCCGGCGTAGCCGCAGTCGGTCGTGGACGGGTACCGGCGGCACGGGTTCCACCCCGACTCCGGCCGGACGATCGCGTCGAGGGCACGGTGCTGGACGCCCGTCCAGCCGTAGTGGGCGGACGCGAGCATCCTCGCGTACTTCTTCGGGCTGACGACCGCCGCCTGCGAGGGCGAGGCGAGGGTCGAGAGCGCGAGGGCGATGACGAGTACGAGCGACAGTCTCAGGACGAGCCTCCTGGTCGTGTGACAGGGCGGCGCACGGTGTGGACGCATGCGCCGTGGTGCGTGGGTCGCTGCGAGGAAGCCGCCGCTTCGTCGTCTTCCGCACGCCTCGAACGGGCGCGCGACGAACGGCAGCCCTCACGGACCGCGTACAGGGAAGCACACGAACGGCGACCGGCGGCGGGAGAACCGTGCTCGCCGGCAGGCTGCGTCAGCGCCGCACGAACGCGAGCAGCTCGGAGAGCTGCGCGAGGCGAGGCAGACGACGGTGTCGGCGCCGCCGTAGTAGATCGCCACGCGATCGGCCTCGCGGTCGACGAGCGCGGCGCAGGGGAAGACGACGTTCGGGACGTCGCCGACCCGCTCGTAGAGCGCCTGCGGCGCGAGCAGGTAGTCGTCGGCTCGCGGCGACGACCCGCCACGGCTCGTCGAGGTCGAGCAGCGCGGCGCCCATCGAGTAGACGAAGCCGTTGCACGAGGTGAGCACGCCGTGATAGAGGACGCAGCCACCCTCGTCGGTCTCGATCGGGGTCGGGCCGGCGCCGATCTTCGTCGACTGCCACGTCAACCGCTCCGGGCCCATAACGTGGCGGTGCCGGCCCCAGTGGACGAGGTCCGGGCTCTCGGAGTAGAAGATCTCGCCGAACGGCGTATGGCCGTCGTCGCTCGGGCGGCTGAGCATCGCGTAGCGGTCGCCGATCCGCCGCGGGAAGAGCACGCCGTTGCGGTTGAAGGGCAGGAAGGCGTTGTCGAGCTGGTGGAACGTCTCGAAGTCGTGGGTGAACGCGATGCCGATCGTCGGGCCATGGTTAGCCGGTGCACCAGGTGACGTAGAAGCGGTCCTCGAGCCAGGTCACGCGCGGGTCGTAGGCGTGCTCGAACCGCCTCTGCGAGCTCCTGCACGCGTTCGTCGACCGGCTCGAAGGCGATGGGCTCGGCGTCGATCCGCCACTCGACGCCGTCGGCGCTGACCGGCCCGCGTGCAGGTTCATCACGCGGCGCGTGTCGTCCACGCGGAAGACGCCGGCGAACCCGCCGCCGTACGGCACGACCGCCGAGTTGAAGATGCTGTTCGCCCGCGGGACGCAGGTCGGGCCCGACGATCGGGTTGCGGCTCGAGCGCCAGACGACGTCACTTGCCCCCGCTGGCCGGTCCTCCCACGGGATGCTCGCCGGCGCCTCGCCCGGGCGGGTGGTGACGTCCGTTCCGGGGCTCGTCACGGCGCCTCCATCACGTGCCTCCATCACGGGGCCTCCACCCCGTCCTCGCCGGCGGCCGCCGGCGCGACGAAGTGGTCGTCCTCGACCTCGACGAGGCCGCCGCCGGCCGGAGCGCGGAGCACGGCGGGCTCCGCGGGGCCGAGCGCGGCGTCGACGTCGCTCCACTTGCGGTGCAGGTGGGCACCGAGGCCAGCAGCGACCGCGTGTAGGGGTGAAGCGGGTTGCCGAACACACGCTCCGTCGCACCCATCTCGACCACCGCGCCGCGACGCATGATCATCGTGCGGTCGCTGATGTAGTTGCCGAGTGACAGGTCGTGGGTGATGAAGAGAATCGCGAGCCCGCGCGACTTGAGGTCGCCGAGCAGGTTGAGCACGTCGATGCGGGTCGAGGCATCGAGCATGCTGATGATCTCGTCGGCGACGAGCAGCCGGATGTCGAGCATGCAGCGCCCGCGCGATCAGCATGCGCTGCAGCTGGCCGCCGGAGAGCTGGTGCGGGTACTTGCCGAGCACGTCGCCCGGGGTTCAGGTTCACGGCCTCGAGCGACGCCTCGAGCTTCGCGTGCCACTCGCCCGCGGCGAGCCCGGGGAAGTACGCGCCGCGGATCATCGCGAAGACGCGGTCGGCCTTGAAGATCGGGTTGTACGAGCTGAACGGATCCTGGAAGACGCCCTGCACGTTCGCGTAGTAGGTCCTTCAGGTCGCGGCCCTTCAGCGAGGAGATGTCGCGGCCGTCGAAGCTGATGCGGCCGCGCGTCGTCCGCAGCAGCCGGAGGATCATCTTGCCGATCGTCGACTTGCCGCTTCCGCTCTCGCCGATCAGCGACATCGACCTCGCCCGGCCGGACGCCGAACGAGACGTCGGTCACCGCGAGCAGCTCGCCGCGTCCCGAACGCGCCGACGCGGTAGGCCTTGCAGCAGGTCTCGAGCTCGAGCATCAGGCCGCCGCCTTCCAGCAGGCCGAGGAGTGCTCCGGCTCGAGCGGCGTCGAACGGCGGCTCGACCTCGCACGCGGCGAACGCGAGCGGGCAGCGCGCCCTGAAGCGGCAGCCAGAAGGCGGGTCGAGCAGCGACGGCGGCCGGCCCGGGATCCCGCTCCAGCCGACTGCTCGGCGTAGCGCACGCCGACCTCGGGCAGCGACGAGAGCAGCAGCTGCGTGTACGGGATGCTGCGGCGCCTCGACGATCGTCTCGGCGGACGCCTTCTCGGCGAGCTTGCCCGCGTACATGACGAGGATCGTGTCCGCGATCTGGTAGAGGATCGACAGGTCGTGCGTGATCACGATCATGCTCTTGACGAACCCGCGGTCGCGGAACTCGACGAGCAGCTCGGCCACGGCGCGCTGGCTCGAGACGTCGAGCGCCGAGGTCACCTCGTCGGCGATCAGGAGCGACGGGTCGAGCAGCGACGAGAGCACCATCACGACGCGCTGCTTCATCCCGCCCGAGAGCTCGATCGGGAAGCGGTCGAGCACGTCGGTCGGAGAGCCCGACGAGCTCGAGCCGGCGCTTGAGCTCGGGCAGCACGGTATCGAGGCTGACCTGCCGCGACCGCGAGCAGCTCGGTCGCCATCGTCCCGATCCGGCGGGTCGGGTTGAGGGCGCTCTGCGCGTACTGCGGGATCATCGAGACCTGCTTGAACCGGAACGGCGTTCATCCTGGCGTCGTCGCCGATCGGGAGCTCCTCGCCGTCGAGCTCGACCCGGCCGTCGACGTGCTTCATGCGCGCGTCCATGCGGATCAGGCTCTTGCCGAGCGTCGACTTGCCGCACCCCGACTCGCCCGCGAGCCCCATGATCTCGCCGTCCCCGATCTCGAAGGTCGCACCGTCCACCGCCTTCACGTCGCCACGGAGCGACTGGTAGTAGACGGTCAGGCCGTCGACGCGCAGGCTCATCTCATCGCTCCCGCAGCCGCGGGTTGAAGACCTCGTCGAGGCCGACGTTCATCACGTAGAGGCCGCCGACGACCGCGATGATCCCGACGCCCGGCGGGACGAACCACCACCAGGTGCCGAGCAGCAGCGCGCTCGCGAGGAACGCGTTGTTCATCATCAGCCCGAGCGATACCGAGGTCGACGGGCCGAGGCCGAGGAAGTCGAGCGAGGCGCCGATCAGGATCGCGCCGCCGAACAGCAGGATGAACATCATCAGCAGGTAGGAGCTCATGTTCGGCGCGATCTCGCTCGTGACGATCTGCCAGGTGCGCCGCCCGCTGAGGCGCGCGATGTCGACGAAGTCCCGTGTCTTCAGCGAGAACGTCTGCGCGCGCACGGCTCGCGCGGCCCACGGCCAGGAGGTGAGGCCGATCAGCACCGCCTCGGTCGCATAGCTGTGGACGTTGAGGTACGCGGCGACGATGATCAGGATCGCGAGCGTCGGGATCACGAGCACGACGTTCGTGAGCATGTTCAGGACGTCGTCGATCCAGCCGCCGCGGTAGCCGGCGGTGAACCCCACCGCCGCGCCGATGAGCCACGCGATCCCGCCCCCGACCACGCCGACGAGGAATGCCGCGCGTAGGCCGTAGACGAACTGCGCGAAGACGTCCTGCCCGTACGAGGTCGTCCCGAACCAGTACTCGGACGACGGCGGCGCGTCGGTGGGGCCGCTGAACTCGAGGGGCTCGTGATCGGTGATGCAGCGGCCCGATCAGCGCCAGCGCCAGCATCGTCAGCACGAGGCCGAGCGCCGAACACGAACTTCCAGTTGCGGAAGGCGAAGTAGACGAACTCGGAGCGGCGAGCCGGTGCCGGCGTCGTGCCCTGCGCGCCCGCGGGCGTGGCCACCGGCGCGTCGGCCGAGACGTCGCCGGCCGCAGCGAGGACGCCGGCCTCGCCATTCCGCGACACCGCCATCAGGCGCCGCCCTGCATCCCGATCCGCGTGCGCGGGTCGATGAAGACGTAGGCGATGTCGATCACGAGGTTTGCGATCAGCACGCCCACGATCAGGAACAGGAAGATCCCCTGGATCAGGAAGTAGTCGCGGTTCTGGATCGCGGACAGGGTCAGGCTGCCGAGGCCGGGATAGGAGAACACGATCTCGACCACGATCGCACCGGCGACGACCGCGCCCGAGCGCGAGCGCGAGTCCCGTGATCTGCGGCAGCAGGGCGTTGCGGTAGGCGTACCGGCGCACGAGCTTCGATGGGCGCGCCGAGCGCGGCGAGGTAGTTCGAGTAGTCGGCCTCGAGCTCGTAGATGATCATGTTCCGCATCCCGATCGCCCAGCCGCCGAAGGCGACGAGGAAGAGCGCCGAGAACGGGCAGGAACCAGTGGTAGAGGAAGCTCCCGCGCGAACTCGAGCGACCATGCGGGCTGCAGCGCGAGGCTGTAGGCGCCCGAGACCGGGAACCACGCCAGCGTGCTCGCGAACACCCACACGAGCACGATCCCGAGCCACATCTGCGGCGTCGCCGTCAGCGCGTAGGCGGCCGGCAGCACCGTGTTGTCGAGCGAGCTTGCGCCGCGCGGCCAGCGCGCCCACCTTGTTCCCGGCCCAGAAGCTCAGCACGACCGCCGGGACGAGCAGCGCGAGCGTGTAGGGCAGCGCGCCCAGGATCAGCTCGGAGACCGGCGTCGGGAAGCTCGAGACGCTTCGCCCGAGGTCGCCGTGGAAGAGCGCCGCCCAGAAGTTGAGGTACTGCTTCCAGATCGGGACGTCGAAGCCGAAGGCCTTGGAGTAGTAGCCGGTCAGCGCCTCCGGACGAGGACGGCTGTGCCTGCATGCGCGAGAGCAGCCGCTGGATCGGGTCGCCCGGCATGAGCCGCGGGATCGCCCAGTCGATCGTCACCGCGACGACGAACGTGACGAGGTAGATGGAGAGCTTGCGTGCGAGGTATCGGGTCACCGGGGCTCCTGCTCCACGGGCAGTTCACACCGCACGGCCCGAAGGCGCAACCTCCCTCCCGGCCGGAACCGGGAGGGACGCTGCGAATGCACCGATCTGCGCTCCTGCGCCTACGTGCTCGCGGGGCGGAGATGCGTGAGCATGTCGATGCTCGTCATCTGCCAGTAGTTCCGCCACGAGGTCGGCGTGAACTGCCCACTCGCGGACGAAGGCCAGTTCGTCCAGTACTGCGTGTTCACCATCGACCACATGCCGTTGTACCAGAGCGGAATCGCGGGGAGATCCTGCAGGAACGTCTTCTGCAGCTTCGACATCACGCTCTTGTACGCCTTCGTGTTCGACGACGGCGTCTTGTCCAGTTGCTTGGTGAGGTTCCAGGCGGTCTTGTTCGTGTAGCGCTCGTAGTTGACCGTCGTCTGGTTCTTGAGGATCGGCAGCTGGAAGATGTACTGGTAGTAGGTCCACGGCGTGTTCGAGTACTGCCGGTCGTTGCCGAGCAGCAGGTCGTAGTTGCCGTGGCCGCGGTCGTCCGCGAGCGTGCCGTACTCGGGGAACTCGGCCGTGACCTTGATCCCGGCAGCCTTCGCGCTGTCGGCGATCACCTGGATCGAGGTCATCCAGTCGGACCACCCGTTCGGGCAGATGATCTTCAGATCGATCGGCGAGCCGTCCTTGTTCTCGACGTAGCCGTCGCCGTTCGTGTCCTTGTACCCGGCCGCGGCGAGGATCGACTTCGCCTTCGCGAGGTTGTACGAGAAGCCGTACTTCTTGACGACGTTCTTGTCGACCCACTTGTTCCAGATCGGCAGCAGGCCCGTCGGGCTCGCCTTGTTGACGAGGCCCTGGTACGCCTTGTCGAGGATCTGGTCCATGTTGATCGAGAACGCGAGCGCCCGGCGGAACTGCTTGTCGTTCATCGGCGCCTTCGTCGTGTTCGGGAAGAGCCACGTGGTGTTCGCGCCCAGGTGGTACGGGTTGCCAGTAGAAGTACGTCTTGAACTTGCCCTTGATCGCGTTCTTGGGGGCGAAGTTGTTGAACAGGTCGATGTTGCCGGCGAGCAGGTTCGAGAGCGCCGCCGCGTTCGTGCCGTTCTTGATGTCGACCACGTACGTCGGCGCCACGTTCATGCCGAGCGCGCTCGTGGCCCACCAGCCGTTGCGCTTCTTCCAGACGACCGTCTCCGAGGTGGCCCCGACGCCGGACTCGTACAGGTACGGCCCGGTGCCGACGATCTTGCTTCGTGTCCTCGAGGTTGCCGGTCGCGATGTCGCTCTTCTTGTACGCCGCTGAAGATGTGCTGCGGGACGATCGCGACGTTGTAGCGGTAGAAGTCGAACTGCTGGTAGCCCGGCCTGGCGCCGAACCGTGAAGATCACCTTGTTGCCGGCGACCTTGATGCTCTTCAGGCCCGGTGTCCTGCCACAGCGGGTGCTGCGGATGGGTCGGGATCTTCGCGAGGCCGAAGCTGTAGTCGACGTCGGACGCCGTCATCGGCTTCCCGTCGCTCCAGGTGACGCCGTTGCGGATCGTCATCGTGTACGTCGTCTTCGTGCGTCCACTTGCCGTTCGTGGCGAGCCACGGGATGAACTTGTCCTTCAGCGGGTCGTACCGGAACGGCGTCTCGTAGACGAACCCGACGAGCCCGGTGACGTAGTCCCAGTTCTTGGCAGGGTTCAGGTCGGTGTTCGGCGACCACTGGTTGCCGCTCATGTAGAGCGTCTGGTCACGCGGCAGGGAAGCCAGTAGCGAGGTCTGCTTGGCGCCTGCCCCCACGACGCCGAGCGACGTCACACCGACGACGGCGACGAGGGCGATCAGGCCGAATCCGACAGCCCTTCCTTTTCTCGTTCTTGACACTGCGTACTCCCTCCTCTCGTTTCTCTCGATCGGGCGAGTCGACGCGTGGCCGAGGCCCGTTCGCTCTCTCGCCGAAGCGGTCTTCGCATCAGACGAAGTCAGCGGCGGCTGGTTGGAACGGCGCACAGGCGTCTGCAGAGGCGGGAACCTGCCCGGTTCCCTCGCGTCCACCGTGGGTCGTGATCCAGCGTCGCGTCATGCCGTTGCGACAGTCCATCACTTATCCGGTTAAGTGTCAAGCGGGAATTCCGCCGAGCCGCTGCCGGGAAGTCCACAATCAGCGGGGCTGCCGGCTCGGGCGAGCGGTGCTTCCGCGCGGCGTGAGCTCGCCGCGCGTCGTCTCGACGTCGTCACCGGCGTCACCGTCGATCGCGGCCAGCAGGCGCCTCGTCGCCGCGGTTCCGAACGCCTCGATGTCGCGCGTGATCGCCGTCAGCGGCGGGTGGACGACCTGGCTGATCAGCGAGTCGTCCCAGCCCACGATCGAGAGATCGTCGGGAACGGCGAAGCCCATCTGCTGCGCCACGCCGAGGCCGGTGACGGCGAGCAGGTCGCTGTCGAAGACGATCGCCGTCGGCGGCGCCGGCGAGGAGAGGAGCTTGCGGGTCGCGCGGGCGCCCTGCTCGATGCTGTAGTCGGTCTGCACGACTTCGCCGTCGAGGCCGAGCTCGCCGACGGCGCTTCGGAACGCGCCGATCCGCTCCACCGTGTGGGCGAACTCGCCGACGCCGGTGACGTGTGCCAGCCGCCGGTGACCCAGCGCCGCGAGGTACTGCACGGCCTCGACGATCACCGACGCTTCGTCGTGCCAGACCGCTGGTAGAGCGCGATTCTTGACCGGTCCGCCGACGACGACCGCCGGCAGGCCGAGCCGAACGAGCTCGTCGACACGAGGGTCGTCGACCCGCAGGTCGACCATCAGGACGCCGTCGACGCGATGCTCGCCCCACCAGCGCCGGTAGACCTCGATCTCCTCGCCGACGTCGCGCACGAGCTGGATCGTGAGCGCGATCGAGCGCGACGAGAGCTCGGCCTCGACGCCGGCGAGGAACTCCATGAAGAAGGGCTCGAGCGCGAGCGTGCGGGCCGGACGGGCGAGCACGAGGCCGCACGCGTCGGCACGCGCGGCCGACAGGGCGCGCGCCGCACGGTTCGGATACCAGCCGAGCTCGTCGGGCGATCGCGACGATGCGGTCGCGCGTGTCGTCGGACACGCCGGGGCGGCCGTTCAGCGCGTACGAGACAGCGCCTTTCGAGACGCCGGCCCGCTCGGCGATGTCGCGGATCGTGACCCGCTCGGCCTTGTCCGTCTGCTCTGTCCTCGACTCGGTTGCGGGACACCCAATTCCTCCTGCCCTTGCATCGCCCGTCTGAAAGCGTAGTATCTTGACCGGTTCAGTAATGAACACTACCTCGATCCACACGGTTCGCACCACCGCCGACGGCCGCCTCTTTCCACCCGAGTTCGTCTGGGGAGCCGCGACCGCGGCCTACCAGGTCGAGGGCGCCGTCGCCGAGGACGGCCGCGGCGAGAGCATCTGGGATCGCTTCACCGCGACACCCGGCACGATCCTGAACGGCGACCACGGCCGGATCGCGTGCGACTCCTACCACCGGCAGACGACGGACGTCGCGCCTGATGCGCACGCTCGGCCTCGACGCCTACCGCTTCTCGATCGCCTGGCCGAGAGTCATCCCCGACGGCCGCGGCCGGGTCAACGAGGCCGGCCTCGACCACTACGACCGCCTCGTCGACGAGCTGCTCGCGAGCGGCATCGAGCCGTTTCCGACGCTCTACCACTGGGACCTGCCGCAGCCGCTCGAGGATCGCGGCGGCTGGACGGCTCGCGAGACTGTCGAGGCGTTCGCCGAGTACACGGAGGTGGTCGCCTCCCGGCTCGGCGACCGCGTGCACAACTGGATCACGCTGAACGAGCCGTGGGTGGTCGCGTGGCTCGGCTACGGGCTGGGACAGCACGCCCCGGGCCGGGCCAGCGAGGCCGACGCCGTCGCGGCCGGCCACCACGCGCTGCTCGCCCACGGCCGCGCGCTCGAGGTGCTCCGGCGGAGCGTTCCGGAGGCGAAGGTCGGGATCACGCTCGACCTGATCCCGATGCATCCGCTGACGGGCTCGGACGCCGATCTCGGCGCGGCGCGCCTCGAGGACGCCGTCCGCAACCGCTGGTTCCTCGACCCGGTCCTGCGCGGCGAGTACCCGGCCGAGGCCCTGGTGCGGTTCGAGCGCGATGCTGCCCCACGTCGGCCCGGACGACCTGCACACGATCTCGCAGCCGCTCGACTTCCTCGGCGTCAACTACTACCGCCGGCATGTCGTTCGGGCCGATCCCGTGAGCGGCGCGCCGGCGGTCGTCCAGCCCGAGGGCGAGTACACCGGGATGGGCTGGGAGGTCTACCCGGACGGGCTGTACGAGCTGCTCGTCCGCCTCCGCGACGAGTACGACACGCCGCCGCTCTTCATCACCGAGAACGGCGCGGCCTACGCCGACCACCGGAGCAACGGGCTCGTCGACGACCCGCACCGCGCCTCGTACATCGAGCGCCACCTCGGCGCCGTGGCGCGAGCCCTCGAGGCGGGTGTCCCGATCGCCGGCTACTTCGTCTGGTCGCTGCTCGACAACTTCGAGTGGACGCAGGGCTACTCGCAGCGCTTCGGCCTCGTGTACGTCGACTTCGAGACGCTCGAGCGCGTCCCCAAGGCGAGCTACGCCTGGTACCGCGACTTCATCGCCGCGCAGCGCGCAGACCCGGCCTGACCGGCACGGGCCGCCGGCGCGGCGACGTCAGCCGTAGAGCGTGTCCGACGGCAGCGTGGCCCTGTACTTGTGGTCCCGCGTGGCGGCGGCGATGTACTTGGAGACGAGCTTGATCTGAGGGTGGGTCATGACGGTCATCACCTTGCTGTGACCGTCCCAAACTCCGGTGATTGCGAGCTGGCTTTGCAGGGCTGTGATCCGGAGCTTGTCGAAGCTCGGACCACCGAGGTCGACCTCGCCCTTCGTGCTCTTGCTGGTGCCACCGATACCGAATCCGACGGCCCTCGCCTCGCGCAGGGCGTGGCACTGGCCGCAGAACTTGCGGTAGAGCTTCTTGCCGCCGTCGAGCCGCTTCGGCGTCGTCGCCGTAGCTGCGCCATACGCAACCGGAGCGGCCAGGGCCGCTGCGATCAGGACGGCCACGACGCGTTGCATCGGCGCAGACATGCCGACAAACGTAGCCGAGGCCTCGACTCAAGCGCCGCTCACCTCAAGGAACACATGTGACAATTGCGGTCGAGCCGAGCTATGCGTGCGTCTTCCGACTACATGCAGCCGTTGGCGCCGAGGTCGGTGTCGCACTCCGGAGGGAGCCCCGAGCCCGATCCGGTGGTGCCCGAGCCGGAGCCCGAAGAGCCCGAGCCGGAGCCTGTGGAGCCTGAGCCTGTGGAGCCCGAGCCGGAGGCTGTGGAACCGGAGCCGGCGGTCGAGCCGCTCTTGGGCGTGGTCGGCACGGTCGGGGTCTTCGCGACCTTCATCACGACCGAGCCCGAAGGAGCGGCGATCGCATGCCACAACCCACCTTTCCCCTGGCCCTTGACGTCGCCTGCTCTCTTGTCGCCGGAGTAGAGATAGAGCGCGAAGCCGCGGTAGGTCACCTGGATCCTCCCGTCGGGGCGCTGGATCGTCCCGAGCAGCCTGGCCGTCACACCCGGCGCTGCGATGGGCTGCTTCCCCTTGCCGATCAGGAGCGGCGGCCACATCGCGGCACACGAGGCGGTGCACTTGACGAGCTTCTTCTTCTCGGACGCGAAGTGGTAGAGCGTCCGCCCCGTCGCGTTGACCAGGATCTTGCCCAGAGCACCGTTCTTCGTGCTCTTCACGGTGACGAGTGCCCTGCTGCCCTGGGAGCTCGCGATCGTGGCGGGCCCTGCAGCTGAAACCGCGGTCACCACACCAAAGGCCGCCAGAGCCGCGATTCCAACCAGACGAAGCCTGAGCGCTCCGACGCTCATCGTCTCACGTCCTTTCGGTTCTCGAGACGGCGCCAATTCCGGCTCGAGTTTGGGGATATTCCGTCAATGATTCTTCAGCAAACTCGTCGCTTCTTCAGAAAACTCGGTCGTGGTCGAGCCGCGCCCATTGACGCGGAGAGCCGCCGGCCGTTCCTCGACATTGCACGCAAGCTCGGGCACCGTTTCGTCAGCTGCTGACCTCGAAGTAGCGCTTCTTCCCGCCCGACAGGTACATCCAGCGGCCGGGCCTGAGCAGGAGCTTCGTCGCCTTCTTGCCGACGAACCTGGCGCCCGAGAGAGGGATCGCCTTCCCATTGACCGCCTTGAGCGTGAGGCTGCGCTTCGGGTTTCTGTCGACGATCACGAACCTGTAGTGCCCGCGCTTGAGCGTGGAAACTGGCGTGCCCTCGAGGGTCAAGGAGAACTTGCCGTTCTTGCTCACCGTCCCGGTGACGGTGCCGGCCAGCTTCGCGATTGCCGACCCGACGAGATCGCCGATCGTGTGCCCCTTGCCCGACGTCGCCGAGTACGGGGTCACAGGCGTCGGCGGCGCGCCCGAGGACAGCACAGTGAGCGCGGTGCGCGTGACGGACGGCTGGTTCAGGTCCTGCGCGACGTACGTCGAGCCCGCCCTGAAGTTCTGTGCGGGAAGCGTCAGGTAGGCGTCACAGCCGGTATCGAGCGTCGTGAAGAGATTGACACCGGGGCCGGTGAGCTGGAACTGGACCCAGCCCCTGCAGCCCGTGAAGTCGTTCGGCACCAGATCGCTCGTCTCCGGGCCGCCGGGTACGACGAGCTTGAACATCACCGGCGTGCTGACCTCGACCTGGTAGGTGCCGGGCGTGATCGAACTCACGGCCTTGCCGTCGTCGCCGATGATGCTGAACGTGCAGTTCATCGTGTACTTCACGTACAGCGTGGGGTAGGCGGCCGGAGCGCTGTCTCGCAGGGCGGCACTGCCTTGCCGAGCGGCACTGCCTTGCCGAGCCGCATTGCCCGGCGGAACCGCGACTGCCGCCATCACGATGACCGCGATCAGCGTGGAGACGCGCCGTACCCGAGCAGCCGTCATGGCTCCCTCCCAGTCGGATATGGAAGGCAATCGTAGCGCCTACACGCTCTGATTACACCGAGAATACGGGGGGCATGATCAAGAAATCTGGAAGATCCAATGACGCAATCCTCGGCGTGGGTGACAGTCGTTTCTGTCCTGCATGAGTTGGAATCCACACGGAAACGCAAGAAATGTGGAACAACATTGAATGCCTCTTGCTTTACCGAGAGAAGTGTGCGCACCATTGCCACTTGCGTTGAGGAAGTCTTTTCGGTTCGCCAGCCAGACGAGATGAGGAGGGACAGATGGCGAGCAAGTTGAAGATCAAGGTGAACGGTCTCGTGCACAACGTGACCGCGAGCCTCGACACACCGCTGCTGTACGTGCTGCACAACGAGCTGCACCTGCACGGCCCGCGTTTCGGTTGCGGTCTTGCGCAGTGCGGTGCGTGCTCGGTGCTGCTCGACGGCAAGGAGATCCGTTCGTGTGTGACGCCCGGTTGCCGCCGTCAGCGGCAAGGCGATCACGACGCTCGAGGGCATGCCCGCGCTGTAGGCTGCCGCACGCGGCACGACCGCTGCGACGCCCGCCGCGTTGCATCCGCTGCAGCAGGCGTGGATCGACGTGCAGGTTCCGCACTGCGGTTACTGTCAGAACGGCATGATGATCCAGGCCGCCGACCTGCTGGCGACCACCAAGCGCCCGACCGAGGCGCAGATCCGCACCGCGATGAACGGTCACCTGTGCCGCTGCGGCACGTATCCGCGAATCCTGACGGCGATCCAGAAGGCCGCCGCTGTGATGGCGAAGGGTGGGAAGTAGCCATGACCGAGATGCTCAAGAAGGAGTTCTCGCGCAAGGCGTTCCTCAAGGGCGGCGGCGCGATGGTCGTCGGGTTCAGCATGACCGGGACGGCTCAGGCGGCGACGGGAAACACGCCGTTCAATCAGCGCGGCGCCGAGTGACTTCCTGCCCGAATCTGAACACGATCGATGCCTGGCTCGCGATCAGGGCGGACAACACGGTGATCGTCACCCATGGCGAGCCGGAGTTCGCGGGCACGCCGACGGGGATCCTGATGCTCGTGGCCGAAGAGCTGGACATGGGCATGGATCCAGATGGTCTATGCGAGCCCGGAGACGTGGCTGAACGCGACCGGCGGCGGCGGCGGCAGCGGCGGGATCCGGAGCCGTTCGACGCAGGCCCGTGCTGCGGCTGCGTATGCGAGGCAGGAGCTGCTGAAGATGGCCTCTGCGAAGCTGGGCGCGCCGGTGGCGAGCCTCTCGGTCGACCAGCGGCGTCGTCTCGGGTGGCAGCGGCAAGGTCACCTACGGCGAGCTGATCGGCGGGAAGAACTTCAGCTTCACGATGCCGGCCGGCGGCCACGGGAGCTACAACGCCAGCCAGATGCTGTTGAGGCCCGGCGACGGAATCACGAAAGCGCCCAAGGACTACAAGCTCGTCGGCACGATGCAGCCCCGGATCGACATCCCGGACAAGGTGGCGGGCAAGTACACCTACGTGCAGAACGTCAGGATCCCGGGGATGGTCCATGCACGTTGGGTGAACCCACGCGGGATCGGCGCCAACACGTCGCAGAACCACACGCCGGTCAGCGTCGACGAGGGCTCGATCAAGAGCATCCCGGGCGCGCAGGTGGTGCGGATCGAGAACTTCCTCGCCGTGGTGGCGGAGCGGGAGTACGACGCGATCCAGGCCGCTTCGCAGCTGAAGGTCGTGTGGAACAGCGATCCGAAGTTCGGCTCGGGAACCTCTGGCAACTTCTGGAACTGGATGCGCCAGGCGAGCGACACGAACACGAAGAACCCGGCCCGCTACACCGCGAACGTGGGCAAGGTCGACTCGGCGCTGAAGTCGGCGGCGAAGACGGTGTCGGCGACCTATCAGTACCACTACGACAACTTCGTGCCGATCGGCCCGCATGCCGCGATCGCCGACGTGCGGGGAAACAGCGCGACCGTATTCGTGCAGGGCCAGTCGCTGCAACGGGATCCCACCGAACCTCGCCGACATGCTCGGGATCCCGGCAGAGAACATCCGCGCGATCTGGTTCGAGGGCTCGAGCTCCTACGGCGGCGGGATGCAGGGCGAGGCAGTCGAGCAGGCCGCGATGATCTCGCAGAAGATCGGCAAGCCGGTGCGCATGCAGTGGATGCGGTGGGATCAGCACGGCTTCGACGCCTACGGCCCCGCCCACATGTACGACGTCACGATGGGCGTCGACTCGAAGGGCAACATCGTCGGCGCCGACTGGACGAGCTACGGGCAGTCGACCGCTCGGTTCGACACGACGAAGGAGCTGCTCGGGACGGCCACCTGGCCGTCGACTCCTCCGAACGGCGGCCCGACCCCGTCCGACTCGGCCGTCTACAAGGTTCCGGCGCGCCGGGTGCTCGCGAAGACGCAGCCGATGTACGAGGGCTCGCTGAAGATCAGCTTCCTCCGGGCCCCGAATGCACCGCAGTCCTACTTCGCCAGCGAGCAGATCGTCGACGAGCTCGCGCACGCGGCGAACATGGACCCGATCGCGTTCCGCCGGCAGAACATCGACGGCACGACTACCCTCGGCGCCCGCTGGCTGTCGGTTCTCGACGCGGTCACGAACGCCGCGGGCTGGAAGCCGAAGGTCGCTGCGTCGAACCTGCAGACCGGGAACGTCGTCAAAGGCCGTGGGTTCGGCTTCGGCACGTTCGCGGCCAGCCAGGTCGGCGTGATCGCCGACATCGAGGTGGACAAGAAGACCGGGAAGATCACGGTCAAGCACGCCTACGTGGCCCAGAACAACGGGATCACGGTCAGCGTGGACGGTGTCGCGAACCAGATGAGCGGCGCCTTGATCCAGGGCCTCTCCCGCGCGCTGCTAGAGCAGTCCGACCTGGAACCAGGAGCGGATCACCAGCCTGGACTGGGTCACCTACCCGATCCTGCGCTTCAAGGACTGCCCCGAAGGTGACGCTCGTCAACGTCCACCCGGGCAAGTACACGACCGTCGTCCCGGGCGACAAGACCGTCGAGGTCAAGGCGGGCAACACCGCCGCCTACGACAGCGGCTGGGACCTCAGCGGCTCGGGCGAGCCGCCCACGGTCGGGATCGGCTCGGCAGTCGCGAACGCGTTCTTCGACGCCACGGGTGTCCGCATCCGTCAGGCGCCGATGAACCCGGCGACCGTCCGCGGCGTCCTCAAGGGCGAGGGCATCTAGCGCCGCGCCTGACCTCACCGAAACACGCGAGGGGCCCGCAAGGGCCCCTCGCCACGTCATCGCCCGCCGTCAACCAGCCGCTCCGCGAGGCCACGTACTCGATGCAGCCGCGCACCTCGTCGAACTGATGGGGCCGGGCGAGCCCCGGCAGACCGCGGGGGGAGGCGCACCTGCCTCCCCCCGCGGTCGAGCCGTTGGCCTGTCGTTAGGCGTTCCTGAGCCGGCCCCGGACGTAGCCCGGAACCATCGGCATCTCGTAAAGCCGCACACCGGTCGCGTCGAAGAACGCATTCGCGATCGCGGCTGGTACGGCGGCAGTCGCCGGCTCGCCCGAGCCTGCGGGGTTCTCGTCGAGCCGCTGCACGACCACGGTGGTCACCTTCGGCGAGTTCACGAAGCGGAGGATCGGGTACGTGACCCAGTCCAGGCTCGTTGTGCGCACCTTGTTGAACTGCACCGTCTCGTGCAGGGAGCGGCTGACGCCCTGCACGGCCGCGCCGAGCATCTGGTTCTCGACCATGCCCGGGTTGACGGTCGTACCCGCATCCTGGGCGACGAAGAGGTGGTCGACGACGATCTTTCCCGTCTGCTTGTTGACCGTGATGTCGGCCACAATCGCCGGGAAGGCGCCAGCGAAGCCGCCGATCGCGACACCCCGACCCTTGACCACGTTGGCGCTGCTCAGGCTGGACGCCGAGACCTTCGGCGCCCAGTTCGCCGCCTTGGCAGCGGCGTTCAGCACTCCGATCCAGCGTGCCGTGCCATGCGTGTCGGTCGCGTCGATGTTCTGGATGCGGAAGGCGACCGGGTCCATCTTCGCCTCGAAGGCGAGCTGGTCGATCATCTGCTCCGCACCGAACAGCGACTCGGGCGCCCACGGGGCCCGCAGCCAGATTCCCTTCAGGAACCCCTTGTAGCCGTCGACCGACTTGCTCGTGACCCGCCGGTTCGCGATCGAGTAGAACGAGGCGGCACTCGTGGCGTCGGCGTTGCCGCTCGGCGCGGTGTCCGGAAGCGGCACCGTGCCAGCGAGCTCCGCGGCCGACTCCACCCGCTGGGTGTAGCCGTGCTGCCATGACGTGTAGTCGAAGGCGACGATGTTGCCCTTCGAGTCGATGCCGGCGCGGATGTCCATCGCCTGGGCCGGGCCGAACTGCTCCCAACCGGTCTCGTCCCAGCGCATGAACTGGACGCGCACCGGCTTGCCCACCGCCCTCGACATGAGCCCCGCCGAGATGCTGACGTCGTCGTAGGTGCTATGACCGTACGTCCCGGATGCGGGGAACACCATCACGCGCACCTGCTCGGGCTTGAGCTCGAGCGCAGCCGCGATCGCGCCGCGCGTCGTGTACGGGCCCTGCGCAAAGCACAGGACGGTCGCCCCGCTCGCGCCCACGTCGGCGATCGAGCAGTTCGGGCCGAGCGCGCCGTGCGCCTGGTAGCCGGCGAGGTAGCTCTGGCTGACGACCTTCGCAGCCGACGCCATGCCCTTGCCGACGTCGCCCGAGGCGGCCCTGATCGAGTCGCTCTGCAGGTTGGCCGGGTCGCGGAGAGCCGTGTTGAGCTTGCCGGTGCTGGGCAGCATCGGCGTCTCATCCCACGTCACCTTGAGCTGTGCGGCGGCCTGGATCGCGTCGTACTCGAGCGGCGCGACGACGCCGATGAAGTCGCCCTTGCGAACGACCTGGACGTTCGGGATGTGCTTGATCGAGCTCTCGTCGACCTTGAGCGGCTTGGCTCCCTGTGTCAGGGCCGCCTGCCCCCGCGGGCGGACGACGCGTCCGTGGAGCATGCCCGGCACGCTTGACGTTCTGGATGTAGGTCGCCTTGCCGGAGACCACGTCCGGGATGTCGATCCGCGGCACCCGCGTGCCGATCAGCCTGAACTTGCTCGGGATCGGTCAGCGTCGCCTTCTGGGCGGCGAGCGTCGAGTTGAAGAGCTTGCCGGCCATCAGGTCGGCGTAGGTGACCGACTTGCCGCCGCCGGAGACGACGCCCTTCGAGACCGACAGGCTCCCGACCGGGACGCCGAGCTGCTTCGAGGCAAGCCCGAGCATCGCCGTGCGTGCGGCCGCGGCGGCACCGCGAAGGTTCGTCGCCCCCATCGCGTTACGGGTCGACCCACTGCCGGCCGCGAACGCCGAGATCGACACGTTCGTGTCGAGCGCCGCAGCGCCGACCTGGCTCATCTCGAGACCGAGCTCCTCCGCCGCGATCATGCGCAGCGCAGTCGGCGAGCCCTGGCCCATCTCCACCGTCCCGTGGAACAACGTCACGGTGTTGTCGGAGTTGATCTGCAGCCAGGAGTCGATCTGCGCCGGATCCGGCGGCCCGGGCGCGTAGCCCTTGTGCAGCTCCGAGACGGCGTTCGGATTGTCGAACGCCTGCGCGGCGCCGACGACGCTCAGACCGACGACGAGCGTTCCACTGCCTGCGAGAAACGCCTTGCGTGAGACCTCCCTCTCGGTGAGGACGCGGTCGCTCATCACTTGCCTCCCTTCGCCATCACGGCGGCGGCCTTCTGAATGGCCGTCAGGATCCGTGGATAGGTGCCGCACCGGCAGAGATGACCGTTCATCGCCGTGCGGATCTGCGCCTCGGTCGGGCGCTTCGTGGTCGCCAGAAGATCGGCGGCCTGAATCATCATTCCGTTCTGACAGTAGCCACAGTGCGGGACCTGGACGTCGATCCAGGCCTGCTGCAGCGGATGCAGCGCCGCCGGCGTTGCGGCGGTCGTGCCGCGCGAGGAGGCCCAGAGTGCGGGCATGCCCTCGAGCGTCGTGATCGCCCTGCCACTGACAGCGGCAACCGGCGTCACGCACGAGCGGATCTCCTTGCCGTCGAGCAGCACCGAGCAGGCGCCGCACTGCGCGAGGCCGCAGCCGAACCGCGGACCGTGCAGATGCAGCTCGTTGTGCAGCACGTACAGAAGTGGTGTGTCGAGGCTCGCGGTCACGCTGTGCACGAGACCGTTCACCTTGATCTTGAGCTTGCTTGCCATCCGTTGGCTTCTCCTCCCATCTCGGATACGAATCTCGCGCCGAAACCGCACCGGAACCGGCACGAGGCCCTCGAAAAAACAGTAGGGAGCGCGAGCGCCCCTCAGCGGAATCGCAGGAGATCTTGAGATGACGCCTCCCGGGATCCTCCCCGCTCCGTCACCGGCGCGACACGAACTAGCGCAGAATGGAACGACGTGAGCGCGTATCCATGAGCCGGCCGCTGCCCCGGGCCCAGTCGAGCGCATGCGTCCAGCATGAAGAGACTTCCGCCCTGGACGAGCTACGCCGCGCCGACTTCGCGCGGCTCGACGCGGGCGGTCACGTCTACCTCGACTACACCGGCGCCGGCCTCTACGCCGAGTCGCAGCTCCGCGAGCACTTCGAGCTGCTCCGCAGCAGCGTCTTCGGGAACCCGCACTCGGTCAACCCGACCGCGGCGACGATGACCGTGCTGGTCGAGAGTGCCCGCGCCTCGGTGCTCGAGTTCTTCCGCGCGTCGCCGGACGAGTACGAGGCGATCTTCACACCGAACGCGACCGGGGCACTTCGCCTCGTCGGCGAGGCGTATCCCTTCTGCGACGGCGACCGGTTCCTGCTCACGTTCGACAACCACAACTCGGTCAACGGGATCCGCGAGTTCGCGCGCGCCCGCGGCGCCGAGACGACCTACGTGCCCAGCGAGCCGCGAGAGCTCCGCGTCGACGAGAGCCTCCTCTCCCGCTACCTGTCCGACGTGGGCGGCGAGCACCACAACCTGTTCGCCTATCCGGCCCAGTCGAACTTCTCCGGCACCCAGCACCCGCTCGAGTGGATCGAGTTCGCGCACGAGCACGGGTGGGACGTTCTGCTCGACGCGGCCGCGTTCGTACCCACGAACCGGCTCGACCTCTCCCGCTGGAGCCCGGACTACGTCGCCGTCTCCTTCTACAAGATGTTCGGCTGGCCGACCGGCGTCGGCTGCCTGCTCGCCCGCCGCGACGCGCTCGCGAAGCTCGAGCGCCCGTGGTTCTCGGGCGGAACGATCGTCGCCGCGTTCGTCCAGCGCGAGTGGTACCAGTCCGCCCCCGGCGCAGCCCACTTCGAGGACGGCACCGTCGACTTTCTCAACCTGCCCGCGGTCGAGATCGGGTTGCGCTTCCTCGACCGGGTCGGCGTCGAGACCGTGCACACGCGCGTCGAGGCGCTCGCCGCCGAGTTGCTCGAATCGCTCGGCTCGCTGCAGCACGCCGACGGCGCCCCGGCCGCCGTGGTCTACGGGCCTCGCGACCTCGACCGCCGCGGCGGCACGATCGCCTTCAACTTCCTCCACCCCGGCGGTCACATCGTCGACGAGCGCTACGTCGACCGCGTCGCACGCCGCCACGGCATCTCGCTGCGCACGGGCTGCTTCTGCAACCCGGGCGCCGGCGAGGTCGCATTCACGATCTCGCGCGAGACGCTCGTCGGAGGCGAGTTCGGCGACGCGATGACGCTCGACGACTACGTCCGCGCGCTCGGCCTGCCCTCGGGCGGCGCCGTGCGCGCCTCGCTCGGGCTTGCCTCGAACCTCGCCGACATCGACCGTTTCGCCGCATTCGCCTGCGAGTTCATCGACCTGGCGGCGGTTCCCGACGACCTGCCGCCCCGCGTCGGTTGCTGAGCGGCGCGACCGCGCGGCGGGCGGCCTCGGTCGCCGCGCTCGGAGCCGGCGCCGCCGGATTGTGGGCACTGCTGGCGCAGGGCAAGGTCACCGTCGACCTTGGCATCGGGCGCACGTCGCGGGCGCTCGGCCCGCTGCGAGCGGAGATCGAGGCTCCCCGCGAGGTCGTGTTCGACGTCGTCGCGGCGCCCTACCTGGGACGGACGCCGCGCGCGCTCGAGTCGAGGCTCGCACGTGATCGAGCGCGGGCAGGACATGGTGCTCGCGGCGCACTTCACGCAGATCCGGCGGCCTTGTCGCCACGACGGTCGAGACCGTCCGCTTCGAGCCGCCGGCGACCATCCACTTCCGCCTCGTGCGCGGCCCCGTCCCGCATGTGGTCGAGCGAGTTCCTCCTCGAGGAGACGGCCACGGGAACCGTGCTCGCTACGAAGGCGAGCTCGCCGCCGATCTCTGGGCGGTCGGGCGCTGGTGGGGCGGCGGCGTCGCGCGACGGTGGGAAGGCAGCGGTCGAGGCCACGCTCGCGCAGCGTGAAGGCCGAGGCCGAGCGATCGGTCCAGCCTGATCCGCTGTGTTCACGAGGGGCGTCGCGCGATCACGACGCCGTAGCCGAGCCGGCCGCCGTCGAGGGCGACGCGAGCCTCGGCGACGAGCTCGCGGCCCCGCGCGGCGGCTTCCGGCACGACGAGCCCCGCGACCTTGAGCCGCACGTCGAGCTGATCCAGGAGCGCCGCAAGCGCGTCGTCGCGCGCTTGGTGCGCTCGACGATGAGGCCGGCGCCTCCTCGAGCAGCGCCGCGATCTCGTCGAGCGGTCGCGCGTCGGCGATGCACGCGACCCAGGCGTGGAGCGACGAAAGCGCCTCGGGCAACTCGCCCGTGCGGCGTCAGGTCGGAGAGCGCGAGCCGCGCGCCCGGCCGCAGCACGCGCGCGAGCTCGGCTGCCGCGGAGCGCTTGTCGGGAAAGGTGCAGAGCGCGCACTCGCAGAGGGCGCCGTCGACGCTCGCGTCCGCGAGCGGCAGCGCTTCCGCATCGCCACGCAGGAAGCGCACGCGCGGCTCGCCGGGCGACTCCGCGGGCGGGGCGAGGTCGACGCCGACCACGTCGCAGCCGGTCTCGGCGACGAGCTGCCGCGCGCTCGTGCCGGGCCCGCACGCGACGTCGACGACGAGGTCGCCCGGGCCTACGCGTAGCGAACGCGCGAGCTCGCGACGTCAGCGCGGCTCCGCCCGGGTGGAAGGAGTCGCCGAGCAGGAACCGTGCCGCCGGCGAGGAGTAGGCGGCCGCGCAGCAGGACTTGATCTCCGCCGCCGTCGGCGTGCTCACGGCCACCGCCCGCCGTTCGTGCCGTCGCGGGCGACTGCGGTACGCGAGCCGTGGCGCGTCGGGCGCAGGAGCGGCTGCAGCGGCGTGGCGTTCGGGACGACCGGCTCGACCTCGGCGCCCGAGAGCTCGGCGCGCACCTGCTCGCGGTAGCCGACCGAGTTGTAGGCGCAGAACGGGATCAGCCGCCCGTCGGGCGTGATCTCCTCGACGCAGCACTTCATCAGCTGGCGGACGTTGAGCGTGTAGGCGTCCTGGAAGTCCTGCACGACCACCACGAACACGTTCTCCTTCAAGCGATCGAGCTCGTCCGTCAGGTCGATGCCGCAGCTCTCGCAGACGAGCCGCGCGAGCTCGGCGGCCGGGAGTCGCCGAGGACGAGAGCAGCCGTTCCAGCGCACCTTTGAGCGCCGGGTCGGGGAACACACGGTTCGAGAGGTAGTCGAGGTGCTCGTCGACGTCGACCAGGCGCGCGAGCGGCACCAGGCCGTCGTCGGTGACGAGCCCGTAACACATCGAGCGACAGGTCGGGGAGCAGCAGGGAACCGGGACGAAGTCGGCGACGCGCAGCCACTCCGGCACCTGTGCGGCGGCAAGCATCATCACGTCCGCGTTGGTCAGCCGCTCGAGCGGGTCGAAGACCCGGTGCCGGCCCGAGTGCGTGACCGGCTGGAACGCGATCGCACGCACGGCCGGGTGGGCGACCCCGAAGCGGATCACCTCGCCCACCTCGTGCTCGTTCACCCCCTTCTCGACCGTGCAGACGAGCGTCACGATCAGCCCGAGCTCCGCGCAGCGGTCGAGCGCTCGCTCCTTGTCGGGGCGCAGGTCCTTGCCGCGGATCGCCAAGTGTGTCCCGGCCTCGAGCCCGTCGAATTGCAGGTAGACGTGCGGCTCGAGCGCCGCGAGCTGCTCCGCGAACTCGCGGTCGCGCGCGAGCCGGATCCCGTTCGTGTTCAGCATCACCGCCTTGATGCCCTTCGACTGCGCCAGCGCGATGAAGTCGAGGATCTGCGGGTGGATCGTGGGCTCGCCGCCGGAGAACTGCACGACTTCCGGCGAGCCCTCAGCCGCGACGAACGTGTCGAGCATGCGCTCGACCTGCTCCAGGCTCAGCGAGTAGCCGTCCGGCTGATGGCCCGAGTCGGCAAAGCAGATCGGGCAATCGAGGTTGCAGCCGGTGTTCACCTCGATCACCCCGAGGCACGTGTGCTGCTTGTGCTCCGGGCAAAGGCCGCAGTCGAGCGGGCAGCCGTTCTTCACCTCGGTCTGGAAGGCGAGCGGGATCGTCCCCGGCTTGTTGAACCGCTGCTGGGCGAGGTAGAGCTCGGCGTCGGAGTAGACGAGCGCCTCGAACACGCCGTGCTCGCGGCAGCGCTTCCGCATGAGCACGCGGTTGTCGCGGACGTTCACTTCGGCGTCGATCACCACCTTGCAGATGGGGCAGATCGACTTCGTCAGCTCGAGGAAGACCTCGTCGCGGTCGGCCTTCGCCGCGGCGCCCTGGGTCACGCGCTCTGCGATCGTGCGTACTCGATGTACCCGCGCACGTCCGCGACCGGCTCGCTGTACGCCTCGCCGAGCGTCTCCTCCATGCGCGTCATGTACTCGTCGGCCCAGGCCGGGAAGGCGTAGTCGATCGCCCGCAGGAACTCCAGCGTCGCGGCCAGGCGGATGTCGGCGATCGACGGGCCCGAGCCGCCGATGAACGGCCTACCGCCGAGGAAGAACACGCGGTAGACCTCGAGCGGCCCGGCCAGCGCGGCCTCGGCGTCGGCCTGCGCCGTCGCCTTCATCGTGTCGTCGGCGCTCTCGGCGGTCGCGACCTCGCCCGGGTACTGGCCGAAGCTGAGTGCCGGGTACGTCGCACGCGCGAGCAGCGGGTAGAGCGTGCCGGTGAGGTAGAACATCGCGCTGTCGACCATCGCCCGCTCGCCCGGGTCGGTCGGGTAGAAGCGGTCGAGGCCGTGCTTGTTGCAGAGGTACTGCATGATCGCGCAGCTCTCCCAGAGCGCGCCCCGCGGCAGGCCGCTCTCCTCGAGCAGTGGTGTGAGGTCGGCCGGGTCCTTGGACAGGAACTCCGGCGTGCCCTTCTTGCCCCAGACGTCCAGCTCCTCGAAGTCGAGCCCGGCGGCCCGCACGAAGATCCGGGCGGTCAGGTTGTTCACGCTCGGCTTGAGGATGCTCAGGGTGTTGTCGGCCACGGTGTGCCTCCCGTTCAGTCGTAGGGATTCTTCGCCGCTCGATCGCCCGACAGCGACGCGCGCGAGCGTAGGACGAGGGCCTCGATCGCGTCGGCGAGGTGGATCTCGGCGATGTTGCGGTCGCCGCGCTCCACGCGCAGTGAGTGCGCTTCGAGCAGCACCTCGGCGTGCGTGAACCCGTGCGGCGGCTCGAAGCGGTAGGACGCAAGCTCGATCGTGAGGCCGAGCGGGTCCTCGAAGTAGATCGAGTCCATGAAGCCGCGATCCTTGACGCCGCTGTGCCGGATCCCGCGCTCGTCGAGCCGCTCCACGGCCTGACGGAACGTCGCGTGCGAGAGCGAGAACGCGAGGTGGTGCACGCAGCCGGGCTCAGTCGACGTACGACGAGCGTCGGGCGTGCGCTCCTCACTCGTGAAGACCGTGACCAGGCGCCCGTCACCCGGGTCGAAGTAGAGGTGGCTCTCCGACGCGTTGTCCAGGTTCGGCTGCTCGAACACGAACGGCATCCCGAGCACGCCCTCCCAGAAGTCGATCGACGTCTGCCGGTCGGCGCCGACGAGCGTGATGTGGTGGACGCCCTGGCTCTGCAGCTTCCGCATCACCGCAAACCTAGCGCTCGACGAGCTTCGACTTGTACTCGCTGCGCTCCAGGCTCCCCCACGGCACGAGCTCGACCGTCGTCTGGACGACGAGGACGCCGCGCAGGCGCTCGCGGATCGCGTCCGCGAGCGCCACGTCGGGCGAGGCGTCCCGCGCGAGCTCGACGCTCACCGGCAGCGGCGGCTCCTGCTTCACGCCCGGCGAACGGGGACGGACGAGCACGTTGCCGCTGACCCTCGGCATGAACGCGCCCACGACCTCGCGGACCGCGGACGGGAACACGTTGACCCCGCGCACGATCAGCATGTCGTCGGTCCGCCCGAGGCAGCGGACACGCGGGCCGGTGCGACCGCAGCTGCACTCGCCCATCCGGACGTGAACGTGGTCGCGCGTCCGGAAGCGGAGCAGCGGCGCTGCGCGATGCCGGAGGTGCGTGAGCACGAGCTCGCCCGTGGCGCCGTCGGCCAACTCGACCACGGCGCCCGTCTCGGGATCGATCAGCTCGGGATGGACGAAGCCGCGTGCACCCAGGTGCATGCCGTCACGGGCCTCGCACTCGCCCCACAGCGAGATCCCGAGATCGCCGATGCCCATCGCCTCGGTGACCCTCGCGCCCCAGCCGTCCTCGAGCTTCGCGCGGAAGGCCGGCTCGCCGCCGCCCGGCTCTCCGGCAACGAGCACCCGCTCGACGCTCGACGCCGCCAGGTCGACCTGCCGCTCGGCGGCCCACTCGACGAGATAGGCCGCGTAGGACGGCGTGAGCACGGCGGCCTCGGGATCGAGCAGCTCGATCGCCAGCATCAGGCGCTCGGTGTTTCCGGTGCCGACCGGGATGTGACACAGGCCGATGCGGTCGAACGAGGCGAGCGCGGCGCCTGCGACGAACGGCCCCGCGTTGTAGGTCGAGACGATCCGCTGGCCGGCGACGACGCCCGAAGCGGCGTAGCTGCGCGCCGAGCCCGTCACCCAGTTGTCGACGTCGCCGGCGGTGAGCGGGATGTAGCTGGGACTCCCGGTGGTTCCGCTCGTCGAGTAGATCCGTACGAGCTCCGACCGCGGCGAGCACAGGTGCGAGCCGATCGGGTTCTCCGGCGTGCAGCTCGCTCTCAGCTCGCGCTTCTCGGTAAGCGGCAGCCGCCCGATCTCCGCGAGCCCGCCCGCCTCGCCCTCCGAGGCGAAGCCCGCCGCGGCCAGCTTCTCGCGGTAGAAGGCCGAGCGATCGAACAGGTAGGCGAGCTGCTCGCGATAGAGCACGTCGTCGAGCGCGAGCTGCTCGGCCCAGGGCCGGGCCTCGACCTCGGGCTCGAGCATCACTCCCGCTCGAACAGGGGCTCGGGCTCGTATTCGACCGCCTCCTCCGCTGCTCCCGCCATCAGGAAGCCGAGCGGGGCCTGCCGCTCCTCGGCGAGATGGGCGAGCAGGCTCGCCGTGCGAGCGAGCAGCGGGACGGCCTTCACGGAGTCGGTCGGAAAGCCGAGGTCGAGCAGCACCGCCGCGATCGGCATCGAGACGTTCATCGTCAGCGGCCTTCCCCACGCCACGGCGATCGCGGCCTGCAGCTCCCGTGCGAGCAGGACGTGCGGCCCGCTCACCCTGCGGGCATCCGCAAGCTCGAGGATGCGCTCGGCGCGCGGGTCGAGCGGCCCGTGGACGGGATGGCCGAACCCGGGCGCCTTGCCGCCGGTCGAATGGATCGCGCGCACCGCGTTCGTGGTGACCTCGGCGGGTGCGCCGCCGGCCTCAACCTCGGCGTGCACCTCCTCGAGGAGGCGTGCACACTCCCCCGCGGTGCCGAGGACGACGGGACCGCCGCCGAGGATCCCGGCCGCAAGGGCGCCCTGCAACGAGCCCGGGTCGGCGGCGAGCGTCATGCGTGCGGCGACGTTGGTGGGCATCATCCCGTGCTCGGCGATCGCGACCAGGAGCAGGTCGAGGAAGAACCGCTGCTCCGCGCTCGGCTCACGGCCGGTGACCAGCAGGTGGAAGTACTCGGTGAAGCTCAGCCGGCCCATCAGGTCGCCGCAGAGGTCGCGCCCGCGCACCTCGACCCGGTCAGGGTAGGCCTGGGCGATGCGGCTGACCCCAAGGCCCGGCTTACCGATCGGCATGCAACCGCCTCCGCGGCGCGCCCTCGTCGCGTTCGTGGCCTCTCGCCGGCACCCGGTCGACGCTACGTTTCGCGCACCCGAGCGTCAAGGGCGAGCCGGCGGCGACTCGCGCGACCCGGGAAGAGCGTTCGCTAGCGTCCGTCGCGCTTGCCGCCACGTGCCGACAGCCGTCGCCGTCCCGCCGCTCCGGCACTGCGGGCCGCGGGAAGGTCGTTCGGCGGCAGCGCGCGCGACCTGGCTCCCATCGTGGTCGTCGTCGCCGTCTTCCAGCTGTTCGTCCTCCGTACGCCCTTCCCCGATCTGGGGGCGACGCTCATCGGGCTCGCAGCGGTCGTCGTCGGACTGGCGCTGTTCGTGCGCGGCCTCGAGCTGGCGCTGTTCCCGCTCGGCGAGGGGATGGCGGGGAGCTTTGCACGCAGAGGAAGCGTGTTCCTGCTGCTTGCCTTCGCGTTCGCGCTCGGGTTCGGCACGACCGTCGCCGAGCCGGCGCTGACGACCGTCGCCGGCGAGGCCGCAAGGATCCGCGCGGACGCGAGAGGCGCCTCGGGCAGCAGCGATGCGTACGCTCTGGCGCTGCGCTACACGGTCGCCGTCTCGGTCGGGACGGCGCTCATGGTCGGGGTCGTGCGGATCATCAAGGGCTGGCCGGTGCACTGGTTCATCATGGCGGGCTACCTGATCGTGATCGCCCTGACCCCGTTCGCGCCGGACGAGATCGTCGGCATCGCCTACGACTCGGGCGGCGTGACGACCTCGACGATCACGGTGCCGCTGGTCACGGCACTCGGCGTCGGACTGTCGCTGGCCGTGAGGGGCCGCAACGTCATGATCGACGGCTTCGGGCTGATCGCGCTCGCAAGCCTGATGCCGATCGCGTTCGTGCTCGTCTTCGGGATGGTGACGGCATGACGGCGTCGATCTTCTCCACCGGGGTGGACACGCTGCGCGACACGCTGCCGATCATGGCGGTGCTGGCCTTCTTCCAGTTCGCCGTCCTCCGCCGCCCGGTGGTGCACCTGCGGCGGATCGCGCTCGGACTCGCCCTCGTCGTCACCGGTCTGACGCTGTTCGTCGTCGGGCTGGAGGAAGCGCTGTTCCCGCTCGGCCGGAGCATGGCTGAGCAGCTCACGGATCCGTCCTTCCTCGGCGTCGCGCCGGGCGCCACCGCCGGCTGGTGGAGCTACCACTGGGTATTCGTGTTCGCGGCCTCGATCGGCTTCGCGACGACGATCGCGGAGCCGTCGCTGATCGCGGTCTCGCTCAAGGCGGAGGACGTCTCGGCCGGCACCGTGAAGGCGTGGCCGCTGCGCGTCGCGGTCGCGATCGGGGTGGGCGCGGCCGTCGCCGTCGGCAGCCTCCGCATCGTCACCGGGACGCCGCTCTATACCTACGTGCTCGTCGGCTACGCGATCGTGATCGCGCAGACGGCGTTCGCGCCGAGGACGATCGTCCCGCTGGCATACGATTCGGGCGGCGTGACGACGTCGACGGTGACCGTCCCCCTGGTGAGCGCACTCGGCCTCGGTCTGGCCTCGACCGTCCCGGGAAGAAGCGAGCTGGTCGACGGCTTCGGGCTGATCGCCCTGGCGAGCCTCTTCCCGATCATCACGGTGCTCGGGTACGCTCAGCTCTCCGAGCTGCTCAGCGACCGTGCCGCCCGCGCGCGGAGCGCTCGATGAGGTTCAAGGTGATCATCGCGCTCGTCACCGACGAACGGACCGACACGATCATCGACGTCGCCCGGAAGGAGGGCGCGACCGGCTGCACGGTCGTCAACAACGCGCGCGGCGAGGGGCTCGACCCGCCCAAGACCTTCTTCGGGCTCGGGCTCGAGGAGCAGCGCGACCTGGTGCTGTTCCTGGTCGAGGAGCACCTCAGCCGCCGGGTGCTCGAGGCGATCGCCCGAGCGGGGCGCTTCGACGAGGAGCTCGGGGCCGGCATCGCGTTCCAGCTCGACGTCGAGGACGCCGTCGGCCTCACCTCGCAGCTGCCGCGGATCAAGGACGAGATCGAGGATCAGCTGTGAGCGGCGACCGTGGCTACGTGGCGGTTCGCGACGTGATGAGCGACAGCCCCGCCGTCGTCGACGGGCTCGCCACGGTCCAGGAGGCGATCGAGATCATGCGCGAGCGGAACATCAGTTCCGTGATCGTCGACCGGCGCCATCCGGGCGACGAGTACGGAATGGTCGTGATCCACGACATCGCCGACCAGATCGTCGGCCACGACCGGGCGCCCGATCGCGTCAACGTCTACGAGACGATGTCCAAGCCGGTGATCTCGCTCGACGCCGACATGGACATCAAGTACGCGACCCGGCTGCTCTCCCGCTTCGGCCTCTCCCGCGCGATCGTGCTGGAGCAGGGCCGGCTGATCGGGATCGTGACGCTCCGCGACCTCGTCCTGCGCTCGATCCCCGGCCCGGACACGGACGACTAGCGCCGGTCAGCCGGCGGCGATCACCGCGCGGGCGCCCGCGGCGCGGACGGCGGCCGAGAGCGTGTCGATGTCGTAGGAGCCGTGGTGGCGCTGCCCGTTGATGAAGAACGTGGGCGTGCCCGAGACGCCGCTCATGTCGGCGCTGTCAACGTCCTCGGCGATGGCGGCGGCCGCGGCGTGCCGGGTCAGGTCGTCTGCGAAGCGTTCCACGTCGAGCCCGAGCTGCTCCGCGTAGCCGACCAGGTCGCCGATCTCGAGCAGGCCCTGGTGGTCGAGGAGCAGGTCGTGCATCTCCCAGAAGCGGCCCTGGGCGGCTGCGGCTTCGGCGGCCTCGGCGGCGAGCTGGGCGTGCGGGTGGACGTCGTTCAGGGGCAGGTGCCGCCAGACGTAGCGCACGTCGGCGAAGTCGCTGATCAGCACACGGATGATCGGCTCCGCGAGCCCGCAGAAGGGGCACTCGAAATCGCCGTACTCGACGACCGTCACGTGCGCGTCCACCGGGCCCCGAATGTGGTCGTGCTCGGGGTCGACCTCGACCGCCAGGTCGTTCACCGGGTCGACCGTCCCGAGCAGCGCCAGGACGCGCCGCCGCTTGGGCAGCATCGCCGTGGCACGGAAGACGAGCCACGTGAGGGTCGTGGCGGCAACGACGGAGGCGAGGATGCCGATCTTCGCCTCGTCGAGGTCCTCGCCCGAGAAGGCGAGCGTCGCGATCAGCAGCGAGACCGTGAACCCGATCCCGGCGACCGTTCCTCCTCCGGCAGCGGCCGCCCAGCCGACGGGCAGTCGGAGCCGGCCGCCGTTGAAGCGGCTGTCGAGCCAGGCGACGCCGAGGACGCCCAGCGGCTTGCCGAGCGCGAGCCCGAAGAGAATGCCGAGCGTGATCTCCGAGCTCAGCGCCCGCCCGAGCAGCTCGCGGTCGAGCGCGATGCCGGTGTTCGCGAGGGCGAACAGCGGCACGATCACGTAGCTCGTCCACGGGTGGTAGAGGTGCTGCAGCCGCTCGTTGAACGACGTCGCCGTCCGCAGCTGGGCGCTCGCCGACTGCGCGAGCTCGGCCGTCGGCTGCTCGCGGAACCGGAGGAAGCCCTCGGTCGCGCGTTCCAGGCTCGAGCGCGGCGCCGTGTAGGCGAACGTGAGCAGGCCGAGGATCAACCCGACCACGACCGGGTCGATGCCGGACTCGAGGAAGCAGACCCACATCGCCGCGCCGAGCAGGGCGTAGAGGACGCCGATCCGCACGCGCCGGTGCCGCAGGCCGAGCATGACCGCGAACGGGATCGCGGAGAGCAGCAGCGGCAGCGCCCGGAAGTCGTCGGGATAGACGACCGCGATCACCGCGAGGCCGATGATGTCGTCGACCACGACCATCGTGAGCAGGAACACCCGCAGGCGGTCGAGGTGGCGTGGCCCGACGAGCGCGAGCGCGCCGAGCGCGAACGCCGTATCGGTGGAGAGCGCGACGCCCCAGCCGTGCGCGGCCGGGCTGCCGGCGGTGACGGCGAGGTAGAGCGCGACGGAGACGACCATCCCGCCCACCGCCGCCAGGACCGGCACGACCGAGCGCCGCCGGTCTCGCAGCTCACCGAGGTCGAACTCTCGCCGCGCCTCCAGCCCGACGACGAAGAAGAAGAACGCCATCAGCCCGCTGTTCACCCACTCGCGCAGGTCCAGCTCGAGCCCCGCGCCGCCGAGGTCGAGCGAGAGCACCGTCTCCCAGACCCGTTCGTACGAGCTCTCGGAGACGTTCGCCCAGGCGAGGCCGACGAGCACGGCGGCGAGCAGCACGGCCGCACCGCCGGTCTCGGTCCGGAGGAACTCCCGCAGCGGCGTCTGCATGTTCCTCGACCACGCCGTGCGCTCCGAAAGCGGCGCCGCGCTCACGGCCTGGGCACGATCGGCCATGCTCCGCCTCTACTGGAGGTAGTTCTCGACGGTCGTCTCGCTGCGCAGGTCCTCGCCCTCCGGATCGGCGCCCGCGGCGCTCGCCGCGCGCCGCCGGCGGAGCAGATCCCAGTAGCGGTCGAGCTCGACCTTCAGCTCGGCGAGGCGGCGGCGCTCGTCGTCCCCCGCGTTCCCGCTCGACTCGAGCTCCCAGAGCCGGTGCTCCTCGGCCACGAGCTCCTCGATGTGTGCATGGACGTCGTCGGCCACGGTTCCCTCCTCGCTCTAGGCTCGTCCGCCTCCGCACCGGTCGGGCGGAGACAGCTGCGAGACACCGCCTGTCTATCAGTCCCCGAAGCCGGCGCCGCGGGCCGGGTGAGGCGGGTGCCGGAGGCGGGGAGGCCGGTTCCCGGCCTCCCCGAAGCCCGCCCGGCTAGCGGCTCAGGTTGACGTGGAACGAGACGAGCCGGCGGGTCGAGACGCCGCCGAGCTGGTTCTCGCCGGCCTTGCGCGCGCGCACGAACAGCACGAGCAGGCGCTGGTTGGGCGTTGCGGGATACCCGCCCAGCCGCTGCATCACCAGCTGCGCGAACCCGTCGGAGCCCGTCTGGACCTCGGCCGGCACCGTGAACTGGTTGTACGGCGTCGCGGTCACGTAGACGAGCGCGCCCTGCACCGGCTTGCCCTCGCAGGCCGAGACGCGGAAGCGAACCGACAGGCTCCCGGTCGAGCGGCCGACCACTGCCGGCTGGATCTCCTGCCGGTCGATCGTGAGACGCGCGGGCGAGGCGAGCTCCGTCACCGGGACGGTGCCCTGCCGGTTGCAGCCCGCGGCCGAAGGCGGTGCAACGGCGGCGGCCACGGCCGCCGTGGGGACGGACGTCGCGGTCGCCGAGCCGTCGGCGTTCTTCGCGGTCACGCGAACCCGCAGCGTGTTGTCGCGATCGACGGCCTCCAGCTGGTACTCCTTGCCGTTCGCGCCGCTGATCGACGAGCAGCTGCCGCCGTTCTCGTCGCAGCGCCGCCAGTCGTACTCGTAGCCGGTCGGAGCGTTCGACCAGCGTCCGGTGCCGGCGGTGAGCGTCGTCCCGACCTGGGCCTTGCCCGAGATCGTGGGCGGATCGAGATTGGCGGGCCGGGCCGAGCTCGCAGCCGACCCACTCGATGCGACACCGAGCGCGGTGCCGGTTGCGGCGAGCACGACCACTGCCATGGCTCGAACCGCATTGCGTCTGGTCCATCTCATTGGATGACCTCCCTCTCGATTTCGTGAGTCCTTCCGACCGCCCGCCGATACCCCGCACGTCCGAACCGCAACCTCGATCACGAAATCCAGACCTCCTCCCCTCGAACTCCTTACGAAGCCCGGGTTTCCCGCCCGGGCGGAGCGGCAAGGACCGTGCACAGGCGCGCGCGATCGTCAGTACCTCGACCGCGGGGATCCGCGGCTACCACACGCCCGAGGGCGGGCTCCGCGTGTTTCGTCCCACCCCGCCTCGCACGGCGGCATGCGCGTCCCGATCCGGGAGGCCACGCCTGTTTCCGGCGCGTGCCGCAGCCTTCGTCTGCCGAGCGGGGAGCGGTCGACAGGCGACGCGGCAGTCCCACGGGTGCGCGAAGTGCACTACCATCGGGCGCGTGCCGACGCCCAATTCCGAAGTGCGCACGGCTAAGAACGAGAGTGTCTTCCGAGCGCTGAACGAGCAGCTCGGGGCGGCCGCGAGCGGATCGGCGTCGGACGTCAGCGGCTTCGTCTGCGAGTGCGCGAGCATCGCCTGCACCGCGGTGCTCGCCGTGCCGCTCGGAGAGTACGAGGAGGTACGGCGCCACTCCGAGCGTTTCATCGTGGCGCCCGACGAGTCGCACGTCGATCCCGAGGTCGAGGAGATCGTCGACCGCGGCGACAGCTACTGGGTGGTGGAGAAGAAGGGCCTCGCCGGGGTCGTCGCGGAGGGCCTCGACCCGAGAGAGTGACCCGCGCCGTCGCGGGTCAGGATCCGCTGCCGGCGGGGCCCGCGCTCAGGTGCGGCTCGAGGAAGCGCTCGATCTCGGGCCCGGTCGCGCGGCCCTCGAGGCGGTCGACCACGACCTTGCCTTCGAGGAGCACGAGCGCCGGCGCCGACCCGACCTCGAGCGCGTCCGACAGCCGGCGCGCGTCGTCGATGTCCACCTCGAGCACCCGGAGCTCGCGGCGGTGCTTCACGGACACCCACGCGATCAGGCTCGCCATCCGCCGCGCCGGACCGGAGCTCCGGCTCGCGAAGAAGAGGAGCAGAGGGCGATCGGCTGGAGGGGCGTCGGCTGCACCGGTCATCGTACGACCGCTTCCCGCGGCGGACGATCCGAAAACCTGGGCGGGCCGGGCCGGATACCCTGCCGCCGTGGCGGACGACGCGGCCGTGCTGCGACTCGAGGGCGAGCTCGACGCCTTCGTCGCCCCCGACCTCCGCGAGCGGCTGCGCCGGCTCGTCGAGGACAGCCCGATGGAAGAGAACGGCCGGCGCCGCGCCGTCGTCGATCTCGGCCGGGTCACGTTCCTCGACTCGACCGTCCTCGGAGCGCTCGTCGGCGCGCTGCGGCGGATGCGCGAGAACGGCGGCGAGCTGTACCTGGTCTACCCGCCGCACCCGGCCAACAGGATCTTCCACCTGACCGGCCTCGACACCGTCTTCCCCGCCGCCGAGCCCTCCGAGTAGATGCTAGAGCCGCTTGCGCAGCGTGAGCAGCGTGCCGCCGCCCTCGCCGGCGCTGCGGACGTCGAGCTCGTCTGCGATCGCCTCGATGATCGCGAGGCCCATGCCGCTCTCACCGTCCTCGCCGGCCCCGTTCGCGCGGGCGTCCGCGGGCAGCCCGATACCCTCGTCCTCGACCGTGATCGCGATCGTCCCGTCGCGCACCTCGATCGCCACCCGGACGACGCCGGCGCGCCCGTCCTGCTCGCCCGAGTAGGCGTGGCGGACGGCGTTGCCGCACGCCTCGGTCAGCGCCAGCTTCAGGTCGGCGAGCGTCTCCTCCGAGATCGCCGCCGCGCGCGACACGCCGACGAGCGCAAGCCGGCCGAGGATCAGGAACTCCGCGCGCGCCGGGAACGAGAGCCGGACGATGCCGTCGGTCACTGCGGAGCCTCCTCGTCGCCGTCCGCCTCGAGCCTGCCCCGCATGTCGTCGAGAGCCTGCCGGATCAGCCGCGAGACGTGCATCTGCGAGATGCCGATCTCGGCCGCGATCTCCGACTGCGTGCGCCCCGCGAAGAACCGAAGCTCGACGATCCGCCTCGAGCGTGGGTCGAGAGCCTCGAGCCCCGTCTCGACGATCGCAAGGTCCTCGACCTCGTCGAAGCCGGGCTCGGGACGGCCGAGGGCCTGCTGGTAGGACTCCTGGCCGGCGTCGTCGTCGAACGACGTCTCGGAGAGCGACCGCGTCGAGTAGGCGTTGGCGATGTCGAGCGCGTCGATCACCTCGTCCTCGGCGACCCCGACCGACTCGGCCAGCTCGGCGATCGTCGGCGCCCGGCCGAGGTCGCCGGTCAGCTGCTCGACCGTGCGGGTCAGCCGGAGGCTCAGCTCCTTCAGCCGCCGCGGCACGTGCAGCGCCCACGAGCGGTCGCGGAAGTGGCGGCGGATCTCGCCCACGATCGTCGGTATCGCGAAGCTCCTGAACGGGACGCCGCGCTCGGGATCGAACCGCTTCAGCGCGAGCACGAGCCCGATCGACCCGACCTGGACTAGATCCTCGAGCGGCTCGCCGCGGCCGGCGTAGCGCAAGGCGAGCGCACGGACGAGCGGCAGATGGCGTTCCAGCACGGCTTCCCGCGCGCGCTCGTCGCCGGCGGTCGCAGCCGCGATCAGCGCGCGGAGCTCGATGTCGTCGACCGTGGCGTTCATCCAGGCGCCGGGACAGTCAGGACGACGCGGTGGCCTTCCGCGTCGCCGACCGAGTCGGCCTGCCCCGCCAGCGCGACCACGATGCGCCGCACCGCCGGGTCGGCGAGCGGGTCGGCGACGAACGTGCCCATGATCAGCGAGAGCCGGCCGGGATCGGCGTCGATCTCGAGCCGGAGCCGGCCGTCGGCGACCGGCGAACGGGCCAGCGTGTCGAGCGCGAGGCCGAGCTCGTCGATCCGATCGACCGCGAAATCGAGGCGAGAGGCGACACCGCTGACGACGAGACGGCCGACCGCACCGTAGGCGGGGTCGTCCGGCCAGTCGAGGGCGATCTGCGACGCGCCCGGCGCCATCACGCCGCGCTTCCCGGATCGCCCAGGAGCGCGAACGCCTCCTCCCGTGAGCCCGTGAGCGAGAGCACGCGGTCGAGCGACGTGATCTCGAAGACGCGCCGAAGATGGCGGTCGGGGCAGACGACGACGAGCCGGCCGCCGAGGGCCGTGAGGCGCTTGAGAGCGCTGAGCAGCACGCCGAGGGTCATCGAGTCGACGAACGTCGCGTCGCTGAGGTCGACCACGAGGCGATGCCGGCCCTCGTCGATCGCAGCGCCGATCGCGTCGCGCAGTTCGGGCGCAGTGTGCAGATCGGCCTGCCCGGTGACCGCGACGACGACGAGCGCCCCGGGCGCCGGCTTGGTCGCGACCGAGAAGTCCTTCCCGTGATCCAGTTCGCCTGCCACGTGAGTGGCGACCTTACCCGTGTCCGGGCGATCCAAAACCGGCGACCAGAGCGTCGCCGCGCGGGCGGGGCCATCGGCTACACCACCTCGAATCAGGGCAGGCTGGCCGTCGCGGCGTCGAGCGACTCGCAGACGGGCGTGACCTGCGTCAGCAGGACGAGGTCGATCACCCGGCGGACGGGGCTGCCGCTCGGCGCGATGAACACGACCGAAGCGCCCGCCTTCTTCGCGCTCCGGCCGACCGTGAAGAGCGCATGGAGCCCGGCGCTGTCGATGAACGACAGCCCGCCGAGGTCGACCACGTAGCGGTCGGTGCTTCGGAGCAAGTTCAGGCGCTCGCGCAACGTCTGCGCGGCAAAGGTGTCGAGCTCCCCACGGATGCGGACGAGCTGAAATGCGTCAAGTGCCTCGATGCTCAGCTCCATTTGCTCCTCGCTCCCCGGCTCGCTCGCGTGACAGTGATCGTTCCATTACGACGCGCGTGCCGCCGGAACCTTGCTCGACCGTGAGACTCGTCATCAGCGAGCGGATCAGGTGCAGCCCCAGGCCGCGGTCGGGCCGCTCGCGCGGCTCGGTCCACTGGCCCCGGTCGGAGACCTCGACGCGCACCTTGTTCCCCGAGAGCGTCGCCTCGACCTCGATCACCGGCTCCGACGGGCTCAGGGCGTGCTCGATCGCGTTCGCGCTGGCCTCCCAGGTCGCGAGCATCACGTCCCTGCGGTCGGACTCCGAGATGCCGCTCCGCTCGAGCCAGCCGGCGAACGACCGGCGGAGCTGGATCAGCGCGTCCCGGTCGGAGGGCAGGCGCACCGAGAACATCCCGAGCGGCGCCCGGTCGAGCGCGACCGCGAGCACGGCGACATCGTCCCGCCGCGCCTCGTCGCCGAGCAGGCGCTCGATCAGCAGGTCGACGAGCTCGTCGGGGCCGGCCTCCACCCCGCGCGCCGCATCGATCAGCAGCCGCAGCCCCTCGTCGAGCGGCCGGTCGCGCCGCTCCACGAGCCCGTCCGTGTACAGCACGAGCACCGATCCGGGCTCGAAGGTGGTCGTCCAGGCTTCGTAGCTCGTGTCCGGGTCGACCCCGAGCGGCAGGCCGCGCGTGCCCTCGAGCAGCTCGGGCTCGCGGCCCGGCGAGAGCACGAGCGGCGGCAGGTGGCCGGCGGAGATCAGGGACGTCTCGTAGGTGGTCGGGTCGACCGCCGCGAACGCGAGGGTCGCGAACGGCGCGTCGGTGAAGCCCTCGAGCAGGCGGTTCAGCTTCCCCACGATCGCAGCGGGATCCGACGAGTCGAGTGTGAGCGCCCGCATCCCGTTGCGGAGCTGCGCCATCGTCGCCGCGGCCTGCACGCCCTTCCCGACCACGTCGCCGACGGCGAAGCAGAGGCGGCCGTCGGGGAGCAGGATCGTGTCGAACCAGTCACCGCCGACGTCGATCGCCTCGGTGCCGGGAAGGTATCGCGCCGCCACGGTCGCGCCCTCCATCGACGGCAGCGTCTCGGGCAGGACGCTCCGTTGCAGCGTCTCGGCGATCGTCCGCTCGGTCTCGTAGCGCTGGGCCCGGTCGAGCGCCTGGCCGCACTGGCTCGAGAAGGCCTCGACGAACGCCCGGTCCTCGCTGCCGAGGAAGGCCCGCGATGGCCACGTCAGCACGGTCGCCGCCAGCAGCCGCCGCCCGGCGAGGAGCGGCACGAACGCGAACGAGCGCACGTCGTCCTGCGGCGCTTGCTCGAGGTCCGGGTAGGCGCCCGCGACGGACGCAGCGTCGTCGAAGTAGAGCGGCGCGCAGTCCGCGAGCGCGTCCTTCACGGGCGTGCGCGCCTGCGGCGGCGCGTCGAGCCAGCTCTCCGGGACCCTCGCGTGGTCGCCCCGCCAGGCCGGCTCGTCCGCGGCCGCTCCGTTCTCGCCGACGAGCCTGATCGCGACGCCGTCCACGCCGATCGCAGGCGATGCCTGGGTGAGGAAGACGTCGACGACCTCGTTCGAGGTCAGCGCGCCCGAGAGGCTCTCGGTGACCGTCTGCAGGCGCCGGATCCGTAGCGTCGCGCGCTCGGCGCGGAGCCGCGAGCTGCGCTCCTCCTCGAGCAGCCGCACGCGCTCGAGCGGCTGCGCGGCCTGGCGGGCGACGGTCTCGGCGAAGCGGCGGTCCTCTGCGGTCGGCTCCCGCCCGCCTTCGAACACGATCAGCAGCGCTCCGATCGCCTTCTGCTCGACGACGAGCGGGACGATCCCGACCGAGCCCACGCCGAGCTCGCGCGAGGCCGCCATCACCGGGAACGCCGCGGCCGGCTCGTCGCCCGACAGCCACACGGCACGGCTGTGCCTGACGGCGTCGACGACCGGCGAGGGGTCACCCGTCGAGAGCTCGGCGTCCCCGCCGAGGTCGTCCATGGTCAGCGCGCCGCTGACGGACAGCAGGGAGACGGTCTCGCGGTCGGGGCTCAGGATGAAGACGGCCGCTCCGTCGGCGCCCATGCCCTGCACCATCTGGTCGCCGATGATGCTCGTGACCTCCCGCGCGCGCGAGGCGCTCCCGAGCGACGTCGCGAGCGCGTGGAGCTGCGCCAGGTCGCTCGCCATCCGCTCGGCGCGCATCCGTGCCGCGTGCTCGTCCTCGAGCAGCTTCGAGCGCTCGAGCGCCTGGCCGGCCTGCCGCGAGAGCGCGAGCACGAACTCCCGGTCGGCGCCGGTGAACGGCCGGGCGGTCGCGAACGAGAGCCCGAGCCCGCCGACGACCCGGCCGCCGGCGACGAGCGGCACGGCGAGCCAGGCGGCGTGCGTCTCGGTCGGCGGCAGGGCCGGATAGAGGCGCGCGCGCTCGGCCGGCGACTCGAGCGCCACGATCGCGTTCTGCCGGACGGCCTCGCTCAGCGGCCAGCCCGCGTCCAGGTCGAACCGGTCCCAGCCCTCGACCGTCCGGTCGGGATAGCCACGGGTGGCGACCAGCGCGAGCTCGCTCCCACCGGAGAGACGCACGACGGCGCCGGCCGCCGCGCCCAGGCCGCGAAACGCCTCGTCGAGCGTCGCCTCGGCGACGGACGCCGGCTCGAGCGCCGCGGCCAGCGCCGCGGTGACGCCGAGCAGGCGCCTCGTCTCCTCCGCGTTGCGCGAGACGGCGACCTCGGCGACGCGAAGCTCGGCGTGCGCCAGCGCCAGCCCGGCCTGGTCGGCGAACCGGCGCGCCAGCACGATCGCCGACGTCGACGGCTCCGGCACGACGCGCGTCCACTGGAGCACGAGGACGCGCTCGGCGCGCCCTCCGACCGCGACCGGGACGCGAAGCGAGGACCTGACGCCCGCCGCCCGGGCATGCGCGAGCGCGGCACCGCGGACGTCCCGCCAGGAGTCCTCGATGAACAGCGTCTCGAGCCGCTGCATCGACTCGGCGAGGCCCGGGAAGTCCGAGACCTGAACCGCCGTGCCGGGCGGCAACGTGTCGCTCTCCGGCTCGCGCCAGAGGATCCGGAAGCCCTCGCCGTCGATCGCCCAGACCTGCGCGATCTCCGACTTGAACGTCTCGATCGCCTCGCGGCAGACGGTCGCGAGGATCGACTCCGGCGTCTCGGCGCCGAAGCGCGGTGCGAGCCGGCTGATCCGGTCGAGCGCCTCGCGCGAGGCGCGCTCCTGCTCGTAGAGCCTTGCGCGCTCGAGCGCCTGCCCGCCGAGGTCGGCCGCGAGCTGCACGAACGAGACGCTCTCGTCCTCGATCGCGTCGGGCTCGGCGAACGAGAAGCCCATCGAGCCGACGACCTCGCCGCCCGAGTGCAGCGGCACGGCCAGCGCGCCCATCGCGTACGCGGCGAGGGCCGCGCCGTCGGGGAACTCGTCCTCGAACGCGTCGCGGGTCGCCGCTATCGCGACCTCGCCCGTCCGCGCGGCGGTCGTCAGCGGGGTGAGCAGATCCAGATCCAGCCGCATCCCGGGCTCCACCGTCTGGCGGCTCGCCCCCGCCGGATCGACGATCACGAGCTCGCCGCCGTCGATCAGCCCGACCGCCGCGCCCGCCGCGCCGAGCAGTCCCGGGAGGCGCTCGACCAGCGTGTGCGCGACATCGGACTGCGTCACCGCCGACGAGAGGTCGGTCGCGAGGAGTTGCACCGACTCGGTCATGAAGCGCTCGTGCTCCGCTGTTTCGGCGCGCACGGTCGCCTCCTTGCCGACCCGCCTCAGCGCCCAACTCGCCCAGAGCACGATCACCGCCACGGCGAGCGTCGTCACCCACCGCATCACGTCGCTGTCGTCTGGGAACCGCCACGACCCGCGCGGGCTGAGGATCATGAGCCACGAGGCGGCGAAGCCGGCGACGATCGAGACGAAGCCGGGCCCGATGCCGCCGTACCAGCTGGCGATCGCGACCGCTCCGACGAACGGCGCCACCGTGTCGCCGCCGGTGTCGTCGATCACGGCCATGACGATCAGCGCCACCGTCATGACGACGACCGCGACGAGATACCGATTCGCCCTCTCGGACGACCCGGCGGCGGGCTCGGGTCTCTTCGCGGTCGTCACCAGGCGCATGATCGCGGACGCCGGGCCGTCCCGTCACGCGGGACAGCCCGGACGCGCAGCCGAGGGCTGCGCAGAGCCAATGCGCCGGTGTGCCGGCCGCTCCCCGCCGAGGAGGAAAGGTCCGGCACGCGACGCGGCTAGATCACTTCGCGTTCGACGACGCGATCACGAGCGACGGGGGATGCCGGGGCACCGCCGAAGCCGCCCCACGTCGACCAGAAGATCATCGAGAGGATCAGGCCAGCGGCGCCGACCACCATCAGGATCACGCCGACGACGTTGAGGTCGATTCCCGAGGCCGTCGCCGTGACGGCCCAGGTAAGGATCGCCCCGACGGCGATCAGGACGAGACTCACGCTGATTCCCATTGCCTTCTCCTTCGCTCGGAGGACTGGAGCACATTTCCGTTGGCGACCTCGCCGTTACCCCCGCCGGCGCCGCATCGAAACATTCCGGGCGGGTGGTTTCCACGCCGGAGCGCACGGGTACAGGCAGGCTCGACCCCGAACGGAACGGAGGTGGAGGAATGCTCTGGCTACTGGTGCTCTTGCTGATTCTCTTCGCGATCGTCGGCGGCGTGGCGCTCTCGAAGTTCATCTTCCTGCTGCTGGTCGTCGCCCTGATCGTCGCCCTGTTCAGCCTGTTCAGCCGCTCGGCGGTATGACCAGGCCCCGCCGGAGCAGGCCCGCCCGGGTGCTGCCCGGCCCGGAGCCGGACGGGCCGCGGCCGCCCGACCTGCCGCGGCCCGACCCGCGCCCGGATCCGGAGCCGCCCAGGCCGTGACGCCGCGCGCCGTCTCTAGAGGAGCGCCCGGTCGGCCGGCGTCCGCACCGGCGCGACGGCGTCCGCGGCCGCGGTGAGCGACACGAGCGGCACCGCCTTGCGAAGCCACGGGTACGGCGAGACCGCCTTCCCGTCGCCCGGGTGGAGCTCGAAGTGCAGGTGCGGGTGGAGGCCGTTCGCGTCGCCGGAGTCGCCGACGTAGGCGACTAGCTCACCGGCCTCCACGTTCTGGCCGTCCTTGAGCCCGGGCGCGTAGGAGACACCGGGGACGCACGACCCGCGGTTGTCGTTCTTCGCCGTCAGGTCGTTGTTCAGGTGGATGTAGAGGTAGGTCGTGCCGCTGCGGCCGTACAGGTAGAGCATGCAGCCCGCCGACGCGGAGGTCGTCCAGAAGACGACGCGACCCGCCTCCACCGCAACGACCGGTGCCTGCCGGTCGGCGAGGATGTCGTTGCCCTGGTGGCTGCCCTGCCCTCGCGGATCGCCGAAGTCGTCGCTGTAGGACGTCTGGCCGACGATCGGGAAGATGAGTCGCGGCACAGCGCTCCGGGCGGGCTGGCGATGCCCGCCGCTCGCTGCCGGGAGCGCGGGTGCGGCGAGCGCGCCGAGTGCCGCTGCGGCGGCAAGGACGAGAAGGGTGCTTCGGGCTGTCGGCCGGTGCGCTGACATGGCGTGGATCGGCTGGCGCGAAGGGGCAGACGCTAGCAGACCGTCTCGAGGCCCTTCCCGGGCTGCGGCGCCGGTCAGCCCGCGAGCGGCTCGCCGACGAGGCTCAGCTCGACGTCGGCCTGCTCGGCGAGCAACGGGTCGTGCGTGGCGCAAACGACGGCGACGCCGTGCTCCGCGGCCGCCCGCCGCAGGAGCGACGCCACGCCGAGCGCGTTCGCCTCGTCGAGGCGCGCCGTCGGCTCGTCGGCGAGCAGCACGCGCGGGCGACCGGCAAGCGCACGCGCGACCGCGACGCGCTGGCGCTCGCCCGCTGACAGCCGCGCCGCCTGCATCCGAAGCCGCGCTCCGAGCCCGACCGCGTCGAGCGCGCCGGCCGCACGCTCGGCTGCGTCCGCGGGGGCGACGCCACGCAGCGCCAGCGCGAGCTCGACGTTCTCGGCAGCGGTCAGGAACGGGACGAGCCCCATCTGCTGGCCGACCACCGCCACGTGCTCGCGCCGAAGTGCGGCGCGCTGGGCGCGGTCGAGGGAGCCGAGCCGCTCTCCGAGAACGTAGATCTCGCCCTCGGTCGGGGCCGTCAGCCCACCGAGCAGGCGCAGTAGCGTCGTCTTGCCGCAGCCGGACGGGCCCGTGACCGCGACCACCGTACCCTCAGCGATCGTGAGATCCAGCGGCCCGAACAGCGTGCGCGTCTGGTGGCCGGCGCCCACCACCTTCGTGACGGCGCGCGTTTCGACCGCAACCGCGTCCGCGCCGCGGGCGGGGCGGCAGACGGGCGCAGCGACCGGCTCGGTCGCCGGCTCGCTGGCGGTGCCGGCCGGGGTGACGACGATCCCGCCGCGATCGAGCGTCGCTCGAGCCCGGTCGCCGATCCCGGCGCGGAGCAGAAGCTCCTCGGGCAGGCGCAACCAGCCGCCGCGGCCGACGACGATCGCCTCGTCGCGGTCGGGCCCGTCGCCGTCCGCCGTCCCCTCGGCGCTGACGCGCCCGTCCCGCATCCGCACGACACGGTCCGCGATCGCGGCCACGGCCGCGTCGTGCGTGACGACCACCGCCGTGCAGCCCTGCTCGTGCACGAGCTCGGCGAGCAGCTCGTAGGTCAGGAGCGCGTTCACCCGGTCGAGCTCGCCGGTCGGCTCGTCGGTCAGGAGCAGCTGCGGGCGGTGCGCAAGCGCGGCGCAGACGGCCACGCGCTGCTGCTCGCCGCCGGAGAGCTCCGACGGCCGCGCGCCGGCGCGGTCGGCGAGCCCTACGCGGGCGAGCAGCTCGTCGGCCCGCTGCCGCCGCTCCCGACGAGACGCGCCCGCCAGAGCCGGCTGCAGCGCGACCAGCTCGCGCGCGCCGAGGTGCGGGTCGAGCGACCGCCAGTAGTGCTGCTCGACGTAGCCGAGCACCTGCGAGCGGTAGACGGCCCGCTCGCGCCGGCTCTGCGCGGCCAGGTCGCGGCTGAACACGTGCAGTGACCCGGCGGACGGCCGCTCGAGCCCGGCAAGCAGGCGCAGGAGCGTCGACTTCCCCGAGCCGCTCGGGCCGAGGATCGCCGTGATCCGCCCCTCGTCGACCGCGAGCGTCAGCCCCTGGAGCGCCGCCGTGTTGCCCTCGGGGCTCTCGTAGACGTGGAACACGTCGCGTGCTTCGACCGCGACGCTCACCGGCGCTCGTCCCCGGCGTAGGCGGCACGGAACGCCGAGCGCGAGCGCAGCAGCGCGACTGCGGCGGCGGCGGCGAGGAACGCGGCCGGCGTCAGGATCAGCAGCGCCCAGTCGGATCGCAGCAGGAGCGGCGGCTCCGGCGCCTCGGCGGTCAGCGTCAGCTCGACGAAGCGGACGACGATGCGGCTCAGCGCGAGGCCGGCCAGCGTGCCGCCGACCACCCCGGGAACCGCCACGAGCAGCAGCCGCAGCCGCAGATGGCGGCGGAGCGCGCGCGGCTCGGCGCCCTGGACCTCGAGCTCGAGCAGCTCGCCGCTCTGGTCGCGCGCGTCGGTCTCGGCGAGGAAGTACACCGCGAGTACGCCGAGCAGGAGCGCAGTCGCCATGGCCGCGAGCAGCAGCAGGATCGTGCCGCGCGTGAGCGGGTCGGTCTCGAGCTCGTGCCGAAGCTGCGCGCGCGCGTCGACCTCGAGCACGTCGAACGGCGGCCGGGCGAGCGCGTGCCCGACCCGAGCGGCTGCGGCTGCCGACGGCGTGTCGAGCCAGAGCTCGTTTGCGGTGCCCGCGCCGGGCAGGAGCGCGTGGAGCGCCACGGCGAGCTCGTCGCGATCGACCGCGACGACCGGGCCGGCCACGCTCGGGAAGTGGCGCGCGGTCGCGACGACGCGAAGCGTGAGCGTCCCGTTCGGCACCTGCACGGCGAGCCGTCCGCGGTCGTCGGCCAGCGCCGCAAGCGCCGGGCTCACGGCGGCAGGCAGCGGCCGGTCGTCGGTCGGCTGGCGCAGACGGAAGAACGCCTCGGCGGCGCTGCTGACGAAGTAGTCGACGGCGTTCGGCCCGAACGGTGGCGCCGCGCGCGCGCCTCCGACGCCTGTCCAGCCGCCGTAGCCCGGGACGAGCGTTCGGTCGCCGCCGGGCCGCTCGGCGCGAAGGGGCCCGAGCTGCGCGACGCCGCGCAGGATCGGCCCGCCGCCGTGCGCGTGCGCTTCGACCTCGAGCACCCGCCGGAAACGGAGCCCGAGCAGCCGGGCACCCGCGAGCCGGCCGTGGACGGGAACGCGAAGCTCAACCGTCTTCGAGCCGTGCGTGCGGCCGAGGTCGGCGGTCACGAATCCGCCGTCCTTGCCCACGAACGCACCGAATACCTCGACGTCGTCACCCGTCACGCGCACGGGCAGGACGAGCGCCGTCGCGTCGGCCGGGATCGCGACCGCCCGAAGCATGGGCGGGCTTCCCGGCCGGAGCCGCCCTGCGATCTCGCCGGCCGAGGCGGACGAGAAGTCGTCGCGCCAGCCGTCGAGCCGCGGCAGCTCGGACGCCGGGAGTCCGACGACGGTCAGCTCGTTGGCACCGGCGACGTCCGAGACGCTGCCCGACCGGCGGATCACCGGGACGACCCTCGTCCCCGGAGCGAGCGCCCGGTAGCGGTCGATCCCGGCGACGTGCAGCGGTGCGACGAGACCGCCCGGAGCGAGGCGCTCGCGCACGAGGAAGTCGTGCGGCACGCGGTAGGCGGCCTGGTCGTCGATCCCGTGCTCGAGCGTGGTCACGTACAGGAGCGCGAACACGGCCAGTCCCACGCTCACGACGAGGAAGGCGACGGCGACGACCGCCTGCCCCGGCGAGCGGGCGATCGACAGCGACGCGAGCCGCAGCGGAACGGCCGAGCCCGCGAGTAGGCGCTGGAGCCCTCGCGTGAGCGGCGCCAGCACGCGCGCCGTCAGATAGGCAGCCACGAAGAGCGCGAGGCCCGGCACGAGCAGCAGCAAGCCGGAGCCGCCTCCGTCCGCCTCGCCGCCGGCGAGCAGCAGCGCGAGCGCGGTCACGGCGGCGAGCGCGGCCATGTCGAAGGTGGTGAACGAACGGCCGCCGACGCGGACGCGCGAGGTCAGGAGCGCGGCGAGCAGCGCCCCGATCGTCGCCAGCGCCAGCGCGGCACCAATCGCGACCGTCTCACGCGTGAGCAGCGCATGACGCACCAGCTCACCAGCCGGCACGTCGGCGCGCACGGCGATCAGCGCCGTCAGGAGCAGGCCGAGCAGCCAGCCCGCCAGCACGCCGAGCCCGGCGAGGAGCGCGACCTGCAGCGTCGCGAGCAGGACGATCTGCCAGCGCCGCGCGCCGAACCAGGTCAGCCGCCGCCAGGCGGCCTGCTCGCGCCGGCGCATGGTGGCCGCCAGGAAGACCGCGAACGCGAGCAGCAGGCAGGCCGCCTCGCCGCCGACGAGGCGCAGGCGCCCGGCCGCGACCCGTCCCGCGTGCCGAGCTTCCAAGAGCGAGGTGGTGGGCGTGGCAATCTCGAAGCCACCGCTCACCGCCCGCAGCGCGTTCCGCTCTCGCGCGACCTCGCGCGAGAGCCCGTCGACGCGCCAGACGCGAACGTCGCTGCGCTCCAGCGGTGTGAGCCATGCGTACGTCCGGTAGAGCGACGCGAGCGCCGGCAGCTCCGAGAGCGCGCGCGGGTCTCCGCCCACGAGCACCGCGGTCTCCTCCCGGCGGCCGAGCGTCTCGCTCGCGGTTCCCGCGTCGGCGCCGATGAACAGCCCGACGGGCTCCTGCTGCGCCAGCCGGCCGCGACCGACGATCACGAATGGCGGCTCGAGCCGTCCCGGTGAGAGCTGCCCCCGCACGAGCACGAGCTCGCAGCGGGCCGGCGAGCAGACGCGCGGGAGGCGTCCGTCGACGAGGCGGATGTGCCGCCCGAGGTCGTCGACGGCCGCGAGCTGAGCCCGATCCGCCCCGAGACGCAGCTCCTTGAGCTCGACGACGCGGGCCGGCGACCGACCCGTGAGCGCGACCACCACGTTTCGTGCGGCGGCGTCGACCTCGCCGTAGCTCCGTTCGCCGGGGATCACGCCGAAGTGCGTGACCTGAACGCTCCGCTCCAGCACCGGCAGCTCGGCGAATCGGTCGCCGACGTTGCTGTCCTCGACGACGAGCGCTCCGCCGACGGTCGCCGCGAACGCGGCGGTCGCGAGCGCGACGCCGGCGACGGCCACGAGCGACGCCGCGGGCCGGCCGACGAGCCGCAGTCTGGCAAGGTGAGCGACGTACGCGACCCGGCGCAGGAACGAGCCCGGCCACCCGGGTGCCGCCCCGCCTTCCGGCGGTCCGCCTATCCTCCGCTGCGACACTGCCGAAAGCTCATGGAAGGTGTTTCGAGCCTACCGGCTCGAGGCTCAGGTGACAACACCGTCGACGACATTACACTGGTGTCGTGGGTAAGCGTGCGGAGCCGCGGTACGACGTCCCGAAGGCGGCGCCCGGGCCGCTGCGGACGCTCCAGCGCTTCGTGAACACGCTCGACGCCGAGAACGGCCGCGAGTGGCTGAGCACCCCGGGCGACCTCACGCGCGTGCTCGCCGAACTCGGGCTGGACGCCGGCGGCGAGGCCACGCCCCGGCAGCTCGAACGGGCACGCGCGTTCCGGGAGGCCCTCCGGGCACTCCTGCGCGCCCACGGCGACCGGGACGGGCCCGACCCGTCGGCCCTCGAGGTCGTGAACGGCGTCGCGGCGGAGGGACGTCTCACCGTCGAGTTCGACGACGAGGGCAGCCTGCGGTTCGTCGCGCGCGCACCCGACCTGCCCGGAGCGCTGGGGGCGCTCGTCGGGATCGCGGCCGCGGCGGCGCTCGACGGCAGCGCGCAGCGCCTGAAGGCATGTCCCAACTGCGGGTGGGCCTTCTACGACTACTCGCGCAACCGCACCGCGAGCTGGTGCTCCATGCAGCTCTGCGGCAACCGCCAGAAGACGCGCCGCTACCGCGAGCGCCGCGCGGCCGCGAACCCGGCAGAGGGCTAGTCGAGCGCGCCGCCCTCGAGGCGCGCCTCGACCCCGACGAACACGCCGCTGCAGTCCTCGCGGGTCGAGCCGACGGCGGCGGCGGCCGCCCGCAGCGCCTTCAGGTTCGAGATCGGCACGCCGGACCCGTTCGTCGCCTCGAACGCCAGGCGCGCAACGCTGCTGGCAAGATCCGCGGCGCTGCCCTCGCAGCCCTCCTGCAGCCGCTGGAACGCGCTCGTGTACGGGGCGAGCGCGAGATCCTTCGGCGCGGCGCCGTCGTGGTCGATCACGTAGAGGCTCGCGATCGCGTCGGCCGTGTCGGCGTCCACGGGGCTGTTGCCACCGCCGCCGCACCCGGTGCCGGCGAGCGCGATGCTCGCAATCGCCGCCGCCGCCGCAACGGTCGCGCCGGCAGTTCGTCCTGCGCCGGCCACCGTCCGAGCCTAGCGAAAGCCAGGCGCGGCCCCCTGCGTGCTCAGGAGACGACGATGAAGTAGGTCTTCCTGCGGGGCGACGAGTAGTACATCCACTGGCCGGCCACGAATGCGAGCGTCACCGTTCTCCTGCCGAGGAACGTCCGGCCGGACAGGATGACGGGCTTCCTGCCGCGGCGCTGCAGGGTGAAGAGGCTCTTCGAGGTCTCATCGAGCACGGAGACCTTGTAACGACCCGACTTGAGCGTGTTCACCTTCTTGCCCTTGAAGGTGAGGCTGAGCTTTCCCGCGGTGCTCACGTCGGCGTTCAACGTGCCTCGCAGCGCCAGGACCTTCGAGCCGACGGCGTCCTTGTTGGCGTTCGTGTCGGACTTCCCCGCGCCGCCCGCCGACGAGCCCCCGGAGGAGCCGCCCGACGACTCACCGACCGACACCGGCGTGCTCGACCCGGTGGCCGCCGTTCGAAACACGACCTGAAGCGTCGGGCGATAGTCGTCCCGGATCGTGTAGGTGGAGCTCGGCTGGAGCGTCTCCAGGTATTGCTCGATCCGGTTGTCGCCGTTGTTCAGGTCGGTCGAAACCTCGATCCCGGGCCCGAAGAGATGCCACTTGTGAACCGTATCCCGCTCTGCGGGGAAGTCGTTGACGATCGTGACCCAGTACGGGCCCGGCGGAATCGCGCTGCCGGCGACGACGGCGGTGCCGTCGGGGAGAGCAACCCCAAGGACGCCCCTTACGTCGTAGGTCAGGTGCAGCGGCGGCGGGCTCGCAGCCTGGGAGCCCTGAGAGCAGAGCACGAGAGCGGCTGCGCCGAGCAGAAGAGCGAGTCGGGCTCGACGCAACGTCGTCACGCGCCACCGAAGACGAAGAAGCCGACCGGCCGGTTCGCACCGGAGAGGAAGGACCACCGGCCCACACCGAGCTGAATCCTGACCGACCTCTTGCCGACGAAGGCGGTGCCGGTCACCGGGAACGGTTCCTTCGACGGCTTGACCTTCTTCAGCATGAACCCCGCCTTCGCACTCCGGTCGACGACCGTGATCGTGTACCGGCCTGCTTTCAGGGAGGTCGAGGACACCGGCTTGCCCTTGCGGAGGAGCGTGAGCTTCCCGGCCGAAGTCACGGCCCCCACAAGCGCCCCCCGGTACGGCAGGAGCGTCCGCGATCCGACCGTGTCCGAGTTCTTGACCGTCGCTCCGGACGACCCGGTCGTCGGCGACGCGCTGCTGGACCCGGACGTGCTCGATCCGGTGGCGGCCGTCCGGAACACCATGCGAAGGGAAGCCGGGTGATAGTCGTCCTGGACCGTGTAGGTCGAGCTCGGGTGCAGCGTCTCCAGGTACTGCTCGATCGTGCTGTCGCTGCAGTTGAGGTCGGTCCAGATGTCGATGCCGGGGCCCGAGATGTGCCACTTGTGGTCGGTGTCCCGCTCGGCGGCGAAGTCGTTCGTGAAGGTGATCCAGTACGGGCCCGGTGGGATCGCGCTGTTCCCGACCGCTGCACCGTTCGCGAGCGTCACGGTCAGGCTCCCGTTCGACTCGAACGTCAGGTAGAGCGGTGGCGGGCTCCCGGCCTGCGCGCCCTGAGAGCAGAAGACGACGGCGGCGACGCCGACGAGAAGGGTGAGTCGGACTCGTTGCAACACCATGGTGATTCGACGCGGTCCGGGGGTGGGCTCGCTGGCGAGCCCACCCCCGTTCACAACACCTGCTATGACCCTGCCGCCTTCAGAACCGCCCTGACGCGGGCCGGCGTCATCGGGGCCTCGCGGATGCGAGCACCCGTGGCGTCGAAGAACGCGTTCGCGATTGCCGGAGCCATCGTCGTCGTCGACGGCTCGCCAACGCCCAACGGGATCTGGTCCATCCGCTGCACGACCGCGTTCGTCACCGCCGGGTGTTCCTTGAAGCGCATGATCGGGTACGTGACGAAGTCGAGGCCGAGGACGCGGCTCTTGTCGAAGCGTGCCGCCTCGTGGAGAGCACGGGAGATGCCCTGGACTGCGGCGCCCGTCAACTGATTCTCGACGAGAGCCGGATTGACCGAGAGGCCCGCATCGACGCCGTTGTAGACGTGCGTCGCCCGGATCACGCCGGTCTTCTTGTTCACCTCGATCTCGACGACTGCGGCTGCGTACGCCGCCGAGCCGTGACGGCCGAACCCGAAGCCCCGGCCGACGACGACGTCGCCGGTCTGCTTGACCGAGTTCGCGACCCGTGACTTCCAGCCCGCCACCGTGACGGCGGCGTTCATCGCCGTCAGCCACCGGTCGTCGCTGATGTTCCGGCGCCGGAACTCGATCGGGTCCAGGTTCGCCGCGTAGGCCAACTCGTCGATGAACTGCTCGGACGCGAAGGACGTCTGCGGCCCCTGCGGGTCGCGAAGCGAACCGTTCTTGAAGTACCCCTTGAAGAGAGGCAGCGTCTTGCCGGTCAGTCGCTTGTTCGGAATGTCGTATCCCGGTGCGGTGTTGGGCGTGTTCGGGCTGAACAGTCCCGGCGTCGGATACGGGGTACCGGTCAGCTCCCGGGTCAGGTCGAGCGTCGTGCCCGGCTGGCCGAGCACCGTGTAGTCGTAGGCCACGATCTTCCCGCTCGCGTCGATCCCGCCCCGCATGTCCGCAAGCTGGGCCGGCCCGAACTGGTCCCAGCCCATCTCGTCCCAGCGCATGTACTGGACGCGCACCGGCTTGCCCACGATCTGGGACATCAGCGCGGCCGGCTCGTGCGGGAGCACCGGGAACGTTCCTCCGCCGCCGAACGAGCTCGCGCCCTCGTAGAAGAGCACCCGCACCTGCGAGGTGCTCATGCCGAGGAAGCTCGCGATGTCGCGATGGACGTTCTCCATCTGCTGGCTGCTCGTGAAGATGGTCGCGGAGTCGGGCCGCACGTCGGCGACAGCGCACGCGGGGCCGATCACCGCCCGGCCCTGGTAGTGGTACATGTACGTCCCTGTAAGCGTCGTCGCCGCCGAGGCGAGCGCCTTGTCGACATTGCCGTCGTTGAGCGTGACGCGGGCGGGAGCGAGACCGGCGCTGTCCTGGTCGCGCATCTGCTTCCAGAGGTTCCCGGTGGTCGGCAGGATCTTCTCTTCGTTCCACGTCACCTTCAACTGCGCCGCTCCCTGGATCGCGTCGTATTCACGCGGCGCGACGATCCCCAGGAAGTCGCCCTTGCGGACCACCTGGGCGCCCGGGATGTGCTTGATCGAGCTCTCGTCGACGGAGACGATCGTGGCTCCGGTCCCGTACGCGCCCTGGCCGCGCGGGCGCACGACGCGCCCGTGGATCATCCCGGGAATGCGGATGTTGTGCACGTACGTGTACTTGCCGGTCACCTTGTCGGGGATCTCGACCCGCGGCGGCCGCGTCCCGACCACCTTGTACTCGCTCACGGGCTTCGCGATGCCCTGCCCCGGGTTGAGCGTCCTCGGGCTGATCGTGGTGCCGAGCAGCTTGCCCCCGACCAGCTGCGCGTACGTCACCGACTTGCCGCCGCCGGAGACGACGCCCTTCTCGACCGACAGGCTGCCCACCGGTACGCCGAGGTTCGTCGACGCGAGCTCGAGCAGCGCCTTCTTCGCCGTCGCCGCGGCCGCGCTGAGCGGGGGACCGCCGGTCGACTGGATGCCTGTGCTGCCGCCCGTCGTGCCCGAATTGACGAGGACCGTCGAATCCCAGACGCTGTGATGCACCTGCTCGAACGCGACGTCGAGCTCCTCGGCGACGATCATCACGAGTCCGGTCGTCGTCCCGTTCCCGACCTCGATCTGGCTCGTCTTGAACGTCACGGTGTTGTCGGCGTTGATCGTCAGCCACGAGTCGACCTGCGTCGAGTCGGGGTTGTACGCGGCGCCTGCGGTCTTGGCGCCGACCCCGGCCCCGGTCACGCTGGCGCCGACGACAAGGGCGCCGCTGCCCTTGATGAACGTCTTGCGCGAGAACTCCTTCTTGAGGATCTCGGTCATGGCTACTTCCCACCCTTCGCCATCACGGCAGCGGCCTTCTGGATCGCCGTCAGGATTCTCGGATACGTCCCACACCGGCACAGATGACCGTTCATCGCAGTCCGGATCTGCGCCTCGGTCGGGCGCTTGGTGGTCGCCAGCAGATCGGCGGCCTGGATCATCATGCCGTTCTGGCAGTAACCGCAGTGCGGAACCTGAACGTCGATCCACGCCTGCTGCAACGGATGCAACGCAGCAGGAGCGGCGGCCGTCGTGCCGCGTGAGCTCGCCCACAGCGCAGGCATGCCCTCGAGCGTCGTGATCGCGCTACCACTCACGGCGGCGACCGGCGTCACGCACGACCTGATCTCCTTGCCGTCCAGCAGCACCGAGCACGCACCACACTGCGCCAGACCGCAACCGAACCGCGGGCCGTGCAGATGAAGCTCGTTGTGCAAGACGTACAGCAACGGTGTGTCGAGGCTCGCGGTCACGCTGTGGACCAGACCGTTCACCTTGATCTTGAGCTTGCTCGCCATTCGTCCCTCCGTCTGTTGGCGAATCTCCGAGGACGCCCGGTCTCTGCGGGCGCCTCGCCGATACTCCGCCTCGCGACTCCGAAACGCAATAGTTCCTGAGGTTACGATTGGATAGTCACCTTCCAGGCGGGTGACCGAGGTCGAGGTCGAGCCGTCAGGCCTGGTCGCGTCAGGCGCGGACGAGCGGCTTGTACTTGATGCGGTGCGGCTCGAGCGCGTCCGCTCCGCGCGTCTCCTTGACCCACTCGGCGTACTCGCCCCACGTGCCCTCGAACCACTTCACCTGGCTGTCGCCCTCGAACGCGAGGATGTGGGTCGCGACGCGGTCGAGGAACCAGCGGTCGTGGGTGATCACGACGGCGCAGCCTGCGAAGTCGAGCAGCGCCTCCTCGAGCGCCCGCAGCGTGTCGACATCGAGGTCGTTCGTCGGCTCGTCGAGCAGCAGCACGTTGCCCCCCGACCGGAGCAGCTTCGCCAGGTGCACGCGGTTGCGCTCGCCGCCCGAGAGGTCGCCGACCCGTTTCTGCTGGTCACCGCTGCGGAAGTTGAACCAGCTGACGTACTGCCGCGAGTTCACCTCGCGCTTGCCGAGCTCGATGGTGTCCTGCCCGCCGCTGATCTCCTTCCAGACGGTGCTCTTCGGGTCCAGGGCGGCACGCGACTGATCGACGTAGGCGAGCTGCACCGTCTCGCCGATCCGGAGCGTGCCGGCGTCGGGAGCCTCCTCGCCCGCGATCATGCGGAAGAGCGTCGTCTTGCCGGCGCCGTTCGGGCCGATCACGCCGACGATCCCGGCGGGCGGCAGGGAAAAAGCGAGGTTCTCGAACAGCAGCCGGTCGGCGTACCCCTTCGCGACCCCGTCGGCCTCGATCACGACGTCGCCGAGGCGCGGCCCCGGCGGGATGTGGATCTCGACGCGATCGAGCTTCACCTGCTGCTCTTCGGCATAGAGCTTGTCGTAGGCGGAGAGCCGCGCCTTGGACTTCGCGTGGCGGGCGCGCGGGCTCATCTGCACCCACTCGAGCTCGCGCTGCAGCGTCCGGCGGCGCGCCGAGGCCTGCTTCTCCTCGACCTCGAGCCGCGCCTGCTTCTGGTCGAGCCAGGACGAGTAGTTGCCCTGGAACGGCAGCCCGCGCCCGCGGTCGAGCTCGAGGATCCAGCCCGCCACGTTGTCGAGGAAGTAGCGGTCGTGGGTGACGGCGACAACGGTGCCCTTGTACTCGTCGAGGAAGCGCTCGAGCCAGGCGACCGACTCGGCGTCGAGGTGGTTCGTAGGCTCGTCGAGCAGCAGCAGGTCGGGCGAGGAGAGCAGGAGCCGGCAGAGGGCCACGCGCCGCCGCTCGCCGCCCGAGAGCGTCTCGACGTCGCGATCGCCCTCCGGCAGCCGGAGCGCGTCCATCGCACGGTCGAGCGTGGCGTCGAGCGACCAGGCGTCGCGGCGGTCGATCTGCTCCTGCACCTTGGCCTGCTCGGCGAGCAGCGTGTCGAAGTCGGCGTCGGGCTCGGCGAAGCGCGCGTTGATCTCGGCGAACCGGTCGAGCAGGTCGCGCACCTCACGTACGCCGTCCTCGACGTTGCCGCGCACGTCCTTGGCCGGATCGAGGCCAGGCTCCTGCTCGAGCAGGCCGATCGTCGCGCCGGGCGCCGGCGCGGCCGTGCCGCTGGAGGTCTCCTCCACCCCGGCCATGATCCGCAGCAGTGTCGACTTGCCGGAGCCGTTCGGGCCGAGCACGCCGATCTTCGCGCCTGGCAGGAACGAGAGCGAGATGTTCGCGAGCACCTGCCGTTCGGGGCCGTAGAACTTGTCGACCCGGAACATGCTGAAGACGTAGTCGCTCACGGCCGGCCACGATAGCCGCCGCCCCGGGGCGGGCGAGGTCCGAGCCGCGACTCAGGAGGCGAAGATGACCCTACGCGGGGTGAACCGAACGCGAACGTGGACGGCCGTGCCGAGCTCCCGGCGAACGGCGGGGATCAATGTCGCGACGTTCTTCGGAACGCGCTCCCCGACGAGATCGACGATCACCGTGTCCCCGCGCACGTCGATCGCCTGCACGAGGAGGTGGCGCCTGGTTCCGATCCAGCGGTTGACGGCGTTCCGGACGACCGCCGTCGCGTCAGGCGGCGTGTCGATCGTGTACTCGCGCTGCGCGGTCCAGCGGACGGAGATGTCGAGCCAGGTGCCGAACTGCTCGAGCACCGCGGCGGAGAGGGCCGCGAGGCTCGGCGGCGCAATCGGCCCGACCACACCGATCGTGGCGTGCGACCCGCTCACATCGATCGAGCTGAGCCGGCCCTTCTGGCTCGTCCCACCGCTTCGCAGCCACTCCTGGACGAGCGGCTTCAATCGCGACTTGGTGATCGTCTTGCCGGTGCTATCCCCGGTGTCGGTGGTGGCGACCTCCTCGCTGCGCTGCACCCAGCGGACCGCGATCGTCACCTTCTGGCCGAGCTTCGCGGCGACGTCCGTCGCCAGCGTCTCCGAGCTCGGCGGCTCCTCGGGCCCGCTGAGCGTGAGCGTGACCTTGCTGCCGTCGAGCGACACGTTCTCGACCTCGAGACCGGGGTTGTCCACGAGCCAGCGCTGAACCGCGAGCTCGATCGCGTTCAGCGTCTTCTGCTTGTGGGCGACGGCGATCGAGCTGCGCGCGAGCGGCAGGGCGGTGGAGACGACGACGAGCAGGGCGACGGCCATTCCCAGCGCGAATCGGCGGCTCACATGGGAGAGCCGTGCGAGGGGCACGAACCCGGCCAGCACGAACACCACGGCACTCACGAGCACGATCGCGAACAGGTTCGTCGCATACAGGAGCATCGCGCCGCGAGCCAGGTCGTAGCGGCCCAGCTCGAGCGTGATGCCGACGGTCGCGAGCGGAGGAACGAGCGCGACCGCGACCGCAACTCCCGGCAGCGCGCCCGAGACGTCCTCGCGGGCGGTCGCGTAGGCGCCGGCCGCGCCGGCCGCGAGCGCCACGACGAGGTCGCGGGCATCTGGCCGCGTGCGGGCCAGGATCTCGCCGGTCAGCGATGCGTTCGGCTGGGCGAGCGTGATCAGCCAGGCGAGGCACGCGCCGCCGATCGACGTCCCGACGACGATTCCCCCCATGACCAGCATCCGTCGCGGCCAGCCCATCGTCAGCGCCGCGGAGAAGCCCATGATCGGCGCCATCAGCGGCGCAAGCAGCATCGCGCCGATCACAACCGCCGGTGAGTCGAGCGACAGGCCCATCGTCGCGACGACGATCGAGAGCGTCATCAGGACCGCGAACGACCGCCACCGCCGAGCGCCGCCGAGCAGAAGGAGCGACTCGAGAATGCGGCGTCGTTCCTCCGGGCTCGTCTTCCGGACCGGCAGCCTGAGCACGCACGCCCAACGTAGAGCAGCAGCCGGTCGGCCCTGCTCGAGCCTTGTGCGGGACAAGCTCGACGCCGGAACGAAAAAGCACCGAATCGGTAGCCCCCTCGTCCGGCCTCCCGACCAACCAGCGCTTGCGCGTCAGCCGCTCGGAAGACCCTCAACCTCAGGTGCCCCGTGTTCGGTGCACTCGGGAACCTACGAGAGACGCAGGCTCTTGGCTAGGGCGCCGGGGGATGCGAGGCCGCAAATTGCGGAGAGAACGTACGGCGTCTCACCGGCACGCCCTCCTTCGCCCCTCCGGCCGGACGCACAGACGAGGCCGGCAGCCCATCGGTTGGGCCCGGCCCGATCGACCTGCGGGTTTTCCGCAGCGAGCGGCGGTCCCGTACCGATGCCCGGCGGCCTCAGGTGATCGAGGCTGCCCCGGGAGATGGAGCGAGCAGTGAGCAGCGACTACCGGGCGGTGATCGACCTCGAAGGGCTCGACGCGCTCGTCCGTGGTTTGCACGAGCGCGGCTATCGGGTGATCGGCCCCACCCGGCGCGACGGCGCGATCGTCTACGAGGAGCTCGCGTCGGCCGCGGAGCTGCCTGCCGGCTGGGCGGAGGTGCAGGAAGCCGGCACCTACCGCCTGGAGCGCCGAGACGACGAGGCCCGCTTCGGCTACCCGGTCGGGCCGCAGTCGTGGAAGCGCCATCTGCTGCCCGCGCGCGTGCGGTTGTGGCAGGCGCGCAGGCGCGACGGTGGTGCGCCCGAGCTCGTCGAGGAGCCACCGCCGGCGTCCCCGCTCGCCCTGCTCGGCGTCCGGCCGTGCGACCTGCACGCAATCGCCGTGCAGGACCGCGTTCTCCTCGGCGGCACGTACGTCGAGAGCGACTACGCCGGCCGCCGCGAGGGCGCATTCCTCGTCGCGGTCAACTGCGGTACGCCGGGTGGCACCTGCTTCTGCGCGTCGATGGGAACCGGGCCACGGGCGAGCGGCGGCTACGACCTCGCGCTCACGGAACTGCTCGACGGCGAGCATCGCTTCCTCGCAGAGGCGGGCTCCGAGCGAGGCGCCGAGCTGCTCGCCGAGCTGACCGGGGCCGAGGTCACGCAGCGAGACCTCGACGCGTCTGCACAGGTGACGAGGGACGCCGTCGCCCGCATGGGCCGCACGGTCGAGTCGACGGACCTCCGCGACCTGCTCGCACGTAACCTCGACCACCCGCGCTTCGCCGAGACGGCCGATCGCTGCCTCACGTGCGGCAACTGCACGCTCGTGTGCCCGACCTGCTTCTGCACCTCCGTCGACGACGTGAACGTGCTCGCGGACGGCTCCGCCGAGCGCTGGCGAAGCTGGGATTCCTGCTTCTCGATCGAGTTCTCGCACATCCACGGTGGCGCCGTCCGGCCCTCGGCCCGGGCGCGCTACCGGCAGTGGCTGACGCACAAGTTCGGCACCTGGGTCGACCAGTTCGGCAGCTCGGGCTGCGTCGGCTGCGGACGCTGCATCACCTGGTGCCCGGTCGGGATCGACGTGACCGAGGAGCTCACCGCGATCCGGACGACGGACGGGGAGGTCGATCATGCAAACGCTTGACGAGCTCGTCGCGCTCAGCCCCGTCTTCGCCGGGCTCGAGCAGGAGCAGCTCGAGCTGATCGCAGGTTGTGGTCGGATCGCCGCGATCGACCGGGGCGAGCGCCTGTTCCGCGAGGGCGACCAGGCCGACACCTTCTATCTCGTCCGACGGGGCAGGGTCGCGCTCACGACGCACATGCCCGGCCGCGGCGAGGTAACGATCGAGACCCTCGAGGCGGGCGAGGTGATCGGCTGGTCCTGGCTCTTCGAGCCGTACCGGTGGCACTTCGACGCGCGAGCGGTCGCAGACGCCGGCGTGATCGCGTTCGACGGCGCGTGCCTGCGCGGCAAGTGCGACGCCGACCACGCCCTCGGGTACGAGCTGATGCGCCGGTTCGCACAGGTGCTGATCGACCGCCTCCAGCACACGAGAACCCTCGTCCTGGACGTGTATGGCGACGGCGCGAGCAGCTGAGGCTCCGGCCGCCGGCTCGATGACGCCGGAGCCCTACCGCGTCGTTTCGCGGGTGCGGGAGACAGTGGACACTTGGACGCTCGAGCTCGAGCCGGTGGGCGCACCCGTCGTTCCGGCTCCCGGTCAGTTCGACATGCTCTACGCGTTCGGCGTCGGCGAGGTGCCGATCTCCGCCAGCGGGCTCTCCGGCGCCGCCGGCGAGCTGGCGCACACGATCCGCGCGGTCGGCCCGGTTTCGAGCGCGCTCTGCGCGACCGAGCCGGGAGGCGTGATCGGCGTGCGCGGGCCGTTCGGCACCGCCTGGCCGCTCGAACAGGCGGCCGGTGGCGACCTCGTGATCGTCGCGGGCGGGATCGGCCTTGCTCCGCTGCGGCCCGCCATCCGGCACGCGCTCGCACACCGCGACGACTACGAGGCGGTCTGCCTGCTCGTCGGGGCGAGGACGCCGGCCGATCTGGTCCACGCGGGCGAAGTCGAGCGCTGGCTCGCCCTTCCCGACGTCGAGGCCGGTGTGACGGTCGACAGCGCCACCGGCGACTGGCGTGGGCCCGTGGGCGTCGTCACGCGTCTAGTCCCCGGCGCGACGTTCGATCCGGACGCGACGACGGCGCTCGTCGTCGGACCGGAGCTGATGATGCGCTTCACGGTGGCCACCCTGCTCGAGTGCGGCGTTCCGAAGGAGCGGATCCACGTGTCGCTCGAGCGGAACATGCAGTGCGGTATCGGCCACTGCGGCCACTGCCAGCTCGGCCCGCTGCTGATCTGTCGCGACGGCCCGGTCTTCCGCTACGACAAGGTCGAGCCGCTGTTGGAGCTGAGAGAGCTGTGAGCGAGAGGCCGAAGCTCGCCGTCTGGAAGTTCTCGTCCTGCGACGGCTGCCAGCTGACGTTGCTCGATTGCGAGGACGAGCTGCTCGCGATCGCCGACGCGCTCGAGATCGCCTACTTCCCCGAGGCGACGAAGGCCGAGGTCGCGGGGCCGTACGACATCTCGCTCGTCGAGGGATCGGTGACGACGGCGCACGACGCCGCACGGATACACGAGATCCGCGGGCAGTCACGCCTCCTCGTCACGATCGGCGCGTGCGCTACCTCGGGCGGCATCCAGGCGCTGCGCAACTTCGCCGACGTGAGAGAGTGGATCCCCATCGTCTACGCGAGCCCCGAGCACATCTCGACCCTCGAGACCTCGACCCCGATCGCCGATCACGTGAAGGTCGACCTCGAGCTGCGCGGCTGCCCGATCTCGAAGGAGCAGCTCGTGGAGACAGTGCTGGCGCTCCTGAACGGCCGCGCGCCGCGCCTCCCCACGTCGAGCGTCTGCTTCGAGTGCAAGGCAAACGGCACGCCGTGCGTGATGGTCGCTCGCGGCACGCCCTGCCTCGGCCCCGTCACGCAGGCGGGGTGCGGGGCGATCTGCCCCGCCTACGACCGCGGCTGCTACGGCTGCTTCGGGCCGATGGAGAGTCCGAACCTGCCGGCGCTCGTGGCGCAGCTGCGGGCGCTCGGCGTCGACAACCGCGGGATCGTGCGTGCGCTGCGAACGTTCAACGCGAACGCCGACGCGTTCCGAGAGGAGAGCGTGAAGCATGAGCCGTAGACCCGACGGAGGCTCTGCCGGCGTAGGCTCGACGGAGCCGGTCGAGGGCGAAGGCGCCGGCTTTGCCGGTGCCGGGAGCGGGAATGGGTGAGGCCAAGCGGACGCGCGTGATCCGCACCGACTACCTCGCGCGGGTCGAGGGCGAGGGCAGCCTGCACGTGCGCGTGCGCGGCGAGGAGGTCGAGGAGGTGCAGTTCAAGATCTTCGAGCCGCCTCGCTTCTTCGAGGCGCTGCTGCGCGGGCGGAAGTTCACCGAGGCGCCCGACCTGACCGCGCGGATCTGCGGCATCTGCCCGATCGCGTACATCGCGAGCTCGTGCAACGCGATGGAGGCAGTGTGCGGGATCGAGCTCACCGAGCAGGCGCGGCTGCTCCGGCGTCTCGTCTACTGCGGCGAGTGGATCGAGAGCCACGTCCTGCACATGGCGATGCTGCACGCCCCGGACTTCCTCGGCTACGACGGCGCCGTCGAGCTGGCACGCGACCGGCGTGACGTCGTCGAGTCGGCTCTGCGGCTGAAGAAGGCCGGGAACGGCTTGATGCGCGTGATCGGCGGGCGCGAGGTGCACCCCGTGAACTTCAGGGTCGGCGGCGTGTACCGCGCCCCGTCGAAGACCGAGGTCGCAGCGCTCGTGCCCGAGCTCGAATGGGCGCGCGAGGCGGCTGTCCAGCTGACCCGGTGGGTGGCCGGGTTCGACTTCCCCGACTTCGAGCAGGACTATGCGTTCGTCGCCCTGCGACAGCCCGGCGAGTACGCGATCGAGCGCGGCCGGATCGCGTCGAGCACGGGGCTCGACATCGACGTCTCCGAGTACGAGCGGCATTTCACCGAGACCCAGGTCGAGCGCTCGAACGCCCTGCACTCGACCCTCGACGGGGTCGGGAGCTACCTCGTCGGGCCGCTGGCCCGCTACGCGTTGAGCCAGGCCGAGCTCTCGCCGCTCGCACGCGAGCTCGCGGCCGAGGCCGGCCTCGGCGAGGTCTGCCGCAACCCGTTCCGGAGCATCGTCGTGCGCGCGGTCGAGACGGTCTACGCCGCCGACGAAGCGCTCCGGATCATCGCGGAGTACGAGCCGCCCGAGCCGCCGTTCGTCGAGGCGACGCCGCGTGCCGGCTCGGGCCACGGCTGCACGGAGGCACCGCGCGGGATCTGCTGGCACCGCTACGAGCTGGACGACGAGGGCACGATCCTCGACGCGAAGATCGTGCCGCCGACCTCCCAGAACCAGAAGGCGATCGAAGAGGATCTGCTCGGGGTCGTGCGGGCGTCGCTGCAGCTCACCGACACCGAGCTCGCGCACCGCTGCGAGCAGACGATCCGCAACTACGACCCGTGCATCTCCTGCGCGACGCACTTCCTGAAGCTCGAGGTCGAGCGGGTTTGAAGGCGGCGGCCTGCCTCGGCAGCCGCTATCGCGGCGACGACGCGGTGGGGCCGCTGGTCGCCGACCGTCTGCGCGCAGGAGGCGCCACGGTTCTCGATTGCGACGACGAGCCGACGCGCCTGATCGACGCGTGGGCGGGTCTCGAGCTCGTCGTGATCGTGGACGCGGTCCGCTCGGGCGCGGCTCCGGGCACCGTGCACCGAGTCGAGGCGGGCGCCGGGCCGCTCCCGCGCGACCTCGGGCTCGCCTCGACGCACGCGTTCTCGATCGCCGACGCGCTCGAGCTCGGGCGGGCGCTCGGTAGCTCGCCGCGATCCGTCGTCGTCGTCGGTGTCGAGGGCGTTGCATTCGAACTGGGCGATCCCGTGACACCGGCCGTCGAGGCGGTTCTCCCCGCGGTCGCGGAGTCGGTGCTCGCCGAGCTGGCGGATCGCCAGCCGGCGGCCTCGCCGTAGCTCACCCGAGCGACCCACCCTCCAGCCGTGCCTCGACCAAGGCGAAGAGGTCGGTGCAGTCCTCGCGCGTCGAGCTGACGTGATTCGCAAGCGCGCGCAGCGCGTCGAGATTGGTGATCTCCCTGCCGGAGCCCATGGTCGCCTGCTCGGCGAGGTGGAGGATCCGATTCGCGAGCTCGCCGGGGCCGACCGTGCAGCCGGCCCGGACACGGCGAAACGCCCGCATGTACGGGGCGAGCGCGTCCTGCGGAGGGTCGGCGCCGCGGTGGTCGACCACATACAGGACGGCGACCGGGCCGACTGCGCGCTCCGGCTCGCCCTCGCCGCCGCAGCCCGCAAGGAGCGTGAGCATCGCCAGTCCACCGGCCGCCGCGAGGCTCCGGGCCGCGAACACGGTCCTCAAAGAGCGCCCCTTTCCGTATCGACCACCCCAGGCCGGCCGAGTGGCCGCCCGGCCGAGCCTAGCGAAAGGCCGCCCACGGAGCGGCTACGCTGCCGGTCTCGGAGAGGTGTCCGAGCGGTCTAAGGAGCGCGACTGGAAATCGCGTACGTGCCGAAAGGTGCGTCGAGGGTTCAAATCCCTCTCTCTCCGCTGACGTGGGGGAACCAACCAGGTTCCCCCACGAACCCTCTCCTCCCGGGCGTGCAACAGCCGCTCGCGGTTCGGCTCCCGCCGGGCAGAGCCCGGCTCCGCCCGACAACCGAGAGCGAGGTGGCGACCGCATCAGCAGTCATGACCGGCCAGGTTCGCTGCGCGCTGCCGCCCGCGCGCACATCCGGACGCGAGCACGACCGGCGGCACGGACAGACCTCGTCTACCCGGCCGAGCCCGAGATGTAGGCGACCAGGTCGCGGATCTGCGTCGCGGTGAGCCGGCCGCTCGCGAACGGGCCGGGATGCGCGTCGTTCAGGTCCGGCCCGACGTTCCCTCTGACTTCCGAGAGCACGTGACAGCTGCTGCAGCCGGCGCTCGCCCACACGGCCGCGCCTGCCGCCGCGCTGCCCGTCGCAGGTGGGCTCGTCGGCGGAGGAGGCGGTGCGGGTGTGGTTTTCGGTGTCGGCGCGGGAGCGGGTGTGGGCGTCGGAGTGGGCGTGGTCGTCGTCTTGCCGGTGGTCGTCGTCTTCCCCGTGGACGTCTTCGGTGCCTTCGGCAGCGCCACGCCGATCCCGATCAGGCCCTTCATCCCCCTGGCGGCCTGCGCGCGCACGGTCGAGAGGTACTCGTACGTCCCGCGCTTCTTGAAGGTGACCTTCAGCCTGGCGGACTGCCCGGGCTCGAGCAGCTTGGTGCTCGCACCCTTGCAGGCGTTCAGGTTCGAGCTCTTGACGGGCGCGGAGCAGACCTTGAAGCCGTGCGAGATCGCCCCTCGGTTCCTCACCTTGAAGGTGACCGTCGCGGTGCGGGCCTTGGCCGGCCAGGGAAGAGCCGACGTCTTCGACAGCTTGAAGGCGAGCTCGCTCGGCTTCCCCGCGGTCACCGCGACGACGGCCGCCGCGGCGGCGCGCTCGTGGCTGGCTGCAGGCGCCGTGCGCAGTCCGAACAGCATCCCGACGAGGCCGACACACGCAAGCCCGAAGATCCCGAGCCCGAGCAGCGCCCGCTGGTGGATCTGCATGCGACCCCGCATCTGCTTCGACGCCTCCGCTCCTTCGCCGTCTCGTGCCGACCTCTCGTATCGGTACTCGATCGTCGCAGGGGCGTCCACGACCGACATCGGCGAAAGCCCGATCCGTACTGTCGAAAACTACCGACCGACCGCTCGCAAACCCGCGCGTTGCGATCGCAACTCGGTGGGCCGCCGGGTCCGATCCGGCGGCGCCACCGAGGGGGCAGTTCTGGTGCCCGTTGTGGTCGTCGTCAGCAGGCGCCGGGACCGCGACCCGGTTGTCCGGCACGATCTGCGGCTGGTAGGCGAACACCTCGCGGCGAACTGGGCCTCGGTCTCGGGCTGGTGATGCAGGTGCTCGTGCTCGCCGCCCAGAACGCGGTCGAGTACCGATACCTCGGCGTGGCGACCTCGGGCTCGACGCTGTTCTGCCAGATCGGAGGCTCGATCGGTGTCTCCATCTTCGGCGCGATCTTCGCCAACCAACTCGCGCACAACCTGTCGGCCGACCTTCCCCCGGGAGCGACGATCCCGGTGGCGAGCGACCCCGCCACGCTCGCGCAACTTCCGTCGGCGGTCCACACGGCGTACATCACAGCCGTCACCGAGGCGCTCCAGCCCGTGTTCCTGACCGCCGCCGCGGTCGCGGTCGTCGCCTTCGCGCTCACCTGGCTACTGCGCGAGGTGCCGCTGAAGACGACCTCGCAGGCGCCCGACGTCGGCGACGGCTTTCACGCGGCGCGCGACGACAACGCGTTTCGCGAGCTCGAGCGAGCGCTGACGCTGCTGGCCGGCCGGGAGCAGCGGTGGACGGTCTACGAACGCCTCGCGACACGAGCCGAGCTCGACCTACCTCCGCCCGAGCTCTGGCTCCTGGCACGCCTCGGCGAGCGCCGGCCGCTCACCAAAGCCGAGCTCGTCGAGCAGCTCGGCGACGACCCCGCGCGGATCCACAACGCACTCGGGCTTCTCGAGCGTCGCTCGCTCGCCCGCACCGCGGAGGACGGCGCGGTCGCGCTGACGACGTCCGGGCTCGAGGACTACGAGCGGCTGGTCGAGGCGAGGTGCGCCGGGCTCCGCGAGCTGCTCGACGGCTGGGAGCCCGAGCGGCACGCCGAGCTCAGGGAGCTGATCGACCGGCTCGCGCGCGATCTCGTCCGCGAGATGCCCGCGCCGGCCTGACGCCGCCCGCGCGCCGGTGCTCAGTCGTGCACGCGGGCGATCAGCTCGTCGCGCTTGAGCACGCGCACCCGGTGCGACGAGCGTACGAGACGCACGTCGTAGCCGGCGCCCTGCGGGTAGAGCACCTTGTCGCCCGGCTCGACGTTGCTCACCTCGGGGCCGACCGCGGCGACGATGCCGGTCGCGCACTGTGCCGCCTCGTTGATCGGGACGATCAGGCCGGTCGCCGTCTCGGTCTCGTCGAGCGGCTCGATCACGATGAAGTCGTCGAGGGGCTCGAGGGTCACGTCGTTGATGCGCGAAAGCGGATCAAGCACAGGAGAGACGTTAGCGCGCGACCGTGCGGTCCGGCCAAGAACGTGGTTGATTGCCCGCCGTGCGCATCGGCCGTTACGACGTCGCGATCACGAACGAGGACAAGCTCTTCTTCCCGGACCGCGGGCTCACGAAGGGAGACCTCGTCCGCTACTACCTCGACGTCGCCGACTGCGCGCTGCCTCACCTGCGCCGGCGGCCGTTCCATATGAAGCGGTTCCCGAACGGGGTCGAGGACGACTTCTTCCACCAGAAGCGCGTGCCGGCCTCCCACCCGGTCTACGTCGACGAGGTGCCGGTCTCGTTCCCGAGCGGGCACTCGACTGTCTTCGCCGTGATCGACAACGCAGCCGCGCTCGCCTGGGTCGCGAACCTGGCCTGCATCGAGCTGCACACGTGGCACTCGCGCGTGCCCGAGATCGAGCGGCCCGACTACCTGTTGATCGACCTCGACCCGACCACCGACGGGCAATGGCCGTTCGTGCTCGAGATCGCGCTCGTCGTGCGCGAGGTGATGGACGAGCTCGGCCTCGCATCGTTCCCGAAGACCTCGGGCGCGACCGGCCTGCACGTGCTCGCGCCGATCAGGCCCGAGCTGCCGTTCCCCGAGGTGCGGCGCTTCGCGAAGGCGCTGGCCGAGGAGGTCGAGCGGCGCGTCGGCGACCAGCGGGTCGCGACCACGACCTGGCGCGTGGCCGACCGGGTCGGCGTGTTCGTCGACTTCGGCCAGAACGCGCGCGACCGCACGATCGCCGCCGCCTATTCGGTGCGGCCGACCCGGGACGCGCGCGTGTCGGCGCCGCTTCGGTGGGACGAGGTCGCGCGGGTCGACCCGGCCGCGTTCACGCTCGAGACGATGCGCGAGCGGATCGCGACCGCCGGCGACCCGATGCGCGGCATGTGGCGCCGCCGACCGAGCCTCCGGCAGCGCTTCGAGGCGCTCGGGCTCGACGAGCCCGCCGGCTGACACCACTTACACGGCGCTAACAGGGGGCCTCGCTACGGTGGTGCCCGTGCGCCCGTGGGCCGTCCTTGCCGCAATCGTCGCCGTGCTCGCGCTCCCGGCAAGCGCGTCCGCGTCGCACTACATCCGCTACGGGATCCAGGACGACGCCTGGATCCGCTTCGGGCCCGGGACGCTCGAGCAGCGGCTCGACCGCCTCGAGTCGCTCGGCGTCGACCTCGTGCGCATGAACGTGGCCTGGAGCGACGTGGAGCAGCGCCGCGGCACCTTCGACTGGAGCGGATACGACGACGCGGTCGACGGCCTGCGGGCGCGGCACATCGAGGTCGTCCTCACCCTCTACTCCACGCCCGCCTGGGCGAACGGAGGGCTCGGCACGAACGTCGCGCCCCAGAACGGGTCGACGTTCGCCGCGTTCGCACGCAACGCGGCGCAGCACTACCCGTTCGTCCGGCGCTGGCTGATCTGGAACGAGCCGAACCAGCGGCGCTGGCTGCAGCCGACGACGCCGGCGACCTACGTCCGGCGCCTGCTCAATCCGGCGTACGCCGCGATCCATCGGGTCAACCCGCGCGCGCTCGTCGGCGGCGGCGTCACCGCGCCGCGGGCCGCCACGGGCGGCGTCTCACCCGTCGCCTGGATCAAGGGCATGGCCGCGGCGCACGCGCGCCTCGACGCGTACGCCCACAACCCGTACTCGCTCAACAAGGCCGAGACCCCGTTCACCGGCGGCTGCGACCACTGCGACACGATCACCATGGCGACGCTCGAACGGCTCATCGCGAACGTCGACCGTGCGTTCGGCAAGGGCAAGCGCGTGTGGCTGACCGAGTTCGGCTACCAGACGAACCCGCCCGACCCCTTCCTCGGCGTCTCGTGGAAGAAGCAGGCCCTGTTCGTCGGCGAGGCGGCGCTGCGTGCCTACCTCGCGCCGCGCGTCGACATGCTCGTCCACTTCCTCGTCCAGGACGAGCCGGAGCTCGCCCGCTGGCAGAGCGGCGTCCTGACCGCAGTGGGAAGGGCGAAGCCAGCCTACGACGCAATCCGCGTCCCGCTCGCGGAGCGGTCACGCACCGGCCGCACGACGAGGCTCTGGGGGCAGGTGCGTCCGGGCGCCGGCGTCCAGCGCTACCGGCTCGAGCAGCTCCAGAACGGCAGCTGGAAGACCGTCGGCAGCACGAGGCGTACGACTCGACTCGGCTACTTCGCCGTCGCCGTGCGGGCCGGTGCCGGCGCGCAGTTCCGCGTGATCGCGCTCGACTCGGGCGCGAGTAGCACGGTTCTCGTCGTCACGTAGCGAGCGTTGCCGGAGCCGACGGGCTCCCGTACGATCGACGGGTGACCTCCACCCGGCGGCGACTCGTTGCACCGGCGGCGCTCATCGTCGCCGCAGTCGCACTCGCTGCGCAGGCCGTGGCGGTGACGCCCAAGCCGAAGCCGAAGAAACGGGTGCCGCCGCCCTTCCTGACGTTCACGGTCTTCGCACGGACCGGCCTGCCGCTCAGCGATGTCACCTGGACCGGTGAGCGGTTCCTCTACGCGACCGAGACCGCCGGGCAGTTCTCGATCAGCGGGCCGACAGGGTCACCGGTCACCCCGTTCGCGACGATCCCGAGCGAGATCGAGGAGGTCCGCTGCCGGCCCTCGCCGGGCGTCCACGGCTGGCCGGCCGGAGACGTGTTCTGCCACGCGCCCCACGGCCTGATCTACCGGCTCGCGCCCGACGGCGCGAGCACGGTGTTCGCGGCGCTGCCGGAGACCGACAAGCAGGACGGCGTGCTCGTCTTCGACACGGCCGGGAAGTACGGCTACGCGATGCTCGTCACGACCGGCGGGCCGGCGGGCGAGGGCGGCACCGTCTACGCGGTCGCGCCCGACGCGAACCTCCGCGCACTCGGCCCGTTCCCCGGACCGGGCGGCGCCGACAACCTGGAGCTCGCTCCGGCGGGGTTCGGACTGGCCGCGAACGAGCTCCTGATCGCGATCGACGACGACCCGGGAGGCGGCGCTGCAGGCTCGGGCCGCGTGCTGGCGATGCGTCCCGACGGCGCGGTGCGCACGCTCGTGAAGTTCCCGGAGGGGATCAACCCGATCGCGGCCGTCGGCCGCGGCGACGCCTCGCGCGGCGACGCGAAGCCCGGCTTCTACGTCACCGACACGAGCACGATGAACGTCTACTTCCTCCCGGCGTCGGTGCTCGCGAAGCGGTATCCCGGCACGGTGATCGTGGGTGCCGAGAAGACCGCTCACTTCTGGCTCATCCGGCCGAACCGGACCGGCTTCGCGCAGCTGCGCCTCCGCGGGAACCTCGAGTCCACGAGCGGCACGTGGAACCTCGAGGGCGCCGAGTGGGTTCAGTGACCGCCGCTACGACGTGTGCACGCCCATCGTGATCCGCGCGACGTAGGCGCCGTTCTTCTTCTTGGTCATCCTGAGCATCCCCTTCGAGCCGCCGTTGACGAAGATCGAGTCGTCGGGGTTTCGCTGGTCGCGGGCGCCACGCGCGGCGTACGGCGCCTTCTTGTAGACGACGTCGGTGACCTTGTCCGGGAAGAAGAACTGCCCGGTGTGGACGACCGACCCGCCGATGTGCACCTTGACGTGGATGTGCACGGCGCGGCCCCGGTACCAGCCCGGGTAGACCGTGTCGAACAGCACGAGGCCGTTCGTGTTCGTCCGCTGGATGCCGCGCATGAAGGTCTGCGTGTCGGTCGGCGAGGCCTGCTGCCCGGCTCCGCCGCCCCCGCCGGCGCCGCTCGTGAAGCCGGAGTAGAGGCCACCGGCGTCGCAGTGCCAGATGTCGACGGCGGCGCCCTTGATCGGCTTGCAGTTCGACGCGTTCACGACGGTGGCCCTGAGGGCGAGCGGTGTGCCGGGCCTGCCCTCGGTGATGTTCCGGCGAACCTTCTCGTTCGCGATGTAGTAGGGGCCCTCGGTGAGCTCGGGTGTGAGCACGCAGCTGATCGCACCCGAGGCCACGGCCGCCGGGCCGGCGCCGGCCGTGCCGGTCTCGAGGAAGGAGCCGCCGATCGCGGTGGCGGCAAGCCCGGCGAGCCGCACGAGCGACCCCCGGCGCGTCATCGTCGCTTGGTCTGAGGTGTTCTCGTCTGTGTCCATGCAGGCAGGCTAGAGCGCGCCGATGTGGCCCGGCCGGCAGCCGCCTGTGAGCCGGCTGAGCGGCGCCACGCTAGGCGAGCAGCGACTCGACGCCGGCCGCGTTCGGGTCGCGCGGCGGGCGGAGCTCGCGCCACGTGCAGTCGCGCGGGCTCTTGTCCTCGCGCCAGCGGAGCCACTTCGTGCCGTGCCGGAAGCGGTTGCCCTGCACCTTGTCGTAGCGCACCTCGACCACGAGCTCCGGCCGGACTGCCGCCTCCTCGAGCTCGCCCGAGCCCCAGCGGTTCGGCTCGGAGAAGCGCTGCTCGGGCGCGGCCTCGAGCAGCGGCAGCACGCGTGCCGCCACCTCGGCTCGTCGGGACGCGGCGACGGCGCACGAGCCGACGTAGTCGAGGCCGCCGTCCTCGCGATAGAGCCCGAGCAGCAGTGTCGCGATCTGCTCCTGCGAGCCCTTCCACCGAATGCCGACGACGGCGCAGTCGGCGCTCTTGTGCTCCTTCACCTTGACCATGCCGTCACGCGAGCCGGGCAGGTACGCGAGGCCGGGGCGCTTGGCGATCACGCCGTCCAGGCCGAGCGCCTCGAACCGGTCGAGCCAGCCTCGAGCCTCGTCGAGGTCGTGGGTGCACGGCGAGAGCCGGAAGCCGCCCGCGACACGCTCGAGCTCGGCCCGCCGCTCCTCGAGCGGCCGCTCCCACACCGGCTCGCCGTCCCAGAGCAGCACGTCGAAGGCGACGAATTCGGCCGGAATCTCCGCGGAGAGCTTCCGGATACGTGACTCGGCCGGGTGGAGGCGCGTCTGCATCGCGTCGAAGTCGAGCGCGCCGCTCCGCACGATCACGATCTCGCCGTCGAGTGCCGACCGCTGCGGCAGCAGCTCGCCGAGTGGCCGCAGCTCCGGGAAGTAGCGCAGCAGCGGCCGCGCCTTGCGCGACCAGAGCGCGAGCTCACCGCCCCCCTCGCCGTGTCCCAGGTTCTCGAGCACGCCGCGGAAGCCGTCCCACTTCGGCTCGTACTGCCAGCCGCCCTCGGCCGGGAGCTCGCGCACGAGCTCGGCCTCCATCGGCGGGAACGGGATCGCCGGATCGGGCGTGGCCTCGTCGGGCATGCCGCGATACTGCCCGTTCAGAAGGGGCCTCTGTTGCGGACCGCGCTCATCTCCGACGTCCACGGCAACGCGCTCGCGCTGCGCACCGTCTGCGACGAGCTCGACCGCGAGGGCATCGACCGCGCCGTCTACCTCGGCGATCTGGCACAGGGCGGGCCGCAACCGGTCGAGTGCCTCGAGCTCGTCGGGGATCGCGGCTGGCCGTGCGTGCTCGGGAACGCCGACGCCTTCGTGCTCGACCCGGCTGCCGAAGAGGGCTCGGGCCACCCGGTCACCGAGCAGCAGCTCGCCCAGCGCACCTGGTCGCGCAGCATGCTCACCGACGCCCACGCCGCGACGATCGCCGGCTGGCCGCTCTCGCTCGAGGTCGACCTGGAGAACGGGCACCGCCTGCTGGCCTTCCACGCCGTCCCGGGCTCGTACCACCCGATGCTGCTCCCGACCGACGGCGACGACGAGTTCCGCGCGCGGCTCGGTCCGGTCGACACGGCGCTGGCGGCGGGCGGGCACACCCACCTCCAGTTCGTGCGCCGCATCGGCGCGGCGACGTTCGTCAACCCGGGCAGCACCGGCTTCGGCTACGACCGCGAACAGCCCGAAGAGGGTTTCGCGCTCGACGCGTGGGCCTCGTACGCGGTCGTGACGACCTCTCCCTCCGGGCTGCGGATCGAGCTGCGGCGCGCCGCGTTCGACCCGTTTCCGGTCGCGGCGGCGCTCCGGTCGTGCGGGATGCCGCACGCGGAGGAGCGCATCCGGATGTGGGAGCGCGCCCGACCGATCAGCTCGAGAAGCCGCTGATCGCGTCGCCGACGACCTTCGCGCCGATGACGAGCAGCAGCACGGTCATGATCACGGCGTTGTTGTGCGCCATCCAGGCACTGATCCGGTCGAGCACGACCGGCGCCCGGTCGCCCATCGCGAAGTAGATGGCGACCGGCACGGCGACGCCGATCGTTCCGATCAGAGCGAAGACGAGGTAGGCGACCGCCTGCTGCCCGCCCGGGAGATCGGTCGCCGCGATCGTCGCGGCGGCCGCGACGGCGAGCAGCAGGTTCTTCGGGTTCACGCCCGACAGCAGCGCGCCTGCGCCGAACGCCTTCGGTGGCGTGAAGGAGTCGATCGCGTCCATCCACTTCGGCATCGGCGCCTCCTCGCCGTCGTGAGGCCGGCCGCGCCACTGCCTGACCGCAAGGAGCACGAGCGCGAGGCCGAGCACGAGCTTGAGCACGCTCACCCAGGTCGCCGGGGCGCCGTCGGAGGCGGTCGCATCGGGCGCCACCAGCAGGCCGACGGCGCCGACGACCGCGAGCCCGAGCAGCCAGCCGACCACGAATGCCGGCCCGTTCGACCGCGCCCGTGGGGTGACGAGCATCAGCACGACCGCGATGATCGGTACGGGGCTGATCGCCACGCCGACGCCGAGCGGCAGGATCTGACCGATTGCCTCCCCCAAAGCGCGCCCCCTCGCTCGCTGCCGACCGGCAGCCTATGCGCTCGGCCCGATGGCCGGCCGCGCACTGCCGGGCCGCCGTTAAGCTCGCCCGATGGGACGGGTGGCCGTGACGGGGGTCGGCGGGGTGACCCCGCTCGGCGTCGACATTCCCTCCACCTGGCGCGCCGCGCTCGCCGGCGAGAGCGGAATCGACTTCATCACCGCGTTCGACCCGAGCGGCTTCCCGATCAGGATCGCCGGCGAGATCAAGGGCTTCGACGCGACCACCGTCGCCTCGGTCAAGGAGGCGCGCAAGCTCGAGCGCTGCGTCCTGATCGCGCTCGGCTCCTCGCGCGAGGCGCTCGCCGACGCGGGCCTGAGCGACTTCGACCTGGACCGCGTCGGGATCATCTTCGGCTCGGCGATCGGCGGCCTGAACGGCATCTGCGAGCAGCACGACATCCTGCGCGAGCGCGGCTACGACCGCATCTCTCCGAGCTTCATCCCCAACGTGCTCGTCGACACGGCGTCCGGGCAGATCGCGATCTCGCTCGGGATGAAGGGCCCGAACTACGCCGTCGTCTCGGCCTGCGCGACCGGGTCGCACGCGATCGGCGAGGCGGCGGAGCTGATCAAGCGCGGCGACGCCGACGCGATGATCGCCGGCGGGACCGAGTCGTGCATCCACCCGCTGATCCTCGGCGGCTTCACGGCGATGCGCGGGCTCGTCGCCGAGGACGAGAACCCGGCGCGCGCCTCACGGCCGTTCGACGCGACGCGGGCCGGCTTCGTCATGTCCGAGGGAGCCGGCGCGGTCCTGCTCGAGGACTGGGACTACGCGGAGCGGCGCGGCGCGGCGATCTACGCGGAGGTGCTCGGCTACGGCGCCTCCAACGACGCCCACAACCTCGCCCAGCCGGAGCCGGAGGCGATCGGCGTCGCGACGATGATGCGCCGAGCGCTCGAGCGTTCGGGCGTCGCGCCGGAGCGCGTCGGGTACGTGAACGCGCACGGCACCGCAACGCCGCTCGGAGACACGGCCGAGACGAAGGCGCTCAAGGACGTCTTCGGCGCCCATGCGTACAAGCTGGCCGTCTCGTCCACGAAGTCGATGATGGGCCACACCTTCGGAGCCGCCGGCGCGATCGAGGCGATCATGTGCATCCTCGCCCTGCGCGAGGGCGTGCTCCCACCCACGATCAACTACCGCGAGCGCGACCCGGAGTGCGACCTCGACTACGTCCCGAACGAGCCCCGCGAGACGCAGGTCGACGTCGCGCTCTCGAACGCGATGGGCCTCGGCGGCCACAACGGCTGCGTCCTCTTCGGCCGCGCCTGACGAACTGGCCGAGATCCGTTGTTAGTAGAGGGCGGCCCACACCTTCGCGGCCATTTTCGCGTGACCCCGAATCGACAGGTGGTTGGCATCCGGGCTGAGATCTCCGCGCACGATGACCATGCGCTGTAGGGCGCCTCGGTCGTACCGACACCTCGCGACAGCGGCGCAGGTGGAGGCGAGCCGGGCATGGTAGGCGTCGACGATCTGTTGCTGTGAGGCCATTCCGGAAGGCCGCAGGCGACCCGAACGATCGAACACGTTGCACAAACCGTCACCGCTCTCTTCAACTCGCTTGTCCGGGATGGTCTTGATCACGCTCGTGTAGTTCTTGACCGTTGCCCACTGGCTCACGAGGAAGATCTGCGCTCTTGGAGCCCGTTTGTTGATGAACTCGAGCGTGCGGCGCAGCGTGGCTGCGAACGGCTTGTAGTTCTGCGGGTCGGTGCCATCGCAGTGAATGTCATTGTCGACGGACTGGATGAGAAAGAGCTCCGGCATCGGCCGTACCGCAACGGCTTCTCGTGCCTGCCGCATCAAGTCAGTGACGTTCGAACCGTCCGTCGCGACATTGAACACGTGTCCCTCGATCCCCGGGTTGCGGGCGAGAATGCGGCGATAGATGCTGTTCACCGCCGGGTTGCTCCCGGTCGCCCAGGAGTTCTCCTTGATGTCGGAGTTCGGGTAGGCGGGATCCGAGTTGTACCCCGTCGCGCCCGAGTGGCCGAGCACGACGATCGAGTCCGGATAGGTCGGCCGTGTTGCCTCCGATGCCCCGGGGGACGCAATCGCACTCGTGAAGGTCGCGAAGAAGCCCAGTGCCAGCAGGAAGATCAAGGACCGGCTCAGGGACATGGAGCGGAGTCTCCACGACCGATCGCCATGCACGAAGTGAGTCGTGCCTCATCCGTGCCTGCGTGACCGGCAGATATCGCCGCAGTGGCGACCGTCGAAGTCAGGAGCGAAATCGTCAGGGGTGTCCGCATCGGCGGACGGTAACACCCAAATGACGATTGATGCCAGCGCCGCAACGATGGGCTCGGGGAAGAGGCGGACGACACATGCGTCGCAGCGCGCGCGTCCCAACGCCCGAGCCGGTCGTCAGGCGTTGGTCGGCTACCCCGCAAGCCGGTAGACCGGTCCGCTGAGCGAGATCAGGTACAGCTCGCCGTTCGCGTCTTCGCCGAACGAGCTCAGCTCGGAGACGTCGAACGGCTCGCGCACGATGTCGGTCGCCTTTCCGTCCACGACGCGGAGGCTCCACACGCGGGCGCTGCAGTAGTCGCCGAAGAAGTAGCGCCCGGTCGCGTCCGCGACCTTCTTGCCGCGGTAGACGTAGCCGCCGGTGATCGAGCAGCCGGCGTCGTGGTCGTAGACATGGATCGGCGGCGTCAGCTTCCAGCCCGGAAGGAGCGACTCTTCGCCGTACCGGGCCTCGCCCTCGTACGCGTTCCAGCCGAAGTTGAGGTGCGCGGCCCCGCGCGGGACGTAGTCGACCTCCTCCCAGGCGTTCTGGCCGACGTCGCCGATGTAGAGCGCGCCGTCCGCGCGGTCGAACGAGAAGCGCCATGGGTTGCGGAGCCCGACCGCCCACGTCACCCAGCGCGCGTTCCGCTTGCCCACGTTCAGCCGCATGATCTTCGCGAAGTACCCGTCGGCGCGCTGGCCGTTCCCGAACTGGTCGCCGCCGCCGCCGCCGTCGCCGTTGCCCCACCAGAGGCGGCCGTCGGGGCCGAAGACGAGCTGGCCGCCGTTGTGGTTCGCCGCGGGATCCGGCAGGTTCATCAGCACGCGCGTCCGCACCGGCTTCTTGCCGGCGCGCGCACGGTACTCGGCGATGACGGTGTTGCCGTTTCGCGCCGTGTAGTCGATGTAGAAGAGGCCGTTGCGCGCGTAGCCCGGGTGGAACGCGACCGACAGCAACCCCTGCTCGCCGCCGGCGAGCACGATGGGCCGGATGTCGAGGAAGGTCGTCCGCCTGCCGCCGGCGACGCGGACGATCCGCCCGGCCTGCTCGACGACGTAGAGCCGCCCGGGCTCCGAGCGCGGCGCGGTCAGGTACACGGGCGAGGCGAAGCTGCCGATCTGGACGAGCCGGCGCTCCTTCGCTGCGCCGCCCGCGCACGCGGCTCCCGCGAGCGCGAGCAGGCACACCGCCGGCAGCGCGCACCGCCGAAGCGCAGCAGCAGGCACGCGACCGGCTACTCGCGGACGAGCACCTTGCGGAGCTCGTCCTCCTTGCCGGGCTGGAGGATCGCGAGCACGGAGTCGCCCTCCTCGAGCTGCATCGTGTCGTCCGGCACCTCGGCCTTGCCGTCGCGGACGACCGAGATCAGCCGCGAGCCCTCGGGCAGCGCGACCTGCTGATCGGCATGCCGGTGCACGGGGCGGCGGGGCCGACCGTCAGCTCGACGATCTCGAGGTTCTCCTTGCGCAGCTCGAGCAGGTGGATCAGTCCGTGCTCGGGCACCTCGTGCTCGATCAGGCCCATGATCGACGCTGTCGCCGAGACGGTGCGGCGAGATCCCGAGCAGGTCGAAGTACGGCTGGTTGCGCGGGTCGTTGACGCGGGCGATCATCGTTCTCGACGCCGTAGCGGTCGCGCGCGAGCTGGCAGATGACCACGTTGTCCTCGTCGTCGCCCGTCACCGCGACGACGACGTCGGGCGGCCGCTGGATGCCGGCGCGCTCGAGCACGAAGAGCTCGGTCGCGTCGCCCTTGTGCACCTGATGCTCGAACTCCGCCTCGAGCACCTGGTAGCGCGAGTCGCGCTGCTCGATCAGCGTCACCTCGTGGCCCGCCGCGGATCAGCGCCGCGCGCCAGGTTCGAGCCGACCTTGCCGCCGCCTGCGATGAGCAGGTACACCTAGCGCAGCGCCCCTCGGAGGCGCGCACGGCCTCGGTCAGCGTTGCGATCGCGCTCGAGGTCGGGCAGACGACGTTGAGCCCGCGCGAGCTGTAGAACTCGGCGCGCGCCGGGTCGAGGATCCGCACGACGACCGTGCCGACGCCGAACTGCTTCTGCGCCATCTGGCCGATCACGATGTTCGAGTTGTCGCCGTCGGTGGCGACGACGACGGCGTCGGCCTCCTCGATGCCCGGCCTCGCGCAGAAGCGGCAGGTCCATGCCGTGGCCGACGAGGAACTCACCGGCCCAGTCGTCGCCGAGCCGCCCGAGCGCCTCCTCGCGCTCGTCGATCACCGAGACGTCCCACCCCGCCGTCGCGCAGCTCGAGCGCGACCGCGGAGCCGACGCGGCCGCAGCCCACGACGATCACCTTCACGCGGCGCAGCGTAGCTCAGTGCCGCGGCGCAGGCGATCAGGTCGCGGCGAGCTCCTCGTCGAGCACGCGCTGCGGAAACGCGACGACCAGCACCTCGCACGGCGCGTGCCGCAGCACGAAGTCGACGGTCGGCGAGAAGAAGCGCGACTGGCGCCGCCACCGCGGCGAGGAGCCGAGCACGATCAGGTCGGCGCTCGACCTCGCGCGCGCGGTCGACGATCGCGCGGCCGATCGCGCGCGCGCGGACCGTGCTCGTGTGCACCTCGACGCGCGTTCTCCTCGCCGAGCGCGCGCGCCTCGTCGAGCGACGCCGCCGCGCGAGCCTCCTCCTCGGCCATCTCCGCGTCGAGCGCCAGCTCGATCGGCACCCGGATCACGTAGAGCGCCTCGACCTGTGCGCCGTGCTCGCGCGCGAGCTTGACCGCGGTCGCGACCATCTCCTCGCCGATGATCCCGAGCTTCATCGGCACGAGGATGCTGCGGAAGTGCGGCACGTTCGACGGGCGGCAGCTCGTCGGGCGCGGTCACCCGCTCGCGTCAGCCCCTCGCCGTGCGAGCGGCGCACGACGACGTAGACGACGAGGCCCGACCGCGAGCCAGGCCGGGCCGGCGTAGCGCGCGGCCGGCGTGGGTCGCCATCGCGACGATCCAGACGACGAACGTGAGCGCCGCGCCGACGATCGCCGGCAGCGGCATCTCCCTGCCGCGGAAGCTCGACGTTCAGCGGCGAGCGGTACGGGCGCGGCAGGTCGGGCTCGTCGATCGCGCAGCTTGATCACCGCCAGCTGCGCCGCGGTGAACGCGAGCAGCACGCCGAACGAGAAGACGCTCGCGAGGAACCGCACCTCGTGGTGGACGAACGAGCTCGCGATCACGATCGCGCTCGAGATCAGCGCCGCGCTCGCGATCGCCTGCGGCGAGACGAGCGTGCGCCGGTGCAGGCGGCCGAACGCGCGCGGCAGCTGGCCGTGCTCTCCGAGCGAGTAGGCGAGCCGCGAGAAGCCGGAGATCGAGGTCGTCACCGCCGCGATCAGGATCAGCGCGCCGCTCGACGCCGACGAAGAAGCGCAGCACGCCGCCGAGCGGGTCGGGCAGGTCGCGCGCCGATCTCGGTGGCGACCCCGACGAGCGGCGCGCGCAGCCAGTCGGTGCCGAGCCTCGTCTCGGGGCCCGGGAACGCCGAGAGCGCGACGACGGCGATCGCGACGTAGAGGGTGACGACGGTGCCGATCGCGCCGAAGAGCGAGCGCGGCAGGTCGACGCCGGGCCTGCGCGCCTCCTCGGCCATGTTCGCGACGGTCTCGAGCCCGGTGTAGGCGAGCATCGCCAGAGGCAGCGCGAACGCGAGCGAGCGCCAGCTCGGGTTGTCGCCGAGCGACATCCCGCGCGTGAGGGCATGCGGCGAGAACACGAGCACGAAGCCGAGCACGACGAGCACGAGCTGCGTGACCAGGTCGAGCGCCGGCACGACCAGCCCCAGCGTGTAGAGCGACGGCCGGCGCACGAGCCGGATGCCCGCGACGACCGCGATCACGCCCACGCCCGACGACCACGTCCCACGGGTTCTGCCGCAGCGCGTCCACCTGGAACGCAGCGGCCAGGTAGTGCGGGACGAAGAGCGCCGCGAGCGCGATCACGATCAGGTAGTCGAGGAAGAGCACCCAGCCGGTCATGAACCCGGCGAGGTCGTTCATCGCCCGGCGGACGAACGTCGCCGCGCCGCCCGTCTCCGGCAGGGCCGTGACCGCCTCGGCGTAGGAGAGCGACACGAGCAGGAACAGCAGCCCGGCGCCGAGCAGCACGAGCGGCGTGAAGCCCGAGCGCGTGCAGCGCGATCACGCCGAGGGCGAAGTAGATCGAGGAGGCGATCTCGCCGTAGGCGACCGAGAAGAGCGCGCGCGCGTCGAGCTCCCTGCGCAGGCCGGGCAGCTTGCGGGCCATCGCTATCGGCTCCTCTGCACGTAGAGCCGCCCGGCGCCGGCCGCGATGAAGAGCACGCCGAGCACGATCCCGAGCTGCCCGCCGCCGTTTGCGATCGTGACCGCGATCAGCGCGACGCCGAGCGCGACGATCGTCACCGCGCGAGGAGCACGCTCAGCCTGTGCGGTAGACGCCCATCTCAAGCCGCCTTCGTGCCGGCCGCGACCATCACGCGGCACGGGGCATGCTCGAGGACGTAGTTCGCGGTGGGGCCGAAGATCTTGCGGCGTTGCGCCCGCGGAGCGCCGAGGACGACGATCTCGCTCTGCCGGCGCTCCGCCTCGTCGACGATGGCGCGGCCGGCGCCGCGCGCGCGGACGAGGCGCTCGATCATCCGCACGCCGTAGAGCTCGGCCTGGTTGCGCGCGTCGTCGAGGAGCCGATCGGCCTGCTCGACCTGCTCCGGCAGCTCGGCGTCGATCGGCAGGTCGAGCGGGACGACGATCACCCGGAGCGCCACGATCGTCGCGCCGCGCTCGGCGGCGAGGCGCGCAGCGAGGTCGATCGCCTCCTGCCCCTGGGGCCCGGCGACCACCGGCACGAGGATGTTCCGGTACTCGAGCGCGACCGCCGGCCCGAACTGCAGCGGCGCGCGCGACGTCTCGCGGAGCGGGATGCCCAGCCGGCGCCGGTACACCGCGTAGACGACGAACCCGGCGGCGAGCCAGGCGAACCCCGCGTACCGGGTCGGTGCGTCCTGGACGACGACGACGAGCCAGGCGACCGCCGTCGCGGAGCCACCGACGATCGCGAAGAGCGGCCAGTCGACGCCGCGCAGGCGCAGGCTCGGCGGCACCCGGTACGGCTCCTCGACCGGCGGCGGGCGGCGCCGCATCTGGATCAGCGAGGCGTGTGCGATCGTGAACGAGAGCATCGCGCCGAACGCGTACATCCGGCCGATGAAGTCCACGTTCCCCGGCAGCAGGAAGAGGATCGAGAAGGCGCCGGCGAAGACGATCAGCGCCAGCCACGGCGTCTTGAACCGCGGGTGCAGCCGGCGGAACACGTCCGGCAACTGCCGGTAGCTCGACATCGAGTAGGTGATCCGGGAGGCGCCGATCACGCCGGCGTTCGCGGCGATGAAGAGGATCGTCGCCGCGAGCACGCCGACATAGACCTTCGCCCCGGAGAGGAGGAGCCCGTGCAGGTCGAGGTTCTCGACGAGCCCGAGCACGGGGTCGTTCTTGAAGCCCGCGGGCGGGTCGAGCCCGAGCCTCGTCACGTACTCGCCCGAAACCGGGTCCTTCAGAACGGGCAGTGCGGAGAGGGCGACGAGCGGCAGCGTGAAGTAGATCGCGAAGACGGCGACGGCCACGAGGCGGATCGACGACGGGATGCTGCGGCGCGGATCGCGTGCCTCCTCGGCCAGGTTCGACACGGTCTCGATGCCGGTGTAGGCGATCATCGCCACCGGGATCGCGAGCGCGAAGTTCGCCCACGTCGGCGCGACACCCCAGTGGATGTTGGCCGACAGGGTGCTCGGGCTGAAGATCAGGAAGAAGCCGAGCAGGACGAGCAGCAGCTGCGTCGCGAAGTCGACCACCGCGAGCACGATGTTCAACGCGGCGGCCTCCTGGATCCCGACGATGTTGATCGCGACGAGCAGCAGCACGACCGCGATGCCGACGACGATGTCCCACGGGTTCGTCCGCAGCGGCTCCCAGAAGATCGACAGGTAGTGCGGCACGAAGAACGCCGAGATGGCGATCGTGATCACGTAGTTGAGCATCTGCGCCCACGCCGCCCCGAACGAGACGAGCTCGTTGAACGCATGCCGCGCGAAGCTCGACGAGCCGCCCGCCTCGGGGAAGAGCACCGTCCCCTCGGTGTACGTGGCGGCGGTGCACGCGAAGATCAGCCCGGTGATGACGAAGACGAGCGGCGTCAGGCCGAGCGCGATCGCCGCGGTGACGCCGAGCGCGTAGTAGATCGACGAGCCGACGTTGCCGTACGCGGTCGCGAACAGCGCCGGCGTCCCGAGGACACGCTCCAACCCGTGCGATTGGCGCCGCCTGGGCACTGCGGCAATCTAGTGTGCCGCCCGGCTCGAGGGGAGCCGGCGCCGACCCGCCCGCGGTGTCGCGGGCCGGCGGCTCGCGTCACACGCGCCAGTAGGCCCGGGTCAGCAGCACCGCGATCGGCACGATCTCGAGCCGGCCGAGCCACATCAGCACGATCATGATCGCCTTCGAGACGTCGCTGAACGGCTCGAACGACCCGTACGGACCCGCGAAGCCGAACCCGGGGCCGACGTTGCCGATCGTGGTCGCGGCCGCGGCGATCGCGTCGAAGGGCGTCACGTCCACCCCGGCCCGTGCGGAGTCGGCGACGAGGCCGAGCGTGCCGAGCGAGAAGAGGGCGACGTAGAGCAGGACGAAGACGATCGCGCCGCGCAGGATGCGCTCGTCGACCACGCGGCGGTCGAGCCGGATCGGGGTGATCAGCTCGGGATGGACCGTCTGCTCCAGCTCGCGGCGGAGCATGCGGCCGATCAGGACGTGGCGTACGAGCTTGGGCCCGCCCGCCGTCGATCCGGCCGAGGCGCTCATGAACATGAGCCCGACGATCGTCACCGCCGCGAACGCCGTCCAGGTCGCGAAGTCGGCGTTCGCGTACCCGGTCGTGGTCGCCGTCGACACGGTCTGGAAGACGGCCTGCCTGATCGCGGTCTCACCGGAGGCGAGGCCGGCCTCGAGCAACACGGTGCAGAGGATCGCCGCGCCCACCACGAGCACGACGATGTAGAGCCGGAACTCGTCGTCGCGGACGAGCGCGTCCGGCTGCCTGCGGACGAGGGCGCGGAAGAGCAGCGCGAAGTTCGTCCCGGCGAAGAGCATGAACACGACGATCGTCCACTGCGTCGCGATCGAGAACGACGCGATCGAGTCGGCCTCCGTGGAGAAGCCGCCCGTCGAGAGGGTCGTGAAGGCGTGTGCGAGCGCCTCGTACGGGCTCATGTTGTCGTCGAGGCCGATCCAGCCGATCAGCGTCAGCACGACCAGCTCGGCTGCCGACAGGGCGATGTAGAGCAGGACGAAGCGGCCCGACGTCGCCCGGATCGTGCTCGAGAGCGGCTCGACCTCGGGTCCCGGCAGCTCGTGCTCGAGCAGCTGGCGGCCGCCGACGCGCAGTCGGGGAAGGATCGCGAGGAAGAGGACGATGATCCCCATGCCCCCGAGCCACTGCGTGAACTGGCGCCACATCGCCACCGAATGGGAGAGCCCCTCGTAGTCCACGAGGACGGTCGAGCCGGTGGTCGTGAAGCCGGACATCGACTCGAACAGTGCGTTCATCGGGCTTCGCAGCGAGCCTTCGCCGGCGAAGAGATACGGCAGCATCCCGTAGCAGGCCGCGAGCAGCCAGGTCAGTGCGACCACGAGGAAGCCCTCGCGCAGTCCCGCGCGTTCACGGTCGCCGACCCGCTCGAGCAGCAGGCCGGCCGCGGCGGCGATCGCCCCGGCGGCGAGGAACGGCCAGACGGGCTCGGAGTAGGCGAGCGCAAAGGCGAGCGGGAGCAGCGCCGAGAGGCTGAGGAACTTGAGCAGCGTCCCGGCGAGGCTGAGAGCGGCTCGGACCTCGACGCCGAAGGACGGCCGCCGGGCCGTGCGCGCGAAGGGCGTCAAAGCGCCGGCTCGACCTCGCCGGGCCGAGGCATCTCGTCGCCGTGTGGCACGGCGGCAATCTAGACGCGTGACCGGACCGAGCGGCGACGGCGTCGGCTCAGGGACGGATCAGAGCCGGCAGCCGGGCCGCGTCACGCACGCCAGTAGGGCCGGGTCAGCAGCACCGCGATCGGCACGATCTCGAGGCGCCCGAGCCACATCAGCACGATCATGATCGCCTTCGAGAGGTCGCTGAACGGATCGTAGGAGCCGAAGGGGCCGGCGAAGCCGACGGCCGGCCCCACCCCTCCCAGCGTCGAAGCCGCGGCGGCGACCGCCTCGAAGGGCTCGACGGTCACGCCGGCCCGGGCCGAGTCGATCATCAGCCCGACGGTGCCGAGCGCGAACACGGCCACGTACAGCAGGACGAAGACGATCAGCGCGCGCAGCGTCCGTTCGTCCACGACGCGCCGGTTGAGCCGGATCGGCGAGACGATCTCGGGGTGAACCGTCTGCTCCAGCTCGCGTCTCAGCATGCGGCCGATGAGGAGGTGGCGGACGAGCTTGACCGAGCCTCCCGTCGATCCTGCGGAGGCGCCGACGAACATGAGGCCGACGAGGGTGACGAGCGCCAGGGCGCTCCACTGGGCGTAGTCGGCGTTCGCGTACCCGGTGGTGGTCGTGATCGATACCGCCTGGAAGACGGCCTCGCGAACCGCCGTCTCGCCGCCAGCGATGTCGCCGGTCAGCAGGTCCACGAACAGGAGCATCGAGGCGGCCGCGAGCACCACGGCCAGCAGGCGGAACTCGTCGTCGCGGGCGAGCGCGTTGGGCTTCCGCCGCATGATCGCGAGGAAGAGCAGCGCGAAGTTCATGCCGCCGAGGATCATGAAGACGACGATCACCCACTGGGTGGCGGGCACGAACGCGGCGATCGAGTCGTTCTGCGTCGAGAAGCCCGCCGTTGAAACCGTGGTGAAGCTGTGCGCGATCGCCTGGTAGGCGTCCATCTTCGAGTCGATGTTCAGCCAGCCGAAGGCCGTGAGCACAACCGCCTCGAGCGCGGAGAGCCCGATGTAGAGGACGACGAATCTGCGCGAGCTCGAACGGATCGTGTTCGCGAGCGGCTCGACCTCGGGCCCCGGCAGCTCGTGCTCGAAGATCTGGCGACCTCCCACCCGGAGCCGCGGGAGGATGGCAAGGAACAGGACGATGATCCCGATCCCGCCGAGCCACTGGGTGAACTGGCGCCACATGGCCACCGACCGCGACAGCCCCTCGACGTCGGTCACCACCGTCGAGCCCGTCGTCGTGAAGCCGGACATCGACTCGAAGAGGGCGTTCATCGGATGGTCGAGCGTCGACCCGCCCGCGAGCAGGTAGGGAACCGTCCCGTAGGCGACGGCGAGGAGCCAGACGAGCGGGACGACCAGGAAGCCCTCGCGCAACCCGGCGCGGCTGCGGTCACCTGCATGCTCGAGCAACCAGCCGACGGCCGCGGCGATCCCGCCGGCGGCGAGGAAGGGCCAGACGGGCTCCGAGTAGCCGAGCGCGAACCCGACCGGAAGTAGCGCGGAGAGGCTGAGGTACTTGAGCAGCGTTCCAACAAGACTGAGAGCGGCCCCGATCTCGACGCCGGGCGACGAGCCCCGGACCGCCCGCACGACCGGGCTCAAAGCGCCTGCTCGACCTCGCCAGCCCGCTCTGTCTGCGTGAAGACGATCGCGCGGTCGCCGGCCTGCAGCGTCTCATCGCCGTGCGGGAAGATCGCTTTCCCGTCCCGAATCAGCGCTCCGATCATCGCGCCCTTCATCGGCAGCTCACGAAAGCGCTTGCCGACGAGCTCGCTCTCAGCGCGCGTCGTGATGTCGAGGATCTCGTACCGATCGCCCTCGAGCATCGCGACCTGCTGCGTGCGGGGGTCGTGGGCGAAGCGAACGATCTCCTCCGCGGTCAGTGAGCGCGGGTTGAGCGAGACGTGGATGCCTGCCGCCTCGAAGACCTCCATCGAGATCGTGTCGTGCACGATCGCGATCGCCAAGTCGACGCCGTACAACTTCGCGAGCACGCCGGCGTAGAGATTCTTCGAATCGTCCCGCATCGCGAGGACCGCGGCATGCGCCCTGCCGATGCGCTCGCGCTCGAGGAACTCCGGCTCGATCCCAGTCGCATGCAGGACGCGCGCCTCCGGCAGCAGTTCGGCAAGCTCCCGCGCACGGTCGCGATCGGCCTCGATGATCCGGACGTCGACCCCCTGGTCGAGGAGCACGCGGGCGACCGCCCGACCGATCCGCCCGCCGCCGAAGATGACGACGTGATCGACCTTCCGCCGGGGCTGGCGGGCCATCATCGAGCTCCACTGCCGGGCCGCGTGGGGCGAGCCGATGACGATCACCCGGTCGCCGACCTGGATGGACTCGCTCCCGAGCGGCGGCACCACTTCGCCGTCGCGCAGGATGCTCGCCACACGGGAGTCCTCGGGGAGCCGAGCCTCGCGGAGGGGCCGGCCGATCAGGTCGCTGTGCACCTCGGCCTCGACGTCGAACTCCACGATCTGCACCTGTCCCTCGGCGAACACGTCGGTCTGACGCGCGGCCGGAACGCCCGTCAGCCGCGAGACGGCGAGCGCCGTCTCCAGCTCGGACGAGACGATGAAGTCGACGTCGAGCTGTCCCGCGTACCACACCTCGAGGTACTCGACGTTCGTCGTGCGGACGATCGTCTTCGCCCTCGGCGCCAGCTTGCGGGCCATCATCGCGGCGATCAGGTTCGGCTCGTCGCGCGAGGTGCAGGCGATCACGAGGTCGGAGTCGCCGATGCCGGCGTCGGAAAGCGCCCGCCGGCTCGCCCCGTTGCCCACGGAGGTGCGGACGTCGAACCGGTAGGCAAGCGCAGTCAGCCGACCCTCGTCGATGTCGACCACGGTGAGGTCGTGCTCGGCGTGCAGGGACTCGACGATCGTCGAGCCGACCTGCCCGGCTCCGATCACGAAGATCTTCATGAAAGGCGAGGCGTCATGACGCGGACACGCTCCGACATCGGCAAGTGGGGTCAAGCATCCGTCACGTCATACCTCACCGAGCGAAAACCTGCCCGGAGGCCGACCCCCCGAAAGAAGACGGAAGCGCCGCCTTCGCCGGCGCTTCCGCTAGAGCCAGAGCTGTCGAGCACATCCATCCGGATCACGTCTCACCGACGCTCGCGTCGGCCAGGGAAAGGGGGCCCACGGGGGAAAACCGCAGGTTTCCCCCCGTGTTTCTAGGTATGGATCGAGACGACGAGCGGGATGATCAGGATCGCGACGATGTTCGTGATCTTGATCATCGGGTTGATCGCGGGGCCGGCGGTGTCCTTGTAGGGATCGCCGACGGTATCGCCCGTTACCGCAGCGGCGTGCGCGTCGGAGCCCTTGCCGCCGTAGGCGCCGTCCTCGATCAGCTTCTTCGCGTTGTCCCAGGCACCGCCGCCGGCGGTCATCGAGATCGCGAGGAAGAGGCCGGTGACGATCGTGCCCACGAGCAGGCCGCCGAGCATCTTCGCGCTGATGATCCCGATCACGATCGGGAACACGATCGGGATCGCCGCCGGGAGCATCATCGAGCGGATCGCCGACCGCGTCACGATGTCGATCGCACGCCCGTACTCGGGCCGCGACGTGCCCTCCATGATGCCCGGATCCTCGCGGAACTGGCGCCGCACCTCCTCGACGACCTCGCCGCCGACGCGCCCAACCGCCTTCATCGCCATCGACGCGAACAGGAACGGCATCAGGCCGCCGATGAAGAGGCCGGCGATCACCCAGGCGTCGGAGAGGCTGAAGAAGGTGGTCAGCCCCTCGTCTGCGAGGCCCGTCGTGTAGGAGTCGAAGAGCACGAGCGCGGCGAGGGCGGCCGAGCCGATCGCGTAGCCCTTCGTGACCGCCTTCGTCGTGTTCCCGACCGCGTCGAGCGGGTCGGTGACCGCGCGCACGCTCTCGGGCAGGTCGGCCATCTCGGCGATCCCGCCCGCGTTGTCGGTGACCGGGCCGTAGGCGTCGAGGGCGACGATCAGGCCGGTCATCGAGAGCTGCGCCATCACGGCGACGCCGATCCCGTACAGGCCCGCGAAGTGGTTCCCGACGAGGATGCCCGTGGCAAGCACGATCACCGGGAGGGCGGTCGCCTCCATGCCGACGGCGAGGCCCTCGATGATGTTCGTCGCGTGCCCGGTCTGCGAGGCCTTCGCGATCGACTTGACGGGGTTCCAGCGGGTGCCGGTGTAGAACTCGGTGATCGCGACCAGCAGGAACGTCACGACCAGGCCGGTGAGGGCGGAGAGGTACAGATCCCAGAAGCCGAAGCGGCCGTCGTCGAAGGCCATCGTCACCGGGATGAAGAAGATGGCGGAGAGGATCGTCGCCACGAGCACGGCCCTGTAGAGCGCGTTGATGATCGCGTTCTCGCCGGTGCCGACCCGCGCGAAGAACGTCCCGATCACCGAGGCGATGATCGAGACGCCGCCGAGGGCGAGTGGGTACAGATACATGTGGTTGACCGTGAGGCCGGGCAGCGTGGTGCCGAGGAGCATCACCGCGACGGCGGTGACCGCGTAGGTCTCGAACAGGTCGGCGGCCATGCCGGCGCAGTCGCCGACGTTGTCGCCGACGTTGTCGGCGATCACGGCCGGGTTGCGCGGGTCGTCCTCGGGGATCCCGGCCTCGATCTTGCCCACGAGGTCGGCGCCGACGTCGGCGGCCTTGGTGTAGATGCCGCCGCCGAGCCGCGCGAAGACCGAGATCAGCGAGCCTCCGAAGGCGAGGCCGACGAGGTCGTCGATCGCCGACTGCGGCGTGTGGTCGAACCAGCCGGTGAGGATCCAGTAGTAGCCGGCGACGCCGAAGAGGGCGAGGCCGACGACGAGCAGACCGGTCACCGAGCCGGCACGGAACGCGACGTTCAGCGCCGGCTTCACGCCGCCGCGCGCAGCCTCGGCGGTGCGGGCGTTCGAGCGGACCGCGACGTTCATGCCGATGAAGCCGGCGGCGGCGGAGAGCACCGCGCCGATCAGGAAGCCGATCGCCGTCCCCCACCCCAGCTTGTTGTAGAACCCGAGCGCGAGGAAGGGCACGACCGCGACGATCGCGATCGTCCGGTACTGCCTCCGCAGGTAGGCCGATGCGCCCTCCTGGACGGCCCCGGAGATCTCCTGCATCCGCTCGTTGCCGGCCGGCTGGCGAAGCAGCCAGGTCGTGAGCCAGATCCCGTACGCAACGGCGATCGCCGCGCTCACGAGCGCCAGGGTCACGGGGTGATCCATGATCCAGTCCATCGCTTAACTCCCCCTCACAAAGTCAAGCGCCGATGGCTTCGGCGCGGGCGCAATTGAATCACAAGCTCAGGACGATGCCTGTGCGGAAGCGTCCGCGTACGAGACCTGCAGATTGGCGAGCGCCTGCTCGAGGTCGCGCTTGAGCGCCGGCTCGATCCGGTCGTCGAGGACGGGCATGCAGGGCGCTGATCGCGTCGATCGCGCCTCGCGCGTCGTCGAGCTGGCCGGCAGCGAGCTTCCCGTAGGCGATCGACGCGAGCGTCGAGACGGTCGAGAGCAGGAACGAGCCGATCGGCAGCGCGCTGATCTGCGCGGCGATGTCGTCGAGGGACGGCTCTGTGCCCGTGCCCTCGGGGGGCGACACCGCGGCGGGCTCGGCCGGCTCCTCGGCCGGCTCCGCCGGCTCCGCGGGCGGCTCGGGCGGCTCCTCGGCCGGCTCCTCGGCCGGCTCCGCCGGCTCCGCGGGCGGCTCGGGCGGCTCCACGGGCGGCTCGGGCGGCGTGACGTCGTCGTCAGCCAATCCGCTCACCTGCCTGAACCTGCTCGGCGTAGACCTGCTCGAGCGAGGCGCCCTCCTGCCAGCGCGCGCGCTGCCGCTCGGCCGCGTTCGCGGCGGGAACGGCGAGGAACGGCGTGGCGCCGATCTCGTCGGCGACCGGCGCGACCCACTCGATGAGCCGCTCGAGCCGCGCGCGCGCCGCCACCGGCTCGCCGCGCTCGAAGTCGATCAGCTCGCCGGAGAGCCCGTAGCGGATCGCGCGCCACATGTTCTCCTCGAGCAGCCGGTGCGGCAGGTCGGGCTGCGGCTCGCCCTCGTCGTGAGCACGCACGCAGCGCGCCGCGAGCGCGTAGGCGAGCGCCGCGAGGCTCTGCGCCTCGGTCAGGTCGGGCTGGGCGTCGCAGATGCGGATCTCGACGGTTGGGAAGCCGAGATGCGGGCGAACGCTCCACCAGAGCTGCGTGTGCTCGTCGACCGAGTCCGTTCGGTAGAGAAAGGCGACGTACTCCTCGAAGCCCTGCCAGCCGTCGTAGGGGTCCGGGATGCCGCAGCGCGGGAACATGCGCGTGAAGATCTGCGTGCGCGCCGAGTGGAGGCCGGTGTCGACCTCCTCGAGGAACGGCGAGCTCGCCGAGAGTGCGAGCAGCTCTGGTAGGTGGCGCCGCAGCGCGTTGCAGACGGCGATAGCGCGGTCTCCTCCGCGGATGCCGACGTGGACGTGCAGCCCGAAGGTGTTGTTGCGCCACACCACGTACTGGAGGAGCTCGTTGTTCCGCCGGTAGTGCGGCGTGTCGATGATCCGCTGGTCCTGCCACCGGCCCCACGGATGCGTGCCGGTCGCGCCGAGCTGGACGCCCTGCTCGCGCGCGAGCGCATGCAGTTGCGCACGGCGCTCGGCCATCCTCGCGGCCGCCTCGCCGAAGTCGACGCAGCGGCCCGTGCGCACCTCGACCTCGGACGCGATCAGCTCGCCGACGAGGTGCTCCTCGAGCGCGGTGCCGTGCGCCGCCGCCTGCACGTCCTCGAACCGGTTCACGAGCGCGAGCGTCTCGGGCTCGAGCAGCGCGAACTCCTCCTCGACCGCGACGGTGAAGTCGAGGCCGCTCTCGAACGCCTCACGGGCCGTCGCGAGTTGCTCCTCGGGAGAGAGCCGCTGTTCGTCGCCCATGCCGGGCGCAGGTTACCGCCGTGGCGGCCCGACGGCCCGTGTCGGCCCACGCCAGAACGCCAGGCGTGCAACGGGACCCCCGCCCGGGTGGGGCGCCGTCCCGCCGCCCTCACAGGCGACGATACCGACCGAATGGGCACGGAACTGAGCCGTGCCTCGAACAATTGTGTGACTCCTCGTCCGCAGCGCTCACCGCACGGGTTCGAGCAGGCGCTCGGCGACCGACAGCCACGACCAGCGGGCCACGACCGCACGCCTCGCCGCAGACCGGATCTCCTCTCGGTCGGCAGCCGGCAGCGCGAGCAGTCCCACGAGCTTCGCGCGCAGGTCGGCGACGTCTCCGCTCTCGAACGCGGCCAGGTCGCGGAGGCGCTCCGGGTAGGCCTCCTCGAGCCCGGCCGCGACCTCCGCGAGACCCGAGTGGCGGGCGACGAGCGGCGGGCAGCCGGCGGCGGCGGCCTCGGCGGCGACCATCCCGAACGCCTCGGGGAAGATCGACGGCACGACCGCGGCGTCGGCGAGAGGCAGCAGGTGGGCGAGGTGGCGGTGCTCGAGCGGGCCGGTGAAGAGCGTCTGCCCGGCCGGAAGCGTGCGGGCCTGCGCCTCGAGCTCGCCGCGGTAGTCGCCGAAGCCGACGATCACGGCGCGGGCGTCGAGCCCGCGGAGCGCTTCGAGCAGCAGCTGCACCCCCTTGTTCTCGATCAGCTTCCCGAAGTAGACGACGACGGGCCCGGCCGCGGCGAAGAAGTCCTCGAGCCGGGTGCCGTTGCCCTCGTCGGGGAGACGCTCGCTCGCGTTGCCGGGGTTGGGCGGATCTGCCCGCGCCTCCTCGAGCAGCCCCGCGAGCGCCGCGTCGCGCGGCTCGGGCACCCAGAGCTCGACGTCGACCCCCGGCGGCACCTCGACCACCGGCTCGACCCTACCGACCACGTCCACCAGCACCTCGCGGATGTGCCGCGAGCCGACGAAGGTCGCCTCGGCGCCGGCGAGCGACTCCCTCCCCCATTCCTCGAGCCGCGGCCGCCCGCGCATCGAGTACTCGAGCTCCGAGCCGTGCGCCTTGACGCGGAACGGCAGGCCCGACGCGGCACCGACCGGCGCGCCCATCAGCACATGGTTCGCAAAGACGACGTCGGCGGGCGCGAGCTCTCGCAGCGCCGCCGCGTTCGCCTCGACGTAGCGCCGGCACTCCTTCTCGGAGAAGTCCTGCAGCAGCTTCGGCGAGAGAGACTCGTAGCGGTCGAGCACGAACACGGGCAGCAGCCCGCCGGGCAGCACGGGTCGCACGACGCGGGCGCCGCCGAGGTCGTAGTCGCCCGGCGAAGGCTCCTGGCAGACGACCGTCACCTCGTGCCCGGCGCGGCTCCACTCGCGGGCGAGAGCGCGCGTGTAGACGTTCGAGCCCGTCCCCCCGAGCAGGTAGCCGTGCCACAGGAGGATCCTCAAGGCGAGCCGCTACTCGGGGAGCAGGGTGAGGGCGTCGCGGTGCCGAGGGCGGACGACGGAGAAATGACGTCGGTCGAGCGTCGCGAGCGAGTCGACACCCAGCCGCTCGCACGCGGTCAGCACCGACGCGTCGACGATGCCGAGCGGCAGGTCCACGTACTCGTCGATCAGCTCGACGATCCGCGTCCAGTCGGACGGCGCGACGGGCTCCGTGTGCAGCTCACCGTCCTGCAGGGCGCGCGCGAAAGCTCGCTCAGCCCCGCTCCCGAGCCGGTCGGCGAGGAAGTACGCCACCTCGGTGACGACCAACTCCGGGACGACCAGAGGCCGTGGAGCCTCCGACAGAAGCGCGACACACCGCTTGTGATTGCGGTCGCGAGTCGCAGCGGCGGCGACGAGCGGCCCTGCGTCGACAACGAGCATCAGCGCTGCCGTCGAACGGCGCGCGCGACGTACTCGTCGACTCGCTCCGAGGCATCCTTCGGCCCGCCCTCGCCGATCGCGAAGAACGAGAGCGGTTGACCGGCCTCCGGCGCAGGGAGATGGAGCTCGACGGCCTCGCGGACGATCTCCGCAATCGAGACGTCGCGGCGGCGTGCCTCGAGACGGAGGCGTGTCTCCAGCTCGTCCGGGAGCATCACCGTCGTCCGCTTCATGATGCGAGCATATCGCACCACGCAGCGATTGTCGGTTAGGTCAGATGGAAGTACAGCGCGTGGAGCAGCTCGACCGCCGGATTCGACGTGTGCACGGTCACGTCGCCGGGCACGTCGAGGAGCGCCTCGGAGTAGTTGAAGATGATCCGCACGCCCGCGTCGATCAGGTCGTTCGCGACCGGCTGGGCCGCATCCGCGGGCACCGCGAGCACGCCGACGACGATGTTCTTGTCGCGAATCACATCCTTGAGGCGGCCGTACTCGGTGACCTCGACGTTGCCGATCGGCTGACCGATCTTGCGCTCGTCGGTGTCGAAGACGGCCGCGATCGTGATCCCGTGCTCGCCGAAGATCGACGAGCCGGCGATCGCCTTCCCGAGGTGGCCGGCTCCGACGAGGGCGATGTTGTGCTGGCCCTGCGTGCGCAGGATCTTTCGGATCTCGACCAGCAGCCCGTCGATCGTGTAGCCGACGCCGCGCTTGCCGAACTTGCCGAAGTTCGAGAGGTCGCGACGGATCTGGGTCGCGTTGATGTTCGTGTAGTCGGCGATCTCCTGCGAGGAGATGCGGTCCTTGCCCATCTTCTTCGCCTGGGTCAGCACCTGGAGGTAGCGTGAGAGGCGCGCCGCGACTCCCACGCCGACGCGGTTGTTCTCGGGACGACCGTCGTCGTGGGCACCCAGCATCGAACGGGCATTGTGCCCTAATGCCTCAAGCGCCCCGCCGGGCAACCGCACGCCGCAGCTCGTCCTCCTCGATCCGGTAGGCCGAGATCCGCTCCCCGTCGAGCTCGACCACCGGCAGCCACTCGCGATACCGGCGCTCGAGCTCGTCGTCGCCGGTGATGTCGACCTCCTCCACTGCGAGCCCGAGCTCCCCGGCGAGGCCGGCGAGCTCGGCGCGAGCTATCTCGCACAGATGGCAGTCGCGGCCGACGTAGAGCGTGAGCGTCGTCATCCCGCCGTCGGCGCCTCGAGCAGCCGCAGCAGCTTCCACCCGGCGTCGAGCTCGGCGCGAACGCCGAACGGCAGCGTCAGCATCGGGTCGGCATGACCCGCCTCGACGTTCGCCAGTACCGGCAGCCCGGCCGCCTCCGTCCGGCGAGCGACCACGTCCCAGAGCAGCTGCGCAGCGTCCGCGGTGTACCCGTACGGACGGGCCACGACGACAGCGGCGGCGGCGTCGAACACCCCGAGCTGCTCGAGGTCGGTCAGGTACGCATCGACGTCGGCCGGCGAGGGGGCCTCCTCGGACGTCTCGAGCACGAGGATAGCGCCGGCCGGGTCGATCCATGCGCTCGAGCCCTTCACATGCCAGCAGATCGTCTCGAGGCAACCGCCGAGCAGCGGGCCGCGCGCAGTCCCCGCCCGGATCGTGATCCACCCCTCGCTCTCACGCAGCTCGCGCGCCCGCGTCAGGTCGAGCCTCGTGTCCCAGTCGAGAACCTCGTCCGTCCAGGTCTCGGACGGCTCGAAGGCAATCGGCTCGGCGCCGAACCAGGCGGCACGCAGGAAGCGATCGGTGAAGGGCAGCACCTCCGGGAACTCGCCGAGCTCGGGGACGAGCGCGGGGCCGTAGAACGTCGCTAGGCCGGCGTGCTTCGCCAGCGCCCAGTGCAGCACGGTCATGTCGGAGAAGCCCTGGAACACCTTCGGGTGGGCGCGGATCAGCTCGTGGTCGAGCAGGGGCAGGAGCTGGTTCGAGTGGTTGCCGCCGATTGCGGCGAGAACGACGGCCACCGCGTCGTCGGTGAACGCCTCGTGCAGATCGGCGACCCTGGCCTCGGGCGACGCGGACGCCCAGCCCTCGTTTCGAGCGGCGTTGGGCATCAGCCTCACCGAGAGACCGAGCGACTCGAGGTACGCCGTGCCGCGCTCGGCACGGTGCGGCCACGCGCCGACGGCGCCGAACGACGGCGAGACGATTGCGACCGTGTCGCCGCGGCGGACCCGAGGGGGCTTCGTGAGGAGCTCCACGTTCCGAGCCTCGAGCCTCTAGGGGTAGAGCCCGCGGATCACACTTGCCTCGGCGACGCGGCTGATGCCCAGGCCGTAGGCGGCCAGGCGCAGCGACACGTCCTTCTCCTCCCGGACGGCCCACGTCTCGGCAAACGCGCGGGCGACGATCGCGTGCAGGCGCTCGTTCACCTGCTCCTCCTTCCAGAAGTACTCCTGCAGGCCCTGCACCCATTCGAAGTACGAGACGACGACGCCGCCGGCGTTCGCGAGGACGTCGGGGATCACGAGCACGCCCTTCTCCTCGAGGATCTCGTCGGCGGCCGGCGTGGTCGGGCCGTTGGCGCCCTCGACCACGATTCCCGCTCGAACCTCGTCGGCATTCCGGTCGCTCAGCACCTGCTCGAGCGCGCACGGCGCGAGGACGTCGCACTCGAGACGCAACAGCTCCTCGTTCGAGATCCGGTCACCGCCGGCGAGCTCCTCGAGGCTGCCACCGCTCTGCTTGTGGGCGATCGCGGCGGCGACGTCGATCCCGCTCGGAACGAGTCGGCCGCCCGAGGAGTCGGAGACGGCGATCACCTTCGCCCCGGCCTCGGACGCCATGCGCGCGAACGCCGCACCGACGTTGCCGAAGCCCTGCACGGCGACCTCGGCTCCCTCGAGCCGGCGCCCCTGCCGCCGGAGCGCTTCCGCCAGGCAGAAGAGGACGCCGCGGCCGGTCGCCTCCTCGCGCCCGACCGAGCCGCCGACCGCGAGCGGCTTGCCGGTGACGACGCCCAGCACCGAATGGCCCTGGTTCATCGAGTAGGTGTCGAAGATCCACGCCATCACCTGTGGCGTCGTGCCGACGTCGGGCGCCGGGATGTCGCGCTCCGGGCCGATCTCGTTCACGATCTCGGAGGTGTAGCGGCGCGTCATCCGCTCGAGCTCGCCCGTCGAGAGCAACTTCGGGTCGCAGATCACACCGCCCTTCGCGCCGCCGAACGGCAGGCTCATCAGCGCGCACTTCCAGGTCATCCACATCGCGAGCGCCTTCACCTCGTCGAGGGTGACCGACGGGTGGTACCGGATGCCGCCCTTCGAGGGCCCGCGGGCGACGTTGTGCGTGACCCGCCAGCCGGTAAAGACGTGCACCGTCCCGTCGTCCATCGTGGTCGGGATCGCGACCTCGACCGACTTCTTGCACTCGCCGAGAACGCCGACGAGGTCGTCGTCGATCCCGAAGACGTCGGCGACGTCCTGGAGCTGCTGCCGCGCCATCGTGAAGGCGCTGGCCGTCACCCCGCGCACTCTATTCCGCGCTGTATGTCAACTGGCAGTCCTGCAGTGACCGCAGTCGGAAGGCCGCCTCGCAGAACGCGAGGTAGAAGTCCCAGGTGCGCTCGAACCGTGCGTCGTAGCCGAGCGCGCGCACCTCGTCGATGCGCTCGTGGAAGCTCGCGCGCCAGCGGCGAAGCGTCTCCGCGTAGTGGGGCCCGATCTCGTGCACGTCGGCGAGCGTGAGCCGCGTCCCGGCGACGGCCTGCGCGAGCGCGCCGGCCGACGGGATCAGGCAGCCCGGGAAGATGTAGCGCTCGATCCAGTCGGGCGACTTCCGGTAGCGGTTCCAGCGCGCGTCGGGCACGAGGATCGTCTGAACGCAGGCGGCCCCGCCCGGTTCGAGGAAGCGGTCGAGCGCCCTGAAGTACGTCGGGAACTGCCGCTCGCCGATCGCCTCGAGCATCTCGATCGAGGCGATCTTCGTGTACGAGCCCTCGTGGGCGCGGTAGTCCTCGAGGCGGATCTCCACCCACTCGCCGAGGCCCGCGGCCGCGACGCGCTCGCGCGCGAGCGAGGCCTGTGCCTCGGAGATCGTCAGCCCGGTCACCCTGCAGCCGTGGTGGGCGGCTGCATGGAGCGCGAAGCCTCCCCAGCCGCAACCGACCTCGAGCACGCGGTCGGCCGACGACAGGTCGAGCCTGCGGCAGATCGACTCGTACTTCCGACGCTGGGCATCCTCGAGCGGCTCGTCGTCGCGGTCGAAGATGGCGCACGAGTAGGTCATCGACGGGTCGAGCATCAACGCGAAGAGCTCGTTGCCGAGGTCGTAGTGGTAGGCGATGTTCCGGTGGGCGTGCAGCAGGCCGTTGCGGCGGTTCACACGAGGGCGCGCCTCGACGAAGCGGCGCAGCCGCGGATGACGCCGCGCCGCCTCCTCCCCGTTCGCGAGCAGCAGCTCGAAGAGGCCGACGAGGTCGGGGGCGTCCCACTCGCCGGCCGTGTACGACTCGCCGAGCCCGAGCTTGCCGCGGGTCGCGAGCCGGCGCAGCAGCCGCATGTCGTGCACGTTCAGCTCGACGATCGGGCCCGAGCCGAACCGCCGCACGGCGCCGTCGGGTAGCCGCACCTCGAGCGTGCCGCCGGCGATCCCGGGCAGGGTTCGCTCGAGGACCGCGAACGTGACCTGCTCGAGCAGCGGGAGCCGCGGGTGGCGCGGCTCGGCGCGGAGGAGGGGCGCGCCGGTCACCGGGGCACCGACCCGCGGCCGCGCTCGAACGGCGGTTTGTGGTGGAAGGGCACGCGCTTGAGCCACAGGCGAAGCGCCTGCCAGTGGATCAGCGCGGTGATCTGCAGCGGCTGGAGCGGGTAGCGAAGCAGCGCCCGCCCGACCACGGCGTTCGAGAGCTCGCGGCGCATGCCGTGGAGCACCGCCGTCAGTGGCCGCCGCCCGGCGTCGTCGCGCACGTGGATGCGCGCCCAGACCTCGTCGCCCGGCTGCGAGAACGCGTACTCGTAGCTCGCGTCAAGGCCGAGGAACGGCGAGACGTGCAGCCGCTTCCGGTGCTCGTAGCGGAGCTCCGGCCCGCGCAGCACCTCGGGCAACCGCTCGCCGAAGGTGTTCCCGAGCTCGGAGACGACGCACGCGAGCGAGCCGTCGGCGCGATAGCACCAGTAGAAGCTGACCGGGTTGAAGACGTAGCCGAGCACGCGCGGCTGGGTCAGCATCAGCACGCGCTCGATCGTCGGATCGCCGACGAGCTCGATCACCGACTGCTTGATCGGGGCACCGTCGAAGTGGTCGGCTGGGCGCAGCGTCACCGGCCGACGGCGCCCTGCGGCGGAGAAGAGCGTGAGACGGCGCTCCAGCTCGGGCAGCTCGTCGAGGTCGAAGAGCCAGTACGAGACCGGATAGCGGAACACGTTGCGCACCGGCCCGCGGCGGGCGTGCATCAGCGTGCCGGTGTAGAGCCCCGACCTCACCAGCGCACCCCGAGCGCTTCGGCGGCGCGGACGCCCGACGCGAGTCCGTCTTCGTGGAAACCGTTCCCGAGATGTGCGCCCGCGAAGTGCGTGCGCCGCTGCCCGGAGAGCCGGGCGAGCGCCGCCTGCGCGGCGAGCGTCCGCACCGTGTAGAGCGGGTGCGCGTAAGCGAAGCTCGCGATCACGTGGCGATCGGGCACCTCCTGGTTCAGCGTCACGCAGTAGTCGCGGTCGGCGTCGAGCCGCTGGAGGCTGTTCAGGTGGTACGTGACGGTGGCGCGACCATCGTCGCCGGTGCGGTAGTTCCACGACGCACGCGCCCGACGCGCCCGCGGCAGGAACGACGCGTCGGTGTGGAGCACCGTCTCGTTGACGGAGTACTCGAAGCCGCCGAGCGCGCGGCGCTCCTCGCCGGAGGGATCCTCGAGGAGCGCGAGCGCGTCGTCGGCGTGCGTGGCGAGCACGACCTCGTCGTATCGTCGCACGGTGCCGTCGGCGGTCCGCAGCTCGACGCCGTCGGCCACGCGGCGCACCGAGCGGACTCCCTCGCCGAGGCGGACGCCGCCGCCGAGCCGCGAGACGACCGCGTCCACGTAGGTGCGGCTGCCGCCGGCGACCGTGCGCCAGCGGAAGCGGCCGACGCCGAGCATGCTGTGGTTGTCGAAGAAGCGGATCGCCGCCGCGGCCGGGAACTCCAGCGCGCGGCCGGGCGCCGTCGACCAGAGCGCGGCGGTGAGCGGAACGAAGAAGTGCCGGCGAAATCGCTCGGAGTAGCCGCGGTGATCGAGGTACTCGCCGAGCGACCGATGCTCCCACTCGGGCTCGTGGAGGGAGCGGCGCGCCGTCCGCATCCAGCGGGCGATCTCTCGCAGCAGCCCGTAGAACGCGACGCTGCCGAGGTTCCGCCGCTCCGCGAACGGCCGCTGACCCGAGTACTCGAGCCCGCACGCCGCGCAGCTCACCGAGAACGACATCTCGGACTCGATCGAGCCGACGCCGAGCTCGTCGAAGAGCCGACAGAGCAGCGGATAGGTGCGCTCGTTGTAGACCAGGAAGCCGGTGTCGAGCGCGAGACCCTCGTGGACGAACGTGTTCGCGTGCCCGCCCGCGCGGCGCTCGCGCTCGAAGAGGTCGACGCGGTGGAGGCGCGAGGCGACGTACGCGGCGCCGAGGCCGGCGATGCCGGCGCCGACGACGGCCACGCGCAACGGGCGGGCCGGGTCGCGCGGCTGAGTCACGAGCAGCGGCGTCATGCGGCGAACGTCTCCAGGCGAGCGGCGACGGCAGCCTCCCACGCGCTCGCGCGCGGGAGGGGAACGAGCCTCGAGCCGCCGCGCAGCGCGACGCCGTGAACACCGCGCTCGATCAAGGCGTACGTGCCGTCGACGCCGAGCGCGCGCGCCCGCTCGTACCCGGCTAGCGAACCGGCGGGCGAGACGCCCGGCACGCCCGGAAGCCAGCGGTCGAGCGAGCCGTGCAGGACGTCGAGCCGCTTGCCGCGCAGCGTCCGCAGATCCAGGCGGTCGGGGATCCACGGTGCGAGCCCGAGCACGCCCTCGACGTTCGGCTCGTCGGCGGTGGCGATCCCAACCGCGCCGCCCATCGAGAAGCCGAGCACGAGCGCTCCCCTGCCCGCCGTGCGCGCGGAGAGCGGCGCGCGCGTCCTCGATGCAGTCGTCGAGCCGGCGCCACGAGCGCACCCGGTAGCGAACCTCGACGAAGCCGAGCCGCGGGAACCGCGGCGCCAGGCGGCCGACCAGCCATTCGAGCGTCGCGCTCCACGTGCCCGGCACCTCCTTCGCGCGGCCGCCGTTCACGCAGACGACCGTCCGGTCGCGGATGCCGTTCGAGAGCCGCGCCTGGGCACCGGTCGAAAGCGTAAAGGGCTCGGTGGGCACAGGTTCTTTCGGGGGATGAGGCCCGCGTCCCGGCCGCACGCGCGGCCGGGACAGGGGATTCAGCTCGGACCGGGTTCGCCGGAGAGCCGGAAGCGGTTCGGCCACGGTACTCAGCCGGCCGGGATGAGCACCCGGTTGATCACGTGGATGACACCGTTCGAGGCCATCACGTCGGGCGTCGTGACCTTGGCGCCGTCGAGGTAGACGTTACCGCCCTTGACCTTGATCTTCACGGCGGCGCCCTCGAGGGTCTTCGCCGACCGGAGCTTGACGACCTTCGCCGCGGTCACCTTGCCCTTGACGACGTGGTAGAGCAGCACGGCGCGCAGCTGCTTCTTGTCCTTCGCGAGCGCGGCCAGCGTCGCCTTCGGCACCTTCGCGAACGCCGCGTCGGTCGGCGCGAAGACGGTCAGCTGGCCCTTGCCGGTGAGCGCGCCAGCTAGGCCGGCCTTCTTGACGAGCGAGACGAGCGTCGTGAACTGGCCCGCAGCGACCGCCGTCTTCACGATGTTCTTGTTGCTGGGCGCGGCCGCCGGCTTCGGCGCCGCGAGGGCCGTCGAGGCGATCGCGCCCGCGAGCACGGCTCCGGCGAGGATGGTGACGAGTGCCTTCTGCATGGTGGGTCTCCCTTTCGTGTGGTGGTGTCGTGTCGGTGTTCGGCGGGCTAGGCGGCGTCGACGAGCCAGCCGTCGTCCCGCTCGTCGGCGCCAGCCGGGTCGGGATCGGGCGCCGGGGTGGGATCGGGCACGGGCCCGGCAGAGCGCCGGGCGAGGTCGTCGCCGCCATCGAGCACGGCTCCCGCTTCGAATGACTCGTGAACCCTCATCTCCGCCTCCTTGTCCATGTTTTGTCCAGAGAAGGTACAGAGATCGATCGCTTCTGTCAAGATTCTGTCCAATGTCGGTACAGTGTCGGCCATGGAGGGCGCCACGGGCGGTCGGGAGCACCTGAGGATCGGCGAGCTGAGCCGCCGCGTCGGCGTCAGCTCGGAGCTCCTGCGCGCCTGGGAGCGGCGCTACGGCCTGCTCTCGCCCACCCGGACCTCGGGTGGGTTCCGGCTCTACGGGGACGACGACGAGCGCCGCGTCCGTCGGATGCTCGACCACCTCGCGTCGGGCGTCTCGGCGGCCGAGGCGGCGCGCCTCGCGCTCGAGGCGTCGTACGAGCCCGCCGCCGGCGCCGCGTCCGAGTCGCCGCTCGACCGGCACACCGAGGCGCTCCGTCGTGCGCTCGATGCGTTCGAAGAGGCGGACGCCCAGGCCGCCCTCGACGGCCTGCTCGCATCGTTCACGCTCGAGACCGTGCTGCGGGACGCCGTTCTCCCCTACCTCCGCGAGGTCGGAGAGAGGTGGGAGCGGGGCGAGCTGACCGTGGGGCAGGAGCACTTCGCAAGCGCGTTCGTCCGCGGGCGACTGCTCGGGCTCGCGCGCGGCTGGGGCGGCGGCGGCGGGCCGCTCGCGATTCTCGCGTGCCTCCCCGGCGACCAGCACGACCTCGGCCTCATCTGCTTCGGCCTCGCGTTGCGCGCGTGGGGCTGGCGCATCGTCTTCCTCGGCGCCGACACGCCGCTCGCGACGACGGTGGAGACCGCGCGCGAGCTGGGCCCGGCGCTCGTCGTCTGCACCGCGACGCTGCCGCAGCAGATCGCCGACGCGAGGGGCGGGATCGAGGAGCTCGCGGCCGGCGCGCCGACCGCGCTTGCAGGAGCGGCCGCCACCGCGACCCTCGCCGCCGCGTTCGGCGCCCGCTACCTCGACGACGACCCGGTCAGCGCCGCAGCCGCAGTCGCCGCGACCGCACGCCGCTGAAACGCTACCCGGCGCCAGTCCGCGACCTGCACAGCTCCCACAGCCGACCGGCCTCCCTGGCGCCGTCGGGCCGTCGCGTCCCGGGCAGCCGGTGGGTCGCGCGCGGGCGGCGGTCGAGAAAGAACCGGCCGCTGAAGGCGGCGGCCTCGGGCCCGGCGGCGAGCCAGACGATCGTGTCGGCGCCCTGCTCGGGCGAGCGCAGGAGCGGTCCGAAGGCCCGGCTGAAGCCGGGAAGCGCCTTGCGCAGTCCGGGGGTGTCGGCCCAGCCCGGGTGCATGGCGTTGACCGCGACGCCGGTTCCGCCGAGCCGGCGCGCCCACTCCTCGGCGAGCGTGACCTGCGCGCGCTTGCAGCGGGCGTAGGCCTTGACGCCGTCATAGACGCCGGCTGCCGGCTGCAGCTCGTCGACGTCGAGACGCTGCGCGTACATCCCTCCCGACGAGACGAGGATCACGCGGGCGGGCCCGGCCGCCTCGAGCAGCGGCCGGAGCAGTGCCGTGAGCAGGAACGGCGAGAGCACCTGCGTTGCGAGCGTCGCCTCGTTGCCCTCGCTCGTGAGGGTGAAGTCGTGGGTGATCCCGCCGGCGTTGAGAACGAGCACGTCGAGCCGATCATGGCTCGCTGCGAACCGCTCGACCGCCGCGCGCGAGTCCGCGAGCAGCGCCAGGTCGGCGAGCGACGCCTCGACCGTCGCGCCGGTCGCCTCCGCGATCTCGGCGCGCGCACGCTCCGTGCGTCCGGAGTCGCGGCCGACGAGGTGGAGTGTCGCTCCCTGCCGCGCGAGCTGCTCGGCGGCGACGCGGCCGAGGCCCGACGTGGCGCCGGTGACCAGCGCGACGCGGCCGTCGAGTCGCAGGGTCTCGAGCGGCGCCCAGTCGAAGAGGCGCCGCCGCGCTTCGTAGCCGACGCGCGTGAAGCTCCCGACCACGGTCGCCTCGAGCACCGCGTCGACCGCCCGCGCAAGGGCCGGCGCCGTCACCGGTCGAGGGCTGCCCGCATGCCCGCGGCCGCCTTCTCGCCGGTACGGTCGAACAGGCGCTGGAAGACGAAATCGAGGAACCGCGCGGGCCCCTGGAAGTCGAGCCGGGCGTCGTAGAGAACGGACGACCCGCCCTCGGCCGGCTCGACAGTGATCGTGTCGCGCGAGACGAAGCTCGGCCGCCGAGCCTCGAGCACCACGCGCCGCGGAGGCTCGTACGCCTCGATCGCGTAGTCGAGCTCGACACTCCGCCCGCCGAAGCGTGCGACGAGGTGAAACGTCGAGCTGGCGCCGAGCGGGCCGTCGTCCGTGCGTTCGGCAGCGGTCACGCTCGGATCCCATTCCAGCGCGTTCGCAAAGTCGGCCATGTACGCGAACGCCTCGGCGGGCGCGAGCGTGGACCGGATCGTAGTGACGTAACGGGCCATTGACTCTCCTTGTGTCAGCCGATCGTGAACCGGACGCGGTTCCTGCTCGGCTCGCCCTCGAGCACCGGCCAGGCGACGAGTCGGAGCTCGTAGTCGCCCCGCGCAAGCGGGGCGCCGGTCGGGCCGCGGCCGGTGATGCCGAACGAGTACGAGCCGGGCAGCAGGTCGCGGAGGCGCGCGAGCAGGCCGATGAAGCGGCCGTTCGCGTCATAGAGCAGGACGTCGAGCCGCGAGACGGGCAGGATCTGCAGCCCGTCCGAATCGGCGAGGCGCCCCGCCCGGACGCGCAGGATCGCCGGCTCGGCATCGGACGGGCGGAACTGCGTGGGCTGGATCCTCGCCCTCGGCAGGAGCGTCTGCCGAGCGCGCGGGAAGGCGACCGCCCACGGCACGCGCAGCGTCTGGCTCCCGGCCGGCGTCAGCGTGACGGCACCCGTCAGCGCAAGGTCGACCCGCGGCCGCGTGGCGCGGATGGTGACGGTGATCCGGGCGCTGCGTCCGACGCGCAGCAGGATCCGCGACGGCTTCGCGACGACGTGCTGCGACTCCGAGCCGCGGGCCGGCACCGCGTCCACGTGCACGATCAGCCGCCGGCTGGAGACGTTCCGGATCGTGAACCGCCGCGTGGCCCGCCAGTCGTTTCCTTGCCAGGCGCCGAACGAGACCGACGCCGTCGAGGCGACCAGTTCGGCAGCAGCGCTCGCGCCGACGTCCACGCCTCCCGCGCCCGAGCCTGCCGTGGGCGCGCCCGCCCCACCCGCGTAGCCGACGAGCAGGCTCCGAAGGTCGAGCGCGCCGAGCCCGGGCCGGGCCTGTGCGAGCAGCGCCGCGGCTCCAGCGACCGAGGCGGCCGCAGCGCTCGTGCCGCTCACGCTCGCGAACGCAGGCTCGCCGTCGGCGGACACGCCGGGGTCGGAAGTCGCGAGTGCCGTTCCGGGTGCGGTCAGGTCGGGCTTGACGAGGCCGCCGAAAGAGAGGCCTCGCGACGAGAACGGCGCGAGGCGGCTCGCGCGGCTGTTCGGGGACGTGGTCGTCTGTCCGAGCGCGACGGCGACCTCGTATCCCTGCTTCCGGGCGCGGAGCAGTGCGCGCGCCGGTGCGGCCGGCAGGGCGACGACCGGGATCCCGAGCTCGCTCGAGAGCCCGAGCGAGCCGGACGGCAGGGTCTTCCCGTAGAGGAAGACCGCAAGCGCGCCGCTGTGGGCCGCGGCGACCGCGGCGGCGCCAGGGTCTTCACCCGCCTCGACGAACGCGGCCCTGCCGGCGACCAGGCTGAGGCCGCGCCGGTCGAAGTAGTCGACCGCAGTCGCACCCGTTCCGCGCGGGACGCCAAGGCTCAGCTCCTGCGGGCCGGAGCCGGAGCCGGAGCCGAGCAGCGGCAGCCGGGCGTCGAGCACGACGTCGAGGCCGCGCCGGAGCACGACGTGAATGGCGGTCGTGGTCGGACGATCGTCGGTCGCCCCGACGGTGAGCGCCGCCTCCGAGCCACTCGGGCCGGCGAGCGATCCGAACAGCGGCCCCGCCGCGCCCTCGTTCCCGGCCGGCGCGACGACGAGCATGTCGAGCGCGAGCGCGCCCGCGACTGCCTGCGACTCGGGGCTGTCGGCGAAAGAGGCGAACGGCGCGGCCACGCCGACCAGCGCGATCCGCGCCGCGTCGTGGGCGTCCCCGTCCCCGTCCGGATCGACCGCGCGGTCGAGGCCGGCGATCAGCTGGTCGGTTCGCGCGTACACGACGCTGCGACCTTCGGCGTCGGGCTGCCAGGCGGCGACGCGGATCGGGAAGACGGTCGCCGCCGGCGCGACGCCGTGGAGGCCGCCGGGGCCGCCGGCGCCGACGAGGAGCCCGGCCATCTGCGTTCCATGCCGCTCCACCTGCGAGGGCGCCTGCGGGCTCGGACGGGCGTCGGCAGCGGCCGTCTCGTCGACAATGTCGAGACCGGGGTCGACCCGCCCGCGCAGGTACGGCTGTGTCCGGTCGACGCCCGTGTCGAGGAGCGCGATCGTCAGTCCCCGGCCGTCGAACCCCGGGAGCTGGACGGCCGGGGCGAACGCCTGCGCCTGTGCGAGAGCCTGAGCGGAGACGGCGGCTGGGAAGGCGGCTCGGACCGGGTAGACGCCGGCGACTTCGGGCACGGACTGCAGCACGGCGATCGCACGCGCGTCGAGGATCGCCGAGAAGCCGTTGAGCACGCGCGCGAAGGTGTAGTCGGGACGGACGCCGAGGCCGCGCGCGGAGAGCAGCGTCAGCACTTGCTGCTGCACGGCGTAGGCCTGCGCCGCCCACCGCCGCTCGTCGTCCTCGGTCGCGTAGTGCGCGGCCGCGAGCCGCTGCGCCACCGACGGCGTCTTCAGGACGACGATCTGCCGCTGCGCGGTCTGGACCGCGGGATGGGCGTCGCCGACGAGGCCCTGCCACGTCGCGGGCCCGGTCGCCGTCGACCCGCCGCCGGTGTCGCGCACTGCGAGAAACACGGTGACCCCGACGACGCAGGCAACCGCGACCAGCGCGAGCGCGGCGCGAAGGTCAGGATGCGGTCGCAAACGCGTCCAGGGTCAGGCTGCCGGGCGGAGGCACGGGATCGGTATAGCGCGCCGCGGCGGCGATCATCGCCGCATTGTCGGTGCAGAGCGCAAGCGGCGCGGCGACCGCGTGCGGCAGCGAGGCCCGGAGCTCGGAGTTGGCGGCGACGCCGCCCACGATCGCGACCCGGTCGGCGCCGGCGGCCTCGAGCCTGCCGACGAGCGCCCTGACGATCGCCCGCTGGTAGCTCGCTGCAAGGTCGGCCCGCCGCGCCGGCAGCTCGTCGGGGGGCAGGTCGCGGACGGCGTAGAGAAGCGCCGTCTTCAGCCCGGAGAAGGAGAAGTCGAGCCTCGGAACCCGCGCCACCGGGAAGGTGTACGCCTCGGGGTCGCCGTCGCGCGCGAGTCGGTCGATCTCGGCGCCACCGGGGTAACCGAGCCCGAGCAGACGCGCGCCCTTGTCGAACGCCTCGCCGGCAGCGTCGTCGAGCGTCGTGCCGAGGAAGCGCGCGCCCGCCCAGCTCCGGTCGCGCACGTCGAGCAGCAGCGTATGCCCGCCGCTCGCGAGCAGGCACGTGAACGGCGGCTCGAGGTCGAGCGGCTGGAGGTAGAGCGACGCCACGTGCCCGTGCAGGTGGTTCACCGGCACGAGCGGCAGCCCCCTCCCCCACGCGAGCGCCTTGGCGGCGGCGAGGCCGACGAGCAGTGCGCCGATCAGCCCGGGCCCGCGCGTGACGGCGATCGTCTCGACGTCATCGAGGGTCGCGCCGGCCCGGTCGAGCGCCTCCTCGATCACGGGCGAGACGAGCTCGAGGTGCCGCCGCGAGGCGATCTCGGGGACGACGCCGCCGTAGCGCGCGTGCAGCTCGGCCTGCGAGGCGACGACGTTCGCATGAATCTCGCCCCGAGGCGAGACGAGCGCCGCGGCCGTCTCGTCGCACGAGGTCTCGATCCCGAGGATCAAGCCGTCGACCGGCCCTGGCCGAACCAGCGATGCTCGAGGCGGGTCGTCCGGAGCCGGTGCGCCTCGCACCAACCCGCATCGAACCGTCGCCCTCGAAGACCGCCCGGCGCGACGCGCCTGAAAGCGCCGTCACCCGGTTCCACGGCCTCGGCAGCCATCGCGTTCGCGGCGCCTCCCAACGGTTCGGACCCCACCCACCCCGGGGACATCCGCCCACGCTCGACGCTACTCCGGAAGGTGTGACGGGTGGGTGACGGCTCCGTGCCAGGTGTGGAACTATCGACGAGCGGCGGTGGAGCGCCTCCCGCCACGCTCACTCCGGCGGCGCTCAATGCGGCACGAGCCGTGCTCGACAAGGCAGGCCCGTCGGCCGGAGCGGGCTCAAGCCTCGGGCGGGGCGTCGCGCCACATGATCAGCGCGTCCTCGCGGTTGTCGGTGTAGTAGCCGCGGCGGAGCCCGCGCCGCTCGAAGCCGAGCTCCTCGTAGAGCGCGATCGCGCCGGCGTTGGAGACGCGCACCTCGAGCGTGTAGCCGCGTCGGCCGTCGGACCTCGTCAGCTCGAACAGGCGCTCGAGCAGCCGTGTGGCGATGCCGCGGCGCCGGTGGGACGGGATCGACCGCAACGTTCATGACGTGCCAGGCGTCGACGTAGCGCGAGTTGACGATGTAGCCGATCAGCCGGTCGCCCTCGAACGCGCCGAGGCAGATCGACGTCGGCTTGGCGAGCTCGGAGGCGAACATCGTGCGCGACCAAGGCGTCGGGTAGGCGTTCCGCTCGATCTCCTCGATCTCGCCCAGGTGAGCAAGCGTCAGGCGGCGCAGCTCGATCGCGACGGCGGTCACCGGCTGGGCCTCGCATCCGGCGCGCGCAGATAGAGGGGCTCTACCGCCTCGGCACGTCCGAACGCCTTCGCCTGACCGACGAGCCGGTGCGCCGATGGGCGGTGGGCGGGGTCGTCGTCGGGCGGCACCTCGGCGCCCGCCGCCTCGAACACGGCGCGGTAGCGGACGGCGCCGTCGCCGACGAGCCGCTGCCCGGCGACCTCGAGCTCCTCCGGCCGGGCAAGCGCGGGGCCGCTGGTGAACACCTCGCCGCGGCGGGCGTCGATCACCGGCGTACCGCCGGCGAACGCCTCGAGCGTCGAGACGCCGGCGACCGGGAGGTCGAGCGCGAGCGCGAGCCCCCGCGCGGTCGCGAGGCCGATGCGGATCGACGTGAAGCTGCCCGGGCCGGTGCCGACGACGAGCGCCTCGAGGTCGCGCGGCTCGAGCTCGGCCCCGCGCACGAGCTCGTCGGCGGCGGCGAGCACCGCCTTCGCCTCGTGGTCCGTTCGCCCAGGACGTCGCCGTCCCGGACGAGGGCGCACGTCGCCACCGAGGTGGCGGTGTCAAAGGCGAAGATCGTCGTCACTCTCGATCCTGATCCGGCGGTGCGTCTCGTCGACGTGCTCGAGGCTGACACTTGCGCGGACCGGCGGGAGCCAGCCGCCGGCATGCTCCGGCCACTCGACGAACGCAATCGTGCCATCGAAGTAGGGCTCGAGGTCGCCCCAGTCCTCCGGCTCGAGCCCGGAGATGCGGTAGAGGTCGAGGTGGGCGACGGGAATCGGCGCCTCGTAGCGGTGGCCGATCGTGAACGTGGGGCTCGACACGGGGCCGCGAACGCCGAGCTCGCGGCAGGCGCCGCGGACGAAGGTCGTCTTGCCGGCGCCGAGCTCACCCGTGACCGCGACGACGTCGCCGACGCGAAGCCGCGCGGCCAGCCGCCCGCCGAGGCGCTCCGTCTCCGCCGCCGAGGCCGTCTCGACCACCACGACGGCAGCGTAGTGGGCGCTCCGTCAGAAGAGGCCGAGCTGGATCGGCTCGGGCTCCGCGACTTCGGGCGCCGGCTCGACGTCGGCAGCCGCCTGCGGGCGGCGCGGTCGCTCGGCCGAGCAGCTCGGGGAGCCGGCGGAAGTCGGCTTCGAGCACGTCGAGCATCCGCGGGGTGTAGAGCGCGGCGGCCGGGTGGAAGAGCGGGTAGAGCAGCACCGCGAGCCGCCGAGCGTGACCTCCTGCTCCTGGCCGTGGACGCGCGTGATCCCGAGCGGCTTGCCCGAGAGGAGCTTCGTCGAGAAGTTCCCGAGCGTCGCCACCACCTTCGGCCGGATCAGCTCGATCTGGCGGAAGAGGTGGCCCTCGCAGGCCTCGATCTCCTCGGGCTGCGGGTCGCGGTTGCCCGGAGGCCGGCATTTGAGCACATTCGCGACGTAGACGTCGTCGCGGCCGAGCCCGATCCCGGCAAGCAGCTTGCCGAGCAGCTGGCCGGCGGCGCCGACGAACGGGACGCCCTGCTTGTCCTCGTGGAAGCCGGGCGCCTCGCCGACGAACATCAGGTCGGCGGTCGGCGAGCCGGAGCCGAAGACGACCTGCGTGCGACCGGCGGCGAGCGCGCACTGCGTGCAGCCGGCGACAAGGTCGCCGTACCCGGCGAGGGTCAGGGAGCGAGTCGGGTGTGTCAGTTGCCGCCGCAGCCACAGCTTCCGTGCCCACAGCCGCCGAACTGCGGTGCGCCGCGCGCGGCGGCACCGGCACTCGACTGGCTGCTGCCGTGAGCTGCGAACACCGAGAACTGCCGCTGCACCTTCGTCCGCGCCGCAGTCGGGGCACTCGGGGCTCTCGTCGTGGCGGACGAGCTCCTCGAAGTGCGACTCGCAGCTCATGCAGACGTATTCGTAGATCGGCATCGCGGGCTCAAACCTACCAGCGACGCTGATGGTGCCCCTCGGGTCGGACGGCATCGCGGGACACGCCGTGGGGTAGGCTGGTCGCGCCCGGTATCCGATGTGGAACTGGAGCGATCACGATGCAGACGCTGAGACGATCCGCGACCTGCGCGCGGCCCTGGAGCCGTTCCGTGCGGGCTCGACGGTCGGGCTCGTGCCGACGATGGGCGCGCTCCACGCCGGGCACGTCGCGCTGTTCCGCGCGGCGCGCGAGGAGTGCGACGTCGTCGTCGCGAGCCTCTTCGTGAACGCGGCGCAGTTCGAGGACGGCGCCGGGCTCGCCGACTACCCGCGCGACCTCGCGGCAGACGAGCGGGTCGCGGCCGAGGCCGGCGTCGACCTGCTGTTCGCACCGGCGGCGGACGAGCTCTACCCGCCCGGCTTCGCGACCTGGGTCGAGCCGGCCGGCGCTGCCGAGGGGCTCGAGGGCGAGCACCGTCCGGGCCACTTCCGCGGCGTCGCGACGGTCTGCGTGAAGCTGTTCGGGATCGTCCGCCCGCAGCGCGCGTACTTCGGTCGCAAGGACGCCCAGCAGGTCGCGGTCGTGAAGCAGGTCGTCCGCGACCTCGACCTCGACCTGGAGATCCGCGTCGTGCCGCACCGTCCGCGACGAGGACGGCCTCGCGCTCTCGTCCCGCAACGCGCAGCTCTCGCCCGCGGAGCGCGCGCGAGCGCTCGCGCTGCCGCGCGCGCTCGAGACGCGCGATCCGGGCCGCGCGCGCGAGGTGCTCGCGGCGGCCGGGATCGAGCCCGACTACGTCGCGGTCGCCGACCTCGACGGGCCGACCCTCGCGATCGCGGCCCGGATCGGCTCGACGCGCCTGCATCGACAACGTCCCCCTGGAAGGAGAAGCCGCCGCATGAGCGTTCACCCGCGCACAGCCGCTGCAGCGACGCCGGGCGCAGGGAAGCTGCCGCTGCCGGAGCTCGTCGAGATGAAGCGCCGCGGCGAGAAGATCTCGGTCGTCACCGCCTACGACGCGCCCGCCGCCCTGCTCGCCGACCGGGCCGGCGTCGAGCTGATCCTCGTCGGCGACACGGCGGCGATGGTGATGCTCGGCCACGAGTCGACGGTGCCGGTGACGCTCGACGAGATGATCTTCCTCACCCGCGCCGTGACGCGCACCGCTCGCCGGCCGCTCGTGATCGGCGACCTGCCGTTCGGGACGTACGAGATCTCCGACGAGCAGGCGGTGGCGAGCGCGATCCGGCTCGTGAAGGAGGGCGGCGCCGACGTCGTCAAGCTCGAGGGCGCCGGGCCGGATGGTCTCGCGCGTGCAGGCGATCGCGGAGTCGAACATCGGCGTGATGGGCGCACATCGGGCTGACGCCGCAGTCGGCGACGAAGCTCGGCGGCTTCCGCGCGCAGGGCCGCACCGCCGAGGCCGCGCTGCAGCTGTACGACGACGCGCTCGCGCTGCAGGAGGCGGGCTGCTTCGCGCTCGTGCTCGAGGCGGTGCCCGCGCCGTCGCGGCGCGCATCAGCGAGTCGCTCGCGGATCCCGACGATCGGCATCGGCGCCGGCGCCGCCTGCGACGGCCAGGTGCTCGTCTGGCACGACCTGCTCGGCCTGTACGCCGGCCGCACGCCGCGCTTCGTCAAGCGCTACGCGGAGCTCGCCGACGAGATCGGCGCGGCGCTCGAGCACTACGTGGCCGACGTCCGCAGCGGGCGCGTTCCCGGAGGAGCAGCACACCTACTCGATCCCGGACGACGAGCTCGCGCGCTTCGAGGAGCTGCTCGCTACAGAGCGCTGAACGCGATCACGGCCAGGAGCGGCAGCACGGCCGCCGGCGCGATCGCGGCCGCGGCGCGGGCCCACGTCCAGCCGTGGACGACCCGCACGCCGATCGCGAGCAGCACGAGCGTCCAGAGCGACGAACGCGGCGGCGAGCACGCCCGAACGCGGTCGCCGCCGGCGCCCGCGTCGGCGCCGCCGCGGCGGAAGACGTCGCTCGCCGTAGAGCGCGATCCTCAGCGGCCAGAGAACGAGCGAGAACGCGACCGGCACCGCAGCGAACGCGAGCAGGTGGCGCGACGCGCCGGTACGAGCCCTGCGAGCCGAGCGCCTTCACGCCGCCGTGCAGAACGCCGCCGAAGGCCCAGTACGCGAAGCCGCCGTAGAGCCCGCCGGCGAGGAACGTCCAGACGGCGACGAGGAGCGCCGTCGTAGTCGTGGTCGTCCATCAGGCGGCCGGCTGTCGCGGTCGAGAGCACCGACGCCATCCCGGCGAGCCAGACGATCAGCAGCACCGGCTCGGCGCGCGCCGAAGCCGCCTCCGTCGAGTCGTCCCGGAGCGCGGCGAAGACCGCCCGCGGCGCCTGGAGCACGAGCACGGTGCGCAGCCACCAGTCGCGTGTCAGCGAGCCCGGAGCGCGGCCGCGTTTCGCGTCCTGCACCCGGACGCCGTCGCTCATTTGGTGACGAGCTCGCCGTCGTGGCAGAGGTACTGCGATCTGGCCGAGCGCCGATACCGGGCTGCTGCCGGAGCGGCGGCTTGCCGTCGCTGCAGATCGTGTCGTTGCGGCTGAACCAGGCCGCGAAGCCGCCGGCGATCATCAGGACGAAGACAACCACGGCGAGCCCGATCAGCACGCGGCGCCGGTCGCGGCGGCTCATCCCCGGCCGCTGCGCGGGCGGTGGGTACCGAGTCGAGACCTGTGTCACGCCGACACGCTACGCAGCGACGACGGCGCGCCGCTCGAGCAGCGGGCGCAGGAACTGGCCGGTGTACGAGCCGGGCGACCGCCGCGACGTCCTCGGGCGTGCCCGCTGCGATCAGCTCGCCGCCCGGCCTCGCCGCCCTCCGGGCCGAGGTCGACGACCCAGTCGGCCTGCTTGATCACGTCGAGGTTGTGCTCGATCACGAGCACGGTGTTGCCGGTGTCGACCAGGCGCTGCAGCACCTCGAGCAGCTTCTCGATGTCGGCGAAATGGAGGCCGGTCGTGGGCTCGTCGAGGATGTAGAGCGTCCGCCCGGTGGCGACCTTGCAGAGCTCGGCGGCGAGCTTCACGCGCTGCGCCTCGCCGCCGGAGAGCGTCGTCGCCGGCTGGCCGAGCGTCATGTAGTCGAGCCCCACGTCGTGCAGCGTCTGCAGGCGGCGGCGGATCTTCGGGATCTTGGCGAAGAACTTCAGCGCCTCCTCGACCGACATCTCGAGCACGTCGGCGATCGTCTTGCCCTTGAAGCGCACCTCGAGCGTCTCGCGGTTGTAGCGGCGGCCCTTGCACGTCTCGCACGGGACGTAGACGTCGGGCAGGAAGTGCATCTCGATCTTGATCTGGCCGTCGCCCTTGCAGGTCTCGCAGCGGCCGCCCTTCACGTTGAACGAGAACCGGCCGGGCTTGTAGCCGCGCACCTTCGCGTCGGGCGTGAGCGAGTAGAGCTCGCGGATGTGGGTGAAGAGGTCGGTGTAGGTGGCCGGGTTCGAGCGCGGCGTGCGGCCGATCGGGCGCTGGTCGATCTCGATCACCTTGTCGAAGACCTCGATCCCCTCGACGCGCCTCGTGCTCGCCCGGCTTCACGCGCACGCGGCTGCAGCCGGTTCGCGAGCGACTTGTAGACGATCTCGTTCACGAGCGTCGACTTGCCGGAGCCGGAGACGCCGGTGACCGCGACGAACTTGCCGACCGGGAACTCGACGTCGATCCCCTTCAGGTTGTGCTGGGCCGCGCCGCGCACGGTGAAGACGCCGTTGTCGTTCGGACGCCGCTCGGGCACCGCGATCTCGCGCGTGCCGGCCAGGAACTGGCCGGTGATCGACTTCTTGTTGCGCTGCACCTTGGCCGCGGTGCCCTCGGCGACGACGTGGCCGCCGTGCTCGCCGGCGCCCGGGCCCATGTCGACGAGCCAGTCGGCACTGCGCATCATCTGCTCGTCGTGCTCGACCACGAGCACGGTGTTGCCGAGGTCGCGCAGCCGCTCGAGCGTGCCGATCAGCCGGTCGTTGTCGCGCTGGTGCAGGCCGATCGACGGCTCGTCGAGGATGTAGAGCACGCCGACGAGCTGGCTGCCGATCTGCGTGGCGAGCCGCAGCCGCTGCGCCTCGCCGCCCGAGAGCGTGGCCGAGGCGCGGTCGAGCTGGAGGTAGCCGACGCCGACGTTGTCGAGGAACGTCAGCCGCTCGCGGATCTCCTTCACGATCCGCGCGCCGATCAGCTCCTCGGTCGGGTCAGCGTCGAGCCCGTCGAGGAACGCGAGCGCCGCCGTGACCGAGAGCCTGCGTGAACTGGTGGATGTTGCGCTCGCCGACGGTCACCGCGAGCACCTCGGGCTTCAGCCGCGCGCCCTTGCAGACCGGGCACGGCCGGAACGACATGTACTCCTCGATCCGCTCGCGCTGCGACTGAGCTGTCGGTCTCGCGGTAGCGGCGCGCGAGCGAGGCGACGATGCCCTCGAACGTGAGCATGTACGAGCGCCGCCGCCCCATCCGGTTGCGGTAGGCGACGTAGACCTTGTCGCCGTTCGTGCCGTAGAGGAAGTAGCCCTGCTGCTGCTCGGTGAGCTCCTTCCACGGCCGGTCGACGTCGATTTCGTAGCGCTCGGCGATCGCCTGGATCACCGACTCGTAGAAGCTCGAGTTGCCGACCGCCCACGGCACGAGCGCGCCCTTCGCCGATTGAAAGGCCCGGGTCGGGGACGAGCAGGTCGGGGTCGATCTCCTGCTGCGCGCCGAGGCCGGTGCAGCGCGGGCAGGCGCCGTGCGGCGAGTTGAAGGAGAAGATCCGCGGCTGCAGCTCGGGCAGCGAGACGCCGTGCTCGGGGCAGGCGAAGCGCTCGGAGTAGGTGCGGCTCTCGGCGGTGTCGACCAGGTCGATCGTGACGAGGCCCTCGGCGAGCGCGATCGCCGTCT
>CAWCPD010000002.1:0-297738 GCA_963797465.1 uncultured Actinomycetota bacterium | reverse complement strand
CGACGGACTGCGAGAGCCGCGTCCGCAGATCCTCCTTCATCACGAGCCGGTCGACGACAACCTCGATCGTGTGCTTGAACTTCTTGTCGAGCGCCGGCGGCTCCTCGAGCAGGTGCTGCTCACCGTCGACCTTGACTCGGGTGAAGCCTTCGTTACGGAGCTCCTCGAAGAGCTCGCGGTACTCGCCCTTGCGGTCGCGCACGACCGGCGCGTTGACCGTGAAGCGTGTGCCCTCGGGCAGCGCGAGGATCTGCTCGACGATCGAGTCGATCGACTGTCCGGCGATCGGCCGACCGCAGACGGGGCAGTGCGGCCGCCCGACACGCGCGTAGAGCAGGCGCAGGTAGTCGTAGATCTCGGTCACCGTGCCAACGGTCGAGCGAGGGTTGCGCGAGGTCGTCTTCTGGTCGATCGAGATCGCGGGGCTGAGCCCCTCGATCGAGTCGACGTCGGGCTTCTCCATCATCTGCAGGAACTGGCGCGCATACGCCGAGAGCGACTCGACGTAGCGGCGCTGGCCCTCGGCGTAGATCGTGTCGAAGGCAAGGCTCGACTTCCCGGAGCCCGAGAGCCCCGTGATGCAGATGAGTGCGTTCCGAGGGAGCCGGACGGTGATGTCCTTGAGGTTGTGCTCCCTGGCGCCGTGGACGACCAACTCTTCGGCTGCCATCGGCCGTCATTCTATCGCGCGAACGGACGTTCGTGTAACTCCTCCGCCCGCTCCGCGAGGTGATGGTGCAGACTCCGCAGTCAGCCGCCGAACGTGGCCGAGATTCGCCTCGGCCGGAAGGAGCTCAGAACCAAATGGCCGAGAACGCAAAGCCGAACATCCTGGTGATCTGGGGTGACGACATCGGAATCACCAACCTGAGCTGCTACAGCGACGGGCTGATGGGATACCGCACCCCGAACATCGACCGGATCGCCGACGAGGGGATGCGGTTCACCGACTCCTACGGCGAGCAGAGCTGCACCGCCGGCCGTTCGTCGTTCATCACGGGCCAGAGCGTCTTCCGCACGGGCCTGAGCAAGGTCGGCATGCCCGCCGCCGACGTCGGTCTCCAGGCGGAGGATCCGACGATCGCCGAGCTGCTGAAGCCGCTCGGCTACGCGACGGGGCAGTTCGGCAAGAACCACCTCGGCGACCTGAACAAGTTCCTCCCGACCGTGCACGGGTTCGACGAGTTCTTCGGCAACCTCTACCACCTGAACGCCGAGGAGGAGCCGGAGCTCCCGAACTACCCGCCCGCCGAGGACTTCCCCAACTTCCGCGACCGGTTCGGGCCGCGGGGCGTCCTGCACTCGTGGGCGACCGAGGAGGACGACCCGACCGAGGAGCACCGCTGGGGCCGCGTCGGCAGGCAGCGGATCGAAGACACCGGGCCGCTGACGAAGAAGCGGATGGAGACGATCGACGACGAGATTCTCGAGCACACGATCGAGTTCATCGACCGGCAGGTTGCGGACGAGAAGCCGTTCTTCGTCTGGTTCAACACGACCCACATGCACTTCCGCACCCATCCGAAGCCGGAGAGCGTCGGCCGAGCGGGACGGTGGCAGTCGCCGTACCACGACACGATGATCGACCACGACCAGATCGTCGGGATGCTGCTCGACAAGCTGGACGAGCTCGGGATCGCCGAGAACACGATCGTCGTCTACTCGACCGACAACGGCCCGCACATGAACTCGTGGCCAGATGGGGGGATGACGCCGTTCCGCAGCGAGAAGAACACGAACTGGGAGGGCGCGTTCCGGATCCCCGAGCTCGTGCGCTGGCCCGGGAAGATCGCTGCCGGCGTCGTCTCGAACGAGATCGTCCAGCACCACGACTGGCTGCCGACGTTTCTCGCGGCGGCCGGCGAGCCCGACATCGTAGAGAAGCTCAAGCAGGGTCATCCGGCCGGCGAAAAGACCTTCAAGGTGCACATCGACGGCTACGACCTGCTGCCGTACCTGACCGGCGAGGTCGAGAAGAGCCCGCGCGAGGGGTTCGTCTACTTCTCCGACGACGGCGACGTGCTCGCGCTGCGCTACGACAACTGGAAGGTCGTCTTCATGGAGCAACGCTCCCAGGGGACCCTCGCGCTCTGGCTCGACCCGTTCGTGGTGCTGCGCGCGCCGAAGCTGTTCAACCTGCGCCTCGATCCGTTCGAGCGGGCCGACGTCACGTCCAACACCTACTGGGACTGGATGCTCGACAACATCCCGCTCGTCCTCGCCGGCTCGTTCCTGATGACGCAGTTCCTCGCCACCTTCGCCGAGTTCCCGCCGCGGCAGAAGGCCGCGAGCTTCACGATCGACCAGGCCGTCGCGAAGCTCGAGGCCGTGATCACGTCCGGGCACTGAGCGTCGGTCCGGCACCCGAGGGCATGGCGTGGATCCCCGGCGGGACCTTCGCCATGGGCTCGGGCGACCACTACCCGGAGGAGGCGCCCGTCCAACGCGTGACGGTGGACGGGCTCTGGGTCGACGTGCACCAGACGACGAACCGGCAGTTCGCCGCGTTCGCGGAGGCGACGGGCTACGTCACGCTCGCCGAGCGCCCGCTCGACGCGGCCGACTTCCCGGGCGCGCCGCCGGCGAACCTCGTCCCGGGCTCGATGGTCTTCACGCCCACCCCAGGACCGGTCGACCTGCGGCACCTCAGCCAGTGGTGGACGTGGACGCCAGGCGCCTGCTGGCGTCGCCCGGAGGGGCCGGACTCGTCGGTCGCCGGCCGCGAGGAGCACCCGGTGACGCAGGTGGCCTACGAGGACACGGAGGCATACGCGGCCTGGGCCGGCAAGTCGCTGCCGACGGAGGCCGAGTGGGAGCGTGCGGCGCGCGGCGGCGTCGACGGCGCGGCGTTCGTCTGGGGCGACGAGCCGGAACGGGCCGGCGAGCGGCGCGCGAACTACTGGCACGGCGACTTCCCGTGGCGATCCGAAACCGGTTACGGAAGCACGACGCCCGTCGGCTCGTTCGCCGCCAACGCGTTCGGGCTCCACGACATGGCCGGGAACGTCTGGGAATGGACCGCCGACTGGTACGGCGCCCGGCATCCCGAGGACGCCGACGAGCCGTGCTGCGTGCCGCGAAACCCGCGGGGCGGCCGCGAGGAGGAGAGCCTCGATCCGGCGCAGCCGCAGTTCCGCGTTCCGCGGAAGGTGATCAAGGGAGGCTCGTTCCTCTGCGCCGACAGCTACTGCATGCGCTACCGGCCCGCTGCGCGGCGTCCACAGATGGTGGACACGGGCATGAGCCACATCGGCTTCCGCTGCGTCGTTCGCCCCGAGTAACGCCTGGCGGCGCGGACGCTACGCCTTGCGCCAGCGGCCGAAGACGAGGCCGCCGAGGGTGAAGCCGAGGCCGAACGTGCCGACGGCGAAGCCGCCGATCGCGACGCCCTTGCGCCAGGCCGAGAGGCGCTGCCAGCGGCCGAGCGCCTCTTCCTCCTCCGCCGTCAGCGGCTCGCCGCGCCGCCGCTTGCGGAGGGCGCCGCCCGCGCGGACGCCGAGGTACAGGTCGTCGAAGATCTCGTTCGCAGCCTCTGGCGCCATTCCGGTCACTGTAGCCTGCTTCGACGGTGTCCACCCGCATCCTCCACGTGTCCGATCTCCATTTCGGCGCGAGGAACGGGCTCGACGACGCGGTACTGGAGAAGGCGATCCTCGAGTTGCGGGAGCGCGTTGGGCCGACGCTCGTCGTCGCGAGCGGCGACCTCACCCACGGCGGGCGTGCGGACGAGCACGGCGCGGCCGCCGACTTCCTCCGGAGCCTCGACGCGCCGCTGCTCGTGATTCCCGGGAACCACGACATCCCGCCGTTCTCGCCGGCGCGGTTCACGCACCCGTGGCGCGAGTTCGAGCGGCAGTGGGGCACGACGGAGCCGCAGCACTCCTCGGCGGAGCTGCACGTCGTCGGGCTCAACTCGGTGCGGCCCTTCGGCTACCAGCGCGGTCGTTTGCGCCCGGCCGACCTCGAGCGCGCCGAGACGCGGTTGCGAGATGCGCCCGCAGGTGCGCTACGGGTGGTCGCCGCGCATCACCAACTCACAGGTGCGCCCTGGCGGCTGCGGAAGCTGCCCATGATCGCGCGGAGCCGTGTGCTCGAGCGCCTCGCCTCCGCCGGCGCCGAGTTGATCGTCGGAGGGCACACGCATCAAGCCGCGGTCTGCGAGCGTCGCGAGTTCGAGGTGCTCGACGGAGAGACGCGCTCGTGCGTGCTGGCGACCGCACCGGGCCTCGGCCGCCCGCGCGCCGCGCGTCGCCGTGAGGTTCGGGGGGTGCTCGTCCACCGACGCCGACGAGCGCTCGCTCACGGTCGAAAGCCACGTGTGGCGGCACGACGCCTGGGAGCTCGCCGGGCGCCGCACCTTCCCCCGCGGCACGATGAGCCTCGACGGATAGCCGCTAGCCGACGCAGGCACTGGAGGCGTTCGACCAGTGCCGGGCGACGGTCCGACCGAAGCGGGTCGTCGTCGCCACGCCCGCCGGCGTGCCCACGGAGCAGCTGTCGGCGATCTCACCGCCGACCCAGGCCGGAACCTTCGTGAGATCGACGTTCGCCTGGAGCGGGATCGGGTCGGTCACGGCTTCCACGAGCTCATGCGAGGCGTTCGGCGTCGTGAGCCCGACGCTCGGAACGCCTCCCGAAAGCAGCGCTTTGCTGATGAACCAGGGCATGACCGGATGCGCCGCCATCGAGATCGGCCAGGGCAGGAGCCACGCCGGGGTGGGCGCAGGCAGGTGGCAGCCGCTCCACCCGCCGGCGGAGACGAGATTCGCGGGCACGAAGATCACGACCAACGGATCGCGGGCGCCAACCCGCCACCAGATCTTCGGCACGGCGGTGGTGAAGTACGCAACCGCGAGCATGCTCTCCACGGACAGAAAGTTCCAGCTGCCGACGCTCGACGGAATACGTGGCCTGCGCATGGTCGAGCGAGTACACGTCTGCCGGTCGTAGTTGACGACCGCAGCCGAAACCGGCTTCCCTTCCGAAGCTCGGTCGCGCTCGCACCGGCGGCCGAGACCGCAAGCTGTAGCCCCGGTTACCCTGGCGACCGAGGCGAGCAAGATCGCGGTGAAGCACACTGCGAGCGGCCGAACCACCGAGCGATCTCACGCGGCCCTACGGCGAAAGGAAGCGCCGGGGGCGTTCTCTACGCAACCGCTTCGCCGGCGAGCAACTCCCGCCGCAGGTCCTTGATCTCGTCGCGGAGCTTCGCTGCGTACTCGAACCGGAGCTCCTCGGCGGCGGTGTACATCTCCTCCTCGAGCGTGATCACGAGCTTCTCGAGCTCGCCGCGGTCGAGGCCCTCGACCTGCTTGCCGCGGCGCGTGCGCTTGGGCACGTGCGGCGCCTCGAGCGAGAGGAACTCGGCGATGTCGGACACGCCCTTCGAGATCGTCTCGGGCGTGATCCCGTGCTCCTCGTTGTAGGCGAGCTGCGTCGCGCGGCGCCGGTTCGGTCTCGCTCAGGGCGAACTCGATCGCCTCGGTGCGGCGGTCGGCGTACATCAGCACTTTGCCGTTGACGTTCCGCGCGGCGCGCCCGATCGTCTGGATCAGCGCCGTCTGGCCGCGCAGGAAGCCCTCCTTGTCGGCGTCGAGGATCGCGACGAGCGACACCTCGGGCAGGTCGAGCCCCTCGCGCAGGAGGTTGACGCCGACGAGGACGTCGTACTCGCCGAGGCGCAGGTCGCGGATGATCTGGATCCGCTCCAGCGTGTCGATCTCGCTGTGCAGGTAGCGCGCCTTGACGCCCGCCTCGAGCAGGTAGTCGGTCAGGTCCTCGGACATCTTCTTCGTCAGCGTCGTGACGAGCACGCGCTCGCCGTGCTCCTCGCGGCGGCGGATCTCGTTGAGCAGGTCGTCGATCTGGTTGCTTCGTCGGCCGCAGCTCGACCTCGGGGTCGACGATGCCGGTCGGCCGGATCAGCTGCTCCGCCACGACCGTGGAGTGGCGCAGCTCCCAGGCGCCGGGCGTGGCGGAGACGAACACGAGCTGCCGCGACCTTCTCGAGGAACTCGTCGAAGCGCAGCGGCCGGTTGTCGAGCGCCGACGGCAGGCGGAACCCGATAGTCGACGAGCGTCTGCTTGCGCGAGCGGTCGCCCTCGTACATGCCGCCGATCTGCGGCACGGTCTGGTGCGACTCGTCGACGAAGACGACGTAGTCGGACGGGAAGTAGTCGAGCAGCGTGTGCGGCGCGGAGCCAGCCGGGCGGCCGTCGAGGATGCGCGAGTAGTTCTCGATCCCGTTGCAGAACCCGAGCTCCTGCATCATCTCCAGGTCGTACTCGGTGCGCTGGCGGATGCGGTGCGCCTCGAGCATGCGGCCCTTCCGACTCGAACTTCTTCACCTGCTCGGCGAGCTCGTGCTTGATCTCGACGGCGGCGCGCTCGATCGTCGGCTTCGAGGTGACGTACTGCGTGGCCGGGAAGACGGTGATCGTGTCGAGCCGCGACAGCACCTCGCCGGTCAGCGGATCGAAGTGCGTGATCGCCTCGACCTCGTCCCCGAAGAACGAGCCACGCGATAGGCGGTCTCACTGTGCGCGGGCTGGATCTCGAGCACGTCGCCCTTGACGCGGAAGCGCCCGCGGCCGAGGAGCGTGTCGTTGCGCGCGTACTGGATGTCGACCAGCTTGCGCAGCACGAGGTCGCGGTCCTGCTCCTCGCCGACCGTGAGGAAGACGACCTTCTGCTCGTACTCCTCGGGCGAGCCGAGGCCGTAGATGCACGAGACCGACGCGACGATGATCGTGTCGCGGCGCGAGAGCAGGTTCGAGGTCGCGGCGTGGCGCAGCCGGTCGATGTCGTCGTTGCGCGAGCTGTCCTTCTCGATGTAGAGGTCGGCCTGCGGCACGTACGCCTCGGGCTGGTAGTAGTCGTAGTAGGAGACGAAGTACTCGACCGCGTTGTGCGGGGAAGAACTCGCGGAACTCGTTGCAGAGCTGGGCGGCGAGCGTCTTGTTGTGCGCGATCACGAGCGCCGGCCGGCCGGATCTTCTCGATGATCCAGGCCATCGTCGCGGTCTTGCCGGTGCCGGTCGCCCCGAGCAGGGTCTGGTAGCGCGCCCCGTCCGCGATGCCCGGCCGCGAGCGCCTCGATCGCCTTCGGCTGGTCGCCGGTCGGCGTCGTAGTCGGTCGAGGTCTTCAGCTCGGGCATGTCCGGCAAGCGTAACGCCGTCCCGAATGTCGCCGATCCGCCCGAGGCGAAACGGTGTTCCGACACGGGAGCCGATCGCCGCCGCGCCCGACCTGTGCGGGCGCCGCTCAGCGCGGCTTCTGGAGCGCCGATCCGGCATGGAAACGCCGGCCCACCGAAGGCGGGCCAAGTTTCCGTGCCGCGTTAGTCGCCCCAGTCGAAGTCGCGCGAGCGCGACCAGAGGCTCTCGTCCGAAGCTTCCTCGCCCGGCGCCTCGGAGCCGTTCTCGCGGAGCGGGCCGATCTCCGTCGGCGCGTCGATGAACGTGTCCTCCGAGGCCGGCCAGTCGAGTGAGGTCGCCTCGTCCTCGATCGACTGCTGGCCGTCCATCGTGTCCTCGACGCGCGCCTGCTCCTCGGTCTTGAAGAGCGGGTGGTTCTCGAACGGATCGTCGTTCATGTACTTCTCGATCGGCATCTCGGGCTCGAGCGCAGCGTTGCGGCGCTTCAGCTCGAGGTGCTCCTGGATCACCTGCGCGAACAGCGACGGAGACTCGACGGGCATGCTTTCCTCCTGCTCGAACGCCATTCCCTCCCCGGCGCGGGAGTCTAGCGGCTCGGAGCGGCGACCGTGTGCGGGACGGGCGCCATCACGCTCTGCTGCAGCCCGGCGCCCGCGCAACCGGTTCCGTGTTTACAACACGCGCCGGCGCAGCAACAATCGAGGCATGCCAAGACCGGGACGCATGCGCCCAGCCGGCACCATCGGCGCCGCACTCACCGCGTGGGACATCTGGCGCCGCATCCCGCCGAAGCAGCGGAAGCTGATCCTCTCGCAGGCGAAGCTGCACGGGCCTGCTTGGTGAAGCGCGCCTACGCCGCGTCGCGGAAGCCGCGTCTACTAGGGGGCTCGTCGGCCGCTCGAGCGCGGCGCGCACGATCCGCTCCTGCTCGCAGCAGGTGCGCGGTCGGATAGCCCTCGGCCGAAGCTCGCGCGCCACGGCCGCCCGACGAAGCGCACCGGCGTTCCGGCGGCAGCCTCCTCGAGCCGGTGGCGGATCGTCCGCCAAGCGCCCATGTTCTGCGGCTCCTCCTGCGCCCAGACGACCTCGTCAGCCTCGGGATACGACGCGATCAGCTCGTGGGCGGCGTCGACCGGGAACGGGTAGAGCTGCTCGAGCCGTGCGACCGCGACTCCCTCGTCCTGACTCGCAAGCTCGTGCCCCGTGATGTCGAAGTAGAGCTTCCCGATGCAGAGCACGAGCCGCCGGACGGCGCTCTTGTCGCGCACGTTCGCGTCGAACACCGGCTGGAAGGCGCCTTCCGAGAGGTCGCTCAAGGTCGACGACGCCTCCTTCAGCCGGAGCAGCCCCTTCGGAGTCATCATCGACGAGCGGCCGCGCGCTCGCGTCGAGCGCCTGGCGGCGCAGGAGGTGGAAGTACTGCGCCGGCGGTCGTGCAGTTCGCGATCCGGATGTTCTCCTGGGCCGCGAGCTGGAGGAAGCGCTCGAGCCGCGCGCTCGAGTGCTCGGGCCCGTTCCCCTCGTAGCCGTGCGGCAGGAGCAGGGTCAGCCGCGACGTCTGCTCGCCACTTGGCGAGACCGCTGGAGATGAACTGGTCGATGATCGTCTGCGCGCCGTTCGCGAAGTCGCCGAACTGCGCCTCCCAGAGCACCAGCGACTCGGGCGCCGCGGCCGAGTAGCCGTACTCGAACCCCACGCAGGCGAACTCCGAGAGCGGCGAGTTGTAGACCTCGAACGACGCGTTCGCCTCCTCGAGCTCCTGGATCGGCGTGTGACGCTCGCCTGTGTGGGCGTCGTGCAGCACGAGGTGACGGTGCGAGAACGTTCCGCGTTCGGTGTCCTGGCCCGTGAGCCGGATCGGGACCCCGTCCACGAGCAGCGAGGCAAACGCGAGCGCCTCGGCGTGGCCCCAGTCGATCCCGCCTTCGTCGAGGGCGTCCCGGCGACGCTCGAGCTGTCGTTGCGAGCTTCGGGTGGACGGTGAACCCCTCGGGTACGCGGAGAAGTTCCTCGCTGAGCCGGCGAAGCAGGGCGGCGGGCACGCGCGTGTCGATTCGCTCCGAAGCCTGCCGTGGGACGATCTCGCTGCGCGACTTCGCGGGCACGTCCTGCCCGAACGAGGCCTCGGAGCCGCTCGTGCGCCTCGCGCAGGCGCTCGAGCGCCTCAGCGGCGAGCGCGTCCGCCTCATCCTGGGCGAGCGTGCCTGCCTCGATCAGCTTCGCGGAGTACAGCTCGCGCACGGTCGGGTGGCGGGCGATCTGCTCGACCATCAGCGGCTGCGTGTATGCGGCCTCGTCCTGCTCGTTGTGGCCGAAGCGGCGGTAGCCGACGAGGTCGATCACCACGTCGTGCCCGAAGCGGGCGCGGTAGGCGAGCGCGAGCCGCACAGCGGAGATCGCGGCCTCGGGGTCGTCGGCGTTCACGTGCACGATCGGCACGTCGAATCCCTTGGCGAGGTCGGACGAGTGACGCGTCGACCTGCCCTGCTCGGGATCGGTGGTGAACCCGATCTGGTTGTTCGTGATCAGGTGCAGCGTGCCGCCCGTCCAGTAACCCTCGAGCGCATAGAGGTTGAGCGTCTCTGCGACGACTCCCTGACCCGCGAACGCAGCGTCGCCGTGGAGCAGGATCGGCATCGACAGGCCGGGGTCGTGGAGCACCGAAGCCAGCGGAGCGGTCGGTCTGCGCGGCGCGCGTCCACCCCTCGACGACCGGGTCGACGGCCTCGAGGTGGCTCGGGTTCGCGGCGAGCGTGACGCCGATCTCGCCGGCGGCCGCCGCGTAGACGCCGTGCGCGCCGAGGTGGTACTTGACGTCGCCGGTGCCACCCTCGACGTCGGCGGCGACGACCTCGATCGTCCGCTCGCCCTCGAACTCGCGCAAGATCTGCTCGTACGGCAGGCCGACGGTGTGCGCCAGCACGTTGAGGCGGCCACGATGCGCCATTCCCAGGACGACCTCGCGCGTTCCCACCGCGGCGGCGAGCTCGAGCGACTCGTCCAGCATCGGGATCAGAACGTCGAGGCCCTCGAGCGAGAACTGCTTCTGGCCGAGGAACGAGCGCCGAAGGTAGCTGCTCGCACGCCTCGACCTGGCAGAGCCGCGTGTACAGGCGGCGCTGTTCGTCTGTCGAGAGGGGCCGGCGAAACCGCCACGACTCGATCGCCTGGCGCAACCAGACCCGCTGCTCGTGGTTGCCGATGTGCTCGATCTCGTAGGCCATCGTGCCGCAGTAGGTCTCCTGCAGCCGCGGCAGAGCGTCGGCGAGCGTCTCGCCCGGGACGTGGACGCGCAGCACGGACGCCGGCACGCGTGCCTGGAGCGCGGCCGTCAGCCTGGGGACCAGGCGCAGCGGATCGAGGGCCGGATCGCCGACAGGCTCGGAGCCGAGCGGATCGAGCCGCGCCGCGAGGTGGCCGTGCATGCGGTGCGCGCTTGCACCAGCGCCGTCGCCGGCCGCGACGCCGCCGAGCAGCTCCCGGTCGAGATCCGGTGAGGCAGGCGGGAAGGCGACGGCCGGCACATGGCCGTTGCCGGCGCCACCGTTGCTGCGGGAGCTTCTCCAATAGCCGGGCGAGCCCAGGCAGGGAGGCGACGATGTCGGCATCGCCGCTCTCGAACAGCGCGCGCCATTCAGGCAGGACGGCCTCGGGGTTCTCGAGGTACTCGTCGAGCAGCAGACGCGCATAGCCGGCATTCACGCCGTCGACGTCATGCATCGTGATCCCCCGTGTTGTACCAGCGGCGTGGCGCGCGGCGGGTTCGGGCGCCCGAACCCGTGCCGACTAGACCTCGCGCCGACTAGTAGAGCGGGTTGTCCGCGATCACCGCGACCGACGCGCCAACGACGAAACCGACGACGAGGACAACCGCCGTGAGCTCGTACAACCCGCGGTACTTCGGGCTGGAGATGATCGCGATCGCCAGCGCCAGAAGCGCAGCCGGCGCGAAGGCGAAGGGCACATAGAAGAACTGAACGATGCTCGCTGCGAGAGCGATCACGCCGAAGATCCCCGCAATGAGGTCGTTTGTGCCGGCGTCCTTCAGGTGGTCGCCTTTCTCTCGGGTCGTGCGGAGCGGCCGGACGCCCGAGCCGGGGATCCGTGGGGGCCACGCCGCGGCGGGCGCGATCTCGACGGGTGCTGCCATGGCTTCCAGGGGCTTTCGGAGGACTCGCCCTCCGCGCCGACGTCGGGCTCGGCCCTGATGGCCCACCACACGATCCAGCAGACGTACGCCAACGGGATCTTGAGGATGAGCAACATGAACACGACTTCCCACATGACGAACGTCGAAGTCTACGGGACACCGCGGCCAGGGGCAGACAACCGGACGTCGACCCGTTCACCGAAAGCGGGTCCCCTCGTCGCGCCGATAGCCCCACACCGCGAGCAGCGCGAAAAGCGCGGTGAAGGCAACGAGCGAGAGCCAGGATCGCCACGCCACCGGCGGGCCCGCAGTCGTGGCGACAAGCGCGTCGGCGAGTGCACGTGTCGGGAGATAGGGGGAGATCGGTCGAACCGCGTCCGGGAGGCTCCGTGCGCTGATCCAAAGGCCACCGACGTACGCGAGGCCCAGGTAGAGGAGGTTCGCGACCGGGAGGGCGCCCCGCTCCGGCACCCAGTACCCGAGCGCGATTCCGAGCAGGGCGAACGGTACGGTCCCCAGCACCAGCGCGAGCCCGAGCGCGCACCAGCGCGGCGCCGAGAGCGTCGCGTCGGTGGTGGCAATTGCGACCACGAGCAGCCCTCCTGCGGCGATCAATGCGAAGCCGGCCGCCGAGATGACGCGCGCCACCAGCCGTGCGGACACGGCGATCGGCAGCGTTCGAAGGTAGGCCTCCCACGGCGACGCGCGCTCGACTGCGATGCCGACCCCGAACTGGAAGAACGCGACGCCGATCGCGGCGAAACCTGCGAAGGTCGCCATCCGAGCCGTCGATCCGACCTCAGAGCCGGGCACGGAGAAGAAGAGGAAGAAAGCCGACGGGAAGACGAGCGTGGGTACGACATACGCCGGGTAGCGAACGAGCTCGACTGTCATCGACCGGGCGTGGAGGAGCGCGAGCTTCATATCACGAGCCTCACCGCGGGGCACTCCGTGCGATGAGAGCCTCTTCCAGCGTGAGCGGCCGGACCTCGAGGTCGACGAGCGGCACCCCCTCGCGGACGAGCTGCTCGACGACGGCGCCGCCGTCGCGAGCAAGGAGACGAAGGAACGCGCCGTCCCGCACGGCGCCGTCGACCGTGACCCTGGAAGCGGCACGAAAGCTGATGCGTGTCAGGCCGGCTTCGGCCTTGATCTCGGCCACGGTCCCATCCGCCACGATCCTGCCGTGCTCGACGAGCGCAACCCGGCGGGCAAGGGCTTCTGCCTCCTCGAGGTAGTGGGTCGTGAGCAGGATGGTGCCGCCCTGCTCGACGTGGGCGCGGATCGCCGACCAGATCGCCTGCCGGGCCGCAAGATCGAGGCCCACCGTCGGTTCGTCGAGGACGACCAGCCTCGGCGCCCCGGCGAACGCCAGCGCGACGGCGACACGGCGCTTCTCGCCGCCGGAGAGGCCGCCCAGCTGCCGTTCGACCAGACCGCCGAGCTCGAACCGCTCATGGACGAGCGAGGGCGGGAGCGGGCTTCGGTAGTGCGCCCGCACGAGGTCGATCACCTCTCGGACACGGAGCGTCGGAGGGAAGACCGTCTCCTGCGGCGTCACTCCGACCGTGTTCCGCGACGCCGGAGACCTCGGGTCGGCCCCGAAGAGCGCCACTCGACCCCGGTCGGCGCAGCGGAGGCCGAGCAGCACGGCAAGCGCCGTCGACTTGCCGGCGCCGTTCGGCCCGAGAAGCGCGACGACCTCGCCTTCCTCGACGACGAGGCTCACGTCGTCGAGCGCGACGATCGAGCCAAACCGCTTGGTGACGCCGTCGAGCAGCGCAGGAGTCACGGCGGCCCCTCCCTTCGCGCCGGCTGTGGGTCGAGAGACGAGCCGACGAGAACGTTGTAGATCCAGTGAGCGGCGATGCTTGCGACGAGGATCCCGGTGCCGAGGTAGATCGCTCCGAAGGCCGCCCCAGTCACGAGGTGCAAGCCCCGCCGAGCGCGGTGAGCCAGGGAGAAGGCAAGCGAGCTCAGAGCGAACGCCGCCAACGCGCCCCCGGCCAGCAGCTCGCCGAGCAACGAGCGCCGCCACACGATCTCCTCGCTCGCGGCCCAGAGGCCGAGGAACCCGTATCTCGCCGCGAGCAGCGAGATCGAGCCGCGGAGCGGCGGGAGGCGGGGACGCCGCCTCGTACCAGCGACATAGAGAAGCAGCCCGGCGCAGAGGCCAACCGCGAGCCCCGCCGGCCACGGGAGCTGAGCGGACGGCCGCTCGGGCGCAAGCGCGACAAGGAGTGCGGTCGAGACCACCACCGTCGTTCCGGTTCGAAGCCAGAGTGCGGCGCCGGCCGTCACCCGCGACCTCCGAGAAGCAGGGCGTAGATGGACGACTCGTCGAGCCCGTCAGCGCGCACGAGCGCGTCGACCCTGCAATCGAAGAATCCCCCGAGCGGCACGGCCGGGAGCTCGAGTGCGGTCGCGGCTAGCACGGCGTTCTGGAGGACGTGGCCCGCCTCGAGCAGTGCGAAGCGACACCCTCGGGTCCCGTACTTGAAGCGCGAGCGCCAGAACATCGCTGTGACGACAAGGAGCACTGACGCGCGATCAACGAGCGTCGCGTCGACCACTGCGGTCCGAACGTCGGCCGGCGAGACGGGGCGGAGTCTAGAGAGACGATGACGGAACGGGTCGTAGTGCAGCGCGACCCTGTCGAGGCCCTCGACCGCGAGAGCGATGACGTACAGCTCGAGCGGGTAGAGCGCCCCTCCGGAAGGAACCGGCCGTCGCAGGCCGTCGGCCCCACGCGACACAGCGCCGTAGCTCGCGCCGAGAACAGCGGCGAGGTCGTCCAGTCGCAGTGGGCGGCGGTCGGCTCCGAGGCCGGAGCGGCGACGTGACAGCAGCTCGCCGAAGCCCGTGTGCGGCAGACTGACGAGAGGAAGCTCAACGCTCGTTCGATGCTCATGTGTCCGGCCGGCGCGAGCCAATGTCTGCTGAAGCTCGAGGCTATTGTCGAGGGCCAGCATCGACCGGAGGCGTCCCGGTGCGACATTCGGGTAGAGGCGGCTTGCCTCGTGGAACGCCTCGGCTGGGTCGTCGAGAGGGACACCGGACGCGCCGTACAGGAGCGAGGCGAACTCGGCGGTCGGCACAGGCCCGCTCATGGGAACGGGTGGGGATCGGGGTTGAGGTCCGGCTCACGCAGCGGTTCGCGACGCAGGCCGAGCGCCACAGGAGCGTCATACAGCCGTGAGCCGCCCAAGTGTCGTGTCGAGTGGGCGACGTCGAGCGGACAGAGCTCGGGCGCGACGGCCTTCACGACCGAGAGGCCGAGCGCGTGCACATCGGGCGCAGTCACGTCGACCGCATAGCCGGACGAACCGGCGGCCTCGATTCGCTCGCAAAGCGCTGCTACCTGCTCCTCCGGCGCCTCTCCTTCGAGTCTCGGAATCGACGCAGCGGCCACGCGCTCGGGGCTCTGGTCGAGGAACGCGGCGGCTGCCGCGTTCGCGTGGTCGGCGTAGCGGCGGATGTGATCCTCGAAGGAAGCGACCTCACCGTGACGGTTGGGCCCGAGCTCCAGCAGCGCGAGCTTCGCTCCCGCGGCGCGAGCCGAGAACGCCTCGGCATGGGCCTTCCACCAGGCTCGCTCGAGTGTCGGTGCCGTGCCCGCGCCCACGCCTAGCGCTCCCGCCACACCGGCCGGCGCGCGGACGACGGCGAGCACGCTCGGGAGACCGTGGAGGCACGACAGATCGATTGCCGCCGAGCGAAGACCGGTCGGCACGAACAGCTCGCGTTCGAGCGTGCCCAGCCGCTCGTCACGCGAGACGTCGATCAGTGGCAGTGACAGCCGGTTCGACCAGACGATCATGAACGCATCGCGCTCGAGGAGCTCGCAGAGCGCGCGGACGAGAGCGTCCTCCGTGCCCTCAGCGCAGGCCGCCCCGTTGCTCGTCGCGTGACCGATGCGCGGCGCACCTTCGGCAACCGCGTTTCCGAGGTGGACGAGCTCGGCCGGAAGCCAGGCCGGACGCCTGTCGCGGATCGACCAGCCTCGCACCCACCGGACACACGAGTCGCGGGTGAACGGGGCGTAGGGGAAGCCGGGTGTCGCGTACTGACGCTCGGAGAAGAGCGCGAAGCGTCGTGGGTCGACTGCGTCGGCGCCGAGCTCGGCGGCTGAGGCGACGACGAGGCGGTCACACGGCACGTAACTCGCCGAGTAGCGCTCGAGCGCCTCGCCGACCGCCGCCGCCGCGGCCTCGACGCGGCTCATCCCCGTGCCGCCGATGCCCCTGAGATGGTCGAGCGGAGAGCCGACGAGGTCGCGGCCGTCGCCGACGGCGCACGCGACCCGGAAGAGCGCCGGCTCAGTCACCGGGCAGAGGCACTCCTCGAGCGAGCGAACGATGCCGGTGTACGGGGAGCAGGCGCGCCGAAGCGCCAACGGTAGCGCCGCGCGCAGGGCGCCGTCGGCGCGGGCAGTGGGCCCGCGGAGAGCGACGCGGCTCATGCAGCCCCGGCCACGTGCCACGGGAGAGGCGGCGCGAGCCGGCCGGCCGGTGAGCAGGCAGGGCACCGCGGCACGCGGAGGACCGTGTGCTCCGTGAGCGCAAGCGCCGGAGCCGTCTCGACCGCGTGCAGGACTCCGGCCACCGTCGTGTCGCGACCCACCACCCATCGCACGGCGAGGTGCGCGGCCGTCGCGGCGACCAGAAGCTCGAGCGCCGCCCCTCCACTGGCGGCGACTGGCGTCGCTTCGATCTCTGCGAGGTCGTCGCCGTACTCGACGTTGGCCGCTCGCCGTAACAGGAGGCACTCGTAGCAGCCCGTCTCGTGCGGCACGACCAGCGGCCCGACTGAGGCGAGCCGCCCGTCGTAAGGGAGGACGGGAAGCCACCGCGCCCCGGTGTCGAGTGTCCGACGGTTCCAGTCCCGAAGGGCGTCGAGCTCGTCCGCCGCCGGGGTGACCACCGTCAGGTCGACCGCGGCTCCGCTCCGCCATCCGAGCCGCCGCACCTCCCCGACCCCCTCGGCGTGGACGATTCGGGCGAGCTCGACGCCCGTCGGCGAGGAGCCGACCACGCCCACAACTGCTGCGGCCAGGCGCCTGGCAGCGAGAGTCGGGGAGAGGCCGTAAGCGGCGGCCGCCGCGTGCGCGCCGCGCCGAACCGGAGGCGGTGCGTCCGGCCCCTCGCATAGCAGGTCGTGAGCCGCGAGCGTCTCGAGTGCGAGGTCGACTGCCTCGCGCGCAGCAAGCCCGACTCGCATTGCAAGCTCGTCGACGGTTCGGGAGCCGTCGAGGAGCGGAAGCAGCACCGGAAGGAGCGTTCGCACCGCCGCCCCTTCGAGCACCACCACGCGCTGGGCGTGCTCGAGCAGCAGCCGCTCGCCGTCGCCGACGAGGCGATACCACGGCGCGAGCAACGGGCGCTCGGGGACGGCGGGCGTCACTCAGCGACTCCGACAGCTGCCGTGCCCGTACCGCCGGTTCGCACTCACTTGCACGGCGAGCAGTAGCTGCAGCAGCAGGAACAGCAGTCGATCACCATCGCGAAGTACCCGGCCACCTCACCGCGCACGTTCGCCGTCAGGTCGAGAAGCTCGTGGGTCAATGTCTCGAACATGGGAAGTCCCTCCTCTGTTGTCTTTTGGGCAAACATAGCGAGGAGACTGTGACAGGTGTGTGACGTCTCTGTGCCAAGAGTGCGCCGATTCGATCCTGCCTGCGGTGCGCCGACTTCACCAGTGGCCGTTCTGGGCGTGGCCGAACGGGACGGTCGCGGGCCGGACACCGGGAACTTCGAGCCCGGAGAACGCGTCACGGAAGGGCAGAATGCGACCGATGGCGAGGTACGTCGCACTCCTGCGGGGCATCAACGTGGGCGGTGCCCGCAAGCTGCCGATGGCCGAGCTAGCCTCGCTGCTCGGAGCGCTCGGGTTGGAGGACGTCGTCACCTACATCCAGAGCGGCAACGTCGTCTTCCGCGTACCCGACGGCGACCCGGCGAAACTGGCGCCCTCGATCGAGCAGGCGATCGAGCGTGACACGGGGCTCGACGTCGCCGTTCTGCTGCGGGCGCCCGCCGAGCTCGCGCGAGTCGTCCGCAGCAACCCGTTCCATGACGACGACGGCGCCGTCTCGAAGCTCCAGGTCGTCTTCCTCGACCGCAAGCCGGTGCAGGCGGCCGTAGCCCGTCTCGACCCCAACCGCTCACCGCCGGACGAGTTCCGCGTCCAGGGCGCGGAGGTCTACGTGCGTTACCCGAACGGCTCGGGCCGGTCGAAGCTCACGCTCGACTACTTCGAGCGGACGCTCCGCGTGCGCGCCACCGCGCGTAACTGGAACACGGTGCTCAAGCTGCTCGCGCTCACGCAGGATTGAGGCGTGCCTTCTCGCCCGCGGACCCCGCGGGCGCTCGGACGACGGCCGGGGCGAGCGAATGCACGTGGCACAGCTAGCGTTGTGCCGTCTTGAGCGGCACCGAACGCCACCATCGCCTGGTCGTTGCCCGCGTGGCGGCAATCCTCCGCGGCACGCTGTCAGACCGGCAGCGGCGGTGCAACTCGTGGTGACGGCGGAGGAGATCGGGCAGGTCGTGGTGTTCGTGGACATCGAGTCGGCCGATCGCGAACGGCTTGCACGCGCGGCGGCGGATATCACCCTCGTGCCCGGCGAGTACGCTGCGCACGAGGGTGACGGGCGGGCGCTGTTCGGCGTGCTCGAGGGTCGGATCGAGGTGGTCAGGCTCGTCGACGACGTGGAGCGCGTGATCGGCGAGCGGCAGCCCGGTGACATCTTCGGGGAGATGTCGATCGTGTTCGGAATGCCCCACCCCGCCGGGTTCCGGGCAGCGGAGGCGTCGCGCGTCTTCCGGATCGAGGCGCACGACTACCACGCTCTCGCCGACGTCGAGCCGGAGGTCGGGAAGCGGGTGGAGCGCCTTGCGAACGACCGGATGAGGGGAGCCAGAGGTCTGCAGGCCCGTGTCGCCGAGCCCGCGCCGTTCCGGGCGATCGTGCTCGGCCATCGCTGGGACGCCGCTTGCGCGGAGCTCCGGCGCTTCCTCGACCGCAACCAGATCCGGTTCAGATGGCTCCAGCCAGACGTGCCCGCCGATGCGGCGCAGTGGTCGGGCGCGTTGCCCGAGGAGGGTGACTACCCCGTGATCAGCGTCGTGAACGGCAAGACCGTCGTCCGACCGCAGCTGCGGCGGGTGGCCGAGCTCCTCGATATCGCGACCGAGCCGGGAGCCGCGGAATACGACACGGTAATCGTCGGGGCGGGGCCTGCCGGCCTGGCAGCCGCCGTGTACGGCGCGTCCGAAGGGCTCCGGACGACAGTGATCGAGCGCGAGGCGCCCGGCGGCCAGGCGGGGACGTCCTCACTGATCGAGAACTACCTCGGCTTCCCTTCGGGCGTGTCGGGCGACGAGCTGTCCAGCCGAGCGCTGCGGCAGGCGCGAAGGCTCGGCGCCGAGATCCTCGTCACGCGGTCGATCACGCGCATCGACGCTGCGACCCATCAGGTGCACCTCGACGGCGGGGATGTCCTTCGGGCGCGGACGATCATCCTGGCTTGCGGCGTCACCTGGAGGCGCCTGGAGATCGAGGGTTGCGACCGCCTCGCCGGGAAGGGCATCTTCTACGGCGCCGCGCGGAGCGAAGCGGCGAACACCCACGGCCTCGACGTCCACATCATCGGCGCCGGCAACTCGGCCGGCCAGGCCGCGTTGTTCTTCTCGACCCATGCCCGGAGCGTGACCATCCTCTACCGCGGTGAGACGCTCGAGAAAGGCATGTCGCGCTATCTCGTCGATCACCTGGCCAAGCGAGCGAACATCCGCGTGCTCTACCGGACCGAGGCGGTTGCCGCGCACGGCGACGCCGCGCTGGAGGCGCTCGACGTCCGCAACAGCGCGACCGGCGAGACGACCCGGCTCGAGTCGGCTGGGCTGTTCATCTTCATCGGCGCGGACGCCGGGACCGCGTGGCTCCCACCGGAGATCGCGCTCGACCAGCGGGGCTACGTGCTCACCGGATCCGACGTGCGGGCCGCGGGGCGGTGGCGGCTCGACCGGGACCCGTACCTGCTCGAGACGAGCGTACCCGGCATCTTCGCCTGCGGCGACGTGCGGTTCAGTCCCGTGAAGCGCGTGGCGGCGGCGGTCGGCGAGGGCAGCATGGCGATCGCCTTCGTGCACCAGTACCTGAGGGAGACCGAGCCGCGTCTCGGCCCCGCGTGAGATCCCGCATCCGGCCAAAGAAGACCGCGAGGCACCAAAGGCACCCCACGGTTCGAGGAAGCACGAACTGGTGGAAGACAGCGGGGCATGTTTGAACCGCGAGCGGCTCGCCAGCGCGTTTCTGTTGGTCGGCTCGCTCCCGGCCGGGCCAACGCCGACACGGGCCGCTACGGTCGAATCGCGACGGTAGCGGCCCGCGGTGGGCTGATCAGAGCGCCGGGGCCGGAGCGGCGCCGGCGGCCGGGGCGTGCGGGCCACGGAGGCCGCGGACGAGCATCAGTGCGGCAGCTGCGAGGAGCAGGCCGCCGACGACGGCGATGCCGATCCCCGTCCAGAGCAGCCACGCGACCTTCGCGCCGGCGGTGACGTCCGCGGAGACGCCCGGCGAGCCGTCGGCGTTCATGACGACGATCGACCACGAGCCGGACTTCAGCTTCCAGGTCAGGTAGGCCGTGTCGGTAGCGACGGCCGAAGCGGCCCAGAAGGTCTGGGAGGCGGGCCGTCCCGGGTTCGCCGAGCCGCTGTGGGTGACGTAGGTGACCTTGAACGGGTCGAGGTCGAGGTCCTTCGCGGTCGCGTAGGAGGCATCGGCGAGGTAGGCGTCGACGGTTGCCTTGCGGGCGATCCCGACGAAGACGGGCTTCGCAGAGGAGGCCTGCAGGCGCACCTTCCCGATGAGGCGCTGCGGGATCTCCGTCCCGATCGTGACCTCGTCGGTGGCGATTGCGCTCGTCGGGGTCGCGTAGCGGTGCGCGTTGGTCGACACGTAGCCGGATCCATCGCGCTTGGCGACGTCGGTCCAGATCGTCACTCCGGCAACGGCCAGCACGCCCGCGGCGAGAAGGGCGACGATCGCTCCGCCGACCGTGAGGCCGTTCCGGCGCTTCTGTGTAGAGGTGTTCATCGTGCTCCTATCCGTGGAGGGTGGTGTCTTGCTCAGGGTGCGCCGACCGGGGCGCGGCGGCCAGGGAGCCAACCGGCGTCCGGGGGTACGGGTAGCTCCCGTGTCGGAGCGGCAGGGCGGCCACGATGCGCCGGCGAACTCCGGAGGCACCGCTTGCGCGGTCTGCACCTCGCGAGGCGATTGCTCGCGGACGATACGACGTGCGCTCGCCCGGCCCGGCTCCGCTCGACGGTCCGAGCCGGAAATCTGTCCAACCGCCTCCAGGCCGATCCGGCAGCTGCTGTTCGTCCTCCTCGCCAGCCGCTCGCGACGGTTGGTGCGTGCTCGGGCGTCTGTGAGGCTCGGTGAGAAGGCGCGGCCACGGCTCTGCGATCGTCGGGCAGGCGTGTCTGCACGACCCGCCGACGAGCGGAGGGCTCTCAGCTCGGCGTGACGACGTTGAGCTTGCGGAGCTTGCCGGGAGAGCCGGCGTAGTACCCCGGCCCGTTCGGCCCGGTCCGGTTGTAGGCGGAGTAAGGCGCCTCGTACTGGATGCCCGTCGTTGGGTCCTGCACGACGTCGGTGCCGTTGAGCGCCTGGTCGAAGCCTGCGACCTGCTTCGAGAAGCCCGCGAGCTGCTGCTGGGCCTGCTGGATCGCGCGCAGGTCCTGCCCGAAACCGTGCTGGATCCCGTAGGTGACCCAGACGAGAGCTCCGTTGAGGGAGTTCCAGAGCTGCGGGGTCGCGAGCGCGATCCGCAGCGCACCGCTCGTGGCACCGCCGCCCGTGTCGCTGATCACGCGGACGAGCCCGTGCAGCTTCGTCGAGCCGAGGCGACCGAGGAACTCGGTGATCACCTCCTGCTGCGTCGCTCCGCTCCGGGTCGTCTGGCTCGGGCCGGTGGCCGTGGCGAGCACCGTATCGATCTTCAGCCCGATCTTCTGGAAGCTGTACCGCAGGAGCGACTGGGCGTCGGTGACGCCTTGGCTCGCCGGGAACGGCCCTTCGAGAATGAAGTTGGCGGAGGCATTCGGGCCGTCGTTGAGGAACAGCAGATCGGAGGACTCCTGACCGACCTTCCAGCCCGGCGGAAGCGTGTACGCGAACGCCTGGTCATGGTAGAAGCGGAACAGGGTCCCCTGCTCGGGGCCGTAGCAGGCGCCAACTGAAGCGAGCTTCTTGCGCTCGGCGGACAGCTGGGCCGGCGGAGCCCAGTAGGCGCTGACCACACCGAGCTCCGACCCGATCCTGCCCTGCACGCGCAGCAGCGACACGGTGGCCTGCCCCGAGATGCCGACACTCCCGACGTGACCGGTTATCGCCGCGGTGCTCGGAGACGTGATCCGGTAGGTGAGCGCGTTGCCTCTAACGGAATCCTTCTTCGACATCGACGCGAGCACCGCGGCCAGGAACGCCTTCGGCGACTGGCCCTTGCGCACGTACGCCGTCTGCACCACGCCCTCGGTTCGCAGGGTGTAGTCCTTGGCGACGACGATCAGGCCGCCGGTGCTCGACAGGAACCAACCCGTGGGGACGCCGACGTGGAAACCGGCGTATCGGTCGTGCACGACCGGGTCCGTGCAGCCCGCCGTTCCCCGCGGCGTGCCGTTCCCCGAGGCCCCGATCCCGAGGGCCGCATCCGCACCGACCAGACCCGCGAATGCAAGCAGGGAGAGCGAGCTGACGACGGTGCGGCGCAGCGCGGACGAACCTAACACCTCCGCTCGAGGCCGGCAAGACCCGAGGGCAACCGCCAGGGTGTGGGGGCGTCGAGGCCGGCGCGAGGCTCGCCAGGTTGTGAGCGACAACGGATGGACCTAACCGGTCGGCTTTCAAACCTTTCCGCGTCCCTGGAGAAGCTGTTCGCGCTGCCCTTAGCTCGGTCTTCTGAGCGAGCGGCTCACGACGGTTGCCCGCTGCCGCCGCTCTTCCGACAGCGCCCATACGAGCTTGTTCGTGACGCCCTCGTCAGCGAACTGGCCGCGGAAGACGAGGGGCTGCGTATGGCGGAGATCCGACGGCGAGTCGAGAATCGGCTCGGGAGCCCCGTCGCCCACGACCGCTTCAGGGACTACGTCAACTCCCAGTCGAAAGGCGAGAACCCGCTGCTGAAGCGACTCGGATGGGGCATGTACCGCCTGCACTCCTGAGTAGAACCTCGCAATGCCCTACCCACGATTCATTTTACGACAACGATGTCGCGAGTTCCAGACTCCACCCGTTTCTTCTGAGAATTGGAACGTGCCGCATTCTGAACACCCTGCCCTGGGCCGCCGTCGTGGGGGACGGCGGCCCGAGATTTGTCGGGTCAGCCCTCGTCCGAGAGCTTCTGAACTTCGAGGGCGATTTCGCGCACGGCCTCCTCAAGCGCCTCGGTCCGCGCGGCGAGGTTTCTGACGGCGAGTGTGGTCGGTGTCGTCGACAGGCTCGCGTGTCCCCATTTAGGCGGCCGCTTGCTGGGCGGAATGAGCTTGTCCACCCGCTCGATCAAGGTGTCCGTCAGGGTCTCCGACAAGGGTTCCATTGCGACCCCTTCTCTCTGTAGCAGGTAAGAGACCGCTGGCCCTGCACTGGAACTCTGTTCGCCGAGCCTCCATCGCCTCGCACGCCGAAGCGCTTGACGGTCTTTGGGCGGTTCGGCCTGCGTCTCAGTCGCAGAGCCAGGCAGAGGCATCCTATACCTCGTCGGGCGTAATAGACAACCGGTCAGGAGGTCTTCTTCCCGATCCCCAACAACTTCCTGATCGTCGCAATGAGGCGGTAGGCGTCTATGGGCGTTCGGTTTCGAGATCGTCGCCCCGAGGCTTGAGTAAGCAGCCCTGTGCTACCCAAGCGACCCGGACATCCAAAGACGCGCCTGAGCGGGGAGAACGTTGTAATGAGGGCAACAGCGCGATGGACCCAGCCGGGCTCGAACCGGCGACCTTCTGGCTGCCAGCCAGACGCTCTCCCAGCTGAGCTATGGGCCCTGGGACTCGGCCAGTCTAGCGACGGTCGCCCGCGGCGTCAGGCCGTTGCGGCCTCGGGCGTCTCGTGGGGCACGTCGCCCCAGAGGTCGTCGAGGCCGTAGAAGTCACGCGCGTCCGGCGTGAAGACGTGCAGGACGACGTCGAGGTAGTCGGCGAGGATCCACGTCGCGTCCGCCTCGCCGGCGACCGATCTGGGAAGCAGTCCTTCCTCCTTCTTCATACGGCCGTGCACTTCGTCCCAGATGCCCTTCGTCTGGCGCACGTTGTTGCCCGTGCACACCACGAAGTAGTCGGTGTACGAGCACACCGGTCGCATATCGAGGATGACGACGTCTCTCGCGAGCTTGTCCTGCGCGAGCGCCGCGATGCGGCGTGCCTGTTCGGTCGAGGTCAAGCCGGCTGAGTGTACCGGCGGTCGCGCCCGCCGAGGCCCTCGCGGTAGAGGCCGTCGCGGTCGATGATCGCGCGCACGGCCGGCGGGATCGCGTCGCCGGCCCCGTCGCCGCGGGCGAGCCCGGCCCGCACCTCGTGCGACGAGACCGGTTGTGGCTCGAGCTCGACGAAGAGCACGCGCTCGGGCTGCTCGAGGCGTGCGAGCGTCTCGCGCAGGCGCTCGGGCGGGTAGCCGGGCCGCGTCGCGACGGCGAGGCGCGCGCGCCGCAGAATCTCCGCGGGCTCCTTCCAACCGGGGAAGCCGACAAAGGCGTCGGCACCGAGCAGCAGGATCGGGTCGTCCCACTCCGGGTGATCGCGGAGCAGGTCGATGGTGCGCGCATGCGCGTCGAGGACGACCTCGTCGTCCGGGAAGGCGGCGCGCGCGAGCTCGAGCCGCGTGGCGGCCGGCGTGTCGATCCGCTTGTGCCCGGGATCGGCGGCCACGACGACGAGCACGTGCTCGAGGCCGAGCGCCGCCGTCGTGGCTCGCACGAGCGCGACATGGCCGGCGTGCGGCGGGTCGAACGCGCCGCCGAACACGCCGAGCGCGTTGCGCGGCGCGCTCACGGCGCGAGCTCGAACGTCTCGTCGCCGATCTCGACCTCGGCTCCCTTGCGCGCGCCGGCGGCGCGGAGCGCGCGCTCTATCTCCTCCTCGGCCGGCGGAATGCCGACCACGCGGTAGCCTCGCTGTGTGCGGAGGAGGCGCCACGGCCGCACCTTCGGCTCGGGCCGGTACACCAGGAACTCGGCGAGCTCGTCGTCGGCCTCTTCGACGACCGGAGACGCCGCGGGCACGAGCGAGAAGACACGGCGCCGGAAGTCGTCGAGCCCCTCTCCTGTCGCGCACGAGACGGCGAATGTGGCAACCACGCGATCGTCCTCGACAGCGAAGGTCGGCGGCTCGGCGACCAGGTCGAGCTTGTTCAGCACCACGATCTGCGGCCGCAGGTCGAGCCCCGCACCGTACGCGGCAAGCTCGGCGTCGATGGTGCGCCATTGCTCGTCGACTGGATTCGAGGCGTCGATCACGTGGATGAGGGTGCGGGCGCGCTCGAGGTGGGCGAGGAACTCGTGCCCGAGGCCGATGCCATCGCTCGCGCCCTCGATCAGGCCCGGCACGTCGGCGACGACGAGCTGGCGGCCGTCGGGCGCCTCGACCGTCCCGAGCACCGGCTGCAGCGTCGTGAACGGGTACTCGGCGACCTTCGGGCGGGCGTTCGAGATGCGCGTGAGCAGCGACGACTTGCCCGCGTTCGGCAGCCCGACGAGCGCGGCGTCGGCGAGCAGCTTCAGGTGCAGCTCGAGGTCGCGCTCCTCGCCCGGAAGCCCGACCTCGGCGAAGCGCGGCACCTGCCGGGTCGAACTGACGAAGCGCGCGTTGCCGCGCCCGCCGCGCCCCGCACGGACGAGGACGACGCGCGCGTTCGGGCGCGCGAGGTCGGCGACGAGGTCTTCGCCGTCGAACACCTGCGTGCCGACCGGAACCCTTACCTCGACGTCGTCGCCGTCCGCGCCGTGCTTGCGGGCGCCGCGACCGTTGCCGCCCTTGGCGGCCTCGATCCAGCGCCGCCGCTGCAGCGACGAGAGGTCGCGCAGCTCGGCGTCGGCGACCATGACCACGTCGCCGCCGTTGCCGCCGTCACCGCCGTCCGGACCGCCCTTCGGCACGTACTTCTCGCGCCGGAACGAGAGCCCGCCGTCGCCACCGCGGCCTGCCTTGACGTGAACCTGTGCACGGTCGCTGAACATCGCCTGACCAGTGTGACCGCAAGTGCGACGCCGACGCCGGAGCCGGCCCGCCGGGAAGGTCGACGCTAGGCCGACTCAACGACCGAAACGAACCGGCGCTCGCCGCTGCGCCGGAAGTCGGCCTTGCCGTCGCGGATCGCGAAGATCGTGTCGTCACGACCGATCTGAGTGCCCGGGCCGGGCCTGAAGCGAGTGCCGCGCTGGCGGACGATGATCTGGCCCGCCTTCACGTCCTGCCCGGCGAAGATCTTTACGCCGAGGTACTTGGGGTTCGAGTCGCGGCCGTTCTTCGACGAGCCGAGGCCCTTCTTGTGTGCCATCTAGGCATCCTCCTTCTGCTGTGCCGCGAGCGCCGAATCGAGCGCCGAGAGCGCGCCCTTGCGGGCAGCGTGGGCCTCTTCGTATGCGTGTGCCGCCTCGAGCTCGGCGGCGTCCCAGGTCTTTGCGGCCTTGCCGATCTCCGCGACCGTCATCTCCGCGTAGCCCTCCGGCAACGCCGGTGGCCGCCGCATCCACCGCCGCGGCTCCAACCGCAGCCGGGAGATCGGGCGCGGCGTCCGGCGCGGGCGTCGCGGCTTTCCCCGGGCCTGCGGCGCGCTTGCCCCCGATCGAAACCTCGATCCGCGAGGTCGAGGCCCTGAAGCCGTTGTGCCGCTTGTAGCCGGTGCGCTTGCGGTACTTGCCGATCCGGATCTTCGGCCCACGTCCGTGCTCGAGCACCTTGACGATCACCCTGATGCCGTCGTCGCCGAGCAGCACGTCCGGCTCGAAGGTGCCGCCCTCGTCGGTGCGCAGGCGATCGACGACCAGCGTCTCGCCGTCGCGAACGCGATGCTGCTTGCCTCCGACTCTGATGATGGCGTAGTCCATAGCGTGGAAAACGCGGGCGACTTGGCCCGCGAGCGCGGCAAGTCTAGCCGCTAGTCGTTCCGGTCGTCCAGGTTGCCCCACTCGCTCATCGGCGTGTACTCCCAGGACTCGGAGCCCTCACGAGAGCGCTCGGGCTCCTCCGCGGGGCTCTCGGGCTCCTCGGCCGGCGCCTCCGCATCGACCGTCGCGGTCGGAGCGGCGCCGTCGGCCGACACCGGCCTACGCTTGCGGTTGCGCCCACCGCGTGTGCCGCGACGACGCTTCGGCCCCGGCGCGGGCTCGGAGCCATTCTCCGACGCGCCATCCTCGCCGTCGAGGTCACGGCCGGGAACGTGGATCACGGGCGCGGGCAACTCGTCCTCGGCCGGCCCGTCGTCGGCATGCTCGTCCGCGGGGAGCTCGTCCGTAACGATCTCGGCCGCGACCAGCTCCTCCGCGGGAATCTCGTCGGCCGGGAGCCCGTCGCCAGGCTGCTCGGCCACCGGCTCTGTCTCCCCCTCGGGACCGGCGCCGTTCGAGCTCTCCCCCGTCACCGCTGCCGGCTTGCGCCGCCGGTTGCGGCCGCCCCGAGTGCCACGCCGAGTGCGTTTCTTGGGCAGCGCCGTCTCGCCTTCCGCTCCCGGCTCGCCATCGTCGACCGGCTCGGCGCCGTCGGCCTCGACCGCAGCGTCCGTCTCGGTCGCGGCCGGCTTCTTCCGGGGCCGCGGCGTCGCCTTTGCAGGCGCCTGCTCGTCCGTCTCGCCGGAGATCTCGGCGCTCGCCTCTGCAGGCGCAGGCGTCTTCTTGGCCGGCGCGCGCTTGCGCGCCGGCTTCGCGGGCGCTTCGTCTGCCGCGCGGCTCCTCAGCCTGGTCGATTGCCTCGACCCCGCTCGGCGGCGTCTTCTTGGTGCTCCGGCGCGGCGCGCGTGTCGGGCGCTCGGCCTCGGCCTCGGCCGTGATCGGGGACTCCGACTCGTCGGCGGCCCCGACCCGCTCCGCGAAGCCGATCCCGTCCATGACCGCGGTCACGCGCACGTTGACCTTCTTCCCGACCAGCTTCGCCGAGTGGCCAACCGAGATGTCGTACCCGTTGACCTTGCCGACCCCCGCGTTCGGGTCGTGCAGCCCGACCTCGCCCAGCTTCAGCTCGAGCTCCTGCCCGACCTCGACCGGAGCCTCCGGCGCGAGCTTCTCGACCAGGCCCTGCCCGAGCACCTTGAAGTGATCGAGATGCACGTCCTCGAGGCCGACGAGGAAGAACCTCCGCTTCGTGAGCTCCTCGAGCTCTGCCAGCCGCGACCCGCCGGGCCCGACGAGGAGCGTCGCGATTCGCGCGTTCAGCTCGACCTTGTAGGCCTTCGCACGCGAGCCGGGCGTGACGAGCGAGCGCAGCTTGCGCTCGAGCTCGACCGCAGTCGTACGCTCGGAGACCACGATCCCGTCGCCGGCACAGGTCGGGCACTTACGTGTCATCACCTCGCGCGGGCCGTCGGTCACGTTCTGGCGGGTCATCTCGACCAGGCCGAGCGGCGAGATCTCGACGACGTACGTCTTCGTACGGTCGCGCTCGAGCTCCTGGCGCAGCGCTTCCTCGACCTGCGCCCTGTTCTTCGGGTTGGCCATGTCGATGAAGTCGATGACGATGATCCCACCGATGTCGCGCAGGCGCAGCTGCCGCACGACCTCCTTGACGGCTTCGAGGTTGTTCTTCGTGATCGTGTCCTCGAGGCGTGCGCCCGAGGTCTTCGAGCGCGAGCCGACGAAGCGGCCGGTGTTGACGTCGATGACCGTGAAGGCCTCGGCGTAGTCGAAGATCAGGTAGCCGCCGGAGGGGAGATCGACGCGCCGGTTGAGCGTCGACTTGATCTCCTGCTCGACCCCGGAGAACTCCATCAGCGGAGCGCGCTCCTTGTGACGGCTCACCCGCTCGACCATGTGCGGCGAGGTCTTCTTCAGGTAGCCGACGATGCGCTTGTAGGTGCGGTCGTGGTCGACGACCAGCCGCTCGAATTCGCCGGTGAAGAGGTCGCGCGTGACGCGCAGCGGCAGCTCGGCCTCCTGGTAGATCAGCGCCGGGGCGTTCACGCTCTTCGCGCGGGCCTCGATCGTCGTCCAGAGCTTCTGCAGGAAGTCCAGGTCGCGCTCGACGTCCTCGGCAGAAGCGCCCTCGGCCGCAGTGCGGACGATCACGCCGCCCTGGTCGGGTGCGATCTCCTTGACGATCGCCTTGAGCCGGTTGCGCTCGTCGTCCTCGAGCCGGCGCGAGACGCCGAGCCCGTCCCCGTGCGGGACGTAGACGACGAAGCGGCCGGGCAGCGAGATCTCGGTCGTCAAGCGTGCGCCCTTCGTCTTCATCGGGTCCTTGACCGCCTGGACGAGGATCGTCTGGCCTCGCTGAATCAGGTCCTGGATCTTGCGCGCGCCGCGGCGACCCTCGAGCTCGGGGCCGACGATCTCGTCGACGTAGAGGAAGCCGTTCTTCTCGAGCCCGATCTCGACGAACGCGGCCTCCATGCCGGGGAGGACGTTGTCGACCGTGCCGAGGTAGACGTTTCCGGCGATCGAGCGGTGCTCCGGCCGTTCGAGATAGACCTCGGCGACGACGTCGTCCTCGATCATCGCCACGCGCTTCTCGCCCGCGTCGACCGACACGAGCAGCTCGCGCTTCGCCTTCGGCAGCGGCGCGCGGCGCGGAGGCGTGCGGCGCGGCGGGCGGGCGCGCGAGCTCTCGCGCGTGCGCTTGTTGCGGTCGCCGCCCCGCTTCGCGGCGCCGGCGGCAGCCGCAGTGGCGGCCTGCGGCGCGTCCTGCGTGGCCGTCTCGGCCGTCTCGGCGGGTGCGCCGCCACCCTCCACGGGCGGCTTCCTCTTCCGTCCAGCGCCCCCTCGACTTCCTCGGCGGCGCTTTCTTGCGGCGGTGGTGGTGGTCGACTCGCCGTTGGCGCCCGGACCGACGGGCGACACGTCGGCGATCAGCTCGTCAGGTTCTGAGACTGCGGGAGCGGCTGCCGGCGACGGCGCCTGCTCTACGACCGCCTTGCGGCGGCGAAACCAGGGAAGTGGCAAAAGAAATCTCCTTGAAAGGGCGCGCGGGCAGCCCTGCCTGAAGCGGGCGCGCGGCGCAGATGGGTGTGCGGATGGATGGGAAAAGCCTCGGCATGGCCTTCAGGGAGCCTAGCAGGGGTTCCACGGGAGCCTCTCAGACCGCTTCGGCTGCAGGCCCGAGCCGAGCCCGCCGCGCGCGGATCGCACGCAGCCGCTGCGCTAGGCGAACCCACGCCCACGGCTCCAGCTCGGCGTACCGAGCACCGCTCTGGCCCTGGATTGCGTCGAGGTATTCGAACCAGGCGTCGGCCTCCTCCATCTGCAGGAGCTCGTGCGCCTCGAGGCCGTCGGTCTTCGCCATTCGGGCAGAGCGTAGGTCCGCGGTCGGACGGCGCTCACGAATCGGCGAAGCGACGCCTCGCCGCCTCGCCGATCGCCTTCGTGCCGCCGTAGGCGACCGCGCCCCGGGCCGCCCAGCCCGCGAACGGGACGACGCCGAGCAGCTGCCGTCCGATCGCGCGGAAGCCGAAACCGGCGCCGACGACTGCGGCGAGCTCGGGCAGGCGCGAGCGGTCGATCTCCTCGCCGTGGGCGAGTGCGATGCGCAGCACGAGCCGCGCCTGGTTCAGCGTCAGGAGGGGCATGTCGACGCCGGGCACCCACACAGCCGCGGCGATCATCGCGTTCTGGCGTGAGACCGCACGGATCAGCTCGTCCACGACTGCCTCGCGCACCACGGGCAGGCGCGAGGCCAGGCCGGTCGCGTTGTGGCCGAGAAGGTGCGCGAGCGCCAGCGCCACCTCGGCGACCGGGAGGCTCTCGCCGACCCGGATGCGCACGAGATCGGTGTCGAGGACGTAGGGAAGGCTTTCGCCCTCCGTCACGCCGACGATCGGCACATGCGCGAGCGACGCCGCGCGCAGCCGCTCCTCGTCGGGGTAGCCGATCCAGACGAGCACGGCCGCGCCCTCGGGGCTGCCGCCCTCGCGCACGGCGATCGGGTCGCCGCCCGCGCGAAGCTCCCGCGCGAGCAGCGGCGCGAGGCCCCGGGCGCCGTCGACGACGATCGGCCGACGGTCGCCGGACCGGGCCCTGACCTCACGCACGATCGCGAGCAGCGACAGGGGCGCGAGCGTCTGTCTCGTCCTGCTCACGAGCGCCGTCTCCGCCCGCGGGCGTGGATCGACTGCAGGACTCCCATCGCGGCGAGGTTGGCGATCATCGACGAGCCGCCGATGGAGACGAACGGCAGTGGGATGCCGGTGATCGGGGCGACGCCGATCGTCATGCCCACGTTGACGAACACCTGGAACACGAGCGCGAACACGAGGCCTCCCGCGACGATCGCGCTGAAGAGATCGGACGCGCCTGCCACGATCTTCAGCCCTCTCCACACGACGAGTAGGTAGAGCAGGAGCAGGATCGCGGCGCCGAAGAAGCCGCGCTGCTCGGCGAGCGAGGCGAACGCGAAGTCGGTCGCGTGCTCGGGCAGGTAGTCGAGCCGCGTCTGGGTCGCGCCGGCGATCCCGCGGCCGCGCAGGCCTCCCGCGCCGACCGCGGTGATCGACTGGTTCACGTTGTACGTGGCGCCCCGCGGGTCCGAGTCGGGGTTCGTGAAGCCGGTGAGGCGCTGCGCCTGGTAGGGCTTGAGCACGTTGACGCCGCTCGCGGGCAGCCACCAGAGCACCGCCAGCACGACGATCAGCGCGACGGAGCCGATCGCGGCCAGGTGCAGCCAGCGCACGCCGGAGACGAACAGCACGGCGGCGAGAACGGCGGTGTAGACGAGCGCCGTGCCGATGTCCGGCTGGAGGAAGACGAGGACGATCGGCCCCGCCGCGACCGCGATCGCGGCCAGTGGCACGCTCAGCTCGTTCAGCCGCCTTGCACGGTCGGCCAGGAACGCCGCGAGGAAGAGCGTGAACAGCACCTTCCCGAACTCCGAGGGCTGGAAGCGGAAGAAACCCAGATCGATCCAGCGGCGCGAGCCGCGCGTAGCCGCCCCCGCGACGAGAACGAGCAGCATCAGGCCGAACGTGCCCACGAAGATCAGCCGGCTGAACCGGCGGTAGACCCGCGGATCGATGAGTGTGGTGACGACGAACACGACCCCGCCCACCGCGGCGTAGAGCGCCTGCCGGCCGACCTGGTCGCCGCCATCGTGGCGCGTGATCCCGTCGATCGCCCAGAGCCCGAAGCCGACGAGGGCGACCATCGCGCCGAACAGGATCCAGTCGAGCCCGCGCACGACGGCGAGCACGCCTCCCGCCCCTTGGTACCGCACGGAGCCGAGTCCCCGTGCGCGTGTGTCGACTGCCTCGTACGCCATCGCCCGTCAGTCCGAGGGATGCGCGGTCGTCACGCCGTGTTTGTGGAAGTACTGCTCGAAGACCTTGAGCGCCGCCGGCGCCGCCGCCGTCCCGCCGTGGCCGCCGTTCTCGATCACGACGCAGACCGCGATCTCGGGGCTCTCGGTCGGTCCGTAGCCGCACCACCACGACTGGTCGAGCTTGAGGCTGTTCGAGTAGCCCGGCAGCGTGACGAGCTTCTCGGCCGTGCCGGTCTTGCCGGCGATCGAAACCGGGAAGGAGCCGAAGACGCCGGACGAGGTCCCGATCGCCGAGTGCGTCGCCTCGTAGAGCCCCGTCTGGACGATCGAGAGCGCGGCCGGGTCGACTCCGCTCGCGGTCGGCGGCTGGGCGGTGAAGCGGCGCAATACCTGGGGCGCGCTCTTGTCGCTCGTCGCCTGCTCGACGTCCTCGACGATGTGCGGAGTGACGAGCTGGCCGCCGTTCGCGAGCATCGCGTAGAAGCGCGTCATCTGAATCGGCGTCACGTCGAGGTCGCCCTGCCCGATCGCCATGAGGATCGAGTAGCCCGGCTTCCAGGTGCGGTCGATCTCACCGTACTGCGGGCCGCTGAACGTCTTCTCCCTCCACTCCGGCGTCGGCACGAGGCCTGCCGCCTCGGGTCCCGACGTCGATGCCGGTCGGGGCGCCGAACCCGAACCGCGACGCCCAGTTCTGCAGGAGGTGGCCGCGGTTCTCGGGCAGCTCGTAGAAGTCGAGGCCCACCTGGTAGAAGTAGGTGTCGCACGACTCCGCGAGGGCGGTCGGGAGCTCGATCCACTGGTTGACGTACGGGTTCCAGTTGTTGAAGGTCGTGTCGTAGGCCGTGAAGCTCGCTGTACAGGGGAGCGACGAGTACGGGGTGAGGATGTGCTCCTGCATCGCCGCGAGGGCCGTAACCGGCTTCCAGGTCGAGCCGGGCGGGTAGGTGACCGAGAGCGCGCGGTTCAGGCCGGGGTGGTTCTGCGTCCGGGCGACCTCGTCGTTCGAAAGCGGCGCCAACTTGCGCCGGTCGCGGCTCACGTACACGGACGGCTCGAAGGTTGGGTACGAGGCGAGCGCGAGCACGGCGCCGTCGCGCGGGTCGAGCGCGACGACCGCGCCGCCGTCGGCCGCCCACGCGCCGCTCCGGTGCGCGAGGCCGATGCCGTACCGCAGCGCCTGCTCGGCGGCCCGCTGGAGCTTCAGGTCGATCGTGAGCCGCAGCGTGCTGCCAGCCTGAGGCGTCACCCACGGCTGGATCGCGCTCGTCGGGCGGCCGCGCGAGTCCACGGTCAGCCGAGCGGAGCCGTCGCGGCCGCGGAGGTACGTGTCGTAGGTGGACTCGACCCCCGCCTGGCCGATCGTGTCCCCGAGCGTGTAGCCCTTGCTCTTCATCGCCTTCAGCTCGGCGGCGCTGATCTCGCCCACGTGGCCGAGGAGATGAGCACCGAGCGAGTGGTGCGGGTACTTGCGCAGATAGCTGTCGGCGAGCCGCACGCCCGGGAACTGGATCTGGTGCTCCTTGACGTACGAGATCTGGTCGTCGTGGATCCCGCGACGGATCACGACCGGCGTCAGCGGGTCGCCGGCGCGCTCGCGCAACCGCTCCTCGAGCTTCGGCACCGGGATGCCGACGACCGTCGACAGCCGGCGCAGCTCGAGCTCGCGGGCCGCGCGGTTCTTCGGCATGTCGGCGGGCCAGACCTCGAGGCTCGTCCCGAGCACGTTGCGGACGAGCACACGCCCGTTGCGGTCGAGGATCGGGCCGCGTGGCGCGTCGATCGGGAGCTCGCGCACGCGGTTGTTGCTCGCCTGGGTGAGGTACGTGTCGCCCGAGAGCACCTGGAGCGCCCAGAGGCGCAGGAAGAGGACGGCGAAGACGGCGAGTGCGAGGAAGCCGAGAATCGCGACGCGCAGGGCGAGCTGCGGTGTGAGCAGGTACGGCTCCTCCACGCGCGGATCGGACGGAAGGAAGCGGTTGGAGCGCGACGCCCTTCTAGCCAAGGAGCCTGACCTCGTGCACGCGGTCGGCCAGCTCGTGCGGCGGCAGCAGGCGGCGCACGACCGCGTAGACCGGCAGCGTCAGCAGCAGGTTCAGGAGCACGGCCGCGGGCAGTCCCGAGAGGACGGCTCCGGCCGGCACCTCGGTGCCCAGGACGAACCGCAGCGCGAGCGCGCCGAGCGTGTACAGGACGGTGATGACCGCGATCGAGGTGAACGGCGCGTGGAAGCGGTCGCGGGCGGTCGTCTCGCCGTAACGCCCGATCCAGAAGCCGGCCAGAGTGAGCAGGAGCGAGGTGAAGCCGAGCGTGCCGAGGTTGGCAGTGTCGATCAGCAGCCCCGCCGCGAACCCGGCGGTGGCGCCGAAGACCGATCCGCGCAGGAGCGCGATCGAGACGAGCGTGACGAGGACGAGGTCCGCCGAACCGCCGAGCGGTGTGTACGCGGACAGCATCGACACTTGCACGAGCACCGCCGTGAAGAGGATCAGGAACGCCTTCAGCGAGTCGACGATCACCGGCCCGCCCTCGGCTTCTTCGGGACGAGCACGAGCACGGACTGGAGCGAGGTGAGGTCGACGAACGGCTGCACCTGGATGTGCTTGAAGATGTCGGTGTCCTGCTGGTTCACGCTCGTCACCGTGCCGATCAGGATCTTGCGCGGGAAGAGCGACGGCAGCTCACCGCCGCCGGGCGATCCCGCGGTGATGATCGTGTCGCCGTTCTCGACGCGCTTGTCCTTCCCCACGCGGTTGAGGACGAGCGAGTCGGGCGTGCTTCCATGCTCGAGCATCCCGACCGTCGACGGATCGCGCGCGTCGGCGGCCCGGACGGCGCTGTTCGAGTCGCTGATCAGCAGCACGCGGGCGATGTCGGGGTAGACCTTGGTCACCTGCCCGACGAGCCCGCCGGCGGTCACGACCACGTCCTCGACCGCGATCCCCTGATTCGAGCCGGCCGAGACGGTCACGCTCTGGTCGAACGCCGTCGGGTTCGTGAGGACGGTCGCAGCCACCGCGCGATAGTCCTTCGGGAACGAGGGCGAGTCGCGGTAGGCGAGGAGCGCCTGGAGCCGGACGTTCTCCTTCAGCGCCGTCTGCGAGGTCGCGACCTCGCGCCGGAGCGCCTCGTTCTCGCGCTTCAACCGCTCGTTCTCGGACTTGGCGTGAACGAGGCCGCTCGTCCAGCCCGCCGCGTCGCGGAACGGCCGCGCGACGCGGTTGGCCGCGATCTCGAACGGCCGCAGCACCGATGAGCCCGCGCTCTGCACCGGATCGAGCGCATTCGAGCGGAACGACAGCGTGATCAGGACGAGCGAGAGCACGACGAGGCAGGCCACGACGATCTTTCGCTTGAGAGCACGCGATCGGGTCGAGGAGTGGCCGGAGGCTGCGGAGCGCTGGACCGATGAGCCCAGCACCGCAATGCGAGCGGTCCGGTTGCGAGGCACGAGCTTCGAAAGTGTAGAGGCACGGACGAAGACCTGCGGTATTGGGCGCGCCGGGAACCGGCGGTTTCCCCCCAGGGCCTCTTTCCTGGGCTCGATTGGCTCCGGGGGAGTGATTCCGCGGCCCGCGGCCGGTTACTGGATGCCGAGGCGGGGGCACGGGCGGAGCCCGCACCCCCGTCTTTCCAGGTTGCTCTATAGCTCTGCGGCTTCCGCGTAGCGGGCCAGCACCATGTCCCAGCCGTTCTCGCTGCCGTAGTTCGCTCTCGTTTCGCCCTCGGCGTCGTCGAAGCGCTCCCAGCCGCTGTGGACCAGGTCGACGCGCGTTCCTGCCCCGTCCGCGGTGAACGTGACCTCGATCTCGGTTGCAGGGTTCTCCCGGTTCACATGCCACTCGAGCACGATCCGGCTCGGAGGCTCGTAGGCGAGGACACGGCCCCACGAGTGCTCCTCGCCGTCGGTGCGCTCGTAGAAGCGCCCGCCCTCTCGCAGCTCGAGGTGCAGCTCCTGCGGCGTGCCGCCTCCGCGCGTCGCGCTGATCGAGTGCGTCGCGAGCGGCCACCACGTCTCGATCCCGCGGGTGAAGACGTCGAACGCGCGCTCGACCGATGCGCTCACCGTCACCGTCCTCCGGATCGCCAGATCCATCGTCGCTTCCATCATGCTCCCTTCTCGACCTCGTCCTTGAACGCCTCGAGGGCGTGCACCCAGAACTCGTCGAAGTAGGCGCGGAGCTCGGCGAGCCCGCGCGGATCGGCCCGATAGACGCGCCGCGTCCCCTCCCGGCGCTCGAACACGAGGCCGGCCTCGCGCAGCACCCGCAGGTGCTGCGAGACGGCGGGGCGGCTCACCGGAAGGCCGGCGGCAAGCTCGCCGACCGCCTTCGGCCCGCTGCGCAGCCGCTCGAAGACGGCCCTTCGCGTCGGGTCGCCGAGCGCGTCCATCGGTGTGTAAGCTTTCACTTACCGTAAGTCTATGCTTACGGATATGCCCGTGTCAAGCGCGCGGCATCGGACCGTGCAGGTGAGGGCCTTTCACTTGCACGGACGCGCGGGACCTACCGGCCGCGGCCGTTGCGGCGGCTGCGGGCGCGCGCGCGGGCGCTGTTCCGCATCGCCTCGAACTCCTCGAGGCTGCGGCCCGAGCCGACTGCGACGCAGGTGAGCGGCGACTCGGCGAGATGGGTCGGCATGTGCGTCTCCTGCCGCAGGCGCTGGTCGAGACCCTGGAGGAGCGCGCCGCCGCCGGCGAGCACGATCCCGCGGTCCATGATGTCGGCCGACAACTCGGGCGGCGTCTTGTCGAGGGTCGACTTGATCGCGTCGATGATCTGCGTCACCGGCTCCTCGAGCGCGTGACGCACCTCCTCGCTCGAGAGGATCACGGTCTTCGGCAGCCCGGTGAGCATGTCACGCCCGCGAACCTCGGCCTGCACCTCCTCCTTGAGCGTGTGCGCCGAACCGACCTCGAGCTTGATCTCCTCGGCCGTCTGCTGCCCGATCAGCAGCTTGTACTCGCGCTTGATGTGGTTGATGATCGCCTCGTCCATCTCGTCACCGCCGACGCGCAGCGACTGCGAGACGACGATCCCCCCGAGCGAGATCACGGCCACCTCGGTCGTTCCGCCGCCGATGTCGACGATCATGTTCCCGGTCGGCTCGCCCACCGGCAGGCCGGCGCCGATCGCCGCCGCCATCGGCTCCTCGATCAGGTACGCCTGGCGCGCGCCCGCAGAGAGCGTTGCCTCCTCGACCGCGCGCTTCTCCACACCGGTGACGCCCGACGGCACGCAGACGACGACGCGCGGGTGCGCGAAGCGGTGCTGGTGCACCTTCTGGATGAAGTGGCGGAGCATCTGCTCGGTGACGTCGAAGTCGGCGATCACGCCGTCCTTGAGCGGCCGGATCGCGCTGATCGTCCCGGGCGTACGGCCGATCATCCGCTTCGCCTCGAGCCCGACCGCGTGCACGTCGCCCGTCGACTGGTCGATCGCCACCACCGACGGCTCGCTGAGCACGATCCCACGGCCACGCACGTAGACCAGGGTGTTGGCGGTGCCGAGGTCGACCGCCATGTCCCGGCCGCCGAATCCCGTCAGGTAGTTGAAGATGCCCATCGACGACCCGCGGCGCACTCTACCGGCGCCGGGTTCGCCTCCAATCATCACGCCGGGCCGCTCAGCCGAAGCCGTACGCGCCGGGGAAGCGCTTCGCGAGCAGCCGGACGAGCAGCGAGCCGGGGAGTCCGACGACGTTCAGGTAGTCACCCTCGATCCGCTCGACAAGGCTCCCACCGAGGCCCTGGATCGCGTACGCCCCGGCCCGGCTCTCCCACTCGCCGCTGCGGACATATCGCTCGACGTCGCCCGGCACGAGTGGCCGGAAGGTGACGCGCGTCGTCTCGCGGTGGAGCTCCTCCCACGCCGCCGTCCGTAGGCAGAGGCCCGAGACGACCTCGTGTGTCGCGCCGGAGAGTGCCTGCAGCATGCGCTCCGCATCGGCCGCGTCGGCCGGCTTGCCGATCAGCTCGCCGCCGCAGACGACCACCGTGTCGACGCCGAGCACGGGCCTTCGGCCGCCGTCGACCGAGCGCGCCTTGCCGGCGGCGTGCTCGAGCGGGTCGGGGCCCGGCTCCTCCTCGTATGCGGGCGTAGCCACCTCGAACGGGATGCCGAGCTGCGCGAGGATCGCCGGCCGCTGCGGTGAGGTCGAGGCGAGCAGGAGCGGCGGCGCCGAACTGCTCACGAGCGCTTCCGTGCCGCCCAGATCTCCTCGGACGGCCACTTCTTCGCCCACTCGGCCGTGACGAACGAGTAGCGGTGATGGGTCTCGGCATCGGCCGGCGCCTGGAGCTCGATCAGCCGCTCGATCTCGAACCCGCTCGCGCGCAGCAGGTCGATCCACTCCCCGTGCGGGAGATGGAACTCGACGCCTCCCTCGGGCCACTCGAACCGGTGCATGCCGAACTGCGGGTTGACGAGCTGCTCGAGCGCCGGCACCTCGTCGGGCGAGCAGAGGATCACGAGCGTCGAGTTCCGCAGGAAGACCAGGCGGCCGCCCGGGCGCAGCAGGCGCGCAGCCTCGGGGATCCAGCGGTACGGATCGACCCAGATCGAGGCTCCGTACTCCGAGAGCACGAGGTCGGCGGACGCGTCGGGCAGGCCGGTGTCCGCCGCGTCCGCCTCGACGAGCGGGAACTCGATCCCCGTCTCGGCCATGAGGCGGCGGGCGGTGTCGAGCTGCGCCGGCGTGATGTCGACGCCGACCGGCCGCGCTCCGCGCCTGGCGAGCCACGCGGAGAAGTAGGCGGTCCCGCAGCCGAGCTCGACGACGTCCAGGCCGGCGACGTCGCCGAGAACGTTCAGCTCGCTCTCGTCGATCGACCAGCTGCCCCACGAGATCTCGTCGAGCGCCCAGTTGTCGGAGGCGCGCTCGTCGGTGTACTCGCGGTTGTTCTCCGTCCAGAGCGTGCGGTTGCGCGCCGCGTCGTCAGACGGGCCCATCGGGGAACCACAGCGCGATCTCGCGCTCGGCGGACTCGAGCGAGTCCGAGCCGTGGACGAGGTTGTTCGGCATCGCGAGCGCGAACTCGCCGCGCAGCGAGCCGGGATCGGCGTCGGCGGGATTCGTGGCGCCGATCGTCTTGCGGGCGGTCGCGATCGCGCCTTCGCCCTCGAGCACGAACGCGAGCGTCGGCCCCGAGGTGATGAAGTCGACGAGCTCGCCGAAGAACGGCTTCGCCGCGTGCTCCGCGTAGTGCGTCTCGCCGAGCTCGCGCGAGGCGACCACCAGCCGCCCGGCGCGAAGGCGGAGCCCGCGGCGCTCGAAGCGAGCGAGGATCTCGCCGGAGAGGTTGCGCGAGACGGCGTCGGGCTTGGCGAGGATCAGGGTGCGCTCGAGGGCCATGCGGCCGCCGAGCTTACCTGGCCTCTCGAACGAGAGGCTTGATGCGTATTGGACGTCCGTCGTGGGGCCGTTCCGGGCCAAGCCAGGGTGGCTCGACGTCCGCAGCCCAGGCCGGTGGCCCGGGCAAGGGCGACGAGACGGCATGGCGCCGCGCCTGGGACGGCACCGCGGCCACGGCTAATGCGCATCAAGCCTCTAGGAACCGGACGAGCGCGTCTGGCGCGGGCGCCGCGTCGAGGGCGGCCGCAGCGGCACCGTGTTCTCGTCTGCGACGACCGGCGTCTCGCAGTAGGGGCAGACCTGCCAGGCCGGCTCGAGCGGCCGACTACAGCCCGCGCAGGCCGCGCGCAGCCGCGTGGTGCAGACCGGGCAAACGAGGAACTCGGGCTCCACGCGCGCGTTGCAGACCCAGCACGTCAGCTCGCGGCCCTCGAGCCCGCGCTCGATCATCTTCAGCTCGAGCTCCCGCTCGCGCACGTCCTCGAGGTACTCCGGCGGCCGGAAGAGCATGTAGATCAACGGGCCGAGGAACGGCGGGATCGCGCCGATCAGCGTCGCGAGCCAGACAAGCTGCCGGTTCGCGATTCGGCGGCGCGCATCCTTCCGCACCCAGAAGACGGTCGCGATCCAGAAGAGGGCCACGAAGACGATCGCGCCCGCCCGTACGACGACCCACGTCGTCGAGTTGAAGAAGTCGTGCATTCCGCCGAACACGCTTGCTGTCACAACAAGACTCTCCCTAGCACCCAGCCCGCCAAGAACGCAAGCCCGACGTAGAGGGCGAGCAGGAATGCCGCGAAGACGAAGACGCTGAGTCGTTCACGGGCGCGCGTCATCCTACGTTTTCCGTTCGGACGCCGAAAGCTGCGGCCAGGAGGTAGAGCGAGCCGGTGACGAGCACGGCCCCGTCGGCGCCCGCGAGCCGGCGCGCGCGCGCCAGCGCGGCGGCCGGTTCGGCGAGCGCCTCGACGTGCGCGAACGCGATGCGGGCGCGTGCGGCGAGCTCGTCGGCGGCGAGGGCGCGCGGGCTCGCAGCGCGGGTGGCGACCAACGTGTCGCCGACGGTCGCGAGCGCCTGAAGCATCGCGTCGACGTTCTTGTCGGCGAGGATCGACGCCACGATCGTGAAGCGACGACGCGGCAGCCGGGCGAGCAGGTAGCCGACGCCCGGCGATGTTGTGGGCGCCGTCCCAGAGCTCGAGCGGCTTCTCGCGGCGGCGCTCGAGCCTCCCGGGAACGCGGACGGCCTCTGCCGCGTGCGGGTCGACCGGCTCGCCGAGGAACGCCTCCGCGGCCGCGACGGCGAGGCCCAGGTTCGACCCGGAGAGCACCTCGACGCGCGCGGCACCGAGCGCCCTCGCCTCGGGCTCCCACTCGGGCTCGCCGAGAACGACGACCGCCCCGGGCGCGACGACCGCCAGCTTCTCGGCCGCGATCGCCTCGCGCGTCGTGCCGAGCACGTCGGTGTGGTCGAGCGCGACGTTGGTCAGGACGACGACCGGCGCGGCCGAGGACGTTCGTCGCGTCGTGGCGGCCGCCGAGCCCTGCCTCGACGACCGCGACGTCGACCTCTCGCGCCGCGAACTCGGCGAGCGCGGCGGCGGTGAGCACCTCGAACTGCGTCGCCCCCGCCGCGTGCGGGCGGACCCGGGCGAGCGCCGCCTCGAGGTCGGAAGGCTCGCCGTCGACCTGGATGCGCTCCGCCCAGCCGCGCACGTGGGGCGAGATGTAGGCGCCGATGCGGAGCCCGGCCGCGCGCAGCAGCGCCGCGCACATCAGCGTCGTGGTCGTCTTGCCGTTCGTCCCGACGACGTGGATCGGCCGGAAAGGCGCGCTGCGGCTCGCCGAGCGCCGCGAGCAGCTCGCGCATCCGATCGAGCCCGAACACCGCCGGCCAAGGCGTGAGCGACTCGAGCCAGTCGAGGCCGGTGGAGGTGTTGGGCAGGGGCGCGGAGGCGGTCACGAGGCGCGACGGAGGGGGCGGGAACCTCGGGCCGAACCGTCTGCATCGGCCCTGTCCCGGTGTCAGACACCGAACGGAAGTGTGACAACTTCGCGCCGAAAGCGGAACCTCGGCACGATCGCAGCACGGCCGGCTAATCGGTGATCGCGGCCAGGTCGCGGCGGAAGCGCTCGAGCTTCACACGCTCGGCCTCGACGACCGCGGACGGCGCGTTCGCGACGAAGCGCTCGTTCGCGAGCATCCCCTCGGCGCGTGCGATCTCCTTGCGCAGCCGCGCCCGCTCGGCCTCGACGTCGCCGTTCGCCTTCGCCCGCTCCGGCTTCACGACGGCGTCGAAGATCCGCTTCTCGTCGCCCTCGAGCGGCGGCACGACGCCCGAGCGGCGGAACATCGCCGCCGCTTCCTGGATGCGGTCGAGCGCCCCCGCGTCCGACTCGTCGCCGCGCCTCGGGCCACGGCGCCGACGATCAGGCGCGTCTCGCGATCCGGCAGGTGCGACCAGATCTCCTCGGTCACGTGCGGCATGACCGGGTGCAGCAGCTTCAGCAGGTGCTCGAGCGCGGAGAACGCGGTAGCCCGCGCCGCCTCGTCGCCGTCGTACAGCCGCTGCTTGACCGCCTCGAGGTACCAGTCGCAGAAGTCGTCGAAGGTGACGTGGTAGAGCTCGTCGGCGGCATGCGCGAAGTCGAACTCGCCGATGAAGCCCTCGAACGCCCGCTGCGCCTGCGAGAGCCGCGCCAGGATCCAGCGCTCCTCGACCGACGCCGGCCGCGGCTCGCCCGGCGTCGCGCCCGCCGTGAGCAGCAGCCGCGACGCGTTCCAGAGCTTGTTCGTGAGCTTCCCGCCCTTCTCGATCGCCGAGTACGAGAACTTCACATCCTGCGTCGAGCGAGTTGTCGAGCAGCCCGTATCGCGTCGCGTCGGTGCCGTGCTGCGCCACGATGTCGAGCGGGTCGATCCCGGTGCCGAGCGACTTCGACATGCGGCGGCCGTCGGGCGCGAGCACGGTCGAGTGGATGATCACGTCACGTGAACGGAACCTCGCCGAGCAGCTCGAGGCCGGCGAAGATCATCCGGTTCTCCCAGAGGCGGATGATCTCGCGCGCGGTCGTCTGCAGTTGACCCGGGTAGAAGGCCTTCAGGTCGTCGGTCTCGTCGGGCCAGCCGAGCGTCGCGAACGGCCAGAGCGCCGAAGAGAACCACGTGTCGAGCACGTCCGTCTCGCGCGTCAGCTCGGCCGAGCCGCACTCGGCGCAGGCCGCCGGCGGCTCCTCGGCCGCGGTGACATGGGCCGTCGGGGCACGTGCTAGATCGGGATCTGGTGGCCCCACCAGAGCTGCCGCGAGACGCACCAGTCGGGCGCGTTCTCGAGCGAGTCGATCGCGAAACGGTGCTGGCTCTCGGGGTGGTAGACGACCCGCCGCGAGCGCAGCGCCTCGAGCGCCGGCCGCTTCAGCTCCTCCATCGAGCACCACCATTGCAGCGAGATCGAACGGCTCGATCCGCGACTCGCAGCGTTCGCAGAGCGCGACCGTATGACGGTAGTTCTCCTGCTGCTCGAGCTGGCCGCGCTCCTGGAGCCACGCGACGATCCGGCGGCCGGCCTCCTTCTGGTCGAGGCCCTCGAGCCCCACGGCCGTGACGAGGCCGTCCGGGCCGATGCACATCGGCTCGGGCAGGCCGTGGTCGCGCCCGATCTCGAAGTCGGTGGGATCGTGGCCGGGCGTGATCTTGAGCGCGCCGGTGCCGAACTCGCGCTCGACGCGCTCGTCGGCGATCACGGGCACGCGGCGCTCGACCCACGGCACGATCACCTCGCGTCCGATCAGATGCTTGTAGCGGTCGTCGTCCGGATGCACGGCGACCGCGACGTCCGCGGGGATCGTGGCGGGCCTGACGGTCGCGATCGGGATGTAGCCGTCGCCGTCCGCAAGCGGGTAGCGGATCGTCGAGAGGACGTCGTCGCGGTCCGCGTGCGTCGAGCTCGAGGTCCGACAGCGAGGTGCGGTGGTACGGGCACCAGTTGATGATCCGGTTCGCGCGGTAGATCTAGCCCGTTGTCGTAGAGGTGGACGAAGAAGCGCAGCACCGCCCGCACGTACCCGGGGTCCATCGTGAACCGCTCGCGCCGGTAGTCGAGCGAGGCGCCCATCCGCCGGAACTGGAACATGATCTTGCCGCCGACCTCGTGGAGCCACTCCCAGACGCGCGCCTCGAACGCCTCGCGGCCGAGCTCCTGGCGCGAGGTGCCCTCCTTCAGCAGCTGCTTCTCGACCGCGTTCTGGGTCGAGATGCCCGCGTGGTCGTATCCCGGCTGGAAGAGCGCGTTGAAGCCCTGCATCCGCTTCATCCGGATCACGGTGTCGCCGAGCGCGAGCTGGAGCGCGTGGCCCATGTGCAGCTCGCCGGTCACGTTCGGCGGCGGGTGCGCGTCGACGTAGGCCGGCCGCGACGGGTCGGGATCGGCGTTGTAGAGGCCCTCCTTCTCCCAGGTCTGCTGCCAGCGCTCCTCGACGCCGGTCGGGTCGTACCGCGGTTCCATCATCCCGGCGCCAGCCTAACGAGCAGTCCAGCCCAGGTCCATCACGACGGGCACGCCCGTCATCGCGCGGCCGCCGGGCCCGAGCACGAATGCGACCACGTCGGCGACCTCGGCAGGTTCGAGCAGCCGCTTCACGGCGTGCGGCGCGAGGATCACCTGCTCGAGCACGTCCTCCTCCGAGAGGCCGTGCACCTTCGCCTGGTCCGCGATCTGCGCCTCGACGAGCGGCGTGCGCACGTAGCCCGGGCAGACGGCGCTCGCGCTGATCCCGACCGCTGCGCCCTCGAGCGCGAGCGTTCTCACGAGACCGAGCGCGCCGTGCTTCGCCGCGACGTAGGCGGACTTGAACGGCGAGGCGGCGAGCGCGTGCGCGGAGGCGATCACGCAGATGCGGCCGTCACCGGAGGCTTCAAGCGCGTCCCACGCGTACTTCGCGAGCAGGAACGGCGAGGTCAGCAGCACCGCGAGCAGCGCATCCCAGCGCTCCTCCGGGAACTCGCGCACCGGCGCCACGTGCTGGATCCCGGCGTTCGCGACCACGGCGTCGAGCTGGCCGAACCGCTCGAGCGCGGCGTCGACGACCGCCCGGTTGCCCTCGCGCGTCGCAAGATCGGCGTCAGCGACGTCGACGCCGTGCACCGCGAACCCGTCGGCCTCGAGCCGGGCCACGATCGCCGAGCCGATTCCGCCGGCGGCGCCGGTGACCAGCGCGACGCGGCTCACGACAGCCGCGCGGTTACGCCGACTCTTCGGCGAGCTCGTCGGACACGTCGAGCTCGCCGCCGCCGCCGCTCGTCACGAGCGTCGGCTTGAGGTTGCGCTCGATCGTCTCCTTCGTGATCACGCACTTGGAGACGTCCTTGCGCGACGGCAGCTCGAACATCACGTCGAGGAGCGCGTTCTCGATGATCGAGCGCAGGCCGCGCGCGCCGGTCTCGCGCTTGAGCGCCTTGTCGGCGATCGACCAGAGCGCGTCCTCGGTGAAGACGAGATCGATGTGGTCGTAGGCGAAGAAGCGCTGGTACTGCTTGACGAGCGCGTTCTTCGGCTCGAGCAGGATCTGGACGAGGTCCTCCCGCTTGAGCTGGTGCACGGCCGAGACGACCGGTAGGCGGCCGATGAACTCCGGGATCAGGCCGAAGCTGAGCAGGTCCTCGGGCATCACCTCGGTGAGCAGCTCCGCGCTCTCCGCGTCGCGCTTGGCGGAGATCTGACGGCCGAACCCGATCGCGTTCTTGCCGACGCGCTTGGCGATGATCCTGTCGAGCCCCGCGAAGGCGCCGCCGCAGATGAAGAGGATGTTCGTCGTGTCGATCGAGAGGAACTCCTGGTGCGGATGCTTCCGGCCGCCCTGCGGCGGAACCGAGGCCACCGTGCCCTCGAGGATCTTCAGCAGCGCCTGCTGCACGCCCTCGCCGGAAACGTCGCGCGTGATCGACGGGTGGTCGGCCTTGCGCGCGATCTTGTCCACCTCGTCGATGTAGATGATCCCGGTCTCGGCCTTCTTGATGTCGAAGTCGGCGGCTTGAATCAGCTTGAGGAGGATGTTCTCCACGTCCTCGCCGACGTAGCCGGCCTCGGTGAGCGCGGTCGCGTCGGCGATCGCGAACGGCACGTTGAGGATCCGGGCGAGCGTCTGGGCGAGGTGCGTCTTGCCGCAACCGGTCGGGCCGAGCAGGAGGATGTTCGACTTCTGCAGCTCGACGGCGCCGTCCTCGTTGCCCATCTGCACGCGCTTGTAGTGGTTGTAGACGGCCACCGAGAGCGTCCGCTTCGTCTCCTCCTGCGCGACGACGTAGTCGTTCAGCGAGGCGCAGATCTCCTGGGGGCGCGGCAGGTTGTCGAGGTCGAGGGTAGAGGGAGCCGTGAGCTCCTCGTCGATGATCTCGTTGCAGAGATCGATGCACTCGTCGCAGATGTAGACGCCCGGACCGGCGATCAGCTTCTTGACCTGGCGCTGCGACTTGCCGCAGAAGCTGCAGAGAAGCTGCTCGTTGCCTTCGTTTGCGCGCGCCATGTCTGCTCTCCTTTTACTCTCCCGGGCCCGATCTGGCTAGGCCGGACCTGTCCCGCTACGCCGCGACCTCCGCGCGCGTCACCTCGCGGTGCGTGATCACGGTGTCGATGATGCCGTACTCCTTGGCCTCGTCGGGACTGAGGAAGAAATCTCGCTCCATGTCACGGGATACTTCTTCGATCGCCTTGCCGGTGTGCTGCGAGTAGATCTCCTCCAGCCGCCGCTTGAGGCCGATCACCTCGCGCGCCTGGATCTCGATGTCGGTGCCCTGGCCCTGGAAGCCGCCGGACACCTGATGGATCAGGATCCGCGAATTCGGCAAGCGCCATCCGCTTTCCTTTCGCACCGGCCGAAAGCAGGAGCGAGCCCATGCTCATCGCGATCCCGACGCAGATCGTCTGCACGTCCGGCTTGATGAACTGCATCGTGTCGTAGATCGCCAGCCCGGAGTAGACCGATCCGCCCGGCGAGTTGATGTAGAGGTAGATGTCCTTGTCGGGGTCGTCCGACTCCAGATGGAGCAACTGGGCGATCACGAGGTTCGCGACCCAGTCGTCGACCGGCGTGCCGAGGAAGACGATGCGCTCGGAGAGCAGGCGCGAATAGATGTCGAAGGCCCGCTCGCCACGCGAGGTCTGCTCAACCACCATCGGGATGTTCGGGCTCATGAGTGCTCCTTCCGGGAATGTGTCCGAGCTGCTGGGGTCTCGTTGGTGGCTTTGACGGTCCCACTCGCAGGCCAGACCGCGGACGAGGTCACATCCTGCCCGATCACGGCATGGACGCCGGCGAACGCTTCCGGAGAGCGCATCAGGTCGGACCTAGCCGCCTGGTGTCCACAGGGTCTTTTCCTTGTCGGCGGCCGGCTTGTCGGAGCCCGGCGTCCAGATCGCCTCGCGCGCTTCGGCAAGCTCCGTCGCGATCGGCTTCACCTCGGCGGCGATCCGGTCGACCGCTTCCTTCATCCGGAGGTCGAGTCGCACGCGGTCGGCGCCGCCGGACTCGATGAACTCCTCGATGTCGGTGTCCGACTCGCCCTGCTCGCGGAGCTGCTCGCGGATCTCGTCGTCGGTCACCTCGATCGCCAGCTTGTCGACCACAGCCTCGAGGACGAGCTCGCGTGCGACCGACTGGCGGGCCTCGTCACGGAGCCGCTGCTCGAGCGCCTCGGGGCTCACCCCGGTCGCCTGGAGGTATGCACCGACGTCGATCCCGCGCGACTCGAAGTTGCGCACGAAGGCGGTCAGCGAGCTCGCGCGTCCGCACTTCGACCACGAGCCCGGCCGGGTCGACCTTCGACGCCCTCACGAGCTCGTCGACGGCGGCCTGGCGGAACTCGCCCTCGATCTCGTCCTCGATCTGCGAGCGGATCCGGCTCTCGATGTCGTTGCGGAGATCGTCGAGCGAGTCGAACTCGGATGAGGCGCGCGCGAGCTCGTCGTCGAGCGGCGGCAGCACCTTCTCGTGCAGCTCCTTGAGCGTGACCGCGGCACCGCGGGTCGAGCCGTCGCCGACCTCCCAGCTGACGTCGTCGGTGTCGCCGACGAGCAGACCGCGGATGGCGCCTTCGATCTCGTCGACGAGCTGCTCGTTGCCGAGCTCGAGCACGTAGTCGCGGTGCGCGCTCTCGTCGGAGACGATGTCGACGACCGCCACGTCTCCCTCCTGCGCGGGCCTGCCTTCGACGGGGGAGAGCTCGGCGACCATGCGCTGAAGCCCTTCGAGCTGCCCCGAGATCACCTCGTCGGGCACCTCGGCCTCGCGCCTCGGCACCTCGAGCGTCGTCCAGTCGGCCGGGTCGGGCTTCGCCTGGACGGCGAACTCGGCCGTGAAGCTCCAGCTCTCGGCGTCGGTCGTCGGCAGCTCGTACTCGAACTCGGGCTGCTCGGCCGGCCGGGCGCGCGTCCGCTGCGCGGCGGACCAGAACCAGCTGCCGATGTGCGACTCGACCGCCTCGGAGTAGACGCGCTGCTTGCCGACCTTCGAGACGAGTACCGGCGCCGGGACCTTGCCGGGCCGGAAGCCGGGGATCCTGACGCGCTCGGCGAGGTCGTGCGTCGCATGCGCGACCGCGTGGTGGACGTCGTCGGCCGGAACCTCGACCGTCAGCCGTGCACGGTCTCCTTCCAGCTGCTCGAGCTGCGTCTCCATGGCGAGCCATTGAATCAGAGTGCGCCCGGGTGGGGCGAGCGAGCCCGACGTGCGAGTCGAGCGCTCGCGATACCGTGCGCGCGTGGACATCGACACCGCGATCCGCACGCGCCGCACGCACAAGGTGTTCGCCGGCGAGCCCGTCGCGCGCGAGCTCGTGGAGGAGCTGCTCGAGCTCGCGCGCTGGGCACCGAACCACTTCCTCACCGAGCCGTGGCGCTTCCGCGTGCTCGGCCCCGAGGCCTTCGAGCGGCTGGTCGCGGCCGGCGAGGCGAACGAGCGCGTCAAGCTGGGCCGGGCGCCGACGCTGATCGTCGCCAGCGCCCGTCTGACGGGCGACGACCACCAGAACCACGAGGACGTGCTCGCCACCGCGTGCGCCGTGTACGCCGTCCTCCTCGCCGCGCACGCCCGGGGCCTCGCCTCCTACTGGCGAACGCCGAAGCTCCTCGAGACCCCGGCGGGCCGCGCCGCCGTCGGCCTCGCCGACGACGAGATCTTCGTCGCCCTGATCCACCTCGGCACCCCGGTCAACGAGCCGGCCGCGAAGCCGCGCAAGCCGCTCGCCGAGTACGTGCGGTTCCTTCCGTAGGTGCCGAACTCGTCGGTCTGTATCTTCACGACACCCGAGGCGCGCGAGACGGATGGGAATGCGGGCGAGAGGACTCGAACCTCCAAGGGCCGAAGCCCACCGGGACCTAAACCCGGCGCGTCTGCCAGTTCCGCCACACCCGCGGGAGGCGCGCAAAGCCTAGCCGGGTCAGCGGCCGCGCCCGACCCGCCGGAGCGCGCGCCGTCTAGCTTCCGCCCTCCTCCTCCGCAGGCGGCTCCTCACCCTCCACCTCGGGCGCCTGCTCGGCCGCCCAGTCGCCCACCATGTCCTGGGCGAGCTCCGGGGGAAGGTCGTCGAACGAGATCTCTTCGATGCTCGGCGGGGCGGGCGGCGGCGCGTCCGACGAGATCACGTAGCCGCCGAAGGGCAGCACGATCTCGGTGTAGGTGCTCTCGACGCGCGCCTTCGGGAAGAACGAGAGCAGGCGCAGCTCCACGTCGCCGTAGGCGTAGACGTCGTGTTGGACACCTTCCGGGATGAAGCTGAACCCGCCAGCCTCGAGCTTCTCCTGACGCCCGCTGACGAACACCTCGCCCTCGCCGTCGGCGACGTAGATCACCTCCTCGGCGTCGTCGAAGTGCAGGCCGCTGTGCTGACCCGGCTCGAAGGCGTAGTAGGCGACAGTGCTCGCCACGGTGCCCTGCGCAGCGGAGACGGGATACGCCGTGATGAAGCGCATCGAGGGGTCGTAGTCGTTCCAGACTTCGAACGCCTGCGGCGCCGCTCCTTCCTCGCTTGCCACCTCTGCTCCTCTCGTCGTCGGGAGGCCAAGCCTAGAGAAGTCGGATTCGACAGCAAAGCCGGTGCGTGCTACCAAGACGAGGTGAGAGTTGCCGGCGCACGGTTGCTGATGGTCGCCGCGCTCGTGCTCGCCGTGGCGGCGTCTCTCGTCGCGGGCGCCGCGTCGGCCAAGAACCTCCCCTCGACGATCTACGTCGACAAGAGCGGCGGCTACCGCATCACGATCCCGAAGACCTGGCAGGTGATCCCGCCGTCGGTGCCGATCATCAAGAAGAAGATCGCGACGCTGAAGAAGCAAAAGAAGGCCGATCTCGCATCGGTCTACTCGTCGTACATCAGCACGGCGGGCGCGCGCAAGGAGGTCGGCGACTTCCGCTTCCGCGCCTTCATGTGGCCCGCCCTCCCGAGTCCGGTGCCGACGGACGTCTCGCTCCGGATCCAGCCGGTTGCGAAGACCTACAAGGCGGCCGATCTGCCGGCGATCGGCGCGTCGTTCGCGAAGAACATGGCCTCGCCGGGTGCGAAGATCGACAAGCCGCAGCTGCTGAAGCTCCCGTCCGGTCAGGCGGTGCTGATCACCGGCACGGTTCCCCTGCCGAAGGAGTTCCAGGGCGCGAAGACGGGCTTCACCCTGATCCTGATGCTCCGACCCGGGAAGCTCTACATGCTCTCGTTCCGGATCGACTCCCGCGCGGCGCCCGACGCGAAGGTCTTCACGTCGATCGCGAGCCTCTTCCGCTTCGTCTAGCCACGGCCGCGCCTACGGCTTTCGCTTCGGCACCTTGACGAGCGGCGCCACCACGATCGCGTGCGTACCGGCCTTGACGCGAATCGTCGTCGTCGCCGGCGTCTTCCCGGGCGAGACCGTCGTGCCGTCGACGGTCGTCGGGCCGACCGCCGGCAGCACGATCGTGCCTGGCACCGGTGAGACGACCTGGGCCGTGAACCGCTTGCCCTGGCGGCGCCACTCGAAGTGGATCGCGCCGCGCGGGGTCGGGACGTCGCCCGCGGCCCACAGGAGCTTTCCGGTGTGGGGGTGGGCGACGAAGCGCGGGAAGCCGGGACCGTCCGGCCGGACGCCGAGCACGTAGCTCGTCAACGCCGGGGCGGCGCCGGACGACCAGCCGTGCGCGAACGACGGCGCCACGAACATGCTCGACGACCCGTGCGGGCCGATCACCTCCCAGGTCGTGCCCGGACCGACTCTCGTCATGTAGCCCCAGCCGCGGCGGATCAGGTCGATCGCCGACGCGTCGAGGCCTTCCCGGAAACGGGCCTGCACCTCGAAGAACGAGATGAACGGGTACACGCGAAGATGCGACTCTTCCCCCCACGGCGGGCCGTCCCAGACGTCCACGTCCGAGATCGAGTTGCCGTACTCGTAGGCGTTGTGCGCGGCGAGGTAATCGAGCGCGGATCGTCGCTGCACCGCCGAGCCGACGCCGGCGAGCACCGCGAACGCGTTGCCGTCCTGCGGGTGCACGACCGCCGCGTCGGGCGTTCCCTTGAACGCCCCTGCGGCCGCGTCCCAGAACGTCGCGAGGATGTCCTCCGCGAGCGTCCCGGCCCTCGCCTCCCACGCTGCTGCGGCCGCGGGCGCGCCCGCCCACACGGCCAGCTCGGCTCCTTCCCGGAGCGCGAGCGCATACAGCGCGTTGTAGTAGGCCACGGTCGTCGAGCGGCGGTTGATGTAGGCGAAGTCGGCCGGGCCGAGACGATTCTGGAACAGCCCATCGACCGTGCTCGCCGGGTAGTAGCGGTCGAGGATCGCGGTGACCGTGCCGAGCATCGCCTGCGCCGCCCCGAGATCGCCGGTGTAGAGCACGTAGTCGCGGAGCGCCTCGATCCAGTAGGCCTGGTAGTCGACGAGTGTTCGCCCGTCGCAGAGCGGGCCGATCACGGGGCAGATCGAGCCGTCTTCCCGCTGCGTGTCGGCGAACGCCTGCAGCGCGAAGCGCAGGTCGGCCGGGTCGCCCTGGCCAGTGAGGAGCAGTGTCTTGCCCGTCACCGAGAGGTCGCCGATCCAGGAGCACCGGTCGCGGACGTACCCGTCGAGGATGATCGTGTGGCCCGCGGGATAGGAACAGCCCTTGCCCAGATTCGTCGGCCTGGAGAGCATCAGCCCGGCGGTCTTGGCTGCTTGGGCCCAGATCGTCCCGAGAAGCGGATCGCTCGCCGTGAACGAGCCTGGCGCGGCGAGGGCGCCCGCCGGCTGCAGTGCGACGAGCATGGCCGCGAGGATGGCGAGCAGTCCGCCCGGCGCCCTGAGCGCGAGCCGCGACCGCGCTCGTGGGGCCTGCCGCGCTCGTGACTGGGGTATCCGCAAGCCGGCTCCCGTCGGGTGGTTGTCGCAAGCCGCCGGTCTTGGGCCGCCCGGAGGCGGACGCGGGCCCGCGCTAGTGTCGGTGCTGTTGCGTGGGAGAGCGAGAATAGTCCTTTCACCGTCGGGCATGGCCTGGCTAGCGGCGGGGGTCGCGACTGCCGTCGCCCTCTTCTCGGCCTGGGCCTCGGCCGGCACGAGCTGGCGGCGGCTAAACACCGACTACCGGCTCTACTCGGCGTACTCGGACGACCGACGGCGGCTCGCTCCCGTCGAGGAGGCGGGGTTCCCCGGCCCGCTGTTCGCGTTCTTCTCGTCGTTCATGCGGGACGGCGACCGCATCTACTACCAGGTGCCGAGAACCCCGTTCGGCACGCTCGACCTGCACGACACCGTGGCCTCGCTCGGCCGCTACACGCTCCTCCCCGCCGTCCAGGTGACCGACCCCGAGGACGCGACCGTCGTGCTCTCCTACGAGGCGGATCCGGCGTCGCTCCACCTCCCGTTCAAGGCCCAGTGGCAGTACGGCACGGGGATCGCCGTGTCCCGCGTGGCCGATCCGTGACCGGCGACATCCTCGCGCTCTGCCTCGCGAACCTGCTCATGTTCGCCGTCGGCGTGGGGCTCCTGCCATTGCTGCGACTCGCCGACACCCGTCGCGAGCTCGTGAGGCGGCTGCCGCTCGCCTACGCAGTCGGCCTGGCGGGGACGGGGATCGCCGCCGCGGAGCTTGCACTCGTGCAAGTCCCGGTCGGCCGTGTGGCGCTGCCTCTCCTCGCCGCCGCCACGCTCGCCGTCGGCCTCCGCCGGCTCGGGCCCGGCGACCCGCGTCCGGCCTCGCGGTTCTCGCCCTGGACGCTGCCCGCACTCGCGGTGCTCGCGATCCTCGGCGCCTACCTCGCGAACGCCGCGCGCCTGTTCTCGGTCAAGCCCCTGCTCGAGAACGACGGCTGGGCGCTCTGGGGCCTGCGTGCGCAGGCGCTCTTCGAGTTCGGCCATCCGCTGGCGCCGGTCTTCACCGCGAGCCAGTACCCGGGCCTGCAGTACCCGCTGCTCCTGCCCGGGCTGGAGGCGATCGACTCCCGCTTCATGGCAGGCTTCGACGGCACGGTCGTCCACCTCCAACTGCTCGGCTTCGCGATCGCGTTCGTCGGCGGAGCCTGGGCGCTCTTGCGCCCGAGCGCCCCCTCGCTGCTGCTCGGCGCGGCGCTACTCGCGGTCGTCACGGCTCCGGGCTTCTTCGGCCAGCTCCAGACGAACAGCGCCGACGTGCCGCTCGCGACGATGATCGCGCTCGGCGTCGCCGCGCTGGCCGCGTGGGTGCGAAGCGGCGGCGGCGGCCTGCTGCCCGCGGCCACGCTGTTCCTCGCCGCCGGAGCGATGGTGAAGAACGAGGGCGAGCTGTTCGCGCTCGCCGCGTTCGCCGCCGCGTTCGCGGTCACGCGGCGCCCGCAGCTCCGGGCGCTCGTGCAGGCCGCGCTCGCCTGGGTCGTGCTCGTGCTGCCCTGGCACCTGTGGCTCCTCGCCCACGGCGTCACGAGCACGACCTTCGCGCTCTCGCACCTGCTCAGCCCGACCTACCTGTCGGGCCACTGGAACCGCGTCGGCTCCGCCGCCGACCAGCTGCTCGACCAGATCCGGCTCGAGTCGAGCTGGAGCCACCTGCCGCTGCTCGTGGTCGTCGGCTTCGCCGGCGCGCTCGCCCTGCGCCGCTTCCGGCTCGCAGGCTTCGGCCTCGGCTGGCTCGTGCTCTCCTTCGCAGGGCTGGTCGCGGTGTACTGGGCCTCTCCGCTGCCGCTCGAGAACAACCTCACGAACTCGGCCGACCGCACAATCGACACGCTCGTGATCGCCGGGGCATTGCTCGTGCCGGTGCTGCTGGCGCTCGACCGTGGGCCGCCGCCGCGCCTCGACGCGGACGACGTCTCGGGCTCTGTTTAGGGTGGCGCGGTGACGTGGATCGACACCGAGCTCGTGCTGGTCGCACTCGCGGCGATGGTCTCGCCCACAACGCTGACGTTCTCGGTACTCGCGCTCGTCCTCGCCGAGCGGCCGCGGCGCACCGGCTTCTGGTTCTTCCTCGGCGCTTTCGGGGCGACGCTGGCGGTCGGAATCCTCGCCGCCTTCGTGCTCGGTGACGTCGCCGCCTCCCCGACCCCCTCCAGCCCGAAGACGTGGGTCGCGATCCTCGATGTGATCGCAGCGGTGCTCATCCTCGCCTGGGTCGTCCGCGTGCTGCGCCGGCCACCGAAGCCGGAGAAGACGAAGGCCGCGATCGACCAGATGGGCAAGGTCGCCTCGTCGCCCGTGATCGCGGTCATCGGCGCGGGCGCCCTGCTCGCGAACCCCGGCGGCTTCATCCCGATCGCGTTGAAGACGATCTCGGAGACGAACCCGACCGCCCAGGGCTACGCCGTCCAGTGGCTCTTCTTCACGATCATGGCGCTGCTCCCGCTCGCGGTCGCCCTCGTCCTGCTGGTGGTTGCGTCGGAGTGGACGAAACACGTTCTGGACACCGCCCGGGACTGGCTGGAGCGGAACGCCCGGAGAGTTGCCGCGGTGATCGTCATCCTGCTCGCTCTCGCGCTGCTCCGGAACGGCATCGCCGGGTTGACGGCGTAACGTCTCCGATGCGCAGGAGGTCGAGAGCCCAACGCGGCCGCCCATCGTCGATCGAAAGGAGGCCACCCATGACACCGAGAATTTCGACGCCGATCCTGCTCGTGACGCTCGCGATCGCGCTCGCCGGGTGCGGCGGCTCGAGCACTGACACGACCGCATCGGAGACGACGACGGCTGCCACCACGACGACGGAGGTCACGACCGCCGCGACCACTACAACAGAGGCCGCGACCACGACGAGCGACGCCACCACCGCGGCGACCACCACGACGACCGCGGCTCCGACGACGATCTCGATCACGGTCGTCGACGGCAAGCCCGACGGCGGAATCGCGCGGCCGTCGGTCGACAAGGGAGATCACGTGGTGCTCGTCGTCAAGTCCGACACGGCCGACGAGGTGCACCTGCACGGCTACGACCTCTCGACCGACGTCGAGGCGGGAGGCACGGCGCGGATCGCCTTCGTCGCGACCACCCAGGGCCGGTTCGAGGTCGAGCTCGAGAACAGCGGCGTGCAGCTCGCCGAGATCACCGTCAGCTAGCGGTGCATCTGCTCGCCCACGGGCTCGGTCCCGTCAAGGACCTGCCCGTCCCGACCTGGCTCTTCTACTGGGGCGGCGCCGCGGTGCTCGTGGCCTCGTTCGTCGCGCTCGGCTCGCTCTGGCGCGAGCCGCTGCTGGCTCGTCACTCGGCCGGCCGCGCGGGGCCGGCGTGGCTCAGCCGGATCGTGCTCTCGCTGCCGCTGCGCGTGGTCGTCCAGACGATCTCGGTGCTCCTGTTCGCGCTCGTGTTCGCGGCGGCGTTCGACGGGAACCGGGATCCGTTCAAGAACTTCGCACCCACCTGGATCTACGTCGTCTTCTGGCTCGGGATCCCGCTGCTCTCGGTGCTCCTGGGAGACGTCTGGCGAGTGCTCAGTCCCTGGCGTGCGCTTGCGGACGGCTTCGTGTGGGCACGCGGGCTGACGGGCAGGCCCCCCGCGGCGGTCGAGAGCTACCCCGAGCGGCTCGGCCGCTGGCCCGCCGCTGTCGCGCTGTTCGCGTTCGTCGCGCTGGAGCTCGCCTACAAGGATCCGTCGTCGCCGTTCACGCTCGCGTTCGCGATGGTCGTCTACACCGTGCTCACGCTCTTCGGGTACGCCACGTACGGGCGGGTCACGTGGCACGAACGCGGCGAGGGGTTCGCGGTCGCGTTCGCCTACCTCGCGCGGATGGCGCCGCTGACGGTCGCGGAGGGCCGCCTGCGCTTCCGTTGGCCGTTCACGGGCCTCGCCGGCGCGGAGCCGGTGCCCGGCTCGCTCGCCGTGATCGCCGTCATGCTCGGCTCGGTCGGCTTCGACGGCGTCAGCCGCACGCGCTGGTGGCAGGACGTGATCGCGCGGGTCAAGGATCCCTTCATCCCGGACGCGAGGAGCACCGGTGAGACGCTCGCGATGCTCGTGAACCTGGGCGCGCTGCTCGCCTTCTGCGTCTTCGTCGCGGTCGCCTACCGCGTGACGTGCGCGGCGATGCGCTCGGCGGTGGCGAGCGAGCGCTCGCTCGCGCCGGAGTTCGTGCTGAGCCTCGTGCCGATCGCGTTCGTGTACGCCGTAGCGCACTACTTCTCGCTCTTCTTCACCCAGGGCGCGTACGTGATCCCGCTGCTTCTCCGACCCGTTCGGGCGCGGCTGGGACCTCTTCGGCACGGCCGACTTCCGGCCGAACCTGGCGCCCTTCACGCCCCACACGATCTGGTACGTGCAGGCCGGCGCGCTCGTGGCCGGACACGTGGTCGGCCTCGCCGTCGCCCACGATCGCGCGGTGACGCTCTTCGCCGACCGCCGCACGGCGCTGCGCTCGCAGTACGCGATGCTCGCGCTGATGGTGCTCTACACCGTCGGCGGGCTCTGGATCCTCTCGCGAAGCTAGTGCTAGCCTCGCGGGGTACCGCACCGGCGGACGCGGCTGGGTTCGCACGTAGGTCGTCTCCCGAAGAGATCGGATACCCTTCTTGGGTATATGGGCGGTGACACGTGACCGAGGGCGCGCCCGAGGAACCAAACGAGGTCCGCGGCTACACCGCCGACAAGGCCGCGCTCGTCAACCGCCTGCACCGGATCGAGGGCCAGGTGCGCGGGATCGAACGGATGATCGAGGACGACCGCTACTGCATCGACGTCCTCACCCAGATCTCCGCGGTCAACACGGCGCTCGAGTCGCTCGCGTTCCAGCTGCTCGACCAGCACGTGAAGCACTGCGTCGCCGGCGCATTCGCCTCCGGAGACGAGGCCGAGATGGCCGCGAAGACGAGCGAGCTCCTCGAGGCGGTCCAGCGCTTCGCGAGAACGCGCTGACCCTGCGGCGGCTGACCGGGACCAGAGGTCGGGCCCGTCGCCGGGCCCGACCTCCCTTCGTGGTCCTCGTGCCGGCGCGAGCTACTTGCCGGCGGCCTTCAGCGCAGCGCGGACGCGACTGGGTGTCATCGGCGACTCCCGGACGCGCACGCCCGTGGCGTCGAAGAACGCGTTCGCGAGCGCCGCCGGGACCGGCGACAGCGCGGGCTCGCCCGAGCCTGTCGTCCGCGACCCGGCACCGGCCGGATCCGCGACGTCGGTGCGGGTGAGGCCGTGGATGTGGATCGTCGGAGCGTCCTTGAACCGGACCATCGGATAGCTGACCCAGTCGGTGCTCGTGACGCCCTTCTTGTCGAACACGACGGCCTCGTAGAGCGCGCGGGAGAGGCCCTGCATCGCGGCGCCCTCCTCGTTGTTCTCGCTCCCGGCCGGGTAGACGATCAGGCCGGCATCGCCCGCGATGTGCAGCTGCTTGGCGACGATCTTCCCGGTCGACTTGGTCACCTCCACGTCGGCGACACAACACGTCATCGTGTTCGAGTAGAACCCGAACGCGATCCCGCGGCCCGTAACGACGTTGGCGCTCGAGAGGCCCGACGCGGCGACCTTCGCCTTCCAGTTGGCGTCCTTCGCAACGTTGGTGAGCACGTTCCGCCACCGCAGCGCCGGGTCGGTCGCCGTGGTCGCGACGTTCTGCAGGCGGAACGCGACCGGGTCCATCTTGGCCATGTACGCCAGCTCGTCGACGGCCTGCTCCGAGGCGAACGCGGTCTGCGGGTTTCTCGGCGCCCGCAGCTGGATCGTCTTGAGGTAGTTGTTCTGCAGCGGCAGGCTCTTCCCGATCACCATGCGATTCGGGATCGAGTACTGCTCACCGCTGATCGTCGTCTCGACGCCACCGGAGGTCGAGAACGTCGCGTTGCCGGTCACCTGCTGCTCGGCGGGCTGCGTCGAGAAGTAGGGGATCGTGAAGTCGGTGAACTCGAATGCGGTCAGGTTGCCGTTCGCATCCACGCCGGCACGGATGTCCACCATCACCGCCGGGCCGTAGTGGCCCCAGCCGTGGGTGTCCCAGCGCATGTACTGCAGACGCACCGGCTTGCCGGTGAGCGCCGACATGATCGCGGCGGCCTGGTTCGAGTCGTTGTACGGCGCGGCAGGGCCGTAGACGCTCGAGCCCTCGTAGTAGGTGAGCCGGATCCGCGACGCCGCCGGCGCGCTCGTCCCCATCACCTTGTCGAGAACCGTCTTGATGTTCGTCCGCGTGCCGTACGCGTTCTGCGTGTTCGTGAAGATCCGCGCACCGCTAGGCGTGACATCCGCGACGCAGCACTCCGGGCCGATCGACATGCTCCCGGTGTAGTGGGTCTTGTACGTCTGCTGCACCGTGTGCGCGGCCGACTTGAACGCGTTTTCGAAGTTGCCGCTGTTGAACGCGATCCGCGCCGGCGCCAGCCCGGCGCTGTCGTGTTCACGCATCTGCTTCCAGAGGTTGCCGGACCCGGACATCACGGGCGGATCGGCCCACTTCACCTTGAGCTGGGCGGCCGCCTGAATCGCCGCGTACTCGGTCGGAGCGACGACGCCGAGGAAGTTCTCGTAGCGCACGACCTGCGCGCCCGCGATCTTCTTGATCGAGCTCTCGTCGACCGACAGGATCGCCGGAGCCGTCCCATCGCCGTAGGCGCCCTGACCGCGGGGCCGCACGATCCGGCCGTGGAGCATCCCGGGCACCTTGATGTTGTGGACATAGGTGTACTTGCCGGTCACCTTGTCCGGGATGTCCACCCGCGGCGGGCTCGTGCCGACGAGCTTGTACTCGGAGACCGGCTTGGTGCCCGGCGACCCCGCGACGGCCTGCGCCGGCGTGGTCGCGTTGCCGGCAGCCGAGAAACCGGTGATCGTGGTGTTGAACAGCTTGTCGCCGAGGAGCGCCCCGTAGGTGACGGTCTTCCCGCCGCCCGAGACGACGCCGCCCGCGACGGTGAGGCTCGAGACCGGAACGCCGAGGTTGGTCGAAGCCAGCTTGAGCAGCGCCTGCTTCGCGGCGGCCGCTGCCGCACGGGTCTGCTTGCCGCCCGTCTGCACGCCCTGGCTGCCGGTGCTGCCACCCTGGTTCGGGGTGATGTTCGTGTCGTGTGTGATCAGCTTCATCTGGCTGAAGTTCATGTCGAGCTCTTCGGCCGCGATCATCAGCAGCGCGGTCGGGGTGCCCTGACCCATCTCGACCTTGCCGATCTTCACGCTCGCGGTGTTGTCGGAATGGATGATCAGCCACGAGTCGACCGCGGTCTGGTCGAACGGGCCCATCGACGCGTACGGATCCTGGCCCGCCGACTTGGCGGCCTTGCCGCCGAGGCCGGCGCCGACTGCGGAGAACGCCACGATCATCGCGCCGCCGCCCTTCACGAACGACTTGCGGGAGAACTCCTTCTTGAGCATCTCGGTCATCGTTACTTCCCACCCTTCGCCATCACGGCGGCGGCCTTCTGGATCGCCGTCAGGATTCTCGGATACGTCCCGCACCGGCAGAGATGACCATTCATCGCGGTGCGGATCTGCGCCTCGGTGGGGCGCTTCGTGGTCGCCAGCAGATCGGCGGCCTGAATCATCATCCCGTTCTGGCAGTAGCCGCAATGGGGAACCTGAACGTCGATCCACGCCTGCTGCAACGGATGCAACGCGGCGGGGGTCGCAGCGGTCGTGCCGCGCGAGGAGGCCCACAGAGCAGGCATGCCCTCGAGCGTCGTGATCGCCCTGCCACTCACAGCGGCAACCGGCGTCACACACGAACGGATCTCCTTGCCGTCCAGCAACACCGAGCAGGCACCACACTGCGCGAGACCGCAGCCGAAACGCGGGCCGTGCAGGTGGAGCTCGTTGTGCAGGACGTACAGCAACGGTGTGTCGAGGCTCGCGGTCACGCTGTGCACGAGACCGTTCACCTTGATCTTCAACTTGCTCGCCATTCGATCCTCCAGTTGAGAAATAGCCGGACGCACCTGCGCCCACGGCAACGCCGCGAGTTCGGGGAGTTCAGGCACACCATCGCTGAGCCCGCAGCGGCCTCGCGACTCTACAAGGGCGGCCGGCGGGTCGCAATCCCGCACAAGGTGGATGGCGCCCTGCGATCACGAGGCCCGGACGAGACCGGGCGAGGCACGAGATCCGCGGTCTGGATCGGGAAGCTTGGTGGCCCCGGGTGGAGTCGAACCACCGCACGCAGCTTCGAAGGCTGCCGCTCTGTCCACTGAGCTACGGGGCCTGGCGGCGTCAGCGTAGCGATCGTCGCCGGCGCTGTCGCCTTGCCGGCCGGTCGTTTCGGAGAGGGTGGCGGACGGGACTCGAACCCGCGACCACCGGGACCACAACCCGGGGCTCTACCAACTGAGCTACCGCCACCACGGCGCGCCACATGCTAGCCGCGCCCCGGGCAGGGCATCCGTCGGACAGCCGGCCGCCATTAGCCTGGGGCCCGTGGCGCGGCTCGAGATCCACGGCTGGGACTCCCGGCACCGGCAGACGGCGGACGGCGCCGTCGAGTCGGAGCAGCGGGTCTCGCTCGAACGGGCCGTAGTCGACTTCAGCGAGCGCGGAGCCGAGATTCTCGGCCGGAGCTACTGGGACGAGGTGCGGCGCTCGACGCTCGGGATCGTCCGCGTCCGCAGGCACGACCACGTGCTCGACCTGCGCGCCTTCGGGCGAGGGCCACGGCTGCTCACGTTCGGTGCGCCGGTGCTCGAGGTCTCTCCGACGCGCGTCGGCTGCAGCTATCCGATCAGCGGCGGGCTGCTCGCGCACAGGCCCGAAGGCGAGATCAGCTTCGTCCAGTCGGACGGCGACGGGCTCGAGCTCCGCTCCGCGATCCGCGGCTTCTTCCCGCGCCTCGCCGCCCGCGCCGGCGGCCCGCACTGGACCGGCGCGCTGTACGACCGCGTGCAGACCCGCATCCACGTCGCGATCTGCAGGCGGTACTTCGCGCGACTGATCGCAGCGGCTCACACGTGAAGGTCGCGGTCTTCGGCGCGAGCGGCGTGATCGGGGCTGCCCTGCTTCCCCTGCTGGCCGCCGAGCACGACGTCGTCGCGCTGTCCCGCCGCGAGCGCGTGCCCGCGCGGCCCGGGATCCGCTGGCTCGTGGCCGATGCGGGCGACGCCGCCTCGGTCGGTCGTGCGCTCGACGGGGTCGAGGTCGCCTACTACCTCGTCCATTCACTCGGGACGACCGACTTCGAGGAGCGCGACCTGCGTGCAGCCGAGACCGTCGCACGCGAAGCGGCGATCGCAGGCGTCCGGCAGCTGATCTACCTCGGGGGGCTCGGCGACGACACCGCCGCGCTCTCGCCCCACCTTCGCAGCCGGATCGAGACGGGGCGGGCCCTAGCATCGGGGTCGGTGCCGGTCACGACGATCCGCGCCGCGATGGTGGTCGGGGCGGGCAGCGCGGCGTTCGAGACGATCGTGGCGCTCGTCGACCGGCTGCCGGCGATGGTCTGCCCGCGCTGGGTCTCCGTGCGAACGCAGCCGATCGCCCTTGCAGATGTCGTCCGCGACCTCGCCGGGGTCTGCGGGCTCGAAGCCGCGTTCGGGCGGGCGTTCGACGCGGGCGGGCCGGAGGTGATGACCTACCGCGAGATGATCGAGCGGATCGCGCGCCTGCGCGGCCGGAAGCCGCTGATCGTGGAGGTGCCGATCCTCACCCCGCGCCTCTCGTCGTACTGGCTCCACCTCGTCACGCCCGTGAAGGCCGCCGTCGCGCGTCCGCTGATCGAGGGCCTCCGGACCGAGACGGTTGTACGCGACGACGCGCTCCGAACGCTCGTCCCGTACGAGCCGACCGTCTTCGAAGACGCCGCGCGCGCCGCCCTCGCGGGCGGTTCCGGGTGAGGGGCTAGGCTGGGCGCGATGGTCGCCGTCGACTCCCGCAAGCAACCGGCCGACGGCGCCGATCCTCGCCTCGACGACCACGGCTACGACGCGCTGCTCGTCGTCTCGTTCGGCGGGCCGGAAGGGATGGACGACGTGATGCCCTTCCTCGAGAACGTGACGCGCGGCCGCGACGTGCCGCGCGCGCGGCTGGAGGAGGTGGCCCATCACTACGAGCTCTTCGGCGGCGTCAGCCCGATCAACGCGCAGAACCGCGACCTGATCGCCGCACTCGAGGTCGAGCTGCGCGCGTCCGGGATCGACCTGCCGATCTTCTTCGGCAACCGCAACTGGAAGCCCTTCGTCGACGACGCGCTCCGCGAATTGCTCGACGCGGGCTCGCGGCGCGCGCTCGCCTTCGTCACCTCGGCGTTCAGCTCGTACTCGGGGTGCCGCCAGTACCGCGAGGACGTCTTCCGGGCGCAGGCCGCAGTCGGGCCCGACGCGCCGGAGGTGCTCAAGCTGCGGACGTTCTTCAACCACCCGGGCTTCGTCGAGGCGAACGCGGAACGCGTCCGCGACGCCATCGCCCGCATCCCCGACGAGCGCCGCGCGGCCGCGCCGGTCGTCTTCACCGCGCACTCGATCCCGACCGCGATGGCCGACCGCTGCCGCTACGCCGAGCAACTCGCCGAGACCGCGCGACTCGTCGCCGAAGCGGTCGGCGTCACCGACTACGCGATCGCCTACCAGAGTCGCAGCGGCCCACCCCACATGCCGTGGCTCGAGCCCGACGTGTGCGACCACCTCCGCGCTATCGGCAAGCGCGGCGTGACGGACGTCGTCGTCTCCCCGGTCGGCTTCGTCTCGGACCACCTCGAGGTGCTCTTCGACCTCGACGTCGAGGCAGTCGACATCGGCAAGGAGATCGGCCTGAACGTCGTCCGGGCCGGCACGGCGGGAACGCATCCGGCGTTCGTCTCGATGATCCGCGAACTGATCCAGGAGCGACTCGACGCGACAGTCGAGAAGCGCGTCCTAGGCCGCTTCGGCCCGAACCCGGACGTGTGCCCCGCGAACTGCTGCCTCCCGGGCACGGGCGCCCCGAGCCCGTGGGACGACGCCGAGGCCTGAGCGAAATTGCATCTGCCGCGGCCGGCAGCTGCGCTCACGGAGCCGCGAGTGCTGGCCCTGCAGATGCTCGCCCACAGCCAGTCGCCAGATTTCGGAGAGGGGACCCACGGGGGAGAACCGGAAGGTCTCTCCGGTGCGTATGCGCCCGGGAGGATTCGAACCTCCGACCCGCGGCTTAGAAGGGTGCGGCAATGCCGTTTCGGGTCGCCTCGTGTCACCGTGAACGGCTTGTCTTGGCGGTATCGACGCCTTCGAGGGTGACTGGTGGAGACATCAAGCGACACTCAAACCTGACTAGAAACCTGACTGACCCGCGCGAGCACCTCGGCCGTGAGGTCGGCGGTGGAGCGAGCGTCCCTCGCGTAGGCCCGCAGCGTGAACCCGGCGTCAGCGTGCCCCATGATCCGCGCCACGGTCGTAGGGGGCAGCTCAAGCTCTGTCGCGAGGTACGAGCCGAAGCTGTGGCGCAGGCTGTGCCAGGAGAGCCTCGCCTCGGTGCCGCCGAGGCCCGCCCGCTGTTTGGCGGCGTCGAGGGATCGGCGCAGGTTCCGTTCCTGCACCGGCCGGCCGTCCTTGGTGGCGATGACGAGGCCGTCGAAGCGGGCAAGCGGAACGAGCAGCGCTCGCAAGGCTGGCAGCATCGGAATCGTCCTGACACCAGCTTCTGACTTCGGCTGCTTGAACGACCCGTCCTCGGTGCAGGAACGTAGGACGGTGACTGTGCCAGCCTCGAAATCCACTTCGCTCCAGTGAAGAGCGCGTACTTCACCGACGCGCAGCCCGGCGTAGGAAGCAAGACCGATTGCTGCCCTGTCCCTGGCAGTCGAGGCGGCTGCGACCAGGAGGTCGACGTCGGAGGACACGAGTCTGGCGATGTTGCGCTTGTTGCGCTGCCTCGGCCGCTCCGCCTTCGAGATGCCGTCCATTGGGTTTCGTGAGACGGTGCCGCGTCGGAGGGCGTGGGCGAACGTGCCGGCGAGGATGCGGTAGATGTGGACGCGCGTCCAGTCAGCAAGGTGCCGGTTCGAGTGCAGAACGGCTGCCGCGTCGGAGACGGACACGTCCTGGATGCGGCGCCTGAGCAGCTTCGCGAGGTAGCGTCGCGCTACAGCTCGCTCGTCGCGGATGGTGCGCTCCGAGAGCGTGCGGGAACCCTGCCAGTCTGCGAACGCCTCGGAGAACGTGACGCCGCTCCGGGGCGCCGCACGGCCTGACGCCAGATCGACGATGAGGGCCTCCCGTTCGCGCCGTGCCTCCGTGAGCGACTCGGCTTCGAGAGTGCGCATAGTCCAGCGGCCCCCCTCCTGGAGGCCTGCGACGAACCGGCCGTCACGGATGTAGAGGCCTTTGACGGGCCGGCCGCGCGAATCCAACGCCCGAGTGCGCTTCCCTTGCATGTTTGTCTCCTTCGGTAGAGCGGTTGGCATCTCCTACTCTACTCCCCTGCGGCGGCGGGGTGGAGCGGTTGGCGCTGTCTCCTCCCCCGTCGCCGCTAGAGCGTCGAGGTCGTCGCGGTGGAGAAGCCGACGCCGGCCGATCGAGCTCGACCTGACCCGCCCCTTCGCGATTCGCCGCGTGAGCGTCCGTTCGCTCACCCGGAGATATGCGGCCGCTTCGTCGAGTGCGAGCCAAGGTGATCCCTCTCGGCCCTCGGCCGCCAGGGCGTCGGCGACGAGCCCTGCGACGAGCTGCTCGAGCGCACGGACGACGTCGGGAGCGAGCACGGCCTCGAGCCGGGCGCGGAGCGCCCTGGCGTCGAGCAGCTGCGGCAGCGGCTCGGTCATGCGTCGAGGTCTCGGACGTCGCGGAGCGCACGGCCGTACTCGGCCTCGGCCGTGGCGCTCAACCTCCAGCCGCCGCGGACGCGCACGACGAGGCCGAGCCGCTCGGAGTCGGCGAGGACACCTCGGCGAGCCGGTGCGGGCCGAGCGGCAGCCGTTCCGAGAGCTCGGCGATGGTGAGCACCACCGTCACGCGGCCGCGTCTGTCCCGCGCGCGGGACGAGGACTTGTTGCTCATCTTCAGTCCCCCGCCTCGTCCTCGATGAACGGCCGCTCGAGTTGCATGAGACGTGCCTTCCTCGGCCCCTCGAACTCCGTCACGAACCCCTCGTGGATCAGTCGGTCGATCGCGAGCCGGACATGATCACGACCGGCCAGCTTCGCGTCCTCGATCTGGTTCCGTGACTGCGGCTCCTGCCAGCGGCGCTCGAGGAACTGGCTGACCTTCGCCATGATCGCGGTCGGCCGGAACTCGCCCTGCTCGTCATGGCTGTCGTCGGGCTCGATCCGCCACGAGCACACCGAACCCGCTTCGACGACGAAGATGCCCGGGCTCGGCCGTTCCAGAAACCCCGGCCTGTCCTTCCGCACTGCGATCTTCGCCTTCCCGGTGCCGCCGCGAACCAGCGGATGGATCTGCCGCATTTCGAGGTTGACCTCCGCCTTGCTTCGCTTCCGCTCACTGCCGATCGCGTAGCCGCCGCGGCCCTCACGCGACTTCGTCACGTTGTCTGTCAGCACATTGGCTGCGCCCAGCTTCTTGATCGGGTCGATCAGCCGGTAGAAGCGTTCCACCTCGATCCCGACGTTCGGGTCCAGCTCGTGCAGCTCGAGCAACGGGTTGAAGCCGTCGAAGACGGCGAGGCGGCAGTCGCGCTTCTCGATCGCGTCGACCACCGTGTCCATGTGAAGGCCGATCGGGTCGTCCGGGAGCACGTACGCGAACAGGGCGGAGATCGCGTCGTCGCCCAGCCCGAACAGGCGCAGCCGTTCGAGCAGCGCGCCCGCTCCGACATCGTCACCGTCGACCCAGTAGACGCCGCGGCCCTCGAGGAGCTCGCTGGCCGCGGCGGCGAGCACCACCCACGTCTTCAACGCCTCGCTCTCACCGAAGACGACGTGGTTGTAGCCGGGGTAGAAGAGGCCGATGATGTCGGGCGGTGCGGGCGGGTTCGCCACGGCTTTCACGATGTCGATCGGAGCCCACGTCGAGGGTTGCTCCGACGAGTTCGCGGCGAGGTCGTCGGCGAACTGTCGCACCTCGCCGCCCCCTAAAGGGGAGCGGCGAGGTGGCGAGGTCAGTTGGCGGCGAGGTCGCGGCGAGGTCGTCCGGCGAGGTCGATAGGTGTCCGTGCACCCGTCGATCGCAGCCTGGATCGTCCTCTCCCGGTAGCCGTCACGGGCCCACTTCTCACGCATCATTCCGGACATGCGGAACATGCTGTCGATGCGTCCGCGGTCGCGGCCGGTCCAAAAACGCGAGCATGCCGCAGAGCGCGAGGTCAGCCTCCGACTGCGACGTGTAGCGGCCCTGCCAGCGGCCCTGCCAGAGATCGGCGAGGGCGGAGCCGTTCCTGGCGGCGAGCGCCCGCTCGAGCAGCTCCCGGTCGTCGACATCGACCGGGACAGCCGGCACGGCCGCCGCGGCGGCGTGGGTTTCCGGGAGGAACTCCGCGAGAACCAGCTCCAGCTCCGTCTGCCGCGGCTCGATCGTCACGGGAGTGCTGCGAATGTGCTCACCCGTCACGACGAAGAACCGCCCCTGCTCGTACACCTCCACCGGCCCGGCCCGGCGGCGGGAGTGCCCGTTCAGCGACGCCCTGACGATCACGTGGGCGCCCTCGCCGGAAACCGACGTCTCGGAGTAGGAGTCGAGCGCGACGATGATCGCGCCCCAGTCGGACCGCTTGAGGCCGCCGTCGAGATCGACGCCCACGTAGGGGTCATCCTCCGAGAACACGAACCCCACCCCGGACGCATCGGCAGCGGCCGCGGCGGCGTCCTCGAACGTCGACCAAGACGACCTGTCGGTCGTGGACGCGCGGCCGCGGCCGTCGGCCCTGTACGGCACCTTCGTCTCCCTGCCGTCACGGCTTTCGTACCGCCAAACCACCCACTGTGGCCGCTCCTGCAACTCGGACGGGACGGCGGCGAGCATGCCGCCCGCCGCCGCATCGTCGCGTGTCTCGCGCGCACTCACCGGGCACCCCCGGCGGGGTCTAGATCATGCCGATTTGGCCGGTCGAAACGATCACCACGATGAATGCGCTGATCGCGCCCTTGTGGGGGGTCGTCTTCGGATCGTCGCGGCGGCCCGGCGCGTGTCGCACGGCGGCGACCCGGCGACCCGGATGCGCGGCGGCGCGGCGCACGACATGGACCACGACCGACACCGGCACGCGGCGGCGCCACGTGACGCCGAGGCGACATCAGGAAGCGCATGCGCGCGATGTGATCCTCGGCCGCCTGGTCGAACAACAGCTTGCCGTTGTGGCCGTACGCGACCTTCCTGTGGTTCTTCGGCGCGAGGTACTTCTCCCACAGCTCATCCTCCGACAGCTTGCGGGCGGACTCCGCCACCACCGATGGCGGCGCGGGTTCCGACACCTCAGCGGGGGTGCTTACGTCGACCGCCGCGGTGATCGCGCCGCCCGAGTAGGACACCGGCGGAACGTCCAATAGGTCGGACTCCGCGATCAGGTACCGCTGGTGTCCATCGCTCGAGAATCCTCGGAGTCAGGTTCACGTTCATCGCACCGCGTACGTTCGCAGATGAAGCGGACGGCGCGCGCCGTCCACCCCCGGATAAGCCGAACGCCCCGACCAGCGGGGCGCTCAAGCTGCGATGTCCGTAACCGACGAGGACGCCGGGCGACACCGGGAACGATAGCCGCGGCATCGGCGTACGCTCCGCCGATTCGACTTCCGCGCGGCGCTGGCGTAGTGTCGACCAATGGACGAATGCCCAAAGTGCAACAAAGTGAGCGTCGACCCGGCCAAAGCGACGATCGGCGGCTACCACCCCGAAGGGAACCTCGCTGAACACGTCGAGGCCGGTACCGAGATCAGGAGTGTGAACTGCGACAACTGCGGTGCGCTCCTACGCCAGACGGGATCGCAGGGGCCGTGGGAACTGAGCGACGAGGACGCCCAGACGCATCCGTAAGCACTTTTTCTCGCCAAAACGTGGCGGGGTGTCCAAGGGTGCATGCATGTTGCGTCGCGGCCCGTCCCCCCCGCCGGTTGGGCCGGAACGCGCGTCAGGGTTCGATCAGGTTTGCGTTCTCTCTCGAGTCCGTCGCCATGACCATGTCCTGCATGCAGGGCCGCAATAGCGTGCGTCCGCGCGGCGACCGGTGAGCTCGCCCTTCCTGCAGGCTTGGCAGCGGTGCACCGGCCGAAGTGCGAACCCTGATCGGCCCTGGACGACCTCCTGGACGAGGAGCGCCATCACGTCGGCCGCGACGTCCTGGGCTGGCTTCGCCCGCTGCCGGTATGCGGCCTGTCGGCACGCGGCGCTGCAGTAGGTCGCGTCGGCCCGCAGCCGCTTCGGCAATCTCTTGCCGCACCTCCGACAGACCCGAGCCCGCTCCTCCATCCGTCACGCAAGCGTAACACCAGCGACGGCTACGTTACGGCTCTTGCCTCGAGAGTTTGCGCGCGCGCCGCTACTTCGCGCGCCGCAGCTTCGCCGCCGGCGCCTCCCCGATGGCGCGGACAACCGCCTCAACCGGACGGCCCGGCCGCTTCGGCGGCCGCGGCACCGCACGCGCGAACCGCTCCGCGTCACGCTCACACCCCTGCAACACCTTCAACAACGGCGCCACCGACTCCGTCCCGTTCGCCCATCGAACCGTCAAGGGACAGCCGGCCTCCTGCCACGCAGCCCGTGCCCCGTCCGCGAGCCCGACGGCGCGCCAATACCGCTCGACCGCGTCGCGCTCCACCCGTTCCAGCTCCTCAGCGGCGATCACGAGCTACCCCCACACGATCGCGGGGGATACCCCGTTCGTTTCGCGAGGATCTGTCCTGAAAGAGGTAGCGGGGTGTCCATGCTGCTCGCGACGTTGCGTCAGCGGCCGTGCCCCCCTGCCGTGGCGGTGAGGAAGCGACGACTGTGCGATGTTCGCCGTCATCGCGTGGTTGTGATCTTGGCTGCGCGGGTGGTTCGCGCCGTCGTCGTCGTCACTCGCGGCGACGTGAACAGAGCGGTAAGGCTGCGGACACCTGCGGTCGCGCCGTCGTATGCGGCGAAAGTCACCGGGCCGAACTCGAGCACGCGGCGCCTCCTGGATCGTCCGCTCCGGCAGCGCGAGCGGGTTGTAGCTCGATGGGCGCGCGCGCTCGTCCATGTGTTCGCGAACAACCTCGAACCGGAACGAGGCGCGGTAGACGCCAGCGCGGAGTCCGGGGGTGAGGTCGCGGTTGTACGACGTGTCGAGCAGGTCAACCTCGTAGGCGGCGCCGACCTCGTCCTCGCGGAGCGTGCGGATCGGGCCGAGCGACCTTGTTGCCGATCGACGGATCCTTGCCGTGCTGGAACAACGACCCTCATCCGCGGGCGGTCCTCGGGCGATCGTCGTCGCGAACGCGCCCGGGACGATCCGTTCCATGAAGTCGCCCTCCCACCCGGTGATACGCGCCCACTGGTTGAACACGGCGAAATGCCCGGCGAGGGTTGTTCCGGGCGCCGTCCCCGGCGCCCTCCTCCCGCGTGTCCGCACGCGACGAGGAGGAGAGGCGCCGAAGCCGAACGGTATTCGTCCATCAGGTGACGACGAGCGCCCGGAACGCGTTCGGGACGAGCGCCGCCGCGCCGGTCCGCCCGTACACGTACAGCCCGCGCTGCCCGGACGGGTAGTGGATCGCGGTTCCGCCGGCGGTCAGGTGCGGGATCAGCTCGGCCGTGATGCCGAGCCGGTCGGCGATCAGGTAATTGCTACCAGTCGCCGGCGACGCCGATCGTGCCGGAGCGTCGTCGTCCACTGCGTGCCGACGCTCGACCACTCCGCGATCGGCTGCCCCAGCAGCGGGCCTGACGCGGGACTGCATCTGTACCGGCTCGCTCGTGTCACCGGCCGCGACGAAACGGTAGATCGTGTCAAACGTTTTCGGATGCGCAGCGAAGACGGCCTGGCTCGAGAACCGCGCCGGGATGCCCGGCCTTCCACGCCCACACGTCGCCGACCGCGAACACCGTGTTCCCGGACGTGTGCACAACCTCCGACGCGGTCAGGTCCGTGAGGACACCGCGCGGCTGCGCCGTGCCCGACCCGGTGTAGAACGCGGACGCGTCCATCGTGTTGCGTGCGTCCGCGACGAGCCGAACAAGCTCCCGCTCGCAGCTGCGGCATGTCTTGGCCGAGCTCGATCGAGAACGGCACGAACGTCCGCCACTGCGCACACGTCACGACCGGCTGCGCCAGCGTCGGCGAACCGTCCGTTGCGCGTCAGCCGCCTCGCCCACGTAGCTGGACGTGACGCCATCCGACGTGACGCCGCGCCACTCGTTCGTCGTGACAGTCTCGACGCGCGACAGGTGCGCGGATCGGGTTCAGCGCGCCGGCCGAGCCGAGCAGGATCGACGGGTCGAGCGTGAACGGGAGCGCGAACCCTCCGGCCGCGTCGACGCCGATCGACATCGCGCGTTCCGCCTGGACGGCGGCCACGTTCCGCACCGCGGCGACCTCCTCCGGCGAAAACCTCAGATGCCCCGTGGCCGGATCGCCGAGCATCTTCCCGAACGCCGTCCGGTAGTTCTCGTCGCCGACAGCGACGAGGTACCTGGACGCCCGGTTGCTGCGAATCGTCACGGCGAACAAGGCTTTCGAGCCGTTCCCCGGCGTCGTCCTGGAGGCGGTCGCCGTGCCGCTCGACCGTGCGCAGCGCCGCGTCTCTCTGCTCGTTCCGCGGCCCGCCTGCGGCCCGCTGCGTCGCGAACCCATGCTCGGGCACGCCGTCCTCGAAATGCTTTCCGCCGACCCGGGCGATCCGCTCGAGCTCCTCAGCCCGCCCAGCCTCCTCCTCGAGCTCCTCGATCCGGTCGTCCGCGTTCTGCGATCGCCCGGTTCAAGTTGCCGACCCGCTCCTCGAGGCCGTCCGACGGCCCGTCGACGTCGACGCGTGCGCGCAGGTTCTCGCGCTCGCCGAAGAGCCGCTCGCGGTTCAACTGCGCTTCGTCCAGCAGCCGGCGGGTCGCCCTGCTGTTGACGCCCATGTCCGGCGAGTAGCTGCTCATCGCCTTCAACCTCCCGATCTTAGGGAACGTGTGTCGTGCCTAGATCCCACGTTCCGCGAGTGCCCCAGGCAGTCGCGGCGGCCGATAGCCCTACCCGCGCTCCGCCGTGATCTCGCGTGGACCTGTCCAGACGAGCGGCTCGGCGCGGTGGTGTCGCCCGAAGTGTAACCGCAGCCGCGGCGGCTAGTTGTAGGGCGCGTTCTCGATTGTCTCCGTGATCGCGACGGACGCGAACACTTCGCACCCCCGTCGAACCTTCGGCCGGTCGACGCCGACCTCGGCGCCGAAGCCGAGCACGTCATCCGTCGACAGCGGCCCCGGCTTCACGTCGCCCTCGCGGACGGCGCCACGCTTGATCGCCTGGAACTCCTCCTGAATCTCGACGATGCAGCTCGCGAGACTCGTCGTCGGCCTCCTGCCGGCGTAGTCAGCGAGCCGCTCGAGCTTGCGCGAGGAACTCCTCCTGATCGCGGTGTACGTGTTCATGTATCCTCCTTCGTGTTTCAATGTCGGCGCGGCCGTGCTATCAGCCGTGCTATCAGCGCCGAGCCGTGGCGAGCACCGACCTCGAGTCCCGTTGCCCTCGAACATCACTAAACCTGACTCAGGTGCCGAGGCCGAGCAGAGTGACGACACCGAGAACAGAAAAGCCATGCGCCCGGGAGGATTCGAACCCCCGACCAACGGCTTAGAAGGCCGCCGCTCTTCCGCTGAGCTACGGGCGCGCTCCGCGCAGCGTAGCGACGCCGATCGCTAGCGCCGAACGCCGAAGTCGGTCGTGATCACCGTGACGGCGCCGCCGCCGAAGGTGCCGACCGACGGAGCTGCAGTGGACGCGCGGCGATGCCGATCTCGCGCCAGTGCGGGCTCGAGGATGTTCTCGCGGTGGCCCGGGCTAGCCCATCCAGAGCTTGACGGCCCGCTTCGCGCGGAGTCGACGTCGGCGACGACCAGAGCAGGTTCTCGCCCACCGACCAGCGGGCGATAGCCCGCCGTTGCGTAGAAGCGCTGCGATCCGCTTCCAGAACGGCGACCCGTCTGACGGACTCGTGCTCGAAGTAGCCATCGGTCGAGCATCTCGGCGTTGTGCTGGCGTGCGGCGGCGGAGAGCCGCGGGCTCGAGCGCGAGGGCGGCGCAGGCCGTGGGCAGCGCGGACGTCGTTGAACTGCGGCGAGCACCCCGCCTTCGAGCGAACGGCCACCGTCGTGCCGGCGTTGCCGGCGCGCGCTGGAGTCGACAGCCGAGCGAGCCGCCGCTGGCGCAAAAGTGCCGACGAGCAGGGCGATCAGGCAGACGGCGAGGGCAGTGTGACGTCCCACCCCCCAAGTCGTTGGGCATTTCGGCGCCGTCGTCCCAACCCTCCGAAAGGGGTATCTTCGGGCGCCGGAGGTCCTCCCGTTCGAGCACGTGAGTCCTATCCGGCGGGCTCACGGCGGGAGCGCGACGCTCTCCTCCGAGGGGCCGCCGCCTGAGGCCAGCACGTCGCGAATCACGACCTGGATCGAGCCGGCAACCGGGATCGCAGCAAGCGCGCCGAGGATGCCGGCGAGCTCGGCGCCGATCAGAATCGCGATCAGCACGGCAAGCGGCGAGAGCTGCACTGTGCGGCCGTAGATGAGCGGCTGGAGGATGTGATTCTCGGCCTGCTGGTAGACGATCATGAAGACGAGCAGCACGATCCCGGCCGGCACCGAGTGGAGGAACGAGACCGTGACGACGATGATCCCGGCGAGCGTCGCGCCCGCGAGCGGGATCAGGTCGAGCACCGCAACGAGCAGCCCCAGCGCGACGGCGTACGGCACCCCCATGACGAGCAGCACGATCGTGGTCGCGGATCCCGGCGACCAGGCTGATCAGCGAGGTTGCCCGTCACGTAGCCGCCGATCGTGCGGTAGATCTCGTCGCCGACGCGTCTCCAGCGCGGCTGCGAGCGCTCGGGCAGGAGGCGCGTAGAAGCGCTCGACCCACGCGCCGCCCTCGAGCAGCATGAAGAACGTGAGGAAGAAGATCGTCACGGTCGCAGCGACCAGTGTGAGCACGCTCTTCGTCACCGCGACCGCGGTGTCGGAGAGGCCGAGGAGCCGCTTGGCGCCGCCCTCGTTCACCTGCTCGCGCACCTTCTCGACGATCTGGTACTTCGTCTCGAGGAAGCCGAGCCGGCCCCGTCCCTGCGTCAGGTCCTCGACGTACCCGGGCGTCGCCTCGGACGAGGCCGTTGACCTCGTCGACGAGCTTCGGGATGAACGAGGCGCCGATGCCGATGATCACGAGCGCGACGATGCAGGTACGCAAGTCCGATCGCAGGCGCCCGCCGTGGCACGGGCGCGACGCTGGATCACCTTGACGAGCGGGTCGAGCGCGAGCGCGAGGAAGATCGAGATCACGATCCAGGTGAGCACGTGCCGCGAGATCCAGATCACCTCGAGCGCGAGCAGCACCGCGACCACCACGAGGAGGACGCGTACCACGGTCCGCGTGCGGACCTCGACCACCCGATCGCTCACAGCGCCAAAGAATCGTCCGCGGATCGGACGTCGCAGGCGCGGTCGATCGGGGCACCGTCCGCGGGAGTGCCCGCTCTGACTCCTCGACGCCCCGGAGTTTCTTCGCTGTGGGGAAGCCGCACAACCGGGAGGCGGATCCAGGAGGTCTCTACTAGTAGCAGCGCGTGGGAGCGACGAGGTACCCGAGGCGCGGAGCGTGGAGAGGCCGGTGTAGTGCCCGCCGAGCGGCATCAGCCGACGTCCCGATGATCTTCACGAGCTCGTCGAGGCGGTAGCCGTGGCGGCGGGCGAACTCGATCAGCTCTTTCGCCCGCTGCACGACGGCGCCGCGTTCGGGTGTGCCTGCGACGGAGATACCGTGGCCGCGACGGAATTCGAGCAGCCCTTCGTCGCGGAGCATGCGCAGCGCACGGAGGACGGTGTTCGTGTTGACGCCGAGAACGGCGGCGAGGTCCTTCGCGGGTGGGAGCCGCTCGCCCGGTTTCGCCTCTCCGCCGGCGATCGCGCGTCGAATCTCACCGCCGACCTGCACGTACAGATCGGTGGGGTCCTGCCTGTCGACCTTGACATCCAGCATGATGCGACGTTCATCAGCCTCTCGCGCGGCGCGGGCCTCGACCCCGACGGCCACAACGACCTCACCCATGATGAACGCGGACGGGAGCGGGCAGCAGGTGCTCTCCCACGACGCGTGGACGCTAGGACTTGCCTGGTCGCCCGACGGGCGGAAGATCGCCTTCAGCAGCGCACAGGCCGGCCCGGAGAACATCTACGTGCTGAACGCCGACGGGAGCGACCAGCGGCAGTTGACTCACAGCCACGCCTGACACAGACGGGACTGGACGACGGAAGCTGACACATCTCACCGCGCCCCGCGGCTTCCCGGTCTGGTCACCCGACAGCCGCAAGATCGCCTTCGACAGTCGGCACAGCGCCACTCCGAGATCGCCGTGATCAACGCTGACGGAAGCGAGCGGCGGCAACTGACCGACCGTGGCGCCGAGCCTGTCTGGTCGTCGGACGGGCGGACGATCGCGTTCCACAGCTCGCGCGACGGCAACCCGGAGATCTACGTCATGAACGCCGACGGCAGCGGACAGCGAAGACTGACACACACCCCGTCGTTGGACATCTCTCTCGCCTGGTCGCCTTCGTAGCGGCTGACCATCCGAGTTCCGTTCACGAAGGACAACCACAGTCGCAGGAGCAGCACTGCTCCTGTTCCGGTGCCGCGATCGCAGGCGCGACTGGTGCGCCGGGCTTCACGGACTGGACGCCACCGGTGCACCGCGGCTCGGTCGTGCAACCCGGCACAACAGAAGGACGGAGTCTGGCGGTCGTGAGCGGAGTCGAGACGGCTCGGATTGCGACTCGTCTCGGGGAGGGAGCGACTCAGACCGCTCCCTCCCCGATGACTTCCTCGCGACCGTTAGGCCGGATCGTGACCGGCCCCGGACCGTGTTGCCGACAACGTGGAGGGAGTCGGTGTCGGGGATCGGCAGGCTGCCGGTGGTGCCGTTGCTTAGGTGAGGGGTGGGTTCGCTTGACCGAATAGCCTGCTCTGGCTCGCGCCGTCACGGTCAGCGTGGCGGCACGCGTCGTCGTGTGGGAGGTCGGCCTCCCCGTTGCGATCCGAGGAGAAGACGACCGTCCTCGCGTCCGCCGATAGGTGGGCATGCTGGTCGGCGACCGGGCTGTTCGCGCTTGTGCCGAGGTTGACGGGCGCCAACCAGGGCGCGTCGAGGCTCGGTCGCGTTGAAGTCCAGAGATCGGACAGCCCGACGCCGCCGGTGGTGCGAGCCGAGTAGAAGAAGATCTCCAGCCCGTCCGAGCGCACGGTGGGCCGATTGCCGTTGGCCGTGCTGTTGAGCTCCGGGATCGCGACTGCAGGGCCCCATGACCCGTCTCCCTGACGATTGCTCACGTAGAGGTCGGCACCGCTGAGCCCGCCCGCCTTGCTGCTTCCGAAGAACAACTGCGGGGCACCGCCGTTGTCGAAGTAGCCATCTCGTTCTCGCTGCCGAGCATTCGCCTTCGAGCTTGCCTCTTCGGCCCGACAGCCCGCTCGGGCGAGGTTGAAGTGGTGTTCATCGTTCGTCCTCTCCGCTCGGGATCGATCACAGGGTGCGATCCTGGGAAGAGAAAAGTCTCCGGACGGCAAACGCATGGCCCCGGACGCGGCAAGCCGGTAAACGGCCGGGGTTTTCTCTGTGCGAGTGGTACGTTCGGTACCTGGAATTCGGCATCCTCGGCCCGCTCGCCGTCTGGAGGGACGGTCTCGAGCTCCCGCTCGGCTCGCCGAAGCAGCGGGGGCTGCTCGCCGTCCTGCTCCTCAACGCGGACGAGGTCGTGTCGACCGCGAAGCTCGTCGATGAGCTCTGGGGCGAGCAGCCACCCGCGACGGCGGTCAAGACCGTGCAGGTGTACGTGTCTCGGCTGCGCAAGCTGCTCGGCCAAGAGGCGGTCGAAACCCGACCGACCGGGTACCGCCTGCGCCTCGGGGAGGGTGCTCTCGATCTGGAGCGTTTCGAGCACATGCTCGATCAGGGCCGGCGGCTGCAAGGTGAGGGCGCTGTCCGGGAGGCACGCGAGCTGTTTCGCGGGGCGCTCGGACTCTGGCGCGGCCCGCCGCTTGCGGATTTCGCCTACGAGGCGTTCGCACGCGACGAGATCGATCGGCTCGAGGGGCTGCACCTGGCCGCGCTCGAGCTGCGGCTGGAGACCGACCTTGCGCTTGGTCGCCACGCCGAGGCGATCGGTGAGCTCGAGGCACTGATTCGAGAACATCCGTTGCGGGAGACGCTGTACGGGATGTTGATGCTGGCGCTCTACCGGGCCGGACGGCAGGCCGACGCGCTCGCGGTCTATCAGCACGTGCGCGCTCGACTCGTCGGCGAGCTCGGTCTCGACCCGAGCCAGGCCCTTCAACGCCTCGAGAAGGCGATCCTGCTCCACGACCCGGCGCTCGATCTGCCCAGCGAAGCAACCACGCCCCAAGCAGCGGCAACGCCGTCGTCGGAGCCGGGCGAGTCAGCGCTAAAGGTCGTCTCGGTCGTCTTCTGCGACGTCGTGGCGTACGGCGAGCTCGGCGAGCAGCTCGATCCCGAAGCACTGGGGCTCGTCACGTCGCGCTGTTTCGAGCTCGTCTCGGCCGTGGTCGAGCGTCACGGCGGCGCGGTCGAGAGGTTCGTCGGCGCCGAGGTGATGGCCGTATTCGGCGTTCCGTCCGTTCGTGAGGACGATGCGTTGCGCGCGTCGCGAGCCGCGGTCGAGATCCGCGACCGGCTACCGGACCTGGGTGTGCAGGCACGCATCGGGGTCAACAGCGGCGAGGTCGTTGCCGGTGCGGCCGCCGGCCACGGGCTTGTCACCGGGGATCCGATCACGGTCGGTAAGCGACTCGAGGAGGCCGCGGAGCCGGGCGAGGTGCTGATCGGTGAGTCGACGCTCGCGCTCGTCGGCGAGCCGGCCGAGGTCGAGCGGGTTCGGTCGGTGGAGGTGAAGGGCAGGCTGGGGCCCGTTGCCGCATACCGACTGGTCGGCGTGGGCGAACCGGCGGAGCGCGCCCACGGGATGCAATTCGTCGGTCGCGAGCGCGAGCTTGCGGCGCTGCGGGATGCCTGGGAGCGGGTGCGGAGCGAGCGTCGCTGCGAGCTCATGACCGTCGTCGGAGACGCGGGGATCGGGAAGTCGCGTCTCGCGACTGAGTTGACGGCCACGATTGACGCGAAGATCGTGCAGGGCCGCTGCCTGCCCTACGGCGAGGGGAACACCTACTGGCCGGTCGTAGAGGTGCTGAAGCAGCTCGAGCTGTCGCGTCTTGGCGATGCGACTGCCGCCACCATCGACTCGCTGCTCGGCGGGCAGGAGTCCGTGGCAACTGCAGACGAGATCACTCGGGCCTTCCGTGAGGCACTCGAAGCGGCCGCCGGGCAGCGGTCTCTCCTCGTCGTCCTCGACGATGTCCAGTGGGCCGAGGAGACCCTGCTCGACCTCGTCGAGCACGTCGCGCTCCTTTCTTCGGGCGCCGCGATCCTGCTCGTCTGTCTCGCCCGGCCCGAGCTTGTCGAGCGGCGCGCTTCCTGGCCGGTAACGCTTCGACTCGAACCGCTCCAAGAAGAGCACGTCGACACGCTGCTCCCGGAGCACATGGCCGGCCGGCTCCGCGAGGAGATCGCCCACGCTGCCGGTGGCAATCCGCTCTTCATCCAGGAGATGCTGGCGATCGCAGGCGAGGGCGCTGCGGAAGGAGAGCTCGCCGTCCCTCCCACGTTGCGCGCGCTGCTGGCGGCGCGGCTGGACCAGCTCGAGCCGGGGGAGCGCACCGTGCTCGGGCGGGGCGCCGTCGCCGGCGAGGTCTTCCAACGGGCGTCGCTGGAGGCGCTCACGCCCGGACGGGATGCAGCTGACACCACACCTCGCCTCGCTCGTTCGCAAGGGCCTGATCAGGCCCGACCGGACCGACCTCGTCGGCGAGGACGGGTTCCGCTTCCGCCACCTCCTGATCCGCGATGCCGCCTACGACGCGTTGCCGAAAGCGAGCCGGGCGCGCCTACACGGACGCTTCGCCGCCTGGCTGGAGGAACACGCGACCGGGCTCGTCTCGCTCGACGAGCGCGTCGGCTACCACCTCGAACGGAGCTACCGCTACCACGTGGAGCTCGAAGCGCTCACGGACGAGATCCGTGCACTCGCGCGGCAGGCCGCGCACCGGCTTGCCGCCGCCGGGCGCCGTGCGTTCGTCCGCGGGGACATGGCGGCCGCGGTCAACTTGCTCGAGCGTGCGCTCGCGCTCGGGGTCGCCGACCAGGGCGAGCGGACTCTCGTCCAGGTCGATCTCGCCTTCGCCCTCGGCGAGACGGGGCGGATGGCGGAGTCCGACGCGATGCTCGAAGCGAGCATCGACACCGCCACCGGATTGGAGGAGCGAGGCCTCGCGATGCGCGCGCTCGTTCAACGCTCGGCACAGCGCCTCGTGGGCGACCCGAGCCTCGATCAGGCCGAGATCGTCCCGGTCGCCGAGGCTGCGGTCGAGACGTTCGCCCAGCTCGGCGACTCGTCCGGTCTCGCCCTGGCCGAGCGACTCCTCGCGATGACTCTCGCGATGCTGGGTCGAACGAGCGAGAGCAGCGCCGCACTCGAACGCGCGCTCGCGCACGCCGAGTCCTCCGGCGACCAGGCCACGCGCCGGCGAGTCATCGCAACACTCAGCTTCTTCCTCGCGGGAGGACCCCACGGCGGGTGGCCGGTCGCAGACGCGATCCTCCGCTGCGAGGAAGCCCTCGAATCGAACCGGGACGACCCGGTGCTCGAAGCGGTTCTCACCAGGAGCCTGTCCCTGCTTCTGGCGATGACGGGCCGCTTCGAGGAGGCGCGCGAGCTTGTCCGGCGAAGCAGCGTCGTCCTCGACGAGTTGAACCAGCTGACCATCTCGACCGTCTTCCAGCTGACCGCCGCACAGACGAAGGAGCTCATCGGCGACCGCGCCGGCGCCGAGCAGGAGCGCGTGGAGAGGTTCACGCGCCTGCGCGACGCCGCGGCCGGCGTGCCGAACGGGATCGCGATGGCCGCCGCCGTCGAACTCGCCAACTTCTACTGCGACGACGGGCGCTGGGACGAGGCGGCGGGCTGCCTCTCCTACGTCCATGACCTGCGCGACCCGGGCGTTCATCCTGCTCCGGGTGCGCTGCACCTCGTGGTCGAGGCGCGCCTTGCCGCGCACGGCGGCCGGATCCGGGAAGCGCTCACGCTCGCCCGGCGCGCGGTCGCGCTCGTCCAGTCCACGGGGAACCTCGATCTCCAGGCCCGGGTCCAGGTGGCGCTCGCCGAGGTTCAGAGGAGCAGCAGCCGGACGGCGGAGGCCGACGCCACGGTCGCCATGGCGATCGAGCTCTACGAGAGGCGGGGCAACGTCACGGCGGCCGATCGTCTCCGGTCGGCGCGACCCCGCGACGTTGCGTCGGCAGGCGCGATCGCGGAGGCTACGCCGCGATGATCGTGACCACAACCCGGTCAGACCCGCGCTCGGCCATCTCGTGACGCCGTTCGCAGGAACGGCCTGCGGCTCCTCGCAGGCTGACGTCGCAAACCAACCGCCGGCCGGCGCGCGGTATGCGCCGGTGGGGAGGTTATGGGGAGTCCTGCACCGGAAGGGGCTGATTTCGGCGGTCTTGAGCGGATAAGCACGAATTGACCGCAGGCGCGCAAACCCGCTGCACCACTTGGTTTGCGCCTGTCTAGCGAGAGCGGGTGGCGGGAATCGAACCCGCATGGCCAGCTTGGAAGGCTGGAGCTCTACCATTGAGCTACACCCGCGTGGGGAGCTCAAGCGTAGCCGCCGGCAGCGGCGACCTCGCCGCGAGGACAGCGGCGGGAGAAGCTACTCGAGGCAGTCGACGACGAGCGAGAGTTGGCTCTCCTGCGGATGCTCGCTCCAGAGGGTCACCGCGTTCTTGTAGCGACGGAGCACGTCCGGAAGACCTGCCTTCACGTTCTGCAAGGCGAAGCGGCCGTAGGCCTGCACGATCCCCTGCGCGTCGTCCTCGGTCTCGCCGAATACGACCTTGACCGAGTTGCCGCCGAGGTTCGCGACGAACGCGCCGCCGGTCGCCGTCGAGGCGACGAAGTCGAGCTTCCCATGGATCTCGACGCCGCGGGACTCCAGGCACGCGCGCGTGTCCACCAGGGAGTAGGTGTTCGAACCGCCACAGCCGGCCGCGACGAACACGAGCACCACCATCGACAGCAGAGCTACGCGCCGCACGGGAGGTGAGTGTAGACCGAAGCAGCCGCGCCGGACCGCTCGAAGGCTCGCGGGCGCTGGCAGTAGATTTCCGCCGAGATGGCGGAGGCCGAGAAGCGACTGCGCGAGTACGCCCGGCTCACGGTTCACGTCGGCCTCAATCTGCAACCCGGCCAGCTGCTGGCGATCAACGCCCAAGTCGAACACGCGCCCCTCGTCCGGGCAGTCGCCCGCGAGGCGTACGAGGCGGGGGCGAGCTTCGTCGACGTCCTCTACTCCGACCAGCACGTCCGCCGCTCGCACATCGAGAGCGTGGCCGAGGACGGGCTGCCGTTCTCCCCTCCCTGGCTCGTTCAGCGACTCGACGACCTCGGCGCCCAGGGTGGAGCGCTCCTGGCGATCACCGGCAATCCCGAGCCGGAGATCTTCGCCGATCTCGACGGCGGCCGGGTCGCCCGCTCGCGGATGCGCGAGGTCGCCGAGGCCAGCCTTCGGCTGAGCGACGGGCTCTGCAACTGGTCGATCGTCGCGTATCCGAACGAGGGCTGGGCGCGGGCCGTCTTCGGCGAGCCCGACGTGGAGCGACTCTGGCAGGCCGTCGCAACGGCGGTGCGCCTCGACGAGCCCGATCCCGTCGCCGCGTGGCGCGACCACATCGCGAAGCTCACCAGACGGGCCGACGCGTTGAACGCGTACGGGTTCGACGCCCTCCGCTATCGCGGCCCGGGCACCGACCTGACGGTCGGCCTGCTGCCGGAAGCCGACTGGCATGCAGCGCTCGACGAATCGCGCGGTATCGAGCACGTCGCCAACATGCCGACCGAGGAGGTCTTCACGACGCCCGACGCCCGCCGCGTCGACGGCACCGTCCGTGCGACGTATCCGCTCCAGATCCAGGGCACGATCGTGCGCGGCCTCGAAGTGCGGTTCGAGGGCGGCCGGGCCGTGGACGTCCACGCGACGGAGGGCGAGGAGCTGATGCGGGCGCACACCTCCATCGACGACGGCGCGGCACGCCTCGGCGAGGTGGCGCTCGTCGACGCGGACTCGCGCGTCGGCAAGACCGGCCTCGTCTTCGTCGACACGCTCTTCGACGAGAACGCCTCCTCGCACATCGCGTTCGGCATGGCGATCGCAAAGGTCGTCGACGGCGCCGGCGACCTCTCGCCCGACGAACGCAACGCCCGCGGCATCAACCACTCCTCGATCCACACCGACTTCATGATCGGCTCCCCCGAGCTCGAGGTCACCGGCGTCACGAAGGAGGGCGACGAGGTGCCGATCCTGCGCGACGGCGACTGGGCCCTCGCAGGTTGAGGCGCTCTGCGCTCGCGGCCCTGCTTGGACTCGCCCTCATGCTGCCTTCCGCCGCGGCGGCCGAGGGGTCGTTCCGCTCGGACGACGCGCTGCTCAACCGAATCTGGGCGGTTTCGGTCTCGACGGCGCGTGCCATGGTCGTGCCGGGCCCTCTAAGGGCGGACGCAAGGAGACGTCCCTGCGCGATCGAGTTGAAGACCGTGATCGTCGACGGCGCCGAGCGTGATCGCTGTCCCTACGTCGGAGATCTCGCCGTTACCGGCGACACGCTGCTCCTGGCCGGGCCTGCCGACGTCGCGGCCCTGCGCGCGATGATCCTCTGGTTCGCGCAGCACCAGCATCGCGACGGCGCAATCCCGGCGAGCCCGCTTCGGCAGAGCCGACTCGTGCTGTTCGACTACAACGCGCTCTGGGTGGACGCACTCCACGACTTCGTCCTCTCCACGGGCGACCTCGTACTCGCCCGACAGGTCTGGCCGAGCCTGAAGCGGCTGCTCGACCGCTGGTACACCGCACAACTCGGGCCACGCGGACTGCTCGTCAACCGGCTCGGAGCGAAGGACTACGCGTACATCCACCGTCGCGGCACGGTGATCGCCTACTTCAACGCCGGCTACGCGCGAGCGCTCGACCATGCCTCCGCGCTCGCCCACTGGCTGCGCGAGAACACCGCAGCAGCCGCCTGGACGGCCCGGGCGCGAGCGCTGGCGCGGCCGTTCCAGAACGCGTTCTGGGATGCCCGTGCCGGCGCCTATCGCGACTCCCCGACCGGGACGCTTGTCCACCCGCAGGACGGCAACGCGTTCGCCATCCTGGCCGGACTCGCCACACCGGGGCAGTCCCGCTCGGCGCTCGACTACCTGAGCCGGGCCACCGGCACGAGCTACGGAAACACGATCGCCGACAACGACGCCTGGAACTACCCGCGCTGGGGCGGCCTTGCGGGCAAGCGGGTCTATCCGTTCGTCGGCTACTTCGAGGTGCTCGCGCGCTACGCGGCGGGGATGGACGACTCGGCCCTCGAGTTGATCCGCCGCGAGTGGGGCTACATGGTCGCAAACGGGCCGCAGCAGGGGATGTGGGAGACGATCGGGCCGAACGGCGGCGGGCCGATCGACGGCTCCTGGAATCACGGCTGGTCGAGCGGCGCCGCTCCGGCGCTCACGGCATACGTGCTCGGCGTCCGACCCGCGGCGCCCGGCTTCGCGACGTTCGTCGCCGAGCCGCACCCGTCGGATCTCGAGTGGGCCAAAGGTGATGTGCCGACACCGAAGGGCAACCTCCATCTCGAGTGGGCACGCGCGGCGGCGGGCTTCTCCGTCGCCGTGGTCTCCCCCGTGCCAGGGAAGATCGTCGTCCCGCTCACCGGACGGCTGACGCTGCTCGACCACCGGCGCGTTCGCGCCACGGCCGTCGGTGGGAAGACGACCTTCAGCGTTGGCCGCGGGACACACACGGTCGCCGTCGTTCGCTAGCCCGCCGCTGGACCTCCTGCGTCCGATCGGGACGGGCGGATTCGAACCGCCGGCTTCCTGCTCCCAAAGCAGGCGCTCTGCCAGGCTGAGCTACGTCCCGTTCGCGGGAGTGTAGGCCGCTCAGGCTGCCGCGCGTGAGCGAGGCGCCGCTCCCAGTCTCGCCCGCCGCGCACCGGCGCCCACGGGTCGGATACGCGATGGCCGCGACGGCGGCTGTCCTCTGGGCCGTCAACGGAGCCGTCTCGAAGGTGATCCTGGCCTCTGACGTCTCCTCGCTGCGACTCGCGCAGGTACGCACGACGGGCGCGCTCGTCGGCCTCGTGCTCGTGCTGCTCGTGACCGCGCCCTCGCGGCTGCGCGTCCGCGTAAGGGAGTTGCCGTTTCTCGCCGCCTTCGGGATCTGCGGGCTCGCGTTCGTGCAGTGGTTCTACTTCCTCTCGATCCACCGGCTTGCGGTCGGGATCGCATTGCTGATCGAGTACCTCGCGCCGCTGCTCGTCGCGATCTGGGCGCGCTACGTCTTCCACGAGCACGTTCGCCGCCGGATCTGGATCGCGCTCGGCGCTCGCGCTCTTCGGGCTCGGGATGATCGTGAACGTCGCGCAGGGCAGCGTCGTCTCGACCACCGGGGTCGCGTTCTCGCTCGCCGCGGCAGTCGCATATGCCGTCTACCTGCTGCTGGCCGAGCACGCGCTCGGCGGTCGCGACGCCGTCTCGCTGCTCGCGTGGGGCTTCGGGTTCGCCGCGCTCTTTTGGGCGATCGTGGCGCCCTGGTGGAGCTTCCCCGCCGGCCGCGTGGCCGCCGACGTCTCGCTGCTCGGCCACCTGGACGGCCGTCACTTGCCCGTCTGGGCGCTGATCGCGTGGCTGATCGTGCTCGGCACGATCATTCCCTTCTTCCTGCTCGTGAGCGCGCTGAAGCACCTGCCGGCGACCCGCGTAGCGATCATCGCGATGCTCGAGCCGGTCGTCGCGACGATCGTCGCGTGGGCCTGGCTCGGCGAGTCGCTGACCGCCGTTCAGCTGGCCGGCGCGCTCGTGGTGCTGGCCGCGATCGTGCTCGCCCAAACGGCGCGGTAGCCGCCGAGCGCGTTTTTCCGACGTGCGTAAGATCGGCCGCGAGACCCGGTTGCATCGAGCCGCCGGACGCGTTAGCTTCACCGCCACTGGGCGAAGTAACCTGCGGGCGTGCCCAGCGCGGAGCCGCAGAGAGCGAGCGAGAAAGCCCGTCGCGCCGACCCCCCGAGCGGCGGGCTTTCTCTTACCGCCTTTCTCCTGTGCCGCTGTGATCACGTCCCCGGACGGCACGCCGATACACTGGCCGCGTGGTGCGGAAGGTGCTACTCGCGTCGCCGCGCGGCTATTGCGCCGGCGTCGAGCGGGCGGTGGAGACGGTCGACCGGGCGCTCGAGCTCTACGGCCCGCCGGTGTACGTCCGCAAGCAGATCGTCCACAACCAGCACGTGGTGCACGAGCTCGAGGCGCGCGGCGCGATCTTCGTCGAGGACGAGGACGAGGTGCCGGTCGGGCAGACGGTCGTCTTCTCCGCGCACGGCGTCGCCCCGTCCGTGCACGAGAACTCGGCGGCGCGGAGCCTGCGCACGATCGACGCCACGTGCCCGCTCGTGACCAAGGTGCACACGCAGGCCCGCCGCTACGCCGCTCAGGGCTACACGGTGATCCTGATCGGCCACGCGGGGCACGAGGAGGTGGTCGGGACGATGGGCGAGGCGCCCGGCTCGATCGTCCTCGTCGAGTCGCCCGACCAGGTCGAGGAGCTGACGTTCCCGGACGGGGCGAAGCTCGCCTACGTGACGCAGACGACGCTGTCGGTGGACGAGACCGGCGAGATGATCTCCGCGCTCCGAGCGCGGTTCCCCGAGATCCACGCGCCGAAGAAGGAGGACATCTGCTACGCGACCTCCAACCGCCAGTGGGCCGTGAAGGAGATGCTGGGCGAGATCGACCTGCTACTCGTCGTCGGCTCGCGCAACTCCTCCAACTCGAACCGCCTCGTCGAGGTCGCACGCGCCGGCGGCGTCTCGTCCCATCTGATCGACGACTGGACGGAGATCGACACGACGTGGCTCGAGGGGGTCGAGGTCGTCGGCATCACCTCGGGCGCGTCCGCGCCGGAGAAGCTCGTCGAGGGCGTGCTCGAGTGGTTCCGTGAACGCGGCATCACCGACATCGAGCCCTACCGGCTCGTGAACGAGGACGTCGAGTTCCGCCTCCCGGTCGAGCTCCGCCGCGAGCTCACGCTCGCCGCGTCGCAGAGCCTCGACGCCTAGAGGCGTCAGGCGGGGACGGCCGTGACGACGACGTTGTCGCGGTAGTGCCCGATGCTCGCGTCGAACGGGCCGCCGCAGGTCACGAGCACGAGCCGCGCGCCGCCTCGACGCGAGTAGATCCCGGTCGGCAGCGCCTTCTTGGCCATCGTCTGCACCGAGGTGACGCGGTAGATGAACGTCCGGCCGTTTCGCGTCGTCACCTGGATCCGGTCGTCGCGGCGGGCCTCGTGCAGGCGGAAGAACGCGCCCGCGCCGGCCCTTGCGCTGTCGACGTGGCCGGCGATCAGTACCGCTCCGGTGGCCGATCCCGGCGTCATCCCGTCGAGCCACCAGCCCAGATGCTGGATGTGCGACGGGACGCCGAGCGCTCCTTCCTCCACGTCGATCCCGGCCGGGACCACCGGCGCGTCGATGCCGAGGCTCTCGAAGCGAACACGCGCCGGCGTGAGCGGGTCGGCGGCTCCGGCACGGGCCCAACGAGCGGCCTCGTTCCTGCCCGTCAGCACGAGGGGCCGCGCGAGTGCCGTCTCGGCGACCACCGCGCATTCGGTCGTCGCCTCGGCGATCAGGTCGGTGCCGACGAGGTGCTCGCGGTAGGTGTAGAAGCCCGCCGTCTTCAGCTGCACGGGCTGCGTCTGCACCGTGCCGTCGCCCTGAGCCACGACCCGACCGCTGGCATACGGCTCGCCCGAGCATTTGATCGCGGCACGGGTTGCGAACGGGCCGAAGAGCTCGACGCCGATCCGTGCCTGCGAATCGCCGAGCCCGGTGACGGTGATCCGGTCGAAGATCCGCCCGCCCGGCGCGACCACGTCGTCCGAGACCTGCGTGGTCACCTTCGGCGCGGCGCTCACGAGCGTGGTCTCGGCGCCGACCGCGCACTTCCCGGTGAAGGCCGCGGTCTCCGGCGCCGCGGCGATCGACTCGCGGTAGGTGTAGTAGCCGACTCGGGCGATCGTCGCCGGCTCGGTCGTGTACGTGCCGTCGCCCGCCGCGACGAACGAGCCCGTCCAGAAGGGCTTGCCCGAGCAGGAGAGGCCGCCGCGGGTCGGGAACGGCCCGAAGAGCTCGACCTTCACCGTCACCTGGAGCGCTCCGAGCCCGGACACGATCACGGTGTCGGTGAGCTCCGCGCCGGGCCGGGTGCGCTGCTTGCTGATCTGCGTGCGCACCTGCGGCGCGGCAGCCACGATCGTCGTCTCGGAGGCCTCGCCGCACGAAGTCTCGGCGTTCCGCACGAACACGCTGGGGGTCAGGCTCTCTCGGTAGGAGTAGAACCCCGGCTCGCTGAGCTTGAACGGTGCGGTTCGGTACTCGCCGTCGCCCTTCGCCTCGACCGTTCCTCTCCAGACCGGCGTGCCGCCGCAGTCGATTGCGGCTTCAGTGGGGAACGGGCCGTAGAGGGCGGCCTGCACCGTCGCCTGCTCGCCGCCGAGCCCTTCGACGATCACCGTGTCCGTGATCTGGGCGCCCGGCGCCGCCCGCTGCTTGCTCACCTGCGTGTGGACGGTGGGCTGTGCGTCGACCTTCACCCGCTCGCGCGGGTCGGTGCAGGTCGTCTTGGTGCCGTTGTACGCCGCGTTCCCGGGAACGACGTGCCGGTACACGTACCAGCCGGGCTTGGGAGGCTCGACCGGCGGGGTCGTGTATTCGCCCGGGCCCGTCCACCTGCCACGTGCCCTCCCACGCCGGCTTGCCGTCGCAGCGGATGGCGCCGGTCGAGCGGAACGGGCCGTAGAGCCGCGCGGTGACGGTGACCTTGAAGCTCTCGTCGACGCCGGCGATCGTGACCCGGTCGCGGCTCGTCCCGCCCAGCGTCAGCGTCGGCGGATCCGAGACGGACGAGACGTGCGCCTGCGCCTTGTAGGCGTCCGTCTCGGACGTGCCGGTGACGACCTGAGAGCTGGGCACGGCGAGTCGCTGCCCGTTGGGCGCGGCGGCCTGCGTCGTCGGCGCGTAGACGATCGGCAAGGTCGACGCGAGCGGCTCGGTACGAACCGCGATCGTCACGCCGTCCGCGGTCCTCGCGACGAAGACGACGCTCGCGGTGCCGTTGGCGCCGGTCGAGGCATGCGACGGGACACCGGTGCCCTTCGCCGACAGGGTCAGCTCGACATCCGGCAGCGGCGCTCCGGTGGCCGAGAGCACGCGGATCGTCGCAGTGCCGCGCTGCCCGACCCGGAGCCGGGACGGCATGCGCACCTCGACGCGGTAGGGCCCGTGGTAGCGGGCCGAGTCGCGGGCGACGTCGGCGTGGGTCGCGGCGACGTCGTCGCGCACGCCGGCGGGGTCGGCCTCGCCGGGGCGCGCGTCACCCATCAGCCCGTGGACGTAGAGCATCACCGCGGCCTGACGCCTCGGCACGCCGCTCCGACCGTAGGCCCACATCGCGTAGGCGATACGGCGGCGGTTCTCGAGCGAGACCGTCTCGCCCTCGCGGTTCTTCAGCGTGTCCGCGGTCAGCTCTCGGAAGCGGTACTTCGGCGACGGGTACCAGTACTGCAGGTCGATGCAGAACGTGTGCGCCGCGCCGGGAACGGCGCCGCGGTAGTCGCCGAACCAGCGGATCCCGTACTTGTAGGTCGTGTAGAAGCCGACGCCCGTCGTCCCGCAGGTGTCCCGGCCGGCCGACGAGCACGGGTCGTTCTGGTTCGGGGGCTCCTTCGCCTGCGCCGCGCCGACCGGTACGAGGAGCCAGAGGACGACGGAGAGAACGGGAAGAAGTCCGAGCGCTCGACGCAAGCTGGCGCCGAGTCTAACGCGGCGGCGTTGCCGTGCCGGCACCGCTCGTCAGCCGGCCTTCAGTCGCCAGAGCGGCGCGGGTAGCTGCTCGCTCGTCGTCACGAGCGCCCGTCCACTGCTTGCGTAGGCGATCGACTCTCCCTGCCGCTCGAGCGCGAGCCGGACGCTCTCGTGGCGCGCTCCGAAGAGGCTCTCGAAGGCCGAGCCGCGGGTGCGGTGCCACTCCCAGGCTTCGAGATAGGTGCGGACCGCGAGGCGCGTCCCGTCGGGCGAGAGCGCTGCGCCCGTGACGAGCGGCACTGGCGCGATCAGCTTCGCGAACGGGCCGCCCATGCGCTCGAGGGTGACCCTGCTCCCCGGACGCAGCGGCAGCGGGAACCGGTACAGCCCGGTCGGCTCACTCACCGGCTGCTCGCTCTTCGTGATCACGTAGATGCGACTCGTGGCGGGATCGACGAACAGCGCCTCTGCGTTGTGGCGGCCGTCCGGGTAGCGGAACGGGAACGCCGTCGCCGTCGCGGTGTGCGCCTTCCGCGCGGGCTCCCTCACCCGGTAGACGACGAGGTCGTCGCGGACGTGGTCGTTGTCGCCGATGTCGCCGACGTAGAGGTCGCGGCCACCGGACCGGCCCGGCGCCGAGGCGAGGTCCTCCCAGTCGCGGTTCGAGGCGCCGCGCACGTGCACCGTCGAGAGCAACCGCCCGCCGGCGGCGATCAGGTGGAGGTCGGGCGTGTTGCCGCTGTCGTTCACAGCCCACCAGCCGCCGGACACGACGCGGGCCGCCGTGAGCCCGGAGACCTCGGGCAGCGCGAGCGCCGAGATCGTGCCGACCTGCTCCGGCCGTCCATACGCGCCGGCCGCCGCAGCGGCGAACGCGAGCGCGGCGAGGGCGGCGCCGAGCCGAAGCAGTGCACGCACGGTCACGTCTTCTCGAGCCGCAACTCTGCGCCGAGCAAGACCGACACGGCAAGCGTCTCGGTGGCGATCCGCTCCGCGAACGGGAGCAGCTCAGCGTCGGCGATCCACAGGCGGATCCGGTCGGTGATCTCGAGGCGCGTCTCCTTGCGCAGCACTTGCACGTCGCGGATCAGGTCGTTCAGGCGTGCCTCGAGCCGCAGCTCGTCGTCGAGCGAGACATCGAGCGCGACCGTGACGCCGTCTTCCGACGCCACCGCCCAACCCTCGAGCCCGACCCGCTCGACCAGTACCTCGTCCGGCTCGAGCTCGTAGCCGTCGACGCGGAAGCGGCCGCCCTCGAGCTCCTCGAAGCGGCCTTCCGCGAGCGCCTGCCGCAGCTCGCCGAGCGCCTGGCCGAGCTTCGGGCCGAGCAGCCGCAGGTTCGGCCGCACGCGAAGCTCGGAGGCCTCGACCGTGCCGAACTCGACCTCCTTCACACGAAGCTCGTCGGCGATCTCGTCCGCGTGCGCGGCCGCCGCTCCCGCACCCTGGACGACGAGCCGTCGCAGCGGCTGGCGGAGCTTCAGCCCGGTGGTCGCACGGGCGCTGCGACCGAGCTCGACCACGCGGCGCACCTCGGCGATCTCCTCGAGCAGCGCCCGGTCGGGCTCGGCGGGCTCGGGCCAGCCGGCGAGGAAGATCGACGCCGGCCCGCCCGCGGCGAGGTTCAACCAGAGGTGCTCGGTGAGGAACGGCATCACCGGCGCGACCGCGCGCAGCGACTGCACGAGCGCGTACCAGAGCGTCCGGAACGCGTCGTCGTCCTCTGCCCAGAAGCGCGGGCGCGAGCGGCGGATGTACCAGTTCGAGAGGTCCTCGACGAACGCCTCGAACGCGCGGATCACGTCGACGGTCAGCGTCGCCTCGTAGGCGTCCGTCGCCTCGCGCGCGAAGGCGTCCGTCCGCGTCGACGAGCCAGCGGTCGAGCGGCCGCTCCACCGGCGGGCCGCCGTCGAGGTCGGCAAGCGTCGGTTCCCAGCCGGCGATGTTCGCGTAGTCGACGAGGAACTTGGTCGAGTTCCAGAGCGTGAGCAGCTTGCGCTTGATCTCGTGCCCGGGCCCGAAGCCGAACAGCAGGTCGCGGTCGGGCGGCTGCGCGCAGTACTGCCAGCGCATCACGTCGGCGCCCATGCGCCTGAACGCGTCCTCGGCGTCGATCATGTTCCCCCACGAGCCGTGCATCTCGCGGCCCTGCTCGTCGAGCATCTTCTCGTAGCCGAGCACCCGCCTGAACGGCGCGCGGCCGACGAGCACGACCGACATGAAGAGCTGCGAGTAGAACCAGAGCCGGATCTGCTCGCGCATCTCCGAGACCCAGTCGGCCGGGAACCACTGCTCCCAGTAGGCGTGGTCGGGGAGGTCGGCGGTCGTCAGCCCGGCTGCTGCGCCGGTCGCGTAGCCGCCGGGCTTCCACTTCCGTGTTCTTCCAGCCGAGCGTCGAGAAGGGGACGATGCCGGCGTCGAGCCAGACGTCTCCGACCTCGACCACGCGCTGCACCGCCTCGCCGCACGACTCGCAGGCGATCGGCACGCGGTCGATCCACGGCCGGCGCAGCTCCTCGAGCTGGTCGAAGCCCTCGACCGCCCGCTCGCGCAGCTCGTCCTTCGAGCCGATCACGTTCAGGTGCCCGCAGGTGCACGGGTAGAACGGCAGCGGCAGCCCGTAGTAGCGGCGGCGCGAGATGTTCCAGTCGCCCATGTTGTGGAGCCAGTCGTCCATCCGCTTGCCCATGTAGCCGGGCACCCACTCGACGGTCGCGTTCGCCTCCAGCAGCTGCTCGCGCACGCCGTCAACGCCGATGAACCAGTCGTCCGAGATGCGCCAGATCAGCGGCGTGTCGCAGCGCCAGCAGTGCGGGTAGCGATGCTCGTAGTGCCCGGCCTCGACGAGGAACCCGTTCTCGGCGAGCACGCCGACGATCTGATCCGCCGCCTCGGTCGTGGAGAGGCCGTGCAGCCAGCCGTAGTCGTCGTAGAAGCGGCCGGCCTCGTCGACCGGCGTCAGCACCGGCAGGCCGAGCGCGCTTGCCGAGCTCGAAGTCCTCGCCGCCGCAGCCGGTGGCGATGTGGACGATGCCGGTGCCCTCGTCGAGCGAGACCTCGTCCCACGGGACGACGCGGTGTTCGACGCCTGCGCCGGGCCCGAGGTCGTCGAACGGCCCGCGGTAGCGCAGTCCGACGAGCTCCGTTCCCGGCACCCGCCGTTCGAAGCTCTCCTCCGGGTAGCGGGCGACCGCGACCCACTCGCCGTTCGCGCGCAAGCCGTACTCGGCCTCGGGGTTCACGGCCGCCGCGACGTTCGCGGGCAGCGTCCACGGCGTCGTCGTCCAGACGACCACCGCCTCGCCGTCCCGGTCGAGGAGCGGGAAGCCGAACGAAAAGCGACGGGTCGGACTTCTCCTGGTAGACGCCCGACTGCGTCAGCTCGTGCTGGGAGAGCGAGGTGCCGCAGCGCGGGCACCACTCGGTCGAGCGATGGCCGACGTAGAGCCAGCCGCGCTCGTGCACGATCTTGAGGAAGCCGCCAGATGTACTCGATGTTCGTGTCGCTGAAGGTGAAGTAGTCGTTGCCCCAGTCCATCCACTGGCCGAGCCGCTTCGAGCCGCGCGTCAGCTCCGCGGACGACTTGACGACGACCTCCCGGCAGCGCCGCGGCGAACTCCTCGAGCCCGAACTCCTCGATCTCGCGCTTCGAGTTGAGACCCAGAGATGCGCTCGACCCCGACCTCGATCCACAGCCCCTGGCAGTCGAAGCCGTTCTGGTATCGCTGGTCGAAGCCGCGCAGCGCCTTGTAGCGCTGGAAGACGTCCTTCAGCGTCCGCCCCCACGCGGTGTGGACGGCGAGCGACTTGTTCGCGGTCACCGGGCCGTCGAAGAACGACCACTTCGGCCCGCCGCGGTTCTGCTCACGGAGCAGCTCGAAGGTGCCTTCGCGCTCCCAGCGGTCGAGGATCTCGAGCTCGAGCGCGTTCGAGTCGGGCTCGGGCGGGAGCGGCGTGAACACGCTCCGATTCTAGGGATGCTGCGCGGGTGCCCCCGGTTCCCCGGCGGGCCGTCCTGCCGGACGGGAAGAATGGTCGGCGCCCGCTCGTTGAACCGCTTGACCACTCAACGGAGAGAGCTCTCTAGAAAGGACCTTCATGCCCGTAGAAGCAACGCACGCCACGTTCGACCAGGAGGTCCTGGAGAACGACGGCAAGGTGATCGTCGATTTCTGGGCCGAGTGGTGCGGCCCGTGCCATGCCGTCGCGCCGGTGCTCGACCGGATCGCCGACGAGCATGCGCTCAAGATCGTGAAGGTCGACATCGACGCCGAGCAGGGACTCGCGCAGCGCTACGGCGTCGCGTCGATCCCGATGATGATCCTGTTCGAGAACGGCGAGCCGCAGGCCTCTGCGATCGGGGCGCTGCCGAAGGGCGCGCTCGAGCGGTCGCTCGGCCTCGGCGAGGCCGGATAGCGCCGGCCTTCGCGGCCGAGCTGCTGCGAGCGGGATCGCTGGAGGAGGCCCGTAACCGGAAGGCCCGGGCCTCCTCGGTTCTCAGGACTACGACGGAGTGCGGCGACCGTGCTTCGCTACGCGGCGGCGACGTCGTCGAGGTAGCTGAGGAACGCGAGGTGCTTGGCGAGGTACTCCTCGATCGCCTCCACCCCGTCCCGCACCCACTCGTCGACCCAGCTGTCGGCCAGGTCGTCCTCGATCAGGTGAAACGTGCCGCGTTCGTCCATTTCGCGCGCGGAGCCTAGCACCGCCGCCCACCGACGGCACGGGACCGCTATGCCGGGCTCCTGGCGGCCCACGCCCGAAGCACGCGCTCCTGGCTCGCGAACGCCATCTCGGACGGGAGCTCGTCGGGGTCGAACCACCTGAGCTCTGCGACGTCGTCAGCGGCGCAGGGCTCACCGTCGGCGTGCACGACCCACGTCAGGCCGAGCACGAAGTTCGCGTCGTAGGGGTCGACGAACACGCCGAGCCAGTCGACCGGCTCGACCTCGAGGCCGGTCTCCTCCCTGAACTCGCGTCGCAGGCCGTCGAGCGCCTCCTCGCCCTCCTCGAGGAAGCCGCCGGGCAGGTCCCAGTGGCCGGCGCGAGGCTCGATCGCTCGCTTCGCGAGCAGCACGCGCCCGTCCCGTTCGAGCACGCCCTGCACGGCCGGGGCCGAGTTGGCCCAGTAGTGCGAGCCGCAGGCAGGGCAGGCGAGATGGCGGTGCTCGTGCGGCTCGAGCTCGTTCCCGCAGCGCGGGCACAGGCGCCAGCCGTCGAAGATGCTCACCGCGGAAGCGTAGAGGCTTGCTCGGCGAGGACCGCGTCGGCGAGCCGGGGCCACTCCTCCTTCGCCCAGTCGCCGAACCCGAGATCGGTCAGGCACGCAAGCGCCAGCCCGGCCTCGGGGTCGACCCACAGGAACGTGCCGCTACGGCCGAAATGGCCGAACGTCCGCGGCGAGTTGCGCTCCCCCGTCCAGTGCGGGCTCTTGCCGTCGCGCAGCTCGAAGCCGAGCCCCCAGTCGTTCCGTTCGGTGCGGCCGAAGCCGGGCAGCACGCCGTCAGGCCCGGGAACTGCACGGCGACGGCCTCGTCGAGCGTCTCCGAGGAGACGCGCGCCGGCTCGAGCAACTCGCGGGCGACCACGAGCAGCCGCTCGAGGGAGCCCGCTGCGCCGAAGGCCGGCGAGCCGGCGAGCGGGAAGCCCCAGACGGCTTCGAAGTACGCGTCGAACGGCATCTCGGCCCGCTCGGCGACGACGCTCGGCCACGAGCTCGAACGCCGCGTTCGAGTAGATACGCCTCGTGCCGGGCCGGGAGACCGGCGCCGTCCCCTCGAACGGCAGCCCGGAGGCGTGCGCGAGCAGGTGCCGGACCGTGGAGCCGGGTGGGCCGGCGGGCTCGTCGAGGTCGACGATGCCCTCCTCTGCGGCCACGAGCACGGCGACGGCGGTCGCGAGCTTCGTGACCGACGCCCAGGGGAAGACGCGCTCCACGTCGCCGTGCGACGCCTCGAGCCGGCCGGCGACCGCAACCGCCACGTGGGCGCACGGCCACCCTTCGACTTGCCGAAATGCCTCCATCGCGTCGACACTATCCAGGTGGAGCGGAAGCGGATCACCTCGGGAGCGGAGTTCGAGGACCGGGTCGGCTACTCGCGTGCGGTGCGCGTAGGCGGGCACGTGTGGGTCTCCGGCACCGCGCCGATCATGCCCGGCGACGCCGATCCGCCCGACGATCCCTACGAGCAGGCCCTCATCTGCGTCGAGATCATCGGGCGTGCGCTCGGCGAGGCCGGCGCGAGCCTCGACGACGTGGTGCGCACCCGCATCTACGTGACGCGCGCGGACGACATCGACGAGGTCGGCCGGGCCCATCGCGAGGGCTTCGGCGTCGCGCGCCCCGCGACCACCGGCATCGTCACGGGCCTGCTCGACCCGAGATGGCGCGTCGAGATCGAGGCGGAGGCCGTGATCGGATGACGGGCGAACAGGCGAGCGTCCTCGAGCACCGCTTCGGCTCCGGCGACCCGTACCGGCTCGGCGTCGAGGAGGAGTTCATGCTCCTCGACCCCGAGACCTGGGACCTGTGTGCAGCACATCGACGCGGTGCTGGCGGCCGTCGCCGACGGGCGAGTACGAGGAGCGGATCAACGCGGAGCTGATGCAGTCGGTGCTCGAGATCACGACGCCGGTCTGCCGGACGGCGGCCGAGGCCGGCTCGCACCTGCGACGGCTCCGCGCCCACGTGGCCGAGGTCGCCCGCGCGGAAGGCTGCCGTTTCGCCTCGGCGGGGACGCACCCGTTCAGCCTCTTCGAGAAGCAGCGGATCACCGCGAGGGATCGCTACCGGCGGCTCGTCGAGCAGCTGCAGTACATCGCACGCCGCGAGCTGATCTTCGGCATGCACGTGCACACGTCCGTCGACGACGCGGAGAAGGCGATCGCGGTCACGAACGCGCTCCTTCCCCACATCGCCGAGCTGCTTGCGCTTTCGGCCAGCTCGCCGTTCTGGCGCGGCGAGCCGACCGGGCTCCAGTCGTCGCGGCAGATGATCTTCTCGGCCTTCCCGCGCTCGGGAGTCCCGCCGCGCTTCTCGAGCTACACGGAGTACGCGGAGCTCATCGGCCAGCTCGAGCGCACCGGTGCGATCGCCGACTACACGCACATCTGGTGGGACGTCCGCGTGCACGCGCGGCTGGGCACGATCGAGTTGCGGATCTGCGACGCCGTCACGAACGTGGACGACGTGGTCGCGATCGCGGCGTACTTCCAGTCACTGGTGAAGCACTACTGCGAGCAGTACGAGGCCGGGCGGAAGCTGGCCGGCCACCACCGGATCCTGACCGTGGAGAACAAGTTCCTCGCGGCGCGCCACGGCCTGGAGGCGCCGATCATGGACCTCGCAACGGGCGCGAGCGAACGCGTGCCGATCTCGCAACTCGTGCGGCGGACGCTCGGCGAGCTCGAGCCGCACGCCCGTGAGCTCGGTTGCGAGCGCGAGCTCGAGGGGATCGCGGAGATCCTCTCGCGCGGTAACGGCGCCGACCGGCAGCTGCGGATCTGGAACGCGAACCGCGACATCACCGAGGTCGTGCGCGACCTCGCGAAGACGACGGAGGTCGGGCTCAGCCGGGTGCCCTGAGGGACGACCCGCCCGACCGACGGCCCTGCGGCAAACCCGCAGTTCTCCTTGATTTGCGGCGGATGTGTCGAACCTCCGTTCCGTAGTCGCTACCCTAGAGCGCGATGCCGACCGGGGAGATCAGCAAGCCGCTCGGGTTGCGCGAACGCAAGAAGCGCCGCACACGCCTCTCGATTCTGGAGTCGGCGATCCACCTCTTCTGGCAGCAAGGGTACGAGGCGACGACGGTCACGCAGATCGCCGAGACCGCCGATGTCGCGCCGAGCACGGTGTTCAAGTACTTCCCGACGAAGGTCGAGATGGTCTTCAGCATGCTCGACGCGATCATCGAGAGCGCACGGGCCCGACTGCTCGACCGGCCCTCGGACGAATCCGCCGCAGATGCCGTGATCAGCTGGGTGGAGGAAGACGTTCCCGAGGTGGAGGCGCCCTACACGGGGACGATGCGTGAGATCCCCGCGATCGTCGCGAGCAGCGACGAGCTTCAGGCCGAGCAGCGCCTCCGCATCGCGCGACTCGAGGACATCCTGACCGAGGCGTTTGCCAACGACACCGGAGAAGGGCCCGGGGGAGTTCGGGCGCGCGTGCTGGCAGCGATTGCGCTGCACGGCATGACCGAGATCTGGGTGGACTGGCACCGCCAGCACGCCGACGACCCCAGCGTGGACACCCACGAGGTCTGTCGGATCAAGGCGGACTATCTCCGCCGGGCTCTCCCGGCCGGACTGATCGCCGTGCGCTCTCTCCCGCCCACGCACGACTGACGCCGCAGTCGACGAGCAGTCCTCGCGGTGGGGCGGGGGACGCAGCTTCCCCCGCCCCCCGATTCCCCGGCCCACCGCGAGTCGTCGTGCCCGTTACGTCTTCAGGAGCGCCCTGATCGTCTTCGGCAGGAACGGGATGCGCCGCGGCTGCTTGCCGGTCGCGTCGAAGATCGCCGACGCGATGGCGGCCATGACGAACCCGTTCGGGCCTTCACCGGCGCCGCCGTAGGCGCCGACGCTCGGGTTGTTGAGGATGATCACGTTGACCTTCGGAGCGTCGATCAGCCTCAGGATCGGGTAGCTCACCCAGTCGCGGTCGGTGACCGCCCCCTTGTCGAAGGTGACCTGCTCGTGCAGCGTCTCGCTCACACCCTGGATCGCGCCGGCTTCGGCGTTGCGCCTCAGCAGCATCGGGTTGATGACGATGCCCGGATCGACAGCGGTCGTGACGTCGAGCACACGCACCTTCCCCGTGTTCGGGGTGACGGACACGTGCACCGCACACGCCCAGTAGGCGTTCGAGCGCAGCATGACGCTGAAGCCCTGGCCGATGATCGGCGCGGAGCCGGTCGTGGCGGCTTTCGGGCTCGGCGACGGCCGCGTCTCCCAGCCCGACTTCGCCTTCACGGCGTTCATCGCCGCGATCAGCCTGGTCGCGCTCGTGTTCTTCATCCGGAACTCGATCGGATCCATTCCGGCCGCAGCCGCGAGCTCGTTCATCATCGACTCCTGCGCGAAGTTCTGCTGGCGCTGCGCCGGCGTGCGCTGGCTGTGGCCACGCATGCCGACGGCTGTCGGCGACTCCATTCCGAGCTGGAACGTGCCGAGACCCCGCTGGAGCGCGTTCGGCACGAGGTCGTAGACCCACGGATCGGAGATGCCGTTGGTCGTGCTCCCGAACGTCCCGGGGTACGGCGTCAGGCCCGGAGCGTCGATCGTCGGGCGCCCGGCGAGCAGCGCCCCGACCATGCGGTCGTCCTGCATCGGCGGCATGTGGTGGTCGGCCTGGAACGAGACGAGCTTGCCCGTTGAGTCGAGGCCGGCCTGGAGGTCGGAGAACGCCGGTTGGTGCTGGGTCGACCACTGCATGTCGTCCCACCGCATCCACTGGAGCCGGACCGGCTTGCCCACCGCCTGCGAGATGAGGACCGCTTCGTCCTCCGCTCCGGTGCTGCCGCCGTTCGAGCGCCCGTAGTGCCCCGAGCCGTCGTAGTTGCGGACCACGATCTTGTCGGTCGTCGTCTCGAGCATCATGGCGAGCTCCCACCGCATCGCCTGCGTGTTCGCGCTGTGCACGTGGACGTACACCATCCCGTCCGGCCTGACGTCGGCCACTGCAGCCGTCGGCCCGATCGGGGCGTGCTTCTCGTACGGGAACTCGTACGTTGCAGAGAGCTTCTTCGCCGCGCCCGCAAAGGCGGCGGACGGCTGACCGACGTTCTTGCCCGTCGTCGGGGGCGTGGTCGTCCAGTCCGCCTTGCGCAGTTCCCCGAACAGGTTGCCGCTTCCCGGCAGCCCCTCCCACGCCGTCCACTTCGTGCTGCGGGCGAGCTCGGCGGCGGCCTGGATCGCCGTGTACTCCGCCGGATCGACGACCGCGACGAGGTTCCCGAGCACCACGACCTGCGTGTTCGGGTAGTGCGACTTCTTGAGCTTGCCGACCGACACGAGGGTCGAGCCGAGCGTGGCCGGATGCACGACGCGCGCGTGCAGCATCCCCGGCAGTCGGACGTCGCCCACGAAGATCGCCGTGCCGGCGACGATCGGCGGGATCGTCCGCATCGGGATCGACGTTCCGACCACCTGGTACTCGTTGATCGCCTTCGTCGGAGGATTCCCCGTAACGCTGATGCCGAAGAGGCCGTTCAGGTTCCCCGACGTCGGGATCGTCAGGTTCAGCGCCTGGTTGGCCACGAGCTGCCCGTACGTGAGGCTCTTGCCTCCGCCGGAGACGACGCCGTTCTTCACGCTCAGTGCGGAAACGGGCACGCCGAGCTGGGTCGAGCCCAGGCTGAGCAGCGCCTGGTAGACGTACGCGGCGACCTTGCGGACGTTCGGGTTGCCGCCGCCCATGTAACCGGCCGAGAAGCCGCCGTCGGGCGTGCGATCGGTATCACCCATCACGACTTTCGTGATCGCCGAGTACGGGACGTTCAGCTCCTCCGCGGTGATCTGGGCATACGCGGTGCTCGCCGAGCCCTGGCCCAGCTCGACCTTGCCCGTTCGCAGCAGAATGGTGTTATCGGCATGGATCTCGATCCACGAGCTGGACAGCGCGGGATCGACGCTGTTGGGTGCCGCCGCGCCCTTCGCGGCCTTTGCGCCGAGCCCGGCGCCGACGAGGCTGAGGCCGACGACCATGGAGCCGGCGCCCTTGACGAATCCGCTCCGCGTGAGCGTCGCGCCGAACACATCGGTTGTCATTTCTTCGATTGCGTTCATGTCACACCTTCGCCTTCTTGGCCATCACGCTTGCGGCGCGTTGCACTGCCTCGATGATCGCCGGGTAGGTGCCGCAGCGACAGAGATGACCGTTCAGGGCTTGCCGGATCTGCTTTTCGGACGGACGCTTCGTGGTCGCCAGAAGATCCGCGGCCTGGATCAACATCCCGTTCTGGCAGTAGCCGCACTGCGGAACCTGCACCTCGATCCAGGCCTCCTGCAGCGGATGCAGCGTCGGCACCGCAGAGGTGGTGCCGCGCGAGGATGCCCACAGCGCGGGCATGCCCTCCAGCGTCGTGACCGCCCTGCCGCTCACGGCGGCGACCGGCGTGACGCACGAGCGGATCTCCTTCCCATCCAGCAGCACCGAGCACGCACCGCACTGGGCGAGGCCGCATCCGAAGCGAGGCCCGTGCAGGTGGAGCTCGTTGTGAAGCACGTAGAGCAACGGTGTGTCGAGGCTCGCGGTCACGTTGTGCACGAGACCGTTCACCTTGATCTTCAGCTTGCTGGCCATCCTTCCCTCCTATCGATGGTTACGCCCAAGCGGCAGCCCTGCTCAGCGGCGACGAGGCGATCGGGCGAGTCTACGCTCGGCTCGGCGGAAAGGCAATGTGACACCAACTATCGAGTTGAGTTCTTTTCTAGTTGACACCACTTTCCGCGCGCCTGTAGCGTTGGCCGCGTCGCGCACGTTTCCGGAGGGAGACACCATGAGGCACCCGAGCAAGTTCGGCCGCGGGCACGCGTTGCTCGGCGTGTCGATACTCGGTCTCGGCCTCGCCGGCGTGGCCCAGGCGGGCGTCACGCAGCCCAAGGCTTCAGCCACGGTGAGGGTGACGATCACCGATCGGACGCTCCGCGTCACTCCGGCGAATCCCGAATCCGGCGCGACGACGTTCATCGTCTTCAACAAGGGGAAGAAGCGCCATTTCTTCTCCATCTCGGGGCCCAGGCTCAAGGGCGTGAAGACCGGGAAGATCGCGCCCGGCAAGAGCATGGAGCTGACGGTCAGGTTGCGACCGGGCGCCTATGTGCTCTCGGACCCCGTGGGACTCGGAACGTACACCTCTGCATTCCTGCACGTCATCCGCGCTACGGTGCTCGGTGGTCAGGGCAACGCCAACAAGGTGCAGCCCGAGGTCGAGCCGCCGCCGATGTGCGGCGTCTACTTCACTCCCTGAGCCGCGCTGGCGGCGCACTTCCTCAGGAGCCCGAAGCGGCCGGGAGACGCACGACCTCGCCGTGCGGCCGCGGCCCGGTACCCGCCGAGACGCCGTGGTTCGAGATGTAGATCGAGCCGTTGCCGACCGCGAGGCCGGTCGGAGCGACGAGCCCGGCGCGGGCGACCAGGGTGCGCTTCGCGTCGGGCGCGACCCGGGTCAGCGCTCCGGGAGAGCGCGGGTCGAGGAGACCCCTGTCGGCCATCTCGAGCACGAGGAGGTCGGGGCCGTCGAACGCCAGGTCGGAGATGTTCGTGAACCCCGACGCATAGACCGTCTTCTGCTTGCCGGGCACGACGCGCCAGACGCGCGCCGTCCCACGCGCGAACGGCCAGCCCGTGAGCTCGCCGACGTAGAGCGCCCCGTCGGGGCCGACCACAACGGTGCTCGGCACTGCCTGAACCGCGATCGACGTCGCGGACGGAATGCCGGCCCTGGCGGCAAGCGCCTTCGTGAGCTTGGCCCTCCGCGTCGGGAACACCGCGAGGACGGAGACCGCCCCCTTCGGGCTGATCCAGAGCAGGTCGTTGCCCCCCGCGTCGACGACCGCGAACCCGCCGCGGTACTCGACGAACCCGTACGGGTTGCTGTCGATCGGTGGGCTCCCGAGCTTCGTGCCCGGCCCGGCGCCGCGATCGGGATTGCGGTCCGCCTCGAACGCTGCAAAGTTGAAGAGCACCGACGGTACGGCCTTGCCCGGCGGAGTCGAGATCAGGTCGCCGGCGGTCGCACCGTCCGGGCCGAGGGCATTGAACCCCTTCGGGGTGATCGAGCCGTTCTGCAGCAGAACGTAGTAGGTGCCGCGCCGAACGACCACGTCGGCGGGCCCTTGTGCCTGCTGCCGGTCGGGACCTGCGCCCGACCACAGACCCGTGACGACACGCCGCTGCGAGCCGTTCCGGACTCTCGTGATCGAGCCGGTCAGACCGATGCAGACACGGGCCGAGCCGCTGCCCAGGCACTTGTCGCGCCCGCCTATCCCCGCCTCTACGACGTAGAGCGCGCCGTCCGCTCCGAGGTAGAGCTTGCGCGGGTTGTTCAGGTGCGTCGCCACGACCTTCAGCCCGGCACGATCTCCGCTCGAGGGGACCGGGAGCGCGGAGCCGGACGACAGCAGCGCGCCGACCACGGCCGCGATCAAGCAAAGACGTCCTCGGTGTCTCCACGCAAAGGACACGGCGCCGCTGCGACGCCGATCAGCCGTCGGTGGGAAGCGCAGGAATCGGGTTGCCGCGGGTGACCTTCGCGATGAAGAGAGCGACGGTATGAAGCTGCTTGGACGTGATGCGCTTTCGGACCACCTCGTGCCCGCCGGTGGGCTGCGTGACGTGTCTGACGCTGATCGCATAGGGGACCCGGAGCTCGTTGAAGGCCGGGCCGCCCAGAAGGCCGAGGCCGCTCTTCTTCTTGCTCCCGAAGCCGACTGCACGCGCGGCCTTCATCGCGTGGCACTGGCCGCAGAACTTCCGGTAGAGCTGCCTGCCGACCGCCGGCTTGTCCGTCGCGGTCGACGCTTTCCGACCTGCCGCCGCATAGGTGCCCGCCGCGGCGATCACCGCAACCACCGCGAGCGTGGAGCCGAACAAGCACAGGGTCCGTTGAAGTCTCAAGCTTCCGCCACGATAGCGGGTGCCCGCGGAAACCCCTGCGTCCGGGTCGGACCACCGAACCCGGAGCAGCGACGCTTCCCGGTTGCGAGCCAGCCGCGAATCCGCTTTGCTCGCGGCGATGGAGAGCTCAGCCGGCGCCAGTGCCGCCCATCCGCGCGTCTCGCCGTGGCCGACGGCGCTGATCGGCGGCTCCTTCCTCGTCGTGGCGGTGATCTTCCTCGCCTCGTCCGACTGGTACCTCGCGTTCAAGACGATCCATGTCGTCTTCGCGGTGATCTGGATCGGCGGCGGCTTCCTGCTCACCGCCCTCGCGTTCATCGCCGAGCGGGAGAACGACGCCGAGGGCCGGGCGATCGTGGCGCGCCAGGCCACGAGGGTCGCTGAGCGGGTCTTCACCCCGAGCGCGCTGATCGTGCTGGTGGCGGGGATCGCGATGATGCTGAACGACGTCGGCAAGCTCGCCTGGGACTGGGGCGACTTCTGGGTCAGCTTCGGGCTGCTCGGCTTCGTCTCGACGTTCGCGATCGGCGTCGGCATCCTCACGCCGACCGCGAAGAAGATCCGCGGCCTCGTCGAGACGGTCGGCCCGAACGCCCCGGAGGTTCACGCCGCGATGAACCGGATCTTCCTCGTCGCCCGGATCGACGCCGCCGTGCTCATGCTGGTGGTCGTCGACATGGTCGCGAAGCCCTTCCGGTAGCGACCGCCCGCGACGGCTCGCCCTGGGACGAAACGCGCTGCCGGCTCGTTCGCCGGTCTAGGAACGGCGCAGCGCAGCGCGGGCCGCGTGGTAGCCGCACATGCCGTGGACGCCGCCGCCGGGCGGGGTCGACGCCGAGCAGAGCCAGACGCCGTCGATCGGCGTCCGGTACGGCACGGGCCGCGCCACCGGCCGGACGAGGAGCTGTCGCAGCTCGGCGCTGCCGCCGTTGACGTCGCCGCCGACGAGGTTCGGGTTGCGCGCCTCGAGCGCGGCCGGCCCGAGCAGGCTGCGCTCGAGCACGAGCTCGCCGAAGCCGGGCGCGAAGCGCTCGAGTTGCGCCTCGATCGCAGCGCTCGCGTCCACGGACGAGCCGTTCGGAACGTGCGTGTAGGCCCACAGGGCGTGGCGGCCATCGGGCGCGCGGGTCGAGTCGAAGAGGCTCTGCTGCGCGACGAGGACGAACGGGCGCGCCGGATGCCCACCGCGGGCCACCTCCGCCTCGGCCGCGGCGATCTCGGCCAGCGTGCCGCCGACGTGCACGGTCGCGGCGCGCGCACACTCGGCCGCCTCCCACGGCACGGCCCCCGAGAGCGCGTAGTCGGCCTTGAGGACGCCAGGCCCGTAGCGGAACCGCTGAAGCGAGCGACGGTAGCGCGGCGGTAGCCGGTCGCCGCCGAGCGCCAAGAGCTGGCGCGGCGTCACGTCCAGCATCACCGTCTTCGCGCCCGCGAGCTCGGCCAGCGAGGCGACCGGCCTGCCGGTCTCGATCTCGCCGCCGAGCGAGCGCAGCTCGGCCGCGAGCGCCTCGGCGATCGCGTGCGACCCGCCGCGCGGAAACGGCCAGCCGGCGGCGTGGCCGAGCAGCGCGAGCACGAGCCCGAACGCCGCCGTCCCCGCCGCCTCGAGCCGGACGGCCGAGTGCGCCGCGTGGCCGGCGAAGAGCGCCCGTGCGGGCTCGCCCGAGAACGTCGAGAGCGCCAGCCTCGCCGCGGGACGGATCGCCTGAAGTCCGAAGCGCCCCAGCAGGAGCGGATGAGGGGGCAGCCGGAGCGGCGCGAGCACACTCTCGACGAGGGCGTCGGCGCGGTCGACGAAGGGCGCGAGCAGCCGGCGCCACGCCGCGCCGTCGTCGCCGAGCGAGCGAGACGTCTGCGCGAGCGAGCGCTCGAGCATCACCGCGGCGCCGCCGTCGAGCGGGTGCGCGAGCGGCGCCGGGGAGTGGATCCACTCCACGCCGCGCTCCTCGAGCGGCACCGTGCGCATGAACGGCGACGCGACCGAGAGCGGATGGATCGCCGCGAAGGTGTCGTGCCGGAAGCCCGGAAGTGTCAGCTCCTCGGTCGCGAGCCCGCCGCCGATCGTCTCGCGCCCCTCGAGCACGAGCACCGAGCGGCCCGAGCGCGCGAGCATGATCGCCGCCGCCAGCCCGTTGGGGCCCGATCCGACGACGATCGCGTCGTGCATGCGACCGACCGCCGACCTACATACCCATCGCGTGGTAGCCGCTGTCCACGTACAGCGTGGTGCCGGTGACGTTGCGCGCGTCGTCGCCGAGCAGGTAGGCGGCTGCGCCCGCGACGTCGTCGGCGTCCACGTGACGGTGGAGCGGCGCGCGCTCCTCGACGATCGCCTCCATGGTCGGGAAGCCCGCGATCGACCGGGCCGCCAGCGTGCGCACCGGGCCGGCCGAGACGGCGTTCACGCGGATGTTCTTGGTGCCGAGATCCCAGGCGAGGTACTTGACGCTCGAGTCGAGGGTCGCCTTGGCGACGCCCATCACGTTGTAGTGCGGCACGGCTCGCTCTCCGCCGAGATACGTCATCGTCAGGATCGAGCCGCCGCCGGCGGCCTCCATCAGCGGCTCGGCCGCGCGGGCGCACGCGACGAGCGAGTACGCGCTGACGTCGAGCGCCAGCCAGAAGCGATCACGCGGCGTGTCGGTGAAGCGGCCTTCGAGGTCCTCCGCCGCCGCAAAGGCGACCGAGTGCACGAGCACGTCGAGCTGCCCGCCGAACGCTTCGGACACCTCGTCGAAGACGCGCGCGATCTGCTCGTCGGAGCGGACGTCGAGCTCGGTCACGAGCGGGCTCTCGACCGACGCGGCCAGCTCGCGGACGTTCGATTCGATGCGCTCGCCCTGGTAGGTGAACGCGAGCTGCGCCCCGCCCTCGGCCAGCCGGCGGGCGATCGCCCAGGCGATCGAGCGCTTGTTGGCGACGCCGAGGACGAGACCGCGCTTCCCTTCGAACACGCGGCGACTCTATCGGCGTCTCGGCTACTGTCGGCGCCGATGCGCGTCGCTGTCGTCACGGGAGCCTCGTCCGGCATCGGCGCCGAGCTCACGCGCGCGCTCGACGGGCGCGGGTGGCACGTGGTCGGGCTCTCGCGGCGGCCGGCCGACGACGCCCACGAGCACGAGCTCTGCGACGTCGCCGACCGGGCGTCGGTCGCCGCGGCCGCGGCCGCGGTGCTCGAGCGCCACCCGCGGATCGACCTGCTCGTCAACAACGCCGGCCACAAGGGCCCGCCGAAGTTCCTCGGGGCCGACCCCGAGGCGATCGAGTCCGTCGTCCGCACGAACTTCCTCGGCTCTGTCTGGTGCCTCGACGCCTTCCTGCCCGGCCTCGTCGCGGGCTCGCACGTGGTCAACATGGTCTCGGTCGCCGGCACGGTCGCCTACGGCCCGTACTCGGCGACGAAGCACGCGCAGATCGCGTTCTCGCGCTCGGTCGCGGTCGAGCTCGCCCCGCGCGGCGTCTCGGTGCACACGATCGTCCCGGGCTTCGTCGAGACGCCCGGTTTCCCGCAGAAGGGCCGCTTCCCGTTTCCGCTCCACCACCTCGTCGCCCGGCCCGAGCTCGTGGTCGAGCGGACGCTCCGCGCGATCGAGTTCGACCAGCGCGAGATCGTGGTGCCGCGCTGGTACCGCCCGGCCTCGTGGGCGCAGGCGCTCTTCCCGGGCTTCCTCTCACGCGTGATGGGGCGGGTCGACCTCTGATCCGACAACGGCGCGGCGGGCCCGCGTCGGGCCGCTCTCGATCCGGGTGGCGAGCTCGTAGGCGATCGTGCCCGCGACGCGGGCGTGCTCCTCGAGCGGCAGGCCCGGGCCGACGATCGTGACCGGCGTGCCGGCCGGCAGCTCGCGGTCGAGCGCGACCGCGAAGGCGTCCATCGAGACGGTGCCGACCACGCGCCGCGGCTCGCCCGCGACGAGCACTTCGGTGCCGGTCAGGTCGCGCCGGAAGCCGTCCGCGTAACCGACGGGGACGATCCCGATCCACGTCTCGCGCTCTGCGACGAAGCACCGGCCGTACCCGGTCGACTCGCCCGGCGCGCAGCAGCGTCGTGCGGGCCAGCTCGCTCCTCCAGGCGAGCACGGGCTCGAGCCCGTCGTCGGAGCCGGCGGTGCCGAAAGGCGAGATCCCGTAGAGCGCGATCCCGCAGCGCGCGGCATCGAGGCGCGCCTCCGGCAGCCGCAGCGCGGCGGCGCTGTTCGCGGCGTGGCGGGTCAGGCGTGCGTGCGCCGCCGTCGCCTCGCGGAAGCGCGCGAGCTGCGTGCGGGCGAAGTCGAGATCCGAGTCGGCGGTCGCGAGATGGGTCGCGAGGCCGACGACCTGGCGAGGCAGCGCGGTCAGCTCGGACAGTCCCCAACGCCCCATCCCCGTGTCGAGCTTCACGTGCACCGGCAGCCCTTCCGGCACGCCGCCGTCACCGACGAAGAGCTCGAGCCGCGCCTCGCGTGCGGCGGCGATCTCGCCCTCCGAAGCAGGCCCCATCACGACGATCCGCGCGGCCGGAAGCTCCGGCCGCAGCGCGAGCGCCTCGCTCACCGTCGTGACGCAGAGCGCGGTCGCACCGGCGTCGAGCGCGGCACGGCCGCAGTCGGCAGCGCCGTGGCCGTACGCATTCGCCTTCACGACCGCCCACAGCTCGGCGCCGTCGAGCACGTCCAGGAGACGGCGCGCGTTGTGCCGCACCGCGCCCAGGTCGATCGTGATCTCGCTGCGCATTACGAGAGCGGCGCGAACTGCCAGCCGTCGCCGCCAAGCGCACGCTGCAGCCCCGGCAGCAGGTCGCTCGCCACGAGGCCGACCTGCGGCTCGACGAGCCGCGAGGCGAGCCCGTGCGCGACCGCCCCGGCGGCGGCGGCGAGCTGCGGCTCGAGCCCCTTCGCGAGGAACGCCGCGATCACGCCGGTCAGCACGTCGCCGGTGCCGGCGGTCGCGAGCGACGGGCGCCCGTAGCCCGCCACGAGCAGGCCCGCGCCGGGCGCCGCGACCAGCGTGTCGACGCCCTTGAGCAGGACGACCGAGCCGTAGATCTCCGCCGCGCGCCGAACGGCGTGCAGCCGGTGCGCGTCCACCTCGGCCGCCGTCGCCTCGAGCAGCCGCGCCAACTCGCCGCTGTGCGGCGTGAGCACCGTCGGCGCCGCCCGCTCGAAAGGCTCCAGCTCCCAGAGCGCGTCGGCATCGAGCACCATCGGAAGCTCGAGGCGCTCCAGCAGAACGCGCACGAGCTGGCGTGTGCCGTCACTGCGACCGAGACCCGGGCCGAGCGCCACCGCGTCGGCCCGCTCGGCGGCCTCGAGCACCGCGTCCGAGGCGCGCGCGAGCAGCCGTCCAGCGGAGTCCTCCGGGAGCGGCCACTTGACCGCCTCCAGCAGCCGCGACTCGATCGCGGGCAGCACCGACTCCGGCGCGGCGACCGTGACGTAGCCGGCATCGGCCCTGAACGCGGCCAGCGCCGCGAGCATCGGCGCCCCGCTGAGCCCGCGCGAGCCGCCGACGACGAGGACGCTGCCGGCGCGGTACTTCGTGCTGGTGCGCGACTTGCGGGGCACGGCGGCGAGGACGGTTCCCGGCACGAGCGCGTGCTCGTGCTGCAGGGTCGCGAGCCCGATCGGCGCCACCTGCACCGAGCCTGAGCAGAGGCGGCCGGGCGCGACCGCGAGCCCGACCTTCGCCGCCCCGAACGAAACGGTGACCTCGGCGCGAACGGCGGCACCGGGCACCTCGCCGGTCGAGGCGTCGACCCCCGACGGCACGTCGACCGACACGACGGGCTTGCCGCTCTCGTTGATCAGCTCGATCATGCGCGCGGCCTCCTCGCGCGGCGCCTCGCGCAGGCCGATGCCGAGCAGCGCATCCACGATCACGTCGGGCTCGCCCAGCTCGCCGAGGCCCTCGACCAGGTTGACCTCGCACCCGGCCTCCTGCAGCACACGCGCGCAGACGCGCCCGTCACCGCCGTTGTTCCCACCTCCACAGACGACCGCGACGCGTCCCGGAAAGCGCGCGAGCACGACCTGGGCGACGGCGTTGCCTGCCCGCTCCATCAGCTCGTCGAGCGGCCCCTCGTGCGCCTCCTCGGCGCGCCGGGTCTCCTCGGCGGTGACGAGCGGCTCTAGGCGTGGGGGAACCCATGGCTCCCCCACCTGCCCCTTCGTTGGCGGCTCCGATTCGCTCACTCGCGACTGGCCTCCCGCCGGCCCAAGCCCGGCTCCGGCCGCGGAGCGAGCCCGACGTCCGACTGGTCGACCACAACGGCTACAGCCGCGGCCAGCTCTCGCGAGTGGGTCATCGAAAGCTCGATCCGCCCCGCGCCGATCTTCTCCGCGAAGCGGGCCGTGCGGCCGCTCAGGTGCACGCCGGGCTTCGGGCGACCGACGATCTCGATCTCCCTCCAGGTGAAGTACACGCCCGAGCCGAGCGCCTTCCCGACCGCCTCCTTCGCCGCGAAGCGGCCGGCGTAGTGCTGCGGCGGGTTCGGCTTGGAGTCGCAGTAGGCGCGCTCGCCGGCCGTGAAGCAGCGCTCGCGGAACCCGTCACCATGCCGCTCCAGCGCCCGGCGGACGCGGTCGATCTCGATCAGGTCGACGCCGACGCGCACGCGCTAGAGATTGAGCTCGAGCCAGTCGGGCACCTGGGCGATCGACGAGACGATCCCGTCGGGCATCACGCCCGTCTCCTCGAGGTCGTCGGGGCGGAACTTGCCCGTGCGCACGAGGACGGTGCGCATGCCGTGCTTCTGCGCGCCGACCACATCGCCCTCGATGTCGTCGCCGACCATCCAGGCGAGCTCGGGATCGGCGTCGATCGCCTCGAGCGCGGCGCCGAAGTACTCCGGGCTCGGCTTACCGAGCACCGTCGCCTCGATCCCTGCCGCGTACTCGAGCCCGGCCACGAACGCGCCCGCGTCGAGCCGCGGCCCCTCGGTCGTCTGCCACCAGCGATTTCGGTGCAGGCAGTAGAAGTCGGCACCGGCCTGCAGCTCGAGGAAGGCACGGTTGAGGTTCAGATACGAGAAGATCCGGCCGGTCTCCTCGGTCTCGTCGGCCCCGCCGACGAGCACGGCGTCGGCGTTCATGCCGATCAGCTCCAGGCCGTCGAGGTCGTCGACGATGCCCGGCATCGTCAGCGCGATCACGCGCTTCCCCGCGAGAACGCGGGCGGCGACGCTGCCGGTCGTCTGCAGCTCGTCGTCGTCGATCGCGAACCCGAGCGAGCGCAGGTGCTCGCCGAGCTGCGCCCGGGACATCGTGGTGGAGTTCGTGACGAAGCGGATCCGGTGGCCCGCGGCGCGCAATCGTCGGACGGCGTCGGCGGCGCCGGGGATCGGCTCCCCTGAGACCTGCAGCACGCCGTCCACGTCTAGGAGAATCGCCGCCATGGACGACGAGTCTATTCGCTCGGAAGTCGCGTTCCGCTTCTCCCGCTCGAGCGGCCCGGGCGGGCAGCATGCGCAGAAGAGCTCGACCCGCGTCGAGGCGCTGTTCGACGTCGAGGGCTCCGCCGCGCTGACCGACGGCGAGCGCAGGCGCGTGCTCGAGAAGCTCGGCCCGGTGGTTCGCGCGGTCGCCCAGGACGAGCGCTCGCAGCTCCGGAACCGCGAGCTCGCGACCGACCGGATCGTCGAGCAGCTCCGCGAGGCAACGAAGGTCCGGCGCGCGCGCCGGCCGACGAAGCCGACCGCCGGCTCACGCGAGCGCCGGCTCGAGGAGAAGCGCCGCCAGTCGCAGACCAAGCGCCTCCGCCGGCCGCCCGATGACTGATCGACGAAGACCCGCGGCTGACGGTGCTGATACCGCGTCGCGCTTCCGGCACAGGCACGGCCCTGCACACACGGGAGGGATCGGGCGCCGCGGCCGAAACGATCGCCCGAAGAGAACCGGGGTGGCCCGCTCGAGCTGCGGCACTCGGCGTAAGCCACCCCGGAGCGAGCGGAGGTTCGAGACAGCTGCCCTCCACGTTCGCGCAGGCGGATCGTGACAGAACGGCGCCGCCGGCGCCAGCCCCTGTTGCCACGTCTCGGTCGCCCGGGCCGGACCGCTGTCGCTACTCGACGGTGACGGTCTTCGCAAGGTTGCGCGGCTGGTCGACATTGAGGCCGCGCAGGCGGGCGATCCGGTAGGCGAGGAGCTGGAGCGGCAGCGTGGCGAGCACCGCCTGCAGGAACGCCGGCGACTTCGGGACGTAGATCACGTCGTTCGCGTGGTGCTGGATGTCCTCGTTGCCGTCGGTCGCGATCGCGATCACATGCGCGCCTCGGGCCCGCGACTCCTGAATGTTCGAGACGAGCTTCTCGTAGACGTGGATGTTCGTGGCCACGCAGACGACCGGCGTGCCCTCGCCGAGGAGCGCGATCGGGCCGTGCTTCATCTCGCCGGCCGAATAGGCCTCGGTCGGGATGTACGAGATCTCCTTCAGCTTCAGCGCGCCCTCGAGCGCGACCGGCAGCCCGATGTGGCGACCGAGGAAGAGGAAGAACGGCTCCTGGTAGAAGCGCTGCGCGATCTCGTCGATCGGATGGTTGCCGTCGAGGAAGCGCTGCATCTTCGCGGGCAGCCGGTAGACCTCGTCGAGGATGAACTCGATCTCGTCGGGCGGCAGCGTCGCGCGCGTCCGCGCGAGCTCGAGCCCGATCAGGTACATCAGGCCGACCTGCGCCGAGAAGGTCTTCGACGCGGCGACACCCACCTCGAGCCCGGTGCGCGTGTAGAGGACGGAGTCGACCTCGCGCGTGATCTGCGAGCCCATCTGGTTCGTGATCGCGACCGTGCGCGCACCCAGCTCGCGTGCGAGCTGCATCGCCTGGATCGTGTCGCGCGTCTCGCCCGACTGGGAGATGCCGATCACGAGCGTGTCCTTGTCGAGCACCGGGCGGCGGTAGATCCACTCGCTCGCGATGTCCGGCTCGACCGGGACGCGGCCCCACTCCTCGATCACGTACCGCCCCACGACGCCGGCGTGGTAGGCCGTGCCGCAGGCGACGATCACGATCCGCCGCAGCTTGCGCAGGTCGTCCTCGGTCATCCCGAAGCCGTCGAGCACGAGGCGCCCGTGCCGGACGCGGTCGCCGATCGTCTCGGCAAAGCCCTCGGGCTGCTCGTAGATCTCCTTGAGCATGAACGTCTCGTAACCCGAGCGCTCGGCGATCTCCTCGTCCCAGTCGATCTCGTGCACCTCGAGCTCGACCGGCTCGCCGTCGGCGGCGCGGACGAAGCGGACGCCGCGCGGCGTGAGGTCGATCACGTCGCCGTCCGCGGGGTACTGGACGCGCCGCGCCTCGGCCAGGAAGGCGGCGACGTTGGAGGCGACGAAGTTCTCGCCGTCGCCGAGCCCGACCACGAGCGGCGTCTGGTGGCGGACGCCGACGAGACGGTCGGGCTCGTCGTGGTGGATGACGACGAACGAGAAATGGCCTTCGAGGCGCGCGAACACGGCGCGCACGGCCTCGACGAGGTCGCCGTCGTAGAACGTCTCGAGCAGGTGGGCGACGACCTCGGCGTCGGTCTCGGAGCTGAACGTGTGGCCGCCGGCCGCGAGCTCCGCCTTGAGCTCGCGGTAGTTCTCGACGATCCCGTTGAGCACGATCGCGAGCTTGCCGTCGTCGCAGCCGGTGAGCGGATGTGCGTTGTCCTCGTTCACGACCCCGTGTGTCGCCCAGCGCGTGTGGCCGAGGCCGGTCGTGGCGTGCGAGCCGTTCGACCCGACCGCCTGCTTCAGGTTCGCGAGGTTTCCGACCGCGCGGACGTAATCGAGCCCGTGGTCTTCGAGCAGCGCGATCCCGGCGGAGTCGTAGCCGCGGAACTCGAGCCGTTCGAGGCCGGTGATGAGAAAGTCCTTGGCCGGGCGCTTGCCCACGTATCCGATGATTCCGCACATTCGGATGCTCCTCGCTTACGTTGCCTGGGGCCGGTGACGTTGACTGTGACGTTGACTGTGACAGGGTTTGTGACGTTGTCGGGCGGGCACGTCGAGATCCGTCCGAACGTCTCTGGAAACACGAAAGCCCGGCCTGGTCGCCGTCCCTGGGTCATCGTCGATCCGGAACGGGTCAGCCGAGCTCTGTCTGAACGAGTGCGGCGATGCTAGCACAGGCTTTGCGGGCAATCTGCCCGTCCTCGGCCTCGACCAGTACCCGGATCAGGGGCTCGGTTCCCGACGGCCGGACGAGCGCGCGGCCCGCGCCGCCGAGCTCGCCGTTCAGCCGTTCGACGGCGGCCCGGACCGCAGGCGTCAGCTCGCGCGAGGCGACCTCGACGTTGGCCTTCGCCTGTTCGAAGCGAGGCATGACGGCGGCGAGCTCGCTCAGCCGCTGGCCGCGCAGCGCGCCGCAAAGGAGCAGGGCCGCCGCGAGCCCGTCGCCCGTGACATGGTCGCGCAGGTAGATCACATGGCCCGACTGCTCGCCGCCGAGCACGCCGCCCTCGCGCCGGAGCGCTTCGAGCACATGGCGGTCGCCGACGTCGGTGGTGAGGACGCGGATCCCGCGCTCGGCCATCAGCCGATGGAAGCCATGGTTCGTCATCTGCGTGACCGCAACGAGATCGACGCGCAGGTCGAGCGCCAGGATCGCCACGATCCCGTCTCCATCGACCAGCTCTCCGCGCTCGTCGACTGCCAGCATGCGGTCGCCGTCGCCGTCGAACGCAACGCCGAGGTCGTAGCCGCCGGCGGTGACGACGGCCTGGAGCGCGGCCGTGTCGGTCGCGCCGCAGCCCACGTTGATGTTCCCGCCGTCGGGCTCGTTCCCGATCGCAGTCACCTCGGCCCCGAGCCGCTCGAATGCCGCCGGCGCGAGGTTCGAGTAGGCCCCGTTGGCGCAGTCGACCGCGATCCGCAGCCCGGCCAGGTCTGCGCCGAACCTCGCGAGCACGTGCTCCAGGTAACCGGCGGCCGCCGCGGTGTCGTGCTCGATCGTTCCCGGCGCCGCGGCCGGCGGTGCATCGAGCAGCGCCTCGATCTCCTCCTCGGCGGCGTCGGCGAGCTTGCCGCCGCGGCCGTCGAACAGCTTGACCCCGTTGTAGTCGGGCGGGTTGTGCGAGGCCGAGATCACGACGCCGAGATCGAGCGCGCCGAGTGCCACCGCGGGCGTCGGCAGCACGCCGCCGAGCACGGCAGTCGCACCGGCCGAGACGACGCCGCGCGCAAACGCCTCCTCGAGCTCCGGCCCTGACCGGCGCGTGTCCCGCCCGACGAAGACGCGGCGGGCCCCACTCCAGGTCGTCGCCGCCCGCCCGAGCCGCTCGACCAGGTCCGCGGTCAGGAGCTCCCCGTAGACGCCGCGAACCCCATCCGTGCCGAAGTACCGCCGGACCATGGCCGGAGCCTAGAGACGAACCGTGACCCGAAGACGGAGGTGCGGGCTCAGCCGGTGCCTCCGCCACGACCGCGCCGGGCCCGAGGTCCGCGCCCGTATCACCCCACCAGCCGCCGACCGCGACCCGACCAAGCGGGAGAGCGCAGCTTTACCGCTTGCTGAACTGGGGCGCCTTGCGCGCCTTGTGCAGGCCGGCCTTCTTGCGCTCGACCTGCCGTGCGTCCCGTGTCAGGTAGCCCTGGCGCTTGAGGAGGACGCGGAAGTCCGGGTTCACCTCGACGAGTGCGCGGGCGATGCCGTGGCGCACCGCGCCGGCCTGGCCGGACGGCCCGCCGCCGTGGACGCGCACGCGAAGGTCGTACTGGCCCTCGAGCTCGGTCACCTTCAGCGGCGCCAGCACGGCGACGCGGTGGATCAGCCGCGGGAAGTACTCCTCCAGCGTCTTGCCGTTGATCCACGTCTTGCCGTCGCCCGGGCGCAGGATCACGCGCGCGACCGAGGTCTTCCGCTTGCCGGTGCCGAGGTACTGTGCGATCGGTCGCTGGGAGATCGTCGACATCAGACGGGCTTCTCCATCAGAAGGGCGTCTCCATCAGAAGGGCTTGGGAGCCTGGGCCTCGTGGGGATGGTCTGGCCCGGCATAGATCTTGAGCTTCGTGATCTGCTGGCGCGCGAGGCGGTTGCGCGGGAGCATGCCCTTGACCGCCTTCCGCAACACCTCGGTCGGCCGGCGCTCGAGCTGCTCGCGCAGCGGGCGCTCCTTGAGACCACCGGGATACCCGGAGTGGCGGTAGTAGATCTTCGAGTCGAGCTTGTTGCCGGTGACCGCGATCTTCTCGGCGTTCACGACGACCACGAAGTCGCCCGTGTCGACGTGCGCGGTGTACTCCGGCTTGCCCTTGCCGCGCAGGCGGTCGGCGATCTGCGTGGCCAGCCGGCCGAGGATCTGCCCTTCGGCGTCGACGATGTACCACTCACGGCTGATCTCGCCCTTCTTGGCGCTGTAGGTCTTCATCGGCAAAGGTTCATACGGAGAAACGGCGCACCAGTCGTACGCCGACCGCGGATGGTAGCAGCAGGATCCAGAGGGCCGGCAGGGCGGCGAGGGCCGCGGCGGACACGGCGAGCGGCACCGACCCACCCAGTGTGTAGACGACGCCGCCGGCGAGGGCGAGCGCCGCGCCCGCGAAGCTGGACGTGAGATCGGAGAGCCCGACCAGGCGCCCGCGCTCGTTCGGCGCGGCGAGCGACACGAGCTGGGTCGTCGCCGCGACGTAGGCGAGGTTCCAGCCGAGGCCGAGCCCGAAGAGCGAGAGCGACATGCCCGGGATCCCGTCGAACCAGACGAGACCGGCGTTGGATGCCGCCATCACGAGGAGGCCGATCGCCATCGATCGGCCGCGACCGATCTTGTCGACCAGGTCTCCGGCGACGAGCACGAGGCCGTACATGCCGACGATGTGCAGGCTGATCACGGTGAAGATGTCGCTGTGGGGATGCCCGTGGCCGACGGCGACGTACCCGGCGAGATTCATGACACCGACCATCACCGCGAAGCTCGCGATCGCGGCGAGCATTGCCGTGAGCACACCAGGGCGACGGAGGATCTCGGCGAGCGGCGCCGGCGGCGCGGCATCCTCGGCCTCGGTGACGAAGGCCCGGGAGAGCTCCTTCGGGTCGGGGCGGACCGCGAACGAGATCAGGAGCCCGCCGAGCGCGAACAGCGAGGAGGCCAGCCACGGCCAGGCGAGCTGCTCCGGCGTCAGCGCTCGGCCCGCGAACATCGGGCCGAAGACGAGCGGCCCGAAGATCGCCCCCGAGACGGCGCCGAAGAGCACGAACGACATGCCGCGGGCACGGCGCTCGGGCGGGAACATCTCCGCTGCCGCAGCACGCGAGAGCAGGACGATCGCCTGGGCTGCGCCGCAGAAGGCGAGCCCGAGGAACACGAGCTCGCCGGAGCTCGACCAGCAGCCGAGCGAGGTGATCACCGGCCCTGCGATGCCGAAGGCGAAGCCGGTGCGGATCACGGGCATCCGCCCCACGCGATCGGAGATGCGTCCAGCCGGGCCGACGGCGAGCGCGCCGGCGATCAGGAAGACGGCCGGGCCGAGGCCGAGAATTCCCTCGAACCCGGTCACCGCGACGAGCGTCACAGTGCCGAGCGCGACCGCGAGCTGCACCATCCCGGACAGGCAGACGAGGCCGGCGGCGAGGACGATCGCGTTGCGCCTGGTCGGGCTCACCGCGCACCGGCTGTCGACGACGTGTCGCACACCATCGGCGCAGTGTGACGATCGTTCCGCCGCTCGAGCTCAGGCAAGCAGCGCTCGAAGCCCACGCCGGAACCCGAGGGCGCCGCCGTTCGCCGGGTGCCGCACGTACGTGCCGCCGAGCGCCTCGTGCGCCAGGCGGCCGACCGGGACGACGCGGCGGCCACGCGCGAGCTCGATCGCGAAGGGCAGGCCGGCCGCAACCTCGGCGCGGCTCGGTCGCCGGTTCGACCGCTCGTCGCCCGGATGGGTCGGCACGACGTTCCAGAGCAGCACCTCCTCGGCGAGACCGAGCTCGGCGAGCGTCCGGTGGACGACCGTCGCGGTTGCCTCGGCCGGCCCCTTGCCCGTCAGCTGCCGCTCCGAGGTGAGCGGAATGCCCGAGACGCGCGCGCCTCGATAGCCGGGCGCCTCGGCGACGAGCACGACCGCGCCGCGGCGCGCTCGTCGAGATAGCGCACGAGCCGCTCGCGCAGGAGCGGCGCGCGGGCGCCGTCGCGGTAGAAGTTGTAGGTCGCACCGATCTCTGCTTCGGCCAGCCGATCGACGTAGCCGCCCGGGCGAACGCCGGCATGTGAGCGGCGCGGCCTCAGGCGACGGGGCCGTCGGGCAGCGTGAACCGGAACGTGTTGAGCGCGGAGGTGTTGCCGGGGCCGATGATGAGCACGCCGCGCGCCCCCAGGAACTTGCCGCCGCCGCCGACGATCTTGACCGAGCTCGAGCCGTCCTTGAGGGGCTTCATGATCCCTCTGAACTTGATCGACCCGTGCCCCGGGAAGTGCGCCTGACCCCGCAGCCGAGCGTCCGTCGCGCTCGTGTAGGTGAGCGTCCCCTTGTCCCAGCCGACCGGGATGCCCTTCTTCTTGCCGAACATGGGCTGGGTGTTCAGGAGCAGGTCCTGGTACTTGATGTAGTCGCCCTTGTTCTCCTTTCCCTTCGGCGGCAGGTCGAAGGGGATCGAGACGCGGACGTGCGACTCGACCGTGATCGTCATCGGTTTCTTGGCGGCTGATCCAACCGGAGTGAACGCCGCGGCCAGCACGACCACGACGACCGGAGAGAGCCACCGCACCATCACGGCCATTGTGCCGAACACCGGGCCGGGCCGTCGAATCGTGGGTCAGGCGACGGTGCCGGGCAGCGTGATCCGGTAGGTGTTCAGCGCCCGGTTCTCGCCCGGGCCGACGGTGAGCGTTCCCGTCGCCTTGGCGTAGCGACCGGTGCCGCCCGCGACCGGGATCTGGAGGCTGCCGCCGGCGACCGGCCGCACGGTGCCCCTGATCCTGACCGACCCGCCGGGCAGCTTGGCCGTCCCGTCGAAGCGCGCGGTGTGGGGGCTCGTGAACGTCATCGTCCCGTGGTCGGTGCCGACCCGCTTGCCACGGGCCTTGCCGAACTGCCTCACCGCATTCAGCAGCTTGTCGCGGTAGACGATCCGATCGCCCTTGCTGCTCCCCTTCGGCTTCTTGTCGATCGGCTTGATCGAGATCACCACCGAGGTGACCTGGATCGTCAACGTCTCGGCTCGCGCGACCCCTGGACCGGCGATCGCGGCAAGCGCGACCAGCAGGAAGGCTCGGCGGAGCATGCCCTCGAGGTTACTCCCACTCGATCGTCGCCGGGGGTTTCGAGGTCACGTCGAGGACGACGCGGTTCACGGCCGGGATCTCGTTGACGAGACGCGAGGCCACGAGCTCGACGAGGTCGTAGGGGAGCCGCGCCCAGTCGGCGGTCATCGCGTCGTCGGAGGTGACGGCGCGGATCGCGATCGGATAGCCGTAGCGTGCGCCCGTCGCCCTGCACGCCGACCGAGCGGATGGCCGGCAGCACCGCGAACGACTGCCACAGGTCGCGGTAGAGGTCGGCGCGGCGGATCTCCTCCTGGAGGATCGCATCTGCCTCGCGCAGGATCTCGAGCCGCTCCAGCGTGACCTCGCCGATGATCCGGATCGCGAGGCCGGGCCCCGGGAACGGCTGCCGCCACACCATCCGCTCGGGCATGCCGAGCTCCTCGCCCACGCTGCCGCACCTCGTCCTTGAAGAGCAGGCGCAGCGGCTCGACGAGCTTCATCTTCATGTCGGCCGGGAGCCCGCCGACGTTGTGGTGGCTCTTGATCGTCTCGGCGACGCCGTCGGTACCGCCGGACTCGATCACGTCGGAGTAGAGCGTCCCCTGGACGAGCCAGTGCGTGTCGCCGAGCTTGCGCGCCTCGTCCTCGAAGACGCGGATGAACTCCTCGCCGATCCGCATCCGCTTCTCCTCCGGGTCGGACACGCCCGCGAGCCGCGCCAGGAAGCGGTCCTGCGCCTGCACGTGCACGAGCGGCACGCCGAAGTGGACGCCGAACGTCTCGACCACCTGCCCGGCCTCGTCGCGACGGAGCAGGCCGTGGTCGACGAAGACGCAGGTGAGCTGGTCGCCGATCGCCTTGTAGACGAGCAGCGCCGCGACCGCGCTGTCGACGCCGCCCGAGAGGCCGCAGAGCACGCGGTCGCGACCGACCTGGGCGCGGATCCGCTCGACCTGCTCCTCGATCACGGCCGCGGGCGTCCACGAGGGCGATGCGCCGGCGACGCCGTAGAGGAAGTTCTTGAGCACCTGCTGCCCGTGCGGCGTGTGCACCACCTCGGGGTGGAACTGCACGCCGTAGAGCCGGCGCCGATCGTCCTCGAAGGCGGCGATCGGCGTGGCGGTCGAGCCGGCGACGACGCGTGCCCCGGCGGGAGGTGCGACGACGGAGTCGCGGTGCGACATCCACACGCTGCTGCTCGGGCGGAAGGTCGCGGAAGAGCTCGCTCTCGCTCGCCTTCAGCTCGGTCTTCCCGAACTCGCCGGCGCCCGTACGGTCGACGCGACCGCCGAGCTCGAGCGCCATCAGCTGCATGCCGTAGCAGATGCCGAGCGTGGGCACGCCCAGCTCGAAGAGCCCCGGATCGACCTGCGGCGCGCCCTCTGCGTACACCGACGCGGGCCCGCCGGAGAGGATGAGTGCGGCCGGGTTGCGACGGCGCACCTCCTCGGCGGTTGCCCGGTGCGAGACGAGCTCCGAGTAGACGCGCGCCTCACGCACGCGGCGTGCGATCAGCTGCGAGTACTGCCCGCCGAGGTCGACCACCAGCACCGGACGGTCCTCGGGGAGCGTCTCGGGCCTGAGCGGGATGACGTCAGCTACGCCGGTAATTGGGCGCGTCCTTCGTGATCGCGATGTCGTGCGGGTGCGACTCGCGCAACCCGGCGCCGGTGATGCGGACGAATCGGGCGGCCTTCATCGCGTCGATCGTGGGCGCACCGCAGTAGCCCATCGCCTGCCGGAGCCCGCCGACGATCTGGTGCAGGACGCCCCCGAGCGGCCCCTTGTAGGGGACGCGGCCCTCGATCCCCTCGGGCACGAGCTTCTCGACGTCCTCGACGTCGCCCTGGAAGTAGCGGTCCTTCGAGAACCCGCGCGCCTTCATCGCGCCGAGCGAGCCCATCCCGCGGAACTCCTTGAAGCGCTCGCCCTGCTGGAAGACGACGTCGCCGGGTGCCTCGTCGGTGCCGGCGAGCATCGAGCCGAGCATGACCGTGTCCGCGCCCGCGGCAATCGCCTTCGCGACGTCGCCCGACGAGGTGATCCCGCCGTCGCCGATTACGGGCACGCCGTGGCGGTACGCGACCTCGGCGACATCGTGGATCGCGGTCACCTGCGGCACGCCGACGCCGGCGACGACCCGGGTCGTACAGATCGAGCCAGGCCCGATGCCGACCTTGAGCGCATCCGCACCGGCGTCGATCAGCGCCTCGGCCGCCTCCGCGGTTGCGATGTTGCCGGCCACCACCTCGAACTCGCCGGAGAGACCGCTTGATGCGCGTCACCATCTCGACCACGCCGCTCGAGTGACCGTGGGCGGTGTCGACGACCAGCACGTCGGCGCCTGCGGCGATCAGCGCCTCGGCGCGCTCGCCGGCGTCCGGGCCGACGCCGACTGCCGCGCCCACGCGCAGTCGGCCCTGCGGATCCTTGGTCGCGAACGGGAACTCGATCCGCTTCTGGATGTCCTTCACCGTGATCAGGCCCTTGAGCACGCCGGAGGAGTCCACGACCGGCAGCTTCTCGATCCGGTGGCGGTGGAGGAGCTGCTCGGCCTCCTCGAGCGTCGTCCCGACGGACGCGGTCACGAGGGTCTCGCTCGTCATCACCGCCGACACCTCCTGCGTGACGTCCTTCTCGAAGCGGAGGTCGCGGTTCGTGAGGATCCCGACAAGCCGGCCGTCCTCGTCGGTGATCGGCACGCCCGAGACGTGGTAGTGCCCCATCAGCGCCAGCGCGTCGGCGACCTTCGCCGTCGGCGGCAGCGTCAGCGGCTCGACGATCATCCCGGCCTCGGAGCGCTTGACCTTGTCGATCTCGCCGACCTGCTCGTCGATCGAGAGGTTGCGGTGAACGATCCCGATGCCGCCCTCGCGGGCGAGGGCGATCGCCATCCTCGCCTCGGTGACGGTGTCCATCGCCGCCGACACGACCGGGAGGTTGAGCGCGATCGTGCGCGTCAGCCGCGTCGCGGTCGTGACGTCGTTCGGGAGGACGGCCGACTCGGCCGGCACCAGCAGGACGTCGTCGAAGGTGAGGCCCTCGCGGCCGAACTTCTCGGAACGGGACAGGTCGGAACGGGAGAGCTCGGACTCGACCGCGAATCCCTCGACGTCCATCGCGCAAAGATACCCGGGCCACCGGAAGCCCTCACCGCGACCGGTCGCGCGGCCGGCGCCTCCGCGAGCTTCGTACCGTTTTCGGCGTGCGGTGGTTCGTCGCCCGGAGTCGGCGATCCTAGACGGGTGACTCGGCGACCGGGCTCAGCTCCGAGAGCTCGACCGCAGGCTGGAGGCGGCCTGCGTGGCGCGGGTCGAAGCGGCCGGCGCCGAGCTCGAACGTCGACGCCGCACCGGCGGCGACCGCGGCCCGCAGCTGGTCCTCGACCGGCCGGCCGGTGCTCCGGGCCGCGATGAACGCGCCGAGCAGCGTGTCGCCCGAGCCGACCGCGGACACGGGCTCGACGTGCGGCGAGACCACGCGGTAACTGTGAGCGACGCGCTCCTCCCGGATCAGCGCGAAGCAGCCCGACTCGGTGCTGATGATCACGTTGCGGGCGCCGGCGGCGGCGATCTGGTCGAGGGCGAGCGCGAAGTCCTCGTCGTCGTGGAACTCGTGTCCGACGACGGCCTCCGCCTCGCGCTGGTTCGGCGACACGAGGAACGGCTCCGCCTCGAGCCCGAGCCGCAGCGGCTCGCCATCGCAGTCGAGGGCGGCCGAGATGCCCTTGCGGCTCAGGAACTGGATCGCCTGTGCGTAGAAGTCGTCGTCGACGTCACGCGGCAGCGATCCCGCGAACACGACGAGCTCCGCGCCCTGGGTGAGGTAGTCGAGCTTCTCGAGCAGCAGCTCCAGCTCCTCGGGCCGCACGGCCGGCCCCCACTCGTTGATCTCCGTGAACGTCCCGCCGGCAGGGTCGACGACGGCGGTCGAGGTGCGCGACTCGCCCTCGATTTGGACGAAGTCGTTGAGGATGGCCTCGGCGGTCAGCTCCTGGAGGATCCGCGTTCCGGTCTGGCCGCCCGCAAGGCCGGTGGTGACGACCGGGACGTGCATCGCTTTCACCGCCCGGGCGACGTTGATCCCCTTGCCGCCTGCGAGCGCGAGCCCGGAGCTCGCCCGGTGGCGCTGGCCCCGCTGGAAGTTCGGGACGGTGAGCGTGCGGTCGATCGCGGCGTTGAGCGTGACGGTGACGATCATGTGACGTCCGATCAGCTGACGAGGCCCAACACGTTGTGCACGGTGCGCCGGGCATACCAGCCTATCCGGGCCGGCGTAGCCGGACGGGCGACCGAGCGCGACGCGACGAGGGGGCGCCGCCCGACGACGTGGCCGCCGGATCGGATCTCGACGCGGCCGACCACCTGCCCGCGCTGCACCGGGAGCGCCAGCGCCGCGGGCGCGACGACCTTCTCCACGAGTGGCCGCCCAGGTCGCACGACCAGACGCAGCGGACGAGCAGCCACGAGCGCGACGGTGCCGCGACCGTACGGGAGCCGTGCCTCCGCATAGGCGCGGTCGCCGCTGATCGCCTCGACGACGCGGTAGCGCGAGACGCCCCAGGCGAGCAGCGTCTGCAGATCGTCGTTCCGCTGGGAGCGCGACGGGCTGCCGAGGATGGTCGCGTAGATCGTGCCGGCGTCGGCTTGGACGGCCGCCACCTGCGACCAGCCGGCGCCGTCGGTGTGACCGGTCTTCACGCCGATCACGCCGGGGAAGACGCCGAGCAGGTCGTTCCAGGTGTGGAGCGTCCGGCCGCCCCCGATCACGGCCGTCACCTGGCGCACCGTCTGCCGCACGAACGGGATGCGCATCGCCACCTGCGCGAGCGTGGTCGCGTCGCGGGCGCTCGAGTAGGCGCCGTCGGCGTCGAGCCCGTCGGGGCGGACGAAGTGCGTGTCGGCCAGGCCGAGCTCGGCGGCCTTCGCGTTCATCAGCTCCGCGAACGAGGTGAAGTCGGGCGAGACCGCGAGCGCGAGCGCGTCGGCTGCGTTGTTCGCCGACTGGATCAGCGCCGCCTCGACCAACTCGCGCACCGTGATCCGCTCGCCCGCGCGGAGGTAGATGCTCTCCTGGCCGACCGCTGCGGCCCGTGCGTCGACGTCGACCGTGTCCGCGAGGCCGAGGCGGTCGAGCGCGACGAGCACCGTCATCAGCTTCGTGATCGACGCGATCGCCAGGTGGGCGCGGGCATCCGAGGAGGCGAGCACCTCGCCGGTGGTGGCGTTCTCGACCAGCCACGCGCGCGCCTGCGGCTGCGGAGCAGCGGCCGACTGCGCCGCGGCGAACGACGCCGCGACGACGCAGATGGCGGCGAGCAGCCGCCTCAACGGAGGCGGATTTCGTCGCCGATGAAGAGCGAGGTCGGCTCGACTTTCGGGTTCAGCTGCAGCAGCCGGGCAAGCGGGACGCTCTGGGCGGCCGCGATCGAGACGAGCGTGTCGCCGGCCCGCACCACGTAGATCCGCTTCGCTCGGTTGCCCGCGGCCGGCTTCGAGCGCACGACGACCGCCGTCTTCGCCGGCGCAGGCTTGTCTGCCGCACCACCGTCGCGCAACCCGGCGCGGACGAGCACCACCACGAGCGTCGCCGCGAGCAGGAACGCCGCCGGCGCCGCAAGCGACCGCCACGGACGCCCCGTCGGCGCTACCAGCCGGACACCGCCCAGATCTCCCGGCGCAGCCGCGCAGCCTCACTGCCCGCCGCCGACCGGTAGTCCTCGCCGGTGTCGCGGGAGGCGTAGATCACCGAGCGCGAGGCGGTCACGAGCGCGCTCGCCGGGCCGCTCGTGAAGGCGCGGGCGAGGTCGGCCGGTCTCGCTCCCTGCGCCCCGACCCCGGGCAGAAGCATGACCGCCTGCGGCATCAGCTTGCGCGCCTCGGCGACCGCGCGCGGGTGTGTCGCGCCGACGACGGCGCCGACCGCGGAGAGGCCGTTCTCGCCGACGATCTCGGCGCCCCACTCGGCCACCAGTGAAGCCACGTGGTGCCACATCGGCCGCCCGTCGGAGAGCGTCACGTCCTGGACGTCGCCGCCGGCGTTCGATGTCTTGACCAGGCAGAAGAAGCCGGTGCCGTACCGGCGCGCGGCGGCAAGGTACGGCTCAACCGACTCGCGGCCGAGCCACGGGTTGACGGTGAGCGCATCGGCCAGCGGCTCGTCGCCCTCGAGATAGGCCGCTGCATAGGCGCGTGCGGTCGAGCCGACGTCACCGCGCTTGCCGTCGGCGACCACGAGCAGCCCCGCCCGGCGGGCGTAGCCGCACACCTCGGCGAACGCCGCCATGCCCTCGGCGCCGAGCGCCTCGAAGAACGCGAGCTGCGGCTTGACTGCGACCGCGTGCGGCGCGACCGCGTCGACGATGCCGCAGCAGAAGCGGGCGACGTCGCCGCGCAACTCGACCGGGAGCAGATCGGGCTGCGGGTCGAGCCCGACCACGAGCTGGCTGCCCTTGCGCTCGACCTCGCTCGCGAGTCGGTCGGCGAAGGTGATCGTCACGACGGACATCGGCCCTCAGCTTAGACGCCGTCCCCGATGGCCCTCGACGACCGCTTGCAGCGACCTGAGCGGAAACGAGCGAGGGCCGCGTGCGCGGCCCTCGCTCAGAACCCTCCGCAGGTGGGGTTCAGCCGCCCTTCACCGCGGCCTTCAGCTGGCTGCCGGCGCTGAACTTCGGCACCGTCGTCGCCGCGATCTGAACGCGCTCTCCGGTGCGCGGGTTGACGCCCTGGCGTGCGGCGCGATCGGCCGCCGAGAACTTCCCGAATCCCGTGAAGTTGATCGAGTCGCGGGACTTCAACGTCTCGGTCACCGCCTCCATGAAGGCGTCGACGGCCTTGCCCGCGTCGCGGGTCGTCAGACCGCTCTTCTGCGCGACCTTCTGAATGAACTCCTGCTTCGTCAAAGCCTTCCTCCTGATTGATGGTGGCGATTGCTCAGACCTTGGCCGAGGACCCTAACAACGCGGTCGGATACCGCTCAACCATGCGCTCTTGCGGCACTTTTCCGGCCACCGAGGATCATTCTCGCAACTCGGCGGCGCGAAACAACGGCCGCAGGCGAACAGCGGCCCGCGCGAGCCCGTCGACACCGCCCTCCTCGCGGTCGACGACGCAGACCGCGGTGGACACCCGCAGGCCAGCCTCGCGAAGCGCCGCCACCGCCTCGAGCGCCGCGCCGCCGGAGGTGACGACATCCTCGACGAGGCACACGCACTCGCCCGGCTCGAACACTCCCTCGATCCGGTTGCCGGTGCCGTACCCCTTCGCCTCGCCGCGCACGATCACGAACGGCAGGCCCGACTCGAGCGAGGCCGCCGCCGCCAGCGGCACCGCACCGAGCTCCGGCGCAGCCAGGCGGACGGCCGCGGGCTCGTGCTCCGAGACGGCCGCCGCGATCGCCTCGCCGAGCGGCCGGAGCAGGTCGGGCCGCGTGCTGAAGCGGTACTTGTCGAGGTAGTACGCGCTGCGCTTGCCCGAGCGCAGGACGAAGTCGCCCTCGAGCAGGGCGGCATCGCGCAACGCCGCGGCGAGGCCCGCGTCCACGGTCAGTGCCGCGCGACGGCCATCAGCTCGTGCGCGAGAGCCAGCAGCCGCTCCGCCTCGGGCGAGCCGTCGCCGACCGAGGCCATCGAGCCGTCCTCGGCGTAGAGGTCGACCCGCTCCCGCCTCCGCGCCGCTCGACGGCGATAGAGCACGGAGCCTGCGAGCGACCCGGCCGCGAGCATCACCCCGGTGAGCAGCCTACGCGGGGGCATCCGACTTCTTCCTGGACGCCCGACGCGGTCGCTTCGCCGCGGGCGGAGGCGTGTCCTCGAGGCTGCGCAGGCAGTGCTTGAGGTCGTAGAAGACGAGCCCGACCGTCGGGTCGCGCCGTGTGGTCGCGGCGATCACGCGGCCGCCACGGCGGACGACGAAGACGCTGCCGCCGAGCGTCGCCGCCTCGAGCTGCGCTACATCGGTGAGCCCGCGCGCCTCGCGCAGCGCGTCCGCCTGCTCCAGCAGCTTCGCGATCCCGGCGACGAAGCGCTCTGCGCGGCCCGGGTCCTCGACCGTCGTCGCCATGATCGCCCCGTCCTCGTCCACGATCGCGACGTCGACCACCTGCGACGAGATCTCGGTCAGGTCGGCCAGCGCCTGGGGAGCGTCCATGGCCCGGAGCATACTGCGGTGTCGTGCCCTCTTCCGGCGATACGCGCGTGGGCCCGGTCGGGCAGCTGAGAGCGGTGCTCGGGAAGTTCTTCGCCGATCGCGGGACGCACCTCGCGGCGATGATCGCCTACTTCGCGCTGCTCTCGTTCGTCCCGCTGCTCTTCCTGACGCTCTCGCTGCTCGGGGCCGCGAACCAGGCTGACGAGAACTCGTTCTTCGTTCGGGAGCTTCAGCGGACGTTCCCGAGCACGTCGGTCGACTCGATCCTGCATGCGGTGCGGTCGATCCAGGCGAACGCGACCGTGCTCGGCCTCGTCGGCGCGGCATTCCTGCTCTGGTCGTCGCTGTCGCTCTTCAGCGTGCTCGAGAGCGCATTCAACATCGTCTACGGCCGGCCGAACCGCGGCTTCCTTCGGGGGAAGGCGCTGGCCTCGATGATGATGGTCGGCTCGCTCGTCGTCCTGTTCGCAGCGCTCGTGGCTGGCTCGATCGGCGCCGAGCTGCTGCGGCGGCACGCGAGCCTCGTCGACAACGCGGTGTTCGCGACGCTCGTGTCGATCGCGGTCTCGCTCCTCGGCATCTTCGTCTTCCTGGCGACGGCGTACTTCGTGCTCACGAACGCCGACCTGACGTGGCGCGAGGTGCTGCCGGGCGCAGTCGCGGCGGCGCTCGTCCTCGAGGCGACGTTCCAGCTGCTCCCGGAGTTCGTGCTCGTGTCGAGCCACAACCCGGTGCTGCGGGCGCTCTCGTGGCAGGCGCTGCTGCTCGTCTGGCTCTACGTGATGGCGAACGTGACCGTGCTCGGGGCGGAGGTGAACTGGCAGCTGCGCCGCGGTGGTGGCGCCCCTTCGGACGCGTCCCTTTGAGCCGTGTCCGGGGACAGGCCCCGGACACGGCCGAAAGGGACGCGCGCTACGTGGCTTCGCGACGCTCGACGGCCGCTGCGAGGGCACGCGCGGCCCGGCCGCGGTGGGAGTGCTCGCGCTTCCAGCGCTCACCGAGCTCAGCGACCGTCCGCTCCTCACCGTTAGGGACGAAGATCGGGTCGTAGCCGAAGCCGCCGTCGCCGCGGCGCTCGGTCGCGATCGCCCCCTGGAGGACGCCGCTGCCGCGAAGCTCCTCGCCGTCCGGCGAGAGCGCGACGAGCTCGGCGACCATCCGCGCGCGCCGGTTTCGCTCGCCGCGGAGGCGCTCGAGCAGCGCATCCGCCTGATCGCCACGCGGCGCCCAGCGCGCCGAGTGCAGGCCCGGCGCGCCGTCGAGCGCTTCGCACTCGATGCCCGAGTCCTCCCCGAGCAGCCAGACCCCGGGCTCGGCGAGCGACCGGCCGAACCGCGCCTTCAGCCGCGCGTTCTCCTCGTAGGTCGCGCCCGTCTCGTCCGGCCAGTCGCCGACCTCCAGCGGCTCGAGCTCCCAGCCGGGAAGCACCTCCCGCAGCTCCGCGAGCTTGTTGGCGTTCTGCGACGCGAGCCGCGCACGGCGTGCCACCGCCGGCGTGCTAGCCGAGAGGAGCATCGATCGCCTCCCGCTGGTGCAGCGCGAGCTCCTCGATCCCGGCCCCGGCGAGGTCGAGCATCGCGCCGAGCCTCGCGCGGTCGAACGGCACCTGCTCGGCGGTCGCCTGCACCTCGACGAGGAGGCCGTCGCCCGTCATCACCACGTTCACGTCGACCTCGGCGGTCGAGTCCTCGGCGTAGTTCAGATCGAGCAGCGTCTCGCCCTCGACCACGCCGACCGAGACGGCGCCGACCGAGCCGCTGAGCGCCTTGGAGAGGCCGAAGCTCCCGAGCGCCCGCGCGGCCGCGACGTACGCGCCGCAGATCGAGGCGCAGCGCGTGCCGCCGTCGGCCTGGAGCACATCGCAGTCGAGCCACACCGTTCGCTCGCCGAGCGCCTCGAAGTCGACCACGGCGCGCACCGAGCGGCCGATCAGCCGCTGGATCTCGACCGTGCGCCCACCCTGCTTCCCGCGCGCGGCCTCGCGCTCGACCCGTTCGCCGGTCGACGCCGGCAGGAGCGAGTACTCGGCGGTGACCCAGCCGCGGCCGGTGCGGTGGAGCCAGCGCGGCACACGCTCCTCGACCGACGCCGTGCAGAGCACGCGCGTGCGTCCCTGCGACCAGAGCACGACGCCGTGCGGCTGCTCGAGGAACGCCGGGTCGGCCACGACCGGCCGCAACTCGTCGGGCCGACGCCCGTCGCCGCGGCTCATGCCCGGCCCCGCAGGCTCATTGCCCGGCCCCGCGGGCTCATGCCGCGGCCCACTCGAGCTCGGCGACAGCGACGCGGCTGACGCCCTCGAGCGGCAGCTGGAGGAACCGCTCGCCGAGCTCCTGGAACAGCGCCGGCTCGCCCGTCGTGAGGAAGCGGTAGGCGCCGAGGTGGGCATGGTCGTTCTCCCAGCCCTTCCCGGCGAGCGTCGCGGCGACCTCGCGCGCCGTCTCCTCGGCGGAGAAGACGAGGGTCACGTCGCGCCCGAACACGCGTTGGAAGACGGGCCGGATCAGCGGGTAGTGGGTACAGCCGAGGATGACCGTGTCGCAGCCGGCGGCCTTGACCGGCGCTGCGTACTCGGCCACCGCGTCGACTGTCTGCTCGCCGGCCTCGATCAGCGGCACGAGCTCGGGGCACGCGACAGCCGTGAACGCGACGCCCGCGTCGAGCGTCCGCACGAGCGCCTCGTACCGGCCGGCCGCGACCGTCGCCTGCGTCGCGAGCAGGCCGATGCGCCGGTTGCGCGTGGCGCGGACGGCGGCGTAGGCCTCGGGCGTGATCACGCCGACCACCGGCACCTCGAGCGACTCCTGCAGCGCCGGCAGCGCAGCCGAGGTGGCGGCGTTGCACGCGACCACGATCAGCTTCACGCCGCGGGCTTCGAGGTAGCCGGCGATCTCGAATGCGAAGCGCCGGATCTCGGGCAGCGGGCGCGGCCCGTACGGCAGCCGCGCATGGTCGCCGAGATAGACGAAGTCCTCGTTCGGCATCGTCACGAGACATTCGTGAAGGACGGTCAATCCGCCCACCCCGGAGTCGAACACGCCGATCGGCCGCGGATCCATCAGGCGATTCTAGGATCAGACCGTGACGACGGCCGTCCGCATCGGCACCTGCTCGTGGGCCGACGACGCGCTGATCCGGCACTGGTACCCGAAGGAGGTGCCCGCGCGGGAACGGCTCGCCTGGTACGCGGAGCGGTTCTCGACCGTCGAGGTCGACTCGACCTACTACCGCGTGCCCGACGAGAAGATGGTGCAGGGCTGGGCCGACCGCACACCGCCCGGCTTCGTGATGCACGTGAAGGCGTTCGGCCTGATGACGCGCCACCCCGTGCGGCCGGAGCAGCTGCCGCCCGAGCTCCGCGAGGGCATGCCGCTCGACGAGCGAGGGCGCGTCGACCGACCGCCGCGCGAGCAGCGGGCCGTCGTCTTCCGCGCGTTCCTCGAGGCGCTCGAGCCGCTGCGGGCGGCCGGCAAGCTCGGCGGGATCCTGTTCCAGCTGCCGCCGTACGTCGTCTGGAAGGCCGCCTCGCTCGACTATCTCGAGTGGGCGCGCGACCAGCTCGGCGCCGACCGGATGCTGGTCGAGTTCCGCCATCGCTCGTGGTTCGAGGACCGGATTCGCGAGGAGCTCCTGCGCTGGCTCGAGGAGCACCGCATGGCGTACGTCACGGTCGACGCGCCGAAGATGGACGCGAGCAACGTGCCGCGCACGGTGGTGGCCGCCACGAGTCCGCTCGCCTACATCCGCTTCCACGGCCGCAACGCCGCGACGTGGAACGCGCGCGGCGGCGGCGCGGCGCAGCGCTTCGACCACCTCTACGGCGCGGACGAGCTGCGCGAGTGGGTCGAGCCGCTGCGCGAGCTCGCGTCGGCGAGCGACGAGGCCTACGCGTTCTTCAACAACAACAACCAGACCGACGGCGTGGCGCAGGCCCCCGCGGGCGCGTAGCTCCTCCGCAGGCTGCTCGAGGAGGAGGACGTGCCGGTCGCATAGCCGACTCGCGCGAACGCCCCCACCCTTGGGTGGGGACCCGCCGTGGCTCTCGGAGCCGACCCTACCCGCACCCCGATGCGGGAAAGGCGAAAAGTGCGCGACGATTCATCCCCAGGCCCAGCGGCCACGTCCCGTCCGGCCGGTCGCGCCCTAGCCCTTCGGCCGCCGCCGCCGGATCGAACGCCTTCGGACGCACAGCTCGTGCCGGTTGTTTGGGCTGGTGACCTACGTCTCGAGCGGCAACTCGGTACGCGACCACTCGTGCCACGAGCCCGCGTAGTTACGAGCCTCGTAGCCGAGTTGGCGCAGCACCTGCGCGGCGAAGGCCGAGCGGGAGCCGCTGTGGCAGTAGACGACGACCTCGTCGCCGAGGGCGAGGTCCAGGCGCTCGCCGACCTCCTCTGCCCGAAGCAGGCGCAGGTCGTCGACGCTCAGGTGGAGCGCGCCCGGGATGTGGCCCTGACGCGGGTCGCACTGGGCGCCGAGCGTGCCGTCGTACTCGTGGTCGTTGCGGACGTCGACGACGGTCACCTCGCCGAGCCGGCTCGACAGCTCCTCCAGCTCGATGTCGCTCACGGGCCGACCTTCGCGCGCACGCTCACAGCCCCGCGACCACCTCGAGCTCGCGCGCAACCGTCGGCCGGGCGGCGAGCCCTTCGGCCCACTCGGCGACCGCCGGCGGCAGCGCGACGCCGAGGCGGTCGCGCGCACGCAGCACCCACGGGACGAACGCGATGTCGGCGAACAGGCCGAGTCCGGTCGGCAGCGCCTCGAGCCGCTCGTCGAGCGCGTTCGGGTCGCCGCGGCGGAACGCGTAGTAGTCGTCGCCGAGCAGGTCGTCGAAGCGGAAGACGGCGAGGCGCGCCTGCGCCCGCCCAGCGGGGTCGTCCGGCAGCAGCGCCGGCTCGGGATAGCGCTCCTCGAGGTACTCCATGATCACGGCCGACTCGGGGAGCAGGAAGCCGTCGTCGAGGATCGGCACGCGGCCGGCCGGGTTGAGGTCGTAGACCCACGGCGGGCGGTTGCGAAGGTCGATCTCCACCGTCTCCCAGACGAGCCCTTTCTCGGCGAGCGCGATCCGAACGCGGGCGCAGTACGGGCACGCGGCGGCGTCGTAGAGCACGGTCCCCCGTTCCGGCGCCGGCGACACCGGCACCTCCGCTCCTTCGTCGCCTCCGGCGAGCCTACGGCTCACGGCGCGAGCCCCATCGTCCGCGCGATCGTCTCGTACAGCTCCTCGGGCGGCGGCAGGTCAGCGGGCGAGATCGCGGTTCGCATCACGCGGCGCACCTCGTCGCGGTCGGCGCCGGTGAGCCGTGCGACGAGGGTCGGGTTCGCCTCGAGCGCCAGCTCGTCGCCCTTCGGCAGCTCGCCGTAGAACGTTGGCACCGACAGGTACTCGTCGACCATCCGCCCGCGCTCGTACAGGCGGAACCGCACCACCGTCCCCTCCTCGAGCGAGAGCGCGACCACGACCGCGCCCAGGCGGTGCGCGAGCTCGCGCGAGAGCCGCCACTGCGCGTCGCGGTCGGTGTCGATCAGCGGATCGGCAATGCGGATCCAGCCGTTCGCGGCTTCCGCGACGTCGGGCTCCTCGAGCCGCGGAACGAACTGCGCGAGTGCACGCTGGACGGAGGTGTCGTCGTCTGTCTGCGCGTACACCGCGCCGTGCGACCCCGCGTCGCGCCGCTCCGCGAGCTTGCTCTCCAGTTCCTCCAGCGGCGACTCCAGCACGAGCGCGACCTCCTCGAAGCCGAGCTGTGTCCAGACGGCGCGCGCCACCTTGTTCGTCGCGAGCACGTCGAGGCTGACGCGATCCGCGCCCTTCTCCTTCACCTCCTGCACGCAGGCGCGGATGAGCGCCTTCGCGACGCCGCGGCGGCGCGCCCGCGGGTGGACGTAGACGAGCACGAGATGCGAGCGCCCGTGAGTCGGCGCGGCGGCCCGGGCCATTCCGATCAGGCTCTCGTCGTCCTCGGCCAGATAGACGGCGCCGCTGTCGAGGTTCTCCCGCACGTCGGCCCACTCCTCCTCCCAGGTCTCGGGCGCCGTGCCGGGCGGCTCGGGGACTTCGCGCTCGAACTCCTCCCAGAGCCGTTGGAGCGCCTCTTCGTCGGCGCTGCTCGCGCGGCGGACGTTCATGCCGGCGGTGCGACCCGGAGGCCGGTCAGGAGGTAGTGGGCGGACAGGTTCTGAAACGGGTCGAGGCGGGGACCGAGGTCGTTCACATCGAGACCGTAGAAGGTTTCGGCCGCCTTGCGCAGGCCGAGGTCGCCGGCCGGCCACGCGCGTTGCCGCGCCAGGTGGCGTGCGAGGAACCACTCGGCCGTCCACGGGCCGAGCCCGCGGATCGCCGTGAGCCTCGCCCTCACCTCGTCGTCGGGCAGCTCAGCGAGCTCCTCGAAGTCGAGCTCGGCACGTGCGAGGCCGACGACGTACTCGGCTTTCCGGCGGGAGAAGCCGAGCGCGACCAGCTCGTCCTCGCTCGCGGCGGCAAGGCGCTCGCGCGTCGGAAAGCCGCAGGCGACCCGGCCCGGCTCGCCGAAGCGCTCGACCATCCGCGTCCGGATCGCAAACGCGGAGAAGAGCGAGACCTGCTGCGCGGTGATCGACGTCACCAGGCTCTCGAAGGGGTCCGGGGCAAGCGGAGGCCGGAAGCCGGCGAGCTTCGGCACGAGCTCGGACAGGACCGGCCGGTCGGCCGCCCAACTCGTGAACGCGTCCAGGTCGAACTCGAGCCCGAGCAGCTTCGCGACCATCGGCGCAGTCTCCTCGTCGAGCGGCTCCACGTCGACGCCACCGTGCGCCGCCTCGATCCGCACGTCGCGCCCACCGACGACGCGGTAGAGCCCGCCCTCGTGCCAGAGGTTCGCGACGTCGACGCCGAACGTGCGGAAGCGCTCGGTCGAGAGCGCGAAGTCGTACGGCTCAGGCAAGCGCAGCAGCAACGTCGTCCAGGGTGTCGAACGGCTCGTGGGGCACGCTCTGGGAGTCGAGGTAGTCCGCGAGTGCCCGCCGGGCGAAGACGCGGTCGGCCGCGAGCGCGGCGCAGCGGTCGGAGTAGCCGTCGCCCACGTAGACGAGCGGCCGCACGTCCGGCAGCGCGCGCCGCTTGCAGAGGTCGCCGCACACCGGGCACGGCGTGGGGTCGGCCCAGAGCACGCGCCAGCCGCCGGGCTGCGCGTCGAGCCGGTTCGCACGGACGTCGAGCGCCACTCCCTCGCGGTCGAGGATCGGCGCGATCGTCTCGTGGAAGCCGCTCGAGAGCACGAGCGGGTGGTACCGCGCCGCGAGCTCGCGAAAGCCGGCGCGCACCTCGGCCTCGGCGACGAGGAAGGCAACGGCCTCGTCGAGCGGCGCGGCGATCGTCGCGAGCTGCGTCTCCATCACATCGCGAAACGAGAGCGTCGTCCCGAGCCCGTCCTCGGTGCGGTCGAAGACGGTGCGGTCGCCGAAGCGCTCGAGCAGCATCCATTGCGTGTCCCGGACGGTGATCGTGCCGTCCCAGTCGAGCACGACCTTCACGCGCTGCGGGAGTGGTACAAGGGCAAGCAATGCAGGGTAGCGGCGCAAGGATCGAGCACGAGGTGGCGAGCTGGGAGGGCGTCACAATCCACCCGCACCGCTTCGGCGGCGTCGAGTTCCGGCTCGGCAAGCGCGAGCTCGGCCACCTGCACGGCGACCGGCTTGCCGACCTGCCGTTCAAGCGCACAATCCGCGACATGCTCGTCGAGACGGGCCGCGCCCAACCGCACCACGTCCTGCCGGACTCGGGCTGGATCTCGAAGCCGATCGAGAGCGACGAGGACGCGGACGAGGTGATCGAGCTCTTTCGACTCAGCTACGAGCGGGCCCGCGTGGCGGCTCGTCGAGCTCCGGCTGCGCGCACGGAGCTCGACGAGCCTTGATCGGACGGACGCTCGAGGCTAGGGGTAGCTCACCACCGTGACCGGGACATCGGGGTTGGCGATCGTCGACGAGCCGCCAGTGCCGTTGACCACGTTCAGGATCCCGCCCTTCCCGGCACCGGGATCGAGGAAGATCGTGAGCAGGTCGTGCAGGCTTCCCGCCGGGAGCGTGGTCGGGACCTCGAACGCGTTCGCGGCGAAGATGTCCACGCCCTGGTTGAAGAAGCTGTAGCTGCCCATGCCGTAGCCGTTGAAGCTCGTCACGGCGTCGGCGACCTTCAGCGCCGGAAAGCCGGGGACGCCCGGAGCCTCGGACCACGCCGCCTGGCTCGGCGGGTCGTAGGGCATCTCGTTCTGGAAGAAGACGACCTTCCCGCCGTTTCCGTTCCAGATCGTCTCGTAGCGCTGGTAGTGCTCGACGAAGAGACCCGTGGCGGTCACGTTGTCGCCGTTCACGACGAGCCCCGTGTCGGCCGTGTTGCTCGTCCAGCCGACGCCGGAACCGTGGTCGGCGCGCCACGCCCAGATGTCGTCGAGGATCACGTTGTCGCTGTTCACCTCGAGGCTGACGGTCGCCTTGCCGAGGTGCGGGCCGCCGATGCGAAAGAACACGTCCTGGAGCCCGGTCGGATCGTCGCTCGAGTCGTGGGCCTTGCCGTTGTTCCCGTTGCGGGAGCCGACCTGGAGCAGGACGGGCGAGTTGACCGGGCCTGCGTCGAAGATGAGCCCGGCGATGTCGACCCCGGGTACGTCGGCGACGGTCATCGCGACGACGCCGTTCTGCGGCACGAGCGTCGTCATGCCGAGCCCGAGCACGATCGTGTCGGCGTGCTTCACCTTGATCGTCTTGTCGACCATGTAGACGCCTGGGGTGAAGAGCAGGTTCTTCCCCATCGAGAGCGCGTTGTTGATCGCCTGCACGCTGTCGCCCGGGTGCGCGACGAAGAAGTCGCCGATCGGGACCGAGCGGCCGGGTGTCTGGCCGCTGCCCCAGGTCGTGCCCGAGGAGTCGAACTGGACGGCCGGCACGTAGACGCCGTAGTGGCCGGCCGCGTCGACGTAGAGGAACGGCTTCTCCCGGGAGGCGGGGTTCGTGGCGAGCGTGGTGTACGGACCGCCGCAGGACGCGTCGGCGGGGAAGCACTCCGCCGGTGCGCCGTCGACGCCCGCGAAGACCTGGTTCCAGACGCCGTTCGTCCACGCTGTCGACGCTGCTGTTCCTCGTCAGCCACTGCTGCTGCGAGCCGTTGATGACGACGCTGCCGGAGAACTTCGAGTCGGCGATGAAGCCGCCGCTCGCGAAAGACGGGCCCGAGCAGTAGTCCATCAGCGTCACCTGGCCGTTCACCTGGACGCGCCGCATCGGCGAGGCCTGCGAGACCGCCCAGAACTCGCCGAACTGACAGCCGCCCTTCCCCGCGACGTCGATCGTCAGGTTCGACAGGGAGCGCCAGAAGTTGTTCAGCGCGACGCAGAAGCCACCGTCGCACTGGTTGTAGACGTCGATCGTGCCGTTCACGACCACGTCGTTCGGCGAGGCGCCGAGGCCTGCGACCTCGGTGTAGTAGCCGACCTGGAAGTTGAGGGGATTCGCCGGAGTTCCGTACGTGCCGGGCATGAAGAGCAGCGCGTAGCGCTCCGTCCCGAACTGGTTTCCGAGCTGTTGCGCCGCGATCGCGTCGAGCGTCGCCTTGATCTCGGCCGTCGACATGCTCGGATCGAAGATCTTCACGTTCGGGCCGAAGTCCGGGGTGCCGCCGCCGGGAGGGGCCCCGACCGCGCCGCCGGCAAGAGCGAGCATCCCGGCGACGAGGGTGAGCGCAAGGACGACGACGCGGGCAAGCCGTTTCGCCTGCTTCCGTGCCTCGCGTGTGACGCAGTGACGTTCTGAAGGTGCCGCCATCGAAGACCTCTCCTCTCGCGTTGGATGAACGTGTCGCCACCAGCCGTCCCGCAGAGGCGCCAAGTCCGCCGATCTCGAGACTTTCTCATACTCGCCGGCTTCCCGAAAGCGCTCGCAGCGAGGCTCCTCCGGGACCCGGCTAACGCGCCGCCGCCCCGACTGGGTCGCGGCCGACGAACGAGACGGCGTGCCCGCGCGCATTCGCCGCGCGCGCCTCGTCCTCGTCGAGCGCGCCGACCCGCAGGAGCAGCTCGAACTCGTCCCGCAGATGCGTCCGCATCATCTCGGGGCCGTCGGTCGCGATCGTGAACGGGACGCCGTTCTCGACGAACGTCCGAAACGTCTCGCGCACCGCATCCTCGCCCGCGAGCGCCTTGGTGAGGAGGTTCGAGGTCGGGCAGATCTCGAGCGTGATCCCGGCTTCGCGGAGCGCCTCCATCAGCTCCGGCTCCTGCGCCGCGAGGATGCCGTGCCCGATCCGGTCCGGGCGGAGCGCCGCGACGACCTCGCCGATCTCCTCGATCCCATGGCGGCCGCCCTCCTCGCCGACGTGGATCGTGACCCCGAGCCCCGCGTCGCGCGCGACCTCGACGTGGTCGCGAAGCCCGGTGTAGTCGTAGCGCTCGCCGCCCGGGCGCGGGCCCGCGATGTCGACGCCGACGATCCCCCGAGACGCGTAGCGCACGGCCTTCTCGACCACGACCATGTTCTGCCGCGCGCTGAACGTCCGGTCCATCATCAGGATCAGGCCGGCGCGCACCTGCGGGTACTCGAGCGAGGCGCGGTCGAGGCCGCGGATCGCCGCCAGGATGATGTGGTCGAGGTCCTGCTCGCCGCCGCGGTTTCGCTTCATCGGGTTGAAGCGCAGCTCGAGCGTCGTGATCCGCTGCGAGCGGTAGGCGCCGCCGATCGCACCGTGCACCGAGCGCTCGACCGCGAGAGGCGAGGACTGGATCAGCTCGGTCAGGTGGTAGATCCGGTCGAGCGAGTCGAGGTCGGGCACTCCGCGCGGGTCGGAGACGGTGACGAGCCGGTCGAACTCCCAGAAGTCGCGCGTCGGCAGCGCGATGCCCTGCTCGTGGGCGAGGCTCCAGAGGATGTCCGAGGCGACCGAGCCGCCCAGGTGCGTGTGCAGCTCGGCGAGGCCGTCCTCGAACAGCAGGTCGAGGCTCACGAGGCGATCTTAGGGCGCGCGAGCCCGTGCGCGGATGAGAGAGTTCGTTCCAATCGACGAAGGGAGACATGATGAGGAAGCTCATCGCGCCGCTGCTCTTCGCGGCACTCGTACTCTCCATGGTCGCGTTCGCCGGGGCGGCACCCGGCAGCGACGCGCTCGTCACCGTCGGCAGCGCTTCGGCTCCGTTCTCGCAGAACAAGCAGAACGAGCCTGCGCTCGCGATCGACGCGAGCCACCCGAACGTGGTCGTCGCGGGCGCGAACGAGAACAGCGACATGGAGGACTGCAATGCAGGCGACGACACGACGTGTCCGTTCACGCCGGGCGTCGGCGGCTCCGGCATCTACTTCTCCTTCGACAGCGGAAACAGCTGGACCCAGCCGACCTACACGGGCTGGAGCGCGCGTAACTGCCACGGCGTCGTCGGGCCCGACCCGGGCTGCCAGCCGATCGCGGGCGGGCCGATCGGGACGGTGCCCTGGTACTACGAGAACGGGCTCGTCTCGGACGGCGATCCCGCCGTCGCGTTCGGCCCGAGGCCTGGCAGCGACGGCAGCTTCTCGTGGTCGAACGGCTCGCGCCTCTACTACGCAAACCTGACGTCGAGCTTCGGCGCCACGCGCTCCGAAGCGGTGTTCAAGGGCTTCGAGGCAATCGCGGTTTCGCGCACCGACGACCCGCAGGCCGCGGCGTCGGGCGACAAGGACGCGTGGCTGCCTCCGGTCGTGATCTCGAAGCAGTCGTCGACGACCTTCTCCGACAAGGAGCAGATCTGGGCCGACAATGCCGCGTCCAGCCCGTACTTCGGGACGGTCTACGTCTGCTGGGCCTCCTTCCGCAGTCAGGAGAAGGGCAATGCGGTGCCCGCGCCGCTGATCGTCGGCGTGTCGCGCGACGGGGGCGACACGTGGACGACACGCCAGGTCGGCGCGGCCGCGAACAACGGACAGCGGAACCCGACCGACGGCTGCACCATCCGCACGGACAGCCACGGCAACGCTTACGTGTTCGGGATCGGGACAGTGTCGCCGCAAGGTCATCAGGCCTTCGCGCTGATGTCGACGTCGACGAACGGCGGCAAGACCTGGTCGAAGCCGCGGCCGGTGGCAGGCCCGGTGACGCAGCCGGGCAGCTTCGACCCGGTGACCGGACGGCCGGAGATCGACGGCGTGGCGGGCGCGCGGAGCGACCTGGCTCCCGCCCCGAGCGTCGACATCGCGAACGGCGCTCCGACCGGCGCGGACGCAACCAACCGGATCGTGATGACGTACGTGAGCGGCGAACTCGGCGACCCGCACGTCTACTTCGCCCAGTCGATCGACGGCGGCCCGACCTGGTCCGCCCCGACGGCGATCGAGAGCCCGGGTGACCGCGGCTTCTACGCGGCGCCCGCGATCGCGCCGGACGGGTCGAACGTGTACGTCGTCTACAACGCGTTTCACGACGCCGTACCAGCCGACGACCGGCACGTCTCGCTCGCTGGTCGGCGTCGTCCTCCGGGAGACGTCCCCCGGGTCCTTCTCCGAGATCCACCGCAGCCCGGCCGGCGACCCGCGCGGGTCGTCCCAGAACAACTTGGCCGCGGAGTTCCTCGGCGACTACGTCTACGCCGCCGCGACGAGGACGTACGGGGCGGCGGTCTGGAACGACACGCGCTTCGCGGCCGACTGCCCGGCCATCGACACCTGGCGGCAGTCGCTCCAGGACGGCAGTCCGATCGCGACGCCGGCACCTCAACAGGACTGTGCGCCGGGCTTCGGGAACTCGGACATCTTCGCGTTTACCACGGCTCCGTAACCGCACGCGGACGCGCGAAACCTACGAAGGGCGGCCTCCGGGCCGCCCTTCGTATCTCGGAACGGCTCGGCCGGACGACGCGCTACGGGAGCGGCGGCTCGGGAGCACCCATTCCCGGACGCGCCGGCGGAACGCGATCGCGAGCCGGCTTCGCGACCGGCAGCCCGTTCTCCGCCCAGGCCGCGAACCCGCCCACCATGTCGGCTGCGCGGCTGTAGCCGAGCTCGACGAGCACCGCGGCTGCGAGGCTCGACGAGTAGCCGTGGTCGCACATCACGATCAACCGGCTGTCGAGGCCGCCCACGTGAGGGCTCCGCCAGTCGCCGTCCGGGTCGAGCCTCCACTCGAGCACCGTCCGCGGCACGTGGAGGGATCCTGGCACGACGCCGTCGTGCTCCCGGGCGGCGTCCGAGCGGATGTCGACGATCAGCGCACCGTCGCTCGCCTCCGCGAGGGACTCGGCCGGGCTGAGACGCTCGATCCTGCTTCGCGCGCGTTCGAGCAGCTCGTCGAGGGTCAGACGCACGCCGCCGGGCACGACCGGATGATGGGCGAGCCGAGGAGCCGTGTCCAGCGTCAAGTGCTCGCCCGAAACGCGACCCACGTGAACGGCTGGACGCGGCCGCCCGGCGTCACGTGCTCCTCTCGCCGCTCGCGAACGAGCTCGAAGGCAGGCCCGAGCACGGACGCGAGGCCGGCGGGGTCGTAGCGGACGACGGGGAGGCCCGAGCAGGTCGCCGGCCCGTCGGGCGCGAACGTCGCGATCACGACCGCTCCGCCCGGCGCGAGCGCGCACGTCAGCGAGTCGAGGTAGCACCGCCGGTCGTCCTCTTCGACGAGGAAGTGGAAGAGCGCCCGGTCGTGCCAGAGGTCGAAGCTCCGCCGCGGCCTCCAGGAGCGAACGTCTTCCCGCAGCCAGATGACGTCACCGGCGTGGGCGCCGAGCCGTTCGCGTGCCGCCGCGAGCGCCGCCTCGGCCACGTCGAGCACGGTCACGTCGGCAAGACCGCGGTCGAGCAGCCGGCCTGCCAGCGGCGACGTCCCCCCGCCGACATCGACGACCGAGGCGGCCCGTCCGAGGCCGAGCGCATCCACGAGCTCGAGCGAGACCGCAGGATCGCGCTGCGCCCAACTCAGCCCCGACGGGTCGCGACCGGTGTAGGCCTCGTCCCAGTGCGAGGTCGAGTGCCGACCTGCGTTCTCGGCGCCGGAGGGTGGCACGTCCCGAGTCTAGGCCGCCGCGGGCCGCGTACGATCGCCGGGTGAGTTGGCCACGACGCTCCCGTCCCGACCGGCTCGAGCGGCTGCCTCCGCAGTACTTCGCGGCGCTTCTCGAGCGCGTCGCCGCCGCGGAGGCCGAGGGCGGGCCGCCGGTGCTCGACCTCGGGCGCGGCAACCCCGAGACCGGACCGCCGCCGCACGTCGTCGAGGCGCTGCGCGAGGCGGCAACGCGGCCCGACGTCCACGGCTACGCGCCCTTCCGCGGGCTGCCCGCGCTCAAGCAGGCGATCGCCGACCGCTACCGCGACGTCTACGGCGTCGAGCTCGACCCGGAGCGCGAGGTCTCGATCGTGCCCGGCACGAAGACCGCCGTCGTCGAGCTGGCGCTGGCACTCGCCCAGCGCGGCGACCGGTTCCTGCTTCCCGATCCGGGCTACCCGGACTACACCTCGGGCGTCGCGCTCGCCGGCGCGAAGCTCACGCCGCTGCCGCTCGACCCGGCGGCCGGCTGGGCGCCCGACTTCGACGCCGCTCCCGCCGCGGCCGCCGCCTTCCTCAACTACCCCACGAACCCGTGCGCGGTCGCCGAGCCGCCCGGCGCGTTCGACGCCGCCGTCGCCTATGCCAACCGAACCGGCGCCGCGATCGTCCACGACGCCGCCTACGCCGACATCGTCTTCGACGGGCGCGCCCCGGTGAGCTTCCTCGCGACGCCCGGCGCGATGGAGGTCGGGGTCGAGATGTGGACGATGTCGAAGACGTTCGGCATGGCCGGCTGGCGGATCGGCTTCGTCGTCGGCAACGCGGAGATCGTCGAGCGGATCAACCTGCTCGGCGACCACTCGCGCGTCGGGATGTTCCGCGCACTCCAGGAAGCGGCGGTGGCGGCGCTCACCGGGCCTCAGGACGCCGTCGAGGTGCGACGCGCCACCTACGAGCGACGCCGCGACCGGCTGGTGGCGGCGCTCCCCGAGCCGCCCGTGTGCGAGGGCACGTTCTACGTCTGGCTGCGGCTTCCCGACGGGCTCACGCCGGAGCGGCTGCTCGCCGAGCACCGCGTCGTGGTCGCGCCGGGCGCCGGCTTCGGGCCGAGCGGCGCCGGCTGGGCGCGGCTCTCGCTGGCCGTCACCGAAGAGACGCTCGACCAGGGGATCGAACGGCTCGCTCCGGCGCTGGCGGCTGCCTACGCATGAGCTCGTTCACGCTCCTGGGCAGCGACGGCAGCCTTCGGCGGAGGCCGGCGTCGCCGGGTGCGACCCGAAGGGGCCCAGGGGCGTGAAGATCGGGATCGTCGTCCCGTTCTCGTGGTCCGTACTGGGGCGGCGTCGTCGAGCACGCCGAGAACCAGGCCGACGCGTTGCGCTCGCGCGGACACGAGGTGAAGCTCGTGATGGGGAACGATCCGCCCGGGCGCCTCACCCGGCTGCTGCACCCGCGCTCCGGCCGGCACGGCGCCCTGCCGGCGGACGTGATCCCGGTCGGGCGCTCGGTGGTCGTGCCCGCGAACGGCTCCCTGCCGAACATCGTCCTCTCGCCGCGGTCGATCGACCGTGTGCGCGAGGTTCTGCGTGTCGAGCGCTTCGACCTCGTGCATCTGCACGAGCCGATGACACCCGCGATCTGCGTCGCCACGCTCGCGCTCGCGCGCTGCCCGATCGTCGCCACCTGGCATGCGGCCGGCGACCTCGGCTGGATGCGGCTCGGCCTGCCCGCCTGGGGCTTCCTCATGGAGCGGATCGACTGCCGGATAGCCGTCTCGAGGATGGCCGCCGAGTCGGCCGAGCAGTGGCTCGGCGGCCCGTTCGAGGTCGTCCCGAACGGCGTCGTCATCCCGGAGCACGCCGACCCGGCCGACCGCGAGCACCGGATCGTCTTCATCGGCCGCCACGACGCTCGCAAGGGCCTGCCCGTGCTGCTGCGCGCGTGGCCCGAGATCCGCCGGCGGACCGGCGCGCGACTGCGGCTGATCGGGACCGATCCGCTGCAGTACCGGCTGCTGCACGCACGGATGCGGGTCGACGACGACGGGATCGACGTGCTCGGGATCGTCACGAACGAGGTACGCGGCGCCGAGCTCGCGGCCGCAAAGGCGTTCGTCTCGCCGGCGCTCGGCGGCGAGAGCTTCGGCCTGGTGCTCGTCGAGGCGTTCGCGACTGCGACTCCCGTGGTCGCCTCCGACATCCCCGGCTTCGCCGACGTGTCGACGTCGGACGCGGCGGTGCTCGTTCCGCCCGGCGACGAGGCCGCGCTCGCCGACGCCGTGGCGGAACTGCTCGTCGACGAGGACCGGCGGGTCGCGATGGGCCGCGCGGCGCGCAAGCTCGCCGAAGAGCGCTACGCCTGGAGTGACGTCGCGCGGCGGCTCGAGGAGCTCTACCTGCGGGCGGCCGCCTGATGCGTGCGCAGCGCTGGCAGCTGCTCATCCCGTTCGTGCTGCTGGGCGTGGCGATCCTCCTGATGTGGTGGCGCGGGCCCGAGTGGGGCCTCGTCCGCGACGTCTTCACCGCGGTCAGCTGGAAGTGGGTGGTCGCAGCGGTCGGGCTGAACCTCGTCTCGATCCTCGTGCGCGCCGCCTCCTGGCACACGGTGATCAAGCAGGCGTTGCCGCCGCCGCATCCGCGCTTCCCCACGGTGTTCTCGGCCTTCTGCGTCGGGCTGTTCGCGAACGTCGTGCTGCCGGCCCGCGCGGGCGAGCTCGCCCGGGTGGCGGTGCTCGCGCGCCGGATGCCGCGCCGCGAAGGAACCGTGCCGACCCTGATCGGCTCGGTCTTCGCCCACCGGCTCTTCGACCTCTTTCCGGCACTGACGCTCGTGATCTGGGTCCTGATCGCGGCCAAGCTGCCGCACTGGGCAGTGACGAGCGTGGCGATCGCGCTCGCGATCGGCTTCGGCCTGTTCACGTTCGCCGTCGTCAGCGCGCGGCGCCACCACAAGCGGGCGCTCGATGACCTCGGCACGGTGCGCGTGCTGCTCGAGCGGGCGCGTCTCGGGCTCGCCGTGATGCGCAGTCCGGCCGCGGCGCTGACCGCAGGGATCTACCAGTACCTCGGCTGGATCTTCCAGCTCGCCGCGGTCTGGGCGGCGATGCGCGCGTTCGAGATCGACGAACCACTCGCGGCCGCGGGCCTCGTGCTCGTGCTGATGAACGTCGCGACGATCTTCCCGCTGTGGCCCGGGAACGTCGGCCTCGTCCAGGCGGCGGTCGCGCTGCCGCTCGTGCAGTACGGCGTGCCATACGCACGCGGCTTCGCCTTCGGCCTCGGGCTGCAGGCGATCGAGGCCTCGGTGGGCGTCGGGATCGGGCTGATCTTCCTGGCGCGCGAAGGACTCTCGTACGCGTCGCTCAAGGGGATGCCAGACGCCGGCAGCGACGAGGAGTCGCTCGAGGAAGCAGCCGAGGCGGCACTGGAGCAGGAGCCTGCGCGCGCTCGCCTGCCCGGCTAGCCTCAAGGGCGTCCTCTCGCCGGTCGAGGCCGCAGCGGCGCTGGCCGGCGGCGTGCGAAGCGTTCGGGGCTGGGAGGCCGACGAGCTGCCGGTCGCCGACGGCGGCGAGGGCACCGTCGAGGTGCTCGCGGGCACGCTGGGCGGCGACTGGCGAACGGCGCCCGCCTCGGACCCGTTCGGCCGTGCGGTGACGGCGCGCTGGCTCGTGCTTCCGGGGGGCGCGGCGGTCGTCGAGTCGGCCGAGGCGGTCGGCCTCGGGCTGCTGTCGGGAGACGAGCTCGATCCGCTGCGCGCGTCGAGCGAGGGGCTCGGCGAACTGCTGCAGGCGGTGCTGTTCGAGGGGCCCGTCGAGGTGCTCGTGTGCGTCGGCGGGACGGCGACCGTGGACGGCGGCGCCGGCCTCCGCCGGTCGCTCCCGTCCTGGCCGGAAGGCGTGCCGCTACGCGTCCTCTGCGACGTGCGCAACCCGCTGCTGGGCGCGCGCGGCGCCGCGCGCGTCTTCGGGCCGCAGAAGGGCGCCGGCCCGGACGCGGTCGCCGAGCTCGAGCGGCGGCTGGCCGGGCTCGAGGAGCTCGCGCCCTATCGCACGGCTACCGGCGCGGGCGCCGGGGGCGGGCTCGGCGCCGCCCTGGCGGTGCTCGGCGGCACGCTCGAGGAGGGCGCAGACGTCGTCCTCGATCTCATCCGCTTCGACGAGCGCGTGCGCGGCGCCGCGTTCGCGGTCACGGGCGAGGGCACGGTCGACGAGACGACGCTCGAAGGAAAGGCGCCGGGCGCCGTGCTCCGGCGGTGCCGGCGTCTGGGCGTCCGCTGCGTGGTCTTCGGCGGCCGCGTCGCCGGCCCGCCGGGGCTCGAGGCACGGGCGCTCAGCGGCGACCCGGACCGGGCGCGAGAAGACCTCGCCTCGCTCGGCGAGGAGCTGGCACGATCGGCCGGCTACTCGTAGGCGGGCCCGCCGCCGCCCTCTTCGGGCGGCGTGCCGATCTCGTCGATGTCCGACTGCCACGACGCGGCGGCCGGATCGCGCGAGAGCGCCAGCTCGGCAAGCTGCCGCGCGTACGAGACGAGCCCCTCGACCGCGGCCTCGGGTGTGTCGAAGCGCTGCTCCTCGAGGTCGGCAGCACTCTCCTGGATCGTGTACTTGCGGCCCGACACCCGCGTCACCTTCATCACCAGCGCCTCGCCCTCGACGTCCCAGGCATCCGTCGACATCACCCGCGGCGCCTCGCCGGGCCGCCACGGCCGGTCGTCGTCGAAGAAGTTGCCCGGCCGCAGCTCCACCCGGAAGGTGATCCCCTCGGCCGGGTCATCGACCGCACCGTTGACCATCGCCTGGCCCGACTCGAAGACCTCGATCCCGACGCCGCCCGTCTCCCAGGTTCGCCCCGAGCGCTCCCCGAGCGTCCCCGCGAGCTCGGTGAGTACGGCGCCGGCAGCGTCGAGCTGCTCCTGCACCGCCGCGCGCCGGTCGTCGTCGAGCTCACCGAAGACGACGCTCAGATTTGGCGGCTCCTGCTCGGCGGCTCCTGCTCGGCCTCCTCCTCCTCGGCGCCCGCGTCGACGTCCTCTTCGGGCAGCTCGTCCTGCTCGCTCGTGTCCTGTTCGCGCATTCGGCTCTCATTCTCCCGCAGACGGCGACTCCTCGCCCAGGCGTCGGGCGAGCTCCTCGATCTTGCCTTGCGCGCCGGTGAGCTGCTCGGACAAGCGACGGTAGAGCTCCTCCCCGCGCTCCCACAGCTTCGTCAGCTCGTCGAGCCCGACCTCGCCGCGCTCCAGCCGCTCGACGATGCCCTCCAGCTCGGCCTGCAGCTGCTCGAACGTCGGCCCGGCGCTCATTGGGCGCGCGCCGGGAAGCGACCGGCGGCGACCTCGACGGCGAGCTCGGTGCCCGGCATCGGCGGCTCGCGCACGAGCTCCTCGCCGGCGCGGACGATGGCGTAGCCGCGCTCGAGGGTCGCCCGCGGCGAGAGCGCGAGCAGGCGGCCGTGCGTCTTGTCGAGCCGGGCGCGGCGGCGTTCGAGCGCGAGCAGCGGCGCACGGCGGAGGCGGTCGTGCGTGGTCGCGAGGCGCTCGGCCTGGCGCTCGCACACCCGGCGCGCGCCGCGCTCGAGCCGGCCGTGCGCCCGCTCGAGCCAGGCGTTCAGCTCGGCCAGGTCGGGGACGACGAGGCGGCCGGCGACCGACGGCGTCGAGGCGCGCACGTCGGCGGCCAGGTCCACCAGCGGCGTGTCCTGCTCGTGCCCGACCGCCGAGACGATCGGCACCGGGCACGCGGCGACCGCTCGAACGAGCCGCTCGTCGGAGAACGGCAGCAGGTCCTCGAAGCTCCCGCCCCCGCGAGCGAGCACGACGACGTCGGCGCCGCGCTCGCACAGCTCGCCGATCGCGGCCGCGAGCTCACCCGCGGCGCGCGCGCCCTGGACGTAGCGCTCGGCGACGAGCACGTGCGCCGGCGGGAAGCGTCCCTGGATCGCCGCCAGCACGTCACGTTTCGCGGCCGCGTCGTTGCCGGTGACGAGCCCGACGAGGCGCGGGATCCGCGGCAGCGGCCGCTTCCGCTCGGCGGCGAACAGCCCCTCGGCGGCGAGCTTCTGCTTCAGCCGCTCGAGCGCGGCGAGGTGCGCGCCGATCCCGTAACGCTCGATCGTGAGCGCGCGCAGGTGGAAGTCGCCGCGCTGCTCGTACAGCTCCGGCCGGCCGTACACATGGACGCGCTCGCCGTCGCCGAGCCCGAGCCGCAGCCCGTCGAACTGCCCGCGCGGCATCTGCACGGCCAGGCACGCACCGTCCTCCGGATCCTTGAGCGTGAAGAACACGGACGCCCACCGCTCCTGCCGCCGCAGCTCGGTCACCTCGCCCTCGACCCACAGCGTCGGCAGCCGCTGCAGCCAGCTCGCGACGCCCTGGTTGAACGCGCGCACCGAGTAGACCTTGCGGCCCTCGACCTCCGTCGACTCGACCTTCACGCGGGCAAGGCTAACGCCCCACGCGCTCTACGCTTCCGCGGTGCGAGCGCAAGGTGGTGAGCCCAGATGGACGCGAGTGGAAGGTCGGCATCACCCGTGTGCGCTCCAGCATTCCGACTGACGGGCGCGGCTACCCTCCTGCCGTGATCGGCAAGCTCTTCGCGCTCGGCGGCAAGGAGCCCTATCGGCACCCGGCGGTCTGGCTCCGCGAGCCGACGGACGAGCGCGAGCGGCTCCGCATCGGCGCCGGCATGGGGACGATCGCTCTGCTGGAGGCGCTCGCCGGCGTTCTGCGCGAGCCGCTGTTCCTGCTCGTCGTGATGCGCGTGCCACGCGTCGCCGAAGAGGCGGGTCGCTGGGAGAGCGTTGCGCTCACGAAGGCGGAGCTCGCACGCTTTGCCGCGCGCTACGGCGAGCTCTTCGAGGACGACGCGCGCGCCCAGCTCTGGGTCGGCGAGATCGACGGCGTCGGCATGCTCGTCCTCGACGAGCACGACCTGATCTATGCCTACGGGCCGCTCCACCGCTTCGAGCAGGTGCTCCGCGAGCGCGGCTACACGACCGGCGACCCGCGCGTGCCCGAGCCGCACGAGCACCACTACAACCACCAGTTCGACGCGCTCGAGGGCGAGCTGCGCCGCGACTGGGCGTGGAACCGCATCCTGCCGCTGGACGCCGTCCCCGAGGACTGACCGGAGAGCGTTAGAGGAGGATCTCTGCCGCAGTCTCGTGCGAGCAGCCGGCGAGCACGAGCTCGACGGCGCGATGAAGATCCGCCTCGGAATGGGCGATCTTCTCGGCGAGCGTGAGCGGGTAGCCGGCCTCGACGAGCACGTGCAGCCGCCAGGACTCGACCTTTTCGCGTTCTGATTGAGGGGATTCCGCAGTCGGTGCCATCGTTGTCGCCTGTTCGCTTCCTCCTAGACGAACCCTGCCTCCAAAAAGTTTGCCCGGGTAGACCGAGCTTACGCAAAGGCGCAAGCCGGCGCGCCACCCGAAGGTCGGGGCTCCGCGCCATGCGGAGAGGCAGTGGCTAGGCCCGCGCGGCGATCTCGTCGAGCCGCCGCTGCAGCTCGCGGAGGCGCGCTTCGATCGCGGCGCGCTCGGCCTCGGCCTCGGCGGCGATGCCGTTGAGGCGCCGTCGCAGGTCCGCTTCCACCTCCTGGGAGCTGTGCTCGAGCGACCTGACCGCCTCGTCGCGCTGGCGGTCGAGCCCACCGCCCAGGCCTGCGAGCCGCGCCTCGACGCGCTTGACCGCCGTGTCGGAGACATGGTCGACGCGCTCGGCGAGCGCCCCCTCGGCCTCGCGTGCGAATCGCTCCACCGCGAGGTCGAGCTCGCGGCCGAGACGGCGCGCGGCCTCCTCGCGGGCCGCGCGGATCGTGGTGTCGAACTGCTGCGCGGCCGCCTCTGCGTAGCCGGTCGCCTCGCGCGAGACGGTGCGCCGCAGCTGCTCGAGCTGGCGGTGCTCGACGTCGCCGAGCTGTGCACCGACCCGCTGGATCGCCTCGGCCTGCTCGCGGTCGATCTGCACCTGGAGCTCGCGCTCGCGCAGGCGCAGACGGTCGGCGAGCTCCTGCAGCGCCTTCCGCCGTTCGATGCCGTGCACCTCGAGCTCGGCCGCCGCGGTCGCCGCCGCCTCCTGCGCGCTCCGCGCCAGGTCTTCGCGCAGCTTGACAGTGAGGACCCGGTGCTCCTCGACCGCCGCCTGCAGGCGTTCGGCGTCGGAGTCGATCCGGGCTTCGATCTGGCTCGTCAGCTGCACCTGACGCTGCGCCAGTCGCGCGATCTCCTCGGCGAGGCTCTCCTGAAGCTGGCTCAGGCTGCCGCTCCACTCGGCAAGCCGCTCGTCCACCTTCCGCTGCGCTGCGGTCAGTGCTTCGGCGAGCGTCGCCGAGGCGTCGCGCTCGCGCTCGGCCACGTCGGACCTGCGCTCCTCCGTGATCCGCCGCTCCTCGTCGGTGAGCGCGGCGAGCGACTCTGCCCGGGCCAGCGCGAGCGCCCGCTCGAGGTCGGCCGCTCGGAGCTCGGCCTCGCGTGCGACCACCTCGTCGAAGACGGCCTTGCCGCGCTCGATCTCGTCCTCGAGCGTCCGGGTCGTCGCACGCGCACGGCGCAACGCGACGAACGCTGCCGCCGCGGCGACGATCGACACGAGGGCGGCGGCGAGTGCAACGGCAACGGCAGCGGTCACGGCGTCTAGGTTAGGCGCGCCGCGACGAGCGCGCAGGCGATCAGGATCGCCGCCCACGTGCCCGCACGGAGGGCTCGTTCGAACGGCTCCGTCCCGCTGGTGTCGCCGAGCGTGCGGCGCGCGTGGCGCACAGGGGTCGAGAGGCGCCGCTGCGCGAGGCTGAGGGCAGTCGCATACCCGGCCGCAAGCAGCCCCTCGAGCCGGATCGACTGCGCCTCGACGAAGAAGCCCGCGAGCGCAGCCAACCCGCCCCACGCGATCGCGAACCACCAGTCGGTGTGGAAGCGCCCGCCGAACAACTCGAGGTTGTAGGCCGGGACGAGGAAGGCGCCGCAGGCCACGAAGGCGAGCAGCCCGTAGCCCCAGGCAATCGCCGCGCCCACGCCGATCGCCAGCGCGCCGCCGAGCGACACCGCGGCAAGCGCCCAGAGCGTGCGGCCGGGGATCTGCGTCCGCAGCGGCCGGCCGTTCAGCTCGTCGAGCGCGTGGGCGGCCACACCCATCGCGAGGGCGAACGCCGCGAGCGCCCAGAGCATCCGGTCGAGGTGGAAGCGCGGCGCCAGCGCGGCGCCGACGGCGACGTACGAGAGGTGCCATGCCGTGTACGGCGGATGGAGCAGCGTCACGTAGTCGCGCCAGCCGCCGGGCCGCAGCGCGTAGAAAGCGGGCCGGACGGCCGGCTCTAGGTCTTCCGTCCCCACGTCACGATCCCGCCGCCGAGCGACAGCCGCCGGTCGCGCGGCTCGCCGATCCCGGCCGCGCGCCAGGCGTCGAGCAGCCGCGGCTCCGGCCAGCGCGCATAGAAGTCGCGGATCGACGGGCCGAGAAAGCTCCCGACCTCGCGCCAGCCGTCGCCGATCACCGCGCCCGCAGCCGGCAGCCCGGCCCGGACGTACAGCTCCCACAGCGGCCGCGCGAGACCGGTCGGGAGCGCGAACTCGAGCCCGGCGATCGTCCCGCCCGGCCGCACCACGCGCACCAGCTCCCGCAGCGTCGCAGCCGGGTCGTCGACGTAGCGCAGCAGGTAGGTGAAGGTGAGCGCGTCGAACGCGCCGTCGGCGAACGGCAGCGACTCGGCGCTCGCCTGCACGAGCTCGACCTGACCGTCCACACGCCGGCGCGCCGTCTCGAGCATGCCCTCGCTCTGGTCGACACCGACCACCGTGCAACCCTTCTGCCGGACGAGCTCGAGCGCGACCGCCGCCGTCCCGGTCGCCACGTCGAGCACCCGGTCGCCCGGCCCGACGTCGACCCGCGAGACGAGGAACCGCCGCCAGCGCGGGTCCTGCCCGAACGAGAGCAGCGCCGCATACCGGTCGTAGCTCGGCCCGAGGGGCGCGAACAGCGTCTGCGCGTCCATCGGGCCGAGTCTAGGCCGGGCGGGCCTCAGGTGAAGACGATCTCGCCACCGGCGGCGCGCTCGTAGAACTCGCCCACGGTGATGATCTCCTCGACCTGCGGCACGAAGTCGTCCATCGTCAGGCCGAACATGTCGACGCTCGCCTTGCAGGCGTAGAGCCCTGCGCCCGAGTCGGCGATCAGCTCGATGAACTCGGGGACCGGCGGGATGTCGAGCTTCTCCATCTGCCGCTGCATCATCCGCGTCGCGAGCGCGGAGAAGCCGGGGATCGCGCCGACCAGGGTCGGCAGGTGCATGCCGGGGTTGCCGACCGTCGCGACCTTGATCTTCGCACTGCGGTTCGTGCGGATCGCGTCGAGGCCGAAGAACGTGAAGAAGACGTCGGCCTCGATTCCCTCCATGCGGGCGCCGTTGGCCATGATCAGGCCCGGATAGATCCCCTCCAGGGAGCCCTTCGAGATCACGATCGAGACCTTCTCGATCGTCTTCGGGGCAGGTGCCGCGAGCTCGGTGTGCTCGAGCAGCTCGGTCATCGCGTGCCTCCTTTCTAGATGCAGCCCTTGGGCTTGGGGATGCCGCCGATCTTCGCGGCGAGCTTCGCCGGGCCCTTCGGGAAGAGCTGGTACAGCTCCTTGACGGGGACGCCCGACTCCTTGCCGAGCGAGCGGATCGAGGGCGCGGTGCCGGTCGAGAGATAGCGCTCGCGCATGAACCGGACGACGAGCCAGTGCCGATCGGTGAGCTCGGGGATCCCGTTCGCCGCGGCGATCTCCTCGGCGAGCTGCTCACTCCACTGGCCGGCGTCGGCCAGGAAGCCTTCGGCGTCGAATGCGACGCTCGCATCTGGGATCAGGGTGGTGGTCATCGTCCTCCTCCTAGCTCGTAGGGACCGGGGCGTGCCGCTTGCCCGCCTCCGGCATCGCGGGCCCGATCCCGGGTAGCTCGCGGCCGGGCAGCAGCGCGTGCCAGTAGACCCACTGGAACAGCAGCTTGCCGAGGTGGTTGAGTCGCGACTCGCGCAGCAACGGCAGGCCGAACGCGGTCGGGAAGTGGCCGGGCAGCGGCTCGGTGTCGTAGTTGAAGTCGATCAGCAGCGCCTTGTGGAAGCCCGTCTCGACGAAGCAGTTCGCGTGGCCGTCGTAGCAGGCGTCGAGCTTCCGGCCGGCGAGGAAGTGCGCGACGTTCTCGGCCAACACCTCGCCCTCGAAATGCGTGACCGACCCGGCCTTCGAGGTCGGGATGTCGGTCGCGTCTCCCAGCGCGAAGACGTTCGGCCGGGCGGGCGACTGCAGCGTGCCCCGGTCCGTCGGCACGAAGCCGAGCGCATCGCCGAGGCCCGGCGAGCGGCCGACGTAGGGCGCGCCGCCGTGCAGCGGCACGGTCACGAGGAGGTCGAAGTCGAGCTCGCGCCCGTCGTAGGCGCCGAGCGTGCCGCCGATCCCGTCCACCTCGCCGGCGTTGAACTCGGTCACGAGCTCGATCGCCTTCTCGTCGAGCAGCCCCGCGAGGTGGTCGGCGGCGATCGGCTTGGTGAACGCCGCGTCGAGAGGCGTCGCGTAGACAAGCTCGGTGCGGTCGCGGATGCCGCGCTCGCGCAGATACCAGTCGGCGAGGAAGGCGAACTCGAGCGGTGCGACGGGGCACTTGATCGGCATGTCGACGAGGTTCACGACCAGGCGGCCGCCGTCGAAGCGCTCGAGGGCGCGGTGCAACGCCTCGGCGCTGTCGGGCTCGTAGAACGTGAAGACGCGCTCGTTCCAGCCGGGGCCCATGAGGCCCTCGGTCTCCTCGGGCTGGAGCACGGCGCCGGTCGCCACCACGAGCACGTCGTACGGCAGCACCATCCCGTCTCCGAGCCGCACCTCGTCGCGTTCGAGCCGGACCTCTTCGACGGGGTGCTCGTGGAAGACGATCCCGCCGTGAAGCTGGCGGCGGCGCGGCCGCACGATCTCGTCCACCTGCGCGAGGCCGAACGGCACGAAGACAAGACCAGGCTGGTAGACGTGCCGGTCGTCGCGATCGACGACGTGGATCTCCGCCTCGTCCTCGTCGAAGCGGCGGCGCAGGCGGTTGGCGGTCATCGTCCCGCCCGTGCCGCCGCCGAGGATCACGATCCGCGTTCTCGCCACGATCCACCTCCTGATGCGTCCGAGCACAGCGTCGTCCACGTCCGCGCACGCCCCATCGGTGGCGACACGGAACCTGCTGCGGCGAACTACGCAGCGCCCGAATCAGGCAAGTGACGACGTGTCACTTGCCGGCCGTAAGCTGGCGCCGTGGCCCTCGCCGACGACCTGGAGCGGATCGCGGCGGCGGCGGCCGGGAACGGTGATGTTTCCGGCGTGCTCGCGGCCGAGCCCGGCGGCGAGCGACGTCTGTACCTCGTCGCCTTCGGCGAGCACGACGACGACCGCTCCTGGCTCGTGGTCGACGACGCGGGCACGCCGGTCGAGGAGCGCGGGCTCGTCCGCGAGGTCGCGTCGATCGTCGTTCTGTGCGAGCTCGCCGAGGAGCTCTCCGGCGGCGGTCACCTCGACGAGCTGCGCTCGCGGCTCGCCCAGCTCCGGATGACCGAGCAGCCGCCCGGGATCGAAGCGGCCGAGGAGGCGGCACTCCGGCTCGAGCGGGCGCTGGGCGTGCAGCCGCGCGTGGCCTCACCCGCCTACCTCGACGCCGTCGGCGAGGCCACGCTCGAGCTGGAGCGCGCGCTCGGCGACGTCGAGTCGCCGTTTGCGAGCGCGCTCCGCTCCGCGTCCGGCGCCGTCGACGCGTTTCTCGCCGAGGTCGAGTCGCGCTACCGGGGGCCGCTCCGCTAGGGTCCGGGCATGGAAGGCGGCGGATTCGGATTCCCCCTCGGCGGCGACCCGGAGGACCTGCTCCGTGGGCTCCGCGAGTTCGCCGAGCAGCAGGCCGAGTCGGTGCAGGAGGCCCAGCGCGAGCAGTTCGCGACGCTGACGCTGAACACGGCGGTCGAGCTGACATCAGCCGCGCTTTCGCAGGTGCAGGTCGCGGGCACTCCCGACGAGCAGGCGATCGCAATGCGCGACGCCATGCGCGTGCTCTTCCCCGAGGCGGTGGCGCTCGTGAGCGCCGCCCGCCAGGGGTTCATGCGCGAATAGGCTCGCAGGGGGAAACCTGCGGTTTCCGCCCACGGGCCCCCCTTCCCTTTGCCGCGGTAGGCGACGGGGGGCAGTGGTTCGGCAGGTGCGTTGCGGGGCTCGGGCGCGCCCTGGCGGTGGCGCCGGCAGAGCCGGCACCTCCGCCGATCGAAGCGCCAGACTCCGTTCCGTGTCTCTCTTCGATCGTGCTCTCGTCACGGCCTTGCCGGCGGTGCCTCGCGGCGGTCGTGCGGCGGATTTCCTCTCGGTATATCGCCGGGCCTTCACTCGATGACGCCGTGCGCGTGGTTCGCGACCTCAACGCCGGGGGGCAGCTCGCAACGATCGACGTGCTCGGAGAGGAGATCCGCTCCGCCGACGAGGCCGGTGCGATCGCGCAGGCCTACCACGACGTCTCTGGCGCGGATCGACGGCGACGGGCTCGCCGCCGAACATCTCGGTCAAGCTGACCGCACTCGGGCTCGAGCTCGGCGAGGACGCTCTGCCGCACGAACCTCGAGGCGGTCGTCGAGGACGCCCGCGGGCGCGGCGGATTCGTGCGGATCGACATGGAGGACGCTTCCACGACGGACGCGACGCTCGCCTTGTACCGCGAGCTGCGCGGCGCCGGGTACGGGAACGTCGGCGTCGTGCTCCAGTCGCGGCTGCGGCGGACGCTCGACGACGTCGCCGGGCTCGACGACGTCCGGCTCTGCAAGGGGATCTACCTCGAGCCGGAGGAGATCGCTTTCCAGGACCCGGACGAGGTGCGGGCGAGCTTCGTGCGCTGCCTCGAGGCGCTGATCGAGCAGGGAAGCTACGTCGCCGTCGCGACCCACGACGAGGTGCTGATCGGCGAAGCGCTGCGGCGGATCGGCGCGCGTGGCCTCGGCCCGAACGAGTACGAGTTCCAGATGCTGCTCGGCGTGCGACCGGAGCGCGGCGACGGCGCTCGTGCGCGACGGCCACCGGCTGCGGGTCTACGTCCCGTTCGGCACGCACTGGTACGAGTACTCGCTGCGTCGCCTGCAGGAGAACCCCAAGCTCGCCGGCTACGTCGCCGCCGACGTCCTCCGACGCCTGCGCCCCGGGCGCGGCTGAGTCCGGCGCCGCCTCGCCGATGTTCCGCGGAGAGGACGGCTACTGGTTGTAGAAGCGCCAGAGGATGCCGTTGCGACACCCGTCGATGGCCGTCTTCGACCTCGAGCGGATCCTCGTAGAGGAAGCGCATCGCGCGTCTCGAGAGGACGCGGGCGCCCTGCTGCGGCGTGACGATGCGCATCTTCGTCATCCGCAGCTCCCTGGCGAGTTGCGTGAGCGTCAACGGACGCCAGCACGCGACCCATTCGCTCATCCAGATCGCCTTGTGGTAGTCGGTCAGCCTCGGCGGCGGCTTGGACCTGCCCTTGTCCACACCCGAGCTCAGCGCCGAAACAGGAAGCACGAGCGCGACGAAACCCAGCAGGAACAGGAGCCGGAGTCGATTCATCCTTGCGCCGAAGTATGACGCAATCCCGGGCCGCTGTCAGACCGTGAGCGCGAAACCGCCGTCGACGACCAGGACGTGGCCGCGAATCATCTCCGCGTCTGTCGAGCACAGAAACGCGACCGCGCCGGCGACGTCGTCCGGAGTCACGAGCCGGCCGACCGGGTTGGCCTGGCCGACCCGCAGCATCTCGTCCTTGTTCGGGAAATGCTGGAGCGCGCCGGTCTCCACGACACCGGCAGAGACGGCGTTGACCCGGATCGCGGGCGCCAGCTCGACGGCCAGATAGCGGACGAGCGACTCGAGCGCCGCTTTCGAGGTACCGATCAGGGCGTAGTTCTCGAGCACACGTACGGAGCCGAGCGACGAGATCGCCACGATCGACGAGCCGGCCGGCATCTGCGGCGCGGCGGCGCGCGCGAGCGCGAGGAGCGCGCGTGCGTTCGCGTTCATCGTCCAGTCCCAGTGCTTGTCCTCGGTTTCGAGCGCCTTGCGCACGACCCCGGTCGCGGCGTTGTGCACGAGCACGTCGAGCGGGCCCAGGCCACGCACCTCGTCGAGGACGCGGTCCGAGGAGACGTTGCCGCGAACGAGCACGGGCTCGGCGCCTGCGGCGGACAGCTCGTCGGCGGTCGCCTCGGCCGCGTCGTCGTTGCGCAGGTAGCCGATCGCGACGCGCTTCGCGCCGTCGCGCGCGAACCGAAGTGCGATCGCGCGCCCGATCCCGCGCGACCCGCCCGTGACGAGCACGTTCACCGGCGTGCGACCGAGGCCGCGGTGCTCACGCCCGCCGCGGCAGCGGGCGGTCGGCCGGCGCGGAGCTCGGGATCTGTCTCCATCCGGGCCGCGTTGACGGCTCGCGCCCACCCTCGTCGGCCTTCGACGACGCGTGGCCGAGCCGATCGAGCAGCTCCATCTTCCCCTCGGCGTAGCTGCGCACCTCGTGGTCCTCCGGCAGCCCGGCGACGAGCTCGCGAACACGCGCCCGCAGCTGGTAGGCGAAGTGCGGCGTCGCCGGCCCGACGAGGGCGTCGACGTCGGCGCGTGTCGGATCGCGCTCCATCGCGACCGATGCTACGCGACCCGCGGGGAGCGGACGTGTCGCACCCCGCCTTCGCCCGCCGCTCCACCCCCGATACCACGAGTAACGTCGCCCCGGTGCAGCGACCGACGGCCGACCTGATGCTGCTCACGACCGTGTGCCTGTGGGCGCTCAACTTCATCGCCTCGAAGTACGTCATCACCCACGGGATCTCGCCGCTCGCATTCGCGACCCCCCGCTACGCAATCGCCGCCGCCACCTTCACCCTGCTGACGCTCGCACTCGAGCGGTCGCTCCGGATCAGCCGTCGCGACCTCGCCCTGCTCGCCGGGGCGTCCGTCGTGTTGTTCTTCAACCAGCTCGGGTTCATCTACGCGCTGCACTTCACAACCGCGTCGACCGTTGCGCTCGTCTTCGGGACGCTCCCGATCTTCACCGTGCTGTTCGCGACCCTGAGCGGCGTCGAGCGCGTCGGCCGCGGTTTCCTCGTCGCTTGCGCCGTCTCGTTCGCCGGCGTCGGGCTCGTCGTCGCAGGCGCAAGCGGCTCGCTCTCGACGAACCTGAAAGGCGACGCGCTGGCTTTGCTCGGTGCGGGCACCTGGGCCGCCTACTCGGTCGCGGTCGCACCGATGATGGCGCGCCACTCGCCGTTTCGGATCAGCGCGTACGTACTGGGCATGACCTCGATCCTGCTCGCCGTCGCCGGGTCACGGCAGCTCCAGAGCGAGAACTATCCCGGCTCGTGGCGCGTGTGGGCCGCATTCGCCTTCGCTGTGGTCGGCCCACTCATCGTCACGAACGTGCTCTGGTTCACCGCGATCTCCAGAGTCGGCCCGTCCCGTGCGGCGCTGTTCGCGAACCTGCAGTTCTTCCTGGCCGCGATCTTCGGCGTGATCCTGCTTTCGGAGACGGTGACGCCCGTTCAGGTCGCCGGCGGCGCAGCGATCGGCGCCGCGATCCTGCTCAGCCGCCTCCCGCGCGCACCGGCGCCACAGCCGGTCGAATGACGCTGCGCGAACGCCTCGCACGGAGACCACCGGGCTACGACCTGACGATCGGCCGGGTGCTCGCGATCTACATCGGGCTGATGGCGACCCTGCTGCTTGCCGCCCTCGACCAGACGATCGTCGCGACCGCGCTGCCGCGTATCGTCTCCGACCTCGGCGGGATCACCCAGTACTCGTGGGTGTTCACCGCGTACATGCTGACCTCGACGGTCACGGTGCCCCTCTACGGGCGGCTCGGCGACGTGCACGGGCGGCGGCCGTTGCTGCTGATCTCGATTTCGATCTTCCTGGTCGGCTCCGCACTGTGCGGCGTCGCGCAGGGCATGACTGAGCTGATCGTCTTTCGCGCGATCCAGGGGATCGGCGCCGGCGGCCTCTTCCCCCTCTCACTCGCGGTGATCGGGGCGATCGTGCCGCCGCGCGACCGCGGCCGGTGGCAGGGCCTGATCGGCGCCGTCTTCGCGGCCTCGTCGATCATCGGGCCCACGGTCGGCGGCTTCATCGTCGACAACGCGAGCTGGCGCTGGATCTTCCTCGTCAACCTCCCGATCGGCGGCTTGGCGCTGGCGGTAATCTCGCTGACGATGCCGCGGCGTGCCGTCCGCGCCGAGCACGCGATCGACTGGCTCGGCGCCGGGCTCCTCTCGGCCGGCACCGCCGCGCTCTTGCTCGGGCTCGTGTGGGGCGGGCGCGACTACGCCTGGTCGAGCGGCCACGTGCTGGTCGCGTTCGCGATCTCGGCGATCGTCCTGTTCGCCTTCGCCCTCGTCGAGCGGCGCACGCCCGAGCCGATCCTCCCCTTCGAGCTGCTGCGGAACCCGATCGTCGCAGGCAGCGTGGCGTGCATGGCGCTCGTCGGGATGGCGATGTTCGGAACGGTCGTCTACGCCCCGCTCTTCGTGCAGGGCGTGATCGGCACGACGGCCACGTCGTCCGGTCTCGTGCTCATGCCCCTCATGCTGGGCGCGGTGTCCGCCTCCCTCGTCTCCGGACAGATCATCTCGCGCACCGGGCGCTATCGCTGGAACGTCGTTGTCGGCCCGCTGGTGCTCGCCTCGGGCATGGCCCTCCTCTGGCGGATGAACGTCGACACGACCAGCCGCGAGGCGGCGCGAGACATGGTCGTCGCCGGGATCGGGATCGGGATGATGATGCAGGTGTTCGTGCTGTCTGTGCAGAACGCCGTCATGCGCAGGCGGATCGGCTCCGCGACGGCGCTTGCGACGTTCTCGCGTCAGATGGGCGCCACGATCGGCGTGACGGTGATGGGGGTGATCGTCAACCGCGGGCTGCCATCGGCAACAGCACGGGGCGACGGCGTCCCGATCCACCGCCTTCCGGAGGCGCTCCGCGGAGCGCTCGCCTCGGCGATCCAACCCGCGTTCCTCGCTGCGACGCTCGTCTCCGTTCTCGCCTGGGTGGTGGCCGTGCTCTGGGTGAAGGAGGTGCCCCTCCGCCGGTCGGTCGACGAGCTCGCCGGGGCCGCTGCGGCAAGCCCCGAGCCAGGGCCTCGAAGCTGAGCGAGAATCCGCCGGTGGGCAGCTTCCCCTACCTCGGCGTCGCTGCACGCCAGGCGCAGTCGCTCGGGGACGTCGCGCACCGGCCGTGGCCACCGCCGGCCGAGCCGTGGGCGCAGGCACAGACGAGGCGGGACGTCGTCTTCGCCCACTGGGGGGCCGCGCCCGGCGACCTCGCTCGGCTGCTGCCGCCCGAACTGGCGCTCGACACCCACGAGGGCGACGCCTGGCTCGGCATCGTCCCGTTCCGGCTCGCGAGCCTCCGTCTCCGCGGCCTCCCGCCGGTGCCGCGCCTCTCCTTCGGCCAGCTCGACGTCCGCACGTACGTGACCCACGACGACCGGCCGGGCATCTGGCTCTGCTCGGTCGACGTCTCGAACCCGCTGCTCCTCGAGGCGGCGAAGCGCGCGCACCGGCTCCCCGCCTACCGGGCCCGGATCTCGAGCGAGCGCGACGGCGACAGGCCCGGCGGCGCCACCCGCACCGTGCGCGACGGCCTCACGTTCGACGTCCGCTACTGCGAGCGTGGTGCACCATTCACGCCAGTGCCCGGGTCGCTCGAGCACTTCCTGACCGAGCGCTACTGCATCTACACCGCCGACGGCGGCCGGCTCTACCGCGCCGAGCTGCACCATCCGCCCTGGGCACTCCAGCACGCCGACGGCGCGGTCCACTCCTGCACGCTCGCGCCGGTTGCGGTGAGCGGTGAGGCGCGCCTCCTGTACGCCGCCGAGCAGGACGTCCTCGTCTGGCCGCTGGAGGAGGTGTGACGCCGCAGCGCCGCACCGCGCTCGTCTCGGTGGGCGCCGCCGGCGCGCTCGTCGCGCTCAAGCTGACGGTCGGACTCGCGGCGCACAGCCTCGGCTTCCTCTCGGAGGCGATCCACTCGGGCACCGACCTCGTCGCCGCCCTCCTCACGTTCTTCGCGGTCGGCGTGGCTGCGCAGCCGGCCGATCGGAGCCACCAGTACGGGCACGGGAAGGCCGAGCACCTCGCGGCCCTCGCGGAGGCGGTCTTCCTCGCGTGCGCCAGCGTCCTCATCAGCGTGCGCGCGATCGAGCGTCTCGCGGGGTCGGGCGCCAATACCGTGCGCGTGACCTGGTGGGTGCTCGCGGTCGCGTTGGTCGTGATCGCCATCGACGCGAGCCGGGCGACCGTCTCCCGGCGCGCCTCGAAGCGGTATCAGAGCGCCGCACTCGCCTCGAACGCGCTTCACTTCGCCGGCGATCTAGCGGGCTCGCTCGCCGTCTTCGTCGGGCTGCTGATCGCAGGCGCGGGCTACCCGAACGGCGACTCGATCGCCGCCCTCTTCGTCGCCGTGCTCGTGCTCGCGGCAGCCTCGCGCCTGATCCGCAGCAACGTCGACGTCCTGATGGACCGCGCGCCCGCCGACGCCGAGGCGGCGGCGCGAGCCGCGATCGCGGAGCTCACACCCGACGTCGAGCTGCGGCGGCTGCGCATGCGCCAGGCCGGCGGCCGTCAGTTCGCGGACGTCGTGATCGGCGTCTCTCCGATCGTCGCGGTCGGGCAGGGGCATGCAGCCGCGGACGCGGTCGAGGACGCCGTCGAGCGGGCGCTTCCAGGCAGCGACGTCGTCGTGCACGTCGAGCCGCTCGAGGATCGCGGCGTGCGCGAACGGGCGCACGCCGCAGCTCTGACCGTGCCAGGCGTCCGCGAGATCCACAACCTCACGCTGGTCGACGTCGCCGGGCACCTCGAGCTGTCGCTCCACCTCAAGCTCCCCGGCGAGGTGACGCTCGAGGCAGCACACGACGTCGCCGAGCAGCTCGAGCGGGCGATCCTGACGGCGGCGCCCGAGCTCGACGCCGTGCAGACGCACCTCGAGCCGCTGACCGAGACCGCCGAGGCGCACGAGGAACGGGTCGACCCGGGCGCCATCGAGCGCATCGTGCGGCAGGCCACGGGCCGCGCCCCGCGCGAGCTGCGCTTCCTCCGCACCGACGTCGGCCTCGTCGCGTTCCTCACGCTCGGCCTCGACGGTCAGAGCCGACTGGAGGACGCGCACGCACGCGCAAGCGAGATCGAGGAGTTGATCAGACGCGAACAGCCCGAGATCGCCGACGTTATCGTCCACACGGAACCATGAAGCTCTGCATGTTCAGACCGAAGGACGCCGACCTCGAGCGAGGCTGGCCGGGGCGTATCGACGGCGACCGGGTCGTCCAGCTCGCGGCGCAGACGCTGGAGGCGTTCTTCACCGGCGGCGGCGGCGCCCGCGAGCACGCCGAGTACCAGCTCGCCGATGTCGAACTGCGACCGCCGATCCTCCATCCGCCGAGCGTGCGGGTCTTCTCGGCGTTCGAGCGGCACGAGACGCCGTTCTTCTCCTTCAGGAACACGGCGCCGATCTACGGGCCCGACGACCGGATCCCGTACCCGGACGGCATCCGCGAGCTCGACCTCGGCCTCGGCATTGCCGCGGTGATCGGCGCAGACGGTGCGATCGGCGGCCTGACACTGGCCAACGACTGGACGGCGCGCGATGTCGAGCGAGCCGAGCGCGGAGCGGGATTCGGCCCCTCGAAGAGCAAGGACTTCGCGCTCTCGATCGGCCCGCTCCTCGTCACCCTCGACGAGCTCGACGACGAAGACGGCACGGTGATCGCGAGGGTGAACGGCGAGGACCGGGCCCGTTGCGAGCTGGGAGGGCTCGCCTACTCGTGGCAGGAGCTCGCGGCCCATGCCGAACGGAACAGCCGGCTGCGGCCTGGCGACCTGCTCGTGTGCAGCTCCGGCCCCGGTGCCAGCGACGGGCCGTGGCTGGAACCGGGCGACGTGGTCGAGATCGAGCTCGCCGGGATCGGCGCGCTGCGCAACAGCCTCGACCCGCCTGCCTGATGGGAAATCACGTCGGGGTCAAGCTGCGGCCTCTTGAAGCGTGACGGTGTGTCCGGGGCGTTCGAGTTGGGCGACGAGCCGTCGGGTCTGTTTGTCGGGGTCGAGGCGGGTGAAGTGGTCGCGGCCGGCGTCGCGGTAGACCTCGCGGGTTGTGAGCATGTGCGAGCAGGCGACGATGATCGAGTGCCTGACGGCTCCGATCGCTTTGCGGTGGCCGCGGCGCGGCTTGAGGCGTCGGTACTGCGCGGAGAGGTAGGTGTCGCGGGAGCGGGTGTTGGCCTGGGCGGCCTCGGTGAGCGCGATCCCGAGCCATCTCGAGCCCTTACGGGTGCGGCCGGAGCGGCGCTTGCCGGCCGACTCGTCGTTGCCGGGACAGAGCCCGGCCCAGGACGCGAGGTGGCTGGCGGAGGGGAAGACCGGCATGTCGGCTCCGATCTCCGCGATCACGACCTCGGCGGTGCGTCGTTGCACGCCGGGGATCGTGCAGAGCAGCTCAACAGCCGGGGCGAAAGGGCGGATCTGCTCCTCGATCGCCTCGGAGAGCAGGCTGATCTGCTCATCGAGTCGATATGGGCGAGGATCGCGCCGACGACGATCCCGTGCTCGACGTCGAAGCGACCCTCCAATGCCTCCCGCAGGGCCGGCAGTTTCTGGCGCAGCTTGCCCTTGGCCAACTCGGCGAGCATGGCCGGGTCGGTCGTGCCCGCGACGAGCGCGTCCAGCATCGCCCGCCCCGACGCACCGAGGATGTCTGTGGCGAGGTAGTCGAGCTTGATCCCGGTGTCCTCGAGGATCTTGTGCAGTCGGTTCGCCTCCCGCTGGCGCTCGCCGATCTGCGCCTTGCGGTAGCGGGTCAGGTTCCGCAGCGTCCGGATCGGCTTCGGCGGTACGAAACTGCGTTCGAGCAGTCCGGCCTCCGACAACTGGCACAGCCAGGCCGCGTCCGAAACGTCCGTCTTGCGACCCGGCACCTGCTTGACGTGGCGCGCGTTGACGAGCAGACAATCGACTCGTCCTCGAGGATCGCCCTCGGCGGCTTCCAGTAGACGCCGCTGGCCTCCATCGCCACCTGGGCCGCGCCGTGCGCCTTCAACCAGTCGCGCAACGCGAGCAGCCCCTGCACCGTCGTCTTGAACTCCGCCACGTGCTGCTCGCGCCGGCCACCACCGGCGGGAACGCGCACACACGCGGTCACCTGCTCCTTGTGTACGTCCAACGCCGCCGGACGCTCGACCACCATCTCCATCGCTTGCTCCCTTCAGGCTCGACGACACGATCGTCACCTGGGGAGCCTCGGAACTGACGAGTCTGATGGGCGTGCTCGAAACAACAGTCCGGGGTGCCGGCAAGGCCCCCACGCCAAACGAACCACGGGCTCACAGGCACCAAGCGAAACCGGCGTCAGCAGACGACCAGCGGATCCTCGCCGATTTCACCCGCCCGCGGGTGGCCAGCCACGGCCATGGCCAACTAACCCGAAATACCCCCTTCGGCGAATGTTCCGCGAGCGCGGGCGGCGTTACCTTCGCCCGCATGCAGGCACTCCGAGATCCGTCCGCGATCACCGACCGGCAACGGCAGGTGATCGAGCTGATCGCCCAGGGGCTGTCAAACGACGAGCTGAGCCACGAGCTCGGCATCTCTCCCCGCACAGCCAAGGCGCATTGCGATGTGCTGCGCCAGAAGCTCGGCGTCCCTCGCCGACGGCAAATTCCGCTCGCGTATCGCCTCCTGACAGGTGAGGACCCGCTGGCGAAGAGCCTCGAGTTGGCGAGAGCCGACAACGGGGGCTGACGGCGCCGCGCCCGCGACGGCCCCCCGTCGCGGGCGCGGTCAGCTCAACGAGTGCCGCTCAACTCGTGCGAACGGCCAAAGCGTTAGCGTCCCCTCCTACCCGACTGCTCTGCGGCCACGCTGTAACGGAGAAAAGCGTGAACCAAGAAGAACCGAAACCCCAATCACCACCGATCCGCCGAATCATCGAGCGGCCAAGGCTGATCCAACTGCTCGAGGAAACAAGGGCGCGGACAATCCTGCTCATCGCTCCGGCTGGTTATGGAAAGACCACGCTTCTCCGCCAGTGGGCGGACCAACGTGATGAAGTGGCTTGGTATACCTCCGAGCCAGGATCGTGGGACCTCGCGCATTTGGCAACCGGCCTCGCAACCGTCTTCGAGCCGTGGTCTCCGGGCTTGTGCAGCTATGTATCGCAAGTCGTCGGCGCCCTTGAGAATCCGCGACGCCAACGGCGTCAAATCATCGACGCGTTTGCAGCGGGACTCGAGCACCGCTCTCCCACGATCGTCGTTGTCGATGACTACCACCTCCTTGACGGGAACAACGAATCGGAAACCCTGATCCGTGATCTCTGCGATCACTTGGCGGTACGACTCGTTGTCGGGTCTCGCGTGCGCCCATCGTGGGCCACGGCCCGCGCGTTGCTCTACGGTGATCACCGTGAGATCGGCCCAGACGAACTCGCGCTCACTGAGGGCGAGGCGGCCGAAGTTCTTTCAGACGCATCGAGAGATCTCTCTCAAGGGTTGCTCGCACAGGCCAACGGCTGGCCAGCTGTGATCGGACTTGCCGCGCTTGCCGAGGCCCCTACTCGCGCACCCTCCGCGGCTGTCTCCACGGCGCTATTCCGCTTCTTCGCCGAAGAACTCTTCACATCCGCGCCCGACGAACTGAAGCGTGCCTTGTCGTCGATGGCACTTCTGCCGTCGCTTTCACCACAAGTCACCAAGACGGTCTTCGGTGACGTAGCACCGACGCTCCTGAGCGACGCTGTAACGCGCGGGTTTGCTACCTCAAGCGACAGCCAGCACAATCTCCACCCACTTATCCGCGAATACCTGCTTTCCAAACTAGCGATTCAAGACGACGCGAGCGAGCTTGTCTGCCACGCGGTCGAACTGAGCTTGTCCGTCGAAGCGTGGGACAACGCCTTCGCTCTCATCACCCGTTTCAGACGGGCTGACCTTCTCGATTGCTTCGTTGAGGTTGCGTTCAAGCCACTCGCGGGCTCAGGCCGCATTTCGACTCTTGAGCAGGTCACCGCGTTCGCCCGTTCGACGTCCGCGGACTTCTCTCCATCGATCATGCTTGTCGACGCCGAGCTTGCCCTTCGAGACGGATTCTTCTTGCGAGCGGAGGTGCTGGCAACTCGTGCCGCGAACGGACTCGGCCAGGAACACGCGCTGGCCGCTCACGCCTTCTGGATCGCCGGCCAAGGTGCTCACCTTTGTACGAAGTACGCCATCGCACCCGCTCATTTTCGACGTGCATATGAAGTCGCGAAGGATGAGGCTGACACCCGCGACGCGCTCTGGGGGCTGGTCCTAACCTCTACCTATTCCGAGGATCCGCCCGCACCGGATGTCCTGCGAGAGCTCGAGGAGCGACGTGATGCCTCGCCGGTGGATCTCGTGCGGGCCACGACAGCTGCGATGACCTTGCGGCGGTACAAGACTGGTTTTGCCGAACCGCCCGAAGTCGAAAGTGCCCTTCATAGCCTTGGCGCCGTTTCGGACCCACGCGTTCGCACGTCATTCAGAAACACGCACGCGTACCAGTTGATTCTTCGCGCTGAATATCACAAGGCGTACGAGGTGTCGGATGTGATGAGAGATGAGGCATCGCACTATCAACTCGTGTGGGCGGTACCGCACGCCGAGTGGTCCCTTGCGGCGGCCGCACTCGGATATCGCGATTTCGCTCTCTCAGACCGCCACCTACGGCGGGTGGAACGGGCGGCTGAGGTTCTTGACGACAGCCACTTGCGCCTCAACGCTGCGGCGCTGCGAGCTCGCTTTCTCCTAACACTCCAGCGCCCAGGTGAAGCCCGTGACGCCCTACTCTTGGACGATACCTACCGTGCTAGCCCGGCCATGAAGGCGGAGATCAAGGCGATGAACGCTGCAGTCTCGGCCGTGTTAGGGGAACTTGAGGCCGCCGACGCGGACGGCGATAGCGCGCTTGAGATGACGACGGCGATCGATGTTCACGCGTTGGTTGCCTGCGCGCGTGCGCTCAGTCGTCCGTCGAAGGAAACGGCTGTTGAAGCGTTCGAGAGCGCCGAGCAATTCGGCGTTTGGGATGCACTCGTCTGCGCTGTCCGCGCTAAGCCGGCGCTTCTTGAAATCCTTGCCAGCGTGACGCGATACCGCCCGCGGCTTCAAGGGCTTCTCAACCGCTGCAACGACTTCGACCTCGCTCGACATGCGGGAATCCGAATCGGGGTGCGACCTCGTCTAACGAGGCCGCCGCTCTCTCGAAGAGAACGCGAGGTGCTTCAACTTGTTGGTCAAGGATTGACGAACAAGGAGATTGCTCGCATCTTCTTCATCAGCGAGGGAACGGTTAAGGTGCATGTCAGCAACATTCTTGAAAAGACGGGCGCCCGTACTCGAACTGACGCCGCTATCCAGGTCGCGTTGGAATCCTACTAGCCGGCGACCATCGTGAGTTGAGGTTCTGCCTTCGCGGCTCGAGTTCCCTGCGAGCTACTGATCTCGAAGCGGTGTCCGCGTCCCATACGGTACTCTTCGTCCGCAGCTGCGAGGACCGCCTCAAATGCGGCGACGACACTTGTGTCGAACTGGCTGTCCACCGCCTGGGCGAGCCTAAGGCGAGCGACACGACTAGGCATTGCATCGCGATAGGGTCGATCAGACGTCATCGCGTTGTAGGCGTCAGCAACAGCAATGACGCGTGAAAGCAGTGGAATTTCGATCTCCATGAAGACCATCCGGATAACCTTCGCCATCGATTCGTTCGTGGTGATGTCGTACGACTGAAGCGATCTCAGCATACGTATCGACATTTGCGAGAATTCGCTCACCAATCTCAGAATGCCGCTGCATCTCGCGCCGCTCCTCAAGATTGAGCGCGCCCGGTTTTTCGAGAAGCCCAGTCGGGAGCCCGATCTTTCCGATGTCGTGCACCAGCCCCCCGACACGCGCCAGATTCTGCTGCTCCACCGACAAGCCCATGCGAACGGCGATGTCCGAAGCGTAGACAGAAACAGCTCCAGAGTGCCCCGCCGTGTAACGGTCTCGGGCATCAAGGGTCGCAACAAGGGCAGAGGCGAACGAGAGGTTCGCTCGTCTCAAGAGCTGCGTTTACGTCGACAAGTTCACTTGTGAGCTTGCGTTGATCCTGGTACAGGACGAAGAGTCGCTGAGCCGCGAGCGCGGGAACGAAGAAGAGCGGAAGCGTGATCGGCGAGATCTGGTCGTACGCGAACGCGAGGAACGCGACCACGGGTGCATAGAGGGGAACGGCCGACGAGGGCGAGTGGCACCAACTGCCGAAGTGTTTCGTCGGTCGTCGCCTAGGCGACGCACACGCCCAGGCAATCACAGCAAAGCCTGCGTCAAGACTTTGCGAGGCCAAGGCGCCGACTATTGTGGCTACAGCAACCGCCGTGAGTCGATCGGCTATCGAACCAGCGATGGCGAATGCGACAAGACCGGTGAACGCAGCCGTGATCATGCGGCTAGCTGTGTAGGACGCCCAACGCAGGTACGGACGCCGAAGCTCCGGCAGGAAGGATGCGAACGCGACGGTCATCGCGGCGATTGGGCCAAAGAGCACGGCTGCGAACAGGGTTGGAACTAGGAAATCGACTCCGAGAGATGCGAACTGACCTCGACGCGGCTACGTTCCGCAATCGGCCGCGACAAGCGCAAGCAGCGCAATCACGTAAAGGTTGCCCGCGGGGCGACCAGTGCTCAGAACTAGCGACGCAGTCGATACGGCTAGCAGCACCCACAGCAGCACGACATAGAGCCGCGATCGCGACTCAATCGATCAGCGCGCCCCAGGATCTATCCAAGATTCGTCAACAATCCTCCTGATCACCTTGCAAGTCCCCCGGAAGGGGGATACACTCCTCGTCGCCGTCAGTTCCCAACCGAAATTGAGGGAGGCCCTCAGATGCGTAGCATCGTTCGCCTTGCTTTTCGCGCCGCTGTTGCCGGTGGCGCTGTGCAGTGGTAGAAAGCCGCAACCGAAGGTCGCGTCGTCGGTAGACCCGCGTACCTAAGCTTGTCGGGCGCCCGTTGCCAATCACCCGATTAGGGGGTTGTCCACAGGCGGTAGGAGAATGGCTCAGGTCAGTTGATGAGCCCACGCCGGAAGCCAACTGCTACGGCGTGGGCTCTTGACCTTGCTTGGAGCTTCGCGAGAATGTGACGAACGTGACTCTTGACCGTCTCCTCTGAGAGGAAGAGTCGATGTCCGATCTCGCGATTCACGAGGCCGTCCGAGACGAGTTGGAGAACTTCGATCTCTCGAGCCGACGGCGACTGCTCGGGCTCCGTTTGACGCGGTGCGATCGAGATCACGTCGGCTGCCGGCGTACGTCGTGATGCAGCGACCGTCTCGAAGTGCCTGGCGTGCTCGCGATAGCGCGTCAGGATTGCATCACGCTTCGCGGCATCCACAGCCCGACTATCGGCCGGAGCAACGATCGTCTTGAGCGAGGACTCCCCATATCGAGGGAGCCGAAGCGAATCGCTGCGACCTACGTCGGTTCGGCCGACGCTCCCACTTTCGCCACGAGGCGGCGGAGGAACTGCTCTTTCACGATCGGCCATTCGTCGTCGACGATCGCGTACCACGCGGAATCGCGCGGGCCCGTTGGAAGCCGCATGTGCTTCCGGAAGATGCCTTCGAACTGAGCTCCCAGCGCAAGCAGCGAACCGCGTGTGCGCTCATTCCGAGCGTCGGTCTTGAACTCGACCCGCTGCAGGCCGTGGCGCTCAAACGCGTGCTCGAGTAGCAAGAACTTCGTCTCCACATTCGCCCCCGTCCCCCATGCCGACCGGCGGAGCCACGTCCAGCCGATCTCCACACGCCCGTGCTCGGGTGCGAAGCTCAGGAAGCGCGTGGAGCCCACCTCGCGACCGCCCACGACCACCGCGAACGGGACTTCCCCGGCCGCGGCGAGCGCCTCATCGAACCAGCAGTCGAAATCGCCGCCGTACGCCGTGTAGCGCAGGATCTCCGGCTCCGTCTCGAGGGCCTCCCGCAGGCCCTCCCGATGAGGTTCCTCAAGGGGTTCGACACGGACGATGCGACCGACGAGCGGGCCGACGGGTTCGAGGCTCGGACCGGAAGAAGACGAGACGCCGGAAGGCCTTGTCAGGCGGCGAGGCCCGCGAGCTCACGAAGGGCGGCGAGGCGGGAAAGCGCCTGGCCCTCGAGCTGGCGGACCCGTTCGCGGGTCAGGTCGAGCTCATGCCCGATCGCCTCGAGCGTCCAGGGCTCGCCCTGGAAGCCGAACCGCAGCTCGAGGATCCGCCGTTCCCGCTCCGGCAGCGCGTCGAGCGCCTTGCGGATGTTCTGCCGGCGGAGCGATTCCTCGGCCTCGTCGAACGGATCGGCCGCCTCGCGGTCGGCGAAGAGGTCGCCCAGCTCGCCCTCGTCGTCAGCGCCGACCGTCTGGTTCAGCGAGACGGACGCGGACGCAGCGGAGAGCGCCTCATCGACGTGCTGGATCGGCAGGCCCGTAGCTTCGGCGAGCTCGTCCTTCGTGGGCTCACGACCGAGCTCGACCTCGAGCCGGCGCGCCGCACGGGAAAGCTTCTGCTGACGCTCGACGACATGAACCGGGACGCGGATCGTGCGCGCGTGATTCGCGACCGCGCGCTGCACGGACTGACGGATCCACCACGTCGCGTAGGTCGAGAACTTGTAGCCCCGCCTCCAGTCGAACTTCTCGACTGCGCGGTTGAGCCCGAGCGTTCCCTCCTGGATCAGGTCGAGGAACGGCACACCCAGGCCGCGGTAGCCTTTCGCGATCGAGACAACGAGCCGCAGGTTGGACTCGATCATCCGGCGCTTCGCGATCAGGTCGCCCCGCTCGATCGCCTTCGCAAGCGTGACCTCCTCGGCAGCCGTGAGAAGCTTGTGGCGCCCGACATCGGCCAGGAAGAGCTGCAGGCTGTCACCGGCGCCCGAAGGCTGGTCGGCTTCCCACACGACGTGCTCCTGCGCCGCCTTGGCGGCAGCCTTCTCGTCGGCGACGGCTTCGCGCACCTCGAGCCCGATTCGCTCGAGCTCACGCGTCAACTCTTCGACGTCGAGTTCAGCGAGATCATGCTCCAGAGCGAACGCCTCGAGCTCGGCCGGTTCGATCCAGCCGCGCTCTTCGCCGACGTCGAGCATGACACGGGCGCCCTCGGACTCGAGCAGTTCGGTCAACTGGTTCTGCGTCACGTGCTTCGGCACATCCCTTCGCTACTCACAGGTTCCGGAACGTTCGCACCGTATGGGATTTCTCCTCCGTTTGCCAGGGGTAAACGCAACTGTCGCCTCCCGAGCCGACGATCCCACGGCATGCCTTGACTCCCGCAACGGGCCTGCGGTCGTTCGCTGAGTATGGACGGTTGATCGTGATGAAAGTTGGTTGTAACCGTTGGCGAACTGTGAAGATCAGCGCTGTTTGCGGCGCTTCTTCGGCGGCCCCGCCTCGCGACGTGCGGCCAGGAGCTCCGCCGCGCGTTCCGGCGTGAGCCCGTCCACTGTATCGCCCGAGCGCAGACTCGCGTTCAGTTCACCGTCGGTGACGTAAGGACCGAAGCGGCCGTCCTTCAGCAGGATCGGCTTGCCGCTCACCGGATCGGCGCCGAACTCGCGGAGCGGAGCCGCGGCCGCGGCGCTGCGGCCGCGCTGCTTCGGTTGTGCGAGGAGCGCCAGCGCTTCGTCGATCGTGATCGTGAGCAGCTGCTCTTCTGTTGCGAGCGACCGCGTCTCGGAGCCCTTCTTGATGTACGGCCCGTAGCGGCCGTTCGTGGCGACGACCTCCTCGCCATCGGCCGGGTCGGGCCCGAGCATCCGTGGCAGCGAGAGCAGCAGCAGCGCGTCTTCCAGCGTGAGGGTCTCCGGTGACATCGACTTGAAGATCGAAGCGGTGCGAGGCTTTTCGCCGTTGTCGGCGACCTCCGTGACGTACGGCCCGTAGCGCCCGTTCTTCGCGACGATCGCGCGCCCGGTCTGCGGGTCGACGCCGAGCTCGCGTTGTTGGGCGCCCTGCGCCAGGATCTCCTCGGCGCGCTCGACGGTGAGTTCGTCGGGCGCGATGTCGTCGGCGACGGTCGCACGCTGGCCGTCCCGCTCGATGTACAGGCCGTAGCGGCCGATCCGCAACTCGATGCCATTGCCGATCTCGATCGTGTTGATCGCGCGCGCGTCGATCTCACCGAGGTCGGAGACGAGCGCCTTGAGGCCGGGATCGCCGTTCCCGAAGTAGAAGCGGCGGAGCCAGGCGCTGCGCTCCTCGACGCCCTCGGCGATCCGGTCGAGATCGTCCTCCATCCGGGCCGTGAACTCGTAGTCGACAAGCCGCTCGAAGTGCTGCTCCAACAGGTTGGTGACCGCGAAGGCAAGGAAGGCCGGCACCAGCGCCTGGCCCTCCTTGCGCACGTAGCCGCGGTCGAGGATCGTGCCCATGATCGCGGCGTACGTCGATGGGCGGCCGATCCCGCGCTCCTCGAGCGCGCGCACGAGCGTCGCTTCGGTGTAGCGCGCGGGCGGGCTCGTCGAGTGCCCGTCCGGCTCCAGCTCGCGCAGCTCCACCGCATCGCCCTCGACGAGCGGCGGGAGTCGCTTCTCCTCGTCCTCGACTGCGACAGCCTCGTCTCGACCCTCCTCGTAGGCCAGCAGAAAGCCACGGAAGGTGATCACGGTGCCGGCGGTCGCGAACTCGGCGTCGCGACCGTCGGCGGCGGTCGCGCCGAGCCGCACCGAGACCGTCTCGCCGCGTGCGTCGGCCATCTGCGACGCGACCGTGCGCTTCCACACGAGCTCGTAGAGCGCGTACTCGTCGCGCTCGAGCTCGCCGCGCACCTCGTCGAGCGTGCGGAAGCGGTCGCCCGCGGGCCGGATCGCCTCGTGCGCCTCTTGCGCGTTCTTGACCTTTCTGTTGTAGTGCCGCGGCTCGGGCGGCACGGCGTCGGCGCCGTAGAGCTCGCGCGCCTGGTCTCGTGCCGCGACGATGGCCGACTCCGACAGCGACGTCGAGTCGGTGCGCATGTAGGTGATGTAGCCGTTCTCGTAGAGCCGCTGGGCAGTGCGCATCGTCTGCTGGGCCGAGAAGCGCAGCTTGCGGCTCGCCTCCTGCTGAAGCGTGGACGTCATGAACGGCGCCGTCGGCCGGCGCGTGTACGGCCGGCGCTCGACCGACCGCACGGCGAACGCTGCCTCGGCCAGCGCGTCTGCGAGCCCGCGCGCGGTGGCCTCGTCGAGCTGGACGGCCTCCGCGTCCGTGAGGGCTCCGTCGCGCGAGAAGTCGCGGCCCTGCGCGACGCGGTGCCCATCGACCGCCGCCAGCCGCGCCGTGAAGTCGGCCGTCGCAGCGAAGGTGCCGGCGATGTCCCAGTACTCGGCGGCGACGAACGCCATCCGCTGCCGCTCGCGCTCGACCACGAGCCGCGTCGCGACCGACTGCACGCGGCCGGCCGACAGACCCTTCATCACCTTCTTCCAGAGCACCGGCGAGACCTCGTAGCCGTAGAGCCGGTCGAGGATGCGGCGCGTCTCCTGGGCGTCGACGAGGCGGTCGTCGATCGCGCGGGTGTCCTCGATCGCCTGCTGGATCGCGCCCTTCGTGATCTCGTGGAAGACCATCCGCCGGATCGGAACCTTCGGCTTCAGCACCTGCACGAGGTGCCAGGCGATCGCCTCGCCCTCGCGATCCTCGTCCGTCGCCAGCCACAACTCGCCGGCGTCCTTGAGCTTCGCGCGCAGGCTGGTGACCACCTTCTTCTTCTTGGGGTCGACGACGTAGAGCGGCTCGAAATCGGAGTCGACGTTGACGCCGAGCCGTGCCCACGGCTCCTTCTTCTGCTCCTCGGGCACCTCCGCTGCGCTGTGCGGAAGGTCGCGGATGTGGCCGATCGACGACTCGACGATGTACTCGTCGCCGAGGTAGCCGGCGATGGTCTTGGCCTTGGCGGGCGACTCGACGATGACGAGTCGGCGTCCGCCCGTTGGCTTGGCTCCTGGCATGTCAGCGGGCCACGATAGCCGCAGATGACGACTTCCGCGATACTCGCCCTCCGTGACGTCGCCCGTTCAGCCGGTCCCACTCGGACACGCGAGGCGCCGCGCGTGAGCACGCTGCTCGCGATCGACGGCGACTCGCTTGCGCACCGTGCCTACCACGGCCTGCCGAAGTCGATCAAGGGCGCAGGCGGGCGGCCGGCCGGGGCGCTCACCGGGTTCGGCGGCTTTCTCGAGCGGCTCTGGGATGCCGAGCGCCCGGACGCTGTGCTCGTCTGCTGGGACACGCTCGACGTGCCGAACTACCGGCACGAGGCGCTCTCCGGCTACCAGGCCGGGCGCGTGTTCGACGACGCGCTGCTCGAGCAGCTCGACGCGCTGCCCGACCTTGTCGCCTCGTTCGGCTTCGCCTCTGCGAAGGCGCCGGGCTACGAGGCAGACGACTTCCTCGCCGCTGCGGCTGCTCACTGGGCCGGGCCGGTGCTCGTCGCGACCTCCGATCGAGACGCATTCCAGCTCGCGAGCGAGCGCGTGACGATCCTCCAGCCGGTCAAGGGCGTGAGCGAGCTCGCGCGGATCGGGCCGGCCGAGGTGCGCGAGCGCTACGGCGTCGACCCCGCACAGGTCGTCGACTTCATCGCGCTGCGCGGCGACCCGTCGGACGGGATCCCGGGCGCGCGCGGTGTCGGCGGGAAGACGGCCGCTTCGCTGCTCGCCCAGTACGGCTCGCTCGAGGCGGCGCTCGAAGCCGGGCGCTTCTCCGCCGCCGCCGACGAGCTGCGCCTCTACCGCCGCGTCGCGCAGATGGACGCCTCGGCACCCCTGCCCGAGCTCGCGCCGCAGCAGCCGACCTGGGCCCGGGCGGCCGAGCACGCGGCCGGGCTAGGGCTGAACGCGCTCTCGCGGCGGCTAGCCGAGCGCGCCTGACGCCTCCCGCTCAGGGTCGCGCAGGCCCGGGACCGCGAAGACGAAGACCAGCGTGAAGGCGCCGCTGACGAGCCCTGCCGCGACCAGCGTCTCCCGCGCGCCGATCCCGTCGCCGAGGAACCCGACCGCGATCATCGCCACCGGCATCAGGCTCGTCGAGAGCAGCCAGTCGAGGCTCGTGACACGCCCAAGCAGCTCGCGCGGCACGAGCTGGTGCATCATCGTCGCCCAGATCCCCTGGCCGAGCGCGAGGCCGAGGCCGGCGACGAACCCCAGCGCGACCATCTGCCCGACGCCCGTCGCGACCCCGTAGCCGGCGATCACGAAGCCGGCGAGCGCCCACGCGACGTACATGACGAGTACGAAGCGTCGAGGCAGGCCGCGTTGGCCGTAGACGAGCGCCGACGCGAGCGCACCTACGGCGGTCGCCGAGTAGACGGCGCCGAGCGCCGCGGCCGAGGCGTGCAGGTCGTTCTTGACCACGAACGGCAGCAGCACGTTCCGCGCCGCGGGCGCGACGTTCAACAGTCCCGCGATCGCGAGCGTGGCCCAGAGCCAGGTGCGCGCCCGGACGAACGAGAAGCCCTCGCGGAGCTCGCGCCGCACCGATCGCCCGGGCCGGCGCTCGAAGGGCCGCGGCGTCAGGAGCAGCGCGGTCACCGTCGAGGCGCCGAACGTCGCGGCGTCGACGAGTAGAGCGGCGCCGGCCCCCGAGAGCGCGATCAGCAGGCCTGCGAGCGCCGGGCCGAGCACGCCCGCGATCGGCCGGACGAACTGGTCGAGCGCGTTCGCCTGTGCAAGCGACTCGCGCGGCACGATCTCGGGCACGATCGAGCCGAACGCCGGCGCGAAGAGCGCGTCGCCGACACCGGTCACGGCCGCGCAGATCGCGAGCTGCCAGAGCTCGAGCGTGCCCGCGACAGCGAGCGCACCGGCGACGCCGATCGCGAGCGCGCGGATCACGTCGGCGGCGATCATCATCTTCCGCCGCTCGACGCGGTCGGTGAGAACGCCGCCGACGAGCAGGAACACGAGCATCGGCGTGACGTAGGCGGCGAAGATCCAGCCGAGCGCGGACGGCTCGTTCGAGAGCTCGTACACCTGCCAGGCGAGCGCGACGAGGAAGATCGCGTCGCCGACGAGCGACACGCTCATGCCGGCCCAGAGCAGCGCGAAGTCGCGGATCCGCAGCGGCTCGAGCATGCGCGGGAGGCGCATCAGCCGCGAGGCGCCGGCAGGCCCGACGCGGTCGGCGCACAACCGCCAAGCTTCGTCGCGTCGCGCCTCATCCGCGCGCGACTCCAACCGTGGACGTCGTCAGCCATCCGGGATTCGCCTCGCTGCATCCGACCGGGAGCCACCCCGAGTCGCGGCAGCGACTGGCCGTGCTGCACGAGCGGTTCGACTACGTCGAGTGCGCGCCCGCGACCGACGACGACGTTCTCCGCTGCCACACGCCGGAGCTGCTCGAGCGGGTGCGCTCGTTCCGCGGCTGGATCGATCCCGACACCCTATGCACCGAGACGACCCACGAGGCGGCGCTGCTCGCGGCCGGGGCCGCGATCGAGGCGGCGGAACGCGGCGGCTTCGCGCTCGCCCGGCCGCCCGGTCATCACGCCCGGCCCGGGCAGGCGATGGGCTTCTGCATCTTCGACTCGATCGCGATCGCCGCGCGGCACGCGCAGGCGGAGCTCGGGCTCGGGCGCGTGGCGATCCTCGACTGGGACGTGCACCACGGCAACGGGACGCAGGACATCGTCGGCGACGACCCGACGATCCTGTTCGTCTCGCTCCACCAGTGGCCGTTCTATCCGGGCACGGGCGGGCCCGGCGAGCAGGGCGAGACGCTGCTCAACATCCCGCTCGCCGCCGGCACCGGCGACGACGCCTACCTCGCGGCGTTCGAGCAGGCGGAGCGGGCGATCGCGGCGTTCGAGCCGGAGCTGCTGCTCGTCTCGGCCGGCTTCGACGCCCACGTCGAGGATCCACTCGCCCAGCTCGAGCTCACCGCCGACGCGTTCCGGGAGCTGGCGCAACGCGCTGCGCGCCTGGCGCCGCGCGTCGGCGCGGTGCTCGAAGGCGGCTACAACCTCGAGACGTTGCCGACTCTGGTCGAGACCGCGCTCGACGGCTTCTCGAGCTAGCCGTCGCCCGTCGGGGGCGGCGCGGGTCCGGCCTCCGCGTTGCGGTAGTAGTCGCGCCAGATCAGCCGGTAGACGGGCACCCAGCGCGGGATCGAGCGCACGCCCGGGATGAACGGGACGAGGACGAGCGCAAGCGAGAGCAGCGCCATGATCGCCCAGATCTGGGCGTCCGCGTCCTCCGAGGTCGAGAAGGGCGAGATCTGGTACCAGAACGAGTAGAGCCAGAGCCACGCCTGACCGGGGAAGTTGCCCGTCTCGTTCATCATCCCCCACTGGTCGCCGAGCAGGTGCTGCTGCTCGGCGAGGTTCTCCAGGTAGCTGCCGTCGGCGAGGAAGAGCAGCGACTTCGTGAAGTCGGTCTGGTAGAAGCGGCTCGTCGAGACGAGGGCGCCGTCGAGCCCGCCGCTGCGCGCCATCGCCAGCAGGTTGACCATCAGCACGGGGACGGGCCCGTACTCACGAGGCGGGAGCACGACCCTGCCGGCGAGGATGCTGGCGTTCCCGAGGGCCTGCCCGAAAGCGTCCGTCCAGGCCCGGCGCTGCGCGGGCGTGGCGTCCCGGTATGCGGCGAGCGCGGCCGCGAGCGCCGGGTCGCTCTGCGCCGGGATCGAGAGCGGGCCCAGGACGAACGCGTCGGCGGGGTCGATCGGAATGTGGACGCCGAGCGCGCGCTGGATCGAGATACCGCCGACGATGTTCTGCCCGGCCCCGGCGACGTGGGTGTAGGGCGGCCCGTACGTCGCGACGCCGCTCGTGCCGTCGAGCTCGGAGAGGGCGGTGCCGAGGAAGTCCTTCGGCGTCGTGTGCGCCCACTCGGCAACCGTGATCGGCTTGACGTCGGGCGAGGAGAAGAGCGCCGCCAGCAGCAGCGTCAGCAGCGTCACGGCGAGGAGCGCGATCACCGCCTCCTTGACGAGGTCGTAGCGCCGCTTCGCCCCGGCCCACTCCACCGACGGATCCGGGGCACGCGGGTAGCCGGCGACCGTCACTGCTTCTCCTCGCGCCCCGGCAACGGCGGGCAGACACCGCTGCGCCGCACGAGCAGGATGTGCAGGGCGACGAGCAGCCCGACCGCGAGCGGCAGCAGCACCACGTGCCAGAGCAGCATCTGGCCGTAGTTCAGGACGTTGAAGAAGGCGCCGATGCCGGCCGCGTTCAGCCCGTCCTTCGCCTCACCGCCGATCCACTGCGAGTCGAGGTTCTGCTGCGTGAGGTACCCGGTGAACGCGGTCCCGATCGAGACGAGGAACACGACCGCACCGGTCATCCAGACCAGGGCACGGCGTCCGCGCCAGGCCGCCATGAAGTATTTGGCCCAGAGGTGGACGACCATGAAGAAGAAGAACAGCTCCGTGCTCCAGAGGTGCGTGCTGTTGACGAAATGGCCGAAGCTCGACGTGTGCCACCACGTGGGCCCCGCGAGGGCGATCACGCAGCCCGAGACGATGACGACCGCGAAGGCGGCGAGCGAGAGGACGCCGAAGACGTACACCCACGAGGCGACGTACGCCGGCTGGGTGTCCGGCAGGAGGCGGTCGGGCGGCAGCGTCGCGACGGCGGCTCCGCGCACGCGGCTCGTCCAGGTCGGTCTCCCGCCGGCGGCGCTCACTGCGGCTCTCTGTCGCGCGGGAACGGAAGCCAGATCGCGAGCGCGAAGACCACGATCATCGCCACGATCACGACGAGGTTCGCAACCGAGATCAGGAACCAGCCCGAGTGGAGGTAGCGCGGCCGGCCGCTCAGGTCGATCACCGCCGCGACCGGGAGCTGCGCGAGGCTCGTGAGCATGTGCGGGATCGTCTCCCGCCCGGCCATCGCATTCCAGCGCAGAAACCCGTGAACCGGCTGCGGGTTTCCACCGGACTCGGGCAGGCTCGGCTCGTCGGCGGCGAGACGCCGGTGCCCGCCGGGACGAGTGACGTCCCGGCCGGGGAGAGGTGCCCTAGGCTGCCGCGCCCGAGACAGCCGGCGCGGCGTCGGCGCCGAGCTTCCGCATCAGCAGGATGCTCGAGACGAGGATCCAGAGCGAGAAGATCGGGTAGCCGATGAACCCACCCGCGCCGGTCGGGCTGAAGAAGCCGTTCATCCGGATCGAGACGCCGCCGATCAGGAAGACGACCAGGCCCACGAACGTGGCCACCGCGTACCACTGCGGCAGCGCGCCGGAGCGCAGCGTGGCCAGGCCGGTCGCGAGTGCGAGCGCGGCGATCACCCAGAAGAACCGGAGGTAGATGAAGAACGCCGTGCCGTAGAGCGCCTGCACCGTGCCCGGATCGACCACGGGGTTCAGCTGCACCGCCGCGTACGTGATGGCGTCGGCGATCGCCGCGATCGTGACGATCGCGACACCGGAGCCGAAGATCACGGTCGAGAGCCGCTGCTGACCCGCCTCCCTGAACATCGCCGCAAAGCTGGCCATGAACCACAGCAACAGCACGAGCAACAGGCCGCTGAGCAGGGTGGACACCGTCCACTCGGCGTGCTTGTCGCTCAGGTAGGAGCCGATGGCGCTCGCACTCCCGTTGTAGTCGGGCGGCTCGCCCGGGAGCAGACCCGCGACGACCGAGAGAATCGCGAACAGGACGCCCGACGAGGCCGCCCATCGTTCGGCAGTCCATCCACCCATCACACCCTCCTCCGTTTGGGATCGTGCCAACCGCCACATTTCGCGACGGCCGGCCGCGACCCTGCAACGGGCCCGCGCCGTACGGCTCAGGCCGCGTCGGGCAGGGCGGTGTCCTCGGCGTGGTAGGCGGCGAGCAGCCGCTGCTCGTCCTCGTGCTTCGGGAAGCGGAAGAAGATGAGCGCCGCGCCGCCCAGGATCGCGACGATCCCGGCGAGGTAGGCCCATTTGTCGCCCTGCAGGAAGGACGTCTTCGCTGCGGCCGTGATCTGGCTCGCGTAGCGCGGATACTGCTCGGCGACGCTCTCCGCGCCCGCGAACGACTTCGTCAGCTGCGACGCGACGCTGTCGTTCACCTTGTCGCTGTTCGGCGCGGAGGCGATCGCCGCCGCCGCGGCGGTCGCGTAGCCCGCCGTGAGGAGGGCGCCGAAGATCGACTGCATGATCGCGCCGCCGAGGTCGCGCTGCAGGTCGGCGGTGCCGGACGCCATCCCGGCGCGCTTCACTGGCACCGAGCTCGTGAGCGAGCGCGAGGCGGGCGTGCCGGCGAGCCCGACGCCGATGCCGATCAGCGCGTAGCCGAGCCCGACCTTCCAGTACGCGATGTCCTCCTTCCAGAGGAGCAGCATCGTGAGGAAGCCGAGCAGGCAGAAGAAGTAGCCGGCGAGCAGCGTCAGCCTGGCGCCCTGGGCCTCGACGAGCTTGGCCGAGCGCGGTGCGACGAGCACCATCAGGAACGCTGCGGGGAGGATCGCGAGCCCGGCCTGCAGCGTCGAGTAGCCGAGCACGTTCTGCAGGAACTGCTGGCCGATGAACATCGCCCCCATCAGCGAGCCGAACACGATGATCCCCGCGGTCGCCGCGACCCAGAAGACAGGGCGCGCCGCGACGTGAAGGTCGTAGAGCGGGTTCGCCGCGCGGCGCTGGCGGATGTAGAAGGCGATCCCCGCGGCGAGCGCGATCGCCGCAAGCCCGACGACGAGCGCGGTCTCGTTCGGGACCGGCGCGAAGTTGATCGCGAGGATCAGCGCGGCCACGAGCAACACGGAGAGGACCCCACCGAGGTTGTCGATCGGCTCGGTGCCCTCGTTGACGTGTGCTGGGACGAACACGATCGCCATCACCAGAGCGACCGCTGCGAGCGGCAGCGTGACCAGGAACACGGAGCCCCACCAGAAGTGCTCGAGGAGCGCGCCGGAGATGAGCGGTCCGAGCGCCGCGATCGCCCCGCCGAGGCCCGACCAGAGCGCGATCGACTTCGTGCGGCCCGGCCCCGACCAGAGGGCGGTGATCAGCGCGAGCGTGGTCGGGTAGGCCATGCCGGCCGAGAGGCCGCCGAGCACGCGGGCGATGAAGAGGACGGTGTCCGTCGGCGCATAGGCCGCGAGAAGGCAGGCCGGGATCGACAGCCCGACGCCGAGGATCAGCATCAGCTTGCGTCCGTAGCGGTCGCCGATCGCGCCGAAGTAGAGCACCGACGCGGCGAGGCCGAGCGAGTAGCCGACCGCGATCAGGTCGAGAGCGGTCTGCGACGAGTCGAACGCCTTGCCGATCGACGGCAGTGCGACGTTCGCTACGGCCAGGTTCAGGTTGGCAACCGCCGCAACCAGGATCAGCGCGACGAGGACCAGGGTTGCGCGATCGGGTGCGGTCGAATCTCCAGCGGGGCCCGCGGGCCCGGCACCGCGCCTGTTTCGCGCCACGTTCAGCCTCCTCGACTCGAGATCGGCGCTCCGAGCTGCCCGGAGCGCCGCGGCCTCCGCGGCCGCGCGGGCGAGCATACGCCAACGCCGCACGGCGAACGGGCATCAGGCGAGGGCACGCGGCCCACCGATTCCCTGCCGATCCGTGGCACGCGCGGTCTCTGCGTCCTCCGACGCGCCGAACGCCGCCTCGGCGGCGTGTTCGAGCCGTGCGAGCTCCCGGTCGACGTCGTCGGCGTACTCGGGAAGCACCGTCGTGCGCAACTCGAGGAGCATCGCCCGAAGCCGCCGGACCACCTGGATCGACGTGATCCCGAAATCGCGGATCTCCGTCACCCCGAGCTCGAGGTAGTCCGCCCAGCGCTGCGCGGGCACGACGAGCCGCAGCTTGCCGTCGTCGTCGTTGAACTCCCACCGCCCGACCAGCCCCGGCGTCGTGCCGATCAGCGCGAGCGTGTCCTCGAGGTGATCGAGCACCTGGATCGCGGTCGTCGGGTCGTTGACCGCCGGCGAGAGCGCCCTGATCGCGACGTCGACGAGGATCCGGAGCGCGAACGCGGGGTCCTGCTCGATCGTTCGCTCGTCGCCGAGCGCGAACGTCGAGCCGAGGCGGCGCCCTGCGCCGGCCGGCGGCGTCTTCGGGCCATACGCCTCGACGAGCGTCGCACCGCTCGAGACGAAGACGCCGACGGCGTGCGGCAGCACGAGCGCGCAGTCGTTCTCCCGTGCCCAGGCGACGAGCCCGCGCTCGTCGATCGCCTGGATCGCGCCGGCGCGGTCGCTGCGGGCCCGAAGCACGGCGGTGCCCTCGAGGAGCGAGCGGATCTCGTCGTCCGCGTGATGACCCGGCGACGATGCCCGGCGGGCGGCGTTCCTCATCGAGGCGCGGCCCGCCTTCGCGACGAGCGCCGCGACCTTCACGGGACGCAGGCGGTGCACGAAGCGGTCGAGGAAGACGAGGAAGAGCACGAGCCCGGCGCCGAGGAAGAGACCGCAGGCGCTGACGCCGAGGTTCGGTACCGAGTTCGCGTTCTCGACGTGCCGGATCAGCGCGTACGAGAACATGAAAGTGCCGATCAGCACCGCCAGCACCGCCTTCAGGATCCCGTCGCGGTACCACAGCCGCATGTAGCGGGCCGAGAACGTCCCGGTCGCCATCTGCACGACGAGCACGCTGACCGTCACCACGAACCCGGTCAGCCCGACCGTCGCGCCGACGACCGTCGTCAGGACCGTGAGCGCCGTGTCGGGCTTGTACGTCCAGGCGGCGGGGAGGTCGCCGGAGCTCTCCACCCACACCGCGCCGTAGCTGAGCAGCACGCCGACGATCCCGCCGAGCAGGGGGATCACCCAGAGACTCCCGGTCACGTACTGCCGGACGCGGAACGACGCGCTCCAGCTCACCCGTCCTCATGCCTTTCTCACGGCGGCCATCCTACGAACCGGTGCGGTCGTCCCCGGCCGCACCGCTCCCGTTTGACCGATCGCCGCGCGCTGTGGGACGATCGTCCGCGTGATGCCGAGCCACCCAGGTGCCAACTCGTCACTTGCAGGACGTGCCCGGGTCGCCCGCTGATGTGCCGCTGGCTCGCCTATTCGGGATCGCCGCTCCGCCTCGACGAGCTGCTCCTGAACCCGGAGCGCTCGCTCGTCGACCAGAGCCTGCACTCCCGTCAGGGCGCGACGACCACGAACGGCGACGGCTTCGGGATCGGCTGGTACGACGCCGACGGCCGGCCTCGGCTGTACCGCAGCACCCATCCGGCCTGGAACGACCGCAACCTGCGCGAGCTCGCCTCCAGCGTCTCCTCGCCCCTCTTCCTCGCACACATTCGCGCCTCGACGGGCACGGCGATCCAGGAGACGAACACGCACCCGTTCCGCCACGGCCGCTGGCTGTGGATGCACAACGGCGCGATCCGCGGCTACGAGACGGTGATGCGCGAGCTCAGGGTCGCGGTGGACGCGTCGCTCTTCCCGTCGATCGAGGGCACCACCGACTCCGAGACGATGTTCTACCTCGCGCTCACGTTCGGGCTCGAGGACGACCCGCCGGCCGCGGTCGAGCGGATGGTCGGCTTCGTCGAGGAGACGGGCCGGGCGCACGGCGTCGAGCACCCGATCCAGATGACGGTCGCGACGACCGACGGGACGCGGCTCTGGGCGTTTCGCTACTCCAGCGAGGGCGACTCGCGCTCGCTCTACTACAGCACGCGCCTCGACCAACTGAGCGCGCTCCACCCCGAGGTTCCGCGTCTCGCCGAGCTCTCGGCGGAGTCCCGGGTCGTCGTCTCCGAGCCGCTCGGCGACCTGGAAGGCGCCTGGAACGCCGTGCCAGAGTCGAGCTGGGGCGTCGTCCAAGAGGGCCAGGACGAGCTTCACGCCTTCACGCCGCGGCAGCTCTGACCATCGGCGTGCGGGCCGCACGCCCCGTGCCGGCGTGACCGGCGCCGCGGGCAGGTCGGATCATGGCTGACGGGCTGAGCGCGACCTGGCGCGACCGGATCGGATCGCTCGAGCCGCTCGTCAGCCTGCCCGGCGACGACCGCGAGGCGCGGCAGCGCAAGGTGCTGTTCACGGCGGCGGTGATCGCCCTCCTCCCGACCGGGCTGCTCTGGGGCTCGGCCTACTTCGCGTACGGTGAGCGCGCGGCCGCGCTGATCCCCCTCTCGTACGTGCCGATCTCGGTGCTCGACCTCGCCGTCTTCATGCGCCTGCGGCGCTACGAGCTCTTCCGGAACACGCAGCAGGCTCTGATTCTGGCGCTGCCGTTCGCGCTCCAGCTCGCGCTCGGCGGATTCGTCGGCAGCAGCGCGGTGATCTTCTGGTCGTTCATCGCGGTGCTGATGGCACTGCTCTTCGGCAGCGCCCGAGCGGCCGTCTGGTGGTTCGCGGCCTACGCCGCCGCGGTCGTCGCGGCAGCGGTCCTGCAGCCGGGCCTTTCTGTCGGCAACAGCCTGCCGAACACGCTCGTGGTGGCGCTGTTCGCGCTCAACATCGCCTCGGTCTCGCTCGTATGCTTCGCCGTCCTGCTCTCGTTCGTGACCGACCGCCGGAGGCTCCGCGCGCTCGAAACGGCGTACCTCGACCAGGAGATCGCGCTGCGTCAGTCGGAGAAGATGGCGACGCTCGGCACCCTTTCGGCCGGGGTCGCGCACGAGCTGAACAACCCGGCGGCCGCGACCCGCCGCGCCTCGGAGCAGCTCCGGGAGGCGATCGAGCGACTCGAGCTCGCCCACGACGGCGACGTCACGCCGCCGCTCACGCCGGCGGGCCGTGAGCTGCTGCGGTCGCTGGAACAGGAAGCCCGCGACCGCGCCGGCCGGCCGGACGGCCTCGACGCCCTCGAGCGCTCCGACCGCGAGGCGGCCGTCGAGGCGTGGCTGGACGCGCACGGCGTCGCCGGCGGCTGGGAGCTCGCGCCGTCCCTCGTCGGTCAGGGACTCGACGTGCCCGCGCTCGAGCGTCTCGCCGCCGCGCTGGCTCCCGCGAGACCCGAGGCGGTGCTCGTACGCGCCGCGAGCGCGTTCCCCGTCCACCGGCTCCTGCACGAGATCGGCGAGGCCTCCGGGCGGGTCTCCGAGATCGTCACCGCGCTCAGGAGCCTCACCTTCCTCGGCCGGGCGCCGGAGCAGGCGGTCGACGTGCACGAGGGTCTCGACAACACGCTCGTGATCCTGCAGGCGAAGCTGAGGGACGGCATCGAGGTGCGGCGCGAGTACGCGGCCGACCTGCCTCTCGTCCCGGCCCACGGCAGCGAGCTGAACCAGGTCTGGACGAGCCTGCTCGACAACGCGATCGACGCGATCGACGGCCGGGGCACGATCACGATCCGCACGCGACGCGAGGGCGACCGGGCCGTGGTCGAGATCGAAGACAGCGGGCCGGGCATTCCCGAGGCCGCACGCGCGCGTGTATTCGACCCGTTCTTCACCACCAAGGAGCCCGGCGAGGGAACCGGCCTCGGGCTTGCGACGAGCTACTCGATCGTGACCGACACGCACGGCGGGCGGATCTGGGCCGAATCGGCCCCCGGCAGCACGCGCTTCACCGTCAGCCTGCCGCTCGAGGCACGACCCGTCCCGGACGAGGCCGCGTCACTCAGAGGTCGCGCAGGTATTGGTGGATGAACGAGACGGCCATCGCCCCCTCGCCGACCGCCGACGCGACCCGCTTGATCGACTGCTCGCGCACATCCCCGGCGACGAACACACCCGGCACGCTCGTCTCGAGCAGGTAGGGGTCTCGGTCGAGCGGCCAGCGCGACTGACTGCGGTCGCTGCTTCGCGCGACCTCCGGGCCCGAGAGCACGAAGCCGCGCTCGCTGCAGGCGACGAACCCGCCGAGCCACCCGGTGTGCGGCTCCGCGCCGATGAAGACGAAGAGGCCGTCCGCCTCGACCCGGGCCGGCGTGCCCCCCTCGTCGATCGTGACGCCCTCGAGCCGATCCTCGCCGTGCGCCTCGACGACCCTCGCGCCCAGACGCACGTCGATGTTGGTCTCGGCGTGGATGCGCTCGACCAGGTAGTGGGACATCGACCCCTCGAGGGCGCCGCCGCGCACGACCAGCGTCACCGTCGCCTTCACCGCGAGGTGGAGCGCCGCCTGCCCTGCGGAGTTCGCGCCGCCCACCACGACCACCGGCCGGCCCGCGAAGAACGCCGCCTCGCCGAGCGCCGCGCCGTAGTAGACGCCGCGTCCCGTCAGCCGCTCGACCCCCTCGGCCCCAAGCCGGCGGTACTCGACGCCGGTCGCGATCAGCACGGCGTGGCACCCGAGCTCGCTTCCGTCGGCGAGCCTGACCACGCGCGACGGGCCCTTCGCCTCGATCGCCGCGACCTCGGGCACCGTGAGCAGCTCGGCGCCCAGGCGCTGCGCCTGCGCGATCGCCCGTCGGGCGAGGTCGGCGCCGGAGAGGCCGGACGGGAAACCGAGGTAGTTCTCGATCCGCGAGCTCTGGCCGGCCTGCCCGCCGCTCGCCTCGCGCTCGATCAGGACGGTGCGCAGGCCCTCCGAGGCGCCGTAGACGGCGGCGGCGAGCCCGGCCGGGCCGCCGCCGGCGATCACAAGGTCGTAGAAGGGGAGCTCGGCGCGTGTCCGCAACCCAACCCGCTCCGCGACCTCGGCGGCCGTAGGCGCGACGAGCGTCGACCCGTCGGGGAAGAGCAGCACCGGCAGGCGCTCGTCCTCGCCGAGCGCGGCGGCGGCGAGCAGCCGCCGGCCCTCGTCGTGCTCGGCGTCGAGCCAGCGGTGGGCGAGCTGGTTCCGCGTCATGAAGTCGCGGAGGCGATGCGAGTCGGCCGACCAGCGGTGTCCGATCACGCGCACCGCGTCGGCCGCGGCGAGCGACGACGCCTGCCAGTCGTCGAGCAGGTCGTCCAGCACGGGGTACAGCCGCTCCTCCGGCGGATGCCAGGGCTTCATCAGGTAGTGGTCGAGGTGCACCTCGTTGATCGCCCCGATCGCGACCTCGGTGTCGGCGTACGCGGTGAGGAGCACGCGCTTCGCGCGCGGGACGAGCTCGAGCGTCGTGGCGAGCAGCTCGAGGCCCGTCATCCCCGGCATGCGCTGGTCGACGAGCAGCAGCGCGACCTCCTCGTCGCGAAGGACGACGCGCCGGATGAGGTCGAGTGCCTCGGCGCCGGACCCGGCGCTCAGGATCCGGTGGCTCTCGGCGTAGCGCCGCCGCAGGTCGCGCTCGACCGCGCGCAGAACCTCGCTGTTGTCGTCGACCGAGAGCAGAACCGGCTTCGCCACGGGGCGAGCATCGCACGCGTCGGGGTTCGGAGTGCGCGATCGGGGCGCGGTCTCCCGGCGGGCCCGTTACCCCGGGGTCAGACAGCTTTGGCTGTCAAGTGTCCGTTGTGACAGAAGCGCAACTCTTTCTCCACAGGCTCCGGCCTTCGTCGGCGACGAAGGTCGCGAGCACCCGAGCTCTTGACGCCAGAAGGTGTCTGACCCGGGGTTGAACCTGGAGCGCCGCACCCTCAGACGGACGACGGATCGGCCGCGTAGATGCGCGTGGCGTAGTCGTCGAGCATCCGGGCCGACGTGAACGTGGGCCCGCAGCTGACGAGCGACTCCTTGATCAGCTCGCACCAGCGCTGCGGGATGCCGTCGGCGTCGCGCTCGTAGAAGGTCGGGATCACCTCGTTCTCGAGCAGCGTGTAGAGGGCGTCTGCATCGCGGGCGTCGGCGAGTCCCGGGTCGGGGTCGTCGTCGCCGGCGATCGCCCAGCCGTTCGCGCCGTTGTAGGCCTCGGCCCACCAGCCGTCGAGCACGCTCAGGTTGAGGCCGCCGTTGAACATCGCCTTCATCCCGCTCGTCCCGCTCGCCTCCATGGGCGGGCGCGGCAGGTTCACCCACACGTCGCAGCCCGAGACGAGCTGGCGTGCGAGCGAGAGGTCGTAGTCCTCGAGGAAGGCGACCCGGGCGCCTTCCGGGTCGATCACGCTGCGCAGGTCGAAGAGCCGCTCGAGCAGCCGCTTCCCGTCGGCGTCGCGCGGATGCGCCTTCCCGGCGATCAGCACCTGGATCGGGTGCGGCCCCGTGAGGATGCGGCTGGCGCGCTCGGCATCCGCAACGAGCAGCGAGAGCCGCTTGTAGCCGGCCAGCCGGCGCGCGAAGCCGAAGGTCAGCGTCTCGGCATCGAACATGGAGGCGCCCGCCCGGACGTACTCGATCTGCTCGCCGCGGAGCAGCCGGTCCTGCTCGGCCTTCTGCTGTGCGAACTCGGCGAGGCGTGTGCGCGCCTCGGTCCGCGCGCGCCACAGCTCGGCGTTCGGGACGTCGCGGACGGGCTCCCAGGCGCCGGGGTCGGCCGGGCTCTGGAGCCAGCGCTCGCCGAGATGCTCGGCCAGCAGGCGGTAGAACGGGTCGCCGAGAAAGGTGGCCAGGTGGGCGCCGTTCGTAACGTGGCCGATCGGCACCTCCGCGTCGGGGAACATCGGCTGCCACATCTCGCGCGCCAGCTCGCCGTGGCGCCGGCTGACGCCGTTGCGGCGGCTCGAAAGGCGCATCGCGAGCGGCGTCATGCCAGGCTCGCCCGCGCCGGGCGTGACCCGGCACAGGTCGAGGAACGCGCTCGCGGTCGACTCCGAGCCGGCCGGCGAGCTCTTCGAACGCCTCGAGGAACTGCTCGGGCGGATAGCTCTCGTTGCCGGCCGGAACCGGCGTGTGCGTCGTGAAGACGACCCGCCTGCGGACCTCGTCGAGCGCGTCCTCGAGCACCGCGCCGTGCTCCACGCGGCGGGCCGCGAGCTCGAGCGCCGCGAGCGCAGGATGGCCCTCGTTCAGGTGCAGCACGTCGCACTCGATCCCGAGCGCCTCCAGGACGCGGGCGCCGCCGATCCCGAGCAGCCCGTACTGGGCGAGCCGGATATGCGTGTTCCCGTCGTAGAGGCGCGCCGTCGTCCAGCGGCTGATCGGGTCGTTCTCGGGCAGCTCGGCGTCGAGCAGCAGCAGCGAGACGCTTCCGAGCTGGACGCACCAGACGTGGAAGGCGACCTCGCGACCGAAGATCGTGACCGACAGGCGCAACGGCTCGCCGTCGTCGCCGTTGACGAGCGCCATCGGCAACTCGGCGGGATCGTGCTCGAGCCAGTACTCCTGCTGGTAGCCCGTGATGTCCAGGCGCTGAGCGAAATAGCCGCGCCGGTAGAAGAGCCCGACTCCCACCATCCGCAGGCCGCGGTCGGCCGCCTCCTTGAGCACGTCGCCGGCCAGCACGCCGAGGCCGCCGGAGTAGCCCGGCAGCGAGGCGTGCACGCCGAACTCGGCCGAGAAGTACGCGACCGAGCCGTCGAACACGGCACCCGGCGCCTGCCGCCGGACCGGCTGGGCCGCCATCTCCTCGACGAGCCACTGCACGCCCTCCACCACCTCGGGCCTGCTCGCCGCCGCCTCCTGGCGGTCGTGGGGTAGCTCGAACAGGAACTTGACCGGGTTCCGGCCCGCCAGCCGCCAGCGGTGCGGGTCGATCGCGACGAAGACGGACGAGCCGCCGCGGATCCAGCTCCAGCGCAGGTCGTACGCAACGGCGGCGAGCGGGTCGAGCGCGTCGACGAGCCGCCGCTGCAGCTCGACGACCCGGGACGCCCGGTCGCTCCTGCCGTACGTGACGTCGGAGTCGTCGCTCATCGGCGCAAACCTAGACGCATCGGCTCCGTCAGTCGGCGAGAAGGCGCAGCACGGCCCGCGCCGCGACGACGTCCTCCCGTGCGCGGACGACGAGGACACGCACGGCAGAGCCGCTTGCCGGCGACCTCCGCGTCCGGCTCGGCCCGCTCGTTCGCCTCGCGCGTCGAGCTCGACGCCGAGGAAGCCGAGCCGCTGGCACACGCGTGCGCGCACGAGGCTGGAGTTCTCGCCGACGCCGCCCGTGAAGGCGAGTGCGTCGAGGCCGCCGAGCGCGGTCGTCATCGCCGCGACTGCCGCCGCGAGCCGGTGCGTGAAGACCTCGAGCGCGAGCCGCGCGCCCGGCTCTGCGGATCGCTCCAGCTCCTCGACGCGCGACGAGATGCCCGAGAGCCCGAGCAGGCCCGACTCGTGCTCGAGCGCCCGGCCGAGTTCGTCGGCGTCGAGGCGACCCGTGCGCAGAAGGTGCAGGACGATCTCGGGGTCGAGGGCGCCAGAGCGGGTCGCCATCGGGACGCCGTCGAGCGGGCTGAACCCCATCGTCGTGTCGACCGAGTGGCCGTCGAGGACAGCCGTGACCGAGCAGCCGCCGCCCAGGTGCAGAACGACGAGCCGCGCGGCCGCCGCCCGCTCGGCCGCCCACTGCACCGAGAGGCCGTGGAACCCGTAGCGCCGGACGCCCCACTCCTCGGCCCATCGCCGCGGCACCGCGTAGGCCGCAGCCTCGTCCGGCATCGTCGCGTGGAAGGTCGTATCGAAGACGGCCACGTGCGGGACGTCGGGCAGCAGCCGGCGCGCCTCGTCGATCGCCGCCAGCGCCGCGCCGTTGTGGAGCGGCGCGAGCTCGACCAGCGCCGACAGCTCGGCCAGCACGGCCTCGTCGAGGAGCACGGGCTCGAGGAAGCGGCGCGCCCCCGTGCACGACGCGGTGGGCGACGGCGAGCACGTCGGGCGGCGTCGCGGCGAGCGAGCCGACCGCGGCACTCGACTCGTCGTCACCGACGAGCGAGAGCTTCAGGCTCGTCGACCCCGCGTTGACGACGAGGACGCCCGGCACGGGGCTCCTCAGTACGGCCAGGCCCAATCGCCGATGGCCGGATCGTCCATCCCGTGCTCGCGCGTGTAGGCGCGGGCCCGGAGCCGCGCGTCGACCATCTCCTGCCGCAGGTGCGCCTCGCTGTTCACGAGCCCCGGCACGCGATCGAGCACGTCCATCACGAGGTGGAAGCGGTCGAGGTCGTTGAGCATGACCATGTCGAACGGGGTCGTGGTCGTGCCCTCCTCCTTGTAGCCGCGCACGTGGATGTTCACGTGGTTCGCGCGCCGGTAGGTGAGCCGGTGGATCAGCCACGGATAGCCGTGGTAGGCGAAGACGACCGGACGCTCGGTCGTGAACAGCGCGTCGAACTCGTGGTCGGAGAGCCCGTGCGGGTGCTCGCCGCCGGGCTGCAGCCGCATCAGGTCGACCACGTTCACGACCCGCACCTTCAACTCGGGCAGCCGCTCGCGCAGGATCGCCGCGGCGGCGAGCGTCTCGAGCGTGGGGATGTCGCCGGCGCATGCGAGCACGACGTCCGGCTCGGCGTCGCCGTCGGTGGATGCCCACGCCCAGACGCCGATTCCGCGCTCGCAGTGGACGATCGCCTCGTCGATCGGGAGGTAGTTCAGCGCCGGCTGCTTGCCGGCGACGATCACGTTGACGTAGTGGCGGCTGCGCAGGCAGTGGTCGGCGACCGAGAGCAGCGTGTTCGCGTCGGGCGGCAGGTAGACGCGGATGATCTCGGCCTTCTTGTTCATGACGTGGTCGATGAAGCCCGGGTCCTGGTGCGAGAAGCCGTTGTGGTCCTGCCGCCACACATGCGAGGAGAGCAGGTAGTTCAGCGAGGCGACCGGCCGCCGCCACGGGATCCCGCGTGTCACCTTCAGCCACTTCGCGTGCTGGTTGAACATCGAGTCGATGATGTGGATGAACGCCTCGTAGCAGTTGAAGAGGCCGTGCCTGCCGGTGAGCAGGTAGCCCTCGAGCCAGCCCTGGCAGAGATGCTCCGAGAGAACCTCCATCACGCGACCCTCGGGCGCCAGCCACGTGTCAGTGGGAAGCCGCTCGGCCTCCCAGACGCGGTTCGTGACCTCGAACGCGGCCTGGAGCCGGTTCGACGCGGTCTCGTCGGGCCCGAACAGGCGGAACGTCGTCGGGTTCCGGGCGATCACGTCGCGCAGGTACTCGCCGAGCACGCCGGTGGCGCCGGTCGCGCCGGTTCCCGGCTTGTCTACCTCGACCGCGTAGTTGCAGAAATCGGGAAGGACGAGGTCCCGCAGCAGCTCGCCGCCGTTCGCGTGCGGGTTCGCGCTCATCCGTCGCGTGCCTTCGGGCGGCAGCGCAGCGAGCTCGGGCACGAGCCGACCCTGCTCGTCGAAGAGCTCCTCGGGCCGGTAGCTCCGCAGCCACTCCTCGAGCTGCCGCAGGTGCTCCGGGTTATCGCGCGGGTGGCCGATCGGCACCTGGTGCGAGCGCCACGAGCCCTCGACGGGCATGCCGTCGACCTCACGCGGTCCCGTCCAGCCCTTCGGCGTGCGGAGGACGATCGCAGGCCAGCGCGGCCGTTCCTCGTCGCCGCCCTCGCGCGCGGCGCGCTGGATCTGGGCGATCCGATCGAGCGCCTCGTCGAGCACCTCGGCCATTCGCCTGTGCACGGACGCCGGCTCGGAGCCCGCGACGACGAACGGCTCCCAGCCGTAGCCCTCCAGCAGCGCCAGCAGCTCCCACTCGGGGATCCGCGCCAGCACGGTCGGGTTCGCGATCTTGTAGCCGTTCAGATGCAGGAACGGGAGCACCACGCCGTCGGAGCGCGGGCTCAGGAACTTGGTGCCGTGCCAGCTCGCTGCGAGCGGCCCGGTCTCGGCCTCGCCGTCGCCGACGACGCAGCAGACGACCAGGTCGGGATTGTCGAACGCCGCGCCGAAGGCGTGCGCGAGCGCGTAGCCGAGCTCGCCGCCCTCGTGGATCGAGCCGGGCACCTCGGGCGCGACGTGGCTCGGGATCCCGCCCGGAAAGGAGAACTGCCGGAAGAGCGCGCGCAGACCGTCGAGGTCCTGCCCGATGTGCGAGTAGAGCTCGCTGTAGGTGCGCTCGAGGTAGGCGTTGGCGACGAGCGCCGGCCCGCCGTGGCCGGGGCCGGTCACGTAGATCGCATCGAGGTCGCGGGCGCGGATCGCCCGGTTCATGTGCGCGTAGATCAGGTTCAACCCGGGCGTCGTCCCGAAGTGCCCGAGCAGCCGCGGCTTGACGTGCTCGGGCCGCAGCGGCTCACGCAGGAGCGGGTTGTCGAGCAGGTAGACCTGGCCGACGGAGAGGTAGTTGGCCGCACGCCAGTAGGCGTCGAGCAGCTTCAGTTCCGTGTCCGGAGGCGACTGCGCGCTCACGGTCATCCGCCGGCCTCGTGGCCCGGTCGGCCTTCGCGTGTCGCTGCCGTCTGCCTGTCCATCGCAGCCCGGCCTAGTCTCTCACGCGAGCGAGCGGTGCGCCCGCCTACCCGGCCGCAGAGCGCCGCGCGAGCCGCAGCGCCCGGCGCGTAGGCACGACGCTCGCGCCGAACGCGAGCAGCGCGGCGCAGGCCGGCAGACCGCCGTAGGTCCAGGGCGAGGCGGCCGGGACGACGCTGCCGGTCTGCCCGTAGCTGAACGCGACGACGCCGGGTGCGGCGGTGAGGACGCCGAGGGTGGTCGCGAAGGCCACGATCAGGAGCACCTCGAAGCGGACCATGCGCGTCACCTGGCGGCGCGTCGCCCCGATCAGCCAAAGCAGCTCGAGCTCGCGCGCCTCCGTCTTCCCCAGGGCCGATACCGGCTCGATCGTCTGCGTCGTCATCGTTCACTCCTCTCTCGTTGCCTGGCCTCAACCTGGCAGGCGCGGCCGGCCGCGCGAAAGCGGCTGGCTCGTGGGCGAAGGTGCGGCACCCGCCCTCTTCGAGCCCGACCGACGGGTCAGAGCAGGCGCGGCTGCGGGTCGCGCGCCCGCCGGAGCCTGTGAGAGAGTTGGAACCCCAACAGGAGGTTCAAGCTTGCTCGCTTACGACTATCCATTCCTCGACATCGTGTGGACGATGCTGATCATCTTCTGCTGGATCATCTGGTTCTGGCTCCTGATCACCGTCTTCGCAGATCTGTTCCGGCGGCGCGACACGTCGGGGTTCGCGAAGGTGCTCTGGATCATCTTCGTGATCATCCTTCCGTTCCTCGGCGTGTTCATCTACCTGATCGCCAACCACGACGGGATGGCCGACCGGAGCATCAAGCAGGCTCAGTCGCAACAGGCGCAGATGGACGACTACATCCGCAGCACAGCCGGCGGCGGCGGCGCCGCGGCGGAGATCGAGAAGGCGAAAGGGCTGCTCGACTCCGGTGCGATCACGCAGACCGAGTTCGACACGATCAAGCGCAACGCGCTCGCGGCCACGTAGCCGACACCGGTCGGCACCGGACACCGTGGAACCGGGCCGGCCCTCCCGCTGGGGGGCCGGCCTCCGCTTCTGGGATGCTTGCCGCGATGGGCGGGCTTCGCAGCGAGCGCTGGTTCGGAGCGCGTGACCTCGCCGGGTTCATCCACCGCACCTCGCTGCATGCCGAGGGCCTCTCACGCTCGTCGCTCGCGGGGCGGCCGGTGGTCGGCATCTGCAACGCGTGGTCGGAGCTCGTCACGTGCAACCTGCACCTGCGCGGCCTCGCCGAGGCGGTGCGACGCGGAGTAGCTGCGGCGGGCGGGGTGCCGCTCGAGTTCCCCACGATCTCACTGGGCGAGAACCTGATGAAGCCGAGCGCGATGCTCTTCCGCAACCTGATGTCGATGGACGTGGAGGAGTCGATCCGCGCCTATCCGCTCGATGCGGTCGTCCTCGTCGGAGGCTGCGACAAGACGGTGCCCGCGCAGCTGATGGGCGCGCTCAGCGCCGACGTGCCGGCGATCATGCTCACGGCCGGTCCGGCCGAGCCGGCCGTGTTCCGCGGCCGCGAGCTGGGCGCCGGCACCGACCTCTGGCACTACGTCGAGGACGTGCGCGCCGGCCGGATGACGCAGGCGGAGTTCGACGACTACGAGGAGGCGAACGTCCACGGCGCCGGGCACTGCAACGAGCTCGGAACCGCGTCGACGCTCGCCGCGCTCGTGGAGGCGATGGGGATGTGCCTCCCGGGGACCGCGGCGATCCCGGCCGGCGACCCTGCCCGCGTGCAGGCGGCCGAGGCGACCGGGGCGCGCGCGGTGGAGCTCGCACGCGAGGGTCTGCGCCCGTCGCGGATCGTGACCGCGGAAGCGCTCGACAACGCGATCACGCTGCTGATGGCGCTCGGCGGCGGCACGAACGCGGTCGTCCACCTGCTGGCGCTCGCGGGTCGGGTGGGCGTGCCGCTCGGGCTCGACCGCTTCGACGAGCTCTCGCGCCGCACGCCGGTGCTCGCGAACGTACGCCCGTCGGGCGAGCACCTCTTCGCCGACGTCAACCGCGCGGGCGGCATCGGCGCGATCCTGCACGAGCTGGCGCCGCTGCTGCATACCGAGGCACTGACGGTGACCGGGCGTACGCTCGGCGAGGAGGTCGCGGCCGCGACGGCGAGCGATCGGGACGTGATCGCGCCGCTCGGCTCGCCCCGCTCGCCGGAGGGCGGGCTGGCGGTGCTGCGCGGCTCGCTGGCCCCGTCCGGCGCCGTGATCAAGCTGAGCGCAGCCTCGCCAGAGCTGTACCGGCACCGCGGCCCGGCGGTCGTCTTCGAGGACGTCTACGACCTGGCGGCGCGGATCGACGAGGTGGACGCGACCCGCGACTCGGTGCTCGTGCTTCGGTCGAGCGGCCCGAAGGGCGGGCCGGGCATGCCCGAGTGGGGACAGCTGCCGGTCCCGCGCCACCTGCTCGAGGCGGGCGTGACCGACCTCGTCCGGATCTCGGACGCGCGGATGAGCGGCACCGCGTTCGGCACCGTCGTCCTGCACGTCGCCCCGGAGTCGGCCGTGGGAGGCCCGCTCGCGGTGGTGCGCGACGGCGACCCGATCGTCCTCGACGTCGAGGCACGCCGGCTCGACCTCGACCTGCCGGCGGCAGAGATCGAGAGCCGGCTCGCTGCATGGGACAGGCCCGCTCCCCACTACCGCCGAGGCTACGGCGCGCTCTACCTCGAGCACGTCATGCAGGCCGACAAGGGGTGCGACTTCGACTTCCTCCAGGCCCGCCCGGGCGAGCCCGCCGAGAGCGAGCCGCTCGGCCTCCTCAGCGGCTGGATCGGCGGCTGGTAGATCGGGGACGCGCCGTCCCGGCGCACGTGTCGTGTGTCTGGACACTCGCACAGCCAGCAGCCCTCGGCCTGGGTGACGCAGTCAGTGGAGCCTAAGGTCGCGCCCTACCCGCTCTGCCCTGGGGACCAGGCGAGCCAGCTTTCGTCCCAGCGCCGGTTCCGCGTCACGTTCTGCTGGTCAGTCCCGTCGGCGTTCATGACGAAGATCTCCCAGTTGTCGGGCGCCCGACCGACTCCATTGCCAACGGCTCTCGAAAAGGCGATCTTCTTCCCGTCGGGCGACCAGCGAGGTTCTGCGCCCCGCGCGAGCGGTCGCTGGCCGCTGCCATCGGCGTTCATGACGTAGATCTCGTAGCTCACGCCGCTGCCCCTTCCGACTCGGCGATCGAAGGCGATCGTCCGCCCGTCTGGCGACCAGCTCGGAGCCAGATCGCGCGCCGCGCCGCTCGTGAGCCTGCGCTGGCCGCTTCCATCGGCGTTCATCAGCCAGATGTCGTAGCCGCGGGTGTAGGTGATCTGCCGCCCGTCGAGAGACCAGGCAGGAACGCTGCCCCACGACATTCGTGCCAAGTGCTGGCGTCCGCTGCCGTCGGCGTTGATGACGTAGATGTCGTAGTTGGGGGAGGACCACGACTGCCGACTCGTGAAGGCGATCTTCTGGCCGTCGGGCGACCAGATCGGGCCGTCCGCGCTCCTAAAGGCTGTCGCCGCGATGCCACTTGTCAGCTTTCGCTCCCCGCTGCCGTCGGCGTTGATGACGTAGATGTCGTAGTTGGGGGAGGACCACGACTGCCGACTCGTGAAGGCGATCTTCTGGCCGTCGGGCGACCAGGCAGGATGGCTGCCCATCGTCAATCTCTGCTGCCCGCTCCCATCGGCGTTCACGACCCAAACCTTTTGACTCCGCGAGCCGAATGCGATCTTGCGCCCGTCGGGCGACCACGAGGGAGTGCTATGGCCCGCGTCAGCGAGCCTCTGCTTTCCGCTCCCGTCGGCGTTCAGGACGTAGAGCCCGCCGCTGCTCTGACCGCCCGCCCTGCTCTGCGTGTAGGCGATCTTCGAGTTCGCCGCTCCGGCAGGAAGGCTCGACCGCGCAGACAGTGCCGGGAATGCCGTCTGTGACGACGCGCTACGTCCCAAGAGGGCGAACAGCGCAACTCCGACGAGCGCGACGAGGGTCACGACTGCGCCGTTTCGGCGTCGGCGACGCTGCGCGCGTTTCCTGGCTTCCTCGATCAGCGCCTCGACGATGGCCTCGATCTCCTCGCGATCCACGGGATCGCTCGGGCGGGTTGGGCGAGGCGGAGCGGTGACGGTCATGCCTACCTCCCTTACTCTATTGCGCTACTATTACTAGCATCATGCTGAATGTCAAGGTCGACAAGGCCGACCCCACCGATCTGTATGAGCAGGTCGCGGGTGAGATCCGACGGGCGATCGCCGACGGGGAAGCGAAGCCGGGAGAGCGCCTTCCGCCTGCCAAGGATCTTGCAGCCGTCCTCGGGGTCAACACGAACACCGTGCTGCGTTCGCTTCGGGTGCTGCGCGATGAGGGGCTGCTCGAGTTCCGGCGCGGGCGCGGCATCTCGGTGGCGGGGACGCCCGAGCGTGGGGCCGTCGTCCAGCGAGCGCGGGAGCTCGTCGAGTTCGCTCGCAGCCAGGGCTACCGCCTGGACGAACTGGTCGAGATCATCGAAGACGTCGGCTAGCGTCGCCCTCTCTGCAACTCCAAGGCCGCAGCCAGTCCCAGCGTACGGCTCACCGGTCGTTCCGCGAGGATCGTTCAGGGGTCATTCGCGACTCTGGCGCAGGGCTTCCGGCCCGCGCCTGGGATGGCCTCGAACTCCGACAACCGTGGGGACGTCCGCCGATCGACTGGGAGATCGCGAGAGACTCGTGCACCCAAAGACGCGACCGGCCACCCATCGGTATCGGATCGACGCGCCTAAACGGTCTGGGGTTCGCTCGTCTGGCGAGTTTGGTCGCGAGCGCGGACGATCGAGAGCGCAACAGAGTCCTCGCCGAATCGCGGCGATCAGCGCCAGTCTTCAGAGCGCGCCGTCCGGCACGACACTGCGGGCAAGGCTCGCGAGCTGCTTGGCGTCGAACGGCGCGCGCGTGAGCTCCTCGTGCAGGTGGAACGCACGGAACAGGTGCGAGATGTAGTGCATCCGCTGGTCGAGCTCCGACCAGTCGCGGGCGCCGCAGTCGTCGGGCTCCGGGGCCGGTGGCTCGAAGCGCGCCAGCAGTTCGCGCAGATCCGGGTCGCCGGGGTCGCGGAGCGGCTCCGGGAACGCGTCGGGAAGGTTGGAGCCGAGCGCCAGCACGCGACCCGGAAGCGACAGGACCATCAAGGCCTCCGTGATCACCTCGCGCGCAAGGCGGCTCGACGCCCGCTGCACCGCGGCCGCGACGACTCCGACGGTGGCGGCTGCCGGGCGACGGACGATCGGCCACAGACGCCTCGCCGACGGGAACACGGCTTCGAGCGCGCGCCGGCCGAGATCCTCCTCGGTGGCGGAGCCGGCGTCGAGCGCCTCGCGGATCTCCGGCTGCAGGCGGGTCTGCTCGTGAAAGCCGATCTCGAGGTTCGCGAGCACCGTGAGCTCGGTGCGGGCCTTCGGATCGGGCTCGGTCCGCGCGCGCTCGTACCGCGTGAACGCCTGGCGAAGATACCGCTGCCCGTCGGGCGGGTCGCCCGGCCTGAGTTCGTCAAGGAACTCGGCCGCAGGGCCCTCCTGGAGGTAGCGGGCGAACTCGAGCCCGATCTCCTCGAACACCTTCAGGTTCCCGCGCGCGACCGCGTCGCTGGCGCGCTCGAACGCGTCGAACGGCGTGTGCAGCTCGGCGGTCAATCGTCCGAGCCGCGTCCCGGGCTGGAAGAGGCCCCGCCGGAGCAGCCGGCGCCAGCACGTCGCGATGGGATGCAGCAGCCAGCGACCCTCGCCGAGCCTGCGTCCGAGCAGCTCGACCCAGTCCTCGCCGCGGATCGTCCGCCCCGCCTGCCTCGACGCCCACGTCGCGTAAGTGCACCAGTTCGCGCCCGCGCTGCCCCGCGCCGCGAACGCGGCTGCCAGGCGCGAGTAGCAGGCGGTGATCTCGAGGTTGCGGAGCACCGGGTTCGCGATCCCGGCGACCCGGCCGAACTCGGCGACGTCCGGCGCGGGCGCATTGGTTCCCATGGCGGGAGCGTCTCACGCCTGCTGAGGACGGGTCGATACGTGTGATGATCGCGTCGTGCCGACGGCCGACCATCACAGCGTCTATCTCGCCAAAGCGGTCGCGGCGCTGACGCCGGAAGGCCTGGCGCGGGTCGACGTGCTGCTCGCGCAGCTCGCCGAGGCGGCGGGAGCCCGGCCCTCGCTGCTCAACTTCGCTCGTGCCCGGAAGGTCGAGGCCGATCTCGGTCGCACCGACCACAACCCGGTCGCCGAGCCGGCACTTACCGAGCAGGAGCGCAACAGGCTCCTCGCGGGCTTCATGACGATTCGCGACCAGGAGAGGCTGGACGACGTCGCCGATTGGGCGAACGCGGTGATCGCGCTGCTCGAGGACGAGACGGGCTACGAGGGCGCGTTCTGAGCTCGCCGGGTGGGAGTCGGGTAGATCGCCTCGCCCGCCTCGAGCATCGCGACGAACTTCGCTAGGCGCCGGGCGCGCGTCTCGGGCCGCTTCGCCTCCTGGAGGCGGTAGAGGATCGCGTAGCGGTTGCGGCTGTCGAGGCCCGCGAAGGACGCCGCGGCGGCGGGGCGGGCGTCGAGTTCACCCCGAAGATCGTCCGGCACCGCGATCGTGCGCTGGCCGTCGTAGGCCGCGGCCCAGCGGCCGTCGGCCTTCGCGCGCTCGACCTCGCGCAGGCCCGCGGGCTTCATGCGGCCGGCCTTCGTCAGCACCTCGACCTTGTCGCGGTTGAGCTTCGACCACGTGCTCCGCCGAGCTCGCGGGGTGAAGCGCTGGAGGAAGTGGTCGTCGTCGAGCCTCCGGCGGACCGCATCGATCCAGCCGTAGGTGAGCGCGACCTCGAGCGCGTCGGCGTGGGTGACGGTCTCGTGCTTCGAGGCCTTGCGGGCGATCCTCAGCCAGCACTCGCTCGCGTCGGCGTGGTGCTGCTCCAGCCAGCTCTCCCACTCGCCCCGATCGCCGAACACCATGTCGTCCCGTACGGCCGTCATTCCGTCGGCACGTGATACGCGCGGACGCCGTCTCGAGCAGTCGGGACGCGCACGCCAGCGCCGCGAGCCGGTGGCAGCGTCGAGCGCGTAGACGAAGCCGTCCTCGGACGCGTACACGACGGTCGATCGCATCCTCCGCCGGGCCGAAACGTCCACGCCGGCTCGAGTCGTGCGACGTCGTCGGGCCCGGGCGCTTCCCCGCCGACCGTGCCGCCGTTCGCGCACGGGTTCTGCCGCGCCTGCGCCCACCGCTTGACCGCGCACTCGGTGTCGTCGGCCCGGGCTTCGCCGAGGCTGAGAGCCGCGGCGACGACACCGGCGACGAGCGACATGCAGCGACGGTCCATCGCCCTGACGTTAGTCCTCGGGCGCGAGCGCGTCCTGCAGCCATTCGCGCAGGTACGGCGTGAACGACGGGCGAACGAGGATGCCGAACGTCCCGGCGTCGACACGGTAGAGGAGCACCTGGGCGCGCGCGAGCAGCGTCTGGGCGCACCCGCCCGGCGCCAGCCGGTCGAGGTCGAGCGAGCAGCCCTGCGCGAGCACGTCGGGGGCGTCCGGCGCCCGAGAGCTCGAAGGCGTGGCGGTTGGCCGAGACGTCGACCGCGGCCGACGCATCCGCGTAGTCGGCCTCGGTGGCGCCGAGCACGAGCCACTCGTCGGGCCCGAGCCAGAAGACGAGGCGGTCGTCGAGCTCGGCCGTCGTGTTCGGCTCGACCGGGAACCCTGGCTGGGGCTCGCCGCGGACCGCGACCTGCGGCGGCAGCTCGAGCTCACGCAGGACGGCCATCGCGGCGCGTGCCCTTCCTTGTCGTAGAGCACCGGCTCGGCGACCTCGGCGGCGACGCCGTTCGGCGTACACGGTCTCGCCGATCCGTTCGCGGCCGCTGCGCAGGAGCGCGAGCGCGAACGTGCGGCCGAGCGCGGCGCTGCGGTAGCTCGAGGTCACGTGGCCCAGCATGACGCGCGAGCCCGGCTCGCCGACGAGCTGCGTGCCCTCGGGCAGCAGCGCGTCGCGATCGGCCGGCAGCAGCCCGACGAGCTGCTTGCGGTCGGGCCGCGAGGTGTCGGCGCGCGCGAACGAGCGCTTGCCGAGGAAGTCCGGCTTCGTCTTGGAGACGATCCAGTCCATGCCGAGATCCTGGGGCGTGACCGTGCCGTCGGTGTCCTGGCCGACGATCGGGTAGCCCTTCTCGGCGCGCAGGACGTGCATCGCCTCGGTGCCGTACGGCGTCGCCTCGCCGGCGTCGAGGATCGCCTCCCACAGCTCGAGCCCGCGGCGGCCGTCGACGTTGACCTCGAACGCGAGCTCGCCCGAGAAGCTGACGCGGCAGACCCGCGCCGGGATGCCGGCCACCTCGCCCTCGGCGATCGCCATGAACGGGAAGCTCTCGGTGTCGAGCGGGAGCTTGCCGTCAGCCCCTGCGAGCACGTCGCGCGAGTCCGGCCCGGCGACGGCGACGGTCGCCCACTGCTCGGTCACGGACGTCAGCCAGACGCGCAGGTCGGGCCACTCCGTCTGGAGCCACTCCTCCATGTGGTCGAGCACCCCCGCCGCGTTGCCGGTCGTCGTCGTGCAGAGGTACCGCTCCTCGCCGACGCGCATCACGACGCCGTCGTCGAAGACCATGCCGTCGGCCTTGCACATCACGGCGTAGCGGGCGCGGCCGACCGCGAGCGAGTCGAAGGCGTTCGTGTACAGCCGGTTCAGGAGCTCGAGCGCGTCGGGGCCTTGCACGTCGATCTTGCCGAGCGTGCTCACGTCCTGCATGCCACGGCCTCGCGGACGGCGCGGCACTCGCGCAGGACGGCCTCGTCCATCGACTCGCCGTCGCGCGGGAAGAAGCGCGGACGGTGCCACTGGCCGACGTTCTCCATCACTGGCGCCGTGCTCGAGTGCCACCGATGCATCGGCGTGACGCGCACCGGATCGAACAGCGCGCCGCGGTTCCGGCCCGCGAGCAGGGCGAACGAGACCGGCGTGTACGGCGGTCGGAACGTGGTCGTGCCGAGCTCGCCCGGGTGGACGCCGAGCAGCTCGGCGGCGACGCGGATCGCGTTCACGTTGGCGGTCTTGCCCTGGTCGGAGCCGGTGCCGATCGTCGTGAAGCGCTTCACGTGCTCGACCGAACGTAGCCCTGCGCCGACCGCGCGGCGGATGTCGGCGACGGTGACGTCGCGCTCGAGGTCGACGAAGGCGGTCGTCCTCGTCGCCGTCGGGCAGCGCGAACGGCGGCGCGTCGGGCAAGCCCGCGCCGATCGCGCGGCCGACGCACTCGATCGCAGGCGAGCTCGCCGTGCCGGCACCGGCGCGCCGATCCGGTCGTCCCAGCGGAGCCGGCCACGCGCCTGGCTCCAGAGGTGGACGCGCGGGCTCCAACCGCCCGAGACCGGGGTCGTACCTTCGGGGCTCCCGTACGCCGCGGCGGCGCCGGCGAGCATCGTCCCCGGCCGGTCGTTGTCGGGGAAGACGCTCGGGCCGCTCGAGCGCGCCGGTCGCGAGCACGATCCGCTCGCGCGCGGATCCGCCAGAGCCGCCGACCGCGCTCGACGGCGAGCACGTAGTTGCCGTCGTGGATCGCGACCACCGTCGTGCGCTCGAGCACGCGCACGTCGCCGAGCGGCTTGCACGCGAACTGCTCGGCGAGGATCACGCGTCCGCTCGCCGCGCCCGCAGCCGCGCGCCCCGAGCCGCCCTGCACCGACGACGAGCACCTCGCAGTGCGCGTGCATCGCGTCGTACCGCGTTGCGGGCAGCCGCGACGAGACGGCCCTTCCCGGCGAGCGGCTCGGCGACGAGCCCGTCGTAGAGCTCGACGAGCGTCGCGCGAAGCATGCGGCTCGGCCCCGATCTGGACGAGCGCGTTCGGCTCCTCCTCGCCGGCGGTGTAGACGCCCCGCGGCCGGCCGCGATAGAGCTGACGTGAACCCGCCGAGCACCCCGTTCCGAACGAGCGCCGCCGCGAGCGTCTCGCCTTCGCGGCCTTCGTACTCAGCTCCCGCGAACGTGAATCTCATTCGTCACCGTGTCGCGGACGACAGTCGAACCAGCGGCGGCAGCCGTGCGTGTGCACCCACCGCTCGGCGAACGCGCCCTTCGGGTTATCGCGGAAGAAGAGGAACGCGCGCCCACTCCTCGTCGGAGAGCGCGGCCGGGTCGGCGGGGTAGGCGATCGCCGGCCTGGCCGCCGTAGGCGAACTCGACCTCGTCGCGGTCGCCGCACCACGGGCAGCGGATCTGCAGCATCAGTGCGCGACCCCGGCGGCGCCGTGCTCGTCGATCAGCGCGCCGGTCGTGAAGCGGTCGAGGGAGAACGGCGCGGCGAGGGTGTGCGGCTCGCCGTGCGCGAGCGTCCACGCGAAGGCCCAGCCCGAGCCGGGCGTCGCCTTGAATCCGCCGGTGCCCCAGCCGCAGTTGACGAAGAGGCCGTCGACCGGCGTCGGGCCGACGATCGGCGAGGCGTCCGGGCAGACGTCGACGATCCCGGCCCAGGTGCGCAGCACGCGCGCGCCGGCGAAGATCGGAAACAGCTCGAGCGCGGCCGCGAGCTGGTGCTCGATCACGTGGGACGAGCCGCGCTGCGCGTACGAGTTGTAGGCGTCGATCCCGGCGCCCATCACCAGCTCGCCCTTGTGCGCCTGGCTGACGTAGACGTGCACGGCGTTCGACATCACGACCGTGTCGAGCACCTGCTCGTACAGCTCCGAGACGAGCGCCTGCAGCGGGTGGCTCTGGATCGGCAGCCGCACCCCCGCCATGCTCCGCGAGCACGTGCTGTGACCGGCGGCGACGAGCGCGATGCTGTTCGCCGCGATCCGCCCGAGCGTCGTCTCCACCGCGACGGCGCGGCCGTCCGCGACTCGATCCCGGTCACCTCGCAGCCCTGGATCGAGGTCGACGCCGAGCCGCGTCGGCGGCGCGCGCGTAGCCCCACGCGACGTTCTCGTGCCGCGCGATCCCGCCGCGCGGCTGGTAGGTGGCGCCGAGCACCGGGTAGCGGACGCCGGCGAGACGTTCGAGGATCGGGCACAGCTCCCCGACCTGTTCGGGCTCGAGCCACTCCGCGTCGATCCCGGCGAGACGGTTTGCGCTAGACGCGCCGCACGCGAGTCGCGGACGTCCTGGAGCGAGTGCGCGAGTGTTGAGCACGCCGCGCTGGCTGAAGAGCAGGTCGTAGCCGAGCTCCTCCTCGAGCCCCTCCCAGAGCTTCAGCGAGTGCTCGTAGATCGCGGCGCTCTCGTCCCAGAGGTAGTTCGAGCGGATGATCGTCGTGTTGCGCGTGATGTTGCCGCCGGCGAGCCAGCCGCGCTCGAGCACGGCGACGTCGGTGATCCCGTGCTCGCGAGCCAGGTAGTACGCGGTCGCGAGGCCATGCCCGCCGCCGCCGACGATCACGACCTCGTACGCGTCCCGCGGCTCGGGGCTGCGCCAGAGGAAGTCGGGATGCTCGCCCCTCACGGCACTCCCCTGCCGCGAGCACCGACCACCTCGGCCCGGACCCGTCCGAACCGGACATGTCCCTCTTCGCCGCTCGGGTTACCCACCTCCCGCCCCGATGCGATCGAGCCTACCCGCGAACCTGTGACGTGTCCGCAACGAAAGCGTGTCGATTCGTCCACAGCCGGAAACGGGTGTCCGGCTCACGCGGCGCGGACGTCGTTCCGGAGCACGCCGATCCCCTCGATCTCGATCTCGACGACGTCGCCGTCGGCGAGCGCGATCTTCGGGTCGCGGAAGATGCCGACGCCCTGGGGCGTGCCGGTCAGGATCAGGTCGCCGGGCTCGAGCGTGATCGCCTCGGTGATGTAGGCGATCAGCGTCGGGATGTCGAAGATGAGCAGGCTCGTGCGCGAGTCCTGCAGCGTCTCGCCGTTCAGGCGCTGCTGGATGCGAAGGTCGGCCGGGTCGAGCTCGTCGCGCGGCACGATCCGCGGGCCGACCGGGCAGAACGTATCGAGGCTCTTTCCCCTGAACCACTGCCCGTCCCCGAACTGCATATCGCGCTCGCTGACGTCGTTGGCGCAGGTGTAGCCGGCGACGTACTCGAACGCCTCGTCGGCCGGTACCCGGCTGGCGGTGCGGCCGATCACGACCGCGAGCTCCGCCTCGGCGTCGACATGGCCGGCGCCATCCGGCAGGACAATCGCGTCGCCGTCGCCGCAGAGGGCATTCGCGAACTTGCCGAAGAGGAGCGGCGCCTTCGGCGCCTCCATCTTCGTCTCGCCCGTGTGGTCGGAGTAGTTCAGGCCCACGCAGACGATCTTCGGCTCCGCGCGACCGAACCGGGTCGCCCAGTCGGCGTGAACTCCGTTGCTGCTGCTCATCTCGCTCCTTGTTCGGCGGGATCAGGGGGTGGTTGGACGAGACCCTCCGCGAGGAGGGCGCGAAAGCGGTCGACGGTCGAGGCGACGCCGTCGGCGAGCGGCGTCTCCGCGTAGTCGGGGAAGCCGGTCGTGAACGAGGAGCTGTCGAGCTCCTCCGGGAACGGCAGGCGGACGTCGTCGAAGCCGATCGAGGCGGCGCCGAGTGCGGTCACGATCTCTTCCACCGCGACGCGGCGACCGGGGAGGTTGTGGACAGCCGCTCCCTCGTGCCCGGCGAGGCTTGCGGCGACGAACGCGCGGGCCACGTCGCGCGCAAGCTGGAGCTGCGCGGCGCCGCCGTACGGGATCGTGTAGGCGGTTCCGGCCGCCGCGGCGAGCATCGCGGTGGTCGGGGCCGAGGTGAGGCCCTGGTCGCGACCGACGCCGTAGACCGTGTGCGGCCTGAGGCCGGTGCTCGAGACGCCGTTCTCGGCGAGGTAGACGGTGGCGGTCGCCTCGTTCGCGCGCTTGTAGACGCCGTAGATCGTGCTCGGGTGGCCGGCCATCGTCCCGCTCGAGTCGAACGCCGCGATCGACGAGGCGTAGACGACGGGCTCCAGGTCGGGCCGGGCCCTGGCCGCCTCGAAGACGTTCACGGTGCCGAGCACGTTGACGCGCGCGCCTAGCGGCGGGTCGGCACGGCAGAACGGCACCTGCAGCGCGGCCAGGTGGATCACGTGCGTGACGCCGTGGTCGTCGACGGCGCGCCCGACCGCGGCGAGGTCGGTGATGTCGCCCGCGACGTGCGGAACCGCCGCCACCGCGTCGTCGTCGAGCAGCAGGCGTAGCCGGCGCGGCTCAGGCGAGAGGTCGAAGGTGACGACCGGCCGCCCCTCGGCGACGAGCTCGGCGACGACCCAGGCGCCGATGCAGCCGTACGCGCCCGTGACGAGAAACCGCGGCTCGCTCACGACGGGACCAGCACGACCTTCGCGTACTCGGCGGGCCGGTCGACGAGGTTCGCGAAGGCGTCGGCGCCGTCGGCGAGCGGCGCGTTCGAGAGCCAGTCGAGGGGCAGGTCACCCTGGGCGAGGATCTCGAGCGCGCGCGCGAACTCGGCGCGCGTGTAGGCGAACTGGCCACGCAGGTGGATCGCGCGCCGCACGAGCTGCGCCATCGGGAACGGCGCCTCAGCGTTCCCGAGTCCGAGCATCACGATCGTGCCGCCGGCGCGGACGCCCGCGAGCCCGGCACGCCACGTCGCCTCGAACCCGGCCGCGTCGACGACGAGCTCGACGCCGTCGGGCGGCAGCTCCGCCGCGGTGGTGCCCGCACCGAGCCGCTCGGCGATCGCCCGGCGCTCCGGCAGCGGATCGACCGCGGTCACCTCCGCGCCGGACCGCGCCGCGAGGTAGACGGTCAGCAGGCCGAGCGGTCCGCAGCCGAGGACGGCGACGGAGCGGGCATCCTCGTGCGGCGCCAGCGCGCCGACGCAGCACGCGAGCGGCTCGACCAGCACGGCACGCCGGTGGTCGATCCCGTCCGGGAGCGCGACGAGCGAGCGGCGTGGCACTGCGACCCGCTCGGCGAAGACGCCCGGCCGGTGCATCCCGATCAGCCGCCACGAGGCGCAGAGGTTGTCCTCGCCCGCAGCGCAGTGCGCGCACTCGCCGCAGCCGATCAGCGGGTAGACCGCGTAGGCGTCGCCGTCGAGCAGGCCCACGACCTCGTGCCCGAGCACGAGCGGCGGCACGCGCGGGCCCGGGTGCCCGCGATAGCCGTGCAGGTCGGAGCCGCAGATCCCGGCGAGCTCGACGTCGAGCACAACCTCGTCGGCACCGGGCTCCGGCTCGGCGGCGTCCTCGAAGGACATGCTGCGGTCGCCGTACCAGACGAGAGCCTTCACGAGCCTGCTCCCGATGGTGAACGTGGACACATGGGCGCGATCATAGGCCCGACCCGCACGCGCCTCACGGCAACAACCGGGAGCGCCTCGTGCAGAGGCGCCGTCATCGCCGCAGCACCATCCCGCCGCGCGCGCCGGTGAGCTGCCCGTCACGGAGCGTGTGCACGCCGTTCACGAGCACGTGCCGGACGCCTGCCGCGAGCTGGTTCGGCTCGAACGTGGTGCCGCGCTCGGCGAAGCGCTCCGGGTCGAAGATCGCCACGTCTGCGCGTGCGCCCGCGCGAAGCACGCCGCGATCCGAGAGGCCGAGCCGAGCCGCGGGCTGCCCGGTCAGCTTGTGCACCGCGGCGGCGGGTGAGAGGAGGCGCTCCTCGTTCACCATGAAGCGCCAGAACCACGAGGCCCAGGTATAGGCGCCGTGGAAGACCGACCCGGCCAACGGGCCGTCGGGCGCGAGCGTCGTCGCGTCGGAGCCGGGAACGCAGCAAGCGTGGGCGAACGCCTCGCGCTGCTCCTCCTCGCTGTAGGCGTGGATGATCACCATCAGCCGGTGCGGCTCCTCGACCGAGGGAAGGAGCAGGTCGTAGACGGTGTCGAGCGGATCCTGGCCGCGCTCGGCGGCGATCGACACCACGTCGCGTCGCGCGTACTCGGGCCAGAACGGGTTGTCGAGCAACACGATCCGGCTCCAGTCGCCGCCGGCGCTGAGAATGCTGCGGTGCGGGCGCATCCGGTCGCGCTCGGCACCGTCCCGAAGCAGCGCGGCGAGCCCGGCCGGGTCGGCCGCGAGCGCCCAGGGCGGGAGCGCGGCGACGAGGTGGGTGGTCCCGTAGCGGCGCGTGTGCATGTCGAACTCGACGTCGCTGCCGCGGTCCCGTGCGCGCTCGACGAGCTCGATCGAGCGGCGCGACTCCTCGATCCCGTTGCGCGGGACGAGGTGCGAGACCTGGAGCCGAACCTGCGCTCGCTCGGCGGTACGGATCGCCTCCGCGACCGACTCCGTCGCGCCCTCGTCACGCCGTCGCGTGTGCGTCGCGTAGAGCAGACCGTCGAGCACGCCGCAGAGGCCGGTGATCTCGTCCTCGGTCGCGCCGGCCTCCTGCGCGTACTCGAGCCCGGTCGAGTAGCCCCACGCGCCCTCGTCGAGCGACTCGCGCAGCAGCTCGGCCATGCGCGCCCGCTCGGCCGGGTCAGCGGGGCGCTCCTCGAGCCCGACGGTGGCGAGCCGCAGCTGGCCGTTCGGCACGAGGCTGAGCACGTTGACGGCCGGGCCGGCCTCCTCGAGCCGCTCGAAGTAGCCGCCTGCGGTGCGCCAGTCGAGCGGCACGGCGTCGCTGTAGCCGTAGATCGCCTTGCGCGCGAGGCCCGGCTCGCCGATCGGGAAGCAGCCGAACCCGCAGTTGCCGACCACCTCGAGCGTCACGCCCTGGTGGATCGCGCTCGCGGCGCGCGGGTCGACGAGCAGCGTGTAGTCGGAGTGGCTGTGGATGTCGATGAACCCCGGCGCGACCGCGAGCCCCGCCGCGTCGAGCTCGTCGCAGTCCGCCGGCGGTACGGCCCCGATCGAGACGATGCGCCCGTCCTCGATCGCGACGTCGCCGTGAATCGCCTCGGCGCCGGTGCCGTCGTAGATCGTGCCGTTGCGGATCACGAGCTCGAAGCTCATGCTCGGTCGCCTCCGTCGAGCGTTCGGCTCATGCGCGATTGCCGCCGTAGCTCGAGACGAACGCGCGACCCTCGGCGAAACGGGAGAGCGAGAAGCTCGCGAGGTCGGCGAAGGCGGCTCGCCGGCCGCAGATCCCGCCGGCGACGAGCTCGCCGATCGCGGGGCCGAGCTTGAAGCAGTGGCCGCTGCCGCCGGTCGCGAGATGGAGGCCTTCGTACCCCGTCGACCGGGCCGAGCAGCGGATGCCAGTCGGGCGTGACGTCGTAGAGGCCGACGCGGCCGCCGGCCACGCGTGCGCCGGTCAGGCGCGGCACGCGAGCGGCGAGACGGGTCGCGCACGTCGTCCTCGAACGCCGGGTCGACCGCCGCGTCGTAGCCGTCCGGGTCGACCGTCTCGTACTCCTTCGGGAAGCCGCGGCCGACGAGAAGGTGGCCGGCACCGTGCTCGGGCGCCGGGCGGACGTAGATCCGGTCGACCTGCGACGACACGGCGCACGCGATCTCCGGCTCGGGCGCGGCCGCGAGGACGACGTCCTGCTCGCGCGTGATCTCGAGCGGCAGCTCCAGTCCGATCCCGCGCGCGAGCTTCGCCGACCAGACGCCCGCAGCCAGCACGAGGTGCTCGCACTCGACGAGCTCGCCATCGACACGCACGCCGCGAACGGCGCCGCCCTCGATCACGATCGCCTCGACCGGCGTTCCCTCGAGCGCGCGCGCGCCCGCGCCGTCGCGCCGCAGAGGCGTAGGCAACGGTCGTCGCGACCGGATCCGCGAACCCCGCCTCGGGCTCGTAGAGCGCATACCCGATCCCGGCGCCCTCGGCGCCCGGCAGGTAGGCGTGCAGGTCGTCGACCTCGATGCTGTCGAGGCCCTCCTCGTCCTGCATGATCGAGTTCTCGGCCGCCGCGAGCGCCGACTCCGCGTCGACGAGGAAGAGCCAGCCGGACTCCGTGTAGACCGGGTCGCAGCCGAGGTGGAGCGGCAGCTGGCGAAGCCGGTCGCGTGACCGCACGGCCATGCGCACGACCTCGGGGTTCGAGTAGTGGCAACGCACGATCGCCGCCGACGCGCCGGTCGAGCCCTCGCCGAAGCGGCGCGCCTCGAGCAGCAGCACGTCCTCGCCCTCACGCGCGAGCTCCCATGCCGTCGTCGAGCCGAGGATGCCGCCGCCGACCACGATCGTCTCACGCGCCCTTCACCGGATCGACTCGACCGTGTTGTAGGCGCCCGTCGCGGCTGCCACCGCTCGTTGGCACGGCGCGACGGCGTCGGCGTCGAGCTCGAACCCGTGGCCGGGCGCGTCGCTCAGTCGGTAGCGGCCGCCCTCGAGCGCCGGCGCCGGCCCGAGCGTCAGGCGCTCGGCGAGCAGCTGGTGCATCGCCTGGTTGCCGAGCGTGAGGTTCGGAATCGTCGCGGCGACCTGCGCGTTCGCCAGGAAGCTGATCTCGCTCTCCATGAACGCGTGCCGGTTGACGTTCAGCCCGTGCGCCTCGCACATGAACGCCTGCTGGCTGAAGCGGTAGAGCCCGCCTGCCTCGTGGCCTCCCGTCACGACCACGTCCGCCGCCTCGCGTTCGAGCACGTGCCGCAGCTGCCCGATCGTGCAGACGGCCTGGTCGGCGGCGATCTTCGTCGAGACCGACGCGCCGCACATGGGCGAGCCCGGCCACGTCCTGTGCGGGAACGGGCTGCTCGACCCAGTCGAGGTCGTGCTGCTCGAGCCGCCGGATCCGCTCGACGGCTGTCGCGAGGTCCCACGCCTCGTTCGGGTCGATCCGCAGCAGAGGCTCCGGCCCGATCGCCTCGCGGACGGCCGCCACGCAGGCGTCGTCGTCGCGCAGGCCGCGGCCGACCTTGAGGTAGATCACTCGGTGGCCCTCGCCCGCGAGCCGGCGTGCGTGACGCGGCGAGCGTGTCGGGGTCGTCGCCCTGGAGGAAGCCGAAGTAGTCGAGCTCGTCGTGGACGGCGCCGCCGAAGAAGGTGCGCGTCGGCACCCCGAGCGCGCGCCCGAGCGCGTCCCAGCAAGCGACCTCGATCCCGGCGAAGACGGTCTGCGTGAACTGCGGCCACATCTTCCAGCGGCCCTCGCTCCAGATCGAGCGCAGGATCGCCTCGATGTCGCCGGGCGAGCGGCCGACGACCTGGCGCGCCATCAGCTCGCCGTGCGCGACGACCGCGCGCGGGTCCTCGCAGATCGACTCGCCGTAGCCGATGACCCCGTCGTCGGTGTGCACCGCGAAGAGGACGAGGTTCGCGCCGACCTGCGCGCCACCTGCCCAGTGGAACTCCTGGGCGAGCGGAATCGCGAGCGGTGTCGCCTCGACGCGCGCGATCCTCACGGCAGCTCCTCCAGCTCGAGGATCGCGACCGTCGTCTCGCCGCTGCGCGAGCGCGTGCGACGATCCCGCGCTCGTGCTCCTCGAGCGTGCGGGCCGCGACGAGCACGTCGTCGGCCTCCGCGGCCGCGACGACGACGATCCCGTCGGCGTCGGCGCAGACGAGGTCGCCCGGCTGCACGGTGACGCCGGCGAGCGTGACCGGCACCCGCAGCGCTCCGGGTCCTGTCTTCCCCGGCCCCTGCGGCGAGGTCCCGAGGTGGAAGACGGGCAGGCCGAGCGCCTCGAGCTGCGCCCGGTCGCGGATCGCGCCGTCGACCACGATCCCGGCGACGCCTCGTTCGCGCGCGGCGAGTGCGAGAATGTCCCCGCAGTGGGCAATCGCGGTCTCACCGCCGACCGCGAGCACGATCACCTCGCCGGGACGGGCAGCCGCGACAGCGTGATGGAGCGCCAGGTTGTCGGCCGGCGCTCCCTGCACGGTCAGCGCCGGGCCGAGCGCATACGCGGCCGGCCACGCCGGCTCGAGCCCGAGGAGCACCGAGACGCGGGCGCCGCCCGCGGAGGAGAGCAGAGCGCTGCCGAGGGTCATGCCCGCTTCCACCGCGGGCCGGGGAGACGCAGCCGGACGCCCGCATTGGGGCGATCGCGCGACCCGACATCGCCGGGCGACCCGCCTCTTGACGAATCGACACGGTTTCGTTGCAGACAGGTCACGATTTCGCGGGTAGGCTCGATCGCATCGGGGCGGGAGGTGGGTAACCCGCGGCGACCGAACAGACATGTCGTTTTCGGCCCTGTGTAGCGCCGTGGAAACGAGGCCGGCGGCGCCACGGTCTGCGACAACCCATCGGCAGCCCTCACCGCACCGCGCTCCGCCTCAGCGCCTCGGTCGCCTCGCGATCGAGCGCACCGCCGTGGCCGACGACGACGCCGTAGCTCTCGCGCGCGGCCGCGACCGACACCTTGTCGTCGAGCACGTCGCGCGCGACCGCCTCGGGATCGCGCTCGAACGCGTTGCCGTGGCCGCCGCCGCCTGCCATCCGGTGATGCATCACGTCACCCGGCTGGAGCACGGCGCCGAACATCGGCGGCATCCGCTCGAGCATGCCGCCTGCACGGAAGATGAGCGTCGACGAGGCCGCGCCCTCGCGACCGCCGTCGAGGCCGTACGGCCGGTGCACCTGGCGGTCGGAGCGCACGTGGACGGTGGTGCCCGGCTCGACCGCGCGCCAGACGCGCTCGACGGCCAGTCCACCGCGGTACAACCCGGGACCGCCGGAGTCGGGCACGAGGCCGTACCGCTCGACCACGATCGGCCACTCCGTCTCGGCCACCTCGACCGGGATGTTGGCCATGCTCGCGCACGGGTTCGCGAGCCCGTCGTTCCCGTCCGACACGGGCCGCCCGCCCCACGTCCCGACGACGAGCTCGCTGTAGACCCACGGCCCGCCGCCGTTGCGAGCCGGTGAAGAAGGCCAGGGTGCTCCCGCCCTCGCCGGCCGCGGGCACGCGGTCGGGCACGAGCTGCGCGAGCGCGCCGTTCATCACGTCCGACAAGCGGTAGCCGGTGATGCCGCGCATCGACGACGCGCCCGGAAGCAGCACGTGCATGACCGTCCCCGGCTTCGTGATCACCGTGATCGGCCGCGTGGCGCCGCCGGTGCGCGGGATCTCGATCGACGAGGCCGCCATCACCGTCAGGTACACGCTCGCCTCGGCGAACGACGGCGTGCAGTTGAGCGCGCCGCGCACCATCGGCGCCGACCGCGAGAAGTCGGCGACGAGCTCGTCGCCGCGGATCGTCAGGTCGACCGTTACCTGCACGTCGCGCACGTCGATCCCGTCCGAGTCCATGTAGTCGGTGAAGGTGGCGGTGCCGTCGGGCCAGCTCGCGATCTCGCGCCGGAGCAGCTGCTCGGTGTGGTCGAGCAGCCCTCCCATCAGCCCGGCGAGCCCGGCGGTGCCGTGCCGGTGCGCGAGCTCGCTGCAGCTCGCGGTCGCCGATGTGACAGGCGGCCACCTGCGCCGCGAGGTCGCCGAGCAGCTCGTGCGGCACGCGGACGTTGGCACGGATCACGTCGAAGAGCGCCTCGTTGCGCTCGCCCGCTGCGTACAGCCGCAGCCACGGCAGCCGCAGCCCCTCCTGGAACACCTCGGTGCTGTCGCAGGCGCACGAGCCGGGCACGCGGCCGCCGACGTCGCCGTGATGGGCGACCGAGACCGCGAAGCCGATCAGCGTCTCGCCGTGGAACGACGGCTTGGCGACGAAGACGTCCGGCGTGTGGCTCGCACCGTCGAACGGGTCGTTGACGATGAACACGTCACCCGGCCGGAAGTCGTCGCCGTAGCGCTCGAGCAGCGTGCGCATCGCGTTCGGGATCGAGCCGAGCTGCAGCGGGATCGTCACCGCCTGCGCGACCGTCTCACCGGTGGCCGAGCAGAGGGCGGCCGAGAAGTCCATCGCGTCGCGGACGACCGCGGAGTGCGCCGTGCGGAAGATCGCCGTCGCCATCTCGTCGGCCGCGGTCTCGAGCGCGTTGCCGACCAGGCGCTGCGCGATCGCCCGGGCGTGCGCGCCGCCGGCGTCCTCGGCTGTCGCCACCAGGTCGAGCACGAGCGCGTGACTCGCCGGGTCGAGTCGGACGGTCCAGCCGGGCGGGACGACGACCGTCGTGTCGTACTCGTCCACGAGCAGCGGGCCGGGCGCCGGCGCGACGGCGAGCGAGCCGCGCGAGACGACGCGCGCCTCGAGCGCGCCGTGCGCGGGCCCGAAGTCGGCCAGGCGCGTGCCGCCCGCCTCGCGCGCGCCGGCGGGCAGCGCGAACGGCTCGCGCGGCGGCCCGAGCGCGGCCAGCCGCAGCGCGCGGATGTCGATCGGCGAGCCGGGCTCGAGCCGCGTGCCGTAGAGGCGCTCGTGCTCGTCCTCGAACCGCTCGACGAGACCCGCGATCGCCTCGACGGTCAGCTCGCCGGGCAGGTCGATCGGCACGCTCCAGCTCTGGCCGCGATAGCGAACGTCCGCGGTACGCCGCCACTCGGTCGTGCCGCCGGCGAGCTTCGGGTCGAGTTGCGCACGCATCTCGGCGTCGAGGCGCCGCAGCGCGTCGAGGTCGGGGTCGCGTGCGCTCACGCGGCAGAAGCGGACGTCGTGGTAGCCGGCGCGCGCGAACAGCAGGCCGGCCGCGGAGAAGAGGCCCGCGAGCGGCGGCACGATCGCCGTGCGCGTTCCGAGCTCGGCGGCGAGCGCCGCGGCGTGCACCGGCCCCGAGCCGCCGTAGGCGACGAGCACGAAGTCGGCGGGGTCGCGGCCCTTCTCGGTCGAGACGGCGCGGAGCGCGCGCATCGTCGCCGCGTTCGCGAGCTCGTGGATGCCGCGCGCCGTCTCGAGCGTCGAGAGACCGAGCCGCGCGGCGAGGCCTGCGACCGCCTGCTCGGCCAGCTCGCGCGACACGGTCAGCGCGCCCGACGCGAGCGGCCCGGGCGCGATGTAGCCGAGCACGACGTTGGCGTCGGTCACGGTCGGCTCCGTACCGCCCAGGCCGTAGCAGGCGGGCCCGGGCGCCGCGCCCGCGCTGCGCGGGCCGACGTGCAGGCCGCCTGCCTCGTCGAGCCACGCGATCGAGCCGCCGCCTGCGCCGACCTCGGCGATGTCGATCGTGGGGATGCGGATCAGCTCGCCGCTGCCGCGGAGCAGGCGGCTGCCGGCCGAGAGCGCGGCACCGACCTCGTACTCCTGGCTGAGCGAGAGGCGGCCGTCCTGGATCAGGGAGGCCTTCGCCGTCGTGCCGCCGAGGTCGAACGCGATCGCGTTCTCGTGCCCGAGCGCCGCGGCGAGCGCGAGCGCCGCGACGACGCCCGCAGCCGGCCCCGACTCGAGCGCGTACACGGGCCGCGCGGCCGCGTCCTCGGCGGTCATCGTGCCGCCGGACGACTGGAGCACCGTGAGCGGCGCGGCCACGCCGGCGGCGTCGAGCCCGTCGCGCAGGTCGGCCACGTACCGGCCCATGAGCGGCGCGATGTACGCGTTGACGACAGTCGTCGCGGTGCGCTCGTACTCCTGCTGCTCGCGGCTCACCTCGCTCGAGAGCGACACGGGGATGCCGGGCAGCGCCGCGCGCAGGATCGCGCCGAGCCGCTCCTCGTGCGTCGGGTAGAGATGCGCGTGCAGCAGGCAGACTGCGACGGCCTCGACGCCGGTCGCGGCGAGCCTGCCCGCCAGCGCGCGCGCCTCGCCCTCGTCGAGCGGCTTGACGACCCTGCCGTCGGCCGCCATCCGCTCGGCGATCTCGAAGCGGTCGCGCCGCGGGACGAGCGACGGCGGCTTCGTCCAGAAGGAGTCGTAGAGGTGCGGTGTCCGCATCCGCCGTAGCTCGAGCACGTCGCGGAAGCCCTCGGTCGTGACGAGCGCGAGACGCGCGCCGTGGCGTTCGAGCACGGCGTTGGTGGCAACGGTCGTCCCGTGCACGACGTCCGCCACCGCGTCTCCGCCCGCGAGCTCGCCGACCGCCGCCACGACGGCGCGGTCGTAGGCCGGCGGTGTCGAGAGCACCTTGGTGAACGCGACGCGGCCGTCCTCACCGAGGCTGATCACGTCGGTGAAGGTGCCACCGACGTCCGCGCCGATTCGAGCGCCGCTCACGCGAGCTCGCGCTCCGAGGGGAGCAGCCCCGCGACCAGGTCGACGGCCCAGCGCATGCTGTCGTGGATCACACGCTCGGCCCGGTCGGGGTCGTGCGCCTCACAGGCCTCGACGAAGTCGTGGTAGGAGCCGACCGACCGTGCGAACCTGTCGGGCGAGGAGAGCACGAGCCGGTGGTAGCGGCCGCCGCGCCAGAACAGCCGCTCCACCTCGGCCACCAGGCGCGTGCGGCCAGAGGCGAGGTACGCGGTCGAGTGCAGCTCCCAGCGCCCCTCGAGGTAGGCGTCCACGTCCTGGACGCGGGCGAGGCGGTCGAGCGACGCGAGCCGGTCGCGCATCCGGCCGAGCTCAGCCGGACCGACCGCCGCCGCGCCCAGGCGCGCGGCGAGGCCCTCGAGCCCGAGCCGCGCCGCGTAGAGCTCCTCGAGATCCTCGCGCGTGAGCCGGCGGACGAGCGCGCGGCCGTTGTCGGCGACCTCGACCAGCCCGGCCCGCTCGAGCGCGACGAGCGCATGCCGGATCGGCGTCTGCGAGATGCCGAGCCGCTCGGCCAGATCCCGCTGGACGAGGGGTGTTCCCTCGGGCAGCCGGCCGGCGACGATCAGCTCGCGCAGCGCCTTCGTCGCACGTTGCTCGGTCGACGAGCGGCCGATCGGCTCGATGTCGGCGAGGTGCTCCGCCGACGAGCTCACGCGTCCCCTGCGGCCGTTGTATGCTCGACCGGCGCGATTTGAGATTTCATGTCGCGCGACCTTACCGCATGACCGCCAGGGCGAACAACACCACCCGGATCGGCGTCGACGTCGGCGGCACCTTCACCGACGTGATCCTCCAGCGCGCGGACGGCCGCGCTCGGGTCCGCAAGCTGCTCTCGACGCCGCCGCACTACGACGAGGCGGTCGTCTCGGCGGTGACCGGGCTCGCGGAGCGCCCGAGCGAGGTGGCGGGCGTCGTCCACGGAACGACCGTGGCGACGAACGCCGTGCTCGAGCGCCGCGGCGCGCTCACCGCGCTCGTCACGACCGCCGGCTTCCGCGACGTGCTCGAGCTGCGGCGCCTGCGGATCCCGCACATGTACGACCCGTTCTGGCGCAAGCCGGCCCCGCTCGTACCGCGGCGCCGCCGCTACGAGGTGAACGAGCGCGTGACAGCGGACGGGACGGTGCTGCGCCCGCTCGACCCGGACGACGCGCGCGCCATCGCCGCTCGGCTCGCGACCGACGGCGTCGAGTCGGTCGCCGTGTGTCTGCTGCACTCCTATGTCTTCCCGCGCCACGAGGAGGAGCTCGGCGCGATCCTGCGCGAGCAGCTGCCCGGCGTCGTCGTCTCGCTCTCGAGCGAGATCCTGCGCGAGCAGCGCGAGTACGAGCGTTCCGCGACGACAGTCGTGAACGCCTATGTCCGGCCGCTCATGGACCGATATGTAGCCGGCATCCGCAGCGGCCTCGACGGCGCCGGGATCGAGGCGCCGCTCACGATCATGCAGTCCTCTGGCGGCGTGATGACCTCCGACGACGCCGGCCGCCGCCCGGTGCTCGCACTGGAGTCGGGCCCGGCCGCCGGCGTCGTCGCAGCGCTCGGCGTGGCCGAGCGGCTCGGCTTTCCGAACGCGATCTCGTTCGACATGGGCGGCACGACCGCCAAGGCGTCGCTGATCGAGGACGGCGCTGTCTCGCGCGGTCGCGAGTACGAGGTGGGCGGCTCGCTCTCGGCCGGCAGCCGCCTGATGCGCGGCGCGGGCGAGCTGCTCCGCATCCCGACGATCGACATCGCCGAGGTCGGTGCCGGGGGCGGCTCGATCGCGTGGCTCGACGCCGCGGGCGGGCTGCAGGTCGGCCCGCGCAGCGCCGGCGCCTCGCCCGGCCCCGCTTGCTACGGCCGCGGAGGCGAGGACGCGACGGTCACGGACGCCAACGTCGTGCTCGGTCTGATGCCCGCCGGACCGGTTGCGGACGGGCAGATCACGATCTCGCCCGAGCTCGCCGCCGACGCGCTCGACCGCGTCGCGGAGCCGCTCGGCCTGACGCTGCTCCAGGCGGCCGCCGGCGTGCACGAGCTCGCGAACGCGCGGATGACGCGCGCGCTCCGCTCGGTCTCGTCCGAGAAGGGCCGCGACCCGCGCGAGTTCGCGCTGATCGCCTACGGCGGCGCCGGGCCGGTGCACGCAGCCGGCCTCGCGGAGGAGCTCGGCTGCCGCACGGTGCTCGTGCCGGCGCTCGCGGGCCTGTTCAGCTCGCTCGGCCTGCTCTTCGCGCGGCCCGAGTTCCACGACGTGCACCCGTGCAACCTCGACGCGCGCGCCGTCGAGCCGGCCGGGCTCGAGCGCCTCTTCGCCGGGCTCGAGCGGCGGCTCGCACCGGCGGTCGACGGCGGTCCGGCCGAGTGGCTTCGCAGCGCCGAGCTGCGCTACGGCGGCCAGACGTGGGAGGTCGAGATCGCGCTCGCGGCCGGCGAGCCCGACGTGCCGGCGCTGATCGCAGCGTTCGAGGCCGAGCACGAGCGGCTGTACGGCGTGCGCGGCGAGCCGGGATCGCCGATCGAGATCCGCGCGCTGCGCCTGGCCGCGCTCGGCCCGTCGAGCGCCTCCGACCGGCTCTCGGTCGACGAGCCGCCACCCCAGAGGCCTGGCACCCGCACCGCGGCTTTCGGCGGCAACCCGGTCGACACGCCCGTCTGCACCCGCGCCTCGATCGGCCGCGAGCCGCAGCCGGGCCCGCTGCTCGTGGACGAGTACGACACGACGGTCGTCGTCCGGCCGGGCTGGACGGTGCGCCGCGACCGTGCCACGGAGACTCTCGTCCTGGAGCGCGCCGGTGACTGAAGTGTTCCCGCCGGCGTCGGGTGCCGGGGGCATCTCGCCGGTGGAAGCGGGCGAGGAGCCCGAGGCGGCCAGAACGGACATGTCTGGGTCGGCCGCTCGGGTTACCCACCTCCCGCCCCGATGCGATCGAGCCTACCGGCGAAATCGTGACGTGTCTGCAACAGAAGTGCGTCCACTTCGTGCCGATTCGTCCACAGGCTGTGGCGTGCCGGCCTTCGAGGCGTCGCGCCCGGCGTGGAAGGCGGTGGGCGGTGGCTAGCACCGCTGTCGACCCGGTCACGATGCAGATCGTCGGCAACGCGCTGGCCTCGATCGCCGACGAGATGGCGACGACGATCTTCCGCACCGCGCACTCCACCGTGGTGCGCGACGGAATGGACTTCTCGGCCGCGCTCTGCGACGCGAGCGGCGAGACGGTCGCTCAGGCGGTGACCGTGCCGTTCCACCTCGGCTCGGTGCCGGTCGCGATGGAGCACCTGCTCGCGAAGTGGGGCGATCGGCTGCGGCCGGGAGACGTGTTCGTGATGAACGACCCGTTCGACGGCGGCATCCACCTGCAGGACATCTTCGTCTTCAAGCCGGTCTTCCTCGACGGCACGCTCGTCGGCTTCGCGACGACGACCGCGCACCACGGCGACGTCGGCGGGCGGCTGCCCGGCTCGGCCGCCTGCGACAACACCGAGATCTTCCAGGAGGGCATCCGACTCCCCTGGCTGCGCCTGTACGACCGCGGCGAGCCCGTCGAGACGGTGTTCGAGGTGCTCCGAGCCAACGTGCGCATTCCGCGGATGACGCTTGGCGACCTGGCCGCGCAGGTCGCGGCGACGACGGTGGCCGAGCGCGCGCTGCAGGAGCTCGCGCGCCGCTACGGGGCCGAGCGGCTCGCGAGCCTGATGACGGGCCTGATCGACCACACCGAGCGGCTCGTCCGGCATGGAGATCGCAGGGCTGGCCCGACGGGACCGCCACGTTCACGGACTACCTCGACTCCGACGGAATCGAGCGGCGCGACGTTCCCATCACCGCGACGGTCACGATCGAGGGCGACGAGCTCACGGCCGACCTGCGCGAGTCGGCTCCGATGGTCGCCGGCGCGCTCAACTCGACGCGCTCGTTCATCCAGGCGTGCGTCTACCAGGCCGTCCGCTCGGCGCTCGCGGTCGAGATCCCGAACACGGCGGGCGCGTTCCGGCCGATCCACGTTCTGACGAAGCCGGGCACGATCGCCGAGGTCGTGATGCCCGGCGCCTCGTCGATGCGCGGTGTCACAGGCTTCCGGGCGCTCGAGGCGATCAACGGCGCGCTGGCGCAGCTGATCCCGGCGCGGGTGCCGGCCGCCGGCGAGGGCGGGAACACGCTCGCCGTCTTCGGCGCGAGCCGGCCCGGCGATGCACAGGCCGAGGGGGGCGAGCGGTTCATCTTCTACGAGCTGGTCGTCGGCACCTGGGGCGGGACGCCGCTCGGCGACGGCAACGACGGCGTCACCAACCCCGCGAGCCTGGCCGCGAACATCCCCGTCGAGGTGGCCGAGTCCGAGTTCCCGATCCTGATCGAGCGCTACGGGCTCGTCCCGGACTCGGGCGGCGCCGGTCGGCACCGCGGCGGTCTGGCAGTCGAGCGCGTGTGGCGCTGCCTCACCCCGGACACCTCGCTGATCGTCCGCTCCGACCGCTCCGCGCATCCGCCGTACGGGCTCGCCGGCGGCCGGCCGGGCGCGCTCTCGTCGAATGTGCTCCAGCGGCCGGACGGGAGCGAGGAGACACTGCCGTCGATGTTCTCGACCACGATCGGCGTGGGCGACGTCTACGTCCATCGCACCGCGGGCGGCGGCGGCTGGGGCGAGCCGTCGCAGCGCGACCCCGACGCGATCGCCGAGGACGTCGCCGACGGCAAGGTCAGCGTCGAAGCCGCGAAGGAGGCGTACGGATGGACGCCGGCCTAGGCTCGACGAAGCCGGGCAGGGGCAGAGGTACCGGCTTCGCCGGCGCCGGAGCGGGAAACGGCGTCATAGACCCCGTAACGTTCGAGGTGATCCGGAACGCGCTCGTGGCGGCGACCGACGAGATGGTGCTCGCCCTGCGGCGCAGCGCGTACTCGACCAACATCAAGACGCGCTCCGACTTCTCGTGCGCGTTCTTCGACGCGGAGCTGCGCTCGGTCGCGCAGGGCTTCGCTCAGCCGGTGCACCTCGGCTCGATGGTCGAGCAGGTGCCGCGCGCGGTGCGCGACTACGGCCCCGACAACCTCGGCCCCGGCGACGTGATCGTCACGAACGACCCGTTCCCGAGCGGCGTGCACCTGAACGACGTCAGCCTGATCTCGCCGGTGCACCACGGCGGCGAGCTGCTCGGGTACGTCGCGAACCTGGCGCACCACGTCGACGTCGGCGGCGGCGCGCCGGCCTCGATCGGTGCGTTCCGCGAGGTCTTCCAGGAGGGCGTGATCATCCCACCGGTCAAGGTCGTCGAGGCCGGGCGGCTCGTCCCCGATGTGTTCGCGCTGATCCTCGCGCAGATCCGCTCCAAGCACGAGACGGCCGGCGACCTGCGCGCGCAGGTGGCGGCGAACAACACCGGCGTGCGGCGGCTGCAGGCGCTCGTCGAGCGCCACGGCCGCGACACGATCGTCGCCACGATGGACGAGCTGCTCGCCTACACCGAGCGCCGAACGCTCGCCGAGCTGGCCGCGCTGCCGCATGGCGTCTACGAGGCCGAGGGCTCGGTCGACATCGACGGCTACACCGACGAGCCGGTGCGGCTGCGGGCGCGGGTCGAGATCACACCGAGCGGTGTCCGCTTCGACCTCGCGGGCTCCGACCCGCAGCGGCGCGCGCCCGTCAACTCGACCTACGCGCAGACGTTCTCTGCCTGCGCATATGCAGTCAAATGTCTTGTCGACCCGGACCTGCCCGTGAACGACGGCTTCTACCGGCTCGTCACCGTCGACGCGCCGAGCGGCAGCGTCACCAACTGCACCTGGCCGAGCCCGGTCGTCGGCGGCTGGGAGACGCAGACGCGCCTGGTCGACACCATCTTCCGCGCGCTGCTGCCGGCGCTGCCCGAGCGGCTGCCGGCGGGGACGAAGGCGATGATGTGCCACGCCGGGTTCGGCGGCGTCGACCCCGTGAGCGGCGAGTACTACTGCTTCCTCGAGACGTTCGGCGGCGGCTACGGCGGCCGCGCCGCGAGCGACGGGCCGGACGCAGTGCAGACGCACGGCCAGAACACCGAGAACGCGCCGATCGAGGAGACCGAGCTGAACTATCCGGTGCGCGTGACACGGCTCTCGCTGGTCGACGACTCCGAGGGGCCGGGCCGGTTCCGCGGCGGGCTCGGGCTGCGCAAGGACTTCCTCTTCGACCGGCCGACCACCTTCACCGTCCTCTCGGATCGCACGCTGCGCGGGCCGGCGGGCGCATTCGGCGGGCACGACGGCCGCGTCGCCGAGTACGTGCTGGTGCGCGGCGGCGAGGAGCGGCGCCTCGGCGCCAAGACGACGGTCGAGCTCGAGGCGGGCGACACGGTCAGCTACCGCACGTGCGGCGGCGGCGGGTACGGCCCGCCGTCGGAACGCGACCCGGAGCGCGTCCTGCGCGACGTGCTCGAGGGGAAGGTCTCGATCGCGCGGGCGCGCGAGGTGTACGGCGTCGCCGTCGAGGACGGAGCGGCGTGGCGAGTCTGACCGGCGTAGGCTCGACGGAGCCGGCGAGATGAGCGTCGATCCGATCACGTTCGAGGTGATCCGGAACGCGCTGGTCGCGGCGACCGACGAGATGGTGCTGGCCCTGAAGCGAAGTGCGTACTCGACCAACATCAAGACGCGCTCCGACTTCTCGTGCGCGTTCTTCGACGCGGAGCTGCGCTCGGTCGCCCAGGGGTTTGCGCAGCCCGTGCACCTCGGCTCGATGGTCGAGCAGGTGCCGCAGGCGGTGCGCACGTACGGCGCCGAGAACCTCCGGCCGGGGGACGCGATCATCACGAACGACCCGTACCCGAGCGGCGTGCACCTGAACGACGTGAGCCTGATCTCGCCCGTCCACCACGCCGGCGAGCTGCTCGGCTACGTCGCGAACCTCGCCCACCACGTCGACGTCGGCGGCGGCGCGCCGGCCTCGATCGGGGCGTTCCGCGAGGTCTTCCAGGAGGGCGTGATCATCCCGCCGGTGAAGCTCGTCGACGCTGGCCGGATCGTCCCCGACGTGTTCGCGCTGATCCTCGCGCAGATCCGCTCCAAGCACGAGACGGGCGGTGACCTGCGTGCGCAGATCGCGGCCAACACCACCGGCGTCCGGCGCGTGCAGGCGCTCGTCGACCGCCACGGCCGCGCGACGATCGAGGCGACGATGGACGAGCTGCTCGCCTACACCGAGCGCCGAACGCGCGCCGAGCTGGCCGCGCTGCCGCACGGCGTCTACGAGGCGGAGGGCGTGGTCGACAACGACGGGTACACGGACCAGCCGGTGCGGCTGAAGGCCCGCGTCGAGCTGGCGCCCGGGCGCGCGTCGTTCGACCTGGCCGGCTGCGACCCGCAGCGGCGCGCGCCCGTGAACTCGACGTACGCGATGACCTTCTCGGCGTGTGCCTACGCGCTCAAGTGCCTGGTCGATCCGGACCTGCCGGTGAACGACGGCTTCTACCGCCTGCTCGAGGTCGACGCGCCCGCGGGCACGGTCGTCAACGCCACCTGGCCGAGCGCGGTCGTCGGCGGCTGGGAGACGCACGACCGCCTGGTCGAGGTGATCATCAAGGCGCTGCTCCCGGCGTTCCCGGACCGGCTGATGGCGGGGACGAAGGGGATGATGTGCCAGGCGGGGTTCGGCAGCCTCGACGTCGAGACCGCGAGCTACACCTGCTTCTACGACACGTTCGCCGGCGGCTACGGCGGCCGCTCTACGAGCGACGGCCCGGACGCGGTGCAGGCGCACGGCCAGAACACCGAGAACGCGCCGATCGAGGAGACCGAGCTGAACTACCCGGTGCTGATCCCGACGCTCGCGCTGGTCGAGGACTCGGAGGGCCCGGGCCGTTTCCGCGGCGGGCTCGGGCTGCGGAAGGACTACCTCTTCGACCGGCCGACGACGTACACGATCCTCGCCGATCGCGACCGGTTCGGGCCGTGGGGCGCGATGGGCGGCCACGACGCGAAGGTCGCCGAGTACGTGCTGATCCGCGGCGGCGCCGAGACGCGCCTCGGCTCGAAGGTGACCGTCGAGCTCGAGGCCGGCGACGTGATCAGCGTACGCACGTGCGGCGGCGGCGGGTACGGCCCGCCGGAGCAGCGCGAACCGGAGGCCGTGCTGCGCGACGTGCGCCAGGGCAAGGTGAGCGCGGCCCGCGCGCGGGAGATCTACCGCGTGGCGCTGCGTGACGGGTCGGTGGACGAGCCCGCGACGGCGGAGCTGAGGGCATGAGCAGGCCGCGGTCGCCGCGTTCCTCGGCCGGATCCGGAATCACGCTCCCGCGGCAGCCGAAAAGGACGTGGCCGGTCTGGCGGTTCGGGTTACCCACCTCCCGCCCCGATGCGATCGAGCCTACCCGCGAGAACGTCACGTGTCTGCAACGCAAGTGCGCCGGAAGTGCGTCGATTCGTCCACAGGCGGGCTCCGGCCGTTCGCGCGGCCGTTCGCACGCTGGACCGCGCGTGCTTCGAGGGGTGGTCGCGCCGTGAGCATCCGCATCGCGGTCGACATCGGCGGCACCTTCACGGACGCGACGCTGATCGACGAGCAGACCGGCCGGGTCGCGATCGCGAAGGTGCTCTCGACACCGGCGGACCCCTCCGAGGGGTTCATGCAGGCGGTCGCGCGCGCGCTCGCAGAACGGCGAGGCCGAAGCGGCGCAGGTCAGCTTCGTCTTCCACGCGACGACGGTCGCGACGAACGCGATCATCGAGGGCAAGATCGCACGCAGCGGCTTCGTCACGACCGACGGCTTCCGCGACCTGCTCGAGATCGCACGCCAGGTGCGGCCGACGCTCTACGACACGCAGTTCGAGAAGCCGGCGCCGCTCGTCCCGCGCGACCGCGCCGTGGGCGTGGTCGAGCGCCTCGGCCCCGCCGGCGAGGTGCTGACGCCGCTCGACGACGGCTCGGTGCGCGACGCGGCGGCGCTGCTCCGACGCGAGAGCGTCGAGTCGGTCGCCGTCTGCCTGCTCCACTCCTACGTCAACCCGGAGCACGAACGGCGCGTGGGAGCGATCCTCGCCGAGGAGCTGCCGGGCGTGCCCGTCTCGCTGTCGGCCGAGGTCGCGCCCGAGTTCCGCGAGTACCTGCGCGCGTCCACGACCGTGATCAACGCGGTGATCCGGCCGGTCGTCGAGCGCTACCTGGAGCGGATCGAGGGCCGCCTGGCCGACGCCGGGATCGAGGCGAAGCTGCTCGTGATGCAGTCGAGCGGCGGCGTCTTCAGCTCCGAGGCGGCGCGGCAGCGGCCCGTGTTCATGGTCGAGTCGGGGCCGGCCGCGGGCGTGATCGCCTCGGCGCACCTCGGCGGCGAGCTCGGCATGCCCGACGTGCTCTCGTTCGACATGGGCGGCACGACGGCGAAGGTCGGCCTGATCCAGGACGGGCGGCCGTCCGTGACCAAGAACTACGCGGTCGGCGGCCACGCTTCGGCCGGGGTCGGCGGGTTGTCGCTGTCGGGCTACCCGGTCCGGACGCCGGTCGTCGACCTGGTCGAGATCGGCGCCGGCGGCGGCTCGATCGCCTGGGTCGACTCGGGCGGGCTGCTGCGCGTCGGCCCGCAGAGCGCGGGCGCCGATCCCGGGCCGGTCTGCTACCGACGCGGCGGCGCCGAGCCGACCGTCACCGACGCCAACGTCGTGCTCGGCCGGCTCAACCCCGACTACTTCCTCGGCGGCGAGATCGGCCTCGACGTCGACGGCGCGCGAGCCGCGATCGAGGAGCGCTGCGCGAAGCCGCTCGGCCTCTCGGTCGTCGAGGCCGCGAACGGGATCGTCGAGATCGCGAACGCGGCGATGGTGAACGCGCTCCACCTGATCTCGGTGCAGCGCGGCTACGACCCGCGCGACTTCGTCCTCTTCGGCTTCGGCGGCGCCGGCCCCGTGCACGCGAACGCGCTCGCGCGCGACGCCGAGATCCCGACGCTGCTGATCCCGCGCAGCCCGGGCATCTTCTCGGCCACCGGCCTGCTCGCGACCGACCTGAAGCGCGACGCTGCGGTCACCGTCATGCGGCGCCTGGCCGACCTCGACCCGGCCGAGATCGAGGCGACCTTCGCGGAGCTCGAGCAGGCAGGAGCGGCCGAGCTCGCCCGTGAGGGCGTCGCCGCCGGTGCGATCGACTTCGTCCGCCAGCTCGACCTGCGCTACGTCGGGCAGAGCTACGAGCTGACAGTCCCCGCCGGCAACGACCTGGTCGAGCGCTTCCACGCCGAGCACGACCGCACGTACGGCTTCAGCGCGCCGGCCGAGCCGGTCGAGTGCGTCTCGCTCCGGTCGACCAGCGTCGGCCGGATCGCGAAGCCGCCGCTGCGGCCGCTCGACGCGGGCGGCAGCGCCGAGCCGAAGGCGCGTCGGCCCGTCTACTTCGCCGAGAGCGGTGACTACGTCGACTGCCCGATCTACGACCGCTACGCGCTACCGGCGGAAGCACGCTTCGGCGGGCCGGCCGTGATCGAGGAGTTCGACTCGACCACCGTCGTCCATCCCGGCTTCGCGGTGCGCGTGGACGACGTCGGAAACCTGATCATCGAGAGGGAGGCAGCAGCGTGACCGTGACCGAGCCCCAGGCAAGTGACAGGCTGTCACCTGCGCCGTTCGGAGTGGCCCTCGCGAAGGACGTGATGCTGACGATGCGCGACGGCATCCGCCTCGCGACCGACGTCTACCGGCCCGCGCGCGACGGCGAGCTCGTCCCCGGCCGCTGGCCGACGATCGTCTGCATCACGCCCTACGACAAGACCGAGCGGCGCTACACCGAGATCGCCGACTTCTTCGTTCCGCACGGGTACGCCGTGGTGCTGCAGGACATGCGCGACCGGCACCGCTCGGAGGGGACGAAGGAGTACTTCCACAGCGCGACCCCGCACACCGGGCGGGACGGCTACGACACGATCGAGTGGATCGCCGCGCAGCCGTGGTCGAACGGCCGCACCGGCATGGTCGGCAGCTCGTACGCGGCGATCACCCAGATCCGCACCGCACTCGAGCGCCCGCCGCACCTGACCGCGATCTGGCCCGACGTCTCGCCGACGAACACCTACCACCACCAGACGCGCGAGGGCGGCGCGATGCAGCTGCACATGTTCTGGGCGCTCTACATCCACGCCGCCGACGCGCAGGAGGTGCAGGGCGATCCCTCCAAGCAGGAGGAGGTCTGGGCCGACCTGCGCAACCTGCGGCAGCTCTTCTGGGACTGGCCGTGGCACGAGGGCGAGCTCGCGCTGCGCCACGTTCCGACCCTCGACCGGACGCTCGAGGACTACTGCACCCGCGGCGCCTACGACGAGTGGTGGGCGGCCAAGGAGAACGACTTCACGCGCTTCTGGCAGGACCACGCCGACATCCCGGCCACGATGACGACCGGCTGGTACGACGGCTTCCCGCACGCCGACACGGAGTACTTCGCGGCGATGGCGGCGAAGAACGCCTCGCCGCAGCGACTGATCGTGGGGCCGTGGAGCCACGTCGGCATGCGCGGCGACGCGACCTTCACGCTCGACGTCGACTTCGGCGAGGCGTCGCGCTGGGGCGTGCGGCACTACTTCGACCAGCAGCTCGCGTATTTCAACCGCTGGCTCCCGGACGACGCGACGGGCCGGCCGCCGGACGAGCCGCCCGTGCGGATCTTCGTCATGGGCGGCGGCAGCGGCCGCAGGACGGAGCTCGGCAAGCTCGACCACGGCGGCCGCTGGCGCGACGAGCAGGAGTGGCCGCTCGCGCGCGCGGTGCCGACGACCTACCACCTGCACGGCGACGGCTCGCTCAGCCCCGAGCCGGCGCCCGCCGGTGACGAGCCGCGGCGCTTCACCTACGACCCCGCGGACCCGGTGCCGACGATCGGCGGCAACTACTGCGCGGTCGGCGAGCTTCCGCCGGTCGGCGAGGGGATGGAGCCGATGTGGATGCGGCTGCTCAACCCGGCGCTGCTGCTGCGCAACATCATGGTTCCGGGCCCCGCGGACCAGGTCGAGACCGAGGCGTATTTCACTGCGCGCCGGCCGGGCCGGCGGCTGTCGGAGCGCGACGACGTGCTCGTCTACCGGACCGAGCCGCTGGCCGAGGCCGTCGAGGTGACGGGCCGCGCAACGGTTCACCTGCGCATCGCCTCGAGCGCGCTCGACACCGACTTCACCGCGAAGCTGATCGACGTCTACCCCCCGTCCTCGGACTACCCGGACGGCTACGACATGCTGATCAACGACTCGATCATCCGCTGCCGCTATCGCAACGGCTTCGAGCACGAGGAGCTGATGGAGCCCGGCCGCGAGTACGAGGTCACGATCCAGCTGCCGCCGACCTCGAACCTCTTCGCCGCCGGCCACCGGATCCGGATCGACGTCTCGTCGTCGAACTTCCCGCGGCTCGAGCGCAACCCGAACACCGGCGAGCCGATCGGGCGGCACACGCAGATGGTTACGGCCGAGCAGACCGTCTTCGGCGGCCGCGTCGTCCTGCCCGTGATACCGACGTGATCGACTGGGTGACGGTACCGGCCGGGCCGTTCCGGATGGGCCGCGACGCGGCCGACGCATTCCCGCCGGACGAGGACGAGCGACCGCGACGCGTCGTGCGGCTCGACGCATTCCGGATCTCGCGCGTCCCGGTCACGAACCGGCAGTTCCACGGCGAGGGCGACGCGCGCCCGGTGACCTACGTCTCGCGCGCCGAGGCGCGAGGAGTTCTGTGCGCGTGCCGGCGTGCGGCTGCCGACCGAGGACGAGTGGGAGGCCGCGGCGCGCGGCGGCGACGACCGCCTCTGGCCCTGGGGCGACGAGCTGCCGGACGCCTCGCGCGCGACGTTCGCCGCGGGGATCGGCGGGCCGGCGCAGGTCGGCTCCCACCCCGCGGGCGCATCGCCGTTCGGCGCGCTCGACCTGGCGGGGAACGTCTGGGAGTGGACGACCGGCGACGCCGTGCGCGGCGGCTGCTACCTGAGCGGGCCGGACGAGTTGCGCTGCTCGGCGCGCCTGCCCGTGCACCCGGGCGCGCGCGATCACTACGTCGGCTTCCGCGTCGTGGCGGTCGAGCCGGTGGCGGAGTTCGACTGGGTCGACGTGCCGGCCGGCGAGTACGCGATCGGCCGCGACGGCGGCGAGCACGACGTGGTCGACCTGCCCGCCTTCGACCTCGGCCGCACGCCCGTGACGAACGGCCAGTACGCGGCGTTCGTCGCCGACGGCGGCGCCGGGCCTCCGCCCCACTGGCCCGCCCCCGACGACCATCCGGTCACGTTCGTCGACTGGTTCGAGGCGACCGCGTTCTGCACGTGGGCGGGCGGGCGGCTGCCGACCGAGGCGGAGTGGGAGAAGGGCGCCCGCGGCGCCGACGGACGCCGCTGGCCCGTGGGGCGACGACGAGGACCCGACGCCGCGCCGCCGTCGGCGCCGGGCTCAAGCGCGGCACGACCTCGCCGGTCGGCGCGCACCCCGCCGGCGCGAGCCCATACGGTCTCGCAGGACATGGCCGGGAACGTGTGGGAGTGGACGTCGAGCGAGCACGGCGGCGGCGAGGTCGTGCTGCGCGGCGGCTCGTTCGCGAGCCCCGGCCTCGCCTGGGCGCGCTGCGCGATGCGGAGCCGCAGCCGCCCGCAGCGCCGCCAGGCGCACATCGGCTTCCGGGTGGCGCGATGACGGTCGACGCCGGCCGGCTCCGCGACCGGACGCTCGCGCTGGTCGAGGTCGAGAGCCCGACGGGCGACACGGCCGACGCGGCGCGGCTGTACGCGGACTGGGCGCGCGAGGTCGGGCTCGAGGTCGAGCTGCTCGACGACGTCTTCCCGGCGACGCCGACCGTCGTGGCACGGCTGCGCGGCGGCGAGCCCGGGCCGACCGTCGTCCTCTGCGCGCACCTCGACACCGTCCCGATCCCGCACGGCCCGCCGCGAGTCGACGGCGACCGGATCTACGGGCGCGGCTCGGCCGACATGAAGGGTGCGGCGGTGTGCGCGCTCGAGGCGGCGGAGGTGCTCGCCGCGTCAGGGCGGTTCGCGGGCGAGCTCGTGCTCGTGCTGATCGGCCTGCACGAGGCGCCCGGCGGGCGCGGCGAGGACCTGACGTACCTGCTCGCCGAGACCGGGTTCACCGCCGACTACGCCGTCGTCTGCGAGCTGTCGGGCCACGACGTCGCGGTGGCGCACATGGGACAGGCAACCGTGGAGATCACGATCAGCCGCCCGGGGATGCCGACCCACGAGCTGCAAGACCGAGCCCGGCACGCCGCATCCGTTGCTTGCCGCGGCGCGCGTGATCGAGGCCGTCCGGCTGCGATCGGAGGAGCTGGCCGCAGTCGAGCACCCGTGGGTCGGCGCCGAGACGTACTTCTTCGGCGAGGTGCACGGCGGCGACTTCTACAACCGCTGGCCGGCAAGCTGCCGCCTCGTCGGCACGCGACGGTGGGCGCCGGGGAACACGCTCGAGGCGGTCGAGGCCGAGTACCGCGCGCTGCTCGGCACGGTCGCCGCCGAGACCGGCTGCACGATCGAGCTCGACCTGCGGCTCGTCCGCGGCGCGTACGAGATCGATCCCGGGCACGAGCTCGTCCGGGCGCTGCGCGAGGCCTACGAGGAGGTCACGGGCGACCCGCTCGAGCCGGTCGGGATCAAGGTCGTCGCCGACGGCGCGATCTTCGCGGCCGCCGGGATCCCGACCGTCTACCACGGCCCGATGGGGTCGGGCGCGCACGCCGACGTCGAGTACATCGAGGTGCCCGAGCTCGTCCGCGCGACCGAGGTCTACCTCGCGCTGCTCGCGAGGCTCCTCTGACCGGGCCCGGCTGGATGCCCTCGCGGGCGCACGCCGAGCGGTATCCGAACCTGCTCGCGATCGGCGGCCATCCCGCCGTCGAGATGCCGCCGCACGTGGTCGAGGCGGCGGCCCGCGCCGCCGGGCGGCCGGCCTACGCGCCCACGCTCGGCGCACCGGCACTGCGCGAGGCGATCGCCGCGCAGCTCTCGGCCGAGCTCGGGTGGATCGTCGACCCCGAGCGGAACGTGCTGGTCACGGTCGGCGGCATGCAGGCGCTCTACCTCGCCGCGCAGTCGTTCGGGGCGCGGTCCGTCTCGCACGCGCCGTCCTTCTTCTTCCCGCAGCTGGTCGCGTCTGCCGGCGGCTCGTGCACGGTCACCGGCGGCGCCGACGGAGCGCCTGACTGGGACGCCTTCGCGGCCGCGATCGACCACCGCGAGACGACTCTCGCGATCGTGAACACGCCGGTCAACCCGACGGGTTACGTGTTCCGCGACGGCGACCTCGACGCGATCGCCTCCGCACTCGCCGGCTCGAACGCCCTGCTGCTCTCGGACGAGGCGTACGCCGGCCTCCTCTACGACGGCCGCGAGCACCGATCGCCGGCCGCGCACCCGGAGCTTCGCGGACGCACGCTCGTCCTGCGCAGCTTCTCGAAGACGCACGCGATGGCGGCGTGGCGCGTGGGCTTCGCGGTCGGCCCGGCGGACGCGATCGCGACGATGGCCAAGGCCTTCGCGTGGCAGACGCTCGCGATCGACGGCGTCGCCCAGGCGGCCGCGCTCGCGGCGCTGACCGGGCCGCAGAGCTGGATCGAGGACGCACGCGCCGAGCTCGCCTAGATGCGCCCGCGGGCGATCGAGGCCGCGAACGCGACCGGCGTGCTGCGCGCGTCCGTGCCCGAGGCCGCCGCGTTCGTCTGGGCCGCGGTCGAGGGCGACGAGGACGGCTGGAGCGACCGCCTCGCCCGCGAGCACGGGATCACGGCGCTGCCCGGCCGCCACTTCGCGGCGGGCGACCCGCACTTGCGCATCCCGTTCGGTGGCCGCCGCCAAGGCGCGCGAGGCGCTGCTGGAACGGCTCGCGCTGCTCGCCTGACAGCCGGGGCGACGCTTTGGCCGGCTGCCATCGGGGTACCACCCGGCGATGGAGCTTCCCACCACCTCCGTCGAGGACGACGGCGCCGTCGTCGTCGGCTTCGGGATCCTCACCGGGCGCGAGGCGACGATCGCGGAGGTCGACCGGCTGGCCCGGTCGCTCTCGACCGCCGGCGGCAAGGAGATCGCGATCGTCTCGGCACGCACGCAGACCTACGGCAACTCTGTCGAAGACGGTCATCCACCAGGTCGTGGCCCGCTCGGACGTCCTCGCGACAGACCGGCTCGAGCGCCTGTGCGACCTCTGGGTGCGCGACTGCGCGGCCGACCGCAGCGTCGCCTCGCTCTAGCGACGATCGAACGCCGTTCGCGTTTACGCCGGAGGCGCTCCCGGGATCACCCCGAGCTGCTGCATCATCGCGAACGTGTCGACAACGCCCCAGTGCTCGCACGCAAGGCCGTCACTGTCGAACCGGATGATGTCGATCATCTGGATGTCGACGCTCTTGCCGGTGGCGGGCATGCCCATGAACTCGCCCTGATTCGTTCCCGTCGCGCGAAGGAGCGCGACCACCTTGTCACCGCTGACGAGGACGTCCTCTGCCTCCATGCGCAAATCGGGAAACGCCGCCACGTACATGTTGAAGAGCTGCTTCACCCCTTCCTTCGTCGGCTCGAGCCCGGGCGTCTCCTCGTGCTCGACGAAGTCGTCGGCGAGGAGATCGCCGAACGCGTCGATCTCGCCGGCGTTGATCAGGTCGTACAGGCGCCTCATGGTGGCCGCGTGGTCCATCGGGTTCCCTCCGTTGGTCGCTATCGGGCGTCGATTGTATGACGCCACCGTCTCCGAGAGGTGTGGTGGAGCTCGGCGGATCAGCCGGCTGTCGGACGGGCGTACGGAGCCGCAACTACCCTGGGCGTGCCGCAACCAGAAGCCCCCTGAGCGCCGGCGATCGGAGCCGCGCGCCACGCGGCCAGGACTCGTTTCGACGCACGGAGGTACTTGCGATGGCTGAGAAGAAACCTGCAAGGAAGGGCACGAAGACGTCCGCCACGACGCAACCGGCCAAGGCCCCCCAGGGATTCACGGACGAGGAACGCGCTGCGATGAAGGAGCGCGCCCAGGAGCTCGAGGCCGCCGGGCGCCGTGGGCCGCGTGCGGGCAAGGCGGACGGGGAACGCGACGTGCTCGCGAAGATCGCCGAGCTGCCGGAACCGGATCGCGCCATGGCCGAGCGGCTCCATGCCGTCGTCATGGCCAGTGCGCCGGCCCTCACGCCGAGGACCTGGTACGGGATGCCCGCGTACGCGCTGGACGGCAAGGTCGTCTGCTTCTTCCAGAGCGCGCAAAAGTTCAAGACGAGGTACGCGACCTTCGGCTTCAGCGACGCGGCGCATCTCGACAACGGCGCCATGTGGCCGACCGCCTTCGCGCTGGAGAAGTTGACCGCCGCCGAAGAGGCACGAATCGGCGCGCTCGTGAAGAAGGCGGTTCGCTGAGCGCCGGCCCGCCCTGGTGGCGTGCGCCGAAGGGCGAGGGAGGTCGTGCCCCGAGGTTCATGCAATGTGTGCCTTGGCCGCAGGATGTCCCAGGGGGACGCGTCCATTGGCGAGTTCGCAGGTGACGTTGGATGCGCGAGTTTCGGAATGACCCCTGAAACGGCGGTCAACTACTCGACGCAGCTGCGTTCGATGTTCGGCCGTCCTGGATCGTGACGACGGCGACCAGGTCGGTCTCATCGTCGGAGGCGTAAGCGATGAGCATCCACCGCCACGGGCCGAGGACGAACCGAAAGTCGTGCCAGCGACCCTCGAGAGAGGCGCCAAGCTGCGGGAAGTGCGCCAGTGGTTCGATCGATCGACGCACGCGCATCGGTGTATCGGCGGGGAGGCTGTGTGTCGTGATGAGGCGCGCGAGGTCGGCCGCAGCGGCAGGCGCGACGAGGACGCGGCTCACCCGAGGTCGGTCAGAGGCAGGCCCCGCCCGGCCTTGACCTCGGCAAGCCCACGGTCGGCGCGCTCGAAGGCACCGGGGATCGCGTCGAGGAGCGCCGTGACGTTGGCGGGGTCAGGGTCGGCGTCGTCGAGCGCTGTCATCAGAAGCGATCGCGCGAGCGTTCCCTCGTTCACGTGGGTGCGATCCGCCAGTCGTCGAAGCTTCTCGGCATGCGCATCGTCGAGGGTCACGTTGACGCGGTTCGGGTTTGTGCGCGCCATCGTGTCCGACGATACACGCTGAAACACGCGGCGTGTACCTCAGGCCGAAGAGAGATCGCTTGCGCGAGTGCTCACGAATGACCTCCGAACGCCGCGGCGATAGTGTCGAGACATGGGGAAGATCTACGACGTCGTTGCTGACTGGGAGGGCGAGCCTCCGGTTCCTGGCGCGAAGATCCCGTCGCCGAGGTCATTCGGGGCACGCCGGACGCGTGAGGAAGCTGAGACGCTGCTGGTGGAGCAACTGGAGCGGCCTGGAGGCTGGTCGAACTACCGCGTTCAAGAAGTCGACACGACCGGGATGTTCGAGATCCCACCACGGCAGACGCCGCGCGAGAGGTACACGATCAATGTCGAGGTCACGCGCTCGATCGAGGCGGGCGAGCACGACTACCCGCGGGCGGTGCATGTTCAGGTCCTCGATCGTGAGCGGGTTGTCGCTGAGTACGACCGCAACTACGCGATGCTGAGGACGTTCGAGCCGTTCCGTCAGGGCGATCGCGACTTCGCTTTGATCTCCACCAACTACACGGCAACATCCGTGATGGATCTGCAGACGGGCGAGATCATCGCCGGAGAGGAGCCGAACGCGGGGGGCTTCTGCCCCGTCGGCTTCTATGTCCCTGACTGGTGGGACATCCACGCGTGGGAGGCGGATTGCGGAACGCTGCCTGGGTCGCTGGGCTGGACTGCTGACCATGAATGGCCGACAGGCGACTTCGGCTTCGTCTGGGGTTGCATCTGGGGTGACGACAACTCCTGGAAGGTTCAGTACCTCGACCTCTCTCGCGTCCAGAGCGGCGAGGTGAAACGTGACGAGCGGTTCGGCTACACAATCCTCGACACGGGCGAGTCCGAAGGCAACGAAACCTGGCGCCCTGCACGCGAGTTCATCTCACTCTGGGCCGACGAGGGACAGCGCCGAGCTGAGTTCCGGACGTGGAAGACGCACGACCTCGCCACCGGGACGATGCTCAAGCACTCATGGGACTAGCCACCTCAGGGGCACTGGTGCCAGGGACACCCGGCTGCGCCAGTGCGCGTCTATGACCTCCGAGGGCAGGGCTGCGATCATGCCCACGTGATCGACGAGGCCGAACTTCGGATTGACACGTATCGGGCGAGCGGTGCGGGCTCCGCGCAATGGAGCGTTCGGGTCACGCACATCCCCTCGGGCACGGAGGCGAACACCGGCTGGCGAGCGGGAGCAGGTGACAACGCTGCGATCGCTGCGGCCCGCGACCGGCTCGTAGCCGAGATCGAGGCGAAGCTGGCGTCCCGCTCTGACGGTTCGTAGGTCGGGCGCTGAGCTGGGCCACCGTTGAGCAATGTTCCCCGACGGCCGCGCTCGTGTCCCGGTCGTTACCCTCCTGCGCACTGGTCGAGCAGCCGGTAAGGCGGGGGACCGGTTAGGGCTGACGAAGGCCCGGCCCCGCGGGGAAACCCCGAAGTCCAGACCAGCTCTGGCACTGATGACGTGGGCCGTCGACTGCGCGAGTGCGTGGGCTGACGCCCGGGCTGCTGGTCGGCGGGTCGCGGGGTTCGCGGGCTGCCGGTTGGCGCCGTGGCGGGTCCCGCCCGGAGGGCGGCCCCGCCCGGCGCGGCCGGCGGTTCCGGCGCCGGGGCGGTCGTCCGGGGCGCGGCTCTTTCTTCACTTGAATATGCAACGAAACTCGGGGGCGGGTTCTTGGCGGCTGTGGTTGCCGCCGCCGTCTCTCCGGCCGGGCTGCGTCCGGCTTGGGGGCCCGGCGTGAACCGAAGGTTCTCGACGGGGCCGGGCGCAGCCCGAGAGGCGGCGGGGTCAGGCGCGCCAGGCCGGGGTGAGGCGTGACTCGTCGAAGCGGTTGTAGCCGCGCCGGCCGGGGCCGACCTCGATGTGGTCGATCACGGCGGCGATGATCGCGCGTTGCCGACTGAGGTCGAGTGTCTCCCAGGTCTCCCGGAGCGCGTCGCGGTTTCCGAGGTAGCCGTCGAGCGCGGTTGTCCGGGTGAGCTTTCCGAGCTGCTTGCGGGCGGCGGTGAGGCGGGCCTCGATCGGTTTGCGGGCGGCGAGCAGCTCACCCATCGTGATCTGCTGCTCCCCGTAGGCGGTCGCCAGCTCCTCGAGCTGGGCGCGGGCGGCGTCTGCTTCTGCCTGCCAGCGCTCCGCGTCCGGCTCGTCCTGGCGGCCGTTGAGGGCGGCGGTGAGTTCGGGTGAGTCGATTCGCCAGAGGACGGCCTCGACGATGAAAGGCTCCAGCGGTTCGGCGTTGATGTAGGTGCCGCCGCAGCCGCTGAACCCCGGCCCTTTCGCGCAGGCGTAGCGGCGCAGCCCGCCGCTACGGGGTCGCGCGACCAGCCGCTCCCCGCACAGACTGCACTTCAACAGGCCCGCGAGTAGGTAGCGGCGCGCTGTCTTGTTCGTCTGCCGGTCGGGGTCTGCGAGCCGTGCGCGGATCTGCGCGGTCTCGGCCGGCTCGATGATCGCGGGCCACTCCGCCGTGGCGACGATCTCGCCCTTGTGCTCGCGCTGGCCGCTGATCCGGCCGGAGCCGAGCATCCGCCGCAACGTCTGCGGCGACCAGGCACCACCTCGCGAGGAGCGCTCCCCGCGGGCGTTCAGGTCGGCACAGATCGACCGGATCGACTCTCCCGCCAGGAACCTGCGGGCGCTCTCGCGCACGATCGCCGCTTCCGCCGGCCGCACCGTCACCCCGTCCGCGTCGTAGCCGTATGGGCGGCTGCCGCCGCCGGAGCGCTTCCCGGTCGCGGCGAGCTCCTCGTGCTTGCGCCGGATTCGCCGGCTCTTGTCGTCGCTCTCCTTCTTGGCCACCGCGCCGAGGATACGGGCGTGGAACTGCCCATCGGGATCGCCCAGGTCGATTCGGCCGGTCACGGTCGCCAGGTCGCCTACCCCCGCGCGCTTGCAGACCTCGAAGAATTCCTCCAGCTCTTTCGGCTGCCGGTGCAACCGATCGAGGTGGTAGACCAGCACGCCGTCGATCGCCCGGTCGCGGAGGTCGTCCAGCATCCGCGCGTACTCGGGCCGCACCCGACCGCTGTAAGCGCTCAGATCGTCGTCGACGTAGCGACCGACGATCTCCCAACCCTTCTGCGCGGCGAGCCGCTCACAGTCCTGGAGCTGGCGCGCGACACCGAGCCCGTCGCCCTCGCGATCAGACGAGATACGCGCGTAGATCCCCGCCCGGATTGTCGCTGTCCCCACTCAGGGAACATACAGGAACACTTGCATGCGCCAGCGTGCTTCTGCACGACGCCGTTCGGACCACAATCCCGTCGGGCGAGCCGGCGGCCGATCGCCTCGCCTGCAACACTGGGCGCCGAGCACGCGGGCCGGCTCTTGCAGGTGGCCGCCTCGACGTGGCGCTCGGGATCGAGGAATGGGAGGTCGCGCGCTTGCCCGGTTCGATCGGCCGCGGTCGCTGCGCGACAGGATTCGCGCAGGCCGTGGCGAAGCTTCCGCGATGCCCGAAGACAGCCTGATCGAGGAGATGCGGGCGGCCGTCCGCGGCGACCGGGAACGCGCGCGGCAGCGTCAGCTGGCCTCCCGCTCCGAGGAGCCGGAGCCGTCTTACGCGCTGGGGCCGCCGGAGGCAGCGCAGCCCGAGCCGGCGCCGGAGGCGTCGCCCACCGAGCCGGCGCACGGGCGCCGCTGGCTGCGGCTCCGACGTCGCTCGCGAAGGTGACGGCCTGCTCCGCGCCGGGGCTCTGGAAGGTCATCCTGAACACCGTGACCGCCACCCGCGGCGCACACAACGAATCCGACAGTCCCGTAGGAGGTTCCAAGTGAGCAATCGGATCAGTCTCGTGTTGTCGTCGACCGCGCTTGTCGTCGCCGTCCTCGGCACGACGTCCGCCGGCAACGCCGCCTGGGATGCGGTCGCGGCGATTCCTCGACACAGTGTCGGCACCGCGCAGTTGCAGACGGGCGCGGTCGGGGCGCCGCAGCTCCAGAGGAACGCGGTGACCTCGCCGAAGGTGAAGGACAACTCGCTCCTGCTGCGCGACTTCGCACCTGCCGAGCGGCGGAAGCTGCGAGGACCCCGCGGAGCGACGGGTCCCCAGGGCCCTGCCGGGCCTGCCGGCGCGAGCGGCCCCGCGGGTGCGACCGGCGCAGAGGGCCCACCCGGCACGGCGCGGGCGTATGTGACGGTGCGGCCGGACGAGTGCTTCCAGGGCGGCAACAACCAGTGCTCGATCTACAACAAGAAGAACGTCGCCTCGGTCCGGCGGATCTCGACGGGTACCTACTGCGTCACGCCCGCGTCGGGACTCGGCTTCGAGGGCGTGACTCCCGCCCTCTCGGTGGACGCGTTCAACTCCGGGCCGGGGAGCGGTGCCGGGGTGCCGATCGCGGCCTACAGCTCCTTGACGGGCCCATGCACGTCGGGCGAGATCAAGGTGCTGACCTACCGCGCGACCGGAGCCACGCCGATCATAGCGCTCTCGAACAGCACCTCGTTCGCGATCGTCATCCCCTGACGAAGTCCTCCTCGAGGGAGCCGTGACGCCGCGCCTGCCGGGCCGGACGCGGCGTCGTCGAGTACCACCCTCATGGGTGGTGCGGAGGGCCGGGCGAGCGTCCTACCGCACGACGCCGCCCGGCCTGGCGCCGGTCGTCTCGCCGTTGCGGACGACCGCCTCGCCGGCGACCCAGACGCCGAGCACGCCGGGCGGGCTCTGCCTCGGGCTCTCGTACGTGGCCGTGTCGAGGTAGCGCTCCGGGTCGAGCAGGACGAGGTCGGCGCGCTTGCCCGGGCTCGATCCGCCCGCGGTCGGCAAGGCCGAGGCGGTCGGCGGCGCGTGCGGTCAGGCGGGCGACCGCCTCCTCGACGGGCAGCAGCCCCTCGCGGAGCGCGAAGCGGCCGAGGAAGCGCGGGGCCGTCCCGTAGAGGCGCGGGTGCGGGAGGTCGCCGAAGATGCCGTCCGAGCCGACCATCTGCAGCCGGTGGGCGGCGATGGTCCGCACCGCCTCGTCGGTCGCGTAGTGCAGCACCATCGGCACCGCGAGCCTCGATTCGACGAGCAGGTCGCAGACCGTGTCCACCGGGGTCGCGCCGCGCTCCTCGGCGAGCTGGGCGAGCGTGCGGCCGCCGACGACGACGCGCTCCGGGCCGAGGGTGCCGAGGATGTTCTCCCAGCCGGGGACGCCGTCGGCGACGTCGCGCGCGATCCGCGCTCGCTGCTCGCGGTCTGCGGCCCGCGCGAGGGTCGCCTCCGCGCCGCCGGCCTGCGCCCATCCTGGAAGCAGGCTCGCGAGCAGCGTCGCACCGGCGCCGTAGGGGTACTGGTCGAACGTGAGGTCGAGGTCCTCGCTCGCCTCGTCGATCAGGCCGAGCAGCGGCTCGATCAGCTCGCCGGCGAGCGACTTCAGGTGCGAGAGGTGGAGCGGCGCCCCGGAGCGCCGCGCGACGTCGATCAGCTCTCCGACCGCGTCGAGCACGCCGAGCCCCTCGTTGCGCACGTGCGGTACGAGCGGCGCGCCGAACGCTGCCGCCTCCTCGGCGACGGCGACCAGCTCGTCCGTCCCGGCGTAGGCGCCGGGGATGTAGACGAGACCGAACGAGAGCATCCGCGCGCCTGCCTCGAGCCCGAGCCGGACCTCACGCCGTAGCTCGCGGAGCTGCTCCGTGTCGGGCTGAACGGCGCCGTCGCCGAGGACGACGTCGCGCGCCGCGCCGTGGCCGATCGACGGGACGAGACTCACCGCCGGTCGGGTCGCATCGAGCGCGTCGAGGTACTCGGCGAACGTCGTCCACGTCCACTCCGGGGGCCCATCGCCCTCGAGCCCGCGCAGGTACGCGCGCCGCGCGTCGCGGCGGGCCGCCACCACCGGCGCGGGGGCAAGACCGTCGGGGCAGATCACCTCGGTGGTGAAGCCCTGCAGCAGCTTCGGCGTGAGCAGCGGGTCGGCCCACGACGCCAGCGCAGAGTGCGCGTGCAGGTCGATGAAGCCCGGGCAGAGCATCGCGCCGGGCGCATCCACCACCTCCGCGGCCTGGAGGTCGCCGAGCTCCCCCACCGCCGCGATCCGTCCGTTTGCGACCGCAACGTCCGCCACCCGACCGGGGCCCTCCCCGGGGAAGACGGTCGCGCCCCGGATCAGGAGTTCAGACAACCGCCGAGAGGCCGCCGTCGACGTACAGGATCTGCCCGTTGACGAAGTCCGACGCCGCCGAGGCGAGGAAGACGACCGCGCCCGCGAGCTCGTCCGGCTCGCCCCAGCGGCCTGCCGGCACACGTGCGCGCAACCAGGCGTCGAACGCGGGATCCGCGACGAGCGGCTCCGTCAGCTCGGTGCGGAAGTAGCCCGGCCCGATCGCGTTCGCCTGGATCCCGTGACGTGCCCAGTCGGCGCACATGCCGCGAGTCAGCATCTTCAGCGCGCCCTTCGTCGCGGCGTAGGCGCCGACGGTCTCGCGCGCGAGCTCGCTCGTCACAGAGCAGACAGTGACGATCTTGCCGCGCCGCCGCTCGATCATCCCGGGCGCGACGGCGCGCGCGACGAGGAAGGCGCTCGTCAGGTTCACGTCGAGCAGCCGGCGCCACTCGGCGAGGGAGAACTCCTGCAGCGGCTTTCGCAGCGTCATGCCGGCGTTCGAGACGAGGACGTCCACCTGGCCGAGCCGCGCCACGCCCTCCGCGACGGCAGCCTCGTCGGTGACGTCGAACGGAGCTGCGACCGCGCCGTCGATCTCGGCTGCGCGGGCTTCGGCCGCGTCACCCGACCGGCCGTTGATCGCGACCCGCGCTCCCGCGCCGGCGAGCGCCCGCGCGAGCGCGAGGCCGAGGCCGCGCGTCGAGCCCGTCACGAGCGCCGTCCGACCCGTCAGGTCGAAGACCGCGTTCACCGCGGGATTACGGGGAGCACTAGATGGGACGGATACGCGGCCGTGTGGAGCACGGTCTGGCGCGCCACCTCCATCCGCGTCCCGGTGCCGACGTCCTCGCCGGTGTTCAGGTTGCGCGAGAAGCGCGGGAAGCTCGAGCTCGTCACGTCGAGGCGCAGCCGGTGGCCTGCCTTGAAGACGTTCGCGAGCGGGTAACAGCGGATCCGGTACTCGGCCACCTCGTTCGGCTCCAGCAGCTCGGTCGAGTCGCCCTCGTGCGAGTTGCGGTAGCGAGCCCGGAGGATGCCCTCGGTGACGAAGATCGAGCGGCCGTCGGGATGGACGTCGCAAAGGCGGACGATGAAGTCCGTGTCGCGCGCGCTCGACGCCGCGTAGAGCACCATCTCCAGCGGCCCGATCACCTCGAGATCCCGGTCGAGCTCCGCGCTCGTGTAGACGAGCACGTCGGGCCGGGCCTCGAGCGCCCGCTGGTCGAGCGGGCCCGGGCGCACCGGCGTCTCGGCGCCCTGCATCAGCGTCAGCACCGAGCTGACGCCGCCGATCGTCGGCACGGGGTCGTTCGGGTCGTACTCGAAGCGGTCGGCCGGCTCGTCGGCTCGCGGCGGCCCGGGAGCGAGCGCGCCGCCGCTCCGCAGGTGCCACGGCGTGAACACCGTGCCGGGCAGCGGCCACTCGCTCGCGCCGCGCCACTCGTTCGCGCCCAGCACGTAGAGCTCGGCCGGCGGCCGCTCCTCCCAGTCGTTGCCCTCGTCCTTGAGGTAGCGCTCGTAGAACACGAGCTCGTGGTCGCGGATCACGGTCAGCGCCGGCGAGAGGTCGACGTCGCCGCGGAAGGTCTCGACCTCCTCCTCGTGGCTCCACGGGCCGATCAGCAGCCGGTTCGGCACGCGGTCGCCGATCGCCGCGAACGAGCGCAGGTGCGAGCCGGAGTACGGGTCGAACCAGCCTCCCTGCTGGAAGATCGGCACCGCCACCTGCTCCGGCCGGTGGCGGAACTGGTGCCAGTAGTCGTCGTTTTCCTGGTGCTCCCACCAGAGACGCCAGTAGTCGACCTTGCGGCCGATCGACACCTCGTCGAGCTCGACGAGCGGCAGGTGCCGGAGCACGCGGTCGTTCAGCATCAGGTCGGCGGCGCTCGGGCCGGTGATCAACGCGATCGCGCTCGACCAGAGCGCCGCCGCGCCGAGTGTGAGCGCGAGCTGGAACGCGCCGCCCGTGAAGTAGCCGTCCCAGAAGTAGTCGTCGTGGATCACCTGCGGCGCGATGCACTGCAGATTCGGGTGGCCGAGGTGCGCGAGCTGCCACTGGACGAGGCCGCCGTAGCTGCGCCCCCACGTCCCGATCCGGCCGTTGCACCACTGCTCCCCGGCCGCCCACGTGAGCGTGTCGTGCGCGTCCGGGCCGTCGTGCACCCAGGCGGTGAACGCGCCCTCCGACTCGTAGCGGCCGCGCACGTCGACCACGACCGCCGCGTACCCGTGGCGCGCGAACCAGACGCCCCAGCCGATGAAGCGCTCCCGCGTCGACTCGTAGGGCGTCCACTGGACGATCGTCGGGAGCGGCCCCGCGCCGAGCGGGAGGTACACGTCAGCGGAGAGCCTCGATTCCGTCGCGCGTCGGGACGCGCTGGTCGTGGAGGAGCCGGATGTCGCTGCCGCTCATCGCAACCGCCGGGGCTCTAGGCGGCCGGTGCCGGCACGATCGGGGCCGGCGCCGGGATCGGCTGCCCGGCGAAATGGCACGCGACGAGATGGCCCGCGCCGTTCGGCTGCAGCGGCGGCTCGGCCTCCGCGCAGATCGGCTGTGCGATCGGGCAGCGCGTGCGGAAGCGGCAGCCGCTCGGCGGGTTCATCGGGCTCGGGACGTCGCCGGTCAGCACGATCCGGCCGCGCTTGCGGCCCGGCGTCGGCGTCGGGATCGCGGAGAGGAGCGCCACCGTGTACGGGTGCAGCGGCCGCGCGAACAGCTCCGCGGCCGGCGCGAACTCGACGATCTTGCCGAGGTACATGACCGCGATCCGGTCGGCGATGTAGCCGACCACGGCGAGGTCGTGCGCGACGAAGAGATAGGTGAGGCCGAACGCCTGCTTCAGCTCGACGAGCAGGTTGAGCACCTGCGACTGGATCGAGACGTCGAGCGCCGACACGGGCTCGTCGGCGACCACGAGCTTCGGCTGCAAGACGAGCGCGCGGGCGATCCCGATCCGCTGCCGCTGGCCGCCGCTGAACTGGTGCGGGTAGCGGTTGAGCGTGTCCGCGCCGAGCCCGACTCGCTCGAGCACCTCGACGACGCGGTCGGCGCGCTCGTTGCGCGGCGTGCCGTGGATCGCCAGGCCCTCGCCGACCAGCTTGCGGATCCGCATGCGCGGGTCGAGCGAGCCGACCGAGTCCTGGAAGATGATCTGCATGTCGCGGCGCTTGGCCTTCAGCTCGCCGCGCGACAGCTTCGTCAGGTCGGTGCCCTCGAAGAAGATCTCGCCGCCGGTCGGCTCGATCAGACGGATGATCGTGCGGCCGAGCGTCGACTTGCCGCAGCCCGACTCGCCGACGAGGCCGATCGTCTCGCCGCGCCGCACGGCGAGATCGACGCCGTCCACCGCCTGCACGTGGGCGACGGTCTTCCGGAGCAACCCCTCCTTGACCGGGAAGTACTTCTCGACCCGCCGCGCCTCGACGAGCACGTCCTCGCCGGCGCCGTCGACGCGCTCCGCGACGCTCACCTCGCCGGGACCGCCGTTCCGGCGGACGGCGCGCGGCGCCCGTGCTCGCACAGCCAGCAGGCGGACTCCTGGTCGCCGGCGGGGAAGAGCGGCGGCACCTCGGTCTGGCAGCGCTCGAAGGCGTAGTCGCAGCGCGGCGCGAAGCGGCAGCCCTTCGGCCATTCGAGCGGGTTCGGAACGTTGCCCCGGATCACCCGCAGCGGCTCGGCCTGCGTCATCCCGAGCATCGGGATCGACTGGAGCAGCGCCTCGGTGTAGGGGTGCTGCGGCGACCCGAAAACGTCCTCGACCGACCCCCGCTCGACCACCCGGCCGCCGTACATGACAGCGACGTCGTCGCACGTCTCCGCGACGACGCCGAGGTCGTGCGTGATCAGCAGGATCGACATCCCGAGCCGCTCGTCGCAGCTCGATCATCAGCTCGAGGATCTGGGCCTGGATCGTCACGTCGAGCGCGGTCGTCGGCTCGTCGGCGATCAGAAGCTTCGGGTTGCATGCGAGCGCCATCCCGATCATCACGCGCTGGCGCATGCCGCCCGAGAGCTGATGGGGGTAGTCGTCCAGGCGCCGGCCGGCTTCCGGGATCCCGACGAGCTCCAGCATCTCACGAGCGCGGTCGAGCGCCTCCTTGCCGCCGACCTGCTCGTGCAGGCGCACGGCCTCGGCGATCTGGTCGCCGACCGAGTACACCGGATTGAGCGACGTCATCGGCTCCTGGAAGATCATCGAGATCTCGTTGCCGCGGACGCGTTCGAGCTCCTCCTCGGACAGCTCCGTCAGCTCGCGACCCTCGAAGACGATCCGGCTTCCCGGCTCGATGCGCCCTCGCTCGTCGAGCAGCCCCATGATCGAGAGCGCGGTCACCGACTTCCCGCTTCCCGACTCGCCGACGACGCCGAGCGTGCTGCCGACGCCGAGCTCGAGGTCGACGCCGTCGACGGCGCGGATCAGCCCGGCCTCGGACCGGAACGTCGTCCGGAGGCCCTCGACGCGGAGGCAGCTCGCGTCACCGCGCCGGCGTCCTGATCGTGATGTGGCGCTCGAGCGCCTCGAGGACGGCATCGCGGTCGCGCGTCTGCACGGCCTGGAGCAGCTAACGCGTGCTCCGCCGCGATCTTGCCGAGGTCGGCCTGGAGCCCGTAGCGAAAGAAGTAGGCGCGGATGCGGGGCGCGATGCTGCGCCAGACCTGAGTCGTGTGGGGCTGGCCCGAGCGCAGCAGGATGAACTCGTGGAAGCGGATGTCGGCCTCGACGATGCGCAGCAGCTCGCCGATGCGCGGCGGCCTCCGCCATCACCCACACCTCCTTCGCGAGCTCGGCGAAGTCGAGCGTCGCTCATCTGCTCGAGCGCCTTCGTGAAGCTGAAGCGCTCGAGCGTGAGCCGGATCGGGATCAGGACCTCCTGGATCTCCTCTTCGGAGACGCCGAGCACGACCGCGCCGCGGTAGGGGTACGAGACGACGAGGCCCTCGTGCTCGAGCTGGCGCAGCGCCTCGCGCACGGGACCGCGGCTCGTCTTCAGCTCGGCCGCGATCCGCTCCTCGATCAGCCGGTCGCCGTCGCCGTAGCGCCCGACGGTGATCGCCTCGCGCAGGAAGTCGACGACCTGCTCACGGCGGGGGCTGCGCTTCTTGCGCGTCGGGCTGGGGACACGGTGGCGGTGGCCTCGGCGCCGCTGCTCAGCCTGGTGCTGCGCCAAAGGCATTGTTGACAATCTCCCGATAGTTGACAATCTGCCGAGAGGAGCCTAGCGTACACGCCTTCTTGCGGATCACAAACGTCCAGACGACTGCGGTGAGGGTGCCGCTCCGCGAACCGCTCAAATGGGCAGGCGGCATTCGCGAGTCCGCCTCGGGCCTGATCGTCGAGCTCGAGACCGACGAGGGGATCGTCGGCCTGGGCGAGGCGCCCGGACCGACGCTGCCGGTGATCCAGACGATCGTCGAGCGCGAACTGGCCCAGTTCCTCGTCGGCGAGGACCCGCTGCGCCTCGAGTGGCTGCTGCATCGCATGGAGGAATACTCACGGAACTGGGCCTCGATCGCCGCCTATGCGATCGCGGGCGTCGAGATGGCGCTGCTCGACATCAAGGGCAAGGCGCTCGGCGTCCCGGTGGCCGAGCTGCTCGGGGGCCTCTCGCGGGATTCGGTTCCGGTGATCGGCTACCTCTTCATCGACGAGCCCGAGGCAAACGCCGAACAAGGCGGCGGAATTCGTCGAGGCCGGCCACACCGAGCTGAAGCTGAAGGTCGGTCGCGAGCCTCGGCCAGGACTACGACACGCTCGCCGCGATCCGCGACCGCGTCGGACCGGACGTGAAGATCCGGATCGACGCGAACATGAACTGGAGCGTCCCGGCCGCGATCAAGTGGATCCGGGCGCTCGAGCAGTTCGACCTGCAGTTCGTCGAGCAGCCGGTCCCCGACTTCGACCTCGCCGGGATGGCGCAGGTCGGCGGGCGGTCTCGACCCCGATCGCAGCCGACGAGAGCTGCACGAGCCTGCGCTCGGCGCTCGAGCTGATCAAGGCCGAGGCCTGCGACGTGCTTCGTCGTCTACCCATCCGAGGCGGGAGGCCTGACGCGGGCCGCCCAGATCGGCGCCGCTCGCCGCCGCCGCGGGCAAGTGGTGCGTGATCGGCAGCTGGGCCGAGCTCGGCGTGGCGACGGCCGCCAACGCGCACCTCGCGGCGGCGTCCACCAGCTTCGCGTTTGCCAACGACACCCACTACCCGCTGCAGCTGAGCGACGTCCTCGACGAGCCGATCGCGATCCAGGGCGGTCGGATCGCCGTCTCCGGCGAGCCCGGGCTCGGCGTCTCGCTCGACCCGGGGGCCGTAGCGACGCTCTCCGCGCTCGAGTTGCGTGAATCGCCGTTCTACGACGACATCCGAGGAGACGCCCCGAGCGTCGGCCAGATTCTCTAACGAAACCACGTCATGAGCGGTCTAAGTACCCCAGGTACACGGTCCCGCGAAATCTGAGGAAACAGGAGGAGTCAATGTCAGAAAAGCCCACCGAGAGCTCGCCGTTCAACCGGACGTCAGCCGGCGCGAGCTCCTCGAGAAGGCAGGCAAGATCGGCGTCGGAGCGCTCGTAGCAGGCTCGCTCGCCGGTCCCGCCGCCGCGATGAGGAAGACGCGCGTCGGCAAGGTGCCGCTCGGCGGCTCGATCACCTGGGCGCTCGAGCAGGACCCGGGTCACATCGCGCCGTTCGGAGGCATCCTCACGGCCAACCACTGGGGCAACGAGCTGATGTACGACTCGCTCCTCGAGTGGGACCCGAAGCTGAACATCCGCAACGCCCTGATCGAGAGCTACAAGGTCGTCAACTCGAAGCAGATCGTCTTCAACCTCAAGAAGGGCGTGAAGTTCTCGAACGGCCAGGAGGTGACGGCGGCCGACGCGAAGTACTCCTTCGACCTGCAGGCGAACCCACCGCTGCCCGGCAGCGTCGCCGTCCTCGGGCAGTTCCCGGCGATCGCGTCGACGAAGGCCGTCGGCAAGTACAAGCTGCAGGTGAACCTCAAGCGGCCGGATGCCCGCATCTACGGCTACCTGGCCTGGGGCCGCTACTCGGCGATCGTGCCGAACGGCATGTACCAGCAGCTCGACCCGTCGGTGAACGGCATCGGCACCGGCCCGTTCAAGCTGGCGGCGCCCTACGCAGCCGAACGACCACGATCCAGCTCGTCAAGAACCCGAACTTCTGGCGGAACGGCCAGCCCTACCTCGACGCGATCACGTTCAAGATCATCACCGACGAGCAGACCCGCGTCGCGGCGCTGCGCGCCGGCGCGATCCAGGGCGCGACGGTCGGCCGCCGACAGCGCCGCGGCGCTGAACGGCGCCAACGGCCTCAACGTCCTGCGCGGGCTCACGGCCGACTTCCGCGAGCTGCAGATGACGCTCAAGCCGGGCGAGAACAAGCCGTGGGCCAAGACAAGCGGTCCGGCAGGCGGTCAACCACGCGATCAACCGCCAGAACATCATCGACAAGGTCTACAACGGCTTCGGCCAGTTCTCGGGCCACGTCGCTTCTGGCTACGGTCCGTGGCCGCTGTCGAAGGACGAGCTGATGACGAAGTACGAGAAGTACGACCTGCCGATGGCGAAGAGCCTGATGAAGTCGGCCGGCGTCGACCGGCTTCGACGTGACGATGACGACGTTCGCCACGCCGCTCGACTACCAGACGGTGGCGGCGCTCGTGAAGAGCGATCTCGCGCAGATCGGGATCAACGTCACCATCGTCGCCCAGGACACGGCCACGTTCGCGGCGAGGAACGGCACGGGCTCGTTCGACTGGGACCTGACCGGTCGCGGCATGCGCGGCGACGTCGACGGCTACGTGGCCGAGTTCCACCCGGCCTCGACGGCGTTCAAGGCCTGGTACCCGGACTACAAGAACATCCAGATGTGGCGCCTGATCGGCAACGGCCGGATCACGCTCGACCCGGCGAAGCGGCTGCCGATGTACAAGAAGCTCGACAAGGTGCTGCTGACCGAGGTGCTCCAGGTGCCGCTGGTCTCGCGGTCGAAGTTCCAGGTCGTGAGCAACAAGCTGAAGAACATGTACGTCGCGTTCTCGGACTTCAATCCGGGTCTGCGCTACGTCTACCTCGTAAGCTAAGGACGAGGATGGCAGGCCGGGGCGGCTTGACGCCGCCCCGGCCTCCTCAAAGCGCATGCCACGCTTCATCGTTCAGCGATCCATCTCCCTCGTCTTCACGCTGTTCGCGATCTCGATCGCGGTCTTCCTGATGGTCCGCCTCCTCCCCGGGAACATCATCGACGTCCTCTTCGCCGGCGACGTCACCGCGACGCCCGAGATCAAGCACCAGGCCGAGGTGCAGCTCGGCCTCACGGGCTCGTACCCCGAGCAGTACTGGCGCTGGATCAGCAACCTCTTCCAGGGCGATCTCGGCCACTCGCTCTACACGTCGCAGCCGATCGCCGAGACCCTGCGCCAGAGCCTGCCGATCACGATCGAGCTCGTCTTCCTCGGGCTCCTGATCGCCGTCGTGGTCGGCCTGCCGCTCGGCGTGATCTCGGCCGTCCGCCGCGACAGCGCTCACGACTACAGCGCCCGGGTAACGGGACTGATCGGGGTCAGCATTCCCGAACTTCTGGCTCGCGACGCTGCTGCTGATCTTCACGTCCCGGGTCTTCCACTGGGTGCCGCCGCTCCAGTACGTCCCGTTCTACGAGGACCCGTTCAAGAACCTCCAGGAGTTCATCCTGCCCGCGATCGCGATCTCGGTCTTCACCCTGGCGATCGTGATGCGGATGGTGCGCGCGACGATGCTCGAGGTGCTGAGCCTCGACTACGTCCGCACGGCGCGGGCGAAGGGCGTGCCGCGCCGGACGGTGATCCGGAAGCATGCGCTGCGGAACGCGCTGATCCCGGTCGTCACCGTCGTCGGGTTCGAGGTCGGGCGTGCTGATCGGCGGCGCCGCGATCGTCGAGATCATCTTCGGGCTTCCCGGCGTCGGCTACCAGCTGCTGCACGCGATCTTCCAGCGCGACTACCCGATGATCCAGGCCGCGACACTGCTGATCGCCGCGGTGTTCGTGATCGTCAACTTCGCCGTCGACATCCTCTACGGCTTCCTCGATCCGCGGATCTCGGTCGGATGACGGCAGCGACGCCGGACGTCTGGAAGGCCATGCCGCAGCGGCGCCGGCTCGTGCTGCCGGCCCGCTGGCGCAACCCGCTGGGGCTCGTCGGCGCCGGCATCGTCGCCGGGGTCATCTTCACCGCCTTCGTCGGGCCGCTCCTCTGGACGGTCGACCCCGACGACCCCGCGTCCGACCGTCTGCTCGGCCCGAGCTGGGCGCACCCGATGGGCACGGACGAGATCGGCCGCGACACCTTCGCCCGCATCATCCACGGCGCCCAGGTGTCGCTCCAGGTCGGGGTTGTCGCGATCTCGATCGCGTTCGTCCTCGGCACGCTGATCGGCCTGCTCTCGGGCTACTTCGGCCGGTGGCCCGACCTCCTGCTGATGCGCGTCGTCGACATCATGTTCGCCTTCCCCGGCCTCGTCCTCGCGCTCGTGATCGTCGGCCTGCTCGGGCCGACGCGCAGGAACGCGATGATCGCGATCGGGATCATCATCACCCCGGCGTTCGCGCGCGTGGTCCGCGCCTCGGTGCTCGAGGTGATGGGCTTCCCGTTCGTCGAGTCGGCCCGCAGCCTGGGAGCCGGCGACGTACGGATCATGTTCCGGCACGTGATCCCGAACATCGTCGCCCCGTTGATCGTGCTCACGACCGTCTACTTCTCGGTGGCGATCCTGGCGGAGGCGAGCCTCAGCTTCCTCGGCCTCGGCACCCAGCCACCCGAGGCGGCCTGGGGGAACATGCTCTCCACGGCGAAGACCTACATCGACGCCAGCGTCTGGTTGTCGGTCTGGCCGGGCGCAGCGATCATGATCACCGTGCTCGGCTTCAACTTCCTCGGCGACGGCCTGCGGGACATCCTCGATCCGCGGCTCGGCGGCGGGGTCGCCAACCTCGCGGTCGTCCAGGATCGCGACTCCGAGTCGATCGTCTAGTGCCGGCCGACCTGATCGTCCGCGACGCGCTCGTCGTCGACGGGACGGGCGCGCCGCCCTTCCGCGGCGACGTCGCGGTCGAGAACGGGCGGATCACAGCCGTCGGCGCGGTCGACGGCACGCGCGCCGAGCGAGTGATCGACGCCGGCGGCCGCGTCGTCTGCCCCGGCTTCGTCGACCCGCACAGCCACAGCGACTTCACGATCCTCACCAACCCGACCGCGCAGAGCACGGTTCGCCAGGGCGTGACGACCGAGGTCGTCGGCAACTGCGGTTGGACGTACGCGCCTGTCTCGGCGCACTCGCGGCCGTTCGTCGAGGCGCGGATGCGCACCTTCGCCTACGACGGCCCCGTCGAGTGGGAGAGCTTCGCCGACCACCTCTCCTTCCTTGCGGATGCCGGCCATTCGCAGAACCTCGCCTGGTTCGTCGGCCACAACACCGTGCGCTACGCCGCGGGCGTGTTCACGCCGCAGGCGACCGAGGAGGAGCTCGTGCGGATGGAGCGCTATGTCGCCGAGGCGATGGACGCGGGCGCGCTGGGTCTCTCGACCGGGCTCGAGTTCAACCCCGGCCGCTCCGCGCCGACCGACGAGCTCGTGCGGCTGAATCGCGTGGTCGGCCGCCACGGCGGGTACTACACGAGCCACGTCCGCAACCGCGACTCGCAGCTGCAGGACTCGATCGACGAGTTCCTCACGATCATCCGCGAGGGTGGCACGAGCGGCCAGATCTCGCACCTGAACGTGCGGCACCGCACGGGCGCGGCGCCGGGCGCGTGGCAGCGGGCGGTCGACACGATGGCCGAGGCGCGCGAGGTCGAGGGTCTCGACGTCCTCGCCGACACGACGCCGTTCCGCGACGGGCTCGGGCAGATGGCCGGGATCCTGCCGCAGTGGGTGCTCGCCGACGGCTGGGAGGAGGCGCAGAAGCGCCTGCGCGACCCGGCGCGCCCGCGAGCGGCTGCGCGGCGAGTGCGACCGCTACTGGCGCTTCATCCACAAGGGCGACTGGAACCGCGTCCGCCTGCAGGCGATCCCTCGAGTACCCCGGCCTGGAGGGAATCCCGTTCGACGCGGCCGCGGCGCAGATGGGGCTCGACCCGTGGGACGCGTACTTCGAGATCCTCGCCGCGGCCGGGCCGGGGATCGAGAGCCTGCTCCTGATCGGCGAGCTCTTCACCGACGAGCACCTCGCCGAGATGATCTCGCACCCGCTTTTCTGCCTCGGCGTCGACGGCTACACCGCCTCGCTCGACGACGGCCTCGACGCGGTCGCCGGGCACCCTGTCTGCTTCGCCGGGCACGTGCACTACCTCACCCACCACGTCGGCGAGATGGGCACGCTGCCGCTCGAGGAGGCGATCCACAAGATGACGCTCGATGCCCGCGCGGCACTTCCGCCTGGCGGACCGCGGCGAGCTGGCGCCCGGGAAGGCCGCCGATCTCGTCGTGCTCGACCTCGACCGGCTCGCCGACGGCTCGACGCTCGAGCGTCCGCTCGCCTACGTCGAGGGCGTCGACGAGGTGCTCGTGAACGGAGTCGCGGTCGTCGAGGCCGGCGAGCACACCGGCGCGCGACCCGGACGGCAGCTCGCGCGAGCGTGACCGTCGACCTGCGGTCGGACTTCTGCGCGACGCCCACCGAGGAGATGTGGGAGGCGATGCGCGCGGCTCAGCTCGGCTGGGCGAGCGCAGGGGAAGACGAGAGCGTGGCGCTGCTCGAGCGGCGCGGCGCGGACTTGCTCGGCAAGGAGGCGGCGGTCTTCGTCCCGACGTGCACGATGGCGAACCTCGCGGCCCTGCTCACGCTCGGTGCTTCGGGGCGCGCAGCCGTGGTCGAGGCCTCCGCGCACGTCGTCGTCAGCGAGGCGGACGGGATCTCGGAGCTGGCCGGCCTCATCCCCATTCCTGTCGATTCCGACAGCGGGCGGCTCGACCCGGACGAGGTCCACGCGGAGCTCGCACGCACGGGCGCGGCGGTCCTCTGCCTCGAGAACACGCACACGCGCGCCGGCGGCACGGTCACCGATGTCGCACGGATGGAGGCACTCGCAGCCGCCGCGCGGCGTCAAGGCGCGCGTGTCCACCTCGACGGCGCTCGGCTCGCGAACGCCGCGGTCGCGCTCGGCGTCCCGCTCGCGGCGCTCGCGGCACCGGCCGACACCGTCGCGCTCAGCCTGAACAAGGGCCTGTCCGCGCCGTTCGGCGCACTGCTGGCGGGCGACGAGGCAGCGGTAAGGTCGGCGCGCCTGCACGCCCGCCGGCTCGGCGGCGGGACGATGCACAAGGCCGGGATCGCCGCCGCAGCCGGGCTCGTCGCGCTGGGGCTCGTGGACCGGCTCGCCGACGACCACCGGCGCGCCCGCCGCCTCGCCGGCCTGCTCGGGCTCGATCCGGCGCAGGTCGAGACCAACATCGTCCTCGCCGACGGCGGCCGCGACGCCGCCGCGCTCGTCGAGCGGCTCGCCGCGCGCGGCGTGCTGGCGCTGACGCTCGACGGCCGGCGCGTGCGCTTCGTCACCCACCGGCTCGTCGGCGACGAGGACGTGGAGCGCGCCGCCTACACGATCGCGGAGGCCGCGCCGGCGACCTCGGGCTGACGCCCGGCCGTGTTCCGCAGGTACGCGATCCCGCACGCCGCGGTCACGAGCGCGACCGACCCGGCGACGCTGAACGCAAGCTGCGTCCCGCCCGCCTCGGTCAGCCAGCCGGCGAACACGCCGCCGACCGGCGCGCCGCCGAGGAACGCGAAGAAGTAGAGCGCCGCCGCGCGGCCGCGGAGGTGGTCGGGCGCCTCGAGCTGGATCGTCGAGAGCGCGTTCGTGCCCCAGAGCGTGTACGTGATGCCGGTCGCGAAGAGCAGCACACACACTGTCGGCAGCGAGTGCAGCGGCGCGAGCACCAGCTCGAACACGCCGTAACCGACAGCCCCGCCGAGCAGGAGGCGCAGGCTCGCGCGGCCGTGCGTGGCGTTGATCAGCGCGCCGCACAGGGCGCCGGCACCGAACACCGCCGCGATCAGCCCGAACACCTGCGCACCCGAGTCGAGCGTCTGCTCGGCGACGAGCGGCAGCAGCACGTTGAAGTTGAAGCAGAACGTCGAGAGCACGAACACGGCGACGAACGCGACGCCCGCCCGGCGCGAGGACCGGATGAAGCGCAGCGAGTCCGCAGTGCCGCCGAGCACGGACCGGTCGGTGACGCGCTGCGTCCGCACGAGGCGCGCGACGTCGAGCGCGAGCAGGCAGGCGATGATCGCGAGGTAGCTCGCTGCGTTGAGCGCGAACGCGACGCCCGGGCCGGCGAATGCGACCACGAGGCCGCCGATCGCGGGGCCGAGGATGCGCGCGGTCGTGCCCAGGCTCGAGGTGAGCGCGACCGCGTTCGGGAGGTCGGCCGGTCCCACCATCTGGAAGACGAGCGCGTGCCGCGCCGGCCCGTCGAGGGCCGCGACCACGCCGCCCGTCACCGCGAGCGCGTACACCTCCCAGACGACGATCTGCCCCGAGAGCGTGAGCACGGCGAGCGCCGCCGCGATCAGCATCGAGAGCGTCTCGGTCGCGAGCACGGTTCGGCGCACGTCGAAGCGGTCGAGCGCGGTGCCGACGAAGAGCCCGAGCACGGTCGTCGGCAGCAGCTGCGCGAGCGCGAGCACGCCGACCGCGACCGGCGAGTGCGTCAGGCTGAGGACGAGCCAGGCGGCCGCGATCTGCTGCATCCAGACGCCCGTGAACGAGACCGCCTGGCCTGCGAAGTAGAGCCGGTAGTTGCGGTGCTTGCGGAGGCTCGCGAAGGTCCGCGTCCCGAAGAGCGCGAGCACGCTCACTGGCCCGCTCCGGCGCCGGCAAAGCCGGCACCTCCGCTCCTGGACGGCTCCGTCGAGCTCCTCGAGCGAGCGGTCAACGCGCGGCGAGCACTGCCTGCACCGCCGCTTCGGTGCCTTCGAGCAGCCTGTCGACGTCGGCGTCCGAGTGTGCGTAGGAGAAGTGGCTGCGCTTCAGGTTGAGCGGCAGCTCGAAGATCCCGTGGCGCATCAGCTCCCGACGGTAGCCGATGAACAGTTCGACGTCGTTCGCGAGCAAATCGTCGTAGCTCGTCGGCGTCCCCTCCAGGAAGTACGTGACGAAGACGGAGCCGTAGCCGCTGACGACGGCCGGCACGCCGAGCCGCGCGTACAGCTCGCGCAGACCCCGCCGCGTGCGCTCGCCGAGCGCGAAGACGTGCTCGTGCACCGGCTCGCGCTGGAGCTTGTCGATCGTCGCAAGCGCAGCCGCCGCGGTCGGCGGGTGCCCGTTGAAGGTGCCGGCGAAGAACGCCGGCCGGCCGGGAGTGGTCGAGAACAGGTCCATCAGCTCGGCCTTGCCGCCGAGCGCCGACACGGGCCAGCCGTTCCCCATCGCCTTGCCCATCGTCGTCAGGTCGGGCGTGACGCCGGCGATCGACTGGTAGCCGCCGAGCGCGTGGCGGAAGCCGGTGATCACCTCGTCGAAGACGAGCACCGTGCCGTGCTTCGTGGCCAGCTCGCGCAGCCGCTCGAGGAAGCCCGGCTGCGGCAGCACCGCGCCGATGTTGTGCGGGATCGGCTCGAGGATGATCGCGGCGACGTCGTGGTCGGCGAGCGCGCGCTCGACCTCGTCGGCGTCGTTGAAGCGGCAGACGATCGTCGCGTCGACGACCTCGGGGAGGATCCCCTTCGAGAGCGGGTCCTTGCGGCCGACGTTCTCGGCCAGCGAGATCACGTTCATCGCGACCGAGTCGTGCCAGCCGTGGTAGCAGCCCTGGAACTTGAGCACGTGCCGGCGGCCGGTTGCGGCGCGCGCCACGCGCAGCGCGTGGAAGGTCGCCTCGCTGCCGGTCTCGGTCAGGAGCACGCGCTCGACCGACGGCACGAGCTCGCAGATCCGCTCGGCGAGCTCGACCTCGATCTGCGTCACGCCGACGCCCATCAGGCCGACCGAGCGCGCCGCGGCCGCGACGGCGGCGTCGACGTCGGGGTCGTTGTGGCCGAGCAGCGGCGGCCCGAAGGCGGCGTGGTAGTCGGTGTAGGTGTTGCCCTCGCCGTCGGTGAACGTCGCGCCGCTCGTGGCGGTGATCGACGAGGTCCTCGAGGCCGGGCACGCGGCGCTGGCCGCTGTTGACGCCTCCCGGGATCACGCGCGAGGCGCGTGCCGCGAGCTCGTCGGCTCCGGTTCCCTGTGTGACGGCCATCTCGCTCCTTTCTCTCTCTACTCGACGCGGTAGCGCGCCAGCACGTCCTCGTCGAGGGTGATGCCCAGCCCCGGGGCAGTACGGCACCTCGAGGAAGCCGTCGGCGTCGATCGGCAGGCGCTCCTTCGTGAGCGACGTGTTGATGGGCGTGTCGGCGATGCAGTACTCCTGGTAGAGCGCGTCCGGCAGCACGGCGTTCACGTGCAGCGACGCCGCCTTGATGATGCCGCTCTTCCACGCGTGCGGCACGGTCTCGACGCCGCGGCTGCGCGCAAACTCCGCGATTCGCAGCATCTCGGTGATGCCGCCGCAGCGGGTGACGTCGGGCTGGACGAGGTCGACGTGGCCGCGCTCGATCAGCTCGCGGAAGCCCCAGAGCGTCGTGTCCTGCTCGCCGGCGGCGACGCGGATGTCGACCGTGTCGGCCAGCTCGGCGTACGCCTCGTACTCGTCGGGCAGGAACGGCTCCTCGAGCCAGAAGACGCCGAGCTCCTCGAGCCCGCGTGCGACGCCGATCGCCTTCGGTCGCGTCGTCGACGTAACCGTGGCCGGCGTCGATCAGGATCGTGACGCCGTCGCCGCCCGCCTCGACCGCGGCGGTGGCGAGCGCGAGGTCGTGCGCGGCGTCTGCCCCGAGCGGGCCCCAGCCGAGCTTGACGGCGGTGAAGCCGTCGTCGCGCAGCTTCGCGACCCGCTCGGAGCACGACGGCGGGATCGTCCGGCATCAGCATCGAGGCGTACGCGCGCACCTTGTCGCGCAGCGGCGTCCCGATCAGCTCGCACACCGGCTTGCCCTGCAGCCTTGCCCTTGATGTCCCAGAGCGCGATGTCGATGCCGCTGATCGCATGCAGCGCGATCCCGCGACGGCCGATGTAGATCAGGCCGCGGTACATCTTCTGCCAGAGCCGCTCGGGGTCGGTCGGGTCCTCGCCGACGAGCAGGTCGTGCAGGCTGTTCGCGATCGCGTGCGAGCCGGGCGCCTGCACGAGCGCCCGGACCGCCTCGGGCGCCGAGTCGACCTCGCCGATGCCGGTGATCCCCTCGTCGGTGTGGACGAGGATGACGAGGTCGTCCTGGCTGCCGTCGGCGATGCCGTCGTCCAGCGACAGGCTGGCGCAGGACGACCGCCTCGACGTCTGTGATCTTCACTCCGCCATCCTTCTAGAGTCGCCCCCGCCTCATCCCGGATTGTCGACTATAACGACGATTGTCTACAATCGCGCGCCGGTGGCCGCCGACACCCCGGTTCACTGCACGCTCGACCTCGACGCGCCCGGCAAGCACTTCGGGCGGCTCGAGGTGCCGCGCTCGACGAACACGAGCGGCTGGTCGCACCTCTTCGTCCCGATCGTCACGATCAACGGCGGCGACGGGCCCGACGGTGCTCGTGCTCGGCGGCGTCCACGGCGACGAGCCCGAGGGGCAGGTCGCGGCGCTGAGCCTCGCGCGCGAGACCGACCCGGAAGACGTGGCGGGCCAGCTGATCGTGATTCCCGTGCGCTCTCGATCGAGGCCTCGCACGCGAACACGCGGCTGTGGCCGTCGGGCGCGAACTTCAACCGCTCGTTCCCCGGCTCGCCCGACGGCCCGCCCGACGAGCAGCTCGCCGACTTCATCAGCGCGCTACCTGATCGCCGAGGCCGACGATCGTGGTCGACATGCACAGCGGCGGCCGCTCGGCCTCTTCCGGCCGTGGTCGGAGATGCACTGGGTCGACGACCCCGAGCAGCGGCGGCAGATGGTCGACGGCGATGCTCGCGTGGAACACCGATGTCACTTCGTCTACATCGACGTCGCGGGCACCGGGCTGCTCGTGGGCGAGGCCGAGCGGCAGGGGAAGATCGTCGTCGCGACCGAGCTCGGCGGCGGCGGGCACGTCATCGCCTGCGACGCACCGCATCGCGATCGACGGCCTGCGCAACGTCCTGCGCCACTTCGGCGTGCTCGCGGGCGAGGTCGCGACGCGCGTGAGTCGCTCGGCCTGCAGCCGGCCGTGATCGTGCGCGCGACCGACGACGACAACTACCTCTTCGCGCCCGACGCCGGGCACTGGGAGACGCTCGTCGACGTCGGCGACCGCGTCGAGCCGGGCCAGCTCGTCGGCCGCATCCACTTCATCGACCGGCCCGACCGCGAGCCCGACGCCGGTCGGTCGCGCACGAACGGCGGCTTCGTCGTGCGTGCCGTCGCCGCGCGATCGCGCCGTACCGAGCAGCGGCGACAACGTCGCTGGCTGATCGGCCGCGAGATCGACGTGCGCGGAGCTCGCATGGACAGGCTGAGCCTCCTCGCCGGCGTCGCGCGCGTCGACATCACGCCGCCGCTCGGGACTGCCGGTCGCGTGCTGGGCGGCGCGGAAGGCGCTCGCGCAGGGCGTGAAGGAGCCGCTGGTCGCGCAGGCGCTCGTGCTCTCGGACGGCGAGCGCACGGCCGCGATCGTCGCCACCGACCTCGTCTTCGCGGGCGTCGAGCTCGCCACCGCGGTGCGCGAGCGCGTCGGCGCGCTCACCGGCATCCCGCGCCGAGGCCGTCTCGGTGCACGCGAGCCACAACCACAGCGCGCCGAGCCTCTCGCGCGGCTCGACGATCGGCGGGCTGCCCGACATCCCCGCCTTCGAGCGCTACGCCGAGCTGCTCGGCGACCAGCTCGCCGGCGCCGTCTACGCGGCGCACAGAAGCGGCTCGAGCCCGCGCGCGATCGGCTCCGCCGTCGGCAGCGCGCCGGGCCTCTCCGGCAACCGCGTCCAGCGCGAGAAGCCGGTCGACGACTCGGTCACGGTGATCCGCGTCGACCGCGCGAACGGCGAGCCCGCTCGCCGCGGTCGTCAGCTTCGCCGTCCATCCGATCACGGTCGGCGGCTCGAGCGTGCTCTGGGACACCGACTACATCGGCCCGCTGCGCGAGACGGTCGAGGCGGCGATCCCGGGCGTCGAGTGCATCTTCCTCCAGGGCTGCGCCGGCGACCTCGCGCCGTTCGACGCTGGTGGTTCGGCAACGACGGACGCGAGCCCACCACGGCTACGAGTCGCGCGACCGCCTCGGCCGCGGCATCGGCGAGGCGGCGCTCGAGCTCTACCCGGCATCGAGACGACCGCGGACGCGCGCGTCGCCGCCGACTCGAGCTGCTCGAGCTGCGCCGCCGCCGCCACGCCTACGACGCGGCCGAGCTCCGCGCGCGCATCGCCGAGCGTCGAGGCGCGAGCCCGAGCCGGAGTGGCCCGAGGTCTGGCCGCCCGAGGTGCACACGATGACCTCGGCGCAGATGTTCCCGCGCACCTACCAGCTCGACGCGGTCTGCGCATGTACCTCGACATGATCGAGCGCGCCGACGAGCCGGCGCCCGCCGAGATCCAGGTGATCGCGGCGGCGACACCGCGATCGTCACGAACCCGTTCGAGCTCTTCAACCACGCCGGCCGTGCGGATCAAGGACGGCAGCCCGTTCGCGACGACGCTCGCCGCCGCCTACGCGAACGACTACGCCGGCTACCTGCCCGAGAGCGCCGACCTACGACCTCGTCGAGGGCGTCCCGCTCGCGGAGATCCTCGACCAGGACCGCTACCGCTGGGCCTACGGGATCACGAACTCGAACGTCGACCGCGGCGAGGTCGACCGCCTGATCGACGAGAGCGTCGCCGCTGCTCGCCGCGCGTCCACGGCTGACGCCGGCCCGACGCGGGATCAGCGCAGCTCGTCCTGCCCGATCTCCTGGCCGGTGACGAAGACGGTGTCGCCCTGCTCCGTCACCGGGATCGCCCGGATCACGACCACGTGCCCGTCCAGCGGCGCGCGCAGGATCTCCGGCGCCCTGGCCGGTCGGTCCGGGAACCAGAGGCGGGCGACCGGGTCGCCGGCACGCACCGGGTCGCCGGGCTCGAGCAGCCCCTCGAACAGGCCGTCCTCCTCGGCGATCACGTAGTTCGTCGGGTCGCGGCCGTCGAGGATCACCGCGTCGGGCTTGCCGAGCGAGGCCCGCGTCACCACCTCACCCTCGAGCACGCCCGTGTGCCGAAGCACGTTCGTGAGGCCGCTCCAGGCGAGCTCGTGCACCGGCGCCGGCACGCGCCCGCCGCCGCCGAGCTCGGTCGTGATCACGACCTTGCCCTGGTTTTCGGCCTCGACCGGGAGCAGGCCGCTGCCGTTCACGTCGATGTAGAGGAAGTGCCAGTCGCTGCACCACGCGAGCATGCCGTCGAGCATGGCCCGGCGCTGCACGGCGTCGCTGACGACGTGCATGTGCGAGCACGGCAGGAACCACGCGGTGCGGCCGCCCGAGTGCATGTCGATCACGACGTCGGCCGGCGGGAAGAGGACGCGCGTGATGAAGTCGGCGAGCTGCTCGTTGGGCGGCCCGTCCGGCCGGCCGGGGAACGAACGGTTGAAGTTCGCGCCCGAGGGCCAGAGCCGCGTGATCGCCTTCGACGCCGCGGGCGACAGCACAGGGATCACGGTGATCCGGCCGGAGACGTGCTCGGGCTCCAGCTCCTGGATCAGCCGCAGCGCCGCGATCTGGCCCTCGTACTCGTCGCCATGGTTGCCGGCGAGCACGAGCACGTTCGGCCCCGGGCCGTTCGCGACCGAGGCGATCGGGACGAAGCTGTACGCCCAGCCGCCGGTGTTCGTCAGCTTGGGCACGTGCAGCGAGCCGATCTGCTTCCCCTCGCCGTTCAGGTCGATCGTGCAGGCGATCGGGGAATCGGTCGTCGTCGTCATCGCGGTGTCTCTCCTCGGGTCGTGGTCTCGTGCGGGGAATGGAAGGTCGCGCCGCCCTCGCCGGCGACGAAGCTCTTCTCGGCGAGCCAGCCGCCGTCGACGGTCAGCGCGGCGCCGTTGACGTACGCAGATTGCCCGCTCGCGAGGAAGAGCGCCGCGCGTGCCACGTCGTCCGCCGTGCCGACGCGGCCCTGCGGCACCTGGACGGCGAGCTCCCGCTCGAAGCGCTCGTCGGCGAAGTACGACTCGGTCAGCGGCGTGCGGATCACGCCCGGGCAGACCGCGTTGACGCGGATGCCGGCCGGCGCGAGGTCGCGGGCGAGGCTCCTCGTCAGCCCGACGACGCCGTGCTTGGAGGCCGTGTACGCCGGCCGGTGCGAGAGCCCGATCAGCCCGCCCACCGACGCGATGTTGACGATCGAGCCGCCGCCGGTCGACCGCATCCGCCTCGCGGCCGACTGGCACCAGTAGAAGGTGCCGCTCAGGTTGACGGCGATCACGTTCTCCCAGTCGTCGGCGGCGAGCTCGTAGACGTCGCCGATCTCGCGGACGCCGGCGGAGTTGACGAGCACGTCGATCCGACCCGCCTCGGCGACGACAGCCTCGGCGGCGCGCTCGACGTCCGCCGCGTCGCGCACGTCGCCGTGGACGAAGAACGCGCGCCTGCTCCCGGAGCTCGGCGACGAGCGCCTCACCGGACTCGCGCTCGCGGTCGAACGCGGCGATCCTCGCGCCCTCTGCGGCGAAGAGCCGGGCGATCTCGCGCCCGATCCCGCTGCCCGCTCCCGTCACCACCGCGACCTGCCCGCTCAACAGCACTCTGCGCCCGCCTCCGTTCGGATCCGCTGAACCGTCCGTGTCTATCATCGACGGCACGTTCCCGGCGCGCACCCATCCGTGAGCACGCCGGTCGCCAACCGCTCGAACCGCCCCGCCGACCGGCGGCCGCTGCTCGAGCAGTACCGGCTGCTGCTGCTCGTCCGCGTCTTCGAGGAGCGTGCGGCGGAGCTCTTCACGGAGGGCGTGATCCAGGGGACGGCGCACAGCTGCGTCGGGCAGGAGGCGATCGCCGTCGGCGCGGCCGGCGTGATGCGCGAGGGCGACTACCTCGTCGGCCACCACCGCTCGCACGGCCACCTGATCGCCGCCGGCGCCGACATCCGCCGGATGATGGCCGAGATGTTCGGGCGCCGGACCGGCTACTGCAAGGGGCTCGGCGGCTCGATGCACATCGCCGACCTGGAGCTGAACATCCTCGGCTGCAACGGGATCGTCGGCGCCGGGATCCCCCACGCCTGCGGCGCGGCGCTGACGGCGAAGCTGCGCGGCACCGGCCGCGCCGCGGTCGCGTTCTTCGGCGACGGCGCGGCCGGTCAGGGCGCGACGCACGAGGGGATGAACCTCGCGGCGACGTGGAAGCTCCCGGTCGTCTTCGTCTGCGAGAACAACCAGTTCGCCCTCTCGGCCGACTGGCGCACGCAGCGCGGGGTCGCCGACCTCGCCGAGCGAGCGGCCGGCTACGGGATGCCGGGCGAGATCGTCGACGGCAACGACGTGCTCGCGGTCGAGGACGCCGTCGCGCGAGCGCTCGAGCTGGCACGCGGCGGCGGCGGGCCGACGCTGCTCGAGATGAAGACGTTCCGCCGCATGCAGCACTCGATGCGGGCGAACCTGCCCGACGTCCGCGACCCGGCGGTGATCGACGAATGGGAGCCGAAGGACCCGCTGCCGCGCTTCGAGCAGGCGCTGCGCGAGCTGGGCGAGCTGGACGACGCGGGAGCCTCGCGGATCCGTCGTGGGGTCGAGGCGGCGGTCGAGGCCGCGGTCGAGATCGCACTCGCCGACGAGCCCGCGAGCGCGGACGACCTGCTGCCGTCCGTGTTCGCGCCGCGGCACTCCTACCCGCCGCCTCCGGCGCCGGGCGAGCGCCCGCTCGGCTTCGTGTCCGCGATCCGCGAGGCGCTCGACCAGGAGCTCGCCGCCGACCCCGACGTGATCGTGATGGGCGAGGACATCGGCCGCGTCGGCGGCATCTTCCGTGCGACCGAGGGCCTGTACGAGACCTACGGCGGCGAGCGGATCCGCGATACGCCGCTCACCGAGAGCGGCTTCGTCGGCTGCGGGATCGGTGCGGCGCTCACGGGCCTGCGGCCGGTGGTCGAGCTGCAGTTCTCGGATTTCGCCGGCGTCGCCTTCGACCAGATCATGAACCAGGCCGCGAAGCTGCGATTCATGATGGGCGGCGCGCCGACGATGCCGCTCGTGCTGCGGATGGTCTCGGGCGGCGGCGTCCGCCTCGGCGCGCAGCACTCGCAGAGCCTGGAGGCGCTGTTCGCCCACATCCCCGGCCTCACCGTGGTGATGCCGTCGAACGCCTACGACGCGAAGGGCCTGCTCGCGGCCGCGATCCGGGACGACAACCCGGTTGTGTTCCTCGAGCAGAAGCTGTTGTTCTTCGACGAGCCGGCGCCCGTTCCCGCGGAGCGCTACGCGCTCGAGCTCGGCCGCGCGCGCGTCGTCCGCGAGGGCACCGACGCGACGGTGGTCGCCCTCGGCGCCCTCGTACCGCTCGCACTTCGCGCCGCCCGCGAGCTGGAGGAGGAGGGCGTGAGCATCGAGGTGATCGACCCGCGCACGCTCGTCCCGCTCGACACCGAGACAATCGCCCACTCGGTCGCGAAGACGCACCGCGTGGTCGTCACGCACGAGGCCGCGCAGTTCCTCGGCTTCGGCTCCGAGATCGCGGCCCACGTCGCCGAGCACTGCTTCTGGGAGCTCGACGCCCCCATCGTGCGTCTCGGCGCGCCCTCTCACCCGATCCCCTACCAGCGCGACCTCGAGCTCGTGACGCTGCCCGGTGCGGCCGACATCGTCGCCGCGGTGCGGTCGCTCGAGACCCGCTCTTGACGCGCCGAACGTGACCTGGCCTCTCCTTGCTCCACAGCCGCTGCGATCCGGCCGGGCGACCACGTACCGTTCCGGTGATGCGCCGGAGGCAGCCCATCCTCACGATCGTCCTCCCGCTCGCGCTCATCCTGGGCGCGTTTGCGGCGGATGCCGGCGGCACGCCCGCGAAGCCGATCCGCGTCACCTTCATCGGCGACTCGGTTCCCGCCTCGCTCGACTACGTGAGCTCCGCCCGCCGGATCCTCGCCAAGGGGATGACCGTCAAGCTCGACCTCCGGGTCTGCCGGCGGCTCGCCACCACCAGCTGCCCGTACAACGGCGTAACACCGTCGACGGCGCTCGAGAGCGTGGTGGCCGCAGGGAGGAGCATCGGCGACGTGCTCGTGATCGACGTCGGCTACAACGAGGACTCCTTCACGTACCGCAGCGGGATGACGAAGATCATCCGCGCCGCGCGCAAGCAAGGCGTCGAGGGGATCGTCTGGCTCACGCTGCGCGAGACGCAACCCGTCTACCGTTCGACGAACGGCGCGATCCGCGCGGAGGCCAAGCGCTGGCCGTTCGTGTACCTCGTCGACTGGAACACCTACAGCGCCGGCCGGCCGTGGTTCCGGGACGACGGGCTGCACCTGAACACCGCTGGAGCCGACGGGCTCGCCCTCGTCGTCCGGGCGAACGTCCTCCGCGCGGTCAACCCGCCGACCAAGCGACCCTGACGGGTCCTCGACCGGTCAGCCGGACGCGCGTTTCGCTCGTTTCGTCTTCCAGCTCGTGAGGTCGAACCGCTCGTTCAGCTGCTTGAGCACCGCACGCGCGATCAGGTCGCCGCCGGCAGCGTTGAAGTGGACGCCGTCGCTCTCACGCACCCTCGTCGAGGTTCCGTTGCCGTTCGGGAGGAACTCGGTGAAGCCTCCGTCCTCGCCGGCGAACTCCCTGTACGTGTCGAGGTAGAACGCGCCGCGCGGGCGCTTGAGCGCCTGCTGCGCGACGACCCCGTTGATCACGTCGAAGCGTGCGGTCTGATTCGGGTCGCGGGCGATCGGCAGCCCGAGCCACACGACGTACGCACCAGCGCGGATGATCGTGTCCATGATCCCGCCGACCCGGCGGCCGTACTCGCGGCGCCAGCTCGGCGAGCCGAAGCTGTCGATCGAGACGCCGTCCGGCAGGCCCGTCATGTAGCCGTGGTCGTCGTTCGCGCCGAATGTGATCACGACGGCGTCCGGTCGCAGCTTCTTCACCTGGGCGCCGATCTCGACGAACCAGTTGAAGACGTCCGGCCGCTCGAGCCCGGTGGAGATGTGGCCGTCGACCCCGCCGACCGCCTGGATTGCCGCGCTCGCCCCCGACGCGCGAATGAGCGAGTAGCCCGGCGTGACCACGAGCGAGTCTCCGGCGATCCAGAGCCGCAGCTTCTTCTCGGGCGTGAACGCCGTTCTCACGATCGGCGCCGGGGTCGACGTCTCCGTCGCGGCCGGCGGCGGCACGACGACGGCGACGTCGATCTTGTCGACTTCGCCGCGACCGATGGCACGCTGCACGAGCTCGCGCGGACGATCGAGGCGCAGTGCGTGGCTGACGCTCGAGAGGCCGCCCGTGAGCGCCAGCGAGACGTCTCGCCGCGCCCCCGGCGATTCGTTGAACGCCGCCTTGTGCATCCCGGGCGCCGCCAGCAGAGCGCCGAGCACGAGCGCCAGCACCGACACGATCAGCGCGTGGCCCGCGGAGAAGAGCCGGCGCCCGTCCTCGTCGTAGTAGACGCGGGCTCGCCGGCGGGCCGGCGGCCCGGCGGCCGGCGGAACGAGCGGGATGTCGTCGCGGTCTCTCCGTGCCATCAGAACCTGAAGTAGATGAAGGGGGCCACGCCCTCCGGCCCGAGCGCGTTCGTCAGCATCAGCGCCACCGCGAGCGTCGCCGCCTGGCCGAGGAGCGGCAGGCGGCCGAAGCGCGCCATCAGCGCGAGCGGCCAGCGGGACGGAAGGTACTGCGAGCTGATGCCGACCACGATCGCGAGCAGGACGCCCGCCGTGACGAGCGGCGACGGCTGGCCCCAGTTCGTGAAGAGGCCGGTCAGCATCTCCCAGGCTCTCGCGAAGCTGTCGGAGCGGAAGAACACCCAGGCGAGGCAGACGACGTTGAACGTGACGACGCGCGCGACCACGCGGCGCGCGCGCGTGCTGCGCGGCGCGACGTAGCCGGGCCGGTTCTTCCACCAGCGCTCGCTCGCGAGCCCGAGCCCGTGGATGCCGCCCCAGACGACGAACGTCCAGCCGGCGCCGTGCCAGAGGCCTCCGATCAGCATCGTGAGCATCAGGTTGCGGTACGTGAGCAGCGAGCCCTTGCGGCTGCCGCCGAGCGGGATGTAGACGTAGTCGCGTAGCCACCGCGAGAGGGTCATGTGCCAGCGCCGCCAGAAGTCCTGCAGCGAGGTCGCCGCGTAGGGCGAGTCGAAGTTCTGCGGGAACTTGAAGCCGAGCAGCAGCGCGATCCCGATCGCGATGTCCGTGTACCCCGAGAAGTCGGCGTAGATCTGGACGGCGTAGGCGTAGATCCCGATCAGGATCTCGAGTGACGAGTGCTGCCCGGGCGCCCCGAACACCTCGTCGACGATGTGGGACGCGAGGTAGTTCGCGATCACGACCTTCTTGAACAGACCGGATGCGATCAGATAGAAGGCGCGGCTCGTGTCCACCCGACGCGGGTCGCGCGGCCGGTCGAACTGGGGGATCAGCTCGCCCGGGCGGACGATCGGGCCGGCGACGAGGTGCGGGAAGAACGAGAGGTAGGCGGCGAACTTCTCGAGCGTGGTCGGGACGAAGTCGCCGCGGTAGGTGTCGACGACGTAGCTGATCGCCATGAACGTGTAGAAGGAGATGCCGACCGGCAGCACGATCGTGCGCAGCGAGACGGGCAGCTCGAGGCCGACGATCGCCGCCATGTTCTGCGACGAGTCGACGAAGAAGTCGTAGTACTTGAAGTACGCGAGCACGCCGACGTTGCCGATCAGCGCGAGCGTGAGGAGCGCCTTCCGCCGGCCCTGCGTCGGCGCGCGGTGGATACGCAGCGCGAGCAGCTGGTTCCACAGCGTGCAGCCGGCCAGCAGGAAGACGAAGTGCCAGTCCCACCAGCCGTAGAAGACGTAGCTCGCGACGATGATGAACGGCCGCCAGCGATGCACATGCGGCATCAGGAGCCACGATGCCGGCAGCACGAGCAGGAAGAAGATCGCAAAGGTGGACGTCGGGAACAGCATCGCGGCGGACTAGGAACCGATGTCTAGCTCATGCCGGGGCCAAGGCGACACGCGTGCAGTTCACCACAGCGGCCGGGTCGAGCCTCGCCGTTGACCGTCCGAGGCGGGTCCTACGCCGCCTGGATCGGTTCGAGCCCGTCTAGTCGCGTCGAGCGCCGCACGGGTATCAGCGCCGCCAGCACGCCGAGCACGATCATCGAGTTCGCCGAGGCACGCGCCGGCCTGGCCGAGGCGGGGATGAACGCGAGGACGACCCCGGCGAGCGGCGAGACCCAGCTCCGCCCAGTCCAGCGGGATGCGCTCGGTCACGCGTCGGTCACCGGCGGCACATCGCCGTTTCGCTGCCTGATCGGCAGGCCGACGAGCATCGCCACGAACGTGACCAGGAGCCCGACCACCCTCGTCGCGATCCGCGCACCGTCCGAGTCGGGCGACGAGCGCAGATCGAGGAGCGACATCGTCCCGACGATGAGCACCGTGAGCACGAGTAGCGGCCCGAACCGATCGAGCTGAGGGGATCGGTCGTCGATACCCGGCGCTCGAAGTTGCTCATGTCACGCTCCGCCGCGAGTCGGGTGGCCTGCGACCACCGGGACGAAGGGCCCGCAAGATTACTGGGCGCGCAGGTCGGCGTTCCGCGCCGCGTCGATCAGCGCGGCGAAGGTCGCGTAGTCGAGGACGCCGCTGACCCACTGCGTGATCCGCCTCCAGAGCAGGCCCGAGCCGATGTCGGGCGGCATCTGGTCGGATGCATCGAACGCGAGCGCCGGGGCACGGCCGAGCGCCGCGACGAGGGCGCGGAGGTAGTCCTCCGGATAGCTGCTCGCCGGGATCGACGACTTCGGGCTGAGGAAGCCGCCCTGCCGGGCCCAGCTCGCACCGGCGGTCGGGCCGGCGAGGTAGGCCATCAGCGCGTCCACCTTCGGTTCCCGGTTGAACTGGACGATCTGGTCGCCGCCGATCAGGGCCGGAGGGCTCTCGTCGGTCGCGCCGGGCAGCATGAACCAGTCGACGTCGCCGTCGGGGCCGATCGTCGTCCCGCTCGGCATCCAGGCGGTCGCGAAGTCGGCCTGCTTGTACAGCGCGCAGCCGGGTGGGTCGTCGAAAAGCGGCGCGACGGCCTCGCTGACGGGTGTCGCCGCGACGGCCGCGAGCCCTCCCGCGACGCGGCCCGGGGCGAGCACGAGCGCGCGGAACTCCTCGAATGCCGACTCGATGGCGGGATCGGCGAATCCGAGCTTGCCGGTGGCCCACTGCCGGTACCGCTCGATCCCGGCACCGCGCAGGACGAGATCCTCGACCCAGTCGGTCGCCGTCCAGCCAGTGGCCGAGCCGGCCGCCATGCTGAAGCACCACGGCGCGATGCCGGTCCCCGACTGGATGCGGTCGACCAGGCGCTCGAGCTCGTCCAGCGTCCGCGGGGGCGTCCAGCCGTGGTCGGCGAACACGTCCGGGCGGTACCAGACGAGGCTCTTGACCACCAGGCGGAACGGGACGGCATAGAGCTTGCCGTCGATCTTGGCGAAGCGTGCGACCGCGCCCGGGTAGTTCGCGGCGATGGCGTCGGCCGTCGCGCGATCGAGCTGTGCGATCCGGCGGTCTTCGGCGAGCTGGCGGATCAGGCCCGGCTGCGGGACGACGGCGACGTCGGGTGGATCGTTTTCCTCGCCGGCGCGACGCTCGAGGTCGTCGACGAAGTCGACGCTGCCGATGTAGCGGACGCCGACACCGGAGCTTTCGACGAACGGCTGCAGCGTCTCCACGAACCGGTCGGCCTCGACCCCGCGGTATGGCCCGAAGATCTCGATCGTCGACTCGGGCAGCTCCTCGGGCGTGCCCGCCCCGACGCAGCCCGCCGCCGCGCAGCAGAGCAACGCTGCCAGCACGAGCCGCAGCACTCTCACCGGACGCTCACCTCGAAGAGCCGGTCGCGCTGGTAGAGCAGCCGCAGGTCGACCGGGCCGCGGAAGCGACGCTCGATCCCCGAGGCGAGCTGCCATGCCGGCCTCGGCTCGTTCGGGCCGGAGACGGACAGCCGAACCGAGGCCCGGTCGCCCGAGAGACGCGCGTCGAGATCGACGACGCGGACACTGTCGTCCCACTCCGCAACCGCGCTCGTGACCGAATGCCGCAGCGAGGCGTCGCGGATCGTCGACCGCGTGTGCACCGTCAGCGGGATCGCGACCGCGACGACGGCGACGAGCGTGACCACGAGCCGGCGTGTGAGCGAGTGCCGGCCGCGGACCGCAGCCGGGCGGAATCCGGTCAGGATCAGCATCACCGACGCGGAGAAGACGATCGCTGCGAGGTTCGTCAGGTAGAGCAGGAAGGCATTCGCGGCCTGTTCCCCGGCGTGGACGTGCAGGGTGATGCCGACGGTGGCGAGCGGCGGCACGAGCGCCACTGCGATGCCGACGCCGGGCAGCGCCGCCACCGTCGACCGGCGCGGGAGGATGTAGCCCGCCGCCGCGCCGGCCGTGACCGCGATCCCGAGGTCGAGGAGGCCCGGGTATGTCCGTGCCAGCACCTCGTGGGGCAGGTCGGTGACGGTCGTGATGCTGGTTCCGGCGAGCATCGACGTGAGGAAGCCCACCGCGATCGCGGCGCCCGTGCCGAACGCGATCACGACGAGACTCCGGAGCAGGCGGACGTTCCGCGCCATCACGGTGGCCGCCGCGGCGGCCGTGATCGGCGTCATCAGCGGCGCGACCAGCATCGCGCCGATCACGACGGCCGCGGAGTCGGCCAGCAGCCCGAACGCCGCGATCCCCGACGAGAGGACGATCAGCATCGTGAACTGCGACAGGTAGACGTAGAACGCGTCGCCCTCGGGGATCAGCTCGTCGACCGCCGCCAGCGCGTCGTCCGACGGCGGCGAGACGACACCGTCGCGAATCGCCTCCACGACGGCGCCGAAGAGGGTCATGGGTGATCTGCTTCCGTCAGGCACGACTCAACCTCGACCAGGGGCCGCTGTCAGCGAGGCTCGTGGAGTGATTTGCGCATGGCGGCCGGCCCGTCGAGAGTCAGAGCCGGCTGAAAGCATAGAAAAAGCCCCGTTACCAGGGCTTTTTCCGTAGCACGCCCGTAGGCCGGATTCTGTCGAGGGTGACCATCCCTCTTGGCGGCTACCCGACGCTGGCGGGCTACCTCGTGACGGCCCTGTTCACCTTGCACCGGACGGGGTCTGGCGAGCCGCCGTGTCGCCTCGACGGCGGTTGGGTTCTTACCCCACCGTTTCACTCTTGCCGCCGGCCGGCTCGTCGACCAACTCGCCGGCGAGGTGACGCAGCGAACCACGTCCTTCGAGCGCGCGCGGGTCGAGCCGCACCTCCGTGCGCTCGCCGCTCGACGACGCATCCCGAGGGAGCCGCCCTCCGGCCGGCTCCCTCGGCGAGCTTCGGCCGCTTGCTTACATCATCCCGCCCATGCCGCCCATCCCCGCGGGCATGCCGCCACCGTTCGCCGCTTCGTCCGGCTCGGCGACGATCGCCTCGGTCATGAGGATGGTCTTGCCGATCGACGCCGCGTTCTGGAGCGCGGAGCGGGTGACCATCGTCGGGTCGATGATGCCCGCCATGACGAGGTCCTCGACCTCGTTCGTGTCGACGTTCAGGCCGTGGCCCTTCGGGGCCTTGCGGACCTGGTTCACGACGATCGACCCTTCGAGCCCCGCGTTGTAGGCGAGCTGGCGAAGCGGCTCCTCGAGCGCGCGGACGATGATCGCCGCGCCCGTCCGCTCGTCGCCTTCGAACCCGTCGAGCTTGATCGCCTTGGCCGCGGTCAGGAGCGCCACACCCCCGCCGGGGACGATGCCCTCCTCGAGCGCCGCGCGGGTCGCCTGCAGCGCGTCCTCGACGCGATGCTTCTTCTCCTTCATCTCCGTCTCGGTCGCAGCGCCGACCTTGACCACCGCGACGCCGCCGGAGAGCTTCGCCAGCCGCTCCTGCAACTTCTCGCGATCGAAGTCCGAATCGGTGTTCTCGACCTCGGCCTTGATCTGCTTGATCCGCGACTTGATCGCCTCGCTATCGCCGGCGCCATCGATGATCGTGGTCGAATCCTTGTCGACGACAACCTTCCGCGCACGGCCGAGCTGAGTCAGCTTCGTGTTCTCGAGCTTGAGACCCATCTCCTCGGTGATCACCTCGGCGCCCGTGAGGATCGCGATGTCCTCGAGCATCCGCTTACGCCGGTCGCCGAACCCCGGCGCCTTCACCGCCGTCGCCTGGAACGTGCCGCGCAGCTTGTTCACGACGATCGTCGCGAGCGACTCGCCCTCCACGTCCTCGGCCACGATCAGCAGCGGCTTACCCGCCTGAATCACCTGCTCGAGCACCGGCAACAGATCCTTGATCCCACCGATCTTCTGGTTCGCGATCAAGATGTACGGATCGTCGAGCACCGCCTCCATCCGCTCACTGTCGGTGATCATGTACGGCGACAGATAACCCTTGTCGAACTGCATCCCCTCCGTGAACTCGAGCTCGAGACCAAACGTCTGACCCTCCTCGACATTCACGACACCATCCTTGCCGACCTTCTCGATCGCATCCGCGATCACATCACCGATCTCACGCTCACGCGACGAGATCGTCGCCACGCGGGCGACGTCCTCCCGACCCGAGACCGTCTTCGACTGCTTCGTCAGGTCCGCGACCGCCGACTCGACGGCCTGTTCGATCCCGCGCTTGAGGCCCATCGGGCTCGCACCCGCCGCAACGTTCTTCATCCCTTCGCGAACGATCGCCTGAGCGAGCACCGTCGCGGTCGTCGTGCCGTCACCGGCGACGTCGTTCGTCGCCGTCGCAACCTCGCTTGCACGAGCTGGGCGCCCTGGTTCTCGAAGACGTCCTCGACCTCGATCTCACGGGCGATCGTGACGCCGTCATTCGTGATCGTCGGCGCGCCGTACTTCTTGTCGAGCACCACGTACCGACCCTTCGGGCCGAGCGTCACCTTGACCGCGTCTGCAAGGACGTTCACGCCACGCTCGAGCGCGCGCCGCGCATCCTCGCTGAACTTGAGCTCTTTGTAAGCCATGTCTGTTCCTTCCTCGTGGTGCTACTGGGCGGTGGCGCCGGCGAGCTCGCGCTTGCTCTTCGTGCTCGTCGGCGGTGCGACCTTCGCGAGCAGGTCGCTCTCGCGCAGGATCAGAACCTCGTGGCTGCCGAGTGTGAGCTCGGTGCCGCCGTACTTCGTGAAGACGACCTCGTCGCCCGCGACGACGTCCATAGCGATGCGCTTGCCGTCCTCGTCCCGTGCGCCAGGGCCGACCGCCAGCACGCGGCCGCGATGCGGCTTCTCCCTCGTGCTGTCGGGCAGCACGATCCCGCTGGCGGTCGAGCCTTCCTCTTCCAGCGCCTCGACGATCAGACGGTCATTGAGCGGCTGCAGATCCATGGAACCTCCTTGAGAACTTGGTCGATTGGTCTTTTGAGTGCGACGTCCCGGCGAAGCGGAGGAGCCCGTGGAGGACTTCCCGTCGATCGCCCTCGCGCGCTAGGCGAGCGCTGCGACGCCGTTCGTGACCGATGCGGGGACGCGCGACCGGTGCGTCATCACCGTTCCGGCCGTGATCTTGGGCGTGTTCGGAAGCGCGGACTCGAGGTTCTGCTCGCGCACCCACCGGGCGGCGATGCGCGTCGACTCGTGCGCCTCCTTGGCGTTCTCGAACAGACTGACCGACGCGAAGACACCTTCGCCAGCGTCGATCAGGTAGTAGCCGTTGAAGCCCGGCAACTGGCTCAGGCTCGGCAGCAGGTTCTCGTCGACCTTCTTCGTGATCTCCCCCGAGCGAACGTTGTCGATGCCTTCGTAGCGGCGCACGGTTGCGTACATGTGATGCTCCTCACTCGTGACTTGCGGGCGGAGAGCCCGATGCGGGCTCACCTTGAGAAGAACTCTTGGCCTAGGCGGCCGCGTTGGTGCCGGGATCGTCCTGCGCGAACACGATCGCGAGCAGGGAGCCGATGTCGATATCGCGCTGGATCGGCAGCCCGAGGGGGAGGTGGGTTCTGACGCTGTAGACGTTGCGCCGTCCCTCACGCCTGCGCTCGACGTACCCGGCGCGGTCGAGATCGGCGACGATCCGGTGGGTCGCACGCTCGGTGATACGCAGCACGTCTGCGATGTCGCGCATGCGGATCGTCGGATCGTGCGCGATCAGGAGCAGCGTCTTGCCGTGGTTCGTGAGAAACGCGAACTCCGGTTGGGCAAGCGAGGCAGTGCTGATCTCTGTTGCAATTGATGCCATCGATATCTGGAAACATAATACATGAAAATAGATTCATGTGTATAGTGGCAGTCGAGACACGAATCGGGAGCAGCCCTGGCACCGATCGTCTCGAAGCTTTCACACAGGAGAAGACGCGATGGAGCACGTCAGCAGACTTGTCGAACGGCTCGGTGAACGATTCCGGCCGAACACTCCGCAGCAGCAGGTGGAACGGACCGCCTCGACCCCGCAGCTCGGCCTCGCCCCCGAGCGCACTGGGTCGCACGGGCTCGGGCTGTGGTGGACGTTCGGCGCCGGGCTCGTCGTCGCCGGGGCCGTCATCGTCGCGATCGTCCAGAACGGCCACCGGGTCAGGCTCGACTACCTCGTCTGGCACGCGAACGTCTCGCTGATCGTGGTCGTCCTCACGACCGCTCTGATCGCGGTGCTCGTCGACGAGGTCGGCGGGCTCGTCTGGAGGCGAAGGCGGCGATCCAGGCTCGGCCGCCGGAAAGAGCTCGAGCAGCTCCGGGCCGAGAAAGCAGCAGTTGCCGAGGCTGCGATTGCGGTTGAAGCACCCAGCAGCTAGCTCGAGAGCGCAGTCAGGTCGCTCCTGCGGCTGAGACCTGGCTGTATCTCCCCACTCCGGTCGCGCGACGCGTCATTGACGCCGGGCGCCGCGACCGGCGACACGATTCCAGGAGGCACACATGAGAAAGCTCCTCGAGCTCAGCGGGTTCGTCGCAGGGGCGCTCCTCATCGTCTCCGGTGTGGTCGTGATCGCGTCGGCACGGCCGACATGACCCCGGCGCTGATCAAGGTGGCTGCTGAGGACGCGGGCCTGACGCACGTCAGCCTCCCGACCTGCTCCGTCGCGGGCAAGACGCTCCCCCCACCGGTTGAGCGGAGCTCCCGATGATGGCCGAGTCGGCGCTCTCGGCGATCACGGTCCTGCTCGCCGCGACGCGTTCCCTCAACACCTTCGAGTAACGGGAAGGCGCGAGCATGGCAGTCCGCTTCAGCCCGTACTCCGACGCTCTGTCGGCCAAACCGGTCTCTCTCCCGGAGCCGTTGGCTGCGCTGGCGGAGGTGGCTGCGCCGATCGCGCTCGAGAGCCGGTATCGCATGCTGCTCGGGGCGCTCGTGCGCCTTCGAGGTTCGCGGCGCGGCCGTTGGGGACTCGGTCTGGGCTACGGCCTGGTCGCGGTCGCGCTCGCGCTGCTCACCGTCCGCCATTTCAGAACCAGCGGCTGGCCGCTCACGGGCGGGGACCCCGGCTTGCTCGTCGCCGCGGGCCTGCTGCTGCTGTTCGCCCAGGCCCTCAAGGCGCTCGGCTGGGGAAGATTGTTCGGGCGGAACGAGCGTCCGAGCCCGCTCGCCCTCGCCGCCGGTAACGGCGGTGCCGCCCTGATCGGCGTCATCCTTCCCGGCCGGTTCGACGATGCGATGCGCGTCGCAGTCGTGCGTCGCTATCCCGGATGCCCTGCGGGCATACGCGTGCTCTGCCTCTCGCTCGTGATGCTCGGGTTGATCGACAGTGTCGCGCTGGCGCCGCTGGCGCTGGCCGCAGCGGTTCTGCCGGGCGTCAGCTGGGGCGTGCGCGCGGGGCTCGTGACCGTCGCCGTCGCCGGCGCCATGGCCGCGGTGTTGATCCTCGCGCTGCCGCGTCTGGCGGTCACGAATCGCTTCCTCCGCTTCCGGCTCGGCCGTTGGCTGGGCCCGCGCACGACCTCGCGAGGGTTGGCGACGCAAGCTTGGGCGCTCGTCTCGGCCTGCTGGCTCGTCCGGGCGGTCGCCTGCTTCCTGCTCCTGGGCGGCCTCGAGGTCGGCTTCTCGATTCCGCTCGCGCTGCTCTTCCTCTGCGCCGGGGCCGCAGCCGCAGCACTCCCGATCGGTCCCGCCGGTGCGGCCACCCAGATCGGCGCCGGCGCCGCAGCGCTGATCGCATCGGGAATCGATGCCTCCCAGGCGCTTGCAGCCGCCATCGCCGTCGGCGCGCTCGGCGTCCTCACGGGCGGCGCAGTCCTCCTCGCCGCGATCGTCTGGCACGCCAGCCTGTCGCTGGCGGAGAATCGCTCCACGCGTAATCCGCGGACGTGGCTCTGAGCCGCGCGTGATCGTCGGAGCGCTGGGCATGACGTGCTGAAGTGCTCGTGGTTGATTCACCGCGATGCGAGCTTCGCGGACTCCTCGGCCTGCTCGGAACCGGTGACCGCGGGTATCTTCGCGCGACAAGGACTTGCCGCCAGGCGCCCGTCAGAGCAAGCACGGGCGATCTTTGGGTGAGCGGCAGACGATCGCGGGACGGGACGGCCGGTGGCTGCTACGGACGAGACTCACCACCTTCGGATACTGATCGCCAACGAGAAGCGCGAGCGGCTCGAGCGACTGGCGGCGTTCATCGCGACGCTCGGGCACGAGGTCATCGCACGCGAGATCCACGTCAGGGAGGTCGCGGCATCCACCGCCCGGGAGCATCCGGACGTTGCGCTCGTCGGTCTCGGCTCGAGCACTGAGCACGCGCTCGAATTGATCACCGAGATCGTGCGTGAGGCCGCCTGCCCGGTGATCGCGATCCTCGAGCGCAAAGACCCGGCCTACGTCAACGAGGCTGCGACTCGCGGAGTGTTTGCCTACATCGTCGCCGACGGTGACCCCGAGGAGCTGCAGAGTGCGATCGACATCACGCTGCGCCGATTCGCCGAGTACCAGAACCTCCAGGGCGCTTTCGGGCGCCGTGCCAAGATCGAGCAGGCCAAGGGGATCTTGATGGCGCGACACGCGATCAACGAGCAGTCCGCGTTCGAGCTCCTGCGAGATCACTCGCAGCGCAACGGCCGGAAGCTCGTCGAAGTCGCCGACGCCGTCGTCGAGTCTCACCTTCTGCTCGTCCCGCAAGCTGCGGTCCCGATCGATCAAGCGCTCTGAGCTCCGGGTGCCTCGGAGGCCTGCCTATCGGGTCAACTCGGCGAGGCGCGGTCCAGTTGGGAGCGAACCGACGAGCCTGGCGCCGATCGGCGGAGTCGCGCCTGCTGACGCTCGGGCGCAACTCGCGTGACCTTCCAGGCCAGCCCGGTTCGCTCCAGGGCTCGGATCAGCCAGCCGCCCGGGTCGATCTCGAGCCGACGCAGACCGTGGAAGGCGGAGGTGGGAAAGGCGTGGTGATTGTTGTGCCACGACTCCCCAAAGGAGATCCAGGAGAGCCACCAGACGTTGCGCGACTCGTCCGCGGACTCGAAGCGGCGGCGGCCCACGAAGTGGCAGATCGAGTTGATCGACCACGTGACGTGGTGGAGCAAGAAGATCCGCACCGCTCCACCCCAGACGAGACCGCCGAGGAATCCGTACCAGCCGCCGATCAGCGCCCACGAGACGAACGCGGGGACCAGCAGCGACACGATCACGGTCGGAACGAAGAGCCGCGCGATCACGCGCATGCCCCTGTCCTGCACGAGATCCTTGGCGTAGCGCCGCCTGTCGGCCCGTCCGGCAGAGACGATCAGCCAGCCGACGTGCGCGTGCCAGAGCCCCTTGATCGCGCCGGAGACGCCTTCGCCAAACCCGGCGTGCGGACTGTGCGGGTCGCCCTCGCGATCCGAGAACTGATGGTGCTTCCGGTGATCCGCCACCCATGTCACCACGTCTCCCTGCACGCCCATCTGACCGAGGATCGCGAACGCGTAGCGGACGACGGCGTAGGTCTCGAAGGAGCGATGGGTGAAGAGGCGGTGGAATCCCACCGTGATCCCGACTCCGGTCAGCACGTAGCCGACGAGGAGAATCGCAAGCTCGGTCGGGCCCACCATGCGATCCCAGAGCAGAACGACTGCGAGCGCGAGCCCGACGAGCGGCGCCGCAATCCCGAGCAGGTTCGCGAGTTTGTGCGTCCGGCTCAACTCGACCTCGCAACACGAGCATCGCCGCCGCGTGCCGACACCCCAGCTGCAAGGTGCCCCAACAGATTCCCACGTTCGACCATGCGACGACCTCCAGGAGACTCGGATACACGCCTGCTGCATGGAGCAGCCGGCGACGAACGGCTCCCGGGTCAGCTCGGGGAGAGCGATGCAGGTGGCGCCAGGTTTTGCGGCGCCGTTCGCGACGGCCGCGCTCTACAACGCGGCGGCCACGGGTCCAGGTTACCCGGAAAACAACTGGACGACAGCTGGTGGAAGTTCTGGGCGAAGCGCTGACGCGTTAGGCGCGCCGGGGCGGCGCATGAGCGCCTCCTCAGCCGTCAGGGCTGGCCGGCAGGCGGGCTCGACGACGAGCACGGGCAAGTTGCCCGTCCCGCCGCGGCTCGATCATGTCGACCGCGCGGCAGCGCTCGACGGTCAGAAGCGCCTCCTCGGCCGCGCTCGTGAGGCTTCCGGCGCGTCGACCCACCCCAATGGTGAGAAGAGATGAACCGTCACGCCGCCGCGATCCTCGCGGTCGTACATCAGCCAGCGCGTGCCGTCGTATTCGAGCTCGTCACCCTTGGCCAGCTGCCGAGACGCGTACTGGGCGTGATCGCCTGTCACGACGACGCCGTTCGCATACCGGAACTCGACTAGGCCTTGGGACTCCATGTACTCGCACCCTCTCTTCCGGCTTTCGTGGCGCCGCGGGCGGCTCACACGCCCCAAGGGAGTGGGGAGCGAAGCCACCGAGCCGCGACGGGTTTCCGGCCCTGCAAGTCGAACTCTGTTCGCCGAGGCTCTACTCGTCTCGCGCGCGAAGCGCGTTGGCGCAGTTCGGGCCTCAGCCGGGACTCTGGCATACAGGGCCAGCCGACTCAGCGTACTCCCTTTCGGAGGGCACCGCGGGTACCCGTAGCCGCTCGACCTCGCGGCGCAGATAGTCGCGCAACTCGAACGGCCTTGTTCTCCTCCGACGTCGGCGGGGTCGATGGTAGGGGGCAACGCGCGCCGCCCGCGCAGCCGTGGAGCATGACCCGGCGGCTGCTTGGCAACGAAGCCGAGACGGTCACGAGGTCTCTCGCGAAGAGCCGTTGATCAGGTCGGGCCGCGGGCGGAGCGACGCCGACACAGCCGAAGCGCGACCGTCGGGCGCCCACGCCGAGCGGTGCCAGAGAGACCGCCGAGCGGCTGCCTCACCGGGACCGTGGCGAGTCCGTCGGCAAGCCGCAATAGGAAAAGCCCCGTTACCAGGGCTTTTCCCGTAGCAGGCCTGTAAGCCGGATTCTGTCGAGGGTGACCATCCCTCTTGGCGGCTACCCGGGCCCTGGGCGGGCTACCTCGTGACGGGCCCTGTTCGCCTTGCACCGGACGGGGTTTGGCGAGCCGCCGTGTCGCCACGACGCTGGTGGGCTCTTACCCCACCGTTTCACCCTTACCGCCGGCGATCTCCGGAGATAACGCCGGAGGCGGTTTGCTTTCTGTTCCACTTTCCGTCGGCTTTCGCCGCCTGGCTCGCGCCAGCGTCCTGCCCTTCGGTGTCCGGACTTTCCTCGAACGCCGTTTGCGCGGCGGCCGCGGTCACCCGGCCTGCGAGTCCAGTCTAGCGCTGGTGCGGCACGGCCCCAGGGAGGTTGCCATGGCCAAGGCGCGGGCTATAGGTTCGCGCTTGCTGCAGCATGGACAGGGGAGACGGAGACGAACGGCGTTCCGGCCGATGCAGCACGTCGGCTCCCGCCTACGTGTGCCCGCGCTCGGAACCGCGGCGCGCGAAGCAGAGGAGTCTGCATCGGCGGAACGCGAGTCAGGCATCTCAACAACAGCGGGAGGCAAGATGAGAGACCACAGGAGAAGACCGCAACGCGTGCTCGTGATGGGTATCGCGCTCGTCGCGCTCGTGAGCGTCGCATTCGGAACGGCGACCGCGAAGCCGAAGGAACCCGGCTTCCTGACGACCAAGGCGGCGCTGCTCGCGCCGGTGGCGCCGGGCGTCGAGGTGACGCCGCTGCTGAACGTCGGCGACGTCGTCGACGGCTACAAGATGGAGGCGATCCCCGACGGGATCGCGATCGACAAGCAGAAGGGCGGCAAGGTCGACGTCTACCTGAACCACGAGACGTCGCTGGTCCCGTTCCCCGCCACGCGCAGCGACTTCACGAACGCGCTGCTCAGCAAGCTCACGCTGAACGACAAGACCGGCGGGACGATCGCGGGGAGCTTCGTGATCCCGAACGACGCGGGGTTCCAGCGCTTCTGCTCGAACTTCCTCGTCTCGAAGGAGCAGGGCTTCAAGCGCGACCTCGTGCTGATCGGCGAGGAGGCGCGCGACTGGGTCTTCCGGAGCACCGCGGGACCGGCGCCACCATTCGCACCCGGCGCCGAGCAGGCCGGCGTGGTCGCCGCGTACGACGTCGAGTCGGGCGAGTACCGCTCGATCTACGGCATGGGCCGCTCGAACCACGAGAACGCGGTCGCGATTCCCGGGTTCCACAAGCCCGTGATCCTGACGGGCGACGACACGTTCGACGCGCCGGCGTCGCAGCTCTACCTCTACACCGCGAAGGACGGCGACGCGGTCTGGAACGACAAGGGACGGCTGTACGCGTTCGTGTCGGATGACCTCGCGGTCAACGACTACGGAGACATCCACTCCGGCGACTCGATCTCGGGGCACTTCATCGAGGTGCCGCGGATGATCGCGACCGGGAAGAAGCTCGACGGGAGCGAGGTCAGGGCGGCCGACTTCGGCCTCCCGGCTCCGCCGGCCGGCATCCCGGACGGGCCGCAGTGGGTGCTCGAGTCGTGGAGCAACATCAGCAACGCGTTCCAGTTCATCCGCATCGAGGACATCGCCTACGACCGGAAGGACGAGAACGTCGTCTACCTCGCCGACACCGGTGAGCCCAGGGCGGTTCCTAACCCGGCGACCGGCCGGCTGATGCGCGGTCCCTCCGGCACGATGGGCGACTATCCGAACGGGCGGATCTTCAAGCTCGTCCTCGACAGGAAGGATCCGCTCGAGGTCGAGAGCCTGTCGATCCTCCCGAACGCGAACTTCGACCTCGGCGGCTACGGCAACGTGAACGTCACGCACCAGCCGGACAACGTCGAGACGACGAAGCACGCACTGCTGATCACCGAGGACCCGGGCGGCCATAACCAGGGCGCCACGGCGGCTCGCGTCTGGCGCTACGACCTGAAGACGCAGGCGGCGCCCGACGTGGTGCTCCGCGTCGACCACAGCTCGGACCCGACGTCGCCCAAGCAGGCGCTCGGCAACTGGGAGTCGAGCGGGATCGTCGACGCCTCGGACGCATTCGGGAAGAACATGTTCCTGATCGACGTCCAGGCGCACGGCTGGGAAGTGGAGACGCAGGTGAATCCCTCCCCGCCGAACTACGCGCGCGAGAACGGCCAGCTCCTGCTGGTCAAGATCCCGGGCACGTAGCGAGTAGGGAACGGCGGTGGGCGGCCCTTGCGAGGGCCGCCCACCGCTCGTCGATCCGCTACGGCTTCAGGACGATGCGGTCGAGAGCCGGAACGGGGATCCCCGCGGGCTCGTTCGCCGCGAAGTAGTCGATCATCGAGTCGATGTCGACCGCCCCGCCGAGGTCGCCGGTGCCCTCGTTGAACACCGTGAACCCGTCGCCGCCCGCCGCGAGGAAGCTGTTCATCGTCACGCGGAACGAGTCACCCGGCGCCACCAGAACGCCCTTGATCCAGATCTTCCCGATCTTGTCCGCACAGGCCACCTGCGTCCGATCCTGCTCGTACTTGAGCGTGTGCGAGATCTGGAGGATCCGACCGTCCACCGGCGCGGTGCCGCCGCAGCCCTGGAACTGCTGCTGCAGGAGCCGACGGATCATGTCGCCCGTCATCGTCTTCGTGACCAGGCTGTTCCCGAACGGCTGCACGGTGAACGCCTCGCCGTAGGTGATCTCGCCGTCCGCCTCGCCGCCCGCCTGGAAGGCGAACGGCATGTCAGCACGGATGCCGCCCGGGTTCATGAACGCGATCACCGCCTCACCGAGGCCGACCGGCTCCGTGGAGGCGAGCTGCGCGTCGGCGATCACGTCGCCGAGCGTCTCCTCGCCGAGCGCGATTGCACCCGCCGTCGACCCTGCGCGGGTGAGGTCGCCCTGGATCTTGCCGATCACCTGGTTGGCGAGCGGCGCCGACGCAGTCACGTACTGATCCACGACCGCCGCGACCTTCGGATCCTCTTTCGACAGGTCGGGCTCCCGCACGGTCGAGCTCGAGAGGCGCGGGTTGAGGGCGTTGTCCACGATCATGTTGTCGGCGCTCGCCTCGACGAGCTCACCCGAATCGTTGTCGACCGTGAGCGTGATGTCGCTGAGGATGCGCCCGAACGAGGCGGCGCTCGTGATCAGCCGCGTCACGCCGTCCGAGGTCGTGATCGTGCAGCGGTACTCGTTGTGGGTGTGCGCCGAGACGATCACCTTGATCTCCGGGTCGAGCCGCTCGGCGATGTCGAGGATCGGGCTGCCTGCGAGGTTCCCCGCGCACCCGTTGGTCGTCGCCGGCGAGGGGCTCTGGCCGCCGCCCTGGTGGATCACGAGCACCCAGGTGTCGACGTGCTTCGCCTTGCCCTTCTCGGACTGCACGATCGCGTTCGCCGTGTCGGCCTCGTCTGTGAACGTCAGACCTTCCACGCCCGTCGGAGTGACGATCGTCGGAGTGGACTCCAGCACCTCGCCGATGAAGCCGACCTCGAACTTCTTGCCGTGGTGGTCGGGCTTGAACTTCTTGACCGCGTAGGCGGGGAAGAGGGTCTTGCCCGTCGCATCGACGACGACGTTCGCGGCCAGGTACTGGAAGTCGGCGCCCGGGAACCTGTCGGTGTGCCTACCGTTCGCCTTCGCGTACGGAGCGGCGGTGCATCCGTCGACCGGCTTGCAGCCGCCCTTCTGGATGCGGAGCAGCTCCGCGCTGCCCTTGTCGAACTCGTGGTTCCCGACCGACCCGAAATCGACGTTCATGAGGTTGGTCGCGATCGTGCTCGGCTCCTCGAAGAAGAGCCCGTTCGCGAGCGGACTGGCGCCGATGTTGTCGCCGGCGAAGATCGTCGCCTGCTGGTCGCGGTACTCCTTCTGCTTGTCTTTGATCGCCTTGGCCAGATAGGCCGCGCCACCCGCGAAGTGGCCGTAGATGTTGTTGCCTGCGGCCTCGAGGTTGCCGTGGAGGTCATTGAAGGCGAGCAAGTGCACATCGGTCGTTCCGTGATCCTTGTGCCCGCCCCCGTTTCCGTGATCCTTGGGCCCGCCTCCGTAGGTCACGACGACCTTGTCCGAGAGCGAGTGCGCCCCCGAGATGACGACGTTGGCCCCTGCTGGATTCGGGGAAGCCAGAGGCGCAGCGAGCACGACACCCACCGCGACAGCCGCCATCGCGACCGGTAGCACCCAGCTTCGCATCCGTCCACCTGTGAAGACGTCTCGCATGAATCTGCCCCTCCCGTGTGTCGACCGTCCTCAGACTGAGATCGGGGCATGCTCTCACGTTCGTCCGGGAGATGCATCTCGTAGTTCTTGCGCGAGCGTGACAGCGTGGTGAACGCGGCCCGGCGACCCGACCACGGGCGGTCATCTTCCCCTGGCCGGTGCTACCCTCGCCGCCCATGGCGAAGGCGGTCGGCAATGAGGTGGCCGCGAGAGGGGTCGAGCCCGACGATCTGAGCGGGCCACACGATCGCGGCGCGGCCCGAGGGCAGGCGGGCATCGCGGTCGTGCTCGGCGTCGTGGCTGCGGCGGCGGTCCTCCGACCTGCGCTGGTACGGCTTTTCGACGATCCCGCCGTCGCGCACTGGGCCACGATCTTCGTCGCGATCACCGTCGCGGCGATGCCGTTCCTCGTGCTCGGCATCTCGATCAGCGCCGCGATCGCGGCCTTCGTTCCCTCGGGGTTCCTGCCGAGGGTCCTTCCCGACCGGCCGGCGTTCGCTGTCCCGGTGGCGGCGGTGGCCGGCGCCGCGCTTCCCGGCTGCGAGTGCGGGTCGGTCCCGATCGCCGGGCGCCTCGTCTCGCGCGGCGCACCCGCTGCTGCCGCGCTGACGTTCCTCCTCTCGGCGCCCGCGATCAACCCGATCGTGCTGATGTCCACCGCGGTCGCCTTTCCCGGACAGCCCGAGGTCGTGGTCGCACGCCTGTTCGCGAGCCTGCTCGCCGCGACCGTAGTCGGTCTCGTGTGGGCGAAGTTCGGCCGTGACAGCCTGCTCGACCGGGCCCGCAAGCAGCACGTGCACGAAGGTCGGCCGCTTGCGGTCCTGACGGCGACGGCCCAGCACGACCTCCTTCAGGCCGGCGGCTTTCTGATCGTCGGCGCCGCGACGGCCGCCACCCTGCAGACGGTGGTGCCGCGGAGCATTCTCGACACTGTCGCCGGTTCCGGGCTCTTCGCCGTTCTCGCTCTCGCGGCGCTGGCAGTCGTGATGGCGATCTGCTCCGAGGCCGACGCCTTCATCGCCGCCAGCCTGACGCAGTTCTCGATGACGGCTCGTCTTGCGTTCATGGTCGTCGGTCCGATGGTCGATGTGAAGCTGATCGCCCTCCAGGCGGGAACGTTCGGCGGTCGCTTCGCCTTGCGTTTCGCGCCGCTGACCTTCGTCGTCTGCGTGTGCTCCAGCATCCTCGTCGGGCGGTGGCTGCTGTGACGGCGGCGGGCGGGACGATCAGCCTGATCGTCGGCGCGGCCATGCTCCGGCTCTCGCTGACGCACACCTACCAGCGCTACGTGCGCGTCGAGATGGGCCCCTTCCTCGCTCTGGCTGGCGCGACGGTGATCGTGCTCGGGCTGCTGACGCTCGGGTACGCCCTGCGTCAGAGCCGCCGGACGCCCGCTCACGATCACGGCCATGGCCACGACGACCACGAGCACGTCGGCGTCGGCTGGCTGCTCCTGGCGCCCATCGCCGCGCTGCTGCTGGTGGCGCCTCCCACGCTCGGGAGCTACGGCGTCGGCCGGGGCGGAACAGTCGACGTTCGCCAGGGCGCGCCGGTCTTCCACGCGATCCCCAAGCGCGCCGGCGTCGTTCCGATGACGTTGCTGGAGTACGGGCAGCGCGCGTTCGACCACGACGGCGTGAGCTTCAACGGGGCCGCCGTCCAGCTCACGGGCTTCGTCGTCGACAGCGAGGTGGGCGGCTTCCGGCTCGCCCGTTACCAGATCGCCTGTTGCGCGGCCGACGCGACGCCGGTCGTCGTGAAGGTCGTCGGGACGGCGGGCGACCTCCCGCCGCGCGACCAGTGGGTGATCGTGACGGGTTTGTTCAAGCAGGCGATCACGGCCGACGTGCCCGAACTCGCGGCCACGAGCGTCGTCGAGATCGCCGCACCCGAGGACCCCTACGAATGAGCTGCGCTCGGCGCTGAGCCTCGTCTGGCCTACCCGAGCTCGGCCCGTTCCCGCGTGAGCCGTTCGGCGATCTCGTCGTAGATCGAGGGCCGCAGCGAGCCGTCAGGCATCAGCACCTCGTCCCGCCCGCGCTCGGCGATCAGCGCCGCAGCCACGCTGCCGGTCGTCAGCTTGCCGTGGGGCCAGGGGCGAAGGCTCGGTGCGAAGCGCATCGCGAGGCTCCCGGCGAGCGCGCCGACCGCAGCGTCGCCGCCGGTCGCCTTGGTCTCGACCTCGAGCTCGTGGTGCCGTGCGTCCTCCACGCCGAGGTGAAAGACGACCGAGTCCACGGCGAGCTCGGCGACGTGGTGCTTCTCCCCGGCGGGAACGACCGCGCGCACGCGCCGCGCGGTCTCGCGATCCTGAACGACGACTCGAGCCAGTCAGCTTCCAGCTCGTCCCGCGTCTGGCCGCCCAGGCTGGCCGCTCGCGCCGGCCCCTTGAGCGTAAGCAGCAGCCGTGAGCCGACATGCCGGAGGCGCAGCGCCGTTCGTGTGGCCGCAAGCCTGCGGTCGGGTGTGTCGAAGTAGCGGTCGCGGATCGCCGGGTCGGGACGCTCGAGCAGCACGAACCCGCCGAGCTCCGCAAGCGCCGCGACCGCGTCCGTGACTTCGTCCGGCGAGTCCGAGATGACGACCAACGTGGCCTCCGTCTCGGTCGGCCTTGCGCGCTCGCGCGGACGCATCAGGTGCACATCGTGAAGGTTCGAGCCACCGCGCCGAACGCCGCAGGCACACCGACCCCGGGTCAGCGACGTATCAGGCGGTCCGGGCGCCCAGATCCGATCTCGGCTCGGTCTGGAACGCAGCCTCGTTTCCCAACTGGCTACCGCACTCGGGGCAGAAGACAACGCCACCGCGAGCGTGCATCACGAACTCGCCGCACGCCAGGCACTCGAGCGAGGCGCCTCGCAACAGCGCAGCGAGCTCCTGGTCGAGCGTGCGCGCGAAGGGGGCGACGATGCCGCTCATCGCTCGAGCACCCGCCTGACGCGCGCCGGTCTCTCGAGGTACGAGCTCAAGGTCGGAGCTCCCGGAACGCCGTCATAGCTCTCGAAAGACTCCGACGACGCGGCCGAGGATCTGGACGTGCCGGGCGTAGATCGGTTCGAGCGCGCTGTTCTCGGGCTGGAGCCGGATCCGGTCGGCCTCACGGTAGAACGTCTTCACCGTCGCCTCGTCGGTCGCCGCGTCGTCGCCGGCGAGGGCGACCACGATCTGGCCGTTGCGGGCGTCCTGGGCGCGCTGCACGATCACGAGGTCGCCGTCGAGGATGCCAGCGTCGATCATCGACTCGCCCTTGACCCGCAGGAGGAAGTCGCCCTTGGCCCGGCTCGGCATCGGAACGTAGTCCTCGATGTTCTGTTCGGCGAGCAGTGGCCCGCCCGCGGCGATCTCGCCGAGGAGCGGCAGGCGGACGACGTCGGCCGCGGCTCCGGGGTCCGGCGAGGGCTCGCGGCGCTCGCGCCCGATCAGCTCGAGCGCGCGCGGCTTGGTCGGGTCGCGCCGGAGCAGCCCCGCCCGCTCGAGGTTCGCGAGGTGGGCGTGCACCGTGGAGGGCGACGCGAGCCCGACCCGCTCGCCGATCTCGCGCACGGTCGGCGGGTAGCCGTGCCCGTCGACGTACTCGACCAGGTAGTTCCAGATCTGCTGCTGCCGCTCGGTGAGCTGCTGCTCCGGGCTGCCTTCAGGGGACATGCCTTCAGAGGACATTCGCGCCTCCGCGCTCGAGAGTCGTGGACGAACGTGTGTTCGTCGAAAGAGTAGAGACTCCTGCGGACGGCGTCAACGCGCCTTCCATGCTGCGAGCAGCTCGGCCTCCTTCTCGGGCTGCATTCCAGCCTCGCCCAGGACGAGGCCGCTCGCAAGCTCGCCGGCCTCTGCGCACTCGCCTGCCCACGCCAGCGTGTCGGCAACCGTCTCGGCGAGCGTTCGGTAGCGGAGGCCGTCGGCCACGGCACGCGACACGTCCACCTGGAGCACGGACGCGTCCTCGGGCGCGAGCCAGAGGGGCAGCTCCATCCACGGCCCCGCGCCGTGCTCGAGGAGGAACGCGTCGTCCATCCAGACGAGCTCCGCATCCGAGCCGGACACCGCCCGGCATGAGTCGAGGAGATCGCCCATCGAGACGCGCGGCTCGGGGCCGGTCGCGTTGAAGTCGCCGACCACGCGCTGATCTGCGAGGTGCACGAGCCATGCGCCGAGGTCGCGCGCATCGACGAACTGCACGACCCGGGCCGGATCGCCCGGCGCGAGCACCTCGCCGCCCCGCGCCACGCGGACCGGCCAGTAGGTGAACCGGCCGGTCGGGTCGTGCGGGCCGACGATCAGCCCGGCCCGCACGTTCGTGGACGCGCCGGCGAAGACATCGCGCACGACGTCCTCGCACGCGGCCTTGAGCGCGCCGTAGGACTCCCCGGTCACCTCCTCGGTCGGCTCACCGAGCGCCGCCCGCGGCGCCGATTCGTCGAACCAGGCCTCGAGCGGGAACGCGTACACCGAGATGCTCGAGACGAAGACGTAGTGCGCCACGGCGTCCCGGAGCAGCTCGGCCGAGGCGCGCACGAGGCGAGGTACGTACCCGGAGGGATCGACAACTGCGTCCCACGACCGGCCCGAGAGCGCCGAGAGATCGCCGTCGCGATCCCCGACGAGAGCCTCGACGTGAGGAAAGAGACCGGGGTTCGTCCGCCCACGGTTGAACAGGGTCACCTCGTGGCCGGAGGCAAGCGCAGCTTCGACGACCGCGCGTCCAAGGAACTTCGTCCCACCCAGAACGAGCAGCTTCATCGCGCGTACTTACCAGAGCGCGGCCGTCAGACGAGCCGAGAGCCGCCGCGAGTGCGGGCTTTGCCCGTGCTCGCCCGCTCGGAGAGGCCAAGTGTCGGAGAGGGGGCCCACGGGGGAGAACCGAAGGTTCTCCCCCGTGCCTAGTGCGCTGGAGAGGACTTGAACCTCCACGCCCCTAAGGGCACAAGGCCCTCAACCTTGCGCGTCTACCAATTCCGCCACCAGCGCGTCGAGGCGGCTGGCAGTGTAGCCGCCACCGCGCGCGGCGCTACGCCAGGAGGCGGTAGATCAGGATCGTGTTCGTGAAGAAGAGGATCGCGACGAACGCCGTCAGACGCGTCAGGTTGCGTTCGACGATGTGCGTCCCGCCCTGCGAGGTCGGCGTGAAGCCCATGCCTCCGAGACCGGCGTCGCGGCCGGAGTGCATCAGGATGAGGCCGATCAGCGCAGCGGAGATCAGAACGTGGAGGACAGCGAGCGTGCCGAGCATCGTTCGACAGCGTAGACGATCGCGCCGTTCACGCCCGCCACCCAGTGCGTAACGTATGCCCATGGACGAGGCGGAGGCTCGCGCCAGGATCCAGAAGCTGATCCTGACCGGTGACAACCGGCTCAAGCAGGGCGTCGACCCGGCCAAGGTGCGCGAGAGCTACGAGCAGGCCCTCACGGTCGCGCGAGAGGCAGGGGTCGAGGAGCGGATCCGGCCGCTCATCGAGGTCAGGCTGGCCGACCTCGAGCAGCTCGCTCCAGGATCCGCTCCACCTTCTCCGCCTGAAGCTTGACGTCGTGCTCGGCCGCGGCCGCGCGCGCAGCGTCGTTCGGGCTCGCGAGGGCCGCCGCCGCCTCGAGCGCACGCGCCAGCTCGGCCTCGTCGAGCGGGTCGACCAGGATCCCTGCCTCCGCCGAGACGAACTCCGGCTGGACCGCCCAGGCGTGTCGCGACGACGGTGCGACCGCAGGCCATCGCCTCGAGGATCGACTGCCCGAACGGCTCGAGCAGCGACGGCGCGCAGACGACGTCGGCGGCCGTGAGCCAGCCCGGCACGGCGTCGTGCGGCACGCGGCCGGCCAGGTGCACACGCTCCCGTCCCTCGAGGGCGCCGCGCAGCGGCCCGTCGCCGACGAAGGTGAGACTGCCGCTGCCGAGCCTGGCGAATGCGTCGGCGAGCCGGACGACGTTCTTCCGCTCGGTCAGGCTGCCGACGGCGAGGTAGGCGGGGCGCGACCCTGCTCGTGACAGGTGGTCACCAGCAAGATCGGCGGCGGCGTCGGGATGAAAGCGCTCGAGGTCGACGCCGGAGTCGACCACCTCGGTCTTGCCGCGCGCTTCGGGAAGCTTCGTCTCGAGCTCGCGCCGCAGGTAGTTAGAGACCGCGATGACGGTCGACGCTCGGCGGACGACGCGCCGGGTCAGCGCCGCCACACCCGGCAGCGTGCCGACGTTGCGGACGTCGCGGCCGTGGGCGGTGACGACGAGCGGGGCGTCGACGCTCGACGCGATCAGCCCCGCCGGGACGAGGAAGTGCGCCCAGACGACGTCCGGCCGCTCGGCCGCGGAGACCTTGCGCCGCAGCTCGAGATAGCGCCGCTTTCCGCCGGCACGCCGGTCGAGCACCGCCAGCTCGATCTCATGCCCGCGGTCGCGGAGCGCCTGCTCCATCTGCGCGACGAAGACGCCGAGGTCGGGGTCGGCCGGCCCCGGATACATCTGGGAGACGAGCAGGATGCGGATGGCCGGACGCTACCGGCGGGAGAGGGACGAGCAGCCTCTCCCGCCGGCAGCCGGCGGTCTCACCGCCTAGTCGTCGTGATGGCCGTGCTTGTCCTTCGGGATCTTCAACGCGAGCAGCTGTCCGCCCTCGACGAGCGACGGATCCACTCCCGCCGTGTAGTGCGCCTGCACGTCGAGCAGGAACCAGCCCTTGCCGAGGATGTCCTCCGCGTCGATCACGCCGGACGACTCCTCGTCGGTGGTCAGCTTCGTGATCGAGGCCGGCGAGAACCGGATCGGATCGTGCTGGGCGATCTCGGTCAGGTCGCCGTCCTCGATGTCGTACAGCCAGACCCGGGCGATGTAGTCCTGGCCGCCTGGATCCTCCTGCAGCACGATGTGGTCGTGCCGGTCGATGGCGATGTTGTCGAGCATGTGGAAGCGCTCGGGGGTGCCGCCTGTCTCCGTCCCGGTCAGCAGCTGGGAGACGGTGCCGCCTGCAGCCGGGTTGGCCGGATTGTTGAAGTGCAGCCGGTAGAGCTTGCTGTTCCCGTTGAAGTCGGCAGTGATCACGAAATAGAAGTCGTTCGGGTGCTTCGGATCCCAGGCCCCGTCCTCGGGCCGCTGCCAGCGGGTCGCGGATGCCGCCTCGCTCATCGTCTCGAGCTGCGCGCCCGTCTTCGCCGAGACGTCACCGAGTGACGCAGCGGTGAACGCGGACCCGGACGGGATACCGGTCCCGGCCGGCTCTGCGCCGTAGCCCGTGACCTTGACGCCGTAGAGCGTGCCGCCCGTGAGGCCTGCCTGCTCGGCCGGATTGCCGGACTTCTTCTTGTCGCCGACGTAGACGTACAGCTGGCCGCCCGTGGGGAGGCTCTGGTCGTCGAGGCCGACCACGACGGTCTTCGAGCCCGTCGCGGGGTTCGCAACGGAGTTCTCGTGGGCGAACTTGCCGAGTGCCGGCAGCTCGTAGCTCGTGCCGTCGAGCGCATGGGCGAAGCTCCGGCCCTCGGCGCCCGTCTCCTCGCCGTTCATGAACAGCGGATCGGCGTATCCGGTCTTCGACTTCTTGTCCCAGAACGCGCTCTGGTCGGGGAGGTCCGCGGAGCAGAGCCTGCTCATCGTCACGCCCGTCGTCGGCGTGTTGTAGGCACCGGTGCCCGGGTTCCAGGTCGCGATCTGCTTGATCAGGTCGCTGCCGGAACGCACGGAGAGGTCGTCGCGGTCGATCGACCACGTCGAGACGAACGCGCCGTTCGCGCCGTGTGCGCGGACGGAGCTTCCGGACGAGATCTCGTGGTTCATGAGCAGCGTGAACGTCCCGCCCTTGTCCTTGAACGCGCCGAGCCCGTCGGGGATCCCGACCATGCGGTAACCGTCGACCGTCCCGCCGACGGGGTCGCCGACGGTGAAGATCGCCTTCGTCTCGACGCCGTCCTGTGACGGCACGAGGTACGGCGACTGCGAGCTGGTCGAACCGGAGCCTCCCCCGTGCGCGAACGCGGCGGCGGCGGCGGCGGCGGTGGCCGCGGTCGCGAGCAGACCGACGGCAATTCCCTTTCTCATCTTGTCCCCCTGATCTCGTCGATTGCGGTCGCGGCTGAGTCTCGGGCAACCCGGGTCGCCCGTGGGTTACGCGCCAGTGACGATCCGGTGCGTATCCGGTGAGCGCCCCTCCCCGTCGAGCGCGGAGCCGCGACGAAGCGTGTACGAGGGTCGTGCTCGCCACGACTGGGGACAGTCCCCGGCCGTGGCCTCGCCGGACGCTGCCCAAAACGGCCGGTCCACATGCGCCGCCTGCGCCAGAAAGCGGCTCCCGGCCTGGCTTGCCGCCGGTCGCCCGGCGTCCACGGTGTCCGGTGCCTGTCCCCGGACATGTCTCCGCGCGACAGGTCCCGTGGGACCGCTCCTTGAACCCGCGTCCGGCCTAACCGTCGAGCGCGTCGCCGGCCGTCACGCCGAACGCGGACGGTCGTACGTGCCCCACTCCTCACGCAGCACCGCGCACACCTCGCCGACCGTGCACTTCGCCCCGAGGGCCGCCCGGAGCGGCGGCAGCATGTTCTCCGTCCCGCGCGCCGCCACCCGCACACCCGCGAGCGCGCGCTCCGCCTCACCCGCGTCTCGCTCCGCGCGCACGCGCCGCGTCCGCTCGACCTGGCGCAGCTCGGCCTCCGGGTCGAGCCGAAGCAGCTCGATCGGCTCGCCACCGTCATCCTCGGCGAACGCGTTGACGCCGACGATCCGCCGCTCGCCCGCCTCGACCGCGGTCGTCCAGAGGTACGCCGCCGCCTCGATCTCGCTCTGCACCCAGCCCGCCTCGACGGCGGCAACCGCACCACCGAGCTCGTCGATCCGCTCGATCAGCTCCATCGCGCGCGACTCGAGCTCGTCGGTCAGCGCCTCGATGAAGTACGAGCCGCCGAGCGGGTCGGCGGTGCTCGTCGCGCCTGCCTCGGCCGCCAGGATCTGCTGCGTGCGGATCGCGACCTGAGCGGCGCGTTCGCTCGGCAGCGCCAGCGCCTCGTCGAACGAGTTGGTGTGCAGCGACTGCGCCCCGCCGCACACCGCCGCGAGCGCCTGGATCGCCACACGGACGACGTTGTTCTCGGGCTGCTGCGCCGTCAGCGTCGAGCCGCCCGTCTGCGCGTGGAAGCGGAGCGCGAGCGCCCGCGGGTTGGTGACGCCGAACCGCTCGGCCATCACCCGCGCCCACAGCCGCCGCGCCGCGCGGAACTTCGCCACCTCCTGGAAGAAGTCGTTGTGCGCGTTGAAGAAGAACGACAGCCGCGCCCCGAACTCGTCGGGCGACAGGCCGGCCGCGACCGCGGCGTCGCAGTAGGCGATCCCGTTCGCGACGGTGAACGCGAGCTCCTGCACCGCCGTCGAACCGGCCTCGCGGATGTGGTAGCCCGAGATCGAGATCGTGTTCCAGCGCGGCAGCCGCTCGGCGCAATACGCAAACAGGTCGGTCGTCAACCGCATCGACGGACGCGGCGGGAAGATGTAGTTCCCGCGCGCCACGTACTCCTTGAGGATGTCGTTCTGGACCGTGCCGCGCAGCGCGGCCGGCGCCACGCCCTGACGCTCGGCGACGAGCTCGTAGAGGAGGAGCAGCAGCGCCGCCGGCGCGTTGATCGTCATCGACGTCGACACGTCGCCGAGCGGGATCCCCTCCAGCAGCACCTCCATGTCCGCCAGCGAGTCGATCGCGACGCCGGTCCGCCCCACCTCGCCCTCGGCGCGCGGATCGTCGGAGTCGAGCCCGAGCTGCGTCGGCAAGTCGAACGCGATCGAGAGTCCTGTCTGGCCGCGCTCGAGCAGGTAGCGGAAGCGCTCGTTCGTCTCCTCGGCCGAGGCAAAGCCGGCGTACTGGCGGATCGTCCAGGGCCGCCCGCGGTACATGTCCGGGTAGATCCCGCGCGTGAACGGCGGCACGCCCGGCGGCTCCAGCGGCCGCGGTGCATCCTCTGCGGTGTACACGGGCTCGAGCTCGATTCCGGAGTCCGTCTCGCGTCGTTCGAGCCCGGGCTCGGCAGGGTCGAGCGCAGTCACGGAGGTAGGCTACTGCCCGTGCGCGTGACGGTGAGACTCTTCGCGGGACTGCGCGAGCGGGCGGGCTGGTCGACGCGCGAGATCGACGCCGAGCGGGTCTCGGACGTCTGGGAGCGGCTCGAGCTCGGCGACGAACCAGAGGGGCTCCTCTACGCGGTGAACAAGGAGTACGCGCCCGCCGAGCGCGAGCTCGCCGACGGTGACACGGTTGCGCTGATCCCGCCGGTCTCGGGCGGCGCCTTCGTGCTCACCGAGGAGCCGGTCTCGCTCGACAAGGTCGTCGAGGAGGTCGCGAGCGAGGAGGCCGGCGCGATCGCGACGTTCTCGGGCACCGCGCGGCGCCACTCGCGCGGCCGAGTCGTCTCCCACCTCGACTACGAGGGGTACGAGGGGATGGCCGAGGAGATGATGGCGAAGCTCGCCGGCGACCTGAAGGAGCGCTACGAGGTGCAGGAGATCGCGATCCACCACCGGGTCGGCCGCGTCCAGCTCGGCGAGCCGTCGGTCGTGATCGCGGTCAGCGCCGCCCACCGCGCCGACGCACTCGCCGCCTGCAAGGACGCGATCGACATCCTCAAGGTCGACGTGCCGCTCTGGAAGAAAGAGGTGTACGACGGCGGCGAGGAGTGGATCGGCCGCGGCTCCTGATGGGTTCTGAGCTGGACCCGTACGGAGCCCGGGACCTCGAGCAGCGCGACTACGACCCGATCCAGCCGCGCGGCGGGCCCGACTGGCGCGCCCTCGCGCGCAAGTTCTGGGCGCCGGTGGCCGTCGTGCTCGGGCTGCTCGTGAAGGTCGGCTCGTTCGCGAAGTTCGGCTTCGTCTTCGTCGCGTTCGGCGGCTACGCGCTGATCTGGGGCTGGAAGTTCGCGCTCGGCGTCGTGCTGCTGATCTTCGTGCACGAGATGGGTCACTGGCTGGAGGCGACGCGCGAGGGGCTGAACCCGTCGTGGCCCGTCTTCATCCCGTTCCTCGGCGCCTACGTCAAGCACACGCGCGGCAACCCGTGGCAGACGACGCGGGTCGCGATCGCCGGCCCGATCGTGGGCGGCATCGGCGCGCTCGCCTGCTACGTCGTCGGCCAGTCGAACGGCTCCGACCTGCTGATCGCGCTCGCGTACTTCGGCTTCGTGATCAACCTCTTCAACCTGCTCCCGTTCGGGATCTTCGACGGCGGCGCCGTGTGGCGCTCCACGCGCTTCCTCTGGTACGGCGGCGGGCGCGACAAGGCGATCGTCTCGGGGCTGCTCTTCGCGGGCACCGCGGTGCTCCTCGCCTACGGCGCGTACGAGGCGTACCTGCCGCAGCACCGCCTCTAGCGACGGAGCCCGAGCCGGCGGCCGAGCACGGCGAAGCCGCCGACCACGAGCACGAACTCGACCACAGCGTTGCGTGCGCCCTCCGCGACATCGTTGGGGCCGGCCGCGGCGAGCCCGGCGAGCAGGGCGACGGCCAAGCAGAGCGCCCAGGGTCGCCTCGGCAGCCGGACGGGAAGGTCGTCGAAGACGTCGCCCTGTGCTCCCGGCACGGCCGATCGCAGTGCACCGGCGCGGGCGGCCGTCGCAGCGGCGGCGGCCAGCGGCAGCGTGAGCAGCATCCCTCCGGCGGCGACCAGGAGCACGTACCAGCCGGCGAGGTGGGCGCGGTACTCGAGCGCGAAGAGCGCCGTCGAGAGGGTCGTCGCCGCACCGAAGGCGAGCGCGACCCGGGTCCGGGTGAGCAGAAGCGCCACCGACGCGGCAGGCGCAGCCGCATCGCGGCGGATCCGGAGCGCACGCAGCAGCGAGAGCAGGCCGGCGGCGAATGCCACCTGGGAGCAGACGAGCATCCCGGCGGCGGAGGCGATCCCGAGCGGAAGGAACTCCGCCGAGGTAATGTCGGCGCCGTCGCCGGCGGTCGTCATCAGCAGCCAAGCGGCGGCGAAGCCAGCACCGGCGAGTGCGAGCGCCGCGAAGGCACGGAACGCGGCACGGCGGCTCTGCGCGGTTGCGAGCTCGTCGGCGAAGCACTGCGCGATCAGCCGCGGCTCGCCGAAGCGCGCGACGTCTCCCTCGGCCAGGTGGTCGGCGGCCTCGGCTAGGATGCGCGCCCGCAGCCGGCCGCGAATGCCGACGCGGCCGAGCTCGCTGGCAAGCTCGTCGAGATACGTCACGCGAGCACCGCCTCCACGGCAGTCGAGAACCGCCGCCACTCAGCCTCGCGCTCCCCGAGCGCGGACTCGCCGCGGCCCGTCAGCCGGTAGACGCGGCGGCGCCGACCGCCCACGGTCGACCACGCACTCGCGAGCAACCCCTCGGCCTCGAGGCGGTGCAGCACGGGATAGACGGTGCCCTCGGCGAGGTCGAACGCGCCGGCGCTCCGCTGCCGCAGCGCCTCGATCACGGCGTAGCCGTGCGCCGGCCGGTCGCGGAGCGTGGCCAGAAGCAGTGCGTCGAGCTGGCCCCTGAGCGAGTCTGCCCTCATCCACCGCCACCGTATACCTAGCGCAGCTAGGCGTCAACGCTCGTTCGTGCAGACCCGGTCGTTCGGGCCGACCAGCTGGTCGAACAGGCGGTTGAAGACCTCGTCCTGCGCGGCGTCGTAGGCCCCGAGACCGGGGCCGATCCATTGCACGTCCGGGGTGACACCGGGACCCATCACGGTCACGCGCTCGAGATCGCCGGGAGCGGGCCCGCGCGTCTCCCGATCCGGATAGCCGACGGGCGGCGTCTGCGGGACGAAGCTGTAACAGAAGGCGCCGTTGACGAGGTGCAGCACCTTGGCCCCGTCACGCTTCCAGCCCGGCCCGTAGACCGAGTTGCGGGTGTCGATGTAGACGTACCTCGCGTAGCCGTCGGCCCGCTTGTTGTACGCGGGCGTCTTGAACCCGTGGACCGGCGAGCCGGCGTAGGTGAGCTGGCCGAAGAGCCCCGTCCAGCTGCCGCCGTACGTCCAGTTCTGCGACACGGTGAGCACGGGCAGCGGGCCGCTCCAGTGGGAGACGTTGAAGGCGAACTTCCCGTGCTGGGGCCGGAACGGGGCGAAGCCCCGCAGCGGCAGGTAGCGCTGCCACGCCTGCACCGCCCAGTAGCTCCCGTCGGGCGCGGTGCAGGCGGAGACGCCGTAGACGAGCGGCGGCCCGTCGTAGGGACGGCAGGCGTTCTTGAACGTCTTCCAGTAGCGCCCGTTGCGGTACTTCTTCCAGCCGCCCGCGTAGTCGGCGAGAAACCGCACCTGCGGCACGTTGGGATCCGGCGCGCGCGCGTTGATCGCGCCCCAGAGGAGGACGTGCCGGAGCTGGCCGTTCTCGCGCGTGTAGGTGACGAGCGCCTCGCCCTTCGTGTTCACGGCGATCGAGAGATTCGTGACGTTGAGGTCGCCGAGCGGCTGGCTCGCCGCCACGCTCTGAATCCCGCATACCCCGGCTGCGGCGGCCGCGAGAAGCGCCGCCAGCCGCAGTCTCCACCGAACCGTCAGCCCCCCGTCGATGAGACGCACGGTACCCGTCGGGCCGGAGCCCTTCAGACGAGCTCGTCGAGCGACTGACGCGCGCGCTCGTGGACGTCGCGTCGCCGCGCGTCCAGCTCGTCCCCGGCGGGCTCCGCCGGCGGCACGTCCGGGGCCGCGGGCTCGGGCGCGATCGGCTCCTCTGCGGACCGCGACCGCGCAAGCCTGGCGCGCAACTCGGCGGCCGGCTCGATCGCGGCCCGCACCGCCCGGCGGCGGCTGACCACGTAGGCGGTGAGCCCGAATCCGCCCGCGACGACGGCGAGCCAACGCTTCAACGGTCCGCCCAGGGGCCCACCGGGGCGATGCTACACTGGCGCGTCTTCTCGCCTCGCCCGTCGCGCCGTCTCCCCGAAGCGGCGCCAGGGGGCGCGGCCGACTCAGACCATGGGAAGCGCCGGTTCGGGAACGAACGATTCGGGACGAAGGAGCATCCGAGATTTGAACGAGTACGAGATCCTGCTCATGCTGGACGCCGAGCTCTCGGAGGAGCGCGGCACCGAGATCCTCGCGCGCATGCGCGAGCTGATCGAGGCCGACGGCGGCAGCTGGGACGGCCACGAGCCGTGGGGCCGGCGCAAGCTCGCCTACGAGATCGGACACAAGGGTGAGGGCGTCTACCACCTGATCCTCTTCACGGTCGCCCCGGCGACGCTGGACGAGATCTCCCGCGTTCTCAAGATCACCGACGGCGTGATGCGCCATCTGGCCGTCGTCCGCGTGAAGGGCGGCCAGACCAAGGCGCCCGCGCCCGTCGCGCCCGTGTCCGCCCCGGCCGATGACTCCGACCCGGCCGCGGAGTAGCCTGGGCCTTCACACAGGGAAGGAGCGAAGGACATGGCCAACATCAACCGCGTCGTGCTCGTCGGCAACCTGACGCGCGACCCCGAGCTTCGCCACACGCCGAGCGGCATGGCGGTCTGCAGCCTGCGCCTCGCCGTGAACACGCGCCGGAAGGACGGCGCGACGGGCGAGTGGACGGAGAAGCCGAACTACTTCGACATCACGGTCTGGGGCAACCAGGGCGAGAACTGCGCGCAGTACCTCTCCAAGGGCCGTCCGGTCGGGATCGACGGACGCCTCGAGTGGCGCGAGTGGGAGGCCCAGGACGGCACCAAGCGCCAGGCGGTCGAGGTGATCGCCGACACCGTGCAGTTCCTCGGCGGCCGCGACGACGCGGGCGGTAGCAGCGGAGGCGGCGACGGCAACCGGTTCGTGCCGGCCGGCGCGAGCGCCTCGGCGAACGCCGACGCGGACTTCGGCGGCAGCGGCAGCGACGACGACATTCCGTTCTAGCGAAGGAGCTCAGGTGGCCGGAAAGACCGCAGGGAAGCCGTCGGGCAAGTCCGACGGCCGCAGCAGGAAGCGCTCGGCGCCGCTCACCGGCGGCCGCCGCAAGTCGTGCTTCTTCTGCAAGAGCAAGGTCGACGAGATCGACTACAAGAACATCGGCGAGCTTCGCCGCTACATCTCCGAGAAGGGGAAGATCCGCTCGCGGCGGATCAGCGGCGCCTGCCGCCGGCACCAGCGGCAGGTCGCGGTCGCGATCAAGCGGGCCCGCGAGATGGCGCTGCTCCCGTACGTGGCCGAGGGCCGCGAGGAGCGCAGCGGCGGTCGCGGCGACCGCGGCGATCGCGGCGATCGCGGCGATCGCGGGGAGCGCTAGGCGATGGAGGTCGTGCTCCGCCAGGACGTCGACCACGTCGGCCTACGCGGCGAGATCGTGAACGTCGCCCGCGGCTACGCGCGCAACTACCTGCTGCCGCGCGGCCTCGCCGAGCCGGCGACGCCCGGCCTGCTCCGCGAGCTCGAGCGCCGCGACGCGCTGCGCGCCCGGCACGAGGCGAAGGACAGCGGCGAGGCGCAGGCGATCGCGAAGCGCCTCGAGGCGACCGAGCTCCGCTTCGAGGTGAACGCCGGGCCCACCGGAGCGCTGTTCGGCTCCGTGACGGCGACGAACGTCGCCGACCGACTGTGGGAGGAGCAGAAGATCCGCCTCGACCGTCGCAAGCTCGGTATCGAGACGATCAAGCGCGTCGGCCGTTACACGGTCCCGGTCGAGGTGTTCGCCGACGTGACCGCCGAACTGCGGCTGATCGTGGTGCCCGAGGGCGGCGAGTTGCCGCCCGACGAGCCCGAGGCAGTCGAGGCTTCGGAGGACACGGCCGCGCCGACGGATGCGACGTCCGAGGCCGAGGCAGCGCCGCCGGATCCCGCGCCGATGACGCCGAGCTCGAGGCTGCGGACGTTGCGGTCGTGGAGGCGCCGGCTGTCGACACGGCAGAGGCCGTCGCCGCTGCAGGGCCGGCGAGCACCGAGCCGACCGCGGACGAGGCTGTGGACGAGCCGGTCGCGGGCGACGCGAGCCTAGACAGACGCACCGCCCGACTCGGGGCTGCCGGGCACGCAAGGCACCGCGCTTTTCCACAGGTGCCTGTGGACAGATCGTTCCACTTCTTTTCCACATGACGATCGAGGGCCTGTGGATTTCGCGGCGAACTTCCCGCTCCTAGCGTCCTTTTCGTCCACCGCAACGTCCGCTCGATCTGCGAACATACGTTCTCTCATGCCTGCAAAAGCCACTCTTCTCACGCGCGACTACTCGCCTATCCACAGCGTTGCGTCGCCCTGCGCCGGGGGCTTGACTACGTGTTCGTGACGGCCCAGGCTGCTTCGGCCCCCGCTGTGCAAACACCCGCCGTGCAGGCGACCGCTGCGCAGACGACCGCTCCCCTGCCCCCGCAGAACCTCGATGCCGAGGAGTCGGTCCTGGGCGCGATGATGCTGTCGGAATCGGCGATCGAGGCCGCCAGCAATGTCGGCATCGACGCCGGCGACTTCTACCGGGAGTCGCACGCGAAGATCTACCGCGCCGCGATCGACCTCTACCAGCAGGGCCAGCCGGTCGACGCGATCACCGTCGCCGACAAGCTCGACGAGCGCGGCGAGCTCGACGAGGTCGGCGGCAAGCCGCGGATCCACGAGATCGCGACGCTCGTGCCGGCCACCTCGAACGCCGGCCACTACGCCAGGATCGTCCGCGAGATGGCGACGCTGCGCGGGCTCACGGTCGTCGGCGAGCAGATCCAGCGGCTCGGCTGGGACCGGCCCGGGCGAGACGCCCGAGCTCGTCGACCGGGCCGAGCAGATGGTGTTCGACCTCGCCCAGCACCGCATCCGCGGCAGCTTCGAGCGCGTCGACGAGCTCGTGCGCCAGAGCTTCGAGCAGATCACGAAGATGTACGAGTCCGGCGGCGAGATGACCGGCACCGCGACCGGGTTCCGCGACGTCGACCACATGACCTCGGGCCTGCAGCCGGGCAACCTCGTCGTCGTCGCCGGGCGGCCGAGCATGGGCAAGTCGGCCTTCGCCCTCGGCGTCGCCGCCAACCTCGGCCTCCATCACGGCATCCCCGTCGCCGTCTTCACGCTCGAGATGTCGAAGCTCGAGGTGGCGCAGCGGTTCATGTGCGCCGAGGCCCGCGTCGAGCTCCAGCGGCTGCGCACGGGCCGGCTCACGAACGACGACTGGCCGCGGCTCGTCAAGGCGTGCGACTCGCTGACGAAGGCGCCGATCTACGTCGACGACACGCGCATGACGACGATGCTCGAGATCCGCTCCAAGGCGCGCCGCCTGAAGGCGCGCGAGCCGAACCTCGGCCTGATCGTCGTCGACTATCTGCAGCTCCTGGGCGGCGGCTCGATCGAGCACCGCGTGCAGGAGGTCTCCCAGATCTCGCGGTCGCTGAAGATGATCGCCGGCGACCTCGACGTGCCGGTGGTCGCGCTTTCCCAGCTCTCGCGCGCGGTCGAGAGCCGCACCGACAAGCGCCCACTCCTCTCCGACCTGCGCGAGAGCGGCTCGATCGAGCAGGACGCCGACCTCGTCATGTTCCTGTACCGCGACGAGTACTACAACGAGCAGTCCGAGGACCAGGGCCTCGCCGAGGTGATCCTCGCGAAGCACCGCAACGGCCCGGTGGGAACGGAGAAGCTCGCGTTCCTGAAGCGCTTCGCCAAGTTCGCCGACCTTGCCCCCCAGCACGACGCGCGGGCTGCCGCATGAGCGCCGCCTGCCCCAGCACCCATGCGGTCAGCCCCGTCGTGTGTCGGCGAGATCCGGTCCGTTTCCCGGTTTCCCCCGTGGGGGAGTCTCCCCGCTCCCCCACACCCCCCTTACGCCGAACGGAGGTGGCGCAATGACGAGCGACGAGAGTTTCGGCAAGAGCCCGGTCACGGAGCGCCGACGCAGAAGCAACGGCGTGTGGATCGCACCGAGCGCAACCGACTTCTCGTGCCTCTGCGAGCACTGCCTCGAGCTGGCGCGCGGCGAGGGCGGCTCGTTCCTGGCCGCCGTGCGCGCCGCGAGCGTTCGCGGGCGTCTCCCCACCGACACCGACGTCGGCTTCATCCACTGCGCCGCAGGCCACGAGCTGGTCGTCCGCCGCGTCGACCGCCCACCCACCCTCGCGCGCCGGGACGCGCGCCAACTCCAGCTCACGTGAGGGGCGGCTCCTGCTCACAGCAGAGGCGGATCGCGGGATGAGCGGCCGCCAGCACGTCTGGGTGGGCCCGGAGACGACGAGCTTCGAGGCCTCCTGCGAAGCGTGCCTGACCCGACGAAACGACCAGGTCGACCGCTGGGACCAGTGGTCGGTCTCGGTCTCCCGGGCGGTGATCCAGGGGACGCTGCGCCGCGACGCCGACGTGGGCTTCACAACGTGCCGTCGCGGCCACCGCATCATCGTCCGCCGCGTCGGCCGCAGCCTGGCGCAGCTCGAGTTCCACTGACGGTAACGGACGGCGCGCGAGCCGCCGCTCAGGCAGACTGCGCACGATGCCCGCCACCGTTGTCGTCGGCGCGCAGTGGGGGGACGAGGGCAAGGGCAAGATCGTCGACCTGCTTGCGCAGCGTTCCGATGTCGTCTGCCGTTACCAGGGCGGGCCCAACGCCGGGCACACGATCATCGTCGGCGACGAGACGTTCAAGATCCGCCAGACGCCGAGCGGGGTGATCTCGGGCAAGGTCTCGGTGATCGGCGCCGGCTGCGTCGTCGACCCGGAGGTGCTGATCTCCGAGCTCGACGACCTCGAGGCGCGCGGGGTCGACACGTCCGCCGTGGTCGTATCCGGGAACGCGCACCTGATCATGCCGTGGCACATCGCGATCGATCAGGCGTCGGAGCGACGGCTCGGCAAGCTGCAGATCGGCACCACCCGCCGCGGTATCGGCCCGGCCTACGCCGACAAGGCCTCGCGGATCGGTATCCGCGTCCAGGACGTACTCGATCCGAAGATCCTGCGCCAGAAGATCGAGGTCGCGCTCGCCGAGAAGAACGTCTGGCTCGAGCGCGTCTACGAGGTCGACGGCTTCGACCTCGACGAGGTCGCCGCCCGTTACGAGGGCTACGCGCGGCGGCTGCGGCCGATCGTGGGCGACGCGTCGCTGCTCGTCGACCAGGCGCTCCGCGACGGCAAGCACGTGCTGTTCGAGGGCGCGCAGGCGACCCTGCTCGACCTCGATCACGGCACCTATCCGTTCGTGACCTCGTCGAACCCGATCGCCTCGGGCGCCTCGACCGGCATCGGCATCGGCCCGACCCGCATCGACCGCGTCCTCGGCGTCGCGAAGGCCTACGTCACCCGCGTCGGCGAGGGCCCGTTCCCGTCCGAGATCGAAGGCCCCGACCAGGAGCGCCTGTGCCTCCTCGGCGGCGAGTTCGGCACCGTCACGGGCCGCCAGCGCCGCTGCGGCTGGCTCGACCTGGTCGGCCTCCGCTACGCGGTGCGCGTGAACGGCCTCACCTCGCTGGCCCTCACGAAGCTCGACGTCCTGTCGGACTTCGCCGAGCTCCCCGTCTGCGTCGCCTACCGCCTCCGCGACGGCTCGCAAACACCGCACTTCCCGGCCCATCAGAGCGACTTCCACCACGCCGAGCCGGTATGGGAAGTCCTTCCGGGCTGGCGAGAGCCGCTCGACCAGGCCGAGTCCCGCGGAGAGCTGCCGGAGAACGCGCGCCGCTACGTCGAGTTCGTCGAGCGCGAGCTCGAAGTCCCGGTCGAACTGGTCGGCGTCGGCGCGGCCCGCGAACGCGTCCTCGCCTGACCGGGCAACCCGACGCCGAGCGCAACCACGCTCGCGCAG
>CAWCPD010000001.1:717500-3107413 GCA_963797465.1 uncultured Actinomycetota bacterium | reverse complement strand
GAGTGGCCTTCATCCTGATTGTTGTTTCGAGGCGATCTTCGTCAATGCAGCCGCAGCGTCACGCCGAACCCATGCTCGTCGATCCTGCGTGAAACGCTCGAGATCCTGCCGCGCCTCAACCGGTGCGAGCTTTCGAAGTCCGGCGACGGCATGACCCGAGACGTCTTCGTCATCCAGAAGGCGGCGCAGCACGCTCGGCGCGTCGGGATGCTTCGTCTTAGCGATGGCAAGAACGACCATCTCGCGTCCGCGCCCGTAGTTTCGGTCTTGGGCGAGCGCGACCAGGTCGCCGAACATTCTTCGATCGGCGATCACCTCTAGCGCATTTCCAACTGCCCACTGGAGCCCAAGCGGATCACCGGCCGCGCGTCGAAACTCAGCGATGAGCACGGGGGCTGCGGCCGGCCTCGCGTACTTGGTCGAGAGAGATCTGACGATCGCTTCTCGTACCCGCACATCCTCGACACGAGGGAGCCACTCGACCAAAACCGGCACCGCACGTTCATAGTCGAATGGAGGGGCCTCACCGACGAACTCCGCAGCCCGGGTCGACCGGAAGACGCCGAAGCCCTCCGTGGGCAACCCGGCCGCTGTCAACGCGTCGAGAACGGGTGCGGCTGCCTCGCGAAACGCCTCGGCTGGGTCGCGTTCCACCTCACGATCTTAAGCGAGTCTCGGGGTGCATTCCTCAACACTCATATGGCGCAGTCCATGGACATACGGTCCGGTGCCGTCAAGATGCGTCAATGGAGATCAACGACACCGAGAACAACCGGAAGCTGAGTCACGTCGGACTTGGGCTCACCGAGGGTGAGGCGCGAGATCTTCGCGACACTTTGGACACGTTGCTCGCGGATCCTGGAGAACGTCATGAGCACGTCGCCTCGATCGACTTTCAGACCGAGCTAACCATCTGGCTCGCCCGCCCGTAGCTCGGAGGCCATTCCCGAGCTGTGAGTGTGCGGGTGTCCCGTCTGGGGCTGTTGCCAGGGTGGCGCCGGTGCTCTTTGTTCGTGACTCGATTCCCGAATGACTCCGCTGTCGTGGGTGTCTTTCTAGTGATGTGTCCGGGCGAAGAGGCCGGTGCCGGCCTGGCGCCCGCTTGCTGGCCTGATCAGAAGCCTGTCCGCCCTTGTGGGGCGTGACCCGTCACAGTCCTGCCGCCCGCGGTTTCATCCCCAGACCGGCACCGGAGTTGTCCCCCAACCTGGGCTGGAGGTCAGTGCGGATGCTTGCAGATGAGCTGGACTACGTGGTCGGTGTCGACCCGCACCGCGACACGCACGCGCTCGCGGTCGTCGAGGTGCGCAGCGGCGGGGTGGTGTTCGAGGCGACCGTGGCCGCAGATGGCGAGGGCTACGCAAGCGCGCTTCGTGCTTGCCGATCAGCATGCGCCGGGCCGGCGTGCGTTCGCGGTCGAGGGCACCGGCTCGTTCGGCGCCGGCCTGACTCGCTTCCTCGCCAGCCATGGCGAGCGGGTGCTCGAGGTCGGCCGGCTGCGACGGGAGCGGCCGTCGGCGGCAAGACGCGACGCGCTCGACGCGATCCGGGCCGCCCGCAGCGTGCTCGGCCAGAAGCGGCCAGCAACGCCGCGCGCGGCGGCGAGCGAGAAGCGCTACGGGCACTGATGGCCGCTCGCGAAGGCGCGGTGAACGCCAAACGGGCCGGGCTCTGCCAGTTACGCGACCTGCTCGGTCCGCGCCCGAGCCGCTGCGGCCGAGCTGCGCCCGCTGACCCGGGCGCAGCTCCTGCGCCGGCTCGCGGCGATCCGTCCCGAAGCGCCGCCACGACCCGGAGCTGCGCGGGACGCTGCTCGCGCTGCGCGCTCGTCGCCCGGCGCGTCAAGGCATCTGACCGTCGAGGAGCGCGAGCTCGCACGCGAGATCGAGACGCTCACGCGAGAAGCTCGCGCCGCAGCTGCTCGACCAGCCCGGCGTCGGTCCGCTCGCTCGCCGCCCAGGTCCTGCTCTCCTGGTCGCACCGCGGCCGGATCACAAGCGAGGCCGCGTTCGCCCGCCTCGCCGGCGTCGCCCCGATCCCCGCCTCCTCGGGACAGACGATCCGCTACCGCCTCGACCGCGGCGGCGACCGCAGCTCAACAGCGCCCTCCACATGATCCTCGTCACCCGACGCCGAACGCACGCGCCCACGATCGCCTACATCGAACGTCGCATCAGCGAAGGCAAGACCCGCCGCGAAGCGAACCGCTGCCTCAAGCGCTACCTCGCCCGCAACCTCTACCGACTCCTCGAGAACGGAGCACCGCCGGCGACTTGACAAACATAGAAGCATCACTGGCGCAGACCGGCGTCACTTCTCCTGGAAGTCGATCCACTGTCGTTGGGCGCACACCTTGGTCGCGTGGCTGGCGACGAGAGCCGCCGCTTCGTCCGTGTCATCAGTGTCGGCCCTGCGGCGTCAACGCACGACACTGGCGCCGGCCAACGGGGCCGCCTGGGCCGCCTCAGAGCGGGGACACCCGCACATCGAGCGCACCTCGATCGCCCCGGCGTGCACGAGAGTCTTCGCGGCGGACATCTGTCCTCCGTCGTGTCACGCCGCCCGGTGGAGCTGGTCCGCCGTGGCGCTGAGCAGCTCTTCTTTGGCTGAGCGGTAGACGAGCAGCGGAATGAAGTCCGGGATCGTGGCGTGGAGCCGGAGCCGATCGACGTGCTTGCGCCCGACCTCGGCGACCCGTTCGTCGGGAACTCTGCCTGCGAGCTCGCGGCGGAGGGTCTCGACCTGCCTGTTTGTCTGCTGTTCGAGCTCTTGCCGTGTCATGGTGCGTTCCTTATCTCGTTGATCGCAAAGGAGCAACCGGGCGTCGGCCACGTCGTTTGCTCTCACGGCTTACGGACGCGCGCCGATCCGCCGCCGGTCGGCGACTCTTCTCGCCCAGGTCACGAGCCGAGGGGCGAAGGCGTCAGCGACGCTTCTTCTTATCCTTCAGACGGGCCTTCTCGATCGCGCGGCGCTTGGCCTTGCTGGCGGCCTTCTTGCTCCTCGCCTTCTCGAGCCGTCCCACGGCACCGAACCCTAGTGGTTGAACCCGCTGTGAGCCGGAGACCGGCTCGCGCCGCCGGCGGTCGGCAACCCGTGCTTCGAGCCCCAGGCCCCACAGCGCGAGAAGCGGCGAGAGACCCGGCCAACGGAGCTTCCGGCGCAAGCCGGTGTTCGACAGATCGTCTCCAGCTGGTCACCACAGTGCAACCGGCGTTCGTCCACGCTGCCACGAAGTCACCCGACAACTCGGTGGCAATTTTCGCGAGCTGCAGCTCGACGGCGGCCACATGTGGATGCTGCGTGCCTGGCCGCGGTTCGAGGCCGCCCTGACGACGGCGCCGTAGACGTCTCCCGCTCGATCGGTCGGGCATGCCTCCACCGGCGAGAGAATCGGCGCGCATCCCGGAGCATGCGGCGCAGCTCGAGCACCCCGACGCCAGGACGAGCGCAACGACGGCGAACGGTTCCCTCCCGAAGGCAGTACGATCGGTCGCTCCGGCATCTATTCGAAGAGGAGGCGCTGTGGCAACCACCGACACCGCGACACTGACGAGGGAGCGGCTGGCCGCGCTTCCGGCGAGCTACTTCAAGGCAGTCGACGACAAGGACGTCGACGCGATCCTCTCCCACTTCGCGGACGACGCGACGCTCACCGTGCAGACCGACCACGCGGTCTTCGACGGAGCGGACGAGATCCGCCGGATGTTCACGGACTTCTGCGAGGGTCCGTCTCGATCTTCCACGAGATCAAGAACATCGTCGTCGAGCCCGACGCCGGGAAGGTCGCGACCGAGCAGAGCTACATCGGCGAGCTCAACGACGGGACGAAGAACGACATGCACAACTGCAACTTCTTCGATGTCGACTCCTCGGGCAAGTTCACCCGCGTCATCATCTGGATGGCCGGGACGAACCCGCTGAAGTAGCGGCTAGCCGTACCGCTCGCTGAACGCGGCGCCGGCCTGCTCGAAGCAGGACGCCGGCGGTGAGGTGAGGCCGAAGCCGATCATCCCGCGGCCCGGCTCGCGGTGCAGCATGACGATGTCGATCACGGGCCGGATGCCCGTCTCGAGCACACGGAGGACGTCGATTCCGGTCGGCGCGCCGCGGTCGCCGAGCGCCGGCACGCGGTACTGCGGGTGCTCGCCCAGCGCGATCCGGGCCGTCTCGTCGTAGATCCGACGCGCCCGGGCCTCGTCGGCGCCGACGAGCGGCCAGAGCGCGGGCGCCGCGGGCAGAACCGACGCGCCGAGGCCTGCGCATTCGACGAGCAACGAGTCGCCGCAGCCCGGCCCGGCGTCCTCGGGGCCGAAGCCGTCGACGAAGACGCCCTCGGGGACCTCGGCCGGAGCGACGAACCAGCGGTCGCCGAGGCCCGAGACCTTGATGCCGCAGTCGCGTCCGTTGGCTCCGACCGCGGTCAGCAGACTCGAGCCCTCCACGCCGTGGCCCGCGTCGAGCGCCAGGCGCGTCGCGGCCATCGAGGCGGCGACGAAGAACTGCGGGTTGCCGCGCAGGAAGTCGAAGATGCGTCGCCTCGCCTCGGGGCCGGCGTCGAGCGCTGGTGCGATCCGCTCGGCGAGCATCGACGTCGCGGCGGCGTTGCGATTGTGCAGCTCGTCGCCGCGCCGGAGCGCCTCGGCCATCAGCTCGCGGCAGTCGATCCCGCCGAGAGCCGCCAGCGCCGCGTCGAGGGCCGGGGCCAGCTCGTCGCGCAACCATTCGAGGCGCGCGGCCACCTCCTCGTCGTACATGCCGAGGATCAGCGCCCTGCCGAAGCCCTCCATCAGGAAGTGGAAGGCCCGCCGGCCGCTCGCGCGGTCCTCGATCACCACGACCGGCGTCGACCAGGTGATCGAGCCGGCGCCGCCCGCCATTGCGGCGTGATCCTGCGCCGCGCCGAGCTCGATCGCGGACGGCTCGATCCCCTCGAGCTGCGCCGCCCCGAGTAGCCCCGCCCGCAGCATCGGCGGCAGCTCCTCGAACGAAGCCGGCGGCGCCGCGTGGAGGATCAGGTTGCGCCGCATCCCGGGCACCACCTCGCCCGCCGGACGCACTCCGACGAGCCACGGCTCGCTCGCGAGCACGGGCTCGATCGCCTCGCGGTTCGCCTCCGCCACCGTCACCGCGGGCGATCGTACTGCAGCAGGTCAGCGGCCCGGCGCGGCGGCGCGGTTGAAGGCAGCGAGAGACCTCTCGAGCGCCGCCTGCTCGATCCCGCGGCCGATGAAGACGAGGCGCGAGCGGCGGTCGTCGTCGGGCCACGCGTCGAGGTGGGCAGGTGGGTGGACGACGTGCTGGACGCCGTTCAGCAGCAACGGGCCTGGGCCGCCGACGTTCAGGAGGCCCTTCACGCGCAGCACGTCGGCACCGCGGGCGGCGAGGAGCATCGTCAGCCAGACGCCGAACGCCGTCCAGTCGAGCTCGCCCTCGAAGACGAGGCTGTGCGCTCGGACGCCGTCGGCGTGCGCATGCTCGTCGATCGGAAGCTCGCGCGGCTCGTGCTCGCGGCCGCCGAAGAGAAGCTCCGGCGCGACGTCGCCGAACGACGCCTCGAGCACCTCCGCGGCCGGGTTCAGCGCCGCGAGCCGCCGCTCGACGGGCGCTCGGGTCGGCGAGATCGGCCTTCGTGACGACGAGCCGGTCGGCCGCGGCCGCCTGCTTCAGCGACTCGGGGCCGCGCAGGCCGTGCTGCGCGTCGACCGTCGCGATCACGCGCTCGAGCACGAAGTGGCTCTTGACGACCGGCTCCGAGAGGAGCGTGTAGAGGATCGGCGCCGGGTCGGCCAGGCCCGTCGTCTCGACCACGACGCGCCGGAACGGCGGCACCTCCCCGCGCGTCCGCCTGCCGAGCAGGTCGCGCAGCTCGTCGGCGAGGTCGCCGCGCAGCGTGCAGCAGACGCAGCCGCTCTTGAGCACGACCGTGCGCTCGTCGACGCGGCGCAGCAGGTGGTGGTCGACCGCGACCTCGCCGAGCTCGTTGACGATCACGGCCGTCTCGCCCATCTCCGGGATGGGCCAGGAGGCGCGAGAGCAGCGTCGTCTTGCCGCTGCCGAGGAAGCCCGTGAGGAGCGCGACCGGCGTCCGGCCGGCGACGTCAGCCAAGGGCGTGCGACGAGCGCCGGGTCGAGCGGGTCGAGCGGCCTGCCGGCGAGCCGTCGCCGCCTCGGTCCAGAGCACGCCGAGGTTGTCGACGACGACGCTCCGGCCCTTGCGGTCGCGGAGCACGTACACCCGGCCGGCCCAGTCGTCGAGCCGCAGGCCGTAGTGGGCGAGCACGCGGTTGACGAGCCCGACGCGGAACGTGCGCCCGCGCCGGCCGCCGTCGGCCTCGGCCCAGTGGTCGCTCAACAAGACACCGCAAAGCGCGCACATTAGAGTCGCTTTGTACCAGCGTCTGAGCTGACGATCAGCGAACTCGGGAGGTGCGCGGCATGGCCAAGGACATTCTCTGCGCGTACGGGATCGACGTCGACGCGGTGGCGGGCTGGCTCGGCTCGTACGGCGGCGAGGACTCGCCCGACGACATCTCGCGCGGCCTCTTCGCCGGCGAGGTCGGGACGCCGCGCCTGCTCCGCCTGTTCGAGCGGGCCGGCATCCGCACGACCTGGTTCATCCCGGGCCACTCGATCGAGACGTTCCCCGAGCAGACGAAGATGGTCGTCGACGCCGGCCACGAGATCGGCATGCACGGCTACACGCACGAGAACCCGATCTCGATGACGCGCGAGCAGGAGGAGGCGGTGCTGCTCAAGTGCATCGGCCTGATCGAGGAGGTCAGCGGCCGCCGGCCGACCGGCTACGTGGCGCCGTGGTGGGAGTTCTCGAACGTGACGAACGAGCTGCTGCTCGAGAACGGGATCAAGTACGACCACTCGCTGATGCACAACGACCACCATCCGTACTACGTCCGCGTCGGCGACTCCTGGACGAAGATCGACTACGGCAAGGCAGGCGGAGGAGTGGATGGTGCCGCTGCAGCGCGGCGAGGAGACCGACCTGATCGAGATCCCCGCGAGCTGGTACCTCGACGACCTGCCGCCGATGATGTTCATCAAGGCGGCGCCGAACAGCCACGGCTTCGTCAACCCGCGCGACATCGAGCAGCTCTGGATGGACCAGTTCGACTGGGTCTACCGCGAGTACGACTACGCCGTCTTCGGGATGACGATCCACCCGGACGTGAGCGGGCGGCCGCAGGTGCTCGCGATGCACGAGCGGATCATCGAGCACATCAGCTCGCACGAGGGGACACGCTGGCTGACCATGGACGAGATCGCCGACGACTTCGCGCAGCGCTACCCGCGGTCTAGCGGCGAGCGTCCCGCGTCGTGAGCGCGGTCGTGTAGATCTCCTCGCCGTTCGCGCCGCGGTTGCGGCCGTCCGTCCAGACCGGATGTGCGACCCCGCCCGCGACGGCGAGGCCCTCGTAGTCGCCGTACTCGCGCGAGTCGGCGTCCGGCTGCGTCTCGTCGGAGGGCGCCCTCGCCGCGCGGATGACCGGCGACCAGCGCGTGCCGCCGTTCGACGAGAACGTGCACGAGAACCACGCGCGCTTACGCGCCGGGTCGCCGCGCGTGTCGTAGAAGCAGACCCAGAGCGTGCCCGTGTCGGGGTCGACGGCGGACGCCGGCCAGAACTGGTCGGCGGGCTTCGTACGCGAGGGCGGCGAGACGAGCAGCGGCTTGCCCGTCACCGGGTAGCCTGCGAGCGGCTTCAGGCTTGCGTCGAACACGGTCACCGCCACGCCCTTGTCGCCCTGGAAGTCGGTCTGCGTGTAGCTGAGGTAGACGCGGCCCGAGTAGCGGCCCCGCGACGTGTCGACCGACAGGATCGGGTTCGGCCGGGTGCAGGTGAGGCGCTGCGCCGGGATCACGATGCCGGCATGACACGACGGGATCGTCACGATCGCGAACGCGACCGCCTGCTTCGCTCGGCGCCGAATGTCCGGCCCGCCGTCGATCGAGCGGGCGACCGAGACGTGGAAGCCGCTCGCGTCGTGCCAGCCGACGTAGAGGATCCCGCGGCGCGAGGTCGCGAGCGTCGCGTAGGTCAGCTCCTCGCCGCCGGGGCCCGCCCGGACCGGCCTCGACCACGTTCGGCCGCCGTCGTCGCTCGAGCTGACGAGGATGCTGAAGACGCCGTCGTGGCTCACGCGCGTCCACGCGACGTACGCCCGGTTCCGGTGCGGGCTCACCGGCGAGCGGTCGACGACGAGCGCCGGCTTGTCGTCGAACCGCGCGCCCGCGAGCGGAGCCACCGGCACCGGGTTCCCCCACGGCGCGTCCGGCGCCGCGCGCGTCGCGACGTACAGCCTCGGATGGCCGGTCGTGCAGGGCGAGGAGCGGACGAACGAGTAGTACTGGCGGCCGGTGCGGTCGATGCCGACGCCCGGGTCGGCCGCGCAGGTGTCCTCCGGCCGGGCAGGCGGCGGGAAGACTGTGGTTGCCTCCCAGGTTGTGCCGCCGTCGGTCGAGCCGTACGCGCGCATCGTCCCCTCCGAGAAGCTGTTCGAGCCGGCGAGCAGCACCTGTCCGTCGGTCGGGTCGATCGCGATCGCGGTTTCGCTCTGCGCGCCCGGCAGATTCGAGACGTTCGCCTCCGGGCCTCGTGTGGCGACTCCGTGCGCGCCCGGCACGAGCGCGGCGAAGAGGAGCAGCGCGAGGGCTGCGCGCCTCATCCCGCTTCGGCCGCGAGCGCCTCGGCGGCGTCGAGGCCTGCGCCGAGGGCGAGCTGGAGCAGCACGCGCGCCTTCGGGCCGGCGAGGTCGCCGGCGAAGATCGCTCCTGCCTCGGCGAGGTCGCGCCCGCCGCCGCGGCCGTAGACCGGCTCCACGCGCCCCTCGACGCAGCGCGAGCAGATCACGACCGGGACGCCGGCCTCGACGGCCTCGCGCACCGCGGGCACGACCTGGTCGTTCGCGTTGCCGCGGCCCGTGGCCTCGAGCACGATCGCGCGCGCTCCCGACTCGACGCGAGGCGCGGAGAAAGCGCCCGTCGCTGCCGGCATACAGGCGGATCAGGTCGACGGGCGCAAGCGCGTCGGGCTCGGGCAGGGGCGGCCTCCGCTCGGGCCGGCGGCCGAAGCACGACGCGCTCGCCGTCGACGTGGCCGACCGGCCCGTAGCCCGGCGACGCGAAGCCGTGCGGCGAGCTCGTGTGCACCTTGCGCGCCTCGCGGGCAGCGTGCAGCTCGCCGGCGAAGCAGATCAGCGCGCCGCGACCGCCCGCGCCGGGCGTCGCCGCCGTCCTGCACCGCATCGCGGAAGTTGCGCGGGCCGTCGCCGTCGGGCTGGTCGGCGCCGCGCTGCGCGCCGGTGAGCACGACGGGCGTGTCGGCGTCCAGCAGCCGGTCGACGAGGTAGACGGTCTCCTCCATCGTGTCCGTCCCGTGCGTGACGACGATGCCCGCGACGTCCGCCCGTCGCGCCTGCCGGGCGACGCGCTTCGCGAGCGCGAGCGCGAGCTCGCCGTGCACGTCGAAGCTCGGCACGCCGACGAAGTCGTCCACCTCGAGCTGCGGCCCTTCCGGCCAGGCGAGGAGCTCGACCAGCTCGGGGCCGCTCACGGCGGGCACGAGCTTGCCGGTCGCCGGGTCGGGCCGCATCGCGATCGTGCCGCCGGTCGAGACGACGACGACGGCGCCGGCCACGCCGCTACTGCGTCGGAGGCGTCGAGGCCGGCGGTGTTCCCTCCGTCCGGGCCGACTCGTCCTCAGCGACGTCGCGACCCCGAACTCCTCCTCGACCTTGTGCACCGGCTGCCCGCGGAAGCGCAGCCGGACGCGACGCGACGAAGAGGACGATCCCGATCACGAGCAGCGTGAACATCGTCGTCGCCGTGCCGAGCGCGTAGAGGTCGGGCCGCACGGCGCTCGTGAACGTGATCCCGCCGATCTCGAGCGGCAGCGAGTCGGTCGCGCGCGTCTGGAAGAGGACGCTGCGGTCGTAGTCGTTCCAGGTCAGCGTGAACCCGAACAGGAAGCAGCCGAAGATGCCGGTCCAGACGAGCGGCAGCGTGACCTCGCGGAACGTGCGCCCGCGGCCGGCGCCGAGGTCGCGCGCGGCCTCCTCGACCCGCGCGTCGTAGCGGTTCCAGACGGCGAGCATGACGAGGAAGCCGAACGGGATCCCCCAGCTGACCGAGGCTCCCGAGAGCCGTCTTCCAGATCGACGTGTCGAGCCCGAGGTAGGCCCACAGGAGCTGCGTGCCCGACCGCGAGCAGGAACCCGGGCGTCATCAGCGCGAGCATCAGCAGGTAGAAGCCAACCGCGTCCGACCGGAAGCGCCAGCGCCGCCGGAACGCCATCGACGTCGTGAACGCGAGGAACGCGACGAGGATGCCCGCGACGACGCTCAGCTTGAGCGAGTTCAGGGCAGCGGTGTGGATCTCGCTCGCGTGCGTCGGCGATCCCCCGACCGTGTCGTAGACGAGCGACTTCCACCACAGCAGGCTGATCGGCCCCTTGAACGGGAAGGTGACGCCGCCGTAGTAGCCCTGGAAGGAGAGGATCGCCATCACGATCATCGGCCCGTACAGGAAGGCGATGAACAGCACGAAGTAGGCGCCGAGACCCCACTTGACCCAGTCCCGCTGCTTCTTGGTCCGGATGATCACCTTGTCCTGCGGGCGCGCTCCGGGCGCGGTGACCGTCGACGCGATGCCCGCCACTAGAGGTCCTCGCGCAGGTTGGAGAAGCGGGTGATCGCGAACACCCCGACGACCAGCGCCAGCACGAGCAGCACGGCCGCCGCCGCGCCCTGCGGGTACTGCACCGCGTTCGTGATGTAGGAGTTGACGATCGTCCCGACCGACTGCACGTAGTTCTGGCCGATCACGAGCACCGTCCCGTACTCGCCCATCGTGAGCACGAAGATGAAGATCGAGCCGATCACGATCCCGGGCAGGGTCTGCGGCAGGATCACGATCCGGAAGGTCTGCCACCAGTTGCCGCCGAGGTCGCGCGCCGCCTCGAGCGCGGTGCGGTCGACCTGGGCGAGCGTGAAGAAGAGCGGCGTGACCATGAAGAGGATGTAGAGCTGGATCAGCGCCGAGGCGCACCGACGTCTCCGACGGGTTGGTGACGCCGAACTTCCCGAGCACCTCCTGGAACGGGTAGGTCCAGGCCACCGAGCGGACGAGGAAGCTCGTCCAGAACGGCGCCAGCGCGAGGATGAAGAGCGCGATCTGCATCGCGCAGGCTCTTGACCTTGAGCGCGAGGAAGTAGGCGATCGGGAAGCCGAAGACGAGGCACGCCGCCACCGCGATCAGCGACGTGTAGAAGCTCGTCAGCATGTTGTGCCAGTACGTCGAGCTGTGGAAGATCGTGCCGTAGTTCGAGAGCGTCCAGTCGGTCGTGAAGCCCGACTTGGCGCCGAGCTTGTACGTCCAGAAGCAGACGAGCACGATCAAGACGAGCGGCGCGACGAGGTAGAAGCCGAGCCAGAGCGCGCCCGGGCAGCGCCCAGAGCGTCGTGACCAGGCCGCGCCGCGCGTGCCGCGCGGCCTCGGCTCCGGGCCGAGTCGGGCCTCCTTCGCGGTCGTGCTCGAGCTGCTCCGCCTCCTCGAGCTCGCCTCCGCGTCGAGCAGCGGTGCGTGCGCCGCGCGTCAGGCCCGGAGGAGCTGGACATCCTCCTCCTTCCAGGTGATCCGGATCGTGCTCGCCCTCGCGGCCGCGCAGCGCCGGGTAGCGCTCGCCGGGCACCTTCGCGAGCATGCGCTCGCCGCGCGACCTCGAGGTGGAGCTTGACGAGGTCGCCGAGGTACTCGACGAAGACGATCTCGGCACTCGGCGGTGTTCGTCGTCCGCGGCGCCGGTCGCCGTCCTCGACCGACCTCGACCGCGGCGGCGCGCACGGCGAGCAGCGCCTCGTCGCCGACCGCGTGCGTGCCGTCCGGGGCGACCACGGTCGCGCGGACGTCGTGCTCGCCGTCGACGACGAGCCGGTCGCCGTCGCCGCTCGGTGACCCGGCCGCGGATGATGTTGTTGTCGCCCATGAAGCGCGGCGACGAGCTCGTTCTCGGGCCTGGTGGCGATCGTGAGCGGGTCGCCGATCTGCTGGATCCGCCCGTCGTTCATGACGACGATCCGGTCGGCCATCGAGAGCGCTTCCTCCTGGTTGTGCGTGACGTGGATGAACATCAGGCCGAGCTGGCGCTGGAGGTTGCGCAGCTCGACGCGCATGCGCAGCTGGAGCAGGCGGTCGAGGTCGCCGAGCGGCTCGTCGAGCAGGAGCGCCTTCGGCCTCGTCACGAGCACGCGGGCGAGCGCGACCCGCTGCTGCTGGCCGCCCGAGAGCGCGCGCGGCTTGCGGTCGGCGAGCTCGCGTCGAGCCCGACCATCTCGAGCGCGTCCATCGCCTGCTGGCGGCGCTCGTCCTTGCCGATGCCGTGCATCTTCAGCCCGAACTCGACGTTCTCGAGCACCGTCCGGTGCGGGAAGAGCGCGAAGTGCTGGAACACGGTCGTCGTCGGGCGCTTGTGCGGGCGCAGACCGACGAGCGACTCGCCGTCGAGCAGGATGTCCCCGCTCGTCGGGTCCTCGTGGCCGCCGATCATGCGCAGCGTCGTCGTCTTGCCGCAGCCCGACGGCCCGAGCAGGACGACGTACTCGCCGTGCTCGACGTGCAGGTTGACGTCGTCGACGGCGACGACGCCGCCGGGGAAGACCTTGGTCAGGATCGCGTCGAGCTCGAGCCCGCGTGCCTCGCTCCGGCGGCTCAGCGCGCGGAGGGGGCGGCGGCTGCCGCCCCCTCCGCAGTCGCTGCGGTCGTTCCGTCCGCCATCGGCGCTAGGCGCTGAGGAACTCGTTGCACCTCTTGATCTGGTACTCGCTCTCCTTGAAGTACGAGTTCCAGGACGAGTAGTGCTTGGAGCGCTGGCGCGAACGAGCCGCCGTCGCGCGTCTGGCCCTTCTTGATGTCGCCGACCTGGCCGGTGATGCCCGGGCAGGTCCTTGGCGGCCGGCTTGCCGTTGAACCAGAAGTCGTACTCGTCCATCGTGAACGCGGGCTGCCCTAGCTGGCCTCGCCGACTTGATCCATCCGGCAGCGTCTGCGTTCGCGACGTAGTAGCCCTGGCGCATGATCAGCGCGCCGGGAAGCCGCTCGTTCGTCCAGTTGATGTAGTCGTAGACGGCCTGGAGCTTGTCGGCCGCTCACGTGCGTCGGGATCGACTGGCCGCCGCACCAGCCGCGGAAGCCCTCGGGCGGGAGCCGCGTAGCGGACGTTGACGCCCTGGGCCGTCAGCAGCGCCACGGCCGGCGACCACATCGACTCGATCACGACCTCGCTTCGAGGACATCAGGTTGACCGACTCGTTGAAGGTCGACCAGAAGGCGCGGAACTGACCCTTCTTCTTGTACTTGATCAGGATCTTGATCAGCCCGTCGATCTCGGCCTTCGTCATGTTGCCGATGTCCTTGAACTTCATCAGCCCGAGCTGCTTGACGGCGTTGCCGGCGTCCTGCATCGCGATGCCGGGGTCGTTCAGGAGCGCGACGCGGCCCTTCCAGGCCGGGTTGAGGAGCTCGCCCCAGTGCACCTGGTTCGGCGCCTTCTTGATCACGTCGCCGTTGTAGCCCATCGAGTCCATGTTGAAGTGGGCCGTGCCGCCGACGACCAAGCGCGGCATCGCCTTGCCCTTGTAGGGGGCGTTCTTCGACTCGTCCCACCACTGGACGATCTGCTTGTTGTTCTGCGACCCTGTCTTCGTCAGCGGCAGGCCGGTGCTCTTGCCGATGCCGCCGGACGAGCCCTGCGGGTCGACGAACATGACGCGGAACGGGGCGTTGCCCTGGCCGTACGTCGCACCCTTGTCCTTCGGGTTGACCTTGCCCTTCGTGAAGAGCGGGTAGAACTGGTTCCAGTACTTGAACTTCGTCCGGTCGACCGGCTGCAGGTTGCCGGTGGGCCAGATCGGGAACATCTGGTAGTTGTAGAGACCGCCGATGTCGAAGCTCGACGGCGCGGTGATCGCCTTCTGCACCTGCGCGTTCGTGCTCAGGAGCTGGACGTTGAACTTGACGCCGAGGTCCTTCTCCGCCTGATCCTGCGCCCCGGCCGGCCACTCGACGCCGAGGCTGATCACGTTCAGCGTGCCGGTGTACGCGCCGCGCGTCGCGGACTGCATGGCCTTCGCAGCAGCCGAGCCGGCGAACGTGCCGGCCCCCGTGATCGCTGCAGCCCCAAGCCCGCCCTTGACGAGGAGCTCGCGACGAGTCATCCCGCGCCGCCTCTCCTCCGGGGTCTCGGCCCGTACCGCAGTCGAATCCGAGTAGTCGCCACGCCCGAGCTCGTCGGTGTACCCCAGCTGATCTGCGTATTCCTGCGGATCGAATTCGAGGCCATCGGACTTACTCATGCAACCTCTCCTTTCCCCTCGCTCAGCGAGGAGGTGATCCCGCAGTCGGAACTCGCGGGATGCGTGAACTCGTCGAACTCACGTTGTCTTAGACGCCCGACAGAGATAGGAGTCTGTATACAACCCTCCGCCACTCCGCGTCAACCGGCCTCTGGACGGCTTGCTGCCTGCTCGTCGGTCTCACACGCCGCATTCGCGTACCGGACCGGAACGGGGCCGCCTCGCCCGAGGCCGGGTCGAACGAGGGCCTACGCGAGGTGGTCGTGGACGGGTGTCGCGGCCCTGGCCGGCACCACGAGTGCGAAGAGCAAGAGCGACCCGTCGCCGGCACAACAGGAAGCCACTGGCCGCCGCCGCCCATGCCGCTCTCGGTCGTCGGCTCCCGGTAGGCCTCGGGCAGCCACTCGCCGTCGGCTTGCTGCTCGGCGAACCACGGGCGGATCAGGTCGCAGGCCTCGTCTGCGGAGCCGGCCCGGCCGATCGCGGCACGCACCTCGTCGACGAACGAGCGGACGACGGGCGTGTCCAGGACGAACTCGTCGCTCATGTTCGGTCGACCTCCTCGAGCAGCGTGGACCCGTGCGAGCGGTGCGCGAGCCGCGCCGCGGCGTCGAGGACAACGCGGAGCACGAGGTAGGCGACCGCACCGATCGCCAGGCCCCACACGACCTTGAGCCACGACTGCGGGAGCGCGTAGTAGACGCCCACGCCGATCGCGACCGCGCCGACCGCCGCGACGTTGAGGCCGTTCCAGTAGCGGTAGCGGCCGGCCGGGTCGTAGAGCGCCGGCACGTCGATCCGCGCGCGGTTCAGCAGCAGGTAGTCGGCGAGGATCACGCCGGTCAGCGGCGCCGCGACGTTGCCGAGGTGCGTGATCCAGCGCTGCGCGTGGTTGACCACGTCCGGGAAGGCGGAGAGCGCGATCGCCGCGCCGGCGACGATCACGGTCGCCCGCAGGCGGCCGAGACGCGGCGCCGTGTTCACGAGCGAGAGGCCGGCGGTGTAGACGTTCGTGATGTTGGCCGCGAGCCCCTGGACGACGATCGCGACGAGCACGACCACGAGCAGCGCGTTGTTCGAGGTGAGCTCGGCAACGGCGACGAACGGGTTCGTGTCGCCCGTGGCCGAGGCGGCGTAGCCGCCGACGAAGGTCGTCACCGCGATCGCGAGCACCGCCGACGCGCCGAGCCCGATCCGCATCGCGCGACGCGTCGGCGTATAGCGCGAGAAGTCCGCGATGCTCGTCACGAGCGTGAGCGACGCACCGCAGGCGACCGTCACGAACGTGGCGAAGCCGGTCCAGGTGAGGTGCTGGTCGGGCGAGTCGAAGACCCGGCCGACCGCGTAGCGCGGATCGTCGGTGGCGACGCAGAGCCCGATGAGCACGGCGGTGAGCGCCAGCGAGAACGGCAGCACGATCCGCAGCACGTACCGCATCACGTCGAAGCCGAGAACCGCGAGCGCTGCGTGCACCACGGCGAGTCCGAGGGCAAGCGGCACGAGCGGCGGGCGGGAGCCGGTCATCGCGTCGATCACTGCCTGCAGGCCGAGCGCGCCCGCGAGCGCCTGGGCGGCGAACCAGTAGATCGCTGCCACGACGCGGTAGGGCGAGGTCAGGAGCCGCGCGCCCCAGAACCCGAGCGAGGCGCGCATCGCGACCTGTCCCGAGAGGCCGTAGTCGACGCCCGTCTGCGCGACCGCGAGCAGGCAGGCGTACGCGATCGCCTGGCCGAGCACCATCGCCGCGACCGCCCACCAGAGCGGCAGCCCGCCGGCGACCACCGCGAGCGCCCCGAGCACGTACATGACCGGGTTCAGGAAGAAGGTGAAGTTGATCGCGAACAGGTCGCGCCAGCCGACGGTCCGCAACTCCCTCGGGACGGGCTCGACGCCGTACTGCTCGACCGCAGGCACGGCTTCGTCCGCCTAGCTTCCGGAGTGCCGCCGGAAGAAGTCGATCACGACCCGGTTGTGCTCGGCGGTGTTGTCGAAGATCGTCGAGTGGTTCGAGCCGCGGATCACGTGCTTCTCCGCGCCGGGGATGCCGTCGAAGATCGCCTGCTGCCCGGCCCCGTCGGGGCCCTGGTCCCACGGCGTCATCAGGTCCTCGTCGCCGCCGAGGACGAGCGCGGGCGAGGAGATCCGCGGCAGCCAGCCGCGGATGTCCATGTCGCACATCGCCTGGCACGCGGCCGTGAACGGCTCGATCGAGTTCGAGTCACGCAAGATCTGTTGAATCGTGTCGATCGCCGCGACGCCGTCGGGCGTCTCGAGGAACGCCTTCGAGAGCGCCTGCCAGGCGATCAGCTCGGCGAGGATCCGGCTGCCAGGGCCGTCGGGGTCGAGGCGCGCGATGTCGATCCAGTTCTTGAAGACGAGGCGGCCCGACATGCCGAGCTTCGCGGCGGCGCAGTTGATCACGACCGACGTCGTGCGCTGCGGGTACTTGCCGGCGAAGACGATCGCGATCATCCCGCCCATCGAGGTGCCGTGGACGTGCGCGGCGCCGATTCCGAGCGCGTCCAGCAGCCCGGCGACGTCGTCGGCCCACACCTCCATGTCGTAGTGCTGCACCGGCCGGTCGGACTGCCCGTAGCCGCGCATGTCGTAGTCGACCACCTTGAAGTGCTCCCCGAGCGCGGGCGTTGCGGGCGCGAAGTTGAAGTGGCCGAAACCGGCGCCGTGGATCTGCACGACCGGCTCGCCCTCACCCGTTACCTGGTACCAGAGGCTCGCCCCGTTCACTTCAACAGAACCGCTGACCTCCGCCTCGCCTTCCACCGCACCGTCCTCCTTCGGAGACGGGCGAGTATTGCACGATGTCAGACATTCGGGGAAGATCGCCCTTCGTGGGCGAGCACTTCATCGAGCGGATGACCTGGCCCGAGGTCGAGAGCCGGATCGGCGCCGGCGTCGACGCGGTGCTGATCCCGATCGGGACGACCGAGCAGCACGGGCACCACATGCCGCTCGACACCGACTGCGTGATCGCGCGCGCGCTGTCAGGTCGCGCCGCGGCGCTCGGCGAGGAGGAGGGCGTGAGCATCCTCGTCGCTCCGACGCTGAACGTCACGCTCTCCTGGTACCACATGCAGTTCCCGGGCTCGATGCGTCTCTCGACGACGACGTTCCTTCAGGTCTTCCGGGAGGTCTGCGACTCGCTCGTCCACCACGGCTTCGAGAACCTCGTCGCGGTGAACGGCCACGGAGGCAACATCGCGGCACTGACGGTCGCGGTCAACCACTACTTCGAGACGACCGGCCGGCGGGTGTTCCTCGCGCAGTGGTGGGACCTGGCCTCGGACGTGCTGGCGGAGATCGAGGGACCGTTGATCCACGCCGAGGAGGCCGAGACGTCGCTCGCGCTCGCGCTCGGCCAGACCGTCTACGAGGACCGCGCGACGCGCGACGCCTACGACCGCGGCGCGGCGGTTCGCGACGCGGGCCTGCCGTGGACGTCGCTCGGCCGCTACGAGATGCGGCCGCGCGGGCCGGGCGTGATCGTGCCGATGGACATGCTCCGTGACATCACCGCGTCGGGCGTCGTCGGCGACGCGACGCGTGCGCGTCGCGAGACCGGCGAGCAGATGGTCGCGGCAGTCGTTCCCCGCATCGTCGCGGTTTGCCGAGATGTGAGTGCCTGCCGAGAGGTAGGCGGAAAGGAGTCCCCCTAGATGGCCCGCCGTGTGATCGATCTCTCACAGCCGCTCTCCCGCGAGTCGCAGCTCCACCCGTTCTTCCCGCCGACGCAGGTGCTGCGGCACATCCTCCATGCCGACTCGGCGGCCGGGCGGCCGTCGTTCAACGCGGAGATCATCATCACGTCGAACCACGCTGCGACGCACGTGGACGCGTTCGGCCACTACGACCCGACCGGCGTGTCGATCGCAGAGATGCCGCTCGACACGTTCTGCGGCGAGGCGATCTGCGTCGACATCCGCGAGTACCCAGGCGGGCACGACGTCACCGCGGCCGAGGTGGAGGGCGCAGTCGCCGCCTCGGGACAGGAGCTCCGCGAGGACGACATCCTGCTCTTCTGCTCCGACCACTACAACCGCACGGCCGGGACGCCGGCGTTCCTGGACGGCTTCAACGGCATCTCCGCCGAGGCGGTGCACTGGATGGCCGACCGGGGCGTGAAGATCTTCGGGGTCGAGACGATCAGCCCCGACCTCGTCTACCTGACGGACGAGTACCCGACGCACAAGGCATGTGCCGAGCGGCGGCTGACGCACTACGAGAACCTCAACAACCTCACGGAGGTCGTCGGCCGGCGGTTCGGGTTCTACGGCTTCCCGCTGCGGCTCGAGCCGGCGTACGGCTCGCCGGTACGGGCGGTCGCGGTCCTGGACGAGTAGGCGCCGATTCGGCGGCCCGGAGCGGTCAGGCGACTGTCCCGCTCCAGCGCCAGTCGCGGGCATCGTCGCACAGGCCGGCGCGGACGGGGTTGTTCCGGACGTAGAGGACGGCGGCAGCGAGGTGCGCATCGCCGGCGATCACACGCGCGTGGAACCTGTCGCCGAAGAGATGGCCGTCGCGTCCGTGGCGGTCGTTGAATCGCCGAGCGTGGGCGCCGTTCAGGAGGCGGCAACCGGCGGACAGACTCCCGAGCGAGGTCTCGACGATCGCGTGGTAGTGCGTGTCCATGAGGCAGAAGGCGTGGCAGCGCCAGAGCCAACGGCGGCAGACCTGCCGCAGGAGGCCGATGAACGAGGCGCGATCCTCGTCGTCGAGCACGATCGCGCAGCTGTCGACCCCGCGCGCCGTGACGTGGTAGATCCCCTCGGGCGGCAATGCGGAGCGCGGCAACCTGGCCACCTCGCGAACCTAGCGCGCCAGCCGACGTTCGTCATCGGACCTCCCGGCCGCGTCTCGAACAGTCACGTCCGGGGACTGTCCCCGGCCGCAAGCTGGCCACGATCTCCCTGCACCTGCTACAAATGCTCGCCCTCGGGGGCCCATCTCGGACATGTCTGCGCCAGCCTTGGCCGGGGACTGTCCCCAAGGTTCGGGCCCCAGGCGCAGCGACGCCATGGCGCGTCGGCTGAGCCCGACGGCAGCGATCTCGGGCGCTATTCGATCGTGATCTCGACGCGCTCGGCGGGCGTCGACAGCACCTCGGCATGCGCGTCCTTCGGCAGCAGACGCCGGACGAGCTCGAAGCGCGCAGGCGCCTCGCCGAACGGAAACGGCCGCATGCGCACGCGCCACGGGTCGAGCGGCTCGAGCTCGTAGCCCTGCAACTCGGCCGCCTCGCCGGCCTCCGCATCCCGCATGCAGAAGTGCAGCGAGAGCCGGTCGAAGAGCTGCAGCAGCTCGTAGTCGCGCCAGCGGTCGTCCCCTGAGACGCCGGTCTCCGCGATCCTCGCCTCGTAGCCGGCCTCCTGCTCGGTGATGAACGCGTCGACAAGCTCCTGCACCTCGGCGGCGCGCGAGAGCCCGAGCGACGTGTCGCGTCCATAGCGCTGCAGGTAGATGCCGGCGCCGTGCATGGAGACGAGCAGACCCGCGTACGGATCCTGCTCGGAGATCGCGGCGATGCCGGCGCGGTAGAACGCGAGATGCGACGTGACGTCGACATCGAGGAAGTTGACCGGCCTCCTCGTGTCGCGGTCGATCCGCGGTGCCCGCTCCCACACGGCCCAGCCGTCGTCATGCCGTTCAGCCGCGACCGTGAGCGACTCGTGGCGTGGGGCGCGGTCGAACCACGCGCGCGCGAACGCGCCGGAGAGATCCGCATGGTCGGTCTGGAGGACGACCTGCCAGTCCGCCCCACGGTCGCGGACGATCACGGCGCCGCCACCGTCTCGGAGGCGAGCAGGCCCAGCCGGTCGAGCACCTCCTCGAGCGAGACCACGTCGCCGTACTTCGCGTCGACGTCGTAGAGGTTCGCCTCATGTGCAGCCGGATTCCGGTCGCCGACCGCCTCGCGCGGGACGGTGACGCGGTAGCCGTGCTGCAGCGCATCGACGGCTGTCGCGCGGATGCAGCCCGACGTCGACGCGCCGGTCACGATCACGCCGTCGCAGCCGGCCGACGCCAGCAGGCTCGCGAGCGGCGTGCCGAAGAACGCCGACGCGAACAGCTTCGTGATCACCGGCTCGTCTGCGCTCGGCGCGAGCCGCGGATCGATCTCGACCCAGCGGCTGCCGGCCTCGAGGGTCAGGAGCGCCGGCACCTTGTCGATGAACGCCGCCGCGGTCCGCCGGTCGGCCTCGCCGTACAGCGACGGTGGTGTAGACGACCGGCAGCTCCGCGTCGCGCGCCGCTGAGAGCAGCCGCCCGATCGCCTCGACGACGCCCTCGAGGTCGCAGTGGAGCGGCGACGCCGGATCGGTGAAGCCGACCGTCATGTCCACCACGATCAGCGCCGGCCGCCGGCCGAAGCCGGCTCGACCGTGGAATCCCTCGTGCCTCATGAGAGTCGCCGCCTCACTTCATTCGGTGCCCGTGCTCTGCCGGTCGCCGTGCTCGCGGACGCGCCGGAGCGCATCCTCGCTCGACTCCATCGGCGCCCACTTGAGCGGCTCCTGCGGCACCGGCGCGTCGATCCCGGTCTCGTCCTTCGCACGCGCGAGGATCTCGTCGAGCCCCGGCCCCATGTCGAAGTCGAGCACCTCGCCGCGTTCCTCGCGCAGCCGCGCCCGCAACGCCTCGGTCGCGGCGGCATCGCCCACGACGACGCCGTAGTCGGCGCCCGCCTTCTCGGCCGAGACCAACCCCTTCGCGACATCCGCCTCGACCTTCTCGGCAGGCCGGTCGAACGGGTCCTTCCAGCCGCCGCCGCCCGCGGTGCGGTAGACGAGCATGTCGCCCGCCTCGACCTTGATCTCGTCGCACTTCGACGGCAGGCGCTCGCTGGTGCCGTCGGCGCGCTGCAGGATCTTCTCCGAGCGCGAGCCCGGCTTGCCGCCGAGGATGCCCCACGGATAGGTGAGCCAGCGGTCGTCGTGGATCGAGACCTCACCCGGCTCGAGGTAGACGTAGCGCTTCTCGATCCCGTTGCCGCCGCGGTGCATGCCCGCGCCGCCGGAGTCCTCGATCGTCGTGTAGCCGTCGATCCTTACCGGGTAGTACGCCTCGAGGTACTCGGTCGGGATGTTCTGGAACAGCGGCCACCAGGAGTGGCCGTCCATCCCGTCGCCGATCGGTCGGCCCGGAATGCCGCCGTACGAGATCTCCATCAAGTAGTAGAACTCGCCGCGGCCGTCCCAGCCCGAGTAGAGCATGTACGGGCTCGTGCCGTAGCCGGCGGCCGTCGTATGCTCCGGGCTCTTTCGGGCGAGCGCGCCGCCGAGAATGTCGAAGAGCCGCGTCAGCGCGTGCGTGCGGCAGCCGAGCGCCGACGGGAACTTCGGCCGCAGCAGCGACCCGTCCGGGATCACGATGTGGAGCAGCGGATAGAAACCGTCGTTGAAGAGGATCTGCGGGTCGAAGACCATGATCAGGTAGACCCCGATGAACATCTTGAACATGGCTTCCGAGAGGTAGAAGTTCACCGGGCCCATCGCCTGCGGGTCGGTGCCCGACCAGTCGAAGTAGGCGTGCTCCCCCTCGCGCCAGATCGTCAGCTTCATCTTGTACGGCCCGTGGCCGAGGCCGTCGTCGTCGACCCAGTCCTCGAACGACTGCGGCTCCTCGGGAATGGCGGCGACGATCAGCTTCGCCATCGCGTTGTACGTGCGCTCGAGCAGCGCCTGGCACGCGGCCAGGTACGTGTCCCGTCCGAACCGCTCGCAGAGCTCGTGGATCCGCTTCTCGGCCGTCCGGCAGCCGGCGATGATCCCCATCAGGTCGGCCCGGTTCATCTCGGGCATGCGGACGTTGTTGAGGATCACGTTGAGGACGTCGGTGTTCAGCTCGCCCTTGCGGAAGATCTTCACGGGCGGGATGCGCACGCCCTCGCCGAAGATCGTCTTCGCGCCCGTCGGCAGCGAGCCCGGCAGCGGCCCGCCCGCGTCCATCTGGTGGCCGAACATGCTCCCCCAGCCGATCAGCTCGCCGTCCCAGAAGATCGGGAGGCACACGAGCCAGTCGTTGATGTGCGAGATCGTCCCGCCGCACTTGTACGGGTCCGAGTTGAGGATGACGTCGCCCTCCTCGATCGGCTCGTCGAAGAGCTCGAGCATCTCGGCGATGTACGAGCCGAACTGACCCACGACCATCCGGCCGTTCGGGTCGGTGATCATCGGGAACTCGTCGTGCTGCTCGCGGATCACGGGGCTCATCGCCGTCCGGAACAGTGTCGCGTCCATCTCGAAGCGCGTGGACTTGAGCGCGCCCTCGATGATGTCGAGCGTGACCGGGTCGACCGCGATCTTCGGGATCTCCGCGACCTTGACGGTTGCCATGGCTACTCCCCTCCGGTCGTGGACGGATTGATGATCAGGTTCAGGTACCGGTCGACCTCGGCCGCGTAGCCGCTCAGGACGACCGTGGTCGAGTCGAACTCGGTGACGATCGCGGGCCCCTGGATCCGGTTGCCTGGAACGAGCTTCGAGCGGTCGTAGATCGTGGTCGGCAGCCACTCGCCGCCGAAGTACACCTTGTGCTCGTCGACCACGGCGTGGGCCGCGTCGGCTTCGCCGCGCTCGTCGGACTCCGGCAGGTTCGGCTTGGGCACGTCGCCGTAGCCGATCGCGCGCAGGTTGACGATCTCGCACGTCGTCTCCTCCATCTTGAAGCGGTAGTACTGCTCGTGGAGCTGGTTGAACCGCTCTGCGAGCATCGCCGTCCCGTTGCCGGCGAGGAGCGCCGGGTCGATCTCGACCGGGATCTCGTAGCCCTGGCGGTAGTAGCGCATGTCCACGTTGAACGTGACGTGCTGCGCGTCGGCGGCGATGCCCTCGCGGCCGAGCCACTCCTGCGCCTCGGTGCCCAGGTCGTCGAGGATCCCCTTTACCTCGTCGCCGGTGACGCGATCGACGGTGCGGATGAACGTGCGCGCGAACTCGCCGCGGAAGTCGGCCACGAGGTCGCCCGTCGCGCACAGCAGGCCGGGCGCCGGCGGGACGATCACCGGGAAGGAGCCCATCACCTTGGCGACCGCGTTCGCGTGCATCGGGCCGGCGCCGCCGAACGCCACGAGCGCGAAGTCGCGCGGGTCGTAGCCGCGCTGCACCGAGACGAGCCGCAGCGCGCCGGCCATGTTCTCGTTGACGATGTCGATGATCCCCTCGGCCGCCTGGTGGAGGTCGAGCCCGAGCGCGTCGCTGATCTTCTGCACCGCCGCCTCGGCCGCCTTTGCGTCGAGCTGCATCTCCCCGCCGAGGAGCTGCGGCGGCAGGTGACCGACGATCACGTTCGCGTCGGTCACGGTGGGCTCGGTGCCGCCCCGGCCGTAGCAGGCCGGCCCAGGGTCGGCGCCCGCCGACTGCGGCCCGACACGCAACGCGCCCGTCACCTCCGGCACGTGCGCGATCGAGCCGCCGCCCGCCCCCACTGAGCGCACGTTCACGCTCGGCACCTTGATCGGGATCACCTCGCCGGGCAGCCCCCAGCCGTACGGCACCTCGGTCTGGCGCTCGATCGTCGGCTGGCCGTGCTCGGAGAGGGCGACGTCGGTCGACGTGCCGCCCATGTCGAAGGTGAGGATGTTCTCGTAGCCGGCGCGGCGGGCCACGTGCAGCGCGCCCGCGACGCCGCCCGACGGCCCCGAGAGAACGCCGTAGATCGGGTTCTCGGAGGCGACCTGAGCCGTCATCAGTCCCGCGTCTGAGCGAAGCAGGTTGAGGTCGCCGGCGACGCCGAGCTCGGCGAGCGCCGTCTCCAGGTTCGAGACGTACGACTGCACCTTGGGCCGCACGTACGAGTTCATGCAGGCCGTCAGCGTCCGCTCGTACTCGCGGAACTCCGGCAGCACCTCGGACGAGATCGTGACGGGGAAGCCCGGGTGGAGCGAGTGGATGATCTCCTTGATCTCGCGCTCGTGAGCCGCGTTCGCGTAGGAGTTGATCAGTGACACCGTCAGCGACTCGACGCCGGAGTCGACGAGGTCCCGGACGATCTCCTCGACCTGCGCGCGGTCGACGGGCTCGACGGCCTCGCCCTGGGCGCTCATGCGCTCGTCCGCCTCGCGCGTGTCCTCGAGCGCGGCGGGCGGGTCGGGCTTGATCATGATGATCCAGCCCGCGAGCGGTCCCGGCGTCTGGGAGCGCGCGAGGTGGAGGATCTGCTTGAAGCCCTTCGTCGTGATCAGTCCGACGCGTGCGCCCTTCGACTCGAGCAGCGCGTTCGTCGCCACCGTCGTGCCGTGCATGACGTACCGGAGCTCCTCCGGCGGGACGCCGCTCTCCTCGCAGATGCGGCGGACGCCGACGAGCACGCCCTCTGCGGGGTCGGCCGGCGTCGACGGTGTCTTGACGCGGTGCAGGCTGCCCGTCTCGTCGTGAACGAGGAGCAGGTCGGTGAAGGTGCCGCCGACGTCGACTCCGAGCCTGTAGGTCATTCGTCTCCTCCTCGAGTCCTTCTCACCCTGAGACCGGCGCGAACGCGCCGGCCCGGTACACCTGTCCTGGAAGCTGGCGCCCGAGCACGCCCTCGAGCCATTCGGCCACCCCGATCAGTGCGTCGAGGTCGATCCCCGTCTCGACGCCCTCGCCGTGCAGGAGGTAGACGAGATCCTCGGTACAGATGTTCCCGGTCGCCTTGGGAGCGAACGGGCACCCCCCGATGCCGCCGACCGAGGCGTCGAGCACGGACGCGCCGGCCTCGATCGCCGCCCAGGCGTTCGCGAAGCCGGTGTTGCGCGTGTTGTGCAGGTGAACGCCGATGGGCACGCCGAGCTCCGACCCGCGACCGACGAGCTGCCGCACCTGCGACGGGACACCGACGCCGATCGTGTCGGCGAAGACGAGCTCGTCCGAGCCGGCCGCGGCGAACCGGGCGGCGAGCTCGAGTACGTGGCCGGGATCGACAGCGCCCTCGAAGGGGCAGCCGAACGACGCGCCGAGCGTCACGGTCACGCGGATGCCGTCGGCGTGGGCGCGCTCGACGATCCGCTCCCCCGCCTGGACGGACTCCTCGACCGACGCGTTCGAGTTGCGCTGGTTGAACGTCTCGGTCACCGCGAAGGCGTAGTGCACCTCGTCGAGCCCGGTCTCGCACAGCCGGTCGTACCCACGGTCGTTCAGCGCGAGGCCTGCGTAGACGACACCCGACTCGCGCTCGATCGCCGCAACGACCTCCTCGGCGCCCGCCATCTGTGGCACGAGCTTCGGGTGGACGAAGCTGACCGCCTCGATGCGGGGGATGCCGGCCGCCGCGAGCCGGTCGACGAGCTCGGCGCGCACCGTCGGCGCGAGCGTCTCGGGCTCGTTCTGGAGGCCGTCGCGCGGCGCGACGTCACAGACGGTGACCTTCAAACCACACCCTCCGCCTTGAGCCCCTCGAGCTCGTCGTCGCCGAGGCCGAGCAGGCCGCCGTAGACGTCGCGGTTGTCCGCGCCCTCCTCCCAGCGCGCCGACCAGCGCACCTCGCACGGCGTCCCCGAGAACTTCGGGACGATTCCGGGCCCGACGTACTCGCCGAACTCCGGGTCCTCGTGCTTCAGGAGCATGTCCCGGGCCTGGAACTGCGGGTCCTCGAAGATGTCCGCGATCGTGTAGATCGGCCCGCAGATCACGCCCGCCTCGTTGAGCACGCGGTCGATCTCGGCGGCGTCACGCTGTCGCGCCCAGTCGGCCACGATCGCCTCGATCTCCTCCTGGTGGTCGCCGCGCGCGAGGTGGCTCGCGAAGCGCGGGTCGTCTGCCAGCTCGGGCTGCCCCATCGCCTCGCAGAGGCGGCGGAAGACGGTGTCGGCGTTTGCCGCGATCACCATCCACTTGTCGTCGCTGGACTTGAAGATGTTCGACGGCGCGACGCCCTTCAGGCCGGTGCCGCCGGGACCGCGCACCACGCCCAGCCGGTCGTACTCGGGGACGGTGCTCTCGAGCAGAGAGAAGCACGATTCGAGCAGCGACACGTCGACGACCTGTCCCTTGCCTCCGAGCGCGTCGCGGCGGTAGAGCGCCGCGAGAATGCCCTGCACCGCGTACATGCCGGCGAGGGAGTCGCCGAGCGAGATGTGGAGCCGCGGTGGGGCCTCGCCCGCGAAGCCGTTGATGTGGCGGATCCCGCCCATCGCCTCGGCGACCGACGCGAAGCCGGCGCGATTCGCGTACGGGCCGGTCTGCCCGTAGCCCGAGACGCGTGCGATCACGAGCCCCGGGTTCGACTCGAGCAGGCGGTCGGGGCCGATGTTCCAGCGCTCGAGCGTCCCGGGGCGGAAGTTCTCGGTGAGCACGTCGGCCTGTTCGACCAGCCGCAGGAGCAGCGCCTGGCCCTTCTCGGTGCGCAGATCGAGCGTGCAGCAACGCTTGTTCCGCGACTGGACGGGCCACCAGAGCGACCGGCCCTCGTACCGGGCTTTCCCCCACTCGCGGAGCTGATCCGGCTGGCCCGGCGGCTCGATCTTCACGACCTCGGCGCCCATGTCACCGAGTAGTCGGCCGGCGAACGGCCCGGCGAGCAGCGTCCCGAGCTCGATCACGCGGATGCCCGCGAGCGGCCCAGGGCCGCTGGTCTCGCGGGGTGCGCGACCCGGCGCCACGGCAGCGTCGCTCATGCCCGCTCCCGGCGCCGGCAAAGCCGGCACCTCCGCCCTGGTCCCGCTTCGGCGCCGGCCAAGCCGGCACCTCCGCTCTCGACCGGCTCCGTCGAGCCTACGCCGGTGGAGCCTCCGTCGAGCCTAGGGCTCATGCGCTCTCCGCGGACGCGTCCTGCGTCTCGCGCAGCCGCGCGACGAGCACCTTCCGCGCCTCGAACACGTGCTCCCGCATCTTCAGCTCGGCCGTTTCCGCGTCGCGAGCCGCGAACGCGTCGACGATCAGCCGGTGGTACTCGACCGAGATCCGCTTCTGCTCGGGCGAGTACCAGCGATAGGAGTTGTAGACGAGCGGCAGCTTGATCACCCGGCCGACCATCGAGGCGAGCTGGTGACTGCCGGCGATCGCGAGGATCGCGTCGTGAAAGACGAGGTTCTCGCGCACGAGCCCGTTCAGGTCGCTGTCCTCGACCGCCGCGAACCGCGCGCAGCTTGCTCGGAGCAGTTCGAGGTGGATAGCGGTGACACGCCCGGCGGCGCGGCGCGCAGCATGCCCTTCCAGCAGCGCGCGAAGCTCGTAGAGGTCGTCCAGTTCCGCGGCGTCATGGACCCGGACGACCGCGCCGCGGTTGGGCGTCGCTGCGACGAGATCCTCGGCCTGAAGGATCAGCAACGCCTCGCGAATCGGCGTCCGACTGATGCCGAGCTCGCGTGCAAGCTCCTCCTCCTTCAGACGCCGGCCCGGAGCGAGCCTGCCCTCGACGATGGCGTCCCGGATCAGTTCGGTTGCCGTGACGCTGGCGTTCTGCACGAGCACGTTGCCGGCCTGGAGCACCCGCGTCATCGAGACGACCATACAGTATGCAATCCGCTCGGCGACCGGCTCTGCCGCCGGCGGGCCTAGTCCGGAACGCTGGGCGGAAGGCGAGCCGCGATCGCCGCGCCGACAGCGGCAAGCGTCGCGGTCGTCATCCAGAACGCGTTCCAGCCGGCGTGGGCTGCGAGCGCGCCGAGGGGTGGCACGCACACGGCGGAAGCGACGAAGACGACAGTCGCCGCGACCGCGAAGGAGCGACCGGCAAGGCCCGGTGGCGCACGCTCGCCGGCCGTGACGTAGAGGACGCCGTTCCAGCCGAGCGCGCCGAAGCCGAAGACGACCGCGGCGAGAACGGCGGCCACCGGGCCGGCGTGCAGCGCGAACGCGAAGAGGACGCCGCCGAACGCCGCGACGACGCCGATCTCGACCAAAGTGCGCACGCGGCGCGAGCCGTTGCCGCGGTCGGCGGCGCCGCCCCAGACCACGCGCGCGACCATCGCCGTCATGTTCACCGCGAGGTAGGTCGCCGAGGCAGCGAACGCTGTGAGACCTGCGGCGCGCGCGGACGGCACGGCGTAGCTGAGCAGCGCCTGGAGGACCACGATGTAGAAGCAGGCGACGATCAGCAGCCTTCTCATGCCCGGCACCGCGAGGATGCTCAGGAACGCGCGCGGCGACCTGGTCGCAGGCGCGGTCTCGTCGCCGACGACGAAGGCGAGCACGGCGCCGGTCGCGCCGAGAAGGCCGGCGCCCGTGAACAGGACGAGCTCCACGCCGCCGGCCGAATCCAGCGCGGGCACGCATGCGGCCGCGATCGTGCCGCCGAGCGGCACCGCCATCTGCCGAACCCCGAGCGCCTTTCCCCGCCGCGCCGCCGGGTACACGCGCAGCAGCGCACCCGCGCCTGCCACCGGCACGACGGCAGCGCCCACCCCGGAGACAAGGAGCGCCGCGAAGAGCAGGCCCTTCGACGGAGCGAGCGCGGCGGCCACGAGCGAAGCCGTCGCGAGCGACGTCCCGGCGAGCGTCGCGACCCTCGAGCCGATCCGGTCGACCAGGATTCCGGCAGGGATCAGCGCGAAGCCGGCGCCGAGCAGGCCCGCGGTGAGCACCGCTCCGAGCTCGGCAAGGCTCAGGCCGTAGGCCTCGCGTAGCTGCGGGCCGATGGCCGGCAGCCCGAACGTGACGAACGCGACCGAGGCCTGGGCGGCGGAGGCGGCGACGAGGACGGTCCGGGGCGGAAAGGTGCGGGCCGTCATCGCCCGCTATCTTCGCCTCCGCGGCTATCGTCCTCCCGGTGGATCGGCAGGCGATCGCACGGGCACAGCGCCGTCGCCAGGCGGCCGAGGCGCTCGACGACGAGCGCGCGCGCGGCGAGGCCCTGCGGGAGCAGCTCGAGACGATCGTCGCCGAGCTCGAGGGGCCGGCGCTCGACGAGGCCGCGTTCGCGGCGATGGAGCCCGGCGACGTCGCGATCGTGCGGCCCGCCCTCTACGGCGAGGAGATCGGGCCGCCCGAGCCGGACGACCCGCTGACACTCGAGTGGTACGAGGCGACGGCAGATCCCGAGCCGGATCCGGCCGAGCAGGAGGAGGAGGTCGCGCGCCTTCAGCAGGAGCTGGCCGAGAGCCGCCGGCGGGAACTTGCCCTCGAGCGCTACCTCGAGGCGCTCGGCGCGTAGCGCTGCTCGTCGAGGTTGTAGGTCGCGACGCGCTCGGGCGTGAGCCGCCCGAGGCTCAGAAGAGGTCGGGCGGAAGCGGTACCTCCTGCGGCGGCCCGCCGGAGGCCTGGTCCCACCCGGTGAACGCCTCCGCGTCCCGCGAGACATGCTCGCCCCTGCCGCCGATCGCGACGACGACGCAGCGCTCGTCGCGATCGAGGTTCGCCAGCTGCCGACGCACACCCGGCGCAACGCGTGCGGCGGCGCCCGCGCCGAGTGCGTGAGGCTCTTCCTCGACCGAGAGCGTGAGCGTGCCGCGGATCACGACGTACGCCTCCTCCTGCTCGGCGTGACGGTGGATCCGCCCTCGCTGGCCCGGGGAGAGCACGATCACGTTGAGCCCGAGCGAGGTGAGGCCGAGCTCCCGCCCCAGGCGGAAGAAGCGGTCGTCGGGCTCGAAGTCGATCTGTGTGAAGCTCGTTCCGTCTTCCATGGTCACCTCTCGTCCGATTGTGTGGCGAGATCATCCCCGCCGGGACCGGTCACCGCGTGGCGATCCCGACCCACCTTCGGCTCGCGCCCGGAGAGCTGTTTGCGGAAGTAGTCGCGCCAGCTCTCCGGCAGCGCGTCGACCTCGGCCGCACGTCGCAGGCCCTCGACGTCGTCCCGGTCGCTCGCGTAGAGCCGCGCGACCTCGGTCACCGGGAACTGGCGCGCGTCGCAGCTCAGCGCGACGATCGGATCGCCCGCCGCGACCTCTCCCTCGCGGGCGACGGCGAAGTAGAAGCCGAGCAGCCTGCGGTCGAGGAACTCGGTCACGAACTCGTCGCGTCCCATCTTGATCCCGAGCTTGAAGCACGGAAGCCGCGGCTGGGTCACCACGAGCTCGGCCGTCCCGACGCGGAAGCGGTCGCCGACGTTGACCTGCTCGTCGAGGAGGCCCTCGGTGGTCAGGTTCTCGCCGAACTGCCCCCAGGGGAGGTCGAGCTCCGGCCGCTCGCGCCGCCAGATCTCGTAGTACTCGGACGGGTAGGCGTAGACGGCCTTGTCGGGCCCGCCGTGCACCCGGAGGTCGGCCTGGCGGTCGCCGGCGAGGTTGAGCGAGCCGACCGGCACACGGCCCCCGATCGGCTCCTTGAAGATCCCGGTCGTGATCGGCTTTCCGCGCCAGACGACTTCGCGCGGGAGGCCGACGTTGACGGAGACCACCCTCATCGGGTGCTCCCTGCCGGCTCGGCGGCCATCGCTCCCACGCGGCCGGCGACCCGCTCGTCGTAGAAGCGCTCGATGTGTCCCGCGATCTCGTCGAGCGAGTCCTCGACTGCGAAGTGGCCGGTGTCGAGCATGTGCAACTCGGCCTCCGGGAGATCGCGCAGGTATGCGCGGCCGCCCTCGGGCGTGAAGATGATGTCGTTCGCGCCCCACAGGATCAGCGTCTCGGGCCTGCGTTCGCGCAGGAACGCCTGCCACTGCGGATACAGCTCGACGTTCGTCCGGTAGTCGTGGAAGAGGTCGATCTGGAACCTGCGCGCGCCAGGGCGCTCGAGGAAGTGGAGGTCCATGTTCCAGTTGTCCGGGCTGATCCTGGCCGGGTCGCGGTGCCCGTGCGAGTAGATCAGCTTGACGCCCTCGGGCTCGAGGAACGGCAGCAGCGCCGCCTCGGTCTCGGGGCTGCGGTCGACCCAGAGCGCGTAGCGCATACCGTCCCAGGCGGCGGTGAAGCCCTCCTCGTAGAGGTTCGCGTTCTGGATCACCTGCCACTCCAACCAGTCCGGGTTGCGACCGACGATGCGATTGCCGACCGGTCCGCCGTAGTCGTGCATGTAGAGCCCGAAGGGATGGAAGCCGGTCTCCACCAGCAGGCCCTCGACGATCTCCGAGAGGCGGTCGAAGGTGTAGTCGAACTCCTCCGGCATGTCGGTGTTTCCGAAGCCGGGGTAGTCCGGGGAGAGGACGTGGAAGCGGTCGGCGAGCGCGGGGATCAGGTTGCGGAACTGGTGCGAGGAGGCGGGGAAGCCGCCGAGCAGCAGCAGCTTCGGGCTCGCCGGGTCGCCGGCCTCCCGGTAGAAGACGTCGAGCCCGTCGACCCGGGCTGTGTAGTTCTTGACCATGTCGCTCCTTCTGAGTCTCGTCGGGGTGCGTGGTGTGACATGGGGTCTGCGTCCGCAGCGCCCAGGTTCTTACGCGGACGGGGAAGAAGTCCGTTGGAGCCGACACTCACTCTGGGATGGCGCTCTCGACCACCGACCGCTTCGTCCCTGTCCCGCACGCGACGGTCGACGCAAACCGGGATAGGCTGCGGCCTTCCGTGGGACCCGAACCGTTGCAGGTCGCATCCGAGCCGCCGCCGGGGCACCTCGACCTCGAATCGCGCGCCTGGCTCGAGGGTCTTCGGGCAACGGGTCTCGAGCGCGATCGAACGCTCGATCGCCTCCACGACCTCCTGCTCCGGGCCGCCCACAGCGAGGCGTTGCGCCGACGGCACCTCTACCCGGAGATCCGCGGCGCCGAGCTCGACGACCTCTGCCGGCAGGCCGCCGACGACGCGGTCGTCGCGGTGACCGGAAAGCTCGACGGCTACCGCGGCGCCAGCCGCTTCACGACCTGGGCGTACACGTTCGCGGTCTACGAGATCTCAGTGAAGCTCAGACGACACGCGTGGCGCGCAGGCCGCATCCCCACCGCCGACGACGACGCGATGTGGGATCGCCTCGCCGGCGGTGAAGAAGCCGCCCAGGCCCACGTCGAGTCCGCCGACCTGATGCGCGCGTTGCGCCGCGCGGTGGCGGAGGAGCTCTCGCCCCGGCAACGCGAGGTGTTCGTCGCGGTCGCGCTCAACGACGTGCAGATCGACGTGCTGGCCGGCCGCTTGCAGTCGACCCGCGGAGCGATCTACAAAGTGCTCCACGACGCACGGCGGAAGCTCCGGCTCCGCCTCGAGTGCGAAGGGCACCTCGAGCAGGGGAAGGCGAGATGAACGACCGCGACCTCGTGGCACGTCTGCTTGGAACCGAGGGCGAGGACGCCGGCTGCGACGGCGGGTTCATGCTGCTCGCCGAGTACGTGGAGGCCGAGCTCGAGGGCCGGAACGTTCGCGAGCTCCTCCCCGCGGTCGCCGAGCACCTGCGCAACTGCCCGGCCTGCGCGGAGGACTACCGAGGCTTGCTTGCGCTCGCCCGCGAGCAGCGCGCCGGCTAGAACCTGAGCGCCGACCGACGAGGCCCTGCCGCTCATGCGCCCGGGAAGGAGCTGCAGTTTGAGGCCGACCTGAGCTAGCTCGATCGCGACGCGGAGAGCTCGGAGAGCGCGTCGGCGACCCGGGCGATGTCGTCCTCGTGGTTGTAGAAATGAACGGACAGGCGGAGGTTGCCGTCGCGGGCCGAGCACACGACGCCGCGCCGCGTCAACTCGGCCAGGAGATACGCGGGCTCGGTGTCGCCGAGTGGCACCGACACGCTGCTACTGCGATTCGCTTCGGGCAGGTCGACGGGCGGCCAGCCGGCCTCTGCGAGCGACACCCTGAGCAGGCCGGCCAGCTCGCGATTCCGGTCGTAGACGGCGTCGGCGCCGAAGAGGTCGAAGACCGACAGCGCCGCCTCGCTCCCGACCGCCGCGAGCCAGCTGATCGAGTTGTCGAATCGCGACGCCGTCGGCGACAGCTCCATCGTCGGCCCGAAGAAGCTCTCGAGCGGCACGCACCCGGCCTTCCAGCCCGCGTTGACCGGCACGAGTCGATCCTGGATCGCGCGCGAGAGATAGCAGTACCCGACACCCCGACCGGGGTTCAAGAGGAACTTGTGGTCGGGAACCGCCAGCACGTCGACGGCGTCGAGATCGTCGGCCACGGGTAGCGCGCCGACGAGTTGCGAGCCGTCGACGAACACGATCGCACCCACGGCGCGCGCGATCGCGCTGATCGCCTGGAGTTCGGAACGGTGCCCCGTGGCGGTCTGAACGCCGCTGAACGCGACCAGGGCCGTTCCGCCGTCGACGCGGAGCTCGACGTCTTCGGGCTCGAGCCCGCCGTGCCGGAAGGGGACCTGGCGAACCTCGTAGCCCCTCGTCGCCAGCAGTCGCCACGGGTAGTGGTTCGAGCTGTACTCGCGCTCGCCGATCACGACGTTGCCGCCGCGGCCCTCTGCGCCGAGTTGCGCAGCCACCAGCCCCGCGGCGGCGGACACCGACGCGATCAGCGCGACGTCCGACGGCTCGGCGCCGATCAGCGCAGCCACCGATCCCCGCGCGCTCTCCGCCGCAGCCTCGCCGCGGATGTAGTCGAGACCGGTCTCGCTCCAGTCGTCGACGTAGCCGTGAAGGGCGGCCGCCAGCGGACGGCTCGCCAGGCCGACCGCGGCGGTGTTGAAGTACGCCACACCGTCGGTCGCCGGGAACAGTCCGCGGGACGCCCGGACATCACCGCTCGTGCCGGACCCGGCCTGGCCACTCATCGGCGGGACACTAGACGTCGGCCACGCGCGAGGCCTCTCACCGCCCGGCTCCGTCTTCGGGGCGACACACCCCTCGCCGCCGGCCGCCGCGTCGTGCACCGCTCAGCGCAGCCAGAGCACCGTCGCGTTCGAGGAGATCGTCCACGGCGCAACGATAGACCCGTCTTCGAGCCAGGCCGAGAGCCGCCCGGGTCTCTACTCGGCCGCGGCAGGAGCGAGCGCTGCGAGCTCTCCGACCGGCGCCTGTGGCCGCCACCCGACCTCGGCTTCGAGCTGCGCCGCCACGCTGATCAGCAGCTCGTCGCGCCCGGGCGGCCCGACGAGCTGGACGCCGACGGGGACGCGGTCGGCCGTCTCGCCCAGCGGCAGGCTCACCGCAGGCTGGCCGGTGATGTTCCAGAGGCGCACGAGCGCGCTGAAGCGAACCGCGTCATCGGTGACCCCCGCTTGGGCGTTGAGGCCGCCCACCTGCGCCGGGAGGCGCGTGAGCGTCGGCGTGACCAGGATCTCGCCGTCGCCCCAGCCGCGCAGGATGCGCCGTCCGAACGCCCACAGGCGCTCGCCCGCCTCGAGATAGTCGGACAGCGGCACGGGCTCCCGACCGACGAGCCACGCGCGCGTTGCCGGCTCGAGCCGGTCCGGGTCGGCCGGCCTACCGTGGAGCCGCTCGACGACGCGCACGAGGTACTGCGCGGTGCCGGTCATGTGGGTCCCCCACGCGGCCGGAAGCGACTCATCGTCCCACTCCGGGGTCTCCTCGCGCACGTCGTGACCGAGCGCGGCGAGTGCCTCCGCGGCGCGGACGGCAGCTCCCCGCGGCTCGTCGTCGACCGCGATGCCGTGGGGCGCGGTCAGCGCGAGGCGCACGATCAGCCGTCCCGGCTCCGACCGCGCGGCGTCGGCGAACGATCCGGCCGGAGCCGGCGCGCCGTGGCGGTCGCCGGGCTCGTAGCCGGCGATCGCGTCGAGGGCGACGGCGGTGTCCATAACCGTGCGGGTGAGAACGCCGTCGGCGACCATGCCGGCGGCGACGTCGCCGAAGTCCGGCCCGATCGAGACACGGCCGATGCTGGGCTTGAGGCCGACGAGACCGCAGCACGAGGCCGGGATGCGGATCGAGCCGCCCAGGTCGCTGCCGTCCGCGAGCGCCACCATTCCGGACGCGACCGCCGCCGCGCTGCCACCCGACGACCCTCCGGGCGAGAGCTGCGGGCTCCAGGGATTGCGTGTGGCGCCGAAGCGCGCGTTCTCGGTCACCGGGCGCAGCCCGAGCTCCGGCGTGTTCGTCTTGCCGACCAGGATCGCGCCGGCCTCGCGCAGCCGCCGCACATGGGCCGCGTCGTGGTCGGCGACCCAGTCGCCGAACGCGTCGCTCCCCTCGGTCGTCGGCACCTCCTTGGTGGCCGAGAACAGGTCCTTGATCCCGACCGGAACGCCGCAGAGCGGCCGCGGATCGCCGGCGCCGACCGCGCCCGCCTCGGCGAGCGCCCGCTCGCCGCAGACCGTGACGAACGCGTTCAGCTGGGGGTTCACGCGCTCGATCGCGCGCAGCGAAGCCTCGACGAGCTCCCGCGCCGATACCTCGCCCGAGCGGACGAGCGCCGCCTGCTCGACGGCGCTCCGGCTCAGGAATTCGTGGTCCGACATGAGCTCCGTCCCAGTCCACGCCCGACCGTGTCGACGCCGAACGCGCGGCGCACGACTCTGCGACGGCGAGCCGTCGTGACCGCGTTTGCGCCAACGAGCGCCGCGGCAAAGACGGCCGGGCTCACCCGCCCGGGGTTCTTCAGGATCCACGTGCGGATCGACCGACCGCCGGGCTCGGGCCAGACCGACCGCTGGTCGAGCCCGAGCTCGACCAGCTCCGTCGCATCGCCTCGCTTCACCGCCTCGAGCTCGGCCGCGTCGAGGCCGAACCGCCGGAGGGCCCGTTCGGGATTGCGCCGGAAGCGCGACACGAGCTTCCGGTCCTGAAGGAGCGCGTTGACAGCTTCGGTCAGTCGCTCGTTTCTCATCCGGTTTCTCCCTCCTCGCCCGGCCAGAGTGGCAGCGTGAGGCACTTCGCACCCCCACCTGCCTTGTAGAACTCGCTCAGGTCGATCCGCTCGACGGTGAAGCCGAGCCGGGTCAGCCTGCTCGTGAGGCCGTTCGAGATCGGCCCGGTGACGACGACGTCACCCACGACGACGACGTTGCACGCGTACACGGCGGCGTCGGCGGCGCTCACCTCGACGACGTCGACCTCGTCGACCGGCAGCCGTCCGTCCGCGAGCGCCCCGCGATGAACGAGGAGGCGGCGGCCGCCGAGCACCCCGACCGCCAGGTCGAGGTGCAGATAGCGGCCGTCGACGAGCGGCACCGGAACGAGCGCCGCGCCGCTCGCGAGCCGCAGGAGCCCGGCGAGGTAGCGCTCGGCGCGCCCGTCGCCGCGGGGCTTGATCCCCGCCATCACCATGCCGTCGTCGAGGCGCAGCAGATTGCCGCCGTCGAGACGCCTGCCCGGAGGCAGCTGCTCGACCTGATAGCCGCGCGCGGCGAGCCACCGCGCGAACAGCTCGGGCTCGTGCACCCCGCGCGCGCCGTCGTTGCGGAGCACGAGCGCGAGCCCCGGCGCGTAGCAGAACGCCCCGTCGGCCGTGAACGGCTGCGAGCTCGCGCGCGCGCGCGGATCCATCTCCTCCAGCTCGGCCCCGGCCTCTTCCAGCACGCGCATCAGCCGCCGCCACTGGCGCTTCGCGAGCCTGCGGTCGACCCGCTCGGTGTACGCCATCGCGGGGTTGAAGAGGAAGTGCGAGTCGAAGTGGTCCGGCGGGCACACCAGCAGCCTCGATCGCCGCGCCACACCTACCCGAACCGCCGTCGCGATGCCGCCCTCCACCGGACCGGCGATGCTCGCACGTCCGCCGTCAGGACGCAACCGCGCGCTCGCGCCACTGTACGAGTGAGGGCCCCTAAGATGCTCCGAGCCTGACTCGCCTGCTTCAGACCGGAAGTGCCTGCAGGTCGGTGACCGTGCTCGCGATGTTCTGCGTGTTCGAGAACACCGTCACCGTGTCCTTGTCCGGGCCGCCCAACGCGCGATAGTCGGCGATCGCGCAGGCCGGACCGATCGGCGTGTTGCCGTGGCAGGGGGAGTTGAACGACGCCGACACCGTCTTCGCGGCCGACTTGAAAGCGCCGTCGAAGTTGCCCACGTTCTGCGCCACCCGCGCCGGCATCTTCCCGGCCGAATCCACATCCCGGAACGCCTGGAACAGATTCCTGTGCCCCGGCAGGATCGGCGACTGCGCCCCCACTCAGGGGGATCGCTAGGCGTCGGTCTCGACTCGATCCAGAGACCGGCGTGCACCGGCACGTCCGGGTGCCACGCGGGCGACGGGCGCGGCCCGCCTCGCGATCAGCTCGCTGTAGGCGAGCGGATCACACTGGAGCAGACGGACAACGGTGTCGCGAAATGCACGCGGGTTCTTCCGGCATGTCGACCGCCACTCCATCTCTGCGAGGTAGGCGTGGAGGTACTTCACGCCCATCTGGTGGTACGGACCGACGATCGAAGGATCGAAGACGCGCGTCTCGCCGCCGATCGGGTCCACGAGCCGCTCTGCGGCGGCCTCGCGGGCGCAGCGCGCCTGGTCGTCCGGGCTGTCGGAGCAGCATTCGTCACCGGCGGCGTCCTCGATCGCAGCGCGAACGCGATGCTGCGCGAACCACGCCGTCTTGTAGCTACCGCCGAGCAACTGGACGAGCTGGTTCGAGGGGATGCCGGACTCCGAGTCGAGCATCACCGAAACGATCAGAAACCACTTCCAGACGGGCAGATGCGAGTTGTGGAAGACCGTGCCGGCCGTCACGCTGAAGTGGTAGCGGCACGAGCGGCAGTAGAACTTCCTCCGCGACACGATGCGGCCGCACTCACGCGACTCGCAGCGTGGACACGCGACGCCTTCGGGCCAGCGGAGCTCCTCGAGATACGTCCGGCACCGCTCTTCCAGCTTGTCGGGGTCGGAGAGCCAACTCGGGTCGGCGAAGGAGAATCCTGCGTCCGACATGACCGACGTGTTTTCGCCGTTGTTCTCGCGCACGTCCGCACGGCGGAGATCAAGAGTGTGCGCAAGCAGGTTCTCGTTCACGGTGCTGGTCAAGGTGCTCCTGACGGCGGCGAGGCACTTTTTCGCGAGCGTGACGGATAACTCGAACGAAACCAGAGTAGTCACGCGATGAGCAAACAGACGCGAACCGAAGGCATCTTGAAATGTGCCACTGCGACGAATTGTCCTCAAGGCCTTTTGAGCGTTCGAGCCAGGTAGCTGCAGACCGATCGTCGCCCGAAGTTCGGTCGTGGAACACAGAAGGCCCCTCGCGGGCCCTCTGCGGCTGTCGACGCGAGCATAGTGCGGGCTCAGCTCACTTGCCGGGTGTCTTGAGGACCGCGCGCACGCGGCCCGGCGTCATCGGTACCTCACGGATGCGCGCACCCGTGGCGTCGAAGAACGCGTTCGCGACCGCCGCCGGAGCCGGCGACAGCGCGGGCTCCCCAGAGCCCTTCGTCCGCGTTCCTCCAATCGATGTGGAACGAAACATTCAGAGGCGTAGAAATCCGCACCCTCGAAATGCGGAGATCACGAGCATGAGCTCCAAGAGAATTCCCTCAGTGCCTTCCTTTCAAGAAAGTTTGCAGAACTCGTTTGTGAAGACACCTGTCGATAGTGTGAATCAACGCGTATTGGGAAGGGTGGAGATTACGAAGGGCTCAGCGGCTGTGAATGCAAGGAATCTTGAGTCGAAAGAAATCTTGAGCGATTACGCTTCGACCCCTCAGTTCATGCGCATCCCTCGTCAGTTCCTCGGCATGCGATGGTGGCTCGGTCTTGCGTTCGCCGGCGTGGCGGGCTTCACGGCTGTCGCGGTCGTCATCGTCTTCAATGCTCGCGCGGAGCACGCCATCCGCGCTCATGCCCAGGAGTTCGCGGTCGGCAACGCCGTCGCCGCCTCCGAGGCGCTCAAGAACGACGGCGATCTCGCCAAGCTCCGAAGCGACGCAGCCGAGATCGCGGCACGCCGGAACCTGGCGCTGTTCGTCTTCGATCGCAACGGTCGTCTGCTCACACCTGCGAAGTCAGAGGGGATCAACTGGCTGAGCGTTCCCGGCCGCGAGGACGCGCTTCGCGCGCCGCTGGCGAAGGGCCGCTACATCAGCGGTCGGGCGGATGGCTCGGAGTTCGTCGTCGGCGCGCGCGTCTACGGCGGCCAGGGTCGCGTCGTCGTCGCCTACTCGCGCCGGCCGGAACTGCAGGAGCAGCTGAGCGTCGTCCGCGGAGAGTTCCTGCAGTCAGCCGTGCCCGCGTTCGTCGGGGGCGCGGCACTCGGCCTCCTGATCGCGACGCTGATCGCCCGGCGCCTGGCGCGGATCGCGCGCGCCGCGAAGGCGATCGGTGAAGGTGACTTCACGGCCCAGACGAACAGTCGCTTCCCGGATGAGGTCGGAAGCCTCGCACTCTCGATCGACGGAATGGGGATTCAGCTCCACGAGCTCTTCGATCGGCTGGCGCACGAGCGCGACCGGCTCGAGTCGCTGCTCGACCGGCTCAGCGAGGGCGTGCTGCTGATCGACGGCGACCTCAACGTCGAGTTCGCGAACGGCAGGGCCCGCGAGCTGCTCGGCGTCGGCGATCGCCTCGACCACCTCGAGCTCGTCAACGAGCGGATGACCCGCAAGCTGCGACGCTTCGCGGCCGACCTCTTCACCGCGCGACTCGCGAGCCAGATCCGGCTCGGCGAGGACGGGCGGACCCTCCTCGTCTCCGGAATCCCGCCGGCGGCAAGCGGCGAGAACGCGATCATCGTGGTCGTCGACGAGACCGAGCGCGAGCGCAACGAGCGCGTCCAACGCGAGTTCGCGACGAACGCCGCGCACGAGCTGCGCACGCCGCTCGCGTCGATCGTCACCGCCGTCGAGATGCTGCAGACGGGCGCGAAGGACGAGCCCGCGGCACGCGACGAGTTCCTCGACGTGATCGCGCGCGAATCGGATCGCCTGACCCGGCTGAGCCGCGCGCTCCTCGTGCTCGCGCGAGCGGACGCGCGGGACGAGCAGCCACGGCTCACCCAGGTCGCGGTCGCACCCGTGCTCGAGGACGTCGCCGCCTCGCTGCCCCACCGTGACGGCGTCGAGATCGGCGTCGACTGCCCGCCGGCCGCTCGCGATCGTCGGCGACGCCGACCTGCTCGAGCAGGCGCTCTCGAGCCTGGCGTCGAACGCGGTCCGGTACACGGCGGCCGGGAGCGTGACCATGCGCGGCCGGGCCGAGAACGGCTCGGTCGTGATCGAGGTCGCCGACACCGGCAGAGGCATTCCCGCGCGCGAGCGCGCGCGGATCTTCGAACGTTTCTACAGAGCCGGCGGGCCGGAAGAGGGATTTGGTCTCGGACTGGCAATTGCGCGTGACGCGGTACGGACGCTCGGCGGCGAGATCGAGCTCGACTCCGTGCAGCGGGGCGGCACCACCGTCCGCATCACGCTCGCGCGCGCAACCGAAGGAGGTAAGACATGAGCCCAAGGATTCTCGTGGTCGACGACGAGCCTTCGCTCGTCCGGGGCCTCACCTACGCACTGGAGCGCGAGAAGTTCGAGGTACGAGGTGGCTACCGACGGCAAGGCCGCGGTCGACGCCGCACTCTCGCAGGCAGTCGATCTCGTGTTGCTCGACCGGATGCTGCCGAAGCTCTCCGGCGAGGAAGCCTGCCGCCGGATCCGCTCGCACAGCGACGTGCCGATCATCATGCTCACGGCGAAGGACTCGGAGCGCGAGCTCGTCGAGGGACTGGAGATCGGCGCCGACGACTACGTGACCAAGCCGTTTTCGGCCGCCGAGCTGATCGGCCGCGTCTCCGCGCTGCTGCGCCGGCGCAGGCTCGACCGGACGGCCAACGACCGCGTCGTGCGGACAGCCGGCGGCGTCAGGGTCGATCTCGTCAACGACGAGGTGACGGTCGACGGAGAGCCCGTGTCGCTAACGCCGTCGGAGTTCAAGATCCTGAGCCTGCTCGCGAGCGTTCCCGGTGCGACCTACTCGCGCCGTCAGATCATGGAGCACCTGTGGGGCAGCCGGTTCACGGCCGACGAGCACACCTGCGAGGTCCACGTCTCGTCGATTCGCCGCAAGATCGAACGCAACCCTGCGAGGCCGGAGCGCCTCGTCACGCTGCGCGGCGTCGGTTACTCGCTCAGGTCGGCATAGAGCGCACCAGGCCGCGGGACGACGTCAAGGCCCGGCGGGGCGACAGCCTCGCCGGCTACTTGACGACGCGCAGCCTGCCCTTCATGCCTGCGGCCGCGTGGCCCGTGACCGTACACAGGTAGGCGTACCGGCCGACCTTCGTGAAGACGACGCGCAGGGTCGCCGCCTTGCCGGGCGCGAGCAGCTTCGTCTTCTTGCCGCGGATCTTGAAGTCGTGGACGATCGCGCCGCGGTTCACGACCTTGAAGATCACGATCCCGCGTCGAACTTTCGCCTTCGAGAGCTTGAAGCGAAACTCGGTTGGCTTCCCCGCGAGCACAGTGACCCGCGTGACGGACGCAGTGGCCTTGGTGCCGCTCTGCCGCTGCTGGGCGGTCGCGGGCAGCGCCAGAAGCAGTGCGGCGGCGCTCAGCGCCAGCAACAGGAAGGCGGATCGAAATGTCGTCACAGTCGACTCCTTTCATCGGTCCTCGCTCGGGCAGCGGCCCTCGTACCGGACTCCAGCCACCTAGGACTGACGGAGCGCGAGCCGCGCAGCGAGGCCGTTCGCCCCGTGCGACCCTCGACGAAGGCTTCCTCGACGACCGTAGCAGCACGGTTGTAAGCGCCAGGCAAAGGGTGTCGAAGGGTTCCGTTCCGCTGGGATGTGCCCACTGTGGTATACAACTCTACAATTGTTCAGTTGAGTTGTCCGTTGGAGTCAGGAGCCGCCGTGAGCCTTCCCCACCCGTTGCCCGACGACCTCGTCGATCTGATCGCCCGCCGCTTCCGCGTGATCGGCGAGCCGATGCGCATCCGTCTGCTCGACCGGCTTCGCACCGGCGAGGCGAGCGTGAACGAGCTGGCCGCGGCGCTCGGCGCCTCGCAGCAGAACGTCTCGAAGCACCTCGCCGTGCTGCACGACGTCGGCATCCTCGGCCGCCGCAAGGACCGCAATCACGTCTACTACCGCATCGTCGACGACGGCGTCTTCGCCCTGTGCGACCAGGTCTGCGGCTCGGTGCAGGATCAGTTCAGGTCGCTCAACGCGCTCGTCGAGGGAGCGGCCCGGTGACGGTCGCGGAAGCGCCCGCTCCGCGGGCGGCGGCGCCCTCGAGCCCGGAGACGCCGGTCGGACCGCTCGGCCGGCTCGGACGCTGGACGGCTGATCACGTCCGCTCTGTCGTCGTTGCCTGGACGGTCGTCGCGCTCGTGCTCGGCGCCTTCGCGCCGAGGGTCGAGACCGTTCTCTCCGGCGCGGGCTGGGAGGCGACCGGCTCCGATTCGGTGCGTGCGCGGGAGCTCGTCCAGGCGAATTTCGCCGGCCTCTCGAGCTCGGCGCTGACGGTGGTCGTCCACTCGGAAGGGCTCACCGCAGCCGACCCCGGCTTCCGCGCCACGGTCGCACGCGTCACGAGCCTGCTACAAGCGAACGAGAACGTCGCCTCGGTGCAGGCGCCGCAGGCCGGCTCCTCGATCTCGGCCGACGGCCACACCGCACTCGTGACCGCGGGCGGAAAGGGAGACCCGACCGCAATGGTCGCGGCGGCCGACGGGCTGAAGTCGAAGCTCAAGGCAGCCGGCACCGCCGAGGTCGGCGTCTCGCTCACCGGCGCCTCGGGCATGTGGAGCGACTTCAACACGGCGAACCGCGAGGCGATGATGAAGTCGGAGTTGATCAGCTGGCCGGTGACGATGGCGATCCTTCTGCTCGCGTTCGGCTCGCTCGTCGCAGCCGGGCTGCCGCTGCTGCTGACGATCGTGGGCCTCGTCGCCTCGGCTGGACTGCTCACCCTGCTCACGCAGGGGTTCGAGATCTCGATCTGGGCGATGAACTTCGCGCTGATGTTCGCACTCGCGCTCGGGATCGACTACGCCCTGTTCGTCGTCCACCGCTTCCGTGGCGCGTTCTTCGGCTCGAAGCTCTCCGTGCGGGAGGCGGTCGCGGTGACGATGGACACCGCCGGCAAGGCTGTCCTCTTCTCGGGCCTGACCGTGCTGATCTCGCTCTCGGCCGTGATGCTCGTGCCGAGCCCGGCGTTCCGTTCGATGGCGCTCGGAATCATGCTCTCGGTCGTCTTCGTGCTTGCCGCGACCCTGACCCTCCTGCCGGCCGTGCTCGCCAAGCTCGGCCCTCGCGTCGACCGCCTGGCGCTGCGGTGGGTGCACTCCGGTGAGCACCGCTCCGCGCGCTTCGCCGCCTGGGGCGAGCTGCTCTGGCGCCGCCCGCTCGTCTTCGGCTCGCTCGCGCTCGCGCTGCTCGTGCTGCTCGCACTCCCGATCGTGGGCCTTCGCACCGGCATGCCGTCGATCAAGGTCGTGCCCGGGGGCGACTCCTCGCGCGTCGGCTACACGCAGGTGCAGAACGCGTTCGGCCCGGGCGCGCCGGGCACGCTGCAGATCGTCGGCGCCCGCCGCGACCGCGGAGGCGGTGGCCGCGGCCGCCGCCCGCGACCCCGGCGTCGCGCGCGTGCTGCCGGCGCGGCGGGGAAGCGGCGGGCTCGTGCTCGTTCAGGCCGTCCCGAACGCCGACCCGTCGAGCACGAGCGTCGGCGCGACGATCGACCGCCTGCGCGTCGCGCTACCGGCCGGCGTGCTCGTCGGCGGCGCCGCCGCCGAGAACCACGATCTGGAGCGCGTCCTGGCCGAGCGAACGCCGCTCGTGATCGGCGTCGTGCTCGCGCTCGGCTTCATCCTCCTGCTCGTCGCCTTGCGCGCGCCGCTGATCGCCGCCGCCGCCGTGCTGACGAACCTGCTCGCGACCGCCGCGGCCTTCGGCGTCGCCCGCCTCGTCTTCCAGGACGGGCACGGCGCGGGCCTGCTCGGCTTCGAGCCGCAGGGCTTCCTGGACGCGTGGGGCCCCGTGTTCTTCTTCGCGATGATCTTCGCGATCTCGATGGACTACAGCGTCTTCTTGCTCTCCTCGGCGAAGGAGCACTTCGACCGCTCGGGCGATCCGCGCGAGGCGATGGTCGGAGGACTCGCACACTCCGGCCGGGTGATCTTCGCCGCGGCGGCCGTGATGGTCGCCGTCTTCTTCACATTCGCGCTCTCGGGCCCGCTGCCGCCCAAGGAGATGGGCGTGATCCTGGGCGTCGCCGTACTCCTCGACGCGCTGCTGATCCGGCTCGTGCTGATGCCGGTGCTGCTGCGCCTCCTCGGCCGCGCGGCCTGGGCGGTGCCGCGCCCGCTCGAGCGCGTCCTGCCGGACATCCGCTTCGGCCACTCGGCGGACGGTGGCGTAGATGTTCTTCCGCCAGGTCCTGCATCGCGACCTCGGCTGCGCCTCCTACGTCGTGGCCGATGCGGGTGAGGGTGCGGTGATCGACCCGAAGTGGGAGATCGAGGAGTACCTGACTCTCGCCAAGGACAACGGCTTCGAGATCCGCCACGTGCTCGAGACGCACAACCACGCCGACCACGTCTCCGGGCGCGGCCGGCTGGCCGAGGCGACCGGCGCGACGATCCACGTTCCCAACGCGGACGAGGTCGAGTTCGCGAGCGAAGCGGTCGGCGACGGCGACGCCATCGAGCTCGGCGACGTGCGGATCGTCGCGCTCGCGACGCCCGGCCACCGGCCCGAGCACACGGCGTACCTGATCGCCGACCGCAGCCGCGGCGACGCGCCGTGGATGGTCCTGACCGGCGACTCGCTCTTCGTCGGCGACCTCGCCCGCCCCGACCTCGCCGTCGAGCCGCGCGAAGGCGCCCGCGAGCTGCACGCCTCGCTGCGCCGGCTGCTGGAGCTGGACGACTTCGTCGAGGTGTGGCCCGGCCACATCGGCGGCTCGCTCTGCGGCGGCGCCGGGATGAGCGAGACCCCCGGCTCGACGATCGGCTTCGAGCGCCGCTTCAACCGGCTGCTCCGCCTCGACGGGGAGGACGCGTTCGTCGACGAGCTCACCGGGAGCCTCCAGCCGCAGCCGCCGAACTTCGAGCGGATCGTCGAGCTGAACCGCGGGCCGCTGCTCCGTCACGCCGCCACGCTCGAGGCGCTCTCGCCGAAGCGCGTCGAGCAGCTGCTCGCCGAGGGCGCGACGCTGCTCGACGGGCGCGAGCCGCGCGAATTCGCCGCCGGGCACGTGCCCCGGTCGCTCAGTGTCCCGATGGTCAACGCTGCGGTCGGCACCCGCGCCGCCTGGGTCGTCGACCCGGAGACCGCCGTCGTCGTGACCGCGGAGGACGATGCGGACGCGGGGCGGATGGCCCGGATGCTCGAGGCCGTCGGCTTCCGCGCGCTGCTCGGCTACCTCGCCGACGGCATTCCCGCCTGGACGGGCTCCGGCCGCGTGATCGAGACCACGCCGTCGATCGACGTGGCCACGCTGGCCGAGCGCCTGCGCTCGGGCGAGGTCGAGCTGCTGGACGTCCGAGAGGACGACGAGTGGCGCGACGGCCACGTCCCCGGCTCGCTGCACGTGCCCTACCACGACCTCGCCGGCGTGCGGCCGAACCGCGCACGCGACGAGTCGTCACTCGCCGGGCTCCGGGAGCGCAACGGCCGCACGCTCGCGGTCGCGTGCTCCGCGGGCAACCGCAGCTCGCTCGCCGTCTCGCTGCTGCTCCGCCAGGACGTCGGCGACCTGGTGCACGTCGCCGGCGGTAGCGTCGAGGATCTGCGCCTGTACGGCATCGAGCTCGTCGAGGGCGACTGATCGCGACCCTGGCGCGGGACTAGGTGCGCGACGCGCTGCTCGCGGTGCCGTTCGGTCTCGCGATCGGCCTCCTGCTCGGGCTGGTCGGAGCGGGAGGCTCGATCCTGGCCGTGCCGGTGCTCGTCTACGTGCTCGGCGAGCCGGTCAAGCAGGCGACGACCGAGTCGCTGCTGATCGTCGGCCTGACCGCGCTCGTGGGGGCCTACGCGGCGTCCCGAGCCGGTCGCGTGCGATGGCGCATCGGGCTCGCTTTCGCAGCGGCCGGTGCCGTGGGCGCGGTCGCGGGAACAGCGCTGAACCGGCTCGTCGGCGCGCAGACGATCCTGCTCGGCCTCGGGGTGCTCCTGCTCGGCGCCGCCTACGGCATGGTCCGCCGGCCACGGCCCGGTGCCCGTCGCGACTCCCACCCGCCGGTGCGGCCTCGCGTCGCCGCCGCGGGCGCCGCGACCGGCGTCCTGACGGGCTTCTTCGGCGTCGGCGGCGGCTTCGTGATCGTCCCGGCGCTGACCCTCGCAGTCGGGCTCCCGTTGACGATCGCCGTCGGAACGTCCCTGTTCGTGATGACCCTGACGAGCGGCGCCGCGCTCACGGCGCACCTGGCGACCGGAGGCATGAACGTCGGCCTCGCCGTGCCGTTCGCCGTCGCGTCGATCGTGGGTGCCGTGGTCGGCACGCGCATGCATCGAAACTTCCACCCGCTCGTGCTGCGGAGGCTCTTCGCGGCGCTGCTCGTCGTCGTTGCGATCTTCGTGATCGCGAAGAACATCTCGCTCCTCACCTAGCAGCTCACCGGAACGTGACGTGGCGCGAGTTCCGGAAGATCGCCTGCTGCACCCGCGTCATCGCCTCGCTGTCGGCCGACGGCAGCATCAGGTTGCCGACGGCCTTCGAGTGCCAGAGCCCGCAGCTGTGCCCGAGCTCGTGCGCGATGAGGTGTCCCCGGACCTGGTCGACGGTCGCGTAGTCCGACAGCGGGCCGAGCGAGCAGCCTCCCTTGCCTGCGATATCGCGGACGACGAACACCGAGATCGGCCTGCCGTACCCGGCGACGGCACGCGCCGACGAGGCAAGCCCGCTCTCGGCGGCCGACAGCTGGCCGCGGAAGAAGCCGCCCGCGCCGCCCAGGTCCTCGAGCCACGAGCCCGCGCCGCACTCGACGTCGAGCGCGTACGCAGGCGCCGGAGCCTCGATCGTGCGGATCTTCGGCCACTCGCCCCAGACGAGCTCCGTGTTCGCCTCGCGCCTGAAGACCTCGTCGGCGATCTTCAGCGCGTCGCGGATCCGGTGCTCGGTCGCGAGCGGGCGCCCGACCGTCTCGTCGCCGGGCGCGGGCGCGCTCAACACGACGACGCAGACCCGCAGCCGCTTCCGCCCTCCGAACCCGAGCAGGTTCGAGACCAGGCCGGGAACCCCCAGCAGACGGTTGACCGCCTCCCGCACGATGTTCAAGAGCTGCGACCCGGCACCGGCGAGCACTCTCGTCGCCTTCCCGCCCTGCTCGGCCGCCGCGGCCACCCCGGCTACGGGACGATGTTGTGGTTTCGCTCGGAAGACGTTGCGCGGGTCGTAGCGGCGCTTGACCTCGACGAGCCGGTCCCAGTTCGGGCCGTATGCGGCGCGGATCGAGTCCTCACCCTGGTCGTCGCCGAGGTAGTTGAGCCAGCGCCGGTCGCTGAGGTGAGGCGCGAACGCCGCGTGTGTCTCGCGCGCCCAGGCGATGTTCTCTTCGCTTTCGGCCGGGTCGAGCCAGATCGCCGGGATGAGCAGGTTCCAGCCCTTCTCGCGGTGCGGGACGGCCGTCTCGGTATCGCCGACACGCGTCACCGCGCCGTGGAAGTGCTCGAGAATGATCGGGGTCATGGGCGAGGGGTTGGTCGCGAAACGCTCGGCGGCCGCGTCGATCAGGCCGTCCGGGAGTCCGCTCGTAAAGCTCGAGAGCCAGTAGTTCAGCGCGTCCGGCGGAAAAGCGCCGTCGAGGAGCGTGTTCATCACCGGATAGGGCATCGGCCCGACCTCGGCCACGATCGGCGGCCCCCACTCCTTGAACGGCGCGAGCTCGCGCTCGGCCTCCTCCGGCGTACCCGCATGGAAGACGACCATGGCCGCGAGCGGCAGGCCCGAGCCGTCCGGGGCATGCGTCAGCGCGGCGAACACGGTGAGGTCGTCCGAGGCGCTTTCGCACGCGTCGCGGTAGAAGCGCAGCATCTCGCGCCGCACGCGTCGATCGGGTGGGCGATCAGGCCGCCGACGACCATGGCGAGCGGATGCGCCCGGTAGGTGAACGACGCCGCGACGCCGAAGTTGCCGCCGCCGCCACGCAGCGCCCAGAAGAGATCGGGATGCGAATCGGCGGTCACGTCCAGCACCTCGGCGTCGGCGGTGACGAGCTCGACCGAGAGCACGTTGTCCGCGGCGAGCCCGTACTTCGACATCAGCCAGCCGAGGCCGCCGCCGAGCGTCAGACCGGCGATGCCCGTGGTCGAGATCGCGCCGCCGGTGGTTGCGAGCCCGTGCTCTGCGGCCGCCGCGTTCAGCTCGTGCCAGAGGACGCCGCCCTGCGCGCGCACGGTCATCGCCTCCGGGTCGACCTGGACTTCCTTCATCAGCGAGAGGTCGATCGTGAGCGCTCCGTCGATCACAGCGCGGCCGGCGACGTTGTGGCCGCCGCCGCGGACGGAGATGTCCAGCCCTTCCTCGGCCGCGAGCCTGACGGCGGCGGCGATGTCCGCCGCATTGTGGCAGCGTGCGATCAGCGCGGGATGCCGGTCGATCAGCCCGTTGTGAACCTTGCGCGCCTCGTCGTAGCCCTCGTCGACGGAGCAGAGGAGCGGCCCTGCGAATCTCGTCCGCAGTGTCTCGAGGCGTTCCGGGTCGTACTGGGCGGCGGTCGTCATCGGGTCTCCTCTGCTCGTTGTCGCGGCGAGTCTAGGAGGCGCGGCGAGCGCAGGCAAGGTAGCGTCACTCGAACGAGCCACCCCGCAAGGCGAGGCAACCCGCCCAAACCGCCAGTGGCGCCGGGGCAGGCGTAGCCTCATAGTGAGACCGTGACCGAGCGAGACGCAAACCACGAGCAGAACGAGGGCCGCTTCCGGGTTGCGCCGCTGCGCTGCGTCGAGTGCGGGACGCTGAGTAGCCGCCACGCGCGACGGTGGCGCAGCTATCGGACGGACGACCCGACTGAAGACGAGCCGCCCGCGCTCGCCTTCTACTGCCCGGCCTGCGCCGAGCGCGAGTTCGGCAGCCTCCGGCCCGAGACCGAGCGGCGCTTCTACCGCTCCTGACGCGCCCCGGGCGGGCTCGCCCCGCAAGCTGGCCGCGGCAGCGCCATTCGTTACAGTCGGGCATCGCCCGGCGTCCACCACTCTCGCTCCCCTCCACCGCTGCGGGACGAGCCGGCAGCGGGGAGGCTCGGTGACCCGCGTCCAGCGGGCGACGCTCGTCGCCGCGATCCTCGGCTCGAGCATCGCCGCGATCGACGGCACGATCGTCAACGTCGCGCTGCCCGCGATCCAGGACGACCTCGGCGGCGGCCTGCAGGCGCAGCAGTGGATCACGAACGCGTACACGCTCACGCTCGGCTCGCTGATCCTGATCGGCGGGTCGCTCGGCGACATCTACGGCAAGCGGCGCGTGTTCTCGTTCGGGATCGCCGCGTTCGGCGTCCTCTCGCTCGCCTGCGCGCTGGCCCCCACGTCGGAGACGTTGATCGCCGCCCGCGCACTGCAGGGCGCGGCGGGGGCGCTGCTCACGCCGAGCTCGCTCGCGATCATCGTGGCGGCGTTCGGGCCGAGCGAGCGCGGGAAGGCGATCGGCTCCTGGACCGCGTGGGGCGGGATCGCGATGATCGTCGGCCCGCTGGCGGGCGGCGTGATCGTCGACCAGACCTCGTGGCGCTGGATCTTCGCGATCAACGTGCCCATCGTCCTCGTCACGCTGATCCTGGTGCGCAGCGCGGTCGCGGACGTGCCTGTCGAGACCCGGCGCCGGGTCGACTTCGTCGGCGCGGGGCTGTGCGCGCTCGGGCTCTCGGGGATCGTGTTCGCGCTGACCGAGCAGCCGGTCTACGGCTGGAGCAGCCCGGCGATCTGGGGAACGTTGCTCGGCGGCATCGTCACGTTCGCCGCGTTCGTCGTCTACGAGACGCGGGCCACGCACCCGATGCTGCGGCTCGACCTGTTCCGCCGCCGGAACTTCGCGATGGGGAACCTCGAGACGCTCTCGATGTACGCGGGCCTCGCGATCCTGTTCTTCTTCCTGTTCATCTTCCTGCAGGAGGTCGCCGGCTACTCGGCCGTGAAGGCCGGCCTCACGACGGTGCCGTCGACGCTGATCATGTTCGCCCTCTCGAGCCGCATGGGCGCGCTCGCCGACCGCTACGGCCCCCGCTTCTTCATGACCGCAGGGCCGCTGATCTCGGCCGCCGGCATCCTGCTCTTCCTGCGCACCGGAATCGAGACGTCGTTCGTCTACGACCTGCTGCCGGCGCTGATCATCTTCTCGCTCGGGCTCGCCGTGCTCGTGGCGCCGCTGACCGCGACCGTGCTCGCCGACGCCGACGAGACCGATGCAGGCATCGCCTCGGCGATCAACAACGCGATCGCCCGCGTCGCCGGGCTCGTCGGCATCTCGGCGATCGGCGCGATCGTCGCGGGCCGGCTCACCGGTGACACGTTCGCTCCCACCCAGCAGTCGGTGGACGCGTTCCACCTGGCGATCGTGATCTGCGCCGTCCTGGTTGCCGGCGGCGGCGTCGTCGGCGCGCTAGGGATCCGGAACCCCAGGCGGGAGGTCGCCGCCAAGGGGTGCCCGGGCGGCCAGTTCGCCGGCGCTCCTCGCGCGGCGGCCGCGGCCGACGGCTGAGCCGGCGCCGCCTGCCCGTCAGAGGAGGATGCGGGCGGCGAGCGGGGCGGGACAGCCGCGCTCGAGCAGCTCGACGGCTGCGTGCAGGTCGACCTTCGACTCGGCCACGAGCTCCGCGAGCTCCGGTGGAAAGCCGGCATCGAGCAGCACCGTCAGGCGCCAGCCCTCGACCTGGTCGTTGATCACGTCTGCGAACGCCGCAGTGCTCATGTCGCTCATGACGGCGTTATCGGCGACGGCGGCGGCGGGCTTGAGGGTCAGTCGCTAGGACCGCCGGCTCGCGCACGCGGCCGAGCATCGAGTGCGCCTGGCCGACGCCGCCCACCTGACCGGGCAGCGTCTCCGAGCTCGTGAGCCCGGCGTTTCGACTGGCCGCCGGCGCTGGGCGGTGCCGGCCGGCGGTGCGCGTTCGAGGCGCGGCTATGCCGGTTCGGGCGCGAGCATCGCGCGGGCGCGGCCGGCGCGCTTGGCGTCGTCGAGTGCGGTGTCGGCCTGCTCGAGCACGCGCGCGACCGTCGTCGGATGCTCGCCGTCGAACAGCGCGATGCCGGCGCTGACAGTGACGTGCGCGGCGGCGCCGGCAAGCGTCTCGATCCGTGCCCGCAGCTCCGCGAGCAGGCTCTCCACCGTCCCGATCGCCGAGGTCGAGTCGACGCGGCCGATCATGAGCGCGAACTCGTCGCCCCCGATGCGTCCGACCAGGTCGGTCGTTCGCAGCCGGGTCCGCAGCACCTCGGCGATCGCCTGCAGCAGCGTGTCGCCTGCGGCGTGGCCGTCGGTGTCGTTGACCGCGTTGAACTGGTCGAGGTCGAGCACAACGACCGCCCCCGTCTCGCCGTATCGGACGGAGCGGGCGAGGCTCTCGACGAGCCGGTTCTCGAAGCCGCGGCGGTTGAGCAGCGCCGTCAGCAGATCGTGGTCGGCGACGAACGCGAAGCGAGCCGCGAGATCGTGGATGTCGGTCGCGTCGCGGACGCTGACGACGGAGAGCGAGCCCGGATCGTCGCTCTCGACGCGCACGACATCGATCGCGAGGAACGCGAGCGACCCGTCGTCGCGGCGCAGGCACTCCTCGAAGTGCTGCGGCTCGGTCGACTCGAGCAGGAGCGGCTCGGGCGTGGTCGTGGCTGTGGCGCCGACGCTGTCGAGGAGCGTGTCGAGTCGGGTGCCGACAACGCCCATGAGGTCGCACCCGATCAGGTTGCAGAGCACGGTGTTCGCAGCAAGCACGCGCCCCAGGCGGCCGTCGCCGGTCTCGAGCACTGCGATCCCGACCGGCGCACTCTCGAACGCGACGCGGAGCAGGCTCTGGGTCTCGCTGAGAATCGGCTCGGCGCTCATGGGGACCGCGTGAAGGCGCGGGCGCTCGTCAGTCATGTGTCCTCCCGATCAACGTGTGCTCTTTCGGCCTCGGATGGGTCGAATCCTCCCCAACGCACCGTCGTGGGACGGGGCCTGCCGAGACCTCGGCGACCTGGAAGTGCCAGTCGGCGAGCCTCTCCGTCCGCGCCGCACCGGCGGACGGAGCGGCGTCGGCGATCCGCTCGGGGGACGACGTCTTGCTCATGCATCCGCCCACATCATGCTGAGAGAGCTATCGGCCGGGACCGCGCGAACGTGAGGGGTTGATCGCTCGGACGAGGGATTCCATCCCGACCGGCTCGGACGTCCGGCTCGACGCATTCCGTCTCGGTGCGTCATCGCTCGTCGAGCCGGCGCCGTCGCCGGCGAGGGGCGGGCCGCAGACCGCCCCCCGCCGTCCTGTCGGTCGCCGCGTGCTCGACCAGCTCCCGGTCGCGGCCCCGCCTCGGACGCCCGGCCGGAGCCGGAACCGAGATCCCGCGACCCATCGATCCGAGCAATTCCCCCATCCCGACCCCCACATTCACGTACGAGCGCCTGAGAGAGCGGGCGACCGAGACGGCTGCGCCGCGTTCGAGGAAACGCAAACCAAGTAGCCGCAGATCTCGCCGTGCCGCTCGCCCGAAGGGCGCCTACCGACTCACAGTAGTGAGCGGCCGATGGATTGCAACCGGCGGGAAGCAGGTCCCCACCAACGGGTGGGTCGCTCCCTCGATCGACGGGCGCATGCGCCAGCCCCGATCCGCGATCGGGCGCCTACCGCTTCTGGACCGTGAACGTGATGTCCGGGATGGTGAACCCGGCCGTCGTCACGTGAAGCCTGATCACCGCACTGGTATTCGCGTTGGCCGTCTTTTCGACGCTGAACTGCGTCGTGGTGCTCGACGACGATGTCGTCGCCGGCGATCCAGCAATCGAGAAGGCCGCACAGTTGCCACTGTCACACGTCACAGCGACCGAAAGCGTCACGACCACCGGGTTGCCGCCTGCGTCGTCGATCTCGATGTTGGCGAAGAGCGTGGCCGAGTTGCCCAGCGCGAATGGCGATGTACACGCGGTTGCGATCGTGTTGATCAGACAGTCGACCAGCTTCATCGAGGCAGCCGTACCGGCAGTCGTGAAGCTCGTGGCGGCGCTCGTCCCGAGGTTGCCCGCACCGTCGCTCTGGGTTGCCTGAATCGTGTACTGCGTCCCTCCGCCTAGGGCTGGGCTCGGTGACGTCGTCCAAGTCCCGGCAGTCTGAGTGGTCGTCCGTGTCTGCACCAAGGTGCCGCTACCGGCGTTGCACGAGACCTGCAAGCCGGTGCAGATGAAGACCGTCGCGGTGGTCGAGTCGGCGCTGTGCGAGGCATCGGCCGCTTGATTGCCTGCGGTGCCCGAGATCGTCGACGTGGTGGACGCCCCTGTGGCCCCGCTGGTCGGGCTCGTGATTGCGACGGCCGGAGCGGCCGTGTCGATAACGAAAGTCCAGGTCGCGCTGCCAGCTGTTGCCCGCACCGTCGCCCTGGACGACCTGCAGGGTGTACTGCGCGTTCGCGCCAAGCGCCGACTCGCTCACCGACCAGTTCCCGGCCGACACCGACGGGGTGAGCGTCTGCAAGAGGGTCCCGCCCGTACCCAAGCCGGCGTAGATCTTCACCGTCACCGAGGTGTTGTCGGCGCCATGCGTTGCATCGGCGGCCTGGGTGCCTGCAGTGCCCGCGATCGTCGGCGTGGTCGAGGTGACGTACGCCGCCGGCGTGCTCGCTCCGATGGTCGGCACGGGTGCGACCGTGTCATAGGTCACCGTGTTATCGCTACTCGTCGAAGCCGAATTCAGGTTCCCCGCCGCATCACTCGCCCGCCCCGCAGCAACCGAGAAACTCGTCGTCCCGTTCGACACCGACCCCGACAACGAGACCACATACGACGCACCCGACCCGGACACAACAACCGTACCGCCCGTCGACCCACCACCACGCGTCAGATCACTCCCATCGAACCCCACCACCGGCTCACTGAACGTCACCGCCCACAACATCGGCAGCACATTCGTCGGATCCACCTGACCCACCTTCTGCTCCACCGTCACCGACGGCGCCACCGAGTCATACGTCACCGAGTTATCGCTACTCGTCGAAGCCGAATTCAGGTTCCCCGCCGCATCACTCGCCCGCCCCGCAGCAACCGAGAAACTCGTCGTCCCGTTCGACACCGACCCCGACAACGAGACCACATACGACGCACCCGACCCGGACACAACAACCGTACCGCCCGTCGACCCACCACCACGCGTCAGATCACTCCCATCGAACCCCACCACCGGCTCACTGAACGTCACCGCCCACAACATCGGCAGCACATTCGTCGGATCCACCTGACCCACCTTCTGCTCCACCGTCACCGACGGCGGGGTCTTCTCGATCGAGTACACGTCGCCCGTGAAGTTTCCGTTCGCCGCACCCGTGCCGCCGAGCGGATTGCCGACTCCGTCCTCGATCGTGTCGTCATCGACCAGATTCAGCCCGAGTGTCCCGTCGCCCGAGCCGGTCGTCGCGGTCACCGTGTACGGGCCGCTGCCGCTCCCGCTCGCGCCCGTGATCGCCGCGCCCGACACGCCACCTGCCTGCACCAGCGCGAAGTCCGTCGAACCCACACTCGTCACCGGCTCGCTGAAGCTCACTGTCCAGTGCACCGTCCCGGCATTCGTCGGGCTCGCATCCGCGCGGTCGATCGACGACACCGTCGGCGCGATCCTGTCCAGCGTGTAGGTCTGGCCGGCGAAGTCTTCGTTGCCGGCGCCCGGGCCGCCGAGCGGGTGGCCGGCGACGTCGGCGATCGAGTCGTCGTCGACCAGGTCCAGGCGCAGTGCGCCGCCGCCGGTCCCGGTGTCGGCCGTGACTGTGTAGATGCCGCCGTTGACCGGCGTCACACTCGCGATCGAGGCGCCGCTCAGGCCGCCGCCGCTTGCAAGCGCGAAGTCGGTGGCGTCGACGCCGGCGACCGGCTCGTCGAAGGTCACGGTCCAGTCGACCGACGACGCGTTCGTCGGGCTCGACCCGGCACGGTCGATCGAGAGGACGCTCGGGGCGGTCTTGTCGATCGTGTAGACCTCGCCCGCGAAACCGCCGTCGCCCGGGCCGCCGAACGTGCCCAGCGGGTTCCCGGCGCCGTCCTCGATCGTGTCGTCGTCGACCAGGTCGAGCCCGAGCGTGCCGTCGCCCGAGCCCGTCGAAGCCGTCACCGTCCACGACGTGCCGGAGCCGCCGACGTTCGTGATCGAGGTGCCCGTGAGGCCGGTCGGGACGACGGTGAAGTCGCTCGCGTCGACGCCGCTGACGCTTTCGCTGAACGTGACGGCCCACTGAACCGAGCCCAGGTTGGTCGTGGGCGGGTCGGTGCGATCGATCGCGACCACGTACGGCGGTGTCGTCTCGGTGACGACATGGACGCTGTTGCTCGCAGCGCTCGTGGCCGTCCACGAGTGGTAGACCGCGATCACACGGTAGGTGTAGTCGCCGTCGAAGGTGATCGTGTCGTCACAGCTCGTGCCCGCGACGGTGGAGCCCGGGCCGGTGCCGCACGCCGCGACCCACGACGCACCGCCGCCGTTCCTCTCGACGTAGTAGCCGCCCGGCGCGACCGCGCCGCCGCCAACGACCGACGCGGTCCAGGTGACATGCACCAAGCCGCTGCTGGTCGACGGGACGGTGACGTTCGTCGGCGCATTCAGCGTCCCGGCGGCCGCGCTCCCCGTGCCGGTGCCGGTCGAGGTGACGTGCGCGAGCGCCCCGACGCTTGCAGCGAGCATGACGACGACCGCGCCCGCGAGCGTGAGCCCCTTCTTCGCCCTCGAGTTGATGCGGAACGAGCGGGTCACGAGTGCGCGCTCCCGTCGTAGCTCAGGCTGAAGGTCTGGTTGGCGCAGGCCGGGGCCTCGTCGGTGCCGTTGTCGAGCAGCCGGATCGTCGGCGCCCCGACGCCCTGCATCGGCAGGGTGATGTCGCCGTTGGCCGGGACGACGATTGCGTCCGGCGAGGAGGTGGCAGTCGAGAGGTCGACCTGCCGGAGGACGAGGTCGTTGTGATTACAGCCCGCCGGGGCATCCATCGTCGCCGACACGGTCAGTTCCGTGACGTAGATCGGGAGGTCGTTCGGGTTGTGCAGCGTGAGCAGGACCGCCCGCGGCGCGCCGCCCGGATAGAGCAGCCCGTCGGCGTCGCCGGTGATCGTGAAGTTCTGCGTCGAACCTTTGGCGACCTTCCATTTGTACGTGATCTCCTCCGAGACGTTCCCGGCGGCGTCGACCGCGTGCACGGCGAACTGATGCTGGCCGTTGTCGGTCGTCCTGACCGCGTAGGTGAGCAGCGGCTTGCACGACTGATCGGGTCCTCCGACCGAGGGCACCACGGTGCCGAACGGGCCGCTCTCCGCGCTGCACTCGTAGTGGTCGACATCCGTCGCCGGCAGATGCGGCGTCCAGTCGAAGGACGAGGTCGAGACGTTGTTCGGGTCGGGTGGGACGCGCGTGAACACGGGTGCGAGCGGGGGCGTCGTGTCGACCGTCCACGTGTAGGAGGCAATGGCGCTGGAATTGCCGGCCGCGTCGACCGCCCGCACGGCGAACGTGTGCGAGCCGTCGGAGAGGCCGCTGTAGCTCTTCGGGCTCGTGCAGGCGGCGAAGGCCGAGCCGTCGAGCGCGCACAGGAACGTCACGCCCGCCTGCGTGTTGGTGAAGGAGAAGCTCGCCGACATCAGGTTGGTCGGGTCCGCCGGCGTCGACACGATCGACGGCGGCGGCGGCGGCGGCGGCGAGGTCAGGTCGACCATCCACGTGTACGAGATCGTCGCGCTCAGGTTGCCGGCCGCGTCCTTCGCCTGCACCGCGAAGGTGTGCGGGCCCGCCGCCAGCCCGGTGTAGCTCTTCGCGCTTGTGCAGGCGCCGTAGGCGCCCGCGTCGAGCTTGCACCGGAACGCGACGCCGGCCTCGGCGTCGGTGAACGAGAGGCTCGCCGAGGTCGACCCCGACGGGTCGGGCGGCGTCGAGGTGAGCGACGGCGCCGGCGGCGGCGTCAGGTCGACCTTCCACGTGAAGGAGGTTGTCGCGCTCATCTTCTTCCCGTCGCTCGCCTTCACCTTGAAGGTGTGGCTGCCCGCGGCGAGGCCCGTGTAGCGCTTCGGGCTCGTGCAGGCGGCGAAGGCGGCGGCGTCGAGCTTGCAGAGGAAGATCACGCCCGCCTGCGAGTCGGTGAACGAGAAGCTCGCCGACGTCAGGCTCGTCGGACTCGCCGGCGACGAGGTGATCGTCGGCGGCGGCGGCGCGGGGGCCGCCGAGGCGAAACCGATGTGGAGAACCCTGGTCAGCCCGAACAGGGCCGCGAACAAGAGAACAGCGAGCAGCACCATCTTCATGGTCCTGGTGCTCTTCGTTGGTTTCTCGTTCCGGCTGGCCATCGGTGCTCTCTGTCCGTGTCTCTGTCTGTCGGTCGGCTGTCGGGTATGTCGCGAGGCGACGCTGCTGGAGGAGCGGCCGCAGCCGCCCCTCCAGAAACCGACCGTCGTCTAGTTGCTGGTCCAGTCGATCGTCAGCGTCTTGCCCTGACAGGCGTCCTGGCTCAACGGCTCATCCAGCATGCGGATGAGCGTCGACGTGTTGTTCGTCGCGCCGGCGTTGACCTCGGCGTCGTAGTTGATCGTGTCGACCTCGAACCACGAGCCGAGACAGCCCGCGTTGTCCTCGACGCTGCCCGACACGTCGGCGACGTACTCGTTGCCGCCGCCGCCGTTGAACAGTTGCACCGGGACGGTCACGTCCGCGCCGCCCGGATACAGCGTCCCAACGGTGGTGTTCGTGATCACGATGTCCGTCGAGGAGCCGACCGTTGCGCTACCCGTTCCAGAGCCCGTGCTCGTGAAGTACCCGTACGCGCCTACCGCACCGATCGCGACGGCGAAAATGGCGAGAAGAGTGGCAACACCCTTCTTCGACTTGAGGAAATGCTTCATCTGATGAACTCCCTGTTGGTCGTCGTGGAATGAATGACGTACGTGGATGCCCCACCTCGTCGCCTCCCGCACGCCTGAGGCGGCAGGCGGCGAGGCCGGGCTTCGGGCCTTGTCTGCGGCGTCGCCGGGGGCGAGCGCCGTGTGAAACGTTCCGTCGTGGTCTCCTCCTTCAAGTCACGTGTTGACGAGCGCTCGGAGAGCAGGCACGGAGGACCGCGACGGGGCAAGCCGCGTTGATGGAACCGCGTAGGAGCCGCAAGACCTCTGGTGCCGCTCGCCCGAAGGCGCCTAACCGAACTGAACATAAGCCCCCCTTTGAGGCATCGCAAGACGCTGAACGGCAATTCCCCCCAAGCGGGGGATCGAAGTTCACCCAGGAGGGGGATCAGGACGCCACGGCACGTCGTGAGCCGCGCCGAACACCCACGTGCGCACCCGTCGGGACGGTCGAAACGGAGTCCCACCACGCTCACGTAGCCTCGGATAGACGGTCGTCGAGGCGCTGAACACGATGAACTGCACCGTGATGGTCGACCCAGGCCCGGTGCCCAGCCAGCACGATGTCTTCGTCTGCAGCGCCGACGCGGACGCGAAACGGCAGGTGGTCGAGCTGCTCGAGACCTTCGGTTGGCCGCGCCGGCGCATCGTCGACCTCGGAGGCATCGCAGCGTCTCGCCGGGTCGAGATGTACCTCCTGCTCTGGCTGCCTCTACGCCGCGCTCGGCACGGGCTACTTCAACATCGGCGTCACGCAGTAGTGCTCGTCACGAGCTCGCGGAACAGGTGCTCGAGCTGCACCGCGGGATCGCCGCAGAGCCCGGTGTGGACGTCCGAGGGCTGAATGATCGTGCTCGACGGCGCGACGAGCCAGTGGAAGCGCTGCGTGACGTCGAGCTGCGCGATCGGGCCGGCGTCCGGATCGCCGGCCGCGATGCGCTCGATCGCGGCCAGGTGCGGCTCCACCGTCCTCGGATCGAGGGCGGGCGCCAGCGCGGCGAGCCGCGCCTCGTCGAGCTGCGTCTTCGCCGCGAGGAAGGCGAGCGGCCGGCAGAACACGATCACGCCGACGTTGATCCGCTCGCCGCGCTCGACGCGGGGGACGAGGTGATAGACGGCGTACGAGAAGGGGTTACCGGCGCTCACGGGCCTGCTCGGCCTCCTCGACGAAGGCGCGCGGCGAGGCGAGCCGCGCCCACAGGTAGTCGGCGTACACGCGGCCGTCGCCGTCGTCGAGCCAGTCGCCGGGGATCGCCATCGCGATCTCATCGAGCAGCTCGCGCGTGACGGCCGGGCGGAGCCGCTCGTCGGCCTCGAAGATCGAGCCCGCGTGCGGCAGCAGCACGTGGTCGGCGATCGCCTCGAACGGCCGAGCCGCGTGCTCGCCGAGGTCGGCGACGCCGTGGTGGAAGTAGAGAGCGGCGCCGTGGTCGATCAGCCACAGCCGGCCGTGCCAGTGAAGCATGTTCGTGTTGTTGGCGGTGCGGTCGACGTTCGTGACGAGCGCGTCGAACCAGACGATGTCGGCCGCGTCGGCGGGCGTCGGCGCCGGCCCGGCCGGCGGGCTGAAGGGCAGCGCGCCCGGCAGGAAGTCGACCCCGAGGTTCGCGCCCGCGCTCGCGAGCAGGAGGTCCTGGATCTCCGCATCCGGCTCGGCGCGACCGATCGCCGGATCGAGCCCGACCACCGTGAGCTCCGGCACGGAGAAGCCGAGCGCCCGCGCCAGCTCACCGGCCACGACCTCGGCGACGAGCGCCTTGCGCCCCTGGCCAGCGCCGCGGAACTTGAGGACGTAGAGGCCCTCGTCGTCGGCCTCGACGATGGCGGGCAGCGACCCGCCCTCGCGCAGCGGAGTCACGTACCGGGTCGCAGCGATCGAGCGCAGCTCCACCGCGGAAACCTCGCAGATCGCGCCCGGCGCCGTCCCTCGAGCCTCGGCCGCGACGGACCCACGAGCGCCTCGTCGGGCCTCGCCGCGGGTCAGCCGGGAGGCTTCGCCCCCACCGCCTTGCCCGCGAGCTTCTCGATCCGGCCCGCGGCCAGGAACTTCTCGCTCGTCCAGAGCATCACCCAGGACCCGAGCCAGAGGAACGGCGCGAGCACGATCGGCACGAACCAGGTGTAGATTGCGTCGGCGACCGCGTAGAGCGGCTTGAAGCGGAACCTCTGCTTCAAGTAAAGGGCGACCAGCAGCGCCGGCACGCCGATCGCGACGATCAGCGACCACACCGGGAGATCCTCGGTCGCGACGCCGGAGAGCAGGTAGACGAGGAAGCCGGCCAGCGCGACGACCGCGAGCGCGACGAGGAGCCCGAGCGCGCGCATGCTGCCGCTCAGCGCCGAGGCCTTGCCGAAGCGCTTGGCCGCCACGTCGAGCTGGCGGACGTACGCCAGGCCCGGGTCGCGCATCTGGGCGCGCAACGTGGCGATGTCGCCCGCGTCGACACACCACTCGTATGTCAGGGCCGGCGGCTCGGGCAGCTCGCGGCACGTCATCAGATAGCCGTAGAGCGAGAGCGAGTATGCCTCGACCTCGCTGAACGAGTCGAGGTCGGTGCGCAGGCGCGCGAGCCGTGCCTGCACCTTCGGCGACACCTCGTAGTCGATCGTCCCGAGCTCGCTCGGCTCGGCGATCGGCTCTCCGCCGGGGCCGATCGGCGAGATGCCAAAGGCGGGCAGGCCCTTCCGGAGGTGCAGCAGCACCGTTCCCGGCCGGCCCGTCGCCTCGACCAGCTCCTCCTCGCGAACGCGGTCGCCGTAGATCGAGCTCGCGCGCCCGGCCGTCGCGGGGATGCGCGTGGACGGCTCGTCGAGGTCGCCCATCTGGCCGGAGGCGTCGCTCACGATCAGCCGCACGCAGTTACGGTCGAACAGCGCGCCGACGCCCTGGTTGTCGTGCACGCCTCCGTCGACCAGCTCGACGCGGCGTCCGTCGAAGAGACCGCTCACCGCGAGCGGGTGGAAGAGGCCGGGCACACACGCCGACGCAGCGACCGCGTGGCCGAGCGGGAAGTCCTGCTGATGCTCGGCGATCGCGCCGTAGGGCGCCGAGAGCAGCCGCACGTTCTTGTCGATCTCGACCCAGTCAGTGCGGGCGCGCGGGTCCTCGCCCATCTCGACCGCCTGGAAGCGCCAGTTGTGGCCGGTGTTGAGGGCGGTCGCGTTCAGCATCAGCACCGGCACCGGCGCACTCCGGCTGCCGTTGTGCCGCAGCGGCCTGAACCCCTCGGGCGCGCCCGGCGGGTGAATCAGCAGCTCGCGCATCTCGATCGGGTCGTCGTCGGCGCGCGGCGTTGGCGCGCCGCCGAACTGCGACTCGCCCCAGACCGGCCGGTAGAAGATCTCGTCGTAGAGCTCGCCGATCCGGTCACTTCGAGAGTAGTCGCCGCGGCGCATCCGCAGGTTCTTGGAGAGGTCGGCGTAGGCGCGCGCGCGGACCTGCCTGGCGACCCCGTCGAAGAGCGCCTTCTCGACGCGCCGCACGACCTGAACGTAGTGCTCGTCGGTGATCTCGGCGTCCGGGACGTTCTCGAGCAGGTCCTTGAGCGCCAGGTAGTACAGCGCGCCGAGGATCGAGCCGCCGGAGACCGTGGAGAGCACCTCGACCTTGCGCAGCGTCCCCGTCTCGGCGAGCCGGGCCAGCACGCCGACGTGGAAGAACGAGGCGCGGAACCCGCCGCCGGAGAGCGCGAGCCCGACCTCGGGCCTGCGGGTCACATCCTGCGGGGCGGGAACCTCTCCCTGCGAGGGCGTTGCGAGCGACATCGAAGGTCCTCCTTGCGGCGCGGACGACGGCAGGTTGAGCCTACGCGCTGGCCGCGGCATGTCCAAGCCCGGCGCACGTGACGACGGGCGCTTGCACGCGGCTCTCAGCGCCCTCTCAGCGAAGCGGAAGGGTGCTCCAAGAGAGCGGTGCTCCCATGGAGAGGCAATGGCCGACGCCCCCGAGCTGACGACCCGCGAGGCCTCGCAGCGCAGCGTCCGGCTGGCGACGCGCGTGCTGGCAGTCCTCGCGCTCCTCGCCACCGCGGCGTTCGGCGCGGCCGCCGCGTCGACCGCCAGGCACACCTCGACCGCCGACCAGTCGAGCGCCGACGTCGTCCAGAGCGCGTCGTGGGACGACGGATACGACGACGGCGACACCTACGGCGGCTTCGGGCTCAACCCGCCGAGCCAGGGTTTGCTGCCCGGCGGTGGCGGAGCGATGGCCACATCGGGCGGCTCGTAGTGCCGTCCGCCTCCCGCAGCTTCCCCGCGATCGGCGTGCTCGCGCAGGTCACGATCGCGGACGCGACGGCTGCCGACCACGCCGCGGAGATCGTTCGCAGCGAGCTCCGTGCGCTCGACCTCGCCTGCAGCCGCTTCCGCGACGACTCCGAGCTCTCGCGGCTGAACCGATCCGCCGGACGCCCGTTCGCCGCAGGCCCGCTCCTGCTCGAGGCGCTCGACATCGCGCTCGGCGCGGCGGCCGCGACCGGCGGCGCCGTCGACCCCACCATCGGGCGCGCCCTCCGCGGGCTCGGCTGGGACCGCGACTTCGCCGTCGTCGTCGCCGCCGACGAGCGGCCGCGGATCGAGATCGTCCCGGCGGCCGGCTGGCGTCGCATCGCGGTCGACCGCACTCGGGGTCTCGTCAGCATGCCGGCCGGTGTCGAGCTCGACCTCGGCTCGACCGCCAAGGCCTTTGCCGCCGACCGTTGCGCGCGCCTCGTCCACGAGGCGACCGGCGCCGGCGTCCTCGTCTCCCTCGGCGGCGACCTCGCCGCCGCCGGCCCGCCCCCCGCAGGCGGCTGGCCGGTGCGGATCGCCGACGACCACCGCGCCGGGACCGACACGCCCGGCCCGGTGGTCGCGATCCGCGACGGCGGGCTCGCGACCTCGAGCACGGCCGTCCGCCGCTGGCGCGCCGCCGGCTCGGAGAGGCACCACATCGTCGACCCGCGCACCGGCTTGCCCGCCGCGGAGACGTGGCGCACCGTGTCGGTCGCCGCGGCGTGCTGCGTCGCCGCAAATGCCGCCAGCACGGCGGCGATCGTCCGCGGCGAGCGCGCGCCCACGTGGCTCGCACGGCGCCGCCTGCCCGCGCGGCTCGTCCGCCCTGACGGCTCCGTCGTGACCACAGCGGGCTGGCCCGAGGCGGAACTGGCGGAGGCATGCTGACCGCGCCGTCCATCTGGTACCTGATGCGCGCGACGGGGGTGGTCTCGCTGCTGCTGCTGACACTCGTGGTCGTGCTCGGGATCGCGACCTCGCAGCACTCGTCACTCGCCGGGCAGCCGCGCGCGGTCACCGTCGGCCTCCACCGCAGCGCCTCACTCCTCGCCGTCTCGTTCCTCACGGTCCACGTCATGACCTCCGTGATCGATCCCGACGCGGCGGTCGGGCTGGCCGCGCTCCTCGTGCCGTTCACCGACGCGGCCAGACCGTTCTGGGTCGGGCTCGGCGCGCTGGCCGTCGACCTCCTCGCGGCCGTGATCGTCACGAGCCTCCTGCGCCGGCACTTCAGCCGGAGGGTCTGGCGCGGCGTGCACTGGCTCGCCTACGCAGCGTGGCCGCTCGCCCTCCTGCACGGGATCGGGATGGGCAGCGACACGACCACCGCGTGGCTGACCGGCGTGAACCTGACCTGCGTCGCGGCCGTCGGCGCGGCGATCATCTGGCGGCTCACCACCACGGGCGAGCCGCTCACGCCGGCCCGCCGCCGCGGCGTCACCTCTTAGAGAGTTCTTAGCCTCGTCTCAGGCCGTTCCCAGCGGCCGCCCCCAGGCTTCGGGCATGAGCTTCGGCACCGCGTTCCGTCTCCGTCTCCCCCTCCTCGCCGTCGCGGCCGTCGCCCTGCTCGGGACCGGCACGGCCGCGGCGGCGACCTCGGTCGCGCGGGACGAGAGCTCGAACTGGGCCGGCTACGTCGTCACCGGCGCCGTGTTCGGCTCCGTCTCCGGCACCTGGGTGCAACCCGAGATCGACTGTTCCTCCGTCGGCACGAGCTCGTCGGCGTTCTGGGTCGGCCTCGGCGGCAACGCCGAGACGTCTGGCTCGCTCGAGCAGGCGGGCACGACGGCCGACTGCGAAGCCGACGGGACCGCCACCTACTGGGCCTGGTACGAGCTCGTCCCGGCCGCGGCGGTGAAGCTCCCGCTCCGGGTCCTGCCGGGAGACACGATCACCGCCTCCGTCTCGGTCGGCGGCACGAAGGTGACGATGACGGTGGTGAACGCGACCCGAAAGACCTCGGTCGCGCGCACGAGGACGATGGCCGCTCCCGACACCTCGTCGGCCGAGTGGGTGGCCGAGGCGCCGTCGCTCTGCACCACCTACGGACGCTGCCGGACGGTCGCGCTCGCCGACTTCGGCAAGGTCCGGTTCACCGGTGCGACGGCCACGGGCGACGGCCACACCGGCACGATCTCCGACCGCGCGTGGACGGCGACGGCGATCCAGCTCGTCGCCGACCTCCACGGCCCCAGCTTCGGGCGCTACGCCGCCGAGTACGCAACCGCGGCCGACGCCGTGCCGACGGCGCTCTCGTCCCACGGCCGCGCCTTCTCGATCCGCTGGCAGGGGAGCGCGAACACGGGCGCGCCGCCTCTGCCCGGCTGGTCGTAGCCGCTGCGGCTGCAGCCACCGCGGCCGCACCGAGAACGACGGCGAGCAGGAAGTCGAGGCGCGTGCTCATGTCACAGATAGGCGCCGGGCCGGCCGGGAGCTCCCGGCCGTCAGGCGACCGGTTCGAGGAAGCCCGGTCGAGCAGGGCGTCGCACCAGCCGGGCGCACCCGGGCGCGCCCCTCTGACCGGATCCGCGTAGCGTGCCCGGCGATGGAGCTGCCCCTCTCGACCGTCAGCCGGCAAAAGCTTCTCCCGCTGGCTGACGCGCTCGGGATCCTGGCGTTCGCCACGGTCGGACTGCTCTCACACGACCACGTCCTCAGCCTGTCGGGCTACGTCCGCGACGCGCTGCCGGTGCTCGGCGGCTGGTACGCCGCCGCGCTCGTCTTCGGCGCCTACCGCGCTCCCGGGTGGAGGACGCTGCTTCTGACCTGGATCGTCGGCGTGCCGCTCGGGATCCTCGTCCGCGCGCTCGCCCTGGGGCGATCGCTCGACGGCGACCAGGCCGTCTTCCTCGGGATCACGCTCGCGTTCACGCTGCTGTTCGTGCTCGCGTTCCGCGCTGCGCTCGGGCTCGTCGCGCGCGACTGATCACTCCTGGCCCAGGGCATGGAGCAAGGCCGTGTTGACGACGGCGGCCACGGCGAGGACGCCCGCGAGCGCTACGTGACCGGTGCTCGCGAGCCCCGCGACCGCCCAGCCGTAGATCACGGCGAGCAGCGCCAGGCGCACCGAGCGCGTGGCGCGGAGCGGCGCGCCGGGCGACCCGAACGTGCCCCAGACGACGACCATCAGCAGCGGGACGCCGAGTCCTCGCAGGAAGGCTGCCGGCGCCGTCGGCGCTCGCGAAGCCCCAGTAGCCGATCGCGACGAGGGCCGCGACCTCGAGCAGGAACCGGAACGCCGCGTTCGCCGCCTTCACAGCCCGGACGATAGGACTCGCGGGCTAGGCTCGCGAGCATGAGCCTCTACGACACCTTCCGCGAGTTGACGTTGCACATCGAGGAGGTCGTGACGGACGTCCACGTCCAGCCGATCTCGCCCGAGTTCATGCGCAAGACAACGGTCGTGCACCTGCGGCCCGAGCCGTATTTCAGGCACATCGGGATGGAGGGCCTCGGCGAGGACGTCACCTACGACGCGACCGAGCACGAGCCCCATCGCTGGCCCTGGATCGACCTCGCTCGGCGACTGGACGCTCGAGTCGTTCTCGAGCGCGGCTCGACGAGTTCGACCTCTTCCCGGCGGGCGAGCCGCAGCAGGCCGCCTACCGCGACTACCGCCGCTGGGCGTTCGAGTCGGCCGCGCTCGACCTGGCGCTGAAGCAGGCGAGGCTCTCGACCGGCGAGGCGCTCGGACGCGCGCTACCGAGCCGGTCACGTTCGTCTCCTCGACCCGCGCCACCTCGCTCGACGGCTGGCTCGAGCTCTACCCCGACCTGCGCTTCAAGCTCGACCCGACGCCGGACTGGACGGACGAGCGTGATCGCCGAGCTCGCGGCGCCGCGGCAACGTCGACGTGGTCGACCTCAAGGGCCAGCTACAAGGGCACGTCGTCGACAACCCGACCGAACGCGGAGCTCTACCGGCGCGTGGCCGAGGGCTTTCCCGACGCCTGGATCGAGGACCCCGGGCTGACGCCCGAGACCGACGCGGTCGCTCGAGCCGCACCGCGACCGGATCACGTGGGACGCGCCGATCCACTCGTGGGCCGACGTCGAGGCGCTGCCGTTCGCGCCCAAGTGCCTGAACGTCAAGCCGTCGCGCTTCGGCACCCTCGAGCGGCTGTTCGAGTTCTACGAGCGCTGCGAGGAGGAGGGCATCTCGCTCTACGGCGGCGGGCAGTTCGAGCTCTCGGTCGGCCGCGGCCAGATCCAGATCCTCGCCGCGCTCTTCAGCGCCGACGGCCCGAACGACGTCGCGCCGGGCGGCTACAACGAGGCCGAGCCGCGCGGAGGCCTGGAGACGAGCCCGCTCGCGCCGCTGCCGGAGCGGTTACGGCTTCCGTCGCGGCGTCGACGCCTGAGGCGCATCAGCCGCCGGCGGCGCGCGCCTTTGCGAGCGCGCGCCGCAGCGCCGGCTCGTCGATTCGCGCGAGCGCCTCGTCCCAGGCCAGCCATTCAGCGGCGCGTACCTCGGCGGGATCGGGCGCGAGCGTTCCCGACGCGACGGCGAGGAAGCGCAGGTCGAGATGGTAGTGCCCGTCCCACGGGATCCAGTGCACGTCGACGTCGAGCAGCGCCCCGTCGTACAGCCGTACGTCGAGCCCCGTCTCCTCGCGCGCCTCGCGCAGCGCGGCCTCACCGCAGGGACGGGTCGCCCGGCTCCACGTGCCCGCCGGGCTGGAACCACGCGCCGCTCTTCGCGTGATGGACGAGCAGCGTGCGCGCGTGCTCGCTCGTCGACGACGACCGCCGAGGCGGTGAAGTGCGCTTCGGGCTCGTCGCGCGAGCACGGGTCGCCGAGCGCTCGCGGCGTAGGAGCGCATCGTCTCCAGGTCGCCCGCCTCCTCGCCGTCTGCCGGCTCGTGCGCCGCGAGCAGCGCCGCGAGCTCGTCCGCCGCCGCTCACTCGTACTGGAGCGCCTGGAGCACGTTCAGCCGCGCCGCGCGCCGCGCCGGGAAGATCGCCGCGACGATGCCGAGGACGATCGTCGCGATGCCGAACACGATCAGCTGGGCGACCGGGAGCGCGAAGACGATGAACTCGACCCGCGCGACGAGCAGGGCGCCCAGCACGATCCCGAGCGCGATCCCGATCGTGCCTCCGATCAGGGCCGTGATCACGCTCTCCTGCCGGATCATCCGCCGGACCTGACGACGGGTCATGCCGATCGCGCGCAGCATGCCGAGCTCGCGCGTGCGCTCGAACACGGTCAGCACGAGCGTGTTCACGATCCCGAACAGGCTGACGATGACCGAGAGCGCGAGCAGGACGTAGAGGATGTTCAGAACCGCGTTGAGACCGGCGATCTGGTTGTCGATGAACTCCTGCTTGGTCTGCAGCTTCGCGTTCGGATACGGCTTCAGCTGGGCCTCGAGGGCTGCCCGGTTCGCGTCGGTCTCTCCGCCCCGCAGCTGCACGAACGAATAGACGTTCATCGGGTTGTCGTACACGCGGTCCCAGGCGGAGTCGGAGATCGTCACGCGCCCGAAGGGCGAGCCGCCGGTCGGCGGGTCGAAGATGCCTCGCACCTGGAGCGGAAGCACGATGCCGCGCGGAGAGAGCAGGTTCAGTCCCGAGCCGACGCTCAGGTTGTGGCTCTTCGCGTAGTCCTTGTCGACGATCGCGCCGTGTGCACCGAGGTTCGCGATCGTCTCGTCGGAGCCGTCGACCCAGTCGAGGTTGAAGATCCCGACCGCCTGCGGATTCAGCCCGGTCGCCTGGATCGTCTTGCCGAACGCCTGCGCGTCGCCGCCACGGACGTTCGCGATCGCCTGGACGCCCGGCGTCCTCGCAGCGGCATCGCCGGCGCTGATCGGAATCGGGGAGAAGTTGTCCTCGGCCGTGATCGCGTAACCGTCCGTCCAGAGGTCGTTGACCGCGCCGCGGAAGCTGGACGTGATCCCGGATGCCAGCACCGCGACGAGCGTCACGAGCGCGAGCCCGATCATCAGCGCGGAGGCCGTCGAGGCGGTGCGCTGGGGATTTCGCTGCGAGTTGTCGCGGGCGAGACCGACCGTGACCCGGTCGGCCAGCACCCCCGGGAACTCGAGCGGCCACTCCGGACGCCACGAGCTGACCTTCGAGCGAAGCCACATCACGAGCACGATCAACGCCAGCAGCGGATTCAGGACGAGTCCTCCGAGCAGCGCGAGCACACGTCGCCCCGCCGCCGCGTGCGTGAAGGCGCCATAGCGAAGCAGCCAGTACGGCAGCGTCCACAACGGCCACACGAGGGCCAGGAGCACAACGAGCGTCCATCGCCCGACGGGGCTGACGGCGCTCGCGAGCGGCCGCGCGATCCGCGCCGAGAGGAGCGCGACGCCGAAGAAGATCAGCACCGTTCCGATCCCCATGTAGACCAGGATCTGCGTCGTACTGAGCCCGCTCCCGAAGAGACCGTACGCGAGGGCCGCGAACCCGGCGATCGCGAGCAGCGCACTCGCAAGCGTGCGGAACCGGGCGAAGCGCCCCTCGGGCAGCGTCGCGCCCTCGCGCACCGCGGCAATCGGCGGCACGCGCGTCGCGCGGAGCGCCGGACGCAGGCTCGCGAGCAGCGTCACGATCGTTCCGACGAGCATCGCGACGATGATGGTGCGCGTCTGGATCACCAGGCCGTTGTTCGGCAGCGTGAAACCGACGGCGTCGAAGAGCCGGAAGAGGCCGAGCGCGAGGCCGAAGCCGACCAGGACCCCCACCGCCGAGGCGAGCGTGCCGACGACGAGTGACTCGATCCCGATCGAGGTGAGCACCTGCCGGCGCGACGCGCCGAGCGTGCGCAGCGTCGCGAGCTCGCGCGTCCGCTGGGCGATCGTGATCGAGAGCGAGTTCGCGATCACAAAGCCGCCCACGAAGAGCGCGATGCCCCCGAACGCGAGCAGGAAGTTCTGGAGGAAGTCGAGGAAGCTCGTGGTGTCCGACGCGTCCTCTGTCGCCTGCGCCTCACCGGTCCGCACCTGTGTGGCCGGCGGCAGGATCTTCCGGATCTCGGCCGTGAGCTGCTCGGGAGTGACGCCGGCCGTCGCCTTCGCGCGGATCTGGTCCAGCATGCCGCGCTTGTCGAAGAGCGCCTGTGCGGTCGGAAGATCGAAGCCGGCGAGGGTGGCGCCTCCGAGGCTCGACGCACCACCGAAGCGGACGAGACCGGAGATGCGCATCTGCCGCACCGGGCCGTCGGCCTCGACGCCGATCGTCTGCCCGACCTCGAGGTGCTTCTTGCCGGCGGTCTCCTTGTCGACGACGACCTCGTTCGCCCCCGGCCAAGCGCCCTCGGTGAGGGTCAGCGTGTTGAACTGCGGCCGGGTCGGGTCGACGCTGAAGCCGAGGTGCGGCGCACCGCCGAAGGCGATCACCTTGCCGTTCGGGCCGACGAGGTTCGCCGTCCCGCCGACGCCGCCGACGGCGTCCTCGACGTCCGGAAGCCCGCGGACCTGCTCGAGCAGGGACTCGTCGAACGGCGGCTCGGTGGTGGCCGACTGGTCGGAGAGGTTGAACGCGGACTTGCCCGTGACCGTCGCGTCCGTGCCGCGGTAGATCTCGGTGAAGATGCCGCCGAAGGCGCCCTTGATCGAGTCGGTGAGGATGTAGGTCCCCGTCACCATCGCGACCCCGAGCACGATCGCGATCGCCGTCAGCGCCGTCCGCAGCTTGCGGCCGAAGAGACCCGCGAGGGCGACCTTCAGCATCGGCGGTTGCCCCTATCGAGCGCGTTCGTCACGAAATGCGGTTCATCGCGGCCAGGATCTCGGACGGGTCGCTCCGCGACAGCTCGTCCGCGATCAGCCCGTCCGCCAGGAAGAGGATGCGGTCGGCGATCGCGGCAGCCGCCGGATCGTGGGTGACCATCACGGTCGTCTGCCCGTACTCCTCGGTTGCCGAGCGCACGAGCGCGAGGATCTCGTGACCGGTCTGCGAGTCGAGGTTGCCGGTCGGCTCGTCCGCGAAGACGACCGTCGGCCGCGACACGAGCGAGCGCGCGATCGCGACCCGCTGCTGCTGACCACCGGAGAGCTCGGCCGGGCGGTGCTTGCGGCGGTCGGCCAGCCCGACGCGGGTGATGAGGTCGTCGAAGAATCCCTTGTCGGGCTTCTCGCCGGCGATCGAGAGCGGCAGCAGGACGTTCTCCTCGGCGGTGAGCATCGGGAGGAGGTTGAAGAACTGGAAGACGAAGCCGATGTGCTTGCGGCGCAGCAGGGTCACGGCCGTGTCGGACAGCGAGCCGACGTCCTCGCCGGCAATCGCGACCGTGCCGGAGGTCGGCTTGTCGAGGGCGGCGAGGATGTGCATCAGGGTCGACTTGCCCGAGCCGGACGGGCCCATCACGGCGACGAGCTCGCCTGGGCGGACGTCGAGCGAGACGCCGCGAAGGGCGTCGACGGCCGTCTCGCCCTGACCGAAACGGCGAGTGAGGTCGGTGGCACTGACCACGGGAGCGGTGGAGTTCATGGCCGCGAGCCTACCGACCCTCCTACGGCCGAGACCATCGGTGACAACCCTGACTGCACCCTGCTCTTTTCGAGATGCGCGATCGCGGGGCGTTCGGCTGGCGTGTCCAGGCGAGCGCACCGCGTTCGCAGATCGGTGGATCCAGGCTCAGTGGCCTGCATTCACTCCCGGTCGGACACGCTGTTCTTCCCGTCTCGGCTGGTCAGGGCAAGCCGGTAGATGCTCTCTTGCTGCTCGACGATCCGCGGCCAGGCATGTCGAGAGGCGACCTCACGGGCTGCATGCGCCAACCTCGCGCGCAGATCGGGTTCAGCGAGGAGTTGGGTGAGTGCGTCTCCAACCCGAAGGCCGTCGTAGGGAACGACGAGAGCTCCGTCGTGCAGGAGCTCGGCGATGCCGCAGCGATCGGTGATCACCATCGCCAGCCCAGCGCTTGCTGCTTCGGCGGCGGCCATCCCGAAGGTGTCGTGGCGGGAGACGAACGCGAACGCGAGCGCCTCCTCGTAGAGCGCATCGATGTCGGCGCGGGGGCGTCCTCCGAGCAGGTGCAACCGGTCGCTGACCCCGAGCCCTTGCGCGCGCCTACGCAGCTCCGCAGAGATCCCGTATCCATCGTCGGGGCCGACAATGACGAGGTGAGCCGCACCGGCGCGCGGCATCGCGTCGACCAGGAGATCGAGTCCCTTACCGGCTGAGACGCGGCCGACCGCGAGCACAAGGGGCGCACCTTCGGGAAGACCGAGTCGCTCGCGGACGCCGTCGGCGCTCGACCTCGCAGGCTCCGGGAAGCCGTTTGGACGGACGACGATCCTGGAGGGTGGCACCCCGCCCGCAAGGTACTCGTCCTGTTCGCGTGCGGAGGCGGCGATCAGAAGTGCAGCGCCCTGTGGAACGTGGCGAAAGGCGCTCGCGTCGAGCACGCGCTTCAGCCGCTCCTTGCGGAGCTTGGGCTCGTACATCCCCAGCGCCTCGAAGACGTAGGGAACACCTCGAAGACGGCACCAAGCCGCGAGCGCGGTGCCGAGAGGATCGCGGAATCCGAAGATGTGAACGACATCGGGCTTCGGTAGTCGCCTCAGCCACACAGGAAGCGTCGGCGTGACCCCCATCCAGCGATACCGGGCGGGCGTCGCGAGGTAGACCACACGCGCGCCGTCGATGATCGCGGTGCGAGTGCGGCGGTTGGCGGACAGGTCGACGGCGAGCAACGAGGTCGTCAGGACATCGACGTGGTTACCGCGCTCGACGAGGCCCGACGCGAGGCCCCGCATGACCGGAATCGGGCCGCCGAACGCCTCCGCCGGCCAGTACGCAGGGGCTGCGAAAAGCACCCGCAAGGAGGCTGGAGCTCTCTCGACGGGCATCGCCTTATCCTGCCTGGATGCCGCCGCGGGAACAATCGTCCCCGACGCGCTCGTACACTGCTGCCCGTGAGTGGGGACACCCTCGTGATCGCATACCACGGGGTCTCGCGCCTCCCCTCGTCGCCGCTCGAAGTCGAGCTTGGACGGCTCGAGCGCCAGGTGCAAGCGCTGCTTGCGGACGGCTACCGGATGGAGACCGTGACCCATGCGCTCACTCGGGCCAGTCGCGGCGAACGCCTCGCCGCGATCACGTTCGACGATGGCGAACGTTCCATCACCGAGCTGGCGCTCCCGCTCCTCGACTCGTTGGGCGTTCCGGCGACCGCGTTCCTCACGACCGCGGAGGATCGCCGCCTCGAGGTTGATCCGCTTCTCGCTGCCGGCTGGGAGATCGGGTCGCACAGTCATCGCCACGTGGACCTGACGTCGCTCTCCGACGACGAGCTCGACCAGGAGCTCAGCGCATCACGCGAGCTGATCGCCGCCGAGTGCGGGGCCTGCACGTCGATCGCCTATCCCTACTCGGCCGCCGACGAGCGCGTCATCGAGGCGGCGCAACGCGCCGGATTCCTCGTCGGCTGCACGGTCGCAACCACGCCCGTCCCCGGGCTCCTCGGATGGCCTCGCGTCGGCATCGGTCGCGACGACGGTATGACGGCGTTCAGGCTCAAGACCTCGAGGGCCGGGAGACGGCTACGCAATTCGGCGATGGGGACACAACTCGCGGCTGTTGCTCGCGCGTCGCGGCATTCGGGTCACCGCCTTCGGCAGAGGAAGAGGCACTCGTCCCCGATCAACCCGTAGCGCTCGATTTCGACTGATGCGCACAGGCGGTCCGCCCGCACCACCTCGACTTCGAGGCCTTGAGCTTCGAGCGCAGACGGATACTCGCTGCCATCTCCCGGTACGGCAACCACAAGCGTCCCTGTCGAGGCGACGACACGTGTCAACTCGCGAAGCGCCTGCCGCTCGTCGGGGAGGACGTCGAGCACATGGAAGCAGAGCGCCAGGTCGAAGGATGAGCTGGGGAAGGACATGCTTCGAACGTCCATCCGGAACGTGGCGAGCGGGTGGTCGACGTCGATCGCGACGTAGTCGAGATCCGCAACCCGACGCAGGACGAGCTGAATGCTCGCCTCGGGCCCGACGTGGAGAACGCGTGCGCCGGGCGGGCAGAGCTCCGGTCGGCGCTCGATCAGGATCGCGAGCAGCCGTTGACGCTCGTACGAGCCGCAGCCAAGGCAGAACCCCACCGGGTAGTCGAGGAACCGGCGAAAGTGCTTGCCGCAGCACGGACAGCGCACACTGTTCCCGCGAAGAGCTATCGCGGCGGCGCCCTGAAGCAGGCGCGTCGCCTGCGGCCGGTACCGCTGCGGGACCGTCGACCGCACGAGCAAACGAAGATGGTGAAGAAGCGTGCGGGGAACCTACCGGCGGGCGGCAGAACGAAGCATCACTGCCCGACGGGTTCAACCCGCGGTGGATGTGGGCGAAAGGCTTGCGGCGTCTACGAAGCGACGCCGGCGAATCCGGGGATGATGTCGCTCCCGTAGGTGCGGAGCGTGTCGTCCTGGCCGTGGGTCATGAGGTAGAGGTTGAACTGGCCGACGCCGACCGCCTCCAGCTCGCGCAGCTTCGCGGTGCAGGCCTCGGCTGAGCCGATCACGCAGAAGCGGTCGCAGATCTCGTCGCTGACGAACTCGCCGTGCTTGGCGCCGACGCGCGAGTGGTCCTTGTAGTCGTAGCCCTTCCGCGTCTTGACGAAGTCGGTCAGCTCCGACGGGATGTCCGAGTCCCAGCCGTAGCGCTCGATCAGGTCCATCACGTGATTCGAGACCATCGCCGGGAACCACCTGACCTCCTCACGCACCGCCGCCAGGTCGTCGCCGACCTTCGACGGCGCACCCACGATGCACTCCAGAGCGTCGGGGTCGCGGCCCGCCTTCTCGGCCGCCGCGCGTGCGGTGGCCATGATCCACTCGACGATCACCGGGTCGGCGAGCTGGATGATCACGCCGTCGGAGACGCGGCCCGCGACGGCCAGCGCCTTCGGCCCGTAGCCCGCGACGTACATCGGAATCTCCGGCTCGGCGAGCGCCCACGTGAGCTCGAGCTCCTTGTCGTTCCAGGTGACGGCACGGCCGTTCATGAAGTCCTTGACCATCCGGCAGGAGGCCTCGAACTCGGCCACCTTCATCGGCTCGCGCCCGATCACGCGGACCGCGGAGTCGCCGCGGCCGATCCCCATCACCATCCGCCCGCCGGAGACGACGTGCAGCGTCGCGTACATGCTCGCGAGCACGGTCGGGTCGCGGGTGGCCGGGTTCGTGACGAAGTGCCCGAGCTTCATGCGGCTCGTGCGCTCGGCGGCGAGCGCGAGCAGCGGCGTCGCCTCGTGCCAGAGCACGTGCGAGTCGTACGTCCACCCGTACTCGAAGCCCTGCTCCTCCGCGAGCTCGATCAGCTCGAGGAAGCGCGTATGGGGCGGGTCGGGCAGGACGGTCACGCCGAAGCTGATTGCCATAGCGTGAGAGCCTACTGCGCGAGCCCGAGGAGTTGCCAGCGTGAAGATCATCTGCACCGGCCTGAACTACGCGAGCCACGTCCGCGAAACCGGTCGGGAGCCGCCGTCCGAGCCGCTTCTGTTCGGCAAGTTCGCGAACGCGCTGATCGGGCCGGGAGAGGCGATCATCCTGCCGCCGGAGGCGACCCACGTCGACTCCGAGGCCGAGCTCGCGGTGGAGATCGGCCGCCGCGGACGCCGCATCGCCGACGACGACGCGCTCGACTACGTCGCCGGCTACCGCTGCGCGAACGACGTCTCGGCCCGCAACCTCCAGTACGGCGACAAGCAGTGGCTGCGAGGGAAGGGCTTCGACACGTTCTGCCCGCTCGGCGACCGCCTCGTGCCGGTGTCGGAGCTCGGTGACGGCAGCGGCCTGCGCGTCGTCCAGCGCCTGAACGGCGAGCTCTTTCAGGACGGCAACACGTCCGACCTCGTCTTCGGCGTGCGCCGCTTGGTCGCCCACGCCTCGAGTGTGTTCACCCTGGAGCCGGGCGACCTGATCCTGACCGGCACGCCCTCCGGCATCGGCCACACCCGCACGCCGCCGGTGTCGATGGCGGACGGGGACGTCGTTGAGGTCGAGATCGACGGGATCGGCGTGCTGCGAAATCCCGTCGTGGCGGAGCCGTCTCGCTAGGTCGCGGCGTCCGCCGCCCCGCGCCGGTCGAGCTCGGCCTGCGCCTTCTCGGCGAGCTCACGCAGGCGCTCAGCACGCTCGAGCATCAGCTCGCGGTCCCTCAGATCACTCTCCGTCAGTTTCTTCTTCAGTTTCGTCACCTCCCAGCAGAACCTCGATCCGTCCGAGCGACTTGACGATGTCGCTCACGCCGAAGAGGAGCTGCACCACCTCTTCGCGGTAGATCAGCGCCTCGTCCATCGAACAAGGGTGCCTGCGGGCCGATTACCCCGCAAGTGGCTCTTCGAGCCGTGTCAGAGAGCGGCAGCGACCCGCTCGATCGCCTTCGAGGCGAGCCGGTCGAGCGCCTGCACGCTCAGCTCGATGTGCTCCGGCTTCGTGTCCTCGACCTTCGTGTGCGAGAGGCCCCGGAGGCTCTGGACGAAGAGCATCACCGTGGGCACACCCGCCCGCGCAACCTCGGCGGCGTCGTGCAGCGGGCCCGACGGGAGGCGGTGGGACTCGCCCGCGACCTCGCGGATCGCCTCGTCGGCGAGCTCGATCAGCGCCTCGTCGAAGAGGATCGGCTCGATGCGCCAGAGGCGCTCCCAGGTCGCCTCCACGTCCTCCTCGAGCGCGAAGCGCTCCGACGCGTCGACCGCCAGCTCCAGCATCCGCTCGAGCTTCGCCGCGTCGAGGTGGCGCTGGTCGAGCAGCTGCTCGGCCGTCTCGACGACCGACGTGACGATGCCCGGCTTGCAGACGACGCCGCCCGAGGTGCACACGGCGCCGTCGCCCACCTCGGCCGCGATCTCGCGGATGTAGAGCGCGAGCTTCGCCGCGCCCGCGAGTGCGTCGCGGCGCTTGTCCATCGGCGTCGAGCCGGCATGCGCCGCCTGACCGCGCCAGGTGATGCGGCAGCGCTCGACGCCGAAGGTGCCGAGGACGACACCGAGCGGCAGGTCGAGCGACTCCAGCACCGGCCCCTGCTCGATGTGCAGCTCGAGGTAGGCGCGCGCGTTCTGCAGCTGCCGCCGCGCGAGGCCCGCATTCCGGAGGTCGACCCCGTGCGCGCCGACCGCTTCCTCGAGCGTCACGCCGTCGCGGTCGGTCAGCTTCGCGAGCTCGAGCTGGTCCCGCATCGAGCCCGAGGCGGCCGAGGATCCGAACAGGGAACGCCCGAAGCGAGCACCCTCCTCGTCGGCCCAGTCGACGAGCCGAACCGTGACCGGCGGCTTGCCCTCCTCGGCGATCCGGCGCAGCACCTCGACACCGGCGAGGACGTTCAGGCTCCCGTCGAGCCAGCCGCCGTTCGGCACCGAGTCCATGTGGCCGCCGATCAGGACGGCCTGCTCCGAGTCGCCGCGAAGCGTGAACCACTGGTTGCCCGCCTCGTCGCGCTCGAACGCGGCGCCCGTCGGCGCGATCTTCTCTCGCAGCCATTCGCGCGCCCGCTCCCACGTGTCCGTCCAGGCGACGCGCTGGGCGCCGTCCTCGTCACCGGTCAGCTCGCGAAGCTCCTCGAGCTCGCGGACGGTGCGGGAGGAGTCGAGCGACATCGGCCCCTCGATCCTACAACTGCCCGCGCACGGAACCGGTGGCAGGAGCCGCGCGCGGGCCGCCGCTATCGCTCGGAGACCGTGACCTGCACGCGCTGGATCGCGTTGTTGCAGTAGCCGCCGAAGTTCCACTCGGCCTCGGCCGGCTGCGTCCGACCGCCGGTGTCCGTGGCGCGGCAGCAGAGGACGTGCTCGCCGGGCGCGGCATCCCACGCGTACGACCAGCCCTGCCAGGCGAACGCCCCGGTCGGATCCTCCAGCATCGCGTTGTCCCAGCTCTCGCCGCCGTCAGTGCTCACCTCGACGCGCACGACGGGCGGGGTGCCCGACCACGCGCGGCCTTCGAGCGTGCACCGCCCGGGCGCTACGAAGCGCGAACGCGAGAGGAACTCCGGGATCCCGGGCGGCGCCATCAGCGACCGCGGCAGCATCCGCTGCACCGGCGTCCCCTGCTCGTCCTCGGTTTGTTTGACGTGGTAGGACGACTTCTGCTGCCAGCCGCCGAACGGCTCTGCGACGACCGTGATCGAGCGGAGCCACTTGACGTGTGTCATCCCGTACCACGACGGCACGAGCAGTCGCAACGGGAAACCGTGCTGCGGCGGCAGCGGCTGCCCGTTGATCCCGTACGCGAGCAGCACCTCGTCGCGCATCGCCTCGGCGAGCGGCAGGCTCCGCTCGTACGCGTGCTCGACGCCGCCTTGAACGCCCCGATCGAGGCCGGTGAAGAGGACCTCGACGCCGTCGGCGGCCACCCCGGCCTCCTCGAGCAGCGGCGCGAGCGGCGTGCCCGTCCACTCCGCGGTCCCGACCGCCTCGAGCAGCCACGGCTGGCTGATCGCCCGCGGGTCCTGAAGGACGCGCCCGTTGCCGGCGCACTCCATCGTCACCGGCAGCGTGCGCACCGGTCGCGCCTCGAGATCGGCGAGCGATAGGCTGAGCGGCCGGGCGACGCGACCGCCGACCTCGAGCCGCCAGCTCGCGACGTCGACGCCGGGGATGTCGAAGTGGGTCAGCAGGTAGTGCAGCCCGACCGGCGTGATCGGGTACCGGAGCGACTCCAGCGGCAGCGCGTGGTTCCGCGCCGCGAGCTGCAGCTCCTCGACCGAGATCCCGGTCTCGGCCGTCACCGCGTGCTTCCCGGGGACTTCGACGCGTGCCATGCCCGCCTCAGCCGACCGGGTGACAGGAGCCGAGCGCACGGACAAGCGGCGATCGTCGCCCTCGCGCCACGCTCGAATCGATCACGTCCCACGCCACGTCCACGAGCACCCCTTTCGCCTGTCGAGGGGACCGACGCTAGCACGCGCCGGCCGGCGGACTCCGAGGGCGGTGCGGCCCGCCCGCGATCGCCGCTCGTCAAGCGAAGGACTGGACCGGAAGGCGACGCCTCAAGTCGTCGATGCCACACGCCGATAGCCCCGGTGCGCATCTGTGGCGCACACCACCTCCGCATCCCTATGGTCACGTCAACTGTCACCTTCATCAGGAGGTCGTACACGCCGATTGCGTTCCGGCCGGAGATCGAGCGGCGTGTCGTGCTCGGCCTCAGTGCCGCCGTGGTCGTGCTGTTCGTGCTCGTGATCCCGATCGAGTTCCTGCTCTACGCGTAAGCCCCGGCGACGGCTCGGCCGGCAGCCCGTGGCGGTTCGGCTCGGTCAGCCGGCGCGCGGGAATCGCTTCCAGGTGTGCTTCGCACGACCTGTGCCCGCCGCGTTCGTCGCGGTGACGATGAACGTATGGGGCCCGTTCTTCCGCACCGTCAGCCTGAGCGGTGACGAGCACGGCTTCACGCGAGCCCCGTCGAGGGAGCAGACGATCCTCGTCGGCGAGCCGGCGATCTTCCAGGCGAACCTGGGCGGAGCCGACCGTGCTCGAGGGACTCTGGTGAACCTCACCCTTGGACGGGTAGCGATCTTCGAGGCTTTCGATGCGACCGGGGCCGAACTCGCCGAGACCGTCGGCGCGATCCCCGGCGTCGGCTCAGGTGTCGACGTCGACGTCGGGGACGGCGCCCCAGGCTGCGGCGTGGCCGGCGGCGAGGAGGCCGGCGGCGGCGCAACCGGAGGCGGGGCAACCGGAGGCGGGGAGGCCGGCGGCGGCGCAACCGGCGGCGGGGAGGCCGGCGGCGGGGCAACGGGCGGCGGGGCAACCGGCGGCGGCGCGGGCGGCGCGCCCGAGCCGCTGTCGACCAGTGAGCCGAACTCCTGCGTCCAGTACAGGACGCCGCCCGCCGAACGGGCGACGCCGATTCCGATCGCCCGGAAGCGCGAGTCCTCGATGTTCGCGCGGTGCCCGCTCGAGTTCAGCCACGCCGTCATCACAGCCTGGGCGGACGCGTAGCCGTAGGCGATGTTCTCGCCCCAGGTCACGCTGCCGATCGGATAGCCGCACGCCTCGAGCCGGTCGGAGGGCGTACGGGCGGTGGGCGGTGCGGGGTCGTCGTGCTGCATGTAGCCGTAGTAGGCCATGTGCAGCGACTTCCAGTTCGCTGAGCTCGTGAGGGTCGGAGAGATCGAGAGCGCACCGAGCCCCATGCCCGTTCGGTGGTCGTTCACGAGGGTGAGCACCTGACTCGGAAGTGACGCGTCGAGCGTCCCCCAGTTCTGGCCCGAGACGCAGTCGCCGACCACGGCTCCGACCGGGCGCGCGCTGGCGAGGAAGGCGCAGATCATGGTCACGACGACGACCGTGAGCGCCGTCGACCGGAGACCCGTGCGCCGGCCGAGACGGAGACCGGAGGGGCCCGGTTTCACGTTCTGAAACCCCACATCCGCGGGATCGTCGCCTCCGTCCATGGACTCGACTCCTCGATCTGGCGATTCGCGACGGCGCCGGGAGTCCTACGCTGACACCGACGCTCCCTCACGGGGTTCGCACTCGCGCTCGATTTGCCTTCCCGAGGCCCCTTCTGGTCGCGAGGGGCACCCCGGACCTCTCGAGCGATGCGCCACCACGAGCGCCGCCCCTCAGTGCGTCCGCGGGAAGCCCAGGTCGACCCTGGACGTGGCGGGGTCGGGCCAGCGCGACGTGACCACCTTCGTGCGCGTGTAGAAGTCGATCCCCTCCGGCCCGTAGATGTGGCGGTCGCCGAAGAGGGAGTTCTTCCAGCCGCCGAAGGAGTAGTACGCCACCGGCACCGGGATCGGCACGTTGATGCCGACCATGCCCGCCTGCGCGTCGAACTGGAACTGGCGGGCGACGCCGCCGTCGCGGGTGAAGATGGCGGTGCCGTTGCCGTACGGGCTCTCGTTCACGAGCCCGACCGCCTCGTCGTAGGTGTCGACGCGGGTGACACCGAGCACCGGGCCGAAGATCTCGTCGCGGTAGTTGTCCATCGCCGGCGTGACGTTGTCGATCAGCGACGGCCCGAGGAAGAAGCCGTTCCCGTCGGGCGCGCTCTCGCGGCCGTCGACGACGACGGTGGCGCCCTCGTCCGGCGCGCGCTCGACGTACGAGGCGACCTTGTCGCGATGCTCGCGCGTCACGAGCGGCCCCATCTCCGAATCGGGGTCCATGCCGTCGCCGGTCTTCACCTTGGGGATCCGCTCCTTGATCGCGGCGATCAGCGGGTCGGCGACGCCGCCGACCGCGACCACCATCGAGACCGCCATGCAGCGCTCGCCGGCCGAGCCGTATCCGGCCGACACGGCGGCGTCGGCGGCCATGTCGATGTCGGCGTCGGGCAGCACGATCATGTGGTTCTTCGCGCCGCCGAGCGCCTGGCAGCGCTTGCCGTGACTCGTCGCGTTCTCGTAGACGTACTTCGCGATCGGCGTCGAGCCGACGAACGAGATCGCGGCCACGTCGGGATGCTCGAGCAGCGCGTCGACCGCGACCTTGTCGCCGTGGACGACGTTGAAGACGCCGTCGGGCACGCCGGCCTCGGCGAGCAGCTCGGCGGTCAGCACCGAGGCGGACGGATCCTTCTCGGACGGCTTGAGCACGAAGGCGTTGCCGCATCGCGAGCGCCGGCGCCCACATCCACATCGGGACCATCGCCGGGAAGTTGAACGGCGTGATCCCGGCGACGACGCCGAGCGGCTGACGGAGCGAGTAGACGTCGATCCCGGTCGAGGCCTGCTCCGAGAAGCCGCCCTTGAGCAGGGTCGGGATGCCGCAGCAGAACTCGATCACCTCGAGCCCGCGCGCGACCTCGCCGAGCGCGTCGGATGTGACCTTGCCGTGCTCGAGCGTGAGCAGCCGCGCGAGGTCGGCGCGGTGCGCGTCGAAGAGCTCGCGGATGCGGAAGAAGAGCTCGGCCCGGCGCGAGAGCGAGAGCGCCCGCCACGCGGGGAACGCCTCCTTCGCCGCCTGTACCGCGCGGTCCACCTCCTCGACGCTCGCCAGGTCGACCGCGCCCGTCTGGACGCCGAGCGCCGGGTTGTAGACGGGGCCTGTTCGGCCGGATTGCCCCTCGTAGAGCCTGCCCGCCGATCCAGTGGTTGATCGGCTTCACGGCCGCCGGTGCTTCGATCGTCTCGGTCATCTCCGCGCCTCCTCGTGTCGTCCGTTGCAGCCTAGCGCCGGGTAGCGTGCCGCGCATGCGCGCCACCCTGCTCGAGCTCGCGGAGGAGCCGGGCCTCTGGGTCCCGCTCATCCCTCCGGGTGAGCTGATCGCGGCAGATGGCTACTCGGTCGTCACGGGGCTGCGGTCGGCCTCGGTCGAGCGGATCCGGCTCGCGCCGGATGCCGTCGAGGGCGCGATCGAGGAGGTGCGCACCCTGGGGCGCGGGCGCGGCTTCGAGCACGTCACCTGGTGGCTCGGCGAGCACACCCGACCGGCGGGGCTCGCCGAGCGGCTCCTCGAGCTCGGCTTCGAGCCCGATCGCCACACACCCGAGATGACGACCCTGACGATCGACCACACTCCCGCCGGCGAGCCGGGTGTGGAGGTCCGCCGCGTCAGCTCGGCCGACGAGTTCCTGCGGGCGCTCGAGCTCGACTGGGACGTGTGGGAGGTACCCGAGGACGAGCGCGCCGCCTACCGCCCGCTCAAGCGCGAGGCGTGGCCGCTGATCGAGGCGAGCGGGCGCGAGAGTTACTACCTGGCGCTCCTCGACGGCGAGCCGGCCGGCTTCGCCCGAGTCGTCTTCACGCCGCAGGCGGCGATCCTGCTCGGCGGCTCGACCCTCCCCGAAGCGCGCGGGCGCGGCGTCTACACCTCGCTCGTGCACGCACGCTGGCGCGAGACGGTCGAACGGGGCGCCCCGCGGATCGTCGTCAGCGCCGGCCCGATGTCGGCGCCCATCCTCGGTCGGCTCGGCTTCGAGGCGATCGGGACCGTCCGGTTGCTTCGCGACCGCTTGTAGGATCGCGGTATGGCTACCGTCGAGAAGAACTCAGCGCTGGGACAGCAGATCGTCGAGGACGCGAAGAAGTACGTCCTCTACTCGTGGTCGGTGCAGGATGCGATCAACCCGATCGCGGTCGCGGGCGGCGAGGGCCGCCACTTCTGGGACTACGACGGCAAGCGCTACCTCGACTTCGCCTCGCAGCTCGTCAACGTCTCGATCGGCCACGGCCACCCGAAGCTGGTCGCGGCGATCAAGGAGCAGGCCGAGACGCTCGCGACGATCGGCCCGCCGATGGCGACCGAGTCGCGCTCGCGGCTCGGGAGGCTGCTCGCCGAGGTCACGCCCGGAGACCTCTCCTTCTCGTTCTTCACGAACGGCGGCGCCGAGGCCAACGAGAACGCGATCAAGCTCGCCCGCTGGGCCACGGGCCGGCACAAGATCGTCGCCCGCTATCGCTCGTACCACGGCGCCACCGCCGGTGCGATCACGCTGACCGGGGACCCGCGCCGCTGGCCCGCAGAGCCCGGCCTCCCCGGTGTCGTGCGCATGTTCGACCCGTACACGTACCGCTGCCCGGCCGGCCATCCCGACCCGTGCCCGGTCTGCACCGGCGGGCCGCACCTCGAGGAGATCCTGATGTACGAGGGGCCGCAGACGGTCGCGGCCGTGATCCTCGAGACGGTAACGGGGACGAACGGGATCATCCCGCCGCCCGGACGGCTACCTGCAGTCGATCCGCGAGGTGTGCGACCGCCACGGGATCCTGTTGATCGCCGATGAGGTGATGGCCGGCTTCGGCCGCACCGGCAAGTGGTTCGCGGTCGACCACTGGGACGTGGTGCCGGACATCATCACGATGGCCAAGGGCCTCAACTCGGGCTACGTGCCGCTCGGCGCGATGACCGTGAGCCCGGCCCTCGAGGAGTTCATCCGGTCGCGCTTCTTCGCCGGCGGGCTGACCTACTCCGGGCACCCGCTCGCGTGCGCGTCCGCGGTCGCCTCGATCGAGGCCTTCCAGGAGGAGGGCATCGTCGAGAACGCCGCCGCGATGGGCGAGGTCTTCCGGATCGAGCTCGCGAAGCTGGCCGAGAAGCACCCGTCGATCGGCGACGTGCGCGGGCTCGGCTGCTTCTGGGGCCTCGAGCTGGTCAAGAACCGCGAGACGCGCGAGGCGCTCGTCCCGTTCAACGGCTCGGGCGAGGCGGCGAAGCCGATGGCGGCGCTCCAGAAGCGCGCCCTCGACCGCGGGCTCTACTCGATGGCCCACTGGAACGTGCTCATGGTCTGCCCGCCGCTGACCATCACTCGCGAGGAGCTCGACGAGGGCATCGCGATCCTCGACGACGCCCTCTCGGTCGCGGACGAGTTCGTCGCGTAGCGCACGGCGAGCCCCTGCCACTGTGGCGGTGGCTCCGTAGGTGATTCACCGCCCGAACAGGTCCGGGCGGAGCGCCCGGTCGCCGGCCAGGTCGTACACCTGAATCCCCCAGACCGCGCTTGGCCTACCCAGCCCGAAGACATCGACATCACATCGATCATGCCCCCGCGACGGGAGGGGCAGCGGTTCGCCCCTTGACCGCGGCGAGCCGACAGCGCAGTGTTCGGCGCGCCGACCGTACACCCACACAGAAAGGGAGAACCGTGATCGCTCGCGTCGCAAGCTTCGAAGGTGTCAACGTCCCGCAGGCCAGTCGGACGGTCGACCAGGCCGAGGCGATCATCCGGCCGCTCCTCGAGGGCCTCGCCGGCTACCGGGGCCGCCTCGAACTCGTCTCCGTGAACGGCAGGGTGCTGTCGATCACGCTGTTCGACACCGAGGACAACGCGATCGCGGCCGAGGCGGTCTTCGACGAGCAGCTGCCCGAGCGGCTCGGCGACCTCTTCAGCGACTGGTCAGGACGGCGCGTCGCCGTCGACCGCTACGACGTGCTCGCCGAGTCGCGCCCCTGACGCAGCGAGCGCAGCGCGGCGATCGCGTCGTCTGCCCGCTCGACAGGCACGAGGACGTGGTCGTGGTGGAAGCCCGCGAGCACATTCGCCGGAATCCCGTCCTCGGCGAGCCGTGTCGCGACCACGGCCGTCAGCCCGACCGCCGCGAGCGAGGAGTGCACCGTGAGCGTCAACCAGGCGGCCTCGAACGTGAAGGCGAGCCCCGCCGCGAGCGCGTCCTCGCGGGGGAGCACGACGGTCAGCCCTTCGCGCTCGCGCACCTGCGCCCGCGTCCCCGGCACCGGCTGCGTACCCTCGGAGAGCATGGCGACGACAAAGATGCCGGGCTCGCGCACGACGTCGAGGCCCGCAAGCAATGCGCCGAGATCGGTCTCGCCCGTCACTGCCGCATCGTGACAGCAGCGCCCTGACGTGTGCGAGTCTTCGGCGATGCCATCCAGACACGCAGCGGACGGCGCGTGATCTGGCACATCCGCGGCAGCTACTTCGAGTCGTGCAACTGCGAGACGATCTGCCCATGCCGCAAGATCGACGGCGTCCCCGGCGGCCGCTCGACCCACGGCGAGTGCCTCGGCGTGCTCTCGTGGGTGATCGAGGAGGGCGAGGCCGACGGCGTGACCCTGGACGGTCTCAAGGTCGCGTTCGCGACGCGGTACCACGACGACGAGCCCGGCTCGCCGTGGAGCTTCGTCATGTACGTCGACGCGCGCGCGGATCCCGAGCAGCGCGACCTGCTCGAGCGCATCTACACGGGCCGCCTCGGCGGCGACGCGCTCGCCCACTTCCCGTGGGCGTGGAAGGACGCGAGACAGCTCGCGGTGCGGCCGGTCGAGATCGAGGTGTCGCACGAGCCGAGGCGCCAGTGGCTGCGAATCCGCGACCACGTCACCGTCCGGATCCGCGACGCGTGGGCCGGCCCGGAGACCGTCACGTGCGTCATCCCCGGCCACGAACGAACCGGCGAGGAACTGATCGCAGACGAGCTCGCCGTGAACGACGGCCCGCTGCGCTTCGAGTACCGGGGCAACTGCGGCTACGCGTCGCGGTTCGACTACGCGGGTTGACGAGCACGCGCGTCACGGGGGAACCGCTCGCATGCGCGAGTTCGCGGATGACGCCTGAGCGCATCAAACTCGCCGCAAGGTTTCGACCCGAGGGCTACCTGGGGAACGTGTCGGCCACTACTTGCCTCAGCATCTGTTGCTCAGGTGCGGGTAGGTCCGCGACGAAGGTGTTGACTCGCTGCCCGAACCGCCGAAGCATCTCGTTTTTGGTGTCGTCGAAGGTGACCCACGCCTGCAATGCGCTGTCGCCCGTCGCAAGATCCGTACGCAGGGTCGAGAGCGCCTGACGCCACTCCCTGATGAGGTCGATCTCGATGCTGCGGAGCTCGTCGCCCGGAGCCGTCCTCAACTCCAACGCTTCAAGCTTGTCGATCGTCGGCTGGTAGGCGGCCTCGAACATGTCCACGACCGGTGGGATGCGCTTCCGCAAGATCGTGGCGCGCCTGTGGACGTCGCTCTCGTTGCGAGCCTCGTACCACACCGCGTAGATGCCGTAGATCGGCTTCCCCACCTCGGAGGTTGCGAAGCCAACTTCCCCGACGTCGATGGGGGAAACGTGAAACTCACCGTTCTGATCGTTGGATGAGCTTGATCCGCCGCACCCCGTCAGCGCGATCACCGCGATCACCACCACGACAGCGCCGCGCGGATGCACCGCTCCATCCTCCCCCATCACGCGCCGTGAGACAAGACGCCCGGATCGATCCTGCGGACGCAAACTCGTAGGCGAACCAACGGACAGAGAACTCGGCTGCCCGAGCGTTCGGCAATGCACTCCGAGCGAGAGGGCTGTCACTGGTCGGTGATGAACGAGATTTCGAGCCACGTCGCGTCGGGTCACGGCCCCGCCATGGCTCGAGCGAGACCGCAAAGCGCCGTCCTGTCGTTGGCTGTGTGACCTCACCTTGGTAGCCGCCGAACTCCTCTAGCAACGAAGACAGCCTGCGGCCTCGGAAGAGTCTGCGCCCTTCAACGATGATCAATCGGGCATCGCCGGCTACTTCTTCGATCTCGACGCGGGTGGGGTTCACAACCACATCATCGGCGGGACAAGGTTCGGGCGCGAGTACATCCGTCTGCGCCAGCGTTCACACCAATGGCCTCAGAGCCCCGGTCCGCGCGGGTCGTTCGATAGGGTGTCCGCCCCGACGTCGCGTCGCAAGGAGGCAGTGATGTACGCAGTCATTCGCAGCTATTCCGGGCAAGGCGCTTCGGAACTCTTCGATCAGCTCGAGCAGAGGAACGAGGACGTCAAGGACCTCATCGGCGGGGTGCCTGGCTTCGTCAGCTACACGGCGTTTCGGAGCGGCGACGGTGGCGTCACCGTCACTGTCTGCCAAGACAAAACCGGTACAAACGAGTCCTCCCGGCGTGCCGCCGAATGGGTCAAGGAGAACGTCAGCGCGACGGCCAGCCTGCCGGTGATCACCGAGGGCAGCACGGTCGTCCAGTTCAACTCCTAGAGGTAGCCCCGGGAACAAGGCGCCCGGCTGCGCGAGCGTTGGCGAATGACCTCAGAGCGTCACGTTCGATGTCACCTCATGGAGCCGAGGATCCAGCTATGCGGAGGATGTCCTCGACAATGTCGCCCTTGGCTCTCGAATAGGCCTCCCAATCGGTGTCAAGCTCCTCAGCAAGGCGGCGCTTGGTAGCGCCATACCAGTTCGCGTCGTCAGGATTCGACCTGAGGTGATCACGGAAGGCGATCCGCTCGCGGTGAAGTGTGGATCCCTCCACCACGACGTAGAGGTGGTGACGCGGTTCGCCTGACGGCCAGCCGAGGGCCACAAGCCCTGGAATCTCCAGCGAGCGCCCCTCAGGGTCGTACCCCAACGATCGCAACGCATCAACAACCTTCGACACCTCTGCTTCGAGAGAGACGATCACGTCGAGGTCGATCACGGGCTTGGCGGCGAGGCCGGGAACGGCCGTGCTGCCAACATGCTCGATGGTGGCCGCTGAGCTGCCGAGCGCGGCTCGAATGCGATCGCGCAGCCGCTCGAAGATCACCGGCCATTCCGGGTCATAGTCCGAGACGACAACTGACTCGCCCACCCGGGATGACCCTAACCCGCCCGCTGTCCGCAGCGGCGCGACCCTCAGGCATGAGTGCGATCGGCTGCGCGAGGGTGCGGGAATGACGCCCGAAGATTCAGGCCAGTCGGAGCTGCTCCTTGATCTCGGCCAAGCTGGGCCGATACTGGCGGCGGTCGCGCATCCGAATCTCCTTCAAGTGCGAAAGCCGGAGAAGTGGAGACAGGTCGGCATCCTCGATCCGCGTGCGTCCCCAGGCGTAGAGACATTCCAGCAAGGCCAGCTCGCCCACCGGGCGAAGCGACGGGATCGGACCGCAGTCGCTGATGCCGAGGTAACGCAGCTCGGTCAACCGGCTCAGAGGCTGGATGTCGTAGATGTCGAGACATGCCTCCAAGTCCAAGCTCCGAAGCGTCGTTGCGGCTGACTCGACGGCGGCCAGATCGTGTAGCTCGCGAGCAGCTGCGATTCTTAGTTCAGTGACCGTCGGAAGGCCCGCGGTGCCATCCAGCGTCTCGAGCTTCAGTGCGACCTTGAGCTGTATGTGCTGGAGCGACGGCTGGATCGTCAGCGGCTGAAGATCTACCTCGTCGTAGTCGAACAGCACCGCGCGTTGCAAATAGGCGGGCGCGTACAGGGTGTCGCGAACCTCAGTCCACGCGCCTGCGACCTCCCGAAGATTCGGCAGCCCGGCGAGATCGACGGGAGTCCCCGGCGCAGTCTGAAACGAAAGCTTCTCAAGAGTCGTGCCGAGGCGGCTCAGTGGTTCCAGGTCCGTGACGGATCGGTCGAGGACAAGTAGACGCTTGATCGGCCATGTATCGACGAACGAGAGGTCAGGCTCGCAGTAGCCGCGCGCGTAGTTCAACCAGACGCCATCGACGTCCTGGCGGCGAACTGCCTTCTCGGATTCGTCCGTCCAGGGCCCAGTGACCACGAGTGTCCGCCCCTCGGGCTGATCCTCGATCACGTACCCCTTGTCATTCGCGCCACCCACCGAAGCATGATTATCGACCCTCCGGCGGTTCGTCTCTCGGCCGCACTCCATATGAGCTCACGAATGACCCCCGAGCGCCACCTCAATCCGACCGGTGACGAACCTGCCGCCATCCCACCACGTAACGAAGTGGAGCGCGACAAGGTCGCCGTCGCTCTCGATCGAGTGCGCTTCTTGCGTGAAGGCGCCGTGCTCGATCCAGGCTTCCTCCAATCGATTGCTCACCTCCTCGAGCGAAGGATCGGGATCCGCAAGGCTGCAAACCAGGACGACCATCCGCTCGACGTCACCCGTCCGGCTGATCTTGGGACGACCGAAGCCTCCCTCGAAGAGCGCTTGATCGAAATCCATGAGCGCACCATCGAGGTCGGCGCCGCCGTAGCGCTCGCCGTCTCCGAGAATCCGCTTTCGGATCGAGAGAAGCTCTTCGGGAGTTACTCGCACGGTGCGCACGATCGCACGTGCGGGCCGCTCAGGCGATAGGTCGGCCTCCTGCCCGAGTGCGCGACAATGACCCCCGAACGCGCTGAGCAAGAATGGCAGGATGAGATTTCCTCGCGTGGTCGCTGCATGGAGCGCGTCGGCGGCAGTGGCCGGGTTTGTCGGATCGCCGGCCTGGGGCGGGGCTGCCGGGCAAGGCGTCCCGTTGCCTGTCGTGCGATGCAGAACCACGGCCAACACGCTCGGGTTCCTACCCCAGTTCAAGCCGTCCGGCTTACCTCACGGATTGGTGACAAACGTGCCCGCGGACGTGGCGCGTCGCCTGGCCTTCTACACGACGGGCTACGTGAGTGTCGTTGCGCCGCGCGGTTGGCGCTGTGGCGGTGGGACGGGAGCGACCGGTGCGCTCTTCATCTCAGTCTCCCCGGAAGGCGGCTTCGTCGCGAGGTCGAACGCACCGGCCGTCACTGCCTATTTCGGCTCGCCGGGAACGGGGGAGGTGGGCGGCGTCGCCTGCCCGTTCTTCCCGAACGTCAAGGACCGACCGAACCCGACATGCCCGGTTCCGGCCAGCGAACGCGTGGTACGGCTCGGAGTTCATACAGTCGCTTTCGAAGATCCGCCGCACGTCACCGGCACGGGGCAACCCTCCGGCGGACCCATGCCCGCAAATGGCGTCGTCGTCTACAACGACTCGAACCCCCGCGTTCGAAACGCCGCGCAAGAAACTTGCACGCTCCCGGAGTCAAAGCACGAGATCTGCACGGCGATCCTCAACGACTTCATTCAGCGATACCCGCTCTACCGCTACCCGGTGTAGCCGCTCTGGCACGAGCGCCGTCCGCTGCGCGAGTGCGTGGGCTGACGCCCGGGCTGCTGGTCGGCGGGTCGCGGGGTTCGCGGGCTGCCGGTTGGCGCCGTGGCGGGTCCCGCCCGGAGGGCGGCCCCGCCCGGCGCGGCCGGCGGTTCCGGCGCCGGGGCGGTCGTCCGGGGCGCGGCTCTTTCTTCGCTTGAATATGCAACGAAACTCGGGGGCGGGTTCTTGGCGGCTGTGGTTGCCGCCGCCGTCTCTGCGGCCGGGCTGCGTCCGGCTTGGGGGCCCGGCGTGAACCGAAGGTTCTCGACGGGGCCGGGCGCAGCCCGAGAGGCGGCGGGGTCAGGCGCGCCAGGCCGGGGTGAGGCGTGACTCGTCGAAGCGGTTGTAGCCGCGCCGGCCGGGGCCGACCTCGATGTGGTCGATCACGGCGGCGATGATCGCGCGTTGCCGACTGAGGTCGAGTGTCTCCCAGGTCTCCCGGAGCGCGTCGCGGTTTCCGAGGTAGCCGTCGAGCGCGGTTGTCCGGGTGAGCTTTCCGAGCTGCTTGCGGGCGGCGGTGAGGCGGGCCTCGATCGGTTTGCGGGCGGCGAGCAGCTCACCCATCGTGATCTGCTGCTCCCCGTAGGCGGTCGCCAGCTCCTCGAGCTGGGCGCGGGCGGCGTCTGCTTCTGCCTGCCAGCGCTCCGCGTCCGGCTCGTCCTGGCGGCCGTTGAGGGCGGCGGTGAGTTCGGGTGAGTCGATTCGCCAGAGGACGGCCTCGACGATGAAAGGCTCCAGCGGTTCGGCGTTGATGTAGGTGCCGCCGCAGCCGCTGAACCCCGGCCCTTTCGCGCAGGCGTAGCGGCGCAGCCCGCCGCTACGGGGTCGCGCGACCAGCCGCTCCCCGCACAGACTGCACTTCAACAGGCCCGCGAGTAGGTAGCGGCGCGCTGTCTTGTTGGTCTGCCGGTCGGGGTCTGCGAGCCGTGCGCGGATCTGCGCGGTCTCGGCCGGCTCGATGATCGCGGGCCACTCCGCCGTGGCGACGATCTCGCCCTTGTGCTCGCGCTGGCCGCTGATCCGGCCGGAGCCGAGCATCCGCCGCAACGTCTGCGGCGACCAGGCACCACCTCGCGAGGAGCGCTCCCCGCGGGCGTTCAGGTCGGCACAGATCGACCGGATCGACTCTCCCGCCAGGAACCTGCGGGCGCTCTCGCGCACGATCGCCGCTTCCGCCGGCCGCACCGTCACCCCGTCCGCGTCGTAGCCGTATGGGCGGCTGCCGCCGCCGGAGCGCTTCCCGGTCGCGGCGAGCTCCTCGTGCTTGCGCCGGATTCGCCGGCTCTTGTCGTCGCTCTCCTTCTTGGCCACCGCGCCGAGGATACGGGCGTGGAACTGCCCATCGGGATCGCCCAGGTCGATTCGGCCGGTCACGGTCGCCAGGTCGCCTACCCCCGCGCGCTTGCAGACCTCGAAGAATTCCTCCAGCTCTTTCGGCTGCCGGTGCAACCGATCGAGGTGGTAGACCAGCACGCCGTCGATCGCCCGGTCGCGGAGGTCGTCCAGCATCCGCGCGTACTCGGGCCGCACCCGACCGCTGTAAGCGCTCAGATCGTCGTCGACGTAGCGACCGACGATCTCCCAACCCTTCTGCGCGGCGAGCTGCTCACAGTCCTGGAGCTGGCGCGCGACACCGAGCCCGTCGCCCTCGCGATCAGACGAGATACGCGCGTAGATCCCCGCCCGGATTGTCGCTGTCCCCACTCAGGGAACATACAGGAACACTTGCATGCGCGAGTGCGCTCACGCCGGACTCGACCTCAGCGGAAGAGGTCGCGCTCGGCCCGCATGACGAGGTCGGTTGCCCTTCCGTCGCCCTCGACCCCGACGCCGCGCACGACGACGACCGGCACGGCGTCGTGCTTTCCGCGGGCGAGGTCGGCCGCGGAGGCCAGCTCGTCGGCGATCGCGACGCGTGAGGCGCGCAGGACGTAGCCGGCGCGGTCGACCGTGCCTCGCAGGTCGAGCAGCGGGTCGAGGCCCGCGACGCCGATCGCGACGTCGGTGGTTCCGTGGCGGAAGGGGCGGCCGAACGAGTCGCTCACGATCACCGCCACCTTGCGGCCCGTTCGCTCCCGGAGCGCGGCGCGGATGTTTCGCGCGCTCTCGTCGGGGTCGAGCGGGAGCAGGACGACCGTGCCCGGCTCGGGCGCGTTCGAGTGGTCGACGCCGGCCGAGGCGCACACGAAGCCGTGACGGGTCTCGGCGATGATGAACGGCGGCCTCGCGCGCACGATCCTCGCCGTCTCGCGCAGGACGATCTCGACCTCGCGGGGGTCGCGCCCGCCGGACAGCTCGCGGGCGCGCTCCGACGCCTGCACGTCCTCGATCCGGACGACGCGGCCCTCCGCCTTCGACACGGCCTTCTGCGCGACCACGACCACGTCGCCGTCCTCGAGCTCCGTCCGCCCGGCGATCAGCGCGGCGAGGTTGTCGCCCTCCTCGATCTCGGGCAGCCCTCTGACCGGGAGGATCGAGATCACGCGGCCGGGATGCCGCTGACACGGATGCCGGCGTGCGCCTTGTAACGGCGATTCAGGTTCACGATCACGGCTGTCAGCCCCTCGAGCGTGCGCGCGCTCGCGAGCGGGCCGGCGTCGAGCGCCCGCCCCGCGACGAGCTTCGCCGCCAGCTCGAGCGAGAGCTCCTTCGCCCGCGGGTCGTCGCCGCAGACGAGCGCGTCCTCGTCCGGCGGCTCGTCGGCGATGTTCGCGGCCGCGATCGAGTGGAGCCCCGCCGCGACCGGCGCCTCGACCGCGTCCTGGATCCGTTCCGCGAGCGAGCGCGCGTCGGGATCCGGCCGCACGCCGTCCTTCGCGAACGCGAGGTCGCTCGCGACCGAGAGGAGCGGCGTCGCGCCGAGCGCGCCTGCGACCGACGCGGCCGTGTCGAGCGCCGCGTCCGCTTTCACCGCGAGCACGGCGAGGTCGACGCCGCGGACGGCATCCTCGTTGGTCGCGCCGCTGGCGCCACCGCCGAGCTCCTGCGCGGTCGCGCGGGCGCGCTCGGCGTCGCGAGAGCCGATCACGACCTCGTCCTCGCCGAGCGCGACGAGCCGCGCCGCGAGCGCCCGGCCGAAGCTGCCGGTGCCGCCGAGGATCGCGACCCTCACGCAGGTGCGCCGGCTGCGTCGAGCACGGCCTGTGCGAGCCGCCGTCGCGCGGTCTCGTCGGTCATCAGCGTCCGCGTCACCACGGGACGGACGCCGGCCGCCAGCTCAGCGGGCGCGTCGGCCTCGTCGAGCACGAGTGCGTCGATCAGGCCCGCGTAGCAGCCGGCGACGTGGGCCGGCGTGGTGCCGCCGGCGAGCCGCTCCAGCATCCGATCGGCCGGGCCGCGTACCGCCCGGCCGCCGACGATCGGGCTGACGGCCACGCACGGCACGCGCCGCCGCTCGAGCGCGGCGCGGATCTCCTCGACGGCCACGATCGGACCGATCGAGACGTACGGGTTGCTCGGTGCGATCACGATCACATCGGCCGCGGCGAGCGCCTCGAGCACACCGGGCGCCGCGCTCGCCTCCGGCGCACCCGTGTAGTGGACGGCGTCCACCTCGTCGCGGTGCCCGCGCGCGACGAACCAGGTCTGGAAGGGGAACATGCCGGCCGGCGTCTCGAGGAACGTCCGCAGCGGTGCGTCCGTCGCCGGCAGGAGCGCGCAACGGAGCCCGAGCGCGCGGGCGAGCCGCGCCGTCACCTCGGAGAGCGGCGCGCCCTCGCGCAGCAGCTGCGTGCGCACGAGGTGAAGCCCGAGGTCGCGGTCGCCGAGCCGGAACCAGTTCTCGCCGCCGAGCTCGCCGGCGGCATCGAGCGCGTTCCACGTCTCGTCGGCGCGGCCCCAGCCGCGCTCCTCGTCGGCGAGGCCCGCGAGGGCGTAGAGGACGCTGTCGAGGTCGGGCGAGACGTGCAGGCCGAGCACCTCGACGTCGTCGCCGACGTTGCCGATCACCGAGACGTCGGACGGGTCGACGACGGAGAGAACGCCTCGAAGGAACCGCGCGCCGCCGACCCCGCCGGAGAGCACGGCCACCTTCACGCGGCCGCTCCGACGCGGAGCTTCGCGAGCACCGCCCGCGTGTGCGGGCCGACCCGGCGCGGCCAGCCGCTCGACGTCCGCGACCGTGTCCACGTCGTCAACGAGGTTCGGGGCGTCGACCGGCCGCGACAGCGCGAGCACCGCGAAGCGGGCTGCGCTGCCCGGCCCGTAGACCGGCTCGAACAGATCGGGTGTGGCGAGCGCGAGCGCATTCGTCGTCCCGTCGGCGGCCGCGGCGAGCGCGAGCCCGCCGTCGGGAACCGCGCCCGCGAGCGTGAAGAGGTCGCGCGCGGTGACGCACGCCAGGTCGGCGTTGACGACCAGGTAGGGCGCGCCGCCGCCGGCCGCGACCGCCGCGTCGAGCCCGGCGCTCACGGCCGCCCCCTGCCCGCCACCCGGGTCGGCGACGAACACCGCGTCGCCGACCGGCGTGCCCTCCGGCGCGACCACGACGGTCGGGCCGATCGCCAGGCACGCCTCGAGGACGTCGGCCAGCATCGCGTGGGCGAGAGCGGTCCGCGCCTCGAGCCGCAGCCGCTCGAGCCTGCTCTTGCCCTCGACGCCGCGAAAGGGGACGACGAGTGTCGGCATCTCCGGCAGACCCTACCGGGCACGTACGCCGCCGCACCGCCGCGAGCCGCAGGCGCCGGGTGTCAGCCCTCGCGCGAGCCGGGTTGCCGCTGCGCGAACTCGCGCAGGTCGAACCAGTGCGTCGCCCGCAGCGCCTCGGTGACGATCGGATCGGTGTGCTCGGCGTTGAAGACGTGGCTCTCGAGATCGCAGCAGACCTCGACCACGTCGAAGTCGCAGTCGCCGCAGTTGACGAGCGCCTCCGCCGGGATCTTCGCCTCGCGCAGCGTGTAGTGCTTGAACTGCAGCTCGGGCGCCACCTCCATCAGCTGCGGCCAGTCGGGGCAGGAGCGCGAGCTCATCGGAGTCCGATTGGCGTGGAGACGCCGATCTCCTGCATCGACCAGCGGCCGGCCAGGAGGACCGCGCCGCTCTCGCTGCCGGTCGGGAGGACGAAGAACTGCACCGCGTCGCCGAGCGAGTGGAGCAGCCTGCCGCCGTCGCCGTCGAGCAGCGCGCAGCGGAGGTGGAACCGGCCCTCGGCGAGTGGGAGCCGGTCGAGCTCGAAGCGGATCTCGCGCTCACCGGCGCGGGCGTCCCAGCCGAGCTCGGCCGTCGCAACGGAGACGCCGCCGAGGACGACGCCGTCGTCGTCGCGAAGCTCCAGCGACAACCGGGGCGCGGGCACGTCCGGCTCGGAGGCGAGCTTGAGTTGGACGACGAGCGGCTCACCTGCCGCGAACTGGCGACGCTCGTCGCCGTCGAGGTCGAGCAGACGCGCCGACACGACCCGCGCCTCGCCGCTCCCCCACTCGCGCAGGCCGGCCGCGAGCTCGTCCGGGCTCGCGGTCGGCGGCGAGCAGCTGCCGGTAGCGGGCGATCGCGTCGCGGGTCGGCCCGTCGAAGGCGACCTGGCCCTGCTTGAGCAGCACCGCCCGGTCGCAGAGGCGCTCGACCGCCTGCGCGTCGTGCGAGACGAAGACGATCGTGCCGCCGCGCCGCTTGAACTGCGCGATCTTGCCGAAGCATTTGCGCTGGAAGTCCTCGTCGCCGACCGCGAAGACCTCGTCGAGCAGGAGCACGTCGGCCTCGATGTGGGCCGCGACAGAGAAGCCGAGCCGCATGAACATGCCGGAGGAGTACGTCCGCACCGGCAGGTCGATGAAGCGCTCCAGCTCGGCGAACGCCACGATCTCGTCCATCAGCTCGCGGACGCGGGCGCGCGAGAGGCCGTAGATCGAGCCGTTCAGGTACACGTTCTCGCGACCGGTGAAGTCGGGGTGGAAACCGGCGCCGAGCTCGAGCAGCGAGGCGACGCGGCCGCCTGCCTCGATCCGACCGGACGTGGGCCGGAAGATGCGCGAGACGAGCTTGAGCAGGGTTGTCTTGCCCGAGCCGTTGCGTCCCACGAGCCCCACCGCCTCGCCTGGCTCGGCGAGGAGCGAAACGTCTCGAAGCGCCCAGACCTCCCGCGTCTCCGGCCGCCCGCGCGCGACGAACAAGTCCTTGAGCGTGCGCTGCGGATGTGCGGAGACGCGGAAACGCTGCGACACACGGTCGACGACGATCCGCCCCGGTGTCATGGCCTCATCACTTCGTCGAGGGTACAGCGACGCCTCCACGCGCAGTCGCCGCGGCGGGCCGGATCCCCACCCGCTCCGGGGTCCCCACCCACCCCGGGTGACCCGCCAACGGTAGCGGCCGCGCAAGGTGTCCTTTGTCACACCGGTGTGCCGGAAGGGTGACGATCCTTCCACGGGGTGTCCGTTCCGGCCGATGTCTCGGCGTGGACGAGCTCACGCACTCGGCCGAGCACGTCGGGGTCGGTGCCCGGGAGGACGCCGTGGCCGAGGTTGAAGATGTGGCCGGGCCGCCCCGCCGCGCGGGCGAGCACGTCGCGCGTCGCCGCCTCGACACGCGGCCAGGGCCCGAACAGCACCGCTGGGTCGAGGTTCCCCTGCACGCCGCGGTCCTCGCCCACGGCCGCCCAGCCTGCGTCGAGTGGCACCCGCCAGTCGAGGCCGATCACGTCGCCCCCTACGGCCGCCATCGAGCCAAGCAGTGTCGCCGTGCCGGTGCCGAAGTGGATCGTGGGCACGCCCGGCGTCGCGCAGCGCGTCGAGGACGCGGCCCGACCACGGCGCGACGAACTCCTCGTAGTCTGCCGACCGACAGCGACCCGACCCACGAGTCGAAGAGCTGCACCACGTCGGCGCCGGCGCGCGCCTGCGCGACGGTGTACGCGGCGAACGTGTCCGCGAGCTTGTCGAGCAGCGCGCGCCAGACCTCCGGCTCGCGGTACATCAGCGTCTTCGTGACGCCGAACTCGCGCGACGGCTTGCCCTCGACGAGGTAGCCCGCGACGGTGAACGGGCCGCCGCAGAAGCCGACCACCGCCTGCTCCGGCGCGAGCTCCCGGCGCACGATCCCGATCGCCTCGAGCACCGGCGCCACCGCCTCCTCCGGGTCCGGCACCCGCAGCCGCTCCACCGCGGCGAGCGAGCGCACAGGCTCAGCGGACGACCGGCCCGACGCCCTCGACGAGCTCGACCTCGAGGCCCATCGCAACGACCGGGGTCATGATGTCGGCGAACATCACGGCCGCGTCGACCGCGTGCCGGCGCACCGGCTGCAGGGTCACCTCCGCCGTCAGCTCGGCCGAGCGGTTGATCTCGAAGAATGCGTGCCGAGCGCGGATCTCCCGGTACTCCGGCAGTGAGCGCCCGGCCTGCCGCATGAACCACACCGGCGTCCGCTCCACGGCTTCCCGGCGCGCGGCGCGGGCGAGCAACGGTTCCACGGGCCTAGACTAGCCGCCCATGGCCACGGGCCCCCTCGCCGTCCGCTGGGGCGACTGGACGCTCGACCACCCGCACGCGGGGGCGGTCGGCCGCGCCCGCGTCGAGCTCGAGAACGCCGGCACCGTCGCCTGGCGCGACGGAATCCGCCTCGCCTACCACTGGCTCGACGAGCGCGACAACCCGATCGTGTGGGACGGCGAGCGAACGGCGCTGCCGCCGCTCGCTCCCGGGGAGCGCGCGACCGTCGAGGCGCTCGTCCGCGCGCCGATCCCGCCGGGGAGGTACCGCTTCGCCCTCGACCTCGTCGCCGAGCATCGCGCGTGGTTCTCGGAGCTCGGCAGCGACCTGGTTGCCGAGACGGTGGACGTGCAGCCGCGCGCGGGGACGCGGCACGTCGAGCTGCCGGAATGGGTGACGCCGACGGAGGTCTGGGAGGAGCGCGTCGCGGCGGCCCACGCCGAGGGCTACGCCGCCGTCGCCGGCGCGATCGCCTGGCCCGGCCGCCCGCTCCGTCGCCGGCCGCGGGCGCTGGAGCCGTACGAGCCCGGGCCCGGCCGCATCCCGTCGTTCTCGCATCCTCTCCTGTGCCCGTCGCTCCTCGCGGGGGTCGTGCTCGAGCGGCTGCCGGACGTCGAGGGATTGCCCGCCTACGCCGCGCCGGCCGACGAGCCGTGGCTCTACGATGGCCGCATCGTTCTCGACGCCGACCCGCGACGAAGGCGGTAGTCGTGATCCGGAGCCGGGCTTGCTCACCGCACGTTTACGAATTCCGAAGGGTCTTTTCATGTGACCCTGCGCATACTCGGCGTGATGGACGTCGACGTACGTGACGTGACCTCGAACCGGCACGACGGCGAGGACTGGCTCGGAACCGAGTCCGAGTTCGCCTGGATCGACGACGACCCCCAGGGGAGGGCCACCGAGCGAACGACCGGCTCCGCCTGGCGCAGGGGACGCAAGCCCGAGCCGCGGGAGGAGGACGTCGAGCTCGAGGCCACAGGGCATCCCGACGAGGCGACGTTCCGGCGCCGCCGCACGATCGGGCTCGTGGTCGCGCTTGCGATCCTCGGCGGCGTGATCGTGGCCGCCGTGATCGCGTTCAGCGGCTCCGAGGACACGCCCTCGAGCGCGGCGCAGACCCTGCCGGCGACGACGGCCGGGCAGCCGGCGACGAGCCAGAACACCCCGACGACGCCCGCGACCACGACGACGCCGGAGACGCCCTCGACCCCCACGACCACGCTGACCGTGGACCTTGCCGCCGGTGAGAAGCTCCAGCAGGGCGATACCGGCGACACCGTGACCCAGCTGCAGCAGGGCCTCACCGCGCTCGGATTCGAGCCGGGCACGGCCGACGGGGACTTCGGCCCGACCACGGAGGCCGCCGTCGTGGCCTTCCAGAACGCGAACGGGCTCGCCGCCGACGGCGTCGTCGGCACGAACACGGTGACCGCGCTCAACGCGGCGCTCGCCAAGCAATCGAACGCCGGCTGAACGGGCGGCTCAGAGCTCGATCGCGATCCGGTCGTCGACGCGGGCGAAGACGTAGGCGCCGAGCGCGAGGGCGACGACGGCCGCGACGGCGAGGTAGATCACATCGGCGGCACGGGGCGCGGCACCCAGCCAGAGCGGGTCGCGAACCGCGTAGATCGGCGGGCAGACGAAGTTTCCCCACCGCAGCAGGTCGAGCAGCGTCTCGTGGCTCTTGACGCTCGCCGGCAGCTGAGCGAAGTTCCAGAGGATCGGCGTGAGGAAGAACCACGGCAGGAGCGCCGCGGCGAGGATGTGCTCGACGTCGCGGAAGACGACGTTGAGCGAGGCCACGAGCAGCGCGACACCGGCGACGAGCCCGAGGAAGAGCACCGACAGCGGGATCGAGAGCGCGACGTACGGCCGGGCCCGCGGCACGAACACGAGCGACAGCACGATCAGGATCACGAGCATCGCCGCGAAGGTGACGAGCTGGGTCGCGACCACCGAGAACGCAACCAGCTGCCGCGGGAAGCGCACCTTCCGCACGAGGTCGGCGCTCTCGACGATCGACCGGGCCCCCGTCTGCAGCGAGGTCGCGAAGAAGATCCAGCACGCGAGGCCCGCCAGCAGGTAGAGCGGGTAGTAGGGGATGTCGGTCCCGCGCCAGAGCAGGCCGAAGACGACGAGGTAGACGGCCATCAGCGCGATCGGGTTCACGAGCGACCAGACGAGCCCGAGCATGGAGCCGCGGTACTTGGCCTGGAAGTCGCGCCGGAAGAGGTTCGCGAAGAGCTCCCGGTAGCGCAGAAGGTCGGCGTAGACGGCCATCAGCCCGAAGTGTAGGCGGGCCGCCGCGATGTTTCGGCGACGCCGCGCGGCCGTCTCGACGAGGCGGCCGCAGCCGCCGTGACCGGCACGTCCCGAGACGCCGATCGGAACCGCGTCGCGCGCGCCAAACCGCGTCCCCAAAACACATCGCCAAAACCACATCCCAAAACTGCGTCCCAAACACGCGTCCCCGAACCGGGTCCCCACCCACCCCGGGGACGAGGCGAACCGTAGCGGCCGCGCAAGGTGTCCTTCGTCACGCGAGCGTGCCGGAAGCGCGACGCTTGCGTGTCTTTCTCTCCACACCGGCCCGCCCGTGACGCGGCCACGGAAGCCGGTGCGCGGGCGCAGGTCGCGTCCGGCCGGGGACGGCTGTACCGTCCTCACAACGTGCTAACGGCGTTCGATTACCCTCCCCGCCTGTGAGCTCCGTCGCGGCGGTCGCCGCTCTCCCGGCCTGTGCGGCGGCGATCTGGGCCCTGCTTCGAACCCCGCTCGCCCGCCGCCTCGTCGCGCTCCCCTCGGCCGACCGCTGGCACGCCTCGCCGACGCCGCTCCTCGGTGGGATCGGCATCTTCTTCGGGATCAGCGTCGGCCTCTGGCTGGCAGCCGCAGTCGGGGCGTTCGAGCCCACCCGGGCGCTGCTCGGGATCTACGCGGGCTGCACGCTGATCTTCGTCACCGGCCTGCTCGACGACCTCTTCAGCCTGAGCCCGATCGCCAAGCTGGCGTCGCAGATCGTGGCCGCGGTGATCGTGCTCGCGACCGGCACGCAGGTGCAGCTCGTCGGCAACGAGCTCGTCGGCGACGCGATCGCGATCGTCTGGCTCGTCGGCGTCACGAACGCGTTCAACCTGCTCGACAACATGGACGGCCTGGCGGCGACGCTGGCTGCGATCGCGTTCGGCTTCTTCGCGATCGACGCCGTCACCGTGCACTCGAACACCCTCGTCCTCGCGTTCGCGCTCGCCGGGGCGTTCGCGTGCGTCGGCTTCCTGCCGTTCAACCTGCGCCCGCGCGGTCGCGCGCTCGTCTTCATGGGTGACTCCGGCAGCCTCTCGATCGGCTTCGCGCTCGCGGCGCTCGGGCTCGTGGCGAGCTGGCGCGTTGCGGGGACGACCATCGCGACGCTCGTGCTGCCGATCCTGATCCTCGCCGTCCCGATCCTGGACACTGCGCTCGTGACGGTCGTCCGCCTGCTCGAGGGGCGGCCGATCTACCAGGGCGGCCGCGATCACTCCTCGCACCGCCTCGTCCGCTTCGGGCTCTCCGAGCGGCACGCGGTGCTCCTGCTCGCGCTGATCGCGACGGGCATCGGCGCCTCGAGCCTCGCCTACAACGTCCTCGACAACGTCCGCTACACGGTGGTCGGCGTCGTCTTCACCTTCGCGCTGCTCGTCCAGTTCGCGAGCTTCCTCGCCGACGTCGAGCGGCGCCCGCTCCCTGAAGGACAGGCGCTCGGCCTCACGCAGGCCTTCGCCGTGCACTGGAGGCGCGTGGTCGAGGTGCTCGTCGACTTCGTCGTGATCACGGCGTCGTTCATGGCCGCGTACGCGATCATGTTCGGCTGGCCGGGAACCACGAGCCAGCGGTTCATTGCCGGGCTGACGCTGCCGGTGATCCTCACCGCCCGCTATCTGACCTTCATCCCGTTCGGCCTCTACCGCTCGGTCTGGCGCTACGCCGGCGCGCGGGACGCTGCGACGATCGCGACCGCGGTGATCGTCTCCGAGGTGATCGCGCTCGCCTACATCGTGCTGACCCAGGACCTGCGCGACTTCTCGCGCTCGTTCTTCATCGTCGACGCGCTGATCTGCATGGTCGCGGTCGGCGCGTCGCGGTTCGCCGAACGGGCGATCGTCGTGGGCGCCAGCTCGGTGCGCGACCGAACCGGCAGGCGCAGCCTGATCGTGGGCGCGGGCCGCACCGGCCGCAGCCTGATGCGCGAGCTGCGCGAGACCGCGGGCGAGCGCGTGCTCGGCTTCGTCGACGACAACCCGCGGCTCCGCCGGCGGAAGATCCACGGTGTGCCGGTGCTCGGCGCGATCGACGAGCTCGGGCAGCTCCTCGACCGGGCCCGGCCCGACATCGTGCTGGTCACGATTCCGGACGCGCCGCGCGCACGGCTCGACGCCGCCGTCGAGGCCTGCGCCGAGGCAGGCGTGACCTGCCGCTTCGTCCGGCGCGAGGTCGACCTCGACCCACGGGTCGTCCTCGGCAACGTCGCAGAGTGAGCGCGACCTCCGCCGAGACGAGCCCGATCCCGGGCTCCCGCGCGCGCACCATGCTCGACCGCGTCCTCGCCGCGGCCCCGGTCGTCGGGATCGCGCTCGTCGTACTCACCTTCTACGCGATCGAGGCCTGGACGCGGAAGACGCCGTGGCTCTTCACCGACGAGCTCGAGTGGACGCAGCTCTCGCGGGCGATCGAGGAGACCGGCCATGCCGCGCGCCGCGGCGACCCGATCCACTTCAAGTCGCTCTACGCCTACCTGATCGCGCCGCTCTGGGCGTTCCACTCCACCGAGACCGCGTACGCCGGCGATCAAGTACCTGAACGCCGTCGTGATGCCGCTGGCGGCGATCCCCACCTACCTGCTCGCGCGGATGATGCTGCCGAAGCGCACGTCGCTCGTCGTCGCCCTTCTCGCCATCTGCATTCCCGGGATGGCGTACGTGACGATGATCGTGCCGGAGGCGCTCGCATATCCGTGGTACGCGCTCTGCTCGTGGCTGATCGTGCGCGCGCTCGCCTCGGGCCGGCCGCGCGACTACGCCCTGGCCGGCCTGGTGTCGGTCGGAGCGGTGCTGGTGCGCCAGTCCGAGTTCACGACCGTCCCGATCACGTTCGCGTTCGCCGCGATCCTGTTCTGGCTGACGGGCGAGAAGGGCCGGGCGTTCCGTCGCCGGCCGGAGCCGCTGGGACATCGCGGGCGCGCTCGTGCTGCTCGTCGGCGCGCAGATCCTGGTCAACCGCGTCGTCCTTCAGCACGTCGAGATCTGGCAGGTCTCGACGCAGTACTGGAAGGGGCGGATCGTCGATCTCGGGTTGCAGGCCTGGCTCGCGTTCACCGTCGGGCATGGGCGTGCTGCCGGTGATCGGCGGGCTCACCTCGCTCCGCCTGCGAGAGCGGCGCGACGACCCCGCCTACCGCGCCTTCCAGGCGTTCGCGATCGCCGCCATCTTCTTCGTCTCGCTCTACACGGCCGTCAAGTCGGCGCACGTCTCGACCGTCTTCTCCACGCTCGTCGAGGAGCGGAACCTGATCTACCTGTCGCCGCTGCTGCTGATCGGCACAGCGCTCGTGTTCGAGAGCCGCCGGCTCGACTGGCGTCTCGTCACCGCCGCGTCCGCGTTCACGGCGATCCTGATCCTCTTCAAGCCGCTGCAGTTGATCTACCCGTACTTCGAGGCGCCCGGGGTTCGGGGTCGTGACCCTGTTCAACCGGCACTGGAGCTGGACGATCGAGGAACTGCGCCTGCTCCTCCTCGGGGTGCTCGCGCTCTCGCTGCTCCTGCTGGCGTTCCGGCAGCGGCGCGCCGTCGGCGCGTTCGCCGCCGTCTTCATCGCGGCGTGGATGCTGACCGCGGAGATCGAGACGACCAGAGGCTTCGACAGCCTGGCGAACTCGATCCGCGCGAGCCTTCCCGCGCAGCTCGACTGGGTCGACCGGCAGGTCGGCGACAAGCCGGTGACCTACCTGGGCCAGGGGATCACCGACCCGAACGGGATCCTGCTCACCGAGTTCTGGAACCGCTCGGTGCGGCACGTGTACAGCCTCGACGGAAGCGCGCCGGGGCCCGGGCCGGCCGGTACACCAGACGTCATCTCGCCGGACGGGGAGCTGTCGCGCATGCCCGACACCGAGTACGTGCTCGCCGACACCGGCGTCCGCCTCCAGGCGGAGCCTGTTCGCCGGGTGGGCAAGCTGACGCTCTACCGCGGGCACGCCCCGTGGCATCTCGTCGACCAGGCACAGCAGCTCTATGCCGACGGCTGGGTGCCCGGCTGGTCGAGCTACACGTACTTCACGCCCGGCAAGAGCGGAACGCTCGTGCTGACGCTTTCACGGCTCGGCTTCAACGGCACGGCGCCCGTGGGGAAGGCCCGCATCGTCGTAGGGTCGGTCCGGACCGACCCCGACCGCGGCGGACTTCAGATTCGCTCGGTCTGGACGCGTCGCCAGGCGCTCGTGCAGAACGGTCAGGAGCAGCAGTTCCGGATTCCCGATCGAGCAGACGCCGTTCCGGGTCGTTGTCCGGATCTCGCCCACCTTCCATGCGAGCCCCTCCGACCCGCGCGACCTCGGCGCGCAGGTCAACTTCGAGTTCGTCCCGTCCAAGAGCGGGTAGCGGCGACTCCGTGCAGTTCCGCGTGGAGATCGCGCGCAGCTTCGAGGACGCAGAGCGGCTTCGGCCCGTCTGGGACCGCGTTGCGTGGGAGCGCGAGGAGGCCGAGTACGAGTACTTCCTCGCCCGCGTGCGCGCACGGCCGGACGCGACCGGCCCGTTCGCAGTCTTCGTCGTGCGCGGCGAGGAGCCCGTCGCGGCGCTGGTGGCGCGGGCCGAGACGCGGCGGCTCGCGACCTCGATCGGCTACCGGACGGTGTACGCGCCGCGCGTGCGGCTGCTCCAGGCGGTCGACGGCGGGATCGTCGTGACCGACCCGGCCGCCCTCGAGCCCCTGCTGGAGGCCCTGCGCGGGACGCTCCGAGCGCGCGCCGCCGAGGCGATCGCGCTCCCACCGCTCCGGCTCGGAACGACGCTGTTCGCGTCGCTCGAGTCGCTCGGCGCGCCGTGGCAGCGACAGCATCTGATCGCCGCTTGGACGCGCCGCCGTCTCGTCCTCCCGCCGTCGTTCGAGGAGTTCCTCTCCACGCGGAGCCGGAAGACGCGCAAGGCGATGCGGCGCGAGGCGAAGCAGATCGAGGCCGAGCTCGGAGCGGAGCTCACGGTCGCGATCATCCGCGAGGCGGCGCAACTCGAGTCGCTGCTCGCCGATGTCGACACCGTCGCCCGGGCGACCTACCAGCGCGCGCTCGGCGCAGGCTTCGCCGACACCCCCGAGCAGCGGACACTCACGCGGCTCGGCCTCGAGCACGGCTGGCTGCGCGGCTACCTGCTCCGCCTGCGCGGCGAGCCGATCGCGTACTGGCTCTGCTCCGTCCACGGCGAGACGATGCTGCTCCGCACGGGCGGGTACGACGACGCCTACGCCCGGCATCGCACCGGCATCCACCTGCTGATGCACGTGATCGAGGACGCGATCGCCGACCCGGCGCTGACGATCCTCGACTTCGGGCCGGGAGACGCGCTCTACAAGCAGCAGTTCAGCAGCGAGAGCTGGCAGGAGCGCAACCTCGTCGTGTTCGCACCCACGTTCCGGGCGCTCCGCGTCAACGCGGCGCGGACGGCGATCCTCGGCTCGGCGCGGCTCGCGCGCAGGGCGCTCGACGCCGCCCATCTGACTGCCCGCGTACGGTCGGGGTGGCGCGACCGGCTCCGGGTACGATCGCCCGGTTGAACGCCCGCCGGACGATCCGCCGAGCACCGAAGATCATCCGGAACGCGCTGCGCGACCTGCGCTTCGGCAGGCCGCTCGGCGGCACGGTGAGGACGCGGCACGCGCACCTGGGCGCCTACGACGTGGCGAACACCGACTACGACGACCTCGCGCACCTCTTCGCCGGCATCGACGTCCTCGCCGACGACGTGATCGTCGACGTCGGCTGCGGCAAGGGACGGGTGCTCAACTGGTTCCTGTCGCACTACCCCGAGAACCGGCTCTACGGGATCGAGCTCGACCCGGAGGTCTGCGCGAGCACCGCACGGCGGCTGCGCCGCCATCCGAAGGTGACGGTCGTGTGCGGCGACGCGACCGCGTCGCTGCCGGAGGAGGGCACGCTCCTCTACCTGTTCAACCCGTTCGACGAGCCCGCGATGCGCCGGTTCGTCGCCACCGTGCTCGGCCTGCGCCCGGCGCCGCGCCGGATCGTCTACTACAACTGCAAGTTCCTCCAGCTCTTCCTGGACGATCCGCGGTTCGAGGTGAGGACGATCGAGCTGCCGGGCAGCCACCGGTCGGCGCTCGTCTACGTGAAGTAGTCCTCCGAGCCGCGGGCCTGCGCCTCGTGGTGCGACCTGCGCAGGCGGAGGACGAGCACGACCCACGTGGCGCCGAAGGCGACCGTCGACACGAGCACGGCAGCGCCGGCGCCGGTGACGCCCCAGAGCTCTCCGAACACCAGGATCAGCGGCAGGAGGACGGCGACCTCGACTGCGTGTGCGATCACGCGCAGGTACGGACGGCCGATCGTGACGGGAAACGACTTCGTCCAGCCGAACACGAGCTGGATCGCAGCGGCGGCGAGCACGAACTGCGCCGCGCCGACCGCCGGTGAGTAGTCGTCACCGAGCAGGAGCGGGACGAGCCACGGCATCAGCAGCTCGGCGGGCAGGAGGATCGCGGCCATCAACATCGCGGAGCCGACCACGTAGCGGCGCAGCCCGGCGATCACGTTGTCGAGCCTGCCGGCCTCCCAGTCGCGCGTCTGCTCGGTGAGCAGGATCATCCGCACAGGCGCGGAGAGCACCGCGAAGGCGTACTGCGGCGCCTGCGCGCCCCGGAACAGGCCGACCTCGGTCGAGGTGCCCACGATGCCGAGGCTGAGCGGCGCGATCCACGCGCGAAAGGCGTCGAGCCCGGTGTCGAGCGAGCTCTGGAGGACGAACTTCATGAACGGGCGCAGGTCGTCCCCGAGCGGCTCGGGCGCCGCCTTCGGGAAGCGCCGGAGCGAGGCGTAGCCGACCCCGACGATCGATGCGGTCGTGACGAGCTGCGCGACGAGCAGGCCGAGAATCGCCCCCGTGACGCCGTGGGGCGCGCCGAGCGCGAGGCCGACCAGGCGCAGCGCCATCCCGTAGGCCATGAAGACGCCGCGGATGTCGTAGCGGCCGCGCAGGATCAGCAGCACGGAGGCCATGGACTCGGTCGTCTGGAGCAGGGGAATCGGCGCCGCGAGCAGCAGCGCGCCGGTGAGCCCGTGCGCGTCGTGGAAGATCGTGCCGGCGAAGGGAGCGAGCACGACGATCAGCACGGCGACGCCGAACGCGGTCGCCAGCTCGAAGGTGAACGTCGCCCGCACCGCGCGGTGGAAGCGCCCCCAGTCCTCCTGCTGGGCGTAACGGAAGCCGTACTTGACGAGTGCCTCGTCCGCGGTCAGCTCGATCAGCAGCGAGAGGAACTGCACCACACCGATCACGATCGAGAAGCGACCGGCGTCCCTCGGCCCGAGCACGCGGAAGACGATCAGCGTCCCGAGGATGCCGAGCGCCGCGGAGGCGTAGACGCCGACGCCGGTGGTCAGGCGGCGGCGCGTACGGCCGGCCGGAACGCTCATCCGGGCCGGGCCGGGGTCAGACCCACGCGGCGCAGAAGAGCCTCCCGTACCGGTGCAGCACGAGCGAGGCGAGCGGGCCCGTACGCTCGAGCAGGGCGACGGCCGGGACGGCGGCGCCGGGTACGCGCCGGCGCTGGGGCTGGAAGAACGGCCGCAGCTCGATCGACGTGAACCCCGCGGCGCGCAGATCGTCCACGATCGGGCCGGCCGGGTGGACGCGCGGGCGGAAGTCGAAGACGAACTTGCGCCGCGTGTAGCCGGCGACGTGGCGGAAGAACGCCACCCGGTCGGCCGGTTGGTAGAAGGTGCGCAGGCAGAAGGTCGCGTCGACGGGCTCCGGTGGGACGTACTCCTCGATCCGCCCGAGCGCGAACGGCACCCCGGGGTTGCGCGCCGTCGCCGAGTCGAGCATCCGCTCGCTCGCGTCGAGGCCCGTGTAGCGGAGGCCGTAGCCGGTCAGCGGGCGGGCCATGATCGCGTCGCCGCAGCCGAGGTCGAGGACGCTCTCGCCGGGCCGGAGGCGCGGCCCGAGCTCGACGATCAGCTTCGCCCGCCGCTCCGCGTAGCGCGCGGGGTCGGCGTACTCGACCTCCGAGAAGCCGTCGGCGAGGCCGTCGTACTTGTCGGCGATCTCGCTCACAGTGCGCGCAGCCTCTCCGGGTGCTTGCGTACGAAGCGGGCGATGCCGCGCCAGTGCCAGAGCGTGCGCCGCGTCATGAAGCGCTTGTCGGTCTCGGCCTGGTGCTCGTGCCGGACGACCGCGGCCGGGACGTACCAGCGCTCCCAGCCGGCCCGCATCGCGCGGTACTGCAGGTCGATGTCCTCGCCGTAGAGGCGGAAGCCCTCGTCGAGGCCGCCGAGCTCGTCGAGCATCGTCCGGCGCAGGAGCAGGAAGCCGCCGAGCATCCAGTCGGCCTGCACCGGTCGGTCCGGCGACGGCTCGTCGAGGTGGAGATGGTTGCGCTGCGGCACGAGCCTGCGCAGCGGCGTGCGGCGGACGACCGTACCGGTCACGGTCGGGAAGCGGCGCCGCGAGGGCTGCGGCGTGCCATCGGGGTAGACCATGCGCGGGCCGGCGACGCCGCAGCGAGGACGCGAGGCCATGAAGTCGCGCAGCGCCGCGACCGCGCCCGGCTCGGGGACGGCGTCCGGGTTCGCCGCGAGCAGCGCTTCGCCGCTGCAACGAGCGAAGCCGCGGTTCAGGTTGGCGGCGAAGCCGAGCGGCCGCTCGTTGCGGATCGCCTCCAGGTCCGTCGCGCACGGAGCCCGGCACGTTCGCGACCACGACCAGCTCGTCGACCTGTGCCTCCAGCGCCGGCAGCGACTCCGCGAGCTGCTCGGCCTGCCCGTGCGAGACGACGACGGCCGAGACCTTCATCGCGAGAGCACCTGGCGGTAGACCTCGGCGGTGCGGCGCGCACGTCTCCGCCCAGGAGAACAGCTTCGCCCGCTCGAGCCCGGCCGCGACCAGATGCTCGCGGACATCGAGCGCGCGCCGGACGGCCGAGCCGAAGTCGCCGTTCTCGGCGTAGACCGCTGCCTCGCCCGCGACCTCGCGCAGCGCGGGCTCGTCCGCGGCGACCACGGCCGTGCCGCAGGCCATCGCCTCGAGCACGGGCAGCCCGAAGCCTTCGAAGCGCGACGGCAGCACGAGCACGGCGGCGCCGCGATAGAGGTCGGCCAGCTCGCCTTTGGACACGTAGCCGCGCAGGTCGGCGCCGCCCGCGCGCAGCTCGCGGGCAAGCTCGGGCTCCTTCTCCGGCCCGGCGACGACGAGCGGCAGGCCGACGGCGCGAGCCGCGGCGAGCGCGGCGAGCGGGTCCTTGCGACGCTGGATCGCGCCGACGAAGAGCAGGTAGGGGGCGCCGTTCGATCCCGGTCCAGGCGAGAACGCCGCGTCGACGCCGTTCGGCGTCACCGTCACCCGTCCGGGCGGAACGCCGTACAGCTCGACGATGTCGCGCTTCGTCCGCTCGGAGACGGCGAGCACGTGGTCGGCGCGACGCGCGGCGCGCGGGACGACGAGCCTGAACACGGCGCGATCGAGCCGGCCCATCGCCGACGCGTCGTGCTCGAAGGAGAGGTCGTGCAGCGTGACGACGGCGCGACCCCTCCAGCCCAGCGGCAGCGCATGTTGGAAGTGCGCGAGCTCGGGCCGGAGCCGGCGGAGCAGTCGCGGCAGCGACCACGCCATCCGCTCCTCCTGCAGCCGCGCGGGCAGCTCGATCGGCTCGACACCGTCGGGCACGAGCTCGGGATGGCGCGTCACGGCCGCGAAGCGCAGGTCGGGCGCGACGCGAGGCAGCTCGCGCAGCAGGTTCGCGACGTACGTCTCGTCGCCCGTGCGCGCGCGGCCGAGCACGTCGGCGTCGACGAGGATCACGCGACCTCCTCGTACACGTCGCGGGTCGCGCGGGCGACCTCGGTCCACGAGGCGACGCGCCGAGGCTCCGGCCGGAACGCGCGCTCGATCCCGTCGCGGATCGAGGCGACGTCCGTCGGGTCGACGTAGGTCGCGTCGTCACCGGCGAACTCGGCCATCGGGCTTCCGGCGCTCGTGACCACGGGGCAGCCGCACGCGAGCGCCTCCGCGACCGGGATGCCGAAGCCCTCGTAGAGCGAGGCATAGACGAGGCAGCGCGCACCGCGGTAGAGAGCCGCGAGCTCGTCGTCGCCGACCTCGCCGAGCCGGACGACGTTCGCCGGCGGCTCGACGTTGCCCCACCCGGCCGCGCCGACGACCCGCAGCTCTCCGTCGACCGCGGTCGCGATCCGGCCGAGGTTCTTCCGCGGCTCGAGCGTGCCGACCGCGAGCACGTAGTCGCCTTCGGAGCGCGGCCCGTCCGGCGTGAACGTCTCCTCGACCGCGTTCGGCACGACCCGGATCTTCTCCGGCGGCACGGCGAGCAGCTCGACGAGCTCGCGCTTCGTGAACTCGGAGACGGCGATCACGGCCGACGCCGCCCGGACGACTCTCGGGACCGCGTGCGGAGAGTAGGTTCGTGTCCAGCGGTTGAACCACTCGGGGTGGCGCAGAACGGCCAGGTCGTGGACGGTTACGACGAGCGGCGTCCGCGACGAGAAGGGCCCGCGGAACGTCGGGCAGTGGAGCACGTCCACGTCGTCAACGCGAGAGGCGCGGGTACCAGAGCACGTCCGCGGCGACCGTGCGGACGCGCGAGGTCGCCGGGAACGACACGGGCCGGAGCGGCACCGGCAGGTTCTCGATCAGCCCGCGCACGTGGCGCGCGGTGCCGGCGCGCGTCTGCCGGAGCGGCGTCGTGTCGATGCCTACGAGAATCGGAGGTATCCCTCGAGGAAGGTCGCGCCCGTGCGCTCCCAGGAGAAGCTGCGCGGCGTGCTCGAGCCCCCTCGCGCGCAGCTCGTCGCCGCGCCGGAGCGCCTCGCCGATCGCGGCCGCGATCGACTCGGCGCTGTCGGGGTCGGCCCGCACGGCCACGTCGCCACAAGCCTCGTCCATCGACGGGTGCGACGAGGCGACCACCGGCGCGCCCGAGGCCATCGCCTCGGTGATCGGCATCCCGAACCCCTCGAAGCGCGACGGGTAGACGACGGCCGCGGCGCCGCGGTAGAGCCGCGCGAGCTCGTCGTCGGGGACCCGGCCGAGCCGGACGACGCCTGCCCGGTCGAGCCGCGGCTGGGCGCCCCAGCCCGAACCGCCGACCACGAGCAAGCGAGAGGCGCACGCCGGAGAGCAGCGCGAAGGCGTCGACGAGCGTGCCGAGGTTCTTCCGCGGCTCGAGCGTCGCCACGGTCAGCAGGTAGGGCACGCCCAGGTCGGCAGCCTCCCCCTCGCGCCGGAATTCGACCCCGATTCCGGGGTGGGCGACCACGATCCGCTCACGCGGGAACCCGAGCGTGACGGTGACGTCATCGGCGGTGAAGGCGGAGTTCGCGAACATTAGATCGCAGGTGCGGGCAGCGTTCTGGTACTTGCGGCCGTGCATCGAGCGCGTCCGGCGCGTGACCCACTCCGGGTGATGCAGCGGCACGAGGTCGTGGATCGTGGTCGCGCGCAGGCCGGCGCGCTGGGGCGGGTACATCCAGTCGGTGAAGTGGAGCACGTCGAACGGCCCGATGAAGCGCTCGGCGGGCGGCCAGCCGAGCCGCGACCAGGCCGTGCGCCAGCCGTGGGCACCGGGGAGCGTCACGAGACGCGTCTCGACCGGGATCCCGTCGAGCGCCTCGGGGATCACGCGCCGCCCGTCGGGCGAGGTCGGCGCGAACGCGACCACTTCGTGGCCGTCCCGCTGCGCCGCCGCGGCGAGACCCGCGAGCGAGCCGCGGATGTAGTTGTTGACGCCGGTGCGCTCGTGCGAGAGCGGTGAGACGTCGAATGCGATCCTCACGCCGGCCGCCCCTCGCCCCGGAGCCGCCACCCGCCGGGTGACCGGAACGGGACGACGTGCGCGGCAGTTTCCGCGCGCGCCCCCGCCCTCTTGGGAGGGGCGCCGTCCCGCCGCCCTCTATGGGCGACGATACCGGTGAAAGGCGCACCGGAACGTGACGGAAGGCGAACAATTCCGTGACTCTTTCTCCCCAACGCCGCGACGGGGCTCACGGCCGGTAGCGGAAAGAGACGAAGTGGGCGCCGAGGCGGCGGGGGTCGCCGCCTCCCGGGACGGCCGTTCGGGCCACGTCGAACCTGACCACGCAGACGCCGGCCGCGCTCGGCTCCAGCGGCACGGTCAGCTCGGCGGTGCCGGCCGGCGCGATGCGCGCGCGGCCCGCCTCGCGCCCCCCGATCGAGGCGACGACGACCTGGTCGCGCGTGAAGAGAGAGGCGTCGCTGCCGAGCCCGACGGTGAGGCTGCCGCCAGGGCAGTCGAGCCGCCGGTAGATCACGGTCGAGCCCGACCAGGTGTCGGCGTACAGGCCCTTGACGCTCGTCGGCAGGACGAGCGGGCCGTCGACGCGGTAGAGGCGGAGGCCGATCCCCGGGTCCTCGGCGACCACCTGCCCCTCGAGATCGACCGAGCCGTCGACGAGGGCGTACGTCGCGTCCACGACGCGCCGGCCGCCGTCGATCACGCGGCCGTCGGCGCGCCGCACAACCTGCGTCTCGGGCAGCGGATCGGGTCTGCGGGTCGTGTCGAGCGCGTAGACGGGGCCAAGGCTGCGGTTGAAGAACTCGTTCTCCCAGAGCGCCTCGTCAGTCGTGCCGCCGGTTCGCAGGTACGCGATCGACGCGTCGCGGCCGACGGCGCGGTCGAGCCAGTCGGTCTGCACGACGTGGATGCCGGCCCAGCGCTTGCCGAGCGAGGCCTCGTGGATGCCATGGCGGCCGTTCTCGACCACGAACGCGGTCAGCACGAAGTACACGCCGACCAGAGCGGGCAGCAGCAGCGCCCGGCGGCGCGGTAGGAAGAAGAACAGCGCCGAGGCGGCGAGTGCGGTCGCGAGCGCCGCCCAGCGCACCTGCGTCAGCTCGATCCAGTGATCCTGCACCCACCACCACGGGAGCAGCGCCAGCGTGTCGGCGACCGCGCTCGTCGTGATGAAGCGCTCGAACGGGATCGCGACCGGCAGCAGGCCGGCGACCGCGGCCGCGACGAGTAGTGGCCGGCGCCGGGTGGTGACGACGCCGTCCGCGGCGAGCCCGACGAGTGCGATCAGGGCGAGCGGCGCGACGTAGAACAGGTTCCGCTCCTCGATCTTGCCCACCGAGGGCTGCGAGGCGAACGCGGCGACCTCGAGCAGGAGCCAGCCGACGAGCGGGAGCGACGCGGCCGCGAAGGCACGGGCGGCCGGCGTCACGTCGCGCGGAGCCAGCCAGAGCGCGAACAGCGCGGCGAACGGGAGCACACCCAGGTAGAGATCGAGCTCGGCGGCGTGGTAGAGGACGAAGTGGAGGACACCGCCGACCGAGTAGTCGCTCGATGCGGCCGCGCGATATGCGCCAAGGAGCTCGAGCGGCGAGCGCCCGCGGGCCAGCGTCGCAAGCAAAGCCAGCGCCGCGCCGCCGGCCAGGATCCCGTAGAGCGTCGCGAACGGCCGGAGCCCCCGCCGCAGGCCGCGCCGCTCGATCGCCGCGAGCAGCAGCGGCGCGGTCACGACGGCCGCGAGCAGCGCCACTGCCTGGGCGCGGGTCCCGTACGCGAGCCCGCAGAGCCCGAGCAGCACCACTTGCCGGAGCGGCGTCGGACGCTCCAGCGTCAGGACGAGCGCGAGCGCGACCACCAGGAACAGCGGGTAGAACGCGTTCTCGGTCATCAGCGTGCCGGTGTAGAGCATCGACGGCACGAGCACCGTCAGTCCCGCGGCTGCGAGCGCGAGCGGCGGCCGCATGAGGCGCCGCCCGAGGAAGTACGCCGGCACGGCCGCGAGCGACATCAGCACGGCGTTGATCGCCTTGGCCGCGGCGTACGCGTCTGGGACGGCTCCGAACAGGCGCCAGGCCGGTGCGATCAGGATCGGGTAGACGAAGCCGTAGCCGTTGCTCGGCACGTCGCGAACGAGGAAGTCGCCGCTCGCGGCGAACGACTTCGCGAGCTCGGAGTAGACGATCTCGTCGACCATGATCCACGGCGCGACCATCCGCCGGGCGAGGGCGACGCGGACCGCGATCGACAGGACGACGATCCCCGCGAGCCACACCCATGCCGGAACGAGCGCGGGGGAAGCCCCGTCGCCCCCGCGGGCCCCCTTCCTCCTGTCGACGGTTCCCGGCGGTCGGCGTGGTCCCGCTGTCGGTCCGGAGACCGGCGTCTGCGTGGCGGAGACACGAGCAACGCCGGCACCTCCGTCAGGTCTCGGCTCGCCCGCAGGCTCGGTCACGTGACGAGCCCCGCTTCGCGCGCCCGCGCGGCGAGCTCCGTCACGTCCTCGAGGCCGACCTCGGCGGCGGCCTCGGCGATGCGCCACAGCACCGCGTCGGTGACGGCGTCGCCGCCCGCAGCCTCCTCGAGCGCGGCCGCGTACGCGGCCGCGACCCGCCCCAGGTCGTGCTCACGTCGGACGTAGGCGCGACCCGCCTCGCCGAGCTCCTGCTTGCGGTCGGCCGCCAACTGGAGCGCCGCCGCGATCGTGGCCGTCTCGTGCTCGTCCACCGGGATCTTCAGCGCAACGCCGTCGGGCAGCTCCGAGAACCAGCCGACGTCGGAGACCAGCATCGCCTTCCCGAGCGAGAGGCCCCTGATCACGGCGCCGGACGTCTCGCCCATCGTCGGCGAGCGCAGGTTGACGAGCACGTCGCACGCAGCCATCAGCGACCACAGCCGCTCCTCCGGCACGTACTCCTCGCGGATCAGCTCCTCGCCGCCGATCCCGAGCCGCTCGAACCGCCGCAACAGGTCGAACCGCTCCGCGGCCGCGCCCACGAGCAGCAGCCGCGCGCCCGGCCGTCGCTCGCGCAGGAGCGCGAACGCCTCCAGCAGTTGCGGGATCCGCTTGTTGATGTTGAGGTTGCCGAAGCAGCCGATCAGCGGGTCGCCCGCGGCCGCCGCGGGCGCGACGTCCTCGACCGCCCACGCGGGATGCGGGATGCGCCAGAGCCGGCCGGCGTACCCCGCAGCGCGCACCCGCTCCTCGACGTAGCGCGAGTGCACGATCAGCCCGTCCGCCAGGTCGAGCACCGTGCCCGTGAGCGGGAAGCGCTCGGGCTCGGTCTCCCAAAGCAGCGGCAGCAGGTTGTCGAGCACGCCGAGGCCGAGCAGCCGCGCGGACACGCCTCCGTCCCGCTCCATCGCGGCGAGGTAGCCGCGCCCGTCGCCGCGGCCGATCGTGATCCCGGCGATCAGGTGGTGCAGCACGATCTCGTGGAGCACGACGACGCCCGGCCGCCGACGCAGCGCGTCCACGATCCAGCCGTGCGAGTCGGGATCGTTGCCGACGTGGTAGAGGACGACGTCGGCCTTCGGCGCGCGCTTCCCCGGCGCGGCGAGCACGACCTCCTCCACGCGCTCGCGCAGCGCCGGCAGGAGCAACGCCGAGTAGTCGGCGATCCCGGAGCGGGACGGCGTCATCGGCGAGTAGTAGGCGACCTTCACGACAGGCCGGTCACGAGAGGAGAGCGTCGATGCAGGCGTCCCAGGTGACGCGCTCGGCGATCGGCTTGCCGGCGCGGCCCCACGCCTTCGCCTCGTCGACGTGGCTCCCCAGGTACGCGCACGCAGCCGCCACCTCGCGTGCCTCGGGCGCGACGACGACGCCCGTCTCGCGGTCGTGGACGACCTCGAGCGGCCCGCCCGCGTCGGTCGTCGTCACCACCGGCTTCTCGGACAGGAACGCCTCGAACGGCACCATCCCGTAGTCCTCGTCGACGGGCGCGTAGAAGACGGCGAGGCAGCGCGCGTAGAGGTCGACGAGCTGCTCGTCGTCGACGCGGCCGGCGAACTCGATCTGCCCGTTGAGGCCGGAGGCGAGGCGCTCCAGCCGCTCGCGGTCGGGGCCGTCGCCGACGACGACGATCCGCAGCGAGGGGTCGAGCTTCGCCGCCTCGATCAGCAGGTCGATCCGCTTCGCCCGGTCGAGCCGGTTGACCGAGAGCACGAACGGCTCCGGCTCGGCCGTCCGGTACGGGAGCTTCTGCGGCGGCGGCGGCAGGTACTCGGCGGCGACGTCCGTGTAGCGCTCGAGCCGCCGGGCGACGTTGCGCGAGATCGCGAACACCTTGCGCGCCTCGCCGAAGGCGACCCGGTCGAGCCGCTCGATCGCGAGCCGCGTGGCGCGGTCCTCGGGCGACTCCGAGAACTGCCCGAGCTCGGTGCCGTCGTAGTCGTAGGCCTGCCGGAACTGGTGCGCGACCCAGGCGACCTTGTTCGGGTGGCGCACGCAGTAGGAGGGGAACTTCGTCGCGATCACGAGGTCGATCGCCGTCTCGTCCAGGTCGAGCAGCCTCCAGAGGAGCGCCTGGTCGAGGACGCGCGTGCCCGGAAACCACTTGTACGGGATGCTCACCGTCTCGGCCTCGTGCCCGCGCGCGCGCAGCTCGACGACGAGCTGGTCGGCCATCACCTCGGCTCCGCCGTAGACGAACGGCACCTGCGGCCGGCAGACCGCGATCCTCATGGCCGCTCGAGCCGCTCGAGCCGCGCGATTCGCTCGTCGAGGTCGTCGATCAGCTGCAGCACGGCGTTGTTGTAGGCGCGCTGGTCGGCGAACGGCGGCTCGACGTACCAGCGCATGAAGCGCCGCAGGAACAGCTTCACCGGCCCGGCCTTGCCGACGACCGGCCGGTCGGCCGAGATCGCCCACAGACGCTCGGCCTGGTCGCGCACCGAGAGCCGCACCTGCGCGGGCGTGACGTCGGCCTCCCGCGGGCCGCCGGCGCGCACCTCCTCCTTGAGGCGCGCGAAGAGCGCGGCGACGTCGGTCGGCTCCTCCGGCATGCGCGAAAGTCTAGGGCGCGAGGGTTACGGCGCTGTTAGCGCGCGGCTGACCGTACGATCGCGCGGTGGTCGGGATCGCGCTCCTCACGCTCGTGCCGGGCGAGCTCGGCGGCAGCGAGACGTACGCGCGCGAGCTGCTGCGGGCACTGGCCCGCGGCGGCGAGCTCGACTATCGCGTGCTGCTGCCGCCGGTCGCGCCGGACGGCGCCGGCGGGCTGCCGGCCGAGGTCGCGACCGAGTACCGCGAGGCGCGGACGATCCCGAAGCGGCTCGCGGCGATGACCCTCGCCACGGCGCGGCCAGGGCCGCTACGCGCGCGGCTGGCCGGTGCCGACGTCGTCCACTACCCGCTGACGCTGCGAGTCCCGACGGTGCGGGCGCCGTCGGTCGTCTCGCTGCTCGACCTCCAGCACCTCGATCTGCCGTCGCTCTTCTCGCGCTCCGAGCGCGCGTTCCGGGCGATCGCGTGGCACCGGTCGGTGCGCGGTGCCGACCGCGTGATCACGATCAGCGAGTTCGTCCGCGACCGCGCCGTCGAGCTGCTCGGCCTCGACCCGGCGCGCGTCCACCCGATCCACCTCGGGATCGACCACGAGCGCTTCAAGCCCGCGGCCGGGATCGAGCGTGAGGGCTTCCTGCTCTACCCGGCGCGGCGGTGGCCGCACAAGAACCACGAGCGGCTGTTCGAGGCGTTCGCGCTCCTGCGCCGTGAACGGCCGGAGCTCCGACTCGTGCTGACCGGCGGCGGGCCGACGGGCGCGGTGCCGGAGGGCGTCGAGGTGCGTGGCGCCGTCCGCACCGACGAGCTCGTCGCCCTCTACCGGCGCGCAGGCGCGCTCGTCTTCCCGTCGCTGTACGAGGGGTTCGGCCAGCCTCCGGTCGAGGCGATGGCGTGCGGCTGCCCCGTCGCTTGCTCGAACGTGGCCTCGCTGCCGGAGGTGGTCGGCGACGCAGCGCGGCTGTTCGATCCGCACGACGCGTCCGCGATCGCCGCCGCAGCTCGCGATGTGTTGGACGAGCCGGAGACTTGGTCGCCACGCGGGCTCGAGCGCGCGAAGCTCTTCTCGTGGGAGGCGACCGCGCGCGCCCACGAGGACGTGTACCGAGCAGCCGGCGGCTGAGCCCGAGCCGCGACACTGCGCCGGCGTCCCAAACGGCCATGGCTGGGGACAGGCCCCGGCCACGGCCGAAGAGAACAAGTCGACACTGGCCCGAAGGCGCATCGTGCAGCGAAAACGCCCGTCGACGATCGCGCTGCAGGGCCATGTCCGGGGCCTGTCCCCGGTCATGGCCAAGAGAGACGTGCCCGTGGTAGCGCCGCCCGTGCCCGGGAGACGCCCTACGGCATGCTTCTCTGACCGCCGCGGCCCGAGCGGGCGTCGCGGCCGCCTTTCAGCACCGCGCGCATCGCCTCGCGCCTGCGCGGGTGCGATGCCGCCTGTGCGAGGTGCGTGCCGACCACGACGCCGCGGCGCAGGTGGCGCAAGCCGAACGGAAGCGGGCGCGCCCGCTCGGCGACGAGGATCGTGTTCCGGGTCGAGTAGTAGAGGTTCGCCGTCGAGGCTCCGCCGCCCGTCGACGCCGAGCCCTTGTGGCGCACGACCGCGTCCGGGACGAACACGACCGCGTAGCCGGCCGCGCGCATCCGGAGCGACCAGTCGACGTCCTCGACGTAGGCGAAGAGACGTTCGTCCAGCAGCCCGACCCGCTCGGCCGCCGCGCGCGAGACGGCCATCGCGGCGCCGTCGGCACGGCCGACGTCCACGAGCTCGTGGTAGCGGTCCGGCCCCCCGAAGCCGGTGCGCCGGCCCGAGTAGCCGAGCCAGGCCCGGAACGACGCGCCGGCGTACATCACCGTGGCGCCGTCCTCGAACAGCACCTTGCACGCGAGCAGCCCCGCATCCGGGCGCGCCGCCGCCGCCCGCTCCAGCGCCGCCGCCAACCCCGGCTCGACGACGGCGTCGTTGTTCACGAGCAGCACCCACTCGGCGCCGCGCTCGAGGGCCCGCCGGATGCCTACGTTGCAGCCGCCCGCGAAGCCGAGGTTCTCGCCGGCGCGGATCAGCTCGACCGCCGGGAAGTCGCGCTCGACGACCGCGTCCGACCCGTCCGACGAGCCGTTGTCGACGCAGATCGTCTCGATCCCCTCGAGCGAGGTGAGCGCCCGCGGCGTGTCTTCGCCGCCGTTCCAGTTGAGCACGACCGCGATGAGGGTCACTGCAGCGTCCGCGCGTAGGCCCAGGCGGCGCGCAGTCCTGCCGGCCGCCACGAGAGGAGCGCCGCCGCGTAGAGCACGAGCCCGGCGACCGCCGCCGACACCGCGCCGAACAGGATGCCCGGCGCGGCGAACGCGACTGCCGCAAGGCCGCCGCAGACGACCGCCGCCGCAAGCACCCCGCGCACCGTCTGCCGGAGCGAGCCGAGCGAGTGGAGCAGCACGGCGAGCACGGCGGCGGTCGTCACCGCCATCCCGCCGGCGATCCCGGCGAGGCCGAACGCCTCGCGCCCGATCCACTCGACCGGCACCTGGACGACGAGCGCGGCCACCGCCAGCAGCGGCAGCCTCCGCGCGCGGCCGCGCACGAACAGGAGCGGGAACGTGACCGAGACCGCGACCGACGCCACCATCCACGGCGCGAGGTACACGACCAGCCGTCCCAGCTCGGCGCCGGTGCCGCCCGCGTACTCGGAGCCGAGCACCCAGCGCGCGACCGGCTCACCCGCAAGCGCGAAGACGCCCGCAGCCGCCGCGACGATCGCGAGCGAGAGCCAGGACGCGGCGACCACGTGCCGTGCCGTCCGCTCCGGCGTGAGGCCGTCGCGCGTCAGCGGCACCGACGAGACGAGGGCGAGCGAGGTCGCCGTCACCGCCACGAGCAGCGCCGCGATCAGGTACGCGTAGGAGAACGTCGTCGGCGCGCCGGGGCCGAGGCCGGTCGCGAAGCGGAGGCCGATCAGGTAGAGGCCCTGCAGGGCGAACGGCAGCGACGCGCCCTCCGCGAGCGCGCGCAGGCGCGGCCAGACGCGGCGCTCCGGACGGCCGACGCCGCGGCGGGCGAGCAGGAGCCCCAGCGGCACCCCGAGCGCGATCGCGCCGTTCAGCGCGAGACCCCAGCCGAAGGCGACCACGCCCTCGTCCGACGCCGCGACGATCACGACCAGCCCGGCGACCGCGCCCGCGCCGAAGCCGATCGCGGCGGTGCCGTAGTCGCCGAGCGCGGCGAGGCCGCTCGCGGCGATCCCGGCGTACACCTGCGCCGCAGCCGCCGGCAAGAGCCAGGGCAGCAGCTCGGCCGCGGCGTCGCGGGCCGCGCCGTTGCCGGCGAGACCGCGCGCGACAGTGTCCGAGGCGGCGATCGCGAGCACGACCAGCCGGCACGATCGGCACCGCGAGCGCCAGGCTCCACGATCCCACCTCGCGCCCGAGCCTGCCCGCCTCCTGCGCCCGCGCGAACTGCGGCAGCACGACCACGCGCAGGGCGCTCGCGACGAGCACCAGCGCGACGTACACCGCATAGGCAGCGAAGAAGCCGTCCGTCTGCACCCCGTGTCCGAAGCGCCGGGCGAGCAGTGCGCCCGCGATCGCCGCCGAGCCGCTGACCGCCGCCGTCGAGAGCCCGGTGACGAGGCCGCTTCGCAGCGCGCTCCGACTGGTCGTGTGACTAGCCTGCATCCGTGCCGCGCGAAGATACCGTCATCTGGCCGGCAGACGAGATCGACGAGCTGCGGGACGTCTTCGCGGGTGTCTACGAACGGCGGACGTGCCTCGTCACCGGCGCCGACGGCTTCATGGGCTCGCACCTGACGGACGCGCTCGTCGAGCTCGGCGCGGACGTGATCGCCTTCGTGCGCGCGACCTCCTCGGGCGCGCTGAACAACATCGGCCACCTGCGCGGCCGGCTGCGCGTCGTCTTCGCCGACCTGACCGACAAGACCTCGATCGACTACCTGATGCGCGAGCTGAAGGAGGCGCCCGACAGGCCGTACCTCTTCCACCTCGGCGCGCAGGCCCACGTCGGCGAGTCGTGGCACCGGCCGTACGAGACGGTGATGGCGAACACGCTCGGCACGCTCAACCTGCTCCAGTCGGTCGTCGACCACGGCGTCGAGCTGGAGAAGTTCGACACCGCCGGCACCTCGGAGGAGTACGGCAACGTGCGCGAGTCGGTCGCCCACCACCACGACTTCGACGACGCCGGCAGCCTGATCCTGCACGAGCGCTCGCCGATCAACCCGAAGTCGATCTACGCGACGGCGAAGGTCGCCGCGGACTTCCTGACCATGAACTACCACGACGCGTACGGCGTCCCCGCGGTCGTCACGCGGATGTTCAACAACTACGGGCCGCGGCAGAACCCGCGCTACGTGACCGGCACGATCATCACCCAGGCGCTCGAGCGCGAGACGATCGAGCTCGGCCAGCTCGACCCGCTGCGCGACTTCTGCTTCTGCACGGACGGCGTCCGGGGCCACCTGACCGTCGCGGCGCACGGCACCCCCGGCGAGGTCTACGTCTACGGCCAGGGCGAGAACATCTCGATGGCCGACTGGGTGGCGCTGATCCTTCGTGTCGGCGAGGAGCGCGGCTTCTGGCCGGCCGGGCGCACGGTCGAGACGACGCCGGCGCGGTTCCGGCCGGGCGCGAGCGAGGTGATGGCGCTGCGCGTCGGCTACGAGAAGCTGCAGCGGGAGACCGGCTGGACGCCGAAGATCTCGTGGGAGGAGGGCGTCGCGCGCACGATCGCGTGGTACGCGGCCAACCGCGAGAAGTGGATTGGCCGGGTCGACTGGCTCACGGCGAAGCAGACGAAAGCGCGCTGAGCGGTGCGCAGCTGGCGCAGGTCGGTTGGTCGCGTCAGCACGCGGCGGCTGAGGTCGCGGAAGTCATCGAGCTCGACCGAAGCGACCGGGCCACAGACGCGACCGGCGCCTCCTCGAACCGTCGACGCCGCGGAACCGGCTTCCGCGCAGATACGAGCACGGATCCACGCGGCCGCGGGGCGCGCCGCCGCGATCCGGCCCGTCTACGTGCTGGTGCCGCTCGTGCTCGCGCAGTGGGTGATGACAGCAGCGCTCGGGCTGAGCGCGACCCACAACGGCTGGCTCTTCTACCACGGTGGCGACGGCACCTACTACTGGACGACGACCTGGAGCCTCGCGCATCACCATGTGCCGGAGACCGTGATCTCGTACGGGCTCCCGGTCTTCCTGTGGCCGGTCGGGCTCGTCTACGGCGCGAACATGCTCGCCGGGCTGCCGGCGGTGATCGTGCTCCAGTTGCTCGTGCTCGCGCCGCTCGGCGTGCTCGCCATGTTCGGGCTCGGGGCCCGGATCGGCGGCCGGCTGTTCGGCTATGCCGCGACGATCACGTGGATCCTCGCCCCGGCAATCACGCTCGCGATCCTCCGCGGCTTCGGGGAGCCTCCCTTCGACTCGAAGGTGCAGAACCTCGTTCTCCCGAACGCACTGGGCCTGACGAACCTCGCCGACTACGCGTCGATGATCCTGGCGCTCACGGCGACCCTGCTCGTCCTGCGCGCGCTCGACGACCGGCGCTGGGACGACGTCGTGCTCGCGGGCCTGACCACCGGCCTGCTGCTCGCGGTCAAGCCGGCGAACGGCTTCTACCTCCCGGCACCCCTGATCGCCTTCGCCGTCTGCCGTCGCTGGCGCGAGGGCCTCGCGTTCGTCGCGCTGCTCGTTCCCACGCTGATCACCCTCACGGCCTGGAAGAAGATCGGGCTCGGCTACATCCCGGTTGCCGCGCCGCCGGCGCACGCGCTGGCGTACGCCGACAGCGTCGTTCCGCCTGCGTCCTCGCTGAACCGTCTACCAGCAGCTCAGCTGGGGCACGTTGAGGAAGAACTTCTGGGAGCTGAGCGACGCGAGCCGAGGCTTCGAGGCGCTCCTGCTGCTCTGGGTCGCCGGGATCGTCGCCCTGATCCGGAGGGCTCCGGTCGCCGGGGATCATGATCGGGACGTGGTGCCTCACCTACCTGCTCTTCAAGGGCGGAGCCGCCGGCAGAGCATCGGTCGAAGCCACCTCGGCCTTCCGGCTCGTGATCCCGGCCTATCCGGCCTTCGTCGTGCTGCTCGTCGCGGGCGCGTTCGCCGTCGTCTCGGGCGCGACGCTCCTCCCCTGGCTCCCGAGGCGGGTGCCGATCCCCGCGACCCTGGCGCCGCCGACCCGCGTGACCCTCGTGGCCGCTGTCGTACTCGCGGTGTACCCGTTCGCGGCCGTGGTGACGGCGACGGGTTGGACGACGGGAAGAGTCGTCCTCGACAGCACCGCGAACACTCTCGTCCCCGTCTCGAACGAGCTTCGCGCCGTCGCTGTCGTCGAGCCGGATCGGGTGCGGCTCTCGTGGGACAGCCCCGAGCACGGCTCCTCTCGCGTCTTCTACGTCGTGCTGCGAGTGGACGGACCCGCCGACTGCACCGAGCGGACGGAGGGAGCACGTGATTGCGTCCTCATCGCGGCTCGGCCGGCCGGGTACACGCGGCGGACGCGGTTCCTCGACATCGAGCGGCGCGTCACCGACGTCACCTACCGGATCGGCATGCTCGCCGGCTGGGCGGGCGACCTCGGGAACTCCGACCTGCTCATGGTCGGGCCGCCCCTCCACGTCCCGCTGAAAGGGAATCCATCGGAGTGACGCCTCGGGAGCCACGGCCGCCACGGGCCGCCGCTACCCTTCGCCGCCGTGAGGGTGCTCGTGACCGGTGGTGGCGGCTTCCTCGGCTCGCATCTCGTCGAGCGGCTGCGAAGCGACGGCCACGATCCCTTCGTGGCACGCCGGCGGGATTACGATCTCACGCTGCGCGACGACGCGGCGCGGCTGTTCGAGGAGACCCGGCCCGAGCTCGTCTTCCACCTCGCCGCGGAGGTCGGGGGGATCGGTGCGAACCGGGCCAATCCCGGACGGTTCTGGTACGCGAACCTGATGATGGGCGCACACGTCCTCGAGCAGAGCCGGCTGCACGACGTCGAGAAGCTGGTGATCGCCGGCACGGTCTGCTCCTACCCGAAGCACACGCCGCTGCCGTTTCACGAGGACGACCTCTGGAGCGGCTACCCCGAGGAGACGAACGCCCCCTACGGTGTCGCGAAGAAGGCGATGCTCGTCGGCGCCCAGGCCTACCGCGAGCAGTACGGGCTGCGCACGGTCTTCCTGCTGCCCGCGAACCTGTACGGGCCGAGGGACAACTTCGACCTCGAGACGTCCCACGTGATCCCGGCGCTGATCCGCAAGATGATCGAAGGACGCGACGAGGTCGTCCTCTGGGGCGACGGCTCGCCGACGCGGGAGTTCCTGTACGTCGAGGACGCCGCCGAGGCGTTCCTGCTGGCCGCGGAGCGCTACGACGGGCCCGAGCCGGTCAACGTCGGCACCGGGGCCGAGATCTCGATCCGCGAGCTGGCCGAGACGATCGCCGACCTGACCGGCTTCTCCGGCGAGATCGTCTGGGACACCTCGATGCCGAACGGGCAGCCGCGCCGGGTGCTCGACGCGTCAAAGGCCCGTCAGACGTTCGACTTCACCGCGAGCACGCCGCTTCGGGACGGGCTCGAGCAGACGATCGCCTGGTATCGCGCGTCTCAGGCCGTGCATGCGCGCGGCTGAGCGCCTTGCCGCAGTGGTGCGGGGCCTGTCTCCGTTCGTTGCCGCCGGCGGCCTCGTGGCGGCGCAGCTCGTCGCGATCGCCGCGCTCGCGCGCACAAGCGACTGGACGTACTCCACCGGGGACGCCGCGGCCGGCGTCGCGCTGCTCTCTGCGGAGCTGATCCTGCTCTACGGCGTCGCGCTGTCGATCGGCGGCCGCGTGTTCGCCCTCGGGGCCGGTGCGCTCTGGGTCGTCGCCCCGGTGCTGCTCCTTCGCTACTGGGTGGTCGGCGGAAGCCCGTCGACGGATTTCGGCGTCGTGTACCGGGAGCAGTTCCTCCCCGCCGCCCTCGGCTTCGGCGGACGCGACGCCGTCCTCGCCGGATGCCTGCTGCTCGCGTCGGGCTGGCTCGCGCTCGGGCCGCGCCACCAGACGCTGCTCACGGGCGCCGCCGCCGGCGCCGCCGTGGGCGCCGCAGCGCTCGTCCACCCGCGGGTCTGGCCGGCGCTCGCCGCCCCGGCGCTCGCACTCGCGGTGGCGCGCCGTCCGCGTGCAGCCGCCGCGTGCGCGGCCGTGGCGCTCGGAGCCCTGGGTGCGCTCGCCCTCTTCCGGCACGTGCCCGGCGTGCATCCCGGCTACCACACGATGGGCACGAGCCTCGACCAGTTCCGGGAGTTCGCGTGGAGCAGACGCGTGCTCGAGTACCTGCCGCTCGCAGGCCTGATCGGGGTCGCGCGGCGGTCGCCGCCGGCCGCTGCGTTCCTCGGCTGGCTGTTCGTCGCGCTGATCGTCGCCACGCTCGGCCGGTCGCTGTCGCTCCTCGAGCTGCTGTACGCGCTGGTCCCGGCGCTGCCCGTCTACGCGCTGCTGACCGCGTGCATCGTCTTCCTCGTCCCGAAACCGCGACCGGCGACCGCGACCCGGGCGCAGGACGCCACGGGCTGATCCGGCTTCAGCCGCGCTCGCGGAGCTTGCTCTCCAGGATCGCGAGCCGCTGCGCGAGGATCGTGTTCTGGTCGGCCAGGCTTCGAGATCACGGTCGAGTAGTGCAGCAGCACGAGCACGACGAAGAGCAGGCCGATCGCGAACAGCACGGCGGGCGGGTAGCTCGTGACGCCGAGCCAGCCCGCGATCGTGTTCAGCCCGCCGCGCCACGCCGAGAGCACGAGCAGCACGACGCCCGTCGCGAGCCAGAGCAGCGCGTAGCGCTCGCGCAGGCGCCGCGAGCGGATCAGCTCGAAGACGACGAGCAGCAGCAGCAGCGACGCGATCGTCGCCACGATCGAGACCTTCAGCGGAGTCACGTGATCCTCCAACGGCGTCACCCTGCGGCGGAAGAGGCCGACGAACAGCGCGAGCAGGATCTTGACCATGTAGTAGACCGAGCCGAGCGCCGAGATCGACGAGCGGCCGTGCTCGCGCTCGCGCATCGTCACCGGCACCTCCTCCAGGCGCACGCGGTGGCGGATCGCCATCACGAGCCCCTCCACCTCCGGGTAGTCGTGCGGCAGGTCGGCGGCGTACAGACCGATCGCGCGGCGGTTGAGCGCCTGGAAGCCGGAGGTCGGGTCGGTCACCTTCTGGCGCGCGATCGTCGAGACGACCCACGCGAGCACGCGGATGCCGACCCTGCGAGCGGGCGAGGAGCGGTAGCCGCCGTCGCCGAGGAAGCGCGAGCCGACGACGATGTCGGCGTCGCCCGCGAGCACGGGCGCGACCACGGCGCCGAGCTGCGTCGCGTCGTGCTGCCCGTCGCCGTCGACGCGCACGACGAGCTCGTAGCCCTCCTCCCAGGCGTAGCGGAACGCCGTCTGGACGGCGCCGCCGATGCCGAGGTTGAACGGCAGCTGGATCACGTGCGCGCCGCCGGCGGCCGCGACCTCGGCGGTGCGGTCGGTCGAGCCGTCCGAGACGACCACGACGTCGAGGCCGGGGTCGAACGTGCGCAGCTCGTCGAGCACGCGGCCGACGTTCAGCTCCTCGTTGAACGCCGGCACGATCGCGATCCGACGGAGCGCCGCGAGCTGCCCGACCGGGGCGCTCGGAGCGCCCGCCACCTCAGTCGACATGCGCCGGCACCCCCAGCCCGACGAGCTCGAGCAGCCGCCGCGCGCGGTGGCGGTAGGTGTGCTCGTCGAGCACCCGCTCGCGCGCGCGCCGCCCCATCTCCTCGGCCTGCGCGGGATCGTCGAGCAGGTCGCGGTAGGCAGCGACCGCCTCCTCGCGCGTCGTGCACGACGAGCAGCTCGCTGCCCGGCTCGAACCAGCGCTCGATCCCTTCGTAGGGGTTCGCGACGATCGCCGCGCCCGCCGCCGCGAGCTCGAACGGCCGGCACGACGACGACGCGTAGACGGTCGCGTGCGAGCGGCGCGTGATGCAGAGGTTGACCCGTGCGGCCGAGATCGCACGCGGGAAGACGTTGAACGGCACGTCGCCGACGAGGCGCGCGCGGCCGGTGTCGCCCTGGAAGTCCCGACCGCCGAGCGCGAAGTCGAGGTCGGGCAGCTCCCGCGAGGGCTCGCCCACGAGTGCCGCCATCCACTCGCGGCGGAACTTGTCGCCGTAGCCGTAGAAGAAGACGTCGGCCTCCTTCGCGACCGCGTGCGGCGCGAAGAAGTCGGGGTCCGCGCCCCAGAAGACCGCCTCCGCACGCCGAGCGCCCAGCGCGAGCAGGTTCTCGAGCCCGCCCTCGGAGTTCGAGACCAGCAGGTCGTACTCGCCCGGATCGGCGCCGTGGTAGTAGTTGAAGCCCGTGTCCATGCCGCCGAACTCGGGCAGGCTCATCGGCACGTCGCCGTCGTAGAAGACGATCGGCACGCCGAAGCGCTCGCGCAGCGCCGTCGGGATGCCGCGGAAGTGGGCCATCGGCACCGTGAACACGACGACGGCGTCCGGCCGCTCGCGCTCGACGAGCGTCTCGAGGTGCCGCCGCCAGCGCGGCGTGACGAACCGCCAGATCGCCTCGCGGGTGAGCCGGTCGGCGCGGCTCTCCTCGGGGCTGTCCTCGGCCCGCCGCAGGTAGCGGTCGCCCTTGAGTCGGGCCGCGAGGACGCGCAGGCGCGCGTACGACTCCCCCTCGCGGTAGGTCGGGTTCGGCGCCGTCCGCCACCAGGGCGACTCGACCGGCCGGCCGCGGTACGGCGTGACGACGAGGTCGACGCCCTCCTCGTGCAACCCCTTCCAGAGCTGCCACCAGGCCGGCGTGCAGCCGTAGCGGAAGTCGAGGTCGACGGCGGAGGCGACGCAGAGCAGCTTCGGCGCGCGCATTCGGCTGCGAAGTGTCGCAGGAGCGGGTTACGGAGCCGTAAGGGACGGCGCCCAAAGAGCGACTAGCGACCCGCCGGCCAGGACGGAGAAACTCGTTTTCGTGAAGTACCGCGAGATCATCGGGATCATCGAGAACGACGGCTGGTGCATGATCGGCCAGCGTGGAAGCCACCGGCAGTACGAGCATCCGACCAAGCCTGGCAAAGTCACGATCGCCGGCAAGGCCAACCTCGACGTCCCGAAAGGGACGGCGGCCAATATCCTTCGGCAAGCTGGACTAGGGAGGACAAGGCGATGAGTGAGTACCTGGTCGTGATCGAGCACGAAGGCGATTCATGGGGCGCCTACTGCCCGGACCTGCCCGGCGTCGGCGTCGTCGGCAAGACTCGCGAGGAGGTGGAGCGACTCGTTCGTGAGGCGATCTCGTTCCACCTCGAGGGTCTCCGCCGGGCGGGCGACCCGATCCCCGAGCCTTCCGCAGTTGGAACGACACTGATCGACGTTCCCACTGCTTGACCGGGAGATCCGGTCGGGGAGGAACTCCGTGGCCGGCGAGGCCGATCAGTACGCGCCCCGCTGCACGAACACCGCGGGCAGCGTCTTCACCAGGATCGTGATGTCGAGCCAGAGCGACCAGTTCTCGAGGTAGTAGAAGTCGAGCCGGACGAGGTCGTCGAACGAGAGGTCGCTGCGGCCGGCGATCTGCCACAGGCCCGTCATGCCGGGAAGGACGTTCGAGCGGCGGCGGTGCCACGGCTCGAGCATCGCGTGGTCTCGCAGCGGCAGCGGGCGCGGGCCGACGAGGGACATCTCGCCTCGGAGGACGTTGATCACGTTCGGCACCTCGTCGATCGAGAAGCGGCGCAGGACGCGGCCGACGCGCGTCACGCGCGGGTCGTCGCGGATCTTGAACAGCGCGCCGCTCGCCTCGTTGGCCGACTCGAGCGCGGCCTGCGTCCGCTCGGCGCCCTCGACCATCGTCCGGAACTTGAGCATCCGGAACGGCTGCTCGCGCAGACCGATGCGCGTGTCGGCGTAGAGGATCGGCCCGCGCGAGGTCGCCTTCACGAGCAGCGCGATCAGCGCCCACAGCGGCAGCCCGATGACCACGATCAGCGCCGCCACGACGACGTCGAACGAGCGCTTCAGCGCCCAGTCCGCGCCGGCCAGGATCGGCGGGCGCAGCTCGAACAGCGGCAGCCCCTGCCCGGGCACGTACTCGCCGCGCTCGACCAGCAGCTCGGTCGTCCGCGGCGCGACCCGCACGCTCATGCCGCGGCGGTGCGCCGCCTCGACGATCTCGAGCAGCTGCTCCTCGCCGAGGCCGCTGTCGGCGACGATCAGCTCGTCGAGCTTCTCGCGCGCGAGTCTCGCGGCGAGCTCGGGGCCGGGCGCGATCTCGCCGGCGAAGTCGTAGTCGATCCCGCCGCGGCTCGAACCGAGCGTCTCGCGCAGGTGCGCGACCTGCTCCGGGTCGCCCACGAGCAGCGCCCGGCGCCGCACCCCGAGCGAGCGCAGGAACGAGCCGGTGACCGACTCGTAGCTCCAGCGGAAGAGGCTGATCAGCGTCGCGACGAAGAACGCGGCCGAGAGGTAGAGGCCGAAGGTGGTGAAGTGCTGCCCCGTCCCGACCGCGAACGCGAGCGAGAGCGACAGCGACGAGGAGCACCGAGGGGATGATCCGGCCGGCGCCCTCGCGCACCTCGCGCGGCCCGTACAGGCGGTTCCGCCAGAAGACGAGCACGAGCAGCAGGATCAGGAACGGGCAGCCAGTCGGACTCGTGGTCCCACAGCAGGTTCCAGAGGATCGGCTTCGGGTCGACGATCGCCGAGCGCAGAGCGAGCGCGAAGTAGAGGCCGATCGTGAGCCCCGACAGGTCGATCACGACCAGCGCGACGACGCTGGCGGTGCGCCGCGCCAGCGTCGCCAGCGACCGCTCGCGTGAAGAGATACGGGCGGCCGGCGCGTGCGTCGGTCCCCTCCACGGGCGGCGTCCCGACGATCGGATCGATCGACACAGCCGAATCCTAGGTGGAGCGAGGGAGATCCGGCCCTGGACGGCCGGCCCGTGCACGCGGATCACCGCTCCGGGAAGCGGCCCGGCGTTCCACGTCCAGGCGACCTCGCGGCCGCCGATCGTGACCCGGCCGGGCCGCCGGGGCGCCGGGACGAACAGCTGCACGTCGCGCGGCTGGCCGCGCAGGTCGAGCAGCGCGCCGTTCGTGGCGAGGAAGCCGGCGCGGCCGGGATGGGTCTGCTCGTTCACCGCCCACCACGAGTCCGTCGTCGCGGCAGGTTGAACGGGATCACCGCGCCGGCCCGCGCGTACAGCGGGAACTCGGTCAGCGGCGTCGGCCGCGTGAAGCGTGCGACCGCCGCTCACCGGCGCGCCCGTGTACAGGTCGACCCAGCGCGCCCTTCGGCAGGTACACGCTCGGGGTCGTTCCCGGCCCGGTCACCGGCGCGGCGAGCAGGTCGGGCCCGACGAGCAGCTCGAGGTCGGCCTTCCAGGCCGCCGGGTCGTCCGGGATAGCCGTAGCCGAGCGGGCGCAGCACGGGCTCGCCGCGACGGAGCAGGCCGTAGAGGTACGGGAAGAGCTCGTAGTGGAGGACGGCGCTCGCGCGGAGCACGCGCATCGCCGTCGGCGCCGAGCGTCCACGGCGTCGCGTTCGCGCCGATCCCGCCGACCTCCAGCACCGGCGAGATCGCGCCGAGCTGGGCCCAGCGCGCGAAGACGTCCCCGGTGAGGTGCTGGCGACTGAGTAGCCGCCGACGTCGGATCCCCACATCGGGAAGCCGCTCACCGACGCGGTCTGCCCGGCCCGGATCGCGCGCTGGAGGCCGCTCCAGTCGCCCGACTGGTCGCCGGCCCACAGGCCCGGCACACGCTGCGAGCCCGTCGAGGCGGCACGGAAGATCGCGCCCGCGTCGTGCGGCAGGCACCGCAGCACCGACTGGGCGAACAGCAGCGGGTAGTCGTTCTGCAGCGTTCGGGCCGTACGGCTCCAGGTCGATCTCGTCGCCGCGGTCGCCCTTGACCCCGTCGACCCCGAGCGCGAGCAGCCTTGCGCAGGCGCGCCTGGAACTCGGCGACGGACGGACGCCTGGCGCAGATCGAGCGTCCGGTTCTCGGGCGTGCCGAGCGAACGCCGAGTCCGGGTAGCCGAGCTGCAGATCACCTTCGGCGAGACCCAGAGCATGAAGCGGACGCCGAGCGAATGCACCTCGCGGATCAGGCCCGCCGGGTCGGGAATGCGCGTTGCGGTCGAAGGTCGAGCGTCGCCCATGCAGGTCTCCCACGGGTTGTCGAGGAGCACCCAGCCGAGCGGGATCCCCGCGGCCTGCAGGCGCCTGACATCGTCGAGCACGTCCTCGGGGCCGTCGACCGACGTCGCGCCACTTGATCAGCTCGAGCTCCGACGGCGGCGGCACGCGACGGCCAGCTCGCCTCGTAGCCAGCGTCTCGGCGAGCGTGCCGGTGTAGAAGCATCCTCGTCGAGCCGGGCGCCCTGCACGCACACCTCGGCGCGGTCCTCGAGCGGCGGGAAGCCGCAGGCGGGCCCGTCGCCGAGCTGGCAGCCGGTTCCGCCGGCCGAGCCCGGGAACGCGAGCGCCGCGACCCTGTGCGTCGCGAGCCGGACGCCCCAGCCGGCCGTGCTCGCGAAGAACGGCACGGGCGCGTACGAGCACGGCTCGGCGACCTTGATCTGCAGGATCTGCCCGCGCAGGTCGACGGCGTCGCCGCGCTCGCCGCCGCCGAGGAAGTGCTCGTCCGGGGCGCGTCTCGAACGCGTCGTAGACCTGCTGGACGTCGGTCTCGGGATGGAGGCGCAGCGAGAGCCGGCAGCCGCTCGGGCGTCGGCGAGATCGTCACGGTCGCGGTGCGGCCGGGCTCGTCGGTCGCCACCTCGTAGACCTGGTCGCCGCGTTCGGTGATCCGCGACGAGGTGACCTTCGTCAGCTTGTGCTGCTCGCCGTTCGAGGCGAGCTGGTAGCGGAGACGCGCGCCGCGGTCCTGGGCCACGACCTCCTCGCCGTCGCGGAGGACGGTGACCCGGAACGGGTCGTTGTCGACCCGGACGGACGTGCCCTGCTGCGGCTCCTGCCGCCCGAGCCGCACGCCGGCCAGCGCGACCGCGAGCGCGGCGAGGACGGTCAGTCGGCGCACACGTCCGCCCACCCGACCTCCCGCTCGGCCTCGACCGCGCCGGGCTCGACCGGGCGCCGGCGGAGCGCGAGCAGCCGCAGCGTCGCCGAGAGCGCGAGCCGCCGGCGCGGCTCGAGCAGCTCGTAGTCGTGGAAGTGGACGTGGACGACCCGCGGCAGCGGGCCGGCGAGCCCGCGCGCGGCCGATCCGAGCGAGTGCGTGCTCGGCAGCTCGAGCACGCGCCGGCCGTCGTCGAGGCGGACCCACGCCGGCGCGTCGAGCGCGGCCCGCGGCGAGCCCGGCGGGAGGAACGGCGGCCGCGCGGCGGTGGCGGTGCAGTCGACGTAGCCGAGCTCGGCGACCGCGGCCAGCACGCCCGCGTCCATGTACCAGCCGCCGCCGCAGAAGAAGCGCGGCTCGAGCCCGCGCTCGCGCAGCCAGCTGCCCTCGCGCAGCACCTGCCCGGCCGGGTCGCCGCCGGTCGGCCGCGCGTGCGTCGGCGACGTCCAGTGCGTGTGGTGACCGAACGGCCCGAGCGCGGCCGCCTCGCGCGCGCGCACGAGGAACCGCTCCTCGTCCTCGCCGTCGGCCGGCGGCCGCAGGAGCGAGGCGATCGGGAAGCCGCCGGGACGGCTGCGGATGAGGCGCCGGTAGCGCTCCCAGACCTGGTCGTCGAGCGGCCGTTCGACGTGGCACGACACGACCGCGTAGCCTTGCGTACCGGGCATGTGCGGGATCTGCGGACTCCTCGGCAGGGACGCGCCCGACCCGGGTCTGGTCGAGCGCATGAACGCGGCGATCGTACATCGCGGCCCCGACCATGCTGCCGTCGGGCAGTACGGCCGTGCGGCGCTCGGCTACCGGCGCCTGGCGATCGTCGACCTGGAGACCGGCGACCAGCCCGTCGCGAGCGAGCGCGGCGACGTCGTCTGCGTCTTCAACGGCGAGCTCTACAACTTCCGCGAGCTGCGGCAGGAGCTCGAGGCCGCCGGCCACGAGATCCGCCGGCCGGGGCGACACGCCGCTGATCCCGCACGCCTACGAGCAGTGGGGGCTCGACTTCCCGAAGCGCCTCGAGGGGATGTTCGCGATCGCGCTGTGGGATCGCGCGCGCGAGCGGCTCGTGCTCGTGCGCGATCGGCTCGGCAAGAAGCCGCTCCTCTACGCGCAGCTGCCCGACGGCACGCTCGCGTTCGCCTCCGAGACGAAGGCGCTGCTCACCCTGCCCGGCCTCTCGCGCGAGCTCGACCTCGGCCAGCTCGACGCGTTACCTCGCGCTCCAGTACGTCCCGCGCTCGGGACTGCGCGCGGTCGAGAAGGTGCCGCCCGGGTCGTACGCCGTCGCCGAGAAGGGCCGCGTTCGGGTCGAGCGCTACTGGTCGCCGGAGCCGGCTGGCAACGGTTCGCGCCCGCGGACCGAACGAGCCGTGGGTCGAGCGCGTCCGCGCGGAGGTGAGCGCGGCCGGTGCGGCGGCGGCTCGTGGCCGACGTGCCGCTCGGCGCGCTGCTCTCGGGCGGGATCGACTCCTCGATCGTGGTCGCAGCGATGGCGCAGGCCTCCGTCGAGCCCGTGCGCACCTTCACCGTCGGCTTCCCCGACGCGCGCTACGACGAGCGCCGCTACGCCCGCGCGGTCGCCGAGCGCTACGGCACGACGCACGAGGAGCTGGAGATCGACGCCGGGCCGGAGCTCGTCGACCGTGTCGCGCGCGCGTTCGACGAGCCGTTCGGCGACGAGGCGGCGCTGCCGACGCTGCTCGTCTGCGAGGCGACGCGCCGGCACGTCAAGGTCGCGCTCGTCGGCGACGGCGGCGACGAGGTCTTCGGCGGCTACGAGCGCTACCGCGCGCACGCGCTCGCCGGGCGCGTGCCGGACGCAGCGGCCGCAGCGGGCGCACGGCTGCTCGGCGCCGTCCCGCGGGCGCGGCGGCAGCCCCGCTCGACGCTCTTCCGCGCGCGCCGCTTCCTCGACGTCGCCGCGGCGCCGGCGGCCGAGCGCTACGCCGCCTGGTCGAGGTGTTCCCCGCTCGAGCTCCGGCGGCGGCTGTGGACCGACGACGCGCTGGCCCACGCGACGAGCGCCTACCTGCCCGAGGCGCGCGACCTGCGGCGGGTCGACATCGACTCGTACCTGCCCGGCGACCTGCTGCCGAAGGCCGACCTCGCCTCGATGGCGGTCTCGCTCGAGCTGCGCTCGCCGTTCCTCGACCACCGCGTGGTCGAGCTCGGGCTCGCGCTGCCGCCCGAGCTGGCGGCCGGGAAGGCAGCGCTCAGGCAGGCGTTCGCCGACGACCTGCCGCCCGAGGTCGCGGGCCGCGGCAAGACCGGCTTCGGCGTGCCGCTCGACCGCTGGTTCCGCGAGGAGCTGCGGCCGCTCGCCGACGACCTGCTGCTCGGCGGCGCCGACCGCGGCCTGTTCCGCCGCGGCGAGCTCGAGCGGCTGCTCCGCGAGCACGCCGACCGGCGCGCCGACCACGGGCACCGGCTCTGGTGCCTCTGCATGCTCGAGCTGTGGCAGCGGCACGCACCTCGACGCCGCGGCGGCCGGCGCTCGCCGCCGCGTGACGAGACGCCGCGCCTACGCGCTCGTCGTCGCGGCCTGCGCGCTGCCGCGGCTCGCGCGTGCTGCTCCACGAGCGCGGCAGCGTCGGCCGCTGCCGAGAAGTCCGACGCGTGGCGACAGGTCTTCCTGCGACTCGGGCACGTTCGGCTACCTGCCGGGCGACGCCGTCGGCCTACGACGCAGCCGCTCTACGGCTTGTTCCTGATCCCGGTCTACTGGGTCGCCGGGCGGCACTGGTGGTCGCGTCGGGCTGGCCCAGATCGCTCGTCGCGGTCGCGACGGCGCTCGCTCGTCTACGAGATCGGCCGCCGCTTCGTCTCGCCCCGCGCGGGGCTGATCGCAGCGCTGATCGCGACGCTGCAGCCGTACCTCGTCTGGCACGACGTGCACGGCAACCGCGAGATCCTCGACCAGCTGCTCGGAGCGGCCGCGTTCGGGCTGCTCCGCTCGTCGCGGCGCGCGCCGTACGGCTGGCCTCGCGGCGGCGCTCGGCGGCGTGCTGCGGCCTCGCGATCCTCTCGAACGCGCGCCTCCTCCTGCTGCCGCTTGTGCTCGCCGCCTACCTGCTCTGGCGAGGCGCCGGCTGGCGGGCGGCGGTCGCTCGCGCCGGTCGTCGCGGGCCTCGTGCTTCTGCCCGTGGGTCGTGCGCAACAAGGCACAGGTCGGCTGCTTCACGATCACGACCGACGCGCGGGCGCTCTGGAAGGCCAACAACCTCGAGACCTTCCGACACCCTCGCGCGCGGGCAGCTGGATCGACGACGTGCCGGACATCCCGGAGCGGATGGTCGATCCGGTGCCGGACAAATGGCGCACGCCTCAGGAGGCCGGCGTGATCTACACGAACAACGGGCACCGGATCCATCTCGACGAGTGCGCGCAGCAGTGCGCACTACCAGCACCTCGTCACCACGTTCTGGCGGGAGCATCCCGGCGAGAAGGCGAAGCTCGCGGCGCAGGCGACCTGGATGTTGTGGGACCCGCGGGCGCAGGCCGGCGAGAGTGACACGGGCAGCGGCGCCAACGACCCGCAGACGTGGGTGGAGCCGCTCTGGGTCGTGCCGCTCTACGTGCTCGCGGTCGTGGGCCTGTTTGCGGTCGCTCCCTGGTTCGGCGCGCTGGCGCTGGTCTTCGTCGGCTACGAGACGGCGATGGCGTGGATCTTCGCGGGTACGACGCGCTACCGCGTGCCGTGGGACTTCGTGCTCGCGCTGCTCGCGGCGGCGGCCGTCACGAGCTGGCCGTTCCGCTCGAGACCGTTCCGCCTGCCGTTCAGCCAGAAGCGGTAGACCTCCTCGGTCCGCTCGGTGCAGCGGTCCTCCGGGAAGCGCTCGACCGCACGCCGGCGCGCCTCGAGCCCCATCGCCGCAGCCAGCTCCGGGTCGCTCGCCAGCCGCAGCATGGCGTCGGCGAGCTGCTCGGCGTCGCCCGGCGGGACGAGCAGCCCCGTCTCTCCCTCGCGCACGAGGTCTTCCAGCCCGCCGATCGACGCGGCGATCACGGGCCGCGCGCGCTCCATCGCCTCGAGGGCGACCATGCCGAACCCTTCGCCGAGTGACGGCACGACCACGGCGAACGACTCCTCGACCGCGCGCTGGACGGGCGAGACGTGACCGACGAAGCGCACGGCGTCGGCGAGGCCGAGCTCGCGCGCGAAATCCTTCAGCCCGTGCTCGAGCACCCCGCGTCCTGCGATGTCGAGCCGGGCGTCGGGCCGCGCGTCGAGCACGCGGCGGAACGCGCGCAGCAGCACGACGTGCCCCTTGATCGGGATCAGCCGGCCGACGCACAGGAAGCGCGGCGCCTCGCCCGCGTACGGCGCCGGCTCGCGACCGGCGGCGATTCCGTAGTGGACGATCTCGAACCCCGGCTCGGCGAAGCCCTCGGTCTCCGCGAGGTAGCGGGCGAGCCCGCGCGAGATCGCGATCTGCCGGTGCGCGAGCGCGCCGATCGTGCGGTCGCCGAGCGCGAACACCCTCCCCTCGCGGAACTCGTTGAAGCCGTGCTTCGTCGAGAGCCGCACCGGCACGTTCGCGAGGGCGCCCGCCGTCTGGCCGTACGTGTCGGCGTGGACGAGGTGCGTATGGAGGATCGCCGGCCGGTGCGCGACCAGGTACTTGAGCACGCGGCCGAACGCGGCTGGGTCGACGTCGCCGCGCATCGGGATCGCATCGACAGGCACGCGGCCGGCCTCGAGCTCGCGCGCGAACTCCCACGCGCCGGGCTCGTTCTCGTGCAGCATCAGGAAGCGGACGTCCCAGCCGCGCGCCTTCAGGTCGGGCAGCAGCGAGAGGAGGTGCGCCTCGGAGCCCGAGATGCCCGCGACCTTCTGGACGTGCAGCACGATCACGCGCCGGGGCTCCCGAGGCGCGCTGCGACCGCGAGCACCTCATCGGCCCAGTGCTCGACCGAGTGCCGCGCCTCGACCCGGGCGCGCAGCTCGTGGCCGAGCGCGTTGCGGTCGACGCCCTCGAGGCTGCGCAGCCGCTCGGCCAGGTCGGCCGGGTCGTCGCGGCGGAAGCACAGCTCGGGCGGCAGGACGTCGGCGAAGCCGGTGTTCGACGCGAGCACGGGCATGCCGGTGGCCGCCGCCTCGTAGACCACCTTGTCGAGCGCGCCCTCGCGCATGTTGTTCACCAGCACGTCCTTGTGGGTCAGCAGCGCCGGAACCTCGTCGTACGGTACCGGCTCCTCGACGCGGGCCCCGAGCGCCTCCAGCCGCCTCCGCTCGACCCGTTCCTCGTCGGTGAACGAGGGCCCGCGCAGCTCCAGCTCGGCGCCGGCGAGCTCCGCCGCGCGGACGATCGTCCCGTAGCCCTTCGCCGGCGAGGTGCGACCGAGGGCGACCACACGCAGCCGTCCGGCCGCCTCGCGCTCGACGCACGGGAAGCGCGCGAGGTCGATCCCGTGGCCGATCGCGACCACCTTCTCGGAGGCGAGCGGGAACGAGCGGCGGTCGACCGTGAGCACCGCGGCCGAGGCGCGCTCGGCCAGCACGAGCGTGCGCGACGGCTTCCAGTGCGTGAACCAGAGGAGCAGCGGCACCCGCCGCCGCCGTGCGAGCGGCCACGCCAGAACCGTGAGCAGCGGCGTCATGTGCACGAGCACGGCGAGCGGCTGATCACCGCGAAGCTCCCCCTGCCAGGTGCCGTGCGAAGAGTCGGCCGCGCGCGATCCGCGAGCCGGCGCCGTAGGTCAGCACGCGGCAGTTCCCCGGCAGCGCGCCCGGGACGGCGCGGTCGGCGATCACCACGAGCTCGTCGAGCCGCTCCGCGAGCGCCCTCAGCTTCGGCACGGTCGCGGCGAGCACCGGGTGGCCCGGGTCGACCTGCTGCGTCACGAACACGAACCGCCTCAAAGAAAGTCCAGGTCGCCGAGCTCGAAGTGCGGCCGCGCCGGGCAGCGGGCGCACCGAGCGACTTGCCGAGCACCGTGAACGTCCGCGGCGTCGGCAGGTAGCCGGCGCGCAGGTAGCGGCGTCTCTCCCAGGGCGGCGGCGCCGCGATCAGGACCGACCCGTGCGCAACCGCAGCCGCGTCGCCGAGAAGCTCCCCGGCGACGGCGGCGACGACGCCGATCCGCCCACGGCGCCCCACCGCCGCGTAGCCGTCGCCCTCGAGGAGCGTGTAGTCGCGCGGCGCGTCGGCGAGACGCCAGTTGAGCCACGCGCCGTTGCGCAGCACGCGGTCGCCGCCGCCCCAGGCGACAGGCCGGTCGGGCTCGAAGCGCTCGACGCGCCGGGCGCGAGGCTCGCCCCGCAGCACCTTGGCCCGCGCCCAGACCCGTAGCGGCGGGAGCGGCGTCCACCCGAGGCGCCGGAGGAACACGGGCGCCGAGGCCTCGTTCGGCACGGTCAGCAACAGCGGGACCCCCAGCTCGCGCACGCGCTCCTCGTTCGCCGCCTGCAGCTCCGCGAAGATGCCGCGGCCCTGGTAGCCGGGATCGGTGGCGACCCGCAGCGGCATCCCGACCTCGACCTCCTCGCCGCGGATCGCCATGCGCTGGAAGCTGATCGCGACGGTCGCGACGACACGACCGTCCTCCTCGCCGAGCAGGACCGACGCCGGCCGTACCGGGTTCCGCTCGTAGAACCACTCGAGCTCGGCCTCGTCGGGCCGCTCGCCCCAGACGCGCGCCATCAGGTCGGCGACGTCGCCGCGCCGGTCCGCGTCGTACTCGACGATCCTCACCGCGTCGAGATGCCGAGCGCCTGGTTGAACAGCCGCCGGGCGTGCGTGCCGGCGACGGTGTCCTTGAGCGAGATCAGGTCGCAGGCGCCGGCGAGCACGAGCTCGAAGGTCCGCGGCGGATACGGCTCGACGTTGTAGCGGCCGAGCCGGAACGGGTTCGAGTCGGGCCCGTTCGAGCGCGAGATCGACGTGAACGCGATCTCGTAGCCGGCCTGCTTGACGATGCTCTCGTGCACGGGAAAGAAGTGCGCCTCGGAGCCCTTCACGTACGCGTACGCGCGCACCGGCCGGCCGAGCTGGTCCTCGAGCTTCAGCTTCGAGACCGCGATCTCGCGCACCGCCTCGTCGAGTGTCACCTCGGCGAGCGGCCGGTGGGCGATCCCGTGCGACTCGACGCGCACGCCGCCCGCGTCGAGCTCGCGCATCAGGCCCCAGTCGAGCGTCGGGTTGCGCGTGCCGCGCTCGATCAGGTGCGTCTCGTGCGGCAGCGGCGTCTCGTCCTCCATGTAGGCGACCGGGACGAAGATCACCGCCTTGAAGCCGTGCTTCTGCAGCACCGGAAGCGCGTTGTCGAGCGTGTCGCGGTAGCCGTCGTCGAAGCGTGATCAGGACGCGCCTTCTCGGGCAGTGGCGTCCGCAGCGTGTAGTGGTCGATCACGGCTTCGAGGTCGACCGCCTGGTAGCCGAGATCGAGGAGCTGAGACAGCTGCTCGTCGAACCGCCCCACCGGCACGGTGGTCGGGTTGTCGGGAATGTCGTTGACCTTGTGGTACATGAGGATCCGCAGCGTGCGCTCGTCGTTCGGGGTGAACCCGAACGCGGTCGAGGTCTCCCCGATCGTCCGGTAGAGCGCGTTCTTCACGACCTGCTTGGCCTGCTGCGCGGTCATCCCGCGGGAGTGTACGGCGCGCTGCCGCGGGGCATGCACGCCCCGCGCTCAGGGGGCGGCAGGCCGGGTGACACCGGCGACGAGGTCGGCCAGCCGCTCGGCGAACTCCTCCGGCGTCGTCGAGCCAGCGCTCGCCGGCCGCGCGGGCGCCGGCGGCGAGCCGCTCCGCGAGCTCGGGGTCGGTCGAGGAGCGCGGACGAGGGCGTCCGCGAGCTCCTCGTCGGAGCCGGCGAGCAGGCCGCTCACGCCGTCCTCGACCACGTCGGGGATGCCGCCGACGCGCCATCGCCACCGCCGGGCGACCGCGCAGGAACGCCTCGAGCAGCACGCGGCCGAGCCCTTCGGAGCGCGACGGGAGGACCAGGCACGTGGCCTCGTCGAGCGCGCGCGCCACCTCCTCCTGCGTCAGCCGCTCGATCCACACCGTCTGGCCGGGCACGTCGCGGACGAGCTCCTCGACCACGGCCCGCTGCGTGCCGCGGCCGACGAGGCGCAGCTGCGCGCCCGGCACCGCGGCGCGGCGAGCCGCCAGGCGCGGGCGAGACCGTCGACGTTCTTGTAGAGCTCGAGCACGCCGACGAACAGCGCCGCCGGCACGCGGCGGCAGCGGCGCGGGCGGCCGCTCGACGAAGAGCTCGAGGTCGGATGAACGTCGCGAACTCGCGCGCCGGCTCGACGCCCAGCTCGCGCAGCGAGCCCCGAGGTGTAGCGGCGAGATCGTCCGCACCGCGTCGGCGCGGCGCAGGCCGAACGTGCCGACGCGGTCGGCGACGCGGCGCGAGCGCGCGACGCAGCGGCGAGCCGTACAGCCGCGTGGCCGTCCGCCAGTCGCCGTGCACCTCGACGACGAGCTTCGCCCGCGAGCGCGCGAGCCAGACGAACGCCGCCTCGTACGGGCTCTGCGTCACGATCGCCTCGGGCCGATGCTCCGCGCGCGAGGCGGCGGACGCGCAGCGGCAGCAGCGCGTAGAAGAGCGCGCCCGTCGAGAAGCGGCGGCCGGCCGACGAGCCGGAAGGTGCCGTCGTCCTGCGCCCGCCCGTCGCCGCGGTCGCGAGCACGCGCAGCTCGAAGCGCTCCGACGAGCGCCGCGAACTTCCGCTCCAGGCTCGGCCGGAAGCGGCAGCTCGTAGCGTGTCCGCGCCGACGAGCAGAAGCCGCGGCTTCACAGCACCGACTCGACGACGGCGAGGACGTTGTCGGCGTACTCGCTCGGGCGTCGACACCCACCGGCCCGCCGAGGCGCTGCGCGCCCTCGCCGAGCCGCCGGCGCGAGCTCGAGGTCGGTCGAGCATCCGCTCGATCGCCGCGGCGAGCGCCGGGCGTGTCGCCGTGCTCGACGAGCAGGCCGTTGACGTCGTCCTCGACGATGTCGGGGATCCCGCCCGCGCGGGCGCCGACCACGGCCCGGCCGCGCAGGAACGCCTCGATCGCGACGCGCGGCAGCCCCTCGGACGCCGACGGGAGCAGCAGCGCGCGCGACGCGTCGAGCGCGCGCGGCGAGCTCGGCCGGCTCGAGCCGGCGGCTCCACGTCGACGCCCTCCGCGCGCGAGCGCGGCGGCGACGTCGACCTGCGTACCGTCGCCGACGAGGTGCAGCCGCGCCTCCGGCACGCGCGCGCGCCACGATCCGCCAGGCCGCGGCGAGCCCCTCGACGTTCTTGTATCGCTCGAGCACGCCGACGAACAGCACGCCGCGGCTCCTCCGGCACCGGCTCCGCGGGCGCCGGAGAACGCGCCGAGGTCGGAGTAGGTCGTGAACACGCCGACCGGCTCGCGCCCGGCGTCGCGGACGAGCGAGGCGGTGAACTCCGAGACGGCGCGGTGGCCGTCGGCGCGGCGCACCGCCCAGGCCGCGAGCCGGTCGCCGAGCCGGGCCGAAGCGCGCGACGCGGAGCGGCGAGCCGTAGAGGCGCGTCGAGACGCGCCAGTCGCCGTGCACCTCGACCACGAGCTTCGCCGGCGAGCGCGCGGCGCGGCGCGCCAGCTCGACGGCGACGCGCCTCGTACGGGCTCTCGGCGACGACGACGTCCGGACGGAACGCGCGCAGCTCGCGTCGCGACGCGGACCGGCAGCGAGCCGTAGAAGCGGGGCCCGTCGAGCGCGCCGCGGCGGCACGAGCCGGAAGCGCGGGTCGGCGCCCGTGCCGCTCGCGAGCACCCGGAGCGTCCATCCGCTCCGAGAGCGCGTCCCACTTGCGCGCGAGGCTCTCGCCGAGCGGCAGCCGGTAGCGCGTGCGGCCGACGAAGAGGACGCGCGGCGTCACGCGGCGGCCGCTCGCGCAGGATCTCCTCGAGCCGACCGTAGACCCGCTCCGGCGCGTACTCGGCGACCGACGGCGACGGCGTTCGCGCGCAGCCGCGCGGCGAGCTCCGGCGTCGGCGAAGAAGCGCTCGATCGCGCGGCAAGCGCGTCGACATCGCCCGGCTCGACCAGCAGGCCGTTCTCGCCGTCGCGCACGACCTCGGCGACGCCGCCGGTGCGCGTCGCGATCACGGGCGTGCCGACCGCGAGCGCCTCGACCACGCGTGTGCGGGAAGTTCTCCCACGACGAGGAGAGCAGCGACGCGTCGCCGGCGCGGAAGAGCTCGAGCACGCCGGCCGCGGCAGCGGGCCGAGGAAGCGCGCGTGGCCGAGGCGCTCGAGCGCCGCGCGCTCGGGCCCGTCGCCGGCGATCGCGAGCGCGACGCCGGCGCGGCGCGCGGCCTCGATCCCGACGTCGAGCGACTTCTGCGCGCGTCAGCCGGCCCGCGAAGACGAGCGTCGGCCCGTCGAAGCCGAGCTCGCGCGCGCAGCTCCTCGCGCGGCGCGCAGCTCGGGGATCGGCGGCGCCGGGTTCGGCAGCACGCGTCACGCGGTCGGGCGCGCACGCCCCAGCCGAGCGCGAGCTCGCGCAGGTACGCCGACGGCGTCACGACGTGAGCGGCGCGGCGCACGTCGGCGTCGCGGGCGAGCCGCAGCGGCAGCGTCGCGCGGCGACGGCCGCGGCTGGAACTCCTCCAGCGACCCGCGCCAGAGCCCCCAGCGGCGGGCGCGCTCGAACGCCGGGTCGGCGGTCAGCTTGATCACGAACGGCGTCCGCGCGAGCAGGGCGCCGAGCGAGGAGCGGCCGAGCATTCCCGGTCGTGTAGACGACGTCGGCCTGCCGGGCGCGCGCGCGCCGACCAGGCGGACGCCCGGCGACGTGTCGGACGCCCGGCGGCAGCGAGCGGCGAACCCAGTGCACGGCGTACTCCTCGTGCGCCGGCGGGCGCGTCAGCCGTGATCACCGCCTCGACCGTCGTGACCGCGCGCCGCGCAGGAACGCCGCCACCTCGGGCGCGTGCGAGGCCGGGCCGCCGACGTCGGGCGGCCAGATCCCGGAGACGAGCAGGACCCTCAGCTCGCCAGGGCCTCCGGCACAGCCCGCTCGTTCCGCAGGCGCGCGAGCAGCACGACCCAGAGCGCGCAGAACACGACGGTCGAGACGACCATCGCCGCGGCGCCGCCGGTCGCCCCCCACTCGGCGCCGAGCACGAGCAGCAGCGGCACGAACACCGCGATCTCGACCGCCTGCGCGACGATCCGCAGGCCCGGCCGGCCGATCGAGACCGGGAACGACTTCGTCCAGCCCCAGATCGAGCTGCAGCGCCGCCGCGACCAGCACGAGCCGGGCCGCCGTGGTCGCGTGCTCGCGGAACGCCGGCCCGTAGGCGAGGCCCATCAGCCACGGCATCAGCCACCAGAGCACCGGCACGGCGACGACCATCAGCGGCGTCGTGCCGAGCGATGTAGCGGCGGAGCATCGCGTACATCTCGGTCGTGCCGGCCCGCCTCGAAGTCGCGCGTCTGCTCGGTCAGCAGCACGAGCCGCGCGGGCGACGAGAGCGCCGAGAACCCGGTCGCCGGCGCCTGCGCGTTGCGGAAGTAGCGCGGCCTGGTCGATCGGGGCGACGGTCGGCATGAGCGCCGTGCCGAGCGTCGCGCGGGCCGAGACGAGCGAGGAGCGCGATCGTCGAGGAGAACGACGAAGCGGCGCACCGCCGCGGCGATCTTCGCCGAGCGGCTCGGAGCGCGCCTGCGGGAAGCGCCGGAACGCGGCGATGCCCGACGACCGAGATCACGACGGTCGCGACGGCCTGCGCCGATCACCATCCCGAGCACGGCGCCGGTCAGGCCGTAGAACGCGCCGACGCGCAACGCCGGCGAGGCGCAGGCCCATCGAGACGGCGAGGAACGCGCCGCGGACGTCGTAGCGCCCGCGGAGGATCACCGCGCCGCCCGCGACGCCCTCGGGCGCCTGCAGCAGCGGGATCGCCGAGCGCGACGAGCATCGGGACGAGCACGTCGTCGACGCCCCAGATCGCACCGGCGAAGCGGGGCGAGCGCGATCAGCGGCCAGGGCGCCCAGCAGGCCGCCGGCGAGCTTGAAGGCGAGCGCGACCTCGAAGATCCGCCGCAGCCGGCCCCAGCGGCTGCGCCTCGGCGTAGCGGAAGCCGTACTTGACGAGCGCCTCCTCGACGGTCAGGTCGAGCAGCAGCTGCAGGAACGCCGTCGCGGCGACGATCGCGGCGAAGCGGGCGTAGTCGCCGGTCGCCGAGCTCGCGGGTCGCGACCACCGTCGTGAGGAACCCGAGCGCGGTCGCGACGTAGACGCCGAGCACCGTCGCCGAGCGTCGCCAGAGGACTCGGGAGCGCATCGGCGGCGACGCAGTATAGTGGCGGCCTCTTGGACTCCCGTTCGCGCGCCGCGGACCTGCTCGCCGCTCGTCGCCGGCGGCCGCCATCCCCCTGGTCTTCCTGCACCGGCGGTACCAGGCGCACGCGTCGATCGGGCCCGTCGACCTCTTCGGCTCGGACGTCGCGATCGCCGTCACGGTGCTCGCGGCGCTCGCGGCCGGCGTCCTGCTCGGATGGCATCGCCTGCTCGCGACGCGGGTCGCTCTGGCTGATCGTAGGCGGCCTGCTGGCGCTCTTCGTCGTCTCGTGCTTCTGGACGCCGCTCGACGACACGACCCGTCACCTGGTCACCGCCGCCAAGGTCGTCGAGTACGCGCTGCTCGCGCCGGCGCTCGTGCTGCTGTTCCGCCGCCGCGTCGACGTCGAGCGCTTCCTGATCGCGTTCGTCGCGTGGACCGCCGCAGCGAGCGGCTGGGGCGTGCTCCAGTTCCTCGGCATCGTCTCGGAGTTCGAGGGAAAGCGGCCCGGGCAGCGCGAGGTCTCGTTCCTCGGCATCCACGACTTCGCGGCGTTCGCGAGCGCGACGCTCGCGATCGGCTTCGCCGGCATCGCGCTCGCGGAACGCCGCCGCCTGACCGTTGCCGCGATCGCGGCCGGCAGCGTCGGCGCGATGCTCGCCGCCTCGATCTTCGCGTACGCCGGCGTCGTCCTCGCCGGAATCGCCGCGGTCGTGGTCGGACGTCGCCTGGGCACGCTGACGCTCCGGCGAGGGCTCGCGATCGCGGGTATCGCCGTCGTCGTCGGCGTCGGCGTTCTCGGGCTCCGGAGCTACGACGTCACGAGCTTCCTCTCCTACTTCGGCGTCGGCGCCTCCACCGCAACGACGAGCGAGGACGTGCAGAGCGGATCGCAACGCACGATGCTCGCCTACATCGGCCTCCGCATCTGGCAGGACCACCCCATCCTCGGTGCCGGTTTCGGGCGCTCGAAAGACGGCTACGAGCCCTATCTCGCCGACGCGAAGCGGCGCTTTCCCGACCAGCCGCCGCAGGCATACCCCTCGCGTGAGCATCCTTGGGGAGTGCAGAACTTCTGGATCCAGCTGCTCGCGGAGCGTCGGGATCGTGGGGCTCGCCCTCGGGATCGCGACGTTCGTGTGCGGTCTCGTGCTCGCGTTCCGGGCGCCGCCGGCGCTCGCGTTCTTCGGCCTGGTCGCCGCCGGCTGGATCCTCGTCGCGGCCGGCACGTGGAACGCGCTCGGGATCGTCGCGGGGATCCCGCTCCAGGCGGTCACATGGCTCGGGCTCGGCCTGGCCGCCACGATCACGGCGGGGCTCGAGTGAGACGTACGCTCGACGGAGTCTCCACCGGCGTAGGCTCGACGGAGCCGGTGAGGAGCGCAGGTGCCGGCCGTGCCGGCGCCGGAGCGGGAAACGGCGAAGGTGCCGGCTCGGCCGGCACCGGGAGCGGGGCATGAGACGTAGGCTCGACGGAGTCTCCAGGAGCGAAGGTGCCGGCCTCGCCGGCACCCGGAGCGGGGCATGAGACGTAGGCTCGACGGAGTCTCCACCGGCGTAGGCTCGACGGAGCCGGTCAGGAGCGCAGGTGCCGGCTGTGCCGGCACCGGAGCGGGAAACGGCGAAGGTGCCGGCTTGACCGGCGCCGGGAGCGGGGCATGACGGCGTGTGTCCTCGTCACGGGCGGCGCCGGCTTCATCGGCTCGAACCTCGTGCGCGCCCTGCTCGAGCGGGGCGACGACGTGCGCGTGCTCGACAACTTCTCGACCGGCGCCGGGCGAACCTCGAGGGCCTCGAGACGGAGATCGTCGAGGGCGAGCTGCGCAGCTACGAGCGCGTCCACAACGCCGTCCGCGGGGTCGAGGTCGTCTACCACCTGGGCGCGCTCGGCTCGGTGCCGCGCTCGGTGCAGGACCCGCTCACCTCGAGCGCGGTGAACGTCGAGGGCACGCTGAACGTGCTGCTCGCGGCGCGCGACGAGGGCGTGCGCCGCGTCGTCTTCTCGTCGTCGCACGTCGGTCTACGGCACGAGCCGCGAGATGCCGACGCCGAGGAGTCCTCGCCGCCCGACCCGATCTCGCCGTACGGGGTCGCCAAGCTCGCCGCCGAGCGGTACTGCATCGCCTTCAGCGCGCGTGTACGAGTCGTTCGAGACGGTCGTGCTCCGCTACTTCAACGTGTTCGGGCCGCGGCAGAGCCCGACTCGCAGTACGCGGCCGTGGTCCCGCTGCTTCATCACGGCGATCGCGGCGGGCGAGCCGATCACGATCCACGGCGACGGCGAGCAGTCGCGCGACTTCACCTACGTCGACAACGTCGTCGACGCCACGATCCGCGCCGCGGGCGGCCGACGGCGCGAGCGGGCGGGCGTTTCAACGTCGCCGGCGGCGCGCCCGCGAGCGTGAACCACGTCGCGGACGACGATCGGCGCGATCCTCGGCAAGACGGTCGACGCGCCGCCTCGAGCCGCCGCGGGCCGGCGACATCCGCGACTCGTGGGCCGACCTCGACGCGGCGCGGGAGACTGCTCGGCTACGAGCCGTCCGTGGCGCTCGAGGAAGGGCTGCGCCGAACCGCCGACGCCCTGCTTGGCTGATCCGGCGGAGCCGATCCGTGTCCTGCGGCTGGTCGCGCGCCTGAACATGGGCGGGCCGGCGCTGCACGTCGCCTACCTGACGAAGGGGCTGGAGGAGCGCGGCTACGCGACGACGCTGGCCGCCGGCTCGCTCGCCCGCGGCGAGAGCTCGATGTCGTTCGTCGCCGACGAGCTCGGCGTCGACGTCCACGCGATCCCGCAGCTCCACCGCGAGATCTCGCCGTTCTACGACGCGCAGTCGGTCGCGCGCCTCGTCGGCTGATCCGCCGCCTGCGGCCGCACATCCTGCACACGCACACGGCGAAGGCCGGCGCGATCGGCCGGTTCGCCGCGCTCGCGGCCGGCGAGGCGCGGCCGCCGATCGTCGTCCACACATTCCACGGGCACGTCCTCCGCGGCTACTTCGACCCGCTCGCGCACGGCCGCCTTCCGCACGATCGAGCGGCAGCTCGCGCGCCGGACGACGCGCCTCGTCGCCGTCAGCCCCGAGGTACGCGACGACCTGGTCGAGCTCGGCGTGGCCCCGAGCGCGCAGTTCAGCGTGATCCGCCTCGGGATCAACCTCGACAGCCGGATCACGAGCGGAGACAGCAGCCGCGATGAGCTGCGGGCGCTGTTCGGCGTGCCGGCGGAGCGGTTCGTCGTCGGCTGGATCGGTCGCATGACCGCGATCAAGCGCGCTCGACGACGTGCTGCTCGCGTTCCGCGACCTGCTGCGCGCGGGGGCTCGACGCGACGCTCTGCCTGGTCGGCGACGGCCCCGACCGCGAGCCGACGTCGAGCGCCGGGCCCACGAGCTCGGGATCGCGCGCCACCTCCTCTCGGTCGGCTACCAGCGCGACGTGGCCCCCTACTACGCCTTCTTCGACGCGCTGCTGCTCCCCTCGGCCAACGAGGGAACCCCCGTCGTCGCGATCGAGTCGCTCGCGGCCGGCAAGCCGGTCGTCGCGACCGCGGTCGGCGGCGTCCCCGACGTCGTCGACGACGGCGCAGACGGCATCCTCGTTCCCGTCGGCGACGTGGGAGCGATGGCCGACGCGCTCGAACGCCTGGCCCGCGACCCCGGCCTGCGAGCGCGCATGGGCGAGATCGGCCGCATGCGCGTCGTCCCGCGCTACCGGGTCGAGCGGCTCGTCGACGACGTCGACGCGCTCTACCGCGAGCTACTCGCCGACGCCGGCCAGCCGCTGCCGCGGTAGCGCCGGACCGGTCACGTCTCCCTTCGCGGAGTGTGCGCTCGCCGGCAGGCGCAAGCGAGAGAACCGTGGCAAATCCCCCGCCCTGGGTGGGGTGCCGTCCCGCCGCCCTCAGCGGTCCACGCTACCGGCCAACCGACACATTCGCGCCGTCCAGACCGTGAAAAGAGCGTGACAATTCGTCCACAACCGCCTGCTTCGGCCGGTAAGGGTCATGCCGGCAGGCGAACCGTGAACGTCGTCCCGCTGCCGACGACGCTCTCCGCCGAGACGGCGCCGCCCATCGCCTCGGTCAGCTCCTTCACGATCGCGAGGCCGAGGCCGGTGCCGACCGCCCGGTTCGCGGCGTAGCGGCTGTGGAGGTAGAAGCGATCGAACGCGTGCGTGAGGTCGTCAGGCGCGATCCCCGGGCCGGTGTCGACGACGCTCACCTCGCCCGGAGCCGCCGCGACGGTAACGGCGCCGCCCGCACGGCGTCGTGCGCACCGCGTTCTCGATCAGGTTCGCGAGCACCTGGAGGACGCGGTCGGGGTCGGCAATCGCGGGTGCGCGGCCGGGCGCGTCGGCGGCGAGGGAGACGCCGACGCGACGCGCCTCGCCGGCGTGACGGTCGACTGCCTCCTCGGCGAGGCCTGCCAGGTCGACGCTCTGCGGGCTGACGGCGAAGACGCGCTGATTGAGGCGGGCGAGGTCGAGCAGGTCGCGCACGAGACGCTCGAGCCGCTTCGCCTCCGCGACCACGACCGCTCCCACCCTCGGCGGGTCGATCACGCCGTCGAGCAGCGCCTCGCCGTGGCCGCGGATCGTCGAGAGCGGCGTCTTCAGCTCGTGGCTGACGGAGAGCAGGAACGACCGCTCGGCGTCCTTCGCGCGGTCGAGCTCCTCGGCCATCTGGTTGAAGGCGGCCGCGAGCGCGGCCACCTCGTCGGAGCCCGAGACCGGGAGCGGGCCCGGCCGCTCGCCCGCTGCGAGCTGGCCGCTCGCGGTGGCGACGCGCCGGATCGGGCGCGCGACGGCGCCCGCAAGGAAGAACGCCGCGATCGCCGCCAGCGCCGCGCCTGCGGCCGCGGCGATCGCGAACGCGAGCGTGAACGGCCGCCAGTCCGAGGCCTCGAGCTTCGCCGATCGGAGCAGCACGATCGCGCGCTGGCCGCTCCGGTCGGCGGCGTAGAGGTACCCGCGGCCGCCCACGTCGACCGAGCCCTGGGCCGCGCGCCCTTCGCGCAGCGAGGCGGCGGCGCCGCGTCGGGAGCAGCAGCGCCGCCTGGTCGAGCGAGATGATCGCCAGCCGCTCGTCCTGCGTCTCGAAGAACTCGCCGAGCGACGAGATGCCGGCCGCCCCGGCCGGCTTGGCCCGCTGCTGCTCGGCGATCAGCGCCGTCTGGCGGGCGAGCGCCTCAAGCGCGTCGTGGCGGACCGATCGGCGCACGAGCACCGCCGCGAGGACGAGCGTCACCCCGACCGCCGCCAGCACAGCGATCGCGATCGCCACGAACGCGCGCGCGCGGAGCGAGCTCACGGCGGTGCGCCGGCGGAGCGGCCTACGGCTGCACCGCCTTGTAGCCGGCGCCGCGGACCGTCCGGATCAGCGTCGGGCCGCTCCGAGCTTGCGGCGCAGCTGGGCCACGTGCACGTCGACGGTGCGCGTGCCGCCGGCGTAGTCGAAGCCCCAGACCCGTTCGAGCAGGACGTCGCGCGAGAGAACGGCGCCGCGGTTCTCCATCAGGTAGGCGAGCAGCTCGAACTCCTTCGGGCGCAGCTCGACCGGCGCTCGCCGCCACGGCGACCTCGCGGGCGCTCCGGCGCAGGACGACGTCGCCGAGGACGAGCGCCGTGTCGTCGGCCTCGGGCGCGGCGCGCCGCAGGACCGCCTTCATCCGCGCGACGAGCTCGCGCGGCGAGAACGGCTTGCCGATGTAGTCGTCGGCGCCGGCGTCGAGCCCGGCGAGCCGGTCGGCCTCGTCGTCCCGCGCGGTCAGCATCACGACCGGCACCGAGGAGCGGGCCCGGATCCGCCGGCACACCTCGAGCCCGTCGATGTCCGGCAACGTGAGGTCGAGCACGACCAGCCGTACGGGCTCGCGCTCCAGCGTGCTCGAGCGCGTCGCCGCCGGAGCCGGCCCAGACGACGCGATATCCCTCCTGCTCGAGATAGGCCCGCACGAGCGAGGCGAGGTTCTCCTCGTCCTCGACCAGCAGGACGCTGCCTGCCATCAGCCGATGCTAGCCGGGCCGCCGGACGCGGAGCACGGCCACGGGCCGGCGCGCTGCTCGCGCTCCCGCGCCGACCGCCACGATGTCGCCAGGGCTGACGTCGGCGATCGTCGCCCTCGTTCCGTCGACGAACACGCGGGTGCGTGCGTCGACGAGGATCGAGATCGTGACGGTGCCACGGCTCGACGACCACCTCGTTTGGCGAGACGGACGCGACGGTTGCCATGCCCGATCTGCGCTCGGGCGAGGGGTCGACGGCGCGAAGCACGCGGACGGCCTTGCCCCGGCCGGTGAACGTGGCCACGAACCCCGGCTCGACGTCGGCGAGACTCGCGCGGACGCCGTCGACGAGCACGCGCGTCCTCGCGGCGACCGGGACGCGCACCATTCTCCCGTCCAGCTCTGTCACGATCAGGCCGCGCGCGTAGACCGTCTGGACGATCCCGGTCCCCGCGACGGCGACGGGCAGGCCTTTCGCCTTCGCCGGCTTGGGCTTCTGCTTCGCCGCAACCGCTCCGGACGCGCCCGTGGCCGGGGCCGCTCCGAGCGCCGCGACCCCGAGCGCGATCATCGCGAGGAGCGCCGCGAAAGCAGCCGTCCGGCGGATCGCGAACGCGTCGCTCATGTGAGGCATCTTCCCACGCGAGGATTACCCGATCATTCTCCGAGCGTCATCGGACTGTAAACGCGTGCCGCTCGCGGAACGGCTTTACAAACGGAAAACACGGCGAACACCGTCGGATGACGGCACCGATGTAGATCCCGGCCAACAGGTTTCGTCCAAGGTGCTCTCCGAGGAGGTAGGCATGAAGAAGCTCGTAACGCTGGCGGTGGGGGTCATGGTCGCGTCCGTCCTCGCGCTCCCGGCGCTCGCCCACGGTCCGAGGACCGATGCGGACGTCAAGGCCAAGGGGCCGTCGTCCTGCAGGCACGACGTCCGGAAGGCCGGGCGAGAGTTCCGCCACGATCAGTGGAAGGCGTGGCGCGCGTTCCGCCACGATCAGCGGGCGGCGCTGAAGGAGTTCCGCGAGACGCACCCGAAGCCGATCTCCGAGGCGGATCGGCAGGCGTTCCGCGACGCGCGCAAGGCCGCCATCATGGCTTTCCACACCGACAGGAAGGCCGCCAGGGAAGCGTTCCACGAGCAGCAGAAGGCTGCGAGGGAGGCGTGCAAGGCCGCCGCTCCGGCGTAGCCGTCGAGTCCACCCAGGGGGAAGTGCCGGAGCGTCCTTTCCAGGGCGCTTCGGCATTTTCAGTGCCGGGTCAGACCTCGACCGGCTCGCGGCCGAGGGCACGGACCCAGCGGCGCAGACCCTCTTCGAGATCGATCTCCGGCTCCCAGCCGAGGATCTGCTGCGCGCGGGCGATGTCGGGCCGGCGCAGCAGCGGGTCGTCGACGGGCAGCGCCTCGAAGACGAGCTCGCTCGACGAGCCGGTGACGCGGATGCACGTCTCCGCGAGCTCGAGCATGGTCAGCTCCCGGTCGGGGTTGCCGAGGTTCACGGGCAGATGCTCGTCGGACTGCGCGAGCAGGTAGAGGCCCCGGATCAGGTCGTCGACGTAGCAGAGCGACCGTGTTTGCGAGCCGTCGCCGAACACGGTCAGCGGCTTGCCCTCGAGCGCCTGGTGCAGGAACGTGACCGAGGCGCGGCCGTCGTTGCGTCTCATTCGGGGGCCGTACGTGTTGAAGATGCGCGCGATGCCGGTGTTCACGCCCTGCTGGGAGTGGTAGGCCATCGTCAGCGCCTCCGCGTAGCGCTTCGACTCGTCGTAGACGCCGCGCGGGCCGATCGGGTTCACGTTGCCCCAGTACGTCTCGGGCTGCGGGTGCACCTGCGGGTCGCCGTAGACCTCGCTGGTCGAGCTGATCACGAACCGCGCGCGCTTCCACTTCGCGAGGCCGAGCGCGTTGTGGGTTCCGTGCGAGCCGACCTTGAGCGTCTGCAGCGGCAGCCGCAGGTAGTCGATCGGGCTCGCCGGGCTCGCGAGGTGGAAGACGAAGTCGACCGGGTCGTCGATCCAGATCCCGTCCACGACGTCCTGGTGGACGAACCTGAACGCCGGGTCGCGGAGGTGCTCGATGTTCTCGAGCGAGCCCGTCTCCAGGTTGTCGACGCAGATCACCTGGTGCTCGCGCTCGAGCAGGTAGTCGCAGAGGTGGGAGCCGAGGAACCCGGCGCCGCCGGTCACGACAGAGGTCGACATGGCGGCAATCGTACTCACGCCCGGGCCCGGTGCTCACGCAACTGCAGGTAGAGCAGGACGAACGTCGCGACGAGGAACGCGTTCCGGACGAGCAGGAGCCAGACGCTCCAGTCCTGGTTGCGCTGCCCATGGTTGCCGTAGGAGTACTCGGGCCACGTGAGGGCGAGCGCGACCAGGAACGTGCCCGCGGCCGCGAGGCCCTTCCGCCCGGCCGCGAGCGGGACGACCGGCAGCAGCCAGGTCAGGTACTGCGGCGAGAGCACCTTGCCGAACACCGTGAAGGCGACGAGCGCGGCCGCGGCCGCGGTGACGAGGCGCCGGTCGGTGTCGGGGCCGCGCCAGTACGCACGCAGAACGAGCACGACGAGCGCAAGCGAGAGGACCGACGAGAGCAGGGCAACTGCGTCGGCCGCGTGCCCGCCGAGGTCGACCGAACCGGGCTTGCCGGCGATCCAGTCGACGTGGTGGATGCCGAGCTTCGAGCCGACGAGCAGCAGCGAGGCACCGACGCTCTCGATCTGCAGGTGGCGCTTCGCCTGCGTCCAGAAGCTGTAGCCGACGCCGCCGGGCGCGAGCGCGAAGAAGGGCAGCAAGAACACCGCGAACGCGACGACGAACGACACACCGGCGCCGACGCGCGTGCGGGCCCGGCGCGCGAGCAGCGGCAGCCAGACGGCCGGGTACACCTTCACGGCGGTCGCGACCCCGAGCAGCCCGCCCGCCACGCGGTCGCGTCCGCGCACCATCGCGATCAGGGCGACCGCGCCGAGCAATGCGGGCAGCGGGTCGTAGCGGTTGAGGAACACCGGGCCGAGGAGCGGCGGCGCGAGCACGATCGGCGCGAGCCTCCAGTAGCTCAGCCCGAGCCGGCGCAGCAGCCACGTCGCGGAGACGACGATCCCGACCCCGCACGCGGTCATCAGCAGTTTGAAGACGAGGATGTAGTGCGCGTCCCAGATGAGCGCCGGCAGCGCGAACAGCGGGATCGCGCCCGGCGGGTACTCGACGTAGAAGTCCCGGTAGGGGATGCGCCCGTCGTTCACGAGCGCCCGCCCGTAGATCGCGTAGGTGCCGGCATCGCCGGGGTAGGCGTGGCTGAAGAGGCCGCCGTAGGCCGCGGCGCAACCGATCACGAAGAGCACGCTCGCGCCCGCCGCGACCCGTCCGAACGGCACACGGTCGAGCCGGTCGAGCACGGCCGTCGGCGAAATCACGGACACGGCCGGTTCGGCCCTGCGACGCGGTAGAGGAGCACGCCGCCTACATCCTGCCGCTGCGCCAACGAGTCGAGCGCGCCCGACCAGAGCTCGCTCTGGCGCTTGTCGACGACGACGCTCGTGACGCCCTTCTCCGCAATGAAGCCGGAGAGCAGGTCGGCCCTCGCGGGCGGGACGGGCTCGCCGAGCGAGACCCGCTCGATCCGATGCGGGTTCATGAACGGGCTCGGCGGCGTAGTCGCGACACGCCCGCCGGACATGCGGAAGCGGTAGTCGCCCTCGACCTGCCAGAGCATCGAGTCGCCGCCGCTCTGGATCGGCAGCGGCAGGACGATCTCGCCGGGCTCGAGGCACGTCCGGTAGGCGCTGTCGGTGAAGAACGGCGGGATCGAGTAGCTCGTCGCCCAACCCTCCGTCGCGGGGTTCGGGAGGAGCACCAGCATCGCCGCCGCCGGCAGGAGCCATCGCCACACGTCGCCCCGCGGCCTGGACGCGGCCCAGAGCGCGGCGATCACGGCGGCCGCGAGCGAGACGTAGAGCGCGAAGCGGTCCGTGAGGACGTTGTTGAACCCGGGCAGGCCGTCGAGCAGCGTCCATGGCAGCGGCACCAGGTCGTGCCCGTACACGGTCAGCGTCGAGCCGAGCGCGAAGAACGCCGCCAGCGCGAGCGAGGCGAGCAGGAAGCGTCCGGCCGGCGTGCGCCACCTCCGGAAGGCGAACCACACCACGATCGCGAGCAGCGGCCACCCGAGGAACGCCCCGTTCTCGCTGTCGTTGCCGGGGAAGTGACGTGCGATCGCCGCGCCCCAGCCGCTCCCCAGGAGCTCGAGGCGCGTCGGAACCACGAAGTTCAGCAGGTCGGCGACGTAGTCCTCGGGTGGAACGAACGGCGACCCGACTCGGTCTCGCAGCGCGTAGTAGAGGAACGGCGCCATCAGCACGCCGGCCACGACGTAGGCGCCCGCGAGCGGCAGGAGCGAGGCGACGATCCGCTGCCGGCGGTCCGGGACGAGCGCGTAGGCGACGACGAGTGCGCCGCCGAGCGCAAGCGTCAACGTGAACATCAGCTCCGTCGAGAACGAGAGCTGCAGGGCGAGCAGCGGCCCGAGTCGCAGCACGAGCCCGCGGCCACCCAGCTCGCCCTCGACGAAACGGAGGACGACGAGGGCCAGCAGCGGGACGAGGAAGACCGTGCTCATGTGCGGGTGGCCCTGCTCCTGGCCGAGCATGTAGCTCGAGAAGCCGAACAGGAACCCGCCGGCGAGCGACGGCCAGACCGCGCCGCGGGTGACGTGGCGGCAGAGCAGGAACGCCGTCCAGGCCGAGACCGCGGGGATCAGGACGGCCGCCACGTTGTAGGAGGCGACCGCACCGAACGCGAGCGTCAGCGGCGAGAACAGCAGCGCCAGGCCGGGGACGAACGTCGTCCAGGTGAGGTTCACCCCGCTCGGCGCCCAGATCGAGTGGGTGATCAGCGGGTTCTCCCAGCTCCCGATCGCGTGCGGCAGCCAGGCGAACGACCAGATGAAGATCTGCGGGTCGTCCTTCGGGCCGACGTACCGGCTGCCCGAATGCGTCAGCAGGCGGAGCCCGAAGTAGAGGAACGAGACAGCGGTGTAACCGAGCAGCGCCCCTGCGCTCAACCACCCGGTTCCCGCCGTCGCGAGCCGAGAGCGTGCCGGCGCGGCCCGGCCAGTACGCGCGCCGGTGGGGTCGAGCCGCCGTTTCATTCGCTGGCGGCGCGCACGATCTTCGTCACCGGGGCGACCCGGCCCCGGGCGATGCGTGTACGGCGTCCACGACCGGCAGGTCGACCGTCGAAGGCAGCTAGGGCATGGTGAAGGAGCACCGAGGTCCCGGAAGCGTAGGGCGGGCGCCCCACCGACGCCGCCGGACCGGTTGTGCGCGTCCGGGCGCCGCGCGCGTCCGGTCCTCCGCGGGGTCGCTGGGCCGCGCCGAACCGCACTTCGGGCGAGTGCATGCGTCGCCCGCGAGTAGACTCGCGCTGTGCCCTCGCTCCTGGTCAAGGAGGGCCCTCTCAACGGGCAGCGCCTGACGGTCGAGTCGGCGATGACGCTCGGGCGCGGTGAGGCGGACGTCGTGATCGACGACCCTGAGATCTCGCGTCGCCATGCGCTCGTTCGCGCGTGCGACGGATACCTCGAGATCGAGGATCTCGATTCGCTCAACGGAACGTGGGTGAATGGGACACGAATCTCTGAGAGCGTCCGCCTTCGTCCCGGGGACACGGTTCGCCTCGGGACGACCGTCCTCGAGCTGCAGGACGTCGAGGGGCTGCAGCTGCCGCGACTGCCCGCCGAGAACCGGGACTTCCGGCTCGACCGACTCACGACCCCGCCGTCCGGGTCGCAGACGCGGGTAGGTACGGTCGACAATGGACGCTGCTCCGAGTGCGGCGCCGAGACGCCGAGCTTCGCGCGCTTCTGCTCCTCGTGCGGCGTCGCGTTTCAAAGCGCGGAGGAGCCGGACGCGCCCGTATCGACCCTGCCGGAGGCGACCGCCTCGGAGGCGAGCCTGCCCGAGGCGACCGCGACGGAGCCGAGCCTGCCGGAGCCGAGCCTGCCGGAGGCGAGCATGGCCGGAGCCGAGCCTGCCGGAGCCGACTTCGTCCGGAACGGCAGACGGTGGCGAGGCTCCCGCCGCGGCGGACGAGCTCCGCCCGGTGACCGCGCTCTTCGCCGACGTCGTGGGCTCGACCGCGCTCGGCGAGCGACTCGCGCCGGAGGAGGTCAAGGCCCTGATCGGCGAGTGCGTGAATCGCGTCGCCCGCGCGGTCGAGCAGTTCGGGGGCACGGTGACCTCCTACATGGGAGACGGGATCGCCGCGTTCTTCGGCCTCCCCACCGCCCATGAGGACGACCCCGAACGCGCCGGGCTCGCCGCGCTGCGCGTGCTCGAGGTCGTGGCCGAGTACGCGGTCGACATCGAGGCGGCATGGGGCGTCACCGACTTCAACGTCCGCGTCGGAGTGAACGGCGGCCAGACGGCCGTCGGGCTGGTCGGCGCCGCCGACAGGCAGCGGGTCGCCCTTGGTGACGCCGCGAACGTGGCCGCCAGGCTCCAGGCCGCCGCGGCCCCGGGGACGGCTGTCGTGGGCGAGTCGACAGCGCGAGCACTCTCCCATCGGTTCGTGCTCGAGGCGCTCGGCGAGGTCGCGGTGAAAGGTCGCACGCAGCCCGTCGGCGCCTGGCGCCTCGTGCGGCAGCACGAGGAGGCCCGCACGGCTGCTCCGACGCCGCTCGTGGGTCGTGACGTCGAGGTGGGCCAGCTGCGCGCGGCCGTCGACGAGCTGATGAACGGGCGCGGAAAGGTGCTCCTGCTCGTCGGCGACTCGGGCTTCGGAAAGACGCGCCTCCTCGGCGAGCTCGCGACCATCCTCGGCGACCGGGCCGTGTGGCTCGAAGGCCACTGCCGGTCGTACGGAGGCGAGCTCCTCTACTGGCCCTTCGTCGATCTCCTGCGCGGCTGGATCGGCGTCGAGCAGGGGGACGCCGAGATCGCCCTGCGAACGAAGCTGCGCGCGAAGCTGTCGGCGATCGGCGCGCTCGATCCCGCTCAGGTCCTTCCAGGCCTCGCGCGACTCCTCTCGATTCGTGTCGAGTCGAGGCAGGGCGAGCAGGCCGAGGCCGACTCGAGCGACGACGCCGGCGAGATCCACCGCGCCGTGTGCAGCTGGATCGAGGCGCTGAGCGCGAGACGCCCCGTGGTCGTCGCGATCGACGATCTCCACTGGGCCGACCCTCAGGCGCGTGAGCTCGCCGAGAGCGTGCTCGCCGTGACCGATCGCGCGCAGGTGCTCGTCGTGGTCGCCCTGCGCGCCGAGCCCGCCTCGGAAGGCTCGCGCTTCAGGTTGCATGCGCTGGAGAACTACTCGCACCGCGTCGTCGAGCTCGACCTCAAGCCGCTCTCTGAACCGGCTTCCGAGGAGCTGCTCTCGATGCTGATGCCGGACGGGCTCGACGAGCGGGCGCGGCGGGAGCTGATCACGCGGGCAGAGGGGAACCCGCTCTTCCTGGAGGAGCTGCTCCGTTCGCTGATCGAGGACGGTGGACTCGAACGGCACCATCGGACCTGGGCGTTCACGGCCGTCCGACCGGCGGCGCTCCCGCCGGCGCTCGAGGGGCTGCTCATGGCGCGCATCGACCGCCTCCCCGAGGACGCGCGCCGGCTCGCGCAGGTGGCCGCGGTCGTCGGCCGGGCCTTCCCCGCCCTCGTGCTCGAGCGCGCGAGCGCAATGCCGGAGTTCGACGCCGCGCTTTCGGTACTCCTGCGGGCGCAGTTCATTCAGGAGCTCCGCCGGTACCCACAACTCCTCTACACCTTCAAGCACGGGCTCCTGCAGGAGGCTGCGCTCTCGACGCTGACGCCCGCGCGGCGAGAGGAGCTGTACGGCAGGGTGGCGGCGGTCTTCGAGGAGCTCTACGCGACGTCGCGGGACGAGCACCTCGAGATCCTCGCGCACTACTACGCTCGCAGCCGCAACCTGCCGAAGGCGGGCGAGTATCTGGAGCTCGCCGGCGAGAAGGCTGCGTCGCTGAACGCAATCGACCGCGCGCGGGAGCTCTGGGAGCGCGCGCGCAAGCTCGCGGTGAAGCTCGACGACGGCGCGATGGAGGCGCGGATCTCCGAGCGGCTGACCCGGCTCGGCTAGGAGAGCGCGGCAGAAGCGGGCGGCGTCACAGCTGGGCGACGCAGTCCGGGATCTCGCATTTCCCGATCCGGTGGTGCCAGAAGCGGTACCAGTTGAACAGGTTCGCGTGGTCGCTGCCGCCGCTGCGGGCGATCCCCAGGAGATCGATGTGCGAGGGCTGGTCGAGCTTCTCGTGCGTCCACACCATCACGGCGTCATCGCCCTCGAAGTAGCAGAACTGGCTTCCACCCGGCTTGTCGGGGCCGTGGAGCCACTTGCCCTCGCCACCCCACTGGACGCTGTTGCAGCGGCCGAAATCCTGCCCGACGTTGTTTGCCTGGCGCAGCTCCTCGTAGGCCTTTCGGACCGCCGCCGCGTTTGGGAAGAGCGAGATCTGCCAGCTGTCCGGGTAGTACGTCCCGCCCGCGTCCGCCGGGGGGTGGCAGCTCGCCGTGGCCGCCGCGCCGGACTCGGGAGCTACCTCCTCGCAGAGCTTGTAGATCGCGTTCGGCACGACGCCTGCGAGACCCACTGCGGTCGCACCCTGCGTCGACTGATTCGTGCCGGTCGCGGCCGTGCTCGCTGTGGTCTTGTCACCACCGCCCGAGGCGACCAGAACCGCCACGATGATGCCGGCGAGCACCGCGAGCACGCCGCCTCCGATGAGCGCAAGACGCCGCTGCGAGAGCGTGACCGTGCGCGGCTCGCGAGGCCCGGCGGGCGGTGGCGGTGGCGGCGGCTCCGCGGCTGCTGCCGCGGCGTGGGCAGGAGCTGCGGCGGGGGTCGGGGGCGGCGCGGGTGGCGGTGTGACGGGAGGAGGCGGTGGCTGCTCGGCGGGCGCCTGCTCGGGCGCGCTCACCTCGGAGGGCGCGAGCACCGTCTCGGACGCGGCCCTCTGCACCGGCACGGGCGGAGGAGGCTCCACGCTCGTGCCGAGGGCGACCCCTCGCAGGGCCTTGACGAGGTCGGCGCAGGTCGGGTAGCGATCTTCCTTCGCCTTCGCGAGCGCGGTCGCGATCACGTCGTCGATCGTGTGCGGAAGGTCGGGCCGCACGTCCGTCAGCCGCGGCGGAGGCTCGACCAGGTGGGCGTGCAGCATCGACGCCTCGGTGACCGAGTTGAACGGAGGCGCCCCGCTCAGGCACTCGTGCAGCACACAGCCGAGAGCGTAGAGGTCGGTGCGTCCGTCGATGGGCCTGTGCTCGATCTGCTCGGGAGCCGCGTAGGCGAACGTGCCGACGAAGTACCCGGTCTTCGTGAGGCCGGGCGTGTCGGCCTGCTTCACGACTCCGAAGTCGGTCAGGTAGACGCGGTCGGACGGCATCGCGACGAGGATGTTGGCCGGTTTGACGTCCCGATGGACGAGCCCTTTCCGATGTGCATGGTCGAGGGCGCCGGCGACCTGTTCGATGAAGAAGATCGTCTGCCCGAGCCCGAGCGGCGCCTCCGGCTTGATCAGCGTCCCGAGGTCCCCGCCCTCGACGTGACGCATGGCGATGTAGAGCAGCCCTTCGCCCTCGCCGGCGTCGTAGATCGGGATGATGTTCGGATGGTCGAGCGCCGCGGCGAGCTTCGACTCGCGAACGAAGCGCTCGCGGAAGTCCTCGTCGGCGGCCAGCGCCGGCGAGAGGACCTTCAGAGCGACGATCCGCCCGAGGCTGAGATGCTCCGCCGAGTAGACGATGCTCATCCCGCCGCGCCCGATCACACCGGTGATCCGGTAGCCCGCGAACTCGGTGCCGATAGGGATGTCCCAGCTCATCGCAGTCCGACCGCATTCCGCTCGGACCCGAGCGGACGGTAGAACTCGATCATAACCGCCGCCGCCGCCGGCAGTGGTCTTCGCGGCACCTCGCTCGACAGCGCGGGACGCCGGACCGGGGGGTCACCCCGGCGCCCACTTCTGATTGGATTGATTCCATGAGCCGCGCCGACCTGACGGCGCTCGCAGACACGATGCGGCGTACCGTGCTCGAACGTGCAAAAGCCGCCGGGGTGGGCCACATCGGCTCCGCTCTGTCGATCGTCGACCTCCTGGCGGTGGTGTACGGCCGGGTGCTCCGCGTGGCGGACGTGGACGATCCGGATCGCGACCGGCTCGTGCTCTCCAAGGGCCACGCCGCGCTCGCCCTGTACGCGGCGCTCCATGCGACCGGAAGGCTCGACGCCGGCGAGCTCGAGTCCTACTGCACGGACGGCGGCTCGCTCGGCGTCCATCCAGAGACCCGCGTGCCCGGCGTCGACTTCGCGACGGGCTCGCTCGGCCTCGGGCTCTCGTTCGGCGTCGGGGCGGCGCTCGCCGCGCGGCTCGAGGGCTCGCAGCGGCGCGTCTACGTCCTGCTCAGCGATGCCGAGCTGAACGAGGGCTCCACCTGGGAGGCGGCGACGTTCGCGGCCCACCACGAGCTCGGCAACCTCGTCGCGATCGTCGATCTGAACGGACAGCAGGCGCTCGGGTTCACGAAGGACGTGCTCGACCCCGGGATCACCTCCGACCGCCTGCGGGCGTTCGGGTGGAACGCACTCGACGTCGACGGCCACGACCGCGAGGCGCTCTCGGCGGCGCTGACGCGCGAGACGACGGGCCCGAACGCCGTCGTCGCCCACACCACCTTCGGCCGGGGCGTGTCGTTCATGCAGAGCCGGATCGCCTGGCACTACATGCCGATGACCGACGAGGAGTTCTCGCTGGCCCTCGGCGAGCTCGAGACGGCATGAGGAAGACGTTCATCTCCGAGCTCGTCCGCCTCGCCGAGCACGACCGCCGGATCGTCCTGCTCACGGGAGACCTCGGCTTCAGCATCGTCGAGCCGTTCGAGGAGCGGTTCCCGGACCGCTTCTACAACATGGGCGTCGCCGAGCAGAACATGGTCGGGGTCGCGACCGGCCTCGCCGAGGCCGGCTTCCTCCCCTTCGTGTACTCGATCGTCACGTTCGCGACCCTGCGACCGTACGAGTTCATCCGGAACGGACCCGTGCTTCACCACCTCCCCGTGCGCATCGTCGGTGTGGGCGGCGGCGTCGAGTACGGGATGAACGGCGCGACGCACCACGGTCTCGAGGACGTCGCGTTGATGCGCGCTCTGACTCAGATGACCATCGTCGCCCCCGTCGACCACCGGCACGCACGCAGCGCGCTTCGCGCCACGGCGACGCTGCCGGGACCCGTCTACTACCGGCTCGGAAAGGACGAGGCGCAGGAGACGGCAGGGCTGGACGGCTCGTTCAGGCTCGGCAGGCTCGAGCAGCTGGCCGAGGGCGCTGACGTCGCGATCTTCGCGCTCGGCCCGCTCGCGAACGAGGCAATGCTGGCCGCCGCGACGCTCGAGGCGGCGGGCATCGGGGCCGCGGTGCTGGCCCTCGGGAGCATCAGCCCGGCTCCGGTGGCGGAGATCGAGCGAGTGCTCGAACGGTTCGCCGTCGTCGTCACCGTCGAGGCCCACCGCTCGAACGGCGGCATCGGATCGCTGATCGCGGAGATCGCCGGCGACTCGGGCTCCGGCACCCGCATCGTCCGGCTCGGGATCGACGCGATCGACGACGTCGTCGGTGCCGAGCGGTTCCTCCTCGGCCGTCACGGTCTCACGGGGGAGCAGATCGCGGAGCGAGCCGCACGCGAGCTCGGACGAACCGATCTCCTTGCCGCAGCGACAAGCGGCGCCGATGGCTGACCCTCCGCGCCGGAAGCTCTCCGCCGTGATCGCCTGTTACCGCGATGCGGAGGCGGTGCCCCAGATGCACGAGCGGCTCACGAACGTGTTCCGCAAGCTCGACGTCGACTTCGAGATCGTGTTCGTGAACGACGCCAGCCCCGACGAGGCGCGAGCGGTCCTGACGGAGCTCTCGAGCCGCGACCCGCACGTCGTCGTCGTCAACCACACGCGCAACTTCGGCTCGCAGAGCGCGTTCACGAGCGGCATGAAGATCGCAACCGGGGACGCCGTGGTTCTGCTCGACGGGGACCTGCAGGATCCCCCCGAGCTGATCGAGGAGTTCTACACCCGCTGGCTCGACGGGTATGACGTCGTCTACGGCGTCCGTGTGCAGCGGGAGGCGTCGTTCCCGATGCGCGCCGCCTACAAGCTCTTCTACCGGATCTTCCAGCGGCTCTCGTACATCTGGGTCCCGGTCGACGCGGGCGACTTCTCGTTGATGGACCGGCGCGTCGTGACCGCGATGAACGCGCTTCCGGAGAAGAACCGCTTCGTGCGCGGCCTGAGAGCCTGGGTCGGCTACCGGCAGACGGGGGTGCCGTACGTCCGGCCCGAGCGGCCCTACGGCGTCACCACCAACTCCTTCCTCCGCAACCTCGGCTGGGCGCGCAAGGCGATCATCTCGTTCTCGTACTCGCTCCTGGACGTGATCACGGTCCTGGCGCTGGTGGTGGTGGGGATCTCGGCGATCTTCGCGGTGACGGAGATCATCCTGCGGCTCGCCTCCCCGGGCATCGCACCCCGAGGGATCACGACGGTGCTCGTCGTCATCCTCTTCCTCGGCGGCGTTCAGTTGCTGTGCCTCAGCATCATCGGGTCATACCTCGCGCACATCTACGACGAGGTGAAGCACCGGCCCGCGTTCATCGTCGAGAGCATCGTCCGTCATGGGCAGGAGTCCTCGGAGGCGGCCGCCGAGCCTCGACAGACGCCGTGAAGTGTGCCCTCGTGACCGGAGCGGGCGGCTTCGTCGGCGCGAACCTCGCCCGCCGGCTGCTCGCAGACGGCCACCGTGTCCACCTCGTCACCCCGCCCGGGTCGGACGGCTGGCGCATCGCCGGCCTCCCCGATGCCAACCGGAGCGCGATCGACCTCGCCGACGCCGACGCCGTCGACGGGCTGCTCGCCGGCGCGCGCCCCGACTGGATCTTCCATCTCGCCGCGCACGGCGCCTACTCGTGGCAGACCGACCTCCGGAAGATCGTCGCCACCAACGTCGTCGGCGCGGCGAACCTGCTCGAGTCGTCGCTCGCCGTCGGCTTCGAGTCGTTCGTGAGCGCCGGGTCGTCGTCCGAGTACGGCTTCAGGCCGACGGCGACGAACGAGAGCGATCCCGTGGAGCCGAACAGCGCCTACGCGGTGTCGAAGGCGGCGGCGGCCATACTCTTCCGGCAGACGTCGCTGGCACACGACCTCCCGATCACCACCCTGCGGCTCTATTCCGTCTTCGGCCCCTGGGAGGACCCGAAGCGGCTGATCCCGGCGCTCGTCTGCAACGGCGTCGCGGGACGGCTGCCGGCGCTGGTCAACCCGGAGATCGCCAGGGACTTCGTCTACGTCGACGATGTCGTGGAGGCGTTCGTCCTCACGGCGCGGACGAGGGTTGCAGCCGGTGCGATCTTCAATGTCGGGAGCGGCGTCGAAACGACGATCGCCGCCGCCGTCGAGACCGCGCGGAAGGTGTTCGGCCTCACCGCCGAGCCCGACTGGGAGTCGATGCCCGACCGGGCCTGGGACACGCGAACCTGGGTGAGCAACCCGGCCAGGATCGAAGCGGCGCTCGGCTGGAGGGCGGCGACGCCGTTCGCAGAAGGCCTTGCGCTCACGGCGGACTGGCTGCGGTCCCAGCCCGATCTCTGGCAGCGCTACGGCTTCGCGCCGACCACGCCTCTAGACTCCGGCCCCGAGTGAGCGTCGTCACCGAGAGCCTCGGGCGCGACCGGCTGCGAATCAGGGCGTTGTCGCCCGCCTGGATCCTCGTCGCCTTCACGGTGATCGCCGGGGGCCTCGTGAAGATCTGGGTCTACCGCTCGCCGCTCACGATCATGAACGGCGACGAGGCACTCGACGGCACGATGGTCCGGCACTTCCTGCACGGCGACCTCACCGTGTTCGTGTGGGCCCGGCCCTACGGCGGCACGCAGGAGCTCATCCTCTCCGTGCCGGTCTTCTGGCTGACCGGCACGAGCGTCCTCGGCCTGCGGGTGGTGCCGATCGTCCTCTCGATGGTGGCGCCGTTCGTGATCTGGCGGGTCGGCCTGCGGACGATCGGCCGTCTCCCGGCCCTCACCGCCGCCTGCGTCTTCTGGGTCTGGCCGCCGTTCAACTACCTCGTCCAGGAGCGCGCGCAGGGCTTCTACGTGAGCAACATCGTCTACTGCGGGCTCGTGATGCTGCTCGCGCTGCGCGCGGTCGAGCGTCCCGATCGGATCCGGGTCGGGCTGTTCGGGCTCGTCGTCGGGCTCGCGTACTGGCAGACGGCGCAGATCGTCCCGATCGTGATCCCGGCGGTCATCTGGATGATCTGGAAGCGCCGCGACGTTCTCCGCAACGCCTGGGTGGCAGTCCTCGCCGCACTCGTCGGCGCGTCGCCCTGGATCATCTGGAACATCGGCCACGGCTTCGCGTCGATGCAGCAGCACCCCAGCCTCCACACATCCATCCGGGCGTTTCGGTTCCTCGTCTCGCCGATCCTCGCGATGACGGTCGGCCTCCGCGCTCCCTACTCGGCGACGCTCCTGATCCCCTCGGGGATCGTCACCTGGATCATCTATGTCGCGCTGCTGGCAGCGTTCGCCTACGGAGCCTGGACCAGCCGCCACCGGCCGATCTCGCTCCTCTACCTGATCGCGCTCGTCTTCCCGCTGCTCTACGTGATCCCGCGGAAGTCGTCGTTCATCACGAACTTCCCGCAGTACACGACCGTCCTGACGCCCGTGCTCGCGCTGCTCGTCGCGCAGCTCGCGACCAGATACTGGCGAGCGTTCGCGATCGTCGCTGCAGCGCTCGTGATCTCGATCGTCAGCCTCTCGCGCATGGAGGACTGGCTGAAGATCCCGCAGCCGATCCCGAACGCGCCACGCGACTTCAGCCCGCTGATCTCGAAGCTCGACTCGCTCGGGCTCCACGATCTCTGGGGCGACTACTGGATCGTCTGGCGGCTCAACTTCGACACGCGTGAGCGGATCACGGCGGTCGAGAACTGGGGGCGGGAGGTGTCGTTCGTGGACGGCCGGGCGATCCCGAGCCCCGACCCGACGCTGCGCTACCCGCCGTACCAGCGCAAGGTCGAGGCATCCAAGTGCGCCGGCTTCGTCTACTGGGCCCGGACCTACGACACCGTCCCGATGATCCCCGAGCTCGAGCGCCACGGCTACCGCCGGATCTTCGTCCGCCCGTACGTCCTGTTCGTCCCGCCGTGCGCGAAGGAATCGCCTCCCGCGACCTGACGCGAACGGCTCCGCGGCGGCAACTCCCGACGGGGCGGCGGCCTACTATTGGCAACCCGTGCACGTGATCACGATCGCTACTCGAAACTACGTCGCCTATGCAGAGGTGATGCTCGCGTCGGTCAATGACCACGAGCCTGACGCGCACTGCTCGATCGTGGTCGTCGACGTCGACGACCGCAACGGCGTCGACACGCGCCACGAGGTGTTGACCCTCGCCGACCTCGGCTTCGACGCGACGGAGATCGCTCACCGAAGGGCGATCTACGACGGGCCGGTCGAGCTCGCGACCTCCGTGAAGGCCGCGAGTCTCGCGGCGCTCCTCGACCGGGGTGCGACGACCGCGGTGTACCTCGATGCCGACCTCGTGCTGTATCGCCCGCTCGCGGGCCTCGAGGCCGCCGTCGCGGCCCACGAGGTCGTGCTGACCCCCCACCTCCTGCACCCGCATCCGATGGACGGCCTGAACATCGGGGAGGAGCAGATCCTCGTCGCGGGCGTGTTCAACCTCGGCTTTCTCGCGGTCTCGCCCGCCGCGAGACCGTTCCTCCGGTTCTGGGACGAACGGCTGCGGCGCGACTGCCGGCTCGACCCCGAGCACGGCGTGTTCGTCGACCAACGGTGGATCGACCAGGTGCCGGCCCTGTTCCCGCACACGGTGATCCGGGATCCCGGGTGGAACGTCGCCTACTGGAACCTGCACGAGCGGCCGCTGAGCCGGGCGGACGACGGCACGGTCCTCGCCCGCGACAGCCCGCTCGTCTTCTTCCACTTCAGCGCCCAGGACCCCCTCGACGGCGCTTTCCTCTCCCGCTGCCAGCTGCCCGCCCCGCGGATCCTCCTCTCGGAGCACCCGCTCGTGGCCGAGCTCTGCCGCGACTGGAGCGAACGGGTGCTCGAGAACGGCGCCGGCCCACGCGGCGAGGCGGATCTCGCCGGCTGGTCGACACTCGAACAGGCGCCGCTCCGCCGCGTCTACCGCGAGGCCTGCGTCCACTCCGAGCGGCAGGGAACAGAGCCACCGCCCTCGCCCGCGACGGCGGGCGGACGGCGCGCGTTCGGTGAATGGTGCCGCGGGCCCTCGCCGTGGGCGCCGGACGCCGGCCTCCCGGCCCTCCTCCACGTGCTCTGGTTCCTCCGTCCCGACCTCCAGGCGGCGTTTCCGTCCCCTGACGGCCTCGACGCCGAGGGACTCACGCGCTTCGGCCGGGACGATCAACGGATCCGGAACGAGCTACCGGCCGAGCTGCTGCCGGACGACGCCGTGACCGAGCTCCACCGCCGGCACTGGCCCGCCCTCGAGCCCGATCCGCAGCCCGGGCTGAACGTCGTCGGCCACCCCGGCTTCACGTCGGACGTCAGCGAGGCCGGCCGCAGAGTCGTGCTTGCAGCCGAAGCCGCGGGGCTGCCGGTCGCGGCCACACGCGAGCACCGACGCGACCAGGTGCCGATCCGCGGCGGCCGGGACGACGGCGACAACCTCCTGCCCTTCGACACGACGGTGGTCGCCGCAAGGGTCGATCGCGTCGCCGCCGCGATGGCCCGCCACGGCGGCCACCCTGCGCGTTCCTCGCGCCGCACGGTGGGGCTCTGCTTCTGGGAGGTCGATCGGCTCCCCGAGGGCATCGAGGCGTCGCTCGGCCTACTCGACGAGCTCTGGGCGCCGTCGAGGTACGTCGAAGGGATCTTCCGCGAGCACACGGACCTGCCGATCCGCCGGTTCCCGCTCTCCGTCACGCGGCCAGCAGCGCCGACGAGCCTCCACCGTTCGGACTTCGGCCTGCCCGAGGACCGGTTCCTGTTCTTGTCCGGCTTCGACTTCCGCGACGTCGTCGCGCGCACGAACCCGCACGCGCTCGTCGACGCGTACCGGCGCGCCTTCGATCCCGGCGACGGCGCCGGGCTCGTGCTCACCTTCGAGAACGGCCCGCACCAACTCGCCGAGCTCGAGCGACTGCGGCTGGCCGCGGCGGACAGACCGGACATCGAGGTCCGCGACGGCCGCTTTGGCCGCCGGCAGGGGCGTGCCCTGCTCGAGCTGTGCGACGCGTACGCGTCGCTCCACCGCGCCGAAGGGTTCGGCCTGCCGCTTGCGAACGCGATGGCAGCCGGCAAGCCGGTGATCGCGACCGGCTTCTCCGGCAATCTCGACTTCATGGACGACGCAAATGCGTACCTCGTGCCCTACGGGCTCGCCGAGGTCGGCCCGGGCCAGGAGCCGTACCCGGCTGAAGCGGTCTGGGCCGAGCCGGACCTCGACGCGGCCGCAGCGCTCATGCGGGCCCTCGCGGACGACCGGGCCGCGGCAGCCGAGCGAGGAGCGGCCGCCCGCGGGCACATGGCCGCGCTGGCACGGCCTCGGCCCTGCCAGTGCGTTTCTCTCGGCCGAGATCCTCCGCAACCGCGGCAGCGCGGCCGCGTGAAGGCCGACGACCGGGAGAGCCGCCTCGCAGCCGACCGGCTGAGCGACGCGTTCGAGGAGATCGAGCGTCTCGAGGCCGCCCGCCAGGCCCAGAACTCCATGATCTCCCGACTGCTCGCGTCCCTCGACGAGGCCGACCGCCGCGCAGCGGCCGCCGAGGCCGAGGTCGCGGCTCTGCACGCGCTCCGCCTTTGGCGTTGGTCGGCACCGTTTCGCGGCGTCTACCGAACCCTCCGCCGCGGCTTCGGCGCGAGCCAGCCGCCGTAGGCGCAAGACAGCGCGACCGAGCCTCGCGGCACGCGTAGGCGCGGAGCGTCCGCCGAGCCCTCGGATACCCTGGCCGCCGACTCCCCGGCTCGGCTGCTTCTCGATGCGGAACGATGCGATTGCCCCTCTGCGTGGCCGAGATCTCGGCCAGTCTCGTGTGGGCGGAGAAGGCGGCCGAGCTTGAGGGACGCGACGCGGGTCGAGCCTGCACGGGCCGGCGGCCTCGAGGCCGAGCGCGACGCGGCAACTCCGCCCGCCGCCAGGGGCACGGCTGCCTCCGCCGCCCGGCCCGCGGTCTCGGTGATCGTTCCGCTCGAGTCGCATCGCGGGTATGCCATGCGGTGCATCAGGGCCTGGGCAACCGAGCAGACGTTCCCGCGCGAGCGGTTCGAGATCGTCGTCGCGGCACCGCCGGGCTATCCGGCCGAAGAGCTGGACGAGATCCGCGCGCTCCTCGCTCCGCTCGACCGAGTGCTCGAGCTCGACGCCGGCCACGACATGGACCTCTGCGTCCACGCCGCGGCGGAAGCGAGCGGCGAGCTCCTGCTCTTCACCGAGTCGCACTGCCTGCCCGAGCCCGAGACGCTCGCCCGGGCCAGGGCGACGGCGAGCCGGCGGCCGGAGTGGGCCGGGTTCAGCTCGCGGTCCGAGCCGATCACGGGCAACCTCCTCTCGACGATCGAGGCGGAGACGTACGGACGCGACATCGCCTACGGCGTGATCGACCATCCGTGGCGCAAGGTACTCGACCAATGCTTCGTCGTTCGGCGTGACGCCTACGCCCGCGCCGGCGGTTTCGAGCCGGCGTTCGGGCACTTCGCGGAGTGGCTGATCGCGGCGCGCTTTCACGCGCTCGGGCTCACGATCGGCTACGCGCCCGACGTGTGCATCCACCACCTCTACGTCGGCGACCTCGGCGAGTGGAGCCGCTTCACCGCCAACTTCGTCGAGGGGCAGATGGCCTACCTCGCGCTCGATCCGGGTGACCCGCTGCACCCGATGTTCGACGAGATTCCCGAATGGTCGGGCCGTCACAAGCTGCGCCCGAGGGTTGCACGCCGGATCTGCCGGATCCTGCTCCGCGACCTGGCGCAGGTACCCGCGACCAGGCCGGCCGAGCTCCTGTCGGCGACTCGGCACTGGCACTGGCGCCTGCTCGCCGGCTGGGGGTGGCGCGCGAGCGCCGGGCCGACTGCCGCGGTCGCGGTCGCCGAGGCGCGGCGGCACGCGACGCGGCTCGCACTCCGACTCGACCTGCTCCGGCGCGACCGCGACCGCGCCGCGGTGCGGTTCGAGCTGTGCTGCGACGCGATCGTGAAGGCCGAGCGGACGGCGTTCGTCAGACGCTGGATCCGCGACCGGGACGAGGTCGAGGACGGGACGTCCGCGCCGCGGCGCACAATCGCCGGCACCTGGGCGCCCGGGCGTCCCGCGGAACGGCACGGGGTCGGCTTCCACCTCGCCTCCGGCGAGGGGGACGAGCGGATCCGCTGGTCCGAGCCGGCCGCCTACGTCGAGCTTCCACTCGCGCCCGGACGCCATGCGGTGACCGTGCGCTGGCTCATGCGCCCGCCGACCCGCGGCCCATGGTGCCTCGCCTTCTACCTCGACGAGCGCCGGCTCCGGAGCGACCGCGTCCGCGTGCTCGAGGACCGCGCCGAGCTCGTCGTCGACGTCGCCGCGTCAGCTGCGCCTCCCCGCCTCGGCTGGGTCTGCGCGGCCCACCGGGCCGAGGGCGACGGCCGCGCGCTCGGCCTGCCGGTGACGAGCGTGAGCTGGCGCCGCGTCGCGGCCTAGCGCAGGTCCTTGTTCGACTCCATGTCGAACCACATCGCGAACAGCACGAACTGGCTGCCCGCGATCAGGAGCAGCGCGACCAGCACGACCGTCGCCGGCGGGATGCCGTTGCCCATGATCCGGAGCACCGTCTCGAGGATTCCGAGCGCGAGGCCCGCGAACGTCATCAGGAAGCCGAGGACGTAGAAGAAGACGAGCGGGTGGAAGTCGCGGATCACGTACTTCTCCCGCAGGCGCCACAGGAACCCCTTGAAGAGGAGCCACGAGATGCGCGGCACCACCTTCCGCAGACGGATTCCCGAGCGCTCGCCGACGCCGTAGACCGGCCGCGAGGGCACGTCGCGGACGCGCGCGTTCCACACGTTCAGGTGCACGAGCAGGTCGTTCGGGAAGCCGTAGCGCGGGTAGATCCGGTCGAGGTCGAGCAGCTCGAGCGCGCGCAGCGAGATCGCCGCGTAGCCCGCCTGGGAGTCGGCGACGTGCCAGTAGCCGGACGAGATCTTCGTCAGGAGGGAGAGCACCGCGTTGCCGAGGTAGCGGGTGTGCGGCATCAGCTCCCACGCCCGGCCCGTGAAGAGGCGGTTCGCCTTGCAGTAGTCGACCTCGCCGCGGACGACCGGGCCGGCGATCGCCTCCAGCTCCTCGGGATCCATCTGGTTGTCACCCGCCATCACGGCCGTCACGTCGATCCGCTCGGCCAGCGCACGCTTGTAGCCGGTCACGATCGCCGCGCCCACGCCGCGGTTGCGCTCGTGCACGAGCACCTCGACCCTCGGGTCGACGGCGCTCCGCGCGCGCTCGGCGGTGGCGTCGCGAGAGGCGTCGTCGACGACGAAGATGCGGTCGACGTACCCGGGGATCCCGGCCAGGGTCTCGACGATCAGCGTCTCCTCGTCGTAGGCCGGCACCACGACGGCGACGGTCTTCCCGTCGATCACCGCTCCGCCCGTCCTCTCGCTAGGTGTGCCGCGGTGATAGCGCCGACGGTGTCACGGGAACGGGTTGACCTCCGGCAGACTGCCGACATGACGCACGAGTCAAGCCCGGCCCGCCGGTACGAGCGACGGCGGGACCCCGAGCTCGCCGAGGGGTTCGCCAAGGACCCGGCCGACGAGCAGTTCCTCGAGCGGCTGAACGAGACCCTGGCGCCGTTCGCCGAGGCCGACCTGCTCGACCTCGAGGAGCGTTTCCCGACGCTGCACATCGTGGGAGCGCCGCGCTCCGGCACGACGCTCCTCTACCAGCTCGTCGCGAGCGGGCTCGAGGTCGGCTACGTCAACCACCTCGTCGCCGCGACCTGGCGGGCGCCCGTGGTCGGCGTCCGGCTGTCGAAGAAGCTCGGCATCGACCGGCCCACCTCCACCTTCCGCTCGAGCTTCGGGCGCACCCACGCGGTCGACGAGCCGCACGAGTTCGGCTACTTCTGGAACGACCAGCTCCGCTACCCCGACCTGAGCGAGCGGCCGCCGGGGCACGAGGAGACCGTCGACTGGGCGCACCTGCGCCGGGTGCTCGTCAACATGGCGCACGCGAACGGGGCGCCGATGGCCTTCAAGCCGATGCTGCTCATCTGGCACCTCGAGACGATGCTAGAGCACATGCCGCGCACCTGCTACGTGTGGATTCGTCGCGACCCGAGGCAGACGGCGCTCTCGCTGCTCGCCATGCGGCGCTCGCTCTATGGCTCCTACGACCGCTGGGCGTCGCTCCGCCCGCGCGAGCCCCGATCGCTCGCCGACGAGCCGCCGTGGCGTCAGGTCGCGGCCCAGGTCGTGCTGCTCGAGCAGGTGCTCGAGCGTGCCCAGCAGCGGCTCGGGCCGGAGCACATGCTCGCGATTCGCTACGAGGAGCTCTGCGCCGACCCGCGCGGAACCCTCGAGCGGATCCGCGGCTTGCTCGGCTCGAAAGGCTTCGCGCCGACGCTCCGGGAAGTCGAGCTGCCGCCGTTCGAGGAGCGGCAGGGCGAGCTGCAGGAGGAGTTCGGGGAGCGCGTCGAGGAGGCGCTCGACCATTACTCGGCCGCGTTCGCGGAGCTCGCGCCCGCCGGCGAGGCGCCTTGAGGGCGGAGCCCATCGGGCGGATCGTCGCGCCACTCGTCAGCCCCAACGAGCCGGAGTCGCAAGTGGTCGAGATCGCGATCGAGCCGTACGCGAAGGTGTCGCGCGGCGACGTCGTCTGCGTGCTCGAGACCACCAAATCGGCGATCGAGGTCGAGTCGGAGCACGAGGGCTACACGGGCCCGATCGCGGTGAGCGTGAACGACCGCGTCAGTGCCGGGCAGCTGATCTGCGAGGTGTTCGCGTCGGTGCCCGAGCGCGGCTCGGCCGAGGCGGCTGCCGGCGCGATCCCGGCCGGGCTGAAGCTCACTCGCAATGCGGAGCGGCTCGCGCGTGAGGCGGGCATCGACCTCTCGCTCCTTCCCACCGACCGCTTCGTGACCGAGCGGGACGTCGAGGCGCTGATCCCCGCCGCGGGAACGTCGGCAGAGCTCGACGCTTCGATCGCCGCCGCGATCCACGACCAGGCGCTCGTCGTCTTCGGCGCGGGCGGCCATGCGGCGAGCCTGATCGACCTGATCCGATCGAGCACCGGCTACGAGGCGATCTGCGTGGTCGACGACGATCCGGACGCGCCGCCGGATGTGCTCGGCGTGCCGGTGCTCGGAGCCGGCGTGCTCGCGGCGCTGCGCGAGCACGGGCTCCGCTACGCCGTGAACTCGGTCGGCGCGATCGGGCGCATGCGGACGCGGATGGACGTCGGCAGGCGCCTGGACGAGGTCGGGTTCGAGCTGCCGGCCCTCGTCGACCGCGCGGCGTTCGTGGCCGGGTCGGCCCAGCTCGCTTCGGGCGTGCAGGTGTTCGCCGGCGCGGCCGTCTGCTCCACGGCCGCGATCGGGGCCTCGGCGATCGTCAACACCGGCGCGATCGCCTCCCACGGCTGCCGAATCGGCGCCTTCGCGCACCTCGCGCCGGGCGCGATCCTCGCCGGCGAGGTCGAGGTCGGCGACGGCGCGCTCGTCGGGATGGGCGTCACCGTCAACATCCGCGTACGGATCGGCGCCGGCGCGATCGTCGGCAACGGCGCCGTCGTGAACGAGTCCGTGCCGGACGGCGCGATCGTGCCCGCCGGCACGGTCTGGCCGAAGTAGCCGCCGCGCTTCAACCGGCGAAGCGCACGCGCAGCAGCACCCAGATCGCCCGGAAGCCGTCGCGCCACGTGATCTTCTTGCCCTCGTCGTAGCTGCGGCCGTAGTAGGAGATCGGCAGCTCGTACACGCGCAGCTTGCGCTTGCAGATCTGGCCCGTGATCTCGGGCTCGATCCCGAAGCCGTTCTCGCGCAGGTCGAGCGAGCGGAGCACGTCGGCGCGGAACGCCTTGTAGCCCGTCTCCATGTCCGAGAGCGTCGTGTTGAAGAGGACGTTCGTGAGGAGCGAGAGGAAGCGGTTGCCGGCGAGGTGCCAGAAGAGGTACGCGCGCTGCGGCCGGCCGCCCGAGAGCCGCGAGCCGAAGACGACGTCGGCGTGGCCGCGCAGAATCGGCTCGATCAGCTCGGGCACGTCGACCGGGTCGTACTCCATGTCGGCGTCCTGGATCACCGCGATCTCGCCCTCGACCAGCGGGATCGCGGCGCGGATCGCAGCGCCCTTGCCGCGGTTTTCCTGCCGGACGACGAGCGCACCCTTCTCCTCGGCGATCTCGGCCGTACGGTCGGTCGAGCCGTCGTCGACGACGATCGTCTGCGCCTCGAGGCCGAGGCCGGCGATCCGGTCGAGCACCTCGCCGATCGTGCGGGCCTCGTCGTAGGCCGGGATCAGGAACGACACCTTCACGGAGCGCCGATCCTACTGCGCCGGCCTCCGAGGGCCTCCGCTCCGAGCAGCGGCGTGAGCGCGGCCGCGCCGACGAGGACCGAGTCGATCACGCGGTCGCCGGAATAGGCCAGGTAGTTCGACCACTCGAGCTCCGAGACGACGTAGATCCCGGCGAGGCCGAGAAGCGAGAAGAACGCCCACGACCAGGCGAACGTCGCGAGCCGGCTGCCGGCGGCGGCCAGGACGGCGACGAAGAAGAGCGGCAGGAAGAGCGGCCACTCGTGCAGCGAGAACGCCCGGTCGAGGAGCTGCTGGAGCGCGCTGGGGCCGATCCCGGGATGGCCGAGATCGAGCGAGTCGAGGCTGATGACGGTGTCGGAGTGGATGTGGTGGACCGCCAGCCAGAGCTGCCACGGGAGCAGCACCAGCTCGACCGCCAGCGCCGAGAGCAGGACCGGCCTGACGCGCCGGGTCGCGAGCAGGAGCCCGACGTACGCCGCGACGACGAACACGAGGCCCTCGTTCTTCGTGAGGCAGGCGGCGGCGAAGAAGAGCGTCGCCAGCGCGAGCGAGCGCGGCTCGGCGTCGTCGATCCAGCGCGCAGCGGCGAGCAGGCCGGCGGCGACGAAGAGCGCGAGCGGGATGTCGGCGTACGCGGTCAGCAGCTGGCCCGACACCGCCGGCGCAGCCGCGAGCGCGACCAGGAACGGCCAGAGGAGCCACGGCTGCACGCGGTCCCAGAGCAGCCCGTGAAGCGCGGCGATCCCCGCGACGGCGAAGAGCAGGAACTGCAAGTGGATGAGCCGCGGGTCGAACCCGCCCATCGCGCGCGACGCCACCGCCTCGAGCGACGGCAGGAGCAGCGGGTAGTCGAGGTGCGCGGGCCGCGCGGCCGCGGCGGCGAACAGCGCCGGGTCGGCCCAGCCGAGCAGGGTGAGCGCCTTCGCCTTCATCCCCCAGATCGCCCAGCCGTCGTAGTCGTCGAGCGGCTTCGCGGCGAACGTCGGCCACGCGTGCACGAGGAGCGCGACGAGCGCCGCGAGCCCCGCCACGCCCCAGCCGCTGATCCGGCCGGCGGTCCAGCGGCGCGGCAGCACGCGCCAGGTGAGGACGAGCGACGCCACTGCGAGCAACGCGAGGCCGGTCCAGCCGAACGAGACGTGCACGAGCGCGAGCGTACGCCGAGACGATGCCGACCACCGCGAGACCGACGAGGTAGGCCGTGCCGAGCGGTGCGCGCAGGAGCGCGGCGACGCCGACGCCGATCACGAGCTCGAGCGCGTTCGCGAGCAGGAGCCGCGCCGTCACCGCGCCTCCGGGATCCGGAACACCTCGTCGGCGTCGTCGACCGAGGCGGCCGGCAGCGCGGGCAGGAGCCAGTAGAGCGCATACGTCCGATAGACCGCGTCGCGCGTGGTCAGGCCCTCGGGCGACCCGACCGGGATCTCCAGCCACCACGTGTCGCCGCGTCCGACCCGCGACCGCATCGCGTCGAAGAGCGCCGTCGGCAGGCCCTCGTGGACGGCGGCCGCCCGCCCGGCCTCGGCCTTCGAGAGATGTGCCCGCTGCGAGGAGAGGTCGGGCCAGGAGTGGCGCGCGCCGAGGACGACGGCGACGAGCGCGCCGGCGACGCTAAGCCGGACGAGAGCGGTGCGCACGCCGGTCGACGACGATCGCGGCGATCACTCCGGCGATCAGGCCGATCAGACCGCCCACCAGGATCGAGGTCCGGCTGGAGCGCGCCGACGTCTTCGCAGCCGACGCCCCCTGGATGATCTGGGTCTGCTGGACGTCCTGGGCCAGGATCTGCTGCTGCTCCGCGTTTGCCAGCGAGTCGATCGTCTGACCCTGGGTTCCCTGTGCCTGATCGAGCTGGATCGCGAGCAAGAGCTTCTCGTCCAGTGAGAGCCCCGACTCGCGGAGTCTCTCGTTGAGGAACTCGATGCGCTTCTCGAGCGTCTTCAGTCTCGCCGTGTAGTTGTCGATCCTGGTGCCGTAGATCAAGATCGACTGCTTGACGTAGCGCGAGGTCGTCGTTCGCGCGACGACCTCGGCAACGGCGTTCGCGGCATCTTCGGCCTTCTTTTTCTTCTTGAGCTGCACCGTGATGTCGACGAGTCTGGACACCGTCGGAGTGCCTTCGCCGACGGCCGCGGTCGAGATGTGCCCGCGCAGCTGGCCGGCGGCGATCCCGACCTTCTCCGCGACCTCCTTGATCGTCGTCTCGGAAGTCGCGATCTCGTTGATCGCAGTCGGGTTCGTGAGATAGGTGAGCACGGCCGAGCTGCCGCTCGGATTGAACGCCTGGCCGGGAGCGATCCTCGCCGTCGCCCGGTAGACGCCGCTGCTGCTGAGCGAGAAGAGCCCGCCGAGGATGACGCCGGCGACCACCCCAACGAGAACGATCCACCACTGCGCGACGGCGATCTCGCGCAGCCGCGTGAGGTCGATCTCCCGCTCGGCCGCGGGATCAAGCTCGGGCGCGCTCATCGGGCAGCGACTCTAGATGAAGCCCATTCCCACTGCGCCTGCAGACCCGCCTCGAGCGAGACGCGGGGCGCCCAGGTCAGATCGGCGCGGATGCGCGTCGTGTCGGCGTTCGTCCGGCGCTGGTCGCCGGGCACCGGCGGGTGACGGGTGACGTCCAGCGTCGCGCCGGAGATCCGCTCGAGCAGCGCGATCGTTCCGTTCATCGACGCCTCGAGCGCGCCGCCCACGTTGTAGACGCCCTCGCCGTGCTCCATGGCGGCGATCGTGGCGTCGACCACGTCCGCGACGTACGTCCAGCCGCGGCTCTGCTCGCCGTCGCCGTACAGCTCGAAGCGGCCGCCCGTGGCGAGCGCGGCGACGATCCGGGTGAACGCCATGTCGGGCCGCTGGCGCGGGCCGAAGGCGTTGAAGTAGCGCAGCACGGTGGAGCGGAGCCCGAACGACCGCTCGTAGGCGGCGGCGAGGTGCTCGCCGGCGAGCTTCGTGATCCCGTACGGCGAGATCGGCGCCGGCGGCGTCTCCTCCGACGTCGGGTAGCGCTCGGCGGCGCCGTAGACCGACGACGACGAGGCGAAGACGACCTTGACGCCGTCGCGCGCGGCCGCTTCGAAGACGCGCTGCGAGGCGAGCACGTTGTGCCGCAGGTAGAGCGGGAAGACGTCGCCGAAGCTGCGCACGCCGGGCTGGGCGGCGAGGTGGAACACACCGTCGTACGCGGCGAAGTCGAGCACGTCCTCGGCGAGATCGAGCCGCCGCAGCTCGCACCCGACCGCCTCGAGCACGCGCGCGTTCTCCTCCTTCAGCGCCGGGTCGTAGTAGTCGGTGAAGCAGTCGACCCCGGTGACGTCGTGGCCCGCGGCGGCCAGCGCCTCGGCGAGGTGGGAGCCGACGAACCCCGCCGCTCCGGTGACCGCGTAGCGCATCGGGTGGAGACTAGCGCCGCTTCGGAACGAAGCCGTAGATGCGGGCGTGGCCGACGAGGTAGAGCCGCTCGGGATCGGCCACGACCGGCGTGTACTTGCCGTCGGGGAACGTCCAGAGCTGCCGGCCGGTGCGTGCGTCCAGGGCGTAGGTGCGCTCCTTCAGCGTCGAGAAGTAGACGCGCCCGGCCACGATCGTGGGCGAGCCCGAGATCGGGCCGTTCGCGTGGAACCGCCAGAGCACGTCGCCCGTGGCCGCGTCGAGGCAGAAGAACCACTCCGAGTACGAGCCCACGTAGACGCGCTGCCGCCAGACGGCGGTCGAGGAGTAGACGTAGCCGTCGGTGGACTGCGACCAGCGCAGCTCACCGCTCGCGGCGCCGAACGAGTACACCTTGCCGTCGGTGTTGCCGATCGTCACCCGCCCGTAGGCGACGGTCGGCGTGGCGTAGAAGTTGCCCTCGCCGCCGAGCCGCGGCTGGGCGCTCGCCGTCCAGACGAGCTTGCCGTTCGTCGCGTTCAGCGCGTAGACCTTGTGCCCGTAGGTTCCGAAGAACACCCGCCCCCCGCTGAAGGCGACCGCGCCCTTCACCTTGCCTTCGGCCTGGAACATCCAGACGAGCCTCCCGGTGGCGGCAGCGAAGCGGTAGACGCGGCCCCGCCAGTCGCCGACGTAGAGCGAGCCGCCGTGGAGGAGCGGCGACGACTCCGACGGGCCGATCGTCCTGCGCCAGCGCACCTTGCCCGAGCCGGCCGTGAGGGCGACGACCTCGCCGGCCAGCTCGTCGCCCTCGGCGTTGCACGGCGGCCGGTTGAGGAAGGCGGCGAAGACCAGGTGGTCGTCGACCGCGGGCGACATCGCCTGGCAGCGGTGCGACTCGTACCGCCAGGCGCGCTTGCCGGTCTTCGCGCTGATCGCGTAGAGAACGCCGTCGTTGTTCGCGAAGAAGAGCCGCCCGTAGGCGATCGCCGGCGGGAACTCGACCAGGCTGCGGGCGCGGAACGTCCAGACGCGGCGAAACGGCGGTCCCAGCGTGACCCCGGAGGCGACCCGGAGGTGCGCCTCGTCGAAGCCCCACATCGGCCAGAGCACGCCCGGCTCCTGCGGCTTCAGCGGCGGCAGCTCGATCGGGATGAACTCGATGGTGGAGGAGCCGCGGACGTCGGCCTCCTGGCTGCGCACGTGCAGCACGTAGGCCGCGGCGAGCCCCAGCGCGACCAGCAGCGCCGCGCCGGCGCCGATCAGCAGGCGCTTCCTCACCTTCTCATCGCTTCACGCGGGGCACGACAGCCCAGAGCCGCGAGTAGCCGTGCAGCAGCAGGCGCCCGCCGTCGCCCGAGACCGGCACGTACTGGCCGTGCGGGAAGTCGAGCAGCACCTTCCCGGTGAGCGCGTCGACGCCGAGGATGCGATGCGCGAACGAGCCGGCGTAGGCGACGCCGTCGACGACGACCGCCGCGCCCGAGATCGAGCCGCCCGCGGGCACGCTCCAGAGGGTCTGCCCGTTCGCGGCCGAGAGGGCGTAGAAGACGCCGCCGTAGGAGCCGAAGAAGACGCGTCCTCCCCAGACCGCCGGCGCCGAGTAGACGTAGGAGCCGACCGAGCGCCGCCAGAGCATCCGGCCGGCGGTCGAGAAGGCGGTGAGCGAGCCGCCGGTCGAGCTCGGCACGAACACGCGCCCGCCGGCAACGGCCGGAGTGCCGTAGATGCGGCCGTTCACGCCGCCGGTCCAGCGCACGGCGCCGGTGCCGCGCCCGAGCGCCAGCAGCCGGCCGCAGTAGTCGCCGAGGTAGACCGTCGCGCCGGCAACGGCCGCCGAGGAGGTGATCTTGCAGCCGTGGGTCGACGTCCACACCAGCCGCCGCCGCTCGAGGTCGAGCGCGTAGACGACGCCGTTCCAGGTGCCGAAGTAGTCGATCCCGTCGAGGACGACCGGCGAGGACTCGATCGGCGAGCCCGTCGCGAAGCTCCAGAGCAGCCGTCCATCGGAGCGCCGCAGGATCGAGACGTGGCCGTCCATGCCGTGCACGACGAGCCGGTCACCCCAGACCGCGGGCGACGACGCCATCTTGCGGTCGAGCGCCTGCCGCTGCCACAGCGGCCGGCCGTCGGACATCCGCAGCGCGAAGACCATGCCCTTGAAGTTCGTCACGTAGGCGACCCCGTCCGAGACGACCGCCGGGAACTCGGCCAGCGAGCCGACACCGCGCGACCACACCGTCCGGAACGGCGGCCGCAGCCGGATCTGCGAGTTGGCCTGCGTCCGCCGCGCGTCGACGCCGTACATCGGCCACTGGAGCGACGTGCGGTAGACGCGCACGGTCGCGTGCGGGCGGCGCTGAAACGCGACCCGCAGCGTCTTCTCCGTGTAGCCGGGCGCGCGGACGGTGGTCACGAGCGGCGCCCGCCGCTTCAGCCAGACGCGCGCGACGCCGTTCTCGGCGGTCAGCCGCGAGCGAGCGCCGACCGTGACCCGCGCGCGGGCGACACGTGTGTTCGTGTTGCCGTCGACGACGGTGACGACCACTACGGCACCGATCCGCTTCGGCGCCGCTGCCTTCGGGGCGACGGTCGGCTTCGGCGGTGGCGGTGCGGCCGCGTCCTCGTGCGAGGCGGTCGTGCCGCAGCCGGCGAGCGCGAGCGCGAGCGGAAGCGCGAGCAGCCGCCTCACGCCGGCTCTCCGAGGGGCTCGGGCAGTCGGCGGCGCGGGCGGCCATGCTCGATCGGCTCCCGTTGCTCCTCCGTCATGACCACTCGTATTCGCCGCGCGCCGCCTCGATCATCGTGCTTGGAGCGCACGGGTGAAGGGCACGGCGACCACGCAGCCGAGGGTAGCGGCCGAGGCCCCTAGACTCACCGCGTGCCTCCTCCGACCGATCCCAGGAGCGCGCTCGTCACAGGCGCCACCGGCCAGGACGGCTACTACCTCGTGCGCAGGCTGCTCGCCGACGGCTGGACCGTGCACGCGGCCGTGCGCGACCCGGCGGCCGCGACCGCGCTGTTCGGCGGCCACGAGCGGCTGCACGCCGTCCGGCGGGACCTGCACGACCCGGAACCGCTCTGCGCCCTGGTCGGCGCGCTCCGGCCCGACGAGCTCTACAACCTCGCCGGCGAGAGCAGCGTCGGCGCCTCGTTCGCCGACCCGCGGGCGACCTGGGACTCGAACGCCCACGTCGTCGTTCACCTGCTCGACGCGGTTCGCACCGACAGCCCGGCGACCCGCTTCTACCAGGCGTCGTCCGGCGAGATGTTCGGCTCGGCGCCGGGCGCGAGCGTCGTGCACGACGAGAGCTCGCCGCTGAGCCCGCAGAGCCCGTATGCCGCCGCCAAGGCCGCGGCGCACCTGCTCTGCGGGAGCTACCGCGAGTCGTACGACATCCGCATCGCGTGCGGGATCCTCTTCAACCACGAGTCGCACCGGCGCGGCCCGGAGTTCCTCACCCGCAAGGTGGTCGACCACCTCCGGGCGCTGCGCTCGGGCACCGGTCGGCGGCCCCTGGCGCTCGGCAACCTCAAGGCGCAGCGCGACTGGGGCTACGCGCCGGACTACGTCGACGCGATGATCGCGATCCTCCGGCAGGCCGCCATCCGCGGCGTCCCCGACGAGGCGCGCTTCTACCGCGACTACGTCCTCGGCACGGGCCGGCTCCACCACGTCTGGGAGCTGGTCGACCGCGCGTTCGCGCTCGCGGGCTTCGAGCTCGCGTGGGAGCTCGAGGGCGACGACCCGCTCGCCTGGCGCGCCGCGTTCGCCGACTCCGGCGAGCCGGCGGTGGTCGTCGACCCTGCCTTCATCCGGCCGTCCGACCCGCTCGCGATCGCCGCCGACCCGAGCCGGATCGCGGCCGACCTCGGCTGGGAGCCGCGCCCCGGGCTCGACGCGTTCCTCGAGGACATGCTCTCGGCCGGTGCGGCCGTCCCTCAGTAGACGAGGAACGGCAGCTGGACCACGGCGGAGACCACCAGCAGCCCTAGCGCCGCGAGCCACAGCCGCCCACTCAGCCATTCGAGCGCGTAGGCGAAGCCGAACGCCCAGCCCACCGTGGTCGTGAGCATGTACGTCCCCTTGAGCACGTCGCCGTCGGGCGTCGGATACGAGACCGTGAAGAAGAGGTAGCCGACGACGCCGAGCGCAGGCAGGAGCGCAATCGCAAGCCGCGGCGGGCTGCGGAGCGACGAGAGCAGGAGCGCGACCCAGCCGACGACCGCGATCAGCGTCGGCAGCAGCCCGAGGACCGACTGCAGCTGGAGGCGGTGCTGCGCGCTCTTCGGTGGTTTCGCGCCGCCCCACGACCAGATGCCGAAGTAGTCGCCCCAGATCTCGGTGTAGGTCGTCGGCAGCGCGAGGTTGAGAAAGCTGCGGCGCCACGGCTTCGTCACGACCTCGGGCAGGCCCGGGTCGACGTAGAAGCTCACCGGCCGCCGCTCCCAGATCGGCTTCGGCTCCCCGGTCGGCGCGCGCGCCTCCGCCGTCGCCGGCCGGGGGAAGATCGGCGAGCCGTACTCGCGCCACTGGTGGACATACCACGCGGCCGGCACCGCGGCCGCGACCACGAGCACGAGCGTCGAGCTCGCGCCAGCGGCGGCCCGCGACGAGCGCGATCGCGACCGCCGTCACGGTCCAGAGCGAGAACGCCCGCACGAGCTGGGCCGCGCCGAGGGCGAGGCCGAGCGCGAACGCGTACCGCCGCTCGATGAACGTGCGGACACAGAGCCAGAGCGCGAGCGTCGAGAGGAAGAGCGAGAGCGTCTCGGGGTGGAACATCGCCGCCGTCTTCGACGGTCACGGGCACGAACGCCACGAACGCCACCGCGGCCAACGCCAGTCGGTCGCGGTCCGGCCACAGCTCCCGCGCGATCTCCCGGACGAGCAGCATCGTCCCGAGCAGCAGGAGCACGTTGAGCGCCGGCGCGGCGCGGTGGGGGTCGCCGAGCCCGAGCTCTCCGGCCACCCAGTCGACGAGGCCGGCGACGAAGTAGAAGCCGGGCGGCGTGTAGTACTCGCCGACGCCGTGCGGGAGCTCCCAGCCGGGGACGAGGCCGTCGGCGTAGGCGATGTGGTCGGCCGCGTCGTACCCGAGGCCCGGCGGGTAGTGGGCGGCGTTCCAGAAGCCGATCACGGCGACGAGGGCGCAGAGCGCCCAGAACAACCGGTTGGGGGAGACCCGGCCGGAGGGCGTCCAGCTAGTCAGCCGGCTTCCAGCCACCGGTCTCACCCTTGTAGGTCCCGCCGAAGAGGGCGAGCGGCGTGCGCAGGAGGATCTTCAGGTCGACCTGTGCGCTGCGGTGCTCGACGTACCAGAGGTCGAGCTCGATCCGGTCGGCCCAGGGCAGCGCCGCGCGGCCGTGGATCTGCGCCCAGCCGGTGATCCCTGGCAGCACGTCGAGCCGGTGTCGCTGGCGCTCGTCGTAGCGGTCGACCTGGTAGCGCAGCGTCGGCCGCGGCCCGATGATCGACATCTCGCCGCGGACGACGTTCCAGAGCTGCGGCAGCTCGTCGACCGAGAGCCGGCGCAGGACGCGCCCGGCGCGCGTGATCCGCGAGTCGCCCTGGTTGACCGCGAAACCGGCGCCCATGTGCTCGGCGCCGACGACCATCGTCCGCAGCTTGAGCAGCTCGAAGTCGACACCGTCCTTGCCCACCCGTGTCTGCCGGTACAGCACCGGCCCGCGGTCCTCCAGCTTGATCGCGACCGCCGCGAGCGGCGAGGAAGCGGGCTCGCGACGGCCAGCCCGGCACCGGCGATCGCGACGTCGAGCGCCCGCCTCACCGCGTCCCCTCCGCGGCCTCCCACGTCGCGGGCACGCCGCGGCGCAGGTAGTTCCAGAGCGCGACGACGGTCGCCCAGGTGACGAGCACGTAGTAGCGCGCGATCCCGACGCCGGCCGCGGCCGCGAGCAGCAGAGCGACCTGCGCGGCCAGCACGGCCACGTAGATCCACCCCTGGCCGACGAGCGCGATCGAGCGTCGCGAGCAGGACGAGGTGGAGGACGCCGCAGGCGTAGCGGAGATGCCGGTGCGAGACGATCTCGACGGCGTACAGCGGCCCGAGGCGGCGCAGCATCCTGCCGCGCAGCACGATCAGCCAGCAGTGCTCGAACATGCGCACCTTGCGCCGGTACTCGGTCTCGTTCGACGGCGTCGGCTTCTCGAACGCGAGCGCCTCGGGCTCGTAGACCGCCCGGCGGCCGCGCTGCACCATCAGGTACGGAAGCGACAGGTCGTGCCCGAAGCGCGGGTCGACCTCGACGTAGTCGGAGCGCCGCACCGCGTAGATCGAGCCGTTGCCGCCGGTGACCGAGCCGAGCCGCGACTCGGCCGCCGCGCACGGCCATCTCGTAGCGCCAGTAGACGCCCTCCTTGTTCGAGCCGTCGGCCGCCTGGAGGCGGAGCTGCCCGCAGACGTAGGCGACGTCGGGATCGGCGAAGCACGCCACGAGCCTGCGCAGCGCGTCCGGCGCCCAGGTCGCGTTCGCGTCGGAGAAGGCGACGACCTCGGCCTCGCTCTCGCGAACGGCGCGATCCTGGGCGGCGACCTTGCCGCCGCGCGGGTTGCGGATGACGCGCGCCCCGGCGGCCACGGCGACCTCCTCGGTGCGGTCGGTCGAGGCGTCCGAGGTGACGACGACCTCGAAGCGGTCGGCGGGGTAGTCGAGCGCGAGCAGGTTCTCGATCCGGCGCTCGATCACGCTCTCCTCGTCGTGGGCGGCGACGATGACCGTCACCGACGGCGTCGCCTCGGAGCGGCAGACGCGGCCCGGTTGGAGCCGGGCGGCGGCGGCGACGAACGCGGGGTACGCGGCGTGCGTCCACACGAGCGCGCCGAGCGCGAGCCAGAAGAGAGCCGTGATCGCGACCACGGTGGACGATGCTACGCGCGGGCCGCGCGACCCTCGGCGACGACCTCGTCGAGCAGTCCCCGGTACCGACCGAACGCGACGCTCCGATCGGCCGCCTCGCCGACGTAGGCCAGGCCGAGGCGTCCCATCTCCTGGAGGTCGTGCGCACCGCCGTGCACCTCGCGCAGCGCCGCGGCGAGCAGGTCGGGCCTGCCCGGCGGGACGACGAGGCCGCACCCCACCTCGCGGACGATGCGCGCCGGCTCGCTCTCCTCGTCGGCGGCGACGATCACCGGCCGACCGACGGCGAGGATGCCGTAGAGGCGGCTCGGCACGACGTAGCCCGCAAGGCCCTTGCCGAGCCCGACGAAGTGGACGTCGGCCGACGACAGCGACTCGGGAAGCAGCTCGCGCGGCTGGTACGGAAGGAACGTCACCCGATCCGCCTCGAGCTGACCGGCGAGCTCGACGTCCGCGGCGTGGCGTGCTCCGAACCCGACGATCACCGCGCGGAGGTCGTCCAGATCGCGGACGAACGTGGTCGCGCGGATCAGGTTGTCGAGATTCTGCGCATGCCCGACGTTGCCCGAGTGCATCACGACGAAGCCGTCGGCGAGGTCGTGGGCGCGCGCCCAGTCGTTGTCGCGCGGCCTCGGCGTGAGCGACGCCGTATCGACCCAGTTGGGGATCACGCGCATCCGGCTCGGCCCTACACCCTTCGCCTCCAGCCGCTTCCCCATCATGTCGCCGATCGCCACGACCCGGTCGGCGCGGCGCAGCGCGAAGCTCGTGATCGCGCCGAGCAGGGCGACCACGACGGGGTTGCTGAGTCGCTTGAGCTCGACCGCGATCTCGGGGAAGACGTCCTCGCTGACGACCACGACCGGCGCCTCGAAGCGGCGGCCGACGAGCACGGCGAGCGCGCCGATCATCGGCGGGTCCGTCATGCACAGGATCACGTCGGGGCGTCCGAGCGCGAGCGCACGCGCGGCGGCCCGGCCGAGATAGGTGACGTAGTTGAAGCCGCGACGCGACAGCTGCGCGCGGTCGTACACGGACGACCGGACGCGGATCACCCGCACGCCGTTCCGCAGCTCGTTGTCGGGAGCATGCTCGCGGCCCCGCAGGCGCCCGGTGACAACCGTCACCTCGTACTCGGACGCAAGCGCCTCGCAGAGCTCGGTCAGCAGCTGCGCCGTCGCCTCGACGCCCGGCCAGTAGTACTGGTTGAGGACGAGCAAGCGCCGCCGTGATGACACCGGGCGACTCTAGCTGAGCTCCTTGTAGACATCGTCGTGGAGCGCGGCCGCGCGTTCCCAGGCGAAGCTACGGGCCCGCTCGATGCCCGGATAGCGTTCCGCCGTGCCCTACGACCTCGCCGTGCTCGGCCAGGACCCTCGCTTCGGCGGCGGCGGGCTCGCCCAGACGGAGGCGTTCCTCACGGCGGCGAGAGAGCTCGGCCGCGAGCCGACGCTCCTGTTCGAGCCTCACCCCGGCCTCGGCGACCGGCGCCTCACGTGGCGGCGGGCCGAAGCGCTGCGGCAGCTGAGAGCCGCGCGCCGCCTCACCCCACCGGCGCGCGATGCCCGCTCGCTCTGGGTCGTCGCGACGGTCGCCCAGCACGGAGGGGCCGCGTCCCGAAGCCGCCGCCCCTACGCCTGCTGGCTCGGCACGACGATCGAGTCGGAGTGGAGCGGCCGCGCCCCCGGGCTCTCGCCTCTCCGCCGGTCGCTGGCCGGCGCGAGCATCGGCCGGCTCCGGCAGCTCGAGCGTCAAGTGCTCGCGGGGGCCAGTCAGCTCTACGCGACGAGCCCGGCGAGCCTGGCGTCGGTCGCGTCCGCCGCCGGGATCGCAACCGACGCGGTGCGGATGCTCCCGATCCCCGTCGACAGCGCGCGGTTCACGCCCGAGGACGACTCGGCGTGGGTGGAACGGCTCGCGCGGCCGATCGTCGGGTTCGTCGGCCGCGCCGACGACCCGCGCAAGAACGCCGCGCTCCTGCTGCGCGCGTTCGCACTGATTCGCCGTGAGCTGCCCGAGGCGAGGCTGCGCCTGATCGGCCCCGGCGGCGAAGCGATCGCCGGCGGCGGCGTGGAGGTCACCGGCGTCGTCCCGGAGGTCGCGACGCCGCTGCGGGAGTGCGCCCTGCTCGTCTCGCCTGCTCGCCAGGAGGGATTCGGGATCGCCGTCGCGGAGGCGCTCGCCTGCGGCGTGCCGGCGCTCGTGACCCCGTCGGGCGGGCCGGAGGAGATGATCGTGCGCTCGCAGGCCGGACGTGTCACGGCGGGCTGGTCCGAACGCGAGCTTGCCGACGCGGCGCTCGAGCTGCTCGGCGACCCGGCCGGGCTCCGCGAGATGCGTCGCCGCGGTCGCGCCTACGTCGCGCGGGAGCACGCCTTCGAGCGGTTCCGCGAGCTGCTGTCCGAGGCCCTCCGCGAGCTCGATGGCTGACGTCGCCGTCGTCGTCGGCAATTACGAGGGCGCCGCCGTCCTCCCGGACTGCTTCACGAGCCTCACGCTGCAGACCCAGCAGCCGGCGGAGTTGATCGTGGTCGACGCGAGCTCGGTCGACGCAAGCGTCCGGATCGCAACGGATGCCGGCGCACGGGTGCTGACCGCGCCGAATCGGGGGCTCGGCTTCCTCTACAACCGCGGCGCGGAGGCCGCGGCGTCGGAGTACGTCCTGCTCCTGAACAACGACGTCGCGCTCGCGCCCGACTGCATCGCGCTCCTCGCCGCAGCACTCGACGGCGACGAGTCGCGCTTCGCAGCCGATCCGAAGCAGGTCGGCTGGGATGGCGAAACGCTCGTGCACTCGCGGACGACGATGCGTCGCGGGCCGCTCCTCAGGCAGCTCGTCCCCGGCTTCGACATCGACCTCCGGGCACCGGCCGACGGCATCGTGCCGACCGTCTGCGCGAACGGTGGCGCGATGATCGTGCGACGCGAGAAGCTCCTCGAGCTCGGAGGGTTCGACGAGAGCTTCTACCTCGACTTCGAAGACCTCGACCTCGGCTGGCGCGCGTGGCTGCGCGGCTGGCCGAGCGTCCACGTTCCCGCGGCCGTCGTCCGCCACCGGGTCGGAGCGGTGACCACGGAGGCTGTCAGCCACCGTCGGTTCGTCTCCTCACACCACAACCTGATGCGCTTCGCGCTCAAGTGCCTCCCCGCGGACGCCGCGGCCCGGGTCGTCCTCACGGAGATCGCGCGGCTCGGCGTCCACTTCCGGCTCGTCGCACCCGCGCTCATCGCCGTAACGCGCGAGCTGCCGGAGATCCTGCGCGCACGGCGATCGGTCGGCCCGACCCGCGCGCACCTCGAGTGGGTTCTCGCGGGAATGCCCGCCGACAGAGCATCCACGCGCTGAGCCGCGACGTTCGGCTGGGCTCGTGTGCCGAGCAACTTGCCCGGACTCGGGGTCGACGTGCTGGTACAACCGGTCGGTCGTGTTCGCATTCCTCGTGAGGGAGCCGGTCTGAGACGTCGCGTCCTGGTGGTCGCCAACGACCATGTCGGGAGGTCGATGGCCGGGCCGGCAATCCGCTCGTACAAGCTCGCGATCGAGCTCTCACGGGATGCCGACGTGACGCTCGTCGTCCCCTACCCGACCGACATCGACCCAGCCGGACTCGAGATCGTCGAGGACGACCCGTGGGAGGAACGCCGGATGAGCGCCCGCGTCCGCGGCTACGACGCGGTCGTGGCCCAGTGTCTACCGGTCGCAACCATGCGGAGCCTCGCGAAGTCGGACACGATCGCGATCTACGACCTCTATGCCCCGTGGCTGATCGAAGCCCTTCCGCTGGCGGCGCACCTTCCCCGCACGCGAGGCCTCGACACCATCGATCGCCTGACCCGCCTGGAGCAGACCGTGGCGCTCATGTGTGGGGACGCATTCATCTGCGCGAGTGATCGGCAGCGCGACCTCTGGCTCGGCGCCATGCTTGCGGTGGGTCGCATCGACGACCGCGCCTACCGCCACGACCCTTCGCTACAAAGCCTCGTCGACTGTCGTGCCGTTCGGGATCGACCCGGAGCCGCCCCAGGCGGCGAGCCGGTCATGCGAGGCGTCGTGCCCGGGATCGGCCGCGACGACCGCGTCGTCCTCTGGGGCGGCGGGGTCTGGAACTGGTTCGACCCGCTCACGGTGATCCGTGCCGTGCACCGACTCTCGCACGAACAGCCGGACGTCAGGCTCTTCTTCCTTGGTCTGCGCCACCCGAACCCGGCGGTGCCCGAGATGGCGATGACGCAGCGTGCGGTCGACCTCGCGCGGGACATCGGAGCCCGCGACCGCACCGTCTTCTTCAACTTCGGGTGGGTGCCGTTCGAGCAGCGCGGCGCAGTACTACCTCGAGGCCGACGTCGGTATCTCGGCCCACTTCGACGACCTGGAGACGCGGTTTGCGTTCCGGACGCGCCTCCTCGACTGCTTCTGGTCCGGGCTCCCCGTGGTGTGCACCCGCGGGGACGTGCTCGCGGAGGTGGTCGACAGTCGCTGGCCTCGGGCGCGTCGTCGGCGTGGAAGCCGTCGACGAGTGGGTCGACGCACTCGCCGCGCTTCTCGGCGATCCAGGCGAGCGCGCGCGCGATCGCCGATCGCTTCGAGGCCGTCCGCGACGAGCTCGCGTGGCCGCGCGTCGTGGAACCCCTCCGCCGCCTCATCGCCTGCGGCGGCCTCCCGCCGCCCGGCCTCCCGCGCGTCACCGGTGCGGAGTACGTCGCGGCGCGGCTCGAAAACGCCTTGCTGCAGCACGGCATCCGCGGAGCCGCGGCACGTGTCGTCGAGCGGACGACCGGTCGCACGAGGCCGCTCCAGGAACGCGTAAAGCCTCCGCTACGCTAGCCGGTCGTGAGCTCCACCGCACAGGCTCGGCCATGGACGCGGAGGTGGCTCGCAAGAGCGAGCCACCAGGGGCGCATCCTCCGCGTCATCGCCGGAGCCGAGTACAAGCTCAAGTACGCGGGCTCCGCGCTCGGCTACGTGTGGTCGGTCGCCAAGCCGCTGGCGCTGTTCGCGATGCTCTACGTGGTCTTCGGGCACATCTTCCAGCTCGGCGCGATCTCGAACTACTACCCGCGTGTCGCTGCTGCTGGGGATCGTGCTCTTCACGTTCTTCTCCGACGCGACCTCGATGGGGATGACGTCGCTCGTCGAGCGGGAGTCGCTCCTGCGGAAGCTCAGCTTCCCGCGGCTCGTCATCCCGACCTCGGCCACGCTGACGGCGGCGATCACGTTCGGCGTGAACTCGCGTCGTCGTCGCCGGCTTCATCGCCTGGAACGGGATCACGCCCCAGCCGGAGTGGCTGCTGGTCGTGCCGCTCGTCCTCGAGCTGTACGTCTTCATCCTCGGCGTCGCGCTGATCCTCTCGACGCTCTTCGTGCGGCTCCGCGACATCGGACAGGTCTGGGAGCTCGCGCTCCAGCTCATGTTCTACGCCTCGCCGATCATCTACCCGATCGGCTTCCTGCCCCCGCTCCTGCGCAAGCTCGTGTTCCTCAACCCGTTCATCGCAGGTGCTCCAGGACATCCGCTCGTCGATCCTCTACCCCGACCTGGCGCCGAACCGGATCACGGTCGCGGAATCGTTCGGGCACCCTCTGTTCCGACTCGTGCCGATCGCGATCGCGTTCGCAGTGTTCGCCTTCGGGCTCTGGTTCTTCAGGCGCGAGGAGCCCTGGTTCGCGGAGCGCGTGTGACGCCCCGGCCCGCGATCGAGGTGACCGAGCGTCGCCAAGAGCTTCCGGCTGCCGCATCAGAACCGCGACGACGCTCAAGGAGTACTTCCTGCATCCGTTCCAGCGGACGACGTACGAGCACCAGCACGCGCTCGAGGCGATCTCGTTCGACGTGCTCGCCCGGCGAGTTCTTCGGGATCATCGGCCCGAACGGCAGCGGGAAGAGCACGCTGCTGAAGATCCTCGCGGGGATCTACCGCCAGGATCGCGGCGACGTCCGGCTCGACGGCGCTCCTCTCGCCGTTCATCGAGCTCGGCGTCGGCTTCAACCCCGAGCTCACCGCCCGCGACAACATCCGCATCAACGGCACCCTGCTCGGGCTCTCGCGGCGCGAGCTCGACGCGCCGCTTCGACGACATCGTCGCCTTCGCGGAGCTCGAGCGGTTCGTCGACCAGAAGCTGAAGAACTTCTCGTCGGGCATGCAGGTGCGGCTCGCGTACTCGATCGCGATCCAGGTCGACTTCGACATCCTGCTGCTCGACGAGGTGCTCGCCGTCGGCGACCAGAGCTTCCAGGAGAAGTGCTTCGAGACGTTCGGGCGCTTCCGCGAGCGGGCAAGACGATCGTCCTCGTCAGCCACGACCTGCCGCACTCGAGGAGTACGGCGACCGGGCGATGCTTCTTCGCGAAGGGCGGATCGAGATGATCGGCGAGGCGGCGGAGGTCGTCTCCCACTACCGCGATCAAGCCGCAGTCCTCGTGTGACCGACGGTAGCGCCGGCCCGAGCAGGTTGAATGGACCAGTCAGCAGACAATCCCCAAGACGGAGGCCCTCGCCGGACCCCCAGCACAGCCGCGTCCGGCGACCCGACGGCAGTCGCGCCCCGGCCGCGCGTGTCTGTCTCGTCGTGCCGGAGCTCGGCAGCCAGAGCCTTCCCGGCGACATGGCGACGTTCCTACGTCCCCTCGCCGAGTCGCTGGTGGAGCGCGATCACGAGGTGACCGTGGCTCTCGCCCGCTCCAGGCTCGCTCTGTGGGAACGCGCTGGCGCCGACGGCAACACGCGCGTCCCGGTCACGGTCGAGTGCCTGCCCGACAACTCCCAGCACCTCGAGTCGTCGCGACCTCGCAGTTGCTCGTACGCGTTCTACGAGTGGCTCCGCGAGCGAGAGCACGAATTCGACATCGTGCAACTCCCGGAGTCGCGGGGAACGGGCTACTACGCGCTCAACGCCAAGCGGCAGGGCATCGCGTTCCGGAAGCTCCGGTTCGTCGTCGCCTGCCACGGGCCTGCGGCCTTCTTCCGACCCCACCTCCCGCGATTAGCGCACCTCGACGACGCCGACCTCCTCGAGCAGGACTTCATGGAGCGGCGGACCGTCGAGCGAGCGGACGTCATCGTCAGCCCGAGCGCCTCTCTCCTCGGGTGGATGCGATCCCGCGGCTGGGTGCTTCCCCCGTGGACGCGCCTCCATCCATACCTCTTACGCCCGGCGGTCGCCCTCGACGCGAGCGTGGTTCCGTGGACGGCGCTCTACGACACGCTCTCGTGCCTGCCCGACGATGCCGAGGAGGAGACAGGCGATCGCCCGCAGCCGCTCGTCAGTGTCTGCCTGACCCACTACAACCGCCCTGGGCTCCTCCGCCAAGCGCTCGCGTCAATCTACTCGCAGGACTATCCGAACCTCGAGGTAGTGCTCGTCGACGACGCGAGCACCGCTGCCGACGTCCCGCCGTTGCTCGACCGCCTGGAGCGGGATTTCGGCCGCCGCGGTTGGCGGATCGTGCGCCACCACGAGAACCGCGGCAGCGGCGGCTCTCGCAACACGGCGGCGGCACACGCACGAGGCGAGCTCCTGCTCCTCATGGACGACGACAACTACGCGAAGCCGGGTGAGGTCAGCACCTTGGTCGACGTCTCGAGTCGAACCGGCGCCGACATCGTGACCTCAGCATGTGACGTGTTCTCCCACTTCGACGCGCCTTCAGGCGATGAACCGCCGCGCCGCTGGATCCCACTCGGTCCCGCGCTTGCCGCTGGCGTCTTCCGAAACTGCTTCGGCGACACGAACTCTCTCGTCCGTCGAGACAGTTTCTGTCGCGTCAACGGCTACGAGAGAGACCCAAGTGTGGGCTTCCCGGACTGGGAGTTCTACGCACGCGCCGTGCTAGCGGGACTCGAGGTCGAGGTCGTCCCGGAACCGCTCTACTGGTACCGGAGCCTCCCCGGCACGATGGTGGACACGGCCGATCGGACGCTGGGCCACCAATCCGTGCTTCGCACATACGAGACGAATGGGGACCCGGAACTCAACGAACTCGTCGTCGCCGCGGAGCAGTGTCTCCGGTCGAGCCGGACGCCGCTACCCGACCAGGGCGCGCCAACATGACTCCTTCGAGCATGCGTGACGGTCACGTCGAGACGCCGGCGGTGAAGCTGAGCGACTTCGGGCCGCTGCCGCCGCGCCGCGGCACGCAGTCGCGGCCCGCGCGCGTTTGTCTCGCAACGCCCGAGATCTCAGGGCCGATCTTCTCCGGCGGCGTGGGGACGTTCTACGCATCGCTCGCAGACGCACTTGTGCGGCACGGGCACCAGGTGACGATCGCCTATGCGCTCGGCGAGCACTGCGACCGCGGTCGCATCGGCGAGTGGATCAGCCACTATGCACGGCGAGGAATCGAGCTCGTCTCCGTGCCGGAGCCAGCGCCGCCGGTGGATGCGCCCTTGCCCCGGCGGCGCGCGTACGCGGTGTACCGGTGGCTTCGAGAGCGGGAGGCGGAGTTCGACATCGTGCACTTTCCGGAGTGGCAGGGCGTCGGCTTCTATGCGGTGAGCGCCAAACGGCAGCGTCTCGCGTTCGCCGGCACCAGCTTCGTCGTCGTCAGCCACAGCCCGACGATGTACCTCGCCCCGAACCACCTGCTGCCGTTCGACCAGCCCGACTATCTCGAGTTCGACTTTCTCGAGCGTGGGTCGGTCGAATGCGCCGACTACCTCGTCAGTCCGAGCACCTTCCTGCTTCAGTGGATGCGGGCCGAGCAATGGCGCATCCCAAACCGAACGTTCGTGCACCCGCTCATCCTTCCGCTCGCCCACCGAACACAACCCACCCTCACCGAGGGGCGAGGCGACGAGGCCGGAGGAGCCCGCCGGGACGTGCGGGAAATCGTGTTCTTCGGGCGGCTAGACGTGTTGAAGGGGTTGGACACGTTCTGTGGGGCGCTGGACCGTTGGCGGCGTCGGACGTGCGACCCCAGTCGGTCGCATTCCTGGGGCGGAACTCGGTGGTGAACGGCGTGCCCAGCCGCGTCTACCTAGAGCAGCGAGCGGCGGCATGGCCGTTCCCGTGTTCGGTGCACACCGATCTCGATACAGCCGGAGCGCTTGCGTACCTGCGCCGTCCGGCCCGCCTGGCCGTGACGGCGTCGAGGATCGAGAACTCGCCGAACACGGTATACGAGTGCCTCGGTTCGCGGATCCCCTTCGTTGTCAGCGCCGTCGGCGGTGTGTCCGAACTGATCCACGAGCGCGACCGCAGCGAGGTGTTGTTCACACCGCGGCCCGACGAGCTCGCGGCGCTGCTGCGAAGGGTCCTGGAGCACGGCGCCACCGTCGCTCGCCCCGCAATCGACTTCGACGATGTCGAACAGCGTTGGATCGGCCTGCATGAGGTGATCGTCGAGCAGGCCGATGGTGGGAGACTCGCGGCACCCGTTGACGAGCCTGCCGACTCGCCGCCGCTCGTCAGCGTCTGCCTCACCCACTACAACCGTCCCGCGCTGCTCGAGCGGACGCTCGCCTCGCTCGAGGCCCAGGACTACGCCGCCCTCGAGGTCGTCGTCGTTGACGACGCCAGCACCGACCCTGCCGCCCGCACACTGCTCGACCGACTCGAGTCTCGGTTCCCGACCCGAGGCTGGCAACTCGTTCGCCACGACCGCAATCGTGACGTCGGCGCGGCGTGCAATACCGCTGCACGCCACGCCCGCGGCGACCTTCTCCTGTTCATGGAGCAAGGCGACTTCGCGAAGCCGACCGAGATCTCTACCTCGTCCACGTCGCCAGTCACACCGACGCCGACCTCGTCACCTGCGCCGTCGACATCCTCCCCGACGAAGGCGTGCCCGGCCCGGACGTAACGCCTGCCTACCGCTCGCTCCCGCTGGGCCCTGCGCTCGCTGTGGGCCTCGCGAGCAACTGCTTCGGCAACGGAAACGCGCTCGTTCGCCGGAGCGCCTTCGATCGTCTCGAAGGGTTCACCGAGGACTGGGGAGTCGGCTGCGAGGACTGGGAGCTGTACGCGCGCGCCGCCTTCGCAGGCCTCCGTCACGAAGTCGTCTGCGAGCCTCTCCACTCGACGCCCCACCGCCCCGATGGTCTTGCTCTTGCTGGGATGGCAGCGCGCACCGCAACTCTCCTGCGCGTCCTCCGGGCATACCTCGCGCACACGGCGCCCGAACTCCACGGCCTGTTCTCCCTCTGCCAGGCGACGATCGCAGCAAGGGTGCCGCCTCCGGGATCCTCGCTGCGACCTGGACGCCGCCTCGCGTCGAGGTCGACCCTTTGGTACCGGAGATCGAGCGCTTCGACCTCCACTCGGACTCGACGCCGTGGCGCATGACGAGGCCGCTACGTGTCGTCGACCGCCGTCGCCTGCGACTCACCCACGAGACGAGACCGGTGCCAACGACGCCCGCCGACGCCGACATGCTCGTCGCGATGATGACCGACTCCCTCTCCTGGAAGCTGACTACTCCGGTCCGAGCCGTCGGACGCCTCCGCCACTCCGTCCGACAGCGCTTCTCGCGATGACGGGGGGTCGCCACAGCCCGGCTTCGGGGCATCCGGAGCTTCACGCGGGGTTCGTGGTCGTGCCCAACGGCCGAGACCGTGTTCCCGCCGCTGCCGCCTCGGGGCACAGGCTCGCAACCTGTCCGCGTGTGCTTGGCGACGCCGGAGATCAGCGGCCCGATCTTCACCGGCGGAGTGGGAACGTTCTACGCCTCGCTTGCCGACTCCCTCGTGCGCAGCGGCCACGGTGTGACGATCGCCTACGCGCTCGGCCGGCACTCGGACCGCGGCAGCATCGACGACTGGATCGGTCATTACGCCGCACACGGCATCACGTTCGTGCCGGTGCCAGAGGCGACTCCGCCCGTCGATGCACCGTCGCCGCGGCAGCGCGCCTACGCGGTGTACTGCTGGCTCCGGGAGCGAGACGGCGACTTCGATGTTGTCCACTTTCCGGAATGGCAGGGCGTCGGCTTCTACGCGCTGAACGCGAAGCGGCAGAAGCTTGCGTTCGCCGAAACGACGTTCGTCGTCGTCTCGCACGGCCCGCATATGTACGCGGCGCCGAACCACCTGCGGCCGGTGGACAACCCGGAGTACCTCGAATTCGACTTCCTCGAGCGCGGCTCGGTCGAGTGCGCCGACTATCTCGTCAGCCCGAGCGCGTTCATGCACACCTGGATGAGGGCCGAGAACTGGCGGCTGCCCGAGCGGACGTTTGTCCACCCTATGTGCTCGCGCCGGGCTTCCGCCTTCCCCGAACGCGGGGCGACCTGCGCGAGCAGCGTGACCGGGAGGACGTTCATGATCTGGTGTTCTTCGGCCGACTGGACGCGCTGAAGGGACTGGACACGATGTGCGCAGCGCTCGACCGACTGGCCGCCTCGGACATCCACCCCGCGACGGTGACGTTCGTCGGCCGGGAGTCGACCATCGAAGGAATGTCCAGCCGGGCGTACCTCGAGAGACGAGCAGCGGCGTGGCCGTTCCCGCACACGGTGCACACGGACCTCGAAACAGTCGGCGCGCTCGCCTACCTCCGCGGCCGGGGAAGGCTCGCGATCATCGCGTCGCGGATCGAGAACTCGCCGAACACCGTCTACGAGTGTCTCGGTTCGCGAATACCGTTCGTCGTCAGCGCCGTCGGCGGCGCGCCCGAGTTGATTCACGAGGACGACCAGCGTCATGTCCTCTTCACACCTCGCCCGGATGACCTCGCCGTACTCCTCGAGAACATCCTCGTCCACGGTGCGACCGTCGCCCGCCCCGCCATCGACTTCGACGAGGCTGAACAGCGCTGGATCGGCCTCCACGAAGCAATTGTCCAGCAGCGCGTGGAAGCGGCCGTGAGAAAGCCGGCCAAGCCGGACGCGACCCCGCTCGTGAGCGTCTGTCTCAGCCATTACAACCGCGTGCGGCTGCTCGAACAGGCACTCGCCTCGCTCGAAACCCAGGATTACCCCAACCTCGAGGTCGTGTTGGTCGATGACGCCAGCACCGACGACGAGGCGCAAGCGTTACTCGACCGGCTCGAGCCTCAGTTCGCGGAGCGCGGTTGGCTCCTCGTCCGCCACGATCGCAACCGCTACCTCGGCGCCACCCGCAACACGGCCGCCCGGCATGCGCGCGGCGACCTGCTCCTGTTCATGGACGACGACGACTGCGCCAAGCCCACCCAGATCTCCACCCTCGTCCGCGTCGCTCTCCACACCGGTGCCGATGTCGTGACGTCCGCGAGCGACGTCTTCTCGCACAGAGACCGCCCGACCGACGACGAGCGCCCCGACAGGCAAGTGCTCCCGCTCGGTGCGGCTCTTGGGGTCGGGCTGTTCGGAAACTGCTTCGGCGGTGCGAACGCGCTTGTCCGCCGGGAAGCCTTCGACCGAATCGGCGGGTTCACCGAAGACTGGGGCGTCGGCTTCGAGGACTGGGAGTTCTATGCACGCGTGGCCTTCGCCGGTCTCCGTCTCGAAGTGGTCGCGGAACCGCTCTACTGGTACCGAAGCCTCGAAACAGGCATGGCGAGGACAACCAACCTGACCGCGAACCTCCAGCGCGCGCTCCGCCCATATCTCGAGCACACGACACCCCAGCTCCACGGGCTGCTACGGATCGGCCAGGCGATCCTCGGCGGCAGCGCTGCGACGCTCCCAGACATCGAGCGCTTCGACCTCTACTGGGACTCGACCTCGTGGCGCATCACACGTCTGCTCCGGCAGATCAAGCGGCGGCGCGCAGGCCTCCCGCCGGAGACAAAGCCCCAGCCAGAAACCCAGGCCCACGTCGCGGCGCTTCTCCAGCAGATTACGTCCTCGCTCTCTTGGAAGCTCACCAGACCCCTTCGCGCCGCCAGTCGAGTGACGCACACCAGTCGGCCAGGGGACGACATGGGCGCATCTCACGACCCGGCTGGCGTGCAGGACTAGCGAATGGCAGCTGAGACGGCTCCGCGCGAGACGGTGACACCGCGGCGTCGTGGCGGCGCGGATCTTGTACAGAAGGTTTCCTGGACGACCGTGCTGTGGTGGATCCCGCCGCTCTACGCCCTCGTGCTCGGACTCTCGAAGCTCCCGCCCGACTCGGACCCTCTGCTGCCCGACGCCCAGGGCTACTTGCAGCGCGCCGCCGAGTTCGATCCGGGTAAGTGGTTCGGCGGAGACTTCCGCGAACCACTGTGGCCGCTGGCGAACTCCGTACCCATCCACATCTTCGGCGCGAACCCGACAGTCCTCCGGACATCGAGCGTAGTGATGTTCACCTGCCTCGTTCTCTGCACGCAGTACCTCGCCGCGGAGGCCCTGGGGCGCCGGTTCGCGATTGCGGTCGGGGTCATCCTGGCCTCGAGCGAATGGCTTGCTCTGCAGTCGGTGACGGGGCTTCGCGAGGAGACGGCCGCGCTGGGTGCGGTTCTCGTCTGCTTCGTGGCGATGCGGTTCAGACCCGGCTGGGCCGTACCGCTGCTCCTAGGTGTGCTCGCGGGACTGGCGGCGATGATCCGATGGGACACGCTGATCCTTACCTTGCCGATTCTCGCCGGGGTGTTCGTCCAGCACCGCGTGCCGGCGAGACGCGTCGCAGCCTCGGCCAGCGCCCTTTTCGCGATCGTCGTTCCGTACTGTGTGGGGAACGCGAGAACGTACGGCGACCCCTTCTACCAGAGCAACATCCACGCCGTCTTCTTCCGCAACCTCGAGTTCGCCGGGCAGCCGGGTTTCCCGACGAAGGCGGAGCTTGAGGTGAACGCATTTGCCGGGCCACGCGATTCGTGGCCGCACTACCTGTTCCGACTCCACAGCACCCGCTGGGTCGCCAAGCACTCCGTCACGGGCTCGATCAACACGGCACTCGCGGACTGGACGCTGACGGCGCTCGGCCCCACGCAGCCCGCCCCACCTCTGGCGCTGCCGACCGAGTCGATGCTCGCGCGATCGGGAACGCTCCTTCCCTGGCTGCTCGTATTTGCGACGGCCGCGGGCCTCGTCGTCCTCGTCACGCGGCGTACGTGGCCGATCGCGGCCATGCTGCTGCTCGCGCTCCTCCAGCATGCGCCGATCCAGCACCTCATGGATCCGCGCCTCGGAATCGGCGCTGTCCCGTTCCTCGTGATCGCGGTCGTGGCGACGCTACGCCTGCTCTGGACATCCGCGCTCGACGCCGTCGCTGCCCAGGTCGACGCCCGTCGAGGCAGGACTCCCGCGATCGGCCCCACCACCGAACCCGCGGCTGAGACGCCGTCCCGCACCGGATCCGCGGTCGAGCTCTCCTGACCGGTCCGCGACCCCACACGGCGACTCCCGCGTGGCGGTGGCGTGCCCTCAGCTCGCGGATCCGAGTCCGCCATACACGTCGACCAGTTCGACGGCGCATGTGTCGGCCCTGGCGCTATCGTGCGCAGCGGCGCCCAGCCTGAGCCGCGCAGCCGAATCGGCCAGAAGCCCCTCGACCGCCGCTCGGAGGGTCGTCGTGTCACAGGGCTCCACGAGAACCCCGTTCACCCCGTCCTCGACCGCGTCGGCGAGCCCGCCGACCCGCGTCGCCACGACCGGCCGGCCGTACGCCATCGCCTCGCGCGCCGACCACGCCGTAGCCCTCGCGCCGCGACGGCACGCAGACGACCGCGGCCCGCTCGTAGTACGCGCCGAGCCTCCGCCGGCGGGACGAAGCCGACCGCCTCGCGGCACGCGGTCGCGCAGCGGGCCGTCGCCGACGATCACGCGCGGCAGGCCCTCCGTCGCCTCGAGGAACTCGAGGATCCCCTTCTCCTCGCTCAGGCGGCCGACGAAGAGCACGTGCGGCGGCTCGTCCGGCTCGCCGACCTCGGCCGGGATCGTCGACCCGCGGGCGGGACCACGCGCACCTCGCGCGCGCCGAGCGCCGCGCGCTTCGCGCGGCGAGGAACGACGACGCGGCGATCACGAGCCGCGCCCGGCGCACGAGCGGGCGCGCGAGCCACGGCGCCCGCCGCGCGAGCTCGACGTCCGTGCCCCACACCTGGAGCACGAACGGCTTCCGCGTCGCGAGCGCGGCGAGAGCCGACGGGATCCAGTGGGCGTGCACGACGTCGACGTCGCGCGCCGCGCGCCGCGCCGCCGCGCGTAGGAGGCGAGGAACAGCGGCACCGCCGCCACGAGCCACGGCTTCGCGCGCAGGTTCTGCACGATGCCGCCGCCGAAGGCGATGCCGAAGTGGCGGAAGTCGGCCGGCGAGACGACCGCCACCTCGACGCCGGCCGCCGCGGAGGCGCCGACCGCGTCCGCGACGAAGACGCCCGCGACGTCGTCCGCCGAGCGCGGATACGACGTCGTCAACACGAGCACCTTCACCGCGCCACGCCGGCCGGAAGACGAGCGGCGCCGCGAGCGCGAAGGCCAGGAACGCGTAGAAGTAGTAGAACTGCATCGTCAGGTAGAAGGCGTTCGCGGCCATCGTCCCGGCGAGCGCGGCGGTCAGGCCCCACGCGAGCGGCCGCACCCGCGCGCCGAGCGGGTTGCCGGCGCGGACGAGCTCGGCGCCGACGCGCGCGCGACGCCGAGGCGCCGGAACACCCAGAGCAGGAAGACCGCGAACAGCACCGTCCCGACAGCCCGGTCTCGACGACGAGCGCGGCGTAGAACGAGTGCGGCCCCCAGTTCGTCTTGCCGGTGACGAACTCGTAGTAGACCGAGAAGTTGTTCAGCCCGAGCCCGAACAGCGGGTGGCTGTGGAGGATCTGCGGGATGAAGTTGTAGACCTGGAGGTGCGCCGATCGCGAGCCGCCGCCGGTCTGCAGACGCGCGCGCGGATCGACGACGCGAAGTAGTGCGAGCGCGTGATCACGACCGCCGCCGAGGACGGCGAGCGCGGCCAGGAGCGGCACGTAGAGGAGCGGCGAGCGGAGGTAGTGGCGGTACGGGAGCGCGAGCACGAGCGCCGCCGACCGCGAGCCCGAGCAGGCCGCTCCGCGACAGCGTCGCGATCTCGACCACGAGCAGGAACGCGAGCAGCGCGCCGAGCCGCGTGCGCAGCCGGTGGCCGGCGCCGAGGCGCAGGTAGATCGGCGTGAGCACGAGCAGCGGCACGATCAGCATGATCCCGAGGTGGTTCGGGTCGCCCGAGAGGGCGTTCGGCCGGTACACGCGAGGCGCCCTCGACCGCGCCGTAGATGTTGATCTTGCTCGCGCCGCCGGTGAGCGGCGAGACGAACGCACGAGTCGAGGTTGCCGCCGCTTCGCGCGACCAGCAGCTGGAAGACGCCGTACACCGCGTTGACGGCGATGCCGCCGAAGAACCAGGCGAGGGCGCGCCAGTAGTAGCGGCCGCCGCGGCGGTAGAGCCACGCCACCGCTGCCGCGAGGAAGAGGAAGTGGATCACGAACTTGACCATCCCCTTCGTGAACTGCGACAGCGCCTGGCGCGGTCTCGAGGTTGTAGAAGCCGGCCAGGTAGACGAGCAGGAACGCCGCGAAGAACCCGAGCAGGATCGCCGTCGTGCGCGGCACGCGCGGCCGGCTGAGGATCGCGAACGCGATCGAGGAAGCAGAGCGCGAGCAGGTCGGCGAGCGAGACCGCGCCCGCGCCCGGGACCTCCAGTGCACCTTCTCGAACGTGCAGACGAAGAGCGTCGCGAGGAAGAAGAAGCTTGGCGATGCTCTCTCGATCGCGAAGCGACGTTCCAGGCGCTCGAGCAGGTCGGCCAGCTCCTCGACCCGCGTTCGGCGCGAGACCTTCTCGCGCCACTCCTCGGAGAGGACGGCGCTCTGGAGGTCGCCCGCGCGCCAGCGGTCGCGCAGCGCCGTCAGCTCGCGCGCGATCCCGTCGACGTCGTCCGGCGCGACCACGACGCCCGCGCCCGTGTCGCGCAGGAGCTGCGCGGCCGCGCCGTCGGGCGGCACGAGCGCGAGGATCGGCCGCTCGGCGGCGAGGTACTCGAAGACCTTCCCCGAGAGCACGCCGCGCCCGCGGCCCGTCGGCCTCCGGGATCAGCAGCAGCAGCGCCTCGGAGTCGCGCTGCAGCTCGAGCGAGCGGCGGTGCGGCGCGTACGGGATCAGCTCGATCCGGTCGGCGATGCCCGCTCGCCCACTCGCGGTCGCTCGAGCGGAAGTCGCCGACGAAGCGCGCAGCCACGCCGTCGACCCGGGCGAGCGCCGTCAGGAACGGCCTCGGGTCGCGCTTGCCGAAGAACGAGCCGGCGTGCGTGATCCGGAACGGCTCGGCCGTCCGGGCCGTAGACCGGAGCGCTGTAGGCGAGCCCCGCGAAGTCGTCGAAGTCGGAGCCGTTGGCGATCGTGAGCACCGGCGCCGCGAGGCTCGAGCCGCGCATCTCCTCGGCGATCGCGTCCGAGACGGTCACGATCGCGTCGGCCTGCGAGGCGACGAGGCGGGCGACCATGTGGCGGCCCTGCTCCTTCGCGCGCACGGCCAGCCGCTGGGTGTCGCGGTGCTGGAAGGCGACGAGCGAGTCGCGCAGGTCGGCGACCCAGCGCGCGCGGGTCTGCCGCTTGACAGCCGCGCCGACGAGGTGCACCGAGCCCGGCGGCGAGGTCGTGATCACGACGTCGATCCCCTCCTCGCGCACGATCCGGAGCGCCGCCGGGATCGCGGTCAGGTTCCAGCTCACGTTCTCGTCCGGGAAGAGCAGCCGGCGGCCGAAGAGCTGGAGCTGCCGCTGGTAGCGCTCGAGCCCTGCGGTGCCGTGCAGCTCCTCGGCCGGTCGGCGGCCCTTCGGCCCGACGAAGCGGACGCGGTGCACCCACGCGAGCGACGGTGTCGGCAGGTCGTCGTCGCGGTGGATCCACTTGGGGTCGTCGGGCGCGAGCACGTGCAGCTCGATCCCGAGCCCGGGCAGGTGCGTAGCGAACTTGAGCGGCCGCTGCACGCCGCCACCGCCCGCGGGCGGAAAGTACAGCGTGACGAGCAGCACCTTCACGACGGCAGACGATAGAGGCGGCCGTCTCTGACGGCCCAGGTCGCGCCGTACCGGCGCGGGATCGCCGGGTCGCCGGTCGCGAGCCAGCGGTCGACGTCCTTCGCGCGGCCGTACGGCCGGTTCGCCTTCGTGTCGGCCACGTGGGTCGGCGGCGCCGCGACGACGTACACCGGCGCGGCCGCGAGCAGGCGGTAGCTCGTCTGCACCGGCGCGATGATCACCGCCCGCGGCGGCACGTCGCGGAGCGCCCGGACGAGCTCCGGCGAGAGCGCCTGCGGGTCGCTCGGCAGGTTCGGCGTCCAGTTGCGGAAGCCGTGCACGGCCACCGGGAGCACGAACAGCCCGCGCCGCCACGGCGGCGAGCCAGTGGCGCTCGCGCACCTCCGGCACCTTCGACCACGAGCCCGAGCACGAGCGCCGCAACCCCGCCGGCGAGAGCCCACCAGGTGACCGCGGCGGGGCCGCCGTGGTGCAGGCCGGACTCGAAGTCGCCCGGCCACTCGCGCTGCAGGGCGATCCCCGCGACGAGCGCGAACGGCACGAGGTAGACCGACCGCATCAGCAGCGCCAGGCCGCCCGCGAAGGCGAACGGGAGCGGCACGAAGCCCGCGGCGCGGCGCGACTGCGACAGCGAGACGGCGTCCGAGAAGCGCGTGAAGAGCTCCGGCACGAGCAGCACCGTCAGCACCGCGATCGTCCCGCCGAGCACGAACGCGGCCCAGCGCCGCCGCCGGACGGCCAGCCCCGCGAGCGGCACGAGCGCGAGTGCCGCGACCGCGACGGCGCCGGTGCGGCCGACGGCTCCGGCGACGAGGCGGTAGCTCTCGGGCGAGTGGACGACGAGCAGACCGGCGTAGTGGTTCAGGGCGCGCAGCTTCTCGGCCGGATCCGGATCGTGCGATGCGGTCTCGCGCACGATCGGCAGCAGCCACGCGAAGGCGACCAGCGTCGGCACGCAGGCAGCCGCAAGCGCGAGCGCAGACGCGCGCCACTCCTGCAGCCGGACGAGCGCGTAGCCGCCGAGCGGCAGCAACGCGAAGAGCGCGTAGGTCGGGTGGACGAGCGCGAGCGCCCCGAAGACGGCGGCGACCGCGCCGAGGTCGGACCGCCGCGTCGACTCGACCGCGAGGAAGAAGAGGGCGATCGCGGCCGGCACGAAGCAGCTGCCGCGACGCTCGTCGCCGGCAGCGCGAGCGTGGCGTACGAGCCGCCGTGTCCGGCAGCGAAGCAGTAGAGGCCGAGCGATGCCGCGAGCACGCCGAGCCCGGCCGCCGGGCGAGCCGAACACGGCGACGCCGGCCTCGTAGGCGACGAGGCACGCAAGCGGCACGAGGAGCGACGCCTCGTGGTTCACGACCACGGTCGGGTCGAGCCCGGACACCTTCGCGACGAGCGCAAGGAAGCCGTGCCAGAGCGGGAACGCGTAGCCGGGGTGCAGCCCGCCGTCGGCGAACTCGTTCACCGTCCCCAGGTGGAGGTCGCCCAGCTCGACGAGCTTGCGCACGCGCGCGAGGTGGAAGAGCCCGTCGCCGCCGACCACCCCGGCGACGCGCCACAGCAGCATCCCGAGCACGACTCCACCCGCCGAGCACGGCCGAACCGACGCCCGGCCGGCCGAACCGGGCGCGGCGCGCCGCCGGCGACGAGCGCCGCGAGCCCGATTGCGAGCAGCACGACGAGCGCGAGCGTGATCGAGCCGTGGACGGCGAACGTCACCGTCCAGGCGACGAACACCGCTGCGAGCCCCCACGCGAGCGTCGGCGCGGCGCCGCGGCGGCCGAGCGCGCCGCGCCATGAGCCAGCCGGGCGCGAGCACGACCACCGTCCCGAACGCGAGGCGCAGGTACTCGCTCACGAGAGCAGCGAGCCGACGTCCCCGGAGGCGAGGAAGCGCGCGCCGTCCCGGTAGGTGCGGCGGCGCTCGCCGCGGAAGACGAGCGCGCGCAGCCGCAGCGCCCAGAGCAGCAACAGCCGGGCGCGCTCGGCCTCGCGCCGGCCGCGGTGCTTGTCCAGGAAGCGCAGGATGCCGCGCAGGTTCTCGACGTTGAGCTGCCCGCCGTGCGAGGCTCCGCCGACGTGCGCCACCTCGGCGCCCGGGAAGAAGAGCACCTTCCAGCCCGCCGCCCGGAAGCGATGCAGCCAGTCGGTCTCCTCGCTGAACATGAAGAACGCCTCGTCGAAGAGGCCGACCGCGTCGGCCGCCTCGCGACGCGCGAGCAGCGCGGCGCCGTAGAGCGACTCGACCTCACGCACCCCGTCGTGGTCGAAGTCGCCTGCGTAGAAGGCGTTCAGCCGGCGCGAACGCGGCGCGAGCTTGCGGATGAAGAAGTACTCGGTCGCGAGCCGCCACAGCGTCGGCTCGCCGCGGACCGAGCGCTGCAGCGTGCCGTCGGGGTTGCGGAGCCGCGGCCCGACGACGGCCGCCTCGGGGTGCGCCTCGGCGAACTCGACCAGCCGCTCGAGCCCGTCGTCGAGCACCCAGGCGTCGGAGTTGAGCAGGAAGAACCAGTCGCCTCCGGCCGCCAGCATGCCGGCGTTGTTGCCGCCGCCCATTCCGCGATTCGCCTGCTCGATCAGCCGCACGTCCGGGAAGCGCTCCCGGACGAACGCGACCGTGCCGTCGCTCGAGCCGTTGTCGACGACGATCGTCTCGTGGCCGCGCACCGACTCGAGGCACCGCTCGAGCCACGGCAGCCCGTTGAAGGTGACGACCACGACGGTGACGTCAGCCATCGGGAACGGGCGTCCGCCGTACGCCCTCCCAGACGATGATCGCGAGGCCCGGCGCCGCCAGCACGAGGGTCATCACGAAGAAGAGGAACCCGCAGGCGAACGCGCTGTCGGCGTCGATGCCGAGCTTGCCGAGGAAGCTGACGAAGAAGGCCTCGCGCACCGCGAAGCCGTTGATCGTGAACGGCACCAGCATCACGAGGAAGAGCAGCGGCCCGAGCACGACGAACGGCCTGATCGGAAGCTCGATCCCCACCGCGCGGGCCGACGCCCAGATCGCCAGGATCCGGGACAGCTGGAGCACCAGCGTCACGACCGAGACGACCACCAGCGTCCCGTAGTGGTTGCGGTAGCCGTGGACTCCCTCGTAGACGAGCCGCACGAAGCGCTCGATCTTCAGCCGCCGGAGGAGCGGCACCGTGAAGCGGAGGAGCCGGCGCGCGCGACGCGAGAAGAAGGCGACGCCGGCGACGAGCGTGAGCACCACGAACACGAGCTCGATCCAGAGGTAGGCGCCGATGTCGTACTCGCCGACCGCGAGCAGCAGCCCGACGCCCGCGAGCAGCAGCGTCACCGCGCCGCCGATCGCCCGCTCGAGCAGGACGGAGCCCGTGATCGGCGAGGCGAAGCCGGGATGCCGCCTGGTCGTCTCGTAGATCCGCGACGCGTCGCCGCCGACCGCGGTCGGCAGCACCTGCCCGACCGCGTAGGAGACGAAGTACGCGCGCGTGAGCCAGCCGAGCGAGTCGAGCACGCCGCGCGCCTTCAGCAGCAGCTGCCAGCGCCAGGCCTGGGGCGGCACGGTGACGACCGTGAGGAAGACCGAGAGCCCGAGCCAGGCGAGGCTCGCGTCGCGAAGGATCTCCAGGCTCGTACGGAGATCGATCTTCGAGACGATGTAGACGACCGCCAGCGCGGTCACGACGAGCGTTGCGGCGACGCGCAGCCAGCGGCTAGACAAGAACTCCGGCATCGGCCGTCGCGAAGCGTATGCGCTCGGCCGCAACGTCGGCGCGCACGACGGCCTCCTCGCGGGTGGCGCCCACGACGAGAACGGCGCCGGCGCGGTCGGAGGGGCGGCAGAGCTGGCCGAAGACGTGGCCGGGCTCTCGGTAGAGCCACACGCGGACGACGCCCGTCGAGCCCCTGCGGCACCTCGACCGACTCGAGCTCTCCGGGCCGGGCCACGAGGAACCGGGTCAGCGCGCCGCCGACGCGCTCCGTGTAGCCACGCGTGACGTCGGCCACCGTCACCGGCAAACCGAGAGCCGCTGCGAGCGCGAGCGCGTTCAGGTCGACACCGGTCGCCGCGAGCACGAGCTCCGCGTCGTGCCCGCCGCCGAGCCGCGCGGCCACGTCGAGCACCTCCGGCCCGCCCCGGCTGACCCGCAGGCGCGCATGGATCGGCCCGCTCTCGATCCCGAGCGCCTCGACCGCGCGCCGCGTCACCTCGACGGCCGCCTCGGCGTGCGGCGACGGCCACGTCTGCGCGAGCGTCACGCCGAACGCATGCGCAACTCCGTTCGAGCAGTCGCTGACCGCGAGCGGGATCAGCTCGCCGTCCACGACGAAGCCGCTGACGGCGGCCTCCGGCCCGTCGACGTACTCCTCGACCACGACGGCGCCGCTGCGCGAGCGCGCGCGGGTCGCCTCGATCGCGCCCGGCAGCTCCGCCGGCGTCGAGCACGAGTGCAAGCCCGCTTGCCGCCCTGGCGCTCGGGCGCCTTGACGACGCAGGGTGGGCCGAGCTCGCCCGCCTCGCCGCCGACGACGACCTCCCAGCGCGGCTGCGGCACGCCGGCGGCCGCGAGCCGCTCGCGCTGGCGGAGCCTGCTCGTGAGCACGACCGCCGTCGCGGGCGCGACCGGATGCGCGAGGCCGAGCTTCTCGGCCACGCGCGCGGCGACCCCGACCGACCTGTCCGAGCCGGGCGCGATCACGCCGTCGAGCCCGAGCGCCGACGCGAGCCGCTCGATCGCCGGCTCGTCCTCGATCGAGACGATGCAGCGCCGCGCCGCGAAGCCGGAATCCGGGCGCGGCCGGGTCGCGGTCGCAGACCGCCGTCCAGATCCCGCTCGCCCTCGCGGCCTCGAGCAGGCCCAGTTGTGCCGGGCCGGCTCCGAGAACGAGAAGGCGCGGGCTTGGCTCGCGCCTTTCCTCCGCCACCGCGACCCATTGTCGCGGTGGCGGAGGATGGCCGCCGCTCGTCGCGACCGCTACGCGGAGAGCTCGAGCGCGACGTCGGCCTCGACGGCCACGTCGCGGCGGCTGCGCTTGATCGCGAAGGCGGCGAGCGAGCCGCCGAGCACGACGACCGCCCCGATCAGACCGCGGGCACCATGCCGTCGCTGAAGGTGGCCGGCGTGTCGTAGCCGCCGTAGCGCGCGAACACCGAGGCGAGCACAGCCACGCCGAAGACGCCGCCGAGCTCGCGGATCGCGCTGTTCGCGCCCGAGGCCTGGCCCTCCTCCTCGGGCCGCACCGACGAGAGCACGACGTTCGCGACCGGGGCGAAGAAGAGCCCCATGCCGATCCCGGAGAGCGTGAACGGCGAGGACGAGGTCGGCGTACGCGACGTTCGAGGTCGAGACGGCCGCGATCCACGCGAGCCCCGACCGCCTGGAGCGCGAGCCCGGTGCCCATGAGCTTGTGCCCGCCGATCCGGTCGGAGAGCGCGCCGGCGATCGGGGCGACGATCATCGGCATCGCCGTCCACGGCAGGATCCGCAGGCCCGACTGGAGCGGCGAGTAGCCCTGCGCCGTCTGGAAGAACTGGGCGAGCAGGAAGATCGAGCCGAACATCCCGAAGCTCATCAGCAGCGAGGCGGTGTTCGCGAGCGCGAACGTGCGGTTGCGGAAGAAGCGCATCGGCAGCATCGGCGCCGGGGCGCGCAGCTCCCAGGCGACGAACGCGCGCGGTGAGCGATCGCGCCGGCGAGCGAGCGAGGCGACGATCTCGGGCGAGGCCCAGCCGAGCGCGTTGCCGCGGACGAGGCCCCAGACGATCCCGAACAGGCCGGCGCTCGCGAGGCCGAGGCCGGGCAGATCGAACCGGTTCGAGGGCCCGCGCGTCTCGTCGAGCCGCAGGAGCGCGAGCGGCACGAGCACGAGCCCGATCGGCACGTTCAGCCAGAAGATCCAGTGCCAGGAGATGCCCGAGACGACGGCGCCGCCGACGAGCGGGCCGAACGCGACCGCGAGGCCGCTGATCCCGCCCCACGCGCCGAGCGCGAGGCCGCGCCGCTCGGCCGGAACCGCCGCCGAGAGGATCGTCAGCGTCAGCGGCATCACGATCGCGCCGCCGAGGCCCTGCACCGCGCGCGCCGCGTTGAGCGCCTCGATCGACGGCGCGAGCGCGGCCGCGCCGGAGGCGAGCGGTGAAGATGCCGAGGCCGAGCGCGAAGATGCGCCGCCGCCCGAAGCGGTCGCCGAGGGCCGCGCCGGTGAGCAGCAGCACGGCGAAGGTGAGCGTGTAGGCGTTGACGGTCCACTCGAGCCCGGCGAGGCCGGCGTTCAGGTCGGTGCGGATCACCGGCAGCGCCGTCGTGACGACGAGGTTGTCGAGCGTGACCATGAAGAGCGCGACCGAGGTGATCGCGAACGTCCAGACGCTTAGTTTTGTGATTCATCACTTACTCCCTCCTGAAAAAAAGAGACAGCCTATTCGAGCTCGCAGCCCTTGATCAGCCGGTCCGACCCAGGGCTCGGTGCCGTCGCCGAGGCCCATCGACGCGATCACGTTCAGCAGCATTCCCTTCGCGAAGAAGTCGGAGACCGCGTCCGCCGGCAGGCCCGAGACCCGCTCGACGTAGGCGACGAGGTCGCCGTAGCCGTTCCGCACGACCTCGCGGATCTCCGGGTCGTCGCACGCGGCGTACGCCTGCATCTGCGCCAGGAGCTGCGTCCGGTCGGTGCTTCAGCCGCTCGACGTAGGCCTTGCCCATCGCCTCGAGCGCCTCCTCGCCGCGCTTGCCCTCCGCCGCGCGCGCGAACAGCTCGTGCGTCTGCCGGAAGCAGCGGGCGACGACGGCCGTGAAGAGCGCCTTCTTCGTCCCGAAGAGGCGGAAGACGTACGGCTGCGAGATGCCCGCGCGGCGGGCGATGTCCTCGGTCGACGCGCCGTGGAGCCCGAGCTTCGCGAACTCCTGCAGCGCCGCGTCGAGGATCTCCTCGTGCCGAACCTCTCTCGACTTCCGTTCCGTGATCATGGGGTCGGATGTTAGTGGTGACTCACTAACTTGTCAAGAGCGCGAGGGAGCGAAGCGGGCAGCAATGATGTGAGTGTGGAGCCAAGTCCCGAAGTCGAGCAGGCACTCGGCAGGCTGTTTCCGGGCGAAGCGGCCGGCCAAGCGAGGGAGATCCTTCGACCTGAGCAGTCAGACCGGGTTCTGCTGGCGGTGCTGGCGCTGTCGGGAGGCGATCTGGAGCGTCTGCAGCACTTCAGCGACCGCGCCTCGGCCGACTTCCGGGACGTCTCTCTTGGGCGGGGCAGCCGCCGGATGACGATGAGCCTCGCAGTTACGAGGAACTCCGACAACGTCTCGGGCTACCGCCTGAGGCGGGTGATGTGCCGCATGAGGCATGACCGCCGCCTGAGCCAGATTGGCGAGATGACGCCAACTCCTGCGCCGCTGGCGTGTGCACCGGATCAGAACCGACGAGTGCGCGTGCAGCCCTACCGCGTGAGCAGGCGAGCGAGCGCCTCGGCGACCCGATCGAGCTCCGACTCGGTCAGGCGCGTGTGGAACGGCAGCGCAAGCGCCCGCTCGAAGGCGCGGTCGGCGCCGGGAAACGCGCCCTGATCGCGGTACGGCTCCAGGTGGTTCACGGCGAAGGTGCCGATCTGCGCCTCGATGCCCTCCGCGCGGAGGGCGGCCAGCACCTCGTCGCGGCCGCTCGACCTGGATCACGTAGGCCTGCCAGCCGTGGACGTCGCCTTCGTCGGCGGTCGGGATGACGAACCGGCAGCTCCGCGCAGGCGCTCGGCGTAGGCGGCGGCGATCCGGGCGCGCGCGGCGAGCAGCTCGTCGAGGCGCCGCAGCTGCGGCAGGCCGATCGCGCAGAGGACGTCCGAGAGGCGGTAGTTCAGGCCCGGCGCGGGCATGTCGGCGTCGGCGAGCGAGCGCCAGCCGTGGTTGCGCAGCGCGCCGGATCGCCCCGGCGACCGCGTCGTCGCTCGGTCGTGACCGCGCCGCCCTCGCCCGTCGTGACGATCTTGCGCGGGTGGAAGCTGAGGCAGCCCATCGCGCCGAGCGAGCCGCACGCGCGGCCGCGGCGCCGCGCGCCGAGCGCGCCCGGCGGCGTCCTCGATCAGCGGCAGGTCGGGCAGCTCCTCGATCCGCGCCGGGCCGGCCGAAGAGGTGCACGGCGAGTGATCGCCTTCGTCCGCGGGCCGACCTCGACGCCGCGCCGGGTCGACGTTCATCGTCTCGGGGTCGACGTCGACGAGCACCGGCCGCAGGCCGGCGAGCGCGACGACGTTCGCCGTCGCCGGGAAGGTGTAGGCCGGGACGAGCACCTCGTCGCCCGGCTCCAGGCTCGAGCGCGAGCACCGCCAGGTGCAGCGCCGCGGTGCCCGACGAGACCGCGATCGCGTGCTCGACCTCGCAGGCGCGCGCCAGCTCCTCCTCGAACGCCGCCGACGAGCGGGCCCATCGTGAGCATGCCGCTCTCGAGCACGCTCGCGGACCGCGTCGAGCTCCTCGGCCCCGACGTCGGGCCGGGCTAGACGGATGCCGGCTGCTTCTCCCGGTACCACGCGATCGTCCGCGCGAGGCCGTCGTCGAGCTCGACCTTCGGCCGCCAGTCGAGCAGCTCGCTGCGCCTTGTCGACGTTCGGGATCCGCAGCTCGACGTCGGCCCAGTCGACGGGCGTGAAGACGACCTCGCCCGTGCCGCCGGCGAGCCGGTTGATCCGGATCGCGAGGTCGTAGATCGTCACCGCGGAGCGCGGGTTGCCGATGTTGAACGCGTGCCCGACCGCCTCCGGCGCGCTCGAGGCACGCGAGCACGCCGTCGACCATGTCGGTCACGTAGCACCAGGCGCGGATCTGCGAGCCGTCGCCGTGGACGGTGAGGTCGCGGCCGGCGAGCGCCGCCTCGATGAACGCGCGGATCGCGCCGCCGCCGATCTGGCCCGGCCCGAAGACGTTGAACGGGTGCACCGTGGTCGAGCGGCAGGCCGAGCTCGTCGTGGTAGGCGCGCGCCATGTGCTCGCCGGCGAGCTTCGAGACGGCGTACGTCCAGCGCGCCTCGCCGACCGAGCCGATCGACGAGACGTCGCCCTCGCTGACGCGGAAGGCGTGCGTGCCGAAGACCTCGCTGGTCGAGAAGTCGACGAAGCGCTCGACGCGTGTCGAGCGGTCGCAAGCGCCGCCTCGAGCGCGTTGTAGGTGCCGATCACGTTCACGCGCATCGTCCGCACCGGGCTCTCGATCACCGTGTCGACGCCGGCGATCGCGGCGCAGTGGACGATGTGCGTCGCCCCGCGCGCGAGCTCGGCGATGGGCGCCGCGTCGAGCACGTCGACGTGGTGGAACTCGAAGTTCGGATGCTCGGCGAGCGGCGTGCCGGTGAGCGCGTCGCGGTGCAGGTTGTCGACGGCGATCACGTGATTCGCGTCGACGAGCTCGCGTGCGAGCGTCGTCGCGATGAAGCCGGCGCCGCCGGTGATGAAGATCCGCTTACCCTCGAGCATTCCGCCGAAGCCTACGCGCGAGCATCTCGAGGCGCAGCCGGTCCCGGCGGCGACCGGCCGGGAGCACGAGCACGACGTCCGCCGGCCCCGCGGGCGCGGTGGCAGCCGCCTCGACGCCGAAGCGGTCGCGCAACCAGTCGGGCTTCGCCCCGACGAGCAGCGGCTCGAGCGCCGGGTCGAGCCCGGTCGAGCGCCTCCTCGACGCGGACGTCGAAGCTCTCGTCGCCCGGGGGCTGGCCGACGAGCAGGACGGCGCGGCGGCGCGGCCGGACGTCGAGCTCGATCGCTGCGCCCTGCTCGAACCAGCGGTGGTGCTCGTGGACGAGGTCGATCGTGAGCGGGTAGCGGCCCGGCGCCACCGGCGCGGCGATCGCGACGGGAACGAGCGCGGTCGCCCCGGGCGCGAGGTCGTGCGGCAGCGGCGTCCGCGCCGCGTCGGGCAGGCCGCGGTAGGAGAGGCGGATCTCCGGGATCCCGTGCGGGCCGTGCCGCCAGAGCTCCGAGCCGAGGTTCGTCACACGCACGTCGACCGGCACGACCTCGCCGGCCACCGCCGGGTCGACGCGACCGACCTCGATCCGCGCCCGGTAGGCGTCGTCGGGCAGCGGTCGCTCGCCCCACCATTCGTCGATCGTCTCCCGGACCGCGAGCGGCGCCTCGACCGGTGCACCGGCCACGACGGGGGCGGGCTCGAGCACCGCCCGGACGAGCTCGCGGTCTTCCGCCGGCAGCGCCTCGACGTGCGGGTCGCGCGACTCCGGCAGGTAGAACGCCTCGTTCAGCGGCCGGCCGCCGACCCGCAGCCCGGGCCGGACGCGCTCGAAACGCCGTGCCTGCTCCTCGCGCGTCTCGCGATCCTTGACGAGCAGGTCGAGGTGGTAGAGGGGCGCGTCGAGGTAGATGTGCGGCCCGTCGGCCTGCACCGGGATGTGCAGGATCCCGGGATAGCGCGCCGCGTCGCGGCGGACGAGCCGGAGCTGGTAGTCGGGCCGCCACGGCGGGTCGTCGATCCAGCCGTCGCGCCAGAGCCAGCGGCGGGGAACGTAGGCGTGGGTGAGGTCCCGCGGCGGATCGGCGAGCGTGTCGAGCAGCGCCCGGCCAGGCGCCTCGTCGCCGTCGATCCAGAAGACCCACTCCTGCGTCGCCTGCTGGTGCAACCAGGCGCGTGCCCGCTCGGGATGGCGCTCGTACTGGTAGCGGAGCAGCGTGTCGGTGAGCTCAGCGACCGGAACGAGCAGGGTCGTATCGACGCGCTCGTCCACCGCGACGACGATCTCCGTCGCGACCGGCCGGACGATCCGCAGCAGCGCCGCGAGGCGCGCGGGCGGGCCGCCGAAGAGGCAGCAGACCGAGAGCACGCGCCAACAATACGGATCGTCCCAGTAGCATCGCGAGGCCGTGAGGACCGTCCTCTTCGTCGGCGCCGGCCGGCCCCAGCGCCGCGCGATCCTGCGCGCGAAGGAGCTGGGCCTGCGCGTGGTCGCCGTCGACTCCGACCCCGAGGCGCCCGGCCTGCGCGAGGCGAGCGTGGCGCGGGTGGCCGACGTCTCGCGTGCGCAGACGGTCGTCGAGGCGGTCGCGGATCTCCCGATCGACGGCGTGCTCACCGTCGCCTCGCGCGGCCGTGCGCCCGTCGTGGCCGCGGTCGCCGAGGCACTCGGACTGCCCGGGATCGGCGCCGAGGCCACCCACCTGACGACGCACAAGGTGGCGATGCGGCGCCGGCTCGCCGACGCGGGCGTCCCCCAGCCCCGCTTCGCCGCGCTGCGCACGCTGGCCGAGCGCCGACTCGCGGCGGCGGAGGTGGGCTTTCCGGCGGTGCTGAAGCCTGCCGACGCGAGCGGCCAGCGCGGCGTCTTCCGGGTCGACTCGCTCGACGACGTCGAGGCCCACCTGCACGAGGCACTATCGTCCTCGCCGACCGGCGAGGCGCTGCTGGAGCAGCTCGTCGAGGGCACCGAGATGAACGCGATCGTGGTCGCGCGCGACGGCGAGATGATCCCGCTGACGCTCTCCGACCGACTCCACCCGCCGGGCGCCGGCTTCGCCGTCGGCTGGATCCACCTCTGCCCGGCGACCGTCTACGGCCACCAGCTCGAGGAGTCGGAGCGGGTCGCATCCCTGACCGTGCGCACGCTGGGCCTGCGGACCGGGATCGCGTTCGCACAGCTGATCGCGGCGCCGGACAGCACCGTGGTCGTCGTCGGATGCACGGCAGGCATCCCCGGCGGGCAGATGGCCGAGCTCGTCCGCCACGCGGTCGGCGTCGACCTGGTCGAGGTGCAGCTGCGGATGGCGCTCGGCGAGGACCTTCCCGACGAGCTCGTGCGACCGCGGTTCCGGCAGCCGGTCGCGATTCGGTTCCTGACGGCCGAGCCTGGCACGCTGCCGGCGGGCCGTGTCACGCGAGTCGGCTCGCTCGACCGCGCTCGCGAGCTGCCGGGCGTGGTCGAGACCGAGGCCGACCTGCGGGAGGGCGACGTGATCGTGCCGGTGCGTCACGGTCGCGATCGGCGCGGCTTCGTGATCGCGGTCGCGGACACGAACGTCGAGGCGCTCGAGCGCGCCGAGCGCGCAGCGGCGACCGTGTCCGTCGACGTGGAGGTGGCCGCATGAGCCGTAGGCTCGACGGAGGCGAACAAGGAGCGAGGTGCCGGCTTTGCCGGCGCCGGGAGCGGGCATGAGCTGCGACTTCTCGCTCCGGCACTACCGCGAGCTCCTCGACGCAGCGGGCGCCGGCGGCTATCGCTTCGCCGCCTTCGACCGGCCGCCCGAGGCGGGCGACCTGCTCCTGCGCCACGACGTCGACCTGTCGCTCGACGCGGCCGTGAGGATGGCCGAGGTCGAGGCGAGAGCCGGCGTGCAGTCGACGTGGCTGCTGATGACGCGCTCGGTCTTCTACAACCTCGCTTCGCACGAGGGCGAGCGCGCGATCGCCCGCCTGCGCGAGCTCGGCGGCCGCGTCGCCCACCACGCGGTGTGGCCGGACGTCGACCTCGACGACCGCTTCGAGCCGGTCGTCGCCTGGCACAACCCGGACGCCGGGTACATGAGCGAGCCGATCGCCGGCGCGACGAACGTGATGAGCCCGCCCTGGTTCGACCCCGCGCACTACCGCTCGGACTCGAACCTCGCGTGGCGCCACGGCTGCCCGCACGACGACCTCCGGCGCGGCGAGCCGCCATGGCTGCAACTGCTCATCCATCCCGAGCTGTGGGTGTACGAGGGCGACACGCTGGCCGACACGATGGAGTCGTTCCTCACGGCCGACGGCGACGCGCGCCTCGAGCACCTGCGCGCCGACCGGATCGACCTCTCGTGAGCCGGGCCCCCTCGTCAGCCCGGCTGCCGCTTGCTGGAGACGACTTCGCCACCGCCACCGCCGTCGCCTCGACACGCCGGGGTCCCATCCCTAACCCCCGCCCACCCACGGGGGAAGTCAAGAGTAGCCCGCGTCAAGCCGGCCTTCGTGCCACCTCAGTGCCGACTCCGTGACAATCGATCCACAGGGCCTCCGTGTCACGCACTGCCCCGTCAACGTGGCCGGGGTTCCCTGGGCCAACGTGAGCGCGCTGCGCCGGCACGGCGTCGACGCACGGCTCGTCGTCTTCAACCGCAGCCGACTCCATCCCGACGCGGACTGGTCGCTCGAGCGGCGCGGCGGCCTGCCTCGGCGGCTCGCGACGCAGGGCGTCGCGCTCGCGCGGCTGCTGCCGAAGACGGACGTCTTCCACTTCTACTTCGGGCTGACGCTCGTGCCGAAGTCGATCCAGTTCCCGATCCTGCGGGCGACCGGCCGCAAGAGCGTCTACCACTACCTCGGCTCGGACATCCGGGGCAAGAGCCGCGACGAGCTCGCCTACGGGCGCCGCGCCGGCGCCGAGATCGTCGGCTCCTACGACGCGCTCCGCTGGGTGCCGGGCGCGCACGTCGTCCCGCCCGGGCTCGAGCTCGGCCGCTACGCGCCGAGCCCGCCGTCCTCGAGGCCGCGGCCGCTCGTCGTCCACGCGCCTTCGAATCGCGAGAAGAAGGGCACCCGCTGGGTGATCGAGGCCTGCGAGCAGCTTCCGGTCGAGCTCGAGATCGTCGAGGGCCTGCGCAATGACGAAGCGCTGCCGCATTACGCCCGCGCCGACATCGTCGTCGACCAGCTGAACGCCGGCTGGCACGGCATCTTCGCGCTCGAGGCGATGGCGCTCGGCAAGCCCGTCGTTTCGCACCTGAAGCCGGACGTGGTCGAGCAGAGCGCCGAGGGCTTCGGCGCCCGGATCCCGATCGTGCCGGCGACGAAGGAGACGCTCGTGGACGCGTTGCGCCCGCTGGTCGAGGACGTCGCCCTCCGTCGCGAGCTCGGCGTGGCCGGCCGCGCCTACGTCGAGCAGGTGCACGACGTCGACCGCATCGCCGCTCGCCTGATCGACATCTACGCTGGCCTCTAGACGTGGCGCTAACGCGAGAGCTCCGACGGCTCGGCGGCCAATCGGCGATCTACGGCCTCGGCGGGATCCTCTCGCGGCTGATCGCGATCTTCCTGCTCCCGATCTACACCGTCTACCTCGGCCGGGTCGGGTTCGGGAAGATCGAGACGATCGTCGCCTTCATGGCCGTGCTCGTGATCGTGCTGCGCCTGGGAATCACGACCGCGTTCTTCCGCTTCTACTTCGATGCCGAGGACGAGCCGCACCGGCTGCGCATCGTCCGCACCTCGTTCTGGTTCACGATGGGGATGGCGACGCTCGGCCTCGTGGTCGGGATGCTGCTCGCTGACCCGATCGCGCGCTTCCTCAACGTCGGCGACCCGTGGCTCGTCCGCGCCGGCTTCGTCGGGCTCTGGGCGCAGATGAACTACGCGCAGATGACCGCGCTCTTCCGTGTCGAGGAGCGGCCGGTCGGTTACGCAATCGCGAGCATCGCGAACGTGCTGATCACGATCGGCGCGACGATCGCCCTCGTGGTCGGCGCGCACAAGGGCGCGATCGGCGCGGTGATCGGCAACTTCGTCGGCACGCTCGTCGTGTACGCGGTCCTGCTCGGCTACCGGCGCTACCAGCTCGGGCTCGAGTTCGACCGGCCGCTGCTGAGGGCGATGAACCGCTTCGGCCTGCCGCTCGTGCCCGCGGCGCTCATGCTCTGGGCGATCAGCTTCATCGACCGCCTCTTCCTCGCGCACTACGACGGCCAGGGCGAGGTGGGCCTCTACTCGCTGGCGGTGCGGATCTCCTCGGTGATCATCTTCCTGATGACGGCGTTCCAGCTCGCCTGGCCCGCGTTCGCCTACTCGATCCGCGACGACAGCGCCGCGAAGCGCACCTACTCGTACGTCCTCACCTACCTGCTGCTCCTGACGTGCTGGATGTCGCTCGCGCTCGGCGTGCTCGCGCCGTGGCTCGTCGATCTGCTGGCGCCGAAGGGCAACTTCACGCGCTCGGCGGAAGCAGTGCCGCTCCTTTGCTTCGCGACGGCCGCGTACTCCGGCTACAGCGTGCTGGCGATCGGGATCGGCCGCGCGCGGCGGACGCAGTACAACTGGGTCGTCAGCGGCGCCGCCGCGGCGCTCAACATCGCGCTCAACCTGATCCTGATCCCGCGCTACGGGATGATGGGAGCCGCGGTGGCCACGATCGCGGCTTACCTCGCACTCTTCGTCGGCATGTGGTTGCGGAGCCGCCGCGTCTACCCGGTGCCCTACCAGTGGCGTCGCGTGATCACGCTCGCGGCCGTCGCCGGCGCGCTCACCGCGGTGGGCGTCGAGCTCGGGTCGCTGCCGGTCTCGATCGCGCTGATCGTGCTCTATCCGCTCGTTCTGCTGCCGCTCGGCTTCTACCAGCCGGCGGAGCTGAGGCGGCTGCGCCGCCTCGCGCCCGGCTGGTAGCTCGCACGCTCGAGTCGACGCAGCTAGCGCTTGAAGAGCGACTCGGCTTCGTCGAGCAGCGAGCGGTAGCGGGCCGACTCCGTCCGCAGCCGCTCGATCTCGTCGCGCAGAAGGTCGGACTCCTGGAGCGACTCGAGCGCCGCGATCAAGCCCTTCTGCTGTGAGCCGTAGCGCTCGACGGCGGCCATCAGCAGGCGCTCCTCGTCGGGATCGACGTGGAAGTGAACCTGCCGCCGCGGCCGTCCGCGCGGGCGGCCTCGGCGCCGGGCCGGCGCCTCGCCGGCTGCGGCGGACTCGTCGCGCTCGGATGCCGCCCGGTCACGCGCAGGGTCCGGGGGCGTGGGCTTCGGCGCCGGGCGAGGCTCTTGGTGCCTTGCCGGCGATTCGGGCTCGCGTAGCGGCGAAACGGGCGTGGTCTCGGCGCGCCTTGCGTCCGGCACCGGCGCCTCGCGCACGACGGGTCTCGGCGCGGCTCGAGAGCTCTCGGGCGCCGCAGCGCGGGCCGGCGACTCGGCGGGCGGCGTGTCGAGCGCTGGGGCGTCATCGGGCTCGTCGTCGATCGGCTCCGGCGACCACGATAGGATCCGACGCTCGTGGAGTTCCTCCAGGTCGAAGAGCGGGGCGTCGGCACCTTGGGTCTCCGGCTCGCGTTTCGCGTTGCCCTTGCCCTGGGAGGAGCGCTTCCTGATCACGCGAAAACGCCCCTACACGCCGGTAAGCCTGACGCCTTCATGCCACGTGCCTCCCCCGAGTTCCCGGTCGTCATGTCAGCTGCTGCGAGATCGGACTCTCCACCTGAGCATAGCCTGACGGACCCCACCGGAAAGAGGGGCACCGGCCACCAAGACCGACCGTTCTGCACCGCACATCGGACGGCGACTCGCGAACTCCGCCGCTCCGTCCGGCAGCGGAGCGACCATTCAGGGGTCATGCGAGGTGACGCGGTTGCCGATTGATCTGTCGATGTCCGTGAACGCGCTCATCTCCTGCATGCTCGTCGGAGCCACGCTTCTCGCCGGGTGGATCCTCGTGCGATTCGAGCGCATCGGGCCGCGCTCCTTGATCGGCGCCACGTGCGCCTGGGCGGGGTCCGCGATCCTCATCGTCGCCCTTCCCCCCGTGATCGAGGGCGTGCTCGCGACCGGGATGCCGGGAGCACGGACCGTGGTGCTGTTCGGCCTGGCGTTGCCGATCTTCACATCCTTCTTCCTGACCGGTGGCTGGTTCATGCGCTCGCTCATGAACCTCGTCGACGGCCTCCGCTGACGCCACCGCTACGCCGCTCCTCGTCCGTGCGGGCTAGTAGAGTCGCGACGGGACCAGCGTGTTCGTCGTCACTCTCGCAGTCGGAGCCGTCACCGTCGCAGCGATCTCGCTGTCGCCCCTCTATGTCCCGCGCCTCCGGCTCCTGAGGTCGGCACGGCTCGGAGGGGCACTCGCCGCCGGGTCGATCGGCCTCGGCGCGGTCTCGGTCTCGGTCTCGACGCCCGGGGGAGCGCTCGCCCCGACGGATGAGCTCTTCCTCTGCCTCTTCGTGTCATTTCTGCTCGGCGCGTTGTTGATCGTCGGCGACAACTCCGACGAGGGCGATGACGATCCCGGGGGTGGAAGCGACGACTCCGGCGGTGATCCACCCTGGTGGCCGGAGTTCGAGGCAGGGTTCCGCCGCCATGTCAGGCGGCCGCGATATCCGGCTGCGACTCGCTGAACAGCGCTCGAGAGACGGTCTCCTGGACAAAGGTCCAGGACACACTCGCCATTGATCCGGACAGGCCGCCGGGATGCTTGCAACGCGCGCCGGACTGAGATATACCCGATCTCTCTGAACGAATCGCCGAGTGGCTATGCTTGGCGATTCCTGCGAGCTAGGTAAGGGGGTAAGGGACATGATCGACCGGGCCAACGCCCTGATGGGCCGACTGTCGCTTGAGGTATCGGACGGTGTTCGTGATCGCCTCAGGCGAGAAGAGGGACAGGCGTTCGTCGAGTACGCATTGGTGCTCCTCATCGTCGCCGTGGCTCTGACCGCAGCTGCGGGTGTATCATCGACCCGTTCCGTGCCGCCATCATCAGTGCTTTCACGCGAATCAGCGATGCGCTCACGGGGAACGGCGGCACTCCGGCGCCGTGATCTCCGACGCCGGAGCATCGTGACGCGTCTTCGGTCGACTAAACAACATCTGAGCGGCGATCGGCAGGCGGGAATCGATAACACGCGGTCGGGACCTTTCTTCGGCGGGGTCCCGGCCGCCTCGAGCGAGGAAGCGCGAAGAAGTGACCAATCGGGGGATGGTCCAGAGAGATCAGGGGCGAACGGGGGCAGGCGATGGTCGAGTTCGTGATCGTCCTGCCGTTCATGTTCGCCCTGCTCTTCCTGATCGTCTATGCAGCGGTGGGCTTCGACAGGTATCTGCGCGTCACCGACGCCGCCCGGATCGGGGCCCGCGCGGGTGCGGTCGCGCGCTTCGACGGGACGCAACCGTGCCTCGCGGCCCAGGCTGCTGCCACCAACGCCGCAGGCGGGCTCGCGATCGACTTCCCCACCTGCATCGTTTCGGCCGGCGGGGACTTGACGTTCGAAGTGAGAAACAACCTGGACCTCCAGCTTCCGATCCTCGACTGGTTCGTCGGCAGCCCCTCGATCGCGCTCACGAGCACGGTGACGGAGCACGTCGAATGAGCGCCGGGGCCCGCGGGAACCTGCGGGGCGAGCAGGGCCAGACGCTCGTGTTCTTCGTCCTCACGATGTCGGTGCTCTTCGTGATGCTCGCCCTCGTCGTGAACGTCGGCGCCTGGCTGCGAGCCCAGCGCGAGGCCCAGTCGGTCGCCGACACCTCGGCCCTCGCCGCGGTGCACGACCCGGCCAACGCCGCGGCGGTCGCTCAGGACTACGCCGACCAGAACTGGCCCGAATTCGTCGTCACCGCGACGCCCTCCGGCAGCTCGACCCAGGCCACGATCGCCGTCGAAGCAAAGCGCGACGTGCCGGCGCTCTTCGGAGAGCCTCATCGGGATCTTCAGGATGACCGTGAAGGCGGGCGCACAGGCGAGCAGCGCAGCCGTGAGCACGGTGAACAACGTGGCTCCGATCGCGCTCGAGTGCGAGAGGACATCCGGCGGCCAGTGTGACCCGTGGCCGATCGACGGGTCGACCGTCACCTTCCAGTTCAGGAACGGAAACCCGATCAGCTTCGGACCGTTCCGGCTGCCCGGGATCTCGGCATCGAACTTCGCTGCGTACCTCGCGTGCGATCCGTACGGCACCACCGGCACCTGCGTCGCTGCACCGTCGACCTTCACGAGCCTGAGCATGAGCTCGAATCAGCTGCGAAATGCGCTTCGGTCGGTCGGGTCATCGCCCCGCCTCGTTGCCGTCTACGACACCTACGGCTCGAGCCAGTTCGACGTCGTGGGCTGGGCGGCGTTCTCGATCACAGGGGTGACCACGTCGGGGGCGCGCCGCAACCGCACCATCACCCTCAGGGGTACCTTCCAGAGGCTGTTCCTCGATAGCGCTGGGTTGGACTCCGAGCGGGAGCGGCGGCGGCCAGTACGACTTCGGCGTTCGAGCCGTGGGACTCACGGGATAAGGAGCTGACGAGACGATGAGGGTCACACTTTCGCGCTACCGGTTTCGCAACACGTTCGTCGCGGGTGGGCTGGCGATCGCCGGCGCACTGCTCGTGTTCCTGTACGTCGCGAGCTATCGGAACGACGTCCAGAACGGAGCCGGTCTCGTCAAGGTCTTCGTCGCCGCGCGCGACATCCCGGAGGGAACCGACGGCGCCGCGGTGGCCGGGAGCGGCTACCTGAAGAAGCAGTCGGTCCTGCGCCGGAACGTCGTCGGCGGCGCGATCTCGGGGCCGAGCCAGATCGCCGGGCTCGCCGCGTCCCAGACGATTCTCGCCGGCGAGCAGATCAGCGTCAGGCAGTTCCACTCGGCGGCGGAGCAGGGCGTGCTCGCGAACATCTCCGGCAACCGCAGAGCGATGACCCTGCCGGGTGACCAGAACACGCTGCTCGGAGGCGTGGTCAAGGACGGCGACCACGTGGACGTGCTCGCGAGCATCTCCTACGTCGTCCAGCAACCGGGATCGGGCGGAAACACCCTCCAGCGCGTGGCGACACGGATCATCCTCCGCGATCTGCTGGTGCTGCGGGCGCCGACCACCAGCTCGGGTGGACTCGGCGGCTCGAGCACGAGCTCGATCACGTTGGCCCTGACCGACAGCCAGGCGCAGAAGCTTCTGTTCGCGCTCAAGAACGGCAGATTGGTGGCTCGTGCTCCGGCCGGTGGCGAAACCCGCCGACAGCCCCGAGAGCGTCGAGACGATCACGTCCATCCTCAGCGACGGCCTGGGTCTCAAGGGGATCGACGAGCTCACGAGCGGCAACGGCAGGGGAGCATCGGCAGTGGCGGCTAACCGCGGGCCATCCCCCACGCGGGTCGGCCGCGTCGTCGTGCTCACGAGCGGCTCCGGCAGCGAGGAGCAGCCCTCGCACCTGTCGAGCCGGCGCGACCTCGTGCTGCGCAGCTACCGGGGCCCTTCGGACAGCCGCACTCCGATCGAGAGCGTCGACGTGGTCCTGCACGTGGCCGGAGTCGATTCGCCGATCGCGCACGAGGTCGCAGCACTCCGGGAGCAGACGACCGCGCCGATCGTGCTCGCACTGATCGGCGAGCGCGAGGGCCTCGTCGACGAGGCGCTCGAAGCCTCGCTGAGCGACATCCTGATCCTCCCCCAACCCGCCGACGTGATCGCGTTCGCGCTCCGCAAGGCGGCCCGCGACCACATCGGCGGCCAGGCGAAGACCTCGCGCGTGATCATGGTCTCCTCGACGAAGGGCGGCACGGGCAAGACGTCGATCGCCGTCAATCTCGCGGTCGGGCTCGCCGAGACCCGGCTGCGCACGCTGCTGATCGACCTCGACGTCCAGTTCGGCGACGTCGGCATCGTGCTCGGGCTCGATCGCCCGGCGAAGACCCTGCACGACTCGTCGCCGTGGCGGACGATCTCGACGTCGAGAAGCTCCGCGGCTACATCATCAGGCATGACAGCGGCCTGCACGTCCTCCCCGCACCGCTACGGCCCGAGGAGGGCGAGGCGATCGACGCCACACGCATCGCGAGCATCCTGCAGACGGCGCGCGGGATGTACGACGCGATCGTCGTCGACACCGCGCCGCTGTTCGACGGTCCGATGCTGACCGCGCTCGATCGCAGCGACCAGCTGCTCCTGGTCTCGACCCCCGACGTGCCGTCGATGAAGAACATCCGTCTCGCGCTTCAGACGCTCGAGCTGCTGGGCTTCCCCGTCGAGCGCGTTGCGCTCGTGGCGAATCGCTCCGGCATGGCCGGCGGTGCCTCCGCGGCCGAGATGGCGGACACGATCGGCAAGGAGATCCGCTTCGTCCTGCCGGAGGATTCGGCCGTGCCGAAGAGCATCAATTCGGGGGTGCCGGTCATCTTGCTCGACCCGCGTTCCCGTTTCTCACGCGGGATGAAGGACATCGTCGACGCGCTGGTCGGACGCGCCGTCTTGCAGCCGGTTCGCAGCAGCCGCAGGCTGCGGATGCGCGGGGCGGGCGGATGACGCTCAACGACCGCATCGCCCGGGGCAGCGACGAGAGCGCCGCCGCAACCGCGGCCGCGCTCGGAGCGCTGACCAAGCGCTTCGACAACGGCAACGGGGCCGCGAGCGCCGCACCGGGAGCTCCAGGCGCCGCCGGTCGACCAGTACGCCGAGCTCAAGGGCCGTGTCCATCGCGCCTGCATCGCCAAGCTCGGCTCCGCGCTGTACACGATCGACTCCACGCGCGAGCTCGAGACCCTCGTCAAGGACGCGGTTGCGGAGGAGCTCGCGATCGATCGCACGCCGTTGAGCCGCGCCGAGCGCGTGCGCGTCCTGCAGGAGATCGCCGACGACATCCTGGGCTACGGGCCGCTCGAGCCGTTCCTGCGCGACGAGTCGATCACCGAGATCATGGTCAACGGCGCGAGAGACGTGTACATCGAGCGGCAGGGCAGGATCGAGCTGGCGAACGTGAGCTTCACCGACGACGCACACGTGCTCCGCATCATCGACCGGATCGTCTCGCAGGTCGGTCGCCGCGTGGACGAGTCGTCGCCCATGGTCGACGCTCGGCTGCCCGACGGAAGCCGCGTCAACGCGATCATCCCGCCGCTCTCGCTCCGCGGCCCGACGCTGACGATCCGGAAGTTCTCCCGCGAGCCCTACACACTCGCCGACCTCGCGTCGTTCGGCGCCCTGACGCCGGCCTCCGGCACGTTCCTCGCCGCCTGCGTGCGCGGCAAGATCAACATCCTGATCTCGGGCGGCACAGGGTCGGGGAAGACGACCCTGCTCAACGCGCTCTCGGGCTTCGTGCCCGGAAACGAGCGAATCGTGACAATCGAGGACTCGGCGGAGCTCCAGCTGCAGCAGCGGCATGTCGTCTCGCTCGAGGCCCGTCCACCGAACATCGAGGGCGAGGGCGAGGTACGGATCCGTGAGCTCGTCCGGAACGCGCTGCGCATGCGCCCCGACCGGATCATCGTCGGCGAGGTCCGCGGCGCCGAGACGCTCGACATGCTCCAGGCGATGAACACCGGACACGAGGGATCGCTGACGACGATCCACGCGAACACGCCACGCGACGCCCTCCACCGCCTCGAGATGCTCGTGCTGATGGCCGGCGTCGAGCTGCCGCTGCGTGCGGTCCGGGAGCAGATCGCCTCCGCATTCGACTTGATCGTCCATCTCGTGCGCCTGATCGACGGCAGCCGGCGCATCAGCCGCGTGACCGAGGTGTACGGCCTCGAGGGAGACGTGGTGACGCTGCAGGACCTGTTCGTCACGCGCTCGACGGACGACGAGGCCCTTGCCGGCTCCAGGCCGGCCCTGCTCGGGCCGCTCCGTTCGACCGGGCTGCGGCCGAACTTCCTCGAGAAGCTCGCCACACACGGCGTCGAACTGCCCATGGACTCGTTCGACGAGGTGCTGAGGTAGGCCGGCGTCCTCTGCCCGCCGCCGCTCGCGGCGGCTCTCGGCGCTGCTCGTCGCAAGCCAGGCGGCCGGAGCCGCGCCCGGCTTCACCCTGCGCCGGGTGGATGTCTCCGACTACCCGATGGTCCACCTCGTCGTCCGTTCGCCCCATGCCTCGTCGGCGCCGGCCGTGTACGAGGACGGACAGACGGTGGCCGGGCTCGAACGTCAGAACCTCGGCCGGACGAAGGCGATCGTGCTGGCCATCGACCGGTCGAAGTCGATGCACGGTGAGCCGCTCGACCGCGCGGGGGCCGCGGCCTCGCAGTTTCTCAGAGGGAAGCGTCAATCCGATCGGGTCTCGATCGTGACCTTCGGGTCGACGGCGCTGACACAGTCGCGCCTCGCGCAGTCGACGATCGACGCCGACACCGCGTTGCGGACGCTCTCGACCGACTCGATCGAGGGGACGGCGCTCTACGACTCCGTCGTCGTGTCAGCCGCCGAGCTGGGCTCGCAGACGCTGCCCGGCCGCGTGCTCGTCCTCCTGACCGACGGCCGCGACGTGCGGAGCCTCGCGACGCTCGACGAGGCGATCGGTGCCGTGCATCGCGCCAACGTCGTCGTCTACGCGATCGCGCTGGGCGACGCGCGCCGCGCGCCGCTCAAGCGGCTTGCGAACGGCACCGGCGGGGCGTTCTACTCGAGCCCGACGCCTGGCGCGCTCGCGAGCATCTACAAGAAGATCGGCGCCGAGCTCAACCGGACCTGGCGTGTCTCGTACACGACCGCCGCCAGGCCCGGGGAGAAGATCAAGATCACGGTGGCGAGCAAGAACGGCCGCGGACAGTCGGTGGCAGTGCCCGGTCGGCACGCCCAGCCGGGGCGCTCGCTGCTCGCGCGGTCGCGGGGTCTGGGCGCCGGCGGTGTCGCCTTCCTCCTGCTTGCGTTCGGCGCCCTCATCTTCCTCGCGACGCGGCAGGCACAGGCACTTCCGCGCGCGACGCGCATCAAGCGGCTCGTCCGGTCGCACACCGACCCCAAAGGAGGGGCGACCGAGCGAGGCAAGAGGCGGCGCCCGACCTTCCAGGCCACACTTGCCGCGCTCGATGCGCGCTTGCGTCGCCTGCATCGCTGGAAGCGCGTCGAGCGACTCGTCGATACGGCTGCGCTGCCGTTCTCGGCGTCGACGGTCGTCGTCGGCGCTGTCGGGCTGGCGATCCTGCTTCCGACTCCTCGCTGCCCTCACTCTCACGGTGTCGCCGCTCGTCCTCGTCGTGCTCTTCGCACTGGGCCTGGGCGCGCCGTTCCTGGTCATCCAGACGATGGCGACGCGCCGCGTTCACGCCTTCGAGGCGCAGCTCCCGGACGTGCTCAGCACGATCGCGAGCTCTCTGCGCGTCGGGCACGGGCTGAAGGCGTCCCTCCAGGGAATCGCAGACGAGGGAGCGCCCCCGATCAGCACCGAATTGCGGCGGGTGCTCTCCGAGGAGAGACTCGGCCGACCGCTCGAGGAATCGCTCGTCTCGATGTGCGAGCGGCTCGGGTCGGATGACCTCCTGTACGTGGCCACCGCCGTCGATGTGCAGAGCCAGGTCGGCGGCTCGCTCGCCGGCGTCTTCAGCACCGTCGCCGAGACGGTGCGCCAGCGTCAGCAGTACCGCAGCAAGGTCCGCGCGCTCACGGCCACCGGCCGCGCGTCGGCCATGGTGCTCGTGCTGTTTCCGGTCGCCCTCGTTCTGCTGATGCTGTTGATCAGCCCGGACTTCATGGTGCCCTTCCTGCGCAGCGGCGCCGGGCAGGCCCTGATGGCCTATTCGGTCGTCTCGATCACGATCGCCGCGTTGCTCCTCAGGCGCATCACGAGCGTGAAGGCGTGATGTGACGTGATCATGCTCGCACTCGGCTCGATCCTCTTCGCGGTCGCCCTCGTCCTCGCCTTCGACATCGCGTTCAGGCCCGCGACCGAGCGCCGGGCCTCGCTCCGCCGCGTCGTCAGCTACGCGACGGTGCAGGAGGCGGCTCGCGCTCAGGTGGAGAAGCGGCCGGGTTTCCGCGAGACGGTCGTCCCGCTCCTGAGCCGGATCGCGCTCCGGCTCACACCGCGGGTCCAGTCCGACCAGCTCGAGCCTCGGCTCGCCGCGGCCGGCGTTCGGCGACTGAACGCCCAGCAGTTCCTCGCCCTCAAGACGATCCTGGCCATCTTCGGCATCGTGCTGGGGCTCGGGATCGGCGGGATCTCGTTCAGCGGGTTCGCGCTCGCGTTGCTGCTCGTGGCATGCGCTCTCCTCCTTCCCGACATGGTGCTCGTCCGGATGATGGGCGAGCGCGCGAAGCGGCTCTCGGCTCATCTGCCGCAGGCGATCGACCAGATCGCGATCTCGCTCGAGGCGGGCCTCGGCTTCGACGCCGCGGTTTCGTACTTCGTCCGCCGGTCGAGGTCGCCGCTGACTGGCGAGCTCCGCACGCTGCTCACCGAGATCCGGATGGGTGAGTCGCGCACCACGGCGCTCAGGCGACTCGCCGAGCGCGTCCGCTCGGATGACATGCGCAACTTCGTCCAGACGCTCGTCCAGTCCGAAGGAGTCGGGATCTCGCGAACGGCGATCCTGCGCAACCAGGCCAACGACCTTCGCCACCGGCGGCAGGCCCAGGCCGAGGAGCGGGCGCAGAAGGCGCCCGTCAAGATGCTCTTCCCGATCGCCATCTTCATCCTGCCGGTGATGTTCATCGTGATCCTCGGCCCGGCGATCAAGCAGGCCTCGGAACTTTTCAGTTCGTGACGGAAGGGTCGACCGGCGCGCGGCGAGACGTGCCGGTACCGACGCCGCCGCACGGCCGGGCCGGCGCGCGATGGACGCGTGGGCTCCCCAAGCGTCGTCGCGACGCCGGTCAGGCCGCGTTCGGGTAACGCTCCGTTCGGACGAACCCGTCGATCATTCCGCTCTCGTAGGTGTGCCGAATCGCCTCGGTCCTGCTTTTCACCCCGAGCTTGCGATAGATGTTCGTCAGGTGGAACTTGATCGTCTGCTCGGACAGCCAGAGCCGAGCGGCGATCTGCTTGTTCGAGAGACCCTCCGCGAGGGTCTTGAGGATGTCCGCCTCGCGCTGCGTCAATCCCGAGTTGCTGACTTTGGCGCTCGCCGGGCCCGTGTGAATCGGCTGGAACACCGTTCCGTCGAGCGCATGCCGGATCACCGGCGCCAGGTCGAGCGGGTCGATGCGCTTCGGGATGAAGGCTGCGGCACCGCGAGTGAACGCTGCCTCGCTCAGCTCCGGGTCTTCGTTTCCCGAGAAAACGACGGTCTTGACGGTCGGGTGCCGTTGACCGAGCAACTCGAGACAGCGGAGGCCGTCCATTCCGGGCATGGACAGATCGAGAAGGACGACGTCGGGCGAGGTCTGCCGCACGAGCGGTCGGACCTCTGTGCCGGACGAGGTCTCTCCGACGATCTCGATGTCGTCCGCATCCACAAGAGCGAAGCGGATTCCGTCGAGCATCAACCGATGATCGACCGCGATGAGGAGCTTAAGTCGCATGCAGGAAACCACCACCTTCCGCCGCGTTCCCAGCCTGGCGATCGGCCGCCCGGCTCGGTGCTCGCAACGCATGAGTCGACAACAGTTGGCGCCACCGGATGGCCGGGCCGCGGCTCCAGATACCCCGAAGGGTGACCCCAGAACCGCGGCCAAGCTCCGAACCCGCACGACCGCTGCTGGGATCACCGCTGAAGGCGATCCCAGCAGCGCAGCCGTGCCTCCTGATGGCAAAGCCGCGGCTGGAGACACCCCGAAGGGTGGCCCCAGAACCGCGGCCAAGCCCCGAACCGACACGACCGCTGCTGGGATCACCGCTGAAGGCGATCCCAGCAGCGCAGCCGTGCCTCCTGATGGCAAAGCCGCGGCTGGAGACACCCCGAAGGGTGGCCCCAGAACCGCGGCCAAGCCCCGAACCGACACGACCGCCGCTGGGATCACCGCTGACGACGATCCCAGCAGCGCAGCCGTGCCTCCTGATGGCAAAGCCGCGGCTGGAGACACCCCGAAGGGTGGCCCCAGAACCGCGGCCAAGCCCTGAACTCACACGACCGCCGCCGGGGTCACCGGTGACGGCGACCCCAGCAGCGTGGCCGTGTGTGATCTCCACGCGGCCACGGCTGGGATCACCCGCGAGGGTGACCCCAGCTGCGCGGCCGCGTCCTGACCCGGCGCGGCCGCGGCTGGAGTCACCACTGAGGGTGACCCCGACAACGCCGCGGCCGAGCCTTCCTGGAACGCGGCCGTCGCCGGAGCCACCACTCTGGGTGACCCCGACGCGACCGTGGTTGATCTCTCTCATGATCACTTCCATCGTCTTTTCACACTGCCTGTACCGGAAACGCTGGACCGGAAGCCTCTTGGGGTGACCTCCGTCCGACGCTGGCAGGCTCATGTGTCCGAGCGACCCGCTCGTCAGCGGGCTTCGTGCCGATTCCAACCTGCCGCCGCAATCGCCGCGGGCGTGCAGCAGCCGGGTCTCGCACTTGGGCGGCGCGACGTGGGCTGCTGCGTTGCTCTTGGTCATCTTGTCGGCAGTCATGCTCATCCTCGGGCTCAGGCCTTTGCCTTCGCCTTGATCTTCTGCTGGATCTTCTGCGTCAGGTTCGACGTGTTGATGACCGCAGCCGAGCTGTTGGCGGTCCCGCCGTTTGCAGAAGCGCTCCCGCCGGCTCCACCCGAGCCAGCAGTGCCGTTGCCGATGTTGCTGGCATTCGGGCTGCCGCTCGTGGCGTTGCCGCCGGTGCCGCCAGCGATGCTGCCGCCGCCGTCGCCGCCGTAGCTGAACGCATCGGACGAAGCCGGCCCGGAAGTCGCGGAGCCACCGTTGCCACTCGAATCGGCAAGGGAGTTACCGCTCGCATCGCCACTGGCGCTGCCGGTGGTGCCGCCGTTGCTGCCGGCGTTCCCACTCGTCGCTGCACCGGTGACATTGCCACCGCTGGTCGCGGCACCGCTCGTTGCCGGACCGTTGGACTGGTTGGTCGTGTTGTTGTTGGTGCCGCCGTCGGCGGAACCGCTCGTGCTCGTGGCATCGGAGTTGCCCGAGATCGGGTCCCCACCAGTCGCGTCGCCGCTGCTGGCCTTGCCACTGTCGTTGCCACCGGTGCTGGCCTTCGCACCCTCGGCCTCGTTCCCGGTCGTCTTGCCGGAGTCGTTGCCGCCGGTGCTGCCACCGGAGCCGGTTCCGCCGGCCCCACCGGTCGCTCCACCGTCCGTGCTGGTTGTCGGGGCAGAGCCGCCTTCGGCCTCTCCGAGACCGGAGTTGCTGGCGTTGCCGCCACCCGTCGCGCTGCTCGAGCCGTCGGAGCCACTGCCGCCGGAGCTACCCGAGCCCGACGACGAACCGCTGCCCGTGCTGCCCGAGGTGGTGTTCCCCGAAGCGGTGTTCGACGCAGTCGCGCTACCGCTGCCGGTGTCACCCGACTCGGCCTTGCCGGTATCGGCATTGCCGCCCTTGGCGTCACCCGACGGGGCGATCGTGTCGTTCTTGCCCGTGTCGCCACCCTCGGCGTTCTGCAGGGTGCCGTTGGCGTTGACGTTCGTCGGGTCACCAGTGACCGCCTTGCCGGTGTCGTTCTTGCCGGTGTTGGCGTCACCGCTGTCGTTGTGACCGCTGTAGACGTCGCCGCTCTCGATCTTGCCGCCTTCGGCGCCGGAGAACGAGAGCCCGCCCGTGCCGTTGGCCGCGGCGTCGCCGCCGGTGACCTCGTTGTCGGCGGTCACGGCCGCGGAGTCGCCGCCGTTGCCGATGCCGTTGCAGTCTCCACCCTGGGAGCACGTGTTGGCATCGCCACCGACCGCGTTGGACGAGTTGTCGACGGACGGCTCGATGTCGCCACCGTTGCCGCCGTCACCGCCGACGGCGAACCCGCCGTCCGCGGACGCCTTGCTCTCGGCCTTGCCGCTCTGGTCGACATCGGCCTTCTGCTTGGCGACCTGCGACTGAACCTGCGCCGCAATGTCGACGTTGATCGTGGGCTTCTCCGGCTTGTTCTTCGGGTCGTACTGCCCCCCTCCGAACGCGGCCGGAGCCACGACCATGAACGCAACGACGGTGACCAAGCCTCCCAGCCACCTTTGCTTGAGTTTCACGGTATTTCTCCTTTTCGAGCATTGATTGATTGACCTGCACCGCCGGGTCCCAAGTCATCCGGCGGAGTTGAGGCAACGCGCGCCTCGTCTACCCAGGTCGCTCAAACGGCTCGAGAAGGGCCACCGACCGCCCAAGGGTCGGTGTGGGTACATGCGGCCCGATGTGAGCGGGGGCCGCAAACTCGTAGATGCCGAGCGTGAGGACGATGGAGCCGCCGCCGCCGCTTGCCGAGGGCGCGGGGCCGATCGTCCCGAAGTTCGACCAACCTTGACTCGTCGGAGGAGCCGAGTCGTGCGCGCGCTCCCGGTGCTGGGGCTGCGCGCTCTTGCTCTCCGACCGGGAGCCGCTGTCGTCCGGCACGAGCACCACCGTCGTCGACGCAGCGACGGACGCTTGCGAGGTGTTCGACCCGCCGGTGCTCGTGCTCGCGGTGGTCTTGCTCGTGGTCTTGCTCGTGGTCTTGCTCGTGGTCGTGCTCGCCGTGGTCGCCTTCCCGGGGACGGCCGGCGGCGTGAACGGCACGGCCGGCCGTGCGTCGTCCGTGGTCACGCCCGGCCCGGACCTGCGGGGCGCGCCGCGCCGACCGGAGTCGGCTTTCTCGACCTGCGGCGTAAGAGGCGAGATGGTCCGCGGTGAGCTGGGGAACGGTCCCGCCGGGACGGGGAGAGGTCCTGACTCGCCGCTCTCGACCGGCTCACCGCTGTCGTCAGGTGGCGGCTCGACGCCGAGCCAGCCGGCACGGTTCAGATCGCCCGTCTGGCCCGCAGCGGCGGACGCGACCGCCGACTGCGTCACCTTTCCTTGCTGATCTGCATCCGCGAGCTCGATGTCGGCCGTTCCACCGAGCACCTGCAGGATCCACGCCTCGATCGCGCTCGTGTTCCAGGCGAGCGTCTCGGACGAGATCAGGTTCCGCTGCCTCACGCTCGGGTTCGTCGCCCGGCTTGCGGCAGGAACATCGACGTCGTTCACGTTCGACGTGTGCGACTGGGCCGACTGCGAGACCGAGACCGCGCTCTGCGCGTTCGCGTGCAGCTGAACCGCGCTGGCGACCTGGGCGCTCGCAACGCCGCCGAGCTCGATCTGTCCGATCTGCTGCGCGATGGTCGCCTCCACCGTCGAGTAGGCGAGGCTCGAGCCGCTGTTCGCCTGCTCGACAGCGGCGATGCGCGCGTTGTTCGCGCTCGGCGCCGAGACCGTGTTTACGTTGCGGGCGGAGGCCTGCCCCGTCTGCGCGTTTGCCTCGGCGCTCTGGCTCGTCCCGACCCACTGCTCCGCGTCGACCCACTGCACGGAGGTGTCGTTGCCTTCCTGCTCCTGGACGATGTCCTGGCTCACGACGACCGTCGCCTCGGCGACCGCTTCGGCCGAGACGTCGTTCGTCTGAAGCACGGACTCGACCGGGGCGCCCCAGACGAAGTTCACGTTCCAGGGATCGGTCTGCGATGCCTCTGCGACGGCCTGGGCGCTCTGGGCGTTCACGACCCGCTGCAGCGCCCATGCGTCCTGAAGGTCGGGGTCGGGTCCCGTCTGGGTCTGATCGAGCCAGGCGGACGCGTTCAGCTCGACGCTCGCGAACGCCCCCGCGCCGACCGCATTCGTCTGCACGACCGGCCCGTCGTCTTTGGCCGGATCGAACGTGTCAGCCGTCTCGACGGGGGCGTCGGGCGCCTCCTCGGGCTCGAGCGTCGGCGTCGACGGCAGCGTCGGGAACTGGTCGCTCCAGTCCCAGCTCCAGCTCCAGCTCCAGTTGCACTCACAGGCCTCCGTCCAGTCGAGCGACCACGTCGAGCCGTCCGCCAGCTTCCAGTCCCAGGTCCAGGTCCAGCTGCCCTGCTGGGGCGCTTTCTGACCTTCCCCCGCTCCGCTCACCGACGGTGAGGAGGCGCTCTGGGCGGTGGTCGAGTTCGGCGAGGTCGGGGTCGACGTGCTCGCTGCGTTCGTCCAGATCCAGTTCCAGATCGCGTCGGCGGTCGACGCGATGCCGGTCAAGTCGGTCGGAAGCGTCCAGCTGCCGTCCCAGATCCAGTTCCAGATCCACAGGTCGGCGCTCGGAACGACGGGGCCGAGACCGGGCAGCACGAGCGCCACGTCGATGTTCGAGCCTCCGGTCGTCGTCACGACGCCGAGAGTCGGGCTCGTGCCGGTCGCGGTCGCGCTGTTCGTCTGGGTCACGGCGCCGTCGGAGCCGGGGCTGCCGACGCGAATCGAGACGTTCACGTTCGCGGCGCCGGTCTGGCTCGCGGCTGCAGCGCCGACCGTCGAGGGCGTGCCGCCCTGCCCCGCGACGGCGGCGTGGCTCGGAGCGTCCGTGTCGCCGTAACCCTGCGCCTGCTCGATCTCCTGACCGATGCCGTTGTCGTTCACCGTGTACGCGCCACTCGTCGCGGACGTGAGCTGGTCGGTGCCAAAGGGACCTTCGGAGCCTCCGGGAGCGGATGATCCGCCCGCAGGGAGGCTTGCACCGGCCGTCGCATCGACCGTGTTGGACTGGCTGACCCCTCCGTTGTCGCCGGGGCTGTCCACGCGAACGACCACGTTGACGTTCTGCGGCGAGGTCTGACCGGCCGTGGCGGTCGCGTTGCCACCGGAGGGGCTCGTGCCGGTTGCGGCAGCTGCGGCCGACGCCTGGTTCGTCTGCTCGGTAGGCCCGACGTCGCCGGGGCTTCCGACCCGGACGACGACGTTCGAGTTCCCCGGAGCCGTCTGCGTCGCCGTCGCCGAGGCGACCGCGGACGAAGCGTCTCCGGTCCCTGCCGAAGTCTGGTTGGCGGAGGCGTCGCTCTCTGCCACCGCCGAGGTGTCGTTCGTCTGCGCGACGGGGCCGCTGTCGCCCTCGTCGCCGATCCGAACCGAAACATTCCCGTTGCCCGCACCCGTCTGCGTCGCCGATGCATCGGCATTCGCGGTCTGAGCGCTCGAGCTCGGATCGTCACCCGGATCGATGATCGGCTCGTCCTCCGACGGATCGTCGGACTCGCTGCCGTCCACCGTCGCGGTCGGGTCGACCTCGTCCTGGAGACCGGCCGTTCCCTCCTGATCCGTGCCCGCGGCCGCGGTCGGATCGGAAGACTCGTTCGGGGAGGGACTGCTCGTGATCTGACTCGGCGTGCCCTCGACCGCTGGCGTCGCGTCCGGCGTCCCGGGGACGAGCGCTGGCAGGTCGTTGGTCGTCGGTGTCGGATCCGTCGCGACCGCTTCCGTCGCGGTGGCTCCATCCGGGCTTACGTCGGCCAGGGCGACCTGGGGAAGCACGAGGAACGCGGCACCCATGACGGCCACCGCCGCCACGCCGCGCACCCGCCTCGTCCACCGAAGCCCCATGCCGGCACTTGCGAATCGAGTCCGTTCCACACGCTCAGGCGTGCTCGACCATGACTCTGCCGCGTCCTTCCCTCCTTGGATATCGACTGTCGCAAGACGAGTCCGATCCTCACGCTTTCGCGCGCTCGACCATGACTCCGCGATCCGCGAAGTGGAGACGCTGACCTGTGTGCAGAGGGTCCGATCCTCACGCTTTCGCGTGCTCGACCATGACTCCGTGACCTGCGGTGTGGAGGTGTTCTCGGATGCGAAGCGGGTCCGATCCTCGCGCTGTCGCGCGCTCGACCATGACTCCATCGGGCTCCGCGAGGTCGGCGTGTCGAGGCCTCGATCGACGGAAAGCGTGCGCTTTCCAGACCACCGCTCGACTGCCAAACCCCCGAAGAATGCCCTCCCCACACCCCAATCTTCCGGGGTTTTCGGCAATTCGTCAATGAAATTCGGGGGGTAAATCCGCGAGAAATTACAACTTGTACGACACGCGACCTTGTACAGGGATAGCCTCCTACCGTACAGGGCGTACAACCTTGTACAAGAAAATCGCCAACACCGATGAACACAGCGTTTGGCGGCCTCTTCGTCGATGCAATGGAGGCTTGTCGCCGTTGGCACAACCAAGTCGGCGACCGGCCATTCGGTACATGGAAAATCGGTTTTCCACAGGCCGATTCAGCCTCCGAACACCCCGGCTCGCGGCGGTGAGGGCCTGCGCGGGGCTGCACGACCCGCCGAGGCATCGCGAGCGGCACGCCGGCCGCGAGACGAGCCTGTGCCGAACGACACGAACGCTCGTTCGCCACGGCGGGGATCGAACGTGTGTACCCGGCGGCTAGAGCGGGACGGTGAGCTCGCCGTAGGTCTCGGGCCGGCGCTTGCGGAGCGCGAAGGCCGGCTGCTCGCGGACGCGCCGCAGCAGGTCCCGGCTCGAGCACGGCGGAGATCCAGCCGGTCTCGGCGCCGGGCTCGGAGCGGGCGATCATCGAGCCGTCCGGAGCGAGCACGTAGGCGCCTCCGACCTTCGTGCTGTGACCGTCGAAACCGACCTGTCCCGAGAAGACGGCGTAGACCCCGTTGTCGCGGGCGAGCACGTCGTGCAGGCGCGGCGGATCGGGTCGCGGATCGAGCAGCTCGGCCTGCCCGCGCAGTAGTTCCTTCTCGGACGTCTCGCGGCCGCGGCCGTCGAAGGTGAGCGTCCCGTCGGCCGCCGGCATCGTCCGGTTCGAGTGCGGCAGGAGGATGACCTCGGCCCCCCTGAGCGCGAGCACGCGCCACGTCTCGAAGAAGTCGCTGTCGTGGCAGATCGCGGTGCCGGCGGTGCAGAAGCCGAGGTCGACCACGCTCCATTCGTAGGCCTGACGGAAGCGGTAGAACTCGTCGAAGGACGCGTGCACCTTCCGCTGCAGCCCGAGCAGGCCGTCGGGCCCGACGAGCGCCGAGGTGTTGTAGTGCGTGCCGCGCAGCAACTCGCAGAAGCCGTACGAGACGACGATGCCGCTCTCGGCCGCCTGTCGCTGGATCGTCCGGAAGATCCGACCGTCGTGCGGCTCGGCGGACCGGATCACCTCTTCGCTGCCGTTGTGACCCGTGACCGACGCCTCGGGGAAGACGACGAGCCGGCAGCCGGCCGCCGCCGTCTCGGCGATCAGCCGCAGATGCGTGTCGAGGTTGTGCTCGACGTCCATGCGGACGTCGACCTGGGTGGCCGCGACCTTGAAGCTCTCCATCGCCCGGAGCCCGGCTAGCGCCCCTCGAAGAGCGCGCTCGCCGTCGCCACCGCCTCGCGCGCGGCGATTGCGCGGTTGACGGCGTTCACGACGGCGCGCAGGGACGCGGTGACGATGCTCGAGTGGAGACCGACACCCCAGACCGGGTCGTCGTCGACGTCCGCCTCGACGTAGGCCGCCGCGGTCGCGTCGGCACTCGCCGCCATCGCGTGCTCGTGGTAGTCGCGGATCCTGACCTGCGATCCCGAACTGCCGCTCGAACGCGTCCACGAGCGCTGCGATCGGACCGTTCCCGACGCCTGTCACCTCCTGGGCCTCGCCGTCGACCTCGAGCCGCGCGACGATCCGGTCCTCCTCGGCGCTCCAGTGCGCGTACGAGACGAGCTCGTACGGTCGCGCGTGGTCGAGGTAGTGCTCGTGGAAGACGGCGAGCAGCTCGTCGGCGGTGAGCTCGTCGCCGCGCGCGTCCGTGATCGCCTGCACCTTCTGCGCGAAGTCGATCTGCAGGCCGCGCGGCAGCTCGAGGTGGTGCTCGGTCTCCATCAGGTAGGCGACGCCGCCCTTCCCCGACTGCGAGTTGACGCGGATGATCGCCTCGTAGGTGCGGCCGACGTCCATCGGGTCGATGGCGAGGTACGGCACGTCCCACAGCTCGGAGCTCGAGCGCTGCTGCGCGTACATGCCCTTCTTGATCGCGTCCTGGTGCGAGCCGGAGAAGGCGGTGTAGACGAGCTCGCCGGCGTACGGGTGGCGCGGGTGCACGGGCAGCTCGTTGCACTCCTCGACGATCCGCTTGGCCTCGTCGATCTGCGACAGGTCGAGCGCCGGGTCGACGCCCTGCGTGAGCAGGTTGAGCGCGAGCGTGACGAGGTCGACGTTGCCGGTGCGCTCGCCGTTCCCGAACAGCGTCCCCTCGACCCGGTCGGCGCCCGCCATCAGACCGAGCTCGGCGGTCGCGACGGCTGTGCCGCGGTCGTTGTGCGGGTGGACGCTGAGGATGATCTGGTCGCGCGACGAGAAGTGGCGCTGGAACCACTCGAGCCGGTCGGCGTAGACGTTCGGCGGGAACGCCTCGACCGTCGTCGGCAGGTTGACGATCATCTTCTCCTCGCTCGTCGGGCCCCACGTCGGCCGTCACCGCCTCGCAGATCTCGAGCGCGTAGTCGAGCTCGGTGCCGTGGAAGCTCTCGGGCGAGTACTCGAACTGAGATCGCCGTCGCGGTCAGGGCGGCGAGCTCCTTGCAGAGTGCAGTGCCGCGCACCGCGAGGTCGGTGATCCCGTCCCTGTCGAGCCGGAAGACGACGCGGCGCTGCGTCTCCGAGGTCGAGTTGTAGAGGTGCACGATCGCCCGCCGCGCCCCCTCGATCGCCTCGTAGCGTGCGCTCGATCAGCTCCGGGCCGCGCCTGCGTGAGCACCGCGATCGTCGTGTCGTCGGGGATCAGGCCCTCCTCGATCAGCTTGCGGACGAACTCGAAGTCGGTCTTCGAGGCCGACGGGAAGCCGACCTCGATCTCCTTCACCCCGAGCGCGACGCAGCAGGTCGAACATCTTCTGCTTGCGCGCCGGGTCCATCGGCTTGACGAGCGCCTGGTTGCCGTCGCGCAGGTCGGTCGAGCACCAGACGGGCGCGCGCTCGATCGACCCGGTCCGGCCAGGTGCGGTCGGGCAGCTCGACGGTGTCGTAGGGGCGGTATTTGCGGTAAGGCATGGTCACGGCGATCGTCTCCTTCTCGGCTGCTTGGTTCCCCAACAGCTGTGACCGTCGGGGACGGACTCCTCCCGTGGTGCGGGAGCGCGGGACGGGTATGTCGAGCAGTTGCTTCCCCTAACGGGGAAGGAGGAGGGCAAGCGCAAGCAGGCCGTTGGGGGCCGGAAGGAGGTGCGTGCGCGTCGCGACCATCGCCGGCAACCATAGCCGCGTGCACCGCGGATGGCAACGCGGCTCCCCGTCGGCGGCGCAGGGCCGAGTTCGTAGGATGGGACGGTGCCGGTGAACGACGCGAAGGCGAAGAAGGTGATGGTGATCGGGCTCGACTGCGCCGAGCCGTCGCTGATCGAGGCGTGGCGCGACGAGCTGCCCTCCCTCGACGGCCTGATGCGCCGCGGCGCCTACGGCAAGCTGACCTCCGTCATCCCGCCGATCACCGTTCCGGCCTGGTCCTGCATGATGTCGAGCCGCACGCCCGGCGACCTGGGCGTCTACGGCTTCCGCAACCGCTCCGACCACACCTACACCGGCGCGTTCATCGCCGACTCGACCGCGATCCGCGCTCCGCGGCTGTGGGATCTCGTCGGCCGCGCGGGCGGCTCGTCGATCGTGCTCGGCGTGCCGGGCACCTACCCGCCGAAGCCCCTGCGGGGCGTGATGGTCACCTGCTTCCTGACGCCCTCGGTCGAGAGCCAGTACACGTTCCCGCCCGGCCTGCGGGACGAGGTGGCCGAGACGGTCGGCGAGTACCTCTTCGACTGCACGAACTTCCGCACCGAGGAGAAGGACGACCTGCTGCGCCAGGTTTACGAGATGACCGACCGGCGCTTCGCGCTCGCCGAGCACCTGCTGGAGACGAAGCCCTGGCAGCTCTTCGCGATGGTCGAGATGGGGCACGACCGGATCCACCACGGCTTCTGGAAGTACATGGACACGGAGCATCGCAAGCACGTGCCGGGCAACCCGTACGAGCGGGCGATCCGCGACTACTACATCCATGCCGACGGCCTGATCGGCCGGTTACTCGAGCACGCCGACGACGAGACGGCGGTGTTCGTCGTCTCCGACCACGGCGCAAAGCGCCTCGAGGGCGGGATCCGCATCAACGAGTGGCTCCGCCGTGAGGGACTGCTCGGGTTGAAGGCCGAGCCGACCGGCGTCTGCAAGCCGAACGACGTCGGGATCGACTGGTCGAAGACGGTCGCCTGGGGCGACGGCGGCTACTACGCGCGCGTCTTCCTCAACGTCGAGGGCCGCGAGCCGGAGGGCACGGTGCCCGCTGCCGACTACGAGGCGGTGCGCGACGACCTGATCCGGCGGCTCGAGGCGATTCCGGACGACCAGGGCAGGCCGATGGCGACGCACGCATATCGGCCCGAGGATCTCTATGCGACCGTGAACGGCGTCGCACCCGACCTGATCGTCGTCTTCGGCGACCTGCTCTGGCGCTCGGTCGCCACGATCGGCGGCGACGAGGGCGTGCACACGCTCGAGAACGACACCGGCCCCGACGACGCGAACCACGCCCAGGACGGCATGTTCGTCGCCGCCGGCGCCGGCATCGAGGCGATCGGGCCCGCGGACTTCGATCTGCTCGACATCGCCCCGACCCTGCTCGACCTGCTCGGGCTGGCGGTTCCGGAGGAGATGCGCGGTCGCAGCACCGCCGGCCTGCTGCGCGGCGCCGAGGCCGTCACGCAATGAGCCAGCCTCCGAACCTCGTCGTCTACGTCTCGGACGCGCTGCGCACCGATCACGTCGGCTGCTACGGCGCGCGGTATGTCCGCACGCCCACGATCGACGCCTTCGCCGCCGGCGGCGTCCGCTTCGAGCACGCATTCGCCGCGGCGCCGTGGACGTGCCCGTCGACCGCGTCGATGATCACCGGCCTCTATCCGCACCGTCACGGCTACCTGCACTGGGACGCGGAGCTCGATCCCGCCTTCCCGACGCTGTTCACCGTCGCGGCCGCGTTCGGCTACGAGACCGGCAGCTTCGTCTTCGACGAGAACTACCTGTTCAAGGGCTTCGCCGACGCAAACGTGGCCGGCACGAGCGAGTCGCTCGACGGCGCTGCCGCGTGGCTGCGCGAGCGTGCCGACCGGCCGTTCTGCCTCTGGTTCCACAGCTGGGCGACGCACATGCCCTACGACGTGCTCCACAGCGCCCGCGGCGAGTGGCTCGCGGCGAAGGAGGAGATCATCTCGGGCATCCAGTCCGACAGCGCGTCGGCACTCGAAGCACTCAAGGAGGGCTACCGCCGCTCGGTCGAGCACTCCTCCGAAGTGCTGTTCGCCTCGTTCCTCGAGCTGCTCGACGACCTGGGCCTGCGCGAGAACACCGCAATCGCGTTCGTCTCGGACCACGGCGAGTCGTGGGGCGAGCGCTTCGCCGACAAGGAGGATGTGAGAGGCACCTACCACCTACACGGCGCGGAGCTGTACGACGAGGTCGCCGAGGTGCCGCTCGTCCTCGCGGCGCCCGGCCTGCCCGAAGGACGTGCGGTTCCCTTCCAGGTGAGCCTGGTCGACCTGATGCCTACCCTCACCGAGCTGGCGGGCTCACCGCTCGACGGGCTCGACGGCCGCTCGCTGCTGCCGCTCGCCGAAGGGACGGAGCAGGGAGAGAGAGCAGTGCTGGTCGTCGGGACGAACAACGGCGCCGTCTCCCAGCTCGCGGTCCGAATGCCGCCGTGGAAGCTCATCCACCGGCTCGAGACGGGCATCGACGAGGCGTACGACCTCGACCACGACCCGCGCGAGCTCTCGAGCCGGCCCGGAGACGTCCCGGTGGAGCTCCGTTCCCGCCTCGAGGCCGAGCTGGCAACCGTCTCCCGCGAGCGGTTGAGCGCAGAGGACGAAGCCCTCGTCGAACGGCGGCTGGCGGACCTTGGCTACCTTTAGGCGCCTTTTGTCTCCGCGAGCGACCTCGACGCCGCGCGGCCCCAGACCGGCCGGCGTCGAAAGGGACGGGAAGTTGCAATGAACGAGTTCCTCACAGACGAGCGCCCCACCGGCCTGGCAGCGAGCCTGGAAGGGATCGAGGCGCTCTACGAGCGGATGTTCCTGATCCGGCGGGTCGAGGAGTCGCTGCTCGACCTGTTCTCGCAGGGGAAGATCGTCGGCACCACGCACACCTGCATCGGCCAGGAGGCGAACGGTGTGGGCGTGATCTCGCACCTGGAGCAGGGGCGTGACGTGATCGTCTCGAACCACCGCTGCCACGGCCACTACCTCGCGTTCACCGACGACGTGGTCGGCTTGCTGCGCGAGGTGATGGGCAAGGAGGGCGGCGTCTGCGGCGGGAAGGGCGGCAGCCAGCACCTCTGCAACGACGGCTTCTACTCGAACGGCATTCTCGGCAGCACCGTGCCGCTCGCAACCGGCATGGCCCTCGCCGAGCGCGAACGCGGCACCGACGGCGTCGTCGTCTCCTTCCTCGGCGACGGCACGCTCGGGCAGGGCGTCGTCTACGAGAGCCTCAACATCGCTTCGGCCTGGCAGCTGCCGATCCTGTACGTGGTCGAGAACAACTTCTACGCGCAGTCGACGCCGAGCCACCTCACGCTCGCAGGCGACATCGCTGCCCGCGGCCAGGCGTTCGGAATCGAGACGGCCGAGCTGACGACCACGGACGTCTCAGAGATCACCGCGCTGGCCGGGCCTGTGATCGACGGCATCCGCACGAGCCGCAAGCCTTCGTTCGTCGTCATCAATACGTATCGCTTCAGCCCGCACAGCAAGGGCGACGACTTCCGCGACCCGGCTGAGATCGAGGAGGCCCGCACGCGCGACCCGCTCACGATCGCCTCGGCCCACCTGGCCGACGGCGAGCGCCTCGCGATCGAGGAGGCGTGCGAGGCGCGCATCGCTCAGGCGATCGAGGACGCCGAGGCCTCGGCCCCGGCCATGACCGGCTGAGACGATGGAAGAGCGCTGCGCCACCGTCCTCAACGAGGGCCTGATCGAGGTCTTCGAGGCGCGCGATGACGTCTACCTGCTGGGCGAGGACATCCTCGACCCGTACGGCGGCGCGTTCAAGATCACGAAGGGCCTGAGCACCCGCTGGCCCGACCGAGTGCTGACGACGCCCGTCAGCGAGGCCTCGCTGTTCGGGATCGCCGGCGGGATGGCGCTGCGCGGCTACCGGCCGATCCTCGAGGTCATGTTCGGCGACTTCATCACGCTCGGCCTCGACCAGGTCGTGAACGGGATCGCCAAGTTCCGCGCGATGTTCGACGACCAGGTGCGCGTGCCGCTCGTCGTCCGGACGCCGATGGGCGGCGGCCGCGGCTATGGCCCGACGCACAGCCAGTCGCTCGAGAAGATGCTGCTGGGCGTGCCGGGCATCACGGTGATCGCAGCCAACGAGTCGCAGGATCTGAAAGCGCTCATCCGCAGCGCCGTCGACGACGACGATCCCGTCTTCCTGATCGAGCACAAGGCGCTGTACGGCCGCGTCAACCGGCGGCCGGTCGACGGTTTCGTCGGCGAGCTCGAATGCCGCGAGACCGACGCGCGCTATCCCGCGCTGACCTTCTCGGCCAACGGCTTCTCGTCGGCGGCCGCGACGATCGTCACCTACGGGGGCATGCTCCCGGCCGCACTGGACGCGGCGGTCGAGCTGATCCTCGAGGAGGAGGTCTTCACCGAGGTGGTCGCGCTCGGCCAGCTGCTGCCGCTCGATCTCGATCCGGTGCTCGAGTCGGTCGCCCGGACGGGCGCGCTGATCACCGTCGAGGAGGGCACGCTGACCGGCGGCTTCGGCGCCGAGGTGGCCGCGCGCGTGCAGAGCGAAGCGTGGGACGCGCTGCGTGGGCCGGTGCGACGCGTCGCCACCGTCGACGGCATCCTCCCGGCCGCGAGAACGCTCGAGCAGGAGGTCATCCCGGACGCCGCCGACATCGTGGAGGCGGTCCTGGCGGGCAGGGCCTGAGGTGGCGCTCGAGATCGTCCTGTCGCGCGAGGACGCGAACAGCGAGTCGGCTCTCCTCGTCGAGTGGCTGGCCGCGGAGGGCGACCATGTCCGCAAGGGCCAGACGGTGTGCGTGATCGAGACGTCGAAGTCGGCGATCGAGATCGAGGCCCCCGGCGAGGGCGAGCTGCATCAGCTCGCGGACGAGGGAGAGGAGGTGGCGCTCGGCGGCCCGATCGCCGTGATCGCGGCGGACGCGGCCGAGCTCGCCGAGCTACAGGCGGCGCGCACGAGCGCCCCGCCGAAGCAGCCCCCGAGCGGCCCGAGCAACGTCACCCGCAAGGCCGCCGAGCTGGCCGCCGAGCACGGGATCGACCCGACCACGATCGCGAAGACGGGCTTCGTGACGGTCGAGGACGTCGAGGCGCTGATCGCCGAGCGCGCCCGCGAGGCCGACTCCGCCGGGCCGGGGCCGCTTGCCGGCATCTCGCTCGAAGGGGTCACGCTGCCCGCCGTGCTCGCGCTCGACGAGGCGCTGGGCGTGGTGGACGAGGCGTTCCTCGCCGAGCTACGCGCCGACCCGACCCGCTTCCGGGCACTCCCCTCCGACGAGAAGTGCGCCGCCTACCGGACGGCGGGCGCCGCGATCGGCGAGCGCGTCGTGCTCGGCGACCGCACGCTGATCGACGCGCCGCGGATCGTGCTCGAAGACGAGGTCGAGATCGGGCACGACGGCCTGATCCGCTGCGACGAGACGGTGTGCATCGGCGCCGTGTCGCTGATCCGCGAGGGCTTCGAGCTTGCCGGCCGGCGCGCGTTCATCGGCCACGGCGCCTACGTCGGCCGCCACGCCCGCATCGGCGGCGGCGGCGCGCACGACCCGCAGGCGCTGCTGGTGCTCGGCGATCTCGCCTTCGTCGGCGAGGAGAGCTTCATCAACATCGGCCGTCCGGTGGTCGCCGGGCGCGAGGTCTTCATCACGATGCGCTCGGTGCTCGTGACGCACAACATCGGCCACTCGGTGCTCGAAGGCTTCGAGAACCGCTTCGCCCCGATCGTGCTCGAGGATCGCGCGCAGATCGGGATCGGTGCCGTCGTCTATGCCGGCTGCCGGATCGGCCGCGAGGCGATCGTCGGCTCGAACTCGTACGTCGTCAGCGACATCCCGCCGGGCAAGCTCGCGCTCGGCGTCCCGGCCCGCGCCGTCGGCGAGTCGCACCGCGAGCTCTCGCCGGAGCGCAGGCGCGATGCGGCCGAGCGGATCGTCGCCGACCTGCTCGACCTGCTGGAGCTGCGCGGGTACGACGTCTCGGGGACCGCGGGCGGCTTCACGATCACGGTCGACGGCCGGACCTCGCAGGTGCTCTACACCGAGCGGCTCGCAGACGGCTTCGAGCCGTCGGCCGTCGACGGCGAGACGGTCGTGCTCACGCTCGCGCTCGCGGGAGAGCCCCCGGCCGGCGCGGCCGTGCTCGACCTGGTCGAGAAGCGCGTGCACGGCACCGGCGGCGCGGTGCTCGAGTCCGTGCGCGAGTTCTGCCGCAAGCGCGGCATCCGCTTCGAGCCCGCGCCCTGGCGCTACCGGGGCGGGCTCGTCTGAGCGACCCCGCGGCCACGGCGGTCGAGGCGCTCCGGCCGGAGCACTGGCCTGACGTGGCGCGGATCTTCGCCGAGGGGATCGCGACCGGCCACGCCACCTTCGAGACGGAGGTGCCGTCGTGGGAGGCCTGGGACGAAAGCCACCTCGTAGCTCATCGCTTCGTCGCGGTCGAGGCGAACCGGGTGCTGGGCTGGGTCGCCGTCTCGCCGGTCTCGGACCGCTGCGTCTATGGCGGCGTGGTCGAGAACAGCGTCTACGTCGACGCCGGCGCGCGCGGCCGCGGAGTCGGGCGGTCGCTGCTCGGGGCGCTCGTCGCCTCGACCGAGGCGGCAGGTGTCTGGACGATCCAGACGGGCATCTTCCCCGAGAACGAGGTCAGCGTCCGCCTCCACGAGCGCGTCGGCTACCGCGTCGTCGGCCGCCGCGAGCGGCTCGGGAAGCTGAATGGCGTCTGGCGCGACGTGCTGCTGCTGGAGCGGCGCAGCGCCGCCGTCGGCTGACCGCGGTCAGGCGCGCGCTTCGGTCCGATCGGTCGCCGCGTTCGGTGCCCGGGCGGGCTCGCCGGCTCCGGCGCGAATCAGGTCGAACTCGTGCGGCGACCGCGCCTCGCGCTCGGCCGCACGAGCGAGGGACGAGGCGCACTGGAGGACAGTGGCGCTCCGCCGCCGGGCACCGGCCGCGTCGGCCACGCGCGCGACGGCCCCGAGCGCCGCGAGCACGTGTCCCGTCACGCGCGCGTCGCCGCGTGCGTGCTCGCCGACCTCGAGCAGATCGGCGAGGTAGTCGTCGAAGCTCCGGGCGCTGGCGACGACCACCACGTCCCCGCGCCGGAGAACGGTCGGCGTGAACCGGCGCGTGGCGAGGCGCACGAGGATCGTGCGGAGGTAGGCGATGCACGTCACCGCGGTCGTCGGGTCGTTGAGCGAGGGCGAGAGCGCGCGGATCGCGATGTCTGCGAGCTGGCGGACTCCGAAGAGCGCGTCCGAGTCGAGCGTCCGCTCGTTCGCGATCGCGATCGCACTCCGGATGCCCGCAGCGCGCTCGTGGGTAGGCGCGCCCGGCCACGTGACGGCGAGCGGCGTCTCGAGGCCGACGAAATCGCCCGGGCACACGAGGACGTGCACGTGGCCGGCGCAGCCCTCGAAGCACCCTGCCAGCTGGTCGAGCCCGACGGCCGTGACGAACCCGGGACGGACGGGGTAGACGACTCCGCCGGGCTCTCCCCTGCGCTCGGGGAACGGCCGCTCGACCGCCCCGTCCTCCCCGTCGGCGACCGTGTCGGGGTGCAGCCGCTCGACCTCGGCAAGGGTCTGTCCGGCCACCCGTGCGGCGACGTGCGAGACCTGCACGAGTTGCGAAACGTGGTGGACGAACACGATCAGCAGCGCCACGGCGAGCAGGGCGAACACGATCGAGACCGTGACGCCCACACGAGGCACGAACCCTGTGCCGCCGTCGCTCGCGTCGCGGACGGCGCGCAGTAGGACGAGGCAGTAGGCGAACGTGCCGACGAACATCCCGATCGTCACCTGGGTCAGGCGATCGGCGAAGACGTTGCGCAGGGCCCGCGGCGTCAGCTGGCTCGCGGTCAGCTGCAGGACGATGATCGTGATCGAGAACGTCAGCCCGGCCACCGTGATCAGCGAGCCCGCGATGGTCGAGAGCACGCTCCGCGCGGCCGGCGCGTCGCCGTCGAACGCCCAGGCCGCTCCGGCGCTGCCGAGCACATGCCCTTCCTGCACGAGGACGACGGCGAGCACGGCAAGCCCGGCCGCGACGAGCGTCGGCACGAACCACAGCCCCTCGAGCAGGTTGTGCAAGCGGCGGCGAAGTGCGTGACCCACGAGGGAGAACTACCCACCGGGCCGTCATCTCAAGCCATCCGGGGTCAGGCGTGCGATGCGGCGGGTAGCGTCACGACGTGGCCGCGGACGAGATCACGGTCGTCGACCGCCCGGAGGAGCGCCGGTACGAGCCGCTCGTCGACGGCGGGCACGCCGGGGAGCTCGACTACCACGCACGCAACGAGGGCGTCGTCGTCTTCCTGCACACGGAGGTCGACGAGCGCTTCGAGGGCCGCGGCTTCGCCGCCGCGCTCGTTACGGCCGCGTTCGGCGACGTCCGCAAGCGGGGACTCCGCGTCGTCAACCGCTGCCCGTACGTCGCCGCCTACATCCGGCGGCACCCCGAGGTCGGCGACCTGCTCGCGCCGGGCAGCCCGTAGCGCGGCTCTGCGACCGCTTTCGCGACGTGCCCGGCGGTCTCCGGGTCGGAAGTGCCGAAGCCGACGCAACCGGCTCCCAATCGAGCGACCCGCGATCCCGGCATCACTTCAATCTCTGTAGCTACTATTACGACGCGATCTACTCAGGAGCGTGAAGCGTCGTGGACAAGTATCTGCTCGTACCGTTGGAAGACACCGTGGTGTTCCCGAACATGACGGTGAACCTGCCGCTCGACGTGGCCGGCGAGACGCACGTGCTCGCTCGTGCCCCGGCACGAGGGCGAGTACGCGAACGTCGGCACCATCGCCGAGGTCGACGAGGTCAACAAGCTCGGCGGCGGCGCCGTCGTCGTCACCCTGACCGGCCAGCAGCGCGCCCTCCTGGGCGCGGCCGAGACCGGGCGCGACGGCCGCCTCTACGTCGAGGTCGAGGAGCGGCCCGACGAGACGCCGCCGCCCGTCAGGACGCGCGAGCTGGAGACCGAGTACCGCGCGGTCGTCGAGGAGATCCTCGAGCTGCGTCGCGCCGACCGCGGCATTCGCGACTTCCTCCGCTCGATCACCGAGCCCGGGGCGCTCGCCGACACGTGTGCCTACTCGCCCGACCTGCGCTTCGAGCAGCGGGTGGAGCTGCTCGAGACCCTCGACGTCGTCGAGCGGCTCGAGCTGGCGATCTCGTTCCAGCGCGAGCGGCTCGCCGAGCTGCAGGTGCGCCGCCGCATCCACGACGACGTGGAGTCCGGCGCGCAGAAGCAGCAGCGCGAGTACTTCCTGCGCAAGCAGATGGAGTCGATCCGAAAGGAGCTCGGCGAGGACGACGGCTCCGTGATCGACGAGTACCGCTCCAAGATCGAGGAGGCGGAGCTGCCCGAGCAGGTGCGCGAGCAGGCCGAGCGCGAGCTCAGCCGGCTCGAGCGGATGGGCGAGAGCTCGGCTGAGTCGTCGATGATCCGCAGCTACCTCGACTGGCTGCTCGCCGTGCCGTGGGGCAAGACCTCCGAGGAGCGCCTCGACCCGACCCTGGCGCGCGAGATCCTCGATGCCGACCACGCCGGACTCGACGACGTGAAGGAGCGGATCGTCGAGTACCTGGCCGTGCGCAAGCTCCGCCAGGAGCGCGGGATCGAGGACGACAAGAAGTCGGGTGCGATCCTGACCCTGATCGGGCCGCCCGGAACCGGCAAGACCTCGATCGGCGAGTCGATCGCCCGCGCCCTCAACCGCGAGTTCGTGCGAATGTCGCTCGGCGGCATCCGCGACGAGGCCGAGATCCGCGGCCACCGGCGTACCTACATCGGCGCCCTACCTGGGCGGCTCGTACGAGCCTTGAGAGATGCACAGTCGATGAACCCGGTGATCATGCTGGACGAGGTCGACAAGGTCGGCGCCGACTGGCGCGGCGACCCGTCGGCCGCGCTGCTCGAGGTGCTCGACCCGGCGCAGAACCACTCCTTCCGCGACCACTACCTCGACGTCGAGCTCGACCTCTCGCAGGTCGTGTTCATCGCCACCGCGAACGTGGCCGAGACGATCCCGGGCCCGCTGCTCGACCGCATGGAGGTGATCCGCTTCGACGGCTACACGGTCGACGAGAAGACCGCGATCGCCCGAGGCTACCTCTGGCCGCGGCAGCTGGAGCGGAACGGCCTGCGCGACGGCGAGGTCGAGATCTCGGACGAGCTGCTCGAGAAGATCGTGAGCGAGTACACCCGCGAGGCCGGCGTCCGTCAGCTCGAACGGGAGCTCGGCAAGCTGCTGCGCAAGGCCGCGACGAAGATCGCCTCGGCCGCGATCGAGCCGCCGCTCGAGGTCGGCGATGAGTTCGTTCGCGACGCCCTCGGCCGCCAGCGCTTCTGGCAGGAGGCCGCGGAGCGGACAGCCGTCCCCGGCGTCGCGACAGGTCTCGCAGTCACGGGCACGGGGGGCGACGTCCTCTTCATCGAGGCCACGCGGATGGACGGCGACGAGCGGCTCGTGCTCACCGGCCAGCTCGGCGAGGTGATGAAGGAGTCGACGCAGATCGCGCTCTCGTGGGTGCGCGCGCACGCGGACGAGCTCGACATCCCGGACGAGTGCCTGCGCGGCCAGTTCCACGTGCACGTCCCGGCGGGCGCGATCCCGAAGGACGGCCCGAGCGCCGGCATCACGATGACGACTGCGCTCGCGTCGCTCTGCACGGGGCGCCCGGTGAAGCACACGGTCGGGATGACCGGCGAGGTCACGCTCCAGGGCCGCGTCCTTCCGATCGGCGGCCTCAAGCAGAAGGTGCTCGCGGCACACGCCGCCGGCCTGACCGAGGTGATCATTCCCGAGCGCAACCGCCACGACCTCGACGACGTGCCGTCGGACGTGCGCGACGCGATGACGTTCCACCCGGTGATGAGCGTCAACGAGGTGCTCGAGCTCGCACTGGAGCCGGCGGGCGACCGTGCGCTGCAGACCGTGTAACCCGGTGCCAGAGGAGGTCCGCCGAGCGGCGGACCTCCTCGAACGCCGCTGGACGCTTTCGATCCTCTACGCGTCGATCGAGGGCGCCGAGCGCTTCAACGAGTTCATGGAGGCACTCGGCCGCGTCCCGCCGGCGACCCTGGCGGCGCGACTCAACGGCCTCGTCGAGGCAGGGCTCCTCGACCGGCACGTCCTGGACACCCGTCCACCGGCGGTCGAGTACAGGCTCACGGACGAGGGCAAGCGCGTCGAGCCGTTCGTGCGCGAGATCGTCCGCTGGTGCCGCGTGTAGCCACGCCGGCCCGGAACGTCAACCGCGCCAGGCGAGCAGCAGCAGAACGATCGCGACGATCGCCACGAGACCGATCACGACGGCGTTTGCAAGCAACGCGCCGACGACGAGCCTGGCATGCCGAGCGTCTCGTTGCGCATCCTTCGCAGTCGCGACGGGACCTGACCCTCTGTCCTCGCCACCCAAGCCGACGATGCTCGAAAGAGCGCTCGTGATGAACTGGTTGAGGCTGACGCCCTCGCGCTCCGCGGCACGCGTGAGCTCCGCGTGCAATGTCTTCGGCATCCGAAGGAGCAGGCGACCGCTCGGGCCTGGTTTCGACTGCTCCTCAGGCTCCGACGCGAGCGCGGACGGGAGCGCGCGGGCCATAGCCGGATCTTACGGCGATTCCGCGATCGGCACAACGTCGGTCGTGATACCACCGTTGGGGAGCGATATCACGGCGTGCTCCCCGCCCTGGCCGAGTTCGTTGCGGAGCTTGCCGAGCGACTCTCGGAGCAGACGCGAGACGTGAACCTGTGACAGGCCGATCTCGGCGGCGATACAGCTCTGGCTCATGCCGGCGAAGTACCGAAGCCCGACGATGCGGCGCTCGCGCCGGCCGAGCACTCGCAGGCCTCTCTCGAGCGCAGCGCGCTCCTCGCCGAGCTCGAGCCGGCGCTCTGCGGCCCCGTCCGGGACCGTGGCCGCGTACCTGTCGAGCGGCACCGAACGAATCTGCTCCAACGCCTCGCCGACCTCCTCCAGCGACCTGCCCGCCGCCGCGGCGAGCTCGGCGAGAGTCGGGGGGCGGCCGCGTTCGGCGGTCAGGGCCTCGCGTCGCTTCGCGAGGTGGACTCCGAGCTCCCCCCGCGAGCGCGGAAGACGGAGCGGCTCGGCACGGTCCCTGAGGTGCCGTCTGACCTCACCCTGGATCGTCGGAATCGCATAGGCGGCCAGTGAGACGCCGCGCTGCGGATCGAATCGGTCGACGGCCTTGATCAGCCCGATCGCCCCGATCTGCGTGAGGTCGTCGAGCTGCTCGCCACGGCCTGCAAAGCGACGCACGAGCACACGCACGAGCGGAAGATGCCGCTCGATCAGCTGCCTGCGAGCATCGGGATCTCGCCGCTCGCACCAGGACTTCAGGAGCATTTCGGAGTCAGCCGCCACCGCTCTCCTTACTGTCTTGTGGGACTGTGACCATACCTCGTCTCTCGCGAAAAGCAAGACCCAAATCGAAGTTCTTCATCGAATTGTGAATCCCATTTCTGAAAGTCATGTCTCGAACGTGGGCCACATGGGTATTTCCCTCTCATATGGAAGTCGCGTTTCCGGGCCGGACAAGCCGGCGATTGGCATTGGCGCTGGTTGCGCTCGGACTCGGCACGGCCCACGTATCGCCGGCCGCCGCAACTCCCGAGCTGACCGCAAACGCGGTGACGGCTCTTGTTCCGGATGCAACGACGCTGGTCGACGAGATCACTGCGGTGACGCAGTCCACGCTGCCGGGCGGCATCGTGGCCTCCACGGCCGAGCAGGAGGCCGACCCTGCGGTCTCCACGCCTCCGGTATCGCCGGCAGGCGACGACGCCTCGATCCCGGCTGAGAGCGAGGTTCCAACGGGAGCCCCCGCCGATCCGATTCCGGTCCCGGCCGACTCTGCGCCGCAGACACCGGAAACACCGCCAACACCGCAAACACCCCAGACAACCCAGACACCCCAAATAGAGCCGGCTCCAGCGCCCGCTCGTCCAGCCGAGCCCCCGGCGGCGGTTGTCCCACCGGCGCTCGAACAAGCCTCCGCCCAGCTCGCCCAGCAAGCCCAACCGCTCAACGTCAACGTCTCGGTCCGCCTTGCGAGCCCGGGGGACAACGGTCCAGTCACGCAGACCAACGCCACTGCGGCCGTAGAGGCGCAGTCGCCAGCTGCAACGCCGGCTGATCCGCGATATCAGCCTGCGCAAGGGCAGTATCAACCCTCCCAGGCGGTGTCCGAGACGCCGGTCACCCAGACCGCCTCTCAGCCGGTGCAGCCGGAGACCGTGACCGTGCCGAAACAATGGGATTGGGAATGGACCCTCGACTGCGGCGACGCGATGCCATCGACGATTCCGGTGACGAGCGCGATGCTCGATCAGAACTGGAACTGGAACTGGAACTGGAACTGCGGCGCGCCGGCAGCAGAAAAAGGGAATTCCGATGCCGTAGTTCCGACGCAGTATCAACCTGTCATCGTGCAGTATCAACCGTCGAACATCAATATCTCGATTCGAATCGGAAGCGCCGGTAACGACGGGCCGGTGACGCAGACGAATGTCGCGATCCACGTCGGCTCCCCAGCCAGCCAGTCCGGCGTCGAGGCGACCCAGCCTCCGTCGGTGAGTGGCGAGGTCACCGTCTCCGCGGAGCCGGCGGACGAGAGCTCGCCCGCGGAGCCGGTGTCGACCGGTCCTCCACCCGAGGACTCGGCGCCGGAAGACGCGCCGGTTTCCGTCTCGGCGCCTGCGCCTGCAGCCGCTCCGATCGGGAGCGGGACGGCGACTCCCGTTGTTGACAGCGACGCGTTCGAGGCCGCGTTCGCGCACCGGCCGATTGCGGTCGCAGTGCCGAAGCCGATTGCGATGACGGCACCGACGAGGACGCCCCTGAGACTGCCGGAGATCGTCGGCCGGTTCGCTCCGGTCGCCGATATCACCGCGCTTACGCCAGTCCGAGAGCCGCTCAGCCTTGCGGTCGTCGAGACGCCCGCGGCGTCCGGCTCGTCCAGCCCGGCGACGGCCCGCCACTTCCGGCCCGAGATCACGGGAAAGAAGGCCCCACTCCGGAACGGCGCGTCCGCGATCGGACTCGCCGGAGGCGTTCCGGCGGGCGCGTCGGGTCGCGACGTCGGGCTTCTGGCAGTCGTGCTTCTCTTCTTCGTCTTCTTCGTCGATGCCTTGCGACGCGTGACGGGCGTCTGGTCACCCCCGTCCGCCGAGCTCGGCCGTCGGCCAGAACGGCCCGGGTAGGAACCCGTCTCCACCGTTCGAGCGGACGCTTTCGTCCGCTCTCCCAACTTCGGAAGGAGAGGGATCGATGAAACGACTACTCGCGGTCGTTGCCGCGATGCTCGGGCTTTTCGTAAGCGCGGGCTACGCGGCGGCGGAACCGCCGGGAGACGCCACGGCCCAGGTGGCCGGACAGACCGCCGGCAGCGGACAGACCGCCGGTGCTCTGTCGGGCGCCTCCCAAACTCAACCGACCAACCGGAACATCTCCGTCCGCGTCCTGAGCCCGGGCGACAGCGGCGACGTCAGCCAATCGAACACCGTCAACTCGAACGCGACGGCGGGGAACGCGAACGTCACCAAGCAGTCGGCCGACCAGACGCAGAACAGCTCGTGCGGCTGCGCGGGCGGAACCCAGGCGATCGGCCAGGAGTCGAAGAACGAGCAGGCCGCCACGGCGCTGTCGCTCGCCACCCAGCTGGGAGCGAGCAACACGAACGTGCCCGTGCGGGTCCTGAGCCCGGGCGACGACGGCTCCGTCCGGCAGTCGAACAGCGTCGACTCCGGCGCGACGGCCGCCAACCTGAACGCGACCGAGCAGGACGCCGACCAGGACCAGGCCGGCGGCGGCACGCAGGCGATCGGCCAGGCCTCGACGAGCGACCAAGACGCCGGGGCCGCCTCGGCAGCCGAGCAGCAGGGGGCGGCGAACACGAACATCTCCGTTCGCGTCCTGAGCCCCGGCGACGACGGCTACGTCTCTCAGTCGAACAGCGTCGACTCGTCGGCGACGGCCCTGAACCTGAACGGGACGAGGCAAGACGCCGACCAGGACCAGGGCGGCAAGGGCAGCGACAGCTGCTGCTCGTCCGGCGGAACCCAGGCGATCGGCCAGGAGTCGCGCAACAGCCAGACGGCCGGTGCCTTCTCCGTCGCCGCGCAGCAGGGCGCGAGCAACACCAACATCCCGGTGCGCGTTCTCAGCCCGGGTGACGGCGGCTCCGTCCGGCAGTCGAACAGCGTCGACTCCACCGCCACGGCTGCGAACCTGAACCTGACCGCTCAGGACGCAGATCAGGACCAGGGCGGTTCGGGTGGAGCACAGGCGATCGGCCAGGAGTCGAAGAGCGATCAGACCGCCGTCGCCCTCTCGGGCGCGCTTCAGTCCGGGGCGAGCAACACGAACACCCCGGTGCGCGTCGGGAGCAGGGGCGACGACGGCCACGTGTCGCAGTCGAACAGCGTCGACTCGGACGCCAAGGCGCTGAACGCCAACCTGACCAAGCAGGACGCCGATCAGGATCAGTCGGGCGGCGGCTGCTGCTCGTCGGGCGGCACGCAGGCCATCGGCCAGTCGGCGAAGAACGACCAGACGGCGGCCGCCGCGTCGCTCGCCGTCCAGACCGGCGGCGACGATCGTTGTGGCTGCGCATCTGGCGGGAACGTCAACACGCCGGTTCGCGTCGATAGCAAGGGCGACGCCGGCAACGTCCGCCAGTCGAACACCGTCGACTCCGACGCCACGGCTGCGAACCTGAACCTGACCAGTCAGGACGCAGACCAGTACTCCGGCGGCGGTCACGACAAGAAGGACGACTGCTGCTCGAGCGGTGGCACTCAGGCCATCGGGCAGGAGTCGAAGAACGAACAGCAGGCGCTTGCGTTCTCGGCGGCGCTGCAATCGGGCGCCTCGAACAGCAACACACCCGTGCGTGTCGACAGCGAGGGAGACGGCGGCCACGTGTCGCAGTCGAACAGCGTGGACTCGGACGCGGCGGCCCTCAACCTGAACGAGACCAGGCAGGACGCGGATCAGGACCAGGGCGGCAAGGGCGACTCGCACTGCTGCTCGTCCGACGGGATCCAGGCGATCGGCCAGGAGTCCAAGAACGAGCAGACGGCGGTCGGGCTGTCCGCGGCGCTGCAGTTCGGCGCCTCGAATGCCGACAGTCCGGTGCGTGTCGACAGCAAGGGAGACGACGGTTCGGTCTCTCAATCGAACAGCGTCGACTCCGATGCGACCGCCGTGAACGCCAACGGTACGAAGCAGGACGCCGATCAGGATCAGTCCGGCGGCAGCGGCAAGGAGTGCGGCTGCCACGACTCGATCGGCATCCAGGCGATCGGGCAGGAGTCGAAGAGCGAGCAAGACGCGCTCGCCGGCTCATTGGCCGTGCAGGCCGGCGGGGACGGGAAGTGCGGCTGCTCCTCGGCCGGCAACGCCAACGAGCCCGTCCGCGTCGACAGCAAGGGAGACGGCGGCCGCGTCTGGCAGTCGAACAGCGTCGACTCCGACGCAACGGCCCTGAACCTGAACGCGACCGAGCAGGACGCGGATCAGGACCAGGCCGGCGGCTCCGGGATCGCGATTCAGGCGATCGGCCAGTCTGCGGACAACGAGCAGGAGGCCGTTGGCCTGTCCGGGGCGTTCCAGTTCGGAGCCTCGAACAGCAACACCCCGGTGGCTGTCGACAGCAGGGGTGACGACGGCTCAGCCCGGCAGTCGAACAGCGTCGACTCCGACGCAACGGCCCTGAACCTGAACGCGACCGAGCAGGACGCGGATCAGGACCAGCGGGGAGGCCGCGACTGCGGCTGTCACGACTCGACCGGCATCCAGGCGATCGGCCAGAAGTCGGAGAACGAGCAGGCCGCGCTGGCCGGCTCGCTGGCCTTCCAGGGCGGCGGGCATGGGAAGTGCGGCTGCGACTCGGGCGGGAACTCCAACGCACCGGTGCACCACGGGAGCCGCTCGGAGCACGGAACGCCCTCGATGGGAAGGAGGCACGTTCATCGCTAGAGGAAGCGAGTCCTGGGTGGGCCGGTTTTCCGGCCTACCCAGGACTTTTTGGCCTCGCCGGGATGTTGACATCATTCGCGCGCGGAAGTAGCGTCGGTCCAATGCAACGGTTGTGGGGGACGACCGGGGCTCTGATTCTGGCGTTCCTGATTCTCGGTTCGGCGCTCGGAGCGACGCCTGCTCCGGATCCGCCGCCGCTTGCGGTCGCTCCGGATGCTCAGCCGAGTCAGGACTCGACCTCCCCTCCCGCCGGCCCGGCGGATCCTCAGCCGAGTCAGGACTCGGCCTCCCCTGCCGCCGGCCCGGCCGCGGTCGCGACGCCTGTGCAGACGAGCCCGGCGCAGAACGCGCCAAGCGAGACAGCCGCGGCGCAGAACGTGCCGACGCAGAGAGCCGCGGCGCAGACCGTCCCGCCGTCGCCGTCGAGCGCGCCTCCGCCGACCTCTCCCGCGGTCGTGACGCCCGAGCCGGCGCACCTGTCACCCGTCAGCACGGCGGCCGGCACCGCCGGATCTGCGAGTGCCGGCGCGGCAGGAACGCGGCAGGCCCGCGGGCTGCCTCTGCGGCTCCCGTCCCGCCTGCTGGCGGGGGCAGTGGCGGCCGAGGGGCCCTTCGACCGCCGCCGTCTTGCGCTCGCGGGTCTCGCCCTCGCGCTCCTCGCCGCCGGGGGAGCGGTTGCCCTCGTCGCCGTGCGGCACGAACTGCGGGAGCCGGCGTGACGAGATGGGCGTGGCTCTCGCTCGTCGTCGCCGGCGTGCTGCTGGTCCCGGCACGAAGCGCCTGGGCCAACCCGCAGGTGAGCTTCACCATGGCGGGAACGGCCGGGGCAAACGGCTGGTTCAGGAGCAACGTCACGATCCACTGGACCGTCACCGAGCCCGAGAAGGTGATCTCGAGCTCGGGCTGCGAGGTGGCGGAGCTCGTCACGACCGAGGGCCAGAGCGACCACACCTGCACGGTGACGTTCTCGGGCGGATCCTCGTCCGGGACCGCGTCACCGAAGGTCGACAAGACCGCGCCGTCCGTCTCGGCCGCCACCCCCACGCGCGGGCCTGACTCGAACGGGTGGTACAACCATGCGGTCGCGCTCGCCGTCACCGGCTCCGACGCCACATCCGGGATCGCGTCCTGTAGCAGCCCGGAGTACGCAGGGCCGGACGGCGCCGCTCGCGACGTTGCAGCTACGTGCACGGACGTCGCCGGCAACACGAGCGCGCCTTCGGTCGTGACCTTGAAGTACGACGCGACGGCACCGAGTGTGACCGCCGCGCCGGAGCGCGAGCCCGACGCCAACGGCTGGTACAACCACGCCGTTGCGATCACGGCGGCCGCGACGGATCCCGTGTCGGGCGTCGCCTCGTGCAGCGCGCCTTCGTACTCAGGCCCTGACAACCCGGCGGTGGCGATTGACGCAAGCTGCACCGACAACGCCGGCAACACGAGTACTCCCGCCGCCACGACGCTGAAGTACGACGCGACCCCGCCGACGATCTCCGTGGCCGCGGGGCGACCACCGAACGCCCGAGGCTGGTACGTGCGCCCGCTCAAGGTCAGCTTCGCCGGAACCGACGCGATCTCCGGGCTGGCGGCTTGTAGCCCGCCGGTGCTCTACAAGGGCCCGGATCGCGCGCCGGTCAATCTCGTCGGAACGTGCAGGGACGCCGCCGGCAACCTCGCCAAGGCAACGAGTAGCTTCAAGTACGACGCGACGAAGCCGAAGCTGCGAAAGCTCACGGCGAAGGGCGAGAAGGGGCTCGTCCGGATCGGGTGGCGGTACTCCGCCGACGCGGTCTCCGTCGAGCTCGTGCGCCGGCCCGGCGTCAAGGGTGCGCGCCGGACGATCGTCTACCGCGGGAAGGGCCTGACCTTCGCGGACGCGTCGGTCCGCAACGGCGTCCACTATCGATACGCGATCAGGGTCGTCGACGGCGCAGGGAACGCGTCCGCGACCTCGGTGGCCGCGAGCCCGCGCCCGCCGCTCTACAAGCCGGCCCTCGGCGCGATCGTGCGGCCGCCGCTGACGCTCGCGTGGGAGGCCCGCAAAGGTGCGCGCTTCTACAACGTCCAGCTGCTTCGCAACGGCGTCAAGGTGCTGAGTAAATGGCCTCGCGTGCCAACGCTGCGGCTCCGTTCGAGCTGGCGCTACGCGGGGAAGACGTATCGACTCGAGCCGGGCCGCTACCGCTGGTACGTCTGGGGAGCGCGCGGGACCCGAGAGCGGCCGAACTACGGCCGGCCGCTGGGCACGAGCATGTTCCGCGTCGGCTCGCCTCCCGTGTAGACGGCGAGGGGCGCCACACCACGCGCACCTCGCGCCCCTCCTTCGAAAACCTTCAGCTGATCCCCCGAGCGGTGAGAAGGCAACCTAGACTCGGCACCACCTCTCGTGGGCAAGTTGCTTTATCGCATCGGCGCTCTCGCGACCAGACGGCACTGGTTCTTCATCGTCGGCTGGCTGCTTGCGGCTGTCATCGTCGTCGTCGCGGTCAAGACGTACGGCACGAACACGAGTGACGACCTGAAGCTCCCCGGCTCCGGCAGCCAGAAGGCGACCGACCTCCTCGCCTCACGGTTCCCGCCGCAGCAGAACGGCACCAGCCCGATCGTGTTCCACACCGCATCGGGCAAGGTCACCGATGCGTCGTCCAAGCAGGCGATCGAGAGCTCGCGCGCCGCGATCGTGGGACTGCCGCACGTGAACCGTGCCACCGACCCGTTCAGCCAGCAGGGTCAGGCGCAGATCTCGAAGGACGGCAAGACCGCGTTCATTCCCGTACTTCTCGACGTCGACGCCGACGGGCTCACGCAGCAGATCGCCGAAAGCGTGATCGACGCCACGGAACCGGCTCAGGTCGCAGGGATGCAGGTGGCGGCGGGCGGCCCGATCGGCAACGAGCTGTCCGAGCCGAACGCGGAGATGAGCGAGGTGATCGGGATCGTCGCCGCGATGATCATCATGACGATCGCCTTCGGCTCGATCGTCGCGATGGGCATGCCGATCGTCACCGCGATCGTCGGCCTCGTCGCCGGGCTCTCGCTGATCGGGCTCTTCGGCCACATCGCCCCGGTCCCGTCGATCGCGCCGACGCTCGCGACGATGATCGGACTCGGGGTCGGCATCGACTACGCCCTTTTCCTCGTGAGCCACCATCGCGACCTCCTACGCGACGGCATGGAGGCGCACGACTCGATCCCGCTCACGGTCGCGACCACCGGGAGCGCCGTGGTCTACGCCGGCGGCACGGTGGTGATCGCGCTGCTCGCACTCGGCGTCGCCGGCATCCCGCTCGTGGCGTCGCTCGGCTACGCGTCCGCGATCGCGGTCGCGACCGCGGTGCTCGCCGCGGTGACGCTCCTGCCGGCCCTGCTCGCGCTGGCCGGCACGAGGATCGAGTCGCTGCGCGTCCCGTCGGCTCTTCGCCCGAGGCCGAAGAAGCAAGGCGAAGGTCTCTGGGCGCGCTGGGGACGCTTCGTGACCTCGCATCCGTGGCCGGTGGGCCTGGGGGCGATCGCGCTGCTCGTGCCGCTTCTCGTCCCGGTCTCCGCCCTCCGGCTCGGTCAGAAGGACATCGGGGCGACGCCCAAGTCCACGACGCAGCGACAGGCCTACGACCTGATGGCATCCGGATTCGGCGTGGGATACAACGGCCCGCTGCTCGTGGCGGTCGAGCTCGGGACGCCCGCCGAGCCGAGCTCCGAATACGAGACCCAGCTGAGTCAGGCGCAGGCCCTCAAGAAGCAGCTGGAGCAGGCGCAGAAGGAGGGCACGACGCAGAAGGACGACCTCGTCAAGCAGGCGAACGCGCTGAAGGCGCAGCAGGCGGACCTCCAGCGGCAGGCAACCGAGCTGGAGAACCAGCAGGCGAGCCTCGAGCGCCAGTTCAACGAGCTCACGACCCAGCAGGCAGGGATCCGCTCCGAGGCCGAGCAGCTCCCGCAGGACACGAAGAGCGTCGCGGTCGAGCAGGGAGCCGTGGCCGGGGAGCAGGCCGCGCTCGCAGCACAGGCGGCGGCGCTCGCAGCGGAGACCGCCTCCACGACACGCGCGCTCACCCGCAACCGGGCCGCGACGAAGGCAGCCGAGGCCGAGCTCGCGAAAGCGACCACTGCGAAGGAGCGGACCGCGCTCGAGGCCAAGCTCCGTGCGCTCGCGAAACGCGAGCAGCAGCTCGAGAACCGGCTCGCAGCGCTCGAGCAGCAGCAAGAGGCGCTCCACGCGAAGGAAGAAGCGCTCAGGACGCGTCAAGCCGCGCTCGCGAGTCAGGAGCAGGCGATCGCGCAGCAGGCCGAGACGCTGGTCGGCTCGGAAGCGGAGCTCGCGGGCGAGGCGGTCTCCCTTCTCGAGCAGGCGCAGGAGCTCCAGAAGCAGGCAACCGCCCTTCAACTGCAGGCGGCGGAGCTGCAGACGGAGGCGGCCCAGCTGCAGACACAGCAGGCGGAGCTCGAGGGTCTCCAGCAGCAGGCGACAACGAACCAGAAGCAGGCCGAGCAGCTCAAGGCGCAGCTCACCCAGGAGCTGACGGCGGCCGGCGGCGACGACCGCGGGACGGATCCGAGGCTGGTCGTGCTCCAGAACGACCTCGGCTCGACCCTCGGCGTCCTTCGGGTGTCGCCGCCGCAGCTCAACCAGTCGGGCAACGCGGCAACGTTCACCGTCGTCGCGTCGACGGCGCCCTCCTCGCCGAAGACCGCGGATCTCGTACGAACGCTCCGCGTCTACACGATCCCTCAGGCAACCGCGAACACCGACGTCGAAGCGTTCGTCGGCGGCTCGACGGCGAGCAACGTCGACCTCGCCGCCGCGATCGCGTCGCGGCTCCCGCTCGTGATCCTCGTCGTGATCATGCTGAGCTTCGGCGTGCTGATGGCCGCCTACCGCTCACTGGTCATCCCGACGCAGGCGGCACTCCTGAACCTCCTCTCGGTCACGGCGGCATTCGGCGTCCTCACCGCCATGTTCCAGTGGGGCTGGGCGCTCGATCTGCTGGGAATCGACACGCCGGGGAGCTCCGTCCCGATCGTGAGCTTCGTCCCGCTGATGATGTTCGCCGTCCTGTTCGGCCTCTCGATGGACTACCAGGTCTTCCTGCTCGCCCAGGTCCAGCACCACCACGGCCTGGGGCTCGAGCCGAGACGCGCGGTCGCGTCCGCCGTCGAGGTCGGCGCGCCGGTGATCGTCTCCGCAGCGCTGATCATGATGGCCGTCTTCAGCAGCTTCATCCTCAACGGCGACCCGGTGGTCAAGGAGTTCGGCGTCGGCCTCGCCGTCGGCGTCGCGCTGGCAGCGGCAACGCTCCTGTCGCTCACGCCGGCGATCCTGGTGATCGCCGGCCGGGCGACCTGGTGGCTACCGGAACGGCTATCCCGCTGGCTCCCGCGCCTCGACATCGAGGGCACGGAGCGCCACGGCGCCCAGCCCCCGCCCGATGGAGAGACCGTCCCGGCGGCGCCGGGCTCTTCAGCGGCCGTCCGCAACGCACGCGGCTAGCGCGATCACGGCGCGCCGGCTGCGAGGGGAAGGCGCACGGTCACCGTGGTGCCTTCCGTCGCGGTCGAGTGGAGCTCGAAGTCGCCGCCGAGCTCCGCCGTCCGCTCACGCATCGAGGTCAGCCCGACGCCAGCGCGCCGGTCAGCCGGGAGCCCACGACCGTCGTCGCGAACCTCGAGGCAGAGACCGTCGCCAACCGTGATCAGCACCCGCGCCTGGTGGGCGTCTGCGTGCCGTGCGACGTTCGTCAGCGCTTCCTGGGCGATCCGGAAGACGGCGACCTCGACTGCTGCCGGAACCGCTGGCATCGGGTCGGGCGCGATCACGTCGCAGGCGACGTGACTCTCACCTCCGGTGGAGAGCGCCGATGCCTGTTGGCGGATCGCGCCGACGAGCCCCAGCTGGTCGAGCGCCGGTGGGCGCAGCCCGTAGACGAGACGACGGATGTCGGCGACCGTGGCCTCGATGCTCGCCGCCGCCCGGTCGAGGAGCTTGTCAACTGCTTCCGGGTCGCGGGTGACCATCCCGCGCGCGGCCTCGATCGTCAGAATCGCTCCCGCAAGCGTCGGCCCGAGGCCGTCATGCAGGTCGCCGCTGAGCCGCCGCCGCTCCTCCTCGCGGGCGCCGACGAGCCGCTCGCGGGAGCGCTGAACCTCGCCGGCCAGGGCGACGCCGCTCACGGCGGCTGCTGCGTGATGGGCGAAGTCCTCGAGGAGGCGGCGGTCGGCCTCGCCGAGCGCCTCTCCGTGAGCACGTGCTCCCAGGATCAGCGTGCCGACACGCTCGCCGCCGTGGACGAGGGGCAGGCGCAGCGCCACGCCTGCGTCCGCGGTGCCGTGGACGGCGGCAAGCCCGAGCGCGGGTGGGGCCAGCTCGACCGAGACGTAGGGCAGCCTGAGCGCCTCCGCGATCGTCTCGACCATCGCGGACAGGACGTCCTTCGGCCCGATCGCCTCGCCGAGACGACGGCCGAGGGATGAGATCGCCGCGTACGGCTCGTCGCGCTGGCCGTAGAGCAGCCGGTTGACGCTTCGCTGCAACCGGTCGCGGAGCGGCTGGAAGGCAACGGCGACGAGAGCCGTCGCAGGCAGGGCGATGCCGAGACTCGCGTTCTGGCCGAGGAGGCGGCCGAGGCCGAGCACGACGGCGACGTACAGCCCGCCGAGGACGACGGTCAGCGCCGCGTAGACGAGAGCGCGGTTGACGTAGACGTCGAGCCGTAGAGGCGATGGCGCAGGATCGCCACCGCCATCGCGCCGCCGAGGAAGGCGAGCGAGAACCACCAGGCCGCCGCCCCGAGATCGGACGCCGGCGCGAGGAAGCTCGCGATCAGGCAGGCGGCGAAACCGAAGCCCACGACGATGGCCGCCCGCACGATGAGCTGGAGCTGCGCCGCCGTCTCGGCGTCTGCCGTCCGCCGCCGGATCCTGAGCGCGGCAATCCCCAGCACGGTGGCAGGCACCATCGCGAACCAGCCCAGGCTTCCGGCATCGCCGACGTTCGCGAGCACGCGGCCGTTCGAGATCGGGTTGCCCAGGAAGCCCAGCTCCTCGCCGACACCCAGCGCTCCGTGGACGAGGAGCAGCACGGGCGCGGCGACGGCGAGCCACAACGCCGGCCGCCAGCGCCGCGAGAGCAGCCGCCCGGTGGGAAACACGAGGGGCGAGACGGTGACGAGCGCGATCATCGGCGCCGCAGCCCACTCGCCGACCCAGCCGACCCACTGCTCGGCGGGCAGTCGCTGAACGAAGTGCGAGTAGGTCGCGTACTCCTGAGCGGCGATGGCGAGCCCCACTCCCATCGAGGTGGCGCACAGCAACCAGCCGATCGCGTTTCGCGGCACCCGAGCGACCATCAGCGCGCCGAGCGGGAGCAGGACAGCCATCGCCAAGAGGCGCATCAGCATGTTCCACGTCCCTGCGTGTCCGGCCGCGGGCACGTCGCTCGAGGCGACCAGCAGGGTCAGGGCGAGTGCGATCAGCAGCAGCGCCGCGCCCACGACGAAGATCGCGCGGACGCTCAGGCCGGGCAGGTCGCCGGCGAGGACGCTCCCTCGCCTGCGTGCTTCGAGCCCGGCCGCCGTCGCGCTCATCGGCGTCCGCCGATGCCTGCCTCCCGGGCCTTGACGATCGCCTGGGAGCGATCGACGACCTGGATCTTCGTGAACACGCTCGACACGTTGTTGCGAATCGTCTTGATCGAGAGGCCGAGCTGCGCGGCGATCTGCTGGTTCGACCATCCGCGGGCGACCAGCTCGAGGATCTCGAGCTCACGCACGGTCAGATCGGGGAACGGTGCCACCGACGCAGCCGAGGCGGCGGCCTCGAAGAATCCGATCATGCGACGGGCGATCTCCGGGCCGAACACCGCGCCCCCGTCTGCGACCGTCCGCAGCGCCCGCAGCAGCTCAGCTTGCCGCGCGCCCTTGACGAGATAGCCACGCGCGCCCGCCCGGACGGCCGAGAACACCGATTCGTCGTCCTCGTGCATCGTGAGCACGAGCACGGCGATGTGAGGGGCGGCCGTGACGATGTCGCGCGTCGCGTCGATCCCGTTCCGACCGGGCATGTGGAGATCCATCAGAACCACGTCGGGCTGCAGCTCGAGCGCGCCGGCAATCGCCTCATGACCGTCGATGGCCTCGCCCACGAGCTCGAGGCCATCGACGGAGGCAAGCAGGGCGGCGATGCCTTCCCGGAAGTCCGCCGAGTCGTCGGCAACCAGGACCCGGAGCGGATCCATCACAGCCGGCTCCGCCGGGACCGAGGTGTCATCGCTGCCAGCGTACGGCACGGCGCGCGGCATCGCATCAACCGAGCAGAGCGAACACGAGCCAGGTCGCAGTGAACAGGATCTCGATCGATCCGAGGACGATCGCCGCGACGGCAAGAAGGCGGTTCGCCCCGAGGGCCCGAACCCCGAGCACGATCGCCGCGACGGCAAGCGGGATGCCGATCCAGAAACCGCCCGCCGGGAGGTCCCAGGCGATCGTCACGCCGGGAACCCCGAGCACGGCGAGGAGCAGGGCGAGACCCGGGCGACCCCCGGCCTTCGGGAGCGCAACGGCGGCGGCTGAGGCGGGAGCGCTCATGCGACGAGGCTGATCGTGTCGGCGGCGCCCAGCTTGGTGGGCTTGGAGACCAGCGTGCCGCGAGCGTTGGCGTAGGCGCCCGTACCACCTGTCACGGTGCCGTACACGGTGACGCCGGCGTGCGGCAGGAAGGCCTGGACGGTCAACGTCCCCCCGCCGAGGCCGAGGATGCCCTCGCACGTGAACGCTGCCTTGTCCGCGCGCTGGGTGGCGACGACGGCCGTGCAGTGCATGTAGAGGCGGCCGACGCGCTTGCCCGCGCGGTTGGTAAGCGGATTCGTGAACACGATCAGATCGCCGAGCGAAGCGGACGGCTCGCCCTTGGCCTTCGACATCGGCGCGTTGTCGACGAACGAGAACGTCGAGCCCTTGTCGAGCTCGTTGAGCGTCAAGGTGGTCGGGCCCTGCGCCGAGGCGCCGCCGGCGAGAACGAGCGCGCAGGCACCGGCGGCGATGGCAGCCAGGCCGAGAGCGGGCCGCGGCAGAGTGACACGCGGACTAGCTGGGAACATGAAGCACCTCCTGGTCGACGGTTTCCATGCCGACAGCCTCCGTTCCGAGTGTCCCGGGCCACCAGGGGCAGCGGTCCCGGATCGACCGGGAACTTCAGTCCACGCAGCCGGCTCTCGCCGTGGTCGTCGTCGTCAGGCGATCGCCGGGCACACGCCGGACACGGTGTTCGTCCAGAAGCGGTCTTCGTTCAGCGACGACCCCACGACGAGGTTCAGCATCTGCAACTGAACGCCAAGCCCAACAGGACATGGATCCGTTCCGGCGATTCGCTCGTGGAGCTCGGCCCCCATCGCTTCAAGTCGGTAAGGCTGGCGGCGCCAGCAACGTTGAAAGCCGCTTCGGCCCCAGCTACGACATCGCCGTACTCGTCCGTAAGGCGGCGGATTGGGCGGCGGCGCTCCAGTGCCTCAGCCGCCGCCGTCAGGCGATCACGCGGTACACCTGGAACACCTCGGCGTACTCACGGTTCACGTTGATCCCGTGCGTGCGGGCCAGGTTCCACACGTACTCCGGGTTCGCGTACCGCCGGTGCTGCTGCGACGCGTAACGCTCCAGCGCCGCCACCTTGCGCTCGATGTGTGCCGACTCGAGCGCGAAGTACGCCTGGTAGGCGAAGTCGAAGTTGTTCCACGGGATCTCGTAGCCGAGGATCGTCGTCCGCTTGAACGCCCGCAGGCCCTCGGCGGCGATTGTCTGGTGGTCCTGGTGGACGTCGTGGAGGGACGGCTGGAAGACCAGGTCCGGCTGCCAGTCGTTCCAGATCCCGATCAGCAGCTCGAGGATCGCCTGGCGGTGATCCGGGAACGTGCGTACGTCGAGGTCGTGCACCGTGAGGTTGGCTTCCGGGATGCCGAGCTCGGCGGTTGCCTCGCGCACCTCGCGGGCCAGCGTGTCCGGCGGGAAGCCCTCCGGGAGCGAGCGGGTCGCGATCGAGAAGGCGACGTAGCGGACGTCTGAGCCCTGGTCGACGAGCCTCGCCATCGTGCCGCCGCAGCCGAACTCGCCGTCGTCGGTGTGCGGGGCCAGCACGAGCACGCGCTCGGGCGTGCCGATCACGCTTCCGGCTCCGGCTCCGGCTCCGGCTCCGGGCCTGGCTGGCGCGCGGCTACGGCGGCAAGGGCCAGCAGGCCCCAGAAGAGCGGGTCCTCGAACAGTGCGTTGTAGAAGAGGCTGTGCACGACGATCGCGACCAAGGCTAGACCGAAGGCGACGCGGGCGTGCCCCGTGGCGGTCGCGAGCGGCGCGCGCCGGAACGGCAGCACGAGCGCGACCGCGACGAGCCAGCCGAACAGGGCAAGGCCGGGAAGGCCGGTCTCGGCGGCGACCGTGATCGGCGTGTCGTGCGACGCCGCCGCCTTCGGCTGCTTGCCCTTGAGGCCGGTGAGGTCGGCGTACGCGCGGCGGAACCCGCCGGTGCCGACGCCGGCGATCGGGTTGTCGCGCGCAAGGCGGATTCCGTTCGAGACGAGCTTCGAGCGGCCGCTCGTGGCGTGGGACAGGCCCTGGTCGCCGAAGACGCGGTGCCGCGCCTGCGGCACGCCGAGCACCACCACGCAGAGAACGGCGGCGGCCGCCGCCAGCGGGATCAGCGCCCGGCGCCGCCAGAACACGGCCAGCCCGACGACGATCCCGGCACCGAGCGCGACGAAGCTCGACTGGGAGAACGACGGCACGAGCCCGATCCAGGTGACCGCCGCGACGAGCGCCGCAGCCCAGGCGACCCGCGGCGGGCGGAACATGACGAGCACGAGGCTCGCCAGGATCGCGACCACGAGGAAGCGCCCGTAGATCGACGGGTCGTAGAACACCGAGTTGACGCGGTAGAACCAGCTGCTGGTCGCGTAGGCGTTGTCCACCTCGACCTTCGGGTTCCAGTAGATGTTCCGCGTCATGTACTGCCAGATCCCGATCACCGCGAAGACGAGGCCCATCAGCGCGAGCTGGACGTAGAGGGTCGCGACCCAGCCGATCCGCCACTTGAGGCGCGACAGCGACACCGCGAGCAGTCCGAACGGGAGCACGAAGAAGAGCAGGAAGATCGCGCCCTGACGCCGGTCGTCCGTCCAGAGGAACGCGATTCCACTCCAGCCGACGAAGAGGGCGAGCGGCCACGCGAACGGCCCGAGCTCGCGCACGCGGCCGTCGTCCCAGAAGAGCTGCCACGCGAGCGCGATCGCGGCGGCCGCGACGACCACGTACATCGGCACGAGCAGGTTCGCCTTGGTCGAGCCGACCGAGACCGGGATCCGCGCCGGCGCGCACGCGAGCACCGCGACCGCGAGCAGCCACGGCACCCGCACGAACAGCCACATCAGCAGCAGCGCGAGCACGAAGCCCGCCACGGCGCCGACGGCATAGACGCGCTGATGGCCCTCGGGCGCGAGCCAGGCGACGAGGGTCGCGCACCCGAAGGTCCACGCCGCAAGCCCACCCAGCCGCCACCAGCGGCCCGGGCCGAGGATCAGCAGCGACAGCCCCAGCGCACCGACCGCGCCGCCGGCACGCGCCAACTCCGCGGTCATACCCGCTCCGGCGCCGGCAAAGCCGGCACCTCCGCTCCCTTTGAGCCTCCGTCGAGCCTACGGGCTGACCCCCGCTCCGGCGCCGGCAAAGCCGGCACCTCCGCTCCCTTTGAGCCTCCGTCCAGCCTACGGGCTGACCCCCGCTCCGGCGCCGGCAAAGCCGGCACCTCCGCTCCCTTTGAGCCTCCGTCGAGCCTACGGGCTGACCCCCGCTCCGGCGCCGGCAAAGCCGGCACCTCCGCTCCCTTTGAGCCTCCGTCCAGCCTACGGGCTGACCCCCGCTCCGGCGCCGGCAAAGCCGGCACCTCCGCTCCCTTTGAGCCTCCGTCGAGCCTACGGGCTGATCCCCGCTCCGGCGCCGGCAAAGCCGGCGCCTCCGCTCCCTTTGAGCCTCCGTCGAGCCTACGGCTCATGCAACAACCACCAGCGCTTTCGCCGAGTGCCCCGCCGCCGTGACGTACAGCCGGTAGACACCGCGCTTCTTCGGCGCCGTGAAACGCAGCGTTCCGGGGCGCGCGACGCCGCGGCGACGGTTGAACAGCCAGCTCACCTGCTTCGCGTCCGAGAGCACGAGGATCGCGAAGCGCGTGCCGGGCTTCGCGACCACGCGGTCGCGGCCGAGCTTGACGTAGCGGATCTGCACGACGGCGAACGGGATCGGCTTGGCGCGGTTCCCTGCCGCGTCCTCGGCCGTGACCTTCAGCACGTGGTTACCGGGCCGCGCGAGGTGCCCGTCGACCTTGCCGTTCCAGACGAGCACGCCCTCGAGCGGCTGAAAGCGCGTGTACACGACCTGCCGGCCGTCGACCAGGAGGATCGCGTGCCCGCGCTCGCTCAGCCGGTAGGGAACGCGAAACACGTCCTTGCGGCCGTCGCCGTCGGGAGAGATGTGCGTGTAGATCCGGTGCCGGATGTGCACGACCGGCGGCTTCGTGTCGAGCTGGATCTCGTTCGGGAGCCTGATCGTGCGGTGCTGCCGCGCCAGATGGACGACCGGGCGGTAGACGCCGTTTCGGAGCGTGAGCCCGCTGTCGGAGATGCCGTCGAAGACGAGCGAGACGGGCCCGGGCGCATACGAGCGGTTGGCAACGAGCGTCCGGACGCGATCGCCGTCGCGCTCCAGCCACACGGTGAGGCGGTCGCGCTTGCGCAGCCGGAAGTCGATCCTGGCGACGTCGGTGCCGCAGTTGCACTCCGGCGAGAAGATCTTGTCGACCTTCGTGCGGTAGATCGGGCTCAGCTCGAGCTTGGCGCCCTCGGTCAGCGCGAAGGCCCCTGCGGTGGCCGCGAGCAGGGCTACGAGAAACGCCGTCGAGAGGAGCCGGGCCAAGCCGGCGGATTCTACGTCGGGTCCTGCGCCGTCACCCGGCGGACGAGCAGCCGGCGGATCCCCCATGCCGCGAGGACGACGGCGCCGAGGGCGACTGCGGCCACGATCACGAGCGGCGCCTGCGGGACGCCGGCGACCTTGATCCCCGAGAGCACGAGCACAACACCGAGCCCGACCCGCAGCCCGCGCTCCGGCACCCGGACGCCGTAGTGCGCGCCGATCAGCACGCCCGGGATCGAGCCTACGAGCAGCCATGCCATCGCATGCGTGTCGACGCTGCCGTGGAACAGGTACGCGAGTCCGGCAACCCAGAGCAGCAGGGCCGCGTGGAAGATGTCGGTGCCCACCATCTTGTAGGCGGTCAGCGGGAACAGGAACAGCATCGCGAGCCCGAAGAAGGTTCCCGACCCGACCGAGGTGAGGCCCACGACGAAGCCGCAGGTCGCGCCGATCGCGAACGCCAGCAGCTTGTCGCGCCGGGCGAGGATGAAGGGCGCATCGCTCGGGTGCCCGTGGACGTAGGTCTTGAGCAGGAAGCCGGCGCCGCCGATGATCAGCGCGATGCCGACCACGCGCTGGAGCTGGTCGGTGCTCCCCATCGAGTTGGCGATCTGGACCCCGACGAGCGAGAGCGGCGCCGAGCCGGCGAGCATCCAGAGCGCGAGCCGCGCGTGCACCGTCCCGAGCATCCGGTGGCGGGCGGCACCGAACGTCTTGAAGACCGCGCCGTGGAGGATGTCGGTGCCGACCGCCACCTTCGCGTCGAAGCCGAACAGGAGGATCAGGATCGGCGTCATCAGCGACCCGCCGCCCATGCCGGTCATCCCGACGAGGACGCCGACGAAGAGTCCCGCGAGCGAGAACTGCCAGGTCATGCCGGAGGCGGCAGCGTCACCCGGATCTTGGCCTCGGGGATCGGGCACGAGACGAACGGCCGTCCCGTGGCGCGGCAGAGGAGCTTGAACGCCTCGCAGCCCGTGCAGAAGCCGGTGGCAGCCGCAAGCAACGCGAGCGCGGCGACGAGCAGGCCGAGCCCGAGCCCGAGCGTCTCCGCGCCGAGCGCGTAGGCGACCGACGCGGCGCCCAGCACCACGAGGCCGACGATGTTGGCAGCGCGCGGCGGGCGCGAGTCCTCGAGCGTGCCCTCCCCGAAGCGGGGCTGGATCAGCTCGAAGTAGGCGAGGCACGGCAGGCAGTAGCGCCGGCCGAAGCGTAGGCCGACCGCAAGTTGCAGCGCGAGCAGGGCCAGCAGCCACCACCAACCGGTGGCGACGGCGACGAGCGAGAGCGACGCCGATCACGGTCTGGTTGAACCGCGGCGCCCGGTCGTCGATCACGTCGGTGTCGCGGTACGGGTCGGCCAAAGGTGCCGTCACGGGACCGCGCCCCGATCAGCTGGGGGAACCTCTCGGTTCACCCAGACCCTTCCCCGGGTCCGTCGTCGCGGACAGGCGGCTCCGCCGCCAACACCATCCCGGCGGCGACGGTGTCGTTCGTGGCCTCGTCGATCAGGATGAAGGCGCCGGTCGCGCGGTTGCGGGCGTAGAGGTCGACCGCGAGCGGCTCCGCGAGGCGCAGCTTGACGACGCCGAGGTCGTTCAGCTCGAGCCGCTCCGGCGCCGGGCGATCCTCGAGCGTGTCCATGTCGACGACCGAGACGAGCTCGTCGACGACGGCGCGAACGGCGCGGGTCGTGTGCTTGACGCCGAGCTTCGCGCGCGGCTCGAGTGGGCGCTCGCTCATCCAGCAGAGCTCGGCGGTCAGCTCCCGCGCCACCGGCGGCGGGCGGTCCGGGTCGGCGAGCATGTCGCCGCGACCAACATCGACGTCGTCCTCGAGCCGGATCGTGACCGACTGCGGCGCGACGGCCGCCTCGAGCGGGCCCACTGCCGTCTCGACGGCGGCAACGCGCGAGCGCCGGCCCGACGGGAGCACGACCACCTCGTCACCGACCCGCCAGACGCCGCCCGCGACCTGGCCGGCGTAGCCCCGGTAGTCGTGGTGGGCGTCGTCCATCGGCCGGATCACCCACTGCACCGGGAAGCGCCGGTCGTCGAGGTTGCGGTCGCCGGCGAGCTCGATCTGCTCCAGGTGCTCGAGCAGCGTCGGGCCCTCGTACCACGGCATCCCGTCGCCGCGGTCGACGACGTTGTCGCCGCGGAGCGCCGACATCGGGATCGCGAGCTCGTCGTGCAGGCCGAGCCGCGAGGAAAGCGCCTGGAGGTCGGCCTCGATCTCGCGGAAGCGCTCCTGCGAGAAGTCGACGAGGTCCATCTTGTTGACGGCGACGACGACGTGCGGAATCGCCAGGATCGAGGCGATGTAGGAGTGCCGTCGCGTCTGCTCGACGACGCCCTTGCGCGCGTCCAGCAGGATCACGGCCACGTCGGCGGTCGAGGCGCCGGTGACCATGTTGCGCGTGTACTGGACGTGCCCGGGCGCGTCGGCGAGCTGGAAGCGGCGGCGCGGCGTCACGAACGAGCGGTAGGCGACGTCGATCGTGATCCCCTGCTCGCGCTCGGCGCGCAGGCCGTCGGTGAGGAGCGCGAGGTTCACGTAGCCGTCGCCGCGCCGGAGCGAGGTCTCCTCGATGTGCTCCAGCTGGTCGGCCAGGATCTGCTTCGTGTCGTAGAGCAGTCGGCCGATCAGCGTCGACTTGCCATCGTCCACCGAGCCCGCGGTCACGAGCCGCAGCAGCTCGGCCTGCATCATCGACTCGGACGTTGCGCTCATGCGCGCCTAGAAGTAGCCGACACGCTTGCGGTCCTCCATCGCCGCCTCCGAGAACCGGTCGTCGGCGCGGGTCTCGCCACGCTCGGTGACGCGGGTTGCGGCGATCTCGGTCACGACCTCGTCGATCGTGGCCGCGTGCGACTCGACGCCGCCGGTGCAGGTCATGTCGCCGACGGTGCGGAACCGGACCGACGTGACGAACGGATCCTCGCCCGGCAGGCGCTCCACGTAGTCGGAGACCGCGTAGAGCATCCCGTCGCGGCGAAACACGTCGCGCTCGTGGGCGAAGTAGATCGACGGCAGCTCGAGCTGCTCGCGCGCGATGTACTGCCAGACGTCGAGCTCCGTCCAGTTCGAGATCGGGAAGACGCGAATGTGCTCGCCCTTGCGGATGCGGGCGTTGTAGAGGTTCCACAGCTCGGGCCGCTGGGCGCGCGGGTTCCACTGGCCGAAGTCGTCGCGGAAGCTGAAGATGCGCTCCTTGGCGCGCGCCTTCTCTTCGTCGCGGCGCGCGCCGCCCATTGCAGCATCGAACTCGTATTCGGCGATCGCATCGAGCAGGGTCGTCGTCTGCAGCTGGTTGCGCGAAGCGCGGGGGCCGGTCTGCTCGACCACGCGGCCCCTGTCGATCGACTCCTGAACGCTCGCGACCACGAGCCGCTCGCCGAGCTCGGCGGCGCGGCGGTCGCGGTAGGCGATCACCTCGGGGAAGTTGTGCCCGGTGTCGACGTGCATGAACGGGAACGGGAAGCCGCCGGGCCGGAACGCCTTCTCGGCCAACCGCAGCAGCACGATCGAGTCCTTGCCCCCGGAGAAGAGCAGCACCGGCCGCTCCCGCTCGGCGGCGACCTCGCGCATGATGTGGATCGCCTCGGACTCGAGCTCGTCCAGGTGCGAGAGCGTCTGCGGCACCGACGCGACGCTCATCGACCGTTGGAGAGCCCGTGGTTCGCGCACGAGCCCCCTCCTCTCTCGTTGCGGGAAGCCAGGGACGAAGTGATCCATACCGCCTCCGTGCGCGGAGGTGCCTGCAGCGAATGCACGTGCAAAGGCCGCGCCTCCGTCACTCCAAGGCACGTCACGCCACGACCTCCGCCGGCACGAGGCCCAGCTCTTCGAGCCGCTCGACCACGCGCAGAGCCGATTCGGCGGGCTCGCGACCCTCGGTCTCGAGGCGCAGCTCCGGGTCGCGCGGCTCCTCGTACGGATCCGAGACGCCTGTGAACTCCGGGATCTCGCCCGCGAGCGCCTTGGCGTACAGGCCCTTCACGTCGCGACGCGCACACTCTTCGATCGAGGTCGCGACGTGAACCTCGACGAACGCGGTGTGCTCCTCGGCCATCGCACGCGCCTTCCGGCGCGTCTCCTCGTACGGCGAGATCGCCGACACGACAACCGCGGCCCCCGCCCGCGCGAGGCGCGAGGCGACCCAGCCGATCCGCTCGATGTTCGTGTCGCGGTCGTCCTTCGAGAAGCCGAGCCCCTCGGACAGGTGCGTGCGCACGACGTCGCCGTCGAGCGTGTCGACGAGCAGCCCGCGGCGCTCGAGCTCGGGCGCGACGAGCGCGGCGATCGTCGACTTGCCGGCCCCGGACAGGCCGGTGAACCAGAGCACGAAGCCGTTGCCGGCGGAACGGCTCTCGTGGAAGGTGTCGCGATCGCTCGTCATCGGCTCGGAGTTACTTTACAAACGAAAGTATTGGATCGCCGCAAGATGGCCGCGGCCGTGCGCGTCGATGCCTCCGGCACGGTAGCGGCGCGGACGGTGCGGGGAGAGGTCCTGGCGGCGCCGAACGCTCAGTACACCTCGCGCAGAAGCTCCTCGATCTCGCCGGGGGTCGCCGGCCGCGGGTTACTCCGGTTGCCCAGCCGCCCGGCCGCCGCCTCGGCGACCGCAGGCAGATCCTCCTCCGGGACGCCGAAGTCGCGCAGACGCTCGAAGCCGCCGAGCCGGGCGAGCGCCTCGACCATCCCGACGGGATCGCCCGGCGCTCCGATCGCGGCGCCGAAGCGCGCGACCGCGTCGGGTGCGATGCTCGCGTTGAAGCGGAGGGCTGGCGGCAGCGTGAGCGCATTCATCGCTCCGTGCGAGAGGCCGTAGCGCCCACCGAGAGCTTGCGCGATCGCGTGTCCGAGCGCGAAGCCGGCGAGCGAGAGCGCCTCGCCGGCGCTCGCAGCGCCGCGGAGGAGCTCGGCCCGCGCGCCGAGATCGCGCAGGTCGGCGACCACACGCGGGAGCGTCTCGGCGATCAGCGCCGCTCCGCCGAGCGCGCACGCGTCGCCGGCGTCGTTGCGGCCGGTCGCGTACAGCGCCTCCGCGCAGTGGGCGAGCGCGTTCAGCGCCGTGCCCACGGTCTCCGCTCGCGGGAGGTCGAGTGTGAGCTCGACCTCGTAGACGATCGCGGCCAGGTTCGCGCCCGCGCCGCCGCCGACGATCAGCCGGTCGGGCGAGCGCACGCCGAAGCCGGTCGACCATTCCGCGCCCGAGTACGTCGTCGGCACGGAGACGACCGGCAGGCCGGTCTTCGCCGAGGCGCCCTTCGCCGTGTCGATCGCCGAGCCGCCTCCGACCGCGAGCAGGGCGTCGGCCTCCGGCGGCACCTCGAGCCGGTGCGACGGCACGTCCGCCCAGTGCGCGACGTACGGCAGCTCGAGCTCCGACCAGCGCCCGCTCGCCACCAGCAGCGGCCGTTCGAGCCCGAGCTCGGCGAGCACCTCGGGCAACTCGGCGAGCGACCAGCGGACGATCACGCCGGCCTCGCAGGCAGCGCAGCGACCGCGGGCAGAACGGGGTGACGCGACCGAGGCGTCAAGCGACGTCCAGGCGCATCTTCCAGGTGTTCCCGACGCCTCCGACGGCGACGAAGCCGAAGCGCTCGTAGAGGTGCACCGCGGGATTGTCCCTCTCGACGCTGAGGCTGAGCGCGACCAGACCGTCCAGGCGGGCCCGCTCGACGAGACCCTGCAGAAGCGACGTCCCGATCCCGCGACCTCGCAGCTCGCGCCGCACGGCGATCGTCAGCTCCGGGATGCCCGCCTCGACGAAGCCGTAACCGTGACTCCCGGCGTCGAACGTCCGGTACCAGGCTGCCCCGAGCCGCCCATCGCCGCTCGTGGCCACGATGCCCGCATCCCGCGCGCGTCCCCACCCCTCGACGTAGACGGCGACCCGCGGGTCGGACAGGAGGGCGTCCTCGGGAGGCCGCACTTCGCCAGGCCGCCACGTCGCGGCCTCGTAGAGCATCTGGCGGAGGAACACCACGTCGGCGGGGCTCGACGTCGCCGCACGTAGCTGCCACACGCCGGCAAGACCGCTCTGCACGCTCATCAACCCTGGCGAAGCTCGAGGCGGTTCCCGAACGGGTCGTGGACGAAAAGACGCCGAACGCCTTCGATCGCCGTGTCTTCATCCGGCTCGTGGCCGGCGTCGGCGAGGCCGCGCGCGGATCGCATCGAGATCGCTGACGACGAGGCCGGGGTGTGCCTTGCGCGCGGGCGAGAACGGCTCGCTCGACGCCGATGTGGAGCTCCTGCCCGCCGGCCTGGAACCAGACGCCGCCGCGAGCGCGGATTGCCTCCGGCTTGGGCAGCTCCGTCATCCCGAGCAGTCCGCCGTAGAACGCGCGCGCCTCCTCCTCGCAGCCTGCCGGGGCGGCGAGCTGGACGTGGTCGAAGCCGAGAACCGGCATGGCGAAGGTCTACCATCGACCCGTGGCGGCGCAGCTCGAAGACACGCTCGTGACGGGCTACACGAAACTCGCCGCCGAGACGCCACGGCGGCGAACCGACGTCGAGTTGCGCGCGCTCGACATCCTCTTCGCGAGCTTTTTCGGGCTGCTGCTCCTTCCGGTCGCGGCGGTGATCGCGCTGCTCGTGCTGGTGACGAGCGGGCGGCCGGTGCTGTACCGAGGCGAGCGCGTCGGCCGACACGGCCGCTTCTTCGCGATGCTGAAGTTCCGCACGCTGAAGCGGGACGCGGAGTCACGGCTCGGGCCGTACCTCGGCGAGGAGCTCGTGCGTCGCACCGAGGCCGAGTACACGCGGGTCGGCCGCTGGCTGAAGGCGTCGCAGCTCGACGAGATCCCGCAGCTCTGGGACGTCCTGCGCGGGGACATGTCCTTCGTCGGCCCGCGCCCGATCCGTGCCCGCTTCTTCGCCGAGCTGGCGACGGATCTGCCGGCGTACTGGCAGCGGCTCGTGGTGCGGCCCGGCCTGACCGGCCTGGCGCAAGTGCGGCGCGGCTACGAGACGTCGATGGCGGAGAAGCTCGCGCACGACCTGGAATGGGTTGCCGACCGGTCGGTGACGCTCTACCTGCGGACGCTGTTCCTGACCGGGGTGCGGGTGCTGCGCCAGGTGTTCCGGCGGGCATGAGGCATGGGGCTTCCGACGTTTCGCTACCACCCGGACCCGGTCGCGACGGGCTCTGTCGTCGATTCGGGCGCAGTCTGCGAGTGCTGTGAACGCGCACGCGGCTTCGTCTACACGGGGCCGATCTACGCGGCGAACGAGATCGAGCGTCTGTGCCCGTGGTGCATCAGCGACGGCAGCGCAGCATCGAAGTTGGGCGCCGGGTTCGCGGATATCGGGTTCGGCGTCCCTGAGGACGTGCCGGTCGACGTGGCACGCGAGGTGTCCGAGCGGACGCCGAGCTTCACAAGCTGGCAGCAGGAGCATCTGGCTCTATCACTGCAGCGACGCTGCGGCCTTTCTCGGCGTCGTCGGGCGCAAGGAGCTCGAGCCGTTTCCGGACGCGCTCGAGGAACTCCGGCAGGAGCACGCCGAATACAACTGGTCGGCAGCGCAAGTGGAGGAGTACCTCGCTGCACTCGATCGGGACGCCCAGCCGACCGCGTATCTCTTCCGCTGCCTGCATTGCGGAGCACACCTCGCGTACTCCGATTTCACCTACGTCTACGACCTCGGTCGCATCCGCCGCCGACACGGGCAAACGAACGGCCGCGCGGGAACGGTGCCGGACGCCGGCACCTGGACTCGCCGCCTGGACTCGCCGCCTGGACTCGGCACCTGGAGCCCCACCCTGGGTGGGGACTTGTCCACCCGCCACCCACCATCATCGTCGCCGCCCGAGGCCGGGGCCCGCAAGATGTCCTTTGTAACAATTTGTGACAATTCCGTCCACAGCTGTCCGGCTCTGGACACGGGAGCCCGCGGCGGGCCCGGGGATAGACTCGGCGCCGTGTGCGGGATCTGCGGAGTCGTCTCGGCTCGGGGCCGCGTCGACCGCGATCGGCTCGCCGCCATGTCGGCGACGCTCGCCCACCGCGGGCCCGACTCGGAGGGCATCGTTCGTCGACGGCGGCGTCGGGCTCGCCGCGCGGCGGCTCGCGATCATCGACCTCGACGGCGGCGACCAGCCGATCTCGAACGAGGACGGCACCTGCACCGTCGTCCAGAACGGCGAGATCTACAACTACGCGCGGCTTGACGCGCGAGCTCGAGCGCGCCGGGCCACGTTTCCGCACGCGCTCCGACACCGAGGCGATCGTGCACGCCTACGAGGAGTGGGGCCTCGGCTTCGCGGAGCGGCTGCGCGGGATGTTCGCGGTCGCGATCTGGGACGCGCCGCGGCGGCGGCTCGTGCTGGCGCGCGACCGATTCGGGATCAAGCCGCTCTACTACCGCGACGATCGGCGGCGAGCTCTCGTTCGCCTCGGAGCTCGACGCGCTGCCGCGCGGCGAGCTCGACCTCGACGCGCTCGAGGCGTTCCTCGCGTTCAACTCGGTTCCCGTCGCCGCTCTCGATCTTCCGCGAGATCCGCAAGCTGCCGGCCGGGCACGTGCTCACGTGGGAGGACGGTCGGGTCACGCTCGAGCGGTACGCGCGGCCGGGCCCGCTGCCCGCGCGCCACGACGCGGACGAGGCCGAGCTCGTCGAGGAGTGCCGCGCGCGCCTCGCCGACTCGGTGCGCGCCCACCTCGTCGCCGACGTCCCCGTCGGCGTGCTCCTCTCGGGCGGTGTCGACTCCGGCGCGCTCGCGGCGCTCGCCGCGCGAGGAGAGCTCGGAGCCGGTGCGCACGTTCTCGATCGGCTTCGAGGAGGCGTCGTTCGACGAGCTGGCGGGCGCGCGCGCGGTCTCGGAGCGGTACGGCACGCGGCATCGCGAGCTCGTGCTGCGGCCCGACGCGGCACTGCTCCTGCCGGCGCTCGCCGACGCGTTCGACGAGCCGTTCGCCGACTCGTCGGCGCTGCCGACCTACCTCGTCTCACGCCTCGCGGCCGAGGACGTGAAGGTGGCGCTCTCCGGCGAGGGCGGCGACGAGCTGTTCGGCGGCTACTACACCTACGTTGCCGACCTCGTTGCCGAGCGGGTCGGGCCGCTCGCGACGTTCGCGCGGCCGGCGATCGAGCGGCTGCCGACCTCGACGCGGCGGGCGAGCTTCGACTACAAGGCGAAGCGGTTCGCGCGCGCCGCGCACCTGCCGCCGCTCGAGCGGCACCACGGCTGGAAGGAGATCTTCTCCGCCGACGCGCGCGCCGAGCTGACCGGCCGGCAGCACGGCTGGGACCCGGTTTCGCTCCTGCGCGAGCGGTTCGCCGAGACCGAGGGCCACGAGCTGCTGACGCGGCTCCAGGACGTCGACCTCGGGCGGCTATCTCGTGGACGATCTGCTCGTGAAGACCGACCGCGCCTCGATGGCCTGGTCGCTCGAGACGCGCGTGCCGTTCATGGACACGGTCGTCGCGAACTTCGCGTTCTCGCTGCCGGCCCGGCACAAGGTGCGCGGCTTCTCGAAGAAGCGGCTGCTGCGGAAGGCGGTCGAGCCGCTGCTCCCGGCCGAGGTCGTCCACGGGCGCAAGCGCGGCTTCTCGATCCCGGCGGCCGCCTGGCTGCGCGGCGAGCTGGAGCCGTTCGCGCGAGAGACGCTCTCGCCGGAGACGCTCCGGCGGCAGGGATACCTCGACCCGAGCCGCGGTGACGCGCGTGCTCGACGACCACGTCGCCGGCCGCGAGGACCTGTCACGCCAGCTCTGGGGACTGCTGGCGTTCACGCTCTGGCACGAGCGGCACGTCGAGGGCATCCGCCGCGACGCCGGGCTCGAGCAGGCTCTCGCCTGAGGGCGTTCCGGCGAGCCGGCTCCGACGCGGCCGCGTGCAGCAGCCGTATAGCGTCGAGCCGGTGAGGGTCTGGGTCGACATGACGGCGAGCGCACACCCGCTCGTCTTCCGGCCGCTGGTGGCACTGCTCGAGGCGCGGGGCAACGAGGTGGAGATCACGGCACGGCAATACGCGCAGACGATGCAGCTGATCGAGAGCCACGGCATGACGGCGACGCCGATCGGGCACCACGCAGGCCGGTCGCGGCTCGGCAAGGCGCGGCAGATGACCTCGCGGCTGCGCGCGCTGCGGGGCTGGGCGCGCGATCGCGACTTCGACCTCGCGCTCGCGCACGGCTCGCACGAGCTGACGATGACCGCGCGCCGGCTCGGAATCCCGAGCGCGACCACGTTCGACTACGAGTGGGCCTGGTCGCAGCACCAGCTCGGCTGCCGGGCGGCGACGAAGGTCGTCGTCCCCGACTCGATCCCGGTCGACCGGCTCGCGAAGTACGGCGCGGTGCCGCCGAAGCTGCTGCCAGTACCCGGGCACCAAGGAGGAGTACTACCTCGCCGACTTCGAGCCCGACCCGGGCGTGCTCGAGCCGTGGCCGATCGACCCGGCGCGCACGCTGGTCGTCCTGCGTCCGCCGCCCGACGTCTCGCTCTACCACCGTCAGTCGAACCCGCTCTTCCCGCTGACGCTCCAGCACCTCGGCCGGCTCGACTCGGTGCACGCGTTCGTGCTGCCGCGGACCGAAGAGCAGCGCGACCTACGTGCGCTCGCTCGACGTTGCCGTCGGTGATCGTCCCGGAGCGGGCTGTGGACGCCCAGAGCCTGATCGCGCTCGCCGACCTCGTCGTCTCCGCGGGCGGGACGATGAATCGCGAGGCAGCGGCGCTCGGCGTGCCCGTCTACACGACCTACGGCGGCCGGCTCGGCGGCGTCGACGAGGAGTTGATCCGCCAGGGGCGCCTGCGACCGCTGACCGACCCGCGCGCGCTCGACCTGACCAAGCGCGAGCCGGCTAAGGGCCACGAGCGCCTGCGGCGCGACCCGCAGGTGATGCTCGACCTGTTGCTCTCGGCGCTCGACGGCTGAGGCGTCTCTCGTTGTCGTTCTAGCTCGTCGCAGCGACCACCTCCAGCACCTCGTCTCCATACCGCTCGAGCTTCGCCGGGCCGACGCCGGACACGCTCGAGGAGCTCCTCGTACGATCCCGGACGCGCCTCGGCGATCGCCGCGAGCACGCGGTTGCCGAAGACGTGAAACGGGGGCACCTCCTCGTTGCTCGCGCGCCGCCGCCGCCACGCGGCGAGCGCCTCGTACACGGCGGGGTCGGGATCGCCGGCAGGCGGCCCGGCTCTCGGCGCGGTCGCCGGGGGCGAAGCGCGAATCGGCTTCGGCGCTCGCAGCCGGCTCCGCCCCGGAGAGCACGTCGCGCAGATACGCGAGAAGCTCGTCGCCGAACTTCGCCAGCCGCGCGGGCCCGAGCCCGTGGATCGCCGACAGCTCGGGCAGGCTCGCCGGCCTCGCTCGAGCAGCTCGTCGATCGTGCGGTCGGGGAAGATCACGTACGGCGGCACGCTGTCCGCCCGGGCCCGCTCCAGGCGCCAGCGCCGAAGCGCATCGGCGGCCGGCGACTCGTTCCGCGGCGCCCGCTCGGCGCGATTCGCCGTAGGTGCCGCTCGCGACGCGGAGACGCCGAGCTCGGCGAGGAACGGGCTCGGGCGGCGCGACCACGTGATCGCGAGCCGCCGCTTGGCCCGCGTGATGCCGACGTAGAAGAGCCGCCGCTCCTCGGCCTGCTCGTCACGCGTGCGGGCGAGCCGCGACGGCAGCTCCTTCTCGTCGAGCCGCGGGAGGAACACGGCCTCGAACTCGAGCCCCTTCGCGCGGTGGTAGGTGAGCAGGTGCACGCCGCGGGCGGCCTCGCCGCCGGGGTCGAAGCGCCGGCGCAGCTCGGCCCCGAACCCGGCGCACGTCAACTCGCCGTCGTCGAGCTCCTCGGCCAGCTTGACGAGCCGAGCGAGGTCGGCCTGGCGGGTCAGCTCGCGGTCGCCGAGCTTGTCAGGCAGCTGCTCGAGCCAGCCCGCGTCCAGCGCGAGCTCGCGAACGCGGCGCGCAACGTCCGACCGAATGCTCGCGATCGGTCAGCCGGAGCAGGCGCCGGGCCGCGTCACGCGCGAGGAGCGACGAGCCCTGGAACGGCAGGCCCGCCTCGTGGAGCACCTCCTCGAAGTCGGCCAGGCGGGCGTTCGTGCGGCAGAGGATCGCGGTGTCCTCGAGCGGCACGCTGCTGTCGGCGAGCAGCCGGAGCTCGCCGCGCGACCCACGCGTTCTCGGCCTCCGTGCGTCGCGAACGGCCGCAGCACCGGCTCGGGCCCGTCGGGCCGGGTCGCACGCAGCACCTTCTCGGCGCCGCTCGAGCCGCGGCACGAGCCGGTTCGCGAGCTCGAGCACCTGCGGCGAAGAGCGGTAGTTCTCCTCGAGGCGCACGACCGCCGCGTGCGGGAAAGCGCCGCTCGACCCCGAGCAGCCACCGCGGCGAGGCGCCCGTGAAGGCGTAGATCGACTGGTAGTCGTCGCCGACGACGCAGAGGTCGTCGCGCGGCCCGAGCCACAGATCGAGCAGCGACTGCTGGAGCAGGTTGACGTCCTGGTACTCGTCGACCGTGAACGCGCGGTAACGGTCGCGGAGGTCGGCCCGCGCCTGCCCGTCGGTCTCGAGCTGGCCGATCGCGAGCTCGAGCAGGTCCTCGAAGTCGATCTCGCCGCGCTGCGCCTTGCGGCGCTCGTACTCGCGGTAGACGGTGTGCATCAGGTTCGCCGGGATCGGCGGCTCGTGCCCGTCGAGCGAGGCGAGGTACGCGTCGGGTCGACACCCGCCGCGCCTTGGCGTGCTCGATCTCGGTCGCGAGGTCGCCCGCCGGGCGGAACTTGTACGGCGGCGGCAGCGAGTTCGCGATCTGCCGGAGGAGCAGCGCCTTCGACGGCAGGATCCGCCCGACCGAGTCGGGCCCGTAGCGGTGGAGCTGCGCGAGCGCGGCCGAGTGGAAGGTCCGCGCCTGGACGCCGCCCGCGCCGAGCGCCGCCAGCCGCGACCTCATCACGCCGGCGGCCTTGTCGGTGAACGTGACGGCGAGGATCTGGTCGGCCCGGAACGCGCCCGAGACGACCTGCCAGGCGATCCGCCGGGTGATCGTCGTCGTCTTGCCGGAGCCGGCCCCGGCGAGGATGCAGACCGGCCCTCGGACCGCCTCGGCGGCGCGCCGCTGCTCGGGATTCAGGCCGTCGAGAACCTCCACCGAGCAACCGTAGCCGGGGCCTCGGCCGGACCCGGGCCACAGACGTCACAGAGGTGTCACGGAAGTGCGACGAATGTGCAAAACCCGCCTGCCGTCAGGCGAAAGCCTGCACGATCATCGCCGCACCGGCCGCCAGGAGCATGAACGCGATCGCCTTCAGGAGCTGCCTCGGCTCGAGCAGGCCGGTGAGGCGCGCGCCGAGGAACGCGCCAGGAATCGACGCAACCGAGCCGAGCCAGAACACGCTCCAGTCGACGCCCGAGGCGAGGTGCCCCGCGAGCCCCGCAACGCCGACGCAGACACCGACGGCCATATTCGTTCCAACGGCGCGCGCGGGCGTCTCGCCGACGTAGCGCAGGAGCGCGGGCATCCTGAGCGCACCGAGGATCAGACCGACGATCCCTCCGAGCAGCCCGATCACGGCGCCCCAGATCACCGCGGCGCGAATGTCGAGCCCGTGTGCAACGGCCGGCGGGCTCAGGTTCTTCTCACGCAGCAGGTCGGCGCCGAAGTAGAGGAGCGTGACGCCGATCACCGTGAGCAGCACCTCGTCCGGGAGAAGGCCCGAGATCGCGCCCGCCGACAAGAGCGCCCACGATCGAGGGCGGGGCCATCCAGGCGAACAGCCTCCAGTTGACCCGGCCCGCGCGGATGTGCGTGATCGAGGCCGTCGCGGCCGCAACGCCCGAGATGCCGACGTTGGCCCCCGCGCCCGCGGCCGGCGAGGTGGCCACGAGCACGACGAGCGGCAGCCGGATGTTGCCGAGCACGAGCCCCACGAGACCGCCGGCGAAGGCGACCGCGAAGCACCAGAGAGCCAGAAGCGCCGCCTCGACGTCGATCGGGCGATGCTAGAGGTTCGGCCGGCTCGGCTCTGTAGGCTGCGGCATCGCCCGATTGGCCGACCTGCTGGAGCTGCTCTATCTGGCGCGCAGCCGCTGGACGACCGTGCACGCGACCCTGTCCGACTGGACGCACGTCGAGCGCTCGCAGCACGCCTACGAGCGGTTTCTCGTGCGCTCGGGCCGCGTCTCCGGCCCGTCCGTGAGCGTGGGCGCGCCGGGCGACGGCAGCCATCCTGTCGAGGTCGAGTACGCCTCGCGCCTCTGGCTCTCGGCCGACGGCCGTTTCCGGCAAGAGCGGGTCGGCGAGTGGGACGGGATGACGCTCGTGCACGACGGCGAGAAGGCCTGGATCTACACGGGCCGGAGCGGTGCGATCGAGCACGAGTCGCAGACGATCGCGCCGAGCGGCGCAGAGCTCTTCGACCCGGCGGTGCTGATCCCGGCGCTCGAGCTCGAACTGCTGGGTGATGTGACCGTCGCCGGCCGGACAACGCACGCGGTGGGCGCGCGGCCTCGCGCGCGCCACGGGCCGCCCGGCGACCTCGTTCCCGCCGGCTGCGACGAGGTCAGGCTCGCGGTCGACGCGGAGCGCGGCGTCGTTCTGCGGATCGAGTCGCTCTTCGACGGCGAGCGGGTTCGGCTCGTCGAGGTGGCCGAGATCGCCTTCGACGACCCGATCGACGAGGAGCGGTTCCGGTTCGAGCTGCCGCCCGGCGAGGAGCCGCGCACGGCCGCCGAGGCGTATCCGACGCACAACGTCACGCTGGAGCAGGCCGCGCGCGAGGCGTCGTTCGCGGTCTGGACGCCCGGCCGGCTGCCGTCGCGCTGGCGCGCCCACGTGCTGCTCCGGCCGGAGACGGAGCGGCCGCGGCTGCCCGAGGTGGTCTGGATCCTCTTCTCGGACACCGAGTCGCTCCACCACTTCGGCATCGAGCAGGCGGGCGAGCGACTGCTCGCCTGGCGGACGGGCGAGGAGCGCGTGCTGGAGCGCGGCGGCGTCGAGCTGCGCGTGATCGGGGGCGACCGCCTGCCGGGCCCGCCGCTCGAGGTGCACCTCCGGCGCGGAGAGACCCACGTCCGCATCTACTCGGAGAACCTCGACGAGGCGGCGCTGATCGAGCTCGCCGAGACGCTCGAGCCCGCGCCGACGACACAGCCGCCGGTGTCGGACCGGCCGCGCCCGGACTAGGATTCGCGTTCGCGATGAGCACGCAGACACCCAAGACCACGCCGAGCCGCTCGGCCGGCGATCTCCGCTTCGAGGAGTGCGAGCACCTCGTTGGCGACGACGACCCGGACACCGCGCTCTGCGGCGTCGACCAGACCGACGTCCCTTGGAACCAGGGCTTCCCGGTCTGCCAGGCCTGCCTGGCCGTCGCGCGCGGACGCATGAACTGAGCCGGCGACGGTCGGGGCGCGCCGGGCGGGAAACTTCCACCCTGCACCCCGCGGGCATCGGCTTCTTCGTCCACGCCCGCGATCGGCCGACCGGCATCGATACGGTTGGACAGGCGCCACTGGCGGATCGATTCTGATCCAAAACTTGAAGTCTTCCCACGCTCGACTACTCTCAGGCTGCGATGCGCATCCTCGTCACGGGAAACCGCGGGTACATCGGGTCCATACTCGCTCCGTTCCTTGCGGAGTCCGGGCACCAGGTGCGGGGTCTCGACGCAAGCTTCTACCGTGGCTGCGACTTCGGCGCGGAGGGGGACGACGCGATTTCGACGACCGTTCGCGACGTCCGGGACATCCAGGCCGACGAGCTCGACGGGCTCGACGCGATCGTCCACCTCGCTGCGCTCTCGAACGATCCGGTCGGTGACCTCGACGCGAGCCTGACGGCGGAGATCAATTGCGACGCCACGTTGCGCCTGGCGCGCGCGGCACGCGAGGCGGGTGTGCGCCGATTCGTGTTCGCTTCTTCCTGCTCGATGTACGGCGCCTCCGAGACCGACGCCGCCGTCAACGAGGAGGCACCGTTGAAGCCGCTGACCGCGTACGCCGAGTCGAAGGTGCGGGCGGAGGAAGGGCTTGCCGAGCTCGTCGGACCGGATTTCGCTCCCGTCTCGATGCGCAACGCGACCGTGTATGGCGTGTCACCGCGGCTGCGGCTCGACATCGTGCTCAACAATCTCGCCGCCTGGAGCCACACCACGGGACGCATCCGCCTCCTCAGCGACGGCCTGGCATGGCGGCCGCTCATTCATGTCCGCGACGTCGCGAAGGCGACCCGGGCGCTGCTCGAGGCCCCGGAGGATCAGATACGGGGCCAGGCGGTCAACGTCGGCTCGAATGAGCAGAACTACCTGATCCGGGACCTCGCTGAGCAGCTGTCCGAGATCACGGGCGGCGAGGTCGAGATCGCCGAGGGCTCATCGGCCGATCAGCGCTCGTATCGCGTCGACTTCTCGAAGCTCGGCCAGCTGCTTCCGGGGCTCACGCTCGACTGGAACGCCGAGCGCGGAGGACGTGAGCTCATCGACGCCTATCGGACAATCGGACTGACCAGCGAGGACTTCGACAGTGACCGCTTCGTACGCCTCCGCCGAATTCGCCGCTTGCTCGACGAGGGCGCCATCGACCCGAGCCTCCGCTGGCGGACCGAGGCCGCGAAGCCCCTCTCGTAGCCAGCCGTCTTCAGTCGCGGCGTTGCCAGCGCACCTCGGGTTTCGAGGGTCACAGAGCCGATCCCGGAGAACTTGCCGGCGGCGGTTTCGTATCGCTGTGAAACCGGGATGCGATCAGCTGCGAGCGCGACGACCCGCTCTGGAAGCGGCCTCGCGGCTAGTGCCCCCGGCAAGAATCGAACTTGCGCACGCGGTTTAGGAAGGCGTTCTCTCGGAGTTGAAACCTGGCGATTTGCAGGTGATTCGTGTGACTTCAAACCTCGCGCGACAGTCGGCGCGACAGTAGTTTCCGACGGCCTCGTCTTCTCCGCTGTCAACGGCTCATATCTGCTGAGCTCCGCTCTCGAGCGCTCGGCGCGCATGTCGCTATACCTCTCGCGCCCTGGCGGTTCGCCCTCGTGTGCGCGGATGTGCCCGAGCGTTCGGCGAAGGACCGGGACCTGGGCGAGATCTTGTCCGGCCGACGGCTTCCTTTTCGAGGGGATCACGTCCCGCACCGACGCGCGGACTCGAACCGCGGACCTCTTCATTACGAGACAAGGAAGAGTGAGGACGCGCGGGTTTGCGAGGGGACGTTTGGCCTGCAATGAGCGTAGTCAACGCGCGCCGCGTGGACACGTTGCGCCTCGCGAAGCCACGTCGATGTGCCGGTCTTGTACCCGCGTCTCGCCGGGTCGACGACAGCGCTCGAGACTGCCGTGCGACCAGTGAGCAATGGCCTCCGTAGAGGTGCCGGCGCGGCGCCTTGGGCACACGCACGCGGGGCTCGCTGCGTGAGCCCCGCGTCCGGCCTTGATCCCTACGCCGCGAGCAGACGGTCGAAGAACGACCGATACCGTGTCAGGGCGACGCGGAGGTTCTCGGTCGAGACGTCGTCGCCGCGATCCCACTGGCCTTCGAGCCGCTGCCGTTCGTCCGAGAAGCCGGCGGCGAGCCGCTGCATGAGGTCGGCGACGAGCGCGTCGGCCTGCTCGACCGATGTGCGCGGCTCGTCGACGAAGCTCGCCTGAATCTCCCGCCAGCGAACGGTGAAGCGCTCTGTCTCCTCGTCGGGCAGGAGCGATGCGGAGGTCCGAGCGTGATGATCCTCGGTCTCGTCGGCCTGATCGTCGCTGTTGAAGCCCTCGGCGATGTCGCGCGTGGTCGCGTGCTGATCGCTCATCTGTCTCACATCTCCTTCCCGGCGGCAACGCGCCGCGAGTGGCTCGAATCGCTCCCGTCTCCTGCCGGGTCGACGAGGTCCTCGAACAGGGCGCGGTAGTGCTGCATCGCGTGCCGTAGATCCTCGGTCGAGTCGTCGCCGCGAGCGCTTTGCTCGGCGAGCCTGTGGCCCTCGCGGTAATGCTCGACCACGTCGGGGTGGTCGACCGAGAGGTCGGAGGCCCGCTGGTCGAAGTCCTCGACCGGGTAGCCGCAGTCGTGCATGACCGACCGGATCAGGCTGTCGGCGGACGCAACCGCGGTGCAAGGATCGTCGACGAACTGGGCCTGCACGACACGCCAGCTCTCGACGTACCGGCGGCGCGACGACGGCGGAAGCACGCGCAGCTCGAACTGCTCACGCCGCTCCTCGCGCGAGGCCAGCTCGGCCTCGGCCTTCTTGCGACTGTCCGCGCTCTCGACCGCGCGATCGTACTCCGGTCCGAACTGCTCCCGAAAATGCTCGGTGCGCCTCCGGACGGCCCGCTGCCAAACGACAGCGGCGATCACCACGACGACGGCGACGGCGATCAGCACCCACACCCATGCCGGCATAACCACACCCCTTGTCCAATATCGACGGCGAAGACCTAACAAGGGCGATGCTTCCCAATCGGCCCAAGCCCAAACGGCTGCGCCGCCCATCGGGGGTTGGTCGGGTCCGGGTGCGTGCGAGACCAGGCCCGGCTCGGAAGCGGTTGCGATTCGCGCCGAGGGGTAGCCCGCCGGAGTGGCACGAGAACGGAAGTCCTCGCCGAGGGAAGCGTGGGTCGAGTTGGCGCCCCGGTGGCCGGTCGCGCTGGTCGCGTGTCTCGTGCTCGAGGCAGCAGCGATGGCCGGACTCACCTGGTGGGCAGGCTGGCGCGACGTCGCGCATGCCGTAAGCCGCGAGAATGCGTGGTGGTTCGCGCTTTGCGCCGGAGGACAGATCGTCGCCTACGCCGGGTACACACTCGCGCTGCGCGGCGTCGCGTGTGCCGACGGCGGCGTCATCCTCGACCTCCCGGTCGCCTTCCGAGTGGTCGGCGCCGGTTTCTCTCCTCTGTTCTCTGCGAACACGGCCGGTGGGTTCTCCATCGATCTCGCCACGTTGCGCGCGGCCGGAATGGGACGGCCGCAGGCGCTCCGCCGCGTGCTCGCCCTCTGTGCGCTCGAGTACGCCGTGCTCGCGCCCACGGTCGCCGTGTGCGGTCTGCTGCTCTTCTTCCACATCGCCGGCTCCGCAACCCCGGATGTCGCTCTGCCCTGGCTCGCCGTGGTTCCAGGCACGATCGCGGCGACGTGGTTGACCGCCCCGCGGAGGGCCGACCGCTACACCTACCAGCGCGGCGCCGGACGCCTACGGAACGCATTTGCCCATGCGGTCGCTGCACTCACCCTGCTGCGGAAGATTCTCGTCAACCGCTCGCAGCACGGGCTCCCGTTTCTCGGCGCGGCTCTCTACTGGGCGGGCGACATGGCCACCCTGTGGGGCGCGCTTCAGATCTTCAGCATCGAGCTCACGCTCCCCCAACTGGTGCTCGCCTACGGCACCGGCTGGGCGCTCACGCGCCGGTCCATCCCCCTCGGCGGCCCCGGCCTCGTCGAAGTGCTCCTTGCCTGGGTGCTCACCTGGTTCGACGTCCCCTTCGCGAACGCCGCCGCAGGCGTCATCGCCTATCGATTCTTCAACTTCTGGCTCGCGCTTCTCCCGGCCGCCTTCGCCATGCCGTTTGCGAAGACCCGCCGCCGCCGCCGCCTGTCCGCCTCGGCACCGACCGGAAGCTGACGTCCGTTTTCGAGCAGATCGGCGTTGTGGGCCAGCACCACGCCATGGCAAATCCCGCACCCATCGGCAGCGACGTCTCCGCCGGCACGTATCGGTGAGCCACTGCGGTTACGAGCTCGGGGTGCAGTCGGTGCCAGTCGGTGCAGTCGCTCCCGCCCTGTCCAAGGTGCGACGGCCCTGAGGAGTGGATATCGCTGACCGGTGGCGAGAGCACCGCCGACCCTATCCGAGCGACTGAGCCTCGACCGCGAGCGTGCTGACCTGACCGGGCTCCTACGACTGGCGTACAAGCCGATCGGCGTCGTGGCCGGTATCGCCGGCGGCCTGCTCGCCGGAGCCGTGTTCAGACGCCTTTGGAAGCTCGTCGGCCGCGAGGGCACGGCGCCGAAGGCGACCGACGCCGATCGCAGTTGGGCCCGAAGTCGTGCTCTCCGCAGCCGCTCAGGGCGCCGTGTTCGGCGCGGTCAAGTCGCCGTCGACTGGTTGGCGCGGCCGGGTTCGCGCGCGCAACCGGCGTGGCCCGGCCGGTGTCGCACGAAAGCCGCGTAGAAGACGTCCAGCGACTCGGTGCGAACCGGCCTACAGCACGAAGGTGTGCAGCGGCTCGAGCGACGGGTCGCTCGTGTGCTTGCCCGCACCGCGGATCGTGAGCTGCGCGGTCCTGTCGTCGAGTTCGAGCGTGCCGATCGAGTTGGCGAATGTCGGCCCTCCGAGGAACCTCCAGTGGACGGGGATGTCGGGGACGCCCGCGCGGCGGGCGAGGCGCGAGAGCACGGCCGCGGCGAGTCGGCTCGCTCCTACGCGGATCACCCTGCGCTGCATCGGGGTCAGCGGGTTGCGGAACGGGGAGCAGACGACCTGGTAGACGCGGCTCGCGCCGGGCTCCTCCATATCGACCTCCGCCACGTAGGCCGTGTGGACGTCTCCGCCGAGCAGCACGATCGTCGCCGGCGGCTCGCCGCCGACGCCGCGGCCGACGTCGCGCAGGAGGTTCATGAGCAGCCGGAACGATCCCTGGAACGCGGGCCAGTGTTCGAGGTCGAGCGCGCGGCGAGCTCGTTCGCCGACGGCGGCGCTGCGGCGTCCCCAGGCGCCGTCGCAGATGGCTTCGGCAAGCGCTTCGAGGTGGTGGATGCCGTGAACCATGAACACGGGCAGCGTGCTCGCGAGGATGAGGTGGTCGAAGTCGCCGCGGGTGTGCTCCACGATCCATTGCCACTCGCCCTCGTCGATCATCTTGCGGCGGCCGTCGACGAGCACGCGCGCTCCCCGTGAGTCGAGCACGATCAGCCGCGAACGCCCGAAGTCGCGATAGTAGGCCCAGCGGCTCGATGCCGACTCGCGGTCGCACCTCCGGGCGAACTCGCGGAGCCGGGGGCCGGCGTCCTCGTCCTCCTGGACGAGCCGCAACATCTCCTCCTCGGCGAGCTCGGGCGGCGACAGGTTGCCGATGTGCTGGTAGAGCCAGTACGCCATGAACGCGCCGGTGATGCGCGCGTCCCACCACCGCAGCGACCGCATCTCCTCGACCCACGAGCTCGAGATGTTCCAGTCGTCACGCACGTCGTGGTCGTCGAAGATCATCGTCGACGGCACGGTCGAGAGCAGCCAGCGGATATCGGGGTCCGACCACGACTCGCGGTAGAGCCGGGTGTACTCCTCGAAGTCGGCCACCTCCTCGCCGGGCGGCTCGGACGTGTCCCGGCGTCCGCGGATGAAGGCCGCCGTCTCCGGTGATACCTCGTCGGCGTAGACCTGGTCGCCCAGCAACAGCAGGGCGTCGGGCCACGGTGTCGAGCCCGTCTGGAGCCGACGCGAATATGCCCAGAGCGCGTCGGTGCCGACGCCGTCGGGCCAGGCTTTCGTGTACGGCTCCTGCTGCGGCGCGCCGACGCGGCACGAGCCGAACACGAGCGTCGAGCGTCGCTCGAACTCGCGCGTGTGGATCGTGCTCGGCGGCCGCCCGTCGGCCGGGGGCCAGACGCGGTCGCCGTCGATCACGACGTCGTACGGCGTCACCGTCCCGGGTTCCAGGTCGTCGAGCACGACGAGCGCGTAATGGTGACCCTCGACGTGGAACGTCCGCGCGCGATGCCCGAGCACCTCGACCTCGGCCGCGGCGTCGGTCTCGATCCAGAGCGTCGCCGTGGTCGTACCGGTGTACCGGAGGAGCGGGCCGACGAGAAGGCGCGGCGCGGCGCTCAACGACCGAGGCCGCGGGCGAGGGTCCGAAGAACGGAGGTCGTGCTCACGCTCCGCTCGCGGAGGTGACGTCGGGGCGCCTCGACCGGCGTGTCTGCTCGGCGGTCCTGGCCGTCTCGATGACCGTCTCGGCGGGGGCGCCGAAGCGGAGCAGGCGGCCGCCGAACGCGATGCTGCACACGGCGAACCAGGCCCACCCGAGCATGACCCCGGCGACCACGTCGGAGAGCCAGTGGACGTCGAGCAGGACGCGGCTGGCGGCGACGGCAACCGCGAGCGCGACCGCCGCCCCGGCCAGGAGCGACCGCGAGCGGGGTGCGCGGCGACGCGCGAGCAGGAGGGCGGCGCCGGCGTAGAACGCGGCCGCCGTCGCGGAATGGCCGCTCGGGAACGACGGGCCGAGGGTCGCGGCGACCGGGTTGAGCGTCGGCCTCGCCCGGTCGGCGAGTTCCTTGATCGTCAGCATCAGTGCCTCGTTCCCCGCCAGCAGCGCGATGAGGAACGGCACGATCCAGCGGCCCGGCACCCGGATCGACTCGACCACGGCAACCACCACGGCGAGCCCGATCACGACGGCCAGGCTGCCGAGGTTCGTGACGGCGTCGAGGCTGTGTGTCGAGAGCGCCGTCGCGTGCGCGTGGGCCCAGTCGGCGGCGCTGTTGTCGATGCTGCGGAGCTGTTCGTTGCCGCGCACGAGGTAAGCGAGCACGGCGAGGACGAAGCCGCCGCCGCCGACGGCGACGAGGGCGATCGTCAGAGCCAATCCCGTCGCGACTGCCGGATCCAGCCGAGCCGCGACGAACCGACGGAGCCGCCGGTGCCGCTCGACCGATTCCTCGATCGCGATCGCAGCGGTGTCGATGGCCGCCGGTGAGGCGACGTTCGAGGCGGGAAGCCTCGTCGCGAGGGCGACGACGAGCGTGCCGGCGAGCACCGAGACGATGACGAGGAGGACGAACGGCATCTTGTAGGCGATCGGTTTCCCTCAGTTGGCTGCCGGGTAAACCCGGCCCCGTGACCGAGACCTCGCTCAGTGTTGCGGATCGCACGACGGCAGCGCCCCGCGGGGCCGAGCTCGACCGGCATCACGGCCCAAGGGTTGCCGACGTCCCGGCGCTCGAGCCGGCCGCGGGCGGGCCGGCGCAGCGCTTCGCGCAGACGCTCTCCGGTCGCCACCCGGTCACGGTCTTCCTGGCTGCGGCGACTCTGGGCTTTGTCGTGCTCGCCGCGGTGACGATCGCGCTCGGGCTGCTCCTGACGGATGTCGTGCTCCGGAGCGGCGGTGTCGCGAGCGCTGACGAGCGCTTCGTCGGCTGGCTCGCCGCACACCGCGACCCGACCCGGACCGAGGCATCGCTCATCGGCTCGATCATCGCGGGCGGTGTCGTCATCCCCGCCGTCGTCGGTGTGGTCGCCGCGGGCCTCGCCTGCTTCAAGCGCTGGCGAGTCGCGGCCTTTGTCGTCGCCGCGATCACCGTGGAAGCGGCGACCTATCGCGTGACGACGTTGGTCGTCCACCGGGACCGGCCGCATCTGTCCCGCCTCGAGGACCTGCCGACGAATGCGAGCTTCCCGTCCGGCCACACCGCAGCCTCCCTCGCCGTCTATTGCGGGCTCGCGCTCGTGCTCACGTCGCGCATCCGCAACACGTGGATCGCCGTCGTCTGCTGGACGGTCGCGCTCGCGATTCCGCTTTTCGTGGCGCTGGCTCGCATGTACCGCGGGATGCACCATCCGCTCGACTGCGTTGCCGGGGTCGCGATCGGCATTGCCGCGCTGCTCGTCGCGCTCTTCGCCGCCCGCGCCGCCGGATACGCGGCCCGCGAACGCGACGCTGAGAGGATGCGATCGGGGACGTGAAGTCGGTCGCGGTCGTCGCACATTCCGGCAAGACGATGGGCGGAGGACTCCTCGAGCTGCGCAGAGTGCTCGAGGCGGAAGGCGTGAAGAGTCCTCAGTGGTTCGAGGTGCCGAAGAGCAAGCATGCGCCGAAGAAGGTCGAGAAGGCGCTCGCGAACGGCGCCGACCTCGTCTTCGCGTGGGGCGGGGACGGGCTCGTCCAGCGATGCGTGAACGTGCTCGCCGGCTCGAACGCTACGCTCGCGATCCTGCCGGCCGGCACGGCCAATCTCCTCGCCACGAACCTCGGGATTCCCAGCGACGTCGAGGCGGGCGTCCGGATCGGGCTCCACGGAACCCGGCGCAAGCTCGACGTCGGGACGGTGAACGGAGAGCATTTCGCCGTCATGGCCGGCGCCGGCTTCGACGCGCGCATGATCGGCGACGCGAGCGGACGCCTGAAGGACGCGCTCGGTCGCGTGACCTACGTGTGGACGGGAGCGAAGCACCTCCGCACCAAGCCGTTCCGCGCCACGATCCGGGTGGACGACTCCCACTGGTACCGGGGCAAGACCAGCTGCATCCTCGTCGGCAACGTCGGCAAACTCTTCGGCGGGGTCGAGGTCTTCGCCGACGCCCGCGCGGACGACGGGCTGCTCGAGCTCGGGATCGTGACCGCCGACGGCCTCATCGAGTGGACGCGCACACTTGCGCGGACCGCCGCCGGCACGCCGAGCAAATCTCCGTTCGTGCTCACGACGCAGGCGCGCTCGGTGGAAGTCGAGCTGAACCGCAAGGTGCTGTACGAGCTCGATGGGGGCGACCGCACCAAGACGAAGTCGCTGCGGATCGACGTGAAGCCCGCCTCCGTTGACGTCTGCGTGCCCGCGGAGGCGTAGTACCGGCAGCGGGCGCACACGGCGGACGTGCCTCCCAACGCGTACATCACCGCAGCGAGTCGGACGTGCCCCTGGCCGGCTGGCACTTCTCACCCGACTTTGCCTCGCCCTCCTCCGCGACTCGAGGCCCGTCGTGTGCTCGGCAACCGGCTCGCGGAGCTCGCGGAACGTATCGACGTGCGCGTGCTCGCATTGGGGGCGCCCCGCTGCCGCGCTTCCGTCCGACGCGGGCGAGCGTCCGGAGGGGCATGGCGGAGTTCTGCCATGGGACGTGCGTCCGGTGTGCCCTCGACGCGCCGCCGAGTGAGATCGTGGATCGCTTCTGGAAGCCGATCTCGCTCGAGCAGGGCGCACGCTGGAGCGCCGGGCTTCCACTCACGCACAGGCTCGTCGAGCTGCCGGGCCTGTCAAGCCGCACCGAGCGGCTGCTCGGCCCGCTGCAGGGTCTGCTCGCGACGGCTGATCGCTCGACACCGTTTCCGGCTCGCGGGCCGGGGGTATGGCGGTACCGATGGCATCGTCACCTCAGTCCGTCGTCCACCGCGGTGCCGCTTCCGGCGAGAAGGTTGCCCAGAGCGGCACCTTCGAGATGCTGTCCCGTGCCGGCTTCATCGGGCGGGGTGCTGTCTACGCGATCATCGGCGTGCTCGCGATCAAGCTGGCCTTCGGCATCGGAGGGACGACGACCGACCAGCAGGGGGCGCTGAAGACGGTGGCCGACCAGCCGTTCGGGAAGCTGCTGCTGATCCTCCTGGCGATGGCGCTCGCCGGGTACGCGCTCTGGCGCTTCGTGCACGCAGCGCTCGGCCACGGGCCCGAGCGAAACGACAGCGGGCTCGACCGCGTTGTCGCACTCTGCAGCGGGATCGTCTACGCGGGCCTTTGCGCGCTCGCCGTCGAGGTCCTGCTCGGCTCGGGCGGCGGCGGAAGCTCCGCGAGCCCCGACAGGGCGACTGGTGGAGTGCTCGGCTGGAGCGGCGGCACGTGGCTCGTTGGTCTCGCCGGCCTGGTGATGATCGGCGTCGGTTCCTACCAGGGATACCGCGGCGTGACGCACGACTTCCTGCGCGACTCGAAGTCCGAGGAGATGGGGCCGGCGACGAGGACGTCGGTCAAGTGGATCGGCACCTTCGGCCTGCTCGCCCGGATGGTCGTGTTGGTGTTGGTCGGCGTGTTCCTGACCAAGGCGGCTGTCGAGTACGACCCCAGCGAAGCGGTCGGGATCGACGGCGCGCTCGCCAAGCTGGCGGACAGCCCCCAGGGCCCGTTCCTGCTCGGAGTCGTCGCCGCCGGGTTGATCGCGTTCGCGATCTACTCCTTCAGCGACGCCCGTTACCGGCGCATCTGACTCCGCCGGACGTCGCTTGCCTGGAAACGAGGTCGAAACTCCCATGAGCGATTGGACTGACCGACCGCCGTTCTGCCGCGAAGCCCACGGCCCGGAAACGCGTTGACGCTACCGATGCGCCGGACCCCGGTCAGGAGCCTCGAGGCTGATCTCGCTCCGGTGACGACGCTATGGGGTGTGACCCCCAATCCGTCTCGGGGAGGTCACGCAACCGGCTGCTTTCCCTCGGAGGTCTGAGTTGTGGCTTCGACCGATGGGAAGCAAAGCGGAACAGCACTTGCGCACCGGGCGGCGTCACGCGAGGTTCGGTTGGCAGCTCGATCAGTTGTCGATCCATCCACTCCTTGCGTTTTCGGTCCACAACCCGGTGATGCCTCCGGAGCAGTTGCACTGAATGTTTCGGTTTCCTGCGTGCGGCGCAAAGCCGTCCGTATGAATCCACCGGAGTGGGCGGAGACAATCGGCTGGATCTGCCTCGCCCTCGGCGGCACCTCCGCGATCGTGATCGCGGTGGACGAGATGCTCGGCCACCGACAGCAGATGGCGGTGATGAACCTTGTGCATCCGATCACGGCGCTGTACCTCGGTCCCATGTGGCTGTGGCTCTACTTCAGCCGAGCGCGGCGTTCGTCGGTGAGGTGGGTCGAGGTCGAGGCCGAGCGTCTTCGTGCGCAGCGGAACGCGGACGATGCAGAGTTGAAGCGGCAGGGCGAGTCGGTGGACGATCCCGACCTGAGCCGGTGGAACGTCGCGAACGCCGTCTCCCACTGCGGCGCCGGCTGCACACTCGGCGACATCGTCGGCGAGTGGGTCGTCTTCGCGGCGGGCTTGACGATCGCCGGCGCAACGCTCTATCCGGAGCTGATCGTCGACTTCGCACTCGCGTGGACGCTCGGCATCGTCTTCCAGTACTTCTCGATCGCGCCGATGCGACCGGACCTGCGTCGGAAGCAGGCAATCTGGCTGGCGATCCGGGCCGACACGCTCTCGATCGTCAGCTTTCAGATCGGAATGTCGGTCTGGATGATCGCGTCGGCAAAGGCGCTGTGGTCGCCACCGCTGCCGATCAACAGTGCAGCCCACTGGTGGATGATGCAAGTCGCGATGATCGCCGGCTTCGTCACGGCGTGGCCCGTCAACCGGCTGCTGATCCGCATCCGTTGGAAGGAGAAGATGGACTACCGCCGACACCTCGCCGCAACACTCGAGGAACGAAATCGCGAGGCAGGGGGAGAAGCAAGAGAAGCAGCTTGAGGTCTTCCACGACCGACCCGCGGAACTCGCGGGCAGCCGACCTCGGATCGTATCCGCTGCCGCCTGCCCCGCTCAGCGTGACGATCGTCTCGAATTCGGGTTCCGACGTCGTCGAGCGCGTCGTGTCAGGATGGCTCCGATTCCTTCGGCGAGAAGAGCACAGTCGGCACCTCTGCTTCCGCCGGGTCCACGCCTCGCAAGACGACATCGACGACCGTGACCAGGAGCGACGCGATCGGGACCGCAAGCAGCACGTAGAAGCTCCCGAGCAGGATCCCGACAACCGACACGGAGATGAGGACGACCAGCGGCGGCAGCCCCACCGCCCCGCCGAGGATCCGGGGTGAGACGAGGTAGTCCTGGAGCACGCGGAGCACGAGCAGCGACACGGCCGCCAGGGCCGCGACATGCCACGACACGGTCAACCCGGCGCCGGCCACGAGCAGGACAGCGACAAGTGGGCCCACGACCGGGACGATCTCGAGGAAGCCGGTCGCGATCCCGAGCAAGAGCCAATACGGCTCCCCGACCCCCAGTAACGCGAGTGAAGCGCACGTCGACACGATCGTGATCAGCAGGATCTGGCCACGGATGAAGGCACCGAGCTTCTGCTCGATCAGGTCCCATGTGTCGCGGAGCTTCTTCCGGCGTGGTCGCGCAAACAGGCTCGCGACCAGATCGAGAGCCCGATCGCGCTCGAAGAGCCAGTAGGCCGCGGCTGCGAGTGTGAACAGAATCCCCACGAGGACTTTGAGCGCCTGCTCGCCGATCGAAAGGGCGGGATGGAGCAGCCGGCCCGTGGCCGGCAGGTGGTGCAGTCGTCGCTGGATATCGTCGAGGACCTTCTGGCCGATTCCGGCGTGCGGATGCGCATCCGGCCTGGTCGCAAGAGCAGTCTGCACCTCGTTCGTGAGGCGTGGTACGGCGAACGACAGAAACAACGCTACAAGGCCGAGGAACGCGAGGTAGTGGAGCAGCACGCCGGCGGGCCGCGGGATTCTGTGGCGGGCGAGCCATTCGACGCCGGGGCGCATCGCCGCCGCCAACATGATGGCGGTCAGAAGAAGGGCGACGACGAGCTTGAGTTTCCACAGTGCAAGTACCGCGACCACGGTCGCCAGGACGACGATCGTCGTCAGGAAAGCACGGCGAGCGTGCCAGGCATAGCTGAACTGAGGGGTCGTGCCTCGGCCAGCGGACGCCGCCGCACGCGACCTGTCCGTTTCGGCTCGCTCCATCCGTGATGAGTTGCCTCGTGGCCGTCAGCCGAAACCAACGCGTCGCCGGCCGCCTCGGATGGACGGAAACGCGCTTTCGACTGCGGCATGGACGGGTATCCGCGCGCTGTAGCCACACTCAGTCGAAAAGGAGCAGCTATCCCGCCTCGCGTTGTCGAGAAGGGATCGAAGCGAGCTCGTCAGTACGAGCACATCAAGGACTCGCTTGAGGAGCGCGGATGCTCCGAGGGCGACGCGGAGGAGTTCGCGGCGCGCACCGTCAACAAGGAGCGGGCCCGATCCCGAGAGGGGCGTGAGTCGTCTCGGCTCTCTCGCAGAGACATATCGTCGGATCGGCGCGGCGGGCTTCGCTCGCATCGCAAAAGCCCTCACGGACGCACGAAGGCGCAGCTCTACCTGTAGCGCAGGACGGGCCGCTCGTAGCCCGTCCGGAACACCCGCACGCCCTCGTTCGGGTCGGCCGCGCCCCGCGCGGCCGACCCGATTGCCTGACGTCCAGCGCGTTGCGTTGCAGCAAGATCGCCGGCGGACGGCGTTTTCTTTCCGCCGACATCGGGAATCGAGAAATCAATGGCGGCGACTCCCTCGACATTCCGCGACGGCCGGCCGAGGGTGCTGCCTATGGTTCACGAACGCCGGGTGCTCGGCTGGCGCGAGGGCGGCGCGTCCGAACAGGAAATCACCGAGCTGATCCGTCCCCATGTCACACGCGACGGCCCGCGCGTGCCGGCCACGGCCGGCGGGCAGACCGGGATCGGCGGCGTATGGTCGGTTGTGCGCGCGGCGGTAGCCGGCGCGCGCGAGAACAACATCACGATGACGGCGCAGGCCCTCGCCTACGCGTTCTTCCTCGCCATCCCGTCCATCTGCCTCGTCGTACTCGGCGTCTTCTCGCTCGTCGCGAGCCCGGCCGACGTCGATGCCCTCGTCCGGCGAGCCGGCCGCGTGATGCCGGCCGAGGCGACCACGCTCCTGAGCGACAGCCTCCACCGCGCGCAGCAGAACACGCACTCGGGGCTCGCGATCGCAATCATCGGCTTCGTGCTCGCGCTCTGGTCGACCAGCTCGGCCGCGACAACGCTGATGCAGGGCGTCACGACGGCGTTCGGTCGCGACGACGACCGCAGCTTCTTGCACAGACGTGCGCTTGCGCTTCTCCTCGTTGCCTGCTTCCTCGGCGCCGCTGTGCTCGTGGTCGGGTTGCTCGTCTTCGGCCCCTTCCTGGAACGCTGGGTCGGAAGCGCCACCGGCTCGCCGACCGCGACCGCCTGGATCTGGTGGACGGCCCAGTGGCCCATCGTGGTCGGAGCGCTGCTCTTCCTGTTCGCGGTGCTCCTGTATCTCGGGCCGGACGTGCAGCAGCCGCGCTGGCGGCTGGTCACGCCCGGCGCGGCCGTGTCGCTCATGATCTGGCTGGTCGTCTCGGGCGGCTTCGCGTTCTACACCGCGCATTTCGGCTCCTACAACAAGACGTGGGGAGCTCTCTCGGCCGTCGTGATCACCCTCGTGTGGCTCTGGCTCACGAGCGCCGCGCTGCTCTTCGGCGCCGAGATCAACGCCGCCGTCCAGCGGGCGAAGGCTCCGCCTGGCTTCCGTGACGCCGACCGCGTTTGAGCCCGTCCGGGCCGACCGCCCAAGCCGGTCGGAGCCGAAGGCTTCTCCTAGAAGATCCAGAGCGTGAGTGTCGAACGGATCACCCTAAGCGTGGAGCGGGCTGGCGCGTCCGCTGGCGCGAGGGCGGCCGGAACCGTGCCCGCACCTTCGATCGCAAGAGCGATGCCGTCACGTTCGAGGCGGAGGTTCGGCGCCGGCGCCGCCGTGCGACGGTCGATGGTGATCCTGCAGGGCGTCCTCGAGCGGGCGGTCGAGCGGCGTCGCCTTCCTGCAAACAGTGAAGATGGAGACGGCGTTCCGTTCGTGATCTGACCTGCCAACAAGCTGGCCCCTTTGTCGGGTGCCGTTCCTGGGACCTGTCGGTCTCAGCGGGGCGCCACGACCGACCATGAGGGGCGGCCGGGAAGGGCGGAGCCTGACTTCATAGAAACCTGTTTCGCGACAAGTGCCTCGTCACTGTTGTGTCGCCCACCCGACCGGCTGTCCCGCCGACCAGGGAGGGACAGCAGTGCACAGCATGAAGCAAGATCTCCGTCGCGTCGTCGTCGGCGTCGACTCTCACGCCGATACGCACCGCGCCGCGGTGCTCGATGAGCGCGGGCGCCTGCTGGGGAACCGAGTCGTTCACGGTGTCCGCTGCGGGCTACCGCGAGCTGCTGGAATTGCTCGCGTCGTTCGCGCATACGCGCAGCGTCGAGGGAAGACCGACGCGATCGACGCCGAGATGGCGGCCCGTCACGCACTGAGCCTCGCGACCGAGCCGCAAGCCTCGCGCGACGCACCGCGCTCCTGGACGACGAGATCGCCGAGCTCGACACGCAGCTGACAGCGCTCGTCGCGGCCGCGGCCCCGCGCACGATCGCGCTGCTCGGCATCTCGACCGGACACGCCGGGCAGTTGCTGATCACCGCCGGTCAAAACATCGACCGTATGCCGGGCTGCGCCCCAGCGAGGCGCTGGCCCTCACCTGGAGCCAGATCCGAACGCACGATCCTCGTCGAGCGGGGACCCGTTCTCGGACAGACAAGGGAGTGTGAGGACACACGGGTTTGCAAGGGCACGATTGTCCCGCAGTTCAGTGGCTTGGATGCGCGCCGCGTGGACGCCCTGAACCCCGCGAAGTCGGGCTCGTGTACCCGTTTGGTACCCGCGTTTCTGCCAGCTCGACAACAGCGCTCGAGGCTGCCATACGACCAGTGAGCGATCTCCCCGCAGGGCACACCCGGGCGGCCGAGCCGAGGATCCGACGGCGGAGCGGCGCTGCATGAACCCGATCGAGCTCTCCCTCAGCGTCCGATGCGCCGGGAGAGTCGTCACTCGATCGACCCGTCGCTCGGAGCGCGTTTGTGTCCCATCGTTCGCGGTAGCCGATCACGATGAACTCTCCCGCGGCAGAAGCCTTCGCGTCCGAAATCGCACTGAGCCGTGATTGGCCATGCCCGGTCGGTTCGTCGCTGATGCCGGGCCGCCCGCTGATCGTGCTCAGCTGGATTACCTCGCGATCGCGTGCGTGGGCGCGGGGTGGATCCTCTACGACGTCTACGGCCGCCGGTACCGGCAGCGGATGGCGGTCATGGAGGCCGTCTGGCCGATCACGGCGCTGTACTTCGGGCCGCTCGCGGTCTGGGCGTACGTGCGCTGGGGCCGGCCGTCGAGCGGGCGCTCCTTGCGGGAGCATGGACGGGACGAGCCGCCGGATAAACCCGCGTGGGCGACGTATGCCGTCGGGGTAAGTCACTGCGGAGCGGGCTGCACCCTGGGCGACATCATCGCCGAGTTCGCCCTGTTCGCCCTTGCCGTCACGGTCGCGGGACAGACGCTCTTCGCCGAGTATCTCGGCGACTACTTCCTGGCGGTCGTCCTCGGTCTGTTCTTCCAGTACTTCGCGATCGCTCCGATGCGAGGCGTCGGCTTCCGCGAGGGGATCGTTGCGGCCGCGAAGGCGGACATCCTCTCGCTGTCCGCGTTCGAGGTCGGGATTTTCGGATGGATGGCCCTGATGGTGTTCGTGTTCTTCCCGGCGCCGGATCATCTCCGGCCGGACTCGCCCGTCTACTGGTTCCTGATGCAGATCGGGATGATTATCGGGTTCGGCACCGCCTATCCCGTCAACGTGTGGCTGATCAAACGTGGGATCAAGGCGGCGATGTAGGTCGCCCTCCTGCGAGCTGCCTGGACCCGGTCGACGAGCGCCATCGCGGGCCACGCGACGATGTTCTCGGCCTGCGACCCGAGCAACGCGCGGATGGGCGTGGTCTGCTCGGCGGCGGCGAGCGCCACTCCGAGCCCGGCTCCGAGCGCCGTGTGTGCGGCGACCCCCGCGAGCGGCCAGAGGCGACCCCTGGTCAGCAGGCGCCCGGCGAGGCGGACGTCGGAGTAGGTCGTGCCGAAGACGCGGCGCAGTATCGGCTCCGCCAGCGCCCAGGCGGTCGCGCCGGCGGCGCCGGCGACCGCGCCTCCGGTCAGCCGGTTCACCGGCGCTGGAGCTTCACGGCGCCGAGGACGGCGGCCGCTCCCGCGAGTGAGCCACTGAGTGCGCCGCGGTGGCGTGAGAGCCAGGTCTGTGGCGAGTGCGCGTGCGCCAGGTCGTCGAACGGGCCGTGCGCGCCGCGGTCCTCGTCGATCGGTTCGAAGAGGTTGTCGTGTCCCTGCGGTTCGAGTGGCTGGTCGGTCTGCTGGGAGCTGTAGCCGGTCCTGCCGAGGTAGATGTCGAGCAGCCACGGGGCGAATCGCTCGCCGAGCACGTTCATCACGGTGGGGACGCCGACGTAGATCTGGCGGCGATTGCTGTAGGCGATCCAGTGGATCGCCTCGGCAGCGACCTCGGGCTGGTAGATCGGCGGGACGGGCATTGTCTGCTTCGGCAGCTTCGTGCGTCCCCAGGTGAACTGCGTGGTGTTGACGCCGGGGAGGTGCACCATCGAGACGTTGACCTTGCTGTTCTTGTGCACGAGCTCGGTCAGGATCGACTCGGTGAAGTTCTTGCACGCGGCCTTGGCACCGCAGTAGGGAGACTGGAGCGGAATGCCGCGGTAGGACATCGCGGAGCAGACCTGGACGATCGAGCCGCGGTCGCGAGGCAGCATCCGCTTCAGGGCCGACCTGGTGCCCCAGACCATGCCGTGATACGTGACGTCGGTAGAACGGCGGAACTCGGCCGGGTCGATGTCGAGGAACTCGGCGTAGACGGTCACCATCGCGTCGTTCACCCAGATGTCGATCGGCCCGAACGCCTCCTCGGCTGCGCTGGCCGCCGCGTCGACGGCCTCGGGATCCGCAACGTCGAGAGGCAGGACGAGTGCACGACCGCCCGCAGATTCGACCTCGCGCGCGGCCGCCTCCAGGCCGACACGCCCCCGGGCGATCAGCGCGATCGACGCACCGTCGCGGGCAAAGCGGCGCACGCTTGCCCGGCCGATACCACCCGAGGCACCCGTGATCACGACGACATCGCCCATCTGCCAGACGCCTTACCACTCCGCCAGGGTTCGAAACCGTCGTTCGCGTGAAAGACGATGAGGATGCCCGACGGATTCCAGCCGATCGGCGACTACGCGGCGATCGGCGACCGACGTGCGCTGGCACTGGTCGGGCGGGACGGGTCAGTCGACTGGCTCTGCAGCCCGTCGATCGCCTCGCCGAGCGTCTTTGCCGCCCTGCTCGACCCGCTCCGCGGCGGTCGATTCGCGCTGGCGCCCGAGGTGCCGTTCGCGAGCGAGCGGCGCTACCTGCCGGACACGAACGTGCTCGAGACGATTTTCACGACCGACGGTGGAACGGTGCGGGTCACGGACTCGCTCAACCTCGACAACGGCACCCAACTGCCGTGGCGGGAGCTTGCGCGACGCGTCGAGTGCGCTGCCGGATCGGTGCCTCTGCGCTGGGAGATCGCGCCGCGCTTCAGCTATGGCAGCACGAACGGCGCCTCGAGTCGCTGCGGCGAGGCCGTGTGCCTGAGCGCGCCAGGCCGGCAGACGCTCGTCGCGTCGTGCTGGGGGGCGGGACCCGCCGTGCTCGGCGACGGCACCGTCTCTGGCTCGCGCGTGCTGCGCGAAGGCGAGCGGGCTCTTCTCGCCCTGCTCGACGTGGGCGACGGGCCACGCGTCATCGTGACGCGCGAGAGGGTCGAGGCGAGGGTCGACGGCACGATCGCCGACTGGCGCCGTTTCGCGGCGGGCGTCGAGTACGAGGGGCCGTGGCGGGACGAGGTCATGCGCAGCGCCCTCGCTCTCGATCTCCTCGCCGATGCGCCGACGGGCGGGATCTTCGCCGCCGCAACGACGTCGCTGCCCGAGCAGATCGGGGGCCGCCGCAACTTCGACTACCGCTTCTGCTGGCTGCGCGACATGTCGTTCACCCTCGACGCGCTGCTCAACCTCGGTCTGCTCGAGCAGGCCCATGCGAGCTACGTGTGGCTGCTCGGCGCCACTGGGCGCACCCACCCGCGGATGCAGCCGTTCTACACGCTCGACGGCAGCGCCCATCCGGCCGAGCGCACCCTCGATCTCCGAGGCTGGTGCGACAGCACGCCGGTGCGCGTCGGCAACGGTGCGGCGGGCCAGCTCCAGCTCGGGAACTACGGCGACTTCTTCGGCGCGACGATGCACTATCTCGATCGCGGCCACGCGCTCGATCCCGAAACGGGAGCCCGCATGGCCGATGTCGCGAACCTCGTCTGTGCGGTCTGGCAGAACGACGACTCGAGCATCTGGGAGCTGCACGAGCACCGTTCGTACACGATCTCGAAGATGAGCTGCTGGGCGGCTCTCGACCGCGCGATCGAGCTTGCGGCGCGCGGCCAGGTCCCCGATGTGCACGTGGATCGCTGGCGCCGCGAGCGCGACGCGATCCACGGCTACGTCGAGCGCGAGTGCTGGTCGGAGCGCCGCCGTGCGTACAGCTTCTATGCGAGAAGCGACGAGCTCGACGCGAGCGTCGCGGTCGCGACACGGCTCGGCTACCCGGCGAGCGAAGGACGGCTGCAATCGACGCTCAAGGCTGTGCGCGCCGAGCTCGGGGCCGGGCCGCACCTCTACCGCTACAGCGGTCAGCAGGCACAGGAGAACTGCTTCGTCGCCTGCGGCTTCTGGGAGGTGGAGGCGCTCGCCCGCCTCGGTCGCAGCCGCGCCGCGGTCGCGCTGATGGACGAGCTCGTCGCGACCGGCACCGACATCGCGCTCTGGTCGGAGCAGATCGAGCCTGCCTCCGGTGCCCTGATCGGGAACGTTCCGCAGGCGCTCAGCCATCTCGCGTTGATCAACGCCGCGTGTGCCATTCGCGAGAGCGGGACGGCTCACCCGCCGGTGTAGCAGCACGACATCCCGGGTATGCGGACGGGATCGAGCCTTCCACGAAAGGACACCAGAATGGGCCAGACGACCGCTGATTTCCTGCTGGAACGCCTCTACGAGAACGGCGTCAGTCGCATCTATGGCTATCCGGGCGACGGCATCAACGCGATCGTCGGGGCGCTGGAACGCTTCAAGGACAAGCTCGAGTTCGTGCAGGTCCGTCACGAGGAGATGGCGGCGTTCATGGCGTGCGCCCATGCCAAGTGGACGGGAGAGGTCGGCGTCTGTCTCGCCACCTCGGGCCCTGGTGCGATCCATCTGCTGAACGGCCTGTACGACGCCAAGCTCGATCGCAAACCGGTGCTCGCGATCGTCGGTCAGCAGTCGCGGATGGCGCTCGGGGGCAACTACCAGCAGGAGGTCGACCTCCAGGTGCTGTTCAAGGACGTGGCGCACGAGTACGTCCACATGGCCACCGACCCGGCCCAGATCCGGCATCTCGTCGACCGCGCGCACCGGATCGCCCTTGACCAGCGCGACGTGACCTGCCTGATCATCCCGAACGACCTCGCCGAGGAGCCGGCCGTCCCCGATCCCCCGGAGAAGCACGGCACGATCCACTCCTCAACCGGATGGCTTCGGCCACGCATCGTTCCGCAGCGCGGCGACCTCGAACGGGCGGCCGAGATCCTGAACGCCGGCGAGAAGGTCGCGATGCTGATCGGCCAGGGCGCGCTCGGAGCGCACGAGCAGGTCGAGCAGATCGCCGACAAACTCGGCGCGGGCGTCGCAAAGGCGCTGCTCGGGAAGGCTGCGCTCGACGACACGCTGCCCTACTGCACCGGCTCGATCGGCCTGCTCGGCACGAAGCCGAGCTGGACCCTGATGGACGAGTGCGACACATTGCTGATGGTCGGCTCGTCCTTCCCCTACTCGGAGTTCCTGCCCGAGCCTGGCCAGGCGCGCGGCGTCCAGATCGACATCGACGGGCGGATGCTGAACATCCGTTACCCGATGGAGATGGGGCTCGTCGGCGATGCGCGGGCGACGCTGGAGGAGCTGATCCCGCTCGTCGAGCACAAGAGCGATCGCTCGTGGCGGTCACAGATCGAGGACGGGGTCGCGGAGTGGTGGCAGCTGATGGAGGAGCGCGCCATGCAGGACGCCGACCCGATCAACCCGCAGCGGCTCTTCTGGGAGCTGAACGGGCACCTGCCCGACGACGCGATCATCAGCTCCGATTCCGGTTCGTCGGCGAACTGGTACGCCCGCGACGTGAAGCTGAAACCGTCCCAGCTGGCCTCCCTGTCGGGAACGCTCGCGACGATGGGGCCTGGCGTCCCCTACGCGATCGCGGCGAAGTTCACACATCCGGGACGGCCTGCGGTTGCGCTCGTCGGCGACGGCGCGATGCAGATGAACGGCATGGCCGAGCTGATCACCGCCGCCAAGTACTACGAACGCTGGTCGGATCCTCGCCTTGTCGTGCTGGTGCTCAACAACCAGGACCTGAACCAGGTGACCTGGGAGCAGCGCGCGATGGAGGGCGATCCGAAGAATCCGATGACGCAGCGAATCCCCGACGTGCGCTACGCGGACTTCGCGAAGCTCATCGGCCTCGAGGGTGTGCGCGTGGAGAGCCCGGACGCAATCGACGCGGCGTGGGAGGCGGCATTCTCGGCCGACCGACCGTTTGTGATCGACGCCGTGGTTGACCCGGACGTGCCGCCGCTGCCCCCGCACATCACGGTCGAGCAGGCCCGCCACCTGATGCACGCGCTGCGCACGGGCGACCCGAATGCACGCGGGATCATGAAGCAGTCATTCGCGCAGAAGCTCCTCGAGTTCCTGCCGGGCCGATGAGCGCGATCGACGCGCTCTCCGTGTCTTGCGTCACGATCCCGACCGACGCGCCCGAGTCCGATGGCACGCTCGAGTGGGACTCGACGACGGTCGTGATCGTCGAGGCGAGCTCGGCCGGGGCGGTCGGGCTCGGCTGGACGTACGCCCCGGAGGCTGCCGCGCATGTCGTCGACGGCACGCTCGCCGGCGTCGTACGCGGACGGTCGACGGAGGAGCTCGGCGCCGTCTGGCTCGACTGCGGCGCCGCGCTCCGGAACATGGGTCGTCCCGGGATCGCGTGGTGCGCGCTCTCCGCGGTGGACATCGCGCTCTGGGATCTCCACGCGCGACTGCTCGGCGTGCCGCTCATCTCGCTCCTTCCGGCGTGCCGCGATCGGGTGCCGATCTACGGCAGCGGCGGGTTCTGCTCGTACAGCCTCGAGCGAATAGCCGAGCAGCTCGGCGGCTGGGTTGGGCAGGGCATCCCGCGCGTGAAGATGAAGCTCGGCCGCGATCCCGCCTCCGACCCTGCGCGTCTCGACGCGGCCCGGGAGGCAATCGGCGACGCGGAGCTCTACGTCGACTCCAACGGCGCCTTCTCGGCCAAGGAAGCGCTTCGCTGGGGGCGTCGCTACGAGGACGGTTGGGACGTACGCTGGTTCGAGGAGCCCGTGTCGTCTGCCGACGTCGCCGGGCTGCGCCTCGTCCGCGAGCACACGACCCTCGACGTAGCGGCGGGAGAATACGCCTACGTCCCCGCCGACTTCCGCAACCTGATCGGGTCGGTCGACTGCCTGCAGGCGGACGTCACGCGGTGCGGCGGGATCACGGGGCTGCTGCGCGCGAACGGGCTTGCGTCGGCGCACGAGCTCGACCTGTCGGGCCATTGCGCGCCGCAACTGGCGGCGCACGCGTTCTGCGGCGTCGATCGGGTGCGGCACCTCGAGTACTTCCACGACCACGTGCGCATCGATTCGATGCTCTTCGACGGCGTGCTCGAGCCCGTCGGCGGCGCGCTCGTCCCCGACCGTTCACGGCCAGGACACGGGCTCGAGCTGAAGCGCGCCGACGCGCAACGGTGGGCGGCATGATCCGCCGCCTGGTCGCGAACATCGCGGAGGGCCGCGTGCAGAAGCTGCTGGCAGCGACCGTGGCGATGTCGGCGCCGGGACTCGGGCTCGAGATCTACCTCGAGCACTACAAGGCCTCGTTCGGCGACAAGTGGATGTGGACACCGCTCGCACTCACACCACCGCTGACGGCGGCGGGCCTCGCCGGCGTCGCCTCAGAGAAGACTGCACGCACGGCGCTTCCCGCGGTCTCGGCGCTCTACTTCCTCGACGGCCTCGTCGGCGTCGTCACCCACATCCAGGGTGTGCGCAAGCGTCCGGGCGGCTTCAAGGAAGTGCCCTACAACCTGATCATGGGGCCGCCCCTGCTTGCTCCCGGATCGCTCTGCCTCGTCGGAGCGCTCGGGATCGCCGCCGCCATCGTCAAGCGCGAACGTTGAGCAGGCCCGAGGAGGCGCGGCCCGACGGGGATCGGCTGCCGAAGCAGCGGCGCGGCACGACGCCGCAGATGGTCGGTCGCTACCCGGAGCACGACGTGCTCGCGCAGACGTCCCACTGGGACGAGCTGACCCGCGCGGTCGTCCTCGACCGCGTCGAGAACGTGCCGCCGATCCGCTACTTCGACACGGCCGAGGCGGAGACGCTGAAGGCGTTCTGTGACGTCTTCACAGCGCAGGACGCCGAGCCGCGGATCCCCGTCCTCGCCTACATCGACGAGAAGCTGCACTCGGGCAAGCGCGACGGCTGGCGCTTCTACGACCTGCCCGACGACGGCGAACTCTGGCGCCGCCTCGCCCGCGGACTCGACGACGAAGCGCGCCTGCACGGCGTCACGGGCTTTGCAGCCGCGACGCTCGAGACGCAGGCCGGCATCGTCCACCGCTTCTCGAAGGCGGAGCTGCACGGCGGAGTCTGGGACACGATCAACGTCGCGCGTGCCTTCTCCGTGATCGCTCGATACGTGGCCCAGGCGTTCTACTCCCACCCCTGGGCGTGGAACGAGATCGGTTTCGGCGGGCCGGCGTATCCCCGCGGCTACGCCGCATTCGGATCGCCTCACGTAGGCGAAGCGGAGGCGTGGGAGGGAGCGGAGAGCATCCACCTCGACCCGGTCGGCGACACCCGCAAGCGAGGCCTCGACTGATGCCGCCGCGCGGCTCCTTCGCGATGCCGAAGGACAACGACTCCGCGTTCCTGCTCGACAGGCAGAGGCGGGGCGTGCAGAACCTCGACCGCATGCGGCGCAACCGTGACGACGACGTCGTCGATCTCGTCGTGATCGGCGCCGGTGCGGGCGGCGGCGTGCTCGCACAGCGTCTCGCGCGGAAGGGCTGGCGGATCGTCGTGCTCGAGAAGGGGCCCGTTCTGGGACCCCGACCGCGACTGGGTCAGCGACGAGAAGGGCTCCGCCGGCCTCTACTGGACGGAGGAGCGCGTCGTCTCCGGCAGCAATCCGGTGCAGATGGGCAAGAACAACTCCGGCATCGGCGTCGGCGGCTCGATGACGCACTTCGCCGGCTACGTGCCGCGGCTCCACCCGTCGGACTTCGAGGTGCGCTCGCGGGACGGCGTCGCGGTCGACTGGCCGATCTCCTACAGCGAGTTGAAGGCGTCGTTCGAGCGGGTCGAGCGCGAACTGCCGGTCGCAGGCGAGCACTGGCCCTGGGGCGACCCTCACGACTACCCGCATGGCCCTCACCCGGTCTCCGGGGCCGCCTCGGTGGCCTGGCGAGGCGCGCGCGAATACGGGATCGAGATGAAGGTCGGACCGGTCGCGATCACGAACGGCGTGTTCGGCAACCGGCCGCACTGCATCTACCGCGGCTTCTGCCTCGAAGGCTGCAAGGTGAACGCGAAGGCGTCACCGCTCGTCACGCACGTCCCCGACGCGATCGAGCACGGCTGCGAGGTACGCGCCGACTGCATGGCCACCCGGATCGAATTGGACAACGCGTCCGGTCGCGTCACCGGCGTCACCTACGTCACAGACGGCCAGGAGCGTTTCCAGCGTGCGGCGGCCGTCGCGGTGTGCGGCTACGCGATCGAGACGCCGCGGCTTCTGCTCAACTCCGCGTGCCCGCGCCATCCCCGGGGACTCGGCAACGATGCCGACCAGGTCGGGCGCTTCGTGATGGTGCAGGGAGCCACGCAGATGGCAGGACGGTTCCCGGAGCTCCTGCGCATGTACAAAGCGCCGCCGCCTGAAGTCTCGTCGGAGCAGTTCTACGAGACCGACCCACGCCGCGGATTCGCGCGCGGCTTCTCGATCCAGACCGTCTCACCGCTCCCGATCGGCTGGGCCGAGCACGTCCTCGCCGAGGGGCACTGGGGCCAGGCGCTACGCGAGTACATGCGCGACTACAACCACTGGAGCGTGCTCGGGATCCTCGCCGAGTTCCTCCCGCGACCCGAGAACCGCGTGACGCTCGCCGACACCGTCGACGCGAACGGCATGCCGGTCGCACAGTTCAGCTACAGCCACTGCGATAACGACGACGCGATCAGCGCCTACGCGAAGCGGATCCTCGCCGAGATCTGGGAAGGCGCTGGTGCACAGGAGACGCTCACGATCGACCGTCACGCACATCTCGTCGGCGGCGCTCGCATGGGCTTCACCGCCGACGAATCAGTCGTCGACAAGAACCATCGCGTCTGGGGCGTCGAGAACCTCTACGTCGTCGACGGCTCGGTGATGCCGACGCAGGGAGCGGCCAACCCGGCGCTCGCGATCATGGCACTCGCCGACCGCGCAGCAGCGTTGCTCGCACGGAAGAGCTTCTGACGTTCGTGGGAAGTGGGGGGCGTGAGCGCCGGACGTCTGTTCTGCGGCCGGAAGCGTTGGCAGGTCAGGCTGAGCCGGACGTCGGCGCCCGCGCCTCGGCTTCGGCCTGGCGCCGCTCAGCTGCGACGCGTTCGTTCGCGACGAGTTCGCTGCAGACGCGGCGCGCGACGAGGAACGCGACGACCGGCGCGAGGACGAAGAGCACGCGGTAGACCCAGATCTGGGCGGTGTAGGAGATGCCGAAGAGCACGGAGGCGCGGTCGGCCGAGCCTGCGAGGAAGACGACGAAGAGCCACGTCACGAGCGCGACGCCGACGCCCGTCCGCGTCGGGCGGTCGCGCGGCCGCTCGAGCAGGTTCGCCCAGCCGTGGTCGGTCGAGAAGCGCCGCTCGAGCCACGGCCACAGGTAGAGCAGCGCGAACACGAGCCCGGGGAAGAGCGCGCCGCCCCAGAACGGGTTCGGCACGACCGTGCGGCCGCCGATCACGACGTCGAAGCCGGGCACGAGCCGCAGCGTCCCGATCAGCCAGCCGAGGTACCAGTCGGGCTGCGCGCCGTTCGTCCCGGCGGCGACGTGGTAGGGGCCCCACAGCCAGATCGGGTTGATCTGCGCCAGCCCGCCGAGCAGCACGAGCACCGCGGCGACGGCGAACAGGAGCCCGAGCGAGCGCGGCGCCTGCGCGGGGAACGCCGGCATGCCGACGAGCCTCCGCTCGGTCGCGCGCCTGCTCGCGGAACTGCGTGTGGTGGCGCGAGGCGACGAGCAGCAGGTGCAGCGCGAGCAGCGTCCCGATCGCGACCGGCAGCAGCAGCACGTGGGCGATGTACATGCGCGGCAGGAAGTCGGTGCCGCCGGGGAACGGGCCGCCCCACAGGAGCAGCGCGGCGTTCGCGCCGACGAACGGCACGGACATCGCGACCGAGTAGCCGATCGCGAGGCCCATGCCCGAGAGCAGGTCGTCGACGAGCGAGTAGCCGAGGTAGCCCTCGAGCAGTGCGAGCGCGAGCATCGTCACGCCGACCAGGTAGGTCAGCTCGCGCGGCTTGCGGTAGGCGCCGGTGAAGAAGACGCGCAGCAGGTGCAGCACGATCGCGACGAGGAAGACGTTCGCGGCCCAGTGGTGGGTCTGGCGGATCAGCAGCCCCGCCTTCACGTCGAACGAGATGTCGAGCGCCGAGCGGTAGGCCTCGCTCATCTGCGTGCCCCGGAGCGGCGCGTAGGAGCCGTGGTAGACGGTCGGCGCGGTGCTCGGCTCGAAGAAGAACGTCAGGTAGATGCCGGTCGCGACGAGGACGACGAAGCAGTAGAGCGCGACCTCGCCGAGCAGGAACGACCAGTGGTCGGGGAAGACGTAGCGGAGCGCGCGACGGACGAGCGGCGCGCCGCCGGTGCGCTCGTCGAGCACGCGGACGGCCGCGCGGATCACTCGCGCACGCCCCACCACGAGGGGCCGACGGGGCCGCTGAAGTCGCCTGCGGCGCGGAGGTCGCCGGCCTCGTCGAGCTCGAGCGGCAGCTGCGGCAGCGGCCGTCCGGCCGGGCCGGCGAGCACCGTGCCGCCGGTCGCCGGGTCGAACGTCGAGTAGTGGCACGGGCAGACGAGGGCCGGCTTCGGCTGCGGCCTCCGGGAAGGTCGGCTTGCGGTAGAGCGAGACCGCGCAGCCGGCGTGGGTGCAGACCTTCGAGTACGCGACGATCCCGCCGGGCGCCCAGCCCTCGCGGCCGTCGGGCAGGTCCAGCTCCGGCAGGCGGACGAGCACGATCGGCGCGCCGAGCTGCTCCGCGGCCGGCGCCCTCGGGGAACGCGGTGTAGAACGCGCCCTCCTCGATCGCGTCGGCGGCGAGCGCCCGGCCGTTCGCGTCGACGAGCCGGCGGCCGCGCCGCCACGGCGTCCGTTTCAGCGAGCCGGTGTCGAGAGGACGGGTCCGAGCGCGAGCGAGCGGCGCGAGCAGCGCCAGCCCGAGCGCGCCGCCGGCCGACGCGCCGCCGAGCGCGAGCAGGCGCCGGCGCGTGAGCCGGCTTGCCGCTCTCGGCGACGAGCTCGGCGACGCTCCTGCTCGGCGGCCGTGTCGCGGCTCCGGGTACGGCTCCTCCAGCTCCTCGGTCACGACGAGCCGCTGCCCGAGCACGACGAGCGCCGCCGCGAGCGCGGCCAGCGCGAGCCCGAGCGTGAGGCCGAGCCACTGCGTCCGGTGCGCGACAGGGTCGACGCGCGTAGACGGCGACGAAGCCGAGCGCGGCGAGCGTCGCGAGGCCGAGCAGCGCGAGCACCCAGCTCTCGGCGCGGCGGTCGGGCTCCCCGGCCGGGACGATCCGCGGCTCCTCGGGCTCGGCGCGCTCGGGCCGCTTGCCCGCGAGCAGCACGGCCGCCGAGACGAGCCAGTCCCTGAAGCGCGTCACCGCCGCGCCCGCTTCCCGATCACGAGGCAGACGCCGACGAGTGCCGTGCCCGCGATGAGCCAGGCGACCATTCCCTCGGGCACAGGCCCAAGCCGGCCGAGCGCCCAGCCGCCGGGATCGGCCGGGTCGCGCGCGTAGCGGACGTAGGCGACGATCGAGTCGAGCTGGCGGTTCGAGATCGCGCGCGGCGAGAAGCGCGGCATCAGGTACGGCCCGATCCGTACAGCCTCGGCGATCTGTGTCGGCGTCGCCTGGTCGAGCGAGGGCGCGACCGCGCCGGTCAGATACCCGCCCTGCGCCGCGATCTGGTGGCAGCCCGCGCAGTGGTCGGCGAAGAGCGCGCATGCCCTGCGCGACCGATCCGCGCTCGGGCCTCGGCCGTGGCACGGGTGGGCCGTCACCGAGCGAGGCCACGTAGCCGACAGCGCGCGCAGCTGGGTCTCGGAGAAGGCGACGTCGCTGCGGTGCGGCTGGGCGCCGGGATGCGCGAGCGGCATGTAGCCCGTGCGGAGGTAGAAGTCGGCGGCGAGCGCGCCTGCGTTGCCGAGTGACGGCCCGTCGCCGCTCCCGGCGCCGGCCGTGCCGTGGCAGCGCGAGCAGTTCGTCGCGTAGAGCTCGTAGCCGGTGTCCGCCCCCGCTGCTGCCGGCAGCGCGAGCACGACCGCGAGGGTCGCGAGGAGCCGCCTCATGCCTGCCTGCAGGGGGCGAGGTGGGCGGCCGTGATCCCGCCGAGCAGGATCATGGCGAGGAAGAGCGTGTTGCCGAGCAGGGCCGCGTCGGCGAAGAAGTGCATGCGACTCACCGGCGCCGAGTCGGCGCGCTGCGTCGCGCGCCACGCAAGCACGGCTGCGGCCTGGCCGACGACGGCGACGGCTGCCGCGGCCGCGGTGAGCGCGAGCTCCCAGGGCACAAGCGAGACATCGCGCCCGCCGGCGCTGCACGCGGCCACGCTCGCACCGAAGCCCGCGACGAGCTGCACCGCCCACGCGAGCGGCGCGGCCAGCAGGCCGATCCACTGCAGCGTCTCGGGGCCTGGGCGCCTCATAGCCGCGGCGAGAGCTGCACCGCGACCACGACCACGGCCAGCACGTTGACGAAGACCCAGTAGAAGACGGTGACCTGCAGCGCGATCGAGCCGGTAGCGCGTCAGCCCGCTCATGAGCCGGGCGAGCACCCAGATCTCGAGCAGGATCCCGGCCGCGACGTGCGCCGCGTGGGCGCCGAGCAGCGTGAAGTAGATCGAGGCGTACGCGCTGCCGTCCGGCGAGAAGCGGTCGAGGTCGTGCGCGAACAGCACGAGCTGTGCGGCGAGGTAGCCAGCCTGCACGACGAGCGCGACGACGAGGCCGAGCCGTGCCCGCGCGACCCGGTCCTCGCGTGCCGCGCCGAGCGACCGGCGCAGCGGCACGGTCGTCGCGACGAGCGCACCCGTGAGCACGAGCGGCCACAGCGCGTCGGGCTCGGGCACGCCGGGCGGCGGCCACGCGACGGCCTGCGAGCGGAGGTAGAGGTAGGTGCCGACGAGCGTCGCGAAGAGCGTCGCCTCGGTGCCGACGAAGAGCGCCATGCCCCACCACCCGCTCGGCCTTGCGGCCGGGGCCTGCGTCAGCACTGCGTCAGTCACCGGGCTCCTGCCAGTGCCAGGCCGCGAGCGCGAGCAGCGCGAGGCCGACGAACCCGGCCGCGATCGCGACGTGCTCGACAAGCACGAATGTGAACGCGAGCGCAACGCAGAGCGCGAGCACGATCGGCCACGGCGACTCGCCCGGCATCTCGAGCACCTCCTCGAAGCGCGCGTCGCGCACCGACGACGCGGGCGTCTCGTGGCCGCGGTCGAGCACGAGCCCCCCGGAGATGCCACCGTGGAGGCGACCGTCCGGCGCCTCGACCACCGGGTCCCAGTTCGGGTACGGGCTCCGCACCGTCGGGATGACCGCGAAGTTGTAGACGGGCGGCGGGGAGGGCACCGTCCACTCGAGCGTGCCGCCGAAGAACGGGTCGGGCCCAGCCGGCGGCCCCGTGCGCGCGCTGACGAGCGAGGTTGGCGGCGATCAGCAGCAGCCCGGCCGCGAGCACGAACGCGCCGATCGTCTCGGCCAGGTTGTAGGCGTCCCAGCCGAGTCCGGGCTCGTAGGTGTAGACGCGCCGCGTCATCCCGAGCAGCCCCGCGATGTGCATCGGGAAGAACGTCAGCATCGTTCCCGCGAACGTGAGCCAGAACGACGCCTTGGCCCAGCCCTCGTGGTACATGCGGCCGGTGACCTTCGGGAACCAGTAGTAGAGCCCGCCGAGCAGCGGGAAGACGGCGGCGCCGAAGATCACCATGTGGAAGTGCGCGACGACGAAGTACGTGTCGGTCAGCGCCTGGTCGAACGGGATCGCCGCGAACATGATCCCGGTCAGCCCGCCGAGCACGAAGAAGACGATGAAGCCGCCGATGAAGAGCAGCGGCGCGTCGAAGCGGGGCCGGCCGGTCGTCACCGTCATCAGCCACGCGAAGATCTGGATCGTCGACGGGATCACGACGAACATCGAGGCGGACGCGAAGAAGATCAGCGTCACGGTCGTGAGGCCGGTTGCGAACATGTGGTGCGCGAAGACGCCGAAGCCGATGAACGCGACGAGCAGCTCGGCCATCGCGACCAGCGGGAACGCCACCATCCGCCGCCGCGCGAACGTCGGGATGATCGACGTCGCGATCCCGAACGCGGGCAGGACGATGATGTAGACCTCGGGGTGCCCGAAGATCCAGAAGAGGTACTGCCAGAGCAGCGGATCGCCGCCGCCGGCGACGTCGAAGAAGTGGAAGCCGGCCTTGCGCTGCAGCTCGAGGAAGACGCAGTCGATCGTCAGCGGCGGCAGCGCGAAGAGCAGCGCGAACGCGACGGCGAGGATCGCGAAGCAGAAGAGCGGCATCCGGTTCAGCGACATGCCCGGGCGCGCGCAGCTTGAAGATCGTCGTGATGAAGTTGATCGCCGCCGCGGTCGACGAGAGGCCGTTGAGGATCAGCCCGAGCGCGAAGAAGTCGATGCCGCGACCGGGGCTGTACTCCTTCAGCGCCAGCGGCACGTAGTTGAACCAGCCGGCGCTCGGCCCCGACCCGGCGGCCACGCCCGCGTAGATGAAAAGGCCCGAGGCGAGGAACAGCCAGAAGCTCAGAGCATTCAGCCGCGGGAACGCCATGTCGCGCGCCCCGATCATCAGCGGCACCAAGTAATTTCCGAACGCGCCGGTCGTCAGCGGGATGACGAAGAGGAAGATCATCGTCACCCCGTGCACGGTGAGCAGCTCGTCGTAGGTCGCCGGGCCGACGAGGCCCGCGTCCGGCTCGGCGAGCTGCGTCCGCATCACGAGCGCCTCGACGCCGCCGGCGAGGAAGAAGCCGAGCGTCGCGAAGAGGTACATCAGCCCGATCCGCTTGTGGTCGGTCGTCGTCAGCCAGCCGAGCACGCCCGGCCGGTGCGCCCAGATCCGCTCGAGGTGCTGCTCGCTGCAGCGTGGCTCGGGAGCTCGACCGCGGTCAGCGCAGGTGCTCCAGGTAGGCGGCGACCGCATCGACCTGCGCGTCGTCGAGCCCGAGGTCGGGCATCTTCGCGCCCGGCTTCGCGTGCTGCGGGTCGGCGATCCAGTCGCGCAGGCTCGCGGGCTCGTTCGGCAGCGTGAGCGCGGCGAGCATGCTGCGCGAGGCGACGTGCGTCAGGTCGGGGCCGGCGTCACCGGCGGCGGACGTGCCGCGGATCGTGTGGCAGCCCGAGCACGCCTGGGCGAGGAAGATCGCTCCGCCGCGGCGCTGCTCGGGGGTCGCGGGCGCGCGCGCGTCGCGGGCCTGGTTCGCGAGCCAGGCGCGGAACGCGAACGGCGACTCCGCGACGACCTCGACCGCCATGTGCGCATGCTGCAGCCCGCAGAACTCCGAGCACTGACCCCGGTACCGGCCCGGCCGGTCCGCCTCGAGCAGGATCCGGTTCTCGCGCCCTGGGATCAGGTCGATCTTCCGGTTCAGCTCCGGCAGCCAGATCGAGTGGATCACGTCGTCGGTCGTGCCGACGAGGTTCACGCGCGTGCGTACCGGAATGTGGATCTCGTTTGCGGTTACGACAGCGGTGCCCGGGTAGCGCACCTCCCAGAACCACTGGTGGCCGATCACGCGGATCGTCAGCTCCGTCGAGCCAGCGCGCGGCGCGGCAGTCGAGCGCATCACAAAGACGTCGGCGTAGACGAAGAGAGCCAGCAGCACCACCAACGGGACGATGACGCCGAGCAGTACGACGAGCCCTGTTTCGGCGCGCTCGCTCGTCGAGCCGCCCGGCAGCCCAGGCCGGTTGCGGCGCGCCCAGCCGAGAAAGAGCAGCAGCAGGATTGAGCCGAACCCGATCGCAGCTCCGATCAGCATCACCCACCACAGCCGCACGATCGCGTGCGCCGCTCCGCTCGCCGGATGGAGCACGTTCTGGCCGTCGCCGACGGGAAGGGCAAGCAAGACCAAGCCGAGGCGGGTCGTTCGCTGGGCGAACGACGTCCTATCTGAACGGGATGTGCGCCGGTTCGCCACGCCCAGTCGGCGAAGGTTTCCCCGTTGTCAAATCCGCAAAACACGGACGCCGACGACGTCGGTCCTGCGCGTGCGGCGGCGACGTTTACCTACCAAGTATGAGAGCTCCGACCATCTCCTTGAGCGCCCGGGCGGAGCGTGCGCCCTCGGAGTGAATCGGAAGCGCGGCCTGAGGCGAAGTGCTTCGCCTGCACGAGGCTGATGTGCGGCGGCAGCGGCAGCGTCTCCGGATCGACGATTGCCTCGAGCACGACCGGCCGTCGGCGAGCGCCGCGTCCCAGGCGGCGCCGACCTGGGAAGGGCCGGCGTCGCTGACGAGGTGTTCGGTAGCGAATGCCGCGCGTCGACGCTGGCCGCGCCTCTGAGATGGTTGGCAGCGTGGTGAGGGCCGGTAGGCAGCGAGCAGACGGTGGCCGCCTTGGCTGTTCAAGTCTTGCCGCTCCAGGTGAGTGGCTTCGATGTGCCTTTGGCGGCGAGCGTGCGGTGGGTGTAGATCAGCTTGCCGGGGCCGGGCACCTTGACGAGCTCCCGCCGTACGCCGGACTTCGGCATGACAGACATCCTCCCCGACCGAGACAGGCTCAGTCAGACGATGTCCACCAAAGCGGGGACTCGAAGGGACCTGAGCTGCCCGACTGGGCCGAACGTCAAGCGATGCCGCCGTCCGGCACCTCTCACTGTTGGCTATCGAACCGGTGATTCCGGAGTGGGTTGGAGCAGATCGAGGAGGTCGCCGATCTGGTGGTTAAGCTGCGCCTGGTGGCGCATCATGCGCTGGCGGTCGATCGTGTAGACGTTGCGTCGTCCTACGCGAGTGCGCTGGACGTATCCCGCCTCGACGAGGTCGGCGAGGATGCGTTGCGCCGCTCGCTCCTTGATCCCGACCTGTTCGGCAACGTCGTACAGCCTGACGTGCGGATCGCGTGCGAGACAGAGCAGCACCTGTGTGTGATTGGTGACGAACGTCCACGACTTCATTTGCTTTTCACTTGACATACGTCAAATATAGCGGGTATTTTCTGACGCGTGTTAGACAGCGTGTGTTCTGGATCGAAGCTCTCCGTCGATCGAACATGTGCCGATGACGGCGGACGAGCGAGCGGCTGAGCCTCGGTCCTCGAGCCCGCGGCATGAGCCGGCCGGGCGCCCCTACTCGCCAACGTTCTCTTGGAGGTATCCGTCATGTCGTCCGAACCCCTGAGCAACAACTCCGACGATTGCACCGGCGCGAAAGAGAGAAACGGAGCTCGGAACCAGGCACTGATCCGCGAGCTCAACGAGCAGGTCTGCGCGTACGCGACCTCCCCGCCTCAGGACGTTGTGGTCGTCATCTGTGAGTGCAGCGAGGTTGGCTGCTGGAGCCTAGTGACGCTGCCATCCAAGAAATACGAACGGATCCGCCGCTCGGCGACCCAGTTCATCGTGAAGCCCGGCCACGCTTCGTCCACCGGTGAGCGAGTCGTGCAGCAGGCGACCGAGTACACCGTGGTTGAGAAGCTCGGCGAAGGAGCCGCGATCGCGACCCGCCTGGATTCTCGACGCGGACGCCCCGCGGGGACCGCTGACCGCCCACTCGATGGAGGGATCCCCGGCCGGCCGCCACGGCTATCGCGCCCGTAATCAGCGCCACCGCACCAGACTTCTTCAGCCGCGCAACTGGGTTCACGGCAAGACGGAGGCTACTCCGCTCTTCGAGCACTTTCTAGGCCCCTCATGGGTTGGGGCGGACAGCATCCGCGAGAGGCGAACACTCTTCTAGATCACGTCGCGTGGGCCTCGGATGCCTCTCCCGGCTCGATCTCAGCCGGCAAATCGAGCCACGCCCCGTCAAGTGGTGGACGAGGCTGAACGCGTCATCCTCGCCTGACGTTCATGCGGCTTGGGCGATGGCGGTCACCTCCTCGGGCTCGTTGTTCGGGTCGGTGAGCGCCTTCGTGATCGAGTCGGCGCTCATGTAGCGGCGGGCGACGGCCCATTCGTCGTGTTGCTCGGCGAGCACGGCGCCGACGAGGTGGACGATCGAGCCGCGGTCGGGGAAGATGCCGACAACGTCGACTTCCGGTCTGCCGAACGCCGACCGGCGGGGCATCGACGAGCCCCAGGAACTGTCCGGCTCCAAGGTGCTCGACAAGCTCGCCAAGCGGGTCGCGCCGACCTCGGTCAAGCAGCATCGTGCTGCCCAGGAGGCCGAGCGGGAACAGCGCGAGCAGACATGGCGGGACGAGCAGGACGCGCGGCTCCAGGAGCAGCGCGAGAAGCTCGCAGCAGGCGAAGCGATCCGCTGCGAGTGCTGCCTGCGCATGATCGAGTCGGCCGCCGACGTCGCCGAGAAAGAAGGCTCGCTCGTCCATGCCGGAGAGTGCGAGCAGCAATGGGGCAGCGCCGACGACCGGACCGAAGCCGAAGGCGAGAACGGCGAGGAGGCCTTCGACGAGGCAGCGTGAACAACACCGTCCGCTCTCTCAACTAACCTAGATAAAAGGCGGGACACAGATGCACCACGGTGCAGACTAGGGCGAGATTCGTGTACGTTGTATGGAATGCCAAGCGCCCGACAGCAGCGACGAGCGGCGAAAGCGCGACGGCATGCGCTTCCGCATCCAACCGCTCCGGCACAGGAGCCAGTCCTTCTTCGACAGGCGAAGCGAGTTGAACGGCTCGTGTACACGCGCAGCCAGGCTGCCGAGGCCCTCGGCATCAGTCGATCCACCTTCGATCGGCGCATCCTTCCATTCATCGAGACGATCGAGACGCCATCGGGGACGCTCCTCGTCCCGGTTGACGAGCTCGAGCGATTCGCCGCGGCACGACGCCGGGCCGGCAGGGCCCGGCCTCAGCCGCCCACTCGCGGCCGGCCACCGGGAGTTCCACCCGAGGTCGTGCAGCGGATTCGCAAAGCGCACAAGGCAGGGAGAACTCTTGGCGAGATTGCCCGCACTCTCAACGCCGAGCGTGTGCCGACGGCTCAGGGCGGTAAGCAATGGTGGCCGTCGTCCGTCCGATCCGTTCTCGTCCGCTCAGGTCGGCTCTCGTCCGGCGGCACTGGCGAGTAGACCGTCGTCCGGCAGAGGAAACGTGAGTCGCGAGGTCCGCGGGAGTTCCGCGGGAGGTTTGCGCGACCTCGATCCGCAATCCTGCTGGGATGGCCGAGCGCGGAACCCCGGGAGCAGCGGTGCCCTTCGACCCTCAGCAGCTCGAGCTCGACGGGGTGCCTGCCGATTCGGTGCGTCGCCGCCGTCGGCCCGGCGCGCCGGATCGAGACCTCGGGCGGCACCATCCGGACGCGGAGTGGGGAAGCGGCCCGGTCGCCGTCCCAGCCGTATCGGCGAAACCGGCTGTCGTTCGAGAGCCCGCGCTCCCGCGCCTCTCGGTCAGCCCGGGCGAGGCGGCGCAGATGCTCGGCGTCAGTCGCGACTTCTTCGACGAGCACATCAAGCCGGAGCTTCGCGTCGTTCGCCGCGGCAAGCTGATCCTGATTCCTGTCGCCGAGCTCGAGCGTTGGCTCGACAAGAGTGCAACGCGGTTCCCGCGATGAGCGGGGGCTGCCGCTCGGTCGACTCGTTGCGAAGTGGACCTGCTTGGGCGAGCAGAAGCCGAATAGGCCACTTGCGCCGAGGTCGATATTGGCCTCCCGGCGAGGGCGACGCCTCAGCTCACCGGCCCAGTGTTCGCTCGACTGCCCGTCGGATCCAGGCGTTGACTGTGATTCCGTCGGCAGCGGCCAGCCGGCTGATCTCCTCGATGGTCTCGGCGCGGGGGCTGACCGAAACCTCTCCGTGTCGCCGATCGGTCGCGGCGGCGTCTGGGGGTGCCTGCGGCCGGCTCGCGATTCGTCGGCTCGTCGTAGTGTTCGAAGGCCGTCGCGTCGTCCATGCGCGTCATGCGGGCGTTGCGTACGTGACCGTTTCTTCGATCTCGAGCCCGACGGCGTCCGCTACGTCCTGGAGGCGGTCGAGGCCCACTCCCGAGTAGAGCGTCGACTCGTACCGCTGGATCTGTTGCTCCTGCAGGCCGAGACGTCCGGCGAGCTGTTGCTGCGTCAGACGCGCTGCGATCCGCCCCTCGATCAGCAAGATGGGAGCTCGCGCAGTGACTTCACCTTGCGACCCTTCACGTGTCCCGCCTTCAGCGCTTCGTACTGGTCGAGCTGTTCACGGAGGACGGAGAGCTCGCTCTCGAGCGACTCGATCATCGCCTGGTGGATGCGGGGATCGACATCGGGGCTGGGTTCGCGTTCACGCGCAGCCGCGATCGACTGCTCGAACTTCGCCGCCTCCGACTTCGTGATGCGGTACTGGCGCTCGTTGCTGATCACGGCATTTCCTCGAGGTCCACGGCCACGATGCCCTTCGGCTCTCCAGTGTGCTTGTCTCGCTGGAAGTACCCGAGGAACCGTGTCCCGTCGGGATCGGCGATGGCCTCCGCCGGAAAGAGCTCCCCGCCGAATCGCGCCTTCTGCGCCGCGCGGGCGTCGCTGAACTGCAGCAGTACGGGGTCGAGCAGAGCCGAATCGACGCCGGCGATCTCCCAGCACGCGTCGAAGTCGCCCGGCTCTTCCTTGCCGGTGACGAAGCTTCCGTCGACGTACGCGCGACGGCAACCGGCAGCTCTGAGGCTGACCAGCGCACGTCGCAGGCCGTCGAGCAGCTCGCGGCGTCGGGCGTTTGTTCCGAAGCGGTCGACGATCTCGTCCCAGGTTGCTTCATGGACTCCTTCCGGCAGGTTCCCGCTGTCCGCGAACGGCGGGATCACAACACAATTGTAGTGTTGTGTTGAAGACGACGCAAGCTTAGACCTCGCTCCCGAGTTGCGCGAGACGCGACGGCGTGTCGGCTCGTGAGAGGTAGGCGTCGACGAGCGCGGCCGCCTCCGCCTCCGAGCCCGGCATGAGCTTGCCGTAGAGGTCGTACGTCGTCTGGATCGACGCGTGGCCCATGTAGGTCGTGATCGCCTTCGCGTTGACGCCGGCGGCGATCAGCGTCGACGCGAACGTGTGGCGCGCTTCGTGGAGGCCGATCGGGTTGCAGGCCGGCGCGGCGCCAGGCGACCTGGGCTCGGCGCCAGAGGTTCGAGGTCACGAACGGGGTGTCCTCGCTCGAGCCGAAGACGAGGCCCGACGTCGCGGCCTTCGCGCGTCTTGTGCGCGAGGAGCTCGTCGCGGAGCGCGCCGATGATCGGGATCGTCCGCCGGCCGGCGCGGCTCTTCGGCTCGATGTGGACTCGGCCCTTCTCGTCGTAGGCGCGCTCGACGTGGATCAGGCTCTTCGCGAGGTCGACGTCCTCCCAGCGGAGCGCCATCAGCTCGCCGCGGCGAAGGCCCGCGTAGAGGGCGGTCGCCCAGACCGCGCGGTCGCGCTCGGGGAGCGCGGCGAGGAGGAGCTGCGCTTCCTCGGGTGAGGCGATCCGCTCACGTCGGCCTCTGACCGCCGGGAGCCGCAGGTGGCCGGTCGGGTTGACCGCGAGGTCGCCGTCCTCGATCGCGCGGCGGAAGATCACGCGGAGCGGCATCAGGACGTTCCGCACCGTCGACGGGTCGAGGCCCTCGCCGAGGAGCTCGGTCGGCGAGCTGCTGGACGTCGCGGCGCTGGACGTCGCCGAGTCGCTTCGCGCCGAGCTCGGGGAGGACGCGGTCGCGGAGGGCGCGCTCGTAGCTGCGGATCGCGCTCGGCTTGTAGAGGTCGCCGGACTTCGTTCGCACCCTGCCCGACCGCATGCCCTTCGATGAGCTCCTCGCCCGCCTCGGCCAGGGTCGTCGCCGTCGGCGCGCGGAGCTTGCCGCGATGGATCGCGCTCTGCGCTTCGGCTCGCCAGCGCCGCGCGGCCGCGAGCGTCGGGAAGGTCTTCCGCAGGCGCTTCTCGTCGCGGGCGCTCCATGCGCTCGCCTGGTAGGTCGGGCGGCAGTTGCACTTCCGGCCCTCGCGCGACGCACAGGCCTTCGCGTGCCTGACCTCGATGCCCGTGAGCTGACCCACGACCCTGAAAATACCTGCCGCGCGACAGTCCGCGCGACAGTGCGCGACAGTCGAGAGCGGATCTCAGCGGATCAGGCCGGACAACACGATTTCGGAGAGCCTCCAAGAAATACCTGCAAATCAGCTATTTCTGAGGCGATTTCGAGAGTGCCCCCGGCAAGAATCGAACTTGCGCACGCGGTTTAGGAAACCGCTGCTCTATCCACTGAGCTACGGGGGCGAAGCATTCGATTTACCTGCAAATGACCGCTTTTAAGTTACAACGGTAGCGAGCGATTCTAGCTTGTACCCCGCTGTGTACCCCGAGAGCTTGCTCTAGATCCGCCGGGAGGCGCCCGGTAGGGTGCTGCCCAGGTCAACCGGCAACCCCTCGACAGGGTTCGGTCCCGGGGCTCCCTGGTCCGAGCCGTCCACGAGGAGACAGATGGTCCTACGCGGCAACCATTTCCGATGAACGACGTCGATCGCGCGCTCGGCTTGACTACGGTCTGCTCGACTTGATGGCCAGGCGAGGCTTGATCGAGCTGAATTAGGCTCGCTCCTTGCCAACTCGGTTTGAGATCTAGATGACACATGCGCAACGGCTAGCGGCGTGGCTAACGAGGAGGAAAGCACTCGTTGTGGCTGCGGCCGCTGTCTTGGCGATCGGCGGCCGCACGATCACGGACGCCTCCACCTCGGGCGTCTCCGCGCTTGCTGCCAACGGTGCGCCGTCGACCGTGTACGTCTCGACGGCCGGCGTCGACTCGAAGTGCGTGAGAGGCAACGAGGCGAAGCCGTGCGCGAGTCTCAACCGGGCGTTCGCGCTCGCGCAGCCGGGAGACACGGTCTTCGTCCGTTGCGGCACGTACGGGGCGCAGACAATCAGCGGGGCTGCGAAGACGTTGCCCGTGTTGTTCTACGCGGAGACCTACGATCAGCCGTCTTCGGTGGCGGAGGTTGTGGCGGCGACGACCTGCGTGACGGTCGAGTCACTGGACATCTCGACCTCGCGCGTGCACGTGACGGGCATCCAGGCGACCGGCGGCGACGTGATGAATGACCATGCAAGCGAGGAGCTCAGCGCCAGCGGTGCGCTCTCGGACGTCGTGATCGACGGCTGGCACGGGCATCAGGCCGGGATGTACGCGACGGGGATCACGATCCGGTACAGCAAGCTCGGCGACACGAACTTCTGCGGTGCGGGCTACAACAACGACGAGGATGCGCTTCGCTTCTGGATGAGCAACGCGCCTTCTGACAACAACCGCCTGATCCGGTCGGTGATCCGTAACTGGATCGGGCCTCCTGACGGTCAGTGCGGCATGTCGAACGGCCACAACGACATGTTCCAGACCCCGGGCGGCAACAACATGGTCTTCAACGGCAACCTGTTCTACAACGGGCCGACGTCGAACATGCAGGTCGGCGAGTTCGCGGGCGGCGTGATCGGGTCGCTGGTGATCAGGAACAACTACTTCGGTCCGACGGAAGGATCGAACAACCTTTCGATCGGGCAGGGCCACTGCGACGGCATCCTGATCCAGAACAACGTCATCGCGTATCCGGCGCATGGGATGCCGACCAACAACAACGGTTGCAGCGGGACGATGACGCAGAGCAACAACGTCTACGTCGGCTCCATCTCGAGCTGCGGGCCGAGCCCGTTCAGCGGCAGCTACAACGTCTTTCCGCCGGGCGGACCTGGGACATGCGGGGCGAACGCCAGGAGATGCACTCCTTCGTGGGTGCATGGTGCGCCACCGAGCGACGGGTCGGCCTGGACTCCCGAGCTGAGTCCTCGCGATACCTGTCTCAGGAACCGCGTCCCCACGGCGGGCGGCACCTACCCCGCAACCGACATCTACGGGACGAGGCGTCCGCAGGGTGCCGCTGTCGAGGGCGGGCCGTACGAGCTGCCGGGTGCGTGCAAGAGCCCTTGTCGGCGACAGAACGGTCGCTGCCGGGCTGCCACTCGCCCGGCCGCTTGTCCGCGGTAGCTCCCGGACGAGGTTCTCTCGCCGCTGCGCTGACTTGAGAGATTGAGATTGCCATTGCGGATCCGAATATCGAGCGCACTTCTTCGCACCCGGTTCGCAGTGGTATTAAACGGCGCATTGCGGGAAAGAAACCTTGGCTCGTTGGATCCCCGCTGAAGCGGCTGAGCGGCTCGGAGTCGAGCACGACGCGTTTGGACGCACGATCAGACGAATACGTCTTCCGCCGTTTCTCGCGAATCAGAGCGATCGTAGCTACGACCATCTGGCCCGGTGGGCGGAGGCACTTAGGAAGATTGCCCGAGCCTAGGCGGCTCAACAGCTCTTCCGCTTCCAGCTACGGGGGCAGCGTGTACATTTACGATGCTCATAAGTCTTTTTGGTAAGCGTTCACCCTCATAGAGGGTCCTCGGTCCAGACGGCGAATCTTGTGGTGTGGAGCGGGTTGAGGCGGAGGCGATCCTTGATGGTGAGCGCGAGATGGCGATCTTGCTGTTGTTGCGGGTAGGGCGAGCTGGTCGAGGCGAATCTGGGCGGCTCGAGGCTCGAGTGGCTGAGCTTGAGCGGCGGCTGAATCGGAGTTCACGGAACTCGTCGCTGCCGCCGTCGCAGGATCCTCCGTCGGCGCCGCCGCGTGCGGGCGGGAAGGGTTCGGGTCGTGGGAGGGGCGGTCAGCCCGGGCATGAGGGCAAGCACCGACGGTTGCTTCCGCCCGAGCAGGTCGACGAGGTGGTCGAGCATTGGCCCGAGCGGTGCCGGTCGTGCGCGCACGTGTTCGGCGCGCCGGACCTGGTGGACGCGGCGGAGCCGTGGCGGCACCAGGTCGCGGAGTTGCCGCCGACCGCGGTGCGCGTGACCGAGCACCGGCTGCACGGTGTGTGCTGCCCCGGGTGCGCCACCCGGACACGGGCCGAGCTTCCCCGTGAGGTGCCACGGTCGGCGTTCGGGCCGCGGCTGCAGGCAGCGGTCGTGACCGTCGCGGTCCGCAACCGTGTCTCCCGCCGCGACACGACTGAGCTCGCGCGGGAGCTGTTCGGGGTCGAGCTGGCGACCGGGTCGGTCGACGCGATTTTCCAGCGGGCCGGTGTGGCGCTGCCGCTCCGCACACCCGGCTCGAGCAGCAGCTCAAAGCAGCCTCGGTCGTCAACATCGACGAGACCGGCTGGGGACCGCTGGTCGGCGCCGGACGCTGTGGAGCGCGCTGACGAGCGAGACCGCGGTGTTCCGGATCGCGGCCGGCCGTCACGGCTCTGAGGCAAGGCTGCTGCTCGGCGAGCGGTTCGCCGGCATCGTCTGCTCGGACCGCTGGCGCGGCTACGACTACCTCGATCCCAGCCAACGACAACTGTGTTGGGCCCACCTGCTCAGAGACTTCACCGCCCACAGCGAGGGTATGGGCGAGCAGCAGCGGTTCGGCCTCGACGGCCTCCAGATCGCCCACGACCTCTTCAACGCCTGGGACGCCTACCAGCACGATCGAGACCGGGCTCGTCTCCAAGCCCGGACGGCGCCGCTGCAAGCGAGGCTCCACGCGATGCTCGAACACGCGACACGGAAGAGCCCGCGCACCAAGTACCACCGCGCGTTTGCCAGAAACCTCCTCAACCGCTGGCCCGCGCTCTGGACCTTCACCGACACCGACGGAGTCGAGCCGACCAACAACCACGCCGAACGCGGCCTACGCGGCGCCGTCATCTATCGCAAGCTCTCGCTCGGCAGCCAATCCGAGCACGGCGAGCACACGATCGAGCGGCTGCTCTCGGCCTCACTCACCTGCCGCCTCCAGAAGCGCTCGCTCTTCGCCTACCTCACCGAGGTCTTCCACGCCAACAGCCGAGGCGACCCCATCCCAGCACTCGCCTGACCTCGCGGAACACCTGAACGCTTACTCTTTTCGTTTGCCAACAGGGCTACGGGTTTTGGTCTGTACCCCGCTCTGTACCCGGGAGGTTGGCCGGGCCGCCGGGAGAGGCTTACGTTCTGCACGATCAGCGGGTTCATTGCGCTGACCCAGTCGAGCGGTACCCAGCGCTAGAGACGACGAGCCCGGTTTGGAGGCCAGATGATCGCGATGGACTTGCCGATGAGTCGGATTCGGGCGAGGGCTCCCCAGGTACGAGAATCGCACGACCCAGTCCTCGAGTCTCCGACAACGACGTAGTGATCCTGCTCGATCCGGCGTGGCTTGATCGAATCTGAGTCCCGTCGGGACGGTTCTACGTAGGGCTCGTCAAGCTTGCGGCCGTTGATGTAGACGTAGCCCTCTCTTGCGCTCCACGTCTCGCCTGGGAGACCGACCACTCGCTTCACGAACGTCCCACCGTTTCCACATCGTCGTGCGGCCGGCGGTGGAACTTCGAACACGACGAGGTCGCCGCGCTCAGGCTGGCGATTTGCCGTGTACGGTCGCACGACGATGTGGTCGTCCGTGTCTGCTTCGCACTCGAGTGCTGGGCGAGCGCAGTGCAGTGTTGGCTCCATTGAGGAGCTGGAGATATCGAAGAAGCGGTCGCCCTGGCGAAGCTCAAGGTGGATCCGAGCAAAGGTCGCGCGGAGGGCGGTCCGCGTCATTTTGGGGGGAGACGATGGTGCGTGCTGCGCTGTGCAAGCAGCTCCAGTCGCGCAGAGCCAAACGGCCAGAGCCGTCGTCGCAAGACAGCGCAGCAGAGGCATTCCTCGCTCATATCGGCCGTTCTACCTGTGGACATGAGCCTTGCGTGCGATCCTCTGTCTTACAAAGGCCGGGGCTCCGCCGGGCCTTGGCCCGCGAATCAGGCCACCTCCCCGGCGGCGACTACGGCGGATGCTTGCACATCGCGACAAGCCATCTCAGCGGCACAGCACTGAGCTACGGGGGCGTAACGCCTCAGCCAGCCGGCTCCGGCGGTTGGGCGTCGTCACTGTAACGGCCTTCGGTTCGTGTCGAGCCCTCGGCGAGCGGGTGCACTGGCCAGTCGCGTGAGCCACGTCTTACGATGACGTCATGAGCGACTCTCCGGGAACGCACCCCGCCTGGGACACCGGAGCCGGGGCCTAGCGGGGTGGCCGAGGTCCGGCACAAGAGCGTGGACGAGCCCGACGAGGTCGTCGAGTTCCCGCGCGTGCGGACCGACATCGTCCACCTCGGCGATCTGACGGTCGGACGCATGGTGAACCAGCCGGGGTGGCGCTGGTCGACGGACGTGCGGCCGACGGTCGGCGGCGAGTGGTGTCAGATACGGCACGTGGGTTACATGATCTCGGGCCGCCTCGGGATCGACTTCCAGGACGGCACATCGGTGGTCTTCGATCCGGGCGACGTGTTCGACATTCCGCCGGGGCACGACGGCTACACCATCGGCGACGAGCCCGTCGTGCAGATCGAATGGACGGGCCTGCGTGTGTGGGCCGGCTACGGCGGGAGCCGCGACCGCGTGCTCGCCACGCTGCTCTTCGCGGACGTCGTCGGCTCCACCGAGGTCGCGGCCCGCCTCGGGGACGGGGCCTGGCGCGACCTCCTCTCCGGCTACTTCGAGTCGGTTCGGGCCGAGCTCGAACGCTTCGGCGGGCGCGAGGTGAAGACCACCGGCGACGGCATGCTCGTGACGTTCGACGGCTCCGCCAGGGCGCTGCATTGCGCGACCGCGATGAGACGGATCGCGCAGGAGCACGACCTCAAGATCCGCGTCGGCGTGCACGTCGGCGAGGTGGAGGTCGTCGGCGACGACATTCGCGGCGTGACCGTGCACGAGGCGGCGCGCATCATGGGCGCAGCCGCGCCGGACGAGATCCTCGTCTGCGACCTCACCCGGATGCTGGCGGGCGCCGCCGGGCTCACGTTCGAGGATCGTGGAGCGCACGTCCTGAAGGGGCTCGACGGTGAGTGGCGCCTCGCAGCGTTCGTCGACGGAGCCGTCAGGCCGACGTAGCGACGTCGTCGCGGCGACCGCCCGGTGTGTGAGGATTCGGCCGTGGCGAGCTTCGCCGGTGGAAAGATCGAGGCCTACGTCGGGCCGAAGGAGCTCGGAGCCGCCGACGACCTCGAGCAGGTGATCGTCGACTTCGTCGGCGGCGCCCGCTCCTCGCTCGACATCGCGGTCCAGGAGCTCGACTCGGAGCCGATCGCGCAGGCGATCCTCGATGCGCGCTGGCGTGGGGTCTCGGTCAACCTGTTCCTCGAGCAGGACTACTTGCGCACGCCGCTCAAGTCGACCAAGGGCGTGCCGGTGGCGCCGGCGCCGAAGCCGGGCGAGTCGGCGCTGGAGGCACTTCGCCGTGTGCAGTGGGGCGAGGACGACACCGCCCTCGCGCCGAACCGGAAGATCCTGGCGGCGCTTCTGCGCTCGGACGTCGAGGTCAAGGGCGACTTCAACCCCAAGATCTTCCACCAGAAGTTCGCGCTGCGCGACTACCGCGGCGGCAAGGCGACGAAACCCGGCCGGCCGGCGCTCCTCTCCGGGTCGGCGAACTTCACCCTCACCGATACGCACAGGAACCTCAACCACGTGTTCGTCTTCAACAGCGCGTCGGTGTGCCGGCAGTACGAGGCCGAGTTCGACCAGCTGGCGCTCGGCCGCTTCGGCCGTGAGATCCACGGCGACGTGCCGAAGCTCTACGACCTCGGCGGCGTGCCCGCGAAGGTCCTCTTCGCACCGACGCACACGCCCGAGCTCGAGATCATGAAGCAGATGCTGAAGGGCGCGCGCGAGGTCTACTTCGCGATCTTCACCTTCTCCGGCTCATCCGGCATCGACGACACGATGGTCGCGCTCGCGCGCGGTGGGATGAAGATCACCGGCGTCCTCGACCGCGGCCAGGCCGCCCACGGCTGGGCGGCGCCGAAGACGATGAACCACGCGAACATCGCGCTCTTCCAGCCGACGAAGACCTCCGGCGTCCGCAAGCTCCACCACAAGCTGATGGTGATCGACGAGCGCGTCGTCGTCGCCGGCAGCTTCAACTACACCGAGCCGGCGAACGACTACAACGACGAGAACATCTTCGTACTCGGCAGCGTCCAGCCCGAGACGCACGGGATCGCCGTCGCGGCCGACCCGACGGGCGACCTCGCCCGCCACATGAAGGCCGAGATCGTGCGGATCATCGCCGACCTCGGCGAGCCGTACGTCCCCTAGAGATGATGCGGGCGCGACGGCCGCACCCCCGGCGCGAGGCGACCAGCTCTCTACTCCTGATCGCAGGTGCAAGCTCTGGATCGAGGCGGGCTCCTCCGTCAGCGTGGCCGCCGCTCCGGCCCAGCGACCGGCACAGCAGAAAGCCGGCTCTCTCCTCGATCTCGCCAGCAGCCGCTGCAGGGGCGATCTCCACCGGACACCGCAGGTCTCTTCCTACAGGCGCTCTCGCGCGGCTGCCAGCGGAAGCCACGCAGGGCGCCGACCAGGCCGATGGCGCCCCAGGCGAGCAAGATCGCAAGCGAGCCGGGATCCGACCACACGTGCTCGTTCCGCACCATCACGTCGCGCGTCAGCTCGGTGAAGTGCGTGAGCGGCAGCACGGCGGCGATCGCGTGCAGGAACGGCGGGTACGCGGCCGTCGTGAAGAACGTTCCCGAGAGGATCGCCATCGGGAGGTACACGGCGTTGACGACCGCCGACGAGCCCTCGGCCGAGCGCACGTACGCAGTCATCCCCAGACCCATCGCGGCGAAGGACGCTGCGCCGATCAACAGGACGGCGAGGAGCGAGGCGAGATCCTCGGGGACAGGCACCCCGAAGATCGTCCGGCCGAGCGTGATGATCAGGGCGGCCTCGATCAGGAACACGACGAACGTCGAGGCGAGCACGGAGACGATGTAGGTCGCACCCGGCAGCGGCGTCGACCGGACGCGCTTCAACACACCCGACTCGCGTCGAACGACCAGCGTGATCGCGAGCCCGGCGAAGCACGTTGCGGCGACGCCGTAGCCGATCATCCCCGCCTGGAGGAAGGACGAGCCCTTGATCCCGCCCTCCTTCTTGATCACCGTGTCGCCGTAGACCGAGCCGAAGATCAGGAACAGGATCACCGGCAGGAAGAAGGTGAAGAACGCCGACTCGCGCTGCCGCCAGAAGAGCCGCTGCTGGGCGCGGAACTCGTGCAGAAGCAGGCTCATTCCGCGGTGAGCTCGAGGTAGACGTCCTCGAGAGTGGGGCGCCGCACCTCGAGGCCCTCGAGCTCCTCGCCGCGCTCGAGCGCCTCGGCCGTCAGCTCGTACAGGCGCTTCGTCGGGGTCGCGGTGTGCTCGAGAATCACCTCGCCGTTGCGCCGGTAGCGGATCTCGGTCTCGGGGCTCGCGCTCGTGAGCTCGGCGGGCGTGCCCTCGCGGATGATCTCGCCGCCCACGATCACCGCGACGCGGTCTGCGAGCTGCTCGGCCTCGTCGAGGTAGTGCGTGGTCAGCAGGATCGTCGTCCCGAGCGAGCGCAGGTTGCGGACCGTCTCCCAGGCGGCCCGGCGCGCGGCCGGGTCGAACCCGGTCGTCGGTTCGTCGAGGAAGATCAGCTCGGGGTCGCCGATCAGCGCAAGGCCGAGGTCGAGGCGGCGCTTTTGACCGCCCGAGAGCGTGCGCGCGCGGTCGTCGGCCTTCTCGGCGAGGCCGACGATCTCGATCACCTCGGCGACGTCGCGCGGCCGGCGGTAGTAGCCGGCGAACAGGGCGAGGCTCTCGCGCGGCGTGAGGTTCGGGTAGAGCGACGAGGACTGGAGGACGACGCCGATACGCTCGCGCCACGCCGTCGTGGCGCGCTCCGGATCCTCGCCGAGGACCTCGACCTCTCCGCCGTCGCGGTTGCGGTAGCCCTCGAGGATCTCGACGGTGGTGGTCTTGCCGGCCCCGTTCGGGCCGAGCAGCCCGAAGACCTCTCCGGCCGGGATGTCGAAGTCGATCCCGCGAACGGCCTCGTGGGCCGCGTAGCTCTTGCGCAGGCCGCGCACGCGGATCGCGCTCACGGCCACTCCGGCCACGTTCGCTTTGGTGGTGCTTCGGCTCGACGTGTCCAGGTGACCACATGACGCATCGCGGCAAGCCGGCTCACAGCTCGGCTTCGAAGGAGCCGCCTGGCGGGAACCTGACCTGCCGGCCGGTCAGCGCCAGGACGATCTCGCTGCAGTCGGGCTCGTGACCGACCACGACGACCGTCCCGCCGCGGCCCGCGACCGAAGCGCGCAGGTCGTCCACGCCTGCGCCCGGTGCGAGTCGCTCGTCCGTCTCCAGCGCGACCGCAGCGGCGTCGGCGATCGGCGCCGCAGTCTCTCGGGCGCGCACGAGCGGGCTCGACACAACCGCGTCCGGACGCTCGCCGGCGAGCCGCGCCGCCAGCGCCGCCGCTGCCGCGCGGCCGTCCGGCGTGAGCGTACGCAGCGCGTCGGGCTGCCCCGGGCCGGCTTCGGCGTGGCGGACGAGGATCAGGCGCACGGCAGCAAGCCTAGAGACGGCACGACGACCGGGTACGGTTCCGCGGTGCGCCGTCTCCGCTACGTCGTCGTCGACGTGTTCACCGGCACGGCGCTCGCCGGCAACCAACTCGCGGTGTTCACGGACGCGCGCGACCTGGACCCGCTGTCGATGCAGGCGCTCGCGCGCGAGCTGAACCTCTCCGAGACGGTCTTCGTGCTCCCGCCGCAGGCGGCCGACGCGGACGTGCGGATCCGGATCTTCACTCCGACCGCGGAGCTGGCGTTCGCCGGGCATCCGACGCTCGGCGCGGCGTTCGTGCTCGGTGGGCCGCTGCAGAAGATCGTGCTGCGGCTCGAAACGGGCGCCGGCGTCGTGCCGGTCGAGCTCGAGCGCGAGGGGGCGCGGATCAGCTTCGGCTGGATGGAGCAGCCGCTGCCGACCTGGCAGCCTTTCGAGCCTGCGGCCGAGCTGCTGGCGTCGCTCGGCGTCGAGCGCGCGACGCTGCCTGTCGAGTGGTACGACAACGGCATGCAGAACGTGTACGTCGGCCTCGAGTCGGCCGAGCGGCTCGCTGCGCTTGCGCCCGACCTGAACGCGCTGGGGCGGCTGAACGACCGCGGCACCGCCTGTTTCGCGCCGGCGGGCCGCGGCTGGAAGGTGCGCATGTTCGCTCCCGCGCTCGGCGTAGCCGAGGATCCGGCGACCGGCTCTGCCGCGGGGCCCCTCGCCGTTCACCTGGCCCGGCACGGGCAGACGGGCTTCGGCGATGAGATCGAGATCGCCCAGGGCGCCGAGATCGGCCGTCCGTCGACGCTCTACGCGCGCGCCGACGGGTCGGTCGATCGGCTCGAGCGGGTTCTGGTGGGCGGCGAGGCGGTGATCGTCGCGCGCGGCGAGTTCAGCATTCCCTGACCGCGACCGCCTCGATCTCGGGCAGCTCGACCGCGAGCGCCGTCCAGAAGACGCCGCCGTCGCGCGAGACGTAGAGCCGGTTGCGGCCGGCATACACCATCGTGTCGGGGTCGTCCTCGGCCACTGCGACCGCGCGGCCGGGCGGCAGCCCGCGACCCGACTCGCGCCACGTGAGGCCGCCGTCGTGCGAGACGACCATCGGCGGTCGCGCATCCACGACCGCGACGACGGTCGAACCCGCTTCGGCGGCGGCCAGCACGCGCGGCAGGTTGAGCGGCGGCGCGGGCGACGGTTCGAACACCTCCGCCGGCGCGACCTCCTCCGACTCGAGGTCGACGCCGAACGTGCCGGCGGCCGTCGCCACCCGCGCGATCATCCGGACCCCAGCACCGCTCCGACGACCGCGGTCGCGAACCCGGCCGCCGCCGGCGGCGACGACCCGATCGAGCGCGCGGCCACGTACGAGATCGAGAAGGCATCGCCGGCGCCGGTCGGCTCGGCGCCGAGCGGGAACGCGGGCACACGCTCGGATCGCCCGTCGACGTAGAGCGTCGAGCCGCGTGAGCCGTGGGTGACCATCACCTCCGGCACGGGCAGCGCCGCGGGATCGCCGAGCACCTCGGCCTCCTCGTCGCTCAGCTTCAGCATCGAGATATGGCGGAGGAGCTCGGGGTCGAAGTCGTCGTCGAGCCTGAGCTCGCCGGTCTCGGCGCACGCGGACGAGCCCCTGGCCGTCGAACGCGACCCGCCGACCCGGCCCGATTGCGGCCAGCGTCGCGGCCGAGAAGTCGGAGCGCGCGAGCGGCGCCACGTGCACCCAGCGCACAGCCGCTGGGAGCGCCGGCACGTCCTCGGGCGTCCAGCAGTCGCCGAGCGCCTCGATCCGCATCTGCCGGTGGTCGCCTGCGTAGGCGATCCCGTAGACCGCCGTCGCTCGCCCCGGCACGTACTCCACCGGCGTCCCGAGAGCTGCGATCTGCGGGATCAGCTCGTCGCGGTCCTCCTCCGCACAGCGCGCGTAGATCACCGCGTCCACGGCGAGCCGCCGCAGTGCGCGGGCGCAGTGGAACGGCCCGCCGCCCACCCGCGACGCCGAGTCCGGGAACAGGTCACGCGTGACGTTGCCGAGAAGAGCGATCACCTCAATCTCCCCCCATCGACGAAGCCTGCCACGTCCGTCCGCGATTCGCGGACTCGTGAAGTACGATCGCGCGATGCTGAATGCGACGCTCGAGACCAACAAGGGTGCGTTCGAGGTGGACCTGTTCGATGCCGACGCGCCGAAGACCGTCGAGAACTTCGTCAAGCTCTCCCGCGACGGCTTCTACGACGGCGTGGTCTTCCACCGTGTGATCCAGGACTTCATGATCCAGGGCGGCGACCCGACGGGCACCGGCACGGGCGGTCCCGGCTACCAGTTCGAGGACGAGATCAACCACAACCGCGTCGACCGCGGCGCCTTGGCGATGGCGAACTCCGGCCCGAACACGAACGGCTCACAGTTCTTCGTCGTCGTCGCCGATGCGTGCCCGTGGCTCGACGGCCTCCATACGGTCTTCGGCCGCGTGACGTCGGGGATGGACATCGTCGACGAGATCGCGCAACTCCCGGTCGACCACCAGGACCGGCCGCTGGACGAGGTGCGCATCGAGTCCGTCGCGATCGCAGACTGAGCCCACAGGAAAGGCGGAGCCGCCGGCTCGGCCGGCGACTCCGCTCGAGCCCGAAGCCGGTCCTGCGTTCCTAGACGCAGTCGCGAAGCCCTTGGGCTTCGGGAAGCGACTCGAGCCGCTTGAGCGTGTTGTTCTCGATCTGCCGGATGCGCTCGCGCGTGACGCCGAAGGCCTTGCCGACCTCCTCGAGCGTGCACGGCGGCGCCCCGTCGAGACCGAAGCGAAGCTCGATCACGCGCCGCTCGCGTTCCGGAAGCGACGAGAGCGCGTTCTCGATGTCGGAGCGGCGGAGCCGGAGCGACGCTGAGTCGAAGGGCGACTCGGCCGAGTCGTCCTCGACGAAGTCGCCGAGCTCGGAGTCCTCCTCCTCACCGATCGGCTTCTCGAGCGAGATCGGATGCTGCGCCATGCGCAGGATCTCGCGCACCTCCTCGGTCGTCATCTCGAGCTCCTCGGCGATCTCGTCGGGACGCGGCTCGCGCCCCAGCCGCTGCACGAGCTGCCGCTCGATGTGGACGACCTTGTTCAGCTTCTCCACCATGTGCACCGGGATTCGGATCGTGCGCGCCTTGTCGGCGATCGCACGCGTCACGGCCTGGCGGATCCACCAGGTCGCATACGTCGAGAACTTGTACCCCTTGCGGTAGTCGAACTTCTCGACGGCGCGGATCAGGCCGAGCGAGCCCTCCTGGATCAGGTCCAGGAACGACAGCCCACGGCCGAGGTATCCCTTCGCGATCGAGACGACCAGGCGAAGGTTCGCCTCGGTCATCTGCGTCTTCGCGATCATGTCGCCGCGCTCGATGCGCTTCGCGAGATAGACCTCCTGGTCGGCGGTGAGCAGCGGCACCTTGCCGATCTCGCGGAGGTACAGCCGCAGCGAATCCAGCGATGGCTCGACGGTCAGGTCGAGCTTCGGCGTCTTCTCCTCTTCGACGAGCGGCTGCTCGTGCGGCAGCGTCTTGTGCAGCTCGCCCACCACGAGCTCGACGCCGTGATCGATCAGGTAGGTGGTGAAGTCCTCGAGTTGCTCCTTGCTCAGCTCTACTTCCTCGACCCCGCTGACGATCTCGTCATAGGTGAGGAAGCCCTTCTCTTTCCCGGTCTCGACGAGCTTCTGCAACTCCTCGATCTCGGGAAGCGAGATGTCGACGGTGAGCACTGATTCAGCCCCCTCCGGCCTCAGACCTGTTTGACAGCGACTGTGCAAGAGCCGGCGCCCTCTGCCTCGCGTGCTCCGGCTCACCCCTCTACTGTCCGTGACTCTACAACAGGATCGGCGAAACCGGGTAGCGGTTTTTCTGGCGCATGGAGACGGGTCTCGAACGAGCACGCGTGCTGGTCACCGGCGGGTCCGGAGGGATCGGCGCAGCGTGCGTCCGGCTGTTCGCGGCGGAGCGGGCGCACGTCGTCGTCCACTACCACCGCGGCCGCGAGCGGGCCCTCGCCGCGGGGGGCGCGGCCGTCGTCGGCGCCGACCTGACAGACGAGACCGAGGTCGCCCGGATGTTCGACGAGGCCGGGCCGCTCGACGCCTGTGCCGCGGTCGCGGGGATCTGGCCCGCCGAAGACGTGCCTGTTGCGGAGCTGCCGCTCGACCGGTGGCGCGAGACGATCGACGCGAATCTGACGGCGACCTTCCTCACCGCACGCGGCTTCCTGGCGCAGCTCGAAGACCGCAAGGGCGCACTCGTGCTGGTCGGCTCGACGGCCGGCATCTTCGGCGAGGCCGGCCACGCCGACTACGCGGCCGCGAAGTCGGCGATCCTGCACGGCCTGCTGCTCTCGCTCAAGAACGAGGTCGTACGCCGCCATCCCGGTGTCCGCGTGAACGCGGTCGCGCCGGGCTGGACGGTCTCGCCGATGACCGAGGGGATCCTCGACGAGCAAGCGATTCGCAGGATCGCGCGGACGGCCGCGCTGCCGAAGGTCGCGCTCGCCGACGACGTCGCGGCGCAGGTGGTCGCACTCGCCTCACCGGTCGTGTCCGGCCACGTCACCGGCCAGGTCGTGACGGTCGCGGGCGGGATGGAGGGCCGTGTGATCCACGACGAGTGACGGCGGCCAGGAGGCCGCCGTCACAACCCTGCCACAGGAAAGATCGCCGTCAGTCCCGGTCAGGGAGCCAAAAATCCCTTGCGGCGAGCTTTATTCTCTTCCGCCTCCGAATGTGCTCGAGGCGATGCTTCTCCCGAGCTGGCCCCGCCGCAACGGGCCAGCCTCGGTAGTGCCATCATTGTGCCCTCGGCGCAACTTGATCTATCCCCCTTTTGGTGGTTGACCGCCGTGCTTGACCAGCCTGATGGAGCGAAATCCGGCTGATCGAGCCGTCGAGACGCACGGTCGCGCCGAGGTCGTCGAAAGGGCGTACCGGCGGGCGCAGCGAGGGGTGAGCGTCTAGCCTCTCGACGTGCCCGGCCGCTTCGAGACACGCCTCGGCGAGGGGCCGCCGCTCGTCGGCGACGGCGGGATGGGCTCGCTGATCACCGCGGCCGTCCCGCGCCTTCGCTCCCCCGAGGAGGCAAACCTCCGCGCGCCTGACGCCGTCGTGTCGCTCCACCTGAGCTTCATCGAGGCAGGCGCCGAGGTGATCGAGACGAACACGTTCAGCGCGAACCGGCGCAAGCTCGCAACGCACTACCTCGAAGAGGAGCTCGAGCAGATCAACTCGCTCGGCGTCAAGCTCGCCCGCGACGCGCGCGAGGTCTCGGGCCGCGACGTGTTCATCGCCGGCTCGATCGGCCCGATCGGCGAGGCCGCGACGTCGGCGGTGCGCCACGAGCTCTTCACAGAGCAGGCCGCGCTCCTCGAAGGCCGCGGCGCCGACCTGTTCATGCTCGAGACCTTCTACGACCTCGACGAGCTGGTCGACGCCGTCGCCGCGCTGCGGACGATCTCGAAGCTGCCGATCGTCGCGCTGCTGACCTTCGACGAGGGTGCCGAGACGCTCGCCGGGGTTACCGCCCGCGAGGCCGCCGATCGGCTCGCGGAGCTCGAGCTCGCCGCGATCGGCGCGAACCACGGCGCAGGGCTCATGGCCGCGCTCGAGGCGCTCGAGCAGATGCGGGGCGACGGGCGCGCGCTCGCGGCGCTACCGAACATCGGCCTCGCGAGCCTGTCCGGCGGCCGCGTCATCTACCCGCACGCGACACCGGACTACTTCGCCGAGTTCGCCGCGCACGCCCGCGACCTCGGCGCGCGGCTGATCGGCGGCTGCTGCGGCACCACGCCGACCGAGATCGCGGCGATCCGGGCCGCGATCGAGGAGAACCGCCAACCGCGCTCCCGCCTCGAGGTGAACGAGCACGAGCTGGTTGCGTCGCTCGGCGAGGAGCAGCGCGAGACGGAGTTCAGCCGCGCTCTCGCCGAGGGCGAGTTCGTCGTCTCGGTGCAGCTCGACCCGCCACTCGGCGGCTCCAATCGCGGCCTGCTCGAGGTGGCGCAGACGCTCGAGGAGTCGGGCCGCGTGCGCTTCGTCGACGTCAACGACAACGCGACCGCGCGGGCGGGCATGAGCGCGCTGATGGTCTCGGGCGCGATCGAACGCGCGACCGGGCTCGAGACCGTCGCGCACGTGACCACGCGCGACTCGACCATCCTCGGACTCGAGTCGATGCTGCTGGGCGCGCACGCCGAGGGCGTCCGCAACATCCTCGCGGTGACCGGGGACCCGCCCGAGGTCGGCGACTATCCAGGCTCGCGCGGCGTCTACGAGCTCGACGCGATCGGCCTGACGCGACTGATCACGGGCCTGAACCGCGGCGAGGACTTCAACGGCCGGCCGATCGACGCGCCGACCGTCCTTCCACGTCGGCGTCGCGGTCAACCCGACTGCCGACGATCCGGAGCTCGAGGCCGAGCGCTTCCACGCGAAGCTCGACGCGGGGGCCAGGTTCGCGATGACGCAGATCGTCTTCGACGTCGCTGCACTCGACCGGTTCGCCGGCGAGATCGGCGGCTGGCCGATCCCCGTGCTCGCCGGGATCTTCCCGCTCACGAGCCACCGGCTGGCGCTGCGGCTGCACAACGAGGTGCCCGGGATCGTCGTGCCGCAGGAGCTGCAGGACGCGCTCGCGGAGGCCGGCGCGGGCGCCGCCGAGGTCGGGATGGCACACGCGCGAGAGCTGGTCGACGCCGCCCGTGGACGCTGCGACGGCGTCTACATCGTGGCGCCGTACCGCCGCCCGACCACCGTGCTCGACCTGCTCGGCGGTTAGAGTCGACCTGCTCGGCGGTTAGAGACCGAGCGGGCCGCGCGCCCGGTTCACGCTCTGGATGTTCAGCAGGTCGTTCGGCGAGGCGATCCCGTTCAGCCGCTTGATCACCTCGCGAGTGCCGCACCTCCTTGCGCACCTTCGGCTTGTCCGTCAGCTGCATCGCGACGGCCCCGCCGACCCAGACGAGGGTGAAGCCGAAGACCGCACCGAGGAGCGGCGCCGCCGACCGAGTCGGCGATGCGGAGCGGCGGCACCAGCCGCAGCCCGCCGCGCACGAACGAGCCGACGAAGCGGGCGAGCGCGCAGAACAGCGCCGCACCGACGACCGCTCCGCCGACCCCGACGAGCCCGGTGTAGCTCGAGTCGGCGCCGTCGGAGAGGAACTGCGGCGCGAGGCTCGCCCCGACGACCGCCCCGGCGACGAGCCCGGCGAACGAGAAGAGGGTGGTCACGATCCCGGTCCCGAACCCGCCAAGCGCCGTCAGGGCCACGAATCCGAGCAGAATCCAGTCGAGCGTGGTCACCCTCGGCTAGTTCGCCCTGCGGCTACACTGCCCTCCGCCTGGGGGCGTAGTTCAGTTGGTTAGAACGCCGGCCTGTCACGCCGGAGGTCGCGGGTTCGAGTCCCGTCGCTCCCGCTTCGAGAACCCTCCCGATTCGTTGGGGGTTTCCCGTTACGGCGGATCCGCGATACGAATGACGTTGGCTGCGCTCGCCCGGCGAGCAGACGAGCAACCGGGCGGTCAGTGTGTTCACGTCCTCGACGGTTCGACCCGGGCGGTCGGCCGGCATCGGTAGGTGCGATCTGACCGCATCCGTGGTTGCCCACGCCGGACCTCGACCCGGCGGGCCTGGCGCGAGCGTCACGGCTCTTCGCGGAAGCTTGCGAGGAGGTCGGTGTCGCGGGCGTAGCTCAGCAGCCCGGCCGCCTCGCTTCGCGACACCCAGCGCGCCTCGTCGATCTCGTTCGCCGGGGTGAGCACACCGCCGACCGGGGTCATCGCCCAGTACCGCACGATCTTGGGGCGTCCTTTCGCGTCGTGGTACGACGTCGTGCCGAGTTCGGCGCCGAGCTGGCAGACGAGGCTCGTCTCCTCCTCCACCTCGCGCAGCGCGGCCTCCTCGTCGCTCTCGCCCGGTTCGAGCTTCCCTTTCGGGAAGGCCCAGTCGTCATAGGCTGGACGGTGGACGAGCACGATCTCGACGGTCGCATCGACCCGGCGCCAGACGATCCCTCCGGCTGCCCGAACCGGGCGGGGCACCGATCAGCCCCTGCGGGCGGCGGGCTTCGCGGCGCCCGCACACCCGAGGTCGAGGTTTCCCATCTCGCCGAACTGCCCCATCGGCTCACGGTACTAGCGCGCCGGCGCAAGCGGGACGCCGAACGCGGCCATTTGCACGAGCCGATCCCCGCAGCGCCGGCCGGGTCCAGGTCACGACGTCAATGGGACACCTTGACCGAGTCGCAGCCGAAGAACTGGTAGACGGCCCCGCCCGCGCCGGTGAAGGTTCCAGAGACGCATCCCTTCGTCGACGACGTCGTAAGGCCGCTCTGCGCGACGCGGAACGCGAGGATCATGTCGTCGTCCTTGTCCTTCGTCTTCTCGTCGAGCTCCTGGGCGTCCTTGACGTGGCCGTCGCCGTGTACGGCGGGTGCGCCGCCGGTTCCCGGGAGAACGAGCGCCTCCGGGCCGAACAGGACGCTCGCCGGGTCGATCGTGGCGGCGTCGAAGCCGAGCGGGAGGCCGTACTCGCCGGGCTTCGTGGACAGCACCGCCACGTGGGTGGTGCTGTTGGGGTTGAGGACGTTCGGGAAGCTGCCCGGCCTGATGTTGACCGCGACCGGCACGACACAGGCGACCGTGACGGTGCGGGTCGCCGTGTTGTTGGTCGCGTCGGGATCGACGTCGACGGCGTTCGCGAGCGCGATCGCGTTGGCGAAGGTGAACGTCTGTGCGCCCGGGGCGCCGCACGTGATCGTGAAGGTCTCGTCGATCGTGCGGAGCTCGTCCTTGGCCAGGGCCGTGACGGTCGCGGAGGACGAGGCCGGGGTCACCGTCGAGCCCGCCGGAGCGGTCGCGGTGCGCGAGACGGTGACGTCGACCGGCGACGACGGGCCGTGATTCGTGATCACCTTGCGCAGCGTCAGGCCGACGGGCTGCCCGATCACGACCTGCGTCGGAGGCGCGACCGCGGCGAAGCTCACGATCGCAGCGTCGGCCTTGGCCTTCACGAGCGTGCTCTCGGTCGTCGTGTTGTTCGAGGAGTTGGTGTCGAGCTGGTCGCCCGTCACCGAGGCCGAGTTCGTGATCGTCTTCGGGCCGCCGTTCGCGTAGACCAGGTTCGCCGGGATGGCGACCGTGATCGTGAAGCTCGTCTGCGTGCCGGCCGCGAGCCCGCCCACCGCGCAGGTGAGCCTGCCGGCCGGCGACTCGCTGCAGGTGCCGCTGCCTCCCGTGTAGGAGACGCCGGCGGGGAGCACGTCGGTGACCGTGACGCCGGTGGCGCTCGCCGCTCCGTCGTTCGCGACGGTGATCGTGTAGGTGAGCGACTCGCCCGCGAAGGCGGGATCCGGCGAGTCGGCCTTCGCCACGCGCAGGTCGGCCGTCGGCAGCTCGACGCGCCACACGCCGCGGCCGGTTCCGAGATCGATGCGGACCGCGCCGGGCTGGTCGTGGTCGAAGTGCGCGAACATCGGGCGCGGCAGGTGCGGGACGCTCGAGGTGCCGGGCGTGGCCTCGTCGGTCAGCGTGATCCAACTCGCCCCGCCGTCGCTCGAGAGGAACACGCCGGAGGACGCACCGCCGGCCACGATCAGGTTCGGATCGGCGGGATCGAACGCCACCAGCAACGGCTGGAGGTACGGGAAGATCCCGTCGCCCGTCGCCACCGGGTACGGGACGAACGTCCCGCCGCCGCTCATCAGGTCGGTGAGCTTCGCGTCGTAGGTCCAGGTGGCGCCGCCGTCGGTCGAGCGCATCATCCGCGGGTCTCCGTCGCCGACGACGGAGGCGTAGAGGCGGTCGGCGTCCGCGGGGTCGACGGCGACGAGGCCGAAGCCGGCGCCCGCGGCGACCGGGTCGCCCGGGTTCTTCGGCGGCACCCCGATCGCTACCCAGTCCGGGACGCCGGGAGTCACGTCGCGGTAGGTCCAGAGCTGCGCTCCGGAGAAGAGCGAGCGGGCGCCGCTGTCGGGCCAGAAGCAGCGGCCGGCCAGCACGTACGGCTGCGGCCCCGCGGCTCCCGCGCCGACGGTGACGTGGCACGGCGCGGCCGCCGTCGCGGGCCAGGTGCCGACCTGTGACTGGAACGGGTTGTTGACGATGTCGGTCGTCTGCCAGACCCCGACTGGAATCGCCTTCCCGGGCACTGAGGTCGCGACCCCGACCGCGATCATGAAGCGCCCGCCTCCGGCGCGCGCGATCAGCTCGGGGATGTCCAGCGGCGGGTTCGCCTTGATCACACCGGAGGGCGCGGCCGTCACCATGTTCACGAACCCGGCGTCGCCCGCGAGCACCTCGCCCGCGTTGGTCGAGGCGGCGACGTTCACGGCGTCGGCCGCGACGTCGTAGGTGTCGCCGCCGATGCGGTGGTTCCACACCGGCGTGCCGGCGCCGCCGGTGCTCGTCGCGTACAGGCCGTTGTCCTGCGTGCCGAAGTAGAGATCCTCGGCGTCCGCTCCCGGGATGCTCACACCCTCCATGTCCCACAACATGAAGGCGTGCAACCCGGCGTTCGAACCGACGAACGTGGGGTCGTGGCACGTCGTCGGGTCGCCCGCACGCGTGTTCCGGTAGATGCCGCCGTCGGACGAGTACAGCGTCGGGCACGCGTCGACGGCGAGCGTCGAGTCGAAGACGACGTCGCCGGAGTCGCCGTGGGCGTTCTGTACGAGCGCCCCGTTCGCGTCGGTATAGGTGGCCGACCAGGACGAGCAGCGCGACGTGGTCGGAGCCGGCGGCGAGGCGGGCGTAGAGCACGTGCCGCGAACGACGTTGCCGATCCCCGCCCAGACGTCGTAGCCGCTCGAGCGATCGTTCGTCACGACGAACGGTAGCCGGGTCTTCGCGCCGCCGATCGAGGCGTCGGGGTTCGGCAGCTCGAGCCAGGTCACCCCGGTGGCGGCGCCCGTCACGGCATCGAAGGCGACGACGCCCTGGAAGAGCCGGCCGCCCCCGGCCGCGAACACGTCGCCGAAGGAGATCGGGTTGCCGAACATGGCGAACACCACGTTCGCCTCCTCGGGAGAGACCGCCAGCGAGCAGAAGGCGCCGGTCGCCGCGGGGCGTGCGAGCGCCACCCAGGTCGCCTCAGCGCCGGTCGGCGACACGAGCAGCCCGTCGTCACCGCAGGCGTACGTCCTCCCGCCGGGCAGGGCGACCGCGTCCCAGACGCTGCCGGCGGGGTCGCCGGTCGTCGGGTCGAAGCGCGTCCAGGTGTCGCCGCTGTCGGTCGATCGCGCCAACCCGCAGTTCGTGCCGGCGAGCACCTCGGAGGTCCCGGGCCGGATCGCGATCCCGAACCCCGACGGCTGGCCGGCGCGAGCGGCCGGGCACGTCGCGGGAGCCGCGGGAAGCCGACCGTTCCAGGTCGTCCCTCCGTCGGTCGAGACCTGGAGGACGGACGTCAGGTCGGTGCGTCCCTCGTTGAAGGACGTGGCGAACACCCGCTGTCCGCCCGCCGCTGCCGCCACGTCCCAGGCGGTCCCGGGCAGGTAGCCGTCGAGGTGCGACCAGGAGCTGCCGCCGTCGCCGGACTCGAACAGGCCGCCGACCTCGCTCGCCGCGAAGTACGTCGTCGCGTCGCCGGGAACCGCGGAGAGGTTGTGCACCCGGCCGCCGTTCACACCGCTCTCGCACGGGGCCGGGCAGGAGGGGATGCCGGCGGCCGGCTGGCCAGCGTACGGGCCCAGGTTGTCGGGCGTGATGTCGACGAACGAGGCGGTGACGGGCGCGACGGCGGCCGCCTCGTTGACGGGACGCACGCCGTTCGTCGCGAGCAGCAGCGCCACGGCGGCAGCTGCCACGACAGCGCGCCGCACCGGAATGTCGAATGCAGCCACGCAACGACGGAACCTCGCGGTCTCCCTGAGCATTGTCGCTCGCCTCCTTGCTCATGACCGGTCTCCGCGCCCGCGGTGAAAGGAAGCCGGGCGCGAACGATCCGGTCGCCCTGGTGGTTCTGGGCACCCCTCCCCAAGTGCGGGGCATGTCGCCTTCGCGGTGAGCTCCGCGTCGCACACGACGGCGGACGTCTCCATTCGACGGCTCCCAGAATCGCTTGTCCTGCCGATTCTGATCCCGCCCGGGCGCATTGTCCAATCGGCCAGAACGCACCGGGGAAGTCGATCGACCCGGGGGCGACCAGCGGCTCGCCGACCTGGAGTCCGCCGCTCCCGTGTCAGCGCCGTGCCGGCCCTCGGCTGTCCACCCCGTCCCGCGACGTCATGCCGGGCGGATCTCGAACGGCGTAGCTGCACGGTCCCGCTCTCGAAGCCCCTGCAGCTAAGCGGCGGTTGGACAGCGGATCTGCACGAAAGACATCGCTGCCCGCAAGGGCCGGGCGGGCGACTTGTCGTCACCCGCCCGGCCGAGGTGCGCCGCTTGGTGCGACGCGAGTCTTCCCAAACGATCACGACCAGGCGCCCGTCGCCTGCCGCTCGGGCCACGCCGTCGGCGCCGGCTCGATCGACGGTGCGACATCGGCCTCGTCGCGCTCGAGCCGGGGCATCCACTCGAGCCACCTGGGCAGGTACCAGTTCGCATCGCCCAGCAGCTTCATCGACGCCGGCAGGAGCACGGCGCGGACGAGCGTGGCGTCGATCAGGACCGCCGCCGAGAGCCCGACGCCGAACTGCTTGAAGAACAGCATCGAGAGCGTCGCGAAGATCGCGAAGACGCTGACCATGACGAGCGCGGCGCTGGTGACGACGCCGGCCGTGGACTTGATCCCGTGCGCGATCGCCTCGTCGGTGCTCGCGCCGCGATCGAACGCCTCGCGGATCCGGCTGATGATGAACACGTGGTAGTCCATCGAGAGGCCGAAGAGGATCACGAACAGGAGCAGCGGCACCACCGGGTCGATCCCGGCGGTGGAGCTGAAGCCGAGCAGCCCCTTGCCGACGCCGTGCTGGAAGACGAGCACCAGCACGCCGTAGGCGGCCGCCACCGAGAGCAGGTTGAGGACGATCGCCTTGGCCGCGATCACGATCGAGCGGAAGGCGAACAGCATCAGCCCGAATGCGAGCGCGAGAACGAACGCGAACACGAGCGGGAGCTTCGACTTCATCTGATCGGTTGCGTCCTTCCACTCGGCGGTGAGCCCGGTGACGCCGGCCTCGACGTTCGGGACGGCGCCCACCGTCTGCGGGACGATCTCCGTGCGCAGCTCGGCGACGGCCGCGTTCGAGGCGGCATCGGTTCCGGTCCCGGCGATCGGGACGGTGATGTTCGCGACGGTCGCGTCCCGGTTGACGTCGACGGTGATCGGCGCGTACATGCGGTCGCTCGCGAGCGCGCGCTGCTCGAGCCGGGCGATCGACTCTCGCACCGCCGGGGCGTTCACGTTCGGCGCCTCGACGACGACGCTCGCGGGCAGCGCCGCACCGGGAAACGCCTGCTGCATCCGGTCGTACGTCTTGACGGCGGCGAGCGACTGGGGGAACGTGTCCGGTCCCGGGGTGGCGAGGTGGAGCTGCAGCGCCGGCGCCGCGATCGCGAGCAGCACGCCGCCGGCGAGAACGGCGGACAGGACGGGACGGCGCAGGACGCGGTCGACGATCGCGCCCCAGATCCGTCCTTCGCCGTCGACGCGGCTGCCTCGCCCGGCGAAGGGAACGCGAAGCCGCTCGACCTTGCCCCCGAGCCTCGAGAGCACGGCGGGCAGGACCGTCAGCGAGCCGAGCACCGCGACGGCGACGACGAGGATCGTCGCGAGGCCGAGGGAGGCGAGGGTCGCGTCGCCCGTCAGGAACATGCCGGCCATCGCCGCCATCACCGTCAGGCCCGAGATGAGCACCGAGCGGCCGGAGGTGGCAGCGGCGGCCTCGAGTGCCGCGGCCTCGCTGCGGCCGGCGGCCCGCTCCTGACGCGCGCGCTTCGCATAGAACATCGAGTAGTCGACGCCGACTGCCAGCCCCACGAGGAGCACCATCGCGGTGGCCTGCTGGGCCATCGGCAGCACGTGGCTGGGCAGCGCGATGAGCCCGAACGTCGCGAAGACGGCGGTCAGCGCGAGCAGCAGCGGGATGCCCGCTGCCACGAGCGCTCCGAACGCGAGCACGAGGATGATCAGCGTGACCGGGATCGAGAGCAGACCGGCCTTGCCCAGGTCGTCGCCGTACGCCGTCTCGACGGCCTTGACCGCGCTCGCGTCGCCGAACTCGCCCACGAAGAGCTGCGGGTGGGCCTGCTGAGCCTCGGCGACCCGGGCGAGGACCGGATCGATCTTCTCGGCCGCCTTGTCGGCGTCGCCGCGGATCTGGAACTCGACGAGCGCCGCGTGGCCGTCCTTCGCGATCTGGCCGGCGTTGCCGGCGGCGAGCGGCGAGCGAACGCCCTGAACGGCGTCCAGCTCGGAGATCCCGGTGACGACATCCTCGATCGCGGCCATGAAGGCGGGGTCGCTCGCGCGAAGCGAGCTGCTCTGGATCAGGACGCTCTCGCCGGCGGGCTGCTTGAAGCCGGCGTCCAGGATCCTGTCGATGCGGCCGGACTCGCCCGGCCCCGACGTGTTGGGGTCGATGTTCTTCGTGCCGACGGCGCCGCCGAGCGCGAAGGCGACGACGACGAAGGCGAGCCAGCCGAACGTCGCGGTCTTCCAGTGGGCTGCGCTCCAGCGACCCATCCGGGCCGCCAGGTTGCGCGACTTGGCTTGCGTACTTCCAGTGCTCATGACGTCTCCTTGTGAGTCGGACGCGAGGGGGCGGAAGGCGTGCCGAGCTCCACCGGAATCGCGTGCCGTTGATGGGTCGAGTGCATGCCCCGACGCTAGGACGCGGCGGGGCGCACGGCCTCGTCGGAAGGCCGGATTCGGGCCTCCTCCCCGAGGGCGATGGCGACTCCTACTCGGGTAGGAGGCGGCGCGCGGCGGGGTTCAGTACGTTCGCCCTGTGAGACGGCTCTGGTTCCTCGCACGCAGGTACGGGCTCGACGCGCTGATCGTCCTGGTGGCGATCGAGAGCGCGCTCGAGGTCGCCCTCAGGCACGACCCGGGGCGAGAGCCCCGGACGACGGCGTGGTTCACCGTGCCGGCGACCGCGCTCGTCGTGCTGCCGCTGCTCGGCCGGCGCCGCTTCCCCTTCGCCGCGCCCGTCGCGGTCTGGCTGGTCGCCGCCGCGCTCTCGTTCGTCGACGGGCGGCTGGTCGTTTTCACGGTCGGGGTGAACGTCGCCGGCATGGTCGCCGCGTTCCTGCTCGGCAACCTCCGCGACCCGGTTCAGGCCCGCGTCGGCCTGGCGATCGTGATCGGCAGCGCCGCGATCTTGGTCTCCAACGACCCGAACCACACCTCCGGCGAGTTCATCTTCATCCCGATTCTGTTCGCGATCGCCTGGCTCGCCGGGTTCGCGTTGCATGAGCGAGCCGCGCAGGCCGAGGCGGCGGAGGAACGCGCGACCTACGCCGAGCGGGAACAGGAGTCGGCGGCGCGCATCGCCGTCGCCGAGGAGCGGGCGCGGATCGCGCGGGAGCTCCACGACATCGTCGCCCACGCCGTCAGCGTCATGGTCCTGCAAGTGGGGGCCGTCCGGCACAAGTTGCCCGAGGAGCTCGAGGAGGACCGCGAGACGCTCCAGGGCGTGGAGCAGGCCGGCCGCACCGCGCTGGCCGAGATGCGCACGCTCCTGGGTGCGCTCCGCCGCGACGGCGACGAGCTCGAGCTCGCGCCGCAGCCCGGGCTCGGCGCGCTGGACGCACTGGCGGAAGAGGTCGGTCGCGCGGGCCTTCCGGTGCGGCTCGATCGTGACGGCGAGCCCTTCCCGCTGCCGCGCGCGATCGACCTCTCGGCCTACCGAATCGTTCAGGAAGGCCTGACGAACGCGCTCAAGCACGCCCACGCGAGCCACGCGGACGTGGTCGTCCGCTACGCGCCCGACGAGCTGCGGATCGAGGTGCGCGACGACGGCAGCGGCGTCTCGACGAGCGTCGGCCTCGGCCACGGCCTCGTCGGCGTCCGCGAGCGCGTCAAGATCTACGGCGGCGAGATGACTGCAGGTCCTGCACCAGACGGTGGCTTCGTCCTCAGCGCCCGCCTTCCGCTCAGGGGCTATCGCCCATGAGCATCCGCGTGCTCGTCGCCGACGACCAGTCGATGATCCGCGCCGGCTTCCGCATGCTGCTCGCCGGCGAGGACGACATCGAAGTGGTGGCCGAGGCGAGCAACGGGCTCGAAGCGGTGGACAAGGCGGCGCGCTTTCAGCCGACCGTCGTCCTGATGGACATCCGGATGCCCGAGCTAGACGGGCTCGAGGCGACCCGGCGCGTCCTCGCAGCCGACGGCGCGGCGCGGATCCTGATCCTCACGACCTTCGACCTCGACGAGTACATCTACGAAGCGCTCGAGGCGGGCGCCAGCGGCTTCGTCCTGAAGGACGACCCTCCCGAGCAGCTGATCGCCGCGGTGCGCACCGTCGCCGCCGGAGACGCGCTGCTCTCACCCGCGATCACGAAGCGCGTGATCGAACGGTTCACGCGTATCCCGCGCCCCGCGCCTCCGAAGGAGCTCGACCAGCTCACGGCCCGCGAGCGGGACGTCTTCCGCCTGATCGCCGCGGGGCACTCGAACGCCGAGATCGCGCAGGAGCTCTACATCAGCGACACCACCGTGAAGACGCACGTCACGCACATCTTCCAGAAGCTCAACGTCCGCGACCGGGCGCAGGCCGTCGTGCTCGCCTACCAGACCGGACTGTTCGAGGCCGACGCACCGCGGCCGGGCGGTCACGACGGGCGCCCCGGCGGCTGAGCGCCTCGCGCACCCGACGTCGGAGTCCGCCCGCTGCCGCTGCGACGGCCGGTCGCCACCGTCGACGGCGGAGGATCCACACTCGGCGGGCAGTCGCCCTCGACGAGGCTGACCATGCCGTTCCAGACCAGCACGCCCTCGACCGGGCACCGGCGGCGCACGCGCTCGCCGGCGGCGCCGTCGCCCGCGTCGCCCCCGTCTCCACTCATGCGCCGACGTGCTCCTCGGTGACGGTCGGGAGGCCGCCACGCGACGTCCGTGCCGGCGCGCCGTTCGACCGCGACGCGATCTGCTTCGCGACGCGCTCCGCGTCTCGCCCGGCGCCGAGAATCAGCATCGAGCTGAAGGAATGGAGGAAGACCATCCCGACGAAGTACAGACCCGGGTGCGAAGCGACGGCGCCCCGGTACTGGCTGGGGTACCCGTCCTCGTATTCGAGCGGCAAGTCGATCCAGCCGTAGTCGGGGCGGAAGCCGGTGCACCAGACCACGTTCGCAGCCTCGACGACCCGGCCGCCCTCGAGCACCGGCAGCCCGTTCTCGACCCCGAGTGTTCGCTCGAAGACGCGCTCGACACCGGCGGCAGCGAGGTCCGAGCGCCTGAAGCGGAGAAGCGGACCGCCGCTCGATCGGATCTTCGGGCGCGCGTTGCGCCCGATCGGAGTGTCGACCGTGATCACCCGGGTCGCGAGGAACCTCAGGACCGGCCAGGCCAGCCTCATCCGTCGGCTCTCGAGAGGCACGGGCGCCTGCCCCGTGTCCGGGCCCGAGAGGACGGTGCGATGCTCGGCGGCGAGCTCGTGGGCGATGTCCCCTCCGGAATGAGCGGCGCCGACCACGAGGACCCCGCCCTCCTGGAGCTGAGCCGGGCTGCGGTAGTCGAGGGAATGGAGCTGCGTGATGCGCGGGTCGAGGTCGGAGGCGAAGTCGGGAACGACGGGCACCTGCATCACGCCGGTGGCGACAACCACGTTCTCGGCCTCGAACCGCCGGTCGCCGGCTGCGACGACGTACCCCTGTCCGTTCCGCGAAAGCCGATCGACACGCACGCCGTTCCGCACGGGAAGGTCGAAGTGCGACGCGTACGCCTCGAGGTAATCGGCCAGCTCGTGCCCGGTCGGGTAGCTGTTCCGCGGAGCCGGGAAGCCCATGCCGGGGAGCCCGTCGTAGCGCGCGGGCGAGTAGAGGCGCAGCGACGGCCAGCGCGCGCGCCACGGGTCGCCGACTCGCTCGCCGGCGTCGAGGATCACGAACGATCCTTCGCCGCGCGCCAGGTGGTACCCGGCGGCCAGCCCGGCCTGGCCGCCTCCGATGACGATGGTCTCGACCCTTTCTGATGGCTGCATCTCGTCCCTTCCGTCGGTCGTCCTGTGACGAGCGTAGAAGCGTGGCGCCTCGGCGGCATCGCACGGATTCACCAACTACGAGACGAGCCGCGTGGTCAATCCTGACCACGTGGCCGGGTCAGACGAGGTCGTGCTCGAACGCGTACGCCGTCGCTGCGGTCCGGGAGGAGAGGCCGAGCTTCGTGAAGATGTTCTGGAGATGTCGAGCGACGGTGTGCTCGCTGATCACGAGCGTCGAGGCGATCTCGCGGTTGCTCCTGCCCGCGGCGACCAGGCGCAGCACCTCGAGCTCGCGATCCGACAGGCCGTGAGAGGCGCCTACACCATGGGTCAGGGCGTCGGTGCGGGCGACGTCGGGTGCGGCCCCGAGCTCCTCGAAGATGCTTCGCGCCCCCGCCAGCTCGAGCGTCGCGGTGTCCTCGTCGCCGAGGGCACGGCACGCGCGTCCGACGAGGACGCGCGTGCGGGCGATCTCGTACGGGGCCTCGAGCACGTGCCATACCCGCAAGGCCTCTCTCAGTGCTGCAAGGGCGGCCGCGGCGTCGTTCTCTGCAAGCTCGACCGCTCCGCGCGCGTGCCCGACGATCGCGCCGAGCATCGCGCTCTCGTAGCGCGCTCCGATCTCCTCGAGCTCGAGGCACGCACCGCGCGCCTCGTCGGTCTCGCCGACCGCCAGCATGATCTCGACGTACGCCGGCAGCAATCCGGCCCGCTTGAGGGGCTCGGTGATCTCCGCCTTCGCCCGCCGGATCGAGGCGGCGGCGGCGGCGTGCCGGCCCTGGGCCAGGCGGAGCTGCGCGAGCCCCGGCTGCGGCTCCCACCCGAGCCGGCTCGCATCGCCGTAGGCCTCCTCGGCCGCCACGAACTCGCCCTGCAACCGCAAGAGCTCTCCGCTGCGGTAGTGCGCGAGGCCGGCCGCCTGGTTCCGAGTCTCCTCGAACCGCTCACCGGCCCGCCGCGCCTGGTCCAACGCGTCCGGCCAGGAGCCGCGGAGCTGCAGGATCTCGGCGCGATGCACGAGGCAGCGACCTGTGAACGCGACCATGTCGGGCTGCTCGTTCCACCAGCGCTCGAGGGCCAGCGTCCATTCGCTTGCGCGACGCACCTCGTACACCTCCTGGCAGGCAAGGATGACGCCGCAGTAGACGATGCCGGTGACGACGGGCGACAGCTCTTCCGCCGTTACCGTCACCATGCCTTCGTCCAGCAACGCGAGCCCTTCGCGGACACGGCCGTCCCGGATCAGCATGTGACCCTGGCTGTGAGCGGCGAGCGCGAAGAGGTCCCGGTCGCCGAGGCGATCGGCGATCTCGGCGGCTTCGCCGGCGGTCGCCGCAGCGGCGGCGAAGTCGCCGGCAGCCTCCTGCTGGAACATGCGCGGGAGCAGCAGGTAGCCATGCTCGGCATGCTCGCCCGGCTCCTTGTCGAGCAGCCGCTGGGCGCGCGCGAGCCAGCCGCCGGCGGGACCGACCTCGCCCCGGCTTGCGAGATTCAGGCCGAGCCAGACCGCACAGTGCGTAGCGCGGAGCGTCTCGCCCGCTGCGAGATGCTCACGATGCGCACGTTCGAGATGGCTCACCATCTCGCCGTCGCGGCCGAGCATGAACGCTGCCGTCGAGAGGAGCTCCAGATCGCCCGGCTCGAGCGGCTCGGCGGCATCGGCCCGGGCGAGCAGGTCGTAGGCGTCACGCCACGCGCGGTTCCCGTAGGCCTCGCGGCCCCGGTCCAGATCCTCAGCCTCTGTGCCGGAAGATCGATTCACGCTACGAGGATTGTTCACGGCCCGCCTGCGAAACGGCCAGCCCGCGGCGCCGCACGTGATCGCGAACGTCTCGTCGAGAGGCGCACGTCCGCGCGCGACGACGACGCAGCGTGGGTCGTCCGCCGTGCTTTTCACACTGTCGTGACCGTGTCCGACACCGTGGCTCCGCTCTTTACACGCCCTTCACAGCGCCGCGTTAGCTTGGCCCGGTTCTGCTTAGCTGTTCGGGTCCCGTTCTTTCTAGTCAGGAGGTCACGCTCGTGCTGCGGGTCGTTCGCGTTGCCCTGGTAGCCATCGTCGTCTTGCTCGCCCTGCCCGCCGCGTCGGTCTCGGCCGCGCCGCGGCTGTCGGTCGGCTTCTTCGACGACCCGAGCTTCCGCTGGGTGGCGAGCCCCGAGCCGAACTTCGCTACGGCGCAGCGGGCCCACGCGTCCGTGATCCATGTGCTCGCCGACTGGTCGCAGATCGCAACGAGGAAGCCGGCCGCACCGCTGAACGGCGACGACCCCGCGTACGACCTCACCGATCTCGATGCGGTCGTGCGCACGGCGCCCCGCTACAACCTGCAGATCCTGATGACCATCACCGGCGCGCCGCGCTGGGCGAACGGCGACCAGACGCCCAACCACCCGCCGACGAACCTGCGCACGCTGACGCAGTTCGCGCAGATGCTGGCCGCACGCTACAACGGGCTCCGGCCCGGTTTCGGCTCCGTGTCGCGCTGGACGATCTGGAACGAGCCGAACCTCGCGCTCTTCCTGACGCCGCAGTTCGAAGGCACCAAGATCGTCAGCCCGTCGATCTACGCCAAGCTCTACAGGGCCGGCTACAGGGGGATCAAGGCCGGCAACCCGCTCGCCGAGGTTGGAGCGGGCGAGACCTCGAACCGCGGCCGCAACAGGCCGACCGACAAGAGCGGCTCGGTCGCCCCGGCGACCTTCGCGCGCCTGCTCTCGCTCGAGAAGCCCAAGCTGACGTTCGACGCCTGGGCGACGCATCCGTACCCGACCAACCCGCGCCTCGGGCCGACGCAGAAGGTCGCCTACCCGAACGTGACGATGACGAGGCTCGAGCAGTTCGGCAAGTCGCTCGAGCAGTGGTACCACCGGCGCGTGCCGATCTGGGTGACGGAGTACGCCGAGCAGACGAGGCCCGAGTACCCGGGCGGCGTCACGCGCGCCCAGCAGAGGGTGGACGCGAAGGTCGCCCTGCAGATGGCGGCGGCGAACCCGTACGTCGAGATGTTCGTCTGGTTCATCCTGCGCGACACGACCACCAAGACCTGGTTCAGCGGCCTCGTCGCGAAGACCGGGGCCAAGAAGCCCGCCTACTTCTCGTTCGCGAATGCGGCGAAGGGGATCGACGGCCAGAGCCAGACGATCCTGCCCGGCCGGGCGCCGACGGTGAGGCTGGACGTGCCCTACCTCACCTACTACAACTCGATCGGCGCGAGGGTCGGGATCACCTACCGCATCTACGACGGCAAGAAGTTGATCGCGGTCGCGCAGCCGACCGGGAGGATCGCGTCCGACCAGACGGTCTCGTTCGTGGCCCGGTTCTCGCCGGTGAAGGGGAAGAACTACATCCTGAACGCCGTCGTCGGCGACAAGAACGGCCAGTACACGACGCGCAGCGTCTCGCTCGCGACGGCCAACTCGACAGCCAACACGACGGTCAAGACGACAGCGAAGAAGTCCAAGTCCAGGTAAGCGCCGCGCCGGTAACGTGCCGGCGTGCAGCGGCTCGACGGCCTGACCGCGATCGTCACCGGCGCCTCGAGCGGCATCGGCGCGGCGACGGCGCGGGCCTTCAGGGAGGCGGGCGCGCGGGTCGTCGGCGGCGCCCGCCGCGTCGAGCGGCTGGAGACGGACGTCGCGCTCGCGCTCGACGTGACCGACCCCGCGAGCTGCGAGCGCTTCGTCGAGGCGGCCGGGCCGGTCGACGTGCTCGTGAACGCGGCCGGCCTCGCGCTTGGCCGAGAGCCGTTCAGTGCCTCGAGCGAGGAGGACGAGCGGATGGTCTTCGAGACGAACGTGAACGGGCTCGTCCGGATGACACGGCTCGTGCTCCAGCGCTCGCTGCGCGAGCCGGGCCACATCGTCAACATCGGCTCGATCGCCGGCCGCTGGGCCTACCCGAACGGCGCCACCTACGTCACCTCGAAGTTCGCGGTCCGCGGCTTCACGAGGGCGCTGCGGGAGGACCTGCTCGGCCGCGACATCCGCGTCACCACCGTCGACGCAGGCCTCGTCGAGACGGAGTTCTCCATCGTCCGCTTCCGCGGCGACGCCGCGCAGGCGAAGTCGGTCTACGAGGGAACACGGCCGCTGTCCGCCGAGGACGTGGCCGAGTGCGTGCTGTTCGCGGTCACGCGGCCCGCGCACGTGGTGGTCGACGAGCTCGTGCTGATGTCGATCGACCAGTCGAGCGGCGCCCGCATCCACCGAAGAGCCTGACGCTTGCGACCTGAGCTGGGCCTGCGCGGTGAGAGCCCGCTCGTTCGGGCTCTCACCGCAGGGAATTCGGCCGAGACGGTGCTACAGGGATAGATCAGGTTGATCGTGACGTCGGTGAACATGACTGTTCCTTCGCGGAGACTTCGGTCGCGCTTCCGGTCACGCCCTCGTAGGCGCCGGTGCCGCCGACGATCGCAATCGTGCGTGGTGTTGCTCTCGGTGCCCTTCGCGATCCCGATGATCTGGCCGCCGGCGAGCGAGTACACGCCGTCACACAGGTCGAGCCCGATGGACACCGCCGCTACGCGACCGTGCACGTCGCCCCGAAGAGTCCGGCGTGGGCGCCGGACTGCGTCTGCAGCTTGGGGCGAATGTGAACTGGTCGCCGATCAGCGGCGGCGCGTCGTAGCCCTGACGCGGCGGGTTGTCGACGAAGTTGCCGCCGTCCCTTCAGACCAGGTGGAGCGTGACGCGACTTGCCGTTGTCGTTGTCGTGCCCGGCGCCGCGGTCGCCGCCGGACGACAATCGCGGCGGCAGACGATCAGGACGGCCGCGCCGAGGCTGACGTCTCATGTGAGTCGCTCCTTTGTGTGGCGAAAGGCAGTGACGAGCCTTGCCTTCCCCGTCCGGAAACTGCTGTAAACGCTCGGTTCCGCCGTGGAGGGCGAGCGGCCGGGGCTCCGTGCTAGAGCCGGCCTGACTCCCCGGGACGCTTCGCTCCCAACCGGCGCCCTCGCGCTCCGCGCGCTTGTCCCAGTAGCGGCGAAGCCCGAGCCACGACTGGGCGAGGATGTCCGTCGCGTCGTGCACGGCCGCGTCGTGGGCGGCGGGCTCCGCGCACGGGCGACGAACTCGGTCTGCGCCGAGCCCGTCGCGGACCCAGCCGGCCCAGCGGTCGAGCTCCTCGCGGAACCGTGCTCAGATGGTCGGGCACGTCGGTCTCGACGCCGAAGTGGATCAGCGCGAGACGCTCGGGCGCGCGGCGCTCGATCTCGTCGATCGAGGCATGCCACGCCTCGAGGTCGATGTCTGGCGGCGGCGTGGGTGGGAGGATGTAGCGCTCCGGCTGCAACCGGATCCCGCAAGCGTCGCCCGCGAGCAGCACGCCGTCGCGGAGGTACGAGACGTGGTGGGAGGCATGGCCGGGCGTCGGGAAGGCGTCCCAGCCGACCGCGTCGCCGGCTGCGAGCCGGATGTTCCGCTCCGGCACGGGGACGAGCTCGCCCCAGAAGCGGTCGAAGTCGGCGCCGAAGAGACGCCGAGCCGACGACTCCAGGCGCGACGGGTCGACCAGATGCGGCGCGCCGACCTCGGAGACCCAGACCGTCAGCTCGGGATGACGGCGCAGGATCGTCCCGGCGGCGCCGGCGTGATCGAAGTGGATGTGCGAGAGCAGCAGGTGGCGGAGATCGGTCAGCGCGAGCCCGCGCTCGCGCAGGCACTCCTCGAGCCGCGGCAGCGTCGTCGCCGGGCCGCAGTCGAAGAGCGCCGGCCCGTCGTCGGTCTCGACCAGGTACACGCCGATCGCCCGCTCGAGGCCGAGGAAGCGCAGGTCGAACGGCGCGAGCATCGGCCGAGGCTACCGTGCTCAGGGGCGCCGGTGGACGGCGCGCGCCCCGCTCGCGACGAGGAAGAAGGCGCTCGCCGCGAGCACGATCGTGCCGCCGGGCGGGAGGTCGCCGTAGTACGACGTGGTCAGCCCGACGAGCACCGAGGTCAGCCCGATCGCGATCGAGATACCCATCGTCGAGTGCAGGCTCCACCCGATCCGCTGCGCGGCGATCACGGGCAGCACCATCAGCGCCGCGATCAGGAGGATGCCGACGATCCGCATCGAGAGGGCAACGGTCAGCGCTGCGAGCACGGTGACGACGCCGTTCAGGAGCGGGCACGGGAAGGCCCGAGACGCGCGCCGACTCCTCGTCGAGCGAGACGGCGAACAGGCCGCGCAGGAGCACCGCGATGACGGCGAGCGCGGCGATCCCGAGCGTCGCGATCACGAGCAGGTCGCCGCGCGTCACGGTCAGGATCGAGCCGAACAGGTACTGGAAGAGGTTGACGTTGAGCGCGCCCGCCGACGAGACGAGCACGACCCCGGCGGCGATGCCGGTGTAGAAGACGATCGCGAGCGCCTGGTCGCCGGCCGTGCGGCGGCGGGCCCGCAGCCACTCGATCGAGACCGCGCCGATCACGGCCGCGACCAGCGCGGTGAGCACGGGCGAGACGCCGAGCAGGTAGCCGGCCGCGACGCCGGCGAACGCGACGTGGCCGATCCCGTCGCCGATCAGGCTCATCTCGCGCTGCACGAGGAAGAAGCCGACGGCCGGCGCGAGCACGCCCACGATCGCGCCGGCCGCGAACGCAAGCCGCATGAACTCGAGGTCAAGCATGGAGGTGCCCGTGCGCGTGCGACGGGTCGTGCCAGACGCCGGGCAAGCTCGTCGGGCGCGCCGTCGAAGACGATCCGCTCGCGGACGAGCACGATCCGCTGCACGACGTGCTCGATCGCGCCGAACTCGTGCGAGACGTAGAGGATCGTCACGCCGAGCTCGCGGTGGATCTGCTCGAGCAGTGCCGCGAAGGTCTCCTGCGAGGCGACGTCGACGCCGGTCGTCGGCTCGTCGAGGACGAGCAGCGTCGGGTGCGCGGCGAGGGCCTTCGCCATCAGCGCGCGTTGCTGCTGGCCGCCCGACAGCTCGTGGAGCGGCCGGCCGGCGCGGTCGGCGAGGCCGACGCGCTCGATCGCCTCGTCGACCGCGACGCGGTCCTCGCGGCGGAGCCGGCCGTAGGGGCGCAGCGGCGCGCGGCCCGCCTCCACGACCTCGCGAACCGTCGCCGGCGCGTGGAGCCCGATGCGCGTCCGCTGCGCGAGGTAGCCGATCCGCGAGCGGTGGCGAAACGACGCAGCCGGCTCGCCGAAGAGGAGCACCCGCCCGCTCGTGGGCCGCTCGAGCCCGAGCGCGAGCCGCAGGAGCGTCGTCTTCCCGCCGCCGTTCGGCCCGGCGATCGCCACGAACTCGCCCGCCTCGACGCGCAGATCGACGCCGCGCAGGACGGGCTGGCCGCGCGTGTAGGAGAAGTCGACGTCGTCGAGCTCGAGCGCTGACGCGCCGCATTCACCGACAGCCCAGCGCCTTTCGCAGCGCGGCGAGGTTGTGGCGCATCAGCGAGAAGTAGTCATCGCCGCGCGTCGGCCTCGTCCGGCGTCAGCCCCTCGATCGGGTCGAGCACGGCGGTCTTGACGCCAGCCTCGCGGGCGACCGTCTCGGCCAGCCTTCGGCGAGACGAGCGTCTCGAAGAAGACCGTCGTGACGCGGTCGCGGCGGATCAGCGCCGCGAGGTCGGCGAGCTTGCGCGCGCTCGGCTCGGACTCGGGTCGATCGCCCGTGATCGCGATCTGCTCGCAGGTGGTAGCGCTGCGGCGAGGTAGCCGAACGCTGCGTGGCTCGTGACGAACTCGCGCCGCTGCGCAGTCCGCGAGGCCGCCTCGGTACTCGCCGTCGAGCTGCGCGCAGTCTGAGCCACTGAGCGCGGGTCGCGCTCGGGCAGGCCGAGCGCGGCGCCGATGCGGCCGACGATCCCTGCGAAGAGCATCGGGTCGAGCCAGACGTGCGGGATCGGCTCGCCGCCTCGCTCCGTCCCGGCGCGGAGGTCGATGCCGTCGAGCGCGTCGACCTGCTCGCCGCGCGCCTGGCTCGAGCGCCTGCTCGACCGCGGGCTGGAAGCCGTGCGAGAGGTAGAGCGACGAGGTCCGCCTTCTGGACGTGCGCGACGTCCCGCGGTGTCAGCTCGACGTCGTGCGGCTCGGAGCCGGGCGGCGTCAGGTTCGTGACCGAGACCCGTCGCCGCCGATCCGCTCCGCCGCGAACGCGAGCGGATAGAAGGACGCGACGACGTCCTTCCGGCCGTCGCCGTTGCCGCCGCCGCCGACTCCCGAGCCGCAGCCGAGGCCACGGTCGCGAGCAGGGCGAGACGCCGCGATCGCGCAAATCGATTCTCATTTAGGCCGCAGACGATAACCGTTCTCACCTCAGTTGTCGAGAACGGTTATCATCGTTGCGGTGACGAGCTGGACGGACGAGGCGCACTCGCGGCTGCAGGAATCGGGCCAGCGGCTGGGCGCGGCGCGCGTCGGCCGTGATCGAGTACCTCGACGAGCAGCAGTGCTGCCGCGGCGCGCAGGAGATCCACGAGGCGCTCGCGGCGCGCGGCTCGACGGTTGGGCTCGCGAGCGTCTACCGCGCCGTCGACGGGCTGGTCGAGCAAGGACTGCTGCAGCGCGTCGACTTCGGCGACGGCATCGCCCGCTACGAGCCCGTGCGCGCCGGCCGCGAGCACCACCACCATCTCGTGTGCGACACCTGCGGCGGCGTCGAAGCGTTCCACGACTCCGCGCTCGAGCGCGCGATCGAGGCGATCGAGCAGCGGACCGGCTACCGCGTCGACTCCCACGACGTCGTCCTCCGCGGTGCCTGCGCGACCTGTCGCCCGGCTGCCTAGCGGCCTTCCCGGGCTACGTGGCCGCCGACGCCGGGACGCGGACGAGCGCGGCCTCGAGGTCGGCGAGCAGGTCGCCGACGGCCTCGATCCCGACCGAGAGGCGCACCAGGTTCCGCGGCGCCGCGAACGGCGCGTCGGCGGTCGAGGCATGGGTCATGCGCGCCGGATGCTCGATCAGGCTCTCGACGCCGCCGAGCGACTCGGCGAGCAGGAACAGCTTCGTGCGGGCGACGAGCGCGACGGCCTCCTCCTCGGACTCGGCGAGGAACGAGACCATGCCGCCGAAGTCGCGCATCTGGCGCCGCGCCACGTCGTGGCCCGGGTGCGCAGGCAGGCCCGGGTAGAGGACGCGCTCGACCGCAGGATGGCTGTCCAGGAGGGCCGCGATCGCGCGCGCGTTCTCGCAGTGCTGGCGCATGCGGACGGCGAGCGTCTTGATCCCGCGCAGCACGAGCCACGCGTCGAACGGGCCGGGCACGGCGCCGAGCGACTTCTGCAGGAAGCGCAGCTGCGCAGCGATCTCGTCGTCGCTCGTCGCCGCGAAGCCGCCGATCACGTCCGAGTGGCCGCCGAGGTACTTCGTCGTCGAATGGACGACCACGTCGGCGCCGAGCTCGAGCGGCTGCTGGAGGTACGGCGTCGCGAACGTGTTGTCGACGACGAGGATCGCGCCGACCGCGTGCGCCTCGTCGGCCGCGCGCCGGATGTCGACCACGTTCAACAGCGGGTTCGACGGCGTCTCGATCCAGACCATCCGCACGTCCTCGTCGAGGTAGGAGGCGAGGTTCGCGTCGAACTCCTCCGCGGGCACGTAGGTGAAGCGGTAGCCCTTCGGCTCGTAGATCTGAGAGGTCATCCGGTACACGCCGCCGTAGACGTCGGCGATCAGGGCGACGCGCTGGCCCGGGTCGACGAGGTGCATGAGCGTCGTCGTCGCGCCGAGCCCGGACGAGAACGCGAGCCCGTGCGCTGCGCCCTCGAGGCTCGCAAGCGCCGTCTCGAGCGCCGTCCGCGTCGGGTTCCCGACGCGTGAATAGTCGTAGCCCTTGTTCTCGCCGACCGCCTCCTGGACGTACGTCGAGGTCTGGTAGATCGGCGTGATCGCGGCGCCTGTGGCAGGGTCGGGGTCCTGGCCGTCGTGGATCGCGCGCGTCTCGAACTCCATCGCGCGGATCGTATCGGGCGTGTCTCGAAGAGCGGATTGCGGGGCCGGCAGGCCGTCGTCACGATGACGCAGTGGTGCCGGAACCGAGCCACGACCGGGAAGACGTCACGACACTGCTCGTAGTGCTGGCCGATATCCTGGCCGAGCTGAGAGAGAGATCAGGAGGCTGCTCAACGATGAGGAAGAAGAGGAAGGCTTTCGGGAGTGACGCCGCGCGGGCCGCCCACGACGCTCGGGTCGATGAGCACCTGCGGCTCGCCAACGAGCTGATCGACCGTCGTTTCGCGGAGCGCGGCGAGGTTCGGCCGGTCGACAGCGTCGAGTACGTCTTGGCGCGCTACTCGCCGCGCCCTCAAGCCGGCTAGCGCTCCACCGCCTCCAACCCGAGCGTCCGCGCGAGCCGCGCCGCAGCGCGCTCGAGCGGCTCGTCGAGGCGGCGTCGTACGCCCGGCTCCGGCGTGAAGCGCTTCACCTGGAGCACGCCGCGCACGCGATCCGACTTCAGGTCGGCGCGGCCGACGATGCGATCGCCGACGAGCAGCGGCAGCACGTAGTACCCGTACACCCGCTCGGGCTCGCGCTTGTAGACCTCGATCAGGTGGTCGAACCCGAACAGGCGGCGGAGGAACGGCCGGTCCCACATCAGGTTGTCGAACGGGCACAGGAGCACCGCGCCGCTCGGCGCGCCGTCGAGCTCGGCGCCGGCCGGGACGACGACCGGCGGCCCGCCGTCGTCGACCTCGACGCGACTGACGAACCCGTCTCTGACGAGCGCGTCGACGTGCGGGCGCACCTCCTTCGCGCCGCCGCGGAAACGGCAGTGCTCGGCGATTCCGGCCTCCGTGAGCGCGCCCCTCGCCTCGACGGCCCGCAGCGCGTAGCCGCGGCGGAATGCCTCCAGAGTCGGCGTCGGCGCCTCGAGGTAGGCACGCGGGATCACGCGCTCGGGCAGGTCGTAGAGGCGCTGGAACCCTTGCCGGCCCGCGATTGCGACCTCGCCCGCTGCGAGCAGCTGCTCGAGTGCGCGCTTCTCCGGCTTCCAGCCCCAGAGCGGCTCGCTGCGCCCTTCGAACGCACGCACCGGCAGCGCGCCCTCCTCGCGGATCCGCTCGACGACGTGCCGCTCGACCTCGGGCACAACCCGTGCGCGGCCCCACCAGTGGCGGTCCTTCAGCTCGTGCATCCGCCGTTTGAAGAGGGGGTAGTCCTCGATCGGCAGCAGGCACGCCTCGTGGGCCCAGTACTCGAACGCGCGGCCCTCGCGCAGCAGCCGCGAGACGTCGTCCTCGGCGTAGGCGCCGAGCCGCGACGTCAGCGTCAGCCGGTGCGCGCGGTCGACGGTGGCGATCGAGTCGAGCTGGACGGCCTGCAGCCGCCGGATCCCGGCGGCGAGCTCCTCGCGGCCCGCACGCCGGAAGCGCGCGGCGTAGCCCTGGTGCGCGACGACGTATCGGCGGAGCGCCGCGATGGCTACCACGGCCAGCCTCCGGTGGGACGTGGCAGGCTGCCCCGGCCGTGCGACTCTTCGTTCCCGTGTACGCGTTCCTGCTCGTCGTCTGGCTCGTGTGGGCGGTGGTGCTCTTCGTCGTCCACCACGACGACGACGCCCGGTCACGCCGACGCGGTCGTCGTCCTGCAGGGCTCGAAGACGCGGCTGCCGCTCGGCTACAAGCTGATGCAGGAGGGCGTCGCGCCGCTGCTGATCGTCTCGCGCGGCTCCCGCCTGAAGCTCGAGCACCGGCTCTGCGACGGCAAGACCCGCTTCGACGTCGTCTGTTTCTCCTCGAGCTCGACGCGCGGCGAGGCGCGGAACGTGACTCGGATCGCCCGCGAGCGCGACCTGAACGTGCTCGACGTCGTCACGTCGCAGTTCCACGTCTACCGCGCGCGCAGGATCTTCGAGCGCTGCTACGACGGAACGGTGCGCATGGTGGGCGCGCCCCAGGAGTGGTGGAAGCTGCCGAAGTTCATGCTCACCGAGAGCGCCAAGCTCGCCTACCAGGGCGCGTTCGCCCGCGGCTGCTGAGCCCACCTGCGGCCGCGTCAATGGCGGCGGTGAGCGAGGTACTCGAGCAGGTCCGAACGGGTGACGACGCCGACCGGCCGGCCCTCGCTCGCGACCAGCACGGCGTTCGTGCGGCCCGTGAGCGCGGTCACGATCTCGTCCACCGAGGCGTCCGCGTCGACCGTCGCGAGCGGCGGCTGCATCGCAGTCGCCACGTCCTCGTGGAGCGCGTCCGCGTTCTTGAACACGCGGTCGAGCAGGTCGCGGTCCTGGAGTGAGCCGATCACGTCGGCGAGCGAGGCGACCTCGCCGTCGCGCACGACCGGCAGCTGCGAGATCGAGTAGCGCTGCATCGCGTCGATCGCCTCGCCGACCTTCTGGTGCGACGAGATCGTGACGAGCGCCGGCACGTCGTCGGCCTCGACGCCCTTCGAGCGGAGCAGCTCGGCCACGGTCGGCGTGGGTGCGGTGCGCTCGAGGAAACCGTGCTCGAGCATCCACTTGTCGTCGAGGAACTTCGACAGGTACGAGCGGCCCGAGTCGGGCAGCATCGCGAGGATCTGCGCGTCCGGCCCGAGCCGCCGCGCGACCTCGAGCGCCGCCCACACGGTGGTGCCGGACGACCCGCCCGCGAGCAGGCCCTCCTCGCGCGCCAGCCGTCGCGCGACCAGGAACGAGTCGCGGTCGGCGACGCGGATCCATTCGTCGACCACCTTCAGGTCGATCGTGTCCGGCCAGGTGTCCTTGCCGATCCCCTCGACGAAGTACGGGTGCAGCTCGCTGTCGCCCGAGGCGGTGTAGATCGAGCCCTCGGGGTCGGCGCCGACGATCAGCACCTCCGGCTTGCGCTCGTGGAAGTACCGGCCGACGCCGCTGATCGTGCCGCCGGTGCCGACCGAGATCACGATCGCGTCGAGCTCGCCGCCGGTCTGCTCCCAGATCTCGGGCGCGGTGCCGTCGTAGTGCGCCTGCGGGTTCGCCATGTTCGAGTACTGGTCGGGCTTGAACCCACCCGGGATCTCCTCGGCGAGGCGGGACGAGACGGAGTAGTAGGACTCGGGCGAGTCGTGATCGACGGCGGTCGGGGTGATCACGACCTCGGCGCCGTAGGCGCGCAGCATTGCGATCTTCTCGACGCTCATCTTGTCGGGCATGACGAAGATGCAGCGGTAGCCCTTGAGCGCGGCCGCGATCGCGAGCCCGACGCCGGTGTTGCCCGAGGTCGGCTCGACGATCGTGCCGCCTGGCTCGAGGCGCCCCTCGCGCTCGGCCGCCTCGATCATCGCCAGCCCGATCCGGTCCTTCACCGAGCCGCCGGGATTCAGGTACTCGAGCTTGGCGAGGATCGTCCCGGGCACGTCGCGGGAGATCCGGTCGAGCCGGACGATCGGCGTCGACCCGACGAGGTCGAGGACGCTCGGGTACGCGCGCGCCATCGCGGCGCGAAGCGTACTCGCTCCGCGCCGCCGGCCCTGGCCCTCGTCGCCGCGACTCAGCCGAGCGTCTCTTCGACCCCGACCTCGTACATCTCCACGGAGACGCGGTGGCCGCTCGCATCCGAGAGCGGCGACATGGCGTTCAGCGCCTCGTCCGCCGCCCGCAGGTCGTCGGCGGTGCCGCAGAAGGTCAGGTCGAGCGAGTTCCCGGTCGAGCGATCGACGAGCGCGAGGACGCGCTTGATTCCGGCAAGCCCCGGCGGCATGTCTCCGGTCTCGCCGCGCTTCGCCGCCGCGAGTTGCTCACGCAACCGTGCGAGCTCGGCGTCGATTCCGCTCGGATCGCCCCCTTCGAATCTCGCCACGCGAACGAACATGGGTCACCTCCGTCGTTGGGGCCATGACGATAGAGCGGCGACCACGGGGTGACAAGCGGAACGCTTCGGAGGTGGACGGCCGTTTCGTGTTGCTCGTTGCGGGTGTTACGTTCGCGCGATGGAGTTCGGCGTGCTCGGCCCACTCGCGGTCTGGAAGGCCGGCCGCGAGCTTCCACTGGGCGCGGCCAAGCAGCGCGCGGTGCTGGCTGTGCTGCTGCTCCGCGCCAACGAGCCGGTGCCGACGGCAACGCTGGTGGACGAGCTGTGGGGCGAGCGCCCTCCGTCGACGGCCGTCAAGGCCGCCCAGGTGCACGTCTCGCACCTGCGCAAGACGCTCGGCGCGGACGCGATCGAGACGCGGCCGGCCGGCTACGTGCTCCGCGTCGAGGCGGGCGCGCTCGACGCGGACCGGTTCGAGAGCCTGCTCGAGCGCGGCCGGACGCTGCTCGCCGGAGGCGACGCCGAGGAGGCGGCCGGCGCGCTGCGGGCCGCACTCGCTCTCTGGCGCGGCCCGGCGCTGGCGGACGTGCGGTACGAGTCGTTCGCGCGCGACGAGATCGGACGTCTGGACGAGCTGCAGCTGGTGGCGCTCGGCCTGCGACTGGAGGCAGACCTGGCGCTCGGCCGTGCCGCGGACGTCGTGCCGGAGCTCGAGGCGCTCGTGCGCGAGCATCCGCTGCGCGAGCGCCTGCGCGAGCTGCTGATCCTGGCGCTCTATCGCGCGGGCCGGCAGGCCGACGCGCTCGCGGCCTACCAGGATGCGCGCGCGGCGCTGCTCGAGCAGGTTGGCCTCGACCCGGGCGAGGCGCTGCAGCGGCTCGAGAAGTCGATCCTGCTGCACGACCCGTCGCTCGATCTCTCGGCCGCGCAGCCGGAAGACCTGCCGACCGGCACCGTGACATTCCTGTTCACGGACGTCGAGGGATCGACCGAGCTGCTCGCCCGGCTCGGACGCGACGAGTATGCGGTGCTGCTCGACGAGCATCGCCGCCTCCTGCGCACGGCGTTCGCGGACGCGGGCGGCCGTGAGGTGGACACGCAGGGCGACGCGTTCTTCGTCGCGTTCCCGAGCGCGACCGGCGCCGTCCAGGCGGCCGCCCGCACCCAGCGCGAAACCGCGGCAACGCCGCTGCAGGTCCGGATCGGCATCCACACCGGCGAGCCGTCGGTCGGGCCAACGGGCTACGTCGGCCTCGACGTCCCACGCGCCGCGCGAATCTGCTCCGCCGGACATGGCGGGCAGGTGCTGATCTCGCAGGCGACGCGGGAACTGATCGAGGACGAGCTGCCGGACGGAATCGCGCTGCGCGACCTCGGCGAGCACCGGCTCAAGGACCTGACGCGGCCACAGCGGCTCTCGCAGCTCGTGATCGAGGGGCTGCCCGACGAGTTCCCGGCGCTGCGCACGCTGGAGAACCGGCCGACGAACCTGCCCGTCCAGCTCACGCCGCTGATCGGGCGCGAGCGCGAGGTTGCTGCGGTCGTGGGGCAGCTGCGGCGCGAAGACGTGAGGCTGCTGACGCTCACTGGGCCGGGAGGCACCGGTAAGACCCGACTCGCGTTGCAAGCGGCCGCCGAGCTCGTCGAGGACTTCCCGCACGGCGTGTTCTTCGTCGCGCTGGCGCCGATCGCCGATCCAACGCTCGTCCTGCCGACGATCGCGCAGACACTCGGGCTCAGGGAAACCGGTGCTGTGTCCGTCGCGGCGAACCTCGGGCATTCTCTCGCAGAGAAGCGGCTTCTGCTCGTTCTCGACAACGTCGAGCAGCTCGTCGAGGCGGCGCCGTCGCTTGGCGAGTTGCTCGGATCGGCGCCGCAGCTCAAGCTCCTCGTCACGAGCCGGGTCCCCGTTCACGTCGTCGGCGAGCACGAGTTCCAGGTGCCACCACTCGACCTGCCCGACCCCGCGCGGCTTCCCGAGGTCTCGTCGCTCTCACAGTACGAGGCGGTGGCGCTCTTCATCGAACGGGCCCGGGCCGTGAAGGCCGACTTCGCCGTGACCAACGCGAACGCGCCCGCGGTCGCCGAGCTCTGCGTCCGCCTCGACGGTCTCCCGCTTGCGATCGAGCTTGCGGCAGCGCGCGTCAAGCTGCTCTCGCCGCAGGCGTTGCTCGCCCGGTTGGGGCAGAACTTCGACGTTCTCGCCGGTGGCCCGCACGACATGCCCGCCCGCCAGCAGACGCTGCGCGCGACGATCGATTGGAGCTATCACCTACTCGGCCCACGGGAACAAGGGCTGTTCGCGCGCCTCGCCGTCTTCTACGGTGGCTGCACCTTGGACGCCGCGGCGGCCGTCTGTGGCGGCGACGACCTCATCGCCGGACTGGCGGCCCTCGTCGACGGAAACATGGTTCGTCAGGAGGAACAGCACAACGGCGAGCCCCGCTTCACCATGCTGGAGACGATCCGCGCCTACGCCCTCGAGCGCTTCGAGACAAGCGGTGAAGCCGAGGTGGTCCGGCGCGGCCACGCCCGATGGTACGCCGCGATCGACGAGCGGCTGCTTGTCGATCCACGCTTCGGGGAGGTCGACTGGCTCCTCCTCGAGCGCGATCTCGACAACTTCCGCGCCGCCCTGCACGAGTTCGTTGCGCACGATCCTGAGTCATTCGTCCGTCTCGTCTGGACGCTGCGCTTCTTCTGGCACGACCTTCGCGAGGCCGCGGCTTGGTCATCGGAAGCCGTGCGGCTGGCCGCCGACCTGCCCGCATGGTTCCGGGCACGAGCCTGGCACTGCGAGGGAATGTTCGCGTTCGCCCGTCGGGACTTCGACCGTGCCGACCAGCGCTTTCGACTCGCGCTCGACGCCCTAGAGGACGACGATCTCGACGGAGCCGTCGAGCGCGCGTGGCTCGTCCGGACGCTGAGCACGGTCGCAGCGCGACGCGGCAACGCCGGCGAGGCCGACTCGCTCTCTGAGCAGGCGGCGGGAATGTTCCGCGAGCTCGGTGACACGCACGCACTGCTCGTCATGGCTCACGACCGGGCGGTCTTCCCGCTGAGTCGCGGCGAGTATGGCCGCGCGCGAGTGCTGCTCGACGAGGCCGTCGCTCTCGCCCGCGAGCTCGGCGAGGACCAAAGCCTCGCCAGCATCCTGGTCGACCAGGGCATCGCCTACCTCCGTGAGCGAAGCTACGCGGACGCTGTCCCTGTCTTCGTCGAGGGCCTCGAACGCGGCCTCAGGCGTGGCCTCCGCGTGCACGTCGCGATGTCGCTGCGAGGCCTCGCCGCCAGTGTGGCGGCCGACGGACAGTTCGAGCCGGCCGCCCGCATGCTCGGAGCGGCCGAGGCGATCGACGAGGTCACCGGTTGGCTGATGGAGCCGTATGAACGGGAGGCATTCGCCGAGGCTGTCGCGCCTGTCCTCGCCCGGGTCGACGAGCCCGTGATCGCGGCAGCCTTGGCAGCCGGCAGGCTGATGAGCGAGTCCGACGCAGCCGCGTATGCGCTCGCAACCGTCGCCGAGCATGCTCCTCGCTAGCCCTCTCAGTGCCGGAAGTGCCGGCGTCCGGTGAGGATCATCGCGGCGCCGGCGGCCTTCACCGCCGCGATCACCTCGTCGTCGCGCTTCGAGCCGCCCGGCTGGATCAGCGCGGCGATGCCCGCGTCGAGGGCGAGCTGCGGGCCGTCGGCGAACGGGAAGAACGCGTCGCTCGCGAGCACCGCGCCGGCCGTGTCGTGGCCGAGCTCCCGCGCCTTCTCGAACGCGATCCTCACCGCGTCGACGCGGCTCATCTGGCCGGCACCGATGCCGATCGTCTGCAGTCCCCTCGCGAGCACGATCGCGTTCGAGCTGACGTGCTTGCACACGCGCCAGGCGAACAGCAGATCGCCCCACTGCTCCTCGGTGACGCTGCCGGCGACGACGCGCATCATCTGCCGGTCGTCGACGTCGACGTCGCGCTCCTGCACGAGCAGGCCGCCGAGCACGCGCTTGTAGTCGCGCTCGCCCGGCGTCTCCATCCGCCGCTCGCGGTCCCAGAGGATCCGCAGCGCCGCCTTCTCCCGGAGCGCGCGGAGCGCCTCGTCGTCGAACGTGGGCGCGAGCAGCACCTCGACGAAGTGCTCGGCGATCCGCCGACCGAGCGGGCCCGGCACCGGGCGGTTGAGCACGAGCACGCACCCGAACGCCGACACGGGGTCGGCAGAGAGAGCCAGCTCGTAGGCCTCCTCGATCGTGGCCGCGATCGCGACCCCGCACGGATTCCCGTGCTTGACGATCACCGCGGCCGGCAACGCGAACTCGCGCACGACGCGGCGGGCGCCTTCCAGGTCGGCGAGGTTGTTGTAGGAGAGCTCCTTGCCGCCGAGCTGCTCGACACGCGAGAGCAGGTGCCGGCGCAGGCCCTCCTCGGCGTAGTAGGCCGAGCGCTGGTGCGGGTTCTCGCCGTACGCGAGATCGGCGACCTTCTGGAAGCTGAGCGTCAGCTGCGCCGGGAAGAGGTCGGTCTCGCCGAACCAGGCGGCGATCGTCGCGTCGTAGGAGGCCGTTGTGGCGAACGCCTCGGTCGCGAGCATGTGGCGCGTCTCGGTCGAGAGGTCGCCGTCCACGCGCAGCTCGTCGAGCACGAGCTGGTACTGGCCGGGCTTGCACACGGGGACGACGTAGGCGAAGTTCTTCGCCGCGGCGCGCAGCATCGACGGGCCGCCGACGTCGATCATCTCGATCGCCTCCGCCTCGGTGACGCCGCGACGGCCCGCGACCGACGCGAACGGGTAGAGGTTGACGCAGACGAGGTCGAACGGCTCGATTCCGTGCTCGGCGAGCGTCGCGACATCGTCGGGCAGGTCGCGGCGCGCCAGAATGCCGGCGTGGATCCGCGGGTGGAGCGTCTTCACGCGCCCGTCCAGCATCTCGGGCGCGGCGGTCACCTCCTCGACGCGGGTCACGGTGAGCCCCTGCTCCTCGAGGAACGACGCGGTACCGCCCGAGGAGATGAGCTCGTACCCGAGGTCGGCGAGCCCGCGCGCGAACTCGTCGATGTCGGTCTTGTCGAAGACCGAGAGGAGCGCTCTCATCGCGGGCCGTTCCCGGCAAGCGACAGGTTGCCACTTGCCGCCTGGAGCAGCTCGCGGACGACGGCCGGGAGGAGGCGGTGCTCGACGGCGTGGATCCGCTCCGTCAGCGTCTCGCGCGGCTCGACCGGGACCCGCTCCTGCCGGATCACGGGTCCGGTGTCGACGCCCTCGTCGACGCGGTGGACGGTGACGCCGGTCGTCTCGACGCCCGCCTCGAGCGCGTCCTCGATCGCGTTCGTGCCCGGGAACTGCGGCAGGAGCGAGGGGTGGACGTTGACGACCGCGCCCGGGAAGCGGTCGAGGAAGGGCTTCGTCAGCAGGTGCATGTATCCGGCGAGCACGACCAGTTCGACGCTGTGCTCCTCGAGCCAGGTCGCCATCACGAGGTCTCGCTCCTCACGGTCTGCGTGGCAGTCGAGGCTGAAGGTGGCCGTCGGCACGCCGGCTGCCCGCGCCCGCTCGAGCGCGTAGGCGTCGCGCCGGTTCGACGCGACCGCGACCACCGGCAGGCCCGCGTCGAGCAACGCCTGCAGGTTCGTGCCGTTCCCGCTCACGAGCACGCCGACTGCACCCCGCTCCGGCGCCGGCGAAGCCGCCGCCTCCGCTCTCTGCGAGCCCCCGTCGAGCCTACGGGCTGTCTCCCGCTCCGGCGCCGGCGAAGCCGCCGCCTCCGCTCTTTGTGAGCCCCCGTCGAGCCTACGGGCTGTCTCCCGCTCCGGCGCCGGCGAAGCCGCCGCCTCCGCTCTTTGTGAGCCTCCGTCGAGCCTACGGGCTGTCTCCCGCTCCGGCGCCGGCGAAGCCGCCGCCTCCGCTCTTTGTGAGCCTCCGTCGAGCCTACGGCTCAAAGGATCCGCCCGATGACGGTCTCGCCCGGCGCCGGCTCGGCGACGACGGCGCACCAGCCGATGCCGAGGTTGAACACCCGCCGCAACTCGTCCTCGCCGACGTGGCGGGCGAGCCACGCGAACACGGGCGGCCGCTCCCATGAGCCCCAGTCGAGCTCGGCGCGGAGGCCGTCCGGGATCACGCGGCCGAGGTTGCCGAGGATGCCGCCGCCGGTCACGTGCGCAAACGCCCTCGCGCGGGCACGTAGCGCGCGCGTCTCGGCGAGGTAGAGGCGGGTCGGGGCGAGCAGGTCGTCGCCGTCGTAGTCCTCGTCGGCGAGCACGCGCCGCACGAGCGTGAACCCGTTCGCGTGCACGCCTGCCGACGGGAAGCCGATCACCGTGTCGCCGCGCTCGACCGCCGAGCCGTCGACCAGCTCGTCGCGCTCGACGACGCCCACGCAGGTGCCGGCGAAGTCGAGCTCGCCGTCGCGGTAGATCCCGGGCAGCTCGGCCGTCTCGCCGCCGACGAGCGCGACGCCGGCCTCGCGGCAGACGGCGGCAGCGCCCTCGACGAGCTCGGCCACCTCCTCCAGATCGATCCGCTCGGCCGCCATGTAATCCAGCAGCATCAGCGGGGTCGCACCAGTGGTGAGCACGTCGTTGATGCAGTGCGCGGCGAGATCGGCGCCGCAGGCGCGCAGCGCGCCGCGCGCGCGAGCCAGCATCAGCTTCGTCCCGACCCCGTCGGTCGAGGCCGCGAGCAGGCGTCGCTCGTCGAGCGGGTGCAGCCCGGCGAACGCGCCGAACCCGGTGGCCCCGGTCGACTCGACCGCGGCCCGAAGCCGCTCCACCACCGCACCCGCGACGGAGAGCGAGACGCCTGCGGCGGCGTAGCTGTGAGGCGTAGCGGTCAGAAGGCGAGTCTACGGCGCGCTGCGGTGGGCATCCTCGCGAACGGTCGCCCTGGCTGGACACCGGGTCTCGGCCGGCACCGCGGTCGGTCGCGATCTGCCTAGGCGAACCGCTCGGCGAAGAGCTCCGGCCGGCCCTGGGGGCCGCCGGGGAGGAACTGGACGAGGGTGTCGCCGACAGCGACCGCGTTGCCGGTCTCCACCTCGAGATCGAGGATCTCCGCGAGCACCGTCGCCTGCTCACGCGGCTCGCTCGCGCGTAGGCGGAGGTCGGACACCGCGAGCTCGTCGCTCTCGAGCAGCAGATCGTCGATCCACGGGCGCGGCGGGTGCAGCTCGAGCCGGTAGCCCTCGTTGGTCGAGACGAACGTGCGCCCGCTGCCGCGCTCCTGCACCGGCAGGTCCCAGCTCAGCGCGCGCAGGAGGACGGCGCGGAACTCGTCCTCGTCGTCCAGGACGACGCCGAGATGGTCGAGGCGCGGGAGGCGCCAGCGGCCCGGCTGGAGCACGATGTTGACCGCGCCGCGCTGCACCTCCGAGAGACGCAGCTCGAAGCCGTCCCGCTCCAGCGCCTCCCACGAGGTGCCGGTCTCGGCGGTGACGTGGCGCTCGCCGATGTGGCCGTAGCGGGCGACCAGCTCGAAGCCGAGCTTGCCGAGGTACCGCGCCTCGACGGCGCTCACGCTGCTCGTCATCAGGTGGTAGTGGAAGAGGCGCACCGCGTTGATTGTCCGTCGCGGCGTGCCCGCGCGCCGCCACACTGGCCGCGTGCTTGCCGCAACCGACCTCGCGAGCTGGAACCTCCAGCCACTGCAGCTCCTCCCGACCGTGCTCGTGTCGGTGCTCTACTTCCGCCGCACCCGAACGCTGGCGCGGCGCGGGCAGCCGGTCGGCGGCTGGCGGCAGTTTTTCTTCTGGCTCGGGATCGCGCTCGTCGTCCTCGCCGTCAACTCGCCGATCGACGAGTTGGGCGAGACGGACTTCTTCTTCGTCCACATGACGCAGCACATCCTGCTCGGTGACCTGGCGCCGCTCTGCTTCGTCGCCGGGCTGACCGGCCCAGTGCTGCGCCCGGTGCTCGCGATCCGGCCGTTCGACAAGCTGCGCGTCCTCACGCTCCCGTACGTCGCGCTGCCCGTCTGGGCCGTCAACCTCTACCTCTGGCACGTGCCGTTCCTCTACCAGGCGGCGCTCCACCACAGCGCCGTGCACGCGCTCGAGCACGCGCTCTTCTTCACCTGCGGCGCGCTGATGTGGTCGCCGGTGCTCGAGACACTGCCGGGGCCGGCCTGGTTCGGGACCGGCTGGAAGCTCGGCTACGTCGCGCTCGTCCGCCTGATCGAGACGGCGCTCGGGAACGTCTTCATCTGGTCGAGCTCGGTGTTCTACCCGTGGTACGAGCAGTCGCTGCCGAAGTGGGGGATCACGGCGGTGCACGACCAGAACCTGGCCGGCGTGGTGATGATGCTCGAGGGCTCGCTCGTCACGCTCGGCGTGCTCGCGTGGCTCTTCCTGCGGCTCGCCGCCGAGGGCGAGCTGCGCCAGGAGCTGATCGAGCAGGGGCTCGATCCGGTACAGGTTCGCCGTGCGGTGCGCTACGGCCGAGGGCACGCGCTCGAGGGTGCCGCGCCGCCCGGCGGAGGAACTTCCGCCGCCCCGCGGAACCCGTAGCGAACCGCACATGCCCTCGTCCGCCGGCGTCCAGCACATCGACCTCGTCGTCTCCTCGATCGAGCGCAGCCTGCCCTTCTACCGGGAGCTGCTCGCTCCGCTCGGCTACCACCGCATCTCGGAGGTCGAGGGCGAGCGCGGCGAGACGATCTGGTACCTCTCGGGCCCGAGCGTCGCGATCGGGCTCCGCGAGGCCCAATCGGAAGGCGGCCACGACCGCTACGCAGTCGGGGTGCACCACATCGCGTTCGACGCCTGGTCGCGGGCCGCGGTCGACGACCGCGCCGAGTGGCTGGTCGGCCGGGGAGCCGAGATCGAGAGCGGGCCCGAGGAGTACGCCTACCAGCCCGGCTACTACGCGGTGTTCTTCTACGACCCCGACGGGATCAAGCTGGAGGTCGTGCACATTCCGGACCAGGCAGCATGAGAAAGGAGACGTTCTGATGGAAGGACAGCCCCCGCACACACCGGGTTCGGGAGACCCGGAGCACCACATGCCCCCGCCACCGTCCCCGGAGCAGCCGACGACGCCGGCGGCTGCGCCCTCGGCCGGCCCGCCTCCGGGTGGCCCGCCGCCGAGTGGCCCACCTCAAGGGGGCCCGCCGCCCGGCTACACGATCCCCGCGGGGATGGTGAACTGGCCGGCCGGCGCGCGGCTGACGGTGCCGGGCAACGCCGAGTGGGCGCTCTGGTTCGTGGTCGAGATCGTGTTCGCGATCATCTGGGCCGCAAGCGACGAGGTCGGCGCGCAGCTCTTCGTGATCGCCTCGGCGCTCATCACCTTCGCCTACCTGATCTCGCGCGGGATCGCGAAGGCCTCGCGCGTGCTCGAGCAGTAGACACCGCCTCGGTGAGGGCGCGGGGAAGGGATCCTCGCCGCGCCCTCACGCACGCGGAACCGGCCCGCGTGTCGCGGTGTAGAGGCTGATGGTGGAGGGCCGTCCACTCGAGGAGCGCGAGCTCGTCCTGCGCGCCCGGCGCGGGGACGACGGCGCCTTCGCGGAGCTCGTTCGCCCGCACCAGGAGATCGCATTCCGAGTCGCCTACCTCATCACCGGCAGCACGACGGACGCCGAGGACGCCGTCCAGGACGGCTGTATCAAGGCCTGGCGCGCACTCGGGCGGTTCCGCAGCGGCGAGCCCTGGCGGCCGTGGCTGCTGAGCATCGTCGCGAACGAGGCCCGCAACCGGCGCCGCTCGGCCGGCCGGCGAGCCCGCCTCGCCCTGCGTGCGGCGCAGGATCAAGCCTCGGGGGACGCGGCCCCGTTCCCCGGGACATCCTCGGCGGAGACCGCGGCGCTGGCGGCGGAGGAGCGGCGGCGCCTGCTCGCGGCGCTGGAGTCGCTGCCCGAGGACGCGCGCAACGTGCTCGCTTGCCGCTACCTGCTCGAGCTCTCGGAACACGAGACGGCGGCGGCGCTCGGCCTGCGGCCGCGGCACCGTCAAGTCGCGCACCTCGCGTGCGCTCGAGCGCCTGAGGGAAAGCTATGAGTGAGCTCGAGCGCGCGCTGTCCGCCCTGGCCCCGGAGGTGGAGTGGCCGCCGGCGCCCGAGCTTGTCCTACGGCTCGAGCCAGTCCCGCGCCGCCGCCGCCGCCGGGCGCTCGTGCTCGCCGTCGCGCTGGGGCTCCTCGCGGTCGCGCTTGCGTTCGCGGTGCCGCAGGCGCGGAGCTCGATCCTGCGCTTCTTCCACCTCGGCGGTGTGACCGTCGAGCGGGTCTCGACGCTACCCCCGGCCGAGCAGCGCCCGCTCGCCGCCGGCCTCGGCGTTCCGGTGAGCCGCGTGGCCGCCGAGGCGGCGCTCGGCGGGCAGGTCGCGCTGCCGCGCGTTCGCGGCGAGCTACAGCTCTACGCGCGGGGCGGCGTCGTCTCGGCGGTGCTCGCGACGCCCGAGCCCGTGCTGTTGAGCGAGCTCCGCACCGGCGACGCCGGGTCGCTGCTGAAGAAGTTGGCCGGGATCTCGACCACCGTCGAGCCCACGCGGATCGACGAGACGGCCGAGGGGCTCTGGATCGCCGGCGAGGAGCACGTCGTCTACTGGCTCGAGGCACCCCCGCGCCTCGCCGGCAACGTGCTCCTCTGGGAGCGCGACGGCGTCACCTACCGCCTCGAAGGCAAGACGTTGACGAAGGAGCGAGCGCTCGAGCTCGCCCGCGAGCTTCGCTGAGGGGAACCACGCCTGCGCGACCGGTGTAGAGAGGTCGTATCCGCCCCGAATCAAGCCAACACGACTTGTCACATACGAAGGAGCCGCCATGCGCCGCCGCCTCGTCCCTGCAATCGCAACGCTCGCGCTGGCGTGCGCGCTCGCGCCCTCGGCGCTCGCCGCCGGCCCGACCTCGGGACGGTCAATGCGCTCGACGCGGCGAGGGTCGTCTACACGACCTCGATCTCGGGCAACGTGACGACGCTCGCCGCCCGGTCGTCGGCCGGGAAGCCGCTCGGCCACGTCGCGATCCCCGGCAAGTGGGGCATCCCGCTCGTCACGCTCAACGGTGACGCCGGCGGCCTCAGCCACGACGGCCGCCTGCTCGTGCTCGGCATGGCGAACGGCCTCGGCCAGCCGCTGCGCGCGAGGAGCGGCTTCGTCACGGTCGACACGCGCAAGCTGAAGGTCGTCCGCACGATCAGGTTCCGCGGCGACTTCGCCTACGACGCCCTCGCGCCGAACGGCCGCACCCTCTACCTGATCGAGCACTTCTCGACCACCGACGTCATGCGCTACCGCGTCCGCGCTTACGACCTGAAGCGCGGCCGGCTGCTGCCGCAGGTGATCTTCGACAAGCGCGAGCCGAACGAGCCGATGGCCGGCATGCCGGCGGCGCGAGTCGCGACGGTCGACGGCCGCAAGGTCTTCACGCTCTACATCGGCCAGGAGCACCCGTTCGTGCACCTGCTGGACACGGTCGCCCGAGTCGCGTTCTGCATCGACCTGCCGGCGACGGCGGACCTGCGGGCGATCGAGACGGCGTCCATGAGCCTGTCGAGCGGCGGCGGCAAGCTGACGATCCTCGGCACTGCGGGACGTGGCGCGCGCCACGTGGTGGACGTGAAGACCTTGCGGGTGTCGTGACCGCGCGGCCGGTGGTGGCGCTATCAGCCCGGCTACTCTCGATCCGTGGCCCGGAACCCGATGCCCGTCCCGCCCGTCCGGCTCGTCGCCGTGCTCGGCTACTCGTCGCGGCGCGCGCGAGAGCTGCACCCGATCTGCCGGGCGCGGCTCGAGCATGCCGCGCGCGAGACGGGGGAAAGCGATGCGGTCGTCCTGACGGGCGGCCGGCACCGCGCGCTCGGGCGGCCCGAGGCGGACGCGATGCTCGAGGCGTGGCCGGGCCCGGCGACTGCCGTCGTCCGCGAAAGCGCCGCGCTGACCACGGCCGAGAACGCCGCACATGTCCGCGCGGTCGCGGTCGCGCTGGGCGTGAAGGAGGTCGTGGTCGTCACCTCGCGCTGGCACAGCCCGCGGGCGACGCGGCTCTTCCGTCGCGCGTTCCGTGGAACAGGCATCCGCGTCGTCGCCGCACCTGCAAGCACCGCCTGGTCGCCGGCCCTGCTCGCTCGGGAAGCAGCGTGCCTCGCGACGCTCCCGGTTCAGCTCCGGCGCGCGGGAGCGGCCGGCGTCGCCTCGCCGGGCTCGAAGCGAAGCTTCGCCGCATCGGACGGCACGCGCGTCGGGTAGTCGCGCGTCAGGCAGGCGCGGCAGAGCGCAGACTCCGGGCCGGCGCGTCGCGGCCTGCAGGCCGTCGAGGGAGAGGTAGGCGAGCGACGTCGCGCCGATCGCCTCGCGCACCTCCTCGACCGTCGCGTGCGACGCGATCATCTCGGCCTCGCTCGCGAGGTCGATGCCGTAGAAGCACGGTGAGACGACCGGCGGCGAGGACACGCGCACGTGCACCTCGGCCGCGCCGGAGTCGAACAGCATCTGCACGATCTGGCGCGTCGTCGAGCCGCGAACGATCGAGTCGTCCACGACCACGAGGCGCTTGCCGGCCACCTCGGCGAGCGGGTTGAACTTCATCCGCACGCCCTGGTCGCGCATCGCCTGCTCCGGCTGGATGAACGTGCGGTGGACGTAGCGGTTCTTGATCAGGCCCTCGCTGAACGGGATGCCGGTCGCGCGCGAGAAGCCGATCGCGGCGGGCGTGCCCGAGTCGGGGATCGGCAGCACGAGGTCGGCCTCGACCGGCGCCTCCTCGGCGAGCCGCTCGCCCATGCGCACGCGCGCGCCGTGCACCTCGACGCCGGCGAGCCGCGAGTCGGGCCGGGCGAGGTAGAAGAACTCGAAGATGCAGAGCGCGCCGCGCTCGGCCGTCGGCGAGGACCTGCTCGACCTGCTCGCCGTCGGCGCCCGCGAGATAGAGCTCGCCCGGCCGGATCTCGCGCTCGAACGCGGCGCCGATCAGGTCGAGCGCGCACGTCTCGGACGCGACCACCGGATCGTCGCCGAGCCGCCCGAGCACGAGCGGCCGGAACCCGTGCCGGTCGCGGAACGCGAACAGCCGCCCGTCGGCGAGGCCGACGATCGACGCGGCGCCCTCGAGCCGCTCCATCGTCGACGGCGATCGCCTCGACGAGCGGCCGCCCGTCGTTCGCGATCAGCGCCGCGACCATCTCGCTGTCGGACGTCGAGGCGAAGCGGCCGCGCCAGCTCGGTGCGCAGCTCGTCGGCGTTGATCAGGTTGCCGTTGTGCCCGAGCGCGACCGTGCGCGCGCTGCCGTGGTGGAGCAGCGGCTGCGCGTTCGCCCACGCGTTCGAACCGGTGGTCGAGTAGCGCGTGTGGCCGATCGCGACCTCGCCGCGCAGGCCCGAGAGGTTCTTCTCGTCGAACACCTGCGTCACGAGCCCGAGATCGCGCAGCGCCGTGAGCCGGCCCTCATCGGAGACGGCGATCCCGGCCGACTCCTGGCCGCGGTGCTGGAGCGCGTGCAGGCCGAAGTACGTGAGCCGCGCGACGTCGCGGCCCGGGGCGTGGATGCCGAACACACCGCACATCAGCGGGCAGTCCTCGCCGGCCGGGCGGTGTCGTGCAGCGCCCCGATGTGAGCACCGGAGCAGACGGGGAACGGTGGAACGATCGGCACACAATCGTCACTCAGGGACACTGGTGCGCTGCTAGCCACGGCTATAGGCTCGACGCCAACGGGGTGGGAGGTGGGTTCCCGAAAACCGTGGGCCCGAAAAGGCGGCGTCCCCATCAGACGGTTCCGAGCTCGACCACGTCCGGCCAGTCGATCGCGGTCGAGTCGGGTGCCAACGCAACGACGACGCCGGAGCCGACGGCGCCTTCGGTCGCTGGAACAGCGGTTCCGCTCCACGAGGCGGCCTCGTGGAGCGCGAGCTCGAGCCCGCCGTCGGACACGTCGTGCGCGAGCGAGAAACGATGCGCGTTCTCCCAGACGAAGCGCACGAGCGCTGCACCCTCTCCGCGGACGAGCAGGAGCCGATCGCCCTCGCGCCAGCGCGACGGGATCTGCGTGACGTCGCGGACGAGCCCGACGCAGCCGACGACCGGTGTGGGCGGGATCGGTTGGCCGCCGGTTTCGTTGTAGAGCGAGACGTTGCCCGAGACGACCGGGATTCCGAGCTCCTCGGCCGCGCACGAGATGCCCTCGATCGCCTGCGCGAGCTCCCAAGCGATCTCGCTGCGCTCCGGGTTGCCGAAGTTGAGGCAATCGGTGAGCGCGAGCGGCTCGCCGCCGGCGCACGCGACGTTGAGCGCGGCGTCCATCACGGCGGTCCAGCCGGCGCGGAACGGATCGCGCTCGCCGAGCGGCGGGCCGTCGAGCGAGACGGCGATACCGCGAACGCCATCGATCCGCAGCACCGCTGCGTCGAGCCCCGGCCGGCGAACGGTGCGCGAGCCGACGAGCTGGTCGTACTGGTCGAACACCCAGGTCTTCGGCTCGTGGCTCGCGGGGTGCACCGAGTTCGCACCGGTACGGTCAGCCGAGGATCTGGGGCCGGGCGCCTGCTCGATCTCGTAGCGCGGCGCCCGGTCGGTGAGCAGCTCCGCCGGAATCGCGCCGACGACCTCGCCGTGGAACCAGACGCGCAGCTCGCCGTGGCCGGTCACCTCGCCGATCACGGTGCACGGCAGCTCCCAGCGCGCGCAGGCGGCCTCGACGTCGGCCAGCTGCTCGGGCGCGACGACCGCCACCATCCGCTCCTGCGACTCGGAGATCATGATCTCCCACGCCTCGAGGTCGGTCTCGCGAAGCGGAACGCGGTCGAGGTGGACATCGACGCCGGCGTCGCCGCGCGCCATCTCGGCGAGCGACGAGGCGAGCCCGGCGGCGCCGCAGTCCTGGAGGCCGAGCACGAGGTCCCGCTCGACGAGGTCGAGCGACACCTCGATCAGCGCCTTGCCCCGGAACGGGTCGCCGATCTGCACCGACGGCCGCTTCTCGTCCGAGCCCTGCAGATCCTGGCTCGCGAGGACGGAGGCCCCGCCGATCCCGTCGCGGCCGGTGAGGGCGCCGTAGAGGACGAGCAAGTTGCCGGTCCCGGTCGCCTTCGCCTGCAGCACGCGCTCGGTGGGAAGAAGCCCGACGCACATCGCGTTCACGAGCGGGTTCGCGGCGTACGCGTCGTCGAAGACCGTTTCGCCGCCGACGTTCGCCACGCCGACGCAGTTGCCGTAGTGGCCGACGCCGGCGACCGCGCGACGGAAGTGCCAGTCGGGCTCGCCGAAGCGGAGCCCGTCGAGCAGCGCGATCGGTCGGGCCCCCATCGCGACCACGTCGCGGAGAATGCCGCCGACGCCGGTCGCTGCTCCCTGGAACGGCTCGACCGCGCTCGGATGGTTGTGCGACTCGACCTTGAACGCGACCGCGACTCCGCCGCCGAGGTCGATCACGCCGGCGTTCTCGCCCGGGCCCTGCAGGACGCGCTCGCCCCGCGACGGCAGGCGCTTCAGGAGCAGCGCCGAGTGCTTGTAGCCGCAGTGCTCCGACCAGAGCACCGAGAAGACGGCGAGCTCGAAGTCGTTCGGCGCCCGACCGAGCAGCTCCCGGATACGCGAGAACTCCCAGTCGGTGAGACCGAGTGCCCGGTGAAGTGGTTGCTCGTGGAGAGGCTGCTCGGCGACTACGGTCAGACGGCCAGTGTAACGGCGTCGTCTGACGGCCCAGCAGGCACCGACCCCGGGCTCCGCAAGGAGGTCCGCCGCCGACCGGCAGCGCGTCGCGGCGCGGCATGCGCCCGCGAACCGACCTCACGAACGGCGTGCGCCGTACGGTTAGAGCACCGTGGGACGCCAGCCGCCGTTCGACGTGCCTCGTCTCGCGGATCCGCGGGCTTCGTGCGCGCGGACCTCGCCGCGCCGCCGACTCCGCGCCGGCGAGCCCGGAGCGACCCGGTGACGCTCGTCGACCGCCTCCGTCGGGCAGGTGCCGCGCAGAGCGCCGGCGGCCGAAACCTGCTCACGCTCGCCCTGCTCGCCCTGATCTGGGGAAGCTCGTTCATGTTCATCAAGGTCGCCGTCCGCGATCTCGCACCTTCGACGCTCGTGCTCGGGCGGGTCGGCTCCGCAGCGCTCGCGCTGGCCGTCGTCGTGCCGATCGCGGTCGGGTCGCGGGTGACCCTCGACGAGCTGCGAAGGCACTGGCGCTGGCTCGTCGCGGTCGGGATCCTCAACACGGCCGTGCCTTTCTGGCTGCTCTCGTGGGGCGAGACGCGGATCGACTCGGGCCTCGCGTCGATCATCCAGGCGTCGGTGCCGATCTTCGTCGTCCTGATCGCGCTTGGCTTCTTTCACGAGCAGCGTGTGACGGGCTCGCGTCTCGTCGGCATCGCGGTGGGCTTCGTCGGGGTCGCGCTGCTCGTCGGGGCGCAGCCGGAAGGGAAGATCCTCGGCGCGCTCGCGGTGGTGCTGACGGCGATGTGTTATGCGGGCGGAGGCCTGCTCGCGCGAAGACATCTCGGCACGGCTCGACCGCAGGTCGTGGCGCTCGGGACGACGGTCGTCGCGATGATCCTGTTGCTCCCGGCAGGCGTCGCGCAGGCGCCGTCGCAGATGCCGGGCGCGAAGGCGGTCGTGTCGGTCGTCTTTCTCGGCATCGTCGGGACGGCGATCGCCTACCTCTTGTACTTCACGCTGCTGCGCCGGGCAGGCGCTGCGTACGCGTCGCTCGTGACCTACCTCGTCCCGCCCGCCGCGCTCGTGTACGGGGCGGTGTTCCTCGACGAGCAGGTGGGGGCGACGGCGCTCGCCGGGCTGGCGCTGATCCTCGGTGGAGTCGCGCTCGGGACGCGCACGCGGGCTGCTCCAGCCGTCCGAACGCGACCGCCCCGAGACCTCGGTGCGGAGTCCCGGGCCTCTGCGACCCACTCCGAACCGTAGGATTGGGGCCATGACCCGCTACCTGCACACGATGTACCGGATCACCGATCCACCGCGGAGCCGCGCCTTCTACGACGCGCTCGGCTTCGAGTTCGAGCGCGAGATGGAGATCGTCCGCAACGGTGAGCTCGAGGCGACGAACTACTTCTACGGCATGGCCGGCCAGAGCGAGGTTCTGGAGCTGACGTTCAACCACGACGGCCGGACGTACGAGCACGGCACCGGCTATGGCCACATCGCGATCGGCGTCGACGACCTCGACGGCACGCTCGAACGGCTCGCCGCACAAGGCATCGAGCCGGAGCGCCCGCCGTACCGGGTGCGCGAGGGCGGTTCGCGGCTGTGCTTCGTGCGCGATCCCGACGACTACCGAGTCGAGCTGATCGAGCGCGCCGAATAGGCGAGCGTGCTCCTCTACGACAGCCCCGTCTCGGGCAACTGCTACAAGGTGCGGCTCCTGCTGGCGCACCTCGGGACTCCGTACGAGCGGCGCACCGTCAGCGTGACGGATCGAACCGACCGGCCCGAGCTTCTCGGTGGCCTGAACCCGGCGCTTCGCGTGCCGACGCTCGTGCTCGACGACGGCCGCCCGCTCGCCGAGTCGAGCGCGATCCTCTGGTACTTCGGCGAGGGCACGCGGTTCGTCCCCGACGACCGCTTCGAGCGAGCCCAGGTGCTGCAGTGGATGTTCTTCGAGCAGTACGACCACGAGCCGGCGATCGCGGTCGTGCGCTTCTGGGTCGCCTACTCGGGCCGGCCCGAGGCGTTCGCGGACCGCCTCGAGGAGCGTCTCGCGGCCGGCCATCGCGCGCTTGCGGCGATGGAGGGCCACCTCGGGAGCCGCAGAGTTCCTCGTCGGCGACGCGGTCTCGCTGGCCGACATCGCGCTGTATGCGTACACCCACGTCGCGGACGAGGGTGGGTTCGATCTGGCCGGGTACCCGGCGTGCGTACCTGGCTCGGGCGGGTCGCAGCAATGCCCGGCCACATCCCGATCGGCTCCTGAGCCGCCTGCGCTCGCCTCGTCTCGGCGCTGCGAGTCGGGTTGGGGACAGGAAGTTCCACTTTCGTGACAGAGGCGTTCACCACCTGTGACAGGTTCCGGGCTAGCGTCTTCTCATGGCGAGCAGGGCGAACGGCGAAGGTGGGCAAGAGCAGCCACGCAGCGAGCAAGGCGGCGACACCGTGGGGCGCGGCGACGGTCGTCGAGGAGGCGAAGGTCGCCCAGCGCGCGGGCGACAAGCGTTTCGCCTCCGTGGTTCAGCTCCTGAGGAACGATCGCGGCGAGGCGCTCGTCCGCATCGCGTACACGACCGACGGCGTTGCCCGGCGGGGCCCCGTGACGCTTCGACCGAAAGACCTCGAGCGCCTCCGCGCGGCACTCGCATGCGACTCCGAACTCGCGGCCGTACTCGGATGGTCGGCGCCGGACGGGTCGGGGGGCGATGCCTAGACGAGAGCGGCAGCCGACAACCGAGCAGCATCGACGAGCGAGCCGAGCAGCAGTGCGCCGTCGGTGGAGCCGAGGACGGAATCGACAGCGTGCTCCGGGTGGGGCATCAGGCCGAAGACGTTGCCGGCCTCGTTGCAGACGCCTGCGACGTCGGCCACCGCGCCGTTCGGGTTCTCGCCCGGCGCGTAGCGGAAGAGGATCTGTTCGGTCGACTCGAGCGCCGCGAGCAGATCCGGGTCGGCGAACCAGCAGCCCTCGCCGTTCTTGACCGGGATCGTGAGCCTCTGGCCGGAGGTGCAGCGCGCGGTCAGCGGAGTGTCCGTCCGCTCGACCGTGAGCTCGACGTCCCGGCAGGTGAAGACGAGCGAGTCGTTGGGGCGCAGCGTGCCCGGGAGAAGGCCGGCCTCGGTCAGGATCTGGAAGCCGTTGCAGATGCCGAGCACGAGGCCACCGTCGGCAGCGAAGCGCGAGACCGCCGCCATGATCGGTGAGAAGCGGGCGATCGCGCCGCAGCGGAGGTAGTCGCCGTACGAGAACCCGCCGGGGAGCACGACCGCTGCGCTCGCGGCGCGGGAGCTCGATCTCCGTGTGCCAGACGCGCGTGGCGTCGGCACCGACCCGCTCGAGCGCGAGCTGTGTGTCCCGGTCGTCGTTCGACCCCGGGAAGACGACGACCGCGATCGCCGGCCGGTTCCCGGACAACGGTTCGGACGGGGTCATCCCCCGGCCTCCAGCTCGATCTCGTAGCTCTCGATCAGCGCGTTGGCGAGGAGCTGCTCGCACATCTGCTCGATCTGGGCGCGCGCGTCGGCCGCGTCGGTCGTCTCGACGCTCGAGGTCGACGACGCGTCCGACGCGCACCTCTCCCACGGCGAAGCCGAGGTGACGCAGCGAGCTCTCGACCGCCTGGCCCTGCGGGTCGAGGATTCCCGGCTTCGGCCGAACGAGCACCGTCGCCCTCATCCGAGCACGACCTCGGGGTTGGCGCACGTACTCGTCGAAGCGGAATCTCCGGTGAGCTGCTCGAACGCCTCGACGTAGCGACCGCGGGTGCCGGCGACGACGTCGTCGGGCAGGGCGGGGCCGGGATAGGTCTTGTCCCAGCCGAGCGACTCGCAGTAGTCGCGGACGAACTGCTTGTCGAACGACGGCTGCGCGCCGCCGGGGGCGTACTCGTCGGCCGGCCAGAACCGCGACGAGTCGGGCGTGAACGCCTCGTCGCCGAGCACGAGCCGGCCGTCCTCGTCGATCCCCGAGCTCGAGCTTGGTGTCGGCCAGGATGATCCCGCGCGCGGCTGCGCGCTCGGAGACGAACCGGTACAGCGCGAGCGAGATCCGCTCGGCCTCGTCGAACCGCTCCTCGCCGACGAGCGCGACAGCGGCGGCCCGGTCGATGTTCTCGTCGTGGCCCGGTCTGCGCCTTCGTGGCCGGCGTGAAGATCGGCTCGGGAAGCTGCTGCGACTCGACGAGGCCGTCCGGCAGCCGGTGCCCGCAGACGGAGCCGCTTGCGAGGTAGTCCTTCCAGCCTGAGCCCGAGAGGTAGCCGCGCACGACGCATTCGATTGGAAGCATTTCCAGCCGCTTGCATTCGGTCGAGCGGCCGTCGGGCCGGAGCGCGAGCAGGTGGTTCGGCACGATCGTCCCGGCTCTGGGCGAACCAGAAGGCGGAGAGCCCGGTGAGCACGCGTCCCTTGTCGGGGATCTCGGTGGGCAGGACGACGTCGAACGTGGAGATGCGGTCGCTCGCAACGAGCAGCAAGCGGTCGTCGTCGAGCGCGTAGAGCTCGCGGACCTTCCCGCTGCCGACGTGGACGGCAGTTTCAGACATGGACGGGCTCCTCCTTGGGCACGAGGGCATTGACACGCTCGAAGACGGCGTCGAGATGGCGCACCGTCGCGTCGAGGTCGAACACAGCCGCAAGCGCCGCGTCGTCCAGCTGCGCGGTGAGCTCCGGATCGGACGCGACGAGCGCGCGGAAGTCACGCTCCTCATCCCACGCCTGCATCGCGTTCCGCTGCACGAGCCCGTACGCCTCGGCGCGGCCGAGCCCGCTCTCGACGAGCGCGAGCAGCAGCCGGTGCGAGAAGACGAGCCCGTGCGAGGCGTCGAGGTTCGCCAGCATCCGCTCCGGGTACACGACCAGGCCGTCGATGATCCACCTGAATCGGTCGAGCATGTAGTCGAGCGCGAGGAACGCGTCCGGGATCACGATCCGCTCGGCCGAGGAGTGCGAGATGTCGCGCTCGTGCCAGAGCGGCATGTTCTCGAGGCCGACGAGCGCCGACGCGCGCACGACGCGTGCCAGGCCCGAGATCCGCTCCGCCACCTTCGGATTGCGCTTGTGCGGCATCGCCGACGAGCCCTTCATGCCGGCCCCGAACGGCTCCTCGACCTCGCGCACCTCGGTGCGCGCGAGATGCCGGAGCTCGGTCGCGAAGCGATCGAGCGAAGTCGCCACGAGCGCGAGCGTCGAGAGCAGCTCCGCATGCCGATCGCGTGCGATCACCTGCGTCGAGACCGGATCGGGCTCGAGGCCCAGGCGCTCGCAGGCCACCCGTTCGACCTCCGGCTCGACCGCGGCGTACGTGCCGACCGTCCCCGAGAGCTGTCCCACGCGGTTCACCTCGAGCGCCCGCAGCAGGCGCGTCCGGTCACGATCGAGCTCGAACGCCCAGCCCGCGAGCTTCCAGCCGAACGTCGTCGGCTCCGCGTGAATCCCATGCGAGCGGCCGATGCAGATCGTGTGCCGGTGCTCGTGCGCCCGGCGCACGACGGCCTCGAGGGCACCTTCGAGCTCGGCGACGAGAAGCGCGCCCGCCTCGCGGATCTGCAGTGACAGCGCCGTGTCGACGACGTCCGACGAGGTCAGGCCGTAGTGGAACCACCGTCCCTCCGGGCCCAGCCGCTCCGTCACCGCGTCCACGAACGCCGCCGTGTCGTGGTCGGTGACGCGCTCGATCTCAGCGACGCGCTCCGGGGTCGGCGGCACCGCCCCCGCGCGGATCGCAGCCACGTCTTCGGCTGGGATCGCGCCGACCTCCACCCACCCGTCGAGCGCCGCCAGCTCCACCGCGAACAAGTGCGCCAGCTTGCGTTCCTCCGACCAGACAGCGGCCATGGCCGGTCGCGAGTAGCGGGCGATCACCCGGCCAGTTTAGACAGGCGGTCCGACGGGCATCGGTCCGAGCCGAGGGCTCCGGCAGACGCCGTCAGGAGTCGGGCGCAAACGTCACGTTGACCACGGCCGTTACTTCTTACTCGACCGTCGCCTTGTCGTGGACGCCGTAGTCGCTGACCTCGGTCGAGTTCGGCGAGGTGACCTGGACACGCCACGTTGACACCCCGGAGCGAGCCGAGCCTGCCGCCGGTTGTCTCCACGAGAACGCGGCCGCGCGGGCTTCGCTAGAACATCGTGTTGTCGTTGGCCGATGTCGCCGGGACGACCTGCAGCACGTCCCAGTGCTCGACCACCCGGCCGTCTTCGTCGAGCCGGAAGATGTCGATGCCGGCGTAGTCGTGGTCTCCGGGCCAATGCTGGAAGCAGTGCAGCACGACGTGGTCGCCCTCGGCGAGTGCCCGCTCGAACTCCACGCGCTTGCCGGGGAACTCGACGGCCATGCGCTCGAAGTAGTCGATGAACGGCTGCTTCCCGTCGCCGACGTGCGGGTTGTGCTGGGTGTACGTCTCACCTGTGTAGCGCTCAACCGCCTCCGCGGGCTTGCACTGGTTGAACATCAGGTCGTAGAAGGCGATCGCCGTCGCCTTGTTGCGCTCCAGCCGGTCGTCGGCCGTGCCTGCGGGCGTAGCCAGGATGCGCGCCGCCAGTACGGCCGCGTTCTTCGCGTTGTCGACGCCGACCGCTGCCACCGGAACGCCGGGCGGCATCTGCACGATCGAGAGCAGCGCGTCGAGGCCGTCGAGCACGCTCTTCGACGACCGCAGCGGGACGCCGATCACCGGCAGCTCTGTCTGCGCGGCGACCACGCCTGGCAGCGCCGCGGCGAGGCCGGCGCCACAGATCAGCACCTTCAGTCCGCGGCCGGCGGCCGAGCGCGCGTACTCCGAGACGGCGTCCGGGTCGCGGTGGGCCGAGCGCACCTCGAACTCCCATACGATCCCGCGGGCGTCGAGCTCGTCGAGCGCGTCCTGCATCCGCTCGCGATCCGAGGCCGATCCGACGAGGATGCCAACGAGCGGCGGGCTCATCGGTGACGGCGAGGGAGATTCACGGGATGACGGGAGAGAGCGAGTTGCGGACGGCGGAGTTCGGGTTCCCCGGCGAGCTGCGCGACCGCCTGGTGGAGGCGATCCTAGACGGCCGCAAGACCGCGACGGCCGGGCTGCTGCTCGAGTACCAGCTCGAGTCGGAGCCGCTGCCGTCACCAGGCGACCGCTCGATCGTGGTCGACTCGGCCGGACGTCCGGTCGCCGTGATCGAGACGACTGCCGTGCGGGTCGTCCCGGCCGGCGAGGTGGAGCTCCCGTTCGCCCGCGACGAGGGCGAGGGCTTCGAGTCGGTCGCCGACTGGCGCGCCGCGCACGAGCGCTTCTGGGAGAGCGCCGAGATGCGGGAGGTCCTCGGCCGGCCCGACTTCCGCGTCACCGATGAGACGCTCGTCGTCATGGAGTGGTTCCGGCTCGTCGAGCGCCTCTAACCCGCGGCCGCCGCGATGTCCCGCCGAAAGCGCATGCCGTCGAAGCGCACCTTCGCGACCGCGTCATAGGCATGCGCCCTCGCGTCGCGCACGGTCGGCCCGAGCGCCGTGACCGAGAGGATGCGGCCGCCGTTCGTGACGAGGCCGCCGCCGTGCAGCGCCGTGCCGCCGTGGAAGACGAGCGCGCCGGCCGCCTCCGCGTCGGCAACGCCCTCGATCGAGGCGCCTCCGTAGTCGCTGCGGGCCGGGTAGTCGGGCCCGGTGAGGACGACCGTCACCGCAGCCTCGGCTCCCGCCCGCAGTACCGCCTCGGTCGCGTCGCCATGCGCTGCCGCCGCGAGCGCCTCGAGCAGGTCGCCCTCGAGGCGCGGCACGAGCACCTGTGTCTCCGGGTCGCCGAAGCGGGCGTTGAACTCGAGCACGCGCGGGCCGTCGGCGGTCAGCATCAGGCCCGCGAAGAGGCAGCCGACGAACGGTGTCCCGCGCCGCGTGAGCTCGTCGACGACGGGCTGGTGGATCCGCTCGACGAGCGCATCGGCGTCGGCGAGCGAGGCGACCGGCGAGAAGGCGCCCATGCCGCCGGTGTTCGGGCCGGCGTCGCCGTCGCCTGCGCGCTTGAAGTCCTGCGCCGCCCCGAGCGGTACGGCCCGGCGGCCGTCGCAGAGCGCGAAGAGCGAGACCTCCGGTCCCTCGAGCAACTCTTCGACGACGACGGTCTGGCCAAGCGCCGCCGCGCCACGCAGGCCGGCCTCGACCTCCTCCTCGGTGCGGCACACGAACACGCCCTTGCCGGCCGCGAGCCCGTCCGCCTTGATCACGCAGGGCGGCCGGGCAACGTCGAGCGTCGTCGCCGCCGGCACAGCGGCCGCCGCGAGCACCTCCTTCGCGAACGCCTTCGAGCCCTCGATCCGCGCCGCTTCCGCTCCAGGGCCGAAGACCGCGACGCCCGCGTGGCGGAGCCGGTCGGCCACGCCTGCGACGAGCGGCGCCTCCGGCCCGATCACGACCAGATCCGCCGCGAGCGTGTGCGCCAGGTCGAGCAGGCCGTCGCCGTCGTCGGCCCGCACCGGATGGCAGTCACCGAGCGCCGCGATCCCGGGGTTGCCGGGCGCCGCGTGGAGCGCCGAGAGCGACGGGCTCCGCTTGAGTCGCCAGGCGAGGGCGTGCTCGCGTGCCCCCGACCCCACCAGCAGCGCTCTCACGCGGGCGAGCATAGTTCCGTGCCCGGCGGGCGCGCAGTGGACAATGCCGCGGTGAGCTTCGAGACCGGGATCGAGGCGTACGCCCTCGGCGTCGGCCGCTACTCCGCCGCGCTCGCGACGGCGCTCTGCGACGCGGCAGGCGTGCGGGCCGGCGACGCGGCGCTCGACGTCGGCTGCGGGCCGGGAGGGCTCGTCGCCGAGCTCGCCCGCCGGCTCGGACCGGAGAGCGTCGCGGGTGTCGAGCCGTCGGCGCCGTTCCTCGAGGCGTGCCGCGCTGCCGTGCCGGGCGCTGACGTCCGGCAGGCCGGCGCAGAGAGTCTGCCGTTCGACGACGGCACGTACGACGTCGTTCTTAGCCAACTCGTCGTCAACTTCATGACCGACCCCGACCGTGGGATCGCCGAGATGCGGCGCGTGTCGCGCCGGACGGTCGCGTCGTGCGTCTGGGACTACGCGGAGGGAATGACGATGCTGCGCGCCTTCTGGGACGCCGCGCTCGAGCTCGATTCCGACGCGCCCGACGAGGCGCGCGTCATGCGCAACTGCTCGGCCGGGGATCTGACCGCACTCTGGGAGGCGGCCGGCCTGCGCAGGGTGACGACCGGCGAGCTGGTGGTCGGCGCCGACTACGCCGACTTCGACGACTACTGGTCGCCGTTTCCCACCGGCCTCGCCCCGTCGGGCGCCTACTGCGCCTCACTCGACGACGACCGCCGCGAAGCCTTGCGCGTCGCCTGCTTCCGGCGGCTCGGCTCCCCGAAAGGCCGCTTCCGGCTCGACGCCCGCGCGTGGTTCGTGACCGGCCGGTCCTAGTAGGAGCCGAGGCGGAAGGGCGACGGGTTCTCGCTGTTCCAGTTACGAGTCCGTCGACTCCTCAGGCGTAACTGCCCCGCCGAGAATGACATCGAAGGAGCTGTCCACGGCGCCTGAAACGCTTGGGAATCAGCTCCGCCTCCTGACAAGGCCTCCCGCCGCCTCCACCGGTGGCTCGATGATCCATTCCCCTACGAGCGGGTAGTCCGGTGTGACCGGTGCTCTGCCGTAGCGGCCGATCTTCAGCCCCTCCCCGCAGAGGGCGAACGTGCCTCGCGGAGATGGACGCGGCGTCGGTTGCCGAACGCCTGGAGCACAGCGACGGCGGCGCGCTGTTCCACAAGACCTACCGGCACCTCTGCGAAGGCGAAAAGCGCCAGCAGGCCAACAAGCTCGAACGATTCGTGCCGAAAGAGTTGGACGATGAAGGGACAACGGACGGCGAGGCGACCCGCGAAGGGCATAACCAAGCCGTTTTAGAGGATGGGCGGTACTGGGCTCGAACCAGTCGCGCCGACATTCCACGCTCGGCCGATCTGGGCCGGAATCGTCGTGTTTGCAGGTACTTCTCGGAAGGCCGCGGAGGGCCGATTTCGGTCCTGAGCAACTTTCTGCGGCTTCTCGTGTGGTCACTACGTGGTCAGCGGGCGTTGCTCGTGGAGTAAACGCTGTTCTTTCGTCGCACCTCGGGTGCATATGCGTCTCGGCTCGTTCGGGATTCGGTTGGGTTGCGGGATGCTGAGCGTGGCGAAGCTGACGCTCGGCCAGGAGGCCTACTACGAGCAGCAGGTCGCTCGCGGTCTGGACGACTACTACGCGGGTCGCGGCGAGTCGCCGGGGCTCTGGGCCGGCAGCGGCTCGGCAGGGCTCGGCCTGGTCGGCGTCGTCGACGACGGCGAGCTCGGCACGCTGCTGCGCGGCGTCAATCCGGCGAGCGAGGAGCGGCTGCGCTCGCCGGTGCGGGAGCGGACGATCACCGTCCGCACGCTCGACGTCGAGTCGGGCGAGTGGCGGGAGGAGCCGAAGCGGCTCGCGCCGGTCTCCGGCTACGACCTGGTCTTCTCGTGTCCGAAGAGCGTCAGCGTGCTGCACGCGCTGACCGACGACGAGCGGGTGCGCCGTGAGATCAGCGAGGCGCACGAGGCCTCCTGGCAGGCCGCGCTCGGCTACCTCGAGCGGGAGGCGTGCATCGTCCGCCGCGGCCACGGCGGCCCGCTCCGCGAGCACGGCGAGGGCTTCGTCGCGGCCGCGTTCCGGCATCGCACCTCGCGGGCGCAGGACCCGCACCTGCACACGCACGTGATCGTCGCCAACATGACCCGCACCGACGACGGCGAGTGGCGCGCGCTCGACGGCGAGGCGATCCTCAAGACCTACCGGCTCGCCGCCGGCTACCTCTACGAGGCCCAGCTCCGCCACGAGCTCACCTGCCGGCTCGGCCTCGAGTGGACTCAGCCGGTGAAGGGCATGGGCGAGCTCGCGAGAGTCCCGGAGGAGGTGATCCGCGCCTTCTCGACCCGGCGGCAGTCGCTGGTCGAGCACATGGAGGCGCTCGGCACCGAGGGCTTCGCCGCCGCCCGCGTCGCCGCGCTCGCGACCCGCGAGGCGAAGGAGCAGGTCGACCTGCCGCGGCTGCGCGAGCACTGGCAGGCGCGAGCCGCCGAGCACGGCCTCGGCCGCCGCGAGCTCGAGCGCTCATCGTCGAGCGGCCGCGCTTGCAAGATCGCGTCGAGCCTGACGAGCTCGCCGCACGTCTGCTCGCCCCGGACGGGCTGACCGCGAGGCAGACGACGTTCACGATGCCCGAGCTCGTCCGTGCCGTCGCCGGCTCACTGCCGCAGGGAGCGAGCGTCGAGGACGTGCTCGAGACGGCCGACCGAGCTGTCGCGCTTCCCCGGCGTCGAGCTGCGTCGAGCTCGGAGACGCGCCGGGCAGGCCGGCCCGGTTCACGACCCGCGAGCTGCTCGAAGTCGAGCGCGAGGCAGTCGAGCTCGCGCTCGGCGGCCGGGACGCGGACGCGCCGCACCTCGAGCGACGGACGCTGCTACGCGCGGCTGCTGCACGAGCCGACGCTGACGAACGAGCAGCGCCAGCTCGTCCTCGACGCCTCGCTCAGCCCCGACCGGGTCGTCTGCGTCGTCGGCGTCGCCGGCGCCGGCAAGACGACCGCGCTTCATGCGCTCGCCGACGCCCACCGCGACAGCGACATACCGGTGCTTGGTAGCGGCGCCGAGCGGCCGCGCCGCCGACGAGCTCCAAGCGACGACCGGCATCCCCAGCCGCACCCTGCACCGGCTGCTGCTCGACGCCGCGCTGACGGCGGCCTCCCGCATCGGCTGCGTGCTGGTCGTCGACGAGGCAGGGATGGCCGAGACGCGCGTGCTCGCACCGCTGCTCGAGCTCGTCCACCGGGCGGAAGGCAAGGCGCTCCTGGTCGGCGACCCGGCCCAGCTGCCGGCGGTCGGCGCCGGCGGCCTCTACCCCGCCCTCTGCGAACAACTCGGCGCGCTCGAACTCACCGACAACCGCCGCCAGCGCGACCCGATCGAACGGGACGCGCTCGACCCACCTGCGCCACGGCGACCCCGAGCCCTACCTCGCCCACGCCGCCCGCCACGGCCGCCTCACGGTCGCCGACGAACCAACCGCCGCGAAACAGCGGCTGCTCGAGGACTGGTGGCGGAGCGCCCAGCACGACCTCCCCGGCACAGCGATGCTCGCCTACCGCCGCATCGACGTCCACGACCTCAACGACGCCGCCCACACCCTCATGCTCCGCGCCGGCCGGCTCGGCCCCGACGCGCTTGAGCTTGGCCGACGCGAATTCCGCGTCGGCGACCGCGTCCTCTGCCGCCACAACGACACCGACTCGGAATCCGCAACGGCACCCGCGCCACCATCGTCTCCCTCGACGACGACGGGCTCACCCTCCGCCCCGACAACGGCGCGACCCGCCAGGTCCCCCGTTCGTACGCGGCCGAGTACCTCGAGCATGGCTACGCGCTCACCGGCCACGCCGCCCAAGGCGCCACCCTCGAACGCGCCTACGTCCTCCTCCCCGACCAGGGCGCACTCCAGGAATGGGGCTACGTCGCCTGCACCCGTGCACGAACCGACACCCGCCTTTACCTCGCCGACAGGGACTCGATCGAGCGCGAGACGCCATTCGCCGACCCGACACGACCGCCCCGCCCGAACGTGCGGCGCGCGCGCTCGAACGCTCCGCCGGCGAGCCGCTCGCGCTTGACCAGACCACAGGACGAGACGCCGTCGGCACGCGTCTGCACGCCCGACGCCAGGGGACCTCGAACGGCAGCGCGACCGAGCAGTCGCACGGCTCGCCGCCGCCCATGCGAGCTCAAACAGGTCGGCTGGTGGAGCCGCGGGAGCCGACGCTTCGAGCTCGAACGCGAGCTCGCTTTCCGGCAGACTGCCCTCCGAGGCCTCGACGAGAAGCGGCGAGAGCTGGCGCGGACGCCGCCGCCCCGCGCTCGACAGATGCCCGGTTTCGGCCGCGGCGACGAGGAGCCAAGTCGCTCCCTTCGGCCAGAACCGCCGAGCCGGCAGGTCCTGCAACGCGAACCCCCGAGCCTCGGGCTCGAGCTCTGACATGGAGCAAAACGTCAAGGGGTGTGGCTCGGTCGATGGGTTGTCCCCTCAGCTTTGAGCAGCGGATGACCCGGAGCAGCGACGGTGGATCAGACTGACATTCGCCGGCGGGGACGGCATGACTGGTGTTCGTCGGGAGCTGCCTCTGTCTAAGAAGCTCATCTAACTGAATGAAGGGACCTGTTCGGCGGTAGCGAAGTCCGTCGGCACCTGCCACTGCACCCGCGGCGCGGCCGCCTCGACGAGCGCCTTCGTCGCTCCCAGGTCGAGCGCCCGCCAGCGCCGCCTCCCCTCGCCCCGGTCATAACCAGGCGCCCGCCGGCCGCACACACCGCAGCGCGACACGTCCCGGCGGCCGCGCCCGCACCACCAGCCCCTCCTCGTCGATCTTCACGCCCTCGACCACCGCCCGCCCGAGCCCGAGCAGCCGAACGAATACGCTCCCTCCGCGCACGCCGTCACCTGCCTCGCTAGAGAACCGACCGTGAAGCCGGAAACCTAGGGAGCAGAGCGGCGTGCGCCCTTCAGCCACCCACGGAACCGTTAGGACCGCCCCGAAAACGGTGTTGTGATCAGCTTCGACGAGAAGGGACCCGAGAGCCTGTGCCCGCGCCACGGACGCGGCTGGGCTCGCCGTGGCCGGCCCGAACGGCTCCGCGCCACCTACAACCGCCGCCAGGGGATCCGATACCTCGTCGCGGCACTCGACGTCCACGCCGACTACACCTCCGGATAAGGGCCCGGCCGCGCCGCAACGGCGCCTCCACCTTGGCGTTCATGAAACAAACGGCCCAAGCGGAAGGAAGAGTGTGTTGAACGTCAAGGCGACGAGAGAGCCCCGCCTGAGAGCGCGATCCCACCTTATCCGGCGCCGAAGCTCATACCCAGGTCATTGCCGGGCCGAATACGAGCGACGCGGGGAAATAGACCAAGAAGAGTTCACGCCAATGAGGTTGGATAACGAGATACACGTTCAATACCGACTGCCAAGTTGCGATCAGTTCTACGAATGTGATGTTCGCCAAGAGGATGGAAACGCCCGCAGAGATCACAGGAACTCGCCCGCTATCTCGCAGCAACGTTGCTGATGGAGCCACAATTCACCAGAAACACTGCGTAAGGACGACGCGAATGACGCGCTTCGCTTCTCATTCGTCACTTCTGTTGCTACGCGTCACGAGCCATTTCGCTCACCCAGGCAAGACGGTCGCGTATTCTTCACCTGGTAGAGAAGTACTTCACCAATAAGCTTGGGGCGATTAGTCCGTCAAGCGCTCCGCGGAAGAAGTCCGCCTGTGCCTCTTCGACGACCACGCTCGTATGACTTTAGCTGTTGAAGCGTTCTCACCAGAACTCGAGGCATTGGGCGACGCGTTGTCTTCACCCCCGGAACGTCAGGTGGAAACACGAGCACGATGACGTTCTCTAACCTCCGTGCTGTAGTGCCATGGCGACGCCGAGTCGGCAAGTCACGAACAAATGCCAGCCGCGCATGACGTGGCGAGTGAAAGACTTCCACCACAATAGTTGAGTCTCGCTTAATGTTTGGGAAAGAGGCAAAATCGTCGGAGGTGACCTTGAGTCCGAGATCAACTAGATGGTAAAGCAATACCATTCTGTTTGAAGACATGAATGACAGTCGCGTTCCAAATGGAGCCCTGTACCCTTGAGGGAGCGCCCGCCGAGCAGACGCGACTGCGCTTGCCGAGGCGAGACACGTGAAGACAACGAAGATTATCCAAAGAGAACTCTGTCTGTTCACTCTCGTATCTTAGACGATGAGCGAAGATCCGGGTTGATCCGAACTTGAGAGTTGTGGTTTCGTCCAATAGATGAACGCACGAATCTCGCCAAGACCAACGCTGAGCATTCGACCAGCGGGACTCACTACAACGGGCAAGTCGATCGTCATCCAGAAGATGGTCTGTCTCGATTGAAGGACGTCCCTGTTCTGTAGATTCCGCGTAAACCTGATCGCTTCGTCGGGATATGGGGTTACGATGAGGCTCTGCAAGGCGCTAGCGAGGTTCAAAGTCCCGGAACTCCGAGCTCACCGATGAGCGGCTGACTATGTTGCGGACCAACGCATCGGAGATTGGATCGGACGAATTCGCGAACTCGCGGATGGCCGCCGCGTTTGTAATCGTACGACGAAAGCGCCTTCGTCGTACCCGTAGGACCCCGGTTGATAGATCTTTGTGCCTCTATCCTCATAAAGGTGAGTTGGAACATCGCCTCCCGAGGCTCCCAGTTTAGGTCCAGCTAGAGCCGGGTTCTGAGCTACAACGCCTGTGAGCGCTCGTAGATCAACTGACCGCACAGCGTCTATGCGGGTCATGCCAATGGGTGATGTAGCGGTTGAATCGCCGGCGGTCGGTTAGGTCTAGCCGCGACCGACGGCAGCGGGTCGCCGATCGTTCCTGGCAGCTCACCGTACGACGCGGCCGCGCCGACGTTGAAGCCCATCGCGATGAACGTCTCGAGGTCGACCGGGTGCCAGAAGCCGTCCTCTCCCGCGACGAACAGCTGGTCGGTGCTGATCAGGCGCGCGGTCGCGCCGGTCACCGGGCCACCGTAGCCTGGCACGGAAGGCTGCCGGGCAGGGACCGGCTGCTGTGCCGCCGGCCGGCCTCCCTGCGACGTGCCGGCCAGAGAGGGCAGCGGGTCACCGACGTTCCCCGGCAATGCGCCGTACAACGTGGCCGAGCCCACGTCGTAGCCCATCGCGATGAAGGTTTCTAGGTCAATGGGGTGCCAGAGACTGTCCTCTCCGGCGACGAAGAGTTGGTCCGTGCCGATCAGCGAGTGGTCGCGCCGGTGACCGGCCCGCCGTAGCTCGATGAGGGAGCCTGACCGGCCGGCACCGGCTGCTGCGGCATCAGCTGCGCGCCCGTACGCCCGCCCACGAGTGAGGGAAAGCGCTCACCGACGGTTCCGGGCAGCTCGCCGTACAGCGGGGCCGTGCCCACGTCGAGACCGAGCGCAGCGAACGTCTCCGGATCGATCGGGTGCCAGTACCAGTCACTCTCGACGGCGACGTAGAGCGATCCGTCGAACAGGCGGGCAGTCCCGCGGATGCCAGAGCGCGGCGGGGGAGGCTGCTCGACCGGGGTCGGCTGCGCGGCGAACGGCGTCGCCGTCGAGGGCGGCTGCGCTGCAGGCGCGGCCGACACGCCAGCGAGTGAGGACAACGGGTCGCCGATCGTGCCTGGCAGGTCGCCGTACCAGGTGACCGAGCCCCAGTCGAGCCCCATCGCGTTGAACGTCTCGGCGTCGGGTATCCAGTGCCAGAGGCTGTCGTCGCCGGCGAGGTAGACCGATCCGTCGTCGAGCAGGCCGGCGAGCGCTGCCACGGTCCGACTACGCCCTCGGCGGCGGCTTCGGCGCCTGGTTCGAGATCGGCGTCCCTTTCGCACGGTAGCCCGGGCGCGCTGTCAAGCTCCGTGTCTCCCGTGGCAGAACGGGGACGGCGCCCTTGCAGTTCCAGCCGTGCATGAAGAAACCTCGATCAGGTTTTGATGATGTAGTTGACGACGAGGTAGGCGGGAGCGTCGTTGGCGGTGCCGGCGGCGCCGATCGTGCCGCTCAGGGAGACCGAGCCGTTGATTGCCGGGTTGGATGTCGGGTTGCCGACCGACATGCCGGTGGTGGCGGACTCGATTACGCCGGTGTCGGTGGTGGCGGAGTTGACGCGGTCGATGCCGGAGTCTTCGCCGTGGAAGCCCGCTCCTTGGGAGCCGGTGTTTCGCTTCACTCCGTGGATGTGGCCGGGGTCGGACACACTGTGGCCGTGGTTTGGGAGCGTGAGGTTGTGGGACGGGGAAAGGCCATTTGTGTGCGGGTGCTTCGGCCGTCGGCTCGCGAGTGCGGTGCCCTCGTTGAGGCCGAGCGTCGAGACGTCGGTGTGGCCGCCGGATGCGGCGAAGCCGGCGGGCATGCGGCCGCGGAGGTCCGGCACGTTGAAGGTCGTCGATCCGTCTCCGGCTCCGTAGAGCGCCTGACAGACGGCGAACAGTTCCGCATACAGGCTGCGCGATACCGCGCTCCCGTCGCACAGCAGCCACCCCATCGGTGCGGTCGGTCCGGCGTACGGGTGGATCACGCCGGTGGGGGCTGCCTGCGCGTCGGTGGCGATAGCTTGCCAACCGGTGGGGATCGTTACACCTGTCGTCTTCACGTACAGGCTGCTCGATGCGCCTGTGTTGTCGCGCCGCAGGTAGGCCGACCCTTGGGGCGCGAACAGGCGTCCCTCGGGTGAGCCGTCGCCGTGGAGGAGTTGGGGCACACCGGTCGGCCTCGGGAACGGCTGGGCCTGGCCGGAGACCGTGATCTTGCCCGAGTTGTAGAGGTTGTTGAGGGCGTCTGCGACCGAGTCGTTCGTCAGGTAGAGGGAGGTCGCGCTCGTGTCGTCGACCGTGAGCGTCGCCCCGACGCCAGCGGTTAGATGCAGCGGCCCGAACCAGTAGTCCTCGTTGGTTTGGTTGGTTACGAGCATCGTGAAGGCTCCTCTCAGTATCCGGTGATCGAGGCCGTCTCGAACACTCCGCCTAGAGAAGCTCCGCGAACGCCGCGTGCCGCCGGATCGAGAGGTTGGCGTTGGCGGCGCCGTGGGTTGCGGTCACGTCGAGGTACTGGTCGACGGTGGTGTTGATCGCCTGCACAGAGCTCGTGACGAAGCGACCGTGCGTGATCGCCCCGATCAGCCCGGCAACCGATCCGGTCGTGGGCGCGCCGCCGCCCGACGAGGGAGCGATCCCCTGCAGCAGGTTGCTGTTGGTTGCGTTGAGGTTTGCGACGACGACGGTCAGCGGCACCGGATACCGATTTGCGTTCGCCGCGATGCCCGTGACGAGGTCGCCGTAGAACGCGGTCCCGCCGAACTTGATCCTGATCGTGCAGCTCTGGCCCGCGCCGCTGTTGTTCAGGTAGTCGCCCACGAGCGTGAGCCTGACCGCGCCGTTCAGCCCGAGGGTGTTCGCCGGGATCCTGAACCCGCTCGTGCCCGACGCCGCCGCACCCGAGATCAGCGAGGACTCCGTGGTGGAGTTGACGAGGTCGTAGGTGCCGGTCGTGCGGCCCACGATCCCGCCGACGAACACCTCCCAGCCGGTGCTGATGGTGACGCCCGAGGTCTTCGCATACAGTGCATTCGACGCTCCGGTCGTGTCACGCCGCATGTAGAGCGACCCCTGCGAGGCGAACACGCCTCCCTCGGGCGAGCCGTCGCCGTGGAGCAGCTGCGGCACCCCGGTCGGCCGAGGAAACGGCTGCGCCTGGCCGGAGACCGTGATCTTTCCCGAGTTGTAGAGGTTGTTGAGCGCATCCGCCACCGCGTCGCTCGTCAGTACCAGAGAGGTCGCGCTCGTGTCATCGACGGTGAGGGTCTGCCCGACTCCCGCAGTCAAATGCAGCGGGCCGAACCAGTAGTCCTGGTTGGTCTGATTGGTCACAGACTCCCAGACTCCTCTCCAGCTTCGATCTCGAAGGTCGAACACGGCGTCCACGCGAACCTAGTCCGGGGTGGGCAGAAAAGCAATGGTTCCCCTGCAAGTGCCGCTGAATCCGACGCCCCGCGCGACCTACCGCCTCCAGCTCGGGCCCGCGCTCGGCCTCGAGCGGGCGCGCCGGCCCGTGCCCTACCTCCGAGAGCTCGGGTCACCCACCTCTACCTCTCGCCCGTGCTGCGCGCCCGCACCGGCTCGACGCACGGCTACGACGTGGTCGACCCGCGTCTCGAACGAGCTCGGCGGCGAGCACGAGCTGCGCGCGCTCTGCGAGGCTCGGCGTTGTCCTCGCTGCCCGACTCGTGATGGTTCCAGCCGGACGGCCGCAAGATGACCCGCCGCAACTGGGAGCAGGGCGGGCCGCAGCACATCGGCGCCTCCCTGGACGGCGAGGATGCGGACGCTCACTCCACAGGGCGAGCCGCTGCTCGACATCTCGTTCCTGACTCCTCCTCAACGCCCACCACGAGCCGGCGGACTTCATCCTGCCGCCGCGGCCGTTCGGCCGGCACTGGCAGCTCACGCTTTCGACGGCCGATCCCCACGCGCCGGTGCAGAGCTTCGAGGCGCGCAGGCGTCGTCGCCGTCGAGGCACGCTCGCTCGTCGTGCTGCAGCGGGCGTGAGCGGGAGTCCGGAGCTTGAGCCAGGTACGTGCTCCGGCTCCTGCCCTCGCCCTCTTCGCCGCAGTGGGAACCGCCGACAGTGATCGTCTATCGAACATTGGAGGGCTCACGAACCGCGCGAATGAGTTCGTCTCCGAGCCTGCTAACGGCGAAACGTGCCGGTGCTTCCTCCCGGTCAGCATCGTGAGTGCGACTGTGCAGCACGCGGGCTGCTCGGTCCGACGAAGGTGCTATCAGCGCTCACGGCGTCGAGGAGTCTGTCCGGACACAGCCTTCTCTCCTCGGCGGTGGCTGTTCCTCGCGCTGTTGACGTCGAGGTGGACTCTGTCACACCTGGGGTAATGGGTCGTGAAATCGAGCCCGATCAGTCCAATCTCCTCACGACGCACCGATCCATCTTGCCGATCGCCCCGGGCTGGCTGAGCGAATCGGCTGACCCCAGACACGCGCCCGGGCGTCTGTGAACTCCTGAACTCACTGTCAGTCTTCTTTGTGTGGCGGCGTCCGGTAGCTGGCGGACTCGGCCTCTGACGATCGGCGTGCCTCGTCGGACCCGGGGGCGTCGGCATCGGCGCGGCCGACCTCAGCGCTCCGCCGTCACGTCCACGGTCGGGCTCGATCGCGCGCTGCATCGTTTCGACGGCGAGACCGTCTTGCTGTCGGCCGAGGGTGTCGAGTATGCGGACATCGGCGCACCCTCTCACTCGACGACTTGCGCGATTGTTCAGTCGGGAAAGCCCTCCAAAACCCGTCGGCTTCCGCGAGAATCTGACGGATAAGCGACGGAGCGCTATGCTCTGACGGATGGCGGTTGTCTTCGCCCAGGAAGTGATCCGGATCCACGATGTGGGTCACCTTTCGGATGTTCAGATCGGCAAGGCGGTTGGGGCGGCACCAAGTACCGTGCGCGACTGGTTTGCGCTCCGCAGTTCGCCGAGCGGCAGCCGTGCCGAGCGCGTGGCCGAGCTCGCCGAGATTGTTGACCGGCTCGCACGGGTGATCGACCCGGACTACATCCCCGTCTGGCTTTCGAAGCCGATCGAAGCGCTTGACGACCGCAGGCCGCTCGAGCTCATCGCGGGCGGCAAGGCCCGGCGCGTCGCGCAGGTGGTCTCCGGGCTCGAGTCACCCGGCGCCAGCTGAGGTCGTCTCCCTGTCGCTCGACGTCGACGCGGTCGATCCCGCCGGTATCTGGCTGCGTCATGTTCCCCACGGCGTCGACCCGAGCGTTCGGTCGCAGCCGTCGGGCGACAACCGCTGGCAGCGCGGCTGGTCGTTGACGCTCTCTATCTCGCCGGCGACGAGGCGACGCTCTGGGCCGAGTGGTACCGGCACCTCGCCGAGCGCGGAGTTCCGCCGCGCAACCAGTTGCCGCGAGACGTCTGGCCGTTCCGCGTGGGTCGGTCCGCGTCGCTGACTTGGCGACCGAGGCGCGGCTTTCTCGGGCGGGCCTGCCGGTCCCGACTCCAGGGCGCAGAACATGGGCTCCGTTCCAGCAAGTCGGCGAAACCTTGTTGCGTGAGGGCTGGTCAGGGCTGTTGGCCCCGAGCGCGGCACGGCCGATCGGCGTCGTCCTCTGCCTGTTCGTCGACGACCCACGCAACCTTCCCGCGACTCCTGTCCCGCCCCCGTCTGTTGTCTCGGAGCCGCCGGCGCCGCCGACGGGGATGCGAACGTGACCTGTGGAGCTGTCGCGAGGGCTCGATCGTCGCGATCCGTAGAAGAGCCGCAATCGCGACTTGAAGCGTGCCGGTTCAGCGTTCCCAGCCGAGGCCGCGATCGAGCTCGATCGCGCGGTGCATGGTCTCGATCACGATGCGGTCGTGTTCGCGGCCGAGGGATTCGAGCATGCGGACGAGGTCGCCGGGGTCGGCGACGGCGGGGCGGAGGCCTTCGCCGATCGGTTCTCGGGTTGGCGCGGCTGGCGGAGGTCTTCGTAGCCGCGGGTGCCGGCGGGTTCGGGCACGATCTTGATCTCGCCGGCGTCGCTCGACGAGCTCGATCACCGGCTCGCGTTCGGGGTCGAGCTCGTCGAGGTCGAGCGGGCCGCCGTCGACGCGGCGGGCGTTCAGCTTTCGAGCGCCAGCCTGGAGCCGACGAGGTTCTCTTTGTTCAGGCGAGGGCGTGATGTCGAGGCCGTGGGTGAGCTCGTCCGAGCCCTGGAGCACGCGGGCGAGGCCGCCGATCGAGCACGTAGCCGATCCTGACGCGCTCGAGCGCGTGCAGGATCGCGTAGGGGTCGAACGGGCCCGACTCATGGCGTTCTCGATCCGCACGAGCAGGTCGCGCAGCCGCTCCTGCGGGGTGAGCTCCTGCAGCTCGTGGACACGCGGCGTCGCGCTCCGGGTCGCGCTCGATACGGGACCAGCACGGGCGGGAGGTCGTAGCCGCAGGCCTGGAGCACGCGGCGGAGGGTGGAGAAGCCGGGCTCGACCTTGTCGATCTCCCAGCGCGCGATCGAGCTCTGCGGCATGCCGAGCCGCTCGCGAGCTCCTCCTGCGAGAGGCCGGCGCGGAGCCGTGCCGCGCGGATCAGTTCGCCTGCTCATCGTCGAGCAGTCTACGCTACCGCCTCATGAGTAGTGCGCTCTCACTTTTGATATACTGCCTGAGTCTGAGGTTCCATGGTGCTGCCGATCCTGCCAGCCTGACGCGCGAGACGGCCGCCGGTGATCGAGCGCCACTACAAGACGCGCGAGCTCGCCGAGCTGCTCGGCACTGCACCCGGAGACGATCCGCCGCGCCGCGCAGCGCGGCGAGCTCGAGTCGATCAGGATCGGGCTCGACCGCATCTACGCGGAGAGCGCCGTCCAGAGGTTCCTCGCCGCGAACCTCGACCCCGCCGTGGCGGCCTTGAACGGACGGCGGCAGACTCGGCCTTCCAGCAACGGAAGGGAGGCTCGCTGATGGCGATCCGCAAGCGCGGCAAGGGCCGCTGGCAGGTCCGCGTTCGCCCGTTCCCCGAGATGACGCTGCCGACGAGGGAGGCGGCGCAGACGGTCGAGCTCGACCTGAAGCTCCGTCTCAAGCTCGGGCACCTCTACCGGGAGAAGCCGACCACGCTCGGCGACGAGCTCGACGGCCTGCTCGAGCGGAAGAAGTCGATGGGCGGCAAGCGCGGTCCGCTCCGGCCCGCCGGCGTCCGCTACTACCAGGACTGCGTCCGCCCCTGGGAGCCGCTCCGCAACACGCCCGTCCCCGCGCTCCGGCGCCGCCAGGTCGAGGACCACATCGCCGCGCGCGCCGCCGTCGCGCCGACCGCCGCGCGCAACGAGCTCCAGTTCCTCAAGGCCGCGCTCCGCGCCGCGCAGTCGCGCGGCCAGCAGGTCGACGTCGGCATCTTCGAGATCGACCCGATCCGCGTCGAGGCGCACGAAGGCCAGGCGCTCGAGTACGACGAGCTGCTCGGCCTCGCCTCCTGGCTGCCCGAGCGCGTCAAGCGGATCGTCCCCTTCTGCGGCACCGTCGGCCTTCGCTTCACCGAGGCCGTGACGCTCACCGACGACCGCGTCGACCTCGAGGCCGGCACGATCTTCATCCCCGGCCGGCTCAACAAGAGCCGGCGGCCGAAGCCGATCCCGCTCGCCCGCATCGAGGTCCAGCTCCTCCGCGAGCAGCTGCTCGCGCGCCCACCGGGAACGCGCGTCGTCTTCGCCGACCGAGAAGGGCGGCGTCTACACCACTCGCGGCTTCCAGTCGATCTGGCTGCCCGCGCTCCTCGCCGCCGGGCTCGCCCACGAGGAGAAACGCGAAGACGGCCGGACGATCATCGTCGCCGACTTCCGCTTCCACTGGCTCCGCCACACCGCGATCTCGCTGATGGCCCGCGCCGGCATGAAGGCCGAGCTGATCGCCGAGCGCGTCGGCCACAACGACGGCGGCGCGCTCATCTACCGCCGCTACCGCCACCTCTTCCCCAGCGAGGTCCGCGAGGCCGTCTCGATGCTCGACCGCATGGTCGCCGGAACGGCCGAAAACGCCGAAACCGGAGGCTCGACGAGTGGTCAATAGGTGGTCAGACGATTCCTCCACCCGCCGCGAAGGCGCATGGTTGAGCGGAGCAATCGAATGGGCGGTACTGGGCTCGAACCAGTGACCCCCAGCTTGTCGAGCTGGTGCTCTCCCAACTGAGCTAACCGCCCGGGTCGGGGGGCAGTCTAGCCAACCGCCCTCCGGGCTTAGAAGATCTCCGGGCACCACGGGTGGAGTCCGTGGCGGAAGATTGCGTCTGCGCGCTCGATCGCTCCCGGCTTGCGCGCTTCGACGTGGCCGCCCTGGGCGAGGCCGGCGACGCTCACACCGCCGAGGTACACGGCTCCGAGAGTCTCGATGTCGAGAGCCAGGTCCGGGGCTGCGTCCGTTGGCTCGGCAGCGCCGCCCGCCAGGCGCCAGCGGCCCTCGTTCCACGGGCAGAACTCGTCGCGGACTTCGAGGACGAGCTCCGCGTCGTCGGCGTAGGCCCTTCCCGAGAGCGCCGCGCCGACGTCGACCAGGCGCACCCACAGGCCGTCTCCCATCCGGTAGCGCATCCGGCGCGGCTGCGCGAGGAGGAAGAAGAGCGGGTGGTCGGGCGGCACGATCGACGCCGTGACGTTCGCGACCCAGTCGATGTCGAGCAGGTAGCGCCAGAGCGCGGCGGCCGCGACGTCCCCGGCCGCGATCGCCTCGACGACCGAGACCTTGCTCGCCGTCGAGCCGCCCTCGTAGGCCCAGCGGTGCCGGTACATCGCGTAGCCGGCCGGCGCGCCGTCTTGCTCGAGCAGGGCGAGGCGCTTCGGCCCGGCGCCGTCGCGGTGGTCGGGCCGATCCGGAAGCGCGCGGTCCTCCCACCATTCACGCGAGCGCATGATCATGCCGGGCCGCCGCCGCGCGAGGGCGTCCCACAGCGGCGGGAACGCCTCGAGCGCCTCCTCGTGGTCGACGAGCCGCACCGTCCCGCTCGGCTCGACCGACGCGGCGAAGGCGTCGTACTCGTGCGGAATCTCGACGTCGCCCGCGAACGCCGAACGGCCGTAGCCGAAGCGCCCGTAGATCCCCTCCTCCGAAGACCACAACGCCGCGGCCGGCTCGCCGCGCGCGTGCACGTCGTCGAGGTGAGCGCGCATCATCGACCGCAGCACGCCGCGCCGGCGGTGGGTCGGCGCGACGCCGACGACCGTCGTGCCGACGCACGGAACGGAGCCGCCCGGCACCGAGAGCGGGAACGCGAGCGCGCCGGCGCCGCCGACGATCTCGTCGCCGTCCCACGCGGCGTGCATCCGCTCGAGGGGCATCACGCGCGTGAAGCGGGAGAGCGACTCGCCGAAGCTATCCATGCCGAAGTACTGGCCGATCGCCATCAGCGCACGCTCGAACTCGGAGAGATCGGCGCACGGCCGCACCTCGATCGTCATCCAGGCACCTTCTCGAGCGGCGCGTACTCGAGCATCAGCCGCCGTTCCGCGCCGTCCTCGAACCGCACCGTGACGACGCCGTCGGGCTCGATCCTGGTGACGATGCCCGTGCCGAGCGTGTGGTGGCGCACCGCGTCGCCGGTCGAGAGCGACGGCAGCTCGAAGCGGGGCGCGGGCGCGGCGAACCCGCCCGCGCCGCGCGCCGGTGCGCGCGCCGTAGCTCGACCACGACGCGGGCGCGAGCCGCTCGCGCTCGACGCCTTCGCCCGGCAGCTCGTCGAGGAAGCGCGAGGGCAGGTTCGCCTCCGATCGCCCGTAGAGCGAGCGGCGCATCGCATGGGTCAGCGTCAGCCGCTCCTTCGCGCGCGTCATGCCGACGTAGCAGAGGCGCCGCTCCTCCTCGACCGCGTTCTCCTCCAGCGACCGCGATGTGCGGGAAGATGCCGTCCTCCATCCCGAGCATGAACACGGCGCGGAACTCGAGGCCCTTCGCGTTGTGGAGCGTCATCAGCGTCACCTGGCCGGCGCTCTCGTCCGCGAGCTCGTCCTGGGCCGAGTGGAGCGAGATCTCCTGCAGGAACTGCGACAGCGACGGATCCTCCGTGCCCTCGGCCTCGAACTCGCGCGCGACGCCGACGAGCTCCTCGAGGTTCTCGATCCGCCCGCGCGCCTCGATCGTCCGCTCCGCCTCGAGCGCATCCAGGTAGCCCGACCGCTCGAGCACGGCCTCGAGCAGCGCGCTCACCGGCAGCTCGAGCGCGGCCGCCATCAGCGACTGGAGCAGCGAGCGGAGCGACTGCACCGCGCGCAGCGACGCGGTCGCGAGCCCCGCCTCCTCGGCGCGGCCGAGCGCGTCCCAGAGCGACCCGCCCGAGCCGTCGGCGAACGTCTGCAGCCGCGCGAGCGACGTGTCCCCCACGCCGCGTCGCGGCCGGTTCGCGATCCGCGTCAACGAGATCGCGTCGGTCGGGTTGTCGAGCACCTGCAGGTACGCGATCGCGTCCTTGATCTCGGCGCGCTCGTAGAAGCGCGGGCCGCCGATCACCTGGTAGTCGACCCCCTGCCGGACGAGCACGTCCTCGAGCACGCGGCTCTGCGCGTTCGTGCGGTAGACCACCGCGATCTCGGACAGGCTCGTGCCGTCCTCGACGAGCGCGGCGATCTCCGAGGCGACGTACCGCGCCTCGGCATGCTCGTCCTCGACCTCGACCACCCGCACCGGCTCGCCCTCGCCGAGCTCCGACCACAGCCGCTTGTCCTTCCGCTCCCGGTTGTGGGAGATGACGGTGTTGGCGGCGTGCAGGATCGCGTTCGTCGAGCGGTAGTTCTGCTCCAGCGGGATCACGGCCGTCCCGGGGAAGTCGCGCTCGAACTCGAGGATGTTGCGGATGTCCGCCCCTCGAAATCCGTAGACCGACTGATCCGGATCTCCGACGACCATCAGGTTCCTGTGCCCGCCGGCGAGCTGCTGCAGCAGGACGTACTGCGCGTGGTTCGTGTCCTGGTACTCGTCGACGAGCACATAGCGGAACGTCTTCGCCCAGCGCTCGCGCGCCTCCGGGAAGCGCTCGAGGACGTCGACCGTCAGCATCAGCAGGTCGTCGAAGTCGACCGCGTTCGAGGCGAACATCCGCCGCTGGTAGAGGCCGTACACGTCGGCGACGGTCTGGTCGTAGAAGCTCGCGACGCGGCTCGCGTACTCATCCGGGCCGATCAGCTGGTTCTTCGCGTTGGAGATCTGCGTGTGGATGCCGCGCGGTGTGAACCGCTTCGGGTCGCGGTCGAGCTCGAGGAGGCAGTCCTTGACGAGGCGGAGCTGGTCGGCCTGGTCGTAGATCGTGAAGTTCGAGCGGTAGCCGAGCCGCTCCGCCTCGCGTCGCAGGATGCGGCCGCAGGCGGCGTGGAAGGTGAGGATCCAGATCGCCCGCGCCCGCACGCCGACCGCGCCCTCGATCCGCTCGCGCATCTCGCCGGCGGCCTTGTTCGTGAAGGTGATCGCGAGCAGCTCGTTCGGCTGGACACCCTGCGTCGCGAGCAGGTGCGCGACCCGGTAGGTGAGCACGCGCGTCTTCCCCGAGCCCGCGCCCGCGATCACGAGCACGGGGCCCTCGGTCGTCGTCACGGCCTGTTTCTGCGCCGGATTCAGCTCGGCGAGGTAGCTCTCGGGGCGGGCGACCGGCACGCGGCCTAGGCTAGCTCGCGCGTCGGCTTTGGCCTCTACGCGCTCGCGGCGGCGTCGGCGAGCGCCGGCTCGAGCCACGCCACCGCCTCGGCGAGCTTCTCGGGCTTGGCCGACTTGAGCACGATCTCGACCTCCGGCCCGTCCGGCAGGAAGCGCGGGTACGAGCCGATCCGCACCGCCGGCCATCGCACCGTCGCTCCGGCGAGCACGTTGACGATGTCGCTCTCGCGCGTGCGATAGGCGCGCCGCCACGAGGCGATCGGCTGCGGGCCTCGCAGCTCGTCGGCGTAGAGGTCGAACATCGCCTCCATCTCGGTGGGGAGGCCCGGCAGCACCCAGACGTTTCCGAGCACGAAGCCCGGCGCGCCGCCGAGCGGGTTCGTGAGCGGCCGGCTGCCGATCGGGAGCCAGGCCCAGCGGGCGGCGTAGTCGGGATGACGCGTGAAGCGGGCGCGCAGCTCGGCGGCGAGCTCCGGCACCTCGGCCTGCTCGACGCCGAACGAGGCGGCGATCCCCTCGCGGGTGAGGTCGTCGGGCGTGCCTCCGAGGCCGCCCGTGACGACCAGATGGTCGACGGGCTCGCGCTCGCGGCGGACGAACTCGGCGATCGTCTCGATCTCGTCCGGCACCGACGCCGCGAGCACGATCCGCACGCCGAGCGCCTCCAGCCGCTGCCCGAGCCACACCGCGTTCGTGTTCGGGACGTCGCCGCTCACCACTTCGTTGCCGATCGTCAGGAGCGCGGCGAGCACCGCCTGAGTATGCGGTATCCTCGCCGCGCCGGGCACATATCCCGGCCGGTGTAACCGCAGCGAAGCCGGTGGGAATCCGGCGCTGTCCCGCAACTGCGATGCCTCCCTCCAAGGGAGGACGAGCCAGGTCGCCTGCGCTATGTCGTTCGAACTCAGCCCTCGGAGGAAGGGCGGTTCGCGGTGAGCACAGCCGCCGAACCACCTCCTCCGCTAACGCGGAGGTTTTTTGTGGTCACGAGAAGGCACGCCGGGGTCCTGGCCCTGGCCATCACGCTCCTGTTCGGTGCCGCCACGAATGCGGCGGCACGCAACTTCCCGGTCACCGTCGCGGCGGCGAACGGCAAGGTCACGATCCCGGCCAAGCCGACGCGGATCGTTTCGCTCTCGCCGACCGCGACAGAGGACCTGTTCGCGATCGGCGCCGGGCCGCAGGTCGTCGCGGTCGACGACCAGTCGAACTACCCGAAGAAGGCGCCGCACACGAAGCTGTCCGGCTACACGCCGAACGCCGAGGCGATCGCCGGCTACCGGCCCGACCTCGTCGTCGTCTCGGCCGACCTCGGCCGGATCGTCGCCGCGCTCGGGAAGCTCCACATCCCGGTGCTCGTCCAGCCGCACGGCGGCGAGCGCTGCCGGACGCCTACGCGCAGCTCCGCCAGCTCGGCAAGGTGACGGGCCACGACCGCAAGGCGGCGGCGGTGGTCGCGGGCATGCGGAAGCAGATCGCGGCGGCGGTCGCCTCGGTGCCGAAGGGCTCGAAGCTCACCGTCTACCACGAGCTCGACCCGACCTACTACTCGCCGACCTCGAAGACGTTCATCGGCCGGGTCTACGCGCTGCTCGGCCTGCGCAACATCGCGGACGCGGCCGACAAGACGGGCTCGGGCTACCCGCAGCTCTCGGCCGAGTACATCGTCTCGGCGAGCCCCGACCTGATCGTCCTCGCGGACACGATCTGCTGCGGCCAGACCGCCGCGACGGTCGCCAAGCGGGCGGGCTGGGGCACGATCGCGGCGGTGAAGAGCGGCAACGTCGTCGGCGTCAGCGACGACATCGCGTCGCGCTGGGGCCCGCGGGTCGTCGAGCTTCGTGCGGCTGATCGCGGCAAGGGTGCGCGCTCTCTCGGCGGGGTGACGTGACGGCGGTTCCGAGCCGAGCGGGAGCGGGAGGCGGGCGCCGTGCGCGCCTTCCGCTCCCGGCCCGCGCGACGCATGCCCGTGCGTGGCGGCGGTCGCGTTCCTCGTCGGCTCCGTTCTCGTCGGCCTGCTCGTCGGGCCGGTGCACCTCGGAATCGGCGCGACGTCGCACGGTCGGCGGCGTCGCACCTGCCGTTCCTGCACGTCTCACTCGCCGCTCTCGGAGACCGACGAGGCGATCCTCTGGCAGCTGCGGGCGCCGCGCGTCGTGCTCGGCGTGCTCGTCGGCGGGATGCTGGCGCTCGCGGGCGGTGCCTACCAGGGCGTCTTCCGCAACCCGCTCGTCGACCCGTACCTGCTCGGCGTCGCGGCGGGCGCCGGCCTCGGCGCCACGCTCGCGATCGCCTACGGCGGCTCGACCGTCCACCACTACGACCTGCTGCCGCTCGCCGCGTTCCTCGGCGCGGGGCTCGGCGTGACGCTCGCCTACCTGCTCGGGCAGGCCGCGCGCGGCGACGGCCGCAGCCCGGCGGCGCTCGTGCTCGCGGGCGTCACCGTCGTCTCGTTCCTGACCGCGGTGCAGACGTTCGTGCAGCAGCAGAACTCGGACTCGCTGCAGGAGGTCTACAGCTGGATCCTCGGCCGCCTCGCCACCTCGGGCTGGCACGACGTGGCGCTGGTTGCGCCGTACATCGTCGTCAGCTCGGCCGTGATCCTGCTGCACCGGCGGCTGCTCGACGTGCTCAGCGTCGGCGACGAGGAGGCGGCCACGCTCGGCGTGAACGTCAACCGGGTGCGCCTCGTGGTGGTGGTCGCGGCGACGGTGGGAACGGCGGCGGCGGTCGCGGTCAGCGGCCTGATCGCCTTCGTCGGGATCATCGTCCCGCACTTCGTGCGGCTCGCGATCGGCACCAGCTACCGGATCGTGCTGCCGCTCTCGCTGCTCTTCGGCGCGGGCTTCCTCGTGCTCTGCGACGTGCTCGCGCGAACGGTGATCTCGCCGGCCGAGCTGCCGATCGGCGTCGTGACGGCGTTCTTCGGCGCGCCGTTCTTCGCGATCGTGCTGCGCACGAGCAAGGGGTTCACATGAGCGCGTTGACGCTTGACGGGCTCTCGGTGTTGCTCGGCCGAACGCTCGCGGTGGACGCGGTCGACGCCGAGGTCGCGCCCGGCGAGTGGATTGCGCTGATCGGCCCGAACGGCGCCGGCAAGAGCACGCTGCTGCGCGCGGTCGCCGGGCTCGTCTCCTACCGGGGCTCGGTCGCGCTCGGCGGCGACGAGGTCTCGCGGCTCGCGCGACGCGCGCTGGCGCGGACGGCTCGCGTTCGTGCCGCAGGCGCCGCTGCTGCCTCCGGGGATGCGCGTGCGCGAGTACGTGCTGCTCGGGCGCACGCCGTACATCGGCTCGTTCGCCTCCGAGGGCACGCGCGATCTCGAGGCGGCCTGGAACGCGATCGAGCGCCTCGACCTCGGCGAGCTCGCCGAGCGGCCGCTGGCGACGCTGTCGGGTGGCGAGCAGCAGCGCGCCGTGCTCGCACGTGCGCTCGCGCAGGAGGCGCCGTTCCTGCTCCTCGACGAGCCGACGAGCTCGCTCGACATCGGCCGCCAGCAGCAGGTGCTCGAGCTGGTCGCGGCGCTGCGCGAGCAGAGCGCGCTCACGGTGCTCAGCGCGATGCACGACCTGACCCTCGCAGGCCAGTACGCCGACCGGCTGCTCCTCCTCTCGCGCGGGCGCCTCGTCGCTGCCGGCCCGCCGCACGAGATCGCGACGGAGGCGCACGTCGCCACGCACTACGGCGCCGACGTGCGGGTGGTCGACGCCCACGGCTCGGTCGCCGTGATACCCATCCGCCGGAGATGACCGCTCTGGCGATCGACCTCGACGCGGTGCTCGGAGACACGCGGCCGCTGTACGACGCTTGGCTCGAGGACGTCTCGCGCCGCGCCCAAGTCGACCCGGCCCGACTCGACGAGGAGCTGCCGAACTGGCGCGCGCTGCTGGAGCGCTTCGCGGAGGACAGAGCGCCGGTCTACCTGCGCCCGAACGCCCAGGCCTCCCGGGCGCTTCGCCGACTGCAGGCCGAGGGCGTGCGGCTCGGCGTCTACACCGACGCGCCCGAGGAGCTCGCCCGGATCGCCGTCTCCCAGCTCGGCGCCGCCCGCCGGATCGAGGCGCTCGAGGCCGGCCCGGGCGCGCTCGAACGGCTGCTCGCCCGGCTCGGACCGGACGTGCGCGTCGTACGCGAGCTCGCCGAACTAGACTCGTAGGCGTGGAGCAGAGGGACGTGAGCGACCGCCAGCTCGAGGCGCTGCTCGAGCGCCTCGATCGCATCGTCGAGGAGCTGACGCGCTTCAACCGCCGCCAGGAGGCCCGCGAGGAGCTGACCGTGATCGCTCACGAGCTGCGCAACCTCAACGAGTCGCTGCAGGCGCTCGCCTACGCCGCTCTCGGCCAGCAGGGCCCGCAGGTCCGCCGCCGCCGCACCGGCTGACCCGCGCGCAGGATCTTCCCTATCCTTCCGCCGCATGCCGTGTCCCTCGGCGCCGGAGGTGCGTGTCCCTTGATTGACGTGCAGCGAGTCGACTTCATCCGCGTGCCGGTGACCGACATGGACAAGGCGAACCATTTCTACGGAGAGGTGCTGGGCCTGGAGAGGAACCCGAACTCGCCGGGCGGCGACTGGGTCGAGTACGAGACGGGCAACGTGACGCTCGCGGTGATGACGCCGCACACCCACGGCGACGAGTTCGCACCGTTGCCGCCCGGAACGATCGCCCTGCGCGTGCCCGATGTCGCCGAGGCGAAGGCGAAGCTGGAGGCAGCCGGCGTGCAGGTCGGCGAGGTGTGGGACTCCGGCGTCTGCCGCGGCGCCGGATTTCGCGACCCCGACGGCAACGCCATCCTCCTCCACCACCGCTACGAACCGTACGAGCCGGCCTGACGCGCGGGTCGCGCACCGGGGCTGTCGTGTGCCCGAGTATTCGTAAAGACACTCTGAGCCGCTAGCCCACAGGGCGGATCCGGCAGTAGCTTGTGTCGCGTGAGCACCGAAGACGTGGTGGTGTCGTTCGTCGCCTCGCTCGGCGATTGCCTGCGTGCGCTGCAAGCGAACACGAAGGGAGTTTCGCGAACGTCAGCGACAGAGCCCTTGACCGCATACGACACGCACCGCGATCGGCGACGGAGGGGAGTGATCGAGGGCGTGGGATCATTCGAGCTGCATGGCGTCGGCTGCCGATTCCAGATGGATTCCGGCGAGGAGGTCGACTTCGATTGGGACGAGCGCGGCCATGCTGTGTTCGACTGGTGGAGGATTCGCGCGTACGCGCGCAGCGTGGGAGCGGGAGAGCCTGAGCAGGCTGGCGTGGTCGCGGCGTGTCGGGCTCTGGCAGACCGCGGGCTGCTGTTCGAAACGTCGAACGAGTGGTTCACGATTCAGTCGAGACTCGACGAGGCGACGTAATTCCCCGGGGCCGGGCGGTCAGACCTTCGGCTGGGCCAGTGCGCGAATGACGCCCGGCGACAGGCCGGGTTGCTGACGAGCGGGTGAGGGTCTAGGGTCTGCTCGTGGCTGAGGTGTCGGAGCTGCTGGCCGCCTACGATGCGCAGGTTCGCGACCGCGTCCCCGACCCCTTGCCGAGTGGTGTCCGGGTCGAGCGGGATGGGCCGCTGCTTCGCTTCTTCGGTGTGCCGGGCGGCGGCTTTGTGGTCTATCGCGACCTCGACGGGCTCGAGGGTGCGGAGCTCGACGAGCTGATCGCGCGGCAGGTGCACGCGTTCGCCGAGCACGGCGAGCGCTTCGAGTGGAAGCTGCATGGGCACGATCGGCCTGAGGACCTGTCGCAGCGGCTGCCTGCGGCCGGATTCGTGCCCGGGGACACGGAGACGATTCTGATCGCGGCCGTCGCGGACATCGCGCGGGAAGTGCGACTGCCCGAGGGCGTGTCTCTGCGGGAGGTGACGAGCCGCGCCGACCTCGAAAGGATTGGGGTGCTCGAGCAGGCGGTGTGGGGCGACGAGGACCAAGAGAGCTGGCTCGCCGACATGCTCGAGTCGGAGCGTGCGGTCGATCCGGACGCGCTTACCATCCTCGCGGCGGAGGCCGGTGCGACGGTCGTCTGCGCGGCGTGGATTCGGTTCGAGCGCGGGACCCAGTTCGCGACCCTCTGGGGCGGGGCGACCCTGCCGAAGTGGCGTCGACGTGGGATCTATCGGGCCACCGTCGTCTACCGCGCGAACCTCGCTGCCGGGGGCGGCTTCCGCTACCTCGAGACGGACGCTTCGGAGGCCAGCCGCCCCATACTCGAGCGCCTCGGCTTCAGCGCCGTGGCGACAACCACGCCATACATCTGGTCGCCGCCGACCGCTCTGGCAACACAGCCTTAGCTTGTGAACCGTCCTGACGTCCGACGACCTGACTGCACGACGATGCGGCTTGCGCGTACCCGTCCAGGCTCCCGCGCCGACTGGACGCGGATCGCTTCCCGGCGCGCGGTAACGTGGCCGGATGGCGGAGGTGGGGAGCATCTACGTGCTCGGCCGGCCGACGACGCGGGCCGTGCCGGAGCTGCGGCGCTTCCTCGACCTGAACGGGGTCGCCTACGTCTGGGTCGACGTGGACCAGGATCCGCTCGTCCGGCTGCTCGGGTCGCGCGGAGAGCTCGCACGGCTGCGGCTTCCGGTGGTGCTGCTGCCGGACGGGACGCTGATCGAGGGACCGCCGGCCGAGCACGAGCCGTTCGCGCCGGCGCCGGCTCGGATCGCCGACGAACGCCTACCTCGAGGGCGCGCGATGGCGCGGCGCGCTCGCCGAGCGGCTCGGGCTCGGCACGCGGCCGGCCGCGGAGCTGTACGACCTGTTGGTGGCGGACGCCGGGCCGGCCGGGCTGACAGCGGCGGTGTACGCGGCGTCGGAGGGCCTGCGCACCCTCGTGGTCGAACGGCTCGCCCCGGGCGGGCAGGCGGGCACGAGCGCGCGGATCGAGAACTACCTCGGCTTCCCGAACGGGCTGAGCGGCGCCGAGCTGGCCTCGGCCGCGCACGAGCAGGCGCTGCGCTTCGGCGCCGAGATCCTCGTCGGCGTCGAGGTGGTTCGCGGCGAGCCGCGGCCGGGCGAGCCGGCCCGGATCGAGCTGTCGAACGGCGCCGTCTTCTGGACGCACGCCGGCCTCGTCTCGACCGGCGTGCACTACCGGCGCCTCGACGTGCCGGGCGTGGAGGAGCGGATCGGCGCCGGCGTTCATTACGGCTCGGCCACGAACGAGGCGGTCGGGTACGCCGGCCGCGACGTCTTCGTCGTGGGAGCCGCGAACTCGGCCGGCCAGGCGGCGCTCCACCTCGCCGAGCAGGCGCGGCGCGTCACGCTCGTCGTCCGGGGCGAGTCGCTCGGCGAGCGGATGTCGCACTACCTCGTCGAGCGGGTCGAGGCCGCCGGGAACGTCGCGGTACGGCACAGACGGAGGTCGCGGCGGCGCTCGGCGACGGGTGTCTCGAGGAGCTCGTGCTGGAAGAGCGGTCGACGGGCGAGCGCACGACCGTTCGCGCCGACGGCCTGTTCGTGCTGATCGGCGGCGAGCCCCTGACCGCCGGCTACGAGGGCTGGCTGCGCCGGGACGAGCGCGGCTTCCTCATGACCGGCCCGGACCTGCTCGAGGAGCACGACGGCCAAAAGTGGTGGCCGCTCGAGCGCGCGCCGATGCTGCTCGAGTCGAGCCAGCCGGGGATGTTCGTGGCCGGCGACGTCCGGCGCGGGTCGGTCAAGCGCGTCGCCTCGGCCGTGGGCGAAGGGGCGATGGCGGTCCAGATCGTGCACCGGTTCCTCGCGACGTCGGCGCCCGAGCAGGACGGCGCCCGGAGCCGCTCGTAGGGCTACGACGCGAGGTCGGCGAGCACCGCGCCCAGGATCGGAACGGCGATGGTCAGGCTCAGGCTCGTCCAGCCGACGACGACGAGCGTCCGGCGGCGTCCGCTCCGGGCGGCCTTCGCGGATCTCGGCCTGAAGGCGCGGGCCGTAGACGAAGTTGTGCAGGTAGGAGGCGAGGATCAGCCCGACCGAGAGCGCGACCTTCACCCAGAGGACGGTCTCGAACGGCGAGCGGCCGCGGTCCCAGTCGTAGCGGGCGAGCTCGACGCCCGTGAGCGCGGCCACGAGCAGCGCGCCGTAGCCGAGCGGGCGCCAGCGCAGGCCGAGCTCCTTCATCGCGCGGCCGCGCGGCTCGCCCTCGAGCACGCGGATCGCCGGCACGCCGGCGAAGACGAGCGCAACCGAGCCGCCGACCCACACCATCGCGGCGAGCAGGTGGACGATGACGAAGACCTCGTGCACGGCGGGGAAGGCTAGACGCCCGCGTCGATCGGCTCGGCCGGTGGCCCGTCCCGGAGCAGCGCCCGTAGCGCCGGAACGAGTGACCTGGGCGCGAAGACGGTGCCCGCGGCGTGCGCCTCGTCCAACTCGTCGAGCGTCCACCAGCGCACCTCCGTGATCGCCTCGGCCGTGAGGTCGATCGTCGGCGCGGGCTCGCGCGCGGCGGCGCGGACGAGGTAGAAGCGCTCGCGCTGTCGGAGCAGGCGGCCGAGCCACGCGAAGTCGTTCTCGCGCGTCCAGACGGGCGGGCCGAGCTCGAGCTCCGCCAGGCCCGTCTCCTCGAGCAGCTCGCGCCGCAGGGCGGCCTCGTCGCTCTCGCCCTCGTCGACGCCGCCGCCGGGCGTCGCCCACCAGCTCGCCCGGCTCACCGGGTGCTCGAAGCGCACGAGCAGAACGCGCTCCGCCGGGTCGAGCACGAGCGCTCGTACAGCGGGCCGCTCGGGCGGGTCGAGCCAGTCGTGCAGCGCTCTGAACCACCTCAGCCGCTCGGCGTACGGGACGGCGGCGTTCGCGGGCGAGGTGGACGGCAGGACGAAGAGACCGGTCGCCCCGAGCGCGCGCACCTGCGGGCCGAGCTCCGGCCGCTCGCCGAATGCGCCGCGGTAGGCCTCCTTGCCGACGAACGCGATCGCGCGCGGGCGCAGCTCGACGGCGAGCCGCTCCAGGCGTGCCGCGTCGAAGTCGCCGCGGCGCAGGTCGCCCGAGCCGGGCGTCGTCCGGTAGGCGGCGTTCGTCACGCCGTAGCCGAGCGTCGAGCAGCGCGAGCTGCTCCTCGGGGGCGTACAGCCGCGGCGTGAAGCCGGCGTCGTGGAGGAGTCGCCAGAAGTCGTTGCGCGGGTTCGCGAAGTGCGCCGCCGCCGCCGCCGAGACGCGCCCCGGGTTGATGCCGCAGAAGACGCAGCGCAGGTTCGCGGCGAGGACGTCGGGGACGTCGGATGCTTCGCTAGATCCGGGTGCGGCCACGCGGGCGACAGCGTGGCAGACGCGTCGTCCACGTCGCAGTGCACACCCACGCGCTCGGCAGCGGCACGGCCGGGCGGCCCTTCGCGGGCGGCGCGTAGCGACGGCGCGAAGTCCAGCTGCGGCACGCGTTCTTCATGCGGCCTCCTGGCCTTCGTGCCCGAGCTCGGCCAGGCGCCGCTCGACCAGCTCGCGCAGGCTCGACTCGGCGACGATCGCCGGCCGCGTCGACTCGGTGAGGTCGTGAAGGACGCTGACGCGCTCGTCTCGCGAGCCGTAGCAGCGGGCGTAGCACTCGGCCTCGGTCAGCGGCCTGAGCCTCATGCTTGCGCACTCTAGGACCCGGACCGGACGGAGCCGCGATAGCCTGGCGCGCCATGGCTCACCGCCCGCCGACGATCGAGAACGTGCGCGAGCGCTTCACCGCGCTCCGCTCACCGCTCGCGTTCTTCGACGGGCCCGGCGGCACGCAGGTGCCCGACTCGGTGATCCAGGCGATCTCGGCGTACCTCCAGGCAGCGAACGCGAACCTCGGCGGAGCGTTCGTGACCTCGAAGGTGACCGACGACCTGGTCGACTCGGCGCGGGCCGCGGCCTCGGAGCTGCTCGGCGCGGCCACGGACGAGGTGATCTTCGGCGCCGAACATGACCACGCTGAACTTCGCGCTCTCGCGCACCGTCGCGCGCGAGTGGCAGGCCGGCGACGAGGTCGTGGTCACGAAGCTCGACCACGACGGCAACGTCGCGCCGTGGCTCGAGCTGGCCTACGACAAGGGGATCGTCGTTCGCTTCTGCGACCTCGACGCCGAGTGCCGGCTCGATCTCGACCACCTTCGCTCGCTGCTCTCCGACCGCACGCGCGTGGTCGCGTTCCCGTGGGCCTCGAACTCCGTCGGAACGGTGACGCCCGTCGACGAGATCGCCGCGATCGCCCACGAGGCGGGCGCGCTCGCCTGGTGCGACGCAGTCCACTATGCGCCGCACGGCCCGATCGACCTGACGAAGACGGACGTCGACGTGCTGCTCTGCTCGCCCTACAAGTTCTACGGGCCGCACGTCGGGGTGGCGGTCGCGCGCCGCGAGCTGCTCGGGCGCTGGCGGCCGTACAAGGTCAGGCCCGCGCCCGATGTCCCGCTCGGCCACGGCTTCGAGACGGGCACGCAGCCCCACGAGCTGCTCTGCGGGTTCGTCGCGGCGGTCGAGTACGTGCAGAGCGTGGGCTGGAAGTTCATCCTCGACCAGGAGGCCGCGCTGGGACAGCGGTTCCTCGACGGGCTGCCGGACCGGTGGACGCTCCACGGCCCGCCGAAGACTCGAGGGCCGCGTGCCGACGTTCTCGATCACGAGCGCCGCCGAATCGCCCGGCGCGGCCGCGGCACGCCTCGCCGAGGCGGGCTTCGCGGTCTGGCACGGCAACCTCTACGCGCTCGAGGTGATGAAGCACCTCGGCCTCGAGGAAGGCGTCCTCCGCGTCGGGATCGTCCACTACAACACCGAGGACGAGGTCGACCGCCTGCTCGCCGAGCTCTGACGGTTGCCCGAGCGCGACTACTCGGGCACGCCCCTCTCGCGCAAGCTCGGCGCGAAGCCGGGCGCAGAGGTGGTCGTCTTCTTCACCGCACGGCGGGCCGAGCTCCTGGCACGGCTCCCCGGGCTGAAGGCGACGCTCGCGCCGGCGGACGGCCTCTGGATCGCGTGGCCGAAGAAGGCGTCGAAGCTCGAGACCGACCTCGACTTCGCGGCGGTGCAGGAGGCAGGCCTCGCGGCCGGGCTCGTCGACAACAAGAGCTGCGCGATCGACGCGGACTGGCAGGCGCTGCGCTTCGTGTACCGGGTCGCCGACCGCTGAGGCGAGGTCGGCGGCTCTCGAGGCGGGTCGCTGCCGGGCTCTACGCCCCAGTCGGCGGCGCCGGCGGGCCGAGCCGGTCGTGCAGCGTGTTGAAGTAGTCCTCGAGCTTGAAGCTGTCGAGGAACTCGGTCGCGGCCTTCTTGCCGTTCTCGATCAGTGCGTCCTGGTGGGCCTTCGAGAGCTTGAAGTCGGTCGTGTTGACTGCGAACGGCACGCCGTTGTCGACGACCGTCGCGCTGACCGCGAACGTGCGCACCTGCGTCGAGTGCGTCTGGAACCGCACGTCCCACGCCTCCTGTGCGGTATGGAAGATGTCGAACGCGGTGCGAGCGCTCCACGGCAGCAGCTTCTGCAGCTTGTTGATCCCGCCGCCGACGCCGGTGCCGCCGGTGAGCGTGAAGCCGAATGTCGGCCACGACGGGTTCGGACTGTCGAACAGCCAAACGGGGAAGTTCGAGAGCGTGCCGCCGTCGACGATGTACGAGCGGCGCGGCGGGATCCGCTGCCCATCCTCGTCGACGACGAGGTCGAGCTCGACCGCCTGGAAGAAGTACGGGATCGACATGCTCATCCGCGCCGCCTTCGAGATCGGGAACTCGTCGGGGTCGATCGGCTCGGTCGTGCCGGGCAGCGCGTAGCGCGGCAGGTCCTCGGGGAGCACGAGGAGGCGGCGGTTGGTGACGTCGGCCGCGATCAGCTTCAGGTGCGACTTCGACCAGTCGTCGCCCTCCTTCGCGATCGAGAACGTGCTCTGCCCGAGCACGCCGTCGAACCACTTCTCGAACGCTGTCCCGGGCGCCATGCCGTGGCGGAACACGAGCCGCGGGATGCCGCCGATGTACTTGCGGCCGAGCGGGAAGTCCTGGAACGAGACGAGCCGCTCCGGGTCGAGCAGCGCGATCATGTTCTCGCCGACCTGCTCGCTGCGGTCGAACACGAGGTAGGCGGCGATGATCGCGCCGGCACTCGCACCGGCCACGTTCTTCCACTCCCTCACGGGGAGGGTCGGGTGCTCGGCACAACCCACGATCGCGCCGGCGAGCGCGAGGCCTTTGACGCCGCCGCCGCGGAAGACGCCGTCGGCCTGGCCTGTCCATTCCATGGCGGCCATGCGTCGATCCTACGTACGGTGCAGCCGGAGGCGCAACGCGCTGCGTCGCCCACGAACGGTGGACGCGGCCGGCGGATGCGGATACCTTGCGCCGAGCTCTGCGGCCGGTTTCTCGACGATGGGGGTCCTTCATGCGCTTCGCGCCCAAGGTGTCCGTGCTCTCGTTCTTCGGTCTCGTCCTTGTCGCTTCGGCGCTACAGGCCGAGGCGATGGCGGGAAGGATCGCCGCGGGCGAGCGGCAGAGCTGCGCGATCTCGTTGACGGGCGCGGTGACCTGCTGGGGGCAGCGGACGACCGGGTCGCTCGGCGACGGCGGTACCAAAGGCTCGAGCTACCGGCCGATTCCCGTCGTAGGGCTGAAGGCAGGCGCGACCGACATCGCCGGGACGACCACCGGGAACGGCGGATCGATGTTCGGCTGCGCCGTCGTCTCCGGGAGCGCGAAGTGCTGGGGGACGGGCAGCGCCGGGACGCTCGGAGACGGCAAGAAGCAGTCGAGCGCGGTGCCCGTGCAGGTGACCGGCCTGACGAGCGGCGTCACGAACGTGTCGCTCAACGCCACGCACGCCTGCGCCGTCCAGTCCGGCGCGGTCAAGTGCTGGGGCACCAGCTACCTCGGCGGGGCCGCGAAATCGAGCCCCGTCCCCGTGCAGGCGGTAGGGCTCACCTCCGGGGCTACGGCGGTTGCCCTCGGCTGGCGGACGTCCTGCGCTCTCGTCTCGGGGGCAGTGTCGTGCTGGGGCTTGAGCGACGCTCCGACCGCCGTCGCCGGCCTGGCCGGAACGGTGACGGGCATCGCCGCGGGCCAGGACTTCGCCTGCGCGCTGGCGGGCGGCGGCGTCTGGTGCTGGGGTCGCAGCATCGCGGGCGGCAAGAGCGCGACTCCAACCCAGATCAAGGGGCTCGAGTCGGGCGTCACCGCGATCGCGGCGAACTGGGTGCACGCGTGCGCGATCAAGGGAGGTGTCGTCTGGTGCTGGGGCGAGGACACCTACGGGCAGCTCGGCGACGGCGCGAAGCTCAGCCCCGGCCACGGCGGCCCCCCGGCCCGCGAGACACCGGTCCCCGTGGCGGGACCGACCGGGGTGACCGACATCGCCACCGGGAGGGCGCACACCTGCGCGATCGCGGCCGGTGAGGAGATCTGGTGCTGGGGGTCGAACTCGGGGGGCCAGCTCGGCAACGAGGCCGTCGGCGGGCAGACGTCCGTCGCGGTTCGCGCGACCGGCCCCCTGCTGCCGCGGATCGCCGTCGCCAAGGGGCGGCTGGACGCCGCCGGGAACGCGACGGTCGCGACCGTGACGTGCCCGACCGGCGGGACGTGCCTCGTCACCGTCCCGAAGAGCCTGAAGGTGCGGGTCGGCGGCAAGCTGCAGACGCTGAAGCTGACCGCGACCTCGGCGATCGGAGCGGGGAAGACGGGCACCATCTCGGTCGCCGCGACGCCGGCCGTGGCCGCAGCGCTGAAAGGCAAGACGGCCTCGGCGAAGGTGACCCTCGACGTGTCCCGGAACGGCGAGCCGAACCCGCTCGCATTCACTGCGCGGCTCAAGGGCTAACCGGTACCGGCCCGTGGTCGGGGTCCGCCGGCGCGGCTACCGGTGGACGACCAGCACGTCGCACGAGGCCCGCTTCAGGACCTCCTGGTTCACGCTGCCCTCCATCAGGCGGTCGACGAAGCCCTTCTTCCGAGTGCCGACCACGATCAGGTCGGCCTCGCGCTCGTCGGCGAGCTTGACGATCGACTTGCCCGGCGCGCCGACGACCGGCACGAACTCGATTGCAACCGTCCGCTCCGACAGCCGAGCCCGTGCTTCGTCGAGCTTGCGCTGGGCGCCCTGGGCGGCCTCCGCGGCGTCGTCGGTCTCGACGGCCGTGGTGACGGTCGTCACGATCAGCTCGGCCCCGACCGCTTCGGCCAGCTCCGCGGCGCGCTCGAGCGTCGCGGACGCCGGGTCGTCGTAGGCGACAACGATCCTCTGCACGCCGGCCAGCCTACTCCGTCGGTACCCACCTGCTGCTCGCCGAACGGCCTTCTTGCGTTGCGCGCCCGATCGCAGTCGGGAAAGATCGCTGCTCGCGATCTGAACCTAGGAGGTTCCGATGGGGCTCTACCTGTATCGGTTCGGCTACACGCCCGAGGCCTGGGCCGCACTCGTCGAGAAGCCGGAGGACCGCCGGACGACGCTCGCCGCGCGTCTCTTCGGCACCTTCGGCGGACGGCTCGAAGGGCTCTGGTACTCGTTCGGCCAGCAGGACGGCTACGCGCTCGTCGAGCTTCCGGACGAGATCGCCGCCGCCGCCGCGTCGGCTGCCGTCATGGCGACCGGATCGTTCCGGCTGCTCGAGACCACGGTCCTGCTCACCGCCGACGAGATGATCGAGGCGCTCGGGCGGGCGCAGGACTTCGCCTACGTGAAGCCCGGCGACGACGTCAACTAGGACTCACCGGTAGGTGGCTCGCGCCCGCGCCCAGCGCTCGTCGTCGCGGTGGATCCGGTCCGGGTCGATCCCGCGCGCCTCGGCGAGCGCCAGCGTGAGCAGCTGGAAGCGGACGATGTCGACGACCGGATGGCGTGTCTCGACGAGCGTCGTCTCGCAGCCGAGCTCGCGGAGCGCCGCGACCGCGTCGCGTGCGCGCTCGGCGGCGCGGCCCTCGCCCTCGAGGACGTAGGCGCGCACCGTCTCGTCGACCGCGGCGAGATGGCCGTGCAGCAGCTGCTCGGTGTGATGCGCGCCGGCCGAGATCCATGCGCCCTCGCGCAGCTTCAGCACCGCCTCCTGCGCGGTCGGCCAGTCGCGTCCCGCGCCCGCGACGAGGATCTTCCCCTGCGTCGGCGCCGGCTCCGCGACGCCGAGCGCCTCCTCGACCGCGTCCGCGAGCCACGCCACGTCCTCGCCTCGCAGCGCCGCGATCGCCGCGACCGCGCAGGTGTAGCTCGCGGTGTGGCACCACGACCGCTCGACCTCCGGCGTGCAGACGACCACCTCCTCGGCGAGCTCCGCGAGCGGCGACTCCGCCTTGCCCGTCACGAGCCATTTCGGCCCGGGGAACGCCCGCGCCGCCTCGAGCGTCAGCGGCGTGTCGCCCTCGTGCGAGACGCAGACGAGCAGATCCGCGTCCGGCGGCGCGAGCACCGCCTCGAGCGCCTGCACCGCCCACCCGCCGGTCTGCGCCGCGTGGAACGACGTGCCGCAGCCCGTGAAGACGACCCGCGCTCCCTCCGGCAGCCGCAGCCCGGTCGGCACGCGACGCAGCCACTCGGGCTGCGCCTGCACCGCACGTTCGGTTTCGCCTGGCATCCGTGCTCTCTATACCATCGCGGCGTGGCCGTGTTCGAGCGCCAGACGCTGCACAACGGGCTCCGCGTCCTCACCGCACCGCTGCCGCACGCACAGTCGGTCGCGTGCTTCGTGATGCTGGCGGCCGGGTCGCGCTACGAGGAGCAGGGAAACCGCGGCATCGCCCACTTCGCCGAGCACATGTTCTTCAAGGGCACCGAGCGCCGGCCCGAGCTCGCGCGACCTGACGACGCTCGTCGACGGGATCGGCGGCGAGTTCAACGCCTTCACCTCGAAGGAGTACACCGGCTACTACGTCCGCTGCGCCGGCGCCGACCGCGACATCGCGCTCGACGTGCTGCTCGACATGATCCGCCACTCGAAGTTCGACCCCGAGGAGATCGAGCGCGAGAAGGGCGTGATCCTCGAGGAGATGAACATGTACTTCGACACGCCGCGCGACTACATCGGCTCGGTCTACGAGGCGCTGATGTTCGGCGACAACCCGCTCGGCTGGGAGACGCTCGGGCACGAAGGAGACGATCCGCGACGCGAACCGCGACACGTTCCTCGACTACGTCGACCGCTGGTACACGCCCGACCGGATGGTGATCGGCGTCAGCGGAATGGTCGGCGACGACCTGATTCCGACGCTCGAGAGCATGCTCGGCGAGATGCCCGCGAACGGCCGTGCGACGCTCGAGCCGGCGGCGCTCCACGACGCAGGCGACGGCCCGCACGTGCGTGTGCACCACAAGGAGTCCGACCAGGCGCAGATCGTCGTCGGCGTCCCGAGCCTGCCGCTCGAGCATCCCGACCGTTACGCGCTCCAGATGCTCGCAACGGTGCTCGGCGCAGGCATGTCGTCACGTCTCTTCCTCGAGGTGCGCGAGCGACGCGGCCTCGCCTACTCCGTCCACGGCTCGAACCACTCCTACACCGACGCCGGCTCGCTGTACGCGCAGGCGGGCGTCGACCTGGCGCGCATCGACGACGCGATCAAGGTGATCGTCGAGCAGTTCCAGCGGATGGCCGACGAGCCCGTGCCGGCCGAGGAGCTCGAGAAGGCACGCTCGCTTGCCAAGGGCCGCTTCGTCCTCCACACCGAGAGCCCGCAGGGCCTCGTCATGTTCGGCCTGCGGCGCGAGGTGCTCGAAGGCCAGGCGCTGGAGCCCGACCAGATGCTCGCGGAGCTCGACAAGGTGACGGTCGAGGACATCCAGCGTGTTGGGCGGCAGCTGATCGACTCGAAGGCGCTGCATCTAGCAGTGATCGGACCCTTCGAGGACGACGACCGCTTCGCTGCGCTGCTCTCGTAGGTCAGAAGGGCTTTCCGAGCAGCTACTCGAACGGCTCGAGCCCGCGCTGCTGCCGGGCGGACGGCCCCGCCAGCCGCGGGCCGCCGGCGCGCCGCAGTGACCGAGCGCGACACGACGCGGGCAGCTGAGGGCAGCTTGAGATTGGCGCAAGCGGTGAGCGTGCGGTGAGGAGTTCGTAAGAACCGCCTGCATTTCGAAGGAACTCGCGACGACCCCGGGTAGGTTCGAAGCCAGACGCCAAAGGAGGTTTCACGAGATGAACTGGCTATCCGGACCACGCCGTATCGCCGACCGACGCCGCCGCAGCGTGCTGGCATTGGCCGGGATCGCGGCTCTGATCGCCGTCGCGGCGGCGAGCGCAGCGACCTCGCGGGTAACGGTCGCGCCCACCAACAACTCGTTGCCGACCATCAGCGGCACGCCCGCGAGCGGAAGCACGTTCACGGCCAATCCCGGGACCTGGACCGGATCCGCGCCGATCACGTTCCAGTACCAGTGGCGGATCTGCAACCAGACCGGCGGCGCCTGCCACGACATCGCAGGTGCGACCGCCCAGACCTACCAGCTCAAGACCGGCGATGCCGGAAACACCGCTCGCGTCGTCGTGATCGGTAGCAACGGCGACGGCTTCAACACCGCCACGAGCACGCCGAGCGCCGTGATCGCTGCCGCCCAGACGGCCCCGAAGAACACCGCGCCGCCCGTGATCAGCGGCAGCACGACCACGGGCAGCACGCTCAACGCGAGCACCGGCACCTGGACGGGCACGGCTCCGATCACCTACGACTTCCAGTGGCTGATCTGCGACGGCAACGGCAACAACTGCCACGACATCGCAGGCGCGAAGGCCCCGACCTACAAGCTGAAGGACACCGACGCCGGCAACACGGTGCGTGTCCGGGTGACCGCGAAGAGCGGCGGCGCGGCGGCGTCGTCCACCAGTGCGCCCACCGCCAAGATCGGCACGGGGAACGCGCCCCCGGCCGGAAGCGGCTGCCCGACGCCCGCCCCAGGTGCGTCGTCGGTGTCCGTGAACGACGTCGCTTCTCCGGCGCGGTTGCAGGTCTCGAACTTCAACATCGTCTCGGGCCAGCTCAACTCGGCGCTCACGTCGTTCTCGGTGCGCTTCCGGGTCACCGACACCTGCGGGCACCCGGTGAACGGCGCGGCCGTCTATTCGACCGCGGTGCCGTACAACATGGTCTCGATCCCGCCTGAGACGAACACGGACGGAGGCGGATGGGTCACGCTGACCTTCAACCGTCTCTCGGGCTACCCGGCCACGGCGCAGCAGCGGCTGATGGTGATGATGGTCCGCGCCCGCAAGCCCGGCGGCTCGGTGCTCGCCGGCATCTCGACGCGGCGCCTGATCTCGTTCCCGGTCCACCTGAACGGATAGGCGACGGGACGAGCGATCGCGGCCCGGGTCGTGCTCCGGTGTGGGGCACGACCCGGGCCGCCCTACACGGATCGCGGCGAGCCGCAGGGCGAGCAGCGTGACCTGGCCGCCGACCTCGCTGGCCGTCTGTCCGCCCAGAGGCGCAGGAAGTCGCCGTCGCCCCACAGCTCGGAGCGACCGGTGCGCCGGCTTCGAGCGCGGGCCATCCTCGCTGGACCCTGCTCAGAGGTCGAGCACGCGCCGCACGCGGTCGCCGAGCAGCTCGAGGCGCGGCACCGGCTCCCGGCTGAACACGAACCGGACGTGGCGGTCCGCGACCTCGCCTCCCCAGCCGCGCATCGGGGTCGCCGCCACCTTCTCCGCGAGCAGCCGCTCCGACACCTCGCCGCAGTCGAGGCCGAACGACGCGACGTCGAGGAGGAGCGACCAGCCCCCGGCCGGTCGCACGGCAGGCAGGCCGTCGAGCTGGCGCAGCGTCTCGTCGCGCCGCCGTTCCCACTCCGCGTTCGCGGCGGCGAGCCCGTCGTCGGCGAGCTCGAGGGCGGTCCGCACCCCGATCTGGGCGAACCCGCTCGGGACGAGACCGTTGTAGATCTGGGCGCGCGAGACGTCGTTTGCAAGCTCGCCCGGCGCGATCACCCAACCGACGCGCCACGCGATCATCCGCTGCTCGTGCGACGGCGCGCCGACGGTCACCGTGCGGTCGCGCATGCCCGGCAGCGCCGCGGGATGGACGACCTCGCGGCCGTCGTAGAGCACGCCCTCGAAGGTCGCGTAGTAGAGGAGCCGCAGGTCGTGGTCGCGGCAGAGGCCGGCGATCGCGTCCAGCTCCTCGGCGCTCGCCGCCCAACCCGTCGGGAACGAGGGGTTGTTGAGGAAGAACACGCGGGTGCGGCCGGACACCGCTGCAGGCAGGGCATCGAGGTCGAGCCGCCACTCGCCGTCCACGACCTCGAGCGGGACGAGCCGCGGCACGGCGCCGGCGAGGCGGACGCGGTTGATCATCCCGGCATAGGTCGGGTCGGTGACGATCACCTCGTCGCCGGGATCGGTGAGGCAGAGGAGCGCGTCGAGCATCGCGTCGCCCTCGCCGCTCGTGATCACGATCTCGCGCCGCGCGTCGTAGCGCGGCCCGCCGCGCCGCTCGACGTACGCGGCCACCGCCTCCTTCAGGTCGTCGCGGCCGGTGAACGGGAGCCAGCTGTTCGCCTCGGGCAGGCCGACCGCAGCCCGGGTCGCCTCGATGACGGCCTCGGGCGGCGGCACGTCGGTGTCGAGGTTCTCGAGGCGCAGGACGTCGGGGTCGTCGCCGGCCGCGGCCGCGACACGGTCGATGCTGAAGCCCGGGATGTGCTCGAGCCGGCGGACGTTCCTCAGAGGAAGCTCCTTACGCCCGCGAAGTCGTCGCTCCGGATCGGGACGATGCGCACCTCGCTCGCCGAGTTCGGCGCCTCGATCATCCGCCCGCGGCCGAGATACATCGTCACGTGGTGGACGAACGAGGTGCCGTAGAAGATCAGGTCGCCCGGCTTCGCGTCCTCGAGCGAGATCGCGCGGCCGGCGGTGAACTGGGCGTCGGCGTCGCGCGGGATGGTGATCCCGTGCGCGCGGTACACGGCCCAGGTCAGGCCCGAGCAGTCGTAGCCCCACGCCGACAGGCCGCCCCAGAGGTACGGCAGGCCGAGGAAGAGCCTCGCGCTGCGGACGAGGTCGGAGCGCGTGAGCGGCAGCGGCTTCGCGGCGGCGACCGGTAGTCGCGCGGTGCCCGCGGGCGTCTGCACCGTGAGCGCGCGCGCACTTCGTTTCACCAGCGGCAACTGCGTGCCGAAGCTGACCTCGGCGCCGGTCGAGAGCTTCGCCTTCGGCGCAGTCACCGTCACCGAGGCCGCGCCCGGCAGCGCCGGCCGGAGCTGCCACGTGCGCACCCAGCCGGGATAGCCGCGCGGGTCGAGCGGCGACGGCTGGTCGGGCACGGCGATCCTGGTCCACGCGCCCTTCCGCCCGAGGACGAGCACCCGCTCGCCGAAGAGCGCCTGCGTCGGCATATGACCGACGAGCGCGAGCCGCTGCTCGTAGGTCACCGCCGTGGTCGGCCAGACGTGAGGGTCGTTCGGGATCGTCGCCGTGCCCGGCTCGGCCCAAACGTTCGCGACCGGCACGGCCACCGAGGCGAGTGACACCTTGTCACTTGCGCTCGAGGCGCCCGGTGACGCGAGCGCAGCCGTGAGGACGGCGGCGATCACCAAGCGCAACGGCTAGTCCTCGTCGCCCTCGCTCGAGCGCGTGCGCAGCTCGTCCACGACAGCCGGGTCGGCCAGCGTGGTCGTGTCGCCGAGCGGCCTGTTCTCGGCCACGTCGCGCAGCAGCCGGCGCATGATCTTGCCGCTGCGCGTCTTCGGCAGCTCGGGCGTGAAGACGATGTTCGCCGGCTTCGCGATCGGCCCGATCTTCGCCGCCACATGGTCGCGCAGCTCCTCGAGCTCCTCGACGGTGCCTTCGATGCCGGTCTTCAGCGTCACGAACGCGACGATCGCCTGGCCCGTCAGCGCGTCGTTCCGCGCCGCGACCGCGGCCTCGGCGACGTCCTTGTGGTCGACGAGCGCGCTCTCGACCTCGATCGTGGAGATGCGGTGGCCCGAGACGTTCATCACGTCGTCGACGCGGCCGAGCAGCCAGAAGTCGCCGTCGGCGTCGATCCGCGCACCGTCGCCGGCGAAGTACGCGTCCGGGTACTTCGACCAGTACGTCTCGCGGTAGCGCGCGTCGTCGCCGTAGATCCCGCGCAGCATCGCCGGCCACGGCTTGCGCAGCACGAGGTAGCCGCCGCCGCCCGGGCCGACCTCGGCGCCCTCCTCGCTGTAGACCGCAGCGTCGACGCCGGGGAACGGCCGCGCGGCCGAGCCCGGCTTCGTCGTCGTGATCCCGGGCAGCGGCGTGATCAGGATCATCCCGGTCTCGGTCTGCCACCAGGTGTCGACGATCGGGCAGCGCTCGCCGCCGACGTGCTCGTGGTACCAGACCCACGCCTCGGGGTTGATCGGCTCGCCGACCGAGCCGAGCAGGCGCAGGGTCGAGAGGTCGCGGCTGTCGGCGAACTGCGGCCCCCACTTCATGTGCGCGCGGATCGCGGTCGGCGCGGTGTAGAGGATCGTCACGCCGTAGCGCTCGACGATCTGCCACCAGCGGTCCTTGTCCGGGAAGTCGGGCGTGCCCTCGTACATCACCGACGTGGCGCCGTTGCAGAGCGGGCCGTAGACGATGTAGCTGTGGCCGGTCACCCAGCCGACGTCGGCCGCGCACCAGTAGACGTCGGTGTCGGGCTTCAGGTCGAAGATGGCGCGGTGCGTCGTCGAGACGCCGACGAGGTAGCCGCCGGTCGTGTGCACGATCCCCTTCGGCTTCGCGGTCGTGCCGGACGTATAGAGCAGGTAGAGCAGGTCCTCTGCGTCCATCGGCTCGGGCGGGCAGTCGGACCCGTCGGTCGCGACCTCGTGCCACCAGACGTCGCGGCCCGCGGTCATCGGCACCTCGTTGCCCGTGCGGCGCAGGACCAGCACGCGCTTCACGCTCGGCGAGACCGCGACTGCCTCGTCGGCGGTGCGCTTGAGCGCCACGGTCGTGCCGCGGCGCCACGCCTCGTCCTGGGTGATCAGCACCTCGCAGCCCATGTCGTTCAGGCGGTCGGAGAGCGAGTCGGCCGAGAAGCCGCCGAAGACCACGGTGTGCGGCGCGCCCAGGCGCGCGCAGGCGAGCATCGCGACCGCCGCCTCGGGAACCATGCCGAGGTAGATCCCGACGGCCGTGCCCTTGCGCACGCCGAGCCCCCTGAGCGCGTTCGCGCACGTGACCACCTCACGCTGCAGGTCGGCGTAGGTGATCGCGCGCCGGTCGCCCTCGGGCTCGCCCTCCCAGTAGAAGGCGACCTTGTCACCGCGCCCGGCCTCGACGTGCCGGTCGACGCAGTTGTAGGCGACGTTGAGCTTGCCCCCGAGGAACCACTTCGCATACGGCGGCTCCCACTCGTAGAGCTTCTCGAACGGCTCGAACCAGGTCACGCGCTCGCGTCCTTCGCGCTCCCAGAACGCCTCGAAGCCCTCGTCGTAGATGCCGTCCTTCGCGTTCGCCTGCGCCGCGAACTCGGGCGAGGGCGGGTAGCGTCGCTCCTCGAGGAAGAGGTTCTCGATCGCGTGCTCGGGCGGCGTTGCGGTCACGGCTGCTCCCTTCGTCGACTCGCACGGATCTTCGCGCATTCGCGGCGGGTGCGTGGGCTGCTCCTCAGAGGCAAGGGTCGGGCGGGTCGGCGCATGGCAGGGCGGAGACGCCGCGGAGCTCGCGCTACGGCGCGAGGTCGTACGGGAAGCGCGTGAGGGTCTCGGCGCCGTCTGCCGTGACCAGCACGAGATCCTCCAGGCGCAGGCCTCCGAACCCTTCGCGGTAGAGACCGGGCTCGACCGCGAGCACGTCGCCCGCCACGAGCTCGTCGTGACCGGACAGGCCGAGCAGCGGCTGCTCGTGCACCTCGAGCCCGACCCCGTGGCCGAGCGAGTGGTAGAAGCCGTCGGCGAGCGTCTCGCCTTCCGCCTTCGTGCGCTGGGTCGCATAGCCGGCCGCCTCGAAGATCTCGCAGCTCCCCTCGTACACCGACTTGCCGGTGACGCCCGGGCGGATGTCGGCCAGCGCGCGGTCGAGCGCCTCCATGCAGAGCAGGTGCCATACCTCGACCTCGTCCGGGATCTCGCCGACGACGAACGTCCGGGTCATGTCGGCAGAGCAGGCCGACTCGTCGTCACGCGGCCAGATGTCGATCAGGATCGGCTCGCCGGGGCGAAGCACGCCATCGCCCACGTGATGGCCGATCGCCGACTGCGGCCCGTGCGAGACGACGAAGTCGTCGCAGCTCGTGCCGTGCTCGAGGAAGACGGTGCGGATCGCGGTCTTCACGCGGTCGCTCGTGAGCGGCTCGCCGTCGAGCTCGAGGCCGTCGCCGTTCGCGTGCGCCGGCGCGGAGCATGTCGCGCGCCGCGCCCATCGCGGCCTCGGCCGCGGCCTGCGCCCGCCGGATGCCGGCGAGCTCGGCGCCGGACTTGACGCGCCGGCGGCCGTCGAAGCCCGCTCGGTCCGGGGTCAGCTCGACGCCCTCGGCGCGCAGGCGGTCGGCGAGCAGAACCGGGAAGCTCGCGGGCACACGCGCGCTCTCCACGCCGAGCTGGCGCAGGGCGCGCACGGCGAGCTCGTCGAAGATCTCCGACGAGGGCACGCCGCTCCGGCGCAGCTCGTCCATGCCGAACTCCTCCAGCGGATGCAGCTCGACCCCGTCGAGGTCGCGGAGCAGTGGGATCTCCATCGAGCTGATCACGATGTGCCGCGCGCCGTTCCGCTCGACGTACAGAAACGGGTCGCCCACCGGCCGGGGCACCTCGTGGCGCATCTCGGCGGAGCGCAGGGTGTCGGCGAAGATCACGACGTCACTCACGGCCGCGCACTGTACCGCTGCGACGGCTCACCGTCGGCGGCCGTTAGCTTTCAGGAATGGCGGATGCCCTCGAACGCGCGCTGGAGCTTGTCGGTCGGTACGACGACGAGATCAGACGCATGCTCCCCGAGGGCACCGAGATCTTCGACGCGCACCTCCACCTCGGCACCGACATCGACGGAATGGTCGGCGACTACGCGCAGCTCGAGGAGATGATGGCGGCGCACGGCATCTCGCGCGCCTTCATGTTCTGCCTCGACGAGCCCGACCGGCATCCGGCGTTCAGCGCCGCCAACGACCGGACGCTCGCGTTCGCCGCGCCGTCGAAGGGCCGGCTGATCCCGTTCGTGCGCCTCGACCTGAACGAGACGCCGATCGACGAGGCGACGCGCTGTCTCGATGCCGGCGCCCGCGGGATCAAGCTGCACCCGCGCGCGCAGGGCTTCGGCGCCACGGACGAGCGCCTCCGCCCGGTCTTCGAGCTCGCGGCCGAGCGACGCGTGCCGATCCTGATCCACGGCGGCCGCGGCCTGCCGCCGATCGCCGCCGGGCTCGCTGCGCTCGTCGACCGCTATCCCGACGCGCAGCTGATCATCGCGCACGCCGGGATCGCCGACATGGCGCACCTGGCCGAAGCGATGGGCGGCCGCAAGGGAGTCGTCTTCGACACCTCGACCTGGAGCCCGATCGACCTGCTCGACTTCTTCCGCCAAGTCCCGCCCGAGCAGGTCGTCTACGCCTCGGACTACCCGTACGGCCAGTACACCTCGTCCCTCTACATCGCGCTGCGGACGGCCCGGCTCGCCGGGTTCGACGAGGCGCACGTGCGCCTGATGCTCGGCGAGACGGCCGGGCGGATCGCCGACGGCCGGGAGCTTCCCGAGCCGACAGCTCCGCGCGGGTCCGACACCTACGAGCAGCCCATGCAGCTGGCGCGCATTCACCAGTATCTCTCGATGGCGACGCCGCTCCTCTGGACGAGCCAGCCGGACACGCTCGGCGTGCTCGGCCTCGCGATCAACGCCTGCGCCGAGCGGAACGGGTACGTGCCGGAGGTCGACCGGATCCGCGAGCTGCTCGAGGTGGCGCGTGACCTCTGGGTGACCTGGGCCGAGGTCGCTCCGGCCGGCAACCGGACGCTCGCGGGACGGCTCACGTTCCGGCTGGTCCACCTCGCCGACATCGAAGCGGTGACGGCGACTGCCTAGCGCCCCGGTCCCGGACGAAGCCGTGGCGCGCCGGTCGGAAACGGCTGTCCCGTTGACGGTGAACGGCGGCCGCTTCGAGCTCGACGCCCCGATCGGCACGTCGCTCGCCGAGGCGCTGCGCGACCGCCTCGGGCTCACCGGAACCAAGATTGCGTGCAACGAAGGGCACTGCGGCGCGTGCACGGTGCTGGTCGACGGCGCGCCGACGCTCTCCTGCATCACGCTCGCGCACCGGATCGCCGGGCGCGAGGTGACGACGATCGAGGGGCTGCGCGACCACCCGATGGTCGACGCCTTCGTCAGCGCCGACGCCGTGCAGTGTGGCTTCTGCACACCCGGCCAGATCGTCAGCGCGATCGCCCTGGTCCGGTCGACGCCGAACCCGAGCGCGGAGGAGATCCGGCACCGCATGGCGGGCAACCTCTGCCGCTGCGGCACCTACCCCAAGATCGAGGAGGCGATTCGAGTCGTAGGCTCGACGGAGACGCCCAAGAGCGCAGGCGCCGGCTCGGCCGACGCCGGAGAGGGGACCACGTGGCAAGGCTGATTCGCACCGAGAAGGAGGTCGAGGGTCGCCGCGAGGAGGTCTGGATCGCCGTGGACGAGGACTCGCTCGAGCAGTGGCCGGCGGGGCCGCTCACGGTGGTCGGCCGGCCGGCGGCGCGCATCGACGGATACGAGCGCGCCCGCGGCGAGGCGACGTTCACCGCCGATCTGCAGCTGCCCGGCACGCTGCACACGGCCGTCCTGCGCTCGCCGCACGCCCACGCGCACGTGCGGCGGCTCGACCTCGCGCCGGCGCTCGCGGCGCCCGGCGTGCGCGCGGCGATCGGTCCGGACGACAGCCCGGCGCTCGACGAGGAATGCGGCTACGAGGGCGCTGCCGTCGCCGCGGTGTGCGCCGAGACGAGCGCCCAGGCAGAGGCGGCGCTCGCGCTGGTCGAGGTCGAGTGGGAGCTGCACGAGGCCGTGCTCGACGCAGACGAGGCGCTGGCTCGCGGGCACGTGCTCTCGGTGCGCGAGCGGGAGCGCGGCGACCTGGAGCGCGGCCTGGCCGAGGCCGACGTGGTCGTCGAGGCGACCTATCGCACGCAGACCGTGCTCCACAACGCGCTCGAGACGCACGGCACCGTCTGCCGCTGGGTCGGCGAGACGCTCGAGGTCTACACCTCGACGCAGGACATCTGGGGCATCCGCCGCGAGGTGGCCGAGGCGATGGCGCTGCCGCCCGACCGCGTGCGGGTCGTCTGCGAGTTCATGGGCGGCGGCTTCGGCGCGAAGACCGACGCGGGCGACTACACGCTGATCGCCGCCGCGCTCGCGACGAAGACCGGGCGGCCCGTGCGCTGCACGCTCACCCGGCGCGAGGAGAACGTCTCGTCCGGCAACCGCAACGCGACGATCCAGCGGCTCGTCGCGGGCGCGCGCGCCGACGGCACCCTCACCGCGCTCGGCGGCGACTACGTCAACGCGATCGGGTGGTTCGGCTGGAACGCGTTCACCGAAGGCCCGATGCAGATGCTCTACGCCTGCCCGAACGTGAAGACGACCACGCGCGGCGCGAAGGTGAACACGCCACCGATGCGCCCGTTCCGGGCGCCGGGCTTCGTCGAGGGCACCTTCGGGCTCGAGTGCCTGCTGGACGAGCTCGCGGCGAAGCTCGACCTCGACCCGCTCGAGATCCGCCGCCGCAATCACGCCGAGCGCGAGCCCGACCGCGACCTGCCCTACAGCGGCAAGAACCTCCTCGAGTGCTACCGGCGCGCCGAGCCGCACTGGGAGCGGCGCCACGAGGTGCGCGCGCGCTCGACCGAGACCGTCAAGCGCGGCGTCGGGATGGCCTCCCAGGTCTGGTACGGCGGAGGCGGCCCGCCGAGCTACGCGTGGGTCCGCGTCGGCGCCGACGGCCGCGCGGCCGTGATCACGGCGCTGCAGGACGTCGGCAGCGGCACGAAGACGACGCTCGCGCAGATCGCCGCCGAGGAGCTCGGCCTGCCGCTCGAACAGGTGAGCGTGACCGCCGGCGACTCGGCTCGCGGCCCGTACGCGACCCTCTCGGGCGGTTCCTCGACGACGCCGTCGATGGGTCCCGCGACCCGCGCCGCGGCGGCCGACGCGGGCCGGCAGATCCTCGAGCTGGCGGCGCAGCGATACGAGGTCGACGCCGCCCGGCTCGGGCTCGCAGAGGGGCTGGTCGTCGCCGCGGACGGCCGCAGCTGGCCGCTCGCCGAGGTGGTCGGGCTGCTCGGGAACGGGCAGATCCTCGGCACCGGCGCGCGGGGCCCGAACCCCGCGGGGATGGAAGTGCTCACCTTCGGCGTCCACGTGGCCGAGGTCGCGGTCGACGTCGAGACCGGCGAGGTGTCGGTGGAGCGGATCGCAGCCGTGCACGACATCGGCCGCGTGATCAACCCGCTCGGCGCATCGAGCCAGGTGGAGGGCGGGATCATCCAGGGCGTCGGCCACACGCTCTCCGAGGAGCGGCTACTCGACCCGGCGGCGGGGACGATCCTCACCCGGACGCTCGACGCCTACCGGATGCCGACGATGGCCGACGTGCCGGAGATCGTGTGCGAGCTCGTCGACGTCCCCGATGCGCAGCTGACGAACCTGGGCGCGAAGGGGCTCGGCGAGCCGCCGATCATCCCCGTCGCGGCCGCGATCGCGAACGCGATCCGCGACGCGACCGGCGCCGAGATCCGCTCGCTGCCGATCACCCGCGAGGAGATGCTGAACGCGCTGCGCGAGGCGCGCGTCCGGGAAGGTGCGCGTGGAGCTCCTGCGGCCGTCTAGCCTCGACGCGGTCGAGCTCGGACGTGACAGGTTGCCGCTTGCCGGCGGCACGGAGCTCGTTCCACAGCTCCGCGACGGCCTGATCGAGGCGGAGACGGTCGTCGACGTGCTCGACCTCCTCCCGCGCGGGATCGACGGCACGCGGATCGGCGCCGCGACGACCCTCGCCGAGCTCGAGGCGGCGGCCGACCTTCCTGCCGCGCTGCGCGAGGCCGCCCGTCTCGCCGCCTCCCCGCAGCTCCGCGGCATGGGCACGGTGGCCGGCAACCTGCTGCAGTCGACGCGGTGCTGGTACTGGCGGCTCAAGTTCCCCTGCAGGCTGCACCGCGTCGAGGGCGGCTGGGGCGACCGCTGCCACGCCGCCGAGGGCGAGCACCGCGAGCACGCGATCTTCGCGAACGACTTCTGCGCCTCCGCGCACCCGTCCGACCTCGCGGCGGCGCTCGTCGCCCTCGGCGCGACGCTGCGCACCGATCGCCGGGAGCTGCCCGTGGCCGACCTGTACCGGCTGCCGACCGAGGACGACCGGCGGACGACGACGCTCGAGGCCGGCGAGCTGATCCTGGAGCTGGACCTGCCGCCGGCGGATGCCTCCGTCTACCTGAAGGCGATGGATCGCAAGCGCTGGGCGTTCCCGATCGTCGGCGTCGCCGCCGTCAGGCGTGGCGGCCAGACGACCGTCGCGCTCGCCGGTGTCGCGCCGATCCCGTGGAAGCTCGACGGACCCGTCGACGAGGCGACGCCGCTGGCGGGCACCGCGTACAAGGTCGAGATCGCCGGCGCCCTCGTCAGGCGTGCGCTCGCCGCGGTCGCCTGACGGCTAGCATCGCCTCGCGATGAGCCGCCTTCGCAGCCTGCCGGTGCTCGTCCTGCTGGGTGTTCTCGCGTTCGCGGCGTCGCCGGCTGCGGTGGCGGCGACGGCTCCGGGACCACGACCGGCGCGTCCTCTACGACCGGTTGCGAGGAGGTCTCCTCTGCACCGTCCACCGAGGCGCGGAGCCGGGAAGGCGCCGACCACGGACCTCGACCCGTCGACGACCTACATGGTGACGATGCAGACGAGCTGCGGCAGCTTCACGATCACCCTCGACCAGGCGCAGTCGCCCAAGACCACGGCCTCGTTCGTCGGGCTCGTCGAGGACGGCTACTACGACGGAACGATCTTCCACCGGATCGTGCCGGGCTTCGTGATCCAGGGCGGCGACCCGACCGCGACGGGCACCGGCGGCCCCGGCTACTCGACGGTCGACGATCCGCCGCCGACCGCCACGTACGGCCACGGCGTGGTCGCGATGGCGAAGACGACCGCCGAGCTGCCCGGGACGGCCGGCAGCCAGTTCTTCATCGTCACGGCTCCCGACGCGGGCCTTCCACCGGACTACGCGATCATCGGCACGGTCACCGAGGGGATCGAGGTGGTCGACGAGATCGGCCAGCTCGGCGGGCCCGACGAGCAGCCGACCCAGGTGGTCGAGCTCGAGAAGGCGACCGTCACCACGAGCTGAGCCCCATGATCGCCGCAGTCGTCCTCGCAGCCGGTGCGGCCACCCGCTACGGCTCGCCCAAGCAGCTCGTCTTCCTCCCGTTCGTGCTCGAGCGCCTCGCCGCGACGTCCGTCGGGGCCGTGGTCGTCGTCGAGGGCGCCTACCCGATCGAGGAGAGCGAGACGCTGTCGCTCGGCGGCGCACGCGTCGTTTCGTGCCCGGACTGGGAGCTCGGGCCCGGCGCGAGCCTCCGCTGCGGGCTCGACGCGCTCGGGGAAGAAGCCGAGGCCGCACTCGTGGTGCTGGCCGACGGGCCGCAGCTCGATCCGCGCGCCGTCGAGCGGTTGATCGCCCACCGGGCAGACAGCGACGTGGTCGTCGCGAGCTACGACGGCACGCGCGACCATCCGGCGGTGCTCTCACGCGCCGCCTGGGGGAACATCCCGGACGAGGGCGCCCGCGCGCTCGCCGCGACGCTCGTGGCCTGCGACGACCTCGAGCCGCCCGGCGACATGGACTACCCCCACCTCTGGCAGCCGCCCTCGGACGACTGAGCCGCAAGCGCCCGGCTGCTACTGGAGCGGCGAGCGCATGTCGACGAGCTTCGCACGGAGCTCAGCCGGCATCGGCTCCTCGACTGCGACGCGCACGAAGCGCCGGAGGTCCTCCTCGAACCGGTAGCGCTTGTCGCAACCGGGGCAGCTCATGAGGTGCTCCCACGCCTCCTTCACCTGCTCGTCGGAGAGCACGCCGTCGAGGTACGGCTGCATCATCGTCTCGCAGTCACCACAACCACAGGCCATCTAGCTCATCACCGTTCTCTCTGCGAGGTTCTTCTTGAGCACACGCCGGCCGCGGTGGAGACGCGACATGACCGTGCCGATCGGGATGTCGAGGATCTGCGCGGCCTCCGCGTACGAGAACTCGCCGATGTCGACGAGCACGAGGACGTCGCGGAAGTCGTGCGGAACCTCGGCGAGCGCGTCGACAACGGCGTTCTGCGACAGCCGTTCGAGCACACGCTCCTCGTCGGGATTCTCATCGGAGATCGTCGACTCGAGCTTGTTGTAGAGGAAGTAGTCGCCTTCCTCGAGCGGCTGCGTCTCGGGCGAGCGCTGCTGCCGCCGGCCGCGGTCGATGTTCAGGTTCGTGAGGATCCGGAGCAGCCACGCGCGGAGGTTGGTTCCCGGCGTGTACTGCTGCCAGGAGCGGAACGCGCGGGCGTAGGTGTCCTGCACTAGATCCTCCGCCTCTTCACGGGAGCCGGCAAGCCGGCGCGCGACGCGGTAGACCTGGTCGCTGAGCTCGAGCGCCTCTTCTTCGAACCGGACACGGTCACGGGCCTCCTCCGCGATGCGGCGGGTTTCGGCGGCGGTCGGAGCACTTTCGCTCATCCGGCGGCCACCCTAGCAATGGTGTTTCCAACGCGAACGCGCCGGCCGCGATTCCCGGAGCGCCTCCGCTAGAGGTCGGCCTGCTCGCGAAAGCCGCCGCGGAGCATCTCTTTCAGCAGCGCCTCGCGCGAGGTGCGCTCGTCGTCGTAGGTGACCGTGACGAGCCCCTGGAGGTTCGCGTTCGCGGACTCGAGCCCGTCGTGTCCCTCGAGCACCTTCGCGAGCCGCGCCATGCAGCGCTCGCAGCGGATGCCCTTCACCTGCATCGTCTCCTGGACGGTCGCCATCGGGCCAGGCTAGCGGAGCATCAGTGCGCCCGGATGCCGTGCACGGGCCGGCCGGCGGCGATCCAGGCGTAGTACGAGGCGCTCGGGCCGTAGTCGGCCCGGTAGCCGACGATGCGCGGGTTGCGCCCCACATCACGCGCGCGGGCGGCGTGACGCAGGAGGTTCGGGTCGTCGTTCTCCTGCCACAGGAGGATCAGGTGCGCGGCGGTCATGTAGTCGGCGACGTAGGTGCACCCCGGCGCGGGGCACGGGAACGGATCCGTCCGGACGCACCACCAGCCGTCGCGGTCGTCCGATTCGTCGTCGTGCCAGAGCTCTTCTTCCTCGACGAGCTGCTCTTCGTAGACCGCTGTTCCTTTCTCCATCGCGAAAAAGGGTAGCCGCGGAGCCGGTTCGCGAGCGCTCAATGGTCGTTCAGGTCGCGCGCAGCGAGACGCTCCTCGCCGTCGCGCGTCACGCGGTACGCGGTCGCTCCGGGCCGGCAGGTGACAACCTCGCGAAGCTCGCTGCCGAGGTAGTGGAGCCCGACGCCGTCGTCGGCGGCCATGCCCTCGGGAAAGCCACCGTCGACGAGCTCGCGGTACCGGGGCCGGCGCCGCGCCTCGCCGTCGTAGTGCGGGCAGGCGCTGCCGGCGAGGAAGCCGAGGCCGTCGCGCAGGCCGTCGAGCTCGGGCCCGAACGAGTCCGTCACGCCCGCCTCGAACCAGCAGATCATCCCGGCGCTCGGGCCGAAGAGGACGACGCCGCTCTCCCAGGCCTCGCGCAGGATGCGATCGAAGCCGTGCACGCGCCAGATCGCGAGCATGTTGGCGGTCGACGCCGCCGCCGATCGAGATCGCGTCCTGGCTGAGCACGAGCTCGCGGAGGTCCGACGGCGGCCACGGGTGAAAGCGGAGGTGCGAGAGCTCGCCGAGCCCGGCGCAGCGTTCGTAGAACGAGACGATCCCCTCGGCGTCGTCGCCGATCGCCGTGGGCACGTGAAGGACGCGCGGCCGCTCCTTGCCGGTCGCCGCCAGCGCGTAGCGGTAGAGGTGAGCCGTCTGCGCTGGCGTGTCTCCGTGCCCGCCGAGCCCGACGATCTGCCGTTCCCTGCTCACTCCGCGAGTCTACGACTGATTGAATCGGCCAATGCTGCCCCGATCTTCCACCCTCGTCGTCGGCGACCGCTCGTACCGGATCCACCGGCTCTCGGAGCTGCAGCCGGACTACGGCGTCGAGCGCCTGCCCTACACGCTGCGTGTGCTGCTCGAGGGTGTCCTGCGCGCGGGCGACGAGGACGGCGTCCGCGCGGTCGCGACCTGGGAGCCGCTGGCTGAGCCGACCCACGAGATCGCGTTCGCGCCGGCGCGGATCCTGCTCCAGGACTTCACCGGCGTGCCCGCAGTCGTCGACCTGGCCGCGATGCGCGACGCGATCGCAGAGCTCGGCGGCGACCCGGCACTGATCAACCCGCACGTCCCGGCCGAGCTCGTGATCGACCACTCGGTGCAGGTCGACGCCTTCGCCACCCGCGCCGCCTTCGGACGAAACGTCGAGCTCGAGCTCGAGCGCAACCGCGAGCGGTACGCATTCCTGCGCTGGGGGCAGCGCGCCTTCGCCGACTTCAAGGTCGTCCCGCCCGGCACCGGCATCTGCCACCAGGTCAACCTCGAGTACCTCGCGCGCGTAGTCGAGGATCGCGACGGCGTGGCCTTCCCGGACACGGTCGTCGGCACGGACTCGCACACGACGATGGTGAACGGGCTCGGCGTGCTCGGCTGGGGCGTCGGCGGGATCGAGGCCGAGGCCGCGCTGCTCGGCGAGTCGCTCTCGATGCTCGTCCCGCAGGTCGTGGGCTTCCGCCTCCACGGGCGGATGCGCGAGGGTACGACCGCCACCGACCTCGTGCTCACCGTGACAGAGCGGCTGCGGCAGACGGGCGTCGTCGGCAAGTTCGTCGAGTACTTCGGCGAAGGGCTCGCGGGCCTGTCGGTCGCCGACCGTTCCACGCATCGGGAACATGTCGCCCGAGTACGGCGCCACCTGCGGCTTCTTCCCGGTCGACGAGCTGACGCTCGAGTACCTGCGGCTGACCGGCCGGCCGCCGGAGCGGATCGCGCTGGTCGAGGCCTACTGCAAGGAGAACCTGCTCTGGCACGAGCCAGACGCACACCCGTCGTACTCGCAGGTGGTCGAGCTCGACCTCGGCGAGGTCGAGCCTTCGCTGGCCGGCCCGCGGCGGCCTCAGGACCGGGTGCCGCTCGCGCGCTCGAAGCAGTCGTTCCTCGACGCGCTCGACACGTTCGGCGTCGTCGACGACAACGGCGCTCTCGCCGAGACGTTCCCCGCGAGCGACCCGACCACCGAGCAGGCGCCCGCCGGGATCGCGCACGACCCCGAGCCGTCGGCGGTCGCGGTCGCGCATCCCCACGAGGGTCACCGCGTCGACGTGACCCTCGGCGGCGAGGAGTTCACGCTCGACCACGGCTCGGTCGTGATCGCCGCGATCACCTCGTGCACGAACACGTCGAACCCGCAGGTGATGATCGCCGCCGGCCTGCTCGCGAAGAAGGCGGTCGAGCTCGGCCTGCGCCGCCGGCCCTGGGTGAAGTCGTCGCTCGCGCCCGGCTCGCGGGTCGTCACCGACTACTACGAGCGGGCCGGCCTGCAGCGCTACCTCGACGAGCTCGGCTTCAACACCGTCGGCTACGGCTGCATGACCTGCATCGGCAACTCCGGACCGCTGCCGGCGGAGGTGTCGCGCGCAATCGCCGAGGGCGACCTCGTCGCCTGCGCCGTCCTCTCGGGGAACCGCAACTTCGAGGCGCGCATCCATCCCGAGGTGAAGGCGAACTACCTCGCCTCGCCGCCGCTCGTCGTCGCCTACGCGCTGGCCGGGCGGATGGACGTCGACCTCGAGCACGAGCCGCTGGCGCAAACGCCCGCTGGTGACGACGTCTTCCTGCGCGACCTCTGGCCGAGCTCGGCCGAGATCGAGGCGACGATTGCCTCGTCGGTGCGCGGCGAGATGTTCACGAGCACCTACGCCGATGTCTTCACCGGCGACGAGGCCTGGCGCAGCCTGCCAGTGCCCGACGGCGACCTGTACCGCTGGGACGCCGGGTCGACGTACGTGCGCCGGCCGAGCTACCTCGAAGGCCTCACGCGCAAGCCTGCGGCAATCGCGGACGTCGCGAACGCTCGCTGCCTCGCCGTCCTCGGCGACTCGGTCACGACCGACCACATCTCCCCGGCCGGCGCGATCCGCCCCGACTCGCCCGCCGGACGGTACCTCGTCGAGCACGGGGTCGAGCCGCGCGACTTCAACTCCTACGGCTCGCGCCGTGGCAACCACGAGGTGATGGTGCGCGGCACGTTCGCCAACGTGCGCCTCCGCAACCTGCTCGTGCCCGAATCGGAGGGCTCGTGGACGGTGCATCTCTCCTCGGGCGAGGAGACGACGATCTTCGAGGCGTCCCGTCGCTACCTCGCCGAGTGCGTGCCGTTGATCGTGCTGGCCGGCAAGGAGTACGGCTCGGGCTCGTCACGGGACTGGGCCGCGAAGGGACCGCTTCTGCTCGGGGTGAAGGCCGTGATCGCCGAGAGCTACGAGCGGATCCACCGCTCGAACCTCCTGATGATGGGCATCCTCCCGCTGCAGTTCGTGCCGGGCGAGAGCCGCGACGCGCTGGGCCTCACCGGCCGCGAGGCGTTCGCGATCGAGGGGATCGAGAACGGCGAGGCCCGGACGGTCACGGTGCGCGCCGACAGCCGCGAGTTCGACGCGGTCGTGCGGCTCGACACCCCGCGCGAGCGCGAGTTCTACCGCCACGGCGGGATCCTCCCGTTCGTCGTGCGCAAGCTCGCCGGCTAGGTCGTGCGCAAGCTCGCCGGCTAGGTCGTGCGCAAGCTCGCCGGCTAGGTCGTGCGGCGATCGACCATAGGATCAGCCGAACCCACTTGACCGCGTGAAGCCTGGGCGCGATGCTCCTGCCAGCAGGATTCGCCCTCAGCGGAGGGAATCGAATCGAGGGGTCAACCGGCGAAAGGACAGATCGATGGAACAGTTGCAGGCTCTCTCATTGGCACGGAAGCTCGTTCTCGGTGGTGGGGTGTTGCTGCTGATCGACACCTTCTTGTCCTGGCAGTCGGTTTCGTACCAGGGAGTCGAGCTCGCCTCGCGGAACGCCTGGCACGGGTTCTGGGGTGTGCTGCTCGGGTTGATGACCGTCGCCCTCGTCGCCTGGGTGATCGCACGCCTGTTCGGCGTGGAGATGCCGGAAGGCGTCCCCGAAGGGCTCATCTCGCTCGTGCTCGGCGTCGCGATTCTCGTCTTCGCGGTGCTGAAGAACCTGATCGACGACTACTCGGCGTGGGCGAGCTACGTCGGCATCGTCCTCGCGGCGGTCGTCGCCTACGGCGCCTGGCGCAACTTCGAGGAGAGCGGCGAGTCGCTGCCGAGCATGCCGAGGACGTCGTCGGCCGGCGCCCGCGCATCGAGCGCTCCGCCTCCGCCCACCCCGCGTGCCGCCGAGACGCCGCCTCCGCCTCCGTCCGAGAGCGACTCTCCGCCGCCGCCGGCGGGCACCGACCCGGCCTGAGCCGCGAGCGAGGTCAGCGCGACGCGAGCGCGCGGATCGACTGTTTGAACGAGCGGGTTGCGGCGAGGACCGCGGTCGGCTCGTACCCGCAGTGGGCCATGCAGTTGTCGCAGCGCGGGTCGTTGCCGCGACCGTACTTCGACCAGTCGGTCGTCTCGATCAGCTCCCGGTAGGTCTCCGTGTAGCCGTCGGCCATGAGGTAGCAGGGTCGCTGCCAGCCGAACAGCGAGTAGCTCGGAATGCCCCACGGCGTGCACTGGAAGTCGACCTTGCCTTCCAGGAAGTCGAGGAAGAGCGGTGTGTGGTTGAGACGCCAGCGCTTGCGGTTGCCGTCGCCGAACGATTCGCTGAAGAGCTTGCGCGCCTGCGTGACGCCCGGGAAGTGCTCCTGGTCGGGCGCCTTCTCGTAGGCGTAGGCCGGTGAGAGCATCATCTGGTCGACCTTCAGCTCGTCGTTCAGGAAGTCGAGCACGTCGCGCACCGTCTTCGGCGTGTCGGTCGTGAGGAAGGTCGTGTTCGTGTTGACCCGGAAGCCGCGGCGCTGCGCTTCGCGGATCGCGTCGACGGCCTTGTCGAAGGTCCCGTCGCGCTCCACGAATTGATCATGGCGTTCGCGCATGCCGTCCAGGTGGACGACCCACGCGAAGTACGGCGACGGCTCGAACAGGTCGAGCTTCTTCTTCATCAGGATCCCGTTCGTACACAGGTAGACGAACTTCTTGCGCCGGATCAGCTCGCGCGCGATCACGTCGACCTCCGGGTGGACGAGCGGCTCGCCGCCCGCGATCGAGACCATCGGCGCGCCGGACTCCTCGATCGCCTCGAGCGCCTGCTCGACCGGCATGCGCTTCTTGAGGATGTGCTCGGGGTACTGGATCTTCCCGCAGAACGAGCAGGCGAGGTTGCACTGGAAGAGCGGTTCGAGCTCGACGAGCAGCGGGAACTTGTCGTTGCGCCGCAGCCGCTGGCGCAGCAGGTAGCGCCCGACGGCAAGCTCCTGGCGCAGCGGGACGCTCATGCCGGCTCCCGCTCGTGTCTCCCAGGGTCGTGTCCTCCGGTGGCAGGCACTGTCGCACGAGTCTGACAGTTCGCCAGCAACTCCCGCGCCAACTACTGCTCGACCGGGTCGATCGCAGCCGCCGCCCACTCCGAGAGTGCCGCGCTCACACGCCGCAGCGCAAGCAGCGCGCGCGAGCCCTCGACGAGGAGGCGCGGGTCGGCGAGCCGCCGTCCGGCGGCGTCGGCGACGACACGCACGACGGCGAACGGTCGCCCGGCCGCGGCGTCGGCCAGCCACGCCGACTCCATGTCGAGAGCGAGAGCACCGCTCGACGCGAGCGCGGCCCGGTCGGCAGGGCCGGTGAGCCGCTCGGCGGAGAGCAGCGGGCCGAGGTGCACGCGCAACCCGCGGCGGCGTAGCGCGGCGCCGCTCAGCGCGCTGCCGGGAACCTCGACCGGATCGGCGCCTGCGCGGCGCAGCTCGGTGGCGCAGACGACGTCGCCGGGTCGAAGCTCGGGCGCGATCCCGGCGCAGAGGCCGGCGACCGCGATCGCCCGCGCGTCGATCGCGAGCGCCCGGGCGGCGGCGACACGGGCACGCGCCGGCCCCATCCCCGTGCGCAGCACGCGCGTTCCCGGCCGGGCGCGCAGGGCCGCCTGCTCCAGGCGCAGCGGTGCGAGGAGGAGCAGCTCGGCGGTTCCCGCTCCGGAGCCGGCCATGCGGGCACCTCCGCTCGTGGACGGCTCCGTCGAGCCGACGCCGCTCAGGATCCGCCTCCGAGCACGCGGCCGAGCGCCATCACCGGGAAGACGTCCCGGTACAGGTGGTAGTTGAGGTAGAAGTCGCCCGGAAAGCCCGTGCCCGTGTACTGCGGCTCGTCCCAGCCGCCGCCCGGCCGCTGCGTCTCGACGAGCCAGCGCACAGCGCGCTCGACGGCCGGCCCGTTCTCGCCGGCGGCGTCATAGGCGAGCAGCGCCCACGCCGTCTGCGACGCGGTCGAGGCACCGCGGCCGCGCCAGGCGCCGTCGCGGTACGAGCGGAGGTCCTCGCCGAACCCGCCGTCGGCGTTCTGCACGGCATCGAGCCACGAGACGGCCGCGCGGACGCTCGCGTGCCCGGCCATCCCGCACGCCGCGAGCGCGGGCACGGCGGCGCCGGTGCCGTAGAGGTGGTTCGCGCCCCAGCGGCCGAACCAGGAGCCGTCGCGCTCCTGCTCGCCCAGCAGGTACTCGATGCCGCGGCGCGTGGCCGGCGCGTCGGCGAGGCCGTCGTGGCCGAGCAACTCGAGCATGTGCGCCGTCACGTCGGCGCTCGGCGGGTCGGTGACCGCGCCGAAGTCGCAGAACGGCAGCTTCAGCGGCAGGGCGCTCGTGTTGTCGACGTCGAATGCGCCCCAGCCGCCGCCCTTGCTCTGCATGCCGAGCGCCCAGGCGAGCCCGCGGTCGGCGGCCCGCCCCGCCTCGGTCTCGCCGGCAGCGGCGCGGCGCAGGGCGAGCACGACGACGGCGGTGTCGTCGACGTCCGGGTAGTTGTCGTTCGCGAACTCGAACGGGAAGCCGCCCGTCGGGATGTCCGGCCGCCGTACCGCCCAGTCGCCGCGCATGCGCACCTCGCGGCCGGCGAGCCAGCGCGAGCCGCGCACGATCGCCTCGTGCTCCGGCTGCAGGCCGGCGTCGAGCAGCGCGATCAACGCGAGCGCCGTGTCCCAGACCGGCGACTGGCACGCCTCGATCCGCCGGCCGGCCTCGTCCTCGATCGTGAAGCTGTCGAGCCCGGCGCGCGCGAGGCCGAGCACCGGGTGGTCGACGCTCGTAGCCGAGCGCGTGGAGGCCGATCATCGACCAGACCCACGGCGGCTGGATGCCGCCCCACGAGCCGTCGCGCTCCTGGCGCTCGACGATCCAGCGCTCCGCCGTCCGCAGCGCGCGCCGCCGGAGCGGGCCGATCGGGCGTCGCTCGTAGCGGTGGAGTCCCCGGTCGAGGAGGCCGAACGCGCGGCCCCAGGCGTCGGCCGGCGGGAGCGGCCCTGCGCCCGTCCGCAGCTCGTCGACCCCGAACGGCACCGCCGTCGACCGGCCGCAGCGCCGAGACGACCGAGAGCGCGACGATCGTCTGCCGCGCCCAGCAGCCGAACGAGTAGATCGAGAGCGGTGCGCGCGGCGGGAGCAGGATCAGCTCGGGCGGGATCGCCGGCACCTCCGCCCACGGCCAGAGCGAGAGCAGCGACAGCCACATTCGCGTGAACACGCGCGTCCGCTCGATCCCGCCCGCGTCGCGCACGAACGCGGCCGCGCGCCGCATGTGCGCCGCGTCGGACGGGTCGCCCGCGAGCCGCAGCGCCACGTACGCCTCGACGGTCGTCGAGAGGTCGCCGGCACCGCCGTAGAAGGTCGCCCAGGTGCCGTCCTCGCGCTGCTTCGCGCGGATCCAGCGGGCCGTCGCCTCCGTCGCGCGCGCATCCTCGAGTACCGAGGTAGCGGCGGAGGAAGAGATCCTCGGAGTCGATGGTCACGTTCGTCTCGAGCTCGCCCTTCCACCAGCCGTCGGCGTGCTGCAGCGAGAGCAGGTGCCCACGCGCGCGGTCGAGCGCCTCGTGCACAGCGGCGTCCCGGAGCGAACCGACGGTGACGGTCACCGCTCCGCCCCTCCGGACACGAGAGCGCGCTCCTCGACCCGGCCGTGCGCCAGGTCGGCCAGCGCGGCGCGGGCCGCAGCCTGGCCGCTACGCACCGCGCCCTCCATCGTCGCGGGCCAGCCGGTGTCGGTCCACGCGCCGGCGAGGTAGAGGCCGGGGACGGCCGTCCGAGTGCCGGGTCGCAGGCGGCGGCTGCCGGGTGCGGCGCGGAACGTCGCGCGCGGCTCGCGCGTGACGGCGAAGTCGAGCACGCGCGCCTCGCGCGCCGCCGGCAGGAGCCGAGCCAGCGCCGGGCAGGTAGCGCTCGCGCAGCGCCGCGACCGGCTCGCCGATGTCGGCGACCGCGCCCGAGAGCGAGACGGCCACGAGCTGCCCTTCGGTGACGCCCGACGAGGCGGTGCGGTCGAACAGCCACTGCACCGGCGAGCCGACCGCGGCCGCGAACGGCTCGTCGAGCACGCGCCGATCGTAGTGCACGTGCAGGTTCACGATCGGGCTCGAGCCGAGCGCATCCATCGCCGCCGCGTCGACGGCGCCGGGCGGGGCGAGCCGCGCCACGGCCTGGTGCGGCACGGCCACGACGACCGCGTCGGCCTCCTCGACGCCGTCCTCGAGCTGCACCTCGCCGCCTGCGCGGACGGCGCGCACACGCGCGCCCAGCACGACCGTCGCTCCCGCGCGCTCGAGCGCCACGGTCGCGGCGTCGCCGTGAAGCCGCTGGAGCGGCACGGTCGAGACGCCGATGTCCGCGGCGGCCGCCGAGTCGAGCAGGCCGGTGCGGAAGACCTTCACCGCGGCGCCGAGCGACGCCTCGTCGGCGTGCAGGTTGAGCGTCGGGAGCGCGATCAGGTTCCAGAGCGCCTCGATCGCGCGCCGCGGTCTGGCCGTGCGCGCGCAGCCAGTCGCCGAACGCCTGCTCGTCGAGCGCCGGATCGTCGGGGTCGAGCTTGCGCAGCGCCGCGCGCGGCGCGGACCGCGGCCAGCCGCTCGCGCAGGCCGAGCAGCGGGTAGCGCAGGAGCGACGAGGCGAGGTGCAGCGGCGCCGGCAGGGCGTTCCGCGTGATGAACGCCGGCCGCTCGCCCTCGCGCAGAACCGGCACGCGCAGCCGCCGCTGCAGCGGCACGAGCTCGGCCACTCCGAGGCGCTCGAGGAACGCGAGGTAAGCGGTGCAGCAGCGCAGGGCGATGTGCTGGCCGTTGTCGAGTGAGCGCCCGTCGCGCTCGACCGAGAAGGTCGCGCCGCCGAGTCTCGTCCGCCCCTCGTAGAGGTGACGGCGGCGCCCGCGTCGGCGCACCCGAGCGCCGCCGCGAGACCCGCGAGACCGCCGCCGACGACGGCGATACGGGGCGCGGTCCCCGCTCCGGCGCCGGCGAAGCCGGCACCTGCGCTCCTGCCTGGCTCCGTCGAGCCTACGTCGTGACTCACGTCATTCCCCCGACGAGGCTCTTCGCGAGCACGAGCCCCTTCTCCCAGCGGCGCAGCGACAGCCGGCCGCGGAGCACGATCCGCGGGCTCGGCGGCGATCCGCTCGAGCAGGCGCCCGTAGGCGCCCGTCATCGCGAGCACGCAGGCGGCGCTGCGGCGGTCGAGCAGCGGCACGAGCCCGAGCCCGCGGTCGAGCCGGTCGAGGGCGCGCTGAGCCTCGAACGCGACCACGAGCTCGACCGGTCCGTCGAGGCTCTTGCCGGCGACCGTCGCAGCCGAAGCGCTCGAGGTCCTCGCGCGGGAGGTAGACGCGGCCGTTCGCCGTGTCCTCGGCGAGGTCGCGCAGGATGTTGCCGAGCTGCAGGGCGAGCCCGAGGTCGTCGGCGAGCGCCTCGCCGGCGACGCGGTCGGAGCAGTCGAAGACGCCGAGCGCCAGCCGCCCGATCGAGCCGGCGACGCAGCGGCAGTAGTGCTCCAGCTCGGCGAAGGTCGCGTACTCGGCGCCGCGCACGTCCAGCTCGGCGCCGTCGACCAGCTCGCCGAACGCGTCGAGCGGGATCGGGTAGCGCTGCGTCGCGTGGGCGACGGCGACCAGCACCGGGTCGTCGCTCTCGCCGATCCGCTCCAGCTCCGCGCGCGCGCGCTCGAGCAGGCCGAGCTTCTCGTCCGCGGGTCGATCGCCGTCGGCGACGTCGTCGATGCGCCGGGCGAGGGCGTAGATCGCGAACAGCGCCGTCGCGCCGGTCGGGCGGCAGCAGGCGCATGCCCGCGTAGAAGCTCGACCCCGACTCGCGCGCGACGCGGCGGCAGTGCTCGTAGGCCGGCGCGACGGTCGCAGTCGCGGCGCTCACCGCCCCATGCCTCCAGGCCGCGGAGCGTCTCGCGCAGGCGGTGCGCGCCGCTCGCCCTGGGCGGGCCCGCGAGGACGTCGTAGCCCGCGGCGGCGATCGCGTCTGCGTTCGCGCGCCCGCCGCCGACGTAGCCGGCGACCGCGAAACGCGCCGCGGCCGCGCAGCGTGCCGACGAGCGGCGCGCCCTCGTCGAGTAGCGCGCGCGCCCGCCCGACCTCGAACGCGAGCAGCTCTCTCAGCGACGTACCCGTCTGCCGACCGGACCCCCCAGGTGAGGAGTTGCGACTTGCCTCGAGGTCGGCGCGGGCTACGCCGAAGCGCTCGAGGTCCTCGGCCGGGAGGTAGATGCGGCCGCGGCCGGCGTCCTCGGCCACGTCCTGCCAGTGCTCGACGAGCTGGAGCGCCGGTGCAGACGCGGTCCGAGAGCGCGATCCGCTCGGGCGTGGCCGCGCCGAAGACGTGCAGAACGAGCTCGCCGACCGGATTCGCCGACAGCTCGCAATACGACGACGAGGTCGTCGAACGTCGCGTAGGTCGCCTGCACCTGGTCGCGCCGGTTCGCCTCGATCAGGCGGTCGAACGGCCCGCGCGGCAGGTCGAGCTCGTGCACGGTCCGCGCGAGCCGCAGCATGAGCGGATGCTCGGGCTCCCCGTCGTACGACGCGGTCGAGCTCGCTCTCGAGCCGGTCGAGCAGCGCGAGGCGATCGCCGTCGACCTCGTCGCCGAGCTGATCGACGAGCCGCGCGAACCCGTAGATCGCGAGCAGGTGGTCGCGCGTCTCACGTCCGAGCAGGCGCGCGGCGACGGAGAAGTTCTCGTGCGTCGAGAGGGGCAGGACGGCGTCCTCGCCCGGGAGGAGCCCTTCCGCCGGCAGTCCGTTCCCGGTGGTGAGGCTCACCCGACGGCCCGGTTGACGAGGTGCGTGTGCTCGGAACGGTGCGTCAACGCGTCTCCCGCGGACCCCGTCCGCCGCTTCATTCGGCCGATTCTTGTGCATCACAACAGTGGAATCAAGCGGCATCCGGCATGGTTGCAACTCGTACCGAGTATGGCTGCTCGGCCGCCGCCGCGCCGACGACACGAGGCGGGCGTGGCCCTTTTGGGGTTTGACGCTGCCGCTGACCTGAGCTACACAACGTGTGTGCTGCGGCGTCTTCTTCTTCCTCCTGCGGCCCTGGCGCTCGCCGTCGGGCTCGTTGCTTGCGGCGGTGTCGCGCGGACGCTCGACCCGGTCGCGGAGGCTGCGGGCAAGAGCTCCGGCGCCGGCAGCGTCAGGGTGAGCATCGACGCCTCGTTCTCCGCGAATGCCGTCAGCGCGACTCTCCAGGCCCACGGCGCTTTCGATGCCGACAAGGGCGAGCTGACGGTCGACCTGTCCGATCTCGGCGGCGAGCTCAACCTGCCGGGCGCCGCCGGCGGACTCGGCGAGGTGAAGCTGATCACGACGAAGGAGGACGGCCACTCGGTCGTGTACGTCAACCTCCCGTCGCTCGCGAGCGTCGTGCCGGGCGGCAAAGCCTGGATCAAGGCGGACGTCGAGGAGGCCGCAAGCGCGGCGGGCGGAAGCCTCGGCGACCTGCTCGGGCTGTCGGGGCAGAGTCCCGCTGAGCTACTCGACCTGCTGCGCGACGCAGGCGGCGTCGAGAACGCCGGCCCCGACTCGATCGACGGCACCGCGGTCACCCACTACCGCGCATGGGTCGACCTCGTGCGGGCACTCGAGAAGCAGGGCGTCCCCTCGGAGGCTGTCCAGGCGCTGGTCGCATCGGGCGCGCCCACGCAGCTGCCGGTCGACGTCTGGATCGGAGCTGCGGACGGATACGTCCACCGCGTGGCCGCGTCCTACGAGGCGACGCTGAACGGCGAGACCGTCTCGGCGAAGCTGACCGTGACGCTGAGCGACTGGGGAACAGACGTCTCGGTCGACGTGCCGCCGGACGACGAGGTCTTCGACGTGACCGCCCTCGCCGGAACGCTCGGCAAGTCGTTCCGGAAATCCTAAGCGGGCCAACCTAGCCGGGCCACTTCCCTTCCGGTCGTGGCGCGTCTACGAGCCGATCGACTCGGCGTGCAGTGGGACGCGCGGCACCTACCCACGACACCGCTCGCCGACTGCTTGCAAAACTCTGGCCATGATCGGCCCGACCTGCGCGACGACCACGCTGTTTCGGGCGGCGGCATGAGGCAGCAGTCGCTCGCGCCGGTGCTCCTGAGCTTCGCGATCACGCTGGCGATCAACGCGTTGGCGCTCTGGATCGCGAACGGCCTCTTCGGCGGCGTCTACATCGAGGGTTGGGGCGCTTACCTCTTCGGGGCCGCGGTCCTCGCCTTCGCGAACGCGATCCTGAAGCCGATCCTCGCGATCCTCACCCTGCCGCTGATCGTCGTCACGCTCGGCTTCTTCCTGCTCCTGATCAACATCGGGATGGTCGCGCTGACCGCCTGGATCGTGCCCGACTTCTCGGTCGAAGGCTTCTGGACGTACGTCGGCGTGGTGATGATCGTGTGGCTGGTCAACTGGGCGGGCAACGCGTTCATCGAGCGCAGCGCACGCAACCTCCGCTTCTGAGCCCGGCGGCCGGAGAGCCATGACCGTCGACTTCCTTCCCTTCCTCGCGATCTCCGTGCTGCTGATCGTGATCCCCGGCCCGGACACGGCGGTGGTGACGAAGAACGCGCTCCTCGGCGGGCGCCGGTCGGGCGTCTTCGCGGCGGTCGGCGTCTCGCTCGGGCTGACCGTCTGGACGGTCGCGGCCGCGCTCGGGATCGCCGCGCTCCTGCAGGCCTCGGCCGTGGCGTTCCTCGTCCTGAAGATCGTCGGCGCCGCGTACCTGGTCTGGATCGGCGTGCAGATGCTCCGCGCGCGCGACCTCACGGCCGCGGCCACGAGCGCCGGACACGGCGTCGCCCCGCACGCGCGCGGCGCCAGAGCGCTGCGCCAGGGGCTGCTGAGCGACCTCGCGAACCCGAAGATCGCCGTCTTCTTCACGAGCTTCCTCCCGCAGTTCGTCCACGGGAGCGGCCCGGTGTTCGCGGCGCTCCTGCTGCTGGGCGGCGTGTTCGCGGCGCTGACGCTGCTCTGGCTCGTCGCGTACGGCGTCGCGGTCGGCCACGCCTCGGCACTCATGCGCCGCCCGCGGGTGCGGAAGGCGCTCGACCGCTTCACCGGCGCCGTCCTGATCGCGTTCGGCGTCAGCCTGGCGTTCGAGGAACGGTAGGACACCGGCGCCGCGCGGTCTCAGCCGGTGAGCGGCCCGACCAGGTAGCCCTGGAACGCGGGCGCGAGCAGCTCGACGAGCTCGGACGCGGGCATCGACGCGAGCGGCTCGACACGAACGACGTGGCGCGCGAGGACGACGCCGACGAAGTGCGAGCCGACGAGCACGGCGCGCGTCTCGGGATGGTCGTCGGCGACTGCGGCAGCGAGCCTGCCGAGGTCCCGGGTCACCGTCTCGCGAACGAGCTCGGCGGCGTCGGGATGCGAGCTCGCCGAGCGGATCCGACCGATGACGATCGCTCGCGAGGCCGGGTTCTCGATGAGCCCGATCACGATCTCGGCGAGGCGACGGCCGACCTCCCCGCGCGGCCCGTCGGCGAGCGCGGCCAGCGCATCGCCGACTCCCGGCGGAAGCGCCATCACCTCGCGAAACAGCGCCTCCTTCGAGCCGAAGAAGTGGGCGACGAGCGCCGGATCGACCTCCGCGGCGGCTGCGATGGCGCGGATCGTGGTGCGGTCGTAGCCGAGCTCGGCGAACCGGGCGCGGGCCGAGTCGGCGATCGCGTCGCGGCTCTGCGTCGGCCCGCGCCGCCTGCCACTGCGGCCGTGGGTCGGTCTTGACACGCTCACGTCAGAAGTCTACACTCGTTGAATTCATTCCACGTTGAATTCACAAGGAGGAGGAAACGATGAGAGCCAGGATCACCTTCGAGAGCGAGCGAAAGCGGCGCGGCGCGGTGCTGCGGGTCATGTGCCTGGCGCTGATGATGGTCGTCGCCGCTGTTGCGAGCCTCAACGTCGCGCTGCCCGGCCTCGCCCGGGACACAGGCGCAACACAGACCCAGCTGCAGTGGATCGTGGACGCGTACGCGCTCACGTTCGCGGCGCTGCTGCTCCCGGCCGGCGCGATCGGCGATCGCTACGGGCGCAAGCCGCTCCTCGCGCTCGGGCTCGGCCTCTTCGGTCTCGCGTCGCTCGCGGCCATGTTCGTCCGGACGCCGGAGCCGCTGATCGCGCTGCGCGCGGTGATGGGTGTCGGGGCCGCGTTCGTGATGCCTGTCACCCTCTCGGTGATCACGACGATCTTCCCGCCGGAAGAGCGCGGCAAGGCCGTCGGCACCTGGGTGGGCGTCGCCGCGGGCGGCGGCGTGCTCGGCCTGCTCGTCTCGGGCGTCCTGCTCGAATGGCTCTCGTGGCCCGCGGTCTTCGGCCTCAACGTCGTCCTCGCCGCAGTCGCACTCGCCGGCACGATCGCGATCGTGCCGCAGACCCGAGAGTCGCGCCCGCCGCGCCTCGACCCCGTGGGCACGCTGCTCTCCGTGCTCGCGCTCGCCGCGCTCGTCTTCGGGATCATCGAGGGCGGCGAGCGCGGCTGGAGCGACGGCCCCGTCGTCGCGGCTCTGGTCGCCGGGGCGGCCGGGCTCGCGCTCTTCGTGCTCTGGGAGCTGCGACGCCGCGAGCCGATGCTCGACCCGCGCAACTTCCTCCGGCGCGGCTTCGGCGCGGGGTCGCTGTCTGTGTCGGTGCAGTTCTTCGCCATGTTCGGCTTCCTCTTCCTCACCCTGACCTACCTCCAGCTCGTGCTCGGCCTCTCTCCCCTGCGCGCTTCGGCTGCGTTGCTGCCGATGGCGGTGATCGTGATCCCGCTCTCGCGCGTCGCGCCGGCGATTGCGGGCCGCGTCGGCGTGCGCGTCGCGGGCGCGACCGGCCTCGCCCTGATGGCCACGGGATTCGTCGTCCTCGCGCAGCTCGAGGTCGGCTCCTCCTACTGGGCCTTCCTCGCGGGCCTGCTGCCGTTCGGCGCCGGCATGGCTCTCGCGGGCGCCCCGGCGACGACCGCGATCGTCGCTTCGCTGCCGCGCGAGAAGCAGGGCGTCGCGTCGGCCGTGAACGACGTCTCCCGCGAGCTGGGCGGCGCGCTCGGCATCGCCGTCCTCGGCAGCGTGATGAACAGCGCGTACCGCTCGGGCATCGCGAGCTCGACGGCGGCCCTCCCGCCGGAGGCGGGCGAGCGCGCGACCTCGTCACTTGCGGCAGCGCAGCAGGTCGGCCGATCGCTCGGCGCGCAGGGCCAGCAGCTCGCGGTCCACGCCCAGGCGGCTTTCATGGACGGCTTCGGTCAGAGCCTCCTCGTCGGCGCGGCGGCGCTGCTCGCAGGCGCTGCGTTCGTGGCGCTGCGCGCGCCCGGCCGGGCCGAGTCGAAGGCGAACGCGAGCGCCGAGTCGACGCCGTCGACTGCGCCGGTCGAGGCGGGCTGAGGCGGATAGCTAGATCGAGATGCTCACAGGGAAGGTGGCGATCCAGGCGATCGTGGCGAAGAAGACGACGTACCCGAGCGCCAGGATCGCCACTCTGCTCCCCGTCGACACGAGCTTCGTCGAGATGCCGGCGAAGAACAGCGAGGTCGCGAAGAGGACGACGCACAGGACGTAGTTGTCCGACCGCTGGTTGTTGCGCTTCGCCACCTCGGTCGCGGCCTCGGCCTTGGCCACGAGCTCCTCGGACTTCACCCGGTCGGCGAGCTTGTACTGCGGCATCGCGAACGGCGACTTCGGCGCGTCCGGGTTCTTGAGCGGCTTCGTGGCTACCCACGCGTCGAACGCCGGCCTGAACTCGTCCCTGAACCGGTCGAGGTAGAAGTCGCTGAGCTTCGTCTCGCCGCGGGCGTACGCGTCGACCCATTGCGTGAAGAGCGAGACGTCGATCTGCGCGAACTGCCCGGCCCGCGTCGAGGCCTTGCCCGACTCGACACGCGCCGCGCTCGCGGCGCTGAAGGCGATCGCCTGCTCACCGCTCCAGCGGGTGGCCTGGTAGCCGCTCCACGCGGTCGCCACGGTGGCGATCGCGAGCAGCACGGTCGAGAAGACCTCGATCCAGTCGGGCCGCGCGAAGACGCCCCCCCGTTCGATGCCGCCCTGTTCGCCCCCGTTCTCGGTCATCTCCGCCTTTCCCGCATCGTGACGGCCGAGAGCGTACGTGGAGCTGCGCACCGTTGGCGCAGTCATGACGGTAGGCGATTGACCCGCCGGCGGTCGAGGGCGGAAACTCGGCGCTCCCGATCACCCCATCGACAAGGAGGCAGGCATGGCCTGGAACTTCGAGGGGCCCTCTTTCGAGACCTGCTCGTATGAGGTCGTGTGCCCGTGCACCGCGTCGCTCCCACATCAACGCCTTCGGGATCGAGTACGAGGGCAAGTCGGCGTTCTCGCTCTCGAACTTCGCCTGGGCCGCCTGACGTGACGACCGCCGCCTCGCCTGCGGACGGCGAACGCCGCGCCGAGGGCCTCGGTCCTGCGCTGGCGGCCGTCCGCACGCGCCTCGCGCTGGTCGCCCTGCTCTTCGCGCTGGCCGTGCTGGCGTGGTGGTGGACGGCCGACCAGATGCGCGGGATGGACGGCGGGCCGGGCGCGGAGCTCGGGACGCTCGGCTGGTTCGTCGGGGTCTGGATCGTGATGATGGCGGCGATGATGCTCCCGTCGGTGGCGCCGACGGTCGCGCTCTACTCGCGGATGACACGGAGCCGCTCGCCGTCGGCGCCGCTCGTCTTCACGGCCGGTTACCTGATCGTTTGGGGAGCGGCAGGCGTCGCGGCCTACGGCATCTTCGCGCTCGGGCGCGCGCTCGCCGGGTCGCAGCTCGCGTGGGACGGGGCCGGACGCTGGGTCGCCGGCGGCACGCTGCTCGTGGCCGCCGCGTACGAGCTCACGCCGCTCAAGGATGTCTGCCTGTCGAAGTGCCGGAGCCCGCTCGGCTTCCTCCTCGGGTCGTGGAGAAGCGGGCTCTCGGGCGCGCTGCGGATGGGCGCGAAGCACGGCGCGTGGTGCGCCGGCTGCTGCTGGGCCCTGATGGCGGCGCTGTTCGCACTCGGCGTGATGAGCCTCGCCTGGATGGCATTCGTCGCGGCGCTGATCGCCGCCGAGAAGACGCTCCCGTGGGGCCGCGGGGTCACCTGGGGGACGGCTGCGATCCTGCTCGTGCTCGGCGTCCTGCTGCTCGCGAGCCCTCGATCGCTCCCCGGCTTCGTCGTCCCCGGCGATGCCCCGCCGATGCAGATGGGCGGCGACTCGCCGATGCCGATGGGCTGAGCCGCGCTCGCAGCGTGGCGCGACGCGGGATCAGAGGTCGAAGACCGCCGCTGCTCGCACGGGCCGGTAGTGGAAGTCGACGTACGAGACGTTCGCGAGCGTCGCGCCGCCCAGCCGGTCGAGGCTGCCGCCCGCCTCGTGGATGTGGCCGAACGCGTGCAGGCGCAGGCGCGACAGCTGGGCGAGTCGCCGTGCGAGGGTCTCCGAGCCCGCGTGACGGCCGTCCACGACCAGGTCGCCATGCCCGAGCGACGGCCCGTGCGTGACAAGCACGTCCACGTCGTCGGGAACGACCGCCCACGTCCGCGCGAGCTCCTCGTCGTCGCGCATGAACGCCCACTCGCGGAAGGTCGGCGTCCACGGCGACCCGTGCACGAGCAACCCACCCACGTCGGCGGCCTCGTCGCAGAGGTACGTCCACGGAAGACTCCGCATCAGCGCGGGATCGGCCTCGGCGACGAAGTCGTGGTTCCCCGCAACCCCGACGATCGCGCCGGCGCCGGCACGCCCGAGCCAGTCGGCGAACGGCCCCTCGAGCCACCGGCGCTGGAATTCGAGCCGGTGGTCGCTGACCGGGCAGACGTCGCCGGCGACGAGCAGGACGTCGCAGGCCGGAACGTCGGGCAGAAAGCCGTGCAGGTCGGCGATCGCTGCGACCCGGCACGTGGATGACGTGGTCGTCGGCACGGTCGAGGGCGTCACGATACGGTCCTCGACGCCGGGCGAGGGAAGGAGGACGAGATGACGGACGACGACCGCTCTCCGGAGCCGCGCGTCAGGTCGTGGGCCGAGCCGTTCAAGATCAAGATGGTCGAGCCTCTGAAGATGACCACGCGCGGCGAGCGCGAGGTCGCGGTTCGCGAGGCCGGCTACAACACGTTCCTGCTCCGGAGCGAGGACGTCTACATCGACCTCCTCACCGACTCGGGCACGAACGCGATGAGCGACCGGCAGTGGGCCGGGATGATGCTCGGCGACGAGGCCTACGCGGGCAGCCGGAACTTCTACCACCTCGAAGCCGCGGTGCAGGAGCTCTACGGCTACCGCCATCTCGTGCCGACACACCAGGGCCGCGGGGCCGAGCACATCCTCTCGCGGATCCTGATCTCCGACGGCGACGTCGTGCCCGGGAACATGTATTTCACGACGACGCGGCTGCATCAGGAGCTCGCGGGCGGAACGTTCGTCGACGTGATCGTCGACGAGGCCCACGACCCGGCCAGCGAGCATCCGTTCAAGGGCAACGTCGACCTCGGAAAGCTCGAGCGCGTGATCGCCGAGTACGGCGCCGATCGGATCCCGTACGTCTGCGTCGCGACGACGGTGAACATGGCGGGCGGGCAGCCGATCAGCCTGGCGAACCTGCGCGAGGTGCGCGCGCTCTGCGACGCCCACGGGATCCGGATCATCCACGACGCCACGCGCGTGGCCGAGAACGCCTTCTTCGTCAAGGAGCGCGAGCCGGGCTGCGGCGACTTGAGCGTCGCCGAGATCGTGCGCGCGCTCTGTGACCTCACCGACGGCTGCACGATGAGCGCGAAGAAGGACGCGCTCGTGAACATCGGCGGCTTCCTGGCGCTGAACGACGACGAGCTGTTCGACCGTGCGCGCAACCTGGTCGTCGTCTACGAGGGTCTGCACACCTACGGCGGCATGGCCGGCCGCGACATGGAGGCGGTCGCGATCGGCCTGCACGAGAGCGTCGAGTACGAGCACGTGAAGGCGCGCGTCGGCCAGGTCGCCTACCTCGGCCACAAGCTGCAGGACGCAGGCGTCCCGATCGTGCTACCGATCGGCGGCCATGGCGTCTTCATCGACGCGGCTGCGTTCCTGCCGCACCTCGACCAGGAGCGCTATCCGGCGCAGGCGCTCGCCGCGGAGATCTACCTCGACAGCGGCGTGCGCACGATGGAGCGAGGCAACGTCTCGGCGGGCCGCGACCCGTCGACCGGCGAGAACCGGCGCCCGAAGCTCGAGCTCGTGCGCCTCACGCTGCCTCGCCGCGTCTACACGCAGGCGCACATGGACGTGACCGCGGAGAGCATCGTGGAGGTGTTCGAGGGCCGCGACGCGATCACGGGTCTGCGGATGACCTACGAGCCGGCGCAGCTGCGCTTCTTCCAGGCCCGCTTCGAGCCGCTCGTCTGAGCGTCGACGAGCTCGGGCGGATGCCCGGCATCGCCCGGGCCCGGCGCCCGGCACGAGCCGGGCCGCCCGCGAGGGGCCGCCCGGCTCGTTGCAAGAGGCGCTAGCCCGAGGCGCCGTTGCCCGCGCTCGGGTCCGGGACGATCCGGATGTACGGCTTCGGCTCCTTCCAGCCGTCGGGCCAGATCTGCTTCGCATCGTCGTTCGAGACGGAGCCGGCGATGATCACGTCGTCGCCGTGTTGCCAGTTGGCCGGCGTCGAGACCTTGTGCTTCGCGGTCAGCTGGAGCGAGTCGATCACGCGCAGCACCTCGTCGAAGTTGCGGCCGGTCGTCATCGGGTAGACGAGGATCAGCTTCACCTTCTTGTCGGGGCCGATCACGAACACGTTGCGCACGGTCTGGTTGTCGGCGGCCGTCCGGTCGGTCGGATCGCCGCTGACGTCGGCGCCCAGCATCCCGTAGAGCTTGGAGACGCTGAAGTCGGCGTCGCCGATGATCGGGTAGTTGGGTGCGGTGCCCTGCGTCTCCTCGATGTCCTTCGCCCACCGCTCGTGGTCGCCCGTCTGGTCGACCGAGAGACCGATCACCTTGACGTCGCGCTTGTCGAACTCGGGCTTGATCTTCGCCATGTAGCCGAGCTCGGTCGTGCAGACGGGCGTGAAGTCCTTCGGGTGCGAGAAGAGGATCGCCCACGAGTCGCCGATCCAGTCGTGGAACTGGATCCGCCCGTCGGTGGTGTCGGCCGCGAAGTCGGGCGCGGTCTCGCCAAGCTGAAGTGCCATGTCGTCTCTGCCTCCTGTCCCCGAGCCGGGTCCGGCTCGTCCTGATGAGTCACTTTACTTTGGAAAGTAAAGCCGGACGGTAACGGTCGGCGCGCAGGTCGGTCAACCCGCTCGGGCAGCGCGGTCGAGACCGATCAGGCCGCGGGAGCCGCAGCCGCGAGTCGACGCTCCAGCGCGCGGCGCGCGCGCTTCATCGGCACCGGATCGCGGCTGATCACGAACTGCGCGTTCGCCAGGAGCAGGTAGGCGTCGACTTCGAAGGCGAGTTGACCGGCGTCCTCCGAGGGGTCGATCGCGCCCTCGGCCTGAGCGTCGCGCACCGCCGTCTCGAGCAGCTCGGTCCAGTTCTCCACCACCCGGATCGCGAAGTCGCGAACCGGCCCCGGGCGTGTGTCCAGCTCGGCCGCGACCGACGCGAAGAAGCAGCCGCCCGGGAAGGTGTCGCCCTCGACGTGGCGCAGGAAGTTCTCGGCGAACTGCCGGAGCCGCTCGAACCCGCCGGTAGCGGTCAGTGAAGGCTCGACCACCTGCTCGGCGAACACCGCGCTCGCCGTCTCGATCGTCGCGAGCTGGAGCTCCTCCTTCGAGCCGAAGTGGGCGAACAGGCCGCTCTTGCTCATGCCGACGGCGCTCGCGAGGCGGCTGATCGAGAGCCCGTCGATGCCCTCGACCGTGGCGAGCCGTGCGGCCTCGTGGAGGATCGCCTCGCGGCTGCGCTCGCCGTCGCTGCGCCGCTTGCGCTCCCGGTGTTCCGTGTCGTTGCGGATCTCCGTGTCGCTCATTGCCCTTGACAAGATAGCACGATCGGTCGTACACTCTCCCACCACACTAGAACGACCGGTCGTGCTAACTAAAGGAACGAGGTCCACATGAGCACTGCAGCACCACCCCTCGATCTCGCAGCCGTCAAGGCCCGACAGCGACTGACGTGGGCAAGTGGCGACTACGCCGAGATCGCAACCCTGATCGTGCCCATCGCCGAGAGCCTGGGCGACGCGGCCGACCTGCGCGCAGGCGCAACCGTGCTCGACGTCGCTTCCGGCACCGGCAACATGGCGCTCGCCGCGGCCCGTCGCGGCTGCATCGTGACGGGCATCGACTACGTCGGCTCGCTGCTCGAACGCGCAGGCGAGCGCGCGGCCGTGGAGGGGCTCACGATCGCCCTCCGTCACGGCGACGCCGAGGCGCTGCCGTTTCTCGCCGGCTCGTTCGACGCCGTGACGTCGGTCGTCGGATCGATGTTCGCGCCCAACCACCGGCGCACTGCAGCGGAGCTCGTCCGCGTGACGCGCCCCGGAGGGACGATCGCGCTAGCGAGCTGGACACCCGACGGCTTCGTCGGCGCCATGTTCGACACGATCGCCGCCTACGTTCCGCCGCCGGCCGGCCTCGACTCGCCGATGCTGTGGGGCACCGAGACCCACCTCGACGAGCTCTTCGGGCCGGACGTGGCCTGGACGCATCGCGAGCGCACGTTCACGTTCCGCTTCGCGTCAGCCGAGGCGTTCGTCGACCGCTTCGCCCGGTACTACGGCCCGACGCTGAAGGCCTTCGAGGCCGCCGGCCCGAACCGCGACGCGCTGGCCCGCGACCTGGCCGAGCTCGCGCGGATGTGGAACCGCCTGGAGGACGGCGGCCCGGTCGCGATCCCGGCGACGTACCTCGAGTCGGTCGGAGTGCGCGGCGCGTTGCATCACTAGCGCAGAAGGCCGACGGGGCGCCCGACCGAAAGGGAGCCCCGTCGGCAGTGGCCCGGTTCGCGTCGACCGCTACCCACCCCCGCAGCTGCGTCACCGCGGTCCGACGACATCCTCGCGAGTCAGCCGCCAGAATGGGCGGCCTGTCTGCGGAGGAAGGACGTGTTCACGTGACCGATCTGGCCGAGCTCGACCGCCGGCTCTGGGCCGCAGCCGACGAGCTGCGCGCCAACTCGACGCTGACGGCGGCGCAGTACCGCGATCCCGTGCTCGGGCTGATCTTCCTCGCCTTCGCCGAGCACCGCTACGACGCGGTGCGTCCGGAGCTCGAGGCGAAGGCGACCGACCGCCGGCCCGTGAGCCCGGACGACTTCCGGGCGCGCGGTGTCGTGTTCGTTCCCGAGAACGCACGGCTCTCGTGGCTCGTCGACCGCGCGGAGTGGGAGGACGTCGGCCGGAACGTCGACCTCGCGATGGACTCGATCGAGGCGATCAACTCCGACCTGAAGGGCGTGCTGCCGCGCGGCTACGCGAAGCTCGAGAAGTCGACGCTGGTCGAGCTGATCCGCCTCTTCGCGCCGCTGCCGCGCACGCTCTCGGGCGACGCGTTCGGCCTCATCTACGAGTACTTCCTCACCAACTTCGCCGCGAGCGAGGGCAGGCTCGGCGGCGAGTTCTTCACGCCGCAGTCGATCGTGCGGCTGATCGTCGAGGTGATCGAGCCGTTCCACGGGAAGGTGTACGACCCGGCCTGCGGGTCGGGCGGGATGTTCGTGCAGTGCGCCAGGTTCGTCGCGGGCCACTCGGGCTCACCGACCCGCGATTTGTCCGTGTACGGCCAGGAGCAGAAGGAGGCGACCGTGCCGCTCGGCCGCATGAACCTCGCGCTCCACGGCCTGTCGGGCGACATCCGCCAGGCGAACAGCTACTACGAGGATCTGCACGACGCGGTCGGCCGCTTCGACTTCGTGATGGCCAATCCGCCGTTCAACGTGAACGGGATCGACAAGGCGAAGCTCGAGGGCGACGCCCGCCGCTTCCCGTTCGGGCTGCCGCGGCCCGACAACGGCAACTACGTCTGGATCCAGCTCTTCCGCTCGGCCCTCGCCGAGACCGGGCGCGCCGGCTTCGTGATGGCGAACTCGGCCGCCGACGCCCGCGGGAGCGAGGCGGCGATCCGGCAGGCGCTGATCGAGGAGCGCTCGGTCGACGTGATGATCGCGATCGGCCCGAACTTCTTCTACACCGTCACGCTGCCGGTGACGCTCTGGTTCCTCGACCGCGGCAAGCGCGGCACGCCGCGCGAGGACACGGTGCTCTTCCTCGACGCGCGCGAGACCTACCGGCAGATCGACCGCGCCCACCGCGACTTCCTGCCCGAGCAGATCGAGCTGCTCGCCAACGTCGTGCGGCTCTACCGCGGCGAGGAGCCCGAGACGTCCGCCGGCAGCGCCGACCTCGTGGCCGAGCGCTTCCCCGACGGCGCCTACCGCGACGTGCCCGGCTTCTGCAAGGTGGCGACAGTCGCCGAGATCGAGGCGCAGGGCTGGAGCCTCAACCCCGGCCGCTACGTCGGCGCCGCAGCCGGCGAGGAGGACGACGGCCGCTTCCACGAGCGGCTCGCGGAGCTGCACGGCGAGTTCACGGCGCTGTCGGACGAGGCGGAGGTGCTGCGGCGGAAGGTGGACGCGGCGGTGCGGGGGATTCTCGAGACGTGAGTGAGTGGCGCGAGGTCACGCTCGGTGAGGTGATCGCACGATTCACGATCACAAGCGACGTCACCAGCTGAAGGGTTCGCGTGTCCGTCGGCACGAAAGCACCGACGCCGGGCGTCTCGAACTCACGGCGTGACCGGTGAGTCGACGACAGTTCGACGGCTGACATGGCGTTCGAGCTCGCGCCAGGCGACATCGTGATCCTGAGGACGGCGAGGCGCCTCGCTGGAGCGGCGATCGCATCATTCCGACCGAGCCCAAGTTCTGGCTCGATCAACGCACGGCCTCATCTGACGTCACACGCGGATTGCGTCGCATCGCAGCTTCGTTCACTACCTGCACTGGACTGCGACGCTCAGTGCGACATGCGTGCGACGGGTCGACGGCGCAACCGCGCACATCCAACGTCGAGGACATACGTCGATCTCGACGTCTCGAATCCTCCGATCACGAGCGACACAGTCGACGGATTGCCGCGATCCTCGGTGCGATCGACGACCTGATCGAGAACGCGCGGCGGCGGATCGTGTTGCTCGAGCGGATGGCGCAGGCGATCTACCGGGAGTGGTTCGTGCACTTCCGCTACCCCGGCCACGAGGACGACGAGCTCATCGACTCGCCCCTCGGCCCGATCCCGGCCGGATGGGAACTGCGACCGTTTTCCGAGCTCGGGACGTTCCTCAACGGCTTTGCGTTCAAACCGTCGCATTGGGGTGATACCGGCCTGCCGATCGTCAAGATCAAGGAGCTCAAGCAAGGCGTCACTGCGGCCACGCCGCGCTACGACGGCAACGGCATTCCCGACCGCTACCGCATCGAGCGGGGCGATCTACTTTTCAGCTGGTCCGCCTACCTGGAGGCGTATCTGTGGGCGTGGGAGCCGGCGCTCCTCAACCAGCACCTGTTCAAGGTCACGCCAGGCGCAGGGATCGCGAAGGCGTGGATCTACCTGGCCCTGCGTGAACGCATGGAGGAGTTCCGCTCGCGAAGCCAGGGAACGACGATGAAGCACATCAAGCGTGCCGCGCTGGGAGAGGTGCAGGTTGTGACTCCGCCGCCGGACATGATGGGCCAGTTCGACGATTCCGTGCGACCCGCTCTCGACCAGGTGATCGCCTTGTCGGCGGCATTGACTCCGCTTGAGACGCTACGCGACCTCCTCCTCCCGAAGCTCGTAACCGGAGCGATCGACGTCTCGCGCCTGGATCTCGACGGTTCGCTCGAGGAGTCGACGTGAGTCATCTCGCAGATGGCTGTAGGGAGAGACGCCATTGACCGGTCGAAAGGCCGTCGCTACCCTTCGACACATGGAATCCCCGCTTGGGCCCTTGTGTCCAGGCGTATTGAACCCCCGGGGAACGCGAGAGCGTTCCCCGTATTGCATCTGGGGCTCCGTTCTCCGACGCTAGGCAGGGAGGGTTCGTGGCGTATCGCACGCGTGTCTTCATCGATTTCTGGAACTTCTCGCTGAACTGGAACGAACGGGCAGAGGGCGCGTACATCGACTGGACAGCCGTGCCTCGAGTGCTGATCGATGAAGGTCGGAAGAAACTGGAGGCGGTCGGGATCACCGAAGGACTCCAGTTCGAAGAGGCGATCGTCTACGCGTCGTACCTCACCACGGACGCGAAGCTTCGCGGATGGCTCGACTCGTTCCTCGACCGCCAACCGGGATTCAACGTCAAGGCGAGACCGAGGAAGTCGAAGGCGCGGAAGGTTCACTGCGCGAGTTGCGGTGCCGACAACGAGGTGTGCGCGACCTGCGGGGAGCCTCTGACCTGGGCGCCCGAGAAGGGTGTGGACACGGCGATTGTGACCGACCTACTTGCTCTCGCGGGTGAGGACGCCTACGACGTTGCGATTCTTCTCTCGAGTGATGCTGACCACATCCCTGCTGTGGAGTGGGTCCAGGCCCACGGCAAGAAGGTGATCAACGTGACCTGGGCGAAGCACGGCTTCGATCTCAAGCGAACGTGCTGGGCCGAGATTGAACTCGATGACATCATCCCGCGTCTAAAGCGTTAGCCGGCCGACCCGGCTGCTGTCCGCGATCCTCGTCCCCGCGGCTGTGAAAGGAGGCTCAGGGGCTCGTCACGGACGAGCTTCAACCGCTTCCCGCCATACCGCTGCTCGTTGTTGACAAAACCTGACGTAAGAGACCCGGTAGCGACGAACATGTTGACAAAACCGCAGTTACGGGCCGCCGGCTCAAGAGCGTCAGCATGAGCCCCGAACAGTTCAACGAAGACGAGCTCGTCGAGAGGCCCGCCGCCGAGCTGCTCGAGGAGCTCGGGTGGGCGACGGCCAACGCGTTCGAGGAGGTCTTCGGGCTCGGCGGCACGCTCGGCCGCGACGGCCGCGGCGACGTCGTCCTTCCCCACCGCCTGCGCGCGGCGCTCGCGCGGCTCAACCCCGACGTGCCGGACGAAGCGCGAGAGGAGGCGCTTGCGGCGCTCGCGCGCGATCGCTCGCTGCTCGACCGGACACGCGCCAACCGCGAGGTCTACGACCTGCTGCGCGACGGCTTCCTCGCCACGTGGCGGGACGACGGCGAGGAGCGCTCGGCGCGGGTCGCCTTCGTCGACTGGCGCGACCCCGCACGCAACGACTGGCTCGCCGCGAACCAGGTGTGGCTCAAGACGGGGCTGTGGACACGGCGTGTCGACCTGCTGCTCTACGTGAACGGCGTCCCGCTCGTCCTCGCGGAGTTCAAGGAGCCGGGCCGTCCCGTGCGGGCGGCGTTCGACGAGAACCTCGTCGACTACCGCGACACGATCCCGGAGCTCCTCTGGCCGAACGCGTTCGTGATCCTCTCGAACGGATCGGAGGCGCGGGTCGGTGCGACGTTCGCGCCGTGGGAGCACTTCGGCGAGTGGCGCCAGATCGACGCGGCGGGGACACGCGGGCGCGTGCAGCTCGAGACGGCGATCCGCGCCACGTGCGAGCCGGCCCGTCTGCTCGACCTCGTCGAGAACTTCATCGCCTACTCCGAGCTGCCGGGCGGGCTCGCGAAGGCGGTCTCCCGTTACCACCAGCTCCAGGGCGTCAACGCGGCGATCGAGGCGCTGCACCGGATCCGGGCGTCGGGCGAGAAACGGCTCGGCGTGTTCTGGCACACGCAGGGGTCGGGCAAGAGCCTCTCGATGCTCTGGTTCACCCAGAAGGTGCTTCGCCTGCTCGAGGGCGGCTGGACGTTCGTGATGGTCACCGACCGTCGCGAGCTCGATGACCAGCTGCACGGCACGTTCGTCGACGCAGGCGCAGTCGCGCGCGAGGCGGACGTGCACGCCGAGGACTCCGGGCATCTACGCGACCTGCTCGCCGCCGACCACCGCTACGTGTTCACGCTCATCCACAAGTTCCGCCTGCAGGCCGGCGAGGACGAGATGCCGGCGCTGTCGGAGCGCGACGACGTGATCGTGATCACCGACGAGGCGCACCGGACGCAGTACGACGTGCTCGCCCAGAACATGCGGATGGCGCTGCCGAACGCGGCGTTCATGGGGTTCACCGGCACGCCGCTCGTGGTCGGCGAGGAGGCGACGCGGCGCGAGTTCGGCGAGTACGTCTCGATCTACGACTTCCGCGACGCGATCGTCGACGGGGCGACGGTGCCGCTCTACTACGAGAACCGGATCCCGGAGCTCCAGCTCGTGAACGAGGCGTTCGCCGAGGAGCTGAACGAGCTGCTCGAGGAGGCGGAGGTCGACGACGAGGCCGAGGGGATGCTCGTCCGCCGATTCGCCCGGGAGATGTCGCTGATCGCGCGGCCGGAGCGGCTGCGGACGATCGCGCGCGACCTCGTTCGGCATTTCGTCGGGCGAGGCTTCGACGGCAAGGCGATGGTGGTCTCGATCGACAAGGCGACCGCGGTACGGATGCACGACCTCGTCCGCGAGGAGTGGGCCGTGTATCTCGAGGGGCTGCGTGCCGAGCACGATGCGCTGCCCGAGCTCGAACGCGCCTGGCTCGCCTCCCGGATCGAGCTGATGGAGACGACGGACATGGCGGTCGTCGTCAGCCAGGGCCAGAACGAGGTGTCGGAGATGGAGCGGGTCGGCCTCGACATCCGGCCGCACCGCGCTCGGATGGTGGCCGAGCAGCTCGACGAGCGGTTCAAGGACGCCGGCGACCCGCTGCGGCTCGTGTTCGTGTGCGCGATGTGGATGACCGGGTTCGACGCGCCGAGCTGCTCCACCGTCTACCTCGACCGGCCGATGCGGAACCACACGCTGATGCAGACGATCGCGCGCGCCAACCGCGTGTTCCCGGAGAAAGAGAACGGGCTGATCGTCGACTACATCGGCGTCTTCCGCGACCTCGAGAAGGCGCTGGCGATCTACGGCGCGGCGAGTGACGACCGGATCGACTCGCCGATCGCCGACAAGGCCGAGCTCGTCGCCGCGCTCGCCGCGGCGATCGAGGAGTGCACTGTTCTTTGCGAGCGGTACGACGTCGATCTCGACGAGCTGCGCGTCGCGACCGGGTTCGAGTTCATCGCGCTCCGCGACGCGGCGGTCGAGGCGCTGCTCGTGGACGACGACGTTCGGGGCGCGTTCCTTGTCGCGGCGCGCCGCGCGCGGAAGCTGTTCAAGGCGGTGCTGCCGGATCCGGTCGCTGCCTCGGCCCAGGCGACGGTCGCCGTTATCCGCGTCCTCGCCGAGCGGCTGCTCGACCTGGGCCGTGGCGAGCGGCCGGACATCAGCGACGTCTCCGACGCGGTCGACGCGTTGCTCGACCGCTCCGTGGGCGCCGAGGAGTACGTGATCCGCGCCGCAGCCGAGGGCGTCGATCCCGACCCGCTCGTCGACCTCGGCCAGATCGACTTCGACACGCTCGCGGCGCGCTTCGCCGGCCGTCAGCGCTCGGAGACCGAGCGCTTCGCGTCACTACTCCGCGACCGCGCTGTGCGCGCGGCGCGGCGCAACCCGACCAGGCACGAGCTCGTCGAGCGGATCGAGCAGCTGATCGCCGACTACAACGCAGGCTCACTCAACATCGAGGAGGTCATCCGGCGTCTGATCGCGCTCTCGCAGGATCTGTCGGCGGAGGAGCAGCGAACCGTCGCGGAGGGGATGAGCGAGGAGGAGCTGGCGATCTTCGACCTGCTCACGAAGCCCGACCCGGTGCTCACGGACGATGAGCGCGAGCAGGTGCAGAACGTGGCGCGGAAGCTGCTCTCGCACATCCACGAACAGGCTCGTCTTCGACTGGCGCCGCAAAGCCGAGACGGTCGCCGAGGTCCGTGTCGCGATCCGCGACGTCCTCGACGAGCTTCCCGACGCGCCGTATCCGCGACCGGTGTACGACGCGAAGGTTCAGGCCGTCTTCGAGCACGTCTACGCGGCGTACGACGACGAGCACGGGAGCCCCTACATCGAGTCGCCGACCGTCGTGGCGGCTCCGCCGCTTCCGAGCCGGCTCGGCGCGGATGAGATCACGGTGTCCGTCGTCGAGCGACTTCGCACCGACGCCGCGTTCGCGTCACTCGTCGCGCAGGAGCTCCTCGGCGACGCGCCACCGTCGCTCCGCACGCTGGACGAGCTGATCGCGAACGACGAGGACGACGCGGTCGAGTACAAGTCGACGGCACGCTGGGACATCCGCGAGGAACGGCGCAATCCGGCGATCGAGGACGCTATCGTCAAGACCGTCGCGGCGTTCCTGAACACCGACGGCGGCACGTTGCTCATCGGCGTCGCCCCGGAGCGGTCGCTCGTCGGTCTCGCGCCCGACTACCCGCACGTCAAGCCCTCCAACGGCGACGGCTTCGTCAACTGGCTCACCACGCATCTGAGCAACAACCTCGGTGCTGCAGCGGTCATGCGGACCAGAGCCCGGGTGATCGCGTTCGGGGGAGTCGAGCTCTGCCGACTCGACGTGGCCCGGTCATCCCGACCGGTCTGGGCAAGGACGAGCAAGGAGGAGCGGGCCTTCTTCGTCCGGATGAACAACTCGAGCCGAGTGATGCCGGCGGAGGAGTGGGACTCCTATGTGGCGGACCGCTGGCCCGCGGCATGAGGGAACCGCAACGGTGACCCTTCAGGGCCTGTGACGCCTGCGTTCCCGTCGTTCGCCCGCCGAGACTAGCCGCAGCCGGTAGACGTCCCGCAGTCCCGGCACGTGTAGCAAGTCCCCGCCCTGACCATCCTCCCGCCGCAGCGCGAGCACTCGATCGCGTCCTCGTGCGTGTTGAAGAGCGCCGTCTGGCCCGGGGTCGGGTGGTCGTGCTCGAGCTCCGGCACCTCCGGGGCGCCCGTTCGCGTACGCGGCGGCCATGCGGGCGCGCACCTCGGGCGAGAGGATCCCGATCTCCTCCTGCTGGTCGACCGTGAGGAACTTCTTGCCCATCCAGCGGAAGACGTAGTCGACGATCGACTTGGCGGCGCGGATGTCCGGGTCGTTCGTCAGGCCGCTCGGCTCGAAGCGCATGTGGGCGAACTTCGAGACGTACACCTCCAGCGGCACGCCGTACTGCAGGCCCAACGACACCGAGATCATGAACGAGTTCATCAGGCCGGCGAGGGTCGTGCCCTCCTTGGCGATGTCGACGAAGATGTCGCCCGGGGTGCCGTCGTCGTAGATGCCGACGTGGATGTAGCCCTCGTACTCGCCGACGCGGAACTTGCGGCCGATCTCGGTGCGGTCGTCCGGCAGGCGCCTGCGGCGCGGTGAGGCGACCGCCGCGCCGGCGCCACCGAGCGGGGTGAGGGGCTGAGCGCGGTCTGGGTGCCGCCGTCGCTCTTGCCCGAGAGCGGCTGGGCGACCTTGCAGTTGTCGCGGTAGATCGCGATCGCCTTCACGCCGAGCCGCCAGGCGTCGACGTAGACCTGGGCGACGTCGTCGACCGTGACCGCCTCCGGCATGTTCACCGTCTTCGAGATGGCACCGGAGATGAACGGCTGGATCGCGCCCATCATCTTCACGTGGCCGCCGTAGTGGACCGCCCGCTCGCCGATGGCGCAGTCGAACACCGGGTAGTGCTCGCTCTTCACGTACGGGGCGCCGACGATCGTGTTGCGCTCGTCGATGTAGGCGACGATCTCGTCGACCTCGTTCGGCGCATAGCCGAGCTTCTCCAGGCCGAGCGGCACCGTCTTGTTCACGATCGTGATCTCGCCGCCGCCGACGAGCTTCTTCGACTTGACGAGCGAGAAGTCGGGCTCGACCCCGGTTGTGTCGCAATCCATCATGAAGCTGATCGTCCCGGTCGGCGCCAGCACGGTCGCCTGCGCGTTGCGGTAGCCGTGCACCTCGCCGAGGTTCAGCGCGTCGTCCCAGGCGCGGCGGCTCGCGGAGAGCAGGTCGGCCGGGATCGTCTGGGTGTCGCCGATGTTGCCGACGGCCGCGCGGTGCTTCGCGATCACGCCGATCATCGCGGCGGCGTTCGGCCGGTAGCCGGCGAACGGGCCCATGCGCGAGGCGATCTCGGCCGACTTGCGGTAGGCGCGGCCGGTCATCAGCGCGGTGATCGCGGCGGCGTAGGCGCGGCCCTCGTCGGAGTCGTACGGCAGCCCGCGCGCCATCAGCAGCGCGCCGAGGTTCGCGTAGCCGAGCCCGAGCTGGCGGTAGGCCTTCGCGTTCCGCTCGATCTCGGGCGTCGGGTACGACGAGTTGCCGACGAGGATCTCCTGCGCGAGGAAGACGACGTCGATCGCGTGCTCGAGCGCCTCGACGTCGAGCTCGCCGTCCTCGCGGCGGAACTTCATCAGGTTCAGCGACGCGAGGTTGCACGCGCTGTCGTCGATCGACATGTACTCGCTGCACGGGTTGGACGCGTTGATCCGCCCCGTGTTCGGCAGCGTGTGCCAGCTGTTGATCGTGGTGTCGTACTGGACGCCCGGGTCGGCGCAGCGCCACGCGGCCTCGGCGATGTCGTGCAGCAGCTTGCGCGCCTTGAGCGTCTCGATCACCGAGCCGTCGGTGCGGGCGGTCAGGTTCCAGTCGCCGTCGTTTGCGACCGCCTGCATGAAGGAGTCCGAGACGCGGACCGAGTTGTTCGCGTTCTGGTACTGGATCGACGACCAGTCGGGCGAGTCGAGCGACATGTCGTAGCCGGCCGACTCGAGCACGCGCGCCTTCTCCTCCTCGCGGGCCTTGCACCAGACGAACTCGAGGATGTCGGGGTGGTCGACGTCGAGGACGACCATCTTCGCGGCGCGGCGTGTCTTGCCGCCCGACTTGATCGTCCCGGCGGAGGCGTCGGCGCCGCGCATGAACGACACGGGGCCGGAGGCATGGCCGCCCTTCGAGAGCTGCTCCTTCGAGGAGCGCAGCCGCGAGAGGTTGACGCCCGAGCCGGAGCCGCCGCGGAAGATCACGCCCTCGCGCCGGATCCAGTCGAGGATCGAGTCCATGTTGTCCTCGATCGAGAGGATGAAGCAGTTGTGCACGGCGACGTTATTCGAGAGGTACTCGCCGGATTCGGTCTGGATGTCGTAGACCTCCTGCACACCGCAGGGCTCGATCGAGACGATCTGCTCCTCGCGGAGGTCGGGGCAGTGCTTGAGGCCGCGAAGTTCGAGCGACTCGAGCAGCTTGCGCTGCTTCTCGGCGCCGACGAAGCCGACCAGCTCGGTGAACCGTGCGCGCTCGGAGCCGATCGAGATCTGAACCTCGTGCAGGTCATGGCGGTCGTCGCGCTTCTCCTGCTTGCGGAGGCGGCGCGAGTAGATGCCGAGGACGTTGAGCAGGAGCTGAACGTCCTCGGTCCACTTCTCGCCGATCACTGCGAAGGCGATCCGGCCGTTCTCGGTGCCATGGTCGCGCCTGACGGTCACGTAGCCGTCGGCCTGGAAGATGCTTCGAAGGTAGGCGACGATCTCGTCGTGCGACGCGGTCCAGAGCCGCGACGGCACGCGGATCGCGGTCCCGCGATCGAGAAGCTGCCATGCCTCCACGAACTCGCGCAGCTCCTCCCCGTACAGCCGGATCCGGCGGCAGCGAAGCGACGCGTCCTGCGTCTCGACTTCGCGCACGTTCCGGTGGACGTCCGGAAACACGAGCTCGAGGTTCTGGAGCACCCAGTCGTACTCGTCGTCCGTCGCGACTTGGAACTCGATCGTGAGCGAGCGGTTCGTTCCGTGCTCGTACTGGCCGACGAAGCCGTCGGCCTGGAGCCAGCCCGCAAGCGCCGCCTCGGCGACGGACGGGTCGGTCGTCAAGTCCGCGAGCGGCTCGCTGTCCCAACCGGCCGGCGCTCCCGCCGTGACGAACGCGGGAACGGCGGACCTCGCCCGGTGCGGATGAAGGTGCATGCGCATGCCGGGCCGGAGCTGGTCGACGGTCAGCCACTGCGGCTCCGCACGACGCTCGTGCACGGCCTTGACGACATGGTCGGCGGTCGCCTCGATCCACTGGCCGTTCCGCAGCGTGACCCGGAAGACCGGCTTCCGGCCGTTGTGCTTCACCGCGACGACACGTGTGACGCCGCTCGCGTCGTAGACCTCACGGCCGACCTCCATGCCCTCGACGAGCTCGCCGATCGGCACCATCCCCTCCGGCGTGGAGATAAGCGCGTGGTACGGCTGGCACGCGCTGCACTGCGGACGCTCCTCGAAGCCGACGTTGAACCAGACCGGCGAGTTGAACGCGGCGAGCTGGTTGACGAGGATCGCCTTCAGCTCGTCCTCGAACGTCTGCGCCTCGTCCTCGGTGGCGAAGTAGCCGCCGTCGCGGCCCCAGCGGCCGGTGGTGGTGACGATGCGGCCGATCATCTGCTTCACGGAGCGCTCGCGCTCGGGCGACGACATCCGCCCGCGGAAATATTTCTGAGAGACGATGTTCGTCGCCGTCTGCGACCAGAACTTTGGAAACTCCACGCCCTTCTGGTCGAAGACGGGCTTGTCCTTGCCGGGGATGTGTGCGTCGCGCGTCTCCCACTCGATCTCGTCGAAGGGGTCGCGGCCGGCGATGGTGAAGTAGCGGCGGACGGCGAGGGTGGCGTCCTCGTCGACGACTGCGTTCACGAGCTCGTCGGGGGTGATCTGAACCTGCTGCTCCTGCTCTACGGACGCCATTTCGCTGCCTCCTCGGGTTCCTCAATCGTACGTCTGAAGCGCCTCGGGCCGTGGCCCGGGTCTCCGGCGCGGGGGAGGAACGCTAGAGGGGTCCTCGGACGACGCCGGGGCTACGGACTGCCGCGGCGGTCTGTGCCGCTGGGGCAGGGACCTACGGGGTGCTCGCGCCGCCGCGATCCATGCGCCGCCAGATCATCCCGACGACGCCGGCCCCGACGAGCAGGATCGCGAGCGCGCCGAGGATCAGGAGCGGCAGCGGGAACGAGTCGGCCTCACCGGGGTTGAGCTTGTCGAGCGCGCGGGCGATGCCCTTCGGCTTCGGGCGGCCGGGGCTCGACGTCGTCGTCACCGGCGGGACCGCGGCCGCGGTCGTGGACTCCGTCGTCGCCGGCGTGGTCGTCTCGGCCGGCTGGGTCGCGGTCGTGGCCGGAGCGGTCGTCGTCGGAGCAGTCGTCGTCGGTGGAGCCGCGGTCGTCGTCGCCGTCGTCGCGGGCTTCTCGGCGGCGATCGCGCTGGCCATCGCCCGGAGGATGTCGTCCTTCGCGCTCGTGTAGAGCTGCGCGTCGGTTGGCAGCTGATTGACGGCCTGCCGGTAGCACGGGATCGGGTACGTCTTGTCGATCGTGCCGTCGTACCAGTCGGTGAGGAGGCTCTTCCAGCACGGCGGCTCGGCCGAGGCCGCGGACGCCTGCGCTCCGAGCGCGAGCAGGAGCACGCCTGCGAGGACGACGACTCGCACGGTGCACTTCCGGGCTCGGCACTTCGGGGCTTGGGTCACGGGGCAGACAAGCGGGGATCGATCGCTTCGTATCTTGACGAGTCTTCCGGTCGGCGATATGCGGGTGGTTCGAGGGGTGTAAGGCGATTGTGTGCGCCCCCCGACTCGTCAGGGGGCAATGCTAGCGTCGCGCTTCATGCGGGAGGCAACCCAACGGTGGTCGCCTCTCGTCGCCGCACTCGGGCTCAGCGCGGCTGCACTGTTCTTCGGCGGTGGCTCCGGAAACGGTTCGGTCCCCTGGCTCGGCGGGGCCTCGATCCTCGTCGCGCTCGTGTTCGCTGCGACGCGACCGTTGCCGGGCGGGCTGCTCCCGTTCGCACCGCTCGCAGCGCTCGCCGTCTGGTCGGCGCTCTCGATCGCCTGGTCGATCGAGCCCGACCGCAGCTGGGCCTACGCGAACCGCGGCTTCGTCTACCTCGCCTTCGCGCTCGTGGGCGCGTTCGCGGCCGATCGGATCCGGGAGCTGTTCTTCGGCCTCGCCGCGATCCTCGGCGCGGTCTGCGCCTGGTCGCTCGCCGGGAAGGTGCTGCCGTGGCTCTACTCCGACTACGAGCGGATCGCGCGGCTGCGCGCGCCGATCGGCTACTGGAACGGCCTCGCGCTGCTCGGCGCCATCGCGTTGCCGATCGGCCTCTGCCTCGCGACGCGGCGGCGCGTGCTCGGGACGCTGCTCGTCTACGGCTGGATCGTGGTGATCGCGCTCACGTTCTCCCGCGGCGGGGCGATCGTGGCGGTGCTCGTGGTCGTGGCCTGGATGGTGCTGTCACGCGCCTGGGTCGAGGCGCTCGCGACGCTGGTCTCCGCCGGCGCGCCCGCAGCGGCGGCGATCGCAGTCGGCTTCTCGCTCGCCGGAATCACGAGCGACGGACAGTCGCACTCGACGCGCGCGTCCGACGGGCTGATCTTCGGCCTCGCGTTGCTCGCCGGTGCGGGGGTCGCGGCGCTCCTCGCGCGCGTGCCGCCGCCGGAGCCCTCCGCGGCCGTTCGCCGGGCAGGCCTCGCGCTGGTCGCCGTGGTGGCCGCCGCCGCCCTCGTCGTGGGTGCGACGCAGGCCGGGTCGTGGTGGGACTCGTTCACGAGCCCGACGCAGACGGAGCTGCCGAACACGCCGTCGCGCTTCGCCGAGACGGGCTCGAACTACCGCTGGCTCTGGTGGAAGCAGGCCTGGCATGGGTGGGAGGAGCACCGCGTCGCAGGGACCGGCGCGGGCTCGTTCCACTTCACGAACCTCCGCTACCGGACCTCGAGCGTCGACCAGGCGATCGAGCCGCACAGCCTTCCCGTCCAGTTCCTCAGCGAGACGGGCGTGGTCGGCCTGCTGCTCTTCGTCGTCGCGGGCGCCGGCCTGGTGGGCGCAGCGCGCCGCCGACCGGGCCCGCAGCTCGCCCTTGCGCTCGCGTTGCCCGCCTACCTCGTCCACGGCCTGATCGACATCGACTGGGACTTCCCGGCGGTTTCGGCACCGGTCTTCCTGATCGCCGGGGCGGTCGCCGCCCGGCCAGCCGCGGCGCGGCGGCTCTCGGCTCCGGCCGTGCTGATGCTCGCGGGGGTCGCGCTCGCTGTCGTCTGCTCGTTCTTCGCCGTGTGGCTCGGAGACCGGTGGACGGGGCAGGCCTACGAGGCGAGCTTCGACCGGCCCGCCGGCGCGGTCGCGCTCGCGAAGCGGGCGCGCTCGGTCAACCCGCTGTCGGTCGACCCGCTCTTCGCGCAGGCCCTCGCCGAGCAGTCACGCGGCAACCTCGGCGCGGCGCTCGGCCTGCTCCAGGAGGCAACGCGAATCCAGCCGGAGAACAAGGAGACGTGGTACTCGCTCGGCGAGTTCGACCTCGTCGTCCGCCGCTGCCCGCGGGCCGCGCTGCCGGAGCTCGACCGGTTCACGCAGCTCGACCCGCAGAACCCGGGCAACAAGGAGTACGACCGGGCCCTGAAGCTCGTCAACGCCGGCACGGCCGTCTGCTGAGGCCTCGCCGGCGCGAGCTCAGCTGCCGACGACGACGGCGAGCTGGCCGCCCATGAGAGCGGACGGCTTGAGGCCGTCGAGCGGGCCGACGACCTTCGCGTTCAGGTCGCGGGCGAGACGAAGGCCCTCGGCGCGGAAGCCGTGCCGGTACATGACGACGGTGGCGGCGTAGTCCTGGCGGCGGGCGTTCCCGGTGCCGGCGACCACGTAGCCGAGACCGTGCAGCGTCGAGGCGCCCTGCGCGGCGGCGCCGCTACGGCCGTTGCCGTTGAGCACGATCACGCTCGTCTGCGCCCGGGTCAGCTTCGGCACCGGGGCCGAACCCGTCGTCCGCCTGGCCGCGGGAGGAGTCCTCGCCGCCCGCTTCGCCGACGCGACCGCGGAGACCTCGGCGTGGTGGCGCAGCGAGCGCGAGAGCGGCTTGGCCAGCAGCAGCACTCCGGCGCCGCACAGCAGCACGAGCTCGACCGCGGCGACGGCGGTCACGACGAGGGTTGCCGTGCGCCAGGGGCGGACGAGCTCTTGCACGGAAGAGGCGGGGACTTCCAAGGCCGCCTCGACTTCGGCGGGCCGCGGCCGAGTCCTCCGCGCTACGCGGTCATCCAGGCGTGGGTCGCCTGCAGCCCGTCGGCGAGCGGTGTGGCCGCGCGCCAGCCGAGCTCGCGCTCGGCGCGCGAGACGTCGAGCACGGAGCGCAGCACGTCGCCGAGGCGCGGCGGTTCGAAGCGCGGCTCAGCGACGCTGCCGGCGGCCTCGGCGCACGCGCGGTGCAGCTCGAGCACGCTCGTCTCCCGTCCGGTGCCGACGTTGAAGACGCCGCCGTCACGCCCGACCGCAGCGAGCAGGGCGTCCACGACGTCGCCGACGTAGACGAAGTCTCGGGTCTGCCCGCCGTCGCCGAAGATCGTCGTCCGCTCCCCGCGCGCCATCCGCTCGAGGAAGATCGAGACGACACCGCCCTCGAGGCTCGACTCCTGGCGCGGCCCGAAGACGTTGCCGAACCGGAGCACGACGTGGCTCGTCCCGTGGATGCGGTTCCACCCGGCGAGGTACTGCTCGGCGCAGAGCTTGGCGATCCCGTAGGGCGACAGTGGCCCGAGCGGCGCCTCCTCCGGCGCCGGCCCCTCGCACTCGCCGTAGATCGCGCCGCCTGTCGAGGAGAAGACGACCTGCGCACCGGCCGCGCGGGCCGCCTCGAGCACCTGCACGGTGCCGACCACGTTGATCGCGGCGTCGTGATCGGGCCGCGCCAGCGAGGTCTGCACGTCGGCCTGCGCGGCGAGGTGGAACACCACGTCGGTCGGCTCGAGCGCGAGGCCGTCGCGGATGTCGCGCTCGACGAACGTCGCAGCCGCGTTGACGTTCTCGCGCTTGCCGAAGGACAGATCGTCCACGACCACGACCTCGTCGCCGCGCTCCACGAGCCGGTCGACGAGATTCGATCCGATGAACCCGGCTCCACCTGTGACGACCGCCCGCATCGGCCCGTATCGTAGGCGGTAGGCATGTTCGTGACCTTCGAGGGCATCGACGGCTCCGGCAAGACCACGCAGGCGGCGCTGCTCGCCGAGTGGGCGTCGCGCGAAGGGCCGCGATGTGGTCGCGCTGCGCGAGCCGGGCGGCACGCCGCTCGGCGAGGCCGTCCGCGACGCTGCTCCTCGACGGCCCCGAGATGACCGCGTGGGCCGAGGCGGCACTGTTCGCGGCGGCGCGGGCCGAGCTCGCCGAGAGCGTGATCCGGCCGGCGCTCGAGCGTGACGCGTGGGTGTCTGCGACCGCTTCGTCGACTCGTCGCTCGCCTACCAGGGCGCCGCCCGCGGGCCTGGGGATCGACGCCGTCGCGTGAGCTGAATGCGGCGGCGACCGGGGGGCTGACGGCGGATCAGACGTTCGTCCTGCTCGTCGACCCGGACGTCGCGCTCGACCCGCCGGTCGGGCCGGCCCGACCGCATCGAGCGCGAGGACGCCGGGTTCGTCCGCCTCGTCGACGCGCGGCTACCGCGAGCTCGTGGCGTCGTCGCCGGAGCGCTACGTCGTCCTGGACGGCGCACTCCCGGCGGAGGAGCTCGCCCGCCGGGTGCGGAGCGCGGTGAAGCGGCTGATCCCGGCATGAGCAGATTCGAGCACTTCCCCGAGCAGCGCGAGGCGAAGCGCCTGCTCGATGCCGCGCTCGACGAGGGGCCCGCGCACGCCTACCTCTTCCACGGGCCGCACGGCGTCGGCAAGCGTGAGCTCGCGCGTGCCTTCGCCCGCGAGCTCGTCGGGACGACGCGGGACGTGCACCCCGACGTCTATCGAGCTCGACGCGCTCGGCGAGATGATCCGGATCGACGCGATCCGCGAGCTGCGACGCGACCTGCACATGCGCCCGTTCGAGTCGGACCGGCGCGTGTACCTGATCTTCAGCGCCGACCTGATGAACGACGACGCAGCCGACGCGCTGCTCAAGGACCTGGAGGAGCCGCCGTCGTACGCGGTGATCGTGCTCGTCGCAGACGAGCTCGGGCCGATCGAGCGAGACGATCCGTTCGCGCTGCCAGCTCGTCCCGTTCCGGCGGCTCTCGGAGCGGGCGGTGCGCGACGCCGTCGACGCAAGCGCGCGCCCGAGCTCGACGAGCAGCGGCGGACGGCCCTCGCCCGGGTCGCAGCGGGCGGCTCGACCGGCTCGGCCGGCTGCTCGACCCGAAGGCGGCCGGCCGCCGCGCGACGCTGCTCGCGCAGGCCCGCGCCGTGTACCGCGCAGGCGTTCGAGCCGAACGACGCCGCGGTGGCGCTCCTCGCGAGCGCGCGCGAGTGCGGCGCGCAGGCGAAGAAGGACGAGGAGGACCGGGTGCAGGCGCTCGAGCTAACCGCGCGCGAGGCCGAGCAGCGCGTCCGGCGGGCGCAGCGCGGCGCCGAGCGCGAGGAGCTGCTCGCCCAGCTCGAGGAGCTCGCAGCCTGGTACCGCGACCTCGTCGTCGTCGCGGTCGGCGCCGAGCAGGCGGCCGTCCACGTCGACCGGCTGGACGACCTCCGCGCGGACGCGAGCCGCGAGCGCATGCTCGGCGCCGAGCGCGCCGCCGAGGCCGTGCGCGAGACGTGGCGCCGGCTCGAGGAGTTCAACCTCGCGCCGCAGCTCGCACTGGAGGCGATGTTCGTGCGGCTCGAGCGCGAGCTCCACGCCTGACGTCATCGATCTGCAAGCGAGTTGTAAGAGATTCTCTCGAGGGCTTGATCGGCCGGAGAGGCGCGCACACACTCCGGAGACGCACGCGAGCCGTTCGATCGTGGAGGCAGCTTGTCGGCCGTACCCTCGACACCAGTCACATCGGCGGCGACGACCGCGCAGGAGCTGTACGAGCGCTACAGACCGCAGCTGTTCGCGTTCTGCCTCCACCGGCTTGGCAGTCGCGAGGAGGCGGAGGATGCGGTCCAGTCGACGTTCCTGAAGGCGTTCCGCAGCCTCCAGCGCGGGGTCGAGCCGCGGGTCGGGGGCGCGTGGCTCTTCAAGATCGCCGAGAACGTCTGCTCCTCGCGCCAGCGCTCGTCGTCGCGGCGCCGCCGGCTCGAGTCGACGAGCGACCTGCACGCGCTGCAGGACGTCCTCCCCTCGCGCGGCGGCGACGCGGACGAGCTCTTCGGCCTGACCGAAGCGCTCGGCGCGATGCCGCCCAAGCAGCGCCGTGCGCTCTTGCTCCGCGAGTGGCACGGGCTCTCGTACGCCGAGATCTCCTCCGAGCTCGAGCTCTCGCAGTCGGCCGTCGAGACGCTGCTCTTCCGCGCCCGCCGCTCGCTCGCCCGCGGGCTCGAGGAGCCGCCGGAACCGGAGCGTCCGACGCGTCGCATGCGCCTGCGCGCCGGCGAGCTGGGCTCGTTCCTCACCGTCCTGAAGACGCTGCTCTTCGGCGGCGGCGCGAAGGTGGCGGTGACGGTCGCGACCGTGGCGGCGACCTCGGTCGCCGTCTCGCCGCCCGTCCGCCACGAGGTCGAGCACGCCGCCGCCGGCGGAGCCCGCATCGCCGAGGCGGCCGCCCGCCCGATCCTCTACCCGGCGCAGAAGCCGGCGTCACGTCCGGCGCAACGGGTAGCGGCGATCGACCGCGCCCCGGCGCGGCGGCACCCGCCGTGCCGGCGCAGCCGGCACCCGTGAACGTGCGGACCCTCCCGGAGCCCGTCTCGAGTCGCGGCGGCCCCGCGCGTCGTCCGCGACCCGCTGCCGACCGTGAGCGAGCGGCACGTCGCGCCACACGCCGGCAGGAAGACTCGGGCCGCCGCCGTGCCGGCCCACCCGGGGCGTTCGCACTCGTCCGCCCGAGAGCACGAGTCGCCGGCGAAGGTGGCAGGCGAGCCGGAGCACGTGACGGAGCCGAAGACGCCGAAGGAGCACGCGGCCCGCGCCGCCGCGTCCGAGGAGCCGAAGCGGCCCAAGGCTTCCGAGAGCCGTGGCGGCAGGGAGCGGAGCGGCGGCGGCAGGTCGAAGGCCGCAGCTGCCGAAGCGGCCACGCCGGCAGTCGTCGAGACGCCCGGGCACCGGCGCGCCTCCGAAACCGCGACCCTGCGCGACACGACGGAGAAGGGAGCCCACAGGGCCGCCGCGGCGAAGGAGGCAAAGCCCGACCGCCACGCCGTCTCGAGCGCGCCCGTGCCCCTCCTCAGCAAGCACGAGAGGGCCGACAAGGCGCGTGGTGCAGACGCCGCGGCCGGGAAGACGCACGCCGCAAGCGTCCACGACGCCGAGCGGGCGCAGCGCTCCGACAGGGCGAGGCAAACCGACAGGGGTCAGCCCAACGACAAGGCTCCGCGCAACGACACGGCACGGCGCGGCGAGGAGCCCCGGACGCAGGTCGAACCGCATGCCGAAGTCACGCCGCCGCCCACCGAGGTCTCGACGGCAGCCGTCTCGCCCGAGCCGGTCGAGGGTGCCGCCCCGCCCGAAGGCGACACCCGCCGCCGCTGACCCGCCGGCCCCCGGGCTCAGGCCATTCGCTCGAGCAGGTGGTCGCCCACGCGGAGCGAGTTCGCCATCGCCGTGAGCGCCGGATTGACCGCGGCGATGCTCGGGAAGATGCTCGTGTCGACGACGTAGAGGTTGTCGACCTCATGCGCGCGGCAGTCGCGGTTCAACACCGAGTCGGCCGGGTCGGTGCCGAACCGAGCCGTGCCCGCCTGGTGGGCGACGCCGGCGACCGGGATCTCGGTCTTCAGGTAGGCGAAGCGCGAGACGAGATGGTCGGGGTTCAGGTCGAGGTGGCGGAGCAGCGCCTTTGAGCTTCCCGTAGAGCTTGTCCCGCGGGACGTTGTTCGTCGCCGTGTAGGCGAGCGTGACCTTGCCGTCGCGGTCGACGGTGACGCGGTTCTCGGGTCGCGGCAGGTCCTCGGTCGAGAGCCAGAAGTCGATCGCGTGCTTCGCGACTCTCTCCAGCGTCCACCCGGGCGCCAGCTTCGTCTCGATCGGCTTCTCTCCGCGGTACATCGGCGCCTGCGACTTGCCGACCATCTGGATGCTCCCGAGCGGGAAGTCGTCCTCGTCCGAGCCGAAGTAGAAGTCGTTCAGCCCGAGCGTCTTCTGGAAGATCGTCGGGTTCTCCTCGCGTGAGAGCGCGAGCACGGCCTGGCAGTTGTGGAACATGTAGTTGCGGCCGACCTGGTCGGAGCCGTTCGCGAGGCCGTTCGGGTGCTTGTCGGTCGCCGAGAGGAAGAGCAGCTTCGCGGTGTTGGCGGCGCCGCACGCGATCACGACGATGTCCGCGGAGTACCGCTCCTCGGCGCCGTTGCGATCGACGACGACCTCGCTCACCTCGGTGCCCGCCTCGTTCGTCCCGAGCTTCACGACGTGCGCGTTGGTCAGCAGCGTCACGTTGGAGTGCTCGAGCGCCGGGCGCACGCCCAGGACGTCCGCGTCCGACTTGCCGTGTACGACGCACGGGAAGCCGTCGCAGTTCGCGCAGCGGACGCAGGCGCTGAAGGCCGGGCGCGCCTCGTCGAGCATGATCCCGCACGGCGCGTGGAACGGCGTGTAGCCGTGGCTCGCGAGCGCGTCCGCGAGCTGCTGGATCCGCGGTTCGTGCGAGACCGCCGGGAACGGGTACGGCGCGCTCGCCGGCGGCTCGGTCGGATCCTCGCCGCGGGCGCCGTGCACCTGGTAGAGCTGCTCGGCCTGCGTGTAGTACGGCTCGAGCTCGTCGTAGGAGATCGGCCAGGCGGGCGAGACGCCGTCGTGGTGGCGGAGCTCGCCGAAGTCCTCGGCCCGCAGGCGGTAGAGCGCGGCGCCGTAGAGCTTGGTTGCACCGCCGACGAAGTAGTGGATCTGCGGCTGGAACGCCTTGCCGCTCGGGTCGTACCACGTATCCGGCGAGACGTATCGGTTGTCGACGAATACCGCCTGCGAGCTCCAGTTCTCGGGCTCGCGCTTGAGCCAGTCGCCGCGCTCGAGCAGCAGGATCTTCTTCCCGGACGGCGCGAGGTGCCGGGCGAGCGTGCCGCCGCCTGCACCGGTGCCGATGATGATCACGTCGTAGTTCTCCATCGCTACTCGTCCCTCCCCTCGACCCAGGGTCCGTGCCAGTGGCCGTACCCCGCGATCAGCTTGTCGGCCTCGGCCGGGCCCGACGAGCCCGGCGCGTACGGGTGCACGGGCGGCGGTGAGTCGAGCAGCGGCTGCATGATCCGCCACGTCTCCTCGACGCCGTCCTGGCGCGTGAAGCGGGCGCTGTTCCCCATCATCGCCGCGTGCAGGAGCACCTCGTAGGGCGTCGCGCCCTCGCCGCCCATCGTCGCGAACTCGAGGTCGAACTTCACCGGGCCGGCCTTGTCGGTGTCCGCACGGTAGGCGTCGAGCAGGATTCGCACGCCCGTCGACGGGTCGAGCTTCACCACCAGCTGGTTCGGCTCCATCCCCCCGGCGATCCGCGAGAAGCCGAGCCTCGGCGGCCGCTTGAAGACGAGCCGCAGCTCGGTCTGCGTCGTCGGCATCAGCTTCCCGGTGCGGATGAAGAACGGCACGCCCGACCAGCGCCAGTTGTCGATCTCGAGGCGCAGCGCCGCGAACGTCTCGGTGGTCGAGTTCTCCGCGACGCCGTCGACCGAGAGGTAGCCCTCGTACTGGCCGCGTACGTAGTGCGCCGGGTCGGCGGTGTTGATCGCGCGGAAGACCGCGAGCATCGAGTCCTTGAACGTGTCGGGATCGCCGCCCGCCGGCGCCTCCGCCGCGGACGCGCCGACCACCTGCATGATGTGGTTCACGACCACGTCACGCAGCGCGCCGACCGGATCGTAGAAGTGGCCGCGATCCTCGACGCCGAAGTCCTCGAACATCGTGATCTGGACGCACTCGACGTAGTTCCGGTTCCAGATCGGCTCCAGCATCGTGTTCGCGAAGCGGAGGAAGAGCAGCTCCTCGAGCCCCATCTTCCCGAGGAAATGGTCGATCCGGTAGATCTGCTTCTCGTCGAGGAACTGGTGCAGCTCCGCCGCGAGCGCGATCGCCGAGTCGCGGTCGTGCCCGAACGGCTTCTCGACGACGACGCGCGCATTCTTCGTCAGGCCCGGCATCGTGCAGTCCCTGGACGACCTTGCCGAAGAGGAACGGCGGGATCTCGAGGTAGAACACCGGCCGCTCGAAGCCCTTGAGCGCGTCGGCCACGGTGCTGTAGGTCGAGGCCTCGGAGAAGTCGCCGTGCAGGTAGGAGAGCCTCGCGGCGAAGCGCTCGAACACCGCCTCGTCGAGCTCCTCGCCGGTCGCGACGATCGAGTCGCGGGCGCGTTGCTTGAGGTGGTCGAGCGTCCAGTCGTCGAACGCGACGCCGACGATCGGGCAGTCGAGCAGCCCGCGCTTCTCGAGCCGGTACAGCGAGTGGAAGGTCATCACGCGGGCGAGATCGCCGGTGATCCCGAAGATCACCAGTACGTCCGCGGGTTGGTTGCCCGGTACCGCGTTCATCGTGCTGCCATCCCTTCAGTCATCATGTCCTCTCCTCGGTCTGCTGCCGGTTGCCTACCCCGCGGGCATCCTATGCTTGCTCCAGCAAGTAAGGGAGCGCGTACCGCGCTCAGCCGGCGACGATCCGGCCATGGTCGAGCCGGACGATCTCGTCCATGCGCTCGAGCCCCTCGGGGCGGTGCGTGATGAGCAGCACCGTCTGCCCGGCCGCCGCGTCGAGCACGTCCTGCATGAGCCGCTCCGCGGTGGGTGGGTCGAGGTGCGCCGTGGGCTCGTCGAGGAGGAGCACGGGTGCGCCGGCGAGCAGCGCGCGGGCGAGCACGAGCCGCTGCCGCTGCCCGCCCGAGAGCCGCGTGCCCTCCTCGCCGACCTGCGTGTCGAGCCCCTCCGGAAGGGACGCAACCCAGTCTTCGATGCGGGCGCGGCCGAGCGCGGCGCAGAGCTCGTCGTCGGACGCTTTGGGCCGTGCGAGCAGCAAGTTCGCGCGGATCGTGGAGTTGAAGAGGTGCGCGTCCTGGCCGGCCAGCGCGAAGGTGCGGCGCACGTCCTCCTGGCGGTACTCGCGCAGGTCGTGCCCGCCGATCGTGACCCGGCCGTGCTCGGGGTCGAGGAAGCGCAGCAGCAGGTTCGTGACGGTCGTCTTCCCCGCGCCGCTCGGTCCGACGAGCGCGACGCGCCGCCCTGGCTCCAGCGCCAGCGACACCTCTGCGAGGGCCGGGTCCTCGCCCGGCCCGTAGCGGGCGGTCACGGCTTCGAGCGCGATCCGGGCTCCGGACGGCGGCGCGGGAAGCGCCACAGCCGGATCCTGGACGGCGGGCTCGCGGTCGGTCAGCTCGAGCACGCGACGGCCGGCCGCGAGCGTGGCCGAGAGCTCGCGGGCTGCGGCGGGGAGCGGCGCCACCGCCTCGAACGACGCCAGCGCGAGCAGGGCGAGCGAGGCGACGAGCACGCGGTCGAGCGCGCCCGCCTCGTGCGCTGACACCGCGACTGCGAGCACGCCCACCGCCGTCAGCCCGGCGACGAGGGTCGAGAGCGAGTCGGCCAGGCCGGCCACGAGTGCGTCGCGCCGGCCGAGGCTTGCGAGCTCGCCGTCGGCGGCGCGCACACGCGCGATGGTCGCGTCCTCGCAGCCGAAGGCGACAAGCTCGGGCGCACCGCGCAGGAACTCGACCAGCTCCGCCGTCAGCTCGGCGCGGGCGGCTGTCTGGCGGTGACCGGCAGTGCGGCCGAGGACGAGCGCGACTGCGGGAACCGCGATCCCGCCGATGAGCAGCCCCACCGCGAGCACGAGTGCAGCGGCCGGCAGGAACACGGCGGTCGCCCCTACACAGCCGAGCGCGACGACGAGCGCCACGAGCGGCGGGCCGAGGCTGCGGAGGTAGAGGCCCTCGAGCGCGTCCACGTCGCCGACCATCCGCCCGAGCAGCTCGCCCCGCCGGTAGCCGGCGAGCTCGCCCGGCGCGAGCGGCTCGATCCGCGCGTAGAAGCGCGTGCGGAAGCGCCCGAGCGCCCGCAACGCCAGGTCGTGCGAGGCCAGCCGGTCGAGGTAGCGGGTGAGCGGCCGAGCGAGGCCGAAGAAGCGAACGGCGACGATCGTCACTCCGAGCGACAGAATCGGCGGCTGCTCCGCGGCGCGCGAGATCAGGTAGCCGGCCGTTGCCATCAGCGCCACTCCGAAGCCGACCGCGAGCGCCCCGAGGAGGACGGACAGGGCGATCCGCGGAGCGCCCATCCCCGAGAGCGCGACCAGGCGCCGCAGCGTTCGCATCAGACGGCCTCCGCCGGCGCGGGCGCGACGACCTGCCCGCCGGCGAGCGTCACGACCCGGTCGGCGCGCCGGACGAGCTCGGGACGGTGCGCGATCACCAGCACGGTGCGTCCCTCGCCGAAGCGCGTGACCGCCTCGCCGACGAGCTCCGCGCTCTCCGGGTCGAGGTCGGCGGTCGGCTCGTCGAGGATCGCGAGCGGCGCGTCGCGCAGGAACGCGCGGGCGAGCGCGATCCGCCGTCCCTGGCCGGCCGAGAGCGGGCGGCCGCCGTCGCCGACGACCGTGTCGTAGCCCTGCGGGAGCGCGCGCACGAAGTCGGCGGCGGCCGCGAGCACGGCCGCCTCACGCACGCGGGCGTCCGACGCGGAGGCGTCGCCGAGACGGATGTTGTCGGCGATCGTGCCGCGGAAGAGGGTCACGCGCTGCGGCACCCAGGCGATCTGCGCGCGCCAGGCGGCCGCATCGCACGCCGCCAGGTCGACGCCGCCGACGCTGACGCGCCCGTCGCTCGGCTCCGCGAGGCGCAGCAGGAGCGCGCCGACCGTGCTCTTGCCGCTCCCACTCGGGCCGACGAGCGCCACCGTCTCGCCTGGCTCGAGCACCAGATCGACGCCGTCCAGCACCGGTCCCCCGCTCGCCGTAGGCGAACGAGACCGCCTCGAGCCGGACGGGCGCCTGGCGCGGGCTCGGCGGGGCGACGGCGCCCGACCCGACCGCGGGCTGCGCGTCGATCAGGTCGAGCAGGCGCGCCGCGACCGCGGCGCCGTCGGCGCTCGCGTGGAACTGAGCGCCCAGGTTCCGCAGCGGCAGGTACAGCTCGGGCGCGAGCACGAGCACTGTCAGCGCCGGCTCGAACCCGATCCCGCCCTCGACAAGGCGTACGCCGACCGTCACCGCCACGAGCGCGATCCCGAGCGTGGTCGCGAGCTCGAGCACGGCGCCGGAGAGGAACGCGACCCGCAGCGTGCCCATGGTCGCGCGGCGGTACTCGTCCCCGACGCGCGCGATCTCGGCCGTCTGCGCTTCCCCGCGGTTGAAGGCACGCAGCGTCGGCAGGCCACGCACGACGTCGAGGAAGTGCGTCGCCAGCAGCCGGAGCGCCCGCCAGCGTGCGTGCGCGCGCCGCTCGGTGTGCCGGCCGACGAGCCACATGAAGATCGGCACGAGCGGGAGGGTGAGCAGCATCACGCCGGCCGCGAGCAGGTCGAGCCAGGCGGCGAGCGCGAGCACCGCGACCGGCACGACCGAGGCGAGCACGAGCTGCGGCAGGTAGCGCGCGAACAGCGTCTCGAGCGCGTCGACTCCGGCGACCGCTGCGGTCGCCACCTCGGCGCTCTCGGCGCCGTCCAGCGCGGCGGGCTGCGTCCGCAGCCGCTGCTCGACGAGGTCGAGCCGAAGCTGCGAGAGCACGCCGGCGGCGGCCCGGCGGCCTGCGACCTCGAAGCCCCAGGCCACCGCCGCGCGTGCAGCGACTGCGGCGACGAGCAGCTCGAGCGGCAGTGCGACATCGGCGAGCGACGCCCCGTCGAACGCACGGGCGGCGACGTGCGCGAGCAGTACCGCCTGGGCGAGCACGAGCAGCGCCGTCACGAGTCCGAGCCCTGCGTCGAGCCGGAGCAGCAGCCGTGCCGGCCGCGCCCGACGAAGCAGCCGGGGGTCGATCCCGCGCAACGGTCGCGCCTACCCTCCGGGTTGGGTGGCCGGAACGCCCTCGTGGCGGGCCGCCGCGACCGCGTCACCGGCCGGAAGCGGCGCGTGCTCGTCGTAGAACACGGTCGTGCCCGCGAGGAAGTCCTGCAGCGCCCGGCGCCGATCGTCGACCAGCACCGGGACGAAGCCGAGCAGCGCGATCGCGATCGCGACCGCGAGCCCCACGAGGCGCAGAGCCGAGCGCCAGAACCCCGGCGGCCCTCCCGTGGCGTCGACCAGGCGCAGCCGCATCAGCCGCATCCCGGGCGTCTGCCCCGCGCCCGTCCAGAACGCGACGAAGTAGATGCCGACCACGAGGGCCCAGCCGGCGCCGGCGAGCGCCGCAGCGAGCCAGTGCGGCCTGATCCCGCCGACGAGCGAGGCGACGAGGCCGACCAGCCCGGCACCGACGAGGAAGAGTGCCTGCGCGAGGAGCGCGTCGACGGCAAGCGCAATCCCGCGGGTGGCGACGCCGGCCTGCGCCGCGCCGCCGCCGGCGCGCGGGCGCCTGCGGAGCCAGCGCCGTGGCGGGCGTTCGGCCGCGTCGTCGAGCGCGACCGCGCGTCGTCGCAGGCCCGCCGCGGTCTCGGCGCCGAGCGTCGAGGTCTGGCGGGCGAGCGCCGCCCGTACGGCCGGGCTCGAGACGGCCTGCTCGAGCATGTGGTCGAACTCGGGGCTGCTCACGAGCTTCTCGGCGAGCTCCGCCGTCAGCTGGCTCTCGACCGCCTCGGTCAGCAGGCGGTGGAGCGCCGGGCTCGCGAGCGTCTGCTCGGCGAGCTGCGCGGTCCGGTCGCTCTCGAGCGCGGCGGCGACCGCCGCTTCGAGGTCGACCCGCGCGAGCAGCTCGGCGACGACGCGCTCGACGACCCGGTGCTCCGCGAGCGACCGGGCAACGTTCTCCGGCAGCGGGCTCGCGAGCACGAGGTCGACCGCGCGCGCCGACTCGGGCGCCGTAAGCACCTCCACCGTCGCCGACTCGATTCGGCCACGCGCACCGGCGCCGGCACTCCGAGCGGCGGCGGCCACGCCCTCGGCGCCGGAGCGCACGAGCGGCTCTCGGACGACTATGCGCGTGACGACCCGCGCGGGCAGCAGCACGAGCCGCCCGGTCGCGAGGCCGAGCCGCCCCGCAGTCACGGCGAGCCCGACGACGACGTTGCGTTCGTTTGCCGACCGCTCCACGCCGACAGCTTCACCGCACCGGTTCGAATCCGCAAGCGCCCCACCGGTTGGCCGGGCGTCCGGTCGTCTGCGGGCCTTAGGCTGTGCGGCGATGGACGATGTCGTCTTCGTCGAGATCCCGTCGGGCTCGCGCAACAAGTACGAGTGGGACACCGAGCTCGGCGCGATCGTTCTCGACCGGCGGCTCTTCACGTCGATGAGCTATCCGGCCGACTACGGCTACATCGAGGGAACGCTGGCCGAGGACGGCGACCCGCTCGACGCGCTCGTGCTCGTGAGTGAGCCCACCTTCCCGGGCTGCCGCGTTCGCGTTCGCGTGGTCGGCGTCTTCCACATGACCGACGAGAAGGGCCCGGACGAGAAGGTGCTGTGCGTGCCGCTCAAGGACACCGGCTGGTCGCGCGTGACCGACATCCACGACGTCCCACCCGAGCTGCGCAACGAGATCGAGCACTTCTTCCAGGTCTACAAGGACCTCGAGCGGCACAAGACGGAGACGCGAGGCTTCGGCAACCGCGCGGAGGCCGAGGAAAAGATCGCAGCAGCGCGCGCCCGGCTCGCCGCGACGAGCGGCTAGTACGGCTTCGGAAACGCGCGGATCGCCGCGAGGCCGCCGCGCAGGAAGGCGATCGCCTCGTCGATCACGGCGAGCGCCTGCGCGCGTGATGCTGTTTGCGAGCGGACGCTGTTCCGGTGCTCGTACACAGCCGTAACCGCGGCGACCACGGCGGCCCTCACGAGCTCGAGGCGAAAGTCGTCGGTCCCCTCGCCGAGCTCCTCGGCGAGCGCGGCTGCGATCGTGTCGCCGAGTTCGACCTGCCGCGCGCGCTGGTGGCTCAGCAGGTGCTCGTCGTGGCTGACGATCTCCCAGCGGACACGCGAGGCCTCGTCGATCGCGCCCAGGTTCTCGACCACGAAGTCGCGCAGCGTGTCGAGCGCCGACGTGCCGGCCGGCCGCCGCTCGAGTGCCTCGGTCAGCCGCTCGCGGAAGACGGCATGGTCGCTGAAGAGGATCTCTTCCTTCGTCGGGAAGTAGGTGAAGACGGTGCGCTCGGACACCTCGGCGGCCGCGGCGATGTCGGCGACGGTGGTCGCCTGGTAGCCGCGCTGCCCGAACAGCTCGAGCGCGACGCTCGCGATCAGAGCACGGGTCCGCTGCTTCTTGCGCTCGCGTAGCCCTCGGGGCTCGACGGGCGCCGCGAGCGCGGTCGGAGCATCCACGTGCACATTGGTACTTGTAGCGGAAACTTGCAGCCGCCGCAACTTTGCGTAATCTGCTAGAAAGATCCAGTTAGTAACGACAGCGCAGGCACGTGTCGCTTGGAAACAAGCGAAAAGACAATTCACACAGACCGACTTAGTGACAACTGGCGCGACGGGCGCCCAATCAACAGGAGGAGTTGAAATGAGCGCAGTTGCGCAGATCGCAGAGGCGAGGACGGTGGTGCCTGAACTGCACGTTGCTGAGGCGGCGCATCAGTCCGTCGCCGAGATGCAAGCCCAGGAGATGAACCGCTGGATGCTCTGGTTCGGCGTTCCGGTCCTGTTCATGGCGATCTTCATGGGCGCGACGTTCGTGACCGGCAGCGTGTGGGGCATCGGCGGCGTGCTCGCCTGCCTGATCGCCGACATCGGCATCCTGATCTGGCTGTGCATGAGCTCCGACACGAACGGTGCCGGCGCACCCGCGCTCTCGGGGAGCCACTGATCGAGAATCCGGTCCGAACCGGAAACCCCGTCAGAGCCGAGCCGGGCCGAGGCTATACTCGGGCCCGGCTCAATAGGCCTCTGCCGACGTAGCTCAGCTGGTAGAGCACATCACTCGTAATGATGGGGTCGGGAGTTCGAGTCTCCCCGTCGGCTCTCAGGATTTGCAGGGATTTCTCATCCGAACGGGACGGGAGATCCACAGCGATTCGCCGCGAGGGGTCTACGGGGAAACGGCGGCTCGGGCCGTCCGGATCGCCTCCGTGATCGGGACGCGGCGATTCAGTGTCGTGTCGCGCATCACGTTTGCCGCTCACCGATGATCTCGCTGCTCGCCGGGTGCGGGCCGCAGACCTCGGCCGGCTATGCCGCCAGTTCCGCATCCGCCGCTTCGGCGAACATCGCCTCCGCGACGATCTCGAACGCCGCGTTCCACGCGCGCTTGTAGTCGGGGGTCGAGGGCGGCCCCGTGACCGCGGCCATCGCGTCGAGCGCGACCGCGCCGATCACCGGGTACTGCGCGGATCGAGGGACGAGGCAGGCCCCACGCGGGGAGAGCGTTACGACCATCGCGTGGTCGGGGTCATCGGCCAGGTTGTTGACGCGGGTTGTCGCGAGCACCGGCATGAGCGTCCTTTCCGTCGCTGTCACGAATACTGACATGACACTACATAACCTGGATCGCCGTGTCAAGAAACATGCCTCGCTGTCGGATTACAAGACTACAATGGTCTAATGCCCGGTGAACGACGCCCACGCGGCCAGACTCATAGCGGCCTTTCAGAACCGCAGCTGAAGGCGGCGCTCGCCGACTGGAGCGAGCGCGTCCAAGCCGCCGCCCGAGCACAGGGGCTGTCCGTCAGTCGCCTTGCCGATGAGACCGGTATCGGTCGTACGCGACTCCACGGTTGGCTCAACGGGACGAACGCTCCGAATCCGTGGGCGCTTTCAGGGATCGCGCAGGTAATCGCTCTGCCGGTGACCGAACAGATGCAGGCACTGGGGTGGCTGCCGAACGAAGCTCAGAATTCGCTTCCGGTCGCCGTGGATCAGCTGAATCTGCGGCTTACCGTGCAGCGAATTCGCCAGGCGGTCGACGAGCTCGCGCTGCTCGAGGAGCATCCCGCAGGGCTCGTGTCGCTTGCGCTTCTGGCCCCGTCCGACCGCACCGCCGCCGATACGGAGCGGTGGCAAGCGCAGCTCGCGGCCGCGCCGACCGGAGACGCGTACCAGTTCAACGCGGGACTCTATGCGGAGTTCAACCTGCGGACGGAGGTTGAGCCACTCAGCTGGGAGGATCTCGAAGCTCAGTTCAGTGAGTACTTGGCGACCGCTCCTGCGAGTCTCGCTCGCCGCCCGTCAGACGCAGCCGATGTCGACGCGATCAAGCGGGAGCGGGCCGAACTTCATGGCCGGCTGGCCGGCGAACCAAGTGCGCGTTGGGGTACGTGGGTTGGGGAAGGGGGTTGCCGGTGGCGCTCCCTCTCGCTCACCAATCGGCCTCGGACACACCTGTTCCTCCCGTTCGATCATCGGCGTAATCGCGCGGCGACTGCTGCGCCAGCCGTACTGAGCGACCTCGATGGCAGGACACTGCGGAACGTGGCTTTCCTCGGAGTACCCCACAGCCAGGCCTCGCTCGCAGCGGCGTTCGTCTCCCGGGCTCTCGGCTGGGCCTTCACGAATGTGGCTCAGACGACGAATGAGATCTACGGCGCGAGCAACCGGCGGCAACGCGTCGCCACAGCGCACACCACGTCGATCGCTCTCAACATGATGCGCTCCCATGAGCTCGGAACACGGAACGCCGTCTGGGAACTTCATCGACCGGATGTCCTGGCCGAGCCCGAACTCCTTGCCTCGCTGGCACAATCGCACGAGCCGTTTGTGGTTTACGTCAGACCGAGCAGAGCACTCATGTCGCTCTGGGAGGAACGACAGCGCGACAATCTCGGCTTCGAGGGTCTCGAGCCATCGCTCCGCAATCGCGCCGCCTTCATGGCTGAAACATCTCAACGTGTCGAAGAGGCACTCCGCGCTCGCCCTCCGCACAGTTACGTTGCCTTTCAGTTCACACCCGACGAAGACAGCCTGGTCGGATCTTCGGCCCAACGCTTCGAGCCGCCCGAGTTCTCAGACTGGGCCCTTCGCATCGCATGGAGAGTTCTCCTGAAACTCGCCGGCTCTGCCGATGCCGCTGCGGCGCTCTTGGACCCCACGAGCCTCATGGCTACATTTGCACCACGACTTGCCGCAGACGCCCTCGTAGCGGGTCCCGAGCTTCGCGAACTCGAGTTTCATTGAGCCGTAGTCAAGAGTTTCGCGCCCTGAACGAAGCAACTGCGGCGTACCGAAAGGTTGCCAGCGAGCTCAAGCTCGAGCAGTATCTCGTGCCCCTCAATCTCGTCGAGCAGCGCGAGCTTTTTCTCGGCATTGCCGAGAAGGGAGTGCGCACGAACCCGAGCTTCATCTACGAGTCACCGCCGATCGACGCCGAGAACCAATTGCGTGACATTCGGACCTCGCTTAGGGCGCACAACAGGTCCTACTGGAGCCGCCTGCTCGAAACGACGCTCGACTCGGACTTGAATCTCTTGAAAGCCCTTGCAACTCACTCCGGCGACGCGATAACGCGGACATCAACGGAGTTATACGACGGGCCGAGTGATGCGATCGTCTCCGATGCGCGACTTGCACTCGCATCGCCAGAGGCACGGCAACCGGAGGCGGCGGATGTACCCGCACGTGAGCTAGTCACAGCGTTCCGGCGAGCTCTCAGCTTCCTGCGGCTTTCTCACTGGCGCGTCGAGCTATCTGACCGGATCATCGCTCGCGTCTCCGTGTCGCCAGCAGAGCGTGTACTGCGCGTTGCACACGGCGCAGTCTTTACACACCACGATGTGGGCCGCTTACTCGTCCACGAAATTGGCACCCACGTCATTCGTGCGGCTAATGGCGAGCAGCAGCCGTTATCACTTCTCGGACTCGGCGTTGGTCGGTACCTTGAGACTGAGGAAGGGCTCGCCGCCTATCAGGAGCTCGAAGCTGGTTTTCAGAACGTCGCGACCCGCCGGCTCCACGCGCTACGGGTTGTGGCCGTTAACGAGAGCCTATCCGGCTCGTTCTACGACTCCTTCGCTGCTGTTCGGCCTCATCTCGAGCCGCAGGCCGCCTTCGCGACCGTCGTACGGGCAAAGAGGGGAATCGCTGACACCGCGGAGGCTGGCGCGTACACCAAGGACGTTGTCTACTTTCGCGGATTAACACGTGTCTCCACGCATCTCCACGACGAGCCTGGAGATTTGGGTTTACTCATCTCAGGCAAGCTCGGCCTCGAAATGCTCTCGCAAGCAGCAGCACTTCGAGCCGATGGTTTGCTTCGGGAGCCGGAATATCTCCCTGAAACGCTGGTTGATGCGCTCCCCGATCTCGTTAGCTGAAGCCGCGCGCAGCCAGGAGGTCGTCACCTTCCACCGAGCGCTAGGACAGCATCCGCGGACAAGTTGGGCACAGGCACCCAACCGTTTGGGTGTCGACGGCGACGAGCATGACGAAAGCGGTGGCACTCGACGTTCGTCGTTCGGTAGCTGTCGTGAGGTTCGATGCCTGCCCGGATCTACGGGCCTATTCCGCTAAAGCGAATCGGATGGGCTTGAACCGCGCTTCTGTCTCGAGACGACGCGCCCGTCCGGGAGAGCTCGTCCTAGCGGCGTACGACCCGACCAGACCCGCTCGCAGCGCGCGAGGACGATTGCGCCGTAGCGCAGGAAGGGACTTCAGCGCACCCAGAGCTGACCGAGGCAGGCGCCCGTCGAGCCGTTCCAGTAGGACAGCCAGCAGGGCGTGTAGTTGCGAACCCGCTTGGCGACGAAGTCGGCTGCGACAGTCTCGCGGATCACGATCCACGGTGCGAGGTCGGTGAGCTCCCGGTCGATCCGCGTCCAGAGCCTCGACGCGGCCGCCGGGTCGGTGATCTGGAGGTCGCGGGCTCGGGTCATCTCGGCGTCGACGTGCCGGTCGCAGAGCTCGGCATTGTTCGGGTTCGTGTCCAGATCCGGCGTGTAGGAACGACAGCTGAAGTAGGGCCAGAGCGCACTGTTGGCCGACGGGTACAGCGCGACGGTGCCGCCGACGCCGGCTTGCCGGTCCGGACGCCAGGTGGGCCCTGTGTGCGGGATCAGCTCGCGCCGCGTCCTGTAGCCGAGGCTCCGGAGCACGGACGCGAGATAGGCGCTGTTCTGCCGCCCGATCGGGATGTCGTAGAACCAGACGGTGACCTCCTGCCCCCTCGTGCCGGACGTTGCGACGAGGCGCCGCGCCTCGGCCAGGTCGGGCCCCTTATAGGTCCCGGCGGGATTCGGGCGGACGGTGTACGGACAGTACGGCCGGTACCCGTCGACGTTCGGCGGGAGCATCTGGCAGCCGACCTGGGCGACCTCGGGGCCACCGGCGAGTGCGATCAGGTGGTTTCGGTCGACGGCGAAGTTCACCGCCCGCCGTACCCGCACGTCGTCGAACGGAGCCAGCCGCGTGTTCAGCCATACCCCAGTCCGGAAGAACGTGGGCGTCGTGTAGAGGCGGCTCGAGTAGCGCGTCCGGAGTCCGGCCGCGACGGCGGGCGTCCACGTCTGATCGAGGCCGTCCGAGGTCAGGTCGGCGGCTCCGCTCACGACGGCGCGAACCGCGCTGGTGCCCGTGTACCCGTATCGCTCGACGATCTCGTCCGGGGCCCCGCCCGGCTGTGCGGCCGCCGACCAGAGGTGGAAGTGGGGGTTTCGAGCGAGTCGGACAACGCCGCGCGCGGCATCGATGCTGGAGATCTCGTAGGGACCGGTCGCCGGCAGGGGCAGGCTCGCCTTCAGCCGCGTGCCGGCCGGCACGGCGGCCGCGTTCGGTAGCGCTAGCTCGTAGAGGAAGTCGGGGTCCGGAGCCGTGAGGTGGAAGACGATCGTGTTCAGCTTCGCATCGGTCACGACTCCCTTCGAGAGATCGCACCGCGCCGGAGCGGCGAGGCAGCGGGTCGCACCGACGATCGAGTTCAGGTACGAGTTCGACCCGAAGGCGACCAGCGAGCGCTCGACGCCGCGGCGGACGTCCGCCGGCCGGACGACCGCTCCGGTGGAGAAGCGGATCCCCGGGCGGAGCTGAAAGGCATACGTGCGCCCCCCGTCGCTGGCGGTCGGGAGCGCCACGGCGAGGTCGGGCACGACCCTGTAGCCGTCTGAGCCGCCCGAGCGCCCGTAGCCGAGGAGCCCGTCGTTCGTCAGTGTCAGGAGCTCCCACGCCTCGCCGCTCGAGGGGTCGAGCGCGTGCACCAGGCCCTGCTGGTAGACGTCGGGCGGATTCGCGACCGCCACGGTCAGCGTGCCGCCTCGATGTGCGCCGCTCGCCGATCCCTGAACGGCGACGTAGGCGGTGTTCGCGCTCGACGCGACACCCTTCGGCTGATCGCCCAGCGGGACGGTGGCGACGACCTTTCCGTCCGACGAATCGATCCTCGAGAGCGTGCCGGAGAGCCCGTTCGAGACCCAGACGCTCTTGCCGCCCGGCGCGACGGCGAGTCCGCCCGGGCCCTCGCCGACGGTAGTCGTGCCCACGACCCGATTCGTCTTCGGATCGATGCGCCACACCGTGGCATCGTCGCCGTTCGCGACCCACACCGCGGCCGGGCCGGTGGCGACCGCCGTCGGCCCGTTGCCGACGTGGATCGGGGTCACGCTCGCCGACCTCGGGTCCACCCGGGAGAGGACACCGGCCGACTCGCCCGTCACCCACACGGCGCCGTCACCGACGGCGATCGCGTCGGCGCCCGCCTCGACGGGGATTGGCCTGCTCGTCTTGCTCGTGAGGGGGTCGATGCGCTCGATCGTCCGGTCGACCGAGTTCGCAACCCAGACCGCGCCGAGCCCGTACGCCACTCCGCTGGGGCCGTTCCCCACGGAGATCTTGCCGACGACCTGGCCGCCCTTCGTCAGCGGGTCGATCTGCCACACCGTGCCGTCGAGGCTGTTTGCCACCCACACGAAGCCGCCGCCGACGGCGATCGCGACCGGGCCGCTCCCGGCCCCGATCGTCTGCTGCACCGTGTTCGTCCCAGGGTCGATCCTCGACACCGAATCCTGGTTCGGCATCGTCACCCAGACCGAGCCGTGGTCGTAGGCGATCGCGCCCGGCGATGCCTGGAGCGCAGTCGAGCCGACGAGGCGCCCTTGCGAGGAGTCGACTGCCGCCACTGCGTCCGCGCCGGCGCTCGCCGGCGCCGGCGCGGATCCCGAATCGCCACCCGAGCCGAACGGCCTCAGGGCGAGCCCGAGCGCGGCGATCGCTGCGGCCGCGAGAACAGCCGCGGCGAGCACGAGCACCTTGCCCCGCCCGCGGCTCTCGTCGCCGACGCCGCTCGTGGAGGGCAGGCCGGCGTCGTCCGCGAAGGCTCCGGCGTCCGACGCCGGCGTCTCGCCGGGAGTCGCTGCTTCCCTGTTGCCGGACGGCCCGTCGAGTAGCGCCCGGTAAATCGACTGCGTCTCGGGTGAGGGATACGCGCCGAGCTCGTCCGCGAGAAGCTGCCGACAGCGCTCGTACACACGGAGCGCCTCCGCGCGATCGCCGGCGGCGATGTGCGCCTCCATCAGCCGCCGGTATCCCGTCTCCCGGAACGGCTCGAGCGCGATCGCCTGCTCGGCCCACTTCACCGCCTCCGGCACATCGCCGGAGCGCAGGCACGCGTCGGCGAGGACGCCGAGCGCACGGCTGCGGACGTCGGCGAGCTCGCGCCGCTTCTGCTCGACCCACACCCCTTCCTCGCCCGGCAGGAAGTGCTCCCGCAGCAGGGAGTCGACGAGCGCCGCGTCCCTCTTCGCAGTGTCGAGATGGCCCGCCGCGAGCGCAGCCGTGGCCTCGTCGGCGGCGGTTGCCGCTACGAGCACGTCGACCCAGGTGCCCTCGGGCAGCTCGAGCCGGTAGCAGCCGAACGCACCCGTGAGCACGCTCGCGCCGTCGATCCCCTGATCCGCCAGCAGGGCGCGCAGCTTGCTCACGAGCCCGGTCAGGGCCTTGTCCCAGGTCGGCGGCGGCGCCTCGCCCCAGAGCGCCTCCGCCAACTCGTCACGCGGCACCGCTCGGCCGTGCTCGGCCACCAGATAGGCGAACATGAGCCGACCCTGCCGTCCGGGAAAGCGCGCCTCGTCGACGGTGCTGCCGTCGGTCTCCACGGACACGCGACCCAGCAGCGAAACCCTCGGCTGCAGACTTCTGGTCATGCGCTTGCCTAGATCTTGCCTTGATTCGGGGTGCAGTTTCTAGCCTCGCCGCGAGGAATCGTGGACAGAGTGCTTCATTGCGATTGCGGATTCGAGGTGCGCGGCGCGCACGAGGACGCGCTCGTTACGAAGGTTCAGCGGCACGCATGGGACGCGCACGGGATGGCATTGACGCACGAGGAGGCGCTGGTGCTGGCCTTCCGCGCCGAGCTGGACGACGAAGCCACGACGACCCTCCGCGAGACGACAACCCGGACCGACAAGGAGGAGAGATGAAATCGAAGTGGATTCTGGCGTTGCTCGTCGCGATGCTGGCGGTCGCAGCGTACGTCGGAAACGTGCTGGCGACGCCGAGCGTCGGTCAGTCGACGACGATCCTCGCCAAGGCGACGGTCGGTGACCTCGATCTCCGCGGTCACGCGCTTACGACCGAGATCGGCCGCGACGGGAAGCCCCATCCAAACGGCGTGTGGCTTGCCTGGATCAAGACGCACGGGGCATCGGATCTGTACGTGGTCGACAACAAGTTCATGCCGAACGGCGGCACTTCGGGCTGGCACTCGCATGCGGGGCCGAGCCTGATCTTCGTCGTGGCAGGGACGATCACGAACTACTCGACCGACGAGCCCAACTGCGCTCCGCACGCGTACTCGGCCGGCGAGAGCTTCGTCGACGGAGGCGGCAACGACCAGCACATGCTGCGCAACGAGGATCCCAGCGTCACTGCGGAGACGATCGCGGTGCAGTTCCTGCCGCAGGGCGCAACGCGGAAGATCGATGTGGCGGACGTGCCCGCCGGCTGTTCCGCGTGACCGAACCGGAGGCGGCGGAGGGCGGGGCGACCCGCTCTCCGCCGAGCGGACGGACCGTCGAAAGGGGACGGACGTCACTTCGCGATTTCGGTCCAAGTCAGACCTTCCTCCGAGCATGAACCACCGGTGAGAGAGCCGGGCGGCGCCAACTCACGTGTCGGCGCCGCCCCGCGGGCGGGCAATCGTCAGGAGTCGCAGCGGCCGGCGAACAGAGCGGCCTGGGGCTTCCCCTTGTGCCCGGCCTCCTGCAGGATCGGCGGAACCTCCGGGTCGGAGACGAAGCTCGCCCAGCCCTGCTCGTCCCAGTCGAAGACGACCCAGACCCGGTCGTCCTCGGTCGGGTCGCGGAAGACGAGCACGCCTTTCGACCCGTGTTGCTTGCGCTTCTCCGCGCCCGTCGTCGTGAAGACGGCCATGAAGCGGTCGAAGTTCTCGACCTGCGTGGTCGCGAGCAGCATCTCGATCTCCTTTCGTTCGTGTGGTTGCGTGGCCTGGACACCGCTCAGGCGGTGAGCACCGGCGTGTCGACGAGGCGCTCCTGAGGGTCGATCGCACCGAGGCTCTCGACGATCTCCAGGCGGCCGTTCCGAGCCTGGGCGATGTACATGCACATGCTCGCGTGGTGCTGTCCCGGCACCATCGCCGCAGGGCCGCCCGGGCCGTCGGCGATCTGCACGTGGTCGAGCGCGGCGATCACGTCCTCCTGCACGACCGAGCCGGCTTCCTCCACCGCGGCCGCCCACATCCGCAGCCCGCGATAGAGGCCCGAGCAGGCGCTTCCACCGGTGAACTTCGGGCCGTCGGGATAGAGCTCGTCGTACTGCGCGAGCAGCCTCCGGCTGAACGGGTCTTCGACCGTCTGGTAGTAGTCGAGGCAGCCGTACAGACCCTCGACGTGGGCCGGCGGCAGAGCGCCGAGCAGGTTCTCCTCGAAGTAGGTGCAGACGAGTTGCCCGCCGCGGGCGGCGAAGCCCGAATCGTGCAGCTGCTCGAGGAACGACACGACGCCGGGCGGCACGGTGGTGTTGAACACCACGTCCGCGCCGGTCGAGGCGATCCGCTCGACGGTCGAGCGGTAGTCCGCATGGTCGAGCGGGAAGTACTCCTCGCCCACGATCTCCCCGCCGGCCGCCTCGACGAGCTCCCGGACGCGGGCGTTCATCACGCGTGGCCAGACGTAGTCGGCGGACGGCAGGTAGAACGTCCTCGCCCCGGTCTCGCGCATCAGCCACGGGATCAGCGGGTCGACCTGCTGCGCGGGGACCGGGCCGGTGCAGAAGGTGAGCGAATCGGCCCCCTGCCCCTCGTACTGCTCGGGGTAGATGTACAGCGTGTTCCCTTCGACGACCGCCGGCACCTTGATCGCGTCCCGCGCGGAGCTGTAGATGCCGCCGAGGATGACGTCCACCTGGTGGTGCTCGACGAGCTTCGCCGCCCCGGCGGCGGCGGCCTCATCGTCGGTAGCGCCGTCCTCGAGGCAGAGCTCGAGCTTCCGCCCGAGCAGGCCGCCCTTGGCGTTGACGTCGCCGACGACCATCCTGGCCACGTTGGCGTTGGCGAGCCCGAGCGGCGCAAGCGCTCCGGTCTGATCGGCGATGACTCCCACCTTGATGGGGTCACCGGTGGATGGCGATGCCGCCATGATGTCCTCCCTTGATTGACGTTGGGGTTGCCCGGGTCGATCACGGCGCGTCGTGAGAGCATTGTCCGCGACTCAGTCCGTCGATACATCGGGAGGACTCCCCATTTCCGACCCACCACTGCGAATCGGTGAGCTGGTCGCCACGCTGGCGCTCGCGCAGGACAACGCCTTCGGACAGCCGCTCGAGTCGCAGCTCCGCTCCTGCCTGCTCGCGACCTGGCTTTGCGAGGCGGCGGGGTTCGACGACGACCTGAGGGAAACGGCGTACTGGGTGGCGCTCCTCCGCTACATCGGCTGCACCGGCCACGCCCACGAGGTCGCCACCGTCTTCGGCGACGAGATCGCGATCCGCGGTCAGACGCTCGTTCACGACGCCGCCAACCCCGCCGAGGTCATGCGCGACGTGGTCGCCTTCGCGACGGCCGGTCGCAGCCCCGAGGAAAGAGACGAGATCGTCCGGATGATCCAGGAGACGGCCCGTGAGTGGGCGGTCTACAACTTCTCGTCCGGGTGCGAGGTGGCCGACATGCTCGCTCAGCGACTGGACTTCGGCGCAGGCGTCCGCGACGCGCTGCGCTTCACGTTCGAGCGCTGGAACGGGAACGGCTACCCAGCCCACGCGCAGGGGGAGTCGATCCCACTCGCGATGCGCGTCGTGCACCTGAGCCACGACATGGAGGCGATCGGCCGCCTCTTCTCACCGGAGCAGGCAGTCGAGGCCGCGCGCGACCGCCGCGACCGCACGTACGACCCGGCGCTCGCCGACGTGTTCGTGGAACACGGCGGCGGCTGGTTCGACCGGCTCGGCGAGACCGAGCCGTGGGACGCCGTGCTCGCCCTCGAGCCCGAGCCGCACCGCCTGCTCGCCGGTGCGGAGCTCGACGACGCCCTGACGGTAGTGGCCGATTTCATCGACCTCAAGTCGCCGTACATGGGCGGGCACAGCCGCCGCTGCGCGGAGCTCGCAACCGGTGCCGGCGGTGTGCTCGGGCTCGACGGGGACGCGGTCACGACGCTCCGCCGCGCGGCGCTCGTGCACGACTTCGGCACGACCGTCGTGCCGAACTCGATCTGGGACAAGCCCGGTCAGCTCACGCGGGCGGAGTTCGATCGGGTCGAGCTGCACCCGATGCTGACGGAGCAGATGCTGCGCCGCTCCCCGGGTCTGGCCGTCCTCAACCCGGTCGCGTCCGCGCACCATGAGAAGTGCGACGGCTCCGGCTACCACAAGCGCCTGCAGGCCGACGCCGACGAGCTCGGCGCATGCGTCCTGGCCGCGACCGAGGTCTACGTCGGGATGACCACCGAGCGAGCCGACCGTCCGCCGTTCTCGCCCGACGACGCGGCTGCCGAGCTCGGCCGGCTCTCGTCGGAGGGTGGGCTCGAGCCTCGAGCGAGCCGTGCCGTCCTCGTAGCCGCGGGACACGGCGAGCCTCGAGCACCCTCGGGCAAGCGGCCGCAGAACCCCGGCGGGCTGACCCGGCGCGAAGTCGAGGTCCTGCGCCTTGCAGCCAGGGGGCTGACGACGCGCGAGATCGCCGAGCGGCTCGTGATCTCCCCGAAGACCGCCGACCACCACATCCAGCACATCTACGGCAAGATCGGCGTCTCGACGCGGGCGGCGGCCGCACTGAAGGCGATGCAGCTCGGGGTCGTCCAGTAACCGACCGGCTAAGGAACAGCGCCTTTCACTGGAGCGGCTCGATCGCGCTGATGATTCCTCCGCGACCTCGTCTCCGAGACTTCTTCGCCCTGGCGCGTCCTTCCAATCGATGTGGTATGAGAGCGATGTCGTGAAGAAGAGCGCTCCTCAGAACCCCGGGTCCCCGTCTGAGCTGATCGACGCGAGGATCCGGGAGCTGGACGACTGGCGGGGGGAGACGCTCTCCCGGCTCCGTACTCTCATCAAGCAAGCCGATCCCGAGGTGGTCGAGGAGTGGAAGTGGAGAGGAACTCCCGTGTGGTCTCATGACGGGATCATCTGCACGGGCGAGACCTACAAGAGCGTGGTGAAGATGACCTTCGCCAAGGGCGCGTCGCTGAAAGACCCCTCGGGCCTGTTCAACTCGAGCCTGGAAGGCAACACCAGGCGCGCCATCGACTTCCGCGAAGGCGACGAGATTGACGAGAAGGCTCTCAAGGCTCTCGTTCGCTCCGCCATTGCCCTGAATACATCGAGTAGTACCTAGGTCGTCTCCATGCCCGCGCCACCGCCGGCGCGGCCAAGATCTCGGACGCTCCGAAGTTACGCGCCGACGCGCACGAGAACCAACTCGCCCGTGCTTGGATCCGCGGCCCGGAACCACAGGTGGCCGCGACCGTCCGGTGCGGGTTTCAGCACGTACTGGGTCGGCGACTCGCCGGTTGGGTAGAGCGTCATGCCGCCGTTCGGGCGGACCTTCACCAGGACAAGCCGACGGTCCTTCATGCCCTGCGTCCAGAGGCTGCGATCGGGGCCGACCTCGAGCTCTCGGGCCGCCGGCGCGAGCCCGGTGGCGACGGTGACGACCTTCGTGCGCGTGACGTGGACGACCACCAGCTTCCCGCTGTCGTCGACGGCCTGCGCCCAGGCGCCGTTGCGACGATCGCCGACCAGTGGGTACCGTGCCTGCCCCGGGGCGACCCACGGCTGGAGGCCGGTTTGGAGAAGGTGGCTGCGCTGCGTCACGCGGGCGAACCCGAGGTGACCCGCTGCGTCCAGGCCGGCCACGATCACGCCCCCGCTGACCGGTAGCACCGTGGACACCGCGCCGCTCAGGACTGTCAGGCCTGTTGCATGGGAGCGCGATCTGCCGTGCATCACGTCGACCGCTGCGAGCAGGAGGTTGGCCGATGGCGAGCAGGAAGCGTCGGCGCCGGTGAACCAGAGTCGTCCGTGTCCGTCGTACACGGGCTGGACCACATCGACGTCGCATTCGCCCTCGAGACTCGTCGGCACCCTGGTCGTCGAGCCCGTCGGGTCGACGCCGACGGCGACCAGCCGCTTGGCGCTGTCGGTTCCGACCGTCCAGACCTGGCCGCGTGCCGGGGTGAGTGCGAGGGCTCCGAGCCCGAGGAGCCTGGGTGTGACGTCGACCTTGATACCTGCCGGCCCGACCGAGGTGATCCGCAGACCCGCGCCGGAACCGTCCCCGCCCAACAACCAGACCCCGCCGTCGGGACCGAGGACGATCGGGTTGTTGACGGAGATGTCGGACTGCGACGACGCCGCTGCGAGCTGCGTCGTCACCGCGACGAGCTGCGACTTCAGACCGATGCCGATGGCCACGATGCCCGTCCCGGGCGCGTTGCCCTGCGTCCAGAACCGTCCCTCGCGATCGGCGACGGACGGCCACCCGTCCAGTGTGAAGCCAGGCGTTGACACCGCGTTCACGTGCCACGTCGCGGGATCGAGCCCCGCGACTCCGAGGTTGGGCGCGTCGCCGGGAGCCGCGCCGGCGCCGCCCGACTCGACGGCGAACCAGATGCCGCCGTCGGATGTCCTCGTCGGCGGGGAGAAGATGTATGCGCTGCCCGGCGTGGTCGCGGTGCGCGCTACGGCCGCGCGGGTCGATGCGGCCGATCGTCGTGTTGCCGTTCTCGTCGACCATCTCGTAGTAGACGTGGTGGCCTGTCCGCAGCAACCCGCTGCCGTCGTTCGGCGCGATTCCCTGCGGGAAGGTGGCGACCTTTCCGGTCTGGTCGCGATCCGTCGAGCGGGCCGACGCAGGCTCGAAGGTGGCGATCACCGCCACGGCGGCCAGCAAACCGAACAGCGGAGCTCTGCCCCATCGCCGAGCGGTCATGCGAGCTCCAGTGGTCCGGCGAGCACGCCGCGATCCTATTGGATCTTCGCACCTGTTCACGGCCGAGGCGGGGCCGACTCACCTTGATGGTGCCCACTTGATGGTGTTGATTACGGATGATGGGATCCGGGCGCGCGGTTCGACTTGGATCAGGCGTGAGAGGCTCGGGCCCGGTGACGGTCGGTTGCCGGCCGAGGCTGCGGCGGACGCTTATCTGAAGGCGGTCGGCCGGGTCGAGTCGGTGTCGGCGGCGATTCGCACCACCGTCGAGAGGACAGCGCCGCGGCCAACGCCGGAAAGACCGGCGCACTCGCGACGCAGGAACGCGCGCTCACGAAGCTGCTGACCCAGCTGACCGCCGCCGTGGCTGAGCGACACAGGGCAGGCAGCGCGTTCGCCGCGGCCCTCGACGAGGCGAAGACGTCGATCAGGCTCAACAAGAGCAGGTCGCCGCAGGCCTCGCCGAGGTGAAGACGAAAATCGAGTCACTCGGGCTCGCACCGACGAAGCTCTCGTCGATCGCCGGCTCGCGTCTCGCGCCACGAGCGATCGACGTGCTCGCCGCTCTCGGTACCTGACCGGCGACCACGCTCCCGATTCGCCGGGCAGAAACGGGCCGGCTCGGTTCTCACCCTCATCGAGCGTGCAGACTGCTCTATTGATGACGCAGGCGATCCGTCAGCTCGTCGAAGGCGATGCCCCTGAGCTGCTGCGGCAGCGAGTCGCGAACCGGGAGTTCCTCAGGCCGTTCGACCCTCTGCGGCAGGACGACTTCTTCACCATCGAAACCCAACGCAAGGTCGCTCGAAACGAGAGCGGCTTGAGCTTCGCGATCCTGGATGGAGCTCAGCTGGCCGGAACGATCTCGCTCTCGAATGTGTCCTTCGGTCCCTTCCGAAGCGCGAACGTCGGCTACTGGGTCGATGCGAGTCGCAACGGCCGCGGGCTCGCCTCTCGAGCGGTCGGAGCGCTCGTGGAACACGCCTTCGGAGAGCTCGAGCTGCACCGGCTCGAAGCGGGAACGCTCGTCGACAACGTCGCTTCACAGCGGGTGCTCGAGAAGAACGCGTTCGAGCTCATCGGGCTCGCGCGGAACTACCTGCGTATCAACGGCGAATGGCGCGATCACTTTCTCTTCCAGTACACGAACGACGTCGTCTGATCCAGCCGCTCGGACGCACAACCTGAAAGGAGAGCGAGCATGCAGATCACCAGGAACACGACCGAGACTGCGAGCGGGCCGGGCGAATGGTTCACCGGCGCGGTGTACCTCGACACCGTGGCGGCGCCGTCGGGCGCCTCGCGCGTCCATGCGAGCAGCGTCCACTTCACCCCGGGCGCACGCACCGCCTGGCACACGCACCCGAACGGGCAGACGATCTACGTCCTCGAGGGCGTCGGCCTCGCGCAGCGCCGCGGTGGGCCGGTCGAGGTGATCCGCCCGGGCGACCGGGTGTTCTTCGAGCCGGGCGAGGAGCACTGGCACGGCGCCGCCGCGACGCGGTTCATGACCCACGTTGCGATGCTCCAGGTCGACGACGAGGGGAACGTCGCGACGTGGGGCGACCACGTCACCGACGAGGAGTACGGGGCGGCGCCGCGCGATCGACGGCTGAGGCCCGCGAGCTAGAGCTTGCTTCCCACGACGGCGCTCTGCCCGTTCGGGCAGGACTCCGCGCCGTCCGTCCAGGTCCACTCCGACGTCCTCGCCCGAGCAATCGCCTTCCTCGTTGGTGACGGTGACGTCGAGGCTCCAGGTGCCGCTGATGTCCGCGGGCGCGGTCGTCGTCGTCGTTCGGCGCTCGGCCCTCGAAGGTTCGTGCGGGCGCACCCGCGGTCGTGCGGGTGCGGGAGCCTTCTGGCAGGCTCCCGTGATGTCTCGGTGGTGTCACGTTCCGGCCGTCGGCTCCGTTCCGCGCCGAGCCGTACGCCGTCCCCCGCGGTCGGGCCGTGGTCGGAGGATTGATGGCGTCGGACGCGCCGGAGGTCGAGTGGCAGTTCGACGCCGTCGATCTTCGAGCCGTCGTGCGCTGGCTCGAGGCGGGCGGCGGCCTCGACGGCGCCGCGGGCGTTCGGGCCACGGCAGCCGGAACCGTCAGCCAGGTCGACGTCTACCTCGACACCGACGACCGCCGCTTCCAGCGGGCGGGATATGCCCTGCGGGTGCGGCGCGTGGGCCGCCGGCGCGGTGGGGAGGCGGCGCTCAAGAGCCTCGGCGGGGCCTCGGCGGACTCGGAGGGGCTGCGACGGCGGCGCGAGGTCTCGGAGGCGCTCGAGCGGCCCGACCCCGCGACGATCGCCGCGGCGGGCGGCCCGGTCGGCGAGCGCGTGCGGGCGGTCGCGGGGAAGAAGCGGCTGCTGCCCCTGTTCGAGGTGAGGACGCGGCGCCGCCTGTTCTCGCTCGAGGCGGAGGGAGCGGCGACCGCAGCGGAAGTCGCGCTCGACGAGACCGCGATCCACCCCGCCGACGGCGGCCCGCCGGCGCGGCTGCGGCGGGTCGAGATCGAGCTGCCGGAGGCGGCAGTGGCCGTCTTCGCGCCGCTCGTGGACGAGCTGCGAGCCGCGTGCGGCTTGCAGCCGGCGGTGCTGAGCAAGTTCGACGCTGGAGCGCTCTCCGCCGGGCTGGAACCACCTCGGGCGGAGGGTTTCGGCTCGACGGAGGTCGGGCCGGACGCAGCGATCGGAGCAGTCGCGCTCGCGGTGCTGCGACGCCACTTCGCGGCGCTGCGGGCGCGGGAGCCCGGTACGCGGCTCGGCGACGACATCGAGGAGCTCCACGACATGCGGGTCGCGAGCAGACGGCTGCGTGCGGCGCTCTCGCTGTTCGCGGACACGCTGCCCGACAGCATCCTCGGGATGGCCGACGACCTACGCTGGATCGGCGGCGCGCTCGGCGCCGTCCGCGATCTCGACGTCCAGCTCGAGCAGCTCGGCGGCTGGCTGACGGAGGTGCCGCCCGAGGACCGCCGCGCGCTCGACGTACTGCGGAGGCTCCTCGAGCGCGAGCGCGACGACGCACGGGCCTCGCTGCTCGAGGCGCTCGACTCGAGACGCTACGACTCGTTCGTCAGCCGCTTCGGGCGCGCGTTGCGGGCCCGCGAGCCACGTCGCGGAGCCGCATACTCGCGTCCCGCACTGGCGGTTGCGCCGGACCTGATCGAGCAGCGGCTTCGCGCCGTCCGGAGAAGCGGCCGCGCGATCACGCCGGCCTCTCCGCCGGCCGCCTACCACCGGCTCCGGATCCGCGGCAAGCGCCTGCGCTACGCGCTCGAGTTCCTCGCCGACCTCTACCCCGGCGGGACGCGCCCGCTCGTCAGACGGCTCGTCGCGCTGCAGGACCTGCTCGGTCTCCACCAGGACGCGGCGACCGCGATCGAACGGCTACGCGGGCTCGTCACCGACAGCGGTGCGGCGCTGCCCCCCGAGACGATCTTCGCGATGGGCGAGGTCGCCGGCCGCTACAAGCAGAGCATGACCGAGCTCGAGCGCCGCTTCCCCGCCGCCTACGCGAGGGTGATCGGGCCGCGCTGGCGGAGGCTGCGCACGCTGATCGACGAGCAGCGTCCGGAGCCGCCGGCCCCGGAGGCGCTGCCGGGCGAAGCCGCCGCCGGCGGTCCGGAGCCCGCGCCGGCCCCGAGCCCGGCGGTCGACGAACGCGCGGCGCCCCGCTGGCCCGGCCTCGTCGACGGCGCGGACGCCTGACCGGCCGCGGAGGAAGCGGTGCCGGTGCGTGCGGTTAGGGTTGCGCGCAAATCACGTTCACCCGGGGAGGGAGCGCAGGTGGCCAGAGGCATGACGGCATTCGCAATCCTCGCGCTCCTCTGCGCGCTCTCGGTGGCGTCCGCATCGGCGAAGCCCGCGTTCCCTCACCGCCACCAGGTGAACGCGCTCTACGTGATCGACCACCAGGGCCGGCGTCCGGCGAGCGACGCCGAGCTCGTCGCCTACTCGAGGGAGTTCCACACGATCCTCCGGTCGTGCCGGATCACCGTGACCGACCTCACGAACCTGATGCTGTTCCTCGCCTACAAGGCCGGCGACCAGGGCCAGCGCCGGATCTCGAGCCTGATGATGATGAAGGCGGTCACGCGCCGGATCACCTGGACCTCGCGCCGTCCGTGCTGGGGCACGTTCGACGACGCCGAAGGCCACATGGAGGCGGGCGGCCCGTAGCGGCTCCTCGGGCGGGCTACGGCGCGTCCGAGATCGACTCGAGCGACCAGAGCTCGGCGCGCTCGACGCGGCCGCGGATCGCGCTCTCGCCGAAGTCGACGAGGTCGGCGGGCACGTCCGTGAGCGCCTCCCGCGTCGCAGCCGAGAACAGGAGCATGTGGCGGGTGCCCTTGGTGAGGCCCTCGATGCGCGAGGCGGTGTTGCAGACGTCGCCGATCGCCGTGTACTCGAGTCGGCGCTCGTGGCCGACATTGCCCGAGATGAAGCTGCCGCTGTTCAGGCCGACGCCCATCCGGAAGCCGTCGCCGTAGCCCTGCTCGCGCATCCAGGCGTTGAGCGCCGGCAGCGTCGTCCCGACCAGCTCGCGCGCGGCGGCGAGGGCGCGGTCGGCGTGATCGGGCTGCTCGATCGGTGCTCCGAACGCCGCCATCAGACCGTCGCCGAGGTAGGCGATGATCGTGCCGCCGTGCGCCATGATCGTCTCGGTCTGCTCGGAGAGGATCCGGTTGATCACCGCGATCACCTCGTCGGCGGGCCGCGACTCGGAGAAGCTCGTGAAGCCGCGGAGGTCGGTGAACATGATCGTGCCGACGAGCGCCCGACCTCCCAGGCGCGCTCCGTCGGCCTGGGCGAGCACCTCCTCGACCACGGCCTCGGGCACGAACCGTGAGAACAGGTCGCGGACATGGCGGCGCTCGGCGTCGGCCTTCTCGCGCGCGCGGGCGACCGTCTCGAGCGCGAGCGCGACCTGGTCGGAGAGCGTCTCGAGCGCGGCGCGGTCCTCGCGCTTCACCCCGCCGGCCGTCTCGACCTCGAGCGTGCCGCGGCGCTCGCCCATCACGACGAGCGGGAACGCGTCCCGGGCGCCGTCGCCTGCGGGCGCACCGGCCGAGGCGACCTCGCCGTCCTCGAGCACCAGCGTCGCGCGAGCCTCGGCGCCGTTCGCGAAGGCGACCGCGGTCTCGACCGCGGCGCGGTGGATCTGCTCGTCGGTCGTCGCCGCCACCAGGGTCGCCGCCGCTGCCCGCAGTTGCGACTCGCGGACGAGCGCGCGCTCGTGGCTCGCGACGATCCCGGCGAGCCGCGCGCCGACGAGCACGATCAGGACGGCCGTGCACGCGACGCCGACGCGCTCCGGCTCGAAGGCGAGCACCGCCGGCGCGGCGAGCGCGGCGGCGGCGAGGAACGCGAGCCGGCCGGGCGTGAGCCTCGCCACGGTCTCCGGCACGGGCTCGGAGGCGCGCCGCATCGACGGGTGCAGCGCAGCGGCGCCGAAGAGGACGTACGCCAGGATCCAGCCGGCGTCGATCGCGCTTCCCGAGCCGTGGTCGCCGCGGATCGTGGTCAGCGAGTAGAGCGGGTCCGCGATCAGCAGGCAGACGAGCGAGAGAGCGATCAGGACGTACGAGACCGTGCGCACCGCCGCCCCGAACAGGAGCCGCGCCGCGACCGCGAGCAGGAGCACGTCGCCGAGCGGGTAGGCGATCGAGACGAGCTTCTCGACCGTCGAGAGCGTGTCGTCGCGCGTGTACGGGACCATCAGCAGCTCCCAGGCAACGATCCCGAGCGCGACCGTGACCGTGGCCGCGTCGATCAGGCTCGTCCAGTCGGTCCGGGTCGAGCGCTCGCGGACGAGCAGCCACAACCCTGTGGCCAGCACGGGATAGGCGAGCAGGTAGAGCGCGTCGGCCGGCGACGGGAACGGCGTCCGGTCGAGGACGTGCTCGTAGACGCCGAAGAGGACGTCGCCCGCGACGAAGAGGAGCTGGCCGGCGGCGAAGAGCAGCCACGGCAGCGGATGGGCGGGCCGGTACCAGACCACCCCGGCGACGATCGCGACCACGGACGCGAGCCCGATCGCGGGGTAGTAGATCGTGTCCTGGAAGAGCGTGTCGTACGGCATCGCGTAGAACGCCGCCAGCGCGGCGAGCCCGACGAGCAGGTAGAGGCGCACGGCCGGCGAGAGCAGCTCGCGCTCCGGCGGCGCGGCCCTGGGCCGTTCGCGCATCGCCGCGGTCAGCGGCGGAGCGGCGAGCGGTGGTGCGACGTCGTGCACAGTCGCCAGATCGGCGCGCTGCCAGCGACCCTTGAGCCGGCCGTGCGAGCGCCCGGGCGCTCCGGTCGCCTCGACGCTCGCGCGACAATCTCGGCGACGCCGCGGCACCCAAGCGGCGAGCTTGACTTCCGGAATCGCCTCACCGAAAGTGAGACGCCAGTTTCGTCGGACGGGGAGGACGGATCGATGAACGGTCTCGTGACCGCAGGCGACCTACTGAAGACTCGCGGCGGAGTCTTCGCGATGCAGATCGTGTATCTGGTCGGGCTCGGCGTGCTGGCCGTCCTCTACTTCAACGGCGTCTGGATCCACCGGGAGACGCTCGGGACGATCCCGGTCGCCGTCCCGTGGTGGGGTGCGCTCGGCGCCGTGATGCTCTCGCTCTCGGGGATCTTCTCGCACCGCCTCGACTGGAAGGCGAGTGAGGCGTACTGGCACTGGTCGCGGCCGCTGATCGGGGTGGTGATGGGCAGCTTCGCCGTGCTGGTCTTCCAGGCCGGCGTGCTCGCCGTCGGCAAGGATCTGAAGCCGCCGGCGGGAGTGGGAGCCGCACAGAACCTCTTCTACTACGTCCTGGCGTTCATCATCGGCTACCGCGAGCAGACGACGCGGGCCCTCATCGAGCGCGTCGCCGACGTCGTGATCGGCCCCGGGGAGAGCGCAACCCCCGCGGCAGGCCCCGCCGTGCCCACGTCGATCACGAAGATCGCGCCGCGCACCGGCCCCGGCGGGACCGAGGTGCGCGTCACCGGCACGGGTCTCGACAACATCGAGGGCGTGATCTTCGGGGACACGGAGGTGGCGTTCGGCATCGATTCCGAGACCGAGCTGACGGTCACGGCCCCGGACCACGACCCGGGGATCGTCCCGATGGTGTTCGCCCTCCACGACGGCAAGCCGATCAGGCGGAAGTTCACGTACACCTAGGGCGCCCCCCGATCGCTAGACGAGGAACTCCTTCGTGGTGAAGATCGAGGTGCCGGGCCCCTCGCGGTACCAGGAGAGGTGCACGTGGTCGAGGTGGCCCGACTCGATCCCGTCCGCGTCGGGGGCCGGGCCGCCGACCCAGCGGAAGACCATGCCCGGCTTGTACACGAGCGACTTGTAGTCATCGGCCCAGAACGTGCACGCGATCATGTCCTTCGCTGCGCCGGAGAGGTCGACGGCGCCGCCCCACTTGTGATCGCTGCGGGTCGCGTGCACGGTGTCGTCGCTCCAGCCCACGACGACTGTCAGCTTGAACCGCTCGCAGACCGCCTTCACCTGCGGCACGATCCATGGCTGGAGGCCGTTCCACGTGTTCTTCCGCGGGTAGAGCGTGTTCGGGAAGCTCACGTGCGCGGGCGCCGGCGGCACCTGCTGCGCCGGCGCGGTCGGCGTGTCGGCCTCGCCGCGGAGCGCGGCCCACGTGTCCTTGCCCACCTTGCCGTCGTCATCGAGGTTGTTGCGTCGCTGGAACTCCTTCACCGCCTCGACCGCGGTCGATGCATAGACCGGGCTGTCGGCGAACGGCATGGGCGGCGGGTGCGACGCGTACCACTCCCTCAGCTTCTGCTTCAGCTCGCGCACCGGGCGGCCGCGCGCTCCCTTCAGGAGCAGCGGCAGCTGCGCGGCGGGCGCCGGGCCCGGCACGCCGTCGAGCCACGCCTGGATCAGGTGGAGCCGCGTGACGACGTCGTCGCCGTAGTTGCTGTGCGCGGTGCGAAAGTCCGGGTCGCCGTGGTCGCGGAGGCCCGCCGTCGCACCGCCCTCGCCGGCGTTGTAGGCGGCGGCGGCGAACTTGATCGCGCTGTCGCCGGTGAGCTTCAGCTTCGCCGCGGCCGAGAGGCCCGAGGTGAGGATGCCGGCCGCGTAGGCGGCCGCGTCGGCGAGCGGGGGAATGCCGTTCGGGCCGGGGTGCTCGGCCAGGAACGAGGCGTGGGCGCGGTCGTCGATCTGGAACACGCCGCGTCCGTGGCCGCCGTCGCCGACGATGTCGGTGCAGTTCGTCTCCCGCGAGGCGATCGCGAGCAGCAGCCCGCTCGGAAGGCCGCGGGCCTGCTCGGCGTCCAGGCAGGCCTGCGCGAGACCGCCGCCCTTCGCGCCGTCGACCTGCGACTTGAGCTGCTGCGCCGAGATGTTGAACAGGGTCATCCGATCCTCCCGCGCTCTCTGGAATCACGCCGTGACCAGGGCGCCGAGCCGGTTGTGACCGTAAGCGCGGCGCACGGCGCCTGTCAAGCACGAGGCCTGTCAAGCGGGCGGTCGAAAGCGCGGCAACGGCGGCACCGCCCGATCGGGAGGTGCCGCCGCGTCCGCGGATCCGTCGTGCTCTCGTCTAGCGCATTCTGAGGATCTGGCCGCGGATCTCGCCGGACCTGTTCTTCATGGTGCGGATGTTCACGTACGCCCGGCCGCGCACCATCGCGTCGAGCTGGGAGGCCGTCAGTCTCAGCGTCCCGTGACGCGGGGACACGCAGTGACGGTAACGGCAGAGCGCCTTGAACGCCGGCCCGTTCGCGTGCCGGACGCCCTTGTTCAGGGTGGTGACGGTCGGCCTGCCGGTGAGGTGGTTGAACCTCAGCGTCCAGGTGAGCGTCTTACCGGTGACTTTCGCGGTGAAGTGTCCTGCGGCACGGGCGCTCGTCCCGTACGGGCGATTGACCTCGTGGCCCGACCGGAGCACCGAGCTGAACGTGAAGGTCTTGGCCACACCGCCGCCGATGACGGCGGCCGCCGAGGTTGCACTCTTCGAGCCGTTCGGGTTCGTCGCCGTGACGACGCCGCGAATCGCCATGCGGAAGTCGGCCTGGCGGACCCCGTAGCTCTGACCGGTGGCGCCGAAGACGTTCGCGCACCCGGTGCCGTTCACGCTACAGCGACTCCACTGGTACGTGAACCCGTTTGTGGCGACGCCCGTCCAGTTGCCGGTCGAGAGATGCAGCGTCCGACCGACCGCCTTGAAGCCGGTGATCGTCGGCAGGCTCGTGTTGACCGGTGCGTTCGCCTTCGCGAGGACCGCCAGTGTCAGGTTCGACGAGGCGGAGCCCTTCCCGGCGGAGTTCGTGGCGGTGACCGTCGCACGCAGCAGCATGCCGATCTGGTCTGCGCCGATCTTGAAGCTCGAGCCGGTGACGCCGGCAATGTCCTTGCAGGCGCCGGGGACAGCGGAGCAGGCCTGCCACTGGTAGCTGAACGTGATCGGGTTAAGACCCGACCAGTTGCCGTTGTCGACCTTGATCGTCTTGCCTTCGGTCGCGTCCCCCGAGGGGTTCGGCTGCTTCGTGTTCGCGGGAGCGTTGCCGTTGGCCGCGACAGAAGCGGTCGCAGCGGACAGCGCCTGGCTCTTGCCGTCGGCGTTCGTTCCGGTCACCTGGACGCGAACGGTCTTGCCGACGTCGTTCTTCGACGCGACGTAGTTCTGGTTCGTCGCCTTGCCGATCGAGCCGCAGCTACCGCCCGACGAGCTGCAGCGCTGCCACTGGTAGGTGTACGCGATCGGGGCCAGGCCGGTCCAGGTGCCGTTCGCGGCCGTCAGGCTCTCACCCTGTTTGACGGTGCCCGCGATCGTGGGCAGCGAGGTGTTGACCGGAGGGCTCGCGGCGGCCCGGACGGCGCCCGCGAGGGCAGAGCCCGAGAGCACCACGAGGGCTCCGGCCATGAGGATCAGCAACAACGGAAGACGTCTCATCTAGTGCCTCTCTGTTTGTCGATCTGAAGTTGAGCGACCTCGCAGCCGTGGACGAGAACGGCGGAGCGGGCTGCGGCGCACACGATTCCTGCTCGACGCTCGGGCCGGGCTTTCCCGGACTCCGGCTTCGACCAGAGCACTATACATACGAAATTTATTTCCGGTTTTTTATTTCAGGTATAGTGATTCGTGTACTCTTGTTCGCGATACCGATGTCGCTCGCCTCACCAGACCAGGTCGATGCTCCGGGCGCGGACTTCGCGTTCCTGACGAACCACGGCAAGACGCTGCTTCTGATCGCGCACGACCCGCGGATCCGCATGCGGGACATCGCGGGCCTCCTGCACATCACCGAGCGCGCGACGCAGCGGATCGTGGGCGACCTGGCGCGGGCGGGCTACGTCGACCGCGAGCGCGAGGGACGGCGCAACCGCTACAGCGTGAGGACCAACCTGCCCCTCGGGCTGCCCATCCAGCGCGACGTCGACATCGAGTCCCTGCTCAGCGTCGTGTTCGCGCAGGACGAGCCCGCCGAGGGCGCGTCCTCGTAGCCCGCGCCCGGACGCGGCAGGCTCAGGCGACGGCGTTCAGTCGCGGTCGGTTCGGCCGGAAGCCCGACACGAGCGCGAGCGTCGTGCTCGCGCCCGCGCCAGCAACTCGTCCTCGGCGGCGCAGATCGCGCAGCGCAGGATGTGCACGTCGCCCTGCTGGTCGGCGCCGACCAGCAGGCCCGGATCGGGGCCGAACGAGATGCTGTCGAGCGGGCTCGCCGTGTCGGTCTGGACGGCGACGCCGAGCTTCGTCGCGAGCTCGACGACCTCGACGCTGCCGTCGTTGCCGAGCGCGGCCGCGAACGCGCCGTCGTTCGAGATCGCGGCGAAGTCGCCGTTCGACCGGACGCGCCGGCGAGCCGTCCGCCGCGTCGAACGTCGCGGCCCGATCGTCGAAGGCGACGAGGACCAGCCGGCCGTCGTCGCCGAAGCCGTAGCCGGCGGAGTCTCCTCGCGGGCGCGGCCGAGACGCGCGAGCTCCTCGCCGCCGGCCGCGTCCCAGAGGCGGAGCGTGTTGCCGCGCCTCGTGACGACGCGGCTGCCGTCCGGGCTGAACGCCGCCGACACGTCCGCCACCTTGAACCGGCCGAAGCCGCGCAGCGTCGCGACCGGCGCTCCGGAGCCGACCCGCACGATCACGGCGCCTGCGCCTGCCGCCGCACGAGCGCGACGCGGCCGTCGGGGCTCAGCGCCACGATCCCGTCGAGCGCCGCGCACCCGTTCGCCGGTCGCCGTGCGCCACGCCTTGCCGTCGAAGGCGACGAGCGCGCCGTGCGGGTCGAGCGCGATCGCGCGACGGGGTCGCCGGCAGCCGGCGCACCGGCGAGCCGTCGCGCCAGCACGGACGTCCAGAACCGCTGCGAACGGAACGACGGTGCAGCAGACGGGCGACCGCGCCCGACCGCAACCGACCGCCCGTCGCCGCTGAACGCGGCCGTCGCGACGGAGGCGTCCGATGCCGGCCGGGCGGGCGTCGGGAGGACGCGCACGGCGCCGGCCGTCGACGTCCCAGAGGCCGCGCCGCCCCGGCGGCGGGCGCGACGACGCGCTTCCCGTCGGGGCTGAAGAGCAGGCGCGAACGCAGATCGAGGCCGGTCGGCTCGAAGCCGGTCACGACCGGCGATGCTCGCCGGGACGCGCGCGACGACCACGTCGCCGTCCCAGGTCATCGCCGGCGAGCCGGCCGCCGCGCGGCGCGAACGCGAGCACGTTCGCCCAGCCCATCGCCACGGCGGCGACCTGCTTGCGCGTCGCGAGCTCCCAGACCCGGACGATCCCGTCCGCCGCCGCAACCGCGAGCAGCCGCCCGTCGGGCCCGAACGCCGCCCCGGGCGCGAACGTCGTGCTGTAAGAGGCCTGCCGGTCGTGGAGGCTGCCGAAGCCGGGCAGCGTCGCGACGAGGCGCCCGCTCGCTCGACCGCCAGACGCCGGCGTCGCCGTTCTCGCCCACCGCGACGGCAAGGCTCGCCGTCGGGGCTGAAGAGGACGCGTACCGCCGGGCCGAGCCTCGCGAGCCGAGCGCTGCCGGTCGACCGACCAGAGCGTGCCGCCGGCGCTGCCGATCGTCGCGACGAACCGGCCGTCGGGGCTGACCGCCGCCGCGCTCGGGTAGCCCGCGCGGCAGCGTCGCGAGCAGGCGTCCGGTCCGCGTGTCCCAGACACGCACGGCGCGCCTGCCCGCCGTCGGCGAGCGTGACGACTCGCATGCCGTCGCCGCTCAGCACCGCGCTCGAGGCGAAGGCGCGACACGCCGAGCCTCGACGGTCGCGACCGGTCGCGACGTTCAGCACGCTCGACCGTCGCCGCGGCCGGCGAGCACGGCGAGCGGCGCAGCGCCGGCGAAGCCGATGCCGACCACGCGGGCGCCGGTGCGGACGCGCCGCACCCGCGCGGCGCCGCCGCCGGAGCTCGACCGACCGCACGGCGCCGCCGGCCGCCGCGAGCAGCTGCCCCGGGCCCGAGCGCCGCCGCCTCGGCGTGCGAGGTGTCCGGCGAGCCGGGACGGGCCGTCCGTCCGCGGCCCGCCAGAGGTGGAGCGACCCCGCGCGGCGTCAGGCCGAGCAGCAGGCTCCCGTCGGCGCTGAAGGCGAGCGTCTCGCGCGCAACGCCGTTGTGCGAGTCGGTGGGGAACGCGGCGGCTGCTGCCCGCCGGTCGGCTTTCGCGGCCGGGATCACGTACTCGACCGGGTTGGCGAGGATCGCCCGCCGCAGCGCGACGCTCGCCTCGGGCGTCGCGCTCGTCTCGATCGCCTCGACGCCGTCGGCCAGCGCCGCTGCCGGCGCGGTCGCGAGCGCGCTCACCGACCGCGCCGCGAGCGCCTGCGACTCCGCCACGCGCGCCCGGTCGTTGGCGGTGTTGCGCTGCAGGAGCGCCACGACGCCGAGCGCCAGCGAGACGACGAGAGCCAGCGTGACGCCGCCGAGCGTGACCCGCTGCCGGCGGGACGCCGCGCGGCGGCTCTCGAGGACGTAGCGCTGCTGGAGCTCCGTCGGCGCCGGCTCGTTGCCCGCGTTCGCCGCCAGCTCCTGCGCTCGGCCTGCTCGAGGTCGCGCCCGCGCAGCAGCAGGCTGCCGTCCTTGCGCTCGTCCCACTCGACCGCGCGGACGAGCAGCCGCGTGTGCTCCCGCGCCCACTCGAGGTCGGTGTCGAGCGCGCGGGAGAGCTTCTCGAGCGCCTCGGCGCGGTCGTCGCCGTCGCGGCACCAGATCCAGTTCCGCTCGCGTAGCGCCTGCGGTGCGGCGGCCGGGTCGACGGCTTCGCATCGCGATCGGGACGACGCGCTTGCCGCCCTTCTGCGCGCGGGCAAGCTCGATCGTGCAGTACTTCGAGGCGAGCGAGTTCGTCGCTGATCGACGAAGACGAAGCTCTCGGCCTCGTCGATGCTCTCCCCGATGTCGCGCTCCCACTCGGAGGCGGGCGGGATGTCCTCCCAGTCGACCCAGACGTCCCTGCCCGCCGCGGTCAGGAACGTCGTGCAGCTCGTGGACGAACGTGGCATCCCGGCGCGAGTACGAGATGAACACGTCGGCCATGCGGGCTCAGTCTTCCGGCTTGGCTTCCGCCGGCGCGTCCGGGTCGGCGTCGCGCGCGCGCTCGCGCATGACCTGCCGGACGTAGACGTCGACGTCCTCGGCGATCAGGCCCTCGACGGTCGAGGCGAACGCCCGGAACGCGGTCCGGTGGGTGCGATGGCCCTCGTACGGGCCGGCGAGCTCGAAGAACTGCCAGCCCTGGCTCTTCAGCTGCTCAGAGGTGCGGCGGTAGTGGCGCCAGCGCTCGCCGTAGTGGAAGAACCCCTCGATCGCGACCGCCGCCGCGACGAGCAGGCTGACCGCGAAGGTCGTCCACGCGATCGCCTCTGCGGACGTCCGAGCCGCGCACGTTCAGGCTGACGAGCGCCGGCACGATCAGCCCGCCGACGATCGCGACCATGCGCAGCGCGTAGTAGCGCTGCTGGCTCGTCTTCGCCTTCCCCTCGAGCCACACGACCTGGTCGAGCCAGCGCGAGCGCATGAAGCGCTTCTGGCGGTCGTCGAGCTCGAGCTCGTCGACGAGCCCGCCGAGCTCCTCCCTCAACCAGGCCGCGTAGGAGTCAGCGGCCATCGGCCGGTCTTCGGCTGTCGAGGATCGCGACCACCCTTTCTTCGAGCGACGGCCAGGCATCTTCACCCAGCGAGACGGCCTCGACAAGCCCCGAGTCGGCGAGCGCCTCTGCCCGGGCATCGGCCGGCGACGCCCGCGAGCGCGGCGACGAGCGCATCCGCCGCCCGGTTCGTGCCCGCCACCGCCAGCACGCGCCGGCCCGCCGCGACGCTCTCTGCGGCGTCGACGAAGGCGATGTCGCCGCCGTTCACGAGCACGGTCACCGACGGCTCCGGCCCGGCGAGGGCGCCGGCGATCCGCGCGAGCCACGGCGCCTCGTCGCCCCAGCTCGAGCCGGGCACGAGCACGAAATGCGTGTGGTTCGGCTCGAGCGCCGCGGCTTGAGCGACCAGCGGTTCGCCCGGCCGGCAGCTGAGCGCCTCGGGCGAGGACGCCGACGAGCGGCGTCGCCGACCCGCCCGCGGCGCGTGCACGGCCGACGAGGCTGCATCACCCCTGCGTCCGTGCCTCCGTCCACGATCGTCGCCGAGGCTGCGGTTGCCGCCCGGACGATCGCCGCCGCATGCGGGCTCGAGCGCCGTGAGCTCGTCCCCGGCAAGCCCCCCTGCGCCGCCGACGACGACGAGCACCGGCCGCGGGGTCTCGAGGCCGAGCAAAGGCAGCGCCGCTCCAGTGTCGTCCTCGGAGTCGAGACACAGCGCGAGCGCGCTCCGGCCGGGCGCCAGCTCGAGGACGTCGGGCCGTTCCACCGGCGAAGCCTGTCAGATGCGCGAACGTCCCGGCGCGGCTCACAGCCGGTCCGCGTCAGTACTCCGTCACGGCCTCCTCCGCGGCGGACGACGTCTCGGCGTCGACCGGCTCGCCTCTGCCGGCGAGGGCCGTGCCGGCGAGCGGGAACAGGAGCACCGAGATCATCCCTGCGCCGATCAGCGAGGCCCCGACGTCGGGCGCGACCGCGCCGCGGTCGGCGCCGATGCCGACGATGGCGACGATCAGCGGCAGGCCGGTCGCACCGAACAGGGCGAGGCTCGCGCCACGGCGGGAGCCGAGCTCGCCGAGCCACAGGAGCGCCGAGACGCCTCGGATCACGAGCAGCAGGACGAGGAAGAGCGCGGCCAGGCCCAGGCCCTTCGCGGTGAGGAGGCTGTCCAGGTCGAACTGGACGCCGGTGACGACGAAGTAGATCGGGATCAGGAGGCCGAAGCCGATCCCCTCCAGCCGCATGCGCACCGGCTCGGCTTCGGGCCGGTCGAGCACGAGACCGACGATCAGGCCCGCGGCGAGCGCCCCGAGGACGAAGTCGAAGCCGACGTCGTTCGCAAGCAGCACGAGCGCGGCGAGCGCCGCGACCGACAGCCTGACCGCCGCCTGGCCTGTCGTATGGATCGTCTCGCGCAGCACGCGAAGGATCCGCGGCGGCCGCGCCCGCGTCACCACGAAGGCGCACCCGGCGACGACGAGGCCGAACGCGACGAGGAGGATGGCTTCGGTCGCGGCTCCGTAGACGCCCGTCAGGAAGATCGAGATCACGACGATCGGCCAGAACTCGCCGGCGACGCCGGTGCCGAGCGCCGCGCGCCCGAGCGGGGTCGGCAGCAGGCCCGCGTCCGCGAGGATCGGCACGAGTGCGCCGAGCGCGGTCGTGCTCAGCGCCACGGCGAGCAGCCAGCCCTCGGCGTCGAGCCCGGAGGCGTGCAGCCCGTAGCCGACGGCGATCCCGAGCGCGAGCGAGACCGTCCAGCCGATCGTCCCCCGCTTGAGCGCCTGCCGCGGCACGTGCTTCTCGACCACCTCGAGCCCGGCGAAGAAGAAGAGGAACACGAGGCCGAAGTTGGCGAGGAACTTGAGATACTGGTCGACCTCGGCGATGTCCAGCACCTGCGGGCCGATCACGATCCCGAGCACGATCTCGACCACCACCGTGGGCAGCACCAGGCGGTGGTGGAACCGCGAGAGGAGCGCGCCGAGCGCGGACGCCGCGAACACGAGCACGAGCGACCCGAAGTCGGGCGCCGTCGCCTCGGCCGCGAGCGGGCCGAGCATCGAGATCTCGCCCACGCTCACGTCACCGTCCTTGTCCCAGACTCATCGCGGGGGGAATCTACGGCGCGCGCGAGCTCTCTGGCGGAGCCCGTCGACCGAGTCGTAGCTCGTTCGACCCATGGAGGCTCTCGGGCGGAGGAGGAGCCAAGCTGAGCGGCTTCCTGTTCGACGGCGCCCAGTGCGAGGAGGAGGAGATCGTCCAGACGCTCCCGGGGCTCGGGCCCGGCGGGCGGGACGCGTCGCCGTTCCCGAAGCCGGCGAGGCCGGCGCCTGCGACCAAGAAAGGGCTTCGCCGGACTACCACCGCGCGGGTGGCCGGACCGCTCGTGCTCGCGCGGATGCACGCGAAGGTCGGCGCCCGCACCGTGCTCGTCGGCCGGCTCGCCGTCACCGACCGGAGGGCGCAGGCATTCCTCACCCGCGTCGCCAAGTCGAAGCACCCGGCCGTGAAGCTCCGCTACTGGCTCGGGCTCAGCCTGCTGCGCCACGGCAAGCCGATCAAGAGCCGGTCGAAGGTCTTCGTGAAGACCGTCGACGCCACCGTCGCGCGGCGCTGACGCGCAGGCCGCCGCTCAGGCGGCCGCGGACGTGCGCTCGAACAGGTTCGGGACGACGTCGAGCGCGAACGGGTGCACGTAGAACTCGTGGGCGCTGCGACCGTCGATCGCGAAGAGGCGCGCCTGGACGCTGCCGTCCGCATCGGACACCGTGACCACGTGGCAACCGTCCTCGAGGCGCCAGCACACCTCGCCGCCGTTGCCCTGGATCCTGCGGGCGTCGATCTCGACGATCATCTCGTGCCTTTCCGAGCCGTCCGGTCGACCGCGCCGCCGCGCGCAGTCGACCGGACCGCCCGGCATGTCCCGATCGCCTGCAGGCGGCGCCGGACGCCGCAACTCCGGCGCGCGCCTGCAGACGATCGGTTCTGACACACCGTGTGGAGGAGGGATGGCACGGGCGGAGTATTCATCGGCCGCGGCCTCTTGATCCATCACTCGAAGTGGGTTGACGGCGCTTCTTGACTGAAGCAACCGGCCGGTGACGTGCGTCCCTCCCGGAGCCTTCAGTCGAGCACGATCACGCTGCGGATGCCGTCCTGGGCCTCCATCAGCTCGAAGCCGCGGTTGACCTCGTCGAGCGAGAGCCGGTGGGAGAGAAGCGCCTCGACGTCGATCTCGCCGCCAAGCCATCGCTCGACGAGCAGCGGCACCTGCGTGCGCCCCTTGACGCCACCGAACGACGAGCCGGTGACGCGACGGCCCGTGATCAGGAGGCGCGGCAGCACTTCGAGCAGCTCGCCCTTGCCGGCGACGCCGCACATGGTCGCGAGGCCCCATGCCTCGCGCGCCGCCTCGACCGCCTGCTGCATGACGGCGACGTTGCCCGTCGCCTCGAAGGTGTAGTCGGCGCCGAAGCCGCCTGTCTCGGCGCGGATCCAGTCGACCGCGTCGACGCCCGCGAGCCGCGCGTCGGTCGCGCCGTGGTGGCGCGCCTGCGCGAGACGCTCCTCGGACAGGTCGAAGGCGACGATCCTGTCGGCACCCGCCAGCCGCGCGCCGATCACGGCGCCGAGCCCGACGAGCCCGCAGCCGAACACCGCCACCGTCGAGCCCGGCTCGACCGCAGCCGTGTAGAGGGCGGCGCCGATCCCGGTCGAGAGGCCGCACGCGAACGGCGCGCAGCCCTCGGGCGGTGCCTCCGGGCTCACCTTCGCAAGCGCGATCTCCGGCATCACCGTGTACTCGGCGAAGGTGGAGGCGCCCATGAAGTGGCGCAGCGGCTCGCCGTCGCGGGTCAGGCGCGTGGTGCCGTCGGGCAGGTACCCCGCGTTCTGCTGTTCGCGGATCGCCACGCACCGATTCGTGCGCGGGCTCAGGCAGTGCACGCACCTGCCGCACTCGGGCGCGAACAACGTGATCACGCGGTCGCCGGGCGCCACGAGCGTCACCCCGTCGCCGATCCGCTCCACGACGCCGGCGCCCTCGTGGCCGAGCACGCACGGCACGTAGCCGGTCGGATCGGCGCCCGAGGCGGTGTAGAGATCGGTGTGGCAGACCCCACATGCGGCCAGCCGCACGAGCACCTCGCCCGCCTTCGGTTCGGCGAGGTCGACCTCCTGCACGACCAGGGGCCGCCCGAACTCCTCCAGGACCGCGGCACGGATCCTCATCTCGCCGCGCATCTTCGCGGATCGAACGCCCGTGTGCGCCGCCGGACGTCCGGCGAGCTCGTGGCGACGTACGACCTGGATGTACTGCGCGCCCGCCGCGCCCGCTCGCCGCAGAGCTGCAGGCGTCTGACGCGGGCCACTATGCTCGGGCCAATGAGCGAAACCGATCAGCCGGCCGAGAGCCGTTCAACCGAGCTCGACTCACCCGCGATGGAATCGATGGGGCCGATCCAGATGCTGAGCCTCGCGTTCCCCGGCAACCACTTCAAGGGCGAGATCCTGCCCGAGCTCGAGCGCCTGAAGCAGGAGAAGATCATCCGGATCATCGACCTCCTGCTCGTGCGCAAGGACGCCGAGGGCAACACCATGGTGACGACCGCGAGCGACCTCGACTGGGACGAGGCTGTCTCGTTCGGCTCCTACGTCGGGGCGCTCGCAGGGTACGCCGCCGGTGGCGCCGCCGGCATCGAGCGCGGCGCGATGGCCGGGGCGGCAGAGCTCGCCGACGGCCACCTCTTCGACGAGGACGACGTCTTCCGCGTCACGCAGTCCCTTCCGAACAACATGTCCGCGGCGCTCGTGCTGCTCGAGCACCTGTGGGCGAAGCCGCTGCTCGAGGCCGTCGACCGTGCCGGCGGGGTCGAGCTCGGGAACGACTGGGTCCGTCCGGAGGAGGTCGTCTCGGTGACCGACCGGACGGTCCGCCCGTCCGGCTGAGGCCCGGCGCGTTCGACGTCCTGCGCCTCGCTCTAGTTCTTCGCGAGGTACGACTTCCCGGCGCGAACGAGGACCGTCTTCTTCGCCTTGAAGTCCCGCGCCGCGACCACGCCCCGGCGGACGCGGGTGAGCGTGCCGTCGCAGCGGTCGGCGGTCAGCCAGATCGTGCCGCGCACGGTGGCCGAGGAGTACCGGCCCTTCGTCCGGAACCTGCCCTTGCCCTTGCCCCAGAGAAGCCGGATCGTCTTCTTCGGCTTGGTCGCATCAGCACCGGAGGCGCTGCTCGTCTTGCGGGTCGAGCAGGACTTGAAGTTGCCGCCCTTGAGCTGGAGCTCGACGACGACCTTGCCCTTCTCCTTCTTCTTGACGAGCTTGAAGATCGCCGTGATCTTCTTCTGCCCGAAGAGCTTGAGCTTGCCAACCTCGGTCTTGATCGTGACCGCGCCCTTGGTCACGTCGACCTTCGAGCCGTAGGGGATCGGCCCGCCCGTGAACGGCTTGCCGTTGACGAGCACCGTGCCGGTCTTGGTGGCGGTGGGACGCTTGCCGGCGGCGCCTCCGCCTCCGCCTCCGCCCCCTCCGCCGCCTCCGCCGCCTCCGCCGCCGCCGCCCGCGGTCACGGCGGCGAGCGCCATGTAGCGCTGTCCGCCGGACTGGTTCAGGGTCAGGAGGACGGTGTAGTCGCCCGCTTCGGCGAAGGTGTGACCGGCGAAGTGGGGCGGCGCGCCGGTGCCTTCGCGCGTCTTGCCGTCACCGAAGACCAGCTCCCAGCTCGCCACCGGGCCGGTGAACGTGCGCTCGATCCGGAACGAGACCGCGAGCGGCGCCGGCCCGGAGTCGGGCGTCGGCTCCATGCTGAGGAGGGCCGAGGGCGCCGTGCCGACTGTGACGTCCGCCGAGGTGTAGAAACGGGCCGCGGCGGGCGTGAACGGCGGGAACGGGAAGACGATCAGCGTTGCCGGATAGACGCCGTCCTTGGCGTAGGTGTGCTTGACGGTCGCGGGCGGCGCGCCGGCGCCGCCGGTCTCGGTGCCGTCGTCGAAGACGAGCAGCCACTGCTGGATCGGCACGCTCAGCTTCGCCGTGATCGAGAACGTGACCGCGTGCGGCGCCGGGCCGGCGGCCGGGCGCGGGACGAGCCTCAGCGCCTTCACGGTCGCGCCGCCGCCGGGCGCGTTCGCGAGAGCCCAGGAGGGCAGCTTCCCGGCGAGCGGCGTCATGCACTCGCGGTAAGCGGCGAGGCTCTTCGGCTTCGAGCCGAGATCCCACTGCGAGCCGGGCTTGCTCTCGTAGTAGACGTGCGACTCGACGGCGGGGTGTGCGCTCAGGAAGGAGCACATGTGACGGATGAACGCCGGGTCGTCAACGCTCGAGAGACCCGCCTCGGCCACCGAGAACGGCTTTCCACGGCTGCTCGCGGCCTTGAGCAGCGCCTCGAGGCCGCCCCAGGGAGCGGTGTCGGTGAGCGCCTCGTCGTAGATGTCACCGCCCATCACGTCGACGTACGCGGAGCCCGGGAAGTACTGCATAGCCGCGTTGGCCGGGATCCTGGGGTTGTCCGAGGCGAGCGGGCTCCAGATCACGCGGAGCTGCGGGAAGGGGTTCGCGAGCGGCTCCTCGCCCTGAACGGCAGGCAGGCCGAGCCTCGCAAGCTTCGCGTTGACGGCCGTAGCGGTGCCGCCGTGCAGGATCACGTAGATCCGCGCGAAGGCCTTGCGGTACTGCTCCGGGGTGTAGGCGGCGCCTTTCGACTGGCCGTTCGCGTTGAACCCCGAGTAGAACGTGTTCGCATTGTTCATCTCGCCCAGCGGTCGGACGTAGATCGCCTTGCCCCAAGTCGAGATCGAGTGGTTGAGGGCGACCAGATACGAGTCGCCCTTGCCCGTCGGCGATGTCGGCGGGCGTGATCGTCTCGCGGCGGTTCCTGTCGCCGGTGCCCAGGTGGATCATCGGGATCGGCGCGAGCGTCGGAAAGAGCTGTGCGAAAGGCGAGCCGTACGTCTGGCCCTGGCCCCAGCCGAGGAACGCCTGCACGACGGTCGGCTCGAGGCCGGTCAGGCTCGTGTAGTGCGCGACGTTGCCGGTGATGCCGAGCAGCGGGTGCCCGGTGGCGGAGGTGCGCGCGGCCCCGTTCCCGGCCGCCGACGCCGCGCCGAGCACGATCGCGCTCGCCGAGGCAAGGGCGACGAGCGCGAGTGCGAAGCGATGGGCCGAGGCGAGCCTCATGCCTTACACCATGGCGCAAAAACGACGTCGGCGCGAGCGGGTGCGGCAAGCTGGTCATCTGGCGGCGCCGCGACTTCGCGCTCCGCGCGGGATTGCCCGGTCATGCGGCCCGAATGCGCGACCGCGGGCCGGTGCGGCGGGTGTCGCGGAGCTGACGACGCATCACGGTGTAGACGCAGAAGCAGGTCAGTTGTTGGATCGCCGGCGACGCCGCGCTGGCGTGCCCGAAAACCCGTTCGCCGAGCCATTGAAACCCGACCCCCGTCCCGATAGGCTGGTTGAGCCGTCAAGCACGATCCCGGCGGCCTCGCGATGGTCGATCACGACTTCGACACCAGGAGGAAGGAATGGCGAGCAAGCTCAAGATCAAGGTCAACGGTCTCGTGCATAGCGTGACCGCGAGCCTCGACACACCGTTGCTGTACGTCTTGCACAACGAGCTTCATCTGCACGGCCCGCGGTTCGGTTGCGGTCTGGCGCAGTGTGGTGCGTGCTCGGTGTTGCTGGACGGCAAGGAGATCAGGTCGTGTGTGACGCCGGTTGCCGCTGTCAGTGGCAGGGCGATCACGACGCTCGAGGGCATGCCTGCTCTGTGGGCGAGCTCACGCGGCACGACCGCCGCCGCTCCTGCTGCGTTGCATCCGCTGCAGCAGGCGTGGATCGATGTTCAGGTTCCGCACTGCGGGTACTGCCAGAACGGGATGATGATCCAGGCCGCCGACCTGCTGGCGACCACCAAGCGCCCGACCGAGGCGCAGATCCGGACCGCGATGAACGGTCACCTGTGCCGGTGCGGCACCTATCCAAGAATCCTGACGGCCATCCAGAAGGCCGCTGCCGTGATGGCGAAGGGTGGGAAGTAACCATGACCGAGATCCTGAAGAAGGAGTTCTCCCGCAAGGCGTTCGCCAAGGGCGGCGGCGCGATGATCGTCGGCTTCTCGGTGCTCGGAGCCGGTGTCGCTGCGAAGGCGACGAAGGCGGCCGGAACCGATCCGTACGCGTCGATGGGCCCGTTCGATTCGCAGGCGATCGACTCGTGGCTCACGGTTCACGCCGACAACACGGTGACGCTGCGGCCGCAGATCATCGAGCTCGGCCAGGGCAGCCTGACGGGCATCCTCATGATCGCGGCCGAGGAGCTCGACGTGAGCTTCAGCCAGATCCGGGCCTCCGTCAACAACGACACGAACCACACCCCTGTCAACTTCTACACGGCCGGCAGCAGCGCGATCCAGAGCGGCGGCCTGGCGGTGCGTGCGGCCGCTGCGGCGGCGAAGGGCGCACTGCTCGATCTCGCGGCGACGAACCTCGGTGTCGCGAAGACGAGCCTTACGGTCAAGGACGGCGTCGTCTCTGGCGGCGGCAAGACCGTCACCTACGGCGCGCTGCTCGGCGACAAGCTGTTCAACGTCCGCATGCCGGCCGCGCCGAGCCTCGCTGCAGGAGCTCCCGGGGCGAAGCCGGTTGCCGAGTACAAGATCGTGTCCACGCACGGCGTTCCGCGCGTGGACATCCCGGCGAAGGTCAACGGCACGTTCACCTACGTGCACAACGTCAAAGTGCCGGGGATGGTGCACGGCCGCGTCGTACGGCCGCGTGGCCAGGGCGCGTACGGTGCCGGCACCGCTCCGAAGGTCCTGTCGGTCGACGAGAGCTCGATCAAGAGCATCGCCGGCGCGAAGGTCGTCCGCTTCGGCGAGTTCGTCGGTGTCGTCGCCGATCGCGAGTACGCGGCGATCCAGGCGGCCGCTCAGCTGAAGGTGAAGTGGGCGGACATGCCTCCGATCGCGGCGGTCGGGAACCTGTTCCAGTCGATGCGCGAGCAGGACAGTGCCGGCAAGGTCCCGGCGTCGTTCGCCGTGAAGCAGGGCAACTTCGACAGCGCGTTCGCGTCAGCTGCGATCAAAGCCTCGCAGAGCTACAAGTACCACTACAACGGGAGCATGCCGATCGGCCCGTGCTGCGCGGTCGCCGACGTGACCCCGAACGGGGCGCGCATCTTCACGAACTCGCAGAGCCTGTACCTGACACGCGGAAGCGTGAAGACCGCACTCGACACGGTGTTGGGCGCGAACGCCCCGGCGCTGAACAGGATCCGGCTCAGCTACTACGAGGGCTCGAGCACGTACGGGCCGGCGGCAGCGTGGGACGACGCCGCACAGGCGGCGGCGATCATGTCGGCGCTCGTGGGCAAGCCGGTCCGGCTCCAGCTGATGCGCTGGGACGAGAACGGGTGGAGCCATTACGGCCCGCCCCAGCTGACGGACATCCGCGGCGGCGTGGACGCGAACGGCAACCTGGTCGCGTTCGAATACACATCGCTCAACGTGCCGTACTTCTCGACGAACCACACGCAGCAGCAGATCACCGGTACGGCCGCGTACGCGACGTCGGGGTTCTACGACACCACGATCAGCGGCTCGCAGTACAACGTTGCGAACCGCACGGTGCTCGGCAAGGCCCTGCCGCTCCAGGACAACTACTTCAAGACGACGTTCCTCCGGGCCCCGGGCGCGTACCAGTCGGCGTTCGCCGCAGAGCAGTTGATCGACGAGCTGGCGTACGCGGCCAAGATGGACCCGGTTGCGTTCCGGCTTCAGAACATCGCCACGCCGAACAGCCCGACGAAGGACGTGGCGGAGCGGTGGAAGAACGCCCTCCTCGGCGTCGCCAAGGCTTCGAACTGGAAGCCGAAGGTGGCCGCGTCCAATCTCTCGGACGCGAACGTGGTGAAGGGCCGCGGCGTCGGGTTCGGGCAGTTCGCGAACTCCCGTGTCGCCGCAGTGGCCGACATCCAGGTGAACAAGAAGACCGGCAAGATCACGGTCGACCACATCTACGTCGCCTCGGATGCGGGCCTCGTGGTGTACCCAGACGGGATGCACAACAACGAAGAGGGCGCGATCATGCAGGGCGTCAGCAAGGCGCTCCAGGAGCAGCTCGTCTTCAACAAGAGCAATGTGACCAGCCTCGACTGGGTGAGCTACCCCGCGATCCGGTTCAAGGACGCCCCGAACATCACGCTCGTGGCGCTCCAGCGCACCGACGTGCCGGTCAACGACACGACCTCGGTCGCGGCCGGCGGCTCGCGCTCGACGGGCTCCGGTGAGCCGGGCCTCGTACCTGTGCAGCCGGCGATCGCGAACGCGTTCTTCGACGCCACGGGTGTTCGCATCCGCGAGGCGCCGATGACGCCGGGCCGCGTCCGCGCGGTCCTCGCCGCCGGCAAGTAGCCGACGGGGCAGATCGAAGAACGGGATCGGGCCCGGCGCCGGGCCCGATCCCGTTCGTGTCTCCCGTGTTGCCTCTGCGCTACCCCGGCGGGCGGGACGACGGCGCCGTTGTCGAGCCTGCCGATGATCACGCGCCGTCGGAGCCGGGGCTTCTCCGCACCCGAGCGCCTCTCAGCGCCGCGCGGCCGACGCAACGTCCCGCAGCGGCGCGTCGAGCACGGGGCGGAAGCCGTGGATCGTCGCGGGCGCGAGGCGGAAGCCGGTGACGCCGCGGGCGTCGAGCGTGGCGAGCAGGACGCCGGTGCTCCTCGTCCCCGGCGAGCCCGACGGGAAGACGAAGTTGCCTAGGCTCCACGCGACGAGCTTCCGTCCGTGCCGCGACACGGGCTGGAGCACGTGCGGATGCGCGCCGAGGACGAGGGACGCGCCGGCCGCGAGCGCGGTGTCGGCGAACGCGCGTTGCCTGGAGTCGGGCTCCCGGGCGAGCTCGACGCCCCAGTGGAACCAGACCACGACGAGGTCGGCGTGACGCCGCGCCGCAGAGACGTCGGCGGCGATCGTGGCCGGGTCGGCGCGTGCCGTGCCGGCGTAGTCGGCTCCGGCGTCGAAGCCGAGCGGTCGCACGTCCGAGTAGCCGAGGAGCGCGATCCGGAGCCCACCCTCGGTGAGGATCGCCGGGCGCCGGGCGTGGCCGAGCGTCGCTCCGCCGCCGATCGTGCGTAGGCCAGCGGCGTGTGCGGCGGCGATCGTGTCGAGGAACGCCTCGCGGCCGAAGTCGAGGCTGTGGTTGTTCGCGACGGTGACGACGTCGATCCCGGCCCGCGCCGCGCCGCGCAGCAGGCCGGGCCCGCCGCGGAAGTGGTACTCCTTGCCGGCCGCCGGAACGCCGCGGTCGGAGATCACGCCTTCGAGGTTCACGGTCGCGATGTCGGCCCCGCGCAGCACGGGCGCCACGGCGCTCCAGGGATAACCATCGCCGTACCGCGCGACCGCCTGGCTCACGCCCTCGCCCGGCGTGACGTCGCCGGCAGCCGCGAGCAGCACCGGCCGAACGAGCAGACGCCCGGCGCGAGTGCGCTTACCGCCGCTCGCCACCTCGACCTGCATCCGCCCCGCGGCAGGCGTACGCCCGGTCAGGACGAAGCGGCCACCCTCCCCGCTCGTGCCGGAAGCGACCCGCCGTCCGCCGACGAGGAGCGAGACGCGAGCACCCGACCCGGCCCTGCCGGAGACCGTCAGCCGCGCCCCGGGCGCAAGCCAGGCGGGCAACTCGCCGTCGACCCGGAGCGGCAGTGCGGCGAAGGCGCCCTTCGGCGGCACGGCCACCCCGCCGGCGGGCGTCGAGACGCCGACGAGCGTCCCGCCACCAAACGCCGTGGCGCACGCAAGCAGGGACCAGCCCCACCGAGGGGCCTTGGGTTCGCGCAAGGCCACAGCGCAAGCTTCGACATCGAACGAGCGCTGCCTGCCGTTTGCGTCATCCGCAGGGGCGAGGGCGATTGCCGTCGCTCGCGTCTCGGGCGACCTATCCGTGATCGTTGAGTGACCCGGCGGCCGGCCTCACTCCCTCGGCGGCTTTGGCGTCAGCGGCTCTTGCGGTTCTTGCGAGCGCGCGCCCCGAGCAGCAGCACCCCGCCGACCGTGAGCACGAGCATGACCGCCTTCTTACCGCGCAGCTTCGATTCGCCGCTCGCGCGCTCGCGCATGTCGACCGGCACCTCCTCGATCCGCAGGCCCGCCGCGGCCAGGCGCGTCAGGCCTTCGACCTCCGGCGCCCCCGCCTGGTAGGGCTCGGCCAGGATCGGCATGGCGCGCTCGTTGACCGCGTACATGCCGCTCGTCGCGTCCATCATCGGCCCGCCGAGGCGCCAGCGCATCGCCCGGCGGAGCGCGAAGTGGCCGAGCTTGCGGGCGCCTGACGCCTCGTAGCGGTACTCCGGGTAGCCCTCGCCGGAGACGAAACGCGAGCCGACCGCGACATCGCAGGCGTCGGCGCGGACGAGCTCGAGCAGGCGGCGCAGCTCGTGCGGCGGGTGCTGGCCGTCGGCGTCGACGCGGCCGCAGAAGCGGTAGCCGTGCTCGGCCGCGTACCCGTAGCCCGCGGCGATCCCAGCCGGCAGGCCGCGGTTCGCCCCGAACGAGAGCACCTCGGCGCCGCCCGCGCGCGCCGCCTCGGCCGTGCCGTCGGTCGAGCCGTCGTCCACGACGAGCACGTCTGCATCGGGCAACACCGCATGCAACTCCTCCAGCACCGCCGGCAGGTTCGCCTCCTCGTTCCAGGCCGGGATGAAGACGACCGTGTCGCTCAATCGAGCTTCGCCACCACGTGCTTGATCGCCTCGACGACGGCTGCGTTGTTGTGGCCGAGGTTCTGGCAGCCGATCCCTCCGGCGAAGTCGAGGTACTCGCGGCCGTCGACGTCCCAGATCTGCGCGCCGCGCGGACGCGCGACGACGAGCGACGGCATCGAGACGCCTCGGGCCACGTGCTGCGCGCGCGCCTCCCGCAGCAGGTGGGCCGCACTCCGTTCCGTCAGGGACACCGCGCGACTCTATACCGCTCGCCGCCGGGCGAGAAGTCGCGTGGCTACGCGCAGGCGTGACCGACGCCCTGCGCCTCGGCGAGCGCGAGTGCCTGCTTCAGGATCGCCTCGTTGCCACCCTTCGCGCGGGTGAACGCGCCGCGCTCGCCGCCGCTCACTGTCACATAGCGCTTCCGGCTGCGGTAGTACGGCGGGCTGTCCGGCGCCGTCGAGGCGCATGCGCCCGACGCCAGCGCGCCGGGCGTGTCAGGCGGGATCACGTCGATGAAGATCACGAACGCCTCGGCGCCGTCGTCCCGCCGGTAGAGGCACTTCCAGCTGAACGTGGCGGTCTTCTCGAGCTTCGAGAAGGTGGCGGGGAACTCGCCCGTGACGTCGTAGGGCGGCAGGCTCCGGAGCGACTCCATCGTGAAGGACGGCGCGCAGGTGGCGTTCGTCGGGTTGACTCCCCCGTCCGGCACCTTGGTGCCCCCTCCGGCGCCGCCGAGCGGGCAGCCGGCCTTCTTCGCGAGCCTGGTGGCGTCGGCGCGGACCCCCGTCGCGAAGGAGACGGCGAGCCGGAAGTCCTCGCCGACGAGGTCGGAGTCGAGGAGGAACCGCTGCCGCGACGCGAAGAGCGTCGTCCGCAGGCCGCTCTCCGCGGCGGCGAGTTGCGTCAGCAGGTCGGCGCGCTTCGCCCGCTTCAGGTCGCCCCGGAGGAAGCTCGTGGCGGCGAGCGCCCGCTCGGCGCCGCGGACGATGCCGCGCACCCGGTCGAGCGTCGCGTCCTTCGGGAGGCTCCGCAGCTGGGCCTGATAGCGCTTGAAGCCGTTGATCGTCGCCGTCGTCCGGGCGACGACCTTGCCCTTCTGCCTGAGGGCCTCCTGGAGTGCGTGGCCGACCAATGAGACGAGCTTCCGGCCGATCAGCGTGACGATGATCCCAGCGGGCCCGGCCGAGACGGCGAGCCTCGAGAGCGTCGAGGAGAGCTCGCCCTCGAGGAAGTCGCGGATCTGCTGCTTCAGCGGCACGCCGAGCTTGATCCGGAAGCCGACGAGGCGCTTGATCTCGGCCTCGGCGCGGTCGTGCAGGCGCTGCTGGACGTCGGAGACGACCTTGGCCTTGACCTCGCGGAAGCTGGTCGAGGTGAGCACGTCGGCGAGCCCTTCCAGCGCGAGGCGATCCTCGATCTTGCGCGCGAGGAACGCCTGGAAAAGGCCGACCTCGCGCTCGGCTGCCTGTTGCTCGGCGGCGGACGCGACGCCCGACTCGCCGGCCGCGCGGGCGAGCTGGCCGCGGGCCTCCCGCAGGTCGAGGGCGAGGGCCGTGATGAGCCGGATCTCCTCCTGGGTGCCGTAGCGCGTGTTCGCCTTGCGGTAGGCCTCGAAGGAACTGCGGGCCGACGCGGCCGCGGTCGCGAGCTTGCCCGCGGCCGCGCCGAACGTGCCGCAGGCTCTCCCGTCGAGGCGCGACGCCGCCAGACGGGCGGCCTCGGCCTGCTTGGCTGCGACGCGCAGGCTCGCGGTGTACTTCGTCAGCTCGTTCGCCGGGCGCTCGGTGGTCCCGGCGAGAGCGGACGCCGACAGCACCGCAGCGGCGACGAAGAGCGCCGCGAGGACGGCCCAGTGACGCCTCGGGATCCGTCCGCGGTCGCTCATCGGGTCGCGGAACAACCTAGTCGAGCCTCACGACGGAGATGCCACTTCTGTCGTCTCTGTCGCCGCAAGGACAACCCTGTCGCCGACCTCTTGCGGGGCGCCGGGGAGGTGGCGAAACCTCCCCGGCATCGACCCGAAACGCGATTCGTCACTTCGCGTCTGGAGGAGGATGGCGTCCTTGCGGCGCACCATAGTCACGCGGTGACTAATCCGTCAAGACTCCTCTCCTCAAGATCTCCAGAAATCTCCGAGACGGCCGCCGACGGGAAGCTGCGCGGGCGCCGCGTAGGCTTGCGACGTGGACGCGGATGCTGTGGGGCTGCGGGTCGTCGGCTGCCTGATCGAGAAGCAGCGGACGACGCCGGACGCCTACCCGCTCTCGCTCAACGCACTGCGCGCGGCGTGTAACCAGTCGACGAACCGCGACCCGGTCGTCGCCTACGACGAGCCGACGATCCGCGCCGCGCTCGACCGCCTCTCGCGCGTGGGGTGGGTGCGGCTCGCGAGCGGCCCGGGCAGCCGCGCGGCCAAGTACCGGCACCTGCTCGACGCCGCGCTCGGTCTCTCGGGCGAGGAGTTGTCCCTCCTCGCCGTGCTGATGCTCCGTGGGCCGCAGACGCTCGGAGAGCTCAACCAGCGGAGCGAGCGGCTGCACCGGTTCGGCTCGCTGCTCGAGATCGAGCAGACGCTCGAGGCGATGGCCGCACGCGAGCTCGTCGTGCGGCAGACGCGCCGGCCCGGCCAGAAGGAGGAGCGCTGGGCGCACCTGCTCGGCGGCGAGGAGCCCTTGGAGGAGCCGCCTGCTGTTGCCGCGTCACCGGGGATCGCAGAGAGAGATCCGCTCATAGAGATCGAGGACGAGCTGCGTCAGCTGCGGTCGGAGGTGGCGGAGCTGCGCGCCGCGCTGCGCGAGCTGCGCGACCGGCTCGACGCCTGAGGCCGGGACGCGCCGGTCAGGCGGCGCGCTCGTCGGGGAACCACGCGTGCGCCGGCGGGCCGTACGGCTCGCGCGCGTCCTCGATCGCCCGCTCGATCCGCGCGGTCAGCTCCTTCGCGGCGGCGACGGTCGGCCGGCGCTGCTCCACCTGGATCGGCTCGCCGACGAGCACGCGGATCCTCGGGAGACCCAGCTTGAACTTGCCGGGCCGGAGCGCCCGCTCGCTGCCGACGATGCAGATTGGCACGATCGTCGTGCCGGTCGACAGCGCGAGCCGTGCCGCGCCACGGAGCCACGGGCGCCGGCGGTAGGGGAGGCACGTGCCCTGCGGGAACATCCCGAGCACCTGCCCCTCGGCGAGCAGCTCGGCCGCGCGCCCCACCGCCTCGCGGTCGCCGACGCCGCGCGCGACCGGGAACGTGCCCCACCACTCCATGATGTTCCGCAGCACCGGATAGTTCCAGAGCTCCGCTTTCGCCATGTAGCGGATGGGCCTGGGAGTCGCGATCCCGAGCAGCCACGGGTCGAGCATCGACTCGTGGTTCGCGACCAGGATCGTCGGCCCCTCCGCGGGAATGCGCTCGACGCCGGTCAGCTCCATCCGGTACAGGCGCCTGAACCAGAACCGGAAGCCGATCGCCTCGATCAGCGTGTAGAGCGGCGGTCGCTTCACCGAAGAGCGCCGTGCGAGCCGACGGTGCGCGGCGGTTGCCGCAACGACAGCGATCCGGCCGCGCGCGCGCCCGTCGCACGGCGGTTGGGGTACGGTGGAACGGAGTGACCGACCTTCCAGCCCCTAGCGGGCCGCTCGCAACTGTTCGCAGCGGCACGAGTCGCATCAGCCAGGTGGTCACGCTCGTCGCCGTCGTCGTGCCGCCGATCGGCGTTCTCGCAGCGATGGGCGTGCTGTGGGAAGTGGCGTTTCATCCGGGCGACCTGGCGCTCATGGTCGCAATGTACGTCGTCTGCGCATTCGGGATCACAGTTGGCTTCCATCGCTACTTCACACATCGCGGCTTCAAGACCCGGGCGCCGGTCAAGGCGTTGCTCGCGATCCTGGGCTGCATGACGATGCAGGGCCCGCTCACGCAGTGGGTGACGGACCACCGGAAGCACCACGCGTTCTCCGACCAGGAGGGCGATCCGCACTCGCCGCACGGGCACGGCGAGGGCGCCGGCGGCGCGATCAAGGGCTTCCTGCACGCGCACGTCGGCTGGATGTTCACCAACATGGGCATGGAGCAGGGGCGCCTCTACGGCAAGGACCTGTACGAGGACAGGCTCGTCCGCACGATCGACCGCCTGTACCTGCTCTGGGTGCTGGCGACGCTCGGGATCCCGTTCGCGATCGGCTACGCGCTCGGCGGCTGGGAGCGCGGCCTCGAGGCGATGCTCTGGGGCGGGCTCGTCCGGATCTTCCTCTTCCAGCACGCGACGTTCAGCGTCAACTCGCTCTGCCACATGTTCGGGAAGCGCGACTACCCGGCCCGTGACGACTCGCGCAACAACTGGTTCGTCTCGCTGCTCGTCTTCGGCGAGGGCTGGCACAACAACCACCACGCCTTTCCCGCCTCGGCACGCCACGGCCTGCGCCGCTTCCAGGTCGACGTCTCGTGGTGGGTGATCCGCGTGATGGAGAAGCTCCGGCTCGTCTGGGACGTGAAGCTCCCCGACGAGAGGCAGTTGCGCCGCCGCCGCCTCGCGCCGGCGAACGGGCCGGGCTGAGCGATCTACCAGCCGGCGGTTCCCGGCCCGCCCTTGAAGGGGCCGGCGATCTCGCTCGTGATCCAGCCGCCGTAGAAGCCGCCCTCCTGCGCCTGCACATGCTCGCCGTCGAGCGTGCACTCGTCCGTCGCCGCGGGGTAGAAGGCGACCGCGTCGCGGATCGCCTCGAAGCCGCGCAGCGGGCTGCGGTAGGTCCACGCCGCGCGCTCCACGCGTCGCCCGTCGCCGCCGATCGCGTCGTAGTACGACGCCTCGCCCTTCCACTCGCAGAAGGAGCCGCGTGCTGCCGACGGCTCGAGCACACCGGGGGCGACGTCCTCCAGCGGCACGTAGTACACGGGCGGGTGGCTCGTCTCGAGTACGCGGTGGGTCCGGGTCGTGTCGACGATCACCAAGCCGCCGAGTACGATGCGCGCCCGCTTGGCCGACCGCTCGACGCGCGGCGGGCGCGGATAGTCCCAGACCGACTCGGGCATCGATGACATTGTGGCGACAGACGACCCAGCTGTGGACGGCCGACTGATCGTCCGGACGCAGATCGTGCCGCTCCCGGTCGACGAGGCCTTCGCGTTCTTCGGCGAGGCCCGCAATCTCGAGGCGATCACGCCGCCGTGGCTTCGCTTCCGCGTGCTCTCGGCGCCGACGGAGCTCGGCCCGGGCGCGCTCATCGACTACCGCCTCAGCCTCCATCGCGTGCCGGTCTCGTGGCGGACGCGAATCGACGTGTGGGAGCCTGGACGGCGTTTCCTCGACCGCCAGCTTCGCGGCCCGTTCGCCCGCTGGGAGCACCTGCACACGTTCGAGCCAGTGGACGGAGGGACGCTGATCGCCGACCGGGTCCGCTACCGGATGCCGTACGGGCCGCTCGGCGTGATGGCACACACGCTGCTCGTCGGCCGCGACCTCGACCGGATCTTCGACTACCGGCGTGAGGCGGTCGCGCGGATCCTCGGTCAGCCGCCGGCCCGGTAGCGGGCCGCCGCGGCCGCATGGTCGACGATCGGCGCCGGGTAGCCGCCGGTCGCGAGCGGCCCGAGCCGCCACGGCTCGTGCACGGCAGGGCCGTCGATCGCAGAGAGCTCCGGCACCCAGCGCCGGACGTAGTCGCCGCCCGGGTCGTGGCGTCGTCCCTGGAGCGTCGGGTTGAAGATGCGGCCCGGCCGGGTGTCGACGCCGGTGCCGGCGACCCACTGCCAGTTGCCGCCGTTCGAGGCGACATCGCCGTCCAGCAGCAGGCGGCGGAAGTGCGCGGCGCCCTCGCGCCAGTCGACGTTCAGGTCCTTGGTCAGAAACGAGGCGACGATCATCCGGGCGCGGTTGTGCATGAGCCCGGTCGCCGCGAGCTCGCGCATGCCGGCGTCCACCATGGGATACCCCGTCAGCCCCTCCTTCCAGGCTGCGAGCCCGTCCGCGTCGTCGTCCCACTCTCTCCGCCGCGGGGTGAGGTCGCGCGAGGCGCTCCACGGGTTCGCGGCGAGGAGCTGCGCGTAGAAGTCGCGCCACGCGAGCTGTCGGACGAGCTCGCAGCTCCCGGAGCGCGCCGCGACCTCGAGCGGGGAGAGGAGGCCGAGGTGGAGCGGGACGGACAGCTTCGAGGTCGCGTCGGCCGCCAGGTCGTCGCGCGTCTCCGCGTAGCGGGCGTCGCCGCCGGCGAGCCAGCGGTTGAGCTGCGTGCGCGCCGCCGTCTCGCCGCCACCGGCCGCGGACGGCGGGAGCCCTCCGGCCTCGACGCCCTCGGGAAGCGTCAGCCGTACCGGAGGCTCCTCCCGCACGCGCCGCGGCGCGGCCGACCACGCGCGGTAGTAGGGCGTGAACACCCGATAGCAGTCGCGGTCCGCCGGCGTGACCGCCCCGGGGGAAACGACCGTGATGCCGGGGAAGGCATGCACCGCGAGCTCCTCCCGCAGTCGCCGCTCGCGCCGGAGAGCCCGGGCGGAGACGTCCTCGGCGAGGAAGACCGCCTCGGCGTCGCAGGCGCGCGCCGCCTGCACCGCCTCCGCGACGGGGTCGCCGCGCCTGACGACGAGCCCGGCGCCGAGGCGCCGGAGCGAGCGGTCGAGGTCGCCGAGGGCGGCCGCCAGCAGCTCCGTCCGCCGCTCGGACTCGGCGAGCAGCCGCTCGTCGAGGACGAACAGCGGCAGCACGTGTTCCGCTTCACGCGCCGCGGAGGCGAGCGCGGGGTTGTCGTGGACGCGAAGGTCACGGGTGAAGAGGACGACGACGCAGCGCATCTAGATGAGTAGTTCCACGGCCGAAGCTGCGGCTCGGGGGTAGGGACCGGTAGCGGTCAGGTCGAAGTCGGCGGTGTCTGTTCGCGCCGTCGACCCAAGGAGGCCACGATGCTCGCCGACCTCGACCTGTTGCTGATTGCGGTGTTCTGTACCGCCGACGATCTTCTGGCTGAGCCGGTGAAGAACGCCAGGCGAATCCTGACCGACGCGGAGGTCGTCACCCTCTGCGTCGCGCAAGCGATCATGGGGATCCCGTCCGACGCGCGTTTTCTGAAGCGGGCGCGCAAGCAGCTTGCCCACCTGTTCCCGAAGCTGCCGAACCGGACGGGATACCTGAAGCGGCGTGAACGGCTCAGCGACACGATCGAGTGGTTGACTGCCGTGTTCGCGAGCGACAGCCCCGGCTTCCACGACGATCTCGTGCTGGTCGATTCGACCCCGGTCGAGTGCGCCCGCAGCATCGAGACGACGCGGCGCAGCCAGCTCGCAGACGCTGCCGACTACGGCTATTGCGCAAGCCACAGCCGCTACTTCTGGGGCTTCCGGCTGCACGGCCTGTTCGCGCTCGACGGCACGCCGCGCGCGCTCCTGCTGACCTCGCCCAAGACGCCCGAGCGCGATGTCTGCCTCACGCTGCTGCAGCGCTGCCACCGCGACGGCCACCTGTTCGTCGTCGGCGACAAAGGCTACGCCGGGCGCGAGTTCGAACAGCTCGCCGCCAAGCTCGACGCCACGATCGTCCGTCCACGCCGCAAAGACGAACCCGCCGGCGGCCCTCACCTCGCGCCGATCCGGCAACGGGTCGAGTCGATTTTCCAGACCTGCAAAGACGTGCTCACCCTCGAACGCCACGGCGCCCGCACCCTCCACGGCCTCAGAACCCGCATCAGCACACGCTTCCTCGCCCTCGCCGCCGCGATCAGCCTCAACCACCGCCTCGGCCGACCACCACGCGCCCTCACCGACTACACAGCCTGAACCCGTGGAACTACTCATCTAGGAGGGCCGCGGCGCCCGCCGGGCGCCCAGGATGCGGGGCGTGACCCGGAGCAGGTCCCGGCGCGAGCGCCGTAGGGCCTCACCGAGCTCGGCGGTGACGTTCTCGTGCAGGCCGGCGCCGTGTCCGACGAGCAGGTGCTCCGGCTCGTAGTCGAGGAGCGCCGTCGGCGGGCGCAACAGCCGCAGTACTGGGTTGATCCCGAGGGCCCGTCCCGGCGCGCGGTAGTAGCGCGCGGTTCCGAGGGCCTCGGTGACGACGAGCGTTCGCCGCTCGGCCCACCACAGCGCCGTCTCGTTCCAGCCGGGAACGGCGGGGACGGCAAACGCCTTGAACGGCGAGCCAGGCACGGTCGACGGGTTCACGAGGCGCGGCACTCCGAGTCGAGCCGCAAGCGTCGCGCAGTCGCGGCCGTGGCGGTCGAGGAGCTGTAGCACCCCGCGCGGCTCTCCCAGCGTCGTGACGCGGTCGTCGAGGCCGGGGAAGTCGACGGGATCGACGAGCCAGACACCAGCGTCGGCCACGAGTGCGTGCGCCGTCCGCTCCATCCACGCCGGCTCGGGAGCGATCCAGCCGAACCCGGCGTCGCTCTCGTCGCAGATCGTCACCGCCTCCGGAGCATCCACGACGGCCACGCTATCGTGGCCGCCCGCGCCCGACCCCGATAGAGTCGCCGAGCCGCACCCTGGTGCGGCGTGCAGAGCGGCTCGCCGGTCGCTCTGAAGGAAAAGGAGAGCATCTTGCGCAAGAACCACCTCTTTGCACTCGTGCTCGCGATGACGCTCGTCGTGCTGGCGGTAACGGCGACGGGCGGGAACGCGAACGCACAGGAGAACGACTACGTCGTGCTGTACTCCGAGGGCGCTTCACTCGCGGCCGCCCATCAGGCAGTCACGGCCGCGGGCGGCGTGATCGTGTCGGAGAACACGGAGGTCGGCGTCGCGACCGTCAAGTCGGCAAATGCGAACTTCCTCGCCGACGCCGCCGCCCAGCCGGCCCTCGACGGGGCCGCACGGAACGCTCCGATCGGATACGAGACGCCGCTTCAGCGCGCCGACAAGGACTCGATCGAGAAGCTGACCGCCGCCGAGCGCGCCTCGGCGAAGGACGGACACAAGGACGGCAACGACAGCAAGGACAAGAAGGGCGAGAAGGGCAACAAGGACAAGGACAAGCACAAGGACAAGGGCAAGGGCCCGGAGCCGGAGCCGCTCGCCGACCTTCAGTGGGACATGGCGATGATCCATGCGACCGCGGACGGCTCCTACAAGAAGCAGCCGGGTGATCCGGGCGTCCGCGTCGGCATCCTCGACACAGGCGTCGACGGGACCCACCCGGACATCGCGCCGAACTTCGACGCCTCGCTGTCGCGGAACTTCGTCACCGACATCCCGGAGATCGACGGCCCGTGTGAGCATTCGGGCTGCGTCGACCCGGCCGACGAGGACGACGACGGCCACGGCACCCACGTCGCCGGCAGTATCGGCGCCGCGCTGAACGGGCTCGGCATCGCCGGTGTCGCGCCGAACGTGACGCTCGTCAACATCCGTGCGGGGCAGGACTCGGGCTACTTCTTCCTGCAGCCGACGGTCGACGCGCTCACCTACGCGGCCGACAACGGCATCGACGTCGTGAACATGAGCTACTACATCGATCCCTGGCTCTACAACTGCTCGAACAACCCGGCCGACTCGCCCGAGCAGCAGATGGAGCAGCGGACGATCGTCGAGGCGACGAACCGTGCGCTGAAGTACGCCGACAGGCACGGCGTCACGCTGATCTCGGCAGAGGGCAACGGGCACACGGATCTCGACAACCCGACGGTCGACAACACGAGCCCGGACTACCCGCCGGGCTCCGAGTACCACCGGGACGTCGACAGCTCGTGCCTGACCGATGCCGACGATGGGCGAGCACGTGATCGCGATCGGGTCGGTCGGCCCGAGCGGGATCAAGGCCTACTACGGCGACTACGGCCTCAAGTACACGGCCGTGGTGGCTCCGGGCGGCGACTACTACGACAACTACGGGACGCCGCAGTTCCGGACGCCGGGCAACCTCGTCCTCTCGACCTATCCGGAGTCGCTCGCGATCGAGAACGGCGAGCTCAACCCGGACGGTTCGCCGAACACGCCGTTCGTCGTGCGTGACTGCCAGGGCGGCACCTGCGCCTACTACCAGTACCTGCAGGGGACGTCGATGGCCTCGCCACACGCGGTCGGCGTCGCGGCGCTGATCGTCAGCCAGTGGGGCCATCCCGACCACGGCAAGAAGGGCGGGCAACTCGAGATGAAGCCGAAGGACGTGGAGAGGATCCTCACCAAGACGGCCACGGAGACGCCGTGCCCGGACTCGGGGTCGATCGTCTACCCGCCTCCGATCCCGGCGTCGTACACCGCTGCCTGCACCGGTGACGCGAAGTTCAACTCGCTCTACGGCAACGGCCTGATCGACGCCCTCGCCGCGGTCAACGGCAAGAAGTAAGTACCACTGGCGGGCCCGGGACTGCGCTCTCGCGCGGCCCGGGCCCGCGCCTCTTCCGGTCGCCGGTCGCGGGCGTAGACTCGGCAGAGCCGCAGCTCCGGCGCAGCGACAGGAAGGGATCCTCATGAAGGGTGCGCAGAAACCGAAGAAGCCCGCGAAGAAACCGGCGCAGAAGACGCTCAAGGAGCGCCGCAGCGCGAAGCGCGAGGCCTCCAAGACGGGCAAGCTCGAGTCCTGAGCCGGGCTCGGTGCTAGTGCACTGTCTCAAGAACGGCTTTACAGCGGCCGACTTTGGCGAGGATCGCGTCGGCTGAGGCGGTCCAGACGAAGGGTTTGGGGTCCTCGTTGTGGGCGGCGAGGAATGCGTTCGATCGCTTCGATCAGGTCGGGGACGCTGTGGAAGACGCCGCGGCGGATCGCTTTCTCGGTCAGCTCGCGGAACCAGCGCTCGACGAGGTTCAGCCAGGAGCTTGAGGTGGGGGTGAAGTGGAGGTGGAAGCGGGGGTGCTTGGCGAGCCAGGCATCGACGTTTGCGTGTTTGTGGGTGCGGTAGTTGTCGACGATCAGGTGCAGCTCGAGCTCGCCGGGGAACTCGCGGTCGAGGTGACGCAGGAACTTCAGGAACTCCTGGTGGCGGTGACGGGGCAGGCACTGCCCGACGACGCTGCCATCGAGCATGCTGAGCGCGGCGAACAGCGTCGTGGTGCCGTTGCGCTTGTAGTCGTGGGTCATCGTGCCGGCGCGGCCCCTTCTTCATCGGCAGGCTCGGCTGGGTGCGATCCAGGGCCTGGATCTGGCTCTTCTCGTCGACGCACAGCACGATCGCCTTCTCGGGCGGGTTGAGGTACAGCCCGACCACGTCGGTCAGCTTCTCCGATGAAGCGCGGATCGTTGGACAGCTTGAACGTGCGTCACACGATGCGGCTTGAGGCCGTGCGCGTCCCAGATCCGCTGCACCGTCGCCGCGCTGACCCCCTGCGCCTTGGCCATCGAGCGGCAACTCCAGTGCGTCTCGCCCGGGCGGCGTCGTCTGCGTGGTCGCCTCCACGATCGCCCTGATCTTCGCCGCCGGGATCGTCGGCTTGCGCCCCCGGCCCGGCCTGGTCTCTGTCAACGCGTGCGCGCCCGCCCTCGGCGAAGCGGCGAACGCCACAGGATCACCGTCGGGCGGCTGACCCCGCAGCATCCGCGCGATCTGGCTATTCGACGTCGCCCGCCGCCGCCGCCAACACGATCCGAGCCCGCATCGCGACGCTCTGCGGCGTCTTCTGCGCCCCGACCCAGCGCTCCAACAGCGCCCGCTGCTCCTCCGACACGAGCGTCTCCAGCGATCGCCGCCGCCACACACGGAACGCTACCCCATCCCCAAGCCACTATGTCAAGCTATTTGCGAGACAGTGCACTAGAGGGGCCGCCGTAGACTGGCCGCCGTAGACTGGCCGCCGTGGACCCGCACGCGCTCGCCGTGCTCGAGTTCCCGGCGATCGCCGAGCGGCTCGCCGGCCTTGCGGAGAGCGAGCGCGGCGGCGAGTTGGCGCTCGGGCTTCTGCCCTCGCCGGACCCGGCCGAGGTCGTCCGCCGTCAGACGCTGACCGCGGAGGGGATCGCGCTCGTCGAGGCCTCCGCCGAGCCCTCGCTCGCAGGCCTGGCAGACGTGCGCGACGCCGCGGCGCGCGCTGCCCGAGACGGGACGCTCGGCCCCGGCGAGCTCCATCAGGTCGCGGCCGCAGCCCGGATCGCGCTCGAGGCGCGGCGCGTGCTCGAGGAGGCCGGCCGGCCGGCGCCGCTCCTCGGCGAGCTGCTCGCGCCGCTCGACCCCTCGCTCGCCTCGCTCGCGGAGTCGATCGAACGCTGCGTCGAGGATGACGGCAGCGCGCTGCGCGACAACGCCTCGCCGCAGCTCCGCCGGCTCCGTGCCGAGCTGCGGAACGGCCGCCTGCGCGTGACCGAGGAGCTCACGCGGGTCGCGCGGTCGGGCGAGCTGGCCGAGTTCCTGCAGGAGCGGTTCGTCACCGAGCGCGGCGGACGGCCGGTGCTCGCAGTCAAGACGTCGGCGCGCTCGAAGGTGCCCGGTGTCGTGCATGACTCGTCGGGCTCAGGGCAGACGCTCTTCGTCGAGCCGTTCGCGATCGTCGAGCTGAACAACCGGCTCGCGGAGGCTGCGAGCGCCGAGCGAGAGGAGGTCGAGCGGATCCTGCGCGAGCTCTCGGCGCTCGTAGGCGAGCGGGCCGCCGAGCTCGACGCGCTCGTCGAGGCGACCGCGGCCGTCGACGTCGCACTCGCATGCGCGACGCTCTCGCGCCGGTGGCGCGGTGCCGCGGTCGAGATCGCCGACGAGGTGCGCCTGCTCGCGGCGCGCCATCCGCTGCTCGACGGGCAGACCGCCGTCCCGATCGACCTCGAGCTCGGCGGGCTGCGCGTCCTCGTCGTCAGCGGCCCGAACACCGGCGGCAAGACGGTGGCGCTGAAGACGCTCGGGCTCGCGGCGCTGCTGCACCAGGCAGGACTGCGGCCACCCGCGCTCGAGGCGGCGCTGCCCGTGTTCGACCATGTGCTCGCCGACGTCGGCGACGAGCAGTCGATCGAGATGAGCCTCTCGACCTTCTCGGCGCACCTGGGCAACATCGTGCGCATCCTCGACGCAGCGGGCGAGCGCTCGCTCGTGCTGCTCGACGAGCTCGCCGCCGGCACCGACCCCGTCGAGGGCTCGGCGCTCGCGCAGGCGCTGCTCGCACGGCTCGCGGCGCAGGCGCGGCTCACGCTCGTCACCACCCACTACCCGGAGCTGAAGGAGTGGGCGAGCGCGACCGAGGGCGCCGCGAACGCAGCGACCGGATTCGACACCGAGACGCACGCGCCGCTCTACCGGGTCGCGCTCGGCCGTCCCGGCACCTCGCACGCGCTCCAGATCGCCGAGCGCCTCGGCCTCGACCCGGCCGTCGTCGCCGACGCGCGCGAGCGGATCCAGCCGGAGCGGCTGCGAACGGCCGAGCTGCTTGCGGAGGCCGAGGCTGCCGAGCGGGGCGCAGCAGAGGCGCGAGACGCTGCGGCCGAGGAGCGCGCCGACATCGCGCGGCTCGCGGACCGCGCGCACGAGCTCGAACGCCGAGCTCGAGCGCGAGATCGAGCGGGTGCGCGCGTCGGCCGCCCGCGCGCGCGAGGCTCGCGGTCTCCGACGCCGAGCGCGACCTCGCCGAGGCGCGGGCCGAGCTGGAGGCGCTCCGCAAGGAGATCCGCATCGCCCGCCGCCGCGAGCGCGAGCGGCGCCATGCACCGGCGGCCGAGGGCGAGCGTGACCGCCGGCTCGGCGCGGCCGCCGAGCGCGGACGGCGCACCGAGCAGGCGCTGCGCGAGCTGCGTCCGGTGACCGCGACGGCGCCGCTCGCCGCGGGCGACCCGGTCGAGGCGCCCGATGCCGGCGTGCGCGGCACGATCGCGGCGATCCGCGGCGACACGGCCGAGGTGCTCGGCCCGGGCGGGCTGCGCGTGCAGATCCCGCTCGCGCGGCTGCGGCCCGCCGCCCAGCGCCGAGGCGGCGCCGGCCGAGCCGGCGGTGCGCGTCGTCGCCAGCGCGCGCGGCGACGTCTCCGACCAGCTCGACGTCCGCGGGATGCGCGCCCAGGAGGCGCGCGAGGCCGTGCGCGCCTTCGTCGACGACGCCGCGCTCGCCGGTCTGGAGAGCGTCCGCGTCGTCCACGGCCGCGGCACCGGCGCGCTGCGCGCCGCCGTCCGGGAGGAGCTGTCACGCCACGCGCTCGTCGACCGGCACGAGACCGACTCCTCCGACGGCGCCTCGCTCGCGCACCTCGGCTAGCGGCGGCGCAGGGCGAGGCCGAGCCCGGCGGGGACGACGAGCAGTGCCGAGGCGAGCACGAACGGGGCCCAGTCGGAGACATGGACGACCAGCAGCCCGGCCGCGGCGCCTCCGACCGCCCAGCCGCCCGCCTCCGCGGTCGTCACCCACGTGAGCGCCTCGGCCCCGCCGCCGGGCGCGAGTACGTCGAGGCTCTCGAACACGGACACGGTTGCCGGCCCGAAGGCGAGGCCGGCGAGCACGAGCAGCGCCGCCAGCACCCCCGGCGTGGTCGCCAGCCCGACCGGCGCGAGCAGGAGCCCCAGCGCCAACACCGAGTACAGATAGCGGTCGAGCACGGAGATGCGCCAGCTTCGGCTCCCGAACCAGAGCGCGCCGGCGACGCTCCCGGCGGCGAACGCGGCGAGCAGCGGCCCGGCGAGCCAGTCCGAGCCCCACTGCCCGGCGATCGTCGGAACGGCAACCTGCACCAGGCCGATTGCTGCGCCGAGGAAGAGCGACACGACCAGGAGGCCGGCGAGGGCCGCGGCTCTCGAACAGCTTCGGCATCGGCCGCGGGCGCGCGTGCGCCGACGGCGCGTTCGGACCCGTGACCACGAGCACCGCTGCGAGCACGGCCGTCGCTGCGCACACGACCAGCGCTGCCCACCCGGTGAGCACGAACAGCACGCCGGCGAGCGCCGGGCCGGCGACCTGACCGACGTCGCTGACGAGCGAGGTGATCGCGTAGCCGCGCCGGACGAGCGCGGCCTCGACGGCGTGCGGCCAGAGCGAGCGCCCCGAGGCGAAGAGCGGCGGCGCCCCGATCCCGGCCGCCGCGGCCAGCAGGACGAGCGCCCAGCCCGGCGCAGCGGTGTTGGCGAGCAGGTCGAGCCCGACGAGGAACGCCGCGTACGAGGCGGCCATCGCGGGCAGCCAGGTGCGCATCCCGCGCCGGTCGACGAGCCGGCCGCGGAACGGCGCGGAGACGCCGGCGGTAAGGCCGAAGGCAGCGACCGCGAAGCCGCCCTCGGGGTAGGAGCCGGTCGCGCGCTGCACCGTCAGCAGGATCGTCAGAGGCGCCATCCCGAAGGTCAGGCACGCGGCCGAGAGCGCGTAGACGAGCCGGCGCGCCGGCGCCAGCCGCAGCAGGGCGCGATAGCTCTCCGCTGAGGCCGCCACCTACGCCGTCACAGCGAACGGCAGATCAGCACGTCTTCGAAGTACTCGTTCGCGCGGCGGCCGGTGCGCCGGTTCACGTGGCGGGTGATCCGCCCGTCGAGGCCCAGCCCGGCGGCCTCCAGGATGCGCGGGTAGAGGTCGCGCGAGTCGTTGACCACGATCAGCACGCGACCGCCCGGCGCGAGCTGGCGCCGCGTGTTTGCGAAGACGGCGCTCATCGCCTCGACGTAGCCCTCGATCGCTGCGCGCGCGCGCCCGGCGGCCGCCGCGCCGATCTCCTCGGCCCGCCGGTCGTCGAGGCCGAGCAGCTCGTAGGCGTACCGGTGCTGCTCGTGGTAGTCGATCAGGCCCGGATAGGGCGGCGAGGTGAAGACCCCGTCCGGCCGGGCGGGAAGCTCGACCGTCCGCGAGTCCGCGTGCAGCACCGTGACCGACCGCGCGGTGCGCACAGGCGCAAACGCCCGGATCCGGCGGATCGTGTCGGCCGTGTAGCGCGAAAGGAACTTCGCCGCCTCCTCGGCCGGGCGGCAGGTGCGCTTGTGCTTGAAGCAGTGGTAGGGGCCCGTGACCGGCCGCTTGGGGAAGTCGAGGTCGAAGTGCGTCGTCCGACGCGCCGACCGCGCGGCCCGCGCGAGGATCACGCGACCGACCTTCGCCTGGGACTCCGGCAGTCGCTCGACCGCGGCGCGGTAGGCGAGCAGCTCCTCGAGCGCGCGCGGCGCGAACCACTCGACGAGCCACGGCGTCGCGGGGGCCCTGTCAGGCGCCGGCTGCCGACGCGCGTCCTCGAGTGCGCCGCGCAGGCCCAGCTCGAGCGCGCCGAGCGAGTAGCACGCCGTCTTCACCTCGGTCAGCAGGCAGTTGAAGGCCGAGATGTCGCAGCCGATCGCGTCGGCGCCGAACGCGTTCGCCTCCACGAGCGTCGTCCCCGAGCCGGCGAAGGGGTCGTACACGCAGCTGCCGGGGACGAAGGAGCGTCCGAGGAACACCTCGACGAGCTGCGGCACGAACTTGCCGAGGTACGGGTGCAGGCCGTGGACGTGCTTCGTCCGCTCGACCTGCGGCAGGGCGTCCTCGGACCACGACAGCTCGAGGTCGATCTCGGCGTAGAGCGCCTCCTGCGTCCGTCCCGCCATCGGCGGAGAACACTAGTTCCGGGCCCGGACACGAGGAGCGGATCCGAGCAAGTGACGAGTTGTCACTTTCCGCTCACGCCCGGCGGGACGCGAGCGCAGGCCACCACCGCATCGCCACGAGCACGAGCACCGCCTGGACTGCGGCGAAGGCGCCCAGCAGCAGCGTCGTGTCGCTCCAGAAGAGGTCGGGGAAGAGGCGCCGCAGCGTCTCGTCGTCGGCGAAGCGCCAGCTCGATCCCTCGAAGAAGACGGTGTGGAACCCGGTCAGGAACCAGACCGGGTTCACGAGCAGGAGGATCCCGATCGCGGCGCCCAGCCCGAGCGTGACGAGCGCGCCCGCACGCAGGGCGCTGCGGGCGACAGGCCGCGTACGGCGGATCGCTGCGAGGGCGATCAGCGCGATCAGCGTCAACGCGTGCAGTCCGAGCAGGACGGCGAGGAGCCTCCGGACGTCGGTCATGTGCCGCAGCTCGTGCGCGTCGAACGCCGCGCTTCCGTCGTCGAGGCGTGCGGTGCGGAGCAGGTCGATTCCGTGGCGGTGCCAGGGCAGGATCGAGTTCAGGCCGACGATCGCGAGCCGCGTCCGCTCGGGCGTCTTCATCCCGAGCTCGTCGGCGGGGAAGCCCGGCCGCGCGTACTCGGCGCGGACGAACCAGCCGTGCGTCAGCAGGTAGAGGCCGTTGCCGACGAACAGCACCGGGCCGAGAATCGCGATGGTGACGACGGCTGCCCCGCGCGCGGCCCGGTTCACCGGAACGTCCACCGGCGCATCATCCCTGCCGGCCGCCGCGCGGGAAGCAGGCAGCGGCGGTCGGGGAATCACCGGATGCCGCGCTCGGCGGTGGCGGATTCAATGTGTGCCATGCCACTCGTCGCCAGCGCAAGGTCGGTTCCGGGGACGCTCCGCCAGGAGCTTCTCGTGAGCGGCCGCTTCCTGCTCGAGACCGACGAGCCCGTCGCGCTCGGCGGCGACGACAGCGCACCCGCGCCACACGAGCTCCTGCCGGCCGCGCTCGCCGCCTGCGCCGGGACCACGGTCGCGATGTACGCCCGCACGAAGGGCTGGGAACTCGGGGAGACACAGGTTGACGTCGTCTACGACCACAAGGCGGTGCCGCGGCGCTGCGACATCACCATCCGGGTCGACGGCCCGCTGGGCGACGAGCAGCTCCAGCGGCTCGAGAAGGTCGCGGCGTCCTGCCCGGTGCAGCGGGCGATCGAAGGCGGGATCGTGTTCACGGATCGGATCGAGTGCACCGCGCCGGCCGTTCGCCTGCTCAGCGCTTGACCGACCAGAGCACCGAGTACTTCGTGCCCTTCGCGTTGAACTTGACGACGTTCAGCTGGTGCGGCGTGAAGTAGACGTGGGTCGCGCCAGCGAGCTTGTTCTGACCGCAGGCAAGCGTCGTCTTGTTGAGCGCCTGGCACTGGATGTTGCCGGTCTTCAGCACCACCACGTCGGTGGGCTTCAACTGGATCACGCGCCGGGCCTGAGACGCGAACCCGGTCGTGGCCGCGATCGCGAAGCAGACGGTCGCCGTGACGAGCACGGTCAGGGACGTCTTGAGCATTCCTGCCTCCATTTCCGTCGGTGAGAGGGCCCCACTACAGCACACGAGTGTTAACGGGGCCTCTGAGCGACCAGGCAGCGGTGACGGCCTTGCTGGGCGACGCGCGACCTTAAATGTTCGCCGTCACCTCGCGAGTTTCTTGCCGTCGCAAGTTTCCTGTGCGACACTGATGCTGCTGCGGACCTGTCCCGACGCAGCGGTTCGTCATCTGTATCTGCGGCGCTCAGCCGCCGCATGTCTCCGAAAGGATGGAGGAGTAAGTGGCGAGTAAGCTCAAGATCAAGGTCAACGGTCTCGTGCACAGCGTGACCGCGAGCCTCGACACACCGTTGCTGTACGTCCTGCACAACGAGCTCCACCTGCACGGCCCGCGCTTCGGTTGCGGTCTCGCGCAGTGTGGTGCCTGCTCGGTGTTGCTCGACGGCAAGGAGATCCGTTCGTGCGTGACGCCGGTTGCCGCCGTCAGCGGCAGGGCGATCACGACGCTCGAGGGCATGCCCGCTCTGTGGGCGAGCTCACGCGGCACGACCGCCGCCGACACCCGCTGCGTTGCATCCGCTGCAGCAGGCGTGGATCGACGTTCAGGTTCCGCACTGCGGTTACTGTCAGAACGGAATGATGATCCAGGCCGCCGATCTGCTTGGCGACCACGAAGCGCCCGACCGAGGCGCAGATCCGGACCGCGATGAACGGTCACCTGTGCCGTTGTGGCACCTATCCGCGCATCCTCACCGCGATCCAGAAGGCCGCGGCAGTGATGGCGAAGGGGGCGAAGTAGATGTCCGATCGGACAGAGCAGAACGGGATCGCGAAGATCCTCACCGAAAAGGAGGTCTCGCGGCGCTCGTTCCTGAAGGGCGGCACGGGCCTCGTGGTCGGCCTCAGCGTCGCCGGTGTAGCCGCCAAGGCGCAGGCCCTCAACAACCCGACCGCGCTCGACCCGTCCCACACGGGCGCCGTTCCCGGCCCGCCGAGTGCGGCGCAGATCGACTCGTGGCTCCAGATCAACTCCGACAACACGGTCACGCTGTTCCACGGCGTCGCCGAGCTCGGGCAGGGCACGCCGACGGCGATGCGGCAGATCGCGGCCGAGGAGCTCGGGCGTCGCGTTCGAGCAGATCAAGCATGCGCAGCTCGACACGAACGTCTCCATCTCGGCGTTCGCGGTCGGCAGCGGCTCGACCCGCGGCGCGATGGGCGCCACCAACATGCGAGGCGCGGCCGCGGCGGCGAAGACTGCGCTGCTCAAGCTCGCCTCGACCCAGCTCGGCGTCCCCGTCAGCAACCTCTCCGTCGACAAGGGCGTCGTCTCGGGCGGCGGCAAGACGGTCACCTACGGCGACCTGATGGCCGGCAAGCTGTTCAACTCGACGGTCGCCTCGCAGAACGCGACGCTGACCGACCCGAGAGAGCTTCAAGGTGATCGGCACGCGCGTCCCGCGAATCGACATCCCCGGGCTCGTGTCCGGCAACGGCGTGTTCATCCATAGCGTGCGCGTGCCGGGGATGCTGCACGGCCGTGTCGTCCGCCCGCGCGGTCAGGCGGCGGTCGACCAGGGCGCGAAGCTGATCAGCGTCGACCAGAACTCGGTGAAGCACCTGAAGGACGTCCAGGTCGTCGTGATCAACGACTTCGTCGGCGTCGTCGCACCGAGGGAGTACGACGCGATCCAGGCGGCGTCGCAGCTCAAGGTGACGTGGGACGACACGGCGAAGCTCTCCGGCAGCGGCAATCTCGCCGCCGCGCTGAAGGACCCGGCGAACCTCGCGGGCGACGCGATCGCCGCGAGCTCGGGCAACGTCGGCACGGGCCTCGCGGGCGCCGCGAAGGTGCTATCGAGAGTCTACTACACCGCCTACCAGGCGCACGTCCCGATCGGCCCGAACGCCGCGATCGCCGACGTGACCGGCGACCAGGCGACGGTTCTGGCGATGGCTCAGGGGCCGTACACGACACGCGGCGCGATCGCCAGCGCGTTGAAGCTGCCGGCCACGTCCGTCCGGGTGCAGGTCTATCCGGGCTCGTCGTCCTACGGGCACGGCACCTACGACGACGCCAGCATCTCGGCGGCGCTCCTGTCGCAGGCGATCGGCAAGCCGGTGCGTGTGCAGTTCATGCGCTGGGACGACCACGGCTGGGATCAGTTCGGCCCGGCCCAGGTCACCGACATCCGCGCGGGCATCGACGCGAACGGCAAGATCGTCGGCTACGACTACGCCTCGTGGCAGCACGGCTGGACGCAGTCGGTCGAGTCGGCCACGCAGCTCGCGGGCGTCACGGCGATCCCGACGAACGCGGCCAACGGCAACGCCGACACGACCAGCGCGGCGTCGTACTACGACATCGCCAACCGCCGCGTCACGAGCAAGCGGGTCAACGGCTACAACGGGTTCCTGAAGGGCATCTGGCTCCGGGCTCCCGCCGCGCCGCAGTCGCTGTTCGCGTCCGAGCAGATGATCGACGCGCTCGCCAAGGAGGCGGGAGTCGATCCGGTGCAGTTCCGGATCAACAACATCGACGCGTCCGACACGAACGGCGTCGCCCGCTGGATCGTCGTGCTGAACGCCGTCGCCAAGGCCGCCAAATGGCAGCCGAAGGTGTCGGCGTCGAAGCTCGACACCGGCAACGTCGTCAAGGGCCGCGGCGTCGCGATGGGCGGCTTCGCGGGCGCCTTCCCGGCGGTCGTCGCCGACATCACGGTGAACAAGAAGACCGGGAAGATCACGGTCGACCACCTCTACGGAGCCCAGGACGCCGGCATCACGGTCAACCCCGCGTCCGTCGAGAACCAGATGGTCGGCTGCATGGTCCAGGGGTGCAGCCGTGCTCTGATCGAGGAGGTCCGCTTCTCGAAGGTGCGTCAGACGAGCCTCGACTGGGTCTCGTACCCGGTGATCCGCTTCAAGGACGCACCGATGACCACCACGGTCGTCGTGCAGCGGCTCGACCAGAACCCGGCCGGCTCCGGCGAGCCGAGCACGGCTCCGGTGGCCGCCGCGATCGGGAACGCGTTCTTCGACGCGACAGGCGTCCGGCTGACCCGCATGCCGATGACGCCCGGCTATGTCCGCGGCGCTCTCGCTGCGGCCGGCAAGTAGTCCGGAAGAGAGGCGAGTCCCGGAGGGGGAGGCCATCGCGCCTCCCCCTCCGCCGCTCTCAGGCGAACGTCCACGCGACAGCGAGGCAACGGCGAGAGAACGCCGGCGCGGGCGAAGGCTCTTGCGGGTCGCGCGGAGGCTAGGGGCCGCCGGGCGGATCGCGTCGCCCGGATCGGATGAGCCTCAGCGGGGGAGCGCCCTCGCCTCTCGCTGGACGATGCCTCGAACGACTTCGATGCCGCCGATCACGAGCGCAAGCAGGATCAGCGTCGACGCCCAGCCGCGGCCGACGGTGGGAGTGAACAGCGAGAGGACGAGGAGCAAGACCGCGGCGACCCCGTAGGTCGCCAGGCGGTTCTGCAACACGGGCTGTGCCGCGCGGCGCGCCTGAGCTGCGCGACGAGTCTCACCGACGAACCAGACTCCGACCAGCGTCACGAGTCCGAGCGTGACCCACACCCAGGCCCGGTCGGCCAGGACCTGCATCAGGATGTTCCAGGCGTCCTGCGCCGCGGGCTTGACGGTGTCGTCGGCGGCGAGGTGGTCGACGAGGTAGCCGCCGGCGAAGCGGCGCACGGCGAGCATCAGGAGCCCGACGACGAGCACGCCGATCGCGAGCGCGCGGAGCTCGAGCCTTCGACGCCCGCGAGCCAGCCAGACCGCAAGTGCGGCAACGGCGATGGCGACGAGCCACATCCAGTCGGCGACCGCGCGGAGGATCTTGGTGATCGTCTGAGCCGTTTGCAGCTGGCTCTTCTGGACGATCGTGATCTTCCCGGCGGAATCCGGCAGCTTCTCGGCCACGTTCCCGATCACGACGACCTGGTCGCCGAGGTCGATCATGATCGGCCGCAGGTCGAGCACGACGTTTCCGCCGTCGGTCTGGACGAACTTGGTCTTGTCGTCCAGCAACCTCACGAGCTGGCGCTCGGTCTCGGTGGTCGTTGCAACCCACAGGTTCTGCACGCGAGGCCGTTCCAGTGCCGCCTCCGCCACGCGATAGGCGCCGGAGCGCGAGAGGCCCGCCAGGATCGGAGCCAGTCCTTGCTGGGCCGGGGGGAGCCGCTCTGCAATGGCCGCCTCGACGTCGACGTTCTCGTACAGCCTGTCGACCACCGTGTTCGCGACCTGCGTCCGGATCGCGTCGCTCTCGATCATGTTCCGGGAGATCGTCTCGAACCCACTCTCGTCGAGCGCCGTGTGCTCGACGTAGTACGCCACCATCCCGACGAACGCGAGCAGGATCGCGACGACGGTGAGCACGCGTGCCCCGATGAGGCGCATCCGGGACGGCCCTTCCCGCGTCGTCCGGTCGCCGGCATCTGTCGTCATGCGGCTCGACCTTCCCGTTGCGGATGGTGCAGGCAGGAACGCGAAGCGGAGGCATACCCGAGTCGGACGCGAGACATTGCGCAGAGTATGGACTCTTCCGCGGCGGCGCTCGTCATACCGATGGCATGAGTGAAGCCTCGCCTCGGCCGTACGTCCCGCTCGACGTCTGCTGCCTCGACCATGGCCGCGCTCGAATCGCTCTCCCTTGGCCAGCGCGATCAGAACCGGTCAGGTCGGAGCAAGACCCCAAGCCGTCGCGACCGAGTCGCCCGGCTCGAGGACGACGACGGCCTCGCCGCTGCGGAAGGCGTGCGGCGGGCAGGTCATCGGCTCGACGGCCAGGCTGCGCCGGGCGACGTCCGGACGGTCGTCGCCCGTGTAGAGCATCAGGTAGGGGTAGCTCTCGTCGACCCAGAGCGAGACGCCCGCGTCGCCCTCGGCGCCGGTCAGCGTGACCCGCGCGAGGCCCTCTTGATCGCGTTCGAGATCCGAGAAGCAATGATCGAGCCTCGTCTCGCCGACCGGCCTTGCCTGCCGGAAATCGAACTCCGTCCCGTCGACGGGCCCCGTGCCGGTCGGGAGGCCGCGCGTGTCGACCTGGAGGACGCTTCGGGCGGGGAGATGCAGGATCGACGGATCGACCCGCGGCAAACCCGAGCTCAGGTAGGGATGCGCGCCTGCTCCGTACGGGCATGGGTCCGCGCCGATGTTCGTCGCCGTCGTCGACACCCGCAGGCCGCGGTCGGAGAGCGCGTACTCGATGCGGAGCGCAAGCGCGAACGGGTAGCCGGGTTGCGGGCGCAGGTCGTGCGCGACGACGACGCGGTGCTCCTCCCGCTCCGCGACGCTCCACGTCGCCCATCTGACGAGCCCGTGGATCGCGGCGCGCGTCACGTGCTCGTTGATCGGCAGCTGATGGGCACGCCCGGCGAACTCGTAGCTTCCCCCGGCGATGCGGTTCGGCCACGGGATGAGCACCTGGCCGCGACCCGACTGGCACATCACATCGGCGTCATAGCCGTCGAGAAGAGCGCGGTCGCCCGCCGCGTAGACTCGGACGCCGCCGCCGACCTCGGTGACGACGACCCGCTGGTCACCGAATGCGATCTCGAACTGCTCGCCGGAGGGACCGACCACGCGCTTACCCGGGCTTCGGGTGAAGGGTCACCGGGCGAACGGCGACGGCGAACGAGCAGACGACGGTCTTCTTCGTCCGCGTTGCCATCGCCCGTCCGTTCGCCCGGAGTTCGCTCAGCAGCCCGCGAAGGTAGTCACCGTCGCGTGAACGTCGGCGCTCACGACATCTCCTCCACTCGCTCGGAGAGGATGATCCGCCCGGCCGCTTCGATCAGCGCGAGATGCGAAAACGCCTGCGGGAAGTTGCCGAGGTGCCGTCCGGTCGCGACGTCGAACTCCTCGGCGTAGAGGCCCAGCGGGGACGCGATTCGCAGCAGCCGCTCCATCAGGTCGTGGGCCCGTTGCTTCTCCCCGACGATCGCGAGCGCCGACACGAGCCAGAACGAGCAGATGAGGAACGTCCCCTCCTCCCCGGAAAGGCCGTCGTCCGTCTCCTCGGTTCGATAGCGGAGGACGAAGCCGTGCTGGGTGAGCTCATCCGCCACCGCCAGCACCGAGTTCCGGAGACGCTCGTCGTCGGCCGGCAGGAACCCGAAGATCGCGGCCAGGAGAGTGGAGGCGTCGAGCGCGTCGGTGGCGTAGTGCTGGCGAAGGACGCCCCGGTCGCTGACGCCGTGCTCGAGGATGTCCGCACGGATCTCCTCCGCGGTCGCGCTCCAGGTCGCCTGCAGCTCCGGATCCCCGCGGATCCCGGCGAGTTTTGCGGCGCGATCGAGTGCGACCCAGCACATGAGCTTCGACGACACGTAGTGCTGCGGCTTGCCGCGCGCCTCCCAGATGCCCTGGTCGGGTTCCTGCCAGACACGCGTGGCGCACTCCGCCTGGCGCTGGACGATCGGCCAGAGGCGGCGCGGCAGCCGTTCGCTCCTGCGGGTGTGGAGGAGGATCGAGTCGAGGACGGCGCCGTAGACGTCGTTCTGGCGCTGGTCGAAGGCGCCGTTGCCGATCCGGACCGGGCGGGCGCCGGCGTAGCCGGAGAGGTCGTCCAGCGTCGACTCGGTCAGGTCGCGCCGGCCGTCGATGCCGTACATGATCTGCAGCGAGCCGTCCTCGTTCGGCTCGATGTCGGCGACGAACTGCATGAACTCGTCGGCCTCCCACTCCAGGTTCAGGTAGTGGAGGGCCTGCAGCGTGAACGTCGTGTCGCGCATCCAGGTGTAGCGGTAGTCCCAGTTGCGCTCTCCGCCCGGGGTCTCGGGCAGCGACGTCGTGGGCGCGGCTACCGTCGCCCCCGTCGGCATGTACGTGAGGCCCTTGATCGCCAATGCAGAGCGCTGGATCGCGTCCCGGAACCCGTGGTCGGGGATGCGTGCCCGCCCAAGCCACGCCCGCCAGTAGCGCACCGTCGCCGCAATCCGCGACTCTGCGTCCTCGACGTCGAGCGGAGCGGCGAGGCCCTCCGCCCACGAGAGAGCGCAGTAGGCTCGCTCGCCCGGTCGGAGGACATGCCGCGCCCGCACGCGGTTGCCCTCGATCCCCATCGCGAGGTCCGAGCGGAGGCGGATCGTCTGCCCGCGGCCTCGGGCGTCCGCGACATGGGTGCCGCCGTCGACGAGCGTCCACTCCGCAGGCTCCTTGCCGTAGTCGAAGACGGGCTCGCAGACGAGCTCGATCTCGACGGATCCTTCGAGGCACTCGACGGTTCGCACGAGCAGATGCTCGGCGTCGTCGTCGGCCGGCGGCCGGGTGTGCGGCGTGATCTCGTCCGCGTGCTCCCGGGGACCCATCGTCAAAGCGTCGCGGACGACCACCCAGCCGGCCGGCGTCTTCCAGGTCGTGACGAGGACGTTCGTGCCCGGGTCGTACTGCCGCGCGGTGGGATGGTTGATCGCGAACGGCCCGAACCGGAAGAAGCCGGCCTCGCGATCGAGCAGGCTCCCGAACACGCTGGCGGCATCGAACGAGGGGACGCAGAGCCAGTCGATCGCCCCGTCGGGGGCGACGAGCGCACCCGTATGGCAGTTGGAGAGGAAGGCGTAATCGGCGATCGGGGGGAAAGGCGAAGGTGCGGCGGCGCTCCGCGCGCCGCCCGCCGTCGGTCTGGTCACGCCGCCCACGCAGCGATCCTAACGACCTTCCGGCGACCGACGCCCGACTCGCGTCAGTTCAGGACGTTCACGGCGCGCGCGACCACGAGGCCCAGGAGGGCCAGGGAGATCAGCGACTGCACGGTCATCGCGATCTTCGCCCAGGGGGCGAGCGGCATCGCGTCCGTGGGGCTGAAGGCGGTCGCGTTCGTGAACCCGAGATACAGGTAGTCGATGAAGCGCGGGCGCCAGCCCGACGCCGAGATGTGCGCGTTGAGCTGCTGCGGAAACGCGATGTCCGGATACGGCGGCAGGCCGTGGGCCCGCGCGGCCGCACCCCCGCCGTCGAGCTCCCAGTAGAGGAGGCCGAACGCGATGTTGTTCGAGGTCCAGACGATCGCGCCCGCCTCCAAGAGGTCGGTTGCCGAGTCGGTCTCGGGCCCGCCCGTGACGAGCGAGTCGATCAGAAAACCCGTCGCCACCAGCGCGCCCAGGCCCAGCACGGCCACGAGCGCGACCCCGATCACGCGCAGCTCCCGCGACCTGCGCGTGATCGAGGTGGGATCGCCGACGATCAGCGTCACCAGCAGGACGCCCTCGATCAGAGGTAGCGCCCAGCTCGGGCCGAGCCGCAGATCATCGGGCAGGAGCACGGTGAGCACCATCGCCGCGAGGACTGCCCCGACCATCGGCCAGCGCGCTTCACCGACGGCGGCGCCGTCGCCGGCCGTCGCCGCAAGGGGTGGGGTCGGCGCCCCGTCGTCCTCCACCCGGGGAACCTACCGCCTCCGTTCGCCTCCTTCCCTCACAATGGCGGCGGGATTCGTCACCTTCCCGACGACCGATCACGAAAGGCGGAGCAATGGAACACCAGGCTGACGGAACAGACAGCCACGGCCCGGACGCGCCGGCACCGTCGGAGAGCGCGCCGCAGGTCGCGAGCCCGGTGGCGCATCTCACGGCCGCGGAACGCGCTGCGCGGGGGAAGGCCGCCCGGACCGAGGTCCCTCGTTCCAGTCACGCGGAGTGGGAGCCGTCGACGGCGCGGCCCGATCCCGTCGGCCTGCTCGAACGCCAGGCCGAGACGCGGGTTCCCGAGCTCGTGCCGATCCGGCACGGGCGGATGCTCGTCTCGCCGTTCGCGTTCTTCCGCGGCGGTGCGTTGATCATGGCTGCCGACCTCGCCGCGACGCCGCGCTCGGGCATCCGGACGCAGCTCTGCGGAGATGCGCACCTCTCGAACTTCGGCATCTTCGGCACGCCTGAGCGCAACCTGGTGTTCGACATCAACGACTTCGACGAGACCCACCCCGGGCCGTGGGAATGGGATCTCAAGCGTCTCGTCGCGAGCCTCGCCGTCGCCGGCCGCGACTGCGGCTACTCGACGAAGCAGCGCCACGAGGTCATCCTCGCGGCGGCCGAGGCCTACCGGACGGCGATGCGGGAATTCGCGGCGAGGTCGAACCTCGAGGTCTGGTACGCGCACCTCGACGTCGAGGAGACGATCGCCCGGCTCCGGACGCAGCTCGCGGCCGAGCAGATCGCCAAGTCGGAGGCCGCGATCGCCAAAGCGCGCACGAAGGACAGCTTGCGCGCGTTCGACAAGCTCACGCACGTCGTCGACGGCAAGCGGCGCATCATCAGCGATCCGCCGCTGATCGTGCCGCTCGAGGAGTTGCTCGAGGGTCGCGGCTGGCGGGACGTCGGGGAGGAGATCCGCGTGATGCTGCGCGACTACCGGCGCACGCTCCCGACCGACCGCCGCCACCTGCTCGAGCAGTACAACCTCGCCCACTTCGCGCGGAAGGTCGTCGGCGTCGGCAGTGTCGGCACGCGCGCCTGGATCGCGCTGCTGCTCGGCCGCGACGACACCGATCCGCTGTTCCTGCAGGTCAAGGAGGCCCAGGCCTCCGTGCTCGAGCCGTTCCTCGGCCGGAGCGCGTACAACAACCGCGGCCAGCGCGTCATCGCCGGGCAGCGGCTCATGCAGTCTGCGAGCGACCTGTTCCTCGGTTGGAAACGCGTTGCCGAGGGCCTCGACGGACAGCAGCGTGACTTCTTCGTTCGCCAGCTTCACGACTGGAAGGGCAGTGCCGACGTCGAGACGCTGAAGCCAGGCGGGATGGTCGCCTATGGCCGGCTGTGCGCCTGGACGCTCGCGCGTGCGCACGCGCGCTCGGGCGACCGGATCGCGATCGCGTCCTACCTCGGCGGCGGCCGGGTCTTCGACAGCGCGATCGCCGAGTTCGCTGAGGCATACGCGGACCAGAACGACCGCGACTTCGCCGCGTTCGCCGAAGCAGTGAGGTCAGGCCGCCTCGAGGCGACGACCGGCCTGTAGGCGGCCCGGGTGACAGCCCGGCGCGGGCCGTCGTGAGCCGAGCTCCCAGCGCAGGCTCGTCGAAGCGAAGCGACAACTCGTCGGGCGGCGCGCGAAGCACCGCCTGTCGTTCGGACGGCGCCGGGCAATGCCACAAGGGCCCAATGGCCGTGAGCCGACGTTAGGAGGACCTCGCCGTCAGGAGTATCATCGGCCGATGCGCGCTTCGCGTCGCAGGATGAGCGTGGTTGCCGGTTTCGCGCTGCTCGCCCTGGTCGCCGAGCTTGCCGGTCGGGAGCTCACGGACGTGATCGACCGTGCGCTCCATGTCTCGCCGCTCGCAACGCCGAGCACGCCGTACTACCCCTTCCTGCTCGTCGGCGTCAAGGTACTCGGGGCGCTCGCGCTCGCCGCGCTCGCCTGGCGGATCATCGGCGCGCTGTCGACCATGGTCGCCGGTGAGCGGCTACTCGCAGCGCTCGGCCACCGACGTGTCTACCGCGTTCCGCGCCCGCGGCTCTCGGTGTCGCCACGTCTCTGGCTCGCGTCGTTCACCGCGACCTCGCTCTGGTATCTGGTCCACAGTGACGCGGGTGCCGTCTCGGCCGGCCGCTGGCCGCTGCTTGCCCCGTGGCTCCACACCTACGCCCTGCCTGTCTTTGCCGTGCTCTCGGTACTGGTCGCGATCGGCTGGGCCGCCGTCAGGGACTGGCTCGCCGACGTCGACGGCTACGCCGCCGACACGCTCGCCCGCGTCTTCCGGATCCTGCGTGGCGGCCCGCTCCCCGTTCGCCGCTTCTCGCCCACGGCCGAGCGCGCACCGCGCCGGCTCTTCGGGCTGGCATTCGAGTCACGTCCGCCTCCGCTTCACGCCTGACCCCGGCGACCCTCTGAGCCCGTACGGGTCGCCTCGTCGTTCGCGACCGAGCAGAGGTGAACATGGACGTAGAGACACAACTCGTCAGACCCCTGCCGACCGAGTCGGCCTACCGCAGCACGCGCGCCCGCTGGGTCGCGCTCCTCGGGCCGCTGACGGTCGTCGGAGGGATCGTCTGGGCGATTCTCCAACCCGCCCGGATCACGCTGCTGCACCCAGGTGGACAGGGCTTCTGGATGCTCGCGGTGGAGCCGCCGCTGCTCGTGATGGCAGCCGGCGTCATCTTCGCGCTCTTCGTGGCGCGGCCACTCGTGACCGACCTCGAGGAGGCCCACGAGAGGGCAGACGCATGACCCCTCCCAGCGAAGCCGTCCACTGGCTGTTCGCAACGGGCGTGCTGCTACTCGGACTGCTCCGGCTCGCGGAGGCCCTCGCGGGCGAGTCCGTCTGGCAGCGGCGTGCGTGGCGCATCCATCTGTGGCCTGGGCTCGCCTTTGCGCTCGGGGTCTTCATGTGGCCGGTGATGACCTTCTACACGAACTCGGCGATCCACATGCTGGCGCACAGCGCGTGGGCGCAGGCGCTGATGGTGATGGGCGCAGCCGAGCTCGGCCTCGCCCGCGGGAAGCTGCACAGTCCGTGGTGGCGGCTCGCGACACCGGTCGCGCTCGTCGTCTCGGGCCTCGCGTTTCTCGTCCACGAGCAGAACGGCTGGCTCTTCGCGCGCTCGGCGTTCCTGCACCACCTGCTCGGGTGGACGCTCGTGATCGGCGCGCTGGCGCCGCTCGCGCTCGTCTTCCGCCCGCGCTCAGTGGCGTTCCAGTCGGGCTTCGCTGTCGTGATCATCGCGCTCTCGGTGATGCTCTTCTGCGACCGCGACCTGGCGCCGATCTTCGGGCACCTCTCGCCGCTCGCCGGGGTGCCGCACCGGTGAGGCGCCTCGTGCTCGCCGCGGCCGCGCTCGCGCTCTGCGTGCCCGCCACCGCGTGGGCGCACGCCTCGCTCCGGGAGGTCTCGCCCGGGTTCCAGGAGCGGCTCGAGCGGCCGCCGCGCGAGGTGCGACTGCACTTCGACCAGGTCGTCGACCTGCCCGAGGTGCAGGTGCTCGACAACGCCGGCCGCAACTACGCCCGGGGCGCGCGCGTGGCCGGGACAGACGTCATCGCCTCCGTGCGGAACCTCCCGCGAGGCCAGTACACGATCCGGTGGCGCGCCCTCTCGGCCGACTCGCACGTCGTCTCGGGCGTCTGGACGTTCGGCGTGCGCGTGCAGGCGGCGCCACCGATGGAGGCCTACGGCGCGAGCGGACCGACGCGCAGCGAGCACATCGTGCGCTGGGCGTACTTCGTCGCGCTCGCGATCACGATCGGGTCGCTCGGCTTCCGCCTCGTCTGCCTGCGCGGTCTGACCTTGCCGCCCCGGGTCGAGAGGCGGCTCTACCTCGCCTCGGCGATCGGCGTCGTCGCGGTCCTCGAGGTGGGAATCGTGGCGTTCTGCCTCCGCTGCCAGGACGTGCTTCAGCTGCCCTTCGAGGAGTTCCTCTACGGCGACCTCTCGCCGATCTCGACCGACACCCGCTTCGGCAAGGCATTCATCGCGATGACGCTCGGATTCGCGGTAGTCGCCGCGTTCGTCTACCTCTCGTGGCTGCTCGAGCGGTCGGCGCTCCTCTGGCCCGCGCTGGCGCTGGCACTCGCCTTCGCTTCGGGCCTCTCGCTCTCGGGCCACGACGCGGTCGACCCCGGCTCGTCGTGGAAGACGCAGGCCGCCGACTGGGTGCACCTCTCGGCCGCGTCGCTCTGGATCGGCGGTCTCGTCACGCTCGCCGTCGCGGTCTGGCCGGTCGCGCCGGAGCTGCGGCACGAGGCATTCGTGCGCTTCTCACGCCTCGCCGTCGCGCTCGTCGGGCTCGTGCTCGCCGCGGGCATCTACCTCAGCATCGTGCGCCTGCCACAGCTATCAGATCTGTGGACCGAGGAGTACGGCCAAGTGCTGCTCGTGAAGACCGCGCTGGTCGTAGTCGTGCTCGGATGGGGCGCCGTCCACCACTTCGTCGTCCGGCCCGCGCTTGCCGGCGCCGGCGACGGCTTCCTCACGCGCGTCGGACGGAGCGTCGTCGGCGAGAGCGTGGCCGCGATGACCGTGCTGCTCGCGGCGGCCGTGCTCGTCGATTCGAAGCCACCGTCGCCCGCGCCGCCGTCGGCACCCGTCACGCAGGCGGCGCGGCGATGAGCTCGAGCAAACGCGCAGCGTACGCGGGCGCAGTTGGCTCGTCCTCGTGCCTGATGTACACGTAGGCGGGCGGGCGCAGCCTCGCCGCGAGCGCCCGCAGGTCGTCGTCGGAGTACGGCGGCTCGCGGAGACGGATGTAGCGGAACGGCTCGGCGTCGAGGTCGTTGGCCGCGACGAGCCCCTCGACGCCGCGCCACGACTCGTGCCGGAAGTCGAACGCGACCTCGACGCCCGGGTCGATCGCGCTGAGCGCGTACGAGAGCAGGCCGTCGTCGCGCGCACTCTGCACCACGAGCCGGATCGGCCCGAGTCGGTCGCCGAGTGCGGCCATCCGCTCGAGCGACACCGCGAGCCGATCGAGCCGTGTCACCGTCAGCTTCGGCGCGAAACGGAATCCGTCCGGCACCGCTTCGGCCCAGCGATGGAACTGCTCCTCGGACGGCACACGGTACCCGGTCGTGTTCAGCTCCACGGTGTCGAAGCGATCGGCATAGAAGCGGAGGAACTCGTCGGGCCGCGTACCGGCCGGATAGAAGCCCGGCCGCCACGACGGGTACGACCAGCCCGACGTGCCAACGCGGATGCTCATGTCAGTACGGTACGTCCGTCCGAGCGGCTGTCTAGCCTCCAACGCCCATGACCGTGACCGTCGACGAGACCAGCGCCAACATGATCGAGGTGCTCGACCGCGGGTTCCTTGCGCTCGACGGAGCCTTCGCGTCCGACCTGGCAGTGGTGAACGCGGCGCGCGTCTCGTTCAACCTCTCGTCGGACGAGATGACCGAACGCGACGAGGGGCTGATCCGCTTCCTTCTCCGCGAACGCCATGGCACCCCCTTCGAGCACGGCTACTTCCGCTTCCTCGTGAAGGCGCCGCTGTTCGTCGTCAGGGAGCATCACCGCCACCGCGCGGGGCACAGCTACAACGAGTGGAGCGGTCGCTATTCAAAGCTCGAGGCGGAGTTCTACGTCCCGGACTACGTCCGCGCGCAGGTCGGCAAGCCGGGGGCGTACAGCTTCGAGCCGGTCGAGCCGGCAGCCGCGGAGTTGGCGCGCGCCGAGATCGCCGCCTCCGCAGAGCAGGCGTTCGCCACGTACGAGCGACTCCTCGAGCAGGGTGTGGCGAAAGAGGTCGCGCGCACCGTTCTCCCGCTTGCGATGTACACGAAGTACTACTGGAGCTGCAATCCCCGCTCGCTCATGCATTTCTGCTCGCTCCGCAACTCCGAGCATGCGCAGTACGAGATCAGGGAGTACGCCCGCGCGGCCGAGAGCTTCCTCGAGCAGCTGATGCCGATCACGCACTCCGCGTTCGTCGCAAGCGGCCGAACGGCTCCGTAGAGCGGAATACGCCCCATTGTGCGGGCGTTGTAAGGATCGACGGCGCAGCGCTAACAAAGCAAACCGCGCGCCCGTCTCCTACGAAGGAAGGAGCAGATGACTGACGATACCGTCACCCTGCGGCTCGCGGACAACGCGGACGCGCCCGAGCAAGATACCGCCCCGGCCTACGTGCTGGACGAGATCGATGCGGACCTCGATGAGGAGCACGAGCTCGACCTGACCGCTGAGGCGCCACTCACCACCGACTCGCTGCAGCTCTTCCTCAACGAGGCCGGCCGTTACCCGCTGCTCACCGCGGCGGAAGAGGTCGAGCTCGCCAAGCGGATCGAGCGCGGTGACATGGCCGCCAAGGAGCGGATGATCACGTCGAACCTGCGGCTCGTCGTGTCGATCGCCCGGCGGTACCAGACCCAGGGCATCACGCTCGGCGACCTGATCCAGGAAGGCGTGATCGGACTCATCCGCGCCACGGAGAAGTTCGATTGGCGCCGCGGCTTCAAGTTCTCGACCTACGCCACCTGGTGGATTCGCCAGGCGGTCCAGCGCGGAGTCGCCAACAAGGCGCGCACGATTCGGATTCCCGTCCACGTCGTCGAGCGCGAGCAGAAGGTCGCGCGGACGGAGCGCGAGCTGTTTGCGAAGCTCGGACACACGCCGAGTGAGGAGGAGATCGCGCTCCAGGCCAAGCTGCCGCTTTCGCAGGTGCGCGAGGTGCGCGCCGCAGCGCGCGCGGTCGCGTCGACCGACGCGCCGATCGGCGTCGACGGCGACGCGAGCTTCGGGGAGTTGTTCGCCGCGGCCGGGCCGACGACCGAGGACGAAGTGGACGCGGTGTTCCGCGACGACGCAGTGCGGCGAGCCGTCTCGAGGCTCCCCGAACGACAGCGCGACGTGATCTCGCTCCGGTTCGGCCTCGTCGGGGACGGCCCCAACTCGCTCGAGCAAGTCGGCAAGCAACTCGGCATCACCCGCGAGCGGGTCCGCCAGATCGAGGCCGAGGCGCTCCGCCGTCTCGCCGAAGACAACTCGATCGCAGCGTAGACAGCCGGGGCGCACGAGCTCCCGCTCGCGCTTGCCTCAAGCTGTCGTCATGACGATCTGGCCCGGCCAGCTCTTGTCGGGCCCGATCGCCGTGACGACGAGATTCGTGTCCGCCCTGAGCTCGTAGGGCACCGAGAAGCGCACGGTCGTGGTGGCGTCGCTCATCTTGAACCCACCGCAGGGGTACGACGGCTTGCCGTCGCGGGTGACGAAGAGCTCGTAGTAGGACCGCTTTGCGGTCTGCTTCGGAAGACCGTCGACCTGCAGCTCGATCGGCCAGTTGCCGCCCGGTTCCTCGGCCCCCAAGCTGACCGACGCGTGCGCGGTCTGGGTCACGCCCTGCATGGGGACGACGCGCACGACGGCGCCGTCGTCCGCCTGGGATCGGTTCCCGAGTGCGTACCCCCCGCCGAAGCAGGCCACGGCGACCGTTGCGGCAATCAGCGCTCCGACGAGGCTTCGCCGCCGAAGGCCCGGCGACGAGTCCAGCGTGCGAACACCGGCGACGGGTTGGGGCGGCTGCTCGAGAGCGACCGTGAGCTCGGGCGGGGGCCCGGCGCTGACGAGCAGGTCATGCACGTGGCGGAGTCGCCGTCGCTCGTTCGGCGAGAGGCCGCTGCCGTCCACGAGGTCGTCGAAGCCGCCGTTCATTCGAGCTCTTGGTCGAGAAGCGTTGCGAGGTGCTGCAGCGCGCTGCGCGTTCGCGTCTTGACCGTCCCGAGCGGGATGTCGAGCCGCTTCGCGACCTCGCTCTGAGAGAGGTCGCTCCAGTACGCGAGCGCGACGACCTCGCGCTCACGCTCCGGCAGGGCTTCGAGCGCGCGGTGCACCCGCCACCTTGTCCACGCCTGCTCGGCGCGCTCCTCGGGGGACGCGTCGGGCGACGCCTCATCGGGCGCCTCGGCCGGCGGCTCAGCGCGAGATCGGCTGCGATCGACGATCGCGTTCCGCGCAACGCCGTAGAGCCATGGCGCGCCCGGGCCTCGTTCCGGCCGGTACGTGCCGGCCGACCGCCAGATCGAGGCGAACGTCTCCTGCACGGCGTCCTCGGCGCGGCCTCGGTCTCCGAGACGGCGGAGCGCGAGCCCGAACACGGAGCGCGCGTAGCGCCGGTAGAGCTTCTCGTACGCAGCCCGATCACCCTTGCTCGTCCGCTGAATCAGCTCACCGTCGGAGCACACGAGGGCCATCCTAGGCACGGCGAATGCGACGCTCATGCCCGCTCTACGAGCGACAGCCGTCTGGTGGTTTTCTTTGCCTAGACAAAGCCTAGGCGGCCAGTCTACTCGGCACTCCAGAAGGCCTCGAACGCCTGCGGGTCGCTCGGAAGCGCCAGGATCTCCTGCCAGCGCCCGCCGCGGAGGCCGATCACCAGCACCTGGTCGAGGTCGAGTTCGAGGCCGAGGCGCCGGCCGCGGGCGCGATAGGTCGCGACCGCGTGCTCCCCGTCCGCAAGGGCCCAGCGAAGCTCGCTCAGATACGTGCCGTCCGTCAGGCGGCGCGTCTCGCGGAAGAGGCCGAAGATCTCCGCGCGGCCGCGATACACGCGCGAGACGGGCGTCGTCCCGGGCACGCGCCAGACCGCGTCCTCCGCGATCACTTCGGCGAGCACGCGGGCCTCGCCACCGCGAAAGGCGTCGAAGACGCGATGGATGTCGTCGAGCGCGCCTATCGCTCGAGAGGGGCCATCGTCAGCCCGTAGTCGTCGAGCTGGGAGTGGTAGAGCTCGGCGGCTTCGCGGTCACCCGACCAGACGATTGCCTGACCCGTTGCGTCGATCCGGGTCGCGAGCCGCATCCCCTGGTCGTAGTCGACGCCCGGGAGGGTCGCGGCGAGAGCGGCCGCGACGCCCTCGAACGTGTTGTGGTCGTCGTTGAGCACGATCACGCGCCACGCGTCGCCGGTACCCGAGCCCGTGCCGCGGCGAACCCGCTCCCTCGGAGGCGTCAGCGTGGTCATCGCGTGCCTCTCACTGCGTGCCTCCTCACTGGCCCTCAAAGGTAGCGATGACCGCCTCGGCGATCACCACCAGCGGCCGCCCCGAGACCTGGCTCGCCTTGCGGAGCCGTGCGAAGGCGGCCGCCTCCGACAGGCTCTCCTTCTGCATCAGCAGGCCCTTCGCGCGCTCGATCGCCTTGCGTGCGACGAGCGCCTCCGCGAGCGAGTCCGCTTCGGCCCGTACCGCGACGAGCTCGCCATGGCGCGCCCGCGCCGTCTCGATCGCCGGCACCACGTCCTGCTCGCGGAACGGCTTGACGAGGTAGCCGTAGACGCCGACCTCGGCGGCACGCTCGACGAGCTCGCGTTGGTCGAAGGCGGTGAGCATCACGATGGGAATCGGCCGCTCCTCGAGGATCCGGCGTGCAGCCTCGATCCCGTCCAGACGCGGCATCTTCACGTCCATCACCGCCAGATCGGGCTCGAGCTCGCGGGCGAGTGTGACGGCTTCGTCGCCGTCGCGCGCCTCGCCGACGACCTCGTGCCCGGCCCGTTCGAGCAGGCCGCGCAGGTCCAGGCGGATGATCGTCTCGTCTTCGGCAACGAGGATGCGCATCGCCGCACTCTAAGAGCTCGGTTCACGCCCCGGGGCGCAAGGAGCTCGAACGGCACGAAACTGCGGTTCTGTCCCCGATGCACGAAGCGGTGAGCCCGCAGGGGGCGGTTCGTGGAGAGACCCGCCGCCGCGGAGTGGCCCGCGCCCGTTCTCCGAAGGTAACGCGCGCAGAAGGCGCTCAGCCGTTCCGGCCCGCTTCGCTAGGCTGCCGCGATGCTCGCGCTCGCAGACGGTGCCGTCAAGGAGATCAAGGAGCTCGCCGGCGACGGTGGGATCCGTTTCGTCGGTCGGGCGGGCGAGGAGGGGTCGTTCCAGTTCGACCCTTCGCTCGCGGACGCGCCCGAGGACGGCGACCAGGTCGTCGAGCGCGACGGCGCTCGGGTCTTCCTCGACGCGCTCGCGGCCGAGAAGCTCGACGATCAGATCCTCGAGGTGCACTCGCACGGCGACCACGTGCACTTCGACTTCGTCTCGCAGGACGGCGGCGACAGCCCGGCGGACGAGCCCGACGCCTCCTAGCCCCGGGCCGCTTCTACACGGGGAAGCGCACCTCGGCGCGCGTGCCGCCGTCGCTGCTCAGCTCGAGCGTGCCACGCAGCTCGTCCCGGACGAGCGCCCGGACGATCGACAGGCCGGTTCCCACTGCGGAGCTCTCCGAGATGCCCGCGCCGTCGTCTGCGACCGCGAGCACTGCCTCGCCGTTTCGCCCGTGGAGCTCGACGCGAACGTGGTTGCCGCCGTGCTCGAGCGCGTTGCCGAGCAGCTCGGAGAACACCAGCGCCAGCGCTGTTGCGCGGTTGCCTCCGAGCGTGACCGGCTCGAAAGTCGCCGTGACCTCGCGTGCGACGCCGACACCCTGGACGAGCATCGCGCGAAGGCGTCCGAGCAGATCGGCCAGGTCGACGTCCTCGTCGCGCTGCTCGGTCAGCACCTCGTGCACCGCGGCGATCGCGAGGATCCGGTTCACCGAGTCCTCGAGCGCCTTGCGCGAGTCGATCGCGCCCGGCGCCCGCGCCTGCAGACGCAGGAGCGACGCCACCGTCTGCAGGTTGTTCTTGACGCGGTGGTGGATCTCCTGGGCGAGCACGCCGCGCATCACGGCTCGGCCGTGCTCGAGCGCCACCGCCGCCTGCTGGGCGATCGACGCGAGCAGCTCGCGATCGTGGCGGGTGAACGGGGTCGCGCGGTCGGCGACGAGCTCGCCGATCTGGCGGCCGCGCCAACGCAACGGCTGGCGGATGGCGTGCGCGTCCGCCTCGCCCTCCGGCCACGCGATCGCGCCGTCCTCGAGTACGAGCGCGGCCCCCGTCGCGGAGAGCGCGTCCATCGTCGTCTTCACGATCGCCTCGAGCGACTCCTCCAGGTAGAGCGACTCCGACACGGCCTCCGAGATCCGCGCGAGCGCCTCAAGCTCGTGCACGCGCCGCTGGGCCTCGGCATAGAGCTTCGCGTGCTCGATCGACTGCGCAACCTGCGCCGCGATCGCAAGCAACAGCTCGATCTCGTCCTCGGTGAACTCGCGCGGCTCGCGCGTCCGCAGATTCAGGGCGCCCTCGAGGCGGTCGCCGCGCGCGAGGATCGGCACGGCCAGGATCGACTCGTACTCGTCCTCGGGCAGGTTGGGGAAGTTCTTGAAGCGCGGGTCGAGGTGCGCCTGGCGCGGGAGCATGACCGGCCCGCGCGCCGCGGCCGCCGAGCCCGTGATCCCCTCGCCGGGCCGCATCCGCGGCCGCTGCGTCATCTCGTCGACCCGCGTTCCGTGCGTCGCCCGGAGTACCAGCTCGTCGGCGCGCTCGTCGTACAGGTAGACGAAGCAGGCGTCCGCGTGGAGCGCGTCGGCGAGCTTGCTCGCGACGAGCGACAGCACCTCCTCCAGGTCGAGAGAGGAGTTCACCGCCTCGATCGTCTCGGTCAGGAGCCGCAGGTGCCGTTCGGGAGCGTCCATCCGACTGCAAGCGTACGCTCGGCGCGGTGAGCCTCTCTCAGTGGCTGATCGCGCTGCACGTGAGCGGCGCGTTCCTGCTCCTCGGCGGAGGCGTGCTGGCCGCCGCCTTCAATGTGTCGGCGCAGCGGAGCGAGCGCCCGAGCGAGGTCGCGCTCTTCCTCGGGCTCACGCGGATCGCCGTCGTCGCGATCGCCCTGGGCGCGCTGATGACGCTCGCGATCGGCCTCTGGCTCGTCAGCGACCGCGACTACTCCTTCAGCGAGGCATGGCTCGTGCTCTCACTGATCCTCTGGTTCGTGGCGATCTGGGCCGGCCAGCGCGGCGGGGCGCGCGACCGGGAGACGCGCCTCCTCGCCGAGCGGCTCGCGACCGAGTCGGACGAGGTCACGCCCGAGCTGCGCGCGCGCCTGCGCGACCCGGTCACGCTCTCCCTCTCATACGGCAGCGGCCTCGCGCTGGTCGTCGTCCTCGCGCTGATGGTGTGGAAGCCGGGGTCGTGAGATGAGGCCCGACGCGCAGATCTTCGTGCACGTGCTTGCCGCGATCACGCTCTTCGGGGCGACCGGCGCGGTCGCGGTGCTGGCGCTCGCCGCCCGCGGACGCGACGCGCAGGTTGCACTCGCGCGCGCGTCGTTCTGGACCCTGCTCCTGCTGGGGCTGCCAGCTTGCGTCGTGACGATCGTCTTCGGCTCGTGGGCGGAATCGGCCGGCGACTGGCCCGAGGGGCTCGGCTGGATCGATCTCGGCGCCGGGATCGCCGACGCGGCCGTCCTCGTACTGCTCGCCTCGACGGGCGTCGCCTTCCGCTGGATGCGCCGCCCCGACACCGGCTGGGCCCCAACCGCGATCGGCATCCTGACGGGCCTGGTGCTCGTCGGCCTCGCGGTGGCGTGGTGGGTCATGTCCGCCAAGGTGCCCACGTGAAGGCTTTACAAAGCGCTTACGGCCGAGAGGGGATTTTCCTTGCGGACGGGGAATAGGTTCGCGAGGTGAGCGCCGTCGCCGTCGATCTCCGCAGCACCGCCGGGTTCCTCGTCGCCGACGCGAACGGGCGAATCGTCGGTCGGGTCGAGTGCCCGATGTACGGCACCTCGCCCGAGACGCCCGACGCGCTCTCGGTCCGCTCGGGCTTCCTCGCCCGCCGCCGGCGCCTCGTCCCGGCCGAGTCGATCGAGCAGATCGACAACGGCACGAAGGTGATCGGCCTCCGCGTCGACCGCGCCGCGATCAAGACCTTCCTGTAACACCGATTCGGCGCGTCCGCCGGGCCGTGTTGAGCACTGCAACGCGTGCTGTTAACGTCGCTGGATCGGCGTCGAGTTTCGGATCCTGGGGCCGCTCGAGGTGCTTTCGGACGGACGGGCGCTCGACCTCGGAGGGCAGAAGCAGCGCACTGTTCTGGCGCTGCTTCTGCTGGACGCGAATCGGGTCGTCTCCATCAGCCGACTGATCGACGCGATCTGGGGCGAGCAGCCGACCGCGTCGGCGCAGAAGGCGGTCCAGGTCTACGTCTCGCAACTCAGGAAGCTGCTCGGCAGGGAACGTCTACAGACGAAAGCACCCGGCTACCTGCTGCAGGTGGAGCCGGACGAGCTCGATCTCGCGAGCTTCGAGCGCCTACAGGAAGAGGGCCGGCTCGACGACGCGCTCTCACTATGGCGCGGGCGCCCACTCGCCGAGTTCGCCGACCGGCCCTTTGCGCTCGCCGAGATAGCCCGCCTCCAGGAACTTCGCCTCGTCTGCGTCGAGGAGCGGATCGACCAGGACCTCGCGCGGGGTCGTCACACGGCGGTCGTCGGCGAGCTGGAAGCGGCGATCAAGGAGCAGCCGCTGCGCGAGCGGCTGCGCGGCCAGCTCGTGCTCGCGCTCTACCGATCGGGTCGCCAGGCCGACGCCCTCGCCGCCTATCAGGACGCCCGACGCGTCCTCGTCGAGGAGCTCGGCATCGAGCCCGGCAGGGCCCTGCGCGAGCTCCAACAGGCGATCCTCCGACAGGACGGCTCCCTCGACCGCGCACCCGACTCCGCGCCCGAGGGCGACGCCGGCGGAGGAGTGTTCGTCGGTCGCGAACGCGAGCTTGCCGAGCTCCTTCGTGGCCTCGAAGACGCACTGGGCGGCAGCGGACGGCTCTTCCTCCTCGCCGGCGAGCCCGGGATCGGCAAGAGCCGCCTCGCGGAGGAGCTGGTCGTCCGCGCGAAGGCCCGCGGCGCACGGGTGCTCGTGGGACGCTGCTGGGAGGCGGGCGGTGCACCTGCCTACTGGCCGTGGGTGCAGTCTCTCCGCTCCTATGTCCGCGAGGCGGATCGCGAGGAGCTCCGCGCTCAGCTCGGCTCGGGGGCGACCGAGCTCGCCCAGATCCTCCCCGAGCTGCGCGAGCTCCTGCCCCGACTGCCTGAACCGAGCTCGCTCGAGTCCGAAAGTGCGCGGTTTCGCCTGTTCGACGCCACGGCTGAGTTCCTCCGGAAGGCTTCGGCCGGCCGGCCGATCGTGCTCGTCCTGGACGACCTCCACGCCGCCGACGCGCCGTCGCTCCTCCTGCTGCAGTTCGTGGCCCGCGGGCTCGCCTCGACGCACATGCTCGTCGTGGGCGCCTTCCGCGACCTCGACCCGGCCCCCAGCGGGCCGCTGACCGCACTGCTGGCCGAGCTCGCGCGCGAGCCGGTCACGCGGCGCCTGTCGCTGGGCGGGCTCAGCGATCGAGACGTCGCGAGGTACCTCGAGCTTTCGTCGTCGCCGATCGCCTCGGCCGAGCTCGTCGCGACCCTGCACGAGGAGACGGACGGCAACCCGCTCTTCGTCACCGAGACGGTGAGGCTCCTCATCGAAGAGGGGGCCCACTCCGAGCCCGATGCCGTCGTCCGGATCGCCTTCCCTCAGAGCGTCCGGGACGTGATCGCCCGGCGGCTCGCTCATCTCTCCGATGAGTGCAACCGTGTGCTCGTCCTCGCAGCCGTGCTCGGGCGCGAGTTCGCGCTCACCGCGCTGGCGAGACTGAGCGGCAGCTCGGAAGACCAGCTTCTCGAGACGCTCGACGAGGCGATGACGGTGCGCGTGATCTCGGACTCGCCGGACAGCCCGGGCCGTCTCCGGTTCGCGCACGTCCTGATCCGCGACACGCTCTACGGCGAGCTGACAACCGCTCGGCGCGTTCGCCTGCACCGGCAAGCCGTCTCCGCGCTCGAGGAGCTGTACGGCCCGTCCCCGGGATCGCACCTGGCCGAGCTCGCCCATCACGCCGTCGCCGGAAGAGACTTCGACAAGGGTCTCCGGTATGCGCAGGACGCCGGCGATCGGGCGATCGTCCTGCTCGCCTACGAAGAGGCGTCGCGCCTCTACTCGTCCGCGCTCGACGCACTCGACTCGACGGCGGCACGTGACGAGACGCTGCGCTGCGAGCTCCTCGCGTCGCTCGGCGACGCGGAAGCGCGAGCCGGGAACGTGCCTGCTGCGAAGGAGGCGTTCCTCGAGGCCTTCGACATCGCGCACCGCCTCGGCCGCCCACATGACCTCGCCCGGGCGGCGGTCGGATACGGAGGCAGGATCGTCCTCAGCCGGGCCGGTGACGACCCTCGCCTCGTGCCGATGCTCGGCGAAGCTGTCGCCGCGCTTGCCGACGGGGACGAGGCGCTGCGGGCGAGGCTCCTCTCCCGTCTCGCAGGGGCGCTGCGGGACGAGCCGGCGCGGGAGCGCCGCGACCGGCTGAGTCGAGAGGCTGTCGAGCTCGCCCGGAGTGGCGGAGACGCCGCAACGCTCGCCTACGCGCTCGACGGCCGGATCTCGGCAATCGTCGCCGCCGACACCGTGGCCGAGTGCGTCGCGCTCAGTGGCGAGCTCTGCGAGGTGGCTGCGCTGATCGGCGACCGAGAGAGGCTCGTCGCGGGGCACTGCCACCGGCTCAACGCGCAGCTCCAGATCGGCAACCTCGGGAAGGCACAGGACGACCTCGAGACCGCGAATCGCATTGCGGACGAACTCGCCCAGCCCGCCCAGCTCTGGCAGGCACGAGCTGCCCGGGCGATGCTGGCGCTCGCGGCCGGCAGACTCGCCGAAGGCGAGGAGCTCGCGCGAGAAGCCTTCGTGCTCGGCGAGCGCGCCCAGTCGGATCTGGCGATCCCCGCGTACCGGTTGCAGCGGTACGCGATTTGCGCCTTCAGAGGAACCCTCGAGGAGATCGAGCCAGAGATCCGCGCACTCGTGGCCGAGTTTCCCGCCCGCCTCGCCTTCCGGTGCGTGCTCTCGCATCTCCTCGCCGCAATCGGACAGCGCTCGGAGGCGCGCGAGCTGCTCGAGGACCTCGGCCGAGACGACTACTCGAACCTCCCGTTCGACCAGGAGTGGCTCTACGGCATGAGCCTGCTCGCCGAGACGGCGGTGCTGCTCGACGACACCGACTCGGCCGGCGCCATGCACAGGTTGCTCAGTCCCTGGGCCGCTCTGAACGTCTCCGACGAGCCCGAGGGGTTCAGGGGCTCGGTCTCTCGCTACCTCGGCCTGCTCGCAGCGACGATGAAACTTCCCGACGAGGCCGCCGGGCATTTCGAGACCGCTCTCGAGATGAACGAGCGTATGGGTGCGCTCCCCTGGCTCGCCCACGCTCAGGTCGACTACGCAGAGCTCCTGGTGACCTCCGGGGGGCCCGGCCGGCGCGTCGATGAGCTCCTCGCTCGGGCTCTCGCGACCTATCGAGAGCTCGGCATGGCGAGCTATGCGACTGCAACGGTCGCGCTCGCGGGCCGCGAGCGACCCTCGATCCCGAACAAGGCTTGACCGGGCGCTGGGCCGCGTATCAGCCACGCCTTGACCACCTCCGGGTCAGCTACGCACGGCAACCGCGCCGGGCGGTCGTGACCAAGGAGGCGAGATGATCCGCAAGGCGCTCAACACCGGACGGCCTCTGAACACCATCGTCCTCACGTGCGGTCCGAGAGCCCTGGACAACCCCGGAGCCTGCGCCTTGGGCGCGAGGTTCCAGCGCTACTAGAGCACGGACAGGTACTTCGCCAGCTCCCACTCGGTGAGCTGGATCCGGTACTCGTCCCACTCGGCGCGCTTGAGCTTCACGTAGTTGTCGAAGATGTGGTCGCCGAAGGCGCGCCGCATCAGATCCGAGCCGGCGAACTCGTCGACCGCTTCGCCGAGCGTCTCCGGGAGAGCGACGATGCCGCGCTCGCGACGTTCCTCTGCAGTGAGGTGGTAGAGGTTCGTGTCCATCGGGGCGGCGAGCTCGTAGCCCTTCTCGATCCCCTCGAGGCCCGCGTGCAGGAGCGCCGCGAAGGTGAGGTAGGGGTTGCATGCAGGGTCGGGACAGCGCAATTCGGCTCGGGTGGCCTGTTCCGAGCCCGGCTTGTAGAGCGGGATCCGCACGAGCGCGGAGCGGTTGCGCTGCGACCAGGCGACGTACACCGGCGCCTCGTAGCCCGGCACGAGCCGCTTGTAGGAGTTGACCCACTGGGCGAACACGGCCGACAGCTCACGCGCATGGTGCAGCAGGCCCGCGATGAAGTGCTTGCCCGCCGCGGACAGGTGGTAGGCGTCGTCGCCGTCGAAGAACTGGTTGCGGCCGTCCTTGAAGAGCGACATGTGCGTGTGCATGCCCGAGCCGTTCTCCCCGAAGAGCGGCTTCGGCATGAAGGTCGCGTAGACGCCGTTCTTGGCCGCCACCTCCTTCACGATCAGCCGGTAGGTGACCGTGTAGTCGGCCATGTCGAGCGCCGAGGCGTAGCGCATGTCGATCTCGTGCTGTGACGGGGCGACCTCGTGGTGGTGGTACTCGATCGGGATCCCGGCCTGCTCGAGCGCCTTGATCGTCTCGTAACGGAGCTCGGTCGCAGCGTCGAGCGCGGTCATCGCGAAGTAGCCGCCCTCGTCGAGCGTCTCGGTGCCCTTGCTGCTCTCGAACAGGAAGTACTCGAGCTCGGGGCCGACGTTGAAGGTGTCGAAGCCCATCGACTGCATGCGCTCGAGCGCACGGCGCATCACGTAGCGCGGGTCGCCCTCGTACGGCGAGCCGTCGGGCCGGACGACGTCGCAGATCATGCGGCCGACCTTCGCCTCGCCCTCACGCGAGGGCAGCAGGCGGAAGGTGGCGGGATCGGGGATCGCGACCATGTCCGACTCCTCGATCGCGTTGAAGCCGGTGATCGACGAGCCGTCGAAGCCCATGCCGTCGTCGAGCGCGCCCGCGACCTCGTCGAGCGTGATCGCGAAGCTCTTGAGGTGCCCCTCGATGTCGGTGAACCACAGCAGGAGGTAATCCACGCCTTCCTGCTCGATCTGCTCGAGGACCGCTTTCCGCGCCCCCGGATCCGACGTCGCCCTCGCCCTGCTCTCGATCATCCCCATCGTCGCGTCCTCCTGTGGAAAAGGTCGCCCGACTCTACCGCAGGGCCGTGCGGGGAGATCGGGGTTGGAGCACGGCCGCCTCGCGCTTGACGCCGCCGCGACACGATCGCTATAACCCCCGCAGGACGTCGTCCGCGTGGACGGCGCCAGGCGACGAAGCCTGAGGACTCTTTCCGAGTTCTCGGGCTTTTTTTGTTGGCGAGAGAAGGGGTGGCGAGCATGACCGCGATCACAGATACGAACGCGAAGACACGGGAGAGCCTGATGGCCAAGTACAAGCTCGAATACATCTGGCTCGACGGCCACGAGCCGGTCCCGAACCTCCGCGGCAAGACGCAGGTGAAGGAGTTCGACACCTTCCCGGCGCTCGACGAGCTCCCGATGTGGGGCTTCGACGGCAGCTCGACCCGCCAGGCGGACGGCAGCGACTCCGACTGCATGCTGCACCCGGTTGCCGTCTACCCCGACCCCGCGAGGGAACACGGCGCGCTCGTGATGTGCGAGGTGCTCCTGCCCGACGGGACGCCACACCCGAGCAACACGCGCGCCACGATCCCGGACGATCCCGACACGTGGTTCGGCTTCGAGCAGGAGTACTTCCTCTACCGGGACGGCGTGCCGCTGGGCTTCCCGCGCGAAGGGTTCCCGGCCCCGCAGGGCGAGTACTACACGGGCGTGGGCTACAAGAACGTCGGCGACATCGCCCGCGTGATCGTCGACGAGCACCTCGACCTCTGTCTCGAGGCAGGCATCAACCACGAGGGGATCAATGCCGAGGTGGCCAAGGGCCAGTGGGAGTTCCAGATCTTCGGCAAGGGCTCGAAGAAGGCAGCCGACGACGTGTGGATCGCCCGGTACCTGCTCCTGCGCCTGTGCGAGCGCCACCGCGTCGACGTGAACTTCCACCCGAAGCCGCTCGGCATGGAGCTACGACTGGAACGGCTCCGGGCATGCACGCGAACTTCTCGACCAAGTACCTCCGCGAGGTGGGCGGCGAGGAGTACTTCGAAGCGCTGATGGCGGCGTTCGACGCGTACAAGGACGATCACATCGCCGTGTATGGCCCCGACAACCACATGCGCCTGACCGGGCTCCACGAGACGCAGGCGATCGACAAGTTCAACTACGGCGTCGCCAACCGCGGCGCGTCGGTGCGCGTGCCGCACAGCTTCGTGAACAACGGCTACAAGGGCTACCTGGAGGATCGCCGTCCGAACTCGCTCGGCGACCCGTACCAGATCGCCGGTCGCATCCTGCAGACGATCGAGACGGTACCGACCGACGGCTTCGCCATTTCGGCGCCACCGGCCGAGACGGCGGCAGCGGCGTAGGACGGGAAGGGCTCAGGAGCAGCGCCTCTCCTGAGCCCTTCACCTACGCGAGCGCGACGGACGGCTCGCCGGGCTCGGACGTCCGGGCGTCCTCCGGAATCACCTCGCGCGCAAGCGAGATCACGACCGCCCCTACGAGGGCGAGGGCGAGCCCGACGATCGCGACGGCGACATGCCAGGCCGGCCGGCTCAGGCGCTCGTCCAACAGCAGCGTGCCGATGAGGACGCAGACGATCGGGTTCGCAACGGACACAGTGGCCACCGAAGGCGCGAGGCGGCCGGTGCCGAGCGAGACCTGCTGGAGCACGAAGCCGAGCACACCGGCCACCGCGAGTGCGTAGCACTCCCAGTGCGAGAGCATCGTCCCGACGCTCTCGTGCAGGTAGGTGAGCGTCGGCTTGGTCAGCGACGCGGAGAGGCCGAACAGGATCCCGGAGGCGGCGCCGTACGCAGCGGCCTTCAGCGATGGGTCGCCCCGGCCGGCGAACGCGACCAGCACGCCGCAGAGCCCGCCGAGGACGATCACCACGATCGCCCACTCGCCGCCCGGGGCGTTGTCGTTGCCGCCTGCCGGGTCGCCGAAGTAGGCGAAGAGGCCGAGCCCGACGAGGATCACAATCGCCCCGAGCACCTCGCGGCGGCCGACGTGCTGCCGCGTCAGGAAGTAGCCGAGCGGCAGCGCGAAGACGATGGTGGTGACGAGCAACGGCTGGATGATCACGAGCCGGCCCCGGTCGAGGGCGCCGGCCTGGAAGAGGTAGCCGGCAAGCAGCGCGACCGTGCCGAGCAGCCACGCACTCTGGCCTGCGAGGCGCACGAGCGACATCGGGTCGCGCAGCGAGACCTCCGGCAGGTTGAGCGCGCCCTTCTGCTGAAGCGTCGCCGCGAGCGCGAACAGGAACGCCGCGATCAGTGCGAGGGCTGCGGCCACCGCAAGAGCCTACGGCGAGCGTCGTACGACGGCAACCGGGTGGCGGTGCTGTCGAACCTGGCTACGGTGGCCGTGTGCGCTATCGCTTCGTCGACTGCAGGTGGTCGCTCGACGATCCAGGCTGGGGCAGGGCCCGCTACCTCGAAGGCCACGTCCCCGGCGCCGCGTTCCTCGACGTCGAGCGCGACCTGGCCTCTCCACCCGGGCGCGGCGGTCGGCATCCGCTTCCGAGCGGGGACGACTTCGCGCGGGCGGCCGGTGCCGCCGGGATCGGGGCCGGCGTCTTCGTCGTGGCGTACGGCACGCTCGGCGGGGCCGAGCGGCTCTGGTGGCTGCTCCGGCACTTCGGGCATGACGACTGCGCCGTGATCGACCTCGCGGGCTGGCGTGGGCCGCTCGCGCGCGGCGAGGAGCCGGCGGCGCCCGAGACGTTCGCGCCGAGCCAGCGCGCGGGCGACACGATCGGCCTGGACGAGCTCGTCTCGCGCCGGGATGAGCTCGTCCTCGTCGACTCGCGGCTTCCGTCACGCTGGCGCGGCGAGGAGAACCCGATCGACCGGGCGCCCGGCCGCGTTCCCGGCGCGCTGAACGCGCCCTGGAACGAGCCGCTCCCCGAGCTGCCGCCAGGCGAGCTCGTCGCCTATTGCGGGTCCGGCGTCACCGCGTGCGTCGTCCTGCATCGCCTCCACCTCGCCGGCCGGCAGGGCAGGCTCTACCCGGGCTCCTGGTCCGAGTGGGAGCAGCACGACGAGCTGCCGCGTGAGCGCGAGCAGGTCGGTCGACCGGCAGCGAGCGACAATTGATCGTGCAATCGTCGGCGAGCATCTGTACGGTTTCGCGTACTCATGGTCAGACTGAGCGTCGTCGCACTAGCCCTCTCGCTTGCTCTCGTTTCGAGCGTGGCCGCCAAGCCCGTTGCGGCAAATCGGCAGAGCATCCTCCCCAAGAAGGGCATCGTCATCGTCGGCAAGAGCCTCGCCGGAGTGCAGCTCGGCCACACGTCGGCAAAGGTGAAGCAGCTCTGGGGGAAGGGCTACAAGGTGTGCCCGAAGGACGTCTGCAAGGACCAAACGTGGCTCTACTTCTATCCGCCGGGCACGGTCGACCCGGGCGTGGATCCGGTCGGCGGTGTCGTCGGCGCCGCGGTCAGGTTCCGGAACGACAAGGCGGTCGCGGTCTTCACGCTCGGCGCGACGCTCGGCTGGCGGACAACCCAGGGCCTGAAGGTCGCGGACCCGTCGAGCAAGGTGTACGAGATCTACGGTGAGCCGAAGTTCACGAACTGCATCGGCTACCAGGCGCTCTCGCTGCAGGGCGGGAAGATGGTGACGTCGATCTACCTGACCTCGGGCGTCGTGTACGGCTTCGCGCTCACAGTCCGCGGCCTGCCCGTCTGCCAGTAGTCGCCCCGCGCAGCCAACCCCACGGCCGAGCCCGAGGCGTGTCCCGGTTCAGGCGGCCGCCGAGGAAGCCGACGCCGCGGCGTACGCAGCCAGATAGCGCTCCCAGCGGCGCGGGATCTTCGGCGTCGCGAGCCGGATGAACAGCACGGGCGCGGGCGGCCTCGGCGGGTGGTTCAACTCCATCTGCACCTCATGCGGAAGCCTGTTGCCCTTGCGCAGGTTGCACGGGGCGCACGACGTGACCACGTTCTCCCACACGGACTCGCCGCCGCGCGACCGCGGCAGCACATGGTCGAGCGTCAGCCGGCCGCCGGATGTGCCGCAGTAGACGCAACGCCAGCCGTCACGCGCGAACAGCGCCCTGCGCGAGATCTTCCGCTGGACGATGCGCGGCACCCGGACGTACTGGAGAAGCCGGATCACGTGCGGCCACGGGAACTTCGACGTGGCCGAGCGGAGTGGTCGCCCCAGTTCCTCGACGACCTCCGCCTTCCCCTTGAACACGAGCACGTGCGCGCGCCTCAACGAGCACACGTTGAGCGGCTCGTAGCTCGCGTTCAGGACGAGAACATGCTGCACGGTGGCTGAAAAGTACCGGAACAACCCTTGAGGAAGAGAGCCGATCTCTGGGTATCGCCGCGAGCCCGGGCTCCCCTCGGTCTCGCCCATGCTTTGCCGCCGATTATCGCCCCATCGCGCGGTCGACCGCCTCCTGCTCCTCGGGGGAAAGCGCGATCGACGCCTTGCCGCGCTCGAGCTCCTTCATGTAGAGGCGCGCGTAGTCCCGACCCTGGATCGCGGTCACGACGACACCGGTGCGCGCCGCGTCGAGCAGGGCGAGCGAGGCCGACTGGTGGCCGCCGGTGTCCTCGTAGGCGTCGTAGCGGACGATCGCGGTGTTCGTGACCGACGTATCGACGCGCCGGTCGACGCGGGCGAGCCCCGACGCGATCTCGTCCACGGCGCGGTGCAGGTCGTCGATCCTGCCCTGGAGCGCGACCGCGAACTCGACGAGGTCCTTCCGTCCACCGCCGATCAGCATCCGCTGCGCTTCGCGCACGCGACGGACACGCACCCAGGCGATCAGGCCGATCGTGAGGCCGGCGATCCCGACCGCGAGCCCGAGGACGGCGATCAGCGCAGCGGCGTTGCCCGAGACGTGCACGCTCGGTTAGGGCAGCGAGAAGATGACCGAGTACTGGGCGGAGTTGTTCTCCTTGACCACCTCGCCGGCCACCGGGGCGACGTCCACCTTCAAGGTCGTCTGCGTCGCGAACCGCACCTCGCCCAGCCCGTCGAAGGTGACCGTCTGCTCCTCGCCCGGGTTGATCAGGTCGATCTCCTGGGTCTTCACGATCGGCTTGCCGGTGCCCTGCTCGATCGTCAGCGTGACCGGGATCGCCACCTCCTGCGACTCGCCCGAGTCCTTCACGACCACGTCGAACGCGAGCTCCGTTGTGGCCGTGACGGTGTTCAGCTGGCCGGCCGTCAGGACCTGCTCGCCGGGCTGTGCCATCACCGAGACGATGTTCGTACCGTGAGTGCCCGACGGCGTGCCGCCGGTCGAGGCGCCGCGAATCCGCTGCAGGACGAGCTCCATCGACCGCTCGGTCACGAGCTCCGTGCCGGGGACGACATTCGAGTCCGGCACGTTGACGCCGCTCACGCCGTCGCTCGCCAGTTGCGCCAGCGCGAGCGCCCGGAACAGGTCGTCCCAGACGATGTCGCTCGCGAGCAGCCGGTTGGCCTGTGCGGCGAGCAGCGCCGCGTCGTCGGCGCTGGTCGTCGTCGCGGTCTTCTTGAAGGCGTCGGCAAGACCGACGAGGCCGCTCACCCGGAGCGCGAGCGAATCGACGAGGTGGCCGTTCTCGTCGCGCAGGCGGCCGGGCGGGTTCAGGTCCTGCGCCTGGCGCACGTTCTGCCGCTCCTGCTCGGCGATCCCGCGCAGCCGCTTCTCGATCTGGGCGGCCGAGAGGCCCGGCGTCGTCAGCGCCGTCGCGAGCGCCTTGCCGTTCGCGGTCGACTGGGCGGCGATCTTCTGGACGTCCTCCATGTAGCTCGCGTACGCGTCGTGCTTCGACTTGGTCGCGCACGACTCGATCAGCAGCCCGAAGATCAGGACGAGGAACACCGCGATGACGACGAGCCCGAGCAGGCGAAGAAGCGGCGTGCCGCCCTGCGGCGGGCCGATCGAGCGGCGCGAGCCACCGTTGCCGCCCGAGCCCGGTCGCCGGGGCATCCGCACGCGCGACTGGGTCTCGCTCGTCGCCGGCTCCTCGTCGAAGAAGTCGAACTGGATGTCGTCGTCGCGTGGGTCCATGCGTGGCCGAATCTACCGCGTCCGTTCGCCGGGCAAAGGACTTCTCCTGGGCACGAAGTAGAAGCGGAGGGTGTCGTCGGCCGCCCTCGCGCAGGAGCTCATCCTCGGACGTTACCGGCCGCTGCGCCCACTCGGGTCCGGTGGGATGGGGCACGTCTGGCTGGCGCGTGACGAGCGGAGCGGCCTCGACGTCGCGCTCAAGATGGTGGCGCGCGAGGGCAAGGCGGCCACGCGCGCAGAGCGCGAGGCGAAGGCCGCCGCGGCGCTCAGACACCCACGTTGCCAGCGGATCTACGCGCTCGCCCGCGACAGCGGCCACGTCTACATCGCCTACGAGTACATCCCCGGCCGCACGCTCCGCGAGGCGCTGAGCGCCGGCGAGCTCGGCGATGGCGACGCGGTCGAGGTCGCATCCCAGGTGCTCGAGGCGCTCGCGCACGCGCACCGGCGTGGGATCGTGCATCGCGACGTGAAGCCGTCGAACGTGCTGCTCGCGGAGAGCGACGGGATCGACGTGCGGCTGCTCGACTTCGGCCTCGCGCAGATGGCCGAGTTCGACACGCTGACCGCGATGGGCGACGTGCCCGGCACGCTCGCCTACGTCTCGCCCGAGCGGCTGCTCGGCGAGGAGGCGACCGAGGCTGCCGACGTCTGGGCGGTCGGCGTGATGCTGTGGGAGGCGCTCGCCCGGCGTCATCCGTTCCGCGGTACGACGATGAACGAGACGTCCAGCCGGATCCAGGCGGGCGCGGAGCCCCTCGAGCGCTACCGCCCCGACCTGCCGGCGGCCGTCCACCAGGCGGTCGGGAGCGCGCTGGTGCTCAACCCCGCGCGGCGCCCGCCGGCGGGGCGCCTCGCCGGCGAACTGCGGGCGCGCCCGAAGAAGAAGCCGCGCCGGACGGGCGACGGCGGCGCGGCGGTCAAGGCGCCGACGCCGGCGATCGCCGCGCACGCGCTGCGCGAGCGCGCGCTTCCCGGAGCACTCGCCGCCGTGCTGGCCGGCTGGGTCGCCGCGACGCTGCCGTTCTATCCGGCCGGCTGGGCGCTCGGACTCGCCGCGGCCGCAGGCGCGCTCGCAGCAGCCGCGCCGAGAGTCGGGATGGCATTCGCGCTCGCGACGGCGGTGCTTCCGCTCGGGAACGTCTCGCTCGGGCTCGCGTTCCTCTTCGCCGCGCTCGCCTGCGGCTGGCTGGCGCTGACGTGGAACGACGCGCGCGCCGGCCTGCTGTTCGTCGCCGGGCCGTTGCTTGCACCTCTCGCCGCGCTCGGCCTGATGCCGCTCGTGGCCCAGTTCGCGCGCGGCCATGTGCGGCGCGGCGCACACGCGGCGGCTGCCGTGCTCGCGGCCGCGCTCGTCGCCGGCCTCCGACACGACGATCTGCCGCTCGACGGCTCGAGGCCCCCGCTCGGGCTCGGAATCGCCGGCAGCACGCGGCCGACGGCGGTCGCGAACGCGTTCCGGGAGGCACTGTCCGTGCACCCCGCCCTCCTCGCCGCCGCCGTGGTGCTGGCTGCGGCAGCGGTCGTGCTGCCGTTCTGCCGACACCGGGGCCCCTGGGTCGCCGCTGCGTTCGGCGCCGGCCTCCTCGGAGCGACGGCCTTCGCTGTGCCGGCGGCACCGCTCCTGCCGCTCGTTGGAGCTGCCTGGCTCACCGCCGCGGTCCTCGGGCTCGAGCAGATGGTGGCCGGGAGGACGAATTACACTGGACCGCCGGGGTAGTCCCCGGCCTATGAGCGTCCTGCGCAGCATCGAGTCGAAGCTGGAGTCCCTCTTCGAGGGCGTGTTCGGGCGCGCCTTCAGGACGAACGTGCAGCCGGTCGAGCTGGCCCGCAAGCTCGTCAAGGAGATGGACGACCACCGCACGGTGTCCGTGTCCCGCGTCTACGTGCCGAACGAGTACACGATCTACGTGTCCCCGGCCGACCGCGAGCAGTTCGCGGACTTCGAGGACTCCCTGCGCGAGGAGCTCCAGGACTACCTCGCCGAGCACGCGCGTCGCGAGAGCTACGTGCTGCTCACCAACGCACGGGTGAAGCTCGAGACCGACGACGACCTCGACCTCGGCGTCTTCGGGATCGCGACGCGGTTCGTGCGCGGCGCGCGACCGCCGCAGGACGCGCCCGCGGCGGAGGCCGCTCCCGGCGCGACGATGGTCTACAAGCCGGTGCAGCCGCCCAACGGTGCGGCGGTCGAGGCGCCCGCGGAGGTGGTGCGCGAGACGGCGACGCTCACGGTCGACGGGACGCGGCACGAGGTCACCGCCCGGCGGGTCGTGATCGGCCGGTCGAAGGATTGCGAGATCCGGCTGGCCGATCCCAACGTCTCGCGCCGGCACGCCGAGATCAGGCAGGAGGGAGCGACCTACTGGCTCGTCGACCTCGACTCGACGAACGGCGTCGAGGTAGGCGGCAAGCGCGTCAAGCGGCTCAGGCTCGAGGACGGCGCGCGCTTCAAGATCGGCTCGACCGAGATCCTCTTCTCGCGGGAGCTCGCTTGACAGCAGCCGGGCTCGTCGACTCCGCTCAGGTCGAGACGACGCTGCTGGCGCTCAAGTTCGCATTCCTCGTGCTCCTCTACCTCTTCATCTGGCGAATCGTCCGCTCGGCCGCGCGCGACCTGCGCCTGCCGCAGGAGTCGATGATCCTCTCGCCGCAGCAGGCCTCACAGCTTCTGCCCCAGCCGGCGGCGCGGGAGCTCGGACGGATCATCGTCCTCTCGAGCCCGGTGCTCGAGCAGGGCGACGTGTTCCCGATCGACGTCTCCGCGCTCAGCATCGGCCGGGGCGCGGACAACGACCTGACGATCGACGGCGACGAGTACGCGTCCTCGCAGCACGCGCGCTTCGAGCCGCGGCGCGACGGCGTCTACGTCGAGGACGCGGGCTCCACGAACGGCACCTTCGTCAACGGGATCCGCCTCGCGCACGAGCGGCGACTCGTCCCCGGCGACGTGGTGCGGATCGGCGGCACCGACCTGAGGTTCGAGCAGTGAGTCGTAGGCTCGACGGAGACTCCGAGGAGCGGAGGCGCCGGCTCCGCCGGCGCCGGGAGCGGGCCAGAGTCGTAGGCTCGACGGAGGCTCCCAAGAGCGGACGCGGTGGCTTTGCCGCCGCCGGGAGCGGGCATGAGTCGTAGGCTCGACGGAGGCTCCCAAGAGCGGACGCGGTGGCTTTGCCGCCGCCGGGAGCGGGCATGAGTCGTAGGCTCGACGGAGGCTCCCAAGAGCGGACGCGGTGGCTTTGCCGCCGCCGGGAGCGGGCATGAGTCGTAGGCTCGACGGAGACTCCCAAGAGCGGAGGCGCCGGCTTTGCCGGCGCCGGGAGCGGGCCAGAGCCGTGGGCTCGACGGAGGCTCCCCAGAAGCGGACGCGGCGGCTTTTCCGCGGCCGGGAGCGGAAATGAGCGCGTCGCCCGCGCGGCTCGCAATCGGCCAGCGCCATGGCGAGAGCGACACCGGCCGCAAGCGGCGGCGCAACGAGGACTCGTTCGTGTGCGACCCGCCGCTCTTCGCGGTCGCGGACGGCATGGGCGGCGCGCAGGCCGGCGAGGTCGCCTCGGCGCTCGCCGCGGCCGCGCTCCGCGAGCGCAGCGACCGTAACGCCGGCGGCGAGGCGGTGGCCGTGGCGCTCGTCGAGGAGGCGAACCGCCGCGTCCACCAGCGTGCGCTCGACGACGCGTCCGCGTCAGGCATGGGGACGACAATGACGGTGGCGTTGTTCGCCGAGGACGGCTCGGTCACCATCGGCCACGTCGGCGACTCGCGTGCCTACATCCTCCGGGACGGCCGGCTGGAGCAGCTGACCGACGACCATTCGCTCGTTGCCGAGCTCGTGCGGCGTGGCGAGCTCTCCCAGGCGGAGGCCGAGGTGCACCCGCAGCGCTCGGTGATCACGCGCGCGCTCGGCACCGAGCCGAACGTCGAGGTGGACGCCTTCACCGTGCCGGCCTTCCCCGGCGACGTCTTCCTTCTCTGCTCGGACGGGCTGACGACGATGGTCGATGCCGACGGGATCGCCGAGCTCGTCCTGCGTCACCGCGACGACCTCCGGCAGGCGACGCACGCCCTCATCGAGGAGGCGAACGACCGCGGCGGTGACGACAACGTCACGGCCGTCCTGTTCGAGGTCTCGGAGGCCGGCGCCGCGAACGAGCCGGCGGAGCAGGCCGAGGCCGTGCCAGTGGCCGGACCCAGAGCCTGACCCGGATGAGGCCGACACGCTGCACCCCGAGGACGGCATCGCGGCGCCGACGCTCGAGGACGAGCCTCCGCTCGACTCTCCGGAGGAGGCGCCCGCCCGCGGCGACGGCGACACGATGGTCGTCTCGGCGGCCGAGCTGTACGCGGGCGTTCCCGCTGCCGAGCCGACGCTCGCAGCCGAGCGCGTCGGCGAGCCGCCGGCACCGCTCTGGCGCAAGCTGCTCGCGCTGCTCGTGATGGCGATCCTCGTCGCCGCGATCGTGCTGCTCGTAACCCGATTCCTCGCCCGATAGAGGTGAGCTGGTGACCGAGCGGAACCGCGAGCTCGCCTACCTGGTCGCCGTCGGCGCGCTGACGGGACTCGGCTTCGCGAGCGTCTACATCGCGCGACAGGCGGTCGTCTCGTGGGGCTCGCTCACGTATGCGGGGCTGTTCATCGTCCTCTACCTCGCCGCGCACGTGATCGCCCGCCGGACGGTGCCGAACGCCGACCCGTACCTGCTGCCGATGGCGGCGCTACTCACCGCCGTCGGGCTGACGGAGATCTACCGCCTCGAGCCCGACGACGCGTTCAAGCAGGCGCTCTGGGTGGTGATCGGCGTCGTGCTCTTCGCCGTCGCGCTGATCTACCTGCGCCGCGACTACCGCGTGCTCGAGTCGTACAAGTACCTGTTCGGAATCGGCGCCATCGTGCTGCTGTTCCTCCCGCAGCTGCCCGGGTTCGGCACGACCGTCAACGGCGCGCGGCTCTGGGTGCACGTCGGCGACTTCCAGTTCCAGCCGGGGGAGCTCGCGAAGATCTCGCTGATCGTCTTCCTCGCCGCCTACCTGCGCGAGAAGCGCGAGGTGCTCGCGCAGGCGCGGCTGAAGGACCTGGCCCCGCTGCTCGTGATCTGGGGCGGCGCGATGCTCGTCCTGGTCGTGACGAACGACCTCGGCTCGGGGCTCCTCTACTTCGGGATCTTCCTCGCGATGCTCTACATCGCAACCGCGAGGCTCTCGTTCGTCGCCGCCGGGATCGCGCTGTTCGCCGTCGGCGGCACGGTCGCGTACTCGCAGATCGGCCACGTCCACGAGCGCGTCACGATCTGGCTTCACCCGTGGACGGTCGACAAGGTCTTCTGCCCCCAGACCGGCGGGCTCGCGCTGCGCCAGGACTGCGAGAGCTATCAGCTCGTGAAGTCGCTCTACTCGATCTCGAGCGGCGGCTTCGGCGGCTCCGGGCTCGGCAAGGGAACGTTCACGGGCACGAGCGGCCAGCCGCTGATCCCGTACCTGAACACCGACTTCATCTACTCGGCCCTCGCGCAGGAGCTCGGGCTCGTCGGCGCCGCGGCCCTCCTGCTCGTGTTCATGCTGTTCGTCGCACGCGGAATGAAGATCGCGCTCCAGGTCGACGACGGCTTCTCGAAGCTGCTCGCCGCCGGGCTCACGTTCGCCTTCGCCCTGCAGACGTTCATCATCGTCGGCGGCGTGCTGCGGCTGATCCCGCTGACCGGGATCACGCTGCCGTTCGTCTCGTACGGCGGCTCGTCGGTGGTGGCGAACTTCGTGATGCTCGCCGGCCTGCTCCTCGTCAGCCACCGGGCCAACTCGGTGAGCGCGTGAACCGGCAGATCTCCCGTCTCGCGCTGGCGTCGCTCGTGATGCTGGGAGCGCTGATCGTCGCGACGACCTACTGGCAGACGTGGGCCTCGGGCGGCCTGGCGGCGCGTCAGGACAACGCGATCCAGCGGGTGGCGCAGTTCCAGGTCGAGCGCGGGCTGATCTACGCGGCGAACGGCAAGACGGTGCTGGCCGCGAACGTCAAGAAGAAGGTCGGGGGGCAAACGCTCTACCTCCGCACCTACCCGACCCACGGCTTCGCTGCGCAGGTGATCGGGTACTCGACGCAGAGTCGCTCGCGGGCCGGCCTGGAGCGCGAGGAGAACGCGTATCTGACCGCGTCGAACAAGAACCTCGGCACGCTGTTCGACAAGCTCGGCGACAAGCTGAAGGGGTCGACCGTCCAGGGCAACGACCTGGTGCTGAACCTGAAGCCGAAGGCCCAGCGCACGGCGCAGCGGCTGCTCGCGGGCAGGTGCGGCGCTGCGGTCGTGCTGAACCCGAAGACGGGCGCGGTCTACGTGATGGCCTCCTCGCCCAAGTTCGACCCGAACCTGATCGAGGAGCCCGACGGCTACGCGAAGATCCAGGCAACGCGAGCGCCGTGCTCGCCTTCGGCGCCGCTCCTGAACCGGGCCACGCAGGGCCTCTACCCGCCCGGCTCGACCTTCAAGATCGTCACCGCGACGGCCGCGCTCGAGTCGGGCAAGTTCACCCCGGAGTCGAGCTTCTACGACCCGGGCTACTGCGAGGTGTACGGCAAGAAGGTCTACAACGCCGGCAACCCCGACCAGAACGGCCCCGAGGCGTTCGGGAACGTCGACCTCGTGACCGCGTTCGAGCACTCGATCAACGCCGTCTTCTGCAACATCGGCAAGGAGCTGGGCGCCAAGCGCGTGCTCGAGCAGGCGAAGCGGTTCGGCTTCTACTCGGTGCCGCCGCTCGAGACGCCCTCCGACGCGCGCTCGGCGTCCGGCCTCTACAGCGGTCGCCCGCGCGAGCTCTTCGACCCGAAGGACCCGAACACGGCCGTCGACCCGGGCCGGCTCGCGTTCGGACAGGAGCGGCTGCTCGTGACGCCGCTGCAGATGGCGATGGTGGCCGCAGGGATCGCGAACAAGGGCGCCGTGATGACGCCGCGCCTCATCAAGAAGGTGGTCGCGCCCGACGGCGGCGTGGTCGCTCGCATGCATCCGCGCAAGTACTCGCAGGCGGCGTCCCCGAAGACGGCGGAGGCGATCCGCGACATGATGGTCGCTGCGGTGCAGAGCGGAACGGGCACGCGCGCGCAGATTCCCGGTGTCGTCGTAGCCGGCAAGACCGGAACCGCGGAGACCGGCAGAACCGGCGTCTACCACGCCTGGTTCGTCTTCTTCGCGCCGGCCGAGAACCCGGTGCTCGCGGGCGCCGTCGTAGTCGAGAGCCAGGTGAACGGGTTCGGCGGCTCCGTCTCGGCTCCGATCGCGAAGGAAATCATGCAGGCGATCCTTCCCCCGACGTCGAACGCGACGCCCTAGAGATGGCCACCGACCCCTGGCTCAACCGGCTGTTCGACTCCCGCTACCTGATCCGGCGCAAGCTCGGGTCGGGTGGGATGGCCGACGTGTACCTCGCGGAGGACCAGGAGCTCGAACGGCGAGTGGCGCTGAAGCTCCTCGACGACCGGCACGCGGCCGACGAGCAGTTCGTCGAGCGCTTCCGCCGCGAGGCGCAGAACGCCGCGGGCCTGAACCACCCGAACATCGTCTCGATCTTCGACCGCGGACAGGCGGAGGGCACGTACTACATCGCGATGGAGTTCCTCGACGGGCGCACGCTCAAGGAGCTCGTCGTCCGCAACGGCCCGACGCCGATCCCGATCGCGATCGACTACGCGCGCCAGATCCTGGGTGCGCTCGCGATTCGCGCACCGGCACGGGATCGTCCACCGCGACATCAAGCCGCACAACATCGTCGTCGGTCCCGACGGGCGGCTGAAGGTGACGGACTTCGGGATCGCCCGCTCGGGCGCCTCGCAGATGACCGAGGCGGGCTCGATCGTCGGCACGGCGCAGTACCTCTCGCCCGAGCAGGCGCGCGGGGCGCAGGTCGACCCGCGTTCCGACCTCTACTCGCTCGGGATCGTGATGTACGAGATGCTGACCGGGACGCGTGCCGTTCACCGGCGACGCGCCGGTCGAGATCGCGATGAAGCACCTCTCGGCAGTACCGGAGCCGCCTTCGAAGCTGCGCGCGGCCGTGCCACCCGAGCTCGACGCGGTCGTGATGCGCGCGCTCGCGAAGGATCCCGACGAGCGTTTCGACTCGGCCGAGGACATGGACGCCGATCTGGCGCGCGTCGCGCGCGGGCTCGCGGTCTCGAGGCGAACCGAGGAGGCGATGACGCAGGTGCTCGCGGGCGGCGCGGACGCGACCGCCGCGACGGTGATCGCGCGGCCGCCGGCCGCCGCCGCCGACCTACCGGCCGCCCGGCGCCTACTACGAGGAGCGCCCGTCGCGGCGCTCGGCCTGGCCCTGGATCCTCGGCCTGCTCGCGCTCGCGATCGCGGGCGGCACCGGCTACCTGCTCTACGACAAGGTGCAGGCGCAGCTGAACGAGAACCGCCCGGTCACGGTTCCGGACGTCGGGCAGGTGCAGGTGAGCCTCGCGCGGCAGCAGCTGGAGGAAAAGGGGTTCAAGGTGCGAACCGTGCCGCGCGCGAGCGCCACCGTCCCGATCAGCGCGGTGATCGACCAGGACCCGGCGGGCGGCGAGCCGCGGCCGAAGGGGTCGACGGTGATCCTGTACGTCTCGACCGGCAGGCCGAAGGCAACGGTGCCCGACGTCGTGGGCCTCAGTCAGACCGACGCGATCGCAGCGCTCCTCGGCGCCGGCCTCGGCACGCCGAACACCGTCTACGTCTACTCCGACAGGCCGTCCCAGACCGTGACGGGGCAGAACCCGAAGGCGGGCGCGATCGTGCTGCGCGGATCGACCGTGCGCATCAACGTCTCGCAGGGCGAGCGGCAGGCCTCGGTGCCGGACGTGGTCGGCCAGCCGTACGCGAACGCGGCGAGCGCGCTACAGGGGCCAGGCTTCGTCGTCGTTCGCGTCGACACCGACTCCAACGAGCCGGAGGGTCAGGTGATCGCGCAAGATCCGCTCGCAGGCTCGGTCGTGCCGCAAGGCTCGCGCGTGACGGTGACCGTCTCGAAGGGACCGGTGACGGCCGATGTGCCCGACGTCACCGGCGACGCGCTCGCGGACGCGGAGCAGCTCCTGAAGGACGCAGGCTTCGAGTCGTCCGTGCAACCGCAGGACGTGACCGACCCGAGCCAGGACGGGCTCGTCCTCGCCCAGGACCCGGCCGCCGGCCCGCTCGAGCAGGGCTCGACGGTGACGCTCTTCGTCGGGCACCTCGTGAGCGCGCCGCCGCCCGAGACGGCCGCGCCGACCGAGACCACGACCACACCGACAGACAACGACCACGACGACGACAACGACGCCCACCACTGACACGACGACGACCGCGCCGAGCTCCCCGACCCCGCCTTGACCGCCCGCCGCGTCGCGATCCTTTCGGGCGGCCGCTCGAGCGAGCACGAGGTCTCGATCGCATCCGCGCGGAGCGTCGCCGACGCGCTCGCCCGCCTCGGCCTGGACGTGATCACGGTCGAGATCGGTCGCAACGGAGGCTGGACGATCGGCCCGGGCCCGCCGAGCGAACCGACCGAGCTCGGCGTGGCGCCGGAACCCGCGAGTGACAGCTTGTCACTTGCACGGTCGGGCGCCGCCGAACGCCTGCCCGCTCCGGGCGTGACTGCAGCCCTCGCGGAGGTCGACGTCGTCTTCCCGGTCCTGCACGGGCCGTTCGGCGAGGACGGGACCGTTCAAGGCCTGCTCGAGCTGGCAGGTGTCGCCTACGTCGGCGCAGGCGTGACAGCCTCCGCGCTCTGCATGGACAAGGACCTCTTCAAGGCCGTCCTGCGCGACCGCGGCATCCCCGTCCCCCGCAATCTGACGCTGCGGCTCGGCGACGAGACGCCGGCGCCGCCGTACGGCTACCCCGTCTTCGTCAAGCCGGCGCGGCTCGGCTCGTCGGTCGGAATCTCGAAGGCGCACGACCATGCCGAACTGGTCGCCGCGGTCGCACTTGCCTTCGAGCACGACGAGAAAGTGCTCGTCGAGGAGTTCGTCGACGGGACAGAGGTCGAGGTCGGCGTGCTCGGGAACCGCGAGCCGCAGGCGTCGCTGCCCGGCGAGATCGTGGTCACGAACCGGGAGTGGTACGACTACGCGGCGAAGTACGTCGAGGGCGAGATGGAACTGCTCGTCCCGGCTCCGATCTCCGAGCACGCGGCGCGACGTGCGCAGGAGCTGGCCGTGGAGGCGTTCGTCGCAGCCGAGTGCGAGGGTATGGCCCGCGTCGACCTGTTCGTCCGCCGGGACGGCCAGGTGCTCGTGAACGAGCTGAACACGATCCCGGGCTTTACCGGCACAAGCGTCTACGCGAGGCTGTTCGAGGCGAGCGGCATCCCCTACGACCGCCTGCTCGAACGCCTGATCGACCTCGCGCTCGAGCGCCACGAGCGCCGGCGCGCGCTCCGGTACTGAACCGACGGCGGCGAGAGCGGCGGCCCGGGCCCATGCGGGTCGATCGGGGACGTCGCCGACGAGGAAGACCGCGCAGGCGCCGAACTGCCGTCGGTGCGACGCGTGGCCGGGCTACCGCGCGGTGACCTCGTTCACGTGCGCCGAGCCGCCCGGCGGCAGGCTCGTGATCCAGACGACGAAGTACCTCCCGTCCGCGCCGTCGAGCGAGAAGGTCGTGCTCGCCTCGACCGTCTGCTCGGCAGAGACGTCGTGGAACGGGCCGCTGCGGTCGCTGCCGGCCTGGATCCTTGCGGTGAAGCCCGGCGTCGTGCTGGTGACGGTCAGCGAATCGATGCTCACGGTCCTGCCGGCGTCGAGCAGGAGTCCGACGCCCTCCTTGACACCGAAGCTCGGCGCGTCCGTGTAGGTCTCGGTCGGCCAGTAGGTCGTCTCGTTCCCGTCGGTCGCGTCCGGCGCCCTGTTGTCGTACTCCTGGTTGTCGCCGAGTGGGTCCCAGGAGCCGACACCCTCGAGCGCGATGGCTCCGCCGGCGGCCGTCGTGCTCGAACTGACGTTGCCGCCCGTGCCCACGGTCGCGACCGCGACCCACACGACCACCGCGAGCAACGCGAGCCCGGCCACGATCAGCGCGACCGGGCCGGCGCCGACGCGTGTGCCGGCCCGCGGCCGCTTGCCGCGCGGCGGCAGCACCGACGGTCGCCGAGCCGTCTCCGCCACCGCGAAGCTCCGCCAGGCAGCCCTGGAGCTCGAGCCGGAAGTCGTCCATGCGCGCGAACCGCTCCGCCGGGTCCTTCGCGAGCGCCCTCGCGATCGCCGCGTCCACGCGCGGCGGTACATCCCGCCGCCGGGCCGAGACGTCGCGGCGCCGGCTCGTTGATGTGCCGCATCGCCACCGCCACGAAGTTGTCGCCCGAGAACGGCAGCTCGCCCGTGAGCAGCTCGTAGAGCACGACTCCGAGCGAGTACACGTCGGTGCGCTCCCCGACCGACTGGCCCTGCGCCTGCTCGGGCGCGATGTAGTCCGAGGTGCCGAGCACCGTGCCGGTCTGCGTAACGCCGCGTCCCACCTCGAGCGAGCGGGCGATCCCGAAGTCGGTCACCTTCGCGTTGCCGTCGCCGTTCAGGAGCACGTTCTGCGGCTTGACGTCGCGGTGCACGAGGCCGTTCGCGTGCGCGAAGGCGAGGCCGGACGCGATCTGGATTCCCAGCTCGAGCGCGCGCTCGACCGGCAGCGGGCCCGACCGGTCGACCAGCTCCTTGAGGTTGTCGCCGTCGACGTACTCGAAGACGATGAACCGGCGCCCCTCTTGCTCGCCGCGGTCGATCACCGTGACGAGGTTCGGGTGCGAGAGCCCCGCGGCCATGCGGGCCTCTCGGCGGAAGCGCTCGACGTACTCGTCCTCGTCGTTGTAGCGCTGATGCAGGACCTTGACCGCGACCGTCCGCTCGAGCACGCGGTCGTGGGCGCGGAAGACCGTCGACATCCCGCCCGACCCGGCGAGCTCCTGAAGCTCATAGCGGCCTGCGAGAACGTCACCGACGAGCAACGGACTCCCCTTCCCCGGCCGGGATCTGTCTGTCGAGAGCGACCTCGGGTCTAATCGAGAGCCGCCTCGAGCGCCTCTTCCCAGACGCTGAGCGCCTCGTCGAGCTCCGCGTCGGTGACGACGAGCGGCACGAGGACGCGGATGCAGTTGCCATACACACCGCAGGTGAGCAGCAGCAGCCCGCGGGCGAGTGCCGCGCCGACGACCGCGGTCGCGAGCTCGGGTGCCGGCGTCCTGGTCGCCGGATCCGAGACGAACTCGACGGCGAGCATCGCGCCGAGCCCGCGCACGTCGCCGATCGCGGGCCAACGATCCTGCCACGCGAGCATGCGAGCGCGGATCGTCTCGCCGATCGTGGCCGAGCGCTCGATGAGCCCTTCCTCGTCGATCACGTCGAGCACGGCGAGGGCCGCTGCCTGCGCAACGGGGTTGCCGACGTAGGTGCCGCCGACCGCGCCGGGGACGGGAGCGTCCATGATCTCGGCGCGACCGAGCACGCCCGAGAGCGGCAGGCCCATCGCGATCGACTTCGCCACGGTGACGAGATCGGGCTCGACTCCGAAGTGCTCCATCGCGAAGAGGCGGCCGGTGCGGGCGAAGCCGGTCTGCACCTCGTCGGCCACGAGCACGATCCCGTGCTCGTCGCAGATCCGGCGGAGGCCCTGCACGAACTCGACTGGGGCCACGACGAACCCACCCTCGCCCTGAACGGGCTCGAAGACGATCGCCGCCACCGTCTCGGGCGCCACCTGCACCGCGAACGCCCGCTCGAGCGCGGCCAGCGCGGCCTCGACGGTGACGCCGCGATAGGCGTCCGGGAAAGGCGTGCGGTAGACCTCCGGCGCGAACGGGCCGAAGCCGGCCTTGTACGGGTGCGTCTTCGAGGTGAGGGTGAGCGAGAGCAGCGTGCGGCCGTGGAAACCGCCCTCGAAGCCGATCACAGCAGGTCGCCCGGTGAAGGCGCGCGCAAACTTGACCGCGTTTTCGACCGCCTCGGTGCCGGCGTTGAAGAACGCCGCCTTGACCGGCCCCGAGATCGGCACGCGCTCGGCCAGCCGCTCGGCCAGCGACACGTAGACCTCGTACGGGACGACCGTGAAGTCGGTGTGGCTGAAGCGGTCGAGCTGCTCCTGCGCGGCAGCGACCACGTCAGGATGCGAGTGGCCCACGTTCAGGCTGCCGACGCCGCCTGCGAAGTCGATCAGCGTGTTGCCGTCGACGTCGGTGATCGTCACTCCGAGCGCCGACTCCGTAAAGACCGGGAACGTCAGCGCGAGCGGGCTCGCGACAGCGCGCTCGCTGCGCTCGATGAGCGCCCGCGAACGCGGGCCCGGAATCTCGGTTCTGAGCTCGATCGTGCGTGTCGCCGCCATCGCGCCAGCCTAGCGAACTAGTGCGTGCGAGAATCGAGGCGTGGTCCTGTCCGACAGCACCATCACCAGGCTGATCAGCGAGGGCCGGATCGAGATCGACCCGTACGAGCCCTCGCTGCTCCAGCCGTCGAGCGTCGACGTGCGCGTCGATCGCTACTTCCGCGTCTTCCGCAACAACCTCTACCCGTTCATCGACGTCAGGACCGAGCAGGAGGATCTGACCGAGCTCGTCGAGATCGCCGACGAGCCGTTCATCCTCCATCCCGGCGAGTTCGTCCTCGGATCGACGCTCGAGCGCGTGCGGCTGGCCGACGACCTCGTCGCCCGGCTCGAGGGCAAGAGCTCGCTGGGCCGGCTCGGGCTCCTGATCCACTCGACCGCCGGGTTCATCGACCCGGGGTGGGACGGCCACGTGACGCTCGAGCTCTCGAACGTGGCCAACCTGCCGATCACGATCTACCGCGGCATGAAGATCGGCCAGATCTCCTTCATGCAGATGACCGAACCCGCGACGGCGCCGTACGGCGCAGGCGCGCTCGGCTCGAAGTACCAGGGCCAGCGCGGCCCGACGCCGAGCCGCTACTGGAAGAACTTCGAGCAGGACGGTCAGAGCTGACCGTTCTCGTCACCGGCGGAACGGGCTTCGTCGGGCAGGCCGTCGTCCACGCGCTGCGCGCGCAGGGGCGCGACGTGCGCGCGCTCGTCCGGGACCCGGCGCGCGCGACGCGACTCTCGAGCTGGGGCGCCGAGCTCGCGACCGGCGACGTCACCGATGCCGACAGCGTCGGCGCGGCGGCGAAGGGCTGTTCGCACGTCGTCCACCTGGTCGCGATCATCCGCGGCGGTGACGCCGACTTCGCGAGGACGATGACGGGCGGCACACGGAACGTCATCGCCGCCGCACGCGAGGCAGGCGTGCAGCGGTTCGTCCTGATGAGTGCGCTTGGCACCACCGAGCACACGAAGGAGATCGTGCCCTACTGGGCATCGAAATGGCAGATGGAGCAGGACGTCGCCGCCTCGGGGCTCGAGCACGTGATCTTCCGTCCGAGCTTCGTCTTCGGCCCGGGCGGCGGCATCCTGCCGACGTTCATCCGCCAGGTGCGCTACGCGCCGGTCGTGACGGTGCTCGGCCCGGGCACGGCGAAGCTGCAGCCGATCTGGATCGACGACGTCGCCGCCCACTTCGCCGCCGCGCTCGACCTACCCGAGGCGGCGAACCGAACCTTCGAGCTGGGCGGGCCCGAGCAGATCGACTGGAACGGCCTCTACACGCGCATCGCCAGGCTGCTCGGCAAGCGCCGGTCCCTCGTCCACGTCCCGTTCGCCGTCGCTCGAACCGGCGCCCGCCTCACCCAGTGGCTCCCGGGCGCCCCGGTCAGCGCCGACCAGGTGAAGATGCTCGAAGCGGGCGACAATGTCGTCCAAGCAAACGACGCAAGCGACACGTTCCACCTAGAGCGAGTCCCGGTCGACGAGCAGATCCGCCGCACGGCCTCAACGTAGCCACAGCCCCTCACAGCTCTTCGCGCGATCCGCCGGAAGCACCGGGTCGACGTGAGCGCGGGCTCCGCCCGTGCTCACCCACGAACAACGAAAGCTGTCGAAGGGGGGCCTGCCGGGAGGAAACCGAAGGTGTCCCTCCGGCGACAAAAGACCGAGGGCCGCCCGAAGGCGGCCCTCAGATCCGGTAACCAGCTTGGACTTCGTAGAGGCGCTTCCTGCTGACTGCGCCGTTAGCAGACAGTCAGCGGCGCGTGTGCGAGTCCCCCACGCTGGCTAGGCGATTCCCCGTCAGGTCCCGGGGACACGCCTCTACGAGCTGGTACCTCCACTGCCCGTACTGGAAATCTCCATCTACCGGACCACCTCCTTTCCGCGTTGACCGTACTTTAGCCTCCCGGTCAAGACGGACGAGGTGTGACCCGACAGGCCGGTCAGTCGAGCTCGACCTTGACCGTCCCGCCCTCGACCTTCACCGGGAAGGTGCGGACGGGCAGGTAGGCGGGCAGGCTGAGCGCCTTGCCCGTCCTGAGGTCGAACTGCGCCCCGTGACGCGGGCAGATGACGGTGCAAGCCTCCTCGTCCCACTCGCCCAGACAGACAGGGCCGTCGTCGTGGGAGCAGCGGTCCTCGATCGCGTAGAGCTGCCCGCCACAGTTGTAGACGCCGATCCCGAGCGTGCCCGCCTCGACGAGCTTCATCTCGCCGGCGGGAAGCTCGTCGACTGGCGCGACGTCGACCTCAGCCAAAGTCGAGGCCCTGCCACTCGTCGGGCAGCGGCGTGCCCCGTGACTCGTGCAACGCGACCTTGAGCACGCCCAGCCCGAGGATCGCGCACTTGAGGCGGATCGGCGTCAGCGGGATGCCGATCTCCTCCAGCAGTTCCTCCTTCGGCAGCTGAGCGACCTGCGTGGCGGTGCGGCCCTTCACGATCCCGGTCAGCATCGACGTTGCCGCCTGCGAGATCGCGCAGCCGCGGCCCTCGAAGCCGATGTCCTCGATCGTCTCCCCGTCGGCTGCAAACTTGACCGAGATCGTCACCTCGTCGCCGCACAGCGGGTTCTGGCCCTTGGCGCTCGCGTCCGCGCCCTCGATCAACCCGTAGCTGCGCGGGTTCTTGTAGTGGTCGAGGATGACCTCGCGATACAGGTCCTCGAAATCGCTCATTCCGCCCCGCCACTCATGCGTGGATCTCCTTGACACGGACGCACGCTCGCCGCGAGCCGGTCGACGTCCTCGGCCGTGTTGTAGAGGTAGAAGCTGGCGCGGTTCGTCGCGGTGACGCCGAGCTTGCGCATCAGCGGCTGGGTGCAGTGATGGCCGGCCCGGATGCAGATGCCGTCGAGGTCGAGGAACTGCGCGACGTCGTGCGGGTGGATCAGCGCGCCGTCGTCGCCGTAGAGGTTGAAGCTGACGATTCCGGCGCGCCGGTCGGCGGGCGGGCCGTAGAGCGTCACACCCGGGATCTCGCCCAGGCGGTCGAGCGCGTAGCCGGCAAGCGCATGCTCGTGCGCCTCGATCGCGTCGAGCCCGACCGCCTCGAGATAGTCGATCGCCGCGCCGAGGCCAACGGCCTCGGCCAGCGGGGAGGTGCCGGCCTCGAACTTCGCGGGCAGCTCACCCCAGGTCGTCTCCTGGTCGCCGACGTGGCGGATCATGTGGCCGCCGAAGAGGAACGGATCCATCGCCTGCAGCAGCTCCGCGCGGCCCCAGAGGAAGCCGATCCCGCTCGGGCCGAGCATCTTGTGGCCCGAGACCGCGAGGAAGTCGCAGCCGAGCGTCTGCACGTCGAGGCGCAGGTGCGGCGCCGCCTGGGCGCCGTCGCAGACGAGGATCGCCCCCCGCGCATGGGCCCACGCCGCGAGCCTGGCCGTGTCGTTGATCGTGCCGAGCGAGTTCGACACGGCGCCCGCGGCGACGACCTTCACGTTTCCGAAGCGGTCGAGGTCGTCGAGCGCGAGCTCGCCGCCGTCGTCGAGCGGGATCATCCGGAAGTCCGCGCCGGCGCGATGTGCGATGACCTGCCACGGGACGAAGTTCGAGTGGTGCTCGAGCTCGGTCGCGAGGACGACGTCACCGGGGCCGAGGTTCTTGAGGCCCCAGGCGTAGGCGACGAGGTTGATCGCCTCGGTCGCGTTGCGTAGAAAGACGATCTCGCGTACCGACGAGGCGTTCACGAACGCGCGTGTCCTCTCACGTGCGTCCTCGAGCCCCTGGGTCGCGCGCTCGCCGAGCTCGTAGACCCCGCGATGGACGTTCGCGTACGACGTCTCGTAGAACCGCGTCATCGCATCGAGCACCTGCCGCGGCTTCTGCGAGCTCGCCGCAGAGTCGAGGAACGTCAGCGGCTTCCCGTGGAAGGTCTGCTCGAAGATGGGAAAGTCGGCACGGAGCCTCAGCGCATCGAGCGCCGGTTGAGTCTTGACGGCCACGGGGGCACTGTAGCGACGCCCCCAAGCGACGGGCCTGCTGCGTCACTTCGTGACGAGCAGATCGGTGCGCGTCACTTCGTGACGAGCAGATCAGGGCGCGTCACTTCGTGACGAGCAGATCAGGGCGCGTCACTTCGTGACGAGCAGATCAGGGCGCGTCACTTCGTGACGAGCAGATCAGGGCGCGTCACTTCGTGACGACGTACAGCCCGATCATGCCGTTCATCATGTGCTCCTCCACGTGACAGTGGTAGAGCCACGTTCCCACCTTGTCCTCCTTCCAACGGAAGACGAAGGACTCAGCCGGACTCACCGTCTGGACGTCCCGAGCGCCGTCGGCCGTCTGCCAGCGGTGGCCGTGCACGTGGAAGCTGTGGTGGTCGTCGCCGAGACCGAGCACGTCCCATTGCACGACGTCGCCGACCTTCGCGCGAAACGTCGGCGTGTTGTTGATGAACGCGAGCCCGTCGATCGTGTTGAAGTTCAGCTGCTTCTCGAAGTACACGACGAACTCACGGTCGGGCTTGCGCTGCCCCTTCGCGCGGATCGAGAGCGCCCCGTACATGCCGCCACGGATCGACGTGTCCATCGACGGAGAGTGATCGTGGTAGGGCCAGACGCCGGCCGAGTCCGGGCCGGCCTCGAGCTTGTAAGTGAACGTCTGCCCCGGCTTCACGTCAGCTCCGGGTCCCGAGGCGCCGGGGATGTACGCGCCGTCCGACTCGAAGTCGTAGTGCACGCCGTGGAAGTGCATCGAGTGGGTGTGGCTCGGGTCGAAGTTCTTGAAGTGGACGAGGATCGTGTCGCCCACCTGCGCCTGGATGATCGGCCCGACAAGGCCGTAGCCCGCCGGCGGGAGTTGGTTCTTCCAGTCGGCGGTGAAGCGGCGGTAGATCGCCGTCTGCATCGTCGTCTTCGCCGGGTCGAACGTCGTCCCCAACATCGGATCGGTGCCGGTCGGGACGACGTTCCACGTCGTCGGGACGGCGCCGACCCAGTACTCGACAGTGTTCGCCCGCGTCCTGGTCCCGCCGACCGGCTTGAAGGAGGCGACCTTCGAGGGAGCCAGCTTCGGCACGACGAGCTTCGAGGGCGCGGCGCCCGACGGAAGCACGAACGCGAGCAGCGCCGCCGCGCTCGCGGCGAGGACTCCGAGCACGACCGACGCCCGACCGAGCCGCCGAAGCGTGCGCGCCGGCATCGAGAAACGCTGTCTCACGTTCGTCTACCTCCGAGTCGGGAAGCTCTGGCTCGTTCGCGACCGGCCGAATGGAGACCCCACCGTCGCGAATCGTCGCCGCAAGTGTAGCCGCACTATCCCTGGGGAATCCGCGCTTCGAGCGCGGCGGCGAGGGCGTCGCGAACCGGCTCGAGGTCGATGCGGTCGAGCACGTCCTGGAAGAAGCCGCGCACGATCAGGCGCTCCGCCTCGCTGCGCGAGAGGCCGCGAGCCATCAGGTAGAAGAGCTCCTCGCGGTTGACCCTGCCGAGGGTGGCGCCGTGGGTGCAGCGGACGTCGTTCGCCATGATCTCGAGCCCGGGAATCGAGTCCGCGTGCGCCTCGGGCGAGAGGAGCAGGTTGCGGTTCTCCTGGTAGGCGTTCGTCTTCTGCGCGTCCGCCTCGACGCGGATCATCCCGCGCCAGACCGCCTGAGCCGACTCGCGGAGCGCGCCCTTGAACGCGAAGTCGGACTCGGTGGACGGCGCGATGTGCTCCTGGAACGTGTCGTAATCCAGGTGCTGCACGCCGTCGGCGAAGTACGCGCCGGTCACGCGCGACGTGGCGCCCGGGCCGTTGAGGTCGTTCTGGATCCGGATCTTCCCGTTCTTCGAGCCGAAGCCGCCGGCGACCCAGTCGAGCTCGGCGTCGCGCTCGACCCGCGCGTGGTGCGTGGCGAAGTGCCAGGTCTCGCGCGAGAGGTTCTGGATCGAGACGTACTCGAGCTTCGCCGCCTGCTCGACGAACAGCTCGGCGACGGCGTTCGTGTAGGCCGGCAAGTCGGGCCGCGCCGAGGCGTACTCCTCGATCAACGTGAACCGCGAGCCCTCTTCGGCCACCACGAGCAACCGCCAGAAGATCGCGCCGTCCTCGACGGAGCTCGCGATCCGGACGTAGAACGGGTCCTCGAGCTCGACGCCCTTCGCCACGCGCACGAGCAGGCCGTGCTTCCACGTCGCCGCGTTGTGAGCCGCGAACTTCTCGTCCCAGCCGACGAGCGAGTAGAGCCTGGGATCGCCCTCGTCGAGCGCCTCGAAGCGCACGCCGTCGGGCAAGCCGTCGGCGTGGATGCGGATCCCGGACTCGCCGACCTCCGCCCAGGCGGTCGCCTTCAGCTCGGGGAGGATCGAGTCGGTTTCGGACTCGTCGCTCTCCGCGCCCGCTGCGAACCCGTCCGGGTCGAAACCGCGCAGGTCGGTAAAGCGCCAGGCCTCTTCGGTTGTGTCGGGCAATGGCAGCTCCGCGTAGCGAGCCGCCGCGTCGGCGTTAGCCACTACCCGACGGAGCCTTCCATCTGGAGCTGGATCAGGCGGTTCATCTCGACGGCGTACTCGAGCGGAAGCTCCTTCGTGATCGGCTCGACGAAGCCCGACACCACCATCGCGCTCGCCTCCGATTCGCTGAGACCGCGCGACATGAGGTAGAAGAGCTGCTCCTCGCCGATCTTCGAGACGGTCGCCTCATGACCGATGTCGACCTCGTTCTCGTCGATCCGGATGTACGGATAGGTGTCCGAGCGCGACTCCTCGTCGAGGATCAGCGCGTCGCAAACGACCTTCGACTTCGCGTTCTTCGCGCCCTTCGCCACCTCGAGCAGACCGCGATAGCCGGCACGCCCGCCGTCCTTCGAGATCGACTTCGACGTGATCACGGAGGTCGTGTTGGCACCGACGTGGACGCACTTGCCGCCGGCGTCCTGGTGCTGGCCCTTGCCGGCGAACGCGATCGAGAGCACCTCGCCGTGAGCACGCTCGCCCATCAGCCAGATCGCCGGGTACTTCATCGTCAGCTTCGAGCCGAGGTTCCCGTCGACCCACTCCATCGTCGCGCCCTCGTGGGCCACAGCGCGCTTGGTGACGAGGTTGTAGACGTTGTTCGACCAGTTCTGGATCGTCGTATAGCGGCAACGGCCGCCCTTCTTCACGAGGATCTCGACGACTGCCGAATGCAGTGAGTCAGAGGAGTAGATCGGTGCCGTGCAGCCTTCGACGTAGTGCACGTAGGCGCCCTCGTCGACCAGGATCAGCGTGCGCTCGAACTGGCCCATGTTCTCCGCGTTGATTCGGAAATAGGCCTGGAGCGGCATGTCGATGTGGACGCCCGGCGGCACGTAGATGAAGGAGCCGCCCGACCACACCGCGCTGTTCAGCGCTGCGAACTTGTTGTCGTTCTGGGGGATGATCGTCCCGAAGTACTGCTTGACGAGCTCCTCGTGCTCGCGCAGGCCCGAGTCCATGTCGAGGAAGAGCACGCCCTGCTCGGTCAGCTTCTCCTGCAGCTTGTGGTAGACGACCTCGGACTCGTACTGCGCGCCGACCCCCGCGAGGTACTTCTTCTCGGCCTCGGGGATGCCCAGCTTGTCCCAGGTGTCCTTGATGTCTGCCGGCAGGTCCTCCCACGAGTCGGCCTGCTTCTCGGTCGGCTTGATGTAGTAGTAGATGTTCTCGAAGTCGATCCCCGAGACGTCGCCGCCCCAGGTCGGGAGCGGACGGGCAAGGAAGTAGTCGAGCGACTTGTGACGGAACTTGCGCATCCAGTCGGGCTCGTTCTTGTGCTCGGAGATCGCCTCGACGAGCTCGTGCGAGAGACCGCGGCCCGACTTGAAGAAGTAGTCCTTCGCCTCATCGCCGTTGTGGAAGCCGTACTTCGTGAGGTAGTCGGAGCCGATCCCCTGGACGATCTCGTTCTCGGTCTGTGCCATCAGGCTGCTTCCTTCCCCTCTTCCCACTGTTCGTAACCGGTTTCCTCGAGCTGGTGGGCGAGCTCGGGCCCGCCCTCCTTCACAATACGCCCATCCACGAAGACGTGGACGAAATCCGGCTGGATGTAGTTGAGGATCCGCTGGTAGTGCGTGATCACAAGCGCGCCCATTTGCGGGCTCACGAGCTCCTTGACACCGGCCGCCACGACCTTGAGCGCGTCGATGTCGAGCCCGGAGTCGGTCTCGTCGAGCACGGCCATCCGCGGCTTCAGCATCGCCATCTGCAGGATCTCGACCCGCTTCTTCTCCCCACCCGAGAAGCCGTCGTTCAGGTACCTCGACGCGAGCTCGCGCGACACCTTCAGACGGTCCATCTGCGCCAGCAGCTCCGTGCGGAACTCGGGGATCGGCACGGGGTCGTCGACACCGCCCGCACGTGCCTTGCGCACGGCGTTGATTGCGCTGCGCAGGAAGCTGGTCACGGTCACGCCCGGAATGGCGTGCGGATACTGGAAGGCGAGGAAGAGGCCCTTCTGCGCGCGCTCGTCGGCCTCGGCCTCGGTGAGGTCGTCACCGTCAAGGAGGATCTGCCCGTCGGTGATCTCGTAGGCCGGGTGGCCGGCGATGGCGTAGGCGAGGGTCGATTTGCCGGACCCGTTCGGTCCCATGATCGCGTGCACCTCGTTCGTGTCGACGGCCAGGTCGACGCCCTTGACGATCGCCGTCCCGTCCTCGAGCGCGACGTGCAAATTCTTCAGTTCGAGTAGTGCCAAGTGGGGTCTCTCCTTAGCCGGCCAAGCGAACGCGCAACCGACTCGCTCGCGAAAGTGGACGGCGCTCATCGTAGCCGTGACCTCGACGCTTGGCGAGATGGGCCGCCCTCGCTGCAGCCGACTCGGGCGACTTCACGGACCAGCCTTGCGCCTTCCCGAGAGGACGCTGCTACGATGCCCGCATGCCAAACGTCGGCCCCATGGAGATCGTCGGACTGCTCCTGCTCGCCCTCCTCCTCTTCGGTGCCAAGCGTCTGCCGGAGATCGGCCGCTCGCTGGGTTCCGGAATGCGTGAGTTCAAGGACTCTGTCAGCGGAGAGAAGAAGGTCGAGACTCGTTCGGAGCTTCCGCCGCCGGTACCGGCTACGCCGGCTGCCGCAGCGGAGGAGACGGCGGCTGCTCCCCCGCCAGCGCCTGAGCGCGAAACCGAACCGCCCGCGGCCGCTTCCGCTTAGGTAAGCGATGGTTCGGCGGCCACCGAGGCCCAGGCTTCCGCGTCGCCTGGACCACGGCGAAGAGGCGTCTCTCGTCGAGCATCTCGATGAGTTGCGGCAGCGGCTGTTCGTGTGCCTGGGCGCGATCGCGGTCGGTGTCGTGGTCGGCTACGTGCTCCACACCCGGCTGATCGACCTGCTCAAGGAGACCGCGCCGCAGAACGCGCTCGACCGCCAGAACGGCGAGCTGATCACGCTGAGCCCGGGCGAGGGGTTCATGACCTCGCTCTGGCTCTCGATCTACTTCGGCCTGATCCTCGCGATGCCGGTCATCTTCTGGCAGATCTGGCAGTTCTTCGTCCCCGCCGTCGACAAGCAGCACGCCAAGCTGATCAAGTACTTCGTCTTCGTCGCCTGGATCCTCGCCGCGATCGGGATCGTGTTCGGCTACTTCATCGTCCTCCCCGCCGCCCTCCACTTCCTGCTCGGCTACGACAGCGACACCTACACCGGCAACCTCCAGGCGAGGCCGTTCCTCACCTTCTGCACCCACGTGCTCTTCGCGATGGCGATCATCTGGGAACTCCCGCTGTTCGTACTCGGCCTCACCCGCCTCGGGATCCTCAAGACCGACCAGCTCCGCAAGAACCGCAGGCTCGGCTACTTCATCGTCGCCTGCCTCGCCGTCGCGCTCCCCGGCGTCGACCCCGTCACCGTCACCCTCGAAACTCTCCCCCTCATGATCCTCTTCGAATGCTCCATCTGGCTCTCCGTCCTGCTCGACCGCCGCTCCGCACGCCTGAGAGCCGCCGTACAAACGTGAAGGCGGTCTCCGCCGACTGGGTGCTCCCGGCCGACGGCCCGCCCCTGAAGGACGCGAGCGTCACCTGGGACGACGATGGGCGCATCGTCGAGGTCGCCGCCGGACGAGCCCAGCGCCACTTCGACGGCGCCATGATCCTGCCGGGGCTGGTGAACGCGCACTCGCACCTCGAGTACGCGGTCTACGCAGGCTTCGGCGACGGACGGCCGTTCGGCGAATGGCTCGGCGTGCACATCGCGCGCAAGCGGGAGCTCGCCCGCGACGAAATGGTCGCGATCGCACGTCGCGGCGCCGCGGACTCGCTCGCGGCCGGCATCACGACGACGGCCGACTACAGCTTCTCCGGAGCGTCCGCGACCGCGGCAGCGGAACTCGGGCTCCGCGCGATCGTCTACCTCGAGGTGTTCGGCTCCGACCCCGCAGACGCGCAACGCCAGTTCGACGAGTCGCGAGCCTGCGTCGAGGAGAGCCCTCACGTCCGGATCGGGATCTCGCCGCACGCGCCATACACCTGTTCGCTGGACGTCTACCGCTGGTGCCTCTCGCTCGGCATTCCCGTGGGCACACACCTGGCGGAGAGCGCTGGCGAGAACGAGTGGCTCGTGTCCGGGACGGGCCCGCTCGCGCCCGCGCGCTCTCTGCTCGTCGAGCCGACCGGACGCACCGCGGTCGCGACGCTCGCGGAGGCGCTCGGACCGGATCTCCTTTGCGCACACTGCGTCCACCTCGATACCGCCGAGATCGAGCTGCTCGCACGCCTCGACGTACCCGTCGCACACTGCCCACGCTCGAACGCCCTACTCGGTTGCGGAACCGCGCGGCTCGCGGAGCTGCGCGCCGCCGGCGTCCGCATCGGCCTCGGCACGGACTCGCCCGCATCGACGCCGTCGTTCGACGCCTGGGAGGAGATGCGCACCGCCGTGTACCTCAGCCGCGCCCGCGAGCAGCGGCCGGACGCGCTCGGCGCGGACGACGTGCTCCGGCTCGCGACGCTCGACGCGGCTGACACGCTCGGCCTGGCGGACGAGCTCGGAAGCCTCACGCCGGGCAAGCGAGCCGACCTTGCCGTGCTCTCGGTAGCCGGAAGCCCGTACGATCCCGTCGAGGACCCTGCAGTCGCAGCCGTCTTCGGAGGCTCGCCGGCGGGCATCCTGGAGACGATCGTGGACGGACAGACCCGATACCGCCAAGGAGAGACCGCGTGGCCAGAGGTACGCAGCACCGCAAGCGCCGCCCGACGCCGAATGCTGGCGTAAGCGCACAGCCGAAGCCGCGCTCGAAGAAGCCGAAGCACGAGAGCTGGGAGGACCAGCTCTTCTTCAGCCGGCTGCGCGTCCACGCGAAGTGGGTGTTCGTCCTGCTCGCGATCGTGTTCGCCATGAGCTTCGTGCTCTTCGGCGTCGGCACCGGCTCGAATGGGATCGGCGACATCTTCGGCAATCTCTTCAACCGCAGCTCGAGCAGCGGCTCCTCGGCTTCATCGCTCCAGAAGAAGGTGCAGGAGAACCCGAAGGACGCACAGGCCTGGCGCGAGCTGGCCACCGCGCTCGAGCAGAAGGACCAGAACGATGAGGCGATCGTGGCGCTGACCCGCTACACGGTGCTGAAGCCAAAGGACGACGGCGCTCTCCAGGAGCTCGGCGGGCTCTACCTGCGGCGGGCGGACGACTTCGCGCGGCAGTACGTCGAGGCGCAGTCGAAGGCGCAGACCGTTGCGCCGGGCGACGTCTTCAAACCGTCGACGAGCTCACCGCTCGCGAAGGCGCTCGAGGACCCGATCAACGCCGACATCTCCCAGTCGACGAGCTCGATCACGAGCGATGCCTATGCCAAGTACATCGAGACGCAGGGCAAAGCCGTCGGTGTCTACAAGAAGCTCACGGTGCTGCACCCGAAGGACGCCACGAATCAGTACCGGCTCGCGCAGGTCGCGCAGGCCGCGGGCGACACGAGCGAGGCGATCACGGCGTACAAGACGTTCCTCAAGCTGGCTCCTGACGACTCGCTCGCGCCGACCGCCAAGAACGCGTTGAAGCAGCTGACGGCTCCCTCAACGCCAGCAGTGACCGCTGGCTAGACTCCCCGGCGATCCGCCCCCAAAAGGCGTCAGGCGCGGGAAACGCGCACCTCGATTCGCGAACGAGCACCTCTTCGACCATGCCCACGTCACCTCTCTCAGCAGCGCTTTCTCCCTCCAGACGGCTCCGCACGCCCGTCGCAGTGCTCGCGGTCGCGGTCGCGCTCGTCTCCTCCGGCTGCGGTGCCGTCGCGCACATGACCGCAAGCGAGGGCCACGCGCCGGCCGGCAAGGAGCTCTTCCAGACCCACTGCGGGTCGTGTCATACGCTGGAAAACGCCGGCACTCAGGGCACCATCGGGCCGAACCTCGACGACACCTTCGGGATCGTCCGGGATCAGGGCTTCGACGAGTCGACGATCCGCGACGTCGTGCGCGGCCAGATCGCCTACCCCGAGACCGAGACCGCGGTGGGTGGGCCGGGCATGCCCGCCAACCTCGTGGTGGGGCAGGATGCCGACGACGTGGCGCAGTACGTCGCCCAGTGCGCCGGCGTCCCGGACTGCTCCGCCGGCTGACCTGCCCATCACTCGCAACGAACCCGCCCGCCGCCCGAGCGGACTGAGCGTATGCGCGTAGAACGGCCGTGTCGCAGCACGCGCCGCCTGACGGGGCCTCGTTGCGAGCGCTGGTTTCTCCGCTCGCTGCAGTAGATTCACGCGGTCGTGGACGGAGCTGAGCCGGGGCCAGGGATCACCGACGCCGTCCACCAGGGGCCCGTTGCCGATCGGGGAGTACAGGCGGCGGACGGAGGATCCCGGGAACGCGTTCGCCTCTATGCGTCTCCAGCCGGACAACCGCGCTTCCGGCGCGCGACCGACGTTCTGATCCTCGCGCCGGCCCTGATCGGGCTCGCGCTCCTGATCGTCGCCTACCCGCCGTCGGCTCTCGAGCTGTCCCTGGAAGCGTTCCTCGCCAGCTTCCCGGGTTGGCTCGATCCGCTCTGGGGATTCCTCTTCGACCTGCTCTGGCTCTGGGCAATCGCTCTTCTCCTGCTGGCCGCTCTCTCCCGACGACTCGCGGTCGTCCTGGAGGCGCTGGGCGCAGCCCTGCTCGCGATCGCGGTCGCGTTCACCGCGGCTCGTCTCGCGGCCGGTGACTGGCCGAGCCTCGGTGCCGTGATTCCGGGCGATTCGGTCGCGCCCGCCTTTCCGGCCGTCCCGATGGCCGAAGCCGTGGCGGTGATCCTCACGATCGCACCTCATCTCGTCCGGCCGCTGCAGACGACCGGGCGCTGGCTGATCGTCCTCGGCGTCGGCGGCGCATTCGTCACCGGGCCCGCGTCGCCGTTCGGGACGCTGGCCGGCTTCCTCGCCGCGGTGGTGGCAGCTGTCGGTGTGAGGCTCCTGCTTCGGCACGTCGGCCGGCCGGCCCGCCCTCTCCTCCATCGCCTCGGCGCTGCGCGAGCTCGGCGTGGTCGCAGACGGGCTCACCGTCGCGGAGCGGCAGGCCGCCGGGGTCCTGGCCCTGCAGGGTCGCGACCCGAGCGGCCGCCTGCTTCTGGTCAAGGTCTACGGACGCGACGCGTACGACACCCACCTGCTCGAGAAGCTCTGGCGCCTCGTCTGGTACCAGGCCGACGGCCCGCCGCTCAGGCTGAACCGGAGCCAGGCGGCGGAGCACGAGGCGTTCGTGACGCTGCTCGCCCGCAACGGCGGCGTCCCGACGCTCGAGGTGGTGACCGCCGGCGCCACCGCCGCCGGTGACGCCCTCCTCGTCCTCCGCGGCTCGGCGCGACGGCTCGAGGCGATCCCGCCGGACGAGCTCGCCGACGACGTGCTCCGGCGGAGCTGGCAGACGCTCGAGCTGCTCGGCAGCGCCAACATCGCCCACCTCCAGATCGATCCCTCACACATCGCGATCGTCGACGACGAGGTTGCACTGCTCGACTTCGCCGGCGCCACGGTTGCGCCGAGCCGGGACCAGCTGCAGACCGATCGCGTGCAGTTGCTCGTCTCCACCGCGATCGCGGCCGGGTCGGAGCGCGCCGTCGATGCCGCGGTCGCGTCGCTCGGCCCCGACGGCCTCGCCGGCCTTCTGCCGTATCTCCAGTCCGCCGCGCTGCGCACGCCGCTCCGGAAGGGCGTGAAGACGGCCGGCATCGACATGGACGGCCTCCGCGCGATCATCGCGACCGCGACCGGCGCCGAAGTTCCCGACCTCGTCAGGTTACGACGGGTCAGCTGGTGGACGGCCGTGCAGGTGACGCTCCTCGTGCTCGCTGTGGCGGCCGTCCTCAGCGGAGCGAGCAACGTCGACTGGGAAGATCTGCGCACCGATCTCGCGGACGCGACCTGGGGCTGGGTCGCGCTGGGGTTCGTCGTCGCGCAACTGCCGCGGTTGACACAGGCTGCGTCGACCCTCGGCTCGATCGCAGCGAGGCTTCCGTTCGGGCCGGTCTACATGAAGGAGCTCACGACGTCGTACCTCAACCTGGCGATGCCGTCGAGCCTCGGCCGCATGACGGTCAGCATCCGCTTCTTCCAGTGTCAGGGCCTTCCGGGCGCCTCCGCGGTCACCGCGGGGGCGATCGACTCGCTGGCGGGCACCGTCGTCCAGGTGGCGCTGCTCTTCCTGCTCGTCGGCTTCTCCGAGGCGAGCCTCGACCTGCAGCTCGACGTTCCCGACGCGGAGTCGCTGCGGCTGCTGTGGATCCTGATCGGGCTGATGGTCGCCGTCGTGCTGACGGCCGTGCTCGTCGGCCGGATCCGACGGGCGATCGCCGAGCGTGTCCGCACGTGGTGGCCGCAGGTCCGCGGGTCGCTCGAGGCGCTGCGCGCCTCGCACAAGCTCGCGCTGCTGATCGGCGGCAGCATCGCGACCGAGCTGCTGTTCGCGGGCGCACTCGGGCTGTTCGCGCGCGCGCTCGGCTACGAGATCCCGCTGGTCGACCTGCTCGTGATCAACATGAGCGTGTCGCTGCTCGCGAGCTTCATCCCCGTCCCGGGCGGGATCGGTGTCGTCGAGTTCGGGCTCACGCTCGGGCTGACGGCTGCCGGGATGACCCAGGAGCCCGCGCTCGCGGCGGTGCTGCTCTACCGCATCTCGACCTTCTACCTGCCGCCCGCCTGGGGCTTCTTCGCGATGCGCTGGCTGCAGCGACAACCGGTATCTCTGATGGGCCGCCGGGCAGACGAGCTGCGCGCGCGCGGGCGGCAGGCCGCCGAACGCGCCGAGGCGATGCGGCGCCGGCACGGCTCGATCGACACGCTCTACGCGCTCGTCGACCGTGACGGCGAGATCGGGGGCGGGATCATGTCGGGCGCGCTCGCCTACCGGATCTTCATCTGGCTGCTCCCGTTCGCGCTCGTCGTCGTCGGAGGCATCGGCGTCGGCGGCCTCCGTGGTGGAGGAGTCGCCGGAGAGCGCCACGCGGGCGGTCGGCATGAGCGGGCTCGTTGCGAACTCGGTCGCCGAGGCCGCGCAGGGCTCGTCCCGCTGGTACGCGCTCGCGATCGGCATTCCCTTGCTTCTGTGGGCGACGCGGAGCCTGCTGCGCTCGCTGCTCGTCGTGCACCGCCTCGTCTGGGGCGACCCGCGCCGCGGCGTGCCGAAGCCGACCGCCACCGCGACTTTTCGGCTCCTCGGCCTCCTCTGCGCCTACTTCGCCGTCCGCGAGCTCGCGAGCTGGGTCGATTCGGCGACCGGGATCGTCGTGCTCGGGACGCTCGTCGGCCTCTCGGGCGTGTTCGCCTGGTGGCTCGTGCTCGCGTGGCGCCTGCCGCACGGCGACGCCCCGTGGCATGCCCTGGTGCCCGGTGCCGCCGTGATGGCCGTCGGGCTCGAGCTGATCTCGATCGTCGGCGTGTACGTGATCACGCCACGGGTCGAGTCGAGCCAGAGCACCTACGGCGCGCTCGGCATCGCGGCGACACTCCTCTTCGGCCTGTACGTCGTGAGCCGGCTCGTCGTCGCGTCGGCGGTCCTCAACGCGATGATCTGGGACAGACGGCGCACGCAGCCGCCCGTGCCACGTTAGGATCCCGCGACTTCGATGCCGTCGCCCGTGAACGTCTCTCCAGCCACCGCTCCCGAACCGAAGCACTCGTTCCTCGAGCGCATGCTCGACGGCATCGAGCGCGCCGGGAACAAGATGCCCCACCCGGCGGTGCTCTTCCTCGTGCTGTGCGCGCTCGTGATCGTCGTCTCGCAGATCCTCTACTGGGCCAACGTCTCGGCCACCTTCGAGATCGTCAAGCCGCCTGCGGTGCCGACCGAGGAGACCTATTACGGCGGGTCGAGCGAGCCCGTCGACGTGGGCCCGACGGTGCCGGTCCCGCCCGCGGGCTACGAGCTCGTGACCGAGACGGCGAAGGTGAAAGGGCTCCTGACCGGCGAGGGCGTCCGTTTCCTCTTCACGTCGTTCGTCTCGAACTTCAGGAACTTCGCCGCCGTCTCGATCATGCTCGTGGTGATGATCGGAGTCGGGCTCGCGGAGGCGGCCGGGCTCATCTCCTCGCTGATACGCAAGCTCGTCGGCGTGTCGTCTCGAGGGACGCTCACGTTCATCATCGTCCTCCTCGGGATCCTCTCGAGCATCGCCTCCGACGCGGGCTACCTGGTGCTCATACCGTTAGGAGCCGCGGCCTTCAAGAGCGTGGGCCGAAACCCGCTCGCCGGTATCGCGGCCGCCTTCGCAGGCGTCGCGGCCGGCTTCGGCGTGAACGTCCTGATCACGCCGCTCGACGGCGTGCTGACGGAGATCACGAACGACGCCGCCGGCGCGGCCAACAGCGCCGCTCACATCGACCTCGCCGCGAACCTCTACTTCGGGATCGGCTCGACGATCTTCGTCGCGTTCCTGCTGACGTTCGTCAGCGCGAAGCTCGTCGAGAACCGGCTCGGCGAGTGGAACCCGGACGACCACGGCGACGGATGGGCGATGGACGAGGAGGAGACGGAAGTGTCGCCCGAGGCCGACAAGCGAGGCCTGCGCCTCGCCGCGCTGGGCGCGCTCGGCGTCCTCATCGTGATCACGCTGCTGACGGCGATCCCCGGCGCGCCGCTGCGCGACCCGGTCACCGACAAGGTCATCGGCGACTCGCCGTTCATGGACAGCCTGATCGTGATCATCACGCTCTTCTTCTTCGTCTCCGGGTACCTCTACGGGCGCGGCGCCGGCACGATCACGGGCGGCAAGGACATCATCGCGTGGATCGAGAAGTCGTGGGCCGGCCTCGCGAGCCTGCTCTTCCTGTTCCTGCTGATCGCCCAGTTCATCGCGTACTTCAACTTCAGCAACATCGCCGAGGTGCTCGCGGTGAAGCTGGGCGACGTCCTCGAGGAGATGAACATCGGGGCGGTCTGGCTGCTGGTCGGGCTGATCATCATCACGATCGTCATCGACCTGATCATCCCCGCCGCGATCGCGAAATGGGCGTTGCTCGCGCCGATCTTCATTCCGCTGTTCATCCGCCTCGGGGTCGCGCCCCAGACGGTGCTCGCCGCCTACCGCGTGGGCGACTCGCCGGCCAACGTGATCACCCCGCTGATGGCGTACTTCCCGCTGATCGTCGTCTTCACCCAGCGCTACAAGAAGGACGCCGGCATCGGCACGGTGGTCTCGCTGATGCTCCCCTACGTCGTGATCCTGTCGGTCGCGTGGATCCTGTTCTTCGTCGCCTGGTACCTGCTCGACATTCCCGCTCGGGCCCGGCTCACCCGTCCACACGGGCTGAGCCGCTCAGCCGCCCCAGGCCGCCGCGAAGCGCTCGAAGAACTCCGCTTCCGCAACGGTCGCCTTCTCGAGCTCATCGAGCATGACGCGCTCGTCGTGGGCGTGAATGTTGCTGTAGCCGTCCGTGGCGCCGAAGAGCAGGATCTCCGCTTCCGGCACCGCCTCGGCCAGCGCGTTGACGAGCGGGATCGAGCCGCCGCTCGCGACGATCGCCGTCTCGCTGCCCCACGCGGCGGCCATCGCCCCCTTCATCGCCGTGTACCCGGGCCCCGACTGCTCGGCGGCGAACCCGTTGCCGGTCACCCGCGGGGTCACGCTGAGCGGGACTCCGAACGGCCGCAGGCTCTCGAGATGCGCGACGAGGGCGGCCTGCGCCTCGCCCGCGTCCTGCTCGGGATGGACGCGCAGGCTGAGGAGCGCCGCCGCGCGAGGCTGGACCGCGTTCAGCGCCTTCTCGACCGACGGCGCGTCGATCCCCGTCACGGTGATCGACGGCCCCGACCAGAGCCGTTCCCCGAGACCGCCCGTGCCCATGAACGGAAGCCCCGGCTCGATCTCGGCGAGGGCCCGGAACTCGTCGTCGCCGTAGGAAGCGCCTGTCCACTCCTCGCGCCGCAGGCCCGGCACGGCGACGTCGCCGTTCTCGTCGTGCAGGGTGCCGAGCGCGTGCAGGAGCACGATCAGAGCGTCCGGCGCCGCGCCCCCGTACTGTCCGCTGTGCTTCGCGCTCGCGAGCGTGGACACCTCGACGAGCACCTGCGCCATGCCCCGGAGGGCGACGGTGAGCGTGGGAACGCCCGGGCGCACGCTGCCCATGTCGGCGATCAGCATCGCGTCGGACCGGAAGGCGTCGGGGTCGGTCGGCGGGTAGGTGTTGAGCGCGCTCCCGACCTCCTCCTGGCCCTCGATCACGAGCTTGATCCCCACCGGCGGCCGTCCGTTCCAGGCACGAAGCGCGCCGACGTGCACCATCACGTTCGCCTTCGAGTCGGAGACGCCCCGCCCGTACATGGCGCCGTCGCGCTCGGTCGGCTCCCAGGGCGGCGAGGTCCAGAGCGACTCGTCGCCGGCCGGGACGACGTCGTAGTGGCTGTAGAGGAGGACGGTCGGCGCCCCGGGCGGAGCCGGGATCGTGCCGGTGACGACCGGCGCCGTGTCCGGAAGGGACAGCGTCCCGAGCTCGCTCACGCCCGCGCCGCGAAGGAGCTCGACCACGACGTCGCGCGCCTCGAGCAGCGGGCCGCGGTCGTGGTCCGGGAACGCGATCGACGGGATGCGCACGAGGCGACCGAGGTCGTCGACCAGCGCGGGCATGAGCGACCGTACGGTCTCCTTGAGCGCGACCGACGTGTCCTGTTCGGGCATCTTTCCCTCCTCGAAGACGGGGTGCCGGTCCCGGGCGGGTCCGGCCCCGCACGAGCCTACTATCGCGGCAACGGGCGCGAGGTCATCGCCGGCCTGAACGCATGAGCGACACCACCATCACGTTCCTCGTCCTCGGCGCGGCGGTCGCCGTGTTCGTCTGGGACTACCTGCCGGTGGCGATCGTGGCCTTGATGGTGGCACTCTCGCTCTGGGCGACCGGGGTCCTCAACCTCGACCAGGCGCTGGCCGGCTTCGGCGACCCGGCCGTGATCTTCATCGCCTCGCTCTTCGTGGTCAGCGAGGCGCTCGACGCGACCGGCGTCACCTCGTGGGCGGGGCAGGAGCTGATCGACCGCGCAGGGACCAGCCGGACGCGGTTGCTCGTGTTCACGATGTTGCTGGTCGCGCTGCTGACGGCACTGATCAGCGTGAACGGAGCCGTTGCCGCGCTACTCCCTGTCGTGGTCGTGATGGCGGTGCGGCTCGGCCGCTCGCCGTCGCAACTACTGCTCCCGCTGGCGTTCGGTGCGCATGCAGGATCGCTCCTCGTGCTCACGGGAACGCCGGTGAACGTCATCGTCACCGAGGCCGCCGACGATGCAGGCGTGGGCGGCTTCGGCTACTTCGAGTTCGCCCTCGTCGGCCTCCCGCTGCTCGCCGGGACGATCGTGATCGTCGTCCTACTCGGCGAGCGCCTGCTGCCGCGGCGTGCCGTCCGGATGATGCCGCGCGACTTCAGCGACCACGCCCGGACGCTCGCCGAGCAGTACGAGCTGGAGCACGAGGCAGACGGGCTGCTGACCCGCAAGCACGGGGTCGCAGAGGTCGTGATCCCGCCGCGCTCGAGCGCGATCGGCGAGACGGTGTTCCCCGGGATGGTCACCGACAGCGGCGACCTGGTCGTCCTCGCGGTGCAGCGGAACGGCGAGGACGTCGGCTCGGAGGAGACAGAGCTCGCGGCCGGCGACACGCTGCTCGTCCGGGGCAGCTGGGCCGCGCTCGACGACAACCTCGACGACCCGGCGGTGCTCGTCGTCGACGCGCCGGGAGTCGTCCGCCGGCAGGCGGTCCCGCTCGGACCGGGCGCGAGGCGCGCGCTCGTCGTGCTCGTGGCGATGGTCGTGCTCCTCGCCACGGGCGCCCTTCCGCCCGCCGTCGCGGGGCTGCTGGCCGCCGTTGCGATCGTCGTGACACGCGTGCTCTCGGCCGAACAGTGCTACCGCGCGATCTCCTGGACGACCGTGATCCTCGTCGCAGGGATGATCCCGCTCTCGACGGCGATGACCCAAACCGGCGCCGCGGCGAAGCTCGCCGACGGGCTGATCCGCGTCGTCGGCGACGCAGGGCCCTACGCCCTCCTGTTCGGTCTCTTCGTGCTCACCGTCACGCTGAGCCAGTTGATCAGCAACATGGCGACCGCCCTGATCGTGATTCCCGTCGCGGTCTCGGCCGCGGCCGACATGGACGTGTCGGCGAAGCCCGTGCTGATGAGCGTCACCATCGCCGCCGCCGCCGCGTTCCTCACCCCGGTGGCGACGCCAGCGAACCTGATGGTGATGAGCCCGGGCGGCTACCGGTTCGGGGACTACTGGAAGCTCGGGCTTCCGCTCGTGGCCCTCTTCGCCGTCGTCGGAACGTTCCTCCCCCGGTCTTCTGGTCGTTCTGACGGCCGAAGGTGGTAGAACGCGCGGTCGATGGACACGGGCCTCGACCTCAACCGCTTCGTCTCGACCGGAAGCCTTCCGCTTCCCGCGCAGATCCAGGCGCTGCTCGACGAGGCGCACGAGCGCTATCGCGACGACGCCGAGGGCGCCCTCTCGCGGGTCTACCCGGCGCTGGCAGCTGTTCCCGGTGAGCTCTTCGGTCTCTGCGTGGCCGGCGTGACCGGGAACCTCTGCGCGGTCGGCGATGCCGGCGTCGAGTTCTCGATCATGAGCGTTTCGAAGCCATTCGTGTTCGCCCTCGTGTGCCAGGCGCACGGCCCGGCCGACGCCCGGCGGAGGCTCGGCGTGAATGCCACCGGGCTGCCGTTCGACTCGCTTGCCGCGCTCGAGCAGAGCGGCGACGGACGGACGAACCCGATGGTCAACGCGGGAGCGATCGCGACCACGAGCCTCGTGCCCGGCGCGAGTGCCGACGAGCGGTGGCAGACGATCCACGAGGGTCTGTCCGCTTTCGCCGGACGCACGCTCGACCTGAACCACGACGTGTACCGGTCGGCCTCCGAGACGAACGGACGCAACCACGGCATGGCGCGCGTGCTGCAGAGCTACGGCCGGCTGTCCGGCGACCCTGACGAGGCAACCGACCTCTACACGCGTCAGTGCTCGCTGAACGTGACCGCGACCGATCTCGCGGTCATGGGCGCGACGCTGGCCGACGGCGGCGTCAACCCGCTCACGAAGGCTCGCGTGGTCGATCAGGCCGTGTGCCGTTCCACGCTCGCGGTGATGACGACCGCCGGCCTGTACGAGACCTCGGGCGACTGGCTCTACGACGTCGGGCAGCCGGGAAAGAGCGGCATCGGCGGCGGGATCGTCACCGTCTCGCCCGGCAAGGGCGCGCTCGGCACCTTCGCGCCGCTGCTCGACGAGGCCGGCAACAGCGTCAAGGGACAGCTCGCCGCCCGGTTCCTGTCCGGCGCGCTCGGGCTCGACCTCTTCGCCTCGAGCCCGGCCGCATGAGGCTCGGACTCGTCGCGGCGGTCGCGGCGGCACTCGCCCTCTCGCCGGCCGCCGGCGCCGCCCTCACCGACGAGCAGGCGCTCGCGGAACGCTACGCGCCCGTCGTGCGGCTCGTGGCGCAGGCGCACGAGTGCGGCTCCGGCGAGTCATACGAGCCGATCGACGTCGACGTCCTCTTCGACGAGCCGACGGTTGCCCTCCGCGGGCCGTGGGGCCGGGACGACCTGGTGAAGATCGCGCCGGCGGCGACCGATCTCGACGCGGCGCGCTACGAGTACCACCTCGACTTCCCGGGCAACCCGCTCCAGCCGGGATGCGACTACGAGCGCTGGGCACGGCACGTGACCGCGGGAGCGCGGCCGACCGTGTACGCGCACGTTGCTACCGACCCCGCGCACCCGGGTGAGCTCTCGCTCCAGTACTGGCTCTACTACGTCTTCAACGACTGGAACAACACCCACGAGGGCGACTGGGAGATGATCCAGCTCCAGTTCGACGCGGCCGACGCCCGCGAGGCACTCGCCCGCGGGCCGGCGTCGGTCGGGTACAGCCAGCATGAGGGCGCCGAGCGGGCCGCATGGGACGACGACAAGCTCGAGCTCGTCGACGGCACCCATCCGGTCGTGCACCCGGCGGCCGGCTCGCACGCGAACTTCTACAGCGAGGCGCTCTTCCTGGGGCGCTCGGCCGAGGAGGGCGTCGGCTGCGACGACACGCGAGGGCCGACCGTCGACCTCCGCCCGGTTGTCAAGACGATCCCGAGCGACCCCGCGGCGGCGGTGGCGGCGTTCCCGTGGATCGCGTTCGGCGGCCGCTGGGGCGAGCTGCAGCGGGCGTTCTTCAACGGCCCGACGGGCCCGAACCTGAAGTCGCAGTGGACGGCACCGGGCACCTGGGCCGAGGACTGGCGCGACCGGAGCATCGCGGTGCCCGGCGGCGGCGCGCTCGGCACCGGCGCGAGCGACTTCTTCTGCGGCGCGGTCGCCGCCGGCTCGAACGGCCTGCGGAAGAGCCTCGACAACCCGGTGCCGATGATCCTCGGCCTCCTCGTGCTGATCGCCCTGATCGCGTTCGCCCTCACGCGCACGACGTGGCGGCCGGTCGCGCCGCTCCGCCTAGCGCGCCGGCGAGCCTGGGGACAGATCCTCTCGTCCTCGGCGCGGGTGTACGTCACCCGCCCGCTCCTCGTCTTCGGCATCGGCGTGCTCGCGCTGCCGATCTCGGTCGTCGTGACCGTGCTGCAGGCCGGCCTGCTCGGCGCGTCGCGCGTCTTCGGCCTGGACGCCGAGGCCGAGCGCGGCGGGATCCTCGTCTTCGGCGTGCTCGTGATCGGAACCGCCCTGACCCTCCTCGGCCTGGGCCTGATGATCGCGGCGACGGCCCGCGCACTGGTCGAGATCGACGCCGGCCGCGAGATCAGGCCGCTCCGCGCCTACCGGCTCGCGCTCGACGCGATCTGGCCGCTGCTCGGCGCCCTCGTGCTCGCGGCGCTCGTGGTCTCGCTGTGCCTGACGACGGTGTTCCTGGCCCCGGTCGCGATCTGGCTCGCGGTCCGCTGGGCGCTCATCGTGCCCGTGGTCGAGCTCGAGGAGGCGACAGCGCTCGGCGCGCTCCGCCGCAGCGGGCGGCTCGTGCGCCACGGCTGGCTCAAGGTCGCCTCGCTCGTCGTCGTCGGCGGTGGCCTGGCGCTCCTCGCCGGGCCGTTCCTCGGAGCGCTGCTGCTCCTCCTGACCAGCGCGCCGGTGGCGCTGCTCAACGTCGTCTCGGGCCTCGTCTACGTCGTCGCAATGCCCTTCGTCGCGCTCGCGGCCGTGTACGTCTACTTCGACATGCGGGTCCGGCACGACCTCGCACCCGAGCGCCTGGTCGATACGCTGCCCGCGGAGATCGAGCTCTCGTCCTGAGCTACGAGTCCTCGACGACCGCAGACGGCTCGGCCGCGAGATCGACCACCACGTGCGTCACCGTGATCGCGAACCGCTCGCGCGTCGCGTCGACGATGCCGCGCTCGAGCCAGTTCGAGCGTCCTTCGGGGTGGGTCGAGACGATCAGCTCGTCCGGGGCGAACGTTCGGATCGCGTCCTCGATCGCCTGGAGCGGATCGCTGTCGCCGATCTCGCCACGCGCCTCGATCCCCGCTTCGTGCATGGTCGCGAGCGAGGCCTCCAGGCGCTGCTGCGCAGCCGTGCGCGCCTGGTCGTCGTCCGACACCCAGTGCTTGAGCGGCGAGTTGAGCGCGGGGCACACGACGAGCACCTGGGCGCGCACGCCTTCTGCGCGGCGCCGGATCTCGGTCAGGAGCTCGTCTCCACCGACCGTCTCGTTCGCGACCACGAGGATGCGGTGCTCACCCTCGACGTGCGCCGGCGGAACCTGCGGAATCGGCTGCTCCTGGCGGCCGCGCGTGACGATCCACCAGATGAGGATCGCCGTCTCGCCCACGAACACGCCCACGCCCAGCCAGGTGTTGATCAGCGAGGCGATCACGATCAGGGCGAAGTAGATGATCGTCAGCCAGACGAACCGGAACGCCTCAGCCTCGGTCCTGAACGGATTGCGCATCTACAAAACGTAGACGGTGACGTAGACGACGATCCACATCACGTCGACGAAGTGCCAGTAGATGCCGCCGACTTCGATGCCGTGATGGTGCTCTGGACTGAAGTGCCCTCGGAACGCGCGGATCGCCATGATCATCAGGATGCAAAGCCCGACGAAGACGTGGAACCCGTGCAGGCCGGTGAGGCCGAAGAACGTCGCCGCGAAGGCGCCGTCGCTCGTGTTGAAGCCGATCCGGTGGTACTCGACGACCTGCGTCAGCAGGAACGTGAGCCCGAGCAGGAACGTCAGCACCATGCCTGCCTGGAGACCGGTGCGGTTTCCGCGCTTGATCGACGTGGTCGCCCAGTGGACCGTGAAGCTGGAGGTGACCAGGATGCAGGTGTTGACGAGCGCGATGTACCACGGCCGGATGTAGCCCTCCGGCGGCCACTGGGTGGTCAGCGGGTTGACCACACGGCAGAAGAAGTAGACCGTGAAGAACGACCCGAAGAGCATGATCTCCGACCCGATGAAGAGGAAGATGCCCACGATGAGCGGGCTGATCCGCGAGCTGTAGTGGATCGGCGGCGGATGGTCGCTTCCCCCGTGGCCGGGGACGTGCGGGACGTCTGCTGCGGCTGCGCTCATGACGTGGGCCCGAGCTGGTCGGGGACGGTGATCGGCACGACGGTCATTCGGTCGCCACCGGTTCGGGCTTGGCCGCACCGAAGATCGCGTGGCGCGCGTTCGGGACGCCGTACTCGTACGGGCCGCCGACGACCTGCGGGATCTCGTCGAAGTTGAAGATCGGCGGCGGCGAGCTGACCTGCCACTCGAGCGTGTTCGAGTGCCAGGGGTTCGCTTCGGCGGCGGGGCCGTACCGCCACGACCAGATCATGTTGTAGAGGAAGACGAGCGTGGAGGCTCCGAGGCCGAACGAGGCGATCGAGATCACGAGATTGAAGTCGCCGAAGCGGTCGGCGTAGTCGGCGACGCGCCGCGGCATCCCCTGCAGCCCGATGTAGTGCATCGGGAAGAACGTCACGTTGAAGCCGATGAACGTGAGCCAGAAGTGCAACTGCCCGAGCTTCTCGTTGTACATCCGGCCGGTCATCTTCGGGAACCAGTAGTAGATGCCCGCGAACACGGTCAGCATCGAGCCTCCGAAGAGGACGTAGTGGATGTGAGCGACGATGAAGTACGTGTCCGAGGCGTGGATGTCGATCGGAACGGAGCCGAGGTAGATGCCGGACAGCCCGCCGATCGTGAACATCGCGATGAACCCGACGGCGAACAGCATCGGGGTGTTGAAGTGGATCTTTCCGCCCCACATCGTCGCGAGCCACGAGAAGATCTTGATCCCGGTCGGAACCGCGATCAGCAGCGTCGTGATCATCATGGGCACGCGCAGCCACGGGGCCATGCCGGCGACGAACATGTGGTGCGCCCAGACCGAGAAGCCGAGGACGAGGATCGCGAGCAGCGACAACGCCATCAGTCGGTAGCCGAAGATCGGTTTTCGAGACATCACCGACACGATCTCGGAGACGATCCCGAATCCGGGCAGCATCATGATGTAGACGGCCGGGTGCGAGTAGAACCAGAAGATGTGCTGGTACCCGAGCACGTAGCCGCCGCCGCTCACCTCGAAGAAGTTCATGTGCATCACCCGGTCGAACATGACGAAGAACTGCGACCCTGCGATGAACGGCGTGGCGAGCACGACGAGCGTCGACGTGGAGAAGTTCGCCCACACGAGCAGCGGCATGCGCCAGAAAGTCATCCCCGGCGCTCGCATCGTCACGATCGTGACCAGGAAGTTGAGCGCGGTCATGATCGAGCTCGCGCCGGCCCACTGGACGCCCATGTTGAAGAACACCTGCCCGAGCGGCTGGTGGGAGCACAGCGGCGCGTAGCACGTCCAGCCGGTCGAGGGACCGCCGCCGGGCGTGACCATGCCGATCAGCAGGATCGAGCCGGCGATCGGCAGCAGCCAGAACGAGAGCGCGTTCAGGCGCGGGAAGGCCATGTCGGCCGCGCCGATCATGAGCGGGATCACGTAGTTGCCGATCCCCGCGAAGACGGGTACGACGACCAGGAAGATCATCAGCGCCGCGTGGTTCGAGATGAGCACGTTGAACGTCTGCGGGTTCATGTACTGCGTGCCCGGCTGGGCCAGCTCGGCGCGGAAGAGCATCGCCATCAGCCCGGCGACGACGAAGAAGAACATCGTCGTGACCAGGTACTGGATGCCGATCACCTTGTGGTCGGTGTTCGGCCGGAAGTAGTCGCGCCAGCCGTGGGCGCCGTGTCCGGAGTGGTCCTCGGGCAGCGTCGGTCGGCCGGAGGCGTAGTAGATCCAGTAGTCGAAGGCGCCGAGGCCGGCGAGGAAGCCGAGCGGGAACGAGACGGTGGCGACCGTGACGAGCGGCTGGCGCGTACCAGATCGGATCCCAGTGGGCGGCCCAGCGAATCGCGCACGTGATGCCGATTCCGATGAAGCCGATCAGCGGCGTCATCCAGATGACGCGGTACCACCCCGGGCCGGTCCAGCGGCGCAGGCCCGTGCGCGGCGGCGGCGGGCCGTGACCTGCGTGGCCGTTCGAATGGCCGTTCGTGTGGCCGTTCGTGTGGCTGTCGACTGCGTGCACGTCGGAGCTCATTGCGTGTTCTCCGCGAGATACTGCACGAGCGCGTCGAGGTCCTCGGCGGAGATCTGCTGCTCGAACGACGGCATCGTCCCGGCCACGTAGCCCTCGGCGACGTAGGCGCCGGGGTCGACGATCGACTGCCGGATGAAGTCCTCGAGTGGCATCCCCGCGGCCGCGGCGGCCTCGCTCAGGTTGTCGAGCGACGGGCCGATCTGGCCCTGCGCCGCGGGGATCGGGCTGAAGGTGTGGCAGGCAACGCAGCCGTTCGATGTGAAGATGGCCACCGGATCGGCGCCACCGCCGCCGGCGCCGCCACCGCCTCCGCCGGCGCCGCCCTTCTCGTACCAGCTCTCGTACTCGGCCTGGGTCATCACGATCGCCTGGCTGCGCATCAGCGAGTGCCCGAGCCCGCAGAGCTCGGTGCAGATCACCGGGTAGGTACCGAGCCGATTCGGCGTGATCACGAGCGACTGGTCGGTACCGGGCACCGCGTCCTGCTTCTGCGCGAACTGCGGCACCCAGAACGAGTGGATGACGTCGTTTGCGGTCAGGTGCAGCTCGACCTTGCGGTCGATCGGGACGCGCAGGATCGGATACGTCTGGCCGTTGTCGTACTTGAACTGCCAGGCGAACTGCTGCGCGATCACGTCGATCTTGAGCGGGTTGCTCCCGGCGTTGCCGTTCTGAGCGAGGACGACGGCGCTGACGATCCCGATCGCGATCACGAGGATCGCCGGAATCATCGTCCAGACGATCTCGATCGTGGTGTGCCCGTGGACCGGCGGCCCGTCGGACCAGTCGTCGGGCTTCGCTCGGAAGTTGATCATCGAGTAGATCAGCACCGCGGCGACGACCGCGAAGACGAACAGCGAGATCACCGTCGCGAACCAGTAGGTGAACTCGATCCGCTCAGCCTGGATGGTGGCCGTCGTCGGCATCCACGGGACGAGTACGGCGACACAAGTCGCGATCGCTCCCGACAACGAGGCCGATGACGACCAGCTGAGCGATCGAGCCCCGGCGCATCGCGCAGGACCCTACTGGAATGTCACAAGCACGGCCGTGGGAACTGAAAGCCCCGCAAAAGCGGCCTTTCTCACACTCACGATCTCGCGGAGAACGCGGCGATCGACGTGAGCGGCGAGACGCCGGGCAGCCGCGGTGCCCGGCCGTTCGCGGAGGCGTCACGGCAACGCGAGGTCCGAGATACTGCGGGCGACCACGTTTTGCCGACACGGGAGGGACGGCGATGCCCCACTTCTTCCTCAAGATGAACGCCGTGAGCTCGAATCCCGGCCGCTGGACGCACGAGCGGGTCCGGGCGGTCTCGAATCGGCACCACGGCAAGCTCCAGCACCTCTGGCACGACGATCCGGACAATCCCACGGTCGCGTACGTCTTGATCGAGGACGGCGATCTCGATGGGCTGACGAAGGACCTGCAGGTGCTCGAGGTCGTCACGCTGCACACACCCCGCGAGCAGCGCGCGGACAGCTAACGCATCGCCGTCAGAGCGCCGACGACGGCATCGAGGTCGAGCTCCCCGGTGGCGAGCTCCTCGACCGGCCTGCCGAGGAGCTCCTCGACCGCCGCCCGCGCGGCGGCGACCAGAGCGTCGTCGGCGTCGTGCTCGATCCCGATCTCGACCCGGAGCCGCCGGGCCGCCGAGAACGCGCGAGCGGCGCCGTCGAGATCGTCCGCGCTCGTAGGCGAGCCGCCCGAGGCCGTTCAGGCAGTAGACGAGCCCGTGCTGGTAGCCGAGCCGGTGGGCGAGCTGCATGCTCTCGACGAGCAACTCGCGCGCCCGCTCGTGGTCTCCCGTCATCAGGTAGGCGTAGCCCTGCGTCGCCTGCACGAGCGAGACGCCCTGCTCGAAACCGAGCCGCCGCTGCAACTCGGCGGACTCGGCGGCGATCGGCAGCGCCTCCTCGGCGCTTGCCGCCGTGGAGCAGCAGACCGGCCAGGTCACCGAGCACGCCGGCGACTCCGAGCTCGTCGCCGAGCTCGCGGTAGAGCTCGAGCGCCTGCTCGTAGTGGTCGCGAGCCCGCTCCCAGTCGCCGCCGTCGCCGAGTCGCGTGACCGAGCGCCATCAGCGCCCGCGCCTCGCCGACGCCGTTGCCGGTGGACCGGTAGAGCGCGAGCGCCTGCTGAAGGCCCGTTCGCTCTCGGCCGTCTTGCCCGCGCGAGATCAGGATCGCACCGAGCTGGTAGAGGAGCTCGGCGCGACGTGCCTCGCCGAGCTCGAGCGCGAGCGCGCGCTCGATCCGGGTCTGCGCCTCGTGGAAGTGCCCGCGCCAGAGCCAGAACCGCCACAGCGCCGCGGTCAACCGCGCCAGCTCGTCGACTGAGCCGAGCGCGTCGAGCGCGGCACGCAGGTTCGCATGGTCGGCGTCGAGCCGCGTGAACAGCTCGGGCCCGCCCGGGCCGGTCAGCTCGGGCGCCAGGCTCTCGGCGACCTCGAGGAAGTAGGCCGCGTGCCGCGCAGCGAGCTCGGCTCGGTCGGCGGGCTCGAGCCGGTCGCCGGCGAACTCGCGGATCGTCTCGAGCAGGAGGAAGCGGCTCTCGCCGACCGGCTTCATCAGGCTCGCGTCGACGAGCCGCTCGAGCACGTCGATGTCGGCGCCCGTGACGCGCTCGGCCGCCTCGAGCGAGAACGAGCCGGCGAAGACCGCGAGCCGCGCGAACAGCGCCTGCGCCTCCGGCGTCAGCAGGTCGTAGCTCCACGCGATCGTCGCCTCGAGCGTCTGCTGGCGCTCGGGCAGGTCGCGCGGGCCGTGCGTGAGGAGAGGCAGGCGCGCGTCGAGCCGATCGAGCAGCGCGACCGGGTCGAGCATCCGAAGACGCGCCGCCGCAAGCTCGAGCGCCAGCGGCAGGCGATCGAGCCGCTCGCAGATCCGCCGGATCGTCTCGCTCGCCTCGAGCCGCCGCTGCGGCGTCGCGCGCGCGCTGGAGGAACAGCTCCACGGCCGCGTCCGGCGGCAGCGGCTCGAGCGGGTACTCGACCTCGCCGGACACCCGGAGCGGCGCCCGGCTCGTCACGAGCAGCTTCAGGTCGGGCGCCTCGCCGAGCAGCCGCGCGACCGCGGACGCCGCACCCAGCAGATGCTCGAAGTTGTCGAGCACGACGAGCCCGCGGGCCTCGGCCGCGTCGTGCTCCTCGGCGCCGAACGCCTGCATCACCGCGGGCACGACCTGGTCCGGGTCGGCGAACTCGGCGAGGTTGACGAAGAAGACGCCCTCGACCACCTCTCCGAGCAGCTCGGCGGCGACCTGCAGCGCGAGCCGCGTCTTGCCGGCGCCGCCGGGCCCGGTGAGCGTGACGAGGCGCCGCTCCCGGAGCAGCTCGAGGAGATCTGCCTGCTCGCCGACGCGATCGACGAGCGGGTGGGCCGCGATCGGCAGGTTCGTCCGGTTAAGGCTCTTGACCGGCGGGAACTTCTCGGTGCCGAGCTGGTAGATCCGCTCGGGGCCGCGTGAGATCCTTGAGGCGCTGCTCGCCGAGGTCGAGCGCCTCGGCGGCCGGGACGAGCTCGCGCGTCACCCGCGAGAGGAGCACCTGCCCGCCGTGCCCGGCCGCTGCGATGCGGGCCGCGCGGTGGACGTCCATGCCGACGTAGCCCTCCGCCGTGACGAGCGGCTCGCCCGTGTGCAGTCCGACGCGAACGCGGGCCGACCCGGCCGCGAGCCGCTCCTGCACCGCCTGCGCCGCCGCCACCGCGTCGGTCGCGCGCGCGAACGCGAAGAAGAACGCGTCGCCCTGCGTGTCCACCTCGACGCCGCCGTGGCTCGCGCAGGCATCCCGCACGATGCGTCGGTGCTCGGCCAGCTCGTCCGCGTAGGCCTCCGGCCCGAGCTCCTGCAGGAGGCCCGTCGATCCGGCCATGTCCGTGAACAGGAAGGTGACGGTTCCGGACGGCAGCTCGGCCATGCCGGTGAGGATGGCCGGTGGCGGCCGGGGGCGCAAGCGGGCGGAGCCGCTGCTACCAGGCGCCGCCTCCGCCTCCGCCGCCTCCGCCGCCTCCGCCGCCCGAGAAGCCGCCGCCGCCGCCGCCCGAGCCGGAGGACGGCGGCGCGAGCGCCGAGCCGAACCCCGAGGTGAGATCGCCGATCGCGAGCGAGCTCGCGCCCGAGCCGAGGTCGCTCGACGGCGAGATCCAGTAGATCGACGAGGCCTGCGCGAGCTCCTCGGGCATGGCGAGGTGCGCGGCCTGGAGCACGCGCTCGGCGATCCCGAACGCGATCGCGTAGACGAGGTAGCGCTCCCACAGGTCGAGCGTCGCCGGCGGCGCCTCCTGGAGCCGGGGAAAATCGGTCAGGTACCGGCGGAACGCCTCCCAGCGCTCGGCCTCGAGGCTCGCCTCGGGCGAACGGCGGCGCCACAGCTTCCTCCGGGTCAGCGCGCCGACCAGCACCGCGGCGTTCATGACCGCCGCGACGCCCAACCCGAGCAGGACGATGTCCCCCCAGCGGGGATACACCGACCGCCAGCCGTTGATCGCGAGCGCGAACAGGACCGCGGCGGCGGCCACGAACACGACCAACGCGAGGGCGAGCACCGGCGCGCCGCGGGACACGAACCAGCGCCGCTTCGAGACCTCCGACGCCACGTTGGCCTTGAAGCCGGTGAAGCGGCCGCTCATCGAGAGCCGGTCGGCCTGGATGCGCTCGCGGAAGCGCGACAGGCGCTCGGAGCCGCCGTCGAGGACGCCGTCGACCACTTCCGAGACCTTGCGCTCCCACGGCGCGAGCGGCCGGTCCTGCCGTCCTGCCGAGAGCTCGAGATCGGCGACCGACTCGTGACGCAGCCCGCCCCACGTCGCCCGCTCGGTCGTCACGGGCGCGGACGCGTACACACCACGCCGGATCAGGTCGAACAGGGTCGCCGTGAACTCGAACGACCCGGCCTCGCCGCCCTGCCGCAGCAGCGTCGGTACGAGGGCGGGCTCGGTGTCCGTGGGCGGTTCCTGCTCGTACTCGCGGTCGTAGCCCGTCTCGGGCTCGCGCCCGAAGAACCAGAACACGGCCGCCATCACCAGGGCCGCCGGGACCACCCCGAGCAGGAGGAGGTAGAGCAGGTACCGCCACGGATGCCGCTTCGCGTGCTCGATGCGGTCGTGGTCGCGCTCGTAGGCCGCCGCGTCGGCGAGCTCGGCTGCGGTGAGCCTCGCGAGGCCGTTCCCGGAACGGACGCGCATGCCCGCGGTCGAGGTGAACGCCGCGCGCGGGATGAGCGCGCGCAGCTCGACGAACTGCCCGGCCGGGACGTCGAGCGCGCGCAGGATCGCGCGCTTGCCGGCGAACTGGACGTCGCCGCGGACGTAGACCGGATGGCCCCAGGCGCGCACGATCTTGCCGGGCGCGGTCATCGTCGCCGTCAGCCGGCCGAGGCTCTCCTTCCACTCGTCGCCCCACACCTTCAGGTCGACGTCGACCACGTCGTCGTAGGCGACCGCAAGCCCACGAAGCGTGTAGCGCACCTCGAATGTCCGCACGTCGCCGTTCGCCGAGTAGTGCCAGACGACGCGCACCGAGTCGCCGAGGCCCTCGACGCCGAACGTGCCCGGCGCGTCCGCGCAGCCCAGCTCCGTACACCCACCGGGGCGGTACGCGCGGCCGCCCTCGAGCACGGCGACGTCGGTGACGGACTCGCCGGAGCGCAGCGGGATCTCGCGGTAGGCGCCCGAGAACGGCCCCGAGAAGGCGAAGCGGATCTGCTCGTCGACGAGCAGCGAGCCGTCCTCGGCGACGCGCACGGCGACGTCGCCCTGAAGCAGCGTGAACGACTTCGCTCCGGCCGCACCCGCGAACGCAACCGCAGCGACGGCCGCCGCCGCAAGGAGCGCAGCGAGTCTAGGTGCCGGTCGCGTCACTCGGCGCGTCGGCCGCGGGCGCCGGCTGGAAGCTGACGGCCGGCGGCTCGCGGTCCCCGGGCTCCTCGACCTCGAAGAATTCGCGCTTGCGAAAGCCCAGCAGGCCCGCGATCAGCACGGCCGGGACGACCTGGATCGCGTTGTTGTACGTCAGCACGGTGTCGTTGTAGACCTGGCGCGAGATCGCGATCTTGTTCTCGGCGTCCTGGAGCTGCCCCTGCAGGTCGAGGAAGTTCGCGTTCGCCTTCAGGTCGGGGTAGGCCTCGGCGACGGCGAACAGCCGTCCGATCGCCTGGCTGAGCAGGCCCTCGGCCGCGCCGATCTCGGCCGGAGTCCGCGCGCCGGCCGCCGCCGCGCGCGCCTGGGTGACCGCCTCGAACGTACCGCGCTCGTGCGCCGCATAGCCCTTCACCGTCTCGACGAGGTTCGGGATCAGGTCGCGCCGGCGCCGCAGCTGCACGTCGATCTGCGCCCACGAGTTCTCGACCCGGTTGCGCTTCTGGACGAGCCCGTTGTAGAGGACGACCAGGTACAGGCCGATGAGCACGAAGACGGCGAACAGCGCGATCACGGCCCAGGACATCGCGAGTGACTCTAGACCGCGCAGGCCTGCGTCGCGTCGCCAGCTACTCGCAGCCGTAGCCGTTGCCGTCGCGGTCGAGCCCGAACACGTCCGGGCCGACGACCCGTACGCGGCCGGTGTACAGCGGCCCGTTGCCGCTTCCTCCCGCGCAGTCGTAGTCGGACGCGCCCGGGTCGAGGCACGCACCGGCATACGACGGATGGCACCGCTTCCCGGAGGCCGCGCTCGATGCCGCCGAGCTCGTCGCCGCCGGCTTCCCGCACCTCCAGACGCCCTTGCTCCTGCCGACCGACTCGGCGTTCCGGTAGGCCGTCAGGCGCTTGAACGCGCGACCGGCGTAGACGTAGATCTTCGCGTGGCCGCCCGCGACGAGCTGGAAGCCGAGGTCCTGTCCGTGAGGAAGCCAGACGTAGGCGAGCAGGCGTCCGTAGCGGTCGCGGGTGTCCTGTGAGCGGTCGCCGACGAGCGTGACGCGCCTGCCCTGCGCGAGCCTGCGGGTCGCCGCCGTCGCCTTGGAGAACCAGCACTGTCCGCGCTCGGGCGTGTCGATGCCGATCACCCGGACACGCTCGGTCTTGCCACTCGCCAGCCGTACGTCGATCGTGTCCCCGTCGACGACATTGGTCACGCGGCCGTTCGCGGTGAAGTCCCCGGCCCGGGCCGCGCCGACGGAGAGAACGATCGCGAGGAGGGAACAGGCCGCGACGCGAGCGGCTCGGGCGAAACCAGCCATGACCCGAACCGTCGCACAGGCGCCGCCCCCAGTCCAGCGCGTTCCCGACGGCGACCCGACGCGCCGACGGTCCTCGGGCCTACGGAATGGACACGCCGGTGAGCACGACCGGGCCGAGCGTGTAGTCGAGCTCCGTCGCCTGCGAGACGCCGGCCGGCGTGATCACGTCGACCGCTTTCGGCACGAGACCGGGGTTGAACGTGCAGTGCGGGTCGGCGCTCGCGGTCGCGCAGACGCCGAACTGGAAGTCCTGCGGTGTCGGCTGGAAGCCGCTGGCCTGATCGGCGCTGAAGCCGTCCTGGCCGGTGAGGACGACCGTGAACCCCCAGCCCGGGCCGGGCGTGCCCAGCGACGCCTTCGGGACGCTGACGGTGATGAACCGCGAGATCGGGTTGCCGCTGATCGTCACCGTGCCGAGCGTCGCTCCGCCCGCGTCGACGTAGCGCTGGCCGAAGCCCTGCGCCTGGATCAGGCGGCTCCACGCGAAGGCCGGCGCGATCGAGAAGTTGCGCGTCGCGTTCGCCGCCGCGGTCGAGGTCGTCGCGGCGCCGGGGACGCGCACGTAGAGGTCGACGAGCTGGGCGCCGAGCGGGCTGCCGAAGGTCTCGGTCAGGTCACGCGTCTGCACCCGGAAGATCACGTCGGCGCCGGCGTCGTAGACCTGGAAGCGCTGCAGGTCGAACGCGCCCGGGTGGAAGTTGGCGGACGTCGGGTAGGCGTAGTTGCCCGGCCCGTTGTCGTCGCCGTCCGGGTCGGTCACGTCGAGGAGCAGCGTCCCGGGCACGAAGTCGAAGACGACGGTGCGCTGCACGTGCGCGGTGCCGCCGTCGGGGCTGACGGCGACGACGTTGAGCACGCTGGTGCCGCCGGTCACCGGGACGTCGATGCTGAAGGAACCGCCCGCGTCGGCGATCCCGGAGGCGAGGGTCGTCGCCGAGTTCGCGTCCGTGTTCGTCGCCGCGACGTAGACCGTGTTGCCGGGCGCCGTCGTGCCGGTCACCGTGACCGGCGAGCCCGCGACGGCCGACCCGTCGGCCGGGCTCGTCACTTTCAGCGACGTCGTGCCCTGCGTGTGGTCGACGTAGCGCGAGTGGGTCACGGCCGGCAGTAGGAGGTTCCGGCCCGCGTCGAGGTCGGCCGCGAGCCGCACGAACGACGCCGCCGACCAGGTCAGCGGCGAGGCCGAGCCGGCCGCGCCGCCGTTCGCGAACCCGATCGAGGCGATCGTCGGGTCGGTGCCGTACGGCGAGGCCGCGACGTCGGGCAGCTCCCAGTCCTGCTCGGGGACGAGCCCGACGCCCGAGGCGAAGCGGCTCATGCCGAGGAGCAGCGATGCCGCCCCGGCCGGGTCGCCCGCCGGCGAGCAGCTGCTCGCCGCGCTCGGCCGACAGCACCGGCCACAGATGTCCGGTGCCCTGGCCGCTCGGCGCCCACGGCCGGCCGTCGCTCGCCCGGTCGCCGTAGCCGTCGCCGTTGTAGCGGTGCCAGCCGGGCCCGCTCGGCGTGTCGGAGCTGATCGTCGCGTCGACGACCGGCAGCGACGCGGCGACGTCGGGGTCGTCGACGGGCAACTCGCCGAGGCGCACGAGCTCGAGGAAGCCGGCGTCGATCACCTAGCGCTGGTCGAGCGTCGGGCCGCCGTTGCCGACGTTGTAGGAGATCGCCGCGTTCGGGATCGCCGGTCTTGGAGAGCCGGATGAAGTACCGCGCGGCGAGCGGCCCGTTCGTCGTCACCGTCCAGCCCTTGACCGAGCGCTGCCAGTCGTCGGCGACGCCGAGCCAGACCGCCGCCGACGCCGTGTCGCCGTTCGCGCGCGCGAGGTCGGCGGCGGCTGCGAGGCCGGCGATCTCGGCCGCGATCGTCGAGGGCGAGTAGCCGCTCTGCTCCTCCCAGCGCTCGACGCCGAACGACGGCCCGTGCGCGGCGAGGAAGTTCGCCGCGGGCTTGACGTGAGGCTGTACAGGGCCGCGTCGGTGAGGCCGAGCTGCTGCGCCATCAGGATCGGGTAGGCCGTCTCGTCGAGCTGCGTCCCGAACGAGTCGGGCGCGAGCTTGCCGTTGACCAGGCTGTTGCGCGGCATCGAGCCGTCCGGCAGCTGCTGGCGCTCGAACAGGAACAGCGTCGCGTCGCGCGCGGTCGCGAGGTCGCCGTCGGCGACGAGGCCGGTCCACGCCTCGTACAGGTCGCGCGCGAACACCTCGCGGTACGAGCCGAAGTAGGTGTTGGCCGGGTCGCCGGCCGAGATCGCCTGGCCCCACGGCGAGGCGAGGCTCGCGACGATCGCGCCGGGGAACGTCTTGTCCTCGGACGCCTTGAGCACGTTCGCGCTCACGTAGTACGCGTCCTCGAGCTCGTCGGCCGTCTTGCCCTTGATCCCCGCGAGCTTCTTCGGCGGCTTCCGCAGCGACTTGTCGTACTCCTTCCAGCCCTTGCGGTAGTCGCCGAGGGTCTTGTCGAACTTGCGCTCGAGCGAGCCCTCGGCCGCGCCGACCGCCTCGCTCTGCGTGGCGCCGAAGCCGAGCGCGAGCTCCGTCTTGCCGTCGTGCCCGAGCGCGACCTGCGCGGTCTGGACGACGTTGCCGTCCGTCGCGTCGGGCGTCGGCGGGTCGAGGACGTGTGAGGCGTCGAGCTGCACGAGCCCGTCGCTCGGCGTTCCGACGAAGCCGCTCGACCCCTCCGTGAATGGACCGTCGAGCGCCGCGTACACCGGCTGCGCGTAGTCGCGGTTGGCCGCGTTCGTCGCCGTGACCGGGTCGGATGCGACGAGCACGGGATGGCCCGTCGAGGTGTCGACTGTCGCGGAGTCGGCGCCGCCGTTGCCCGCGCCACCGCCGCCGTTGCCGTTCACGGTCGGGTCGAAGCGGACGTACAGCCGAAGCACGGGGCCTTTCTTCTTCGGCTTCGGCTTGAAGTCGACCTTCATCAGCACGACGTTCCGGCCGGGATCGGTGACGTAGTGGTCTCGATCCGGTACGCGCCGCTCTTCGCGGTCGCCGTGACCTTGCAGGCCATGCCGCCGCTGTCGGCGACCGCCTCGACGTTGTAGGTCATGTCGCGCGCCTGCAGGTCGGTGAACGTCGAGCCGTCGGTGACGACGTACTGGAGCGTCTCGACGTTCGTGTTGTCGACCGTCGGGTAGTAGACGTCGCTGAGCATGCCGCCCGCGACCGTGTACCAGACCTTCGAGGTCGTGTTGCGCGCGGTGCCGACGCAGTCCTTGCGGGCGAGGTCGAAGTGCGAGAGATCGCCGGTTCGTCGACGCGGCGACGGTCACCGTGAGCACGTGCGTCGAGGCGACGTAACTGAACGTGACCGTCGTGCCGGCGGCCGGCACGGTGAACGCGATGTTGTCGCCGCCCGGAACGCCGCCCTGGCCGTAGTTCTCGTCCCAGGCCTCGTTGATCGCGACCTTGCGTCTCGTACGAGCCGGCCGGCAGCGCGTCGTCTCGAACGTGTAGGTGCCGTCGCCGTCCGGGTCCTCGAGCCACGAGCGCAGGCAGCCGGGATCCCAGTCGCCCGGACAGCCGAGCTCCGACTGGAAGCTCCCGGGCGCGACCGCGATCACCGAGCTCTGGTTGTCGGTGACCCAGTGGCTCTTGTGGTCGTAGTAGAACTTCACGCTCGTCCCGGAGGCCAGGTTGAGCGGGATGTTGTCGCCGCCCTGCTGGGCGTGGAGGCCGTAGTTCTCGTCCCAGGCGTCGTTCAGCGCCGCCTTGTACTCGTAGCTCCCGGGTGGAAGCGCGAACGTCCCCTGCCACACGTCGTCGGAGGCGTCGTAGGCGAGGTGCGTCGTCGCGCAGGCAGGGTCCCAGTCGCCCGGACAGCCGGCCTCGGACTGGAGCGAGCCGGCGATCGTGACCGACGCCGGGTTCGGCGTATGCGAGGCCGTCGCCGCAGGCAGCAGCACGAGCCCCACCAGCAGTGCCGCAAGCCATACCGCCCGCATTCCCAGCATTCGCGTTGTACCTACCGAGACCATCGGCCTCCTCGTCGCCGTCCGCGGGGTGAAGCATACGACCCCCATGCGCGTTTGTGAACTTCGCGACGGGAAGCACCCGAAGCCCGACCGGGATCGGGAGCCTCTGCATGGCGCTCGTTGTCACGCTCCGCTCGCGCGGCTCCGATCTCTGCGAGCACTGCGCGGCTACGGCCGACAGGGTCACGTTTCGACGGAACGGCGGCCGACCTGTCGCGCCCGCCGACGAGATGACCTCCTACGGCTCGGCTCGATGACTCGGGCGAAGGAGGGATCGCGGCCGGCGCACCGCTCTTAAGAGTCTCGTCTTAGAACGACGCTTCGACCAGACGCACAAGGCTTCAGTTCTCCACGACTTTCTACACCTGGCTCGACCTCGCGCTGTCGAGCGGGCGCACCGGACAAGCGACGAGATGCCCGGGGCCGGCCGGGTCGAGCGAGGGGTCGGTCGTCGCGCACGACTCCTCGGCGAACGCACACCGCGTCCGGACTCTGCAGCCGCTCGGGATCGCGAGCGGCGAGGGAAGCTCGCCCCGCACCGCCGGTTGCTCGCGCTTGCGCGCCGGGTCCGGCTCCGGATGCGAATCGAGCAGGCCCTTCGTGTACGGGTGCTGCGGGGAGCGGAAGATCGCCTCCGTCGGCCCGATCTCGACGATCCTCCCGAGGTACATCACCGCGACACGGTCGGACATGTGGGCGACGACCGAGAGCTGGTGGCTGATGAAGAGGATCGAGAGGTCGAGCTCGCGCCGGAGCTCGTCGAACAGCGCGAGGATCTGCGCCTGGATCGAGACGTCGAGGCCGCTGGTCGCCTCGTCGGCGACGATGATCTCCGGATCGACCGCGAGCGCGCGTGCGATCGCGACCCGCTGGCGCTGCCCTCCCGAGAGCTCGCGCGGCCGTCGCTGGGCGACGACCGCGGGAAGCCCGACGAGGTCGAGGAGCCGTTCGGCAAACGCCTTGCCTTCCTTCCTCGTCGTCTTTCCGTAGACGAGCCCGGCCTCGGACAGCGTCGACTGCACCGAGAGCAGGGGATTGAGCGACGTGAACGGATCCTGGAACACCATCTGGATCCGGCCTCGGACCGCGCGGAGCTCCTTTCCCTCGAGCGTCGCGAGATCACGGCCCCGGAAGAGCATCTCCCCCGCGGCCGGGCGGTGCAGCCGGACGAGGCAGCGTGCGAGCGTGCTCTTTCCGCAGCCCGACTCGCCCACGACGCCCAGCGTCTCGCCGTACGCGAGATCGAACGACACGCCGTCGACGGCCACCAGGCGCTGTGCGGGCACCCTGCGGCCGAACTCGGCCGCCGTACGCGCGACCGGGAACCACTTCTCGAGCCCGCGCACCGAGAGGATCGGCTCGCTCACGACGTCGCCTCGGCCGTGACCGGCGGCACGCCGGCGGTCTCGAACGGGCACGCGGTGGCGTGTCCGGGCGCGACGTCCGCGAGCGCGACATCGATCTCCGCGCACTCCGCGCGCGCGTGCTCGCAGCGCGGCGCGAACGGGCAGCCGGCCGGGAGGCGCGCCAGGTCGGGGGGCTGACCGGTGATCGGCTGGAGCCCACCGCGGCCCTCGAGGCTCGGGATCGCCGCGAGCAGCGCCCTGGTGTACGGATGCTGCGGGCGGGCGAAGACCGCCTCGACCGGGCCGACCTCGAAGAGACGGCCGGCGTACATCACGGCGACGCGGTCGCACGTCTGCGCGATCACGCCCATGTCGTGCGAGACGAGCACCATCGCCATCCCGGTCTCGCGGCGCAGCTCGAGCAGCAGGTGGAGGATCTGGTCCTGGATCGTCACGTCGAGCGAGGTGGTGGGCTCGTCGGCGAGCAGTAGACGCGGCTCGCCGGCGAGGGCCAGCGCGATCATGATCCGCTGCCTCATCCCGCCGGAGAGCTCGTGCGAGTACGCGCCGAGCCGGCTCCGCGGTGACGGGATGCCGACGTGATCGAGCAGCTCGAGCGCGCGCGCGTTCGCCTGCCGGCGGGACAGCCCGAGGCGGCGGGTGAGCACCTCGTAGAGCTGGTCGCCGATCGTGAAGACCGGGTCGAGGGCGCTGAGCGGATCCTGGAAGACCATCGCCACGTCACGTCCGCGCACGCCTCGCAGCTCGCGCGGCGACGCCCGGAGCAGGTCGCGTCCCTCGAGCACGACCGAGCCGGAGAGGACCTCTCCGGGCGGAGGCACGAGCCCCAGCAGTGCGCGGCACGTGATGGATTTCCCGGATCCCGACTCGCCGACCAGGCCGAGCACCTCTCCACGGTCGACGCCGAACGAGACCCGATCGGCCGCGAAGAGAAGGCCCGACTGCGTCGGAAAGGCGACACGGAGGTCGCGTACCTCGAGCAGGCGGTCGCTCATGCCCACGAGCCTCCGTCCAGCCTACGGCTCATACCCGCTCCCGGCGCCGGCAAAGCCGGCACCTCCGCTCTCTGTGAGCCTCCGTCCAGCCTACGGCTCATAGCGCCAGCTTGAACTGGCGGCCGAGGCGGTCGGCGACGCCGTCGCCGATCATGCTGAAGCTGACGCCGAGCAGCACGATCGTCAGTCCGGGAAGCGTCGACACCCACCAGGCCTGCGTGAGGACGCTCTGCCCGTCGGCGACCATCGCGCCCAGCTCGCTCGTCGGCGGCTGAACGCCGAGCCCGAGATACGAGAGGCTTGCCAGGAGCAGCAGGTTGAGGACGAGGTCGGCCGCCGAGAACACGAGGTTCGTCCGCAGCAGCGTCGGCAGCGCATGACGGACCACGATCCTCGGGGTCGAGTAGCCGAGAACCCTCGCCGCGTCGATGTAGGGCTGCTGGCGGAGCACGAGCATCTCGCCACGCGTCAGACGGGCATACAGCGCCCACGAGACGAGCGGCACGCCGATGAGGACGCCGGTGAGCCCCGGCCCTTCGATCGCGACGATCGCAATCACGAGCACGAGGAAGGGGAACGCGATCACGGCGTCGACGGTGCGCATCACGACCGTGTCGAACCACCCGCCGAACCAGCCGGCAAAGGCGCCGATCGCGACGCCGATCACGAGCGGCACGTAGGTGATGAAGAGCGTGACTCCGATGTCGAGCCGAAGCGCGTAGAGGACGCGCGAGAAGATGTCGCGGCCGAACGTGTCGGTGCCCATGAGGTGCGACCACGACGGCGACTCCAGCGTGTGGGTCAGGTCGAGCGCGTTCGGGTCGTAGGGCGCGATCCACCTGGCGGTCAGGCCCAGGAGCAGGAGCACGCCGAAGATCCCGGCGCCCGCATAGAGCGTGAAGCTCGACCAGCGCCGCTCGGACAGGGCCGACCGGCGCAGCCGCGCCGCCACGCGGGCGGTATCGGCGAGCGCCGCAGCGTCGGCCGCGGCGACGGTGTCCGGGGAGCTCACCCCGTCCTTTCGAGCCGGACGCGGGGGTCGATCGCGAAGTAGGCGAGGTCTGCCAGGAGGTTGATCACGATCACCATCACGCCGAAGATGAACACGAGCGCTTGGGTCACCGGGTAGTCGCGGGTGAGCACCGACTGCACGAGCAGCGAGCCGAGGCCGGGGATCTGGAACACGTTCTCGACGACCACGGTGCCGCTGATCAGGAAGCCGATGTTGATCGAGAGCACGGTGACAAGCGGGATCAGCGAGTTCCGCAGCGCGTGCTTGCCGAGCACGCGCAGCTCGCTGAGGCCGCGCGCACGGGCCGCCTCGACGTACTCGGTCGACACCGCCTCGATCAGGCTCGCTCGCAGCGTCCGGATCAGCATCGGCGCGAGGAAGAGCGCGAGCGTCAGCGCCGGCAGGAAGAGGGTCCGCAGGAGCCCTACCGCGCCTGGGTCGTACCCGGACACGGGCAGGAGATCGAGCTTCAGCCCGACCAGCAGGCCGAGCATCAGCCCGAGCCAGAAGGACGGCATCGCGAACACCGTCATCCCCACCAGCCGGATCAACTGGTCGCCCAGCCGGTTCCGTCTCATCGCCGAGAACACCGCGAGCGGGAACGTGAGGAGCAGCGCGAGGACGACGCTGTAGGCGATCAGGTAGATGCTCGGCATGATCCGGCTCGACACGATCGACCGAACCGAGGCCTCCTTCACGATCGAGTCGCCGAAGTTCCCCTGGAGCGAGTGGGCGAGGTAGAGCCCGAGTTGCTCTACGAGCGAGTGGTCGAGCCCGAGGTCGTGCTTCGCGGCCGCCACCGCCTCCGGCGTTGCGTGGATGCCGAGCATGAGCGTGACCGGGTCGCCCGGCGCGAGGTGCAGGATCAGGAACGAGAGGACGATCACCAGCAGCAGCACCGGGATGCTCTGGAGGATCCGCCTTCCGATATAGCCGATCATCCCGCGCCCCGTGTCGGCCGCAGCACGGGCCGGGCTACTTCTTCAGAGACACGAACTGCAGGTCCCACCACGCGTTCGGGAGCGTCTGGAATCCGGCGACGTTGTTTCCGACGGCGGTGACGGCGGGCAGGAAGAAGAGCGTCACCCACGGCGCCTGCTGCATCGCCATCTTCTGGATGCTGTGCCAGAGCATCGTCCGCTCGGAGTCGCTCGTCGACTTGGCCGCCTTCTGCGTCAGCTCCCACAGCTTCGGCGGGATCTTCCAGCCGGTCACGAACCCGCTGATCGCGTTGGCCGGATCCGTGTCGTAGAAGAGCGTCGCGACCTCGTCGGGGACGTTGACATCCGAGGTGAACTGCGGCAGCGGGACGCAGACCTCCCAGTTCTTCGCCAGGTAGCGGTTGAACAGCGCGCCGGTCTCGACTCCCTGCAGCGAGAGCTTGACACCGACCTGCGCCCATTCGGCCTGGAGGATGGTGGCGAGATCCTGGTGAACGGTCGACCCGGCGGGATAGAGAAACGACGCCGAGAACCCCTTCGGTGCCGCCTTCGCCATCAGGCTCTTCGCCTTGTCGAGGTCGTACGAGTACGGCGGCACCTGCTTGTAGTTCGCGAAGAACGTCGTGCGCGGGATCATGTCGTTCGCGACGGTGCCGACGCCGCCGTAGACCGCCTTGTTGATCGCGACCTTGTCGGTCGCGTAGTTCAGCGCCTGGCGAACGCGGACGTCCCCGAGCGGAGCCACGCGGTGGTTCAGGAAGACACCCTCGTAACGGACGATCGGCTCGACCGCGATGCGGAACCCGTCCTGGCCCTGGAGCGATGCGATCTGCTTGAACGGCACGCCCTCGGCGATGTCGGTCTCGCCGGAGCGGATCTTCAGCATCCGGGCGTTGTCGTCCGGAATGTAGTCGAAGCGCACCGAGTCGAGGTGCGGCTGGCCCTTGACCCAGTAGTGGGGGTTGCGCTTGAGCGTCAGGTACGAGCCCCGCACCCATTTGTCGACCATGAACGGGCCGGTCGCGACCGGGTTGTCGAAGTACTTCTTCCCGAGCTTGAGGAAGAGCTTCTTGGAGATGATCGAGGCGGGGAAGACGCTGATGTTGACCAGCAGTGCGCCGACCGGATGGTTGAGGTTGATGCGAACCGAGCTCTTGCCGACAGCCTGCACGCTCTTGAAGCCGAAGGCGAGCGATCCCAGGTTGGCGTTGAGCTTCGGGTCCATGAAGCGCTTGAGCGAGAACACGACGTCCTCCGCGGTCAGGAGGTCGCCGTTCGAGAAGCGGACTCCCGGGCGGAGGTCGAACGTCCATGTCTTGCCCCCGTTCGACTGCCGCCACGACCGGGCGAGCGCCGGGGAGATGGGCGCCTTCGTGTTCGGCCGCGCCTCGACGAGCGTGTCGAAGATCTGCACGCGGGCGAAGATCGAGCCGTTGTCGGTATTCCCGAACGGGTCGAGCGAGTCCGGCTCGAGGTTCCGGGCAAACCGCAGCGTTCCGCCGGCGAGCGACGAGGACGGCGCGAGGAGCGCGGCCCGCGCCGAGCTCGTCCGGGCGAGGAGGTCCAGCACCGGCAGCGACAGTCCCAGGCCCGCAGCGACCTTGAGCAACTGCCGCCGGTCGAACTGATGCTCGGCGATGCGAGCGGCGAAATCGTCATCCATGTCAACTCACCTCACTGGGTCGTAGGTTCGCCGAACCTTCAGGCTCGGCCCCGTTCGAGACGTTGACTGCAGCGAGAAGTTGAGTCACGCGCCGAGTCCCGAGCTCGACCTTCTTCATCAAGCGAACTCACGTCGGCAGGGCTCCGGAAAGCGCGTCGGCTTCAGGATCGATCCGCCTCCGAACATTGCGTCATAACCTATAAGAACTCCTCGCGGGCCTCTGCGGGAAGCGTCCCGCCGCCGCCGTCACTCGTTCGGAGGCGCGGGTTACGTTCGCGCGGCGGCAGTCGAGCAATTCAAGCGCCCGTGCGAGCGGCTCGACTAGCTGTCAGAGATCACGACGCAGACGTGCCGGCGCTGGAGAAATAGCTGGTCTCCTGCGCGAGGATGGGGCCCCCGGCGTTCAACGCGACCGTCACCTTGATCTGCCTGCTGCTGCCGACCGCAGTCACCGCGGTGAGAACTCTGTATGCCCGGTGATCCGGCGACTCGGCGGCCGTCAGCAACTGGCTGTCGGCGTAGGGGTTGGGAAAGCCGGTGTACGTGCCGCAGCCGGCCGGCGCACTGACGGGAAGCGACGACGGAATGCAGTTGAACGTCATCGGGCGGTACGTCTCGAGCTGCCGGTCCGCAATCGTGACCGCGGTTCCCTCCTTGCCGGAGTGCGAGAGGGCAGTGATCGAGCTCGCGAAGACGGCGAGGAGCGCGCCGACCGCGACCGTGAGGATCGTCATCGCGATGAGCAACTCGATCAGCCCAACTCCGGCATCGCCTTGGAGCCGACGCCTGACGCGCCTGACGATCATGTGCAGCCGACGGCCGAAGGGCACTGGCGCCAGGTGCGCGGCGCCACGCTCCATGTTGAGACGGTCGTGGTCGTCGTACCGCCGAGTGCGCCCTCGGGCGGGTTCGTGGTCAGCCCGAATTTCCCCGAGCCGGTGACGGTGCCGTAGTCGGTGAAGACCGACCCGCCGAAGGTGGACCCGTTCGGCAGTTGGAAGCCACCGTTCGTAAAGGCGATGCCCTGGAACTGGTTGTTGCCTCCGAGTTGGATCCCGTACTGGCTGTTCGCGTAGTTGTACGCACCGAAGAACACGAGCGGATCGGACGGATCGGTGTCCGGCGTCCAGTTGGTGAAGTCGCAGTTCGTGCCGCTCCCCTGGACTCCGCACAGCCGCCCGTCGTTGGACATCGTGAGTGTCCCGTGGGTGTAAATGCTCCCGCGCCCTGCGAGGAGGATGTAGGTGTTGGATCCGATGTTCATGCTCGCGGCGTCGATGAAGACCGTCCCGCTGACCAAGAGCGTCCCGGTCCATCCGCTCGGCGTTCCAGGTGTCCAGGCCAGGTGGCCGCTCGCCGTCTGGCAGTCCCAGGCCGACGTTCCGAGGAAGGTCTTGAACGAAGCGATCGAGCCGAGGCTGTGGTCCGCGGTTGTGCTTCCTGTGGAGTCGAAGCTAAAGGTCGATCCCGTGGATCCCGTGGTGCAGGGATGCATCGGTCCCGGTGACGCGCTGCTGTAAAGCCCCGATTCCACTGCAGCGTCATACGTGGGCTTGGTTGGGGCCGGCGACGGCTCGACCGGGGCATAGTCGTTCGCGTACACGGCGGAGCCGCCGTTGTTCCCATTCTGGGTGTTGTTCGAGCACGGCGTCGGGTTGTACCCGAGAAAACTGGGCCTGCAACCGCCGAGAATCAACGCGGAGGCCACCTTGCTGGTCGGCGTGCCGACCGCCCAGCTGTTCCCGCTGACGAACAACGCACCGCCGATATGGACAGGTATTGCCGATCCACTCGACGGATTTCCGATCGCCGGGTCCGAACCGCCCTGAGCACAGACGTCGCCTTCGATCCACGTGGGCACCATGATCTGTGCTGAGCCGCCGATCTTCGTCGCGCGCTGCGGACTCGCGCTACAGACGGCGGAGGTCGCGTTCGGGGTGGGTGAGCCGGCGGCTACGAATCCGTAGCCGTAAATCGCGGACGGATTGCCAGTCAGCGTCGCCGTCTCGGGCTCCAGCGTTTGTTGAAGCCAACGCTTCGCCTTCCCGTTCGGCGAGACCGCGGTCGAGATCACCTTCCATGTGCCCGGGGCGCCCGCACCTCCCGCAACGTACGCGGCGGTCCAGTTCACGGTATTCCCATCGACCGTGGATGAGCCGGTCAGCTGCTGCCCGTCGGCAGGGAGCGTGGCCGATCCGTTCCAAGCGGCGAAGACAGCGTTTGCGCCGAGGTCGAGACCCGCCTCACCGGCGGTGAAGGCGCGTACTCCCTGGCGCTCGTTCGACGAGGTGGTCTGCGCGGACGTGACGAGTGATGCAGTGGCGACGGCGATGATCGCCACGACCATGACGACGACGACGGCGAGGATCAGGGCTACCCCATCCTCCGCTCGAACGCGGCGTCCGACCCGAAGCCACAGAGCTCTCATCTCGTACCGCCGCCTCTCATGATTCCTCGCGTCACAACCTACGGGCCGCGTCCGTCATGCCTCAGTCATCGACCCCCCGGCAACCGTTCGTGTCCCCCAAAAGGGTGTCCTGTGCAGCACCGCGAGCCTCCTTTCCGCTCGATCTGCGGCGCACAGGCCGTCGTTGGGCCCATTTCGGCCAAGACCCGCGTGGGTCTGACGCCGAGAACTCTTGCGAGATTTCGGCGCACTGGACGACTAGCGCTGTCGGCTTCCTGCTGATGCCTCGATTCGAGTCAAGGAATCCGCCTTCGCGGCCGATGAATGTTGCGTGCCAGGACGTGCTGCCTTCGCGGCGTTGAGGTCGCGCCTCGTATCGAGCGCCGGCGTCACGCTGGTCGAGTTGATCGTGGTGATGGCGATCATGATGACCGTCCTCACCGGCATCACCGGCGCGTTCGCCTCGGCCTCCAAGTCCCAGGTCGCCGTCGCGAATCGTCATCAGGCCCAGGCCGATGCTCGTTCGGCGCTCAAGCGAATGCGCGACGACATCCACTGTGCGTTCTACGTCCAGTCGATTTCCCAGAACCACGATTCCGGCGGCAATCCGACGGAAGGGTTCTCGCTGGCGCTCACCGAGCTCGCCAACCAGTGTGCGACGGTGAGCACCGTCGTAGGAACCGAGACCTGCGGGCAGGGCGACACCTCGTGCGTGTTCCTTCAGTGGTGCACCGTTCCGAGCGTCGAGAATCCGGGGACCTTCGACCTCTACCGCAGCAACACCACATGCGGCGCGACAAGCGGCGTTCGGGTTGCGAGCAACCTCGTCGCACCCCAGGGAGGCTGGCCTTCGAACGACACCGTCACCGCGACGAGCTGGAACGGCAACCTCTGGCCCAGCTCCCGCTCGTGCGTCGACGGCTTCCTGCCGACCCAGGCCGTAAACATCGCCGTGAACCCCAGCACCGTCGACGTCACGACCGGCACGTACGAGCTGCAAGACGAGATCGCGCTGCGAAACGCCGCCCGCTGGACGCTGGGAAGCTGCGGGCTGTTCCTCGACCTGGCGGTTCCCGCGTCCGGAACGGTCAACACGGCGATCCCGGCAGCCTCGATCACGGCGACGCTCTCGGGCGCGATCTCGGGCGGCGCCGGCGCGGCGATCACCTACGGGGTGATCGGGCCGCAGGCAAGCGCCCCGGCAACCTGCACCGGCGGAACGCCGCTCACCACCGCCAACGTCTCGGCGAACGGCACCTACAACCCCTCATCGACATTCACACCGACCAGCGCCGGAACCTACTGGTGGTACGCAACCTGGCCCGGCAACACCAACAACAACCCCGCCAACAGCCCCTGCCCGCCGGCCGCCCAAACAGTCGTGGCGCTCCCGACCCCGACGCTCTCGGTCTCGGCTCCCGCGACCGGAACGGTCAACGCGGCGATCCCGGCAGCCTCGATCACGGCGACGCTCTCGGGCGCGACCGCGGGCGGCGCCGGCGCGGCGATCACCTACAGCGTGATCGGGCCGCAGGCAAGCGCCCCGGCAACCTGCACCGGCGGAACGCCGCTCACCACCGCCAACGTCTCGGCGAACGGCACCTACAACCCCTCATCGACATTCACACCGACCAGCGCCGGAACCTACTGGTGGTACGCAAGCTGGGCCGGCAACACCAACAACAACCCCGCCAACAGCCCCTGCCCGCCGGCCGCCCAAACAGTCGTGTCGCTCCCGACCCCGACGCTCTCGGTCTCGGCTCCCGCGACCGGAACGGTCAACGTGGCGATCCCGGCAGCCTCGATCACGGCGACACTCTCGGGCGCGACCGCGGGCGGCGGCGGGGCGGCGATCACCTACAGGGTGATCGGACCGCAGGCAACCGCCCCGGCGACGTGCACCACCGGCGGAACGACACTCACCGCCGCCAACGTCTCGGCGAACGGCGCCTACAACCCCTCATCGACATTCACACCGACCAGCGCCGGAACCTACTGGTGGTACGCAAGCTGGGCCGGCAACACCAACAACAACCCCGCCAACAGCCCCTGCCCGCCGGCCGCCCAAACAGTCGCCTTCGCAGCGGCGGCGCCCGGGCTCGTCTCGCTCGTCATGCTGGACAACGACACGAACGGGAAGGTCGACAGGATCGTCGCGACGTTCGATGCCACTCTCGCCGCCTGCACGGCACCCTGCACCGCAGGGTGGACGCTGGTCGGAGTGCCTTCCGGCGGGACGCTCGCGTCGGTGGCGGTCTCGGGCACGACCGCAACGTTGACGATCACCGAAGGCGCGGGCGCCCCGGACACCGCGGTGGGATCGTTGACCGTCGCCCTGTCCGCCTCGAGCGGCATCACGGGGACGACGGGCAGCCACTCGTCGTTCGCGGCAACGGCGCCGGCCGACCAGGCGAAGCCGGTACCGGTCACGATCGCCTCGGCAAACAAGACCGGCGGAACGGCCAGGCAAGCCGAGGCCGGCGACACGGTCACCGTCACGTTCAGCGAGCCGCTGGCGGCGCTGGGGTCGAGCACGTCCACCGTCACGCTCAGCACCTCCGCCGGGAACAACAAGCCCGTGACGCTGACCGTCACCGGCCTGACTCTGAGCGCGTTCCAGATCGGGACGACAAACGACTACCTCAACAAGGGTTCGGCGGACGCTGTCTTCGGGCCGGCAGCCTCGACGCTGAGCAAGCCCGCGAGCAACCAGGTCCGGGTCACGCTCGGCACGTGGACCGGCACGGGCACGCTCACGCAAGCGAGCGCCACCGTGGGCACGACGACGCCATTTGCCGCAGCGGCCTCGATCACAGATGTCGCCGGCAACCCCGCAGCGGGATCGCTCGCCGTGACGATCACGTTCTTCTAGTGGACGGCACCTTCTGCGGCGCGTCACAACTGAGGCGCGGCACGAGCGCATCTCGAATCCGATCGGAGCCCGCCGCACATTGCGGTCGCGGCTGCCACGAAAACGACCGCGGCGACGGCGACCGGCAGAAAGCGGCACGTCGCGTCGAAGCCTGAGCTGCCCAGCGCACCGAGGTATTCCTAGAGCAGGCGTGACGCGGGGAGTTCATCGGGGGATCGCGCGGCGGAGGAATCGGGCTCAGTGGCCCGAGGCGGACTCGCGAAGGGCGGTCGCTTCGATCGTCTTCTGCAAAGCGGGCTTGTTCGCGACCTGGATCACGCGCACATAACGGGCGACCTGCTCCATCCGCCTGCGGAGCGCTTCGAAGCTCTTCCGCTCAGCTCGCAGCGCGAAGAAGTCGACGTGCGTCACCTCGATCGGGGACTCGGCAAGCGCTTCCTTCACCGCCTCGGCCGCATCGGCGCCCGACTGGCAGCCGTCCTTCGCTGAGCCGAGAAAGAGCCAGATCGACCGGACCTTGGCCTTCGACGCGACCCCGGACTCCCGAAAGTCCTCCAAGCCCTTCGCGAACGTTTCCGCCAGATCAGCCTTCCCCTGCAAAGTCTGTCCTTGTTGTGCCAGCGTGGCCTCGATGTCGTCTTCATTACCGTGCTCGAACTCCACCGCCGGCGCCGAATAGCGCGAGCCGCACTGCCCGCTCGTGAAGCGAATCGCCACGTCGACGCCGGGCTCCTGCCTCACGTAGCGGAGGATCTCCTTTGTGGCAGAGTCGAACTTCGACTCGGGGCTGAAGTGGCGGCTCATCGCCGCGGACGCGTCGACGATCACGAGCCGGCTTGTGTCCGACTCATACTCGGGACCGGCGATCCAGTCGACGAGCCCCCGAACCCCGAGCACCACGGTGATCAGGCTGCCGACAAGGGCGAGAACAGCCGCCAGCGCCTTGAACGGATGGCGCAAAGGTTCTCGAAGCCCCGTGCGCGCCCCCTCCCACCCGCGCCGCGCAAAACGCCCGGGGCTCGCGACCAAGCGGCCGCCCAACGCTCACTCCCCCGTACGCATACGGTGCGACTGCGAGACCGTGTTCATGAGCCCGGTGTCCATCGGCACCTCCGGTTCGGTCCGGGCCGCAGCTCGATCGTCGTAACGCCGCGCCAAACCCTATTCTGTTCGCGCGCCCGTGACAACGTTCGTGGCCGGCTTGACGGCGTCGACGTCGTGCACGCGATCGTCGACGACCGCTCCCGAGCTCGCCGAGTCAGCAGCCCGTTGGGCACCTCCAAAGCACGTCTGAGGAGGCGCGTGTTGCCCTTTTCGTTGCCCGACTCGAGCTGGCACCGAACGAGGACAACGGTGAAAGCGCCGTTAGCAGGCGCTTCCGCGATGGGCCGTGAAGGATTCGAACGGCCCTGCAAATGCGCGATTTGTGCGCGCAATGGGGGCACCGGTGAGGGCACGCCGTGCGCGCGAACGGTCGCGATTGACGCGAATGAGCGCGTCCGTACGCGGTTTGATCAGCGCGTCTGTGCGGCCAAAGCGCGCTCGCGGATCTCGTCCCACGAGAGGCCGCGAACTTTGGGCGGCACGGGAACGCTTCCAGCCAGCTCGAGCAAATCCGGGGTCCGCGCAAGGATCGCTCGCTGGCCTTCGACGAGTCGGAAGACAACCTGGTCGCCCGCGCTCAAGCCGAGCGCGTCGCGCACCGGCTTCGGGATCGTGATCCGACCCCTCGACGAAACACGCGCGATCGGCTCCACCTCCGGCGCGACGAGACCTAACGCGCGTAGATCGCCGGACGGTAGCGAGGCTCCGGGATCGGCTTGCCTGCATCGCGTGCTGCCGCCAACCAGGCCTCCTTCGCCTTCTCGACCTCGGCGAGCGCTTCCTCTGCCGTCGCGCCGAAGGCCGAGCATGCGTCGAGATCCGGAATGTCGGCGATGTAGCCGGCGTCCTCGTCGCTGTAGAAGACGTTGATGTGGTAGTCGCTCACTCGTCGGCCTCCAGACTCAGAGCGTATCGCTCGACCAGCCTGAGGAACTGCCGGATCTGGTACGGCTTCGCCTGTCCGCCGACCTCCTGGAGGTTGACGAGTTCGCGGACGTCCGGGTGGGCGAAGACGTGGTGACTGCCGCTTGTGCGCCGCAACTCGAATCCGAAGGCTTCGACGAGCCGCCGCATGTCGGAGAACGAGACGTTCGCGAGATCACCACGAGCGACCCGTGCGAGGAGCCGCCGGGGGTTCATAACGGCACGCTATCGCCGACCGTGGACGGCCCGCAGTCAGCACGACTACTCGTCGCGGAGGCGAGCGATCCGCGCGGCCCACGCCTCCCGAACGGCAGGAGGAAGCACGAGCTCGTCCCACAGCTCGAGCAGTTGCTCGGCGTCGACGTAGAACCGGACGTCGCTCTCGGTTCCCTCTCGCAGGACCTGCTCGTAGACGCGGGCTCGATCCGCTCGGTCGTCGAGGTCGTAGGTGAGGGGCGGCCGCTCCAGCGGATGTGGAGCGGCAGCTCGATTCGACCGCTCGCCTTCGGCATCGAGGAATCGAGGTCGTCGGGCACGGCGACAGGCCGCATGGCGGGTCCGAGCTCGCGACTCCGTGTGCGTGCCATCGCAAGCCAGTCTACGGACGCTGCGGAGCGCACAACCAGCGCCGCGACCGAGCTCAGCGGTCGAGGACGGAGCGCACGGTGGACGGCCACCAACGCACGCCCCCGCGGGCCGTTGGCGTCCCGTCTGCGTTGAGGCCCTCCGCGATCTGTCTGAGGCTCATGCCGGCGTCGCGCGCCTTGCGGATCCGTTCGACGACGTCGGGCGCGACCGCCTGCGGTCGGCCGGTTCGCTTCGGCCTTGGTCGTGGTCGCGCCGGACGTCGCCACTCGACCAGGAGACGCTCGAGCTCGTCGGCCGGGATCAGCTTCGTGCCCCACGGCGTTTCGAGGATCTCGACGTACGGGAGCACGCGGCGCGCGAACATCGAGCGGCCGATGCCGAGCGCTTGTGCGGCCTGGGCGCGCGTGTACGCGAGTCGCTCGACCTCGCGTGCCTCGCGAACCACGACCCGCGGTCGAGTCCTCGATCGGCGCCGGCTCCGCACGGAACCAGTCCTCCGCCAGGACGAGCGGGTCGCGGCGCGCCGCTACCGGAGCCGGCGACGGCTTCGCATGGCGTTGCGCTCGGGCGCTCTTGCGCCGGAGACGACGGCGCGACATGCGTACACAGTACACGAACTCTGGGCCGGATCTGCACCATGGTGCATCTGTGTCTCGCTGGTTATCCAGGCTTGTAGTTGCTGTACTGCGCATGCCCTTCGATCGGGCGGCTCAGCGTTCGATCGAGAGACCGCGGTGACGTCCGCGATCCAGTTCGATCAGGCGCCGCATCGTCTGAAGCGGTTCGCGGTCCTGCTCGCGATCGAGAGCGGCGAGCATTCGGGCGAGGTCGCCGGGCGAAGCGACCGACGGGCGGACTCCGCGGCCGAGTGGCTCGCGCGAGGCGCCGCGGCGCAGGTCGTCGTAGCCGGCGGTGCCGACCGGCTCCGGCACGAGCTTCAGCTCGCCGGCGCTCGTCGACAGCTCGAGCACCCCGGCGCGCGCGAGGTCGCGGTCGACAGAGAGCGGCCGGCCGTTCGAGCGCGTCGCGCGTCGAGGTCGGCCAGCGCGGAGCCGAGCCGCCGCACGTTCTCGTCCTTCATGGACGGGAACGATGTCGATCCCGTCCGTGAGCTCGTCGCTGCCGTGGAGCACGCGCGCGAGCGCACCCACGACGACGTAGCTGACGCCGTGCTCGTCGAGCGTCTGCAGGATGGCGATCGGGTCGAACGGATCGGCCATCAGCGGTCACGCGCCTTCAGCATCGCCTGGAGCCGCTCCTGCGGCGAGCGACGGAGCGTCTTCTGCGAGCCGCGCGTCCTGCGCCGGATCGGGCTCGTACGGCACGAGGTTCGTCTCGAGGTCGAACCCGCACGCGCGGACGAGCTCGCGCAGCGTCTCGAAGCTCGGCTGCACGACGTCGCGCTCCCAGCGGGCGAGCTGGGCCCGATCCTTGCCGCTCCGCTGCGCCAGCTCGACCTGGGAGAGTCCCGGCGCGCAGGCGCGCCTCGCGAATCAGCGTCCCGGACGTCACGGGCGGATCCTACGCCTTGTGGTCGTGCTGATCCTACGGGACTTATCTGCTACATTCCTCGGCATGCCTCGGCTCGCGGGGGAGCAGCTGCAGTTTCCCGAGGCGCCGGCTGATCGCAACGGCGATCGGAAGTCCGAACCGGCGCCGGACCGAGGCTCGAGGCTGCTCCTCAGCGGGAAGCACCGCGACGCGCATCCATCCACGCGGCGTTCGGCGGCAGAGCTTCTGACGACGCAGGGCGCGCTGCTGACCCGGAGCCACCTTCGCGAGCTCGGTCTCGAGCGGCGCGCAGTCGACGCCGTGTTCCGCGCGCTTCCCGTGGTCGCGCTCCCCGGCTACTCGCGGCCGATGATCCGAGCCGACGAGTACCTCGCCCTGGTCGAGAAGCACACCTACCGCGACGACCGAGTCAGGCCGACGCATGCCTAGCGCCTGGATCGAGCGCCGCGAGACGGCCGGCGGACAGAACCGGTATCTCGTGAAGTTCCGCCTCGGCGGCCGCGAGAGCGCCCGTCGCTACGCAGGCTCGTTCACGCACGCGGCGAGAGGCGCTCGCGCGGCGAAGCTGGGTCGCCGGCGAACTCGCGGCGATGCGCGTGCCGCGAGTCGCTGCGCTCGAGGCGGCGTCGCCCGACAGCTCCGACGCTCAAGGAAGCGGCCGACCGCTGGCGCGCCTCACGCGTCGACGTGGCCGAGGGCACGGCCGTCGGCCATCGCGTCCAGCTCGCACGCGTGCTCCCACTGCTCGGCTCGCGTCGCGTCGACGAGATCACGCCGACCGACGTCGCCGAGCTCGTCACTGCGCTCCACGCCGACGGGCGCAAGCGCGAGACGATCCGCAAGTCGCTCGCAGCGCTCGCCCAGGTGCTCGACTTCGCCGGCGTCAAGGACAACCCGGCGCGCGATCGAAGCCGCGTGCGGCTGCCGCGCGAGCTGAGGGAAGAACCGACTCCGCCGACAGCTGCGCAGATCGAGGCCGTGCTGGGTCTCATGCCTCCGCGATACGCGCTCGCGCTGCTCGTCCTTGACGCGACCGGAATGCGGGTTGGCGAGCTCGAAGAGAACGGGCTGCTCTGCAGCGACCTCGACGAGCCGAATGAGCGCTGGCGCATCCGTCGCGCCGTGGAGAAGGGCCGCCGCGGACGCTGGGTGTCTCTCCCTCCCGACCTGTTCGCGGCAGTGCTCGCGACGCTGCCCGCGCGCGAAGATCGCGCTCCCGATCGTCCTGTCTTTCCTGGACTGACGCAGGAGCGCCTTCGTACGGCGATCGCACGCGCCGCGCGAGCCTCGGGTACGCCGGCCTGGTCGCCTCACGATCTGCGCCACCGAAGGATCAGCCTCTGGCACCGGCAGGGCGAGAACTGGGCCCTCATCGGCTCACGAGTCGGTCAGCGCTCCCTCTCCGTGACCGCGGACACGTACACGCACGTTCTCCTCGACGACCGCGAGCTGCAGCACGCATCGCTCGCCTCTGGCCTTGTGAAAGCCGTCGCCCGCGGTCAGAGCCAGGCTTGACCTGTTCAAGTGGTTCAAAGCGACGACTGGCAACAGCGCAAATGGCTCGCGCCAGCGTGCCGCAGCGTACCGAGAGTGTCGGAGCCTGCCGTAGCATCCGGGCGCGATGCTCGTCCGCCTGCGCAAGCCTTCAGCAGCCGTTCTCGAGGGTCTAATCGAGCGCGTCAGGAAGTCTGAGCCAACATACGCCGAGGTTGCCGCAACGGCCGAGAGCGACCTACCGGGTGGATACCGCCAGGACCGTTATGAGGCGGCGGTGGGCCAGGGTGACCAGGTGTTCGATCGGGCGGTCGAGGGTCTTCGGAGGTGGCAGGCGCATGTGGGGGCGGGTGTGGATGTCTTCCCTTGCGACACGCCGATCGTGGCGAATGAGGACGTCCTTCTGATACTGAGACTCGGCGGCGTGTGGACATTGGCGCCGTGTCGAATTGTGTACGTGGTCGAAGAGGCTGATCGCTTCGGATTCGCGTACGGCACCCTTCCAGGGCATCCGGAAATTGGCGAAGCTGCCTTCATGGTCACACGGTCTGTGTCCGACGGAGTCGTCTTTCGCATACGGTCGTTCTCTCGTCCAGCCGATCCGCTAGCTCGGATGGCGGCGCCGATCAGTCGGCGCGTCCAGAAGGCCGTCACTCAAAGGTACGTCGATGCGCTAACGCGCTTCGCCCGCGGCTAACCGACCCAATCGTCGCCCAGTCAGGCCAGGGAACGGCGTCCCGCTGTGCACTCAGAGCAGAGTCACCGTGGCGACGCTAGGCGCGCCGGCCGACCAGCGGCCGAGAACGGGCTCGGCGAGTGCTCGAACTGGCCAACACACCGTCTGCCCGTGACGCGCGAATAGCTCGTCACGCGAGTTGAACTGCCCAAGGTTCTCCAGGATTGTCGCGGACAAGTCGCACGCCGAACATGTGGCTGCCGAACTTGTCGTGCCGTCCCAGTCCACCGCGGTGCAAGCGACGGCGTCGAACAGGGTCTCGCCGTCCGCGTTGCTGAATCCGGTGGTGCCGCTCAGGCTGTGGAGGGTGCCGAACAGCTCCGAGAACGACACCCAACTCCCGTCGAGTCGGAACTCCGGCCACGCGAGCACGACCGCGTCCGGCACTGCGAACCGGAGCCGTGGAAATCGCGGATACCAAAACCGACCGTCAACGAGCAATCCGCGAACCCGGGTCGGAATCCCGCTAGCACGCGCAACGGACTCCAGCACTGCAAGCCGCTGGCTACAGGAGCCCCGTCCTCGCTCAAGCGTCCGAGACGCCGGCTGCGAATCGTTGAGCGCGTAGACAGGTCGCACTCGCTCAGCGATAAGACCGTGCGCGCAGATCAGCAGGGCGCGGCCCTCTTTGCGAGTTGGTCGTTCAGATTGGGCATCTCGCAGAAGCGCCTGGACCGGTCCGGAGTCCCAGTTCAGTATCTGAGTGGCGGCGACGCTGCCCGGCACCTCGCGACGTGAATCCTCGGCTTGCCGGTTGGCGCACCACGGAGTCAACAGCCGCGATGTCATGGCCGCAGAGTACCCAGGGACCGCGGGCGTCTGAGCGGTCCCAACACCAATGCGCACACCAGCCCGAGGGCAAGCCGCGTCATCGACTAGTCGCCCCACGCCAAGGCTCTGCGCTGGTCATTCGTGAGGGCACGCATCACGAGTTGATGAAGCGCCGTGTTACGTCAGTGGTAATACAACTCGGGTCACCATGGATTCCTGACCCCTCGTCGACAAACACCGCGACCCCGTGGTTCACGACGATCGCCCACTCTCGCGGGAAATCGGCGGAAGGTTTGCCGTTTGCGATGGAAGCGAACGTCGCGAGGTCAGCGACCTGGGGATGGCCGGCCGCCGGATCGCCATTGGGTCGGAAGTAGATCGTCAGCTCGACGTGCTTCCCCAGCGGCGCCGTCGCTGTCACGCGAGGCGTCCTCACCCAACGTCCCGCGCGTGTGAGCGTGCAGGCCGGCATGAACACAACCGTCCGGCGGGTAATGCTGACCGAAACGAGCCTGCCGTACCAGACTCCGTCCGCGAGCCGACCCGAGTCAGGACTTGCGCGCCTCGCACCTTCCGTCGACGTAGCGGTGACTAACACCAGCGCAACGAGGAGAACCGGAACGTGCATCCGCCGGACGGTAACACCGCGCGCCGGGAGACTCGCCTGCGCCCGTGCTCCGGAGTGACGCCCGTAGAACTGGCTCGCGGTCTGGCGACACCCGAGTGCGTAAGGAGGGGGATTCGGGTCGTCGCTTCCGGTCCATCGTTTGATTGAGGAGGAGACGATCAGTTCCTGAAGGCGCAGCACTCAAATGGTCGCTTCGGCCCCACGCTGTCCGCGGCTACATGAAGTCCAGCCGCCCCGGGAAGAACACCTTCGATCCCGGTGCTTGGGGACAGGCGAGCCGCTCCGTGCGTTCCAGCGGGAGTCGGGACGCGAAGCAATAGAGTCCGGTGCCGCAATAGAGAAGGCCGGAAAGCGGATCGAGCGGCGGCTGACCGGCCAGCCACTGGCAGAAGTACCGGGGTGATCGCTTGAGGGTAAGGCCCGCGCGAAGCTGCCCGTGTTTGTCGAATGGCTGGATGAAGCCACGGACGACGGGATAGCTCTTGAGCCACGCGGGCCTCGGAGTGCGCACAGTCCTCATCGCTGGATGGTCGAGGACGAGCGTCTGCCCTCTGAACTTTGCGTTCCATCCATACAACCGGCCATGTGGGCTGTAGTCGCTCACATTCACATGAGCGGGACAACGGTATGCCCCGAAGGCGTTCAGTTTGCAGGCGAAACCGCCCTTGAGGGTACGGCACAGGGCGGGTCGACCAGGGAGCAATTCGTCACCAGGCTCGTCGCACGTCGATTCGTCGCCCGGTGATACGAAGAAGGTGTATGCGAGAGTGACGGAACAGCCGTCGCGGGCGGAGACGATCGCCATCGTCGCGTCACCCTCCTCCATGCGCATCTGATTCCAACGGTTGACGCATCGCTGTAGCGCATCGGCGGCTGGCTCTCCAGGGGCTGCCCGTGCATGGGACGACGTTCCGAGGATCGATCCCAAGGCCAAAGCAAGAAGGCTTGCGTGAATGAGTTTGCGCGGACTCAGCATCATGCACCGAGTCTGCCCAATGGGCGACGTGACCGTCGGTTGGGCGAGCGTCCCGGAATGTCGCCCTGAAGGACTAGGTCAGCTCGGCTACCTCGCTCGCGACGAGCTCGCGCGCGGCCTCCATGAGCGCCCCATCGTCTTGACCTAGATCGACCTGCTTGAGGAGTCGTATCCGGATCTCAAGTAGAAGCTGCGACGGGACATCTGCGAAGTCGTCGCGCAGGAGTTCGCTGTCCACCAGGAGGATCTTGTACGAGATAGATTGCCGAAAGCGCCCCTCGTCGGAGCCACGTCTGAACAACGATCCGGGAGCGTGTTCGATGGTGTCCTCGGTCTCATCGAAGATGGCATCGATCAACGGGTCACCTGGCTCAGGCTGCCACCTACGGTGAAAGTCCTGAATCGAGAGAGGCTTCGACAGAGTGTCAGCGATGACGCCTCGTGCTTGCGCGCGTCCCTCTCGATGGCTCACGCGGTCATCCTGCCATGCAGCCTGCGTACGAGGACTATCGCCTGCGCGAGTGTGTGAGCTGACGCCCGAGCTGCTCGGCGTCGTGTCGTGGGTGCCGGGGCTGCCCGGCTGGCGCCGTGGCGGGTCCCGCCCGGAGGGCGGCCCCGCCTGGCGCGGCCGGCGGTGCCGGCCCGGCGCCTTCGCGCCGCGGCTGCTCTTTCTTCACTTGAACTAGCAACGTAACTCGTCAGGGGCTGTTGGCTTGGTTTGGTGGTGGTCGCCGTCGTCGTCTCTGCGGCCGGGCTGGGCCCGGCTTGGGGGCCCGGCGGGAGCCGGAGGCGATCGACGGGGCCGGGGCCAGCCCGAGAGACGACGGCGAGGGCCGGGCGGTGCGGTTAGACGCGCCAGGTGGCGGTGACGCGGTTTTCGTCGAAGCGGTTGTAGCCGCGGCGTGCCGGGGCGATCGGTGAGCCGGTCGATGATCGCTTCGATGATCGCGTGCTGGCGCGCTGAGGTCGAGCGCGCTCCCAGCGTTCGCGGAGGGTGGTCGGCGTGGCCGACGTGCTCGGTCGAGCGCGTTGGTGCGGGTGAGCTTGGCGAGCTGTTTGCGGGCGGCGTCGAGGCGGGCCTCGATCAGCTTGCGGGCCGCGATCAGCTCGGGCATCCCGATCTGCTTGTTCGCGTAGGCCTCGCCCAGCTCGGCCAGCTGCGCCTGGGCCTCGTGCGACCTCGCTGCGGAAGCGGGCGGCATCGGGTGCTTCGCTTGTCTGGTCGTTGAGGGCGGCGGCGAGCTCGGGGCTGTCGAGCCGGTAGAGGGCGGCTTCGGTGACGAGCTGCTCGAGCGGGTCGGCGTTGACGGTGATCCGGCCGCAGCCGCCGTTGTCTGTGACGCAGGCGTAGCGGCGCTGTCCGCCCGCGCGGGGCCGGGCGACCATCCGTGAGCCGCAGAGGCCGCAGCGGACGAGCCCGGCCAGCAGGTAGCGGCGGGCGCTTCGGTTCGTGCGCCGGGCCGGGTCGGCCAGGATCGCCCGGATCGTCTCGCTCTGCTCCGGGGTGATGATCGCGGGCCACTCGGCAGCCGCGACGATCTCGCCGTGGTGCTCACGCAAGCCCCGCGATCCGCCCCGAGCCGAGCATCCGCCGCAGCGACTGCTGGCGTCCAGGCGCCGCCACCGGCCGACTTGACCCCGCGCGCTGTTCAGGTCGCTGCAGATCGCGCGCAGCGGCTCCCCGGCGAGGAATCGGCGCGCGCACTCGCGCACGACCGCCGCTTCGGACTCCCGCAGCTCGCTGCCCGCCGGGCTCGTACCGAAGGGGCGGCTGCCGCCACCCGACCACTTGCCCGGACTCGGCCAGCTCGTCGTGCTTGCGCGTGATCCGGCGGCTCTTGTCGTCGCTCTCCTTCGTCGCCACCGCGACCAGGATACGAGCCCGAAAGCGCCCATCCGGTGTCGTCAGGTCGAGATCGCCACTGACCGAAGCCACGTTCGTGATCCCCCGCGCCTCGCACAGCACGATCAACGCTTCGAGCCCGCTCAGCTGCCGGTGCAGGCGATCGAGGTCGTAGACCAGGAGCGCCTCGATCCCGCCCGCCTCCAGGTCGGCCAGCATCCGCGCATACGCCGGCCGCTCGCGGCCGCTCCAGGCGCTCACATCGTCGTCGACGTACTCCTCGACCACCGACCAGCCCTTCCGCTCCGCCAACCGCCGGCAATCCGCCAGCTGCCGCGCAACCGCCAGACCCGTCCGCCTCGCGATCAGACGAGATCCGGGCATAGATCCCCGCCCGAACCGAACGCCAGCGAAACCGCAACCGCCACTCAGGTAACATACACGAACACTCGCCTGCGCGAGCGTGGTTACGTCCGGCCACGCCTCGACCACCGAGGGGGGTCGCGCGCCGTGGGGGCACCGGTGAGGGCACGCGGTGCGCTTCGGCGGCATGCCTGGCACACTTGTCCCGTGGAGCCATGCGGTTTACCCGGACATGCGGAAACTTCTATGGGCCGTGAAGGATTCGAACCTTCGACCTTGGGATTAAGAGTCCCCTGCTCTACCAACTGAGCTAACGGCCCGCAGGAGGCGCGTAGTGTAGCGAGCGATGCGCGTGCTCTCGGTCGTCGGGAACCGGCCCGAGTTCATCAAGTCGGCTCCCGTCTCGGCCGCGTTCCGGGCGGCCGGGATCGACGAGGTCGTGCTCGACACCGGGCAGCACTACGACGCCGAGCTGTCAGCGGTGTTCTTCCACGAGCTCGAGCTGGGCGAGCCGCGCTACCGGCTCGACGTCCGCGACTCCGACCCCGAGCTGATGGCGCCCGGGCTCCGGGCCGCCGTCGAGGCCGAGCGGCCCGACTGGGTGCTCGTCTACGGCGACACGAACTCCACGCTCGCCGGCGCCCGGGCGGCCGGCGGCGTGCCGGTCGCGCACGTCGAGGCCGGCCTCCGCAGCTTCGACGACGCGATGCCCGAGGAGCGGAACCGGATCGAGGTCGACCGAGTCTCGGCGCTGCTGCTGTGTCCGGACGAGCGCTCGGCGAAGCAGCTCGAGAGCGAGGGCGTCGGCCGGCCGCATCGAGGTCGTCGGCGACGTGATGGCCGACGCGTCGCGGCTCTATGCGCCGATCGCGCGCGAGCGGTCGGACGTGCTCGCGCGGCTCGGGCTCACGGCCGGGCGGCTACGCGGTCGCCACCGTCCATCGCGAGGCGAACGTGACGATCGACGAGCGCCTGCGCCGGATCGCCGAGGGGCTGCGCCGCGTCGAGGGCCCGCTCGTCTTTCCGGCCCATCCGCGCACCGCCGCCGCGATCGCGCGGCTCGGGCTCGACCTGCCGACGATCGCCCCGCTCGGCTACCTCGACTTCGCCGCGCTCGCCTCGCAGGCGCGCGTGATCCTCACGGACTCGGGCGGGCTGCAGAAGGAGGCCTACTGGTACGGCGTCCCGTGCGTGACGCTGCGCCCGATCGACCGAGTGGGTCGACACGGTCGCCGAGGGCGGGAACGTGCTGGTGGACGACGAGCCGGACGCGATCGCCGCCGCCGCGGCGGCGGCGCGCTATGCCGGCGGAGCGTCGCCAGCTCTACGGCGACGGGCACGCGAGCGAGCGCGTCGCTGCCGCTCTGTACCCTTCGCGCCCGTGACCGGCCAGGCTACCCCGGACCTCACCAGCTCGAACGTCGACACCTGGGACGTCGCCGTGATCGGCGCCGGCTACGTCGGCGTCCCGCTCGCGCAGACCTTCGCCGACGCGGGCCGGCGCGTGCTGCTCGTCGACGCGGTGCCGGAGTTGGTCGACGGGCTGAACCGCGGTGAGAGCCACATCGAGGACGTCGCCTCGTCCGACCTCGCTCCTCACGTGACCGAGGGCCGGATCGCCGCCACGCTCGACTACGCGCAGGTGAGCCAGGCCGGTGCGATCCTGATCGCGCTGCCGACACCGCTGACCAAGCAGCGCGAGCCCGACCTCTCCTACGTCGAGCAGGCGTCGCGTCGCCTCGCCTCCGTCCTCCGGCGCGGCCAGGTGGTGGTACTCGAGTCGACGACGTATCCGGGCACGACGCGCGAGATCGTGAAGCCGCTGCTCGAGGAGGGAAGCGGCCTGAAGGCGGGCGAGGACTTCCACCTCGCCATGTCGCCGGAACGCGTCGATCCCGGCCGTACCGACTGGACGACGAAGACGACGCCGAAGATCGTCGGCGGGCCTCACGGCGGCGTGCACCGAGGCCGCCGCAGAGGTGTACCGCGGCGCAGTCGACACCGTCCACACGGTCTCGACGCCCGAGGCGGCCGAGCTGACGAAGCTGCTCGAGAACATCTTCCGCTCGGTCAACATCGCGCTGGTCAACGAGCTCGCGCAGCTCTGCGACCGGATGGACATCGACGTCTGGGAGGTGGTCGGCGCGGCGGCGACGAAGCCGTTCGGCTTCATGCCGTTCCAGCCCGGGCCGGGCCTCGGCGGCCACTGCATCCCGCTCGACCCGTACTACCTCTCCTGGAAGGCGCGCGAGTACGACTTCTCGACGCGCTTCATCGAGCTCTCGGGCGAGGTCAACAACAACATGCCGTACTTCTGCCGCTCGGTGATCTCGCAGGCGATGAACCACGGCCTGCAGAAGTCGCTCTCCGGGTCGAGCATCCTGCTGCTCGGCGTCGCGTACAAGGCCGACATCGGCGACACGCGCGAGACGCCGGCCGAGAAGCTGGTGCAGCTGCTCCGGACCGCCGGCGCCGAGGTCGCCTACCACGACCCGCACGTGGCCGAGTTCGACGGCATGACCTGCGTCGCGCTCGAGCCCGAGGCCTACGACTGCGTCGCGATCGTCACCGCGCACTCGGCGATCGACTACGCCGACGTCGTCCGGCGGGCGCACGTCGTCGTCGACTTCCGCAACGCAACCAACGGCCTCGAGGTCGCGGGGAAGGTGTGGAAGCTGTAGCCGAGCCCGTGCGCGTCGGCCAGGCGGGCCTCGGTGCGTGGGGGAAGAACCTCGTCCGCAACGTCGACGACCTCGCCGACCTGCGCTGGATCTGCGACGCGTCCGAGGGCCGGCGCGCCGAGTTCGCGCGGCGCTTCCCGGGCGCGCGTTCCGCCGCGAGCTTCGAGGAGCTGCTGGCCGATCCGGAGCTCGAGGCGGTCGTGATCGCCACGCCCGTCCCGACCCACTACGCACTGGCCAAGCAGGCGCTCGAGGCGGGCAAGCACGTGTTCGTCGAGAAGCCGCCGGCGATGCGCGGCGACGAGATGGAGGAGCTCGTCGAGTTGGCGGAGCGGCGCAACCTCGTGCTGATGCCAGGGCATCTGCTCCTGTACCACCCGGGCGTGTTGAAGCTGAAGCAGCTCGTGGACACCGGCAACCTCGGCGACGTTCTCTGCATCTACGGGAACCGGCAGAACCTCGGCACGATCCGCAAGGACGAGAACGCGCTGTGGTCGCTGGGCGTGCACGACCTGTCGGTGATCCTCTACCTCGTCGGCGAGGAGCCGGACGAGGCGTGGGCGCACGGGAACGCGTTTCTGACGCCCGGCGTCGAGGACGTCGTCTTCTGCTACCTGCGCTTCCCGAGCGGCAAGATCGCACACATGCACCTCTCGTGGCTCGACCCGCACAAGCTGCGGAAGATCACCGTCGTCGGCCGCGACAAGATGGCCGTGTTCGACGACATGGAGCTGGAGCGGAAGGTGACGGTCTACGAGAAGGCCAGCGAGGAGCCGTCGCAGAGCTACGGCGAGTGGCAGACGCGCACCGGCGACATCTTCAGCCCGAAGATCGCGAAAGACGAGCCGCTGCGGCTGGAGATCGAGCACTTCCTGCGGCTCGTCCGCGACGGCGGCGCCGGTGCCGAGGCGCGCGACGGGCTCGTGGTCGTGCGCACCCTCGAGCGTCTGCAGGAGTCGCTCGCCGGGGTCCCGCGGTAACGATGACCGAGATCCACGAGACGGCGATCGTCTATCCGGGAACAGTGCTCGGCGAGGGCGTGAAGGTGCTCGAGGGCGCCGTGGTCGGCAAGCAGCCTTCGCTCTCACCGCGCTCGACCGCAAAGCGGGAGCCGCTGCCGCCGACCGAGATCGGCGAGGGCACGATCGTGTCCACGGGCGCGATCGTCTTCGCCGGCTCGAGCATCGGCGCTCGCGTGATCCTCGGCGACCAGTCGTGCGTGCGCGAGCGGGTGACGATCGGCGACGACGTCGTGCTCGGCCGCGGCTCGCTGATCGAGAACGACACGACGGTGGGGGCGCTGACGAAGATCCAGGCCGACGCCTACATCACCGCGTACTCGACGCTCGAGGACAACGTCTTCATCGCGCCGTGCGTGGTGACGACGAACGACAACTTCATGGGCCGCACCGAGCGACGCCGCGAGCTGCTCGAGGGGCCGACGATCCGCCGCGGCGCCCGGATCGGCGGCGGCGCGGTGCTCTGTCCCGGGATCGAGGTCGGCGAGGAGGCGTTCGTCGGCGCCGGCGCGGTCGTCACGAGGGACGTCGCGGCGCGAACGCTCGTGGTCGGCAACCCGGCACGCGTCCTGCGCGATGTTCCCGCGGACGAGCTACTCGAGAACCGGTAGACCCGGGGCCGACCGTTTCCCTCCGGCCCGGCCGCGAGTCAACTTCGGGGCGCACCCCCGCCCTTCATTGGGTGGGGCCGCACCCTCCGCCCTCGACAACCGACGCTACCAGCGAATCCGTGACCGATCTGCAACGGATGTCGAACAATTGCGTGACTTTCGGCGAACGGCTGTCGGGACTGCTCAGAGCGCGGTCTCGAGCTCCTCGAGGCGCGCGCGCAGCGTGGCGCTCCGCGTCTCCTGCGCCTCGAGCTCGCGGCGGACGTCCTCGATCAGCGCGCGCGGCGAACCCGGGGCGGCAGCCGACGGCTCGTCCTTGCGCGCGGAGAGGAACGAGTTGGCGAGGAAGCCGGTGAACGTGCCGAAGAGGCCGACGCCCAGGATGAGCACGAAGACGCCGACGATGCGGCCTCCGGTCGTGACCGGAAACTGGTCGCCGTAGCCGACAGTGGTCACGGTGACGAGGCCCCACCAGAGCGCATCGCCTGCGGTCGTGATGTTCGCGTCGGGCGACCTGGCCTCGAGCGGCAGCATCAGGATCGACGACACCTCGAGCACGAGGACGACGAGGAAGCTGACGACGTAGAGCGCGCTCTGCGCGCGTTCGCGCACCAGCCAGCGGGCAAGCGCGCCGAAGCCGTACTCGCGCACGAGGCGCCCGACGCGCAGCACGCGGAAGATCCTGAAGATGCGCAGGAACGGGAGGCTCCCGATCAGGTCGAGCCACCCTCGGTCGTGGAAGAAGTACGCGCGCTTCGAGTCGGCGCTGAGGAGCCGGTAGGCGAAGTCGCCCAGAAACACGATCGTGAGCACGCCGTCGAGGATCCAGATCACGTCCAGTTGCTCGCCGTCGAGCAGGGAGAACGGAAGCACGATCAGGACCAGGTTGACCAGCGAGAGAACCGAGAGGGCGAGGATGAAGATCTCGTACCCGGGGTTCTCCAGGCGCTCGTGGCTCGGGGCAGCGGCGGCCATCGGGCCGCCTTTCGTCGCCCGCCGGGGCGCTCCTGCGACCACGCCGGGTCGCCGCCCGCGGTCGCGCCTTGGCTAGCCGCGCTGCTTCGCGACCGAGAGCCGGTAGGCCGGCGGATCGCGCGTCGGGATGCCGACTCTCACCTGGAGGAAGTACTTGCCGGCCAACGGCGCGCGGAAGGCGAGCCGCTGCTCCCCGCCGATCGGCGCCGAACGGGCCGCGCGGGTGCCGAGGATGCCTCGCTGGTCGCCCACATGGGTCGTGTCCGGCGTCCAGAGCTGCATCTTCCCGAGCGGGAGCGTGCTACTGAGGCGCACGACGAGCGTCTCGCCCTTGGCCAGCTTGATCGCGTAAACGTCGGTCGGGTCGTCCCAGTAGTCGAGCGTGGCGGCGATCGTGCGCGGCGGCCCGAAGGCGTGCGCTTCGACTCCCGCGTCGTCGTTCGACTCGTAGGCGTCGGCGGGCGGGAGGCTCGCACGCCGCTTCAGGAGCGCAAGCGCGGCGGCGACGTTGAGCCGGCCCCAGCCCGAGAGCGCGTCACGTCCCTGACTACAGCGCCAGCAGCCGCTGGCGGCGGTCACGTCGGTCGCCGAGCGCTCGAGCAGCCACGACACCTGATCGGGCTGCAGCGTCGGATCCTGTCCGAGCAGCAGGGCCGCGGCGGCGGAGACCTGCGGCGCGGCGAAGGAGGTACCGATCGCCTCGCGGAACTCGGCCGGGCCGCAGTCCGAGTAGGCCTCGCGGCCGCAGGCGGGAAGTGTCGTGTCGACAAGGTTCCGTGGGATGGTCGAGAAGACGGCATCGCCGGGCGCGGCCAGGTCGACGAAGATCGGGTCGCGGTTCGAGTAGGCCGGAACCGAGCCGTCCTCGCGCAGCGCGGCGACGCCGATCGCGTGTGGCAGCGAGGCCGGCCAGTCGGCGAAGTTCCACGGGGTCGAGGGCGAGTCAGGGCCGTTGCCGACAGCGACGACCACGACCACTCCCTTCGAGTGCGCGTAGGCGACCGCGTCCCGCTCGAGCGGTGAGAACGTGTCGGCGCGCGGGTCGCGCGGGTCGCGCACGCCGCCGAGGCTGAGGTTGATCACCTGCGCCCCCTGTCGGACCGCCCACGTGATCCCATCCACCTCGGCCTGAAGCGAGACTCCGCCGGGCTCGACGACCTTCGCCACGAGCAGCTTGACGTTGAACCCGAGCCCGGCGATGCCGATCCCGTTGAAGGGGTCGGCTGCGATCAGCCCGGCGACGAACGTGCCGTGGCCGTCGGTGTCGCGCCGCCACGAGTCACCTACGAACGAGCGGCCTCCGATGACGCGCTGGGCGAACTCGGGATGCCCGAGGTCGATGCCGGAGTCGATCAAGGCGACCTTGACGGCCGAGAGGTTCGGCCGCTGCGGCCAGAACTCCCACGCGCGGTCCTGACGGAGATACCACTGCTTCGCCTGGTAGGGCTCGGTGTTCGCGAACGCGACCTGCCGCACCGCGCCGTCGAGCCGCGTCACGTACGAAGCGCCGCGGACGTGCGGGCGCACGCCGCGCACGAGCAGCGCCCGGCCGGGAACGAGCGTGCGCGCGGCCGGAAGCTGCGCCGCGACGAAGGCGAACCGGCCGGGAGGCGCACCCACCGCCCACCGCGCCGCGAGCGAGTCGGCGGGCACGCAGAGTGCGAGGAGAACGCCGCACAGGATCGCCTTCCTCACGAGACCGCCACGATCTTGGAGACGCCGGGCAGGAGGCCGCGGCCGGGCGCCCAGCGCACGCGGTAGGAGCCGGGCGCGATCGAGGCGCCGACGGCAAACGCACCCGCCCGATCCGGTTTCGCGGTGGCGACGGTCGCCCACGACGCACCGTTGTGGCGTTGCAGCTGCACCGCTGCGCCAGGCAGCGGCGGCCGGACGGTGCCGCTGACCGCGCCGGCGTCGACGGAGGCGTCCACGACGGGCTCGACGGGCACGTTGATGAACGCCGCGCGGACGTCGCCGACTGCCAGCCGGTACTGCATCGCTGCCTCGGGCCTGACAACCACCTTGAAACGCCCGCTCGCATCGGCCTTCACGGGCGCGACGGTCGCCCACTTCCCACCGGCGGGCCTGCCCTCGAGCGTGACGGCGGCCACCCCTCGCGCGACCCCGCCGAGCTGCGTCGAGACGCCGTACGCCGCCGTCGGCGGCGGGTCGAGGGAGAGCCAGCCGACCGAGAACATGGTCGAGCGCAGCTCGAGCAGGGTGCGGAGTGTGGAGCCGGTGACCGTCTTCTCTCCGGTCGCACCGACCGCGGTCACCGTGGTGACGCGGCCCGACGGCCCGACGTTCACCCGGAGGTCGACCAACCCGCCGCCGAGCTGGAGCGCCTTCGCCACCTTCCGCGCATCGAAGACGACGGGGCCCCAGTCGTGGTTCGGCGAGATGGTGTCGTAGGGGTCGGGCACGGAGACGAGGTAGGGGATCCGCCTGCCGAGCGCCTCGACGGCCGAGGCGGTCCGGCCGCCGGAGCTCGACGAGTAGTACGCGGTGATCACTTTCCCGCGGTAGAGCAGGACCTGGCGGGCCGTCGCGTCGACCGCCCTCGAGACCGCCGGCGACTCGGCCAGGATGCCACCGTAGACCTGGCTTCGCGTGTCGGCGTACAGGTCGTAGGTGCGCGCGGTGACGACCGTCGTGAGGCTCGCGAGCGCAAAGGTGCGTGCGGCGACCGCCTGCGCCCGCAGCGCGTCGGCCGGCCACGCCGAAGGCACCTCGTAGCCGACGACGCCCTTCAGATACGGCTCGAGCTCGAGCGCATTCACGACCTGAAGCGTCTTCCCGTTCGAGTAGACGACGATGCGGCCGCGGTACGGCTTCCCGGCGACCGACAGAGCGCCCTTGCCCGGGACGAATGCGAGCGGCGAGGCGAGCGTCCTCCCGGCGACCACGGGCGGCGCGCCGACGACGAGGTCGCCGGGCGAGAGCGTCACCTTCACCCCCCGAGCGTCCTTCACGGACCACGCCGTCCCGGACGAGAGCGTCACACTGCTCGCTCCGTCGAGGAGCAGCACGCGGATGGTCGGGCTCGGCCTCGCCTCGAGGGTGGTGCCGCGGTAGTAGTGCGCCAGGATCCGGTCGTAGCTCCAGCCGTGCTGGGCGTAGCCGAGCGTGCCCCACTGGGCCAGGCCGAGCCCGTGCCCCCAGCCGTGACCGGTGATCACCACCGTGTTCGCAGCCGCGCTCACGGCCAGCGTCGCGTCCGATGCGGCCGGGGCAGTCGTCGTCGTGGCAGTGGTCGAGGCCGCCGCCGTCCCGGCCGGGTCGGTCGCCGTCACCGGCGGATCGGGCGGGGTAGAGCCGCCGGACACGAGCGCGGCTGACGCGGCACCCGCGAACCCGAGCGCGGCCAGCGACCAGATGAAGAGGACGCGCCGGATCACCAGCTGGTCACGGTAGCAATGGCTCCCGTCGCATCCCTAAGGGCTTTGTAAGACGTCTCGACCTGTCGCGCCGCCGGTACAGGGCTGACGCGGCCGGCGCCGGCGCCTGTCGAGCGCCGGCACGAAATGCCTGCTCAGGCTCGCAAGTCGACACAATCGGCGATCAGCCGGCCAGGCGGGCCGCGTACTGGCGCTCGTAGTACGCGCGAAACTCGCCCGACTTGATCGGCTCCCACCAGTCGCGACGGTCGCGATACCAGTCGACCGTGACCCGTAGACCGTCCTCGAAGCTCACCGCCGGCGACCAGCCGAGCGCGCGAAGCTTCGTGCTGTCGAGGCTGTAGCGGCGGTCGTGGCCCAGGCGATCCTCGACGTGCTGGAGCAGCGACGGGTCGGCGTCGAGCTGCGCCAGGATCGCATTCACGACGTCGATGTTCTCGCGCTCGTCGCCGCCGCCGACGTTGTAGGCCTCGCCGGGCGCACCCTCACGGAGCACGAGCTCGATTCCCGCGCAGTGGTCCTCGACGTAGAGCCAGTCGCGGATCTGGCGGCCGTCGCCGTAAAGCGGCAGCTGCTTCCCCTCGATCGCGTTCGTGACAAAGAGCGGGATCAGCTTCTCGGGATACTGGTTCGGACCGTAGGTGTTCGAGCCGCGCGTGATCGACGCGTTGACGCCGAACGTCCGCACGTACGCCGGGATGTGCAGGTCGCCGGCCGCCTTGGCGACGCTGTACGGGCTCGACGGCCGCACGGCGTCGCTCTCTCGCGCCGAGCCGCCCGACTCGAGGTCACCGTAGACCTCGTCGGTCGAGACCTGGACGAACCGACCGCCGTGCTCGCGGACGTGCTCGAGCAACACCTGCGTGCCGAAGAACTCCGTCCGCCCGAAGTCGGTCGCGCCGAGGATCGAGCGGTCGACGTGCGTCTCGGCCGCGAAGTTGACGATCGCGTCGCAGCCGCGCGCCGCGTTCGCGACCTCGTCGGCGACCGCGATGTCGCCGCGGTGGAACTCGTGCTCGACGCCGACGAGATTGGCGCCGCCATGCGCCGCGTAGGTGAGCTTGTCCAGCACCACGACCTCCTCGCCGGCGGCAGCCAGGCGCCTCACGAAGTGAGAGCCGATGAAGCCGGCGCCGCCGGTGACGAGCACGCGCATCCGCGGAAGGCTATCGCGCGATTCGCCGGAGGCACTCGCGCAGGCCGTCGCGCCAGTGCGGCAGCTCGGGAGCGCCCTTCTCGGAGCGCAGCACCGAGTACGCAGGCCGCGGCGCGCGCGCGCCGAACTCGGCGGTCGTGATCCGGCGGACGCGGCACGCGAGGCCCGCCTCCTCGAAGATCGCCTCCGCGAAGTCGGCCCACGTGCAGTCGCCGGCGGCTGCGACGTGGTACACGCCGAACGGCAGCTCGACGACGTCCGGCAGCGCAGCGGCCAGGTGGCCCACGTAGCTGGGGCAGCCGCGCTGGTCGGCGACGACCGCCACCTCGTCGCGCTCCTCCCCGAGGCGCAGCATCGTTCGCAAGAAGTTGTGCCCGGTCGGGCCGAACAGCCACGAGGAGCGGACGATCCACGCCTGCTCGCCGGCGGCCGCTTCGCCGTGCAGCTTGGTGCGGCCGTAGGCGCCGAGCGGGTCGGGCGCGTCCGACTCGACGTACGGCTCCCGCTTGCGACCGTCGAAGACGTAGTCGGTCGAGAAGGAGACGAGCGGCGACGCCGATCGCGGCCGCGTTCTGCGCGCCGCCGACGTTGACCGCGGCCGCTCCCTGCGGGTCGTCCTCGGCGCCGTCCACGTTCGTCCACGCGGCGGCGTGCAGGACGAGGTCGATCGCCCAGCCCTTGTACGTGAACGGTAAGGGGAAGGTGACGTCCCACTCGGGATGCGTGAGGGAGACCGCGTCCGGGTACGTCTCGGCCAGCGCGTGGCCGAGCTGTCCGCCTGCGCCCGTGATCAGGACGCCGTCGCCGTGTCCCGCTGCGAGAGAAGCGGCGATCGCGTGCTCCAGAGGTCGACGACGCGAGGATCGTTCCACGGGATGCCCTGCTCGTCGGGATCGCGCGGGTCGTATTCCTCCGTCACGAGGTAGCAGAAGAGGCAGTCGGTCAGCGCCTCGTAGCCGTGGGCGTGGATGCCCGGAACGTAGATCGCGACCGGGTTCTCGTCGCCGATGTCCTCGGTGAACGTCGCTCCGGTCTCGCGGTCGAGCACCACGACGCGCACCATGCCCTGCAGGCAGACGAACAGATCGTCTTGCCCGCGGAGGTGAAAGTGCAGGCCGCGGATCACGCCCCGGCGCGAGAAGGAGAGGTTCGCCTGCTGCATCGGGCGCGGCAGCGCGCTCGAGCGGGCGAGCTCGGCGAACCAGCCGCGCCCGTCCTCGTGCCGCGCGAGCGGGAACCGGCCGAGCCCGGCGACGCCCGTCACTTGTTGACGCCTGTCTGCTCGATCTGCCGGCCGACGTCGGCGAGGTCGGCCCAGTGCTTGCCGCCGTCGTGCCACCAGCCCTCCACGCGCTGGACCTGGAGCTGCCCGCGCCGGGCGAGCTCGCGGTTGACGTCGGTGATCTCGAGCTCGCCGCGGCTGGACGGCTCGAGCGCGTCGATGATCTCGAACACCTCCGACGGGTAGCAGTAGAGCCCCACGACCGCGTCGTTCGAGGGCGGCAGCTCGTAGCGCTTGTCGACGATCCCGGCCTTCTCGACGAGGTCGGCGACGCCACCGTCCGCGTCGTAGGCGACGACGCCGAAGTTCTCGGGGTCCGGCACCTCGGTCACGAAGACGAGCGCCCCGCTCTCCCAGGAGGCGATCGCATCGGCCTGGGCGTACTCGAAGATGTTGTCGCCGAGGCAGACCACCAGCCGCTCGCCCGCGCGCGAACTCGCGCGCCATCCCGACGACCTGCGCGATCCCGCCCGGCTCGACCTGCACCTTGTAGGAGAGGTCGAGGTCGAAGAGCGGCTCCTCGCCGGAGCGCGTGCGCAGCCGGCCGTCGCCGAGTAGGTCGATGAAGTCGCCGGCGTGCTGCTTGCCCGTCACGAGCAGCACCTCGCTCACGCCGACCCGCTGGAGCAGCTGGAGCGGGTAGTAGACCATCGGCCAGCGCCCCACCGGCAGCAGGTGCTTGTTCGTGACGCGCGTCAGCTCCTCGAGCCGCGTCGCGGCGCCGCCTGCGCAGATGAGGCCCTTCATGCCGGGCCGATGCTACAGCGCTGGTTCCCGCTCGATGCCCCGGCCAAGCCGGGGCACCGCTCCTGGGCGGCTCCGTCGAGCCTACGCCGCCGAATCCCGCTCCAAGCCCCGGCCAAGCCGGGGCACCGCTCCTGGGCGGCTCCGTCGAGCCTACGCCGCCGCGCGCGCGCCGACGTCAGCGGCGGGACGGTCGGCGAGCGGAGACGGCTCCACGCGGACCAGACGCGCAGCCCAGACCGGCAGCCACCAGTTCCAGCGGTCGAAGAGGCGCATCATGCTCGGCACGAGCAGCGACCGCACGAGCGTCGCGTCGACCAGGATCGCGACCGCAAGGCCGAGCCCGAACTGCTGCAGGCCGACGATACGGCCGGCGACGAAGCCCGAGAACGCGGCGCACATGATGATCGCCGCGGCCGTGATGATCCGGCCGGTGCGCTCGAGCCCGAACGCGACCGCAGTCGCGTTGTCGGCGCCGTCGTCCCAGGCCTCGCGCATCCGCGTGACGAGGAACACCTCGTAGTCCATCGAGAGCCCGAAGAGCATCGCGAACAGGAAGATCGGGATCCAGCCCTCGACCTGGTCGAACTGGTAGAGCCCGAACACGTCCTCGCCGACGCCCCACTTGAACACGACGACCAGCATCCCGTAGCTCGCACCGATCGAGAGCAGGTTGAGGAGGACCGCCTTGAGCGGCAGGAGCAGCGAGCGGAACGCGCGCATCAGCAGCACGTAGCTGAGGAGCAGCACGGCGGCGATCAGCGGCGGGAAGTAGGTGTACGCGCGGTGGAGGAAGTCCACGCCCTTGGGCCGGCGCGCCACCCGCGACCACCTCCACGCCGGACGGGGAAGTCGGGCCGCGGGGATCAGGCGGCCTCGGAGCCGGTGCACGAACGCCTGCGCCTCCGGGAAGCCGTAGTCGTGCCGACCCGCGACGATCACCTGGCGATAGCGCTCCGATCGGGTCGACGTAGCGGCCGGTCGGCGGTGCGGCCACAGCCGCCACTTCGGGATCGCGCCGGAGTGCCGCGGCCAACCGGCCGACGGCGGCCTCGACCTGCGGCTCGAGCACGCCGCCCTCCGGCGCGCTCACGAGCACGATCGACGGCGCGACCGCGCCGGGGCCGACGGCGTTCTGGAGCACGTCGAAGCCCTGCACCGACTGCGGCGTGCGCGGGATGCCGAACGTCGAACCGGGCGTCAACTGCAGGAAGATGGCGGGAAGCGCGGCCGCGACGAGCACGGCGGCGCCCGTGACCAGGAAGAGGATCGGCCGCGCCATGATGGCGCGGGCGAGGCGCGCCCAGAAGCCCTGCTCGGCATCGATCGGCTCGCCGGGGAGGATGCGCTTGCGGGCGACGCCGCGGCGGCCGTAGAGCGAGAGCAGCGCCGGCTGGAGCGTCGTCGCCGCCGCGATCGAGACGAGCGGGATCAGGAACCCCGCGACGCCCATCATCCGCATGAACGGCAGCGGCATCGCGACGAGGAGCGCGAGGCCCGAGCGCGACGGCGACGCCCGAGAAGACCACCGAGCGGCCGGCCGTCTGCATCGTCCGCACCACCGCCTCGTCCTTGTCGGGCACGGACGCCAGCTCCTCCCGGAAGCGGTAGACGATCAGCAGCGAGTAGTCGACCGCGATCCCGAGGCCGATCAGCTGGACGAGGTTCGTCACGTAGGTCGGCGTTTCGGCGACGTGAGCGATCCAGTAGACGATCCCGAGGGTGCCCGTGATCGTGCACGCGGCGAAGATGAACGGGATCGTCACCGAGGCGGAGATGCCGAACACCGCGAGGAGCACGAGGAGCGCGATCGGGAGCGCGATCCGCTCGCCCTTCAGGAGATCCTCGTTGAAGATCGGGTCGAGCTCGCGCTGGATCGACGCCGCGCCGGTCACGTACGCGCGCTCGACACCGGTTGGCGTGCCGATCGCCTGGAGGAGCGCGTCGCTCGAGCCCTTCGCCTCCGCCAGGTCGAGCGTCGAGACGACGTCGGCGTAGACGACATGCCGGCCCGCGACGAGCAGCGCCGTCGGTCGGCCCGTCGGCACCGCCGCCGCCGCGCGGTCGACGACCGCCTGCAGGCGCGCGAGCAGCGCCGGGTCGCGCGTGTCGGGCACCCGGAAGACGACGGTGAACGAGCCGTCCGGCCGGTCGCCGAAGTGCTCCTCGAGCACCTTGCGCACGCGCTCGGAGTCGGTGCCCGGGACGGTGAAGGTGTTCGAGAGGAGCGGCGAGAGCTGCGAGCTCGCCCAGCCGCCGAGCACGAGGACGGCGAGCCACGCGACGACGACCGCAATCCGGTGTCGCAGGACGAAGCGCGTCCACCGCACCATGTGCCAACCGTAGCCGCCGCTGTACCTTTTGGGGCTCCATGGGGCGCCGCGACATCGACAGGCTGCACGACGAGATCGACGAGCTCTTCGCCGACCTCTGGCAGGTGCCGCGCTTCTCGGCGCTGCGCAGAGGCTTTCGCCCGAACGTCGACAGCTACCACACCGACGATCCGCACGAGCTCACGGTCGTGATCGAGCTTCCGGGCATCGACCCGGCCAGCCTCAGCCTCGTGGTCGGCGAGCGCACGCTCCTCGTTGCGGGCGAGCGCGTCCGCCCCGAGTCCGCCGGGCGCGTCTACCAGCAGATGGAGATCGAGTACGGGCCGTTCAAGCGACAGGTGCGGCTGCCCGAGGACGTCGACCCGGAGCGCGCGCACGCTCGATTCGAGCGCGGGATCGTCACCGTGACGCTGCCGGTGACCGACCTGGTGCCGAGCGTCGCTCCCCCGGGCGGCGGACGCATCGCGATCGAGGTTGAGCGCCGATGACCGACGTCACCTTCGAGCTGCCCGAGGAGTCCGAGAGCGAGTACGAGCTCCCGGCCGTCCTGCCGGTGCTCCCGCTCAAGGAGACGGTCGTCTTCCCGCAGTCGATGACGCCGCTCGCGATCGGGCAGGAGCGCTCGGTGCGGCTGATCGACGACGTCGTCGCCGGCGACCGCCTGCTCGCGCTCGTGACCGCGAAGGACTCGTCGGTCGAGGCGCCCGGCTGGGACGAGATCTACGAGGTCGGCACGCTCGCGATCGTGCACAAGATGATCAAGGTGCCCGACGGGACGCTGCGGATCCTGGTCGGTGGCCTCGCTCGGATCAGGGTCGCCGAACGCGTCTCGGACGACCCATACCTCGTCGGCGAGTTCGAGGAAGTGCCCGACGAGAACACCGACCGGCCCGAGGTGGAGGCGCTCATGCGCAATGTCCAGGGCCAGTTCGCGCCGCATCATCGGCCTCGCGCCGTACCTGCCCGAGGAGCTGCAGCTCGCGGCGGCGAACGTCGACGACCCGAGCGCGCTCGCCCACCTGGTCGCCTCGACGATGCGGACGATCCCGACCGAGGAGCGCCAGCGGATCCTCGAGACGGTCGACGTCGAGCAGCGGCTGCGGCAGATCTCGGTGATCCTGAACCGCGAGCTCGAGGTGTTCGAGCTCGGCTCGAAGATCCAGTCGCAGGTCCAGTCGGAGATGGAGAAGGGCCAGCGCGAGTACTTCCTGCGCCAGCAGCTCAAGGCGATCCAGGCCGAGCTCGGCGAGGGCGACCCCGAGCAGGCCGAGGTGAACGAGCTGCGCGAGCGGCTCGAGGCGCTGACCCTGCCCGACGACGCGCGGAAGGCCGCCGATCGCGAGCTCGCGCGCCTCGAGCGGCTGCCCCAGGCGGCGGCGGAGTACGGCGTGATCCGCACCTACCTCGAGTGGATCATCACCTTGCCGTGGGACACGCTCACCGAGGACAACCTCGACCTCGAGCATGCGCGCACGATGCTCGACGACGACCACTTCGACCTCGAGAAGGTCAAGGACCGGATCGTCGAGCACCTCGCGGTCGCGAAGCTCCGCAACAAGGTCTCGGGACAGATCCTCTGCTTCGTCGGCCCGCCCGGCGTCGGCAAGACATCGCTCGGGCAGTCGATCGCGCGGGCGCTCGGGCGCAAGTTCGTGCGCATGTCGGTGGGCGGCGTCCGCGACGAGTCCGAGATCCGCGGCCACCGGCGCACGTACATCGGCGCGATGCCCGGCACGATCATCCGCTCGCTCCGCGACGCCGAGTCGTCGAACCCGCTGCTCCTGATCGACGAGATCGACAAGATGGGCTCCGACTGGCGCGGCGACCCGTCGTCGGCGATGCTCGAGGTGCTCGACCCGGAGCAGAACAAGTCGTTCCGCGACCACTACCTCGACCTGCCGTTCGACCTCTCGAAGGTGCTCTTCATCTGCACCGCGAACACGACCGACACGATCCCCGGCCCGCTGCTCGACCGCATCGACGTGATCCAGCTGACGGGCTACACCGAGGCGGAGAAGCTCGGAATCGCGAAGCGCTACCTGCTGCCGAAGCAGCTCGCCGGCGCACGGCCTGAAGCGCTCGCAGCTCGCGCTGTCGGACACCATGCTGCGCACGATCATCCGCGAGTACACGCGGGAGGCCGGCGTGCGCAACCTCGAGCGACGGCTCGCCGACGTCTGCCGCAAGGCGGCCGCGCAGGTGGCGAAGGGGAAGACGCAGAAGACGCGCGTCGACGACCGCAAGCTGCGCGAGTGGCTCGGCCCGCGGCGCTTCTCGGGCGAGGTGCGCAAGCGCACCTCCGAGCCGGGCGTCGCGACCGGGCTCGCCTACACCGCCGTGGGCGGCGACGTGCTCTTCATCGAGGCGGCCGCCTACCCGGGCAAGGGCAACCTGCAGGTGACGGGCCAGCTCGGCGACGTGATGCAGGAGTCGGCCCGCGCGGCGCTTTCGTGGGTGCGCTCGCACGCCGACACGGTCGGCGTACCCGACGACTGGTTCGAGCAGCACGACGTGCACATCCACGTCCCCGCCGGCGCGGTGCCGAAGGACGGCCCGTCGGCGGGTGTGACGATGGCGACGGCGATCGCGTCGCTCCTGCGCGGCGAGCCCGTCGCCGAGGACGTCGGCATGACCGGCGAGATCACGCTCACCGGGCAGGTGCTCCCGATCGGCGGCATCCGCGAGAAGTCGCTCGCAGCCCAGCGGGCCGGGCTCAAGCGCGTGATCCTGCCGCGCGAGAACGAGAGCGACCTCGAGGACCTGCCGCCCGAGACGCGCGAGGCGCTGACCTTCATCCCTGCCGACACGATCGAGGACGTCTTCACCGCCGCCTTCGACGGCAACCGCCGCGCCCGCTCCCAGCGCGGCCCCGCGGCGGTCGAGCGGCAGGCGGCGCGCTCATCCCAGTGATGTTCGCCATCGCGTCGGAGCCTGCGCGCTCAGCGAAGCGTGAAGCTGTCGAGCAGTCCCTCGCACGCGTCGTTCGCCGCCGCGCTGAAGCGGCGGCAGAGAAGCTGGTGCTCCTGACGGCCCTGGAGCACGAACGTGATCTCCTGGGTCTTGTCGTCGTAGGAAATCAGGTACGAGCGCGCGCGGCGGTCGGCGACAAGCACCGTCCGGCGGCCGGTGACCCGACCCGAGAGCTGGACGGCGATGCGCGAGACGACGGAGTCGAGCTCGCGCACCGCGGTCTCGAAGAGCTTCGGCTGGTAGGGCCTGGCGAGCTTGAACGTGCGGACCTCGACCCGGTCGACCTCACCGGAGGCCGCGGCGACGGTACGGTCCTCGCGCGTCACCTTCCAGCCGACCGGCGCCTCGAAGCGGTAGCCGGTACCACGCACCGTCTGCGTCTGCGGCTCGCTCTTCCCACTGCCGCCGCAGCCTGCAAGGATCAGAGCCACGAGGAGAACCCCAGGTTTGCCACTCCAGCGTAAGGGAAAGGAACGACGCGACATGTACACGAAAGCCAGGGTCTACGGAGCAGCAGACAACATCAAACCGTACGTCGAGCGAGCGATGTCCGACGAGAAGCTTCGCGGCGACGTGCTGCACGCCTTCAAGATCGCGAGCGATCTGTATCGCGAGCTGATGAGCGACCGTGACGAGCCCGTACGGATCGCCGCCCGCGTGGCGACCGACGACGACGTCCGCGATCGGCTGCGGGTCGCGATCGAGGACCTGCGCCGCGCAAGCGAGCGGCTGCAGGGGAAGCGCGACCACTCGGCGCGCAACACCACCCTGCTCCTCCTCGGCATCACGCTCGGGCTGCTGTACAACCCGCTCACCGGACCGGAGACGCGCCGCTTCATCAGGGACCTGATGAGCGGCGGTGGCTCAGACCTCGGCGGCGACGTCAGCTCGAACGGCGCGCCGTAACGGACTGACGCGGCCGACCGTCCGCGAGCGGCGGCCGGCGTTGCCTGTTGCAACGCCGGCTCGCTTCTCGAGGGTCCTGACTTACTTCTCTCCGGGCGTGAGCGCGGCGTCGCCGGGGCGGGCCGGCTCGTCGCCCTTCGACGCGGCACCCTGAGTGGCGCCGTCCTTGGCCGAGGCCTCCCCGGCCGGCTGCGACCCGTTCGTATGGGTGTCGAAGAGGCCACGGAACATCGAGACACCCGCGACGCCCGCTCCCATCACCTGCTGGAGCATCCCGCTCATGCCTTCCGCACCGTTCAGGACGACCATGTTGTCGATCCCCTTGAACGACTCGGCCGCGGCGCGGACGATGTCCGGCAGCTTCTCGGCGATCTGCACGTTGATGACGGCCTGGCTGTTCTCCTCGAGCGCCTGCGCGCGCGCCTTGATCGCGTCCGCTTCGGCGAGTCCCACGGCCTTGACGGCGGAGGCCTGCGCGTCGCCCTTGACGAGGGTCGCCCGCGCCTCGCCCTCGCCGATCCGCTCGAGTGCGCCCCCCTCGGCCTCGGCGAGCACCTTGCGCTCCTCTGCCTTCGCGGCCGCCTCGATCCTGACCTTCTCTGCCGTTGCCGCAGCACGCAGCTCGACCTCGCGCTTCTCCGCCTCTGCCGTGGCGATGCGGGCGTCGCGGCCTGCCTCGGCCGGCCTGACCACCCGCGTCCTCAGCTGCATCTCCGCCCGCTGCGCCTCGAGCTCGGCAACGGTCGTCTCCTCGCCGACGACCGCCTGCAGCGCCTGCGCGTGGGTGAGCGGCCCGGCCTGCGAGGCCGTCGCTTTGGCCTGGTCGGCGTTCGCGCGGCGCTTCGCCTGCTCGATCTCCGACTCCGAGATCGCCTTGGCTGCGACCGCCGCGGCCTCCTGCTCGCGCTCGGTCGCCTCACGGTTCCGGTCGGCCTCGGCGATCCGGGCATCCATCGCCACTTTCGCCTGATGGGGCCTTGCGACGTTCTCGATGTAGCCGGTCGGATCCTCGACCTCCTGGAACTGGAGCGAGTCGATCACGAGCCCGAGCTTCGACATCTCGGCCGCGGCCGCCTCTCGCGTCTTCATCGCGAGCTTCTCACGCTCGCGGATGATCTCCTCGACGGTGACGGTGCCGACGATCGCGCGGACGTGCCCCGCAAAGACCTCGTGCACGTTCCGGTCCATCTCGACCTGCTTCTCCAGGAAGCGCCGGCCGGCGTTCGCGATCTCGCCCAAGGCGTCGCCGATCTTGTAGACGACCACGCCGCGCACGATCACCGGGATGCCCTGCGTGGTCACGCACTGGATGCCCAGCTCCGACTTCTGCGCGGCGAGCGAGAGCCGGCGCGCGCGTTGCAAGCCGGGGAGGACGAGCGTCCCCTTGCCGACGACGATCTTGAACCCGAGGCCGCTCTCCTGGCCACCGCGAGCGCCGAGCCCCGACACGATCACCGCCTCGTTCGGCTCTGCGACCTTCCACATGAACGAGATCACGGCGGCAATGGCTGCCACGATGACAGCGATGACGATGAGTACAACCAGCATGTCGGGCTCTCCCTTCGTCGAAGCGACGACGTCTCTACGGTGCCTGGATCGGCACCACGGCAGTGATCCGCTCACGACGACCTGCACCCCGCGCGAACTCGTTGCTGCGGGACCGAGAGTGCCTCGGACGACGCTGAATCAACTCGGCGAGCGCACTCTTCGCGCTGCGCCTTGTCCGTTCACCGACCGTCGCAAACTCGCTGTCGTTCACCGGCGCCCGCTACCTCACGACAGCGCGTGCCGGATGCACGTACGCCATCGTGAGCGGAGCCTCGTAAACGATCACTTGTGGCAATCGTACTGAGGTCCGAAGGCCCTGCCAAATCGGCTCCGTCGCGGAGGACGCGCCATTCTCGTGGCCGGCGACCCGTCGGGTAGCGCTCGACTCGAACGATTCGGCCGCGATAGGCTCCCGACGGATGGCCCTCGAGCGCACGCTGATCCTCGCCAAGCCGGACGCACTCGAGCGGAGCCTGGCGGGCGAGATTTTGGCCCGTTTCGAGCGTCGCGGATTGCGCCTCCGCGCCGCCCGGCTGCTCATCGTCTCGAAGGAGCTCGGCGAGACGCACTACGCCGAACATCGCTGGCGGCCCTTCTTCGACGAGCTGGTCCAGTTCATCTCCTCGGGTCGAACGCTTGCGATGGTGTTCGAGGGCGAAGGAGCGATCGAGGTCGCGCGCAGGACGATCGGCGCGACCAATCCCGCCGAGGCCGAGCCGGGAACGCTGCGGGGTGATTTCGCCCTCGCGATGCCGAACAACCTGGTGCACGGCTCCGACTCCGTCACCTCGGCCGAGCGCGAGATCGAGCTCTGGTTCCCCGACGGGCCTGTCTGAGCGCCCGCTGGCAACAACCGACACGATCACGGATACTGCCCGCATCCTGGGCACACTCCGTCCCGACCATCGGCTGACCGACTCGCTCGGGAACGAGTGGGAGATCTACGTGTCCCGGGTCGAGCAGGCACGCTCGAGACTGGGCCGCGCGTTGGTCTCGTGGGTGAAGCCGCCGCAGCCGCGCGACGGCCGACCGGAGGCGCTCCGAGTCGAGGCCGTGACATACCTGCCGCACCGCGAGCGGTACGTCTGGACAACGACGACGGACCACGTCGCCCGCGTGATCGCGCAGATCGGCGCGGGCCTCGAGCACGGGCAGCTGGCCCGGCCGCTCGGCGCCGTCTTCCGCGGCAACCGCTCCTGACGCCCGGAGCCACCCCGGATCAAGAAGGTCTTCAGGTGCGCGCGACGCGCCGGGGGTTGCGGATAGGATCGGCGGAGTGGTGGCGAATCGCACGACGACGGACGCGTACGCAGTCGTCGAACGTGCTCAGGACGCAGGCCTCCGCCTCGTCCGTTTCCTCTGGTGCGGCAACGACGGCACGATCCGCGCGAAGGCGAGCACGCTGCCGTCGCTCGCGCGGCGGCTCGAGACCGGCATCGGCGGCACCTTCGCGCTGCAGGCCATGAATGCGCTCGACCAGATGCAGCCGGTCGAGCAGCTGGGGCAGGTCGGCGAGGTGCGGCTCGTGCCCGACCTAGAGACGTTCCGCGTGCTCCCGTACGCACCGCGCTGCGGCGCGTTGCTCGGCGACCATGTCCGGATCGCGGAGCACCTCGAGTTCGCCGACTACTTCCAGGCCGGCGAGGACCCGGCGCCCGTGTGCCAGCGCACGTTCCTCAAGCGGATGGAGTCCCGGCTCGGCGACCTCGACGCCTTCCTTCGCATCGGCTTCGAGAACGAGTTCACGTTGGCCATGCGCGGCGACGACCGGTACCTCCCGGTCGATCGCGCGAACAGCCTCTCCACGATCGCCCTCACCGCGTCGCAGGACTACACCGACGAGCTGCTGGCCGCGCTCGAGCAGCAGGAGATCGGCGTCGACCAGTTCCACGCCGAGTCCGAGGTCGGCCAGCTGCAGATCGCCTTCGCGCACCGGCCCGGCCTGCGCGCCGCCGACGACCAGATCTACGCGCGCGAGACGATCCGCGGGGTTGCTGCCAAGCGCGGGCTCGCCGGCTCGCTGGCACCCAGGCCGTGGCTCGACAACAGCGGCCCGAACAGCTGCCACATCCACTTCTCGCTCTGGAGCGCCGACGGCCGGAACCGCTTCCACAGTCCCGGCACGACCGATTTCCTCTCCAGCGAGGCCCGCGGCTTCCTCGCCGGGATCCTCGAGCACCTGCCGGGCCTCTGCGGCCTGACGGCACCGAGCTTCAACTCGTACCCCCGATCGTGGGGCGGCCAGGCGGTGTGCTGGGGATACGACAACCGTGCGGCGCCGCTCCGGGTGCCGTCCGCCCTGCGCTCGCGAGAGGGCTCCACGAGCGGCGAGCTCAAGGTCGCGGATGCGAGCTGCAATCCCTACCTCGCACTCGGCGGCGTCATCGCGGCGGGCCTCGACGGGCTCGTGCGCGGCTTGCAGCTCCCGGAACCGATCGACGCCGTTCCGCTCGTGCCGTCGACGGCCGATCAGGGCGACAGCGGTGAGGCCGAGAACCGGCTGCTGCCGGAGAACCAGAGCGAGGCGCTCGACGCTCTCGAGGCTGACCGGGTGCTGATGGAGGCGCTCGGCCCGAACCTCGCGGAGTCCTATCTCGCGGTGCGCCGCTCCGAGTGGGCTGCCTACTCGGAGGAAAAGGCGTCCTTCGAGCAGCAGGGCCACTTCCTCAAGTACTGACCGACGCGCTAGGGACGTGCCGGCTGCGTGTCGATCGCCCGCTGCAGCGAGGCGGGATCGAGCCCGTCCGCGCTCGAGATGTCCGAGACGTCGAGCAGGATCGCACCCGGCTGCGGCGCAGCGTTGCTGCCGGAAGCGCTCGGCGCCCAACCGGGCGGCACCGGAAACGGCAGGCGCGCGAGGCGGCGCCAGTCGTCCAGGTACGGATTCGGGTCGACCGCCCCGTCGTAGCCGAGGTAGAGCAGCGAAACCGGGTGGATCTCGAAGTGGAGGTGCGGCGGCGTCGCGTCGGCGTCCCCGGTGTTCCCCATGAAGCCGACTACCTGGCCGGCCCTCACGTGGGCGCCGTTGAAGATCAGGGTCGAGAACGCCGAGAGATGGGCGTAGTAGAACGCGTTGCCCTGTCGGTCCCGCAGCCAGAGCCGGTTGCCGCCGATCTTGTTCCAGCCCACGGAGAAGACGGTTCCGTCCGCGACGGCGACGAGTGGGCGCCCGAGCTCGGCGAAGATGTCGGCGCCGTGGTGGTAGGTGACGTCGGAGCGCACGTCGCCGTAGGTGTCGACGTAGGAGGCGCTCCCGAACACCGGGAACACGTACGGGCCCCCGTCGAGCGGCGGTAGCAGCTCGGACGGGACCGGGAACAGGCCTTCGGGCGGCCCCGCGTCCGGCACGATGACCGGGGCCTTGGGCTCGGGCTTCGCAGCCGGCGCCGACCCGACCTTCGGCGCCGCGGTCGGCTTCGGCTCGGGCTTGGTCGTGGGCTTTGGCGTCGGCTCGGGCTTCGGCACGCTCTCCGGCTTCGGGATCGCCGGCTCCGCCTGCGCCGCGGCCTCGGCGTAGCCGATCTGGATCTCGCTTCCGGCGGGGAGCCCGCCGTGCTCGGCGGTCAGGCGGATGTCGAGCGCGACCACCGAGCCCGTGTAGGTGACGGTGCCGCCAGACGAGCCCCGCTCGGCGTCCTGCGCATTCAGGGTCAGGGTCCCCCAGTCGCCCAGCGGGATCTCCGTGCCGGCCGGCGCCGGAGACCCGAACACCTGCAGGTTCTGCGTCGTCGTCCCGTCGAAGTCGCCACCGGCCGCCGCGCCGTCGACCGACGCCGCGGCGCGCGCGAGCACGGAGTCGGCGGTGATCTCGCCGCTGAACAGGGAGAGGCCGGAGACACCGCTCGTCGCGGTCGCCTGCACCAGCTTCTCGACGGTCGCAGACGCGGTCGTCGACACCGTGCTCACGATGGTGCCCGCCTCGGGGTAGGCAAAGCCGGCTGTGTTGAGCGGCGTCACCGCCGGCGGAGCCGCGATCGAGGCCGTTCCCCCGCCGCGCCCGCCGGGAAGGACGACGCGGATCGCGACCGCGCGCGCGGTCGCCGGCGTCGGCGTCGGCGGCGTGGGGTCGGTCGCGGCGCCGGCGCCCGCACCGAGCGCCGCCACGGCCAGCAAACCGAGCGCGAGAGCAACCCTTGCGGACAACCCGCCCATTATGCAGGCGCCGCGAGGACGGTCCTCGCTGGCGGAGCGGCGACCGTTGCGCCAGGCTAGGAACAGTGGACGCGCTCGAGCAGCTGACCGCGGGGCCGGAGTCGGCGGCGCTCTTCTTCGACGTGGACGGCACGCTCGCCCCGATCGTGGCCGACCCGGCCGACGCGCGCGTGCCCGACGGGACTCGCGCCGAGCTGAAGCGTCTCGCGGACCGCTACGCGCTCGTCGCGTGCGTGAGCGGCCGGCCGGGAGAGCGCGCGCAGGAGATCGTCGGCGTGCCGCAGCTGACCTACGTGGGCGAGCACGGACTCGAGCTCGACCCGGAGGCGGCAGAGTGGGCGCCACGCATCCACGGCTTCGCCGCGGGCGCAGGTTGGCCAACCGAGGACAAGCCGCTCTCGGCCGCGTTCCACTTCCGAACCGCCGCCGACCGGGACGCGGCACGGCTGACGCTCGAGGGCATCGAGCGTCAGGCGCGGGCCGAAGGCTTCCGGACGCGGTGGGGCCGCTTCGTGCTGGAGGTGCTGCCGCCACTCGAGACGTCGAAGGGCACGGCGGTCCGCCGCCTGCTGGCTACACACGGGATCGAGCGCGCCCTCTACGCCGGCGACGACACGACCGACCTCGACGGCTTCGCCGCCCTCGACGGGCTCGAGGTGGCAGTCAGGGTCGCGGTCGCCTCGCCCGAGGCGCCCTCCGGCCTGTCAGCCCGGGCGGACGTGGTCGTCGGCTCACCGGAAGAGCTGGCAGGCCTACTGGCTCGGCTGTAGCGAAGGCCGCCGACGCCCCGCAGGCCATGTCCTTTCGAGCCACGTCCGGGGACAGGCACCAAAACCGTCCCTGCACGGGAATCCGCGCTGTCGCCTGACGGAGCGGCTGCAGCTGCACCCTCACGTTGTCCGACTCGGCAGTGGCCGAACCGGCCACGGCCGGGGACTGTCCCCAGAGGCGGCCGAGCGATGCGGGCGGCCGGCCGCCGTGAACCTAGAGCCGCAGCAGCTCACGCACCCGCCGAGACTGCCGTCGCGCGACGTCGAGCTCGGTTCTCGTAGCGTTGTCGAGCACCAGCCGCAGGCGGTCTCCCCCCGCCCGCTTCACCGCCGCCACCTTCGCCAGGTTGACGAGATGGGAGCGGTGAATGCGGGCAAAGCGCTCCGGTGGCAGCGTCTCCTCGAGCTCCCGGAGCGAGGCCGTGCTGAGGTACGAGCGATCGTAGGTATGGACGCGGCAGTAGTCGCCGTCGGCCTGCGCGAAGTGGATTTGCTCGAGGTCGATCAGCTCCGTATGGCCACCCGCGACGACCGGGATCCTGCGGGCCGCAGCGGCGCTCTCGGGCCGCCGCTCGCGCAAGCGCTCGACGACGCGCGCCAGCCGCTCCGGATCGACCGGCTTCAGCAGGTAGTCGAACGCCTCGACCGCGAAGGCCTCGACCGCATACTCCGTGTGCGCGGTGACGAAGACGACCGCCGGCGCCTCGGCGGCCGCGCGCACGAGCGGCGCGGCGGCGAGGCCCGTCAGGCCCGGCATCTCCACATCGAGAAAGACCGCGTCGTACGCACCGCCGAGCTCCAGCGCCTCCGCCGCGCTCGCCGCCTCCGTGACCGCCACGTCCTGGTGCGCTCCGAGCAGGTGGCGGAGCTCCGACCGGGCCGGCGCCTCATCGTCGACCACGAGCACACGCAACGTCATCCGACCGGCACCTGCAGCCGCACGACCGTGCCGAAGGGGAACGAGCGCAGCCTCACGCCCTCGCCGTAGGCCGCCGTCAGTCGGTGGTGGACGCTCGCGAGGCCGAGCCCCGTGCTCGCGCTCTCCGAGACGCCCGGCTCGAGCACACGCTCGATCGCGTCGCGCGCGATCCCTCGGCCGTCGTCGCGCACCGTCACGCGCAGCGTTCCGCGCCGCACACGCGCGCGCACGAGCAGGTGCAGCGGCCGATCGGCCTTGCCGTGCTTGACGGCGTTCTCGACCAGCGGCTGCACGAGGAACGGCGGCAACCGCACGGCCCGCGCGTCAGCGGGGACGTCGACCGTCACCCGGAGCTGCGACCCGAAGCGCGCCTGCTCCAGATCCAGGTAGCTCTGCACGTGGCGCAGCTCCTCGTCGAACGTGACGAACTCGTTCGGGCGCGCGAGCTTGGAGCGGACGTAGTCGGCGAACGCGAGCACGAGCCCGCGCGCATGATCCGGCTCGGTGCGCACGAGCGAGGCGATCGTGTTGAGCGCGTTGAAGACGAAGTGGGGCTCCATCTGCGCTTGCAGCGCGGCCGAGGTAGCGGTCGCGAGCTCCGAGAGCTGGAGCTGTGCCGAGAGCTGGTCGCCGAGCATCCCGAGCAGGTCGACGGCCGTCTGGTCGAGCGGGGAGCCGCGTGTTGCGTAGGCGACGATCGCGCCGACCGGCCCATCGGTGAGCCGCAGCGGCACCACGGCCGCAGCGCCCAGGGGGCACGCCGCATGCCCGCACTCGACGCGGATCCCGAGCGGCGCGAGCAGCGACCGGTCCTGCGCGAGCGCTTCGTACACGGGCCGGATCGGCGCGTCGCCACGGGTGTGGTGGTCCGCGCCCGCGCCGACGAACGCGAGCACCGCCTGGCGATCGGTCACCGCCACGGCCCCGAAGCCGACCTTCTCGAACAGCTCGTAGGCGAGCGTGCGCGCGGCGCTCTCGGACAGGCCGCGCCGCAACTCGGGAAGCGTCGCCGCCAGCAGCTCGAGCACCGGCGCCTCGCGCCGCGGCCGGCGGGCCCTAGCCATACCGGCGGTTCAACACAGCGCGAGCACGCCCGCGACGGTCGAGACGCGAAGCCCCGCCCATCCTCGAACCTCTGCCCACATCGGCTCCCTGCCGTCCGGGAGGAAGAGGACGGGGGTCATTCCCACCCGCTCCGCACCGGCCAGCTCGTCGTTCGCTCCGTCGCCGACGAAGAAGCACCCCTCCGGCTCGACGCCCAGCGCCGCCGCGGTGCGCAGGTAGATCTCGGGCTCCGGTTTCACGAGGCCGCACTCGGCCGAGAAGGTCTCGACGTCGAAGAGCCCGGCGAGCTCGCTGCCCGGCCAGGCGGCGGGCACCTCCTCGGAACACACCGAGATCAGACCGAGGTCGACCCCGCGCCGGCGCAACTCGACGAGCGCGGCGTGGGCGCCGTCCCGCAGCCGCAGGGCGCGGCGGCCGAACTCGTGCCGTCGCCTCGACGTGACGGTCGACGTGCTCGTCCGGCACGCCGAGCTCGCGGTAGACCTCCGCGAGAGGGCGCGTCTGCGAGGCGCGATAGCTCGCGCGCCAGCGACGGTCGAACTCCGGCCCGTCGAGGTCGACGTGCTCGGCGACCATCCGCTTCAGCCGCTCACCCTCAGCCACCGGCCACTCGACGAGCGTGTCCCAGAGGTCGAAGATCACCGCGCGCATTCGCGCAGCACCTCCCACGCGCGCCGAACGTCCGCCTCGCCGGTGCGCGCGTTGCCGATCGCGAGCCGGATCACGGCTCGCCCGCGCAGCCGCGTCGTCGCCACGAACACCTCGCCCGTCTCGGTCGCGCGACGCGCGAGCGCGTCGTTGTCAGCGGTGCGGTGGCGGAAGCACACAGCCGAGAAGTGACGCGGCGCAGCAACCTCCCAGTCGGCGTCGGCGCGCACCCACTCCTCGAACAGCGCCGCGAGGCGCACGTGCTCGCGGATCAGCGCCTGCAGGCCCTCGCGGCCGTAGCAGCGCAGCACCGTCCAGAGCTTGAGCGCGCGGAAGCGTCGCCCGAGCGCGGGCCCGTAGTCGCGCAGGTCGAGCGCGCCTTCCGACGACGCGAGGTAGTCGCCGTGAGCGGCGAACGCCGCGTGCAGCGCCTCGGGCCGACGTGTCCAGAGCGCCGAGCAGTCGATGGGCGTGAACAGCCACTTGTGCGGGTTCACGACGACCGAGTCGGCACGGTCGCAGCCCTCCAGGCACCAGCGCAGCTCAGGGCACACGGCCGCCGAGCCGGCGTACGCAGCGTCGACGTGCAGCCAGACGCCCGCTTGCTCGCAGCGATCCGCGAGCGCCGGAACCGGGTCGACCGAGGTCGAGGACGTCGTCCCGACCGTGGCCACGACGGCGGCGGCGTCGTGCGAGCGGGAAGTCGGTCGTCATCCGGAACTCGTCGTCGACGGCGACGGTGCGGTACTCGAGCCCGAGGATCCGCACCGCCTTCTCGACCGAGAAGTGCGCGTGCTCGGACGCATAGACGACGCCGCCCGGCCGGAGCGTGCGCGCGGCCGCGAGCGCGGCGAGAGTCGAGGTCGAGGCGGTGTCCTCGATGTGCCCGTGCCATCCGCGCGGCAGGCCGAGCAGCTGCGCGAGCCAGTCGAGCACGAGCTGCTCGAGCTCGGTTGCCGCCGGCGAGGTCGACCACGACATCGCGTTCACGTTGAACGCCGCCGTGAGCAGCTCGGCGAGGATGCCGGGCTCGGAGCCGGTGATCCCGAAGTACGCGAAGAAGCGCGGGTGGTTCCAGTGCGTCAGCGCGGGCGCGATCAGCGTCTCGATGTCGCGCAGGACGTCCGCGAACGGTTCCGGCCGGCTCGGGCGGCGACTCCGGCAGGGCGGCGCGCACCTCGCCCGGCCGGCGTCGGCGGCACCACCGGCCGCTCGCCCACCGTCTCGAGGTACGACGCGACGAACTCCGACGCGGCGGCCAGGTCGTCGCGAAACGCGTTGCTCACGGCCGCTTCTTCCGGAGGCGCCTGAGCTGGGCCAGCGTCCGCGTGTTGACGACGTCGTCCTTCGTGAGCCACGCCCGCCGCGCCTGGCCGACGCCGAGCTCGACGTAGTCGAGCGCCGAGAGCTGGTGGCCGTCGGAGTCGATCACGAGCTTCAGGCCAGCCTCGCGCGCAGCGCGCGCGTGGACGTCGGTGAGGTCGAGCCGGTCGGGCTGCGAGTTGATCTCGAGGAACGTGCCGGTCTCGAGCGCCTTCTCGATCACGCGCTCGACGTCGACCTCGGACGGCGCGCGCTTGCCGATCTTGCGGCCGGTGAGATGGCCGATGCAGTCGACGTACGGGTTCTCCATCGCGGCCAGGACGCGCTCGGTCGGGGCTCGTGTCGAAGCTCGATGTGCACGGAGGCGACGACCCAGTCGAGGCCGCGCGAGCTGCTCGTCGGGGACGTCGAGCTCGCCGGTCGCGCGGATGTTCGACCTCGATCCCCTTGAGGATCGTCGAGCGGGACGCAGCTCGTTCAGCGTGTCGATCGCCTCGGCCTGCTGCTGCGAGGCGCTCCTCACGCAGCCGGTGCGAGTGGTCGCAGACGGCGTAGTAGGCGTACCCCTTCTCGACCGCGCGCGCGACCATCGCCTCGAGGCGTGTCCTTGCCGTCCGACCAGGTCGTGTGCGTGTGCAGGTCGCCGCGCAGGTCGCCGGGCTCGACGAGCGCCGGCAGCGTGCCGTTGCGTGCGGCGTCGAGCTCGCCGCCGTTCTCGCGCAGCTCGGGCGGGATCCACGCATAGCCGAGAAAGGCGTAGACCTCCTCCTCGGTCTCGAAGGCGTGCACCTCGCCGCTCTCGACCTCGGCGATCCCGTACTCGGAGACCGAGAGCCCGCGCCGCACGGCCGCCTCCCGCAGCGCGACGTTGTGCAGCTTCGAGCCGGTGAAGTGCTGGAGCAGGTTCCCGTACGACTCGGGTGGGACGACGCGAAGGTCGTAAGCGCAGGCCGTCGTGGGCGACGACGGTCGCCTTCGTCTGGCCCTTCGCCGCCACCTCGACCACCCAAGGGAAGGAGCAGAAGGCGTCGAGCAGCGCGCCCGCGTCGGTCGCGGTCGCGATCAGGTCGAGGTCGCGAACCGTCTCGCGGAAGCGGCGCGCCGAGCCCGCGATCGACACGCGCACGGCCGCCGGATGCGCCGGCCACGTCGGCGGCGACGGCCCGCAGCCTCGGCAGCGCCCGGCCGAGCAGCGCGCGGTGAGACTCGACCGCTGCCGCGGGCTTGGACAGCTCGGCGAGCGATCCGCTCCTCGAGCTTCGGGCCGAGCCCGCTCACATGCCGGAGCTGGTGTGCCTCCGCCGCGGCGCGAAGCTCGGCGACGGTCGTGATCCCCAGCTCCTGCCAGAGCCGGCGCGCCGTCTTCGGGCCGAGCCCCGGCAGGCGGATGAACGTCGCCACCTCGGGTGGCACCTCCGCCTTGCGCTTGGTGAGCACGTGCACCTCGCCGTCCTCGACCGCCTGGACGATCTTCTCCTCGATCGTCTTGCCGATCCCCTGCAGCTCCTTCGCGCGACCGTCGAGCGCGAGTTGCGCAACCGAGCTGGACGTCTCGCGGATGCGCGCGGCCGCCTTTCGGTAGGCGCCGACCCGGAAGGAGTCGCCACCCTGGAGCTCCATCAGGTCGGCCAGGAGGTCGAACTGCGCCGCCAGGTCGGCGTTCTTCGGCAGCGTGCGGCTCACGCGGCCGATGATACGCGGGCGTTTCCGCGAGACTGCGCCACGCCGATGCGCGCAACGATCTGCCTGCCGACCTACAACGAGCGCGAGAACCTCGAGCGCGATGCTGCACGCGCTCGGCGAGGTGCTGCGCGAGGGAGACCGCGTGCTCGTGATCGACGACGGCTCGCCCGACGGCACAGGCGAGCTCGCCGACCGCCTCGCCGGGCGAGCTCGGGTTCGTCGGCGTTCTCCACCGAGCGAGCAAGGAAGGCCTCGGGCCTGCCTACCTCGCGGGCTTCCGGCGCGCGCTCGACGACGGCGCCGAGCTCGTGCTCGAGATGGACTGCGACTTCTCGCACGATCCCGCCGACGTGCCGCGTCTGATCGCGGCGGCCGAGGCCGGCGCCGACCTGGTGCTCGGCTCGCGCTACGTGCGCGGCGGCTCGATCCCGAACTGGGGCGTCGTGCGGCGCGCTGTCTCGCTCGGCGGCAACGTCTATGCGCAGGCGATCCTGCAGAGCCGCTGTGCGCGACCTGACCGGCGGCTTCAAGTGCTTCCGCCGGCCCGTGCTGGAGACGATCCCGCTCGAAGCGATCGACTCGAAGGGCTACGCGTTCCAGATCGAGACGACCTACCGCGTCGCGCGGGCCGGCTTCCGCGTGCGAAGAGGTGCCGATCGCGTTCACCGACCGCGAGGAGGGCACATCGAAGATGAACGGCGCAATCGTCCTCGAGGCGGTCTGGAAGGTGCCGCTGATCCGGCTGCGCGCGCGCGCCGGCCGGCTGTGAGGCCGCCGGTACGCTTGAGGCCGCGGTGCGCGACGTCACAGACGAGAGCTTCGAGCAGGACGTGCTTCGGGCGGGTAAGCCCGTCGTGGTCGACTTCTGGGCGCCGTGGTGCGGACCGTGCAAGGCCGTCCATCCGATCCTCGAGCAACTCGCCGAGGAGACCGACGGCTGTCGAGTTCGTCAAGCTCGACATCGACGCGAACCCGGTCAACGCCTCGCGCTACGACGTGCTCTCGATCCCGACGGTGATCCTGTTCGCGGGCGGCGAGGCGAGGGAGGCCGTGGTCGGGGCTCGCCCCGCGAAGCACTTCCGCGAGGCGTTCGCGGCCTACCTGTAGGGACGCTCGCCCGCGCCGAAGCTGCGCCGGCAACGGCGCGCCGCCTCAGCGCGGAATCTCCTCGCCGGGGCCTGTGCCGGGGCTGTTCGCGGGGTCCCGTCGCCGGGACCGGCTGCACAGGCCGATCGCGCGGCACCCGGCGGCCCGGTGATTCGGTGATTCGGTGGTTCGTGACCTGGCGCTTTCGGCCACCGACCGCACACACCCCCACCCAGGGTGGTGGCCGCTCCCCACCGCCCTCGCGGCCGACACTACCGGACAAACGTCGCAAATCCGTCACAGGGCTGTGCCGATTGAGTGCCAATCGACGAGCGGCGGTCCGCGCCGGCCCGCGCGGCCGGACACGGCGGGCGACGCCTCTATGCTCACCGCGATGCGCTCGTTCGTCCTCGCCGTCACCGGCCGCGACCGACCCGGGATCGTCTCCGCCGTGACGCGGGTGCTGCTCGACCACGCCCTGAACCTCGAGGACGCCGAGATGGCGATCCTGCGCGGGCACTTCGCGGTGATGCTGATGCTGGACGCGCCGACGGAGCTCGACGAACAGGCGCTGCGTGCAGACCTCGACCGCGTGCGAGCCGCGGTGCCGCTCGACACGCTCTCGCTCACCGAGGTGCCCTCGCTCGACGCGCCCTCGACCAAGGCGTCGCACTCGATCAGCGTGTACGGCGCCGACCACCCCGGGATCGTGCACGGCGTTGCAGAGGCGCTCGCGGACGTCGACGTGAACGTTGTCGGGCTGAGCACGCGCGTCGTCGGCGAGGACACCGGTGAGCCGCTGTACGTGATGCTGCTCGAGGTCGCGCTCCCGGCGGCCCTCGACGAGGCCGCCCTGGAGCAGCTGCTCGCGGGCGTCGCCGAGGAGCAGGGCGTCGATCTCTCAGTGCGGGCATCCGACGGCGACGTCCTGTAGCGCCGGTGCCCGCGGCGCCGATCCTCCGCTACCCGCACCCCCTGCTCAAGCAGCGCTGCCGGGAGGTGGACGCCGGCCCCGACCTCGATCGCGCCGTCGCCGACCTCGTCGACACGATGCGCGATCAGCCGCGCTGCGTCGGCCTTGCCGCGCCGCAGATCGGCGAGGCGATCCGCCTCGTGGCGATCGATGTGACCGGGCACCCGAAAGCGGAGAGCTGCCACGGCCTGCTCGTGCTCGCGAACCCGGTGATCGTGCGCGCCGAGGGCGACGAGGTCGGGCGCGAGGGTTGCCTGAGCATCCCGGACCTCACCGCCAACGTCCGCCGGGCCACGTTCGTCGCAATCGAAGCCGTGACGCCCACGGGTGAGCCGGTTGCGCTCGAAGCGGACGCGTTCGAGGCACGTGTGCTCCAGCACGAGCTCGACCACCTCGACGGGATCCTCTTCCTCGACCGGATCGCGTCCAGGCAGGACCTGTTCCGACGCAAGAACTACGGCTGAGCAACAGTCGTTCGGTGACCGGAGCGGACCGCATCGTGGAGTTCTGGGGCCGGTGGTTGCCCCTGGCTACCGCGATCGCGGACGACGTCGGCGCGGGCGGCAGCGTCTTCGGCTGCTGGCGACCACCGCTGCCGCAAGCGCGCGTTGCACCTGTACGCGAGAACGTCGGAAGTACGATCGAGGCATGGTCGCGGTCGAGCCGTGGGAGGGCCTCCTCGAAGGCGAGGAGCTCGCCCACCGCGCGGAGGAGCCCGCGCGAGAGGCGCGAACCGCACCGCTCCCGGACGAGCTCGATCCTCGCGTCCGAGACGCGATCGAGGTGCCCGCGCTGTACGCCCACCAGCGCGCCGCGTGGGACGCCGCCGCGCGCGGCCAGCACCTCGTCGTCACGACCGGCACCGCGTCGGGCAAGACGCTCGCGTTCAACCTGCCCGTCCTCGACGCGCTCGCCCGGGAGCCGAAGAACCGGGCGCTCTACCTCTATCCGACGAAGGCGCTTGCGCAGGATCAGTTCCGGACGCTCTCGGGGTATCGGATCCCACGGCTGAAACCGGCGATCTACGACGGCGACACGCCCGCCGAGCAGCGCTGGCAGGTGCGGCGCTGGTCGAACCTGATCCTCTCGAACCCGGACATGCTTCACGTGGGCCTACTGCCGCACCACGACCGCTGGGGCGACGTGCTCGCGAACCTGCGCTACGTCGTGGTCGACGAGGCGCACGTCTACCGCGGCGTCTTCGGGTCGCACGTGGCAAACGTGCTGCGGCGGCTGCGGCGGCTGGCGCGAATCTACGGCGCCGAGCCGCTGTTCCTGCTCGCGTCGGCCACGATCTCCAACCCGGGGGAGCTCGGCCGCGAGCTGCTGGGCGTGCCGGTGACGGTGATCGGCGACGACGCGGCGCCGCGCGCCGAACGCACCGTCGTGCTCTGGAACCCGCCGCTGCTCGACGCCGAGCTCGGCGTGCGCGGCTCGGCTCTCGCCGAGGCCGCCAAGCTTCAGGCGGCGCTGGTCGAACGCGGGCTGCGGACCCTCACCTTCGCGAAGAGCCGCAAGGCGGCGGAGCTGATCCACCGCTTCACCGCCGACCGGCTGGGCGACGACTCGCGCCTGTCGCCGTACCGCGCCGGCTACACGCCGCAGCAGCGGCGCGAGATCGAGCGGCGGCTGGGGACGGGCGAGCTGCTCGGCGTCTCGGCGACCAACGCGCTCGAGCTGGGGATCGACGTAGGGCTGCTCGACGCGGTGATCTCGGTCGGCTTTCCCGGCACGGTCGCGTCACTGCGCCAGCAGTGGGGGCGCGCGGGCCGGCGCAGCCACGGCCTGGCGGTGCTGGTCGCCGGCGAGGACGGCCTCGACCAGTACTTCATGCGCGAGCCCGACAAGCTGCTCGGCCGGCGCGTCGAGGCGGCCCTGCTCGACCACACGAGCCCGCGGATCCTCGCCGGCCACGTGCGCGCAGCCGCGTTCGAGGCGCCGCTCGACGACGGCGACGCGGCCATCCTCGGGCCCGAGGCGCTCGCCGCCGCCGCGGTCGACGAGGAGCTGCGGCAGACTCCGGGCGGCATCGTCTGGGCCGGCAAGGACTACCCGGCCGCGCGCGTCGGCCTGCGGTCGGCAGAGCCCGACGCGTTCTCGGTCGTGGACGCGTCGAGCGGCGCCGTCCTCGGCCTGGTCGAGCGGTCACGTGCGTACTCGACGGTGCACGAGGGCGCCGTCTACCTCCACCTCGGTGAGTCGTACCTCGTGCGCGAGTTGGACGAGGTGACGATGCGGGCGGTCGTCGAGCCGTTCCGCGGCGACTGGTACACGCAGGCGAAGAAGGAGACGCAGACCGAGATCGTGCGGCCGCTGCGTGAGGAGCGCCGGCTCGGCCTGCCGCTCGTGTTCGGCGAGATCGAGGTGACCGAGCAGGTCGTCGGCTACGAACGGAAGACGCTGCACTCGCAGGAGCGGATCGAGCTCGTGCCACTGGCACTGCCGCCGTCGACGTTCGCGACGGAGGCGATCTGGTTCGTCCCCGAGCCTGCTCAGCTCGACGGCCTCGACGCGATGCCGAAGCTGCTCGGCACGCTCCACGCCGCCGAGCACGGGTTGATCGCGATGCTGCCGCTGTGGGCGATGTGTGACCGCTGGGACATCGGCGGCCTCTCGACCAACCTGCACCGGCAGACCGGGCGGCCGACGGTGTTCGTCTACGACGGCCACGCGGGTGGGATCGGGATCACGCAGCGCGGCTTCGAGGAGTTCGAGGGCTGGGTCGCCGACACGCTGCGAATGATCGCCGGCTGCCCGTGCCACGACGGCTGCCCCTCGTGCGTGCAGAGCCCGAAGTGCGGCAACCTCAACGACATGCTCGACAAGGCCGGCGCCCGGACGCTGCTCGAACGGCTCGCCCGCGCTCGCTGAGACGCCACTCACGACGGCCGGACGCAGGTCGAGCCGGACGCAGGTCGGGCCGGACCAGGTCGGACCAGGCGTACGCCGAGCTCGAGCGCCGGCGTCGTGCCCCACCCTTGGGTGGGGACCCGGCCCGCCGCCCTCAGCGAATCACGTTACCGGCCAAGGCGCGCGAAAGGCGCACGGCTTCGTGCCGATTTCGGGTCGATCCATCCACACCTGGCCCATTCGACCGGGGCTCACGGCGTACGACGACGCAGAGTCGTCGCGCCCAGCGCGAGCGCCGCCACCGTCACGCCGACCACGATCAGCGTGTCGTGCAGCACCCGCGTGCCGGCAACGCCGCGCACCGCGTGGTCGAGCGTCGTAGGCCCATGTCAGCGGCAGCGCGTACGACACGAGCTCGAGCGCGCGCTCCATTCGGTCGCGCGGCACGACGAGCCCGCAGAGCAGGAGCTGAGGGAACACGAACGCCGGCAGGAACTGCACTGCCTGGAACTCGGTTCGCGCGAACGCGCTCACGAACAGGCCCATCGCCATCCCGAGCAGCGCGTTCGCGACCGCGAGCGCGATCACGATCGCGGCGGAGCCTTCGATGTCGAGACCGAGCGGCCCGAACGCGACACCTGCGGCGGTGCACGCCTGCGCCGTCGCGACCACCGCGAACGCGAGGCCGTAGCCGAGCAGCAGGTCGAGCCGAGCGAGCGGCAGCGTCATCAGCCGCTCGAGTGTTCCCGAGGTGCGCTCACGCAGCATCGCGATCGACGTGACCACGAACATCGACGAGAACGGGAAGATCCCCACCATCGGCCCGCCGACACGGTCGAACGTCCCCGGCTGACCGCTGAACACGTACCGGAAGATCGCGATCAGCGCGGGTGGCGCGCGCAGCACCAGCGCGAGCGTGCGCGGGTCGCGCCGCAACTGCTGAAGCACCCGGAGCGAGACGCGCGACAGCTCGCCGCCCGAGAGCGTGCGCACGACCCTCGGGCCGAAGTCACCGAGGTCGACCGTCTCGAGCACGCGGCGGATGCGCTCCTTCGGAACGCCGAGGATGCGGGCGAAGTACGAGAGGTTCTCGTGCACGCTCAGGTCGACGTAGACCGACGGCGCCTGCGTCAGGTAGGCGACCCGCGAGCGCAGCGCCGGCGAGCCCACGGGCAGGCCGAGGACGCGCACTCTCCGCCGGCCACGATCTGCACGCCCACGATCGAGCGCAGCGGCGTCGTCTTGCCCGATCCGCTAGGGCCAAGGACGCCCGTGACCGTCCCCTGCTCGACCTCGATCGTTGCCACCCCGGCGAGATGACGCGCCCGCCGGAGGGCGTCCTACGATCGCCGCATGAGCCGTGACCCGGACGGAGTCGAGCGGAGCGTCGAGGCTGCGGCGATCACGGCACGGGCGCGGGCATGAGCTGGGCAGCGTTCGGCGAGACGTTCGTGACGCTGTTCGTGATCACCGACCCGCTCGGGAACGCTCCGATCTTCCTCGCGATCACGAGACGCCTCGCTCCGGCCGAGCGGCAGCAGGCGGCCGTGCGGGCCGCGCTCGCCGCCGGAACGCTGATCCTCGGCTTTGCGATCTTCGGCGAGCTCGTGCTCCGCTACCTCGACGTCTCGATCGAGAGCCTCTCGATCGCGGGCGGCTTGCTGCTGCTGCTCGTCGCGCTCGAGATGCTGCGCGGCACCGACTTCCCGACCGGCGACTCGGACGATCTCGCGCTCGTGCCGCTCGCGACGCCGCTCGTCGCCGGCCCCGGCGCGATCGCGACCGCGATGGTGCTCTGGCGCAACCACCCTCACGCGGGCGGCCACCTCGCGGTGATCCTGGCGATCCTCGCCGCGGTCGCCTGCGTCGGGATCACGCTGCTGATGGCCGAACGGCTGACGCGCGCCGTCAACCCGGCCTTCTTCGCCTTTCTGACGCGCGTCTTCGGGCTGCTGCTCTCGGCGATCGCCGTTCAGCTGGTCGTCAACGGCATCGTCGGTCTGACGTAGCCACCGACGGCCACGATCGGATGGCACGGTCCGGTCGAGCCGGCGGCACGCGATCTCGCCGCCACCAGCGCCGTGTCAGCCGAGCCGCGCGAGCGCCTTCGAGAGCGACTGGCGCGTCGTCAAGACCGCCGCGTGCAGGTCGCCGAGCCGCTCGACGCGAGCCAGCACCGCGCCCATCGTGAACGCGGCCGGGTCGAGTCCCGGTACGACCTCGTCCCAGGCGAGCGGCGTCGAGACCGGCCCGCCCGGATGCGGGCGCACCGAGTACGCGGAGGCGATCGTCTTGCCCTCGCCGTTCTGGTTCGCGTCGATCAGAACGCCGCGGCGGCGGGCCTTCGACCATTGCCTCGTGGCAAGCCCCGGATGCGTGCGCACGATCGCGCTGCCGACATGCTCGGCGAACGCACGCGCGTCCTCGAAGGTCGAGCGCCGGTCGAGCGGGACGAGGACGTGGAAGCCCTTACCGCCGGAGGTCTTCGGGAACGACTCGAGACCGATCGCGGCGAGCAGCTCACGCACGAGCAGCGCCACCTCGATCGTCTGCGCCCACGGCACGTCGGGCGTGGGGTCGAGGTCGAAGAGGACGACGTCGGGCCGGTCGGGCCGGTCGATCCGCGACAGCCACGGGTTCATGTCGATGCAGCCCATGTTCGCCATCCAGAGCAGCGCGAGCTCGTCGTTCACGAGCGGGAAGTCGACCGGCTTCCTCTGCGCCGGCCGCTGCCGGGTCGAGACAACCGCACGGTGGGTCGGGATCCACTCGGGCATGTGCACCGGCGCGTCCTTCTGGAAGAACGCCTTGCCGTCGATCCCGTCGGGGTACCGGCGCATCGTGAACGGCCGGTTGCGCAGGTGCGGCACGAGTACCGGCGCAATCATGCGGTAGTAGTCGACGAGGTCGCCTTTGGTGATGCCGTCGTCCGGCCAGAACACCTTGTCGAGGTTGGAGAGGCGAAGCTCGCGCCTGCCGCGGCGCACGACCTCCTCCACGGGGCGCTCGCGCCGCACCTCGCGCGCGGCCTTGTCGTCGCGCAGGCCCTTGTAGATCGGGTGGCGGAGACGCCCGTCGCGCGTCCACTCGGTGAACTCGACCTCGGCGACGAGTTGCGGCTCGACCCAGACCACCTCGCCCTTGCGGACGCGCGGCATCTTGGGCGGCTCGGGGAACGCCGGCGTCGCGCGCTCGAGCGGACGCAACAGCGCGAGCAGGCGGTCGATCTCGTCCTCGGTCAGGCCCGAGCCGGCGTTACCGACCCAGCGCCACGCGCCGCCCTCGCTCACCGCGAGGACGAGCGAGCCAAAGCTCGCGGCGCGTCGGCCCTCGCCCCGCGTGTAGCCCGCGATCGCGAACTCCTGGCGGCCGTGGGTCTTCACCTTCAGCCAGTCGCGGCTGCGTCGCCCCTCGCGGTACTTCGAGTCGGCGCGCTTGGCCAGCACGCCCTCGAGGCCCTGCTCGGTCGCGGCCGCGAGCAGCGCCTCGCCGTCCTCGAACTTCTCCGAGAGCCTGACGGTCCGGCTCCGACCGTCGAGCAGCTGCGCCAGCCGTGCCTGCCGCTCGCGCAGCGGCAGCTCGACCAGCGGCTCGCGGTCGGCCTCGAGCAGGTCGAAGGCGTAGTAGACGAGCGCGCCCGAGCCGGACTGGATCGCCGAGAAGCTCGGCCGCCCGAGCTCGTCCAGCGCGACCACCTCGCCGTCGACCACCGCGTCCGGCGACTTCACCGCCTTGACGAGCGCCCGGGCGACGGACGCGAAGCGCTCGGTGAGGTCGTTGCCGTTCCGCGAGACGAGGCGGCACTCGCCGCCGCGTATGTGCGCGAGCGCGCGGTAGCCGTCCCACTTCACCTCGTAGAGCCAGCCGTTGCCTGCGGGCAGCACGTCGCTGGGCGTGGCGAGCATCGGGCTGTGGATCACCTCGACGCCGTGCTCGCCGTCGCTGCGGCGGATCAGCAGCCAGTTCTGCTCCTTGCCGTCGAGGTGCGCCGGCACCAGCGTCCAGACGCCGTTCAGCCGCTCCCCTGCGAGCCGCACCGTCAACTGGCCGTCGCGCTTCTCCTCGAGCAGCTCGTACGTGCCTCGGTCCCACAGCTCGACCGTGCCGGCACCGTACTCGCCCTTGGGGATCTCGCCGGCGAAGCTCGCGTAGTCGAGCGGATGATCCTCGACGTGAACAGCGAGCGCCTTCTCCCCAGGGGTCTGCGGGACGCCCTTCGGCACCGCCCACGACGCGAGGGCACCGGCCCGTTCCAGCCGGAAGTCGTAGTGGAGCCGGCGCGCGTCGTGGCGCTGGACGACGAAGATCGGCGCCGCCCCGCGTTTCGATCCACCGAACGGCTCGGGCGTCCGGCTCGGATCGCGCTTGCGCCGGTAGGCGTCGAGTTCGGGCATCGCGGGCTCAGCCGCTTCTTTCCACAGGCAGCCCGTGGATAACCCGGTTCGCGCGGCTACGCGGCCGAACGCGGGAAAACACCAGTTGAAAACCCTGTGGATGCTGTGGAGAAGCCCATCGGGCAGGGAGGCGTCAGGCGAAGACGCCCATCGTGCGGAACTTCGCGCGCCGCGTCCGCCGCAGCTCGTCGCCCGGCACGTCCTCGAGCTCCTCGAGCGCCTCCACCAGGGAGCCTCTCAGCAGCGTCGCGGCGGCGCCAGGGTCGTTCTGGGCGCCGCCGAGCGGCTCCGGGACGATCGCGTCGATCACGCCGAGCTCCAGGCAGTGGCGCGCGTCGGGCCTGAGCGCGGCGGCGGCCTTGTTGGCCTCGCCGCCGTCGCGCCAGAGAATCAGCGCGCAGCCCTCGGGCGAGATCACGGAGTAGATCGCGTTCTCCATCATCAGCACACGGTCCGCCACTGCGAGCGCGACCGCGCCTCCCGAGCCGCCCTCGCCGATCACGCAGGCGACAGTCGGCACGCCGAGCCGCAGCATCGCCGCCTGCGAGCGGGCGATCGCGCCGCCCTGGCCGTGCTGTTCGGCGGCGACTCCGGGATAGGCGCCCGGCGTGTCGACCAGCGTCACGACCGGGAAGCCGAAGCGGTCGCCGATCGCCATCACACGCATCGCCTTCGCGTAGCCCTCCGGATAGGCCATCCCGTACTGGCGCTGCACGCGCTCCTTCACGTCGCGGCCCTTCTGCTGGCCGACGAGCACGATCGTCCGGCCGTCGAGCTTCCCGATCCCGGCGACGAGCGCGCCGTCGTCGGCACGGCTGCGGTCGCCGTGCAACTCGACCCAGTCGTCGAGCATCCGCTCGACGTAGTCGAGCGTGTACGGCCTGTCCTCGTGGCGGGCGAGCTCGACGGAGCGCCAGGTGTCCTCGTCGGTGACGTCGCTCGAGAGCCGCTCGAGCTGATCCTCGAGCCGCGCCGTCTCGCCGCGGACACGGGTGCCCCGCAGGAGCGGCAGGCCACCGAGCCTGCTCAGCCGGCCGCGCAACCGGCGCTCGGCGTCATCGCTCAAAGAGACGGAGGAGCCGCGCCAGGTACGGGCGCTGCTCGGGTCGGGGGACGATGGCGTCGACGTGGCCGAAACGGAGGTTGTGCTCGGCGAGCGCGAAGTCGTCGGGGAGCTTCTCGCGGGTGATGCCCTGGATCACGCGCGGGCCGGTGAACGCGATCAGCGCGCCGGGCTCGGCGATCGTGACGTCGCCGAGGGACGCGAAGCTCGCCAGGGTTCCGCCCGTGGTGGGATGAGCGAGGACGACGAACATCGGCAGCCCCGCGTCGTGCATGTCCTCCACGGCGGCGACCGTCTTCGGGAGCTGCATCAGCGAGAAGATGCCCTCCTGCATGCGCGCGCCGCCCGAGCTCGACACCGTGAGCAGCGGCACGCCCTGGTCGATCGCCGAGTCGCACGCACGGGCGAACTTCTCGCCCACGGCACTCCCCATCGAGCCGCCCATGAACGCGAACTCCATCACTGCGAGCTCGAGCGGGTGGTCGTCGAGCGTGGCCCGGCCGATCAGGATCGCCTCTGCGAGACCGGTGTTGAGCTCGGCCTCGGCGAGCCGCTCCGCGTACGGGCGCAGGTCGAAGAAGCTCAGCGGGTCGTCGGAACGGACGTCGGCGGCCTCCTCGACGAAGCTGCCGGAATCGGCGAGCCAGTCGATCCGCGCCTGCGCAGGCATCGGGTAGTGGTGGCCGCAGTGCACGCAGACGTAGAGCCCCACCGCGAGCTCGTCGTCCCGATAGTGCGAGCCGCAACTCGGGCACGTGTTCGGGTGCTTCTCCTCCCGCGCCGGCGAGGCGTCGGTGTTCTCGACCTTGACGTCGATGCGTGTCTCGGCCATAGGCGACCGGATCTTAGACCCCAGTCGCTCCGCCGCCGGTTACAGCGCGCCGGCTCGGCCGCTCGTGCAACGTCAAGCGTCGGGCACGAGCTCGTCGAGCGTGTCCGGCAGGCGGGTGAGATCGGGGAGCTCGCGGGTCGGTGCCGGCTCGAGGCGTTCGCCGAGGCGGTTGATCCAGATGTTCCGGATCCCGAGCTCGGTGGCCGGAGCGATGTCGTGGAAGTGGCTCGCGGCGACGTGCACGTGCCGGGCGGGATCGGCGCAGCTGCGTTCCTCGAACTCACGCCAGTGCTTGTGGGCCGGCTTGTACGAGCCGATCTCGCTGGCAACCACGGTCTCGTCGATCGGCACGCCCAGCGACCGCTTGGACTCCTTGATCAGGTCGGCGTCGGAGTTGGTCAGAATCGCGAGCCGCCACCCGCGCCGACGCAGCTCCTCGAGCGCGGGCGGAACCTCCGGGAACGGCTGCCAGCCCGGAAGCGATTGGGCGAGCCCGCTCCGCTCACCGGCGGGCGCGCCGAGCCGGCGCATCGCCTCGGTCATCACCTCGCGGTAGCTGAGCCTGCCGTCGGCCTCGATCTCCGGCTCGAGCTCGTGGTAGCGGTGAAGCTGCTCGTCCGCCCGCTCCTCACCGAAGACGCGGGCGAGCTCGGCGCGAATGCCGCCGTTCCAGTCGATCAGCGTGCCGTAGCAGTCGAAGCTCGCCCAGCGGGTCACCGCGGGAGCCTAACCGTCGGCCCAACGGCCACGACAACGAGGAGACCGGTTGTCACCAGCGGGCCCCCCGCCCTTGCCCGCGCCGGGGCGACGCGGGTCCGCGGCGTCACTCCCAGCGGCCGATGACGAGAGCGGCGTTGTGGCCGCCGAAGCCGAACGAGTTCGAGACCGCGATCTTCAGGTCGGGCACCTCGCGGGCGGCGTTGGCGACGTAGTCGAGGTCGCAGTCCGGGTCGGGCTCCTCGAGGTTGATCGTGGGCGGCACGATGCGGTCGCGGAGGGCGAGGATGCTGAACGTGGCCTCGATCGCGCCCGCGCCGCCGAAGCAATGGCCCGTCGCGCCCTTCGTGGACGAGATCGGCGTCCGCCGGGCGTGCTCTTCGCCGAGCGCGCGCTTGATCACCTTCGTCTCCGCCGCGTCGCCGACCGGCGTCGAGGTGGCGTGCGCGTTCACGTAGCCGACCTCGGTCGGCTCGATGCCCGCGTCGGCGAACGCCATCGTCATCGCCCGAGCCGGGCTCTCGCCGGTCGGGTCGGGCTCGGTGATGTGCGCAGCGTCGGAGGAGGCGCCGTAGCCGAGCATCTCCGCGTAGATCTTCGCGCCTCGTGCCTGGGCGTGCCCGAGCTCCTCGAGCACGACCACCGCCGCCGCCTCGCCGATCACGAGCCCGTCGCGGCCCTTGTCGAACGGCCGCGACGCGCCCTCGGGATCGCCGTTCCGCCGAGAGAGCGCCCTCATCGCGTCGAAGCCGGCGATCGCCATGCGCGTAACCGGCGCCTCACCACCGCCGGCGAACATCGTGTGGGCGCGGCCGAGCCGGATCGCGTCGACGGCGTCGCCGATCGCCATGTTCGAGGCGGCGCACGCGGTGGTCTGGGCCATGAGCGGGCCCTTGGTGCCGAGCTCGATCGACGTCCAGCCAGCGCCCATGTTGGGGATGATCGTCGGGATCGCGAACGGGGTGACGCGATCCGGCCCGCGGTCGCGCAGCGTGTCGTACTGGTCCTGGAACGAGTTCAACCCGCCGATTCCGGTGGCGATCGACGCGCCGGTCATCTCCGGATCCTTGCTCACGTCGACCCCGGAGTCCGCCTCGGCCTGGCGTGCTGACGCGAGCACGAGTTGCACGAAGCGGTCCATGCGCCGCGCCGCCTTGCGGTCGATCCACTCGGTCGGATCGAAGTCCTTCAGCTCGCACGCGAAATCGACGGGGTAGCCGGACGTGTCGAAGAAGGTGATCAGCCCGGCGCCGGACTCGCCGGCGACGAGCGCGCGCCACGACGACTCGGCGTCGTTGCCGAGCGAGCTCACCATCCCGATCCCGGTGATGACGACCCTTGGCCGCCCGGCTGCGTCAAGCGTGGTGCTCACTACATCCCCAGTCCGCCGTCGACGAGCAGCACCTCGCCCGTGATGAACGAGGCCTCGTCGGAGCTGAGGAACCGTACCGCGCGCGCTACGTCCTCGGGCTCGCCGAGCCGTCCGAGCGGCGTCGACGCGAGCATCGCCTCGGTCGCCGCCTCGGGCAGGACGTCCGTCAGCCGCGACTTCACGTAGCCCGGCGCGACTGCGTTCGCGCGCACGCCGCGCGACCCGAGCTCGCGCGCCAGCGACTTCGTGAACCCGATGATCCCGGCCTTCGACGCACCGTAGTTCGTCTGGCCCCAGTTGCCGTGGACGCCGACGATCGAGCTGATGTTGACGATCGAGCCGGCCCGCTTCTTCATCATCGGCCGCGTCACCGCTTGGCAGGTGTAGAAGACCGAGCTGAGGTTCGTGTCGATCACCGTGCGCCAGTCGTCATCCGACATCCGGGCGAGCAGGCCGTCGCGGGTGAGGCCCGCGTTGTTGACGAGGATGTCCACGTCGCCGGCGTCCTCGACCAGCCGGCGTGCCTCCTCCGCCGACGAGACGTCGGCCTGCACGGCCCGCGCGCCCGCCTCCGCGGCGAGCGCGGCCGCCTCCTCGGCCCCCGTCAGGTAGCCGAACACGACCTCCGCACCGGCCGCAGCCAGCTCGACGACGATCGCGCGGCCGATCCCGCGGGAGCCGCCCGTGACGAGCGCTCTCTTGCCCTCGAGAGAGCCGAAGACCAGGCTCATTCCCGCTGCGGCCCCTCGTTTGCGCGGATCAACCGAGCCGCGTCGCGGCGGCCTCGAGCGAAGCCAGGTCGTTGACCGGAAGCGTCTGCACGGAGCTGTCGATGCGCTTCAGTAAACCGCTGAGCACGTTGCCGGGCCCGACCTCGACGAACGTCGTCGCGCCCTGGCCGACCAACTCCCGGGCCGCTTGCGTGAAGCGGACCGGCGCCGTCAGCTGCTCGACCAGCAGCGAGCGGTACCGCTGCACGTCCTCGAGCTTCGCCGTCACGGTCGAGACGAACTGCGCTGTCGGCACCTTGAAGTCGATCTTGTCGATCGCGGGCCGCAGCCGCTCGGCAGCGTTCTCGACGAACGGCGAGTGGAACGCGCCCGAGACGCGCAGGCGGATCGCACGGCGCGCGCCCTCGCGCTGCGCCTCGCTGCACGCCTCGTCGACCGCATCGGTCCCACCGGAGATCACGAGCTGGCCGGGGCAGTTGTAGTTCGCCGGCCACACGTTCGCGATCTTGCGGCAGAGCGCCTCGACCGCCTCGTCGGCGAGGCCGAGGATCGCCGCCATCGAGCCGGGCCGTTCCTTCGCCGCCGCCGCCATCGCGAGTCCGCGCTCGCGCACGAGCCCGATCGCCTCGCCGACGCCGATCGAGCCGGCGGCGCCGAGCGCCGAGAACTCGCCGACGGAATGCCCGACGACGTAGTCCGGCACGATCCCGCGCGTGCGCAGGGCGGCGTTGATCGCGAGGCTGGTCGCGACGAGCGTCGGCTGCTGCACCTCCGTCTCCATCAGCTCCTCGGCCGTGCCCGAGAAGCAGAGCTGCCTGCAGGTCGAGGCCGGAGGCCTCGCTGCCGGCGTCGTAGACGGCCATCGCCTCGGGATGAGCCTCGGCGATCTCAACGCCCATGCCCGGCTCGAACGAGCCCTGGCCGGGAAACATGAAAGCGATCTTCGTCATGCCGTAGCTCCAGTCGTCGCATGCGTCCATTCGATCAGCGCGGAGCCCCACGTGAGGCCCGCACCCATCCCCGTCATCAACACCAGTCTCCCAGGTTCCAGCCTTCCGTCGTCGGCAGCATCGGCGAGCGCCAGCGGGATCGACCCCGACGACGTGTTGCCGTACCGGTCGACGTTCACGACGACCTTGTCCTCCTGGAAGCCGAGCTTCTTCGGACGGCGTGGTCGATGATCCGGATGTTGGCCTGGTGCGGAACGTAGACGTCCACATCGTCCACCGTCTTTCCACACGCGTCGAGGATTGCCTCCGCCGAGCTCACCATCACACGCGTCGCGAACTTGAACACCTCGCGGCCGTTCATCGTCAGAACGCTGGCCGCGCCGTTCGAGAGCCGCGACCCGCTCCCCGGCAGCAGCAGCTCCTTGCCACCCGCGCCGTCGGCTCCGAGCTCGAAGCCGAGGAAACCGCCCCGGCTCAACCGACTCGAGCACGACCGCACCGGCGCCGTCGCCGAAGAGCACCAGCGTCGAGCGGTCGGTCCAGTCGAGGATCCGCGAGAGGATGTCGCCGCCGACCACGAGCGCCCGGCTCGACGAGGCCGGAGGCCAGCATCCCGTAAGCCTGCGCGATCGCGTACATGAAGCCCGTGCAGCCGGCCGAGAGGTCGTAGGCGGCCGCGTGGGGCATCCCCAGCTCGTCGGCCAGGATCGCCGCCGTGGCCGGAAAGGCCATGTCGGGTGTCACCGTGGCGACGATCAGCAGATCGATGCTGCTCGCCTCGACACCGGCCATCTCGAGCGCCTTGCGGCACGCCGGCAGCGAGAGATCCGACATCGCCTCGGTGTCGGCCGCGATCCGCCGCTCGCGGATCCCCGTCCGGTCGCGGATCCACTCGTCGTTCGTGTCGACGATCGTGGCGAGCTCGTCGTTCGTGAGCACGCGCTCGGGCACGTGGCAGCCGAGGCCCGTGATCGAGATCGGCCGGCCGTTCGCGCGGCTGATCATTCGCGGACCGCGAAGGTGAGAGTCCCGCGCACCGCCAACTCGCCGCCGACGCTCGCGCGCACCTTCCCTTTCCCGACCGGGCCGCGCGCGGTCTCGACCTCGCAGACGAGCTCGAGGACCTCGCCGGGCCGCACGATCCGCTTGAAGCGCACGTCGTCGATGCCGGCGAAGAGGACGAGCTTGCCGCGGTTCTCCGGTCGCGAGAGGACGGCCACGCATCCGCACTGGGCGAGCGCCTCGACCATCTTCACGCCCGGCATGATCGGGTTGCCGGGGAAGTGGCCGGCGCAGTCGGTCGTCGGTCACCGCCTTGCGCGCGACGACACGCTCTCCCGGCACCAGCTCGAGGACCTCGTCCACCAGCAGGAACGGATCGCGATGCGGAATGATCTCCTCGATCTGCGCCTTGCCGAGGATGGCATTCATGCCGAGAGCCGCTCCCGCAGCCGCTCGCGGCCGCGGTGTGCGTAGCACTTCGCCGTTCCGACCGGCAGGCCCGTTGCGGCCGAGATCTCGGCGAAGCCGAGGTCGAAGGCGTCCTTCAGCGCCACCACGGTCGCCTGTGCGGGCGGCAACTCCGCGAGACAGCGGCCGAGCTCCCGGCGCGTCTCGGCAGACGCCGCGGCGGCCACGGGATCGCCGTCGCGGGCGGCGCGCACGTCCTCGACCAGCGGCTCCACGCGCCGGGCGACCTTGGCCTGGGCGAAATCCTTGCAGGTGTTGACGACGAGGCGGTGCAGCCACGTCGAGAACTGCGACTCGCCGCGGAACTGACGCACGCGCACCACGAGCTTCGCAAGCGAGTCCTGCGCCGCGTCGCGGGCGTCCTCCGGGTCGCGGAGCATGTGCAGGGCGATCTTCTCGACCCGCGGGGCGTGACGTTCGCAGAGCGCCGCCAGCGCCTGCGCATCGCCATCCTTTGCACGCGTTACCAAGATCGGGTCGGAAAGCCTCTCGTAGACGAGCGGCCCTCGCTCGCGCGCGAGCTCGGACCGCAACTCTCGCGAGCTTGGACGGGGCAGGGCCGGGCTCGGTTGCACGCGGTGCCTACTCTAGTTCCGATGCGCGAAGGCATGCCGCCGCAGCCGCACGCCGAGCCGCTCACGCCCGAGCTCGTCCTGCCGTGGCTCCGGGGGCGCTTCGGCCGGCCCTACTACTACGCCGTGGAGACGCCCTCGACCCAGCGCATGCCGCCGGCCGACGCGCCGCACGGCGCCGTCGCGCTCGCCGAGCACCAGACCGACGGACGCGGACGCCTCGGCCGGGTATGGGTGGATGAGCCGGGCACCGGGCTCTCCTTCTCGGTCGTGCTCACCCCGCCGCCGCCGGTGGCGCGGTGGCCGGAGCTGACGCTCGTCGCCGCACGGGCGGTGGCAGGTGCGGTCGGCGACGGGGCGGCGATCAAGGCACCGAACGACGTCCTCCTCGACGGGCGGAAGGTGGCGGGGATCCTCGCCGAGGCGGGCGAGCGCGTGGTGCTGGGGATCGGCGTCAACGTCGGCTCGGCGCCGTGGCCGGGCGCAGGCGCGGTCGAGCGCGGCCGGCTCGAGCTGCTGGTCGAGATCCTGGATCGGCTCGAGCGCGGCTACGACGCCTGGGCCACTACGGCCAGCTGACAACCGGGCCCGCGTTGCCGGCCGCGTCGCGGGCCTGCGCGGTGAACGACGTGACCGGCCCGCCGGCCCACGGGATCGAGAACACTCCCGCCGGCTGGCTGACGGCGAACGACTGGCCGTTCACGGTCACCGAGACGGTGGCCGCCTCACCGAGCTGGAACCGCAGCGTCGGCCCGTCGAGCAGGATCAGCGCGGGCGCCGCCGTGTCGATCACCACGGACTGGAGCAGCGACACCGTCCCCAGCGGGCCGGTGGCCGTGAGCACGGCGACGTACTCGCCGTCGGGCAAGCGAACGCCGTTGCCCGTACCGTCCCAGCCGATCACCTGCTGGCCGGGCCCCAGCTGGGCCGACCAGACCGTCGCAACCGTGACGCCGCCGCGCTGGACGGCGAGCTGGACCCCTGCCGCCTGGTTGAGCTGGAAGGAGAACGCCAGCGTGTCCGAGAAGCCGTCGCCGTTCGGCGAGAACGCCGCGGGCGAGGCCAGGAAGCTGCCGAGCGTCCTGTCGACGACGACGTCCGCGGTCGCGACGGCCGGCGCGCTGGCCCCGCCGGGAAGCCGCGCGGACACCAGGAGCTTGTAGCGGCCGTTCGCGAGGACGCCGATGTTCCACTGGTGGAAGCTCGAGCCGGCCGGCACGTTGCCGGAGAGAAGCGTGAGGAGCGCGGGACCGCCCACGCTCGCCGCCACTGTCACGGTCACCTGTGCCGCCGCTGCGAGCGTGAAGGAGACGTCGGCCGCGACGCCTGTCCCGTTGGCGGACGGCGTGAGGGTCGACGGAGAGACCGTCAGGCCGGACACGAGCGCGACGCCGGGCAGCGCGGGAACGGGCGCCGGTGCACGGGCGTCGGCGCAGGGCTCGGGACGACCGGGCTCGGGACGACCGGGCTCGGGACGACCGGGATCGGAGCAACCGGGATCGGCGCGCCAAGCGACCCCTCTGCCGGCAGCAGCTTCGGCCCTCCCTCGATCCGCCACCTGAACGGGCCCTTGCCGACCCGGGCCGAGTTCCAAGCCCAGTCGACGACCGCCGAGCGGCCGCTGCCCTGGGCGACGACCTTCCCCGCGATGTTCATCACGGTGACCGTCCACGGCTGCCGCGAGGAGAGCCGGCCCTGGAAGCGGATGGTGCCGCCGAGCACGCCGCTTGCCGCGACGGAGTAGAGCTTCGGCAGACCCGTCCGCGCGACGCGCTGGGCGATCGCGGGCAGGAGCGGATACAGGCGGCTGCCCGGACACTCGCTCGGGCCGGTGTCGCGATGACCGGAGATCGCCCGGAGCGTCACGACCTTCCCCGCCTTGAACTTGCTGTTTCCGCTCGACGTGTAGACGACGCGCGACAGCGGGTCGATGTGGGCGACGTCCAACCTCCACGCGAGCAGCTTCACGAGCGCGTTCGTCTCGGCCCGGCTCGGCGCCGCCGCGGAGTGGTTTCCGATCAGCGCCACACCGACCGTGCCGGAGTTGAAGCCGAGCGAATGCGCGCCGATCACGTTCCGCTCGATCCCGCCGGCGCGACCCTCGTAGACGGTGCCGAAGCGGTCGACCAGGAAGTTGTAACCGATGTCGTTCCAGCCGTTCCCCTTGACGTGGTAGACCTCGATCCCGCGCACGATCGCCGCCGCCTGTGCCCTCGTGTACGCGTTGCTGCCCGCCGTGTGGTGAACGACCGCGAGCTTCAGGGTCGAGGCGTAGAGCGGCGCAGCACGGGTGATCTTCTCGTCGGCCTCCCAGGACGACCGCGCCACGATCGCGGGCGAACCGGCGAGCGAGAGTTGCCGCACCGCCGTCTGCTTCGGCTTCGACCAGAGGTAATAGGCACGCAGACGCGTCACCTGCCCGTGCCGGCGGAACTGCACGCCCGCCGCTGCGCCCACCCAGTCGAGGTTGCCGTCGCGCCAGGCGCTCGGCCTGCCTTCGGGCGATCCCATGTCGGGACCGACGTCCGCGTCCGCTCCGCTCCACGCGCTCCAGCGTCCGGCGAGCGACCGCGTCCGGTAGTCGACTGTGCCGGAGCCCTGCCAGTGCAGACCGAGCAGGTTGAAGCGAATCGGCGCCGTCGACGCCTGAAGAGCCCGCGGGCCCAGTGGAACGTCGCGCACGACCATCCTCACGTCACCCGTCGAACCACTGCCGCCGCCCGCCCGCGCCACCGCCGGGCCGAGAAGCGCAAGTGCGAGGATGAGGGGAAGGGCGCGTTTCATCGCCGGGCGAGGCACGAACCGTGCCGCACCAAGGCTTCGCCGACAAGGGCGGAGACCCTCTACCGAATACAATCCTTACACCAGTGAAAACCGCCGTTCTGCTCGCCTTTCTTGCCGTCGCGCTCGCTCTGCCGAGCGTCAGCTCGGCTTCCCGCGTGCTCGCCGTGCACTTCGACAACGACGTGAACCCGGTGACGGCCGACTACCTCACGCACGAGATCGACCGCGCGAACGAGGAAGGCTACGACGCGGTCGCAATCCTGCTGGACACGCCCGGCGGGCTCTCGGACTCGATGCGCAAGGTCTACCAGCGTGAGCTCGCCTCGAAGATCCCGGTGATCGTCTACGTCGCGCCCAACGGCGCGCGGGCCGCGTCCGCCGGGGTGTGGATCGGCCAGGCCGCGGACGTGCTCGCGATGGCGCCGCAGACGAACATCGGCTCCTCGACGCCGATCAGCGTCGGGGGCGAGGACATTCAGAAGGACCTGCGACGCAAGGTCGTGAACGATGCCGCGGCCTCGCTGCGAGCGCTTGCGCGCAACCACGGCCGCAACGCGAAGTGGGCCGACTCCGCCGTCCGACAGGCGTCGAACCTCACGGCCGCCGAGGCGCTGAAGCTGAACGTGATCGACGCGGTCGCGCCGACGCTGCCGGCGTTGCTCCGCCAGCTCGAGGGCTACAAGACGACCCCGAAGGGCTTCACGCTCGAGCTTGCGGGCGCGCAGATCGACGACGTCGAGATGTCGCTGTGGAAACGCATCCTCGACACATTGATCGACCCGAACATCATCACGATCCTGCTCTCTATCGGCGCGCTCGGGATCATCGTCGAGATGTGGAATCCAGGGCTGATCTTCCCGGGGACGGTCGGCTCGATCTCGCTCGTGCTCGGCCTGTTCGGCCTCTCGGTGCTGCCCGTGAGCGCGGCCGGGATCCTGCTCATGCTGCTGGCGGTCGGATTCTTTGCCGCCGAGGCGTTCGTGGTCAGCCACGGGGCGCTGACGCTGGCTGGCGTCGTCGCCTTCGTCCTCGGGTCGCTGATGCTCTTCGACCCCGCCGGACCGGCCTACCAGGTGTCGCTTCCGCTCTCGCTCGCGATCGCCGGCACGATCGCGCTCTTCATGGCGCTCGTCGTCGCCAAGCTCGTCCAGGTGCGGCGCAACCCGGCTGCCGTGGGCGCGCACAGCCTCGTCGGCGAGGTCGGTGTCGTCCGGGGCGACGGGCTCGTCTTCGTCAACGGCGAGCTCTGGAGCGCCCACCGCACCGACGGCGAGGCGCTCGATCCCGGCGAAGGCGTCGAGATCGAGGACGTGGACGAGGAGGGGCTGGAGCTGATCGTCGCGCCGGCCGAGGCGACCACCGAAGACGCGCACGCGTAGGATCGACGCATGATCGCCGCGTACATCGCCGTCGCCGTGATCATCCTCGGCCTGGTGTTCGTCTTCATGGCCGATCAAGGTCGCCCGCGAGTACGAGCGCGGGATCATCTTCCGGCTCGGCCACCTGCTCCCCCAACCGAAGGGACCGGGCCTCTTCATCCTGATCCCGATCATCGACAAGATGGTGAAGGTCGACCTGCGCACGGTCACGCTCAACGTGCCGCCGCAGGACGTGATCACACGCGACAACGTGCCGGTGCGCGTGAACGCCGTCGCCTACTTCCGCATCGTCGAGCCGAAGGCCGCGGTCGTGCAGATCGAGAACTACATGGTCGGCACCTCGCAGATCTCGCAGACGACGCTCCGCTCCGTGCTCGGCCAGCACTCGCTCGACGAGTTGCTCTCCGAGCGCGAGAAGATCAACTCGATCCTGCAGCGGATCATCGACGAGCAGACCTCGCCGTGGGGGATCAAGGTCTCGATCGTCGAGGTCAAGGACGTCGAGATCCCGCAGGACATGCAGCGGGCGATGGCGCGCCAGGCCGAGGCCGAGCGTGAGCGGCGCGCCAAGGTGATCGCCGCCGAGGGCGAGTTCCAGGCCTCCGAGCGGCTCAAGGACGCGGCGCTCGTGATCGAGCCGCATCCGATCGCGCTGCAGCTGCGGTACCTGCAGACGCTGATCGAGATCAGCTCGTCGAGCTCGACGACGATCGTCTTCCCGGCGCCCGTCGACATCATCGCGTCGCTCGTCTCCGCGCGCAGTGCCGAGCCCCCGGCCTGAGCCGGCAGCCAGCCGGCCGGGCCTGCGACGCGACGCCGAGGCGGGTCGGTGGGTCGCGCTCGCGCCGGCGCGAGCGAGCCGGCCGGGCGGATCGAGCGCGGTCGAGGACGAGCTCGAGAGCTGCCCCTTCTGCGCGGGTCGCGAGGAGCGCACACCGCCCGAGACGCTCCGCCTCGGGGACGGGCCGACCGGCTGGGCCGTGCGCGTCGTCCCGAACCTCTTCCCCGCCCTCGAGCGGCAGGAGGTCGTCGTGCACGGGCCAGAGCACCGCCGCTCACTGGCCGACCTCGACGACGCGACCCTCGACCTGGTCGCGCTCGCCTGGCAGCGCCGCGCCCACGACGTCGGCGGCACGGTCTTCCCGATCGTGAACGAGGGCCGCGACGCGGGCGCCTCGCTGCCGCACAGCCACTCCCAGCTCGCCTGGCTGCCGGGCCCGCCGCCCGCCCTGCTCGCCGAGCGCGGGCTGCCCGAGTCGATCCCGATCCTGGAGCGCGAGGGCCTCGTCGCCGCGTGCCCGCTCGCGAGCCGCGTCCCCTACGAGCTGCAGATCGCGCCGGCGAGCCCCGAGACCGACGGGTTGCGCAGCGAGCTGCTCGCGCCGGCGCTGCGCCTCCTGGCCGAGCTGGTGCGGCGGCTGCACCGCGTGCTCGGAGACGCGACACCGTTCAACGCCTGGCTGCACGAGGGCCCGCACTGGCATCTCGAGCTCGTTCCGCGGACGACCCGCCTGGCCGGGCTCGAGCTCGGCGCAGGCGTGTGGATCAATGCCGTGCCGCCGGAGGCCGCGGCCGCCGCGCTGGGGTCGCGGGCAGCTGCCTCCTAGCTGCCGTTCGCGCCGGCTGCCTGCTCGGCTGCCTGCTGCTCGCGGAAGCGACGCGCGGCGTCGATCGCAGCGCCCAGGTTCAGGCCCTTGTCCTTGGCCTGCTTGATCAGCATCACGGTCTCGACCGCGTCCATGTCGTAGATCCGCTGCTTCTTGCCCTTCGTCGGGATCTGAGCCTTGTTCGTCCAGTAGTCGAGCTGCATCTTCGAGATCCCTGCGAGGCGACAGACCTGGCCGAGGTAGAGCTCGACCTTGTCCAGGTGCTCGCTCAGGTCGATCGGCTCGAGTAGGTCTACCTGCTTGGTGTACGCCATCCGCCCGCCCCTCCGATCGGTCGCGGCCCGGCCGTTGACGATAACGCCGGCGTTCCCGAAAGGGAAGGGCGGACGCGAAAAGTCAGGCTATTCCGCGGGCTCGGATAATTCGGCTGACCCGGGCGGCGCCGGCGACGTCTCGAACGCGATGTCGTCGCCCTCGTCGCCGGAGTCCACCACCGGGGCGAGCGTCGAGACGAGCTCGCCCTCGCGAAGGCGCATCACGATCACGCCCTGCGTCGAGCGGCCGAGGCGCTTCACGTCGCTCGACCGGCATCTTGATCACCGTGCCGCCGGTCGAGATCAGCATCACCTGGTAGCCGTCGCGCACGACCCGCGCGCCGACGAGCTGGCCGCGCGCCTCGGTGCAGCTGGATCGTCTTCACGCCCAGCCCGCCGCGGCCCTTGAGCGGGTACTCGGAGACGCGCGTGCGCTTGCCGAAGCCGTTCTCGGTCACGACGAGCAGGTCGGAGTCGTCGGCCGCGATCTCGACCGAGATCACCTCGTCGCCGCCGCGCAGGCGCATGCCCTGCACGCCCGACGCGTCGCGGCCCATCGCCCGCACGTCCCGCTCGGAGAACCGGATCGCCTGGCCGAGGCGCGAGACCATCAGCACGTCGTCGTCACCGGAGGAGTGACGCACGCCGACGAGCTCGTCGCCCTCGCGCATCTTGATCGCGATGATCCCGTCGGCCTTCAGCGGCGTGTTGTAGGTCGCGAGCTTCGTCTTCTTGACGACGCCGTTCTTCGTCGCGAAGAGGAGGTACTCGGCCTCCTCGAAGCTCCGCGTCTGGATCACGGCGCGCACCTGCTCGTCCTGCCGGAACGGCAGGAGGTTCACGATCGCGCGGCCCTTCGACTGGCGCGAGCCGAGCGGCAGCTCGTGCACCTTCAGCCGGTAGACCTTGCCGACGGAGGTGAAGAAGAGGATGTAGTCGTGCGTGGAGGCGACGAAGAGGTGCTCGATGTAGTCGTCGTCCTTCAGGTCCATCCCCATCACGCCGATGCCGCCGCGCCGCTGCTCCCGGTAGGCGCGTCACGCGGCAGGCGCTTGATGTAGCCGGAGCGCGTGATCGCGATCACCATGTCCTCCTCGGCGATCATGTCCTCGAGCTCGAGCTCCTCCTCGGCGGCGATGATCTCGGTGCGGCGGTCGTCGTTGCGGCCGTAGATCTGCTTCAGCTCGAGCAGCTCCTCCTTGATCAGCGCGTCGATCTTCGCCTCGTCGGAGAGCAGGTCGCGCAGCTCGCCGATCCGCTCCTGCAGGTCGCGCGTACTCCTCCTCGACCTCCTTGCGCGCGAGACCCGTGAGGCGCGCGAGCCGCAGCTCGAGGATCGCCGAGGCCTGGATCTCGCTGAGCTCGAACGTCGCGATCAGCTGCGTGCGCGCCGTCGTCGGTGTCGGCCGCGGCGCGGATCAGCGCGATCACCGCGTCGAGGTTGTCGAGCGCGATCAGGTAGCCGCTGCAGGATGTGCGCGCGCTTCTCGGCCTGGCGCAGCTCGTGCTGCGAGCGGCGGGTGACGATCTCGCGCTGGAAGTCGAGGTAGTGCGTGACGAGCTCGAGCAGCGAGAGCGTCCGCGGCACGCCGTCGACGAGCGCGACGGCGTTGTAGCCGAACGTCGTCTGCAGCGCTCGTGTGCTTGAAGAGCTTGTTCAGCGCGACCTGCGGGATGGCGTCGCGCTTGAGCTCGATCTGGATCCGCATGCCGGTGCGGTCGCTGTGGTCGGCGAGGTCGGAGATCTCCGTCAGCACCTTCTCGTGGACGAGGTCGGCGATCTTCTTGATCACGCCGTTGTCGCCGCCCTTCTTCACGCCGTAGGGCAGCTCGGTGACGATGATCGCGCTCTTGCCGCCGCGCAGCTCCTCGATGTGGGCCCGAGCGCGCATGACGATACGGCCGCGGCCGGTGCGGTAGGCGTCGCGGATCCCGGAGCGGCCGACGATGATCGCGCCGGTCGGGAAGTCGGGCCCCTTCATGTGCTGCATCAGGTCCTCGACGTTCGCGTCGGGCTTGTCGATCAGCGTCACGACCGCGTCGATCGACCTCGCCCAGGTGGTGCGGCGGCATGTTCGTCGCCATCCCGACCGCGATGCCCGACGAGCCGTTGACGAGCAGGTTCGGGAAGCGGGCCGGCAGGACGAGCGGCTCGCGCTTCGACTCGTCGTAGTTCGGGCCGAAGTCGACGGTGTCGGAGTCGAGCTCGCGCAGCATCTCCTCGGCGAGCCGGGCGAGTCGCGCCTCGGTGTAGCGCATCGCCGCGGCGGGGTCGTCGTCGATCGAGCCGAAGTTGCCCTGGCCGTCGACGAGCGGATAGCGCAGCGAGAACGGCTGGGCGAGGCGCACGAGCGTGTCGTAGATCGCAGAGTCGCCGTGCGGGTGATGGTTGCCCATCACGTAGCCGACGATGTTCGCGCACTTCACGTACGGGCGGCCCGGGCGGTTGCCGTTCGACCACATCGAGTAGAGCACGCGCCGGTGCACGGGCTTGAGGCCGTCGCGCACGTCGGGCAGCGCGCGGCCGACGATGACCGACATCGCGTAGTCGAGGTAGCTCGAGCGCATCTCCTGCTCGAGCTCGCGCGACTCGATGCGGCCTGGGCCGAGCGCTCCGGTATCGAGCTCAGACATCGAGGAGCCGCCTACACGTCCAGGAACTTCACGTCTGCGGGCGTTCTGCTCGATGAACAGCGCGGCGCGGCTCGACCTGGTCGCCCATCAGCGTCGAGAAGAGACGGTCGGCGGCCGCGGCGTCCTCGACGTCGACGCGGATCAGCAGCCGCTTCGCCGGGTCCATCGTCGTCTCCCAGAGCTGCTCGGCGTTCATCTCGCCGAGCCCCTTGAAGCGCGAGAGCTGGATGCCGTGCTTGGCCGCGTCGAGCACCCTCGTCCGCAGCTCGTCGAAGGTCTCGACCGTCTCGGCCTCCTTGCCGATCGTGACCGTGAACGGCGGCAGCCCGACGATCTCCGCCAGCTTCGCGTACGCCTTGCGGACGTGCTCGTAGATCGGAGAGGCGAGCAGCTCGTCGGGGATCGTGACGTTCGTCGCGGTGCCGGTCTCGGTCTCGACGAGCCGGATCGCGGAACGCGTCGTCGTCGCGCTCGAGCGTCGAGAGCTCGTAGCCGTTCGGCTCGATCTCCGCGATCGCGCGTGCGACGTCGCTGGGGCCGCTCGATCGCGTGCTCGACCAGGCGGTGCTCGATCATCAGCTCGGCCGCCGGGACGCCGAAGTCGGAGCGGAGGCGCGCCGAGTAGCCGTCGTACTGGGCGAGCTCCTTCGTGAAGCGCGTCCACCTCGCCTCGGTCAGCTTCACCTCGTCGCCGGCCCGGTCGCGTGACCGCGACCTGTGGGATGCGCTCGCGTGCGAGCAGGTCCTCGAGCTGCGCGTCCTTCTCGAAGTAGAACTCCTGGTTGCCGAGCTTGACCTTGTAGAGCGGCGGCACGGCGATGTAGACGTGGCCGCGCTCGATCAGCTCGGGCATCTGGCGGTAGAGGAAGGTGAGGATCAGCGTGCGGATGTGCGAGCCGTCGACGTCGGCGTCGGTCATCACGATCACGCGGTGGTAGCGGAGCTTCGCGAGGTCGAACTCGTCGCCGATGCCGGTGCCGATCGCGGTGATCATCGCCTGGATCTCGTTGTTCGAGAGCACCTTGTTGATGCGGTTCTTCTCGCTGTTGATGATCTTCCCGCGCAGCGGCAGGATCGCCTGGTAGCCGCGGTCGCGGCCCTGCTTGGCCGAGCCGCCGGCGGAGTCGCCCTCGACGATGAAGAGCTCCGTCGACTCGGGGTCGTTGATCGAGCAGTCGGCGAGCTTGCCCGGCAGCGACATGCTCTCGAGCGCCGACTTGCGCCGCGTCAGCTCGCGCGCCTTGCGCGCCGCCAGGCGGGCGCGCGACGCCGCGATCGCCTTGGTGATGATCTGGCGCGCGTCGGTCGGGTTCTCCTCGAGGAACTCGGCGAGCTTCGCGTTCACCGTCGACTCGACGAGGCCGGCGATCGCCGGGTTGCCGAGCTTCGTCTTCGTCTGGCCCTCGAACTGCGGGTTCTGCAGCTTGACCGAGATCACCGCGGCGAGCCCCTCGCGGACGTCCTCGCCCTCGAGGTTGTCCTCCTTCTCCTTCAGCAGGCCCTTGTCGCGCGCGTACTTGTTCAGCGTCCGTGTCAGCGCCGAGCGGAAGCCCTGCATGTGGGTGCCGCCCTCGATGAGTGTTGATGTTGTTCGCGAACGAGAAGATCGACTCCTGGTACGAGGTGTTCCACTGCATCGCGACCTCGGCGTAGGCCGGCGTCGGTCTCGTTCTCGAAGTAGACGATGTGCCGGTGGACCGGGTCCTTCGCCTCGTTCATGTAGGCGACGAAGTCCTTGATCCCGCCCTCGTAGTGGAACTCGATCCGCTCGCCGCCGGCGCGCTCGTCGGTGAGCGTGATGCGCAGGCCGCGCGTCAGGAACGCCGTCTCGCGCAGGCGCTGGACGAGCGTCTCGTCCGAGAACTCGAGCTCCTCGAAGATCTCCGCGTCGGGCAGGAACGAGATCGTCGTGCCCGTGTCCGTTCGTCGTGCCGACGACGTCCATCTCGCCCTGCGGGCACGCCGCGCGCGAACTCCTGGCGGTAGACCTTGCCGTCCCGCTCGACCTCGGCGACGAGCCACTCCGAGAGCGCGTTCACGACCGAGACGCCGACGCCGTGGAGGCCGCCCGAGACCTTGTAGCCCTCGCCGCCGAACTTGCCGCCGGCGTGCAGCTTCGTCAGCACGACCGTGAGCGCCGGGCAGGCCCTGATCCTCGATCACGTCGACCGGGATCCCGCGTCCGCGGTCGCGCACGGTGACCGAGTTGTCCGGGTGGATCGTGACCTCGATCGCGTCGTTGTGGCCGGCCATCGCCTCGTCGACGGCGTTGTCGACGACCTCGTAGACAGGTGGTGGAGGCCGCGCTGGCCGGTCGAGCCGATGTACATGCCGGGCCGCAGCCGGACCGGCTCGAGGCCCTCGAGGACCGTGATGTCCTTCGCCGAGTAGGACGGATGTTCCGGAGATTGCGCCATTGTAAAGAAACGCCTGCAAAACCGAGGTTTTGCGGCGTGCCGGAAGTCTATCAGAGCGCGCGGCCTGCCGCGTTCCTCGCGAGGCTCAAAACCACCGCTTTTTCCACACTTTTCGCGGACGTTTTCGTCGGTCGATCTCGGCCGCGATAGCCGCGGCGCGCGTGGGCCTGCTCGGCCGTCGGCGAAAGCGGTGCGGCGACGGCCCGCTCGGGGTCGTGGCGCGGCAGCGGCCCGGGGGTGAAGCGGACCGCCGGAACATCGAGCCGGCCGGCGATCTCGGCGGCGCTGTGGCCGAGCTCGAACGCCCAGACCGAGTCGGTGGTGCTCACGTGCAGCGTGCCGTCGCGGGCGATCCGAGCCGGCCAGGCGTTGCGCGCGATCGCGTCGCCGACGGTCTCCGGCCAGCGCGCGACGAGATCCGCGAGGCCCGCCTGCGGGCCGAAGCGCGAGAGCTCGAGCGCGGACGTGGTCAGACAGCCTGTCCAGGGGTCACCTCCACGACCTGCGACGGCTCGAGCGGCAGCGCGCCCCGCTGCGTCGCCGTGATCACCGCCTGCTCCATCGTGGCGATCCGCTCGGCGAGCACGCGGCGACGGCGCGAGTCGAGCTCCGAGAGGACGTCGTCGAGCAGCAGCAGCGGAGCGTACGGCAGAAGCTCCGCCTCGGCGAGGAGAAGGGCGAGCAGCGCCAGCCGCTGCTCGCCCTGCGAGCCGAAGCTGCCGCAGGTCACGGCCGATCGGAGCTGATCTTGACGTCGTCGAGGTGCGGCCCGAGCCCCGTCGCCCCGCGCGCGAGGTCGGTCGCGAGACGCGCCTGGAGCGCCGGCCTCGGTCGGCGAATCGCCCTCGTAACCGAAGCGTCGCAGCGGCGAGACCGAGCTCCTCCGCACGCAACGCGAAGCCAGGCGAGACGGCGGCGAGCGCCGCCCGGCGCGCCTCGACGAGCTCGCGCCCCGAGCGTCGCGACCCGCTCGGTCCACGGCGCGAGCGCGTCGCGGCTCGAGAGCCCGAGCTGCACGCGCCGAGCGCGGCGTTGCGCTGGGCGAGCGCCGCGGCGTAGTCCTGCGGGAGCCCTGCCTGCGCCGGCTGGAGCCGGCCGAGCACGCGATCGAAGTACGCGCGGCGTGTCGCGGGCGCACCCTTGACCACCGCGAGCCGGTCGGGCGTGAACACGACCGCCGAGAACGCGCGGCGCAGCGTCTCGGGTGAGGGCAGGCGGGCCCCGTCCAGCTCTGCTGTCTTCGCCGTCCCGTTCGCCGCTCGCACCCGCACCTGGTGCGAGACCTCGCCGAGCTCGACCTGGAGGGAGACGAGCGCGCCTCCCTCGCCGAACCGGATCAGCTGGGCGTCCGCCCGCGTGCGAGGCGAGAAGCCCTGCGTCCCGACGTGCAGCGCCTCGAGCAGGTTCGTCTTGCCGGCCCCGTTCTCACCGACGACGAGCACGATGCCGGCCGAGAGGTCGAGGTCGAGGGACGCGTACGAGCGGTAGTTTCGGAGCGTGACGTGGCGGACGATCAGCCCGAGTCTCGATCAGCCCGCGAGCCGGATCGGCATGATCAGGTAGGTGTAGTCGTCGCTCTCGCCCTGGAGCACGGCCGGCCGGAGCGGGCTGATCAGCTTGATCCGCACGGTCGGAGAATCGATCGACTCGAGCCCTTCGCGGAGGAAGTCGGCGTTGAAGCCGATCTCCATCGCGTCCGCCGCGTACGGCGCCGGCAGCGCCTCGCGGGCCTCTCCCACGTCCTGGGTCTGCGCCGAAACGGTCAGCTCGCCGTCGGCGAAGCGAAGCCGCAACGGCGAGTTGCGCTGCGCCATCAGCGAGACGCGGCGCACGACGTCGAGGAGCTCCTCGCGTGGCAGCTGGAGCTCGTGCTCGAACTGCTCCGGCAGAAGCTGCCGGTAGTTCGGGAACTGCCCGTCGATCCGGCGTGTCGTGAGCCACGCGCCGTCGACTCCGAAGACGACGTGGTTCTCCTGCACGCCGAGCTGAACCTCGTCGGCGCCGGCGGCGATGCGCGCCAGCTCCTGCAGCGCCCGGGCCGGGATGATCGCCTCGAGCTCGGGTAGCGTCGCTCGTCGAGCGGCGTCTCCTTCACCGCCAGGCGGTAGGAGTCGGTCGCGGCCATGACGAGCTTGCCAGGCTCGAATTGCACGAGGATGCCCGTCAACACCGGCCGGCTCTCGTCGCGCGATGCCGAGCGGCCGACCCGGCCGATCGTCTCGAGCAGCGCCTCGCGGTCGACCGCGTGCAGCTGCACCGATTCGAGCTCCGGTAGCCGCGGGAAGTCCTCGGCCGAGTACGTGTGCAGGCGGTAGCTCGCGGAGCCGGCCTCGATCACCAGCACGGACTCGTCGCTTCGCTGCTCGATCGAGACCTCGGCGGCAGGCAGCGAGCGCACGATGTCGAGCAGCAGCCTGCCCGGCACGACGACCTCGCCGTCGCCGTCGATCTCCGCCTCGAGCGTGGTGCGCAGCGAGAGCTCCATGTCGGTCGCGGCCAGCTCGAGGTGGCCGGCCTCGATCTTCAGCCGGATCCCGCCGAGCACGAGCACGGCCGCTCGCGTCGAGACCGCGCGCGCGACGACCGCGAGACGCTCGACCAGAGCCTCCTGTGAGACACGGAGTTTCAACACATCTGCGAGCACGGTTTCTGAGTCAATCATTCTTTAGAAAGCTTGTCGTAGTCATAAGGGCTGTGGGGCGTGGGGAAAAGCGTGTCGGCCAAAGGCGCCGAGCCATTCTGACTGTGGGACCGGACGGGGAAGGAACCGCGGTTACGAACAGCCATGTCGCGTTACCGGGCCTGCTTGATCCGCGCCGTCAGTTCTTGCACCAGGTTGTACACCGACCTGTCCTCACGGATCAGGCGCGCGATCTTCGAGGTCGCGTGGATCACCGTCGTGTGGTCGCGTCCGCCGAACTCCTTGCCGATCTTCGGGAGCGACGAGTCCGTGAGCTCACGCGAGAGGTACATCGCGACCTGACGCGGATAGACGATGTTCTGGGATCGCCGGTCGCCGGTGAGCTCGCCGAAGCTCACGCTGAAGCGCTCGCAGACGAGCTGCTGGATGCGGTCGATCGAGACGGCGCCGGCCTCGCCCTGCGGGTAGACGTCGCGGAGCACGTCCTTGGCGAGCTCGACGTCCATGCGTTCGGCCGGTGAGCGACGAGAACGCGACCACGCGGGTCAGCGCCCCCTCGAGCTCGCGGATGTTGGTCGATACCTGTCCCGCGATGAAGGTCAGCACCTCCTCGTCACCGATCTCGATCCCGTCGTACTTGACCTTGCGGCGGAGGATCGCGATGCGCGTCTCGAGGTCGGGTGGCTGGATGTCCGTGATCAGCCCCCACTCGAAGCGTGAGCGCAGACGGTCCTCGAGCGTCGCGATGTCGCTTCGGCGGGCGGTCGGAGCTCATCACGATCTGCCGGCCGGCCTCGTGAAGGGAGTTGAACGTGTGGAAGAACTCCTCCTGGATCCGCTCCTTGTGCTCGAAGAACTGCACGTCGTCGATCAGCAGCACGTCGTAGGTGCGGTAGCGCTGCTTGAAGCCCTCGATTCGCTTGTCGCGCAGCGAGTTGATGAAGTCGTTGACGAAGATCTCCGAGGTGACGTAGCGAATGGTCATGTTCGAGGAGTGCGCGCCGACGTAGTTCGCGACCGCGTGCAGCAGGTGCGTCTTCCCGAGCCCGGTGTGCCCGTAGATGAAGAGCGGGTTGTAGGCCTGCGCCGGCGCCTCGGCCACGGCGAGCGCGGCCGCGTGGGCAAACCGGTTGGACGAGCCGATCACGAACGAGTCGAACGTGTACTTCGGGTTGATCCCACCCGCGACGTCGGTCCGCGGCGGCAGTTGCGCCGGCACGGCGTCCGTGTCGAGCACGAGTGACGCCGCAACCGCAGCCGGCTGCGCGGAGACCGTCAGCCGCAGCCGCCGCTCCGTGTCGGTGACGTCCTTGATCGCCGCGCGGATCAGCTCCACGAAGTGACTCTCGATCCACTCGCGCGTGAAGTCGTTCGGGACGGCGAGGACGAACACGTCGTCGTCGACGGAAACCGGCTGGACCTCGCCGAACCAGTTGCCGAACGTCTTCTCGTTCAGAGCCCCGCGAAGCCTCGCAGCGACATCGTCCCAGAGGCTCTCCGCAGTTGGCTCGATCGGGTGCTCCACGGGTCCGCTCCGCCCTTCGCTCGCAGTGGTGACGGCCGACAATAGCACCCTCTCGGCGGCGCGTCGGCCGAGCTTTCCGCGCCGCGCCTCACCCAAAAAACAGCCTGTTTGCAGGGCTTTGCAGCTACTCCACACAGGTCTCCACAACTGTGGAAAGCCTGTTGCCCGATCGTTACCTCTCCGCTCTTTCCACGACTTTTCTCCTTCCCCAGGGCTGTGGACAACGACTCGGGAGAGGATCCGTCTATACTGCCGCCCTGCCGGCGGAATCGACCGCCGCCTCCTCTTCCGAGAGACATGAAACGGACATACCAGCCAAACGTGCGCAGGCGGAAGCGCAAGCACGGCTTCCGCGCGCGGATGTCGACGCGCGCCGGCCGCGCGATCCTCAAGCGTCGCCGCGCCAAGGGGCGCAAGCGCCTGTCGGCCTAGGGTCGGCCAGCTGCGTGCAGCGCAAGAACCGCCTTTCCCGCTCCCGCGACTTCGATGCCGTCTACCGCCACGGCCGCTCGGTCTCGACCCGCTCCCTGACGCTGCACTGGTTCGCGCGGGAGGGAGAGCCCGGAGACCCGCGCCTCGGTCTCGCCGTGCCGAAGGCTGCCGGGAACGCGGTCGCCCGCAACCGGATCAAGCGCCAGTTGCGCGAGATCTGGCGCGCGAAGCTCGCAGAGGGGTCGATCCCGGTGATGAACGACTACGTCCTCTCCGTACGACCCGGCCTGCCCGAGGCCGCGGAGGCCCGAGGCCACGTCTGGCTGGTCGAGCGGGTGAACGAACTGCTCGTGCAGGTGCCGGCAGCGCTCGAGGCCCGCTCGTGAACGCCGTCCGGCGAGCGCCGTCCCAGGCAGGAATCGCCCTCGTCTACGCCTACCGTTGGACGCTCGGGCTGTTCGTCCCCGAGGGCACCTGCAAGTACCACCCGAGCTGCTCGCAGTACGCGATCGACGCGCTGCGCAAGCACGGTCTCGTGAAGGGCTCGGCCAAGACGTGCTGGCGGCTGCTTCGCTGCAATCCGTGGTCGCACGGCGGGGTCGACCACCCATGATCGCCCCGAACCTCGTCTTCGGCATCTCCAGCGTGCTGCAGCCGCTGGAGGACGCGATGCGGTGGCTGCTCGAGCGCTTCCACTACAACGTCGGGCTCCCGTGGGCGTGGGCGATCGTGGCGACGACGATCCTCGTGCGGATCATCCTCGTGCCGCTGACGGTCAAGCAGATCCACTCGATGCAGTCGCTGCAGGCGCACGCGCCGGAGATGAAGGAGCTCCAGCGCAAGTACAAGGGCGACCGCGCGAAGCTCAACGAGGAGATGATGAAGTTCTACCGGGAGAACCACATCAACCCGGCCGCCTCGTGCCTGCCGCTCCTCGCCCAGCTGCCGGTGTTCCTCGCGCTCTTCTTCGTGCTCAAGGACTTCTCGAAGAACCCGCCGCCGGGTCCGCTCGGCTGGCTGCACATCGTCCCGAGCATCGCCGAGCCGGCGACCTCGCACTGGTCGGGCTACCTGCTGCTCGTGATCTACGCCGGCAGCCAGGTGCTGTCGACCTGGTTCATGTCGACGACGATGGACAAGATGCAGCGCGGGATCATGCTGGTCCTGCCGCTCGCGTTCATCACGGTGGTCGCGCACTTCCCGGCGGGCCTCGTCCTCTACTGGGTCACGACGAACCTCTGGACGGTCGGCCAGGGCCTCGTCACGCGCCGCCTCGTGCCGCGGACGCCGCTCGGCGCCAGCGCGGGGCCGAAGAAGCCGCAGACGAAGAAGCCGCCGGAGGATGGTCGCGGCGGAAACGGCGCGCGGCGGGAGCCGCCCAAGCCGAAGCCGGCTCCGACCTCGAAGCAGCAGCCGCGCGTCGTCAAGCGCAAGAAGGGCGGCGCTCGGCGGTGAGCGAGCCGCTCACGGTCGAGGCGACGGGCGAGACCGTCGGCGAGGCGAAGTGGAAGGCGTTGCGCGAGCTCGAACGGCTGACCCCGTCGCTCGACAGAGGGGCTGTCCGGTTCCAGGTCGTCTCGGAGGGCGAGCGAGGCCTGCTCGGGGTCGGCTACACGCCGGCCCGCGTGCTCGCGAGCGTCGAGCCGCCCGAGTCGACAGCCGCGCGGCCAGTGCGGGACGAGAGCGAGCCCGCAACCCGCGTGCGCACGATGCTCGAGCACGTGACGACTGCACTCGGCGTCCCGCTGCCGGATCGAGATCACGGACGAGGACGGGACGCTCACGGCCACCTGCAACGGCGACGATCTCGGCCTGCTGATCGGCAAGCACGGCGCCACGATCGACGCGGTGCAGACGCTGGCCGGCGCGATCGCAAGCCGTGGAGCCGAGGAGCGGGTCGGCGTCGTGGTCGACGCGGCCGGCTACCGCGACCGCAGGCGACGCACGCTCGAGGCGGTCGCGGTGCGCAGCGCCGAAGAGGCGCTGCGCGAGGGCATGCGTGTCGAGCTCGACCCGATGAGCGCGGCCGAGCGCCGGCTCGTGCACGAGCGTTTGAAGGACTACGACGGAGTGAGCACCGTGAGCGAGGGCGACGAGCCGAACCGCTACGTCGTCGTCGAGCTGGCCTGACGACTGGCTCCGCGCGGTCGTCGAGACGCCGGGGCTGACGTCGCTCGACCTCGCGGCCGCCCGGCAAGTGCTCTTCGAGGACTCGCTGCGTGCGGTCGAGCTCATCGGCGGCCATGAGGGGCCTGTCGTCGACGTGGGCTCGGGCGGCGGCGCGCCGGGGATCCCGATCGCCCACGCGCTCCCGGACCGCGAGGTGGTGCTCCTCGAGGCCGAGCGGCGGAAGTGCGACTTTCTCGAGCGCTGGGCGCCGCCGAACGCCCGCGTCGTCTGGGGTCGCGTCGAAGAGCAGGAGACCGACTGGGCGGGCGTTGCGGTCGCGAAGGCGCTCGCCCCGCCGCCTGTCGCGGCCGAGTGGTGCCTGCCGCTCGTCCGCTCGGGCGGGATCGCCGTGCTCTGGGTGGGCGAGTCGCTCGAGCCCGACCGCGTCGCGCGTGTCGCCGAGCGCCTTGCCGCGGAACCGGCCGAGTCGCCGCCTGGCCTGCTGGTCCTGCGGAAGCTCGGTCCCACGCCGCCGGGCTTCCCGCGACGTACCGGCGTGGCGCGCAAGCGGCCGCTCGCGTAGCGCGGCGGTGTCCGCGCGCGCCTCTACGCTCCGACTGTGTCCGGCCGTGTCTACGCGTTTGCGAACCAGAAGGGCGGCGTCGGCAAGACGACGACCGCCGTGAACCTCGCCGCCTGCCTGGCCGAGGCGGGCGAGCGGTCGCTCGTCGTCGACCTCGACCCGCAGGCCAACGCGACGTCCGGCCTCGGCATGCGCGCGAACGGCAGCTCGAGCTACGACCTGCTGGACGGCGCGCCGCTCGGCGAGCTCGCGAAAGCCGACCGCGTTCCCGAACCTCTTCCTCGTCCCGTCGAAGCCCGAGCTCGCCGGCGCCGCGGTCGAGCTCTCGCAGCGGCCTGACGGCGAGCGGTTCCTCGCCGACGCACTGGCAGACGTGGACGGGTTCGACTTCGTCCTGCTCGACTGCCCGCCCTCGCTCGGCCCGCTTACGGTGAACGCGCTCGCGGCCGCCGATCGGGTGATCGTGCCGGTGCAGGCCGAGTACTACGCACTCGAAGGTCTGGCCCAGCTGATGCAGTCGATCAACCTGATCAAGGCGCGCCTCAACCCGCGGCTTGCGGTCGCCGGCGTGCTGATCACGATGAGCGACGGCCGTACGAACCTCGCCGCCGACGTCGAGCGCGAGGTGCGCAGCCACTTCGGCGACGCTCGTCTTCGACACGGTCGTGCCGCGCTCGGTGCGCGTCGCCGAGGCGCCGAGCCACGGCCTGCCCGTTACCCACTACGACCGCCGCTCTCGCGGCGCCGAGGCCTACTGGAAGGTGGCGATGGAGCTTGTCGAGCGCAGCTAACGATCAGACGCCGACCGGACGCCGAGGCCTCGGCCGCGGCTTCGAGGTCCTGATCGGCGGCGCCGGCGACACGCAGCTGGCGCACCTGCCGGTCGAGCAGGTTCACCCCAACCCGCGGCAGCCGCGGCGGCGCTTCGACCACGAGGCGACCGCCGGTCTCGCCGACTCGATCCGCACGCAGGGCGTCGTCCAGCCGGTCGTCGTCCGCCCGCGGGCAGAGGGCGGGTACGAGCTGATCGCGGGCGAACGCCGCTGGCGCGCTGCGCGCGAGGCGGGCATCCCGACAGTGCCGGCCGTGATCCGTGAGGCCGACGACCGCGACACGCTCCTGCTCGGCCTGGTCGAGAACGTCGCCCGCGAGAATCTCTCCCCGATCGAGGAGGCGCGCGGCTATGCGGTTCTGATGGACGAGTTCGAGCTCTCGCTCGGCGACGTCTCGGAGCGCGTCGGCCGCTCGAAGCCCGCGATCTCGAACAAGCTCCGCTTGCTGGAGCTCTCCGACGACGTGCTGGCGATGGTCGAGCGCGGCGAGCTGTCGGAGGGCCACGCGCGCGCTGTCCTAGCCGTCCCGGACCAGGCGGATCGCCGCAAGCTCGCCCGCCGGATCGTCGCGCAGGGCCTTTCGGTGCGAGCCGCCGAGCGAGCAGCCCGCTGGTCGGGCGCCCGCACGAAGCCACGCACGAAGACGCATGTCGACCCGGCGCTCGCCGCGCGCGTCAAGGTCGGCCTCACGCAGCTGACGGGCCTCGAGGTACGCATCGCCCCGGGCAAGGTCGAGCTGGCCTACGAGGACGAGCACGACCTCGAGGAGCTCGTGGAGTCGCTCGACCGGCTCGAGCGAGATCGCTAGGAATCGACCCCACGGACGAGCGGCACGACGCGCTCGCGGAACGCCTCCAACTGCTCGAGCTCGTCGGCGAGCGGCCACACGAATGCGCGCTGGACACCTGCCTCGCCGAACGCGCTCAGCCGCTCGGCGCAGGTCTCCGCCGAGCCGATCGGAAGCGAGAGGTCACGCAGCGCTTCGACCGGCCGCCTCAACATCGGGGCGAGGACGTCGGCGAGCATGCGGTCTGCTTTCGCCGGATTCTCGGTGACGTACAGCCACATCGTCGCCAGGCAGTTCGGGACGGCGTCGGGGTTGCGGCCGGTCGCCTCGAGTCTCGCGGAGAGGTACTCGGCGCTCTCGCGGAAGCGGGCCGGCGTCGTGTTGTACCCGGATGCGAGCCAGCCGTCGCCGAGCCGTGCGGCTCGGCGAAGCCCCGCCTCGGAGCCCCAGCTCGCGATCCAGACGGGCGGCCGTCCCGGGGCGGGCGGCGGCTCCAGGTCGAAGCCGTCGGTGGCGTAGAACTCGCCCTCGAACGGCCCGTCCTTCCCGAACAGCGCGCGGAGAGCCCTGATCGCCTCGTCGAACCGCCGCCAGCGCTCCTCGAACGGGATCCCGACCGCTGCATAGTCGCGCTCCGACGAGCCGGGCCCGACGCCGACGACGAGCCTGCCATTCGAGAGGAGGTCGATCGCGGCCAGCGTCTTCGCGGTCTGCATCGGTCCGCGGATGACCGGCAGGCAGATCGTCGTCGCGAGCGTCATCTCGCCCGAGTCGCCGAGCACGGCGGCGAGCGCGGTCGGTCCGTCGAGCCACGGGCGGCCGAAGAGGAGATGGTCGTTCGCACAGAGGACGGCGTATTCGAGGTCGCGCGCAGCGGACGTGTAGGCGCGGAGGTCGGCGAGGGAGGGGCTCCCTCCCGAGAATCCGATCAGCGGCAGATGCGCGCCGTACTCCATTGCCGCCCCCTGTCGTTGCCGGCCGATGGCTGTTGGGCACTGTGCTCCGGCCCGCCCCCGCACGACTCTAACGAGCGCGGCTCCCACGGATCGCCGGCGAACGCACAGGAGCTTCACAGCAAGCTCTCACGGTCAGCTCATCCGCGGCTGCGAACGTGATCCGAATGCGGCCCGTCCACAGTGGTCTCGTCGCCCTCCTCGGCGCAGCGACGCTCGCCCTTCCGGTCGCAGAGACAGCCGCCGCGGCGTCGAGGGCCGCGTCCAAGAAGAAGGTCGTAGTGACCAGGAAGCTCGCCGGCCAGTCGATCCAGGCGGACCGCTGGGGAGCCGTGCAGATCAACGTCAAGGTTCGGCTGACACGCGTCCACGGGTCGAAGCGAGTGACCCGCAAGTACGTCGATCTCGGCGGCACCTACAGCTACACCAGCGATCGGTCGCAGTACATCATGTCGCAGGCGCTTCCCATGCTTCGGCAGGAGTTCCTCGTAGCGCAGAGCCCGCATGTCCAGATGATCTCGGGCGCGACCGTGACGAGCGAGGCGTTCGTCCAGTCGCTCCAGTCCGCGTTGCTGAAGCTCAAGACGTGAACGAGACATCGAGCCGAGACCGCCCTGCCAGGCGCGGACGTCGGCGCGGAGCTCAGCGGCAGGAAGAGTGGGCGATCGTGGATTCGAACCACGGACCTCCGCCTTATCAGAGCGGCGCTCTAACCGACTGAGCTAATCGCCCGCGCGGGGCAGTGTAGCGACCCGCGTGCGCGCCGCGAAGGGCATGGGTAAGCTAGTCGCAGATGGTCGAGATGACGATCTACGGCGTGTCGTTCGACCTCGTGGGCAAGCAGCCGATCGTGCTTCTGAAGACGGCGGAGGGCTCGAAGTTCCTGCCGATCTGGATCGGTCATCCCGAGGCGGCGGCGATCCTGATGAAGCTCCAGGGCGCGACGGCGCCGCGGCCGCTGACGCACGATCTGCTGATCAACATCCTCGGGGAGCTGGAGGTCGAAGTCGCTGCGCGTCACGGTGACCGAGCTACGCGAGAACACGTTCTACGCCTCGATCACGATCCTGCACAACGGCGCCGAGCTCGAGATCGACTCGCGCTCGTCGGATGCGATCGCGATCGCCGTTCGTGCGCAGGCGCCGATCTTCGCGGCCGACGCGGTGATCGACGAGTCGGCGATCGAGTTCGAGGGCGAGGACGTGAACGAAGAGGAGATCGTCGACGAGTTCAAGCGCTTCCTCGACCGTGTCTCGGCGGAGGACTTCGCCGAGGCCGACGTCGAGGAAGAGGACGACGCCTAACGGCCGTTTCGGCCGGCTGCGGACACGTTGCGCAGGACCGGCGCAGTCGCGGGCGCCTCCGTCGGGCCCCCCGGCGCAGGCCGGCTCAGGTGTAGACGTAGACCGAGCCGCCCAGCGGGATCTGGGTGTAGAGCTCGGGCGCGAGCCACATCGGCACCCGCACGCAGCCGTGGGAGGCCGGGTAGGCCGGCACCTCCGGGTAGCCGTGGATCGCGAATCCGCGGAGGAAGTAGCTCGGGTACCACAGCACCCAGCTCCACCCGGCCACCTTGCTGTAGACGTGCCATTGCCCGAGCGGCGTGTTGCCGGTCGCGCCGGTCGAGACGTGCGTGGTCAGCACGACCTTGCCGTTGCGGACGAGGAAGAGCACCTGTCGCGTCTTGTCGACCTCGACGTGGTCGCCCGGGTAGCGCGCTCGGGGCACGCCGGCGCGCGCGAGCAGACTCCACAGCGCCGGCGTCACGACGCCCGTTCGCTCCAGGCCGTTCACCTTCTGGAACGCGAGCACCGCGCCCACGTCGTCGTCGTCGAAGACGCCGCTGGTGTCCCGCAGCGCGTAGTGCAGCTCGCGGAGCCGCTGCTCGAGCGCGACAACGGCCGGCCCGGTCGCGCCGACGGACAGGCTCGGCGCGCTGATCCGGGCACGCACGATGCCGTAGACCGCTGCCCAGCTCGGCTTCGGCTTGGTGACGACGACGACGCGCGCGGTGCCGAGGCTGGTCGTGTCGATCCGCGTCGAGGGCGAGCCGTCGACGTCGGACCTCCACCGTTCCGGCGTGCGCCGGGCGGAGCACGGCCACGACGCGCAGCGGCGAGCCGATCGTTCGCGAGCCGTCGAGGCGAACGTCGAGGCGCGGCTTGACGACGATCGTCTTCCGGACGGCGGCCGGTCCGGCGACCGCGGTCAGGAACGGCTGCAGGACCGTGATCGTGAGCTTGCCGCGCCGGAAGAGATGGCCGCCGAGCCGCACGGGCAGCTTCGGCTTGACCTGGGCTCGCAGGGTGACGCGCTCGCCGTACGTCGGCCTTGCGCGGCACGACCAGGTTGAGGGCGACCGACGTCACCGCTGTGAGCCGCTTCGGGCCGGAGTCGGTCGTGAGCACGGGGACGAAGCGGCCGCCGGCGTAGGTATGCGTGACCTTCGCGCCCGCGGCGGTCTTGCCGTCGCCGAAGCGCCAGCGATAGACGCTCGAGTGACACGACGCGTGGAAAGTGACGCGCAGTGGCGCGGCGCCGCGCGGAGCCGAGACGCTCACCGGGCAGGCCGCATTCGCCACGGGTGCGAGAGCGAGGGCTACGAGCGCTGCAACGGCGATCCGCATGGGCGCGCAGCCTAACCTCATGACGCGACGGCGGCGACGAGCGCGATCCCGTTGAACAGCGAGTGCAGCAGGATGCAGGGGTAGACGCTCCGCGTTCGCGCACGGAGCCACGCGAGCCCGCCGCCGAACAGCGCGAGCTCGGCGAAGCCCTGGACGAGGCCGTGCTGGGCCGCGAAGACGACCCCGATCACCACGATCGCGGTCCAGCGGCCGAACGGCTCGAGCAGCGAGTAGCCGAGCCCGCGGAAGGTGAGCTCCTCCACGATCGGGGCCACGACGGCGATCACGACGAAGTTCGCCACGTACGCTCCGGCATGCTGGGACTGCCAGCCGTCGGGTGTCAGCCCCTGCTCCTCGCCGCCGTGCAGGACCCGGTCGAGCAGCGCGATCGCGACGAACATCGCGATGAACAGCCCCGCCGAGAGGCCGAGCGCACGCGGCCACGACCGTGGCCGCCGCAGGGCCAGCACGTCGCGGTCGAAGCCGGCGATCGCGAGGACGAGCAGGAGCATGAAGGCGTAGAGGATCGCGGCGCCGACCGCCGTCGAGTAGCGATAGAGAAGGTCGCGCTCGGGCTTCCCTTCGCTGAGACGTCCGGCGTACTGGATGACGATCGGCACCGCGACGAGCAGCGACCACCAGAAGAGCCTCAGCCGATGCACTGCACCCTGACCACGCCCCTAAGATGGCCGTGCGCAGTGTCCGCCCGCACGTTCACTCCGGCCGAGGCTAACAGCGCCCTGGAGCGGGTGCGCCCGCTGGCCGAGCAGATGGTGGCGGTGCGCAGCCGGCTCGGGGAGCTCGAGAGCGAGCAACGGGAGGTCGTGAAGATCATCGCCGGCAACGGGAGCGGCTACGGAGTCGGCGAGGCGCGCTCGCCCGAGTTCGCGCGGCTGGCCGCCGAGCTCGAGCAGTGCGTCAACGAGCTCGCAGAGCTCGGCGTCGAGGTGAAGGACGCCGAGACCGGGCTGCTCGACTTCCCGGCGGTGCGCGCCGGCGAGGAGGTGCTCCTCTGCTGGCGCGTCGGAGAGGACGCGGTCGAGTGGTGGCACGGTCGCGAGGAGGGTTTCGCCGGCCGACGGCGGATCGACTGGGATGAGTAACGACTTCTGGGCGCGCCTGACGGTCGCCCTGATCGTGATCGTGATCGCGGCCGTGGTCGCGAAAGTGGTCGACCGCCGGATAAGCCGGCGCGGGCTCACACCCGCCGCCGCGACGCGCTACCGGATCCTGCGCCGGTCGATCTTCACCACGATCGTCTTCGTCGGCGTCCTCTCGGCGCTGCTCGTGATCCCGCAGGTCCGCGCGGTCGCGGCTGCGATCCTCGCCTCGTCTGCGGTGCTCGGGCTCGTGCTCGGCTTCGCCGCGCAGAAGACGATCGGCAACTTCATCGCCGGCCTGCTGATCGCGTTCACGCAGCCGATTCGCCTCGGCGACGAGGTCGAGATCACAGCCGGCCGCGGCGTCGTCGAGGAGATCGGCCTGACGTACACCTGGGTGCGGACGCACGAGAACGACCAGCTCGTGATCCCGAACGAGAAGCTCGTGTCCGAGACGCTGCGCAATCTGACCATCCGCAGCCCCAGGGCCCTGGCCGAGGTCACCGTGCGCGTGCCGCTGACGGCCGACCTGCGTGGGCTGCTCGCGGCGCTCGAAGCGCGACTCCGCCGAGGCGTACGTCACCGACCTCGCGGGCGACGCGACGATCGCAGTCCGCACGTGGGTCCCGGACCGCGGCCTCGCCGAGCGGGCGGCGAGCGATCTGCGGCTGACGGTGCACGACCGCCTGCGCGAGCTCGGAATCGTGGCGGCGGCGTGAGATGGCCCGGCCGCCCGACGACGCCGACGAACGGATTGCAAGGCACCTTCTGCGCAAGCGCCACCGTCAGGCCCGGCAGCGCCGCCGCCGCCGCACCCGTACGCTCGCGCTTGCCGTGGTCGGAGGCCTGGCGGTGGCCGTCGTCACCGCCGGGATCGGCACCGGCACCGCGTTCACGACGAGCTGCGACCTCTCGGCCCTGCAGCCGGTCGAGATCGGCCAGAACTCGTTCGTCTACGCCGCCGACGGCAGCCTGCTCGGCTCGATCCCGGCCGAGAAGAACCGCGAGCCCGTCCCGCTCGACGCGGATCAGCCCGTGGCTGCCGAAGGCGACGGTCGCGGTCGAGGACCGCCGCTTCTACCAGCACGGCGGCGTCGACTACGAGGGCATCGTCCGCGCCCTCTGGCGTGACGTGAGCGCCGGCAAGGTGGTCGAGGGCGGCTCGACGATCGCCCAGCAACTCGCCGCCAACCTCTACACCGGCCACGAACGTACGTTCGAGCGCAAGATCAAGGAGGCGTGCCTCGCGATCAAGCTGAGCCGAAGCCGGCCGAAGAACGTGATCCTGCGCCAGTACCTGAACACGGTCTACTACGGCAACCACGCCTACGGGGTCGAGGCCGCGGCGCAGACCTACTTCTCGCGGCACGCGCGTAACCTGACGCTCACCCAGTCCGCGCTGCTCGCCGGGCTGCCGCAGGCGCCGTCGATCTACGACCCGTTCCACAACGGGAAGGCGGCGGTCTCGCGTCGAAACGACGTGCTCCGGGCCATGTTCCAGACGGGCGAGATCACGCGCAAGCAGTTCCGCGGCGCCATCAAGCAGCGGATGGTGCTGAAGCCGGGCCAGATCTATACGCACATCCAGCAGCCCTACTTCTTCACCTACGTGACCGAGGAGCTCCAGCGCGTCTACGGCACGAACACGGTGCGCGAGGGCGGATTGCGTGTCTACACGACGATCGAGCCGCGGTTCCAGCGCGCAGCGAAGCGCGCGATCACGGAGATCCTGGACGAGCCGGACGATCCTGCCGCCGCGATCGTGTCGGTCGAGCCGGGCACCGGCGCGATTCGCGCGATGACCGCCGTGATCCCCGGCAACACGAAGAACCAGTTCAACCTCGCCGCCCAGTCGACGAGGCAGGCCGGCTCGACGTTCAAGGCATTCGTGCTCGCCTCGGCGATCGAGAAGGGCGCGAACCCCGACGCGACCTACTACACCTCTGCGCCGTTCACGTGTACGAGCGGGCCGTGGTGCGAGGGCGACTACGCCGCCGGCCACCCGTGGGAGGTCGCGACGTACGGCCATAGCTACTCGGGAACGATGTCGCTCACCTCGGCGACGCTCGCCTCGGACAACACCGTCTACGCGCAGCTCACGCTCGACGTCGGCCCCGACTACGTCTGGCGCATGGCCAAGCGCCTCGGTATCCAGTTGACGCAGAAGCCGGTCGCTTCGATCGGGCTCGGGCCGCTCGCGGTGAGCCCGCTCGAGATGGCGGCCGCCTACGCGACGTTCGCCTCGGGCGGCATCTACGCCCGCCCGATGCCGATCACGAAGGTGGTGCTTCCCGGCGGCAAGGTCGATCGCACCGCCGGTTGGGGCGAGCCGCAGACCAAGCGCGCGCTTTCGGACGGGGTCGCCTGGAAGATGAACCAGGTGCTCGGGTCGAACGCGCTCTACGGCACCGGCTCGGGGTCGCTCGACGGCGATCCACCCCGGCGCCGGCAAGACGGGTACGACCGAGAACCATGCCGACGCCTGGTACGTGGGGTACACGCGCGACCTCTCGACGGCGGTCTGGATGGGCTATCCGGCGGGCGAGATCCCGATGCTCTCCGTCCACGGGCAGACGGTCGCCGGTTCCACGTTCCCCGTGCCGATCTGGCACGACTACATGTCCTCCGCCGAATGGCGGCGGCCGGCGCGGGAGTTCCTCGAGCCCAAGCACGAGCTCACGTATCGAACGTTCGAGCACACCTCCTACGGCTACACGGCGTCGCTGGCACCTGTCTACGTGACGCCGGCGGAGACCACCGCGACGACCGAGACCGACTCCACGCCGGGGTCGCCGGCCACCACCGAGCAGACGCCCAAGCCGGAGCCGAGCCTCCCCGCCACCGAGCCGGCTCCGCCGGCGGGTCCCAAGCCGGCCGAGTAGACGGCGGCGGCGTTAAGGTTGGCGCCGATGTCCGCTACGACCGACCTGCTCACGATCGACGAGGCGCTGCGGCTCGTGCTCGACCGCGTGCGGCCGCTCGAGCACGAGGACGTGCCGCTCGAGCATGCCCCCGGGCGAGTGCTCGCAGAGGACGCGCGTTCGGCGGTCGACCTGCCGCCGTTCGCGGCCTCGGCGATGGACGGCTTCGCGCTCCGTGCCGGCGGACGTTCCGGCGACGCTGGCGATCGTCGCCCGGATCGCCGCGGGCCGGCCTGCCGCGCGCGCGCTCGAGGCGGGCGAGGCGATGGCGATCGCGACCGGCGGTGTCGTTCCCGATGGCGCCGACAGCGTGGTGCCGATCGAGGACGTGGAGGAGGGCGACGACACGGTCACCGTGCCGGGAGCCGTGGGCGACGGCGACAACGTACGGCCGCGCGCGGGCGACCTCCGTGCCGGCGAGACGGTCGTCGTGGCCGGCACGAGGCTCGGGCCTGCCCACGTGGGCGCGCTGGCCGCCGCAGGCGTAGCGAGCGTCCGCTGCCATCGCATTCCGCGTGTCGTCGTGGTCGTCACGGGCACCGAGCTTGCGGCGCCCGGCGAGCCGCTGGCACCGGGCGAGATCTACGACGCCAACGGCTACATCCTCGCGACCCAGGTGCGCAGCGCAGGCGCCGAGGTCGAGCGTCTGCCGCCGGTGAAGGACGACGCCCACGCAACACGCGCGGCGATCGAGCGTGGACTCGCCGCCGACGTGCTCGTGACCACGGGCGGCGTCTCGGTCGGCGTGTACGACCTCGTGCGGGCAGCCGAGGCCGAGCTCGGCGTGGAGGAGGTCTTCTGGCGCGTGGCCGTGCGGCCGGGAAAGCCGGTCGCCTTCGGCGTTCGCGACCGCACCCTCGTGTTCGGGCTGCCCGGCAACCCGGTGTCGTCGCTTGTCGGCTTCGAGCTGTTCGTGCGGCCCGCGCTGCTCGCGCTGCAAGGTGTGCAGACGAGCGGGCCCGCCTTCAGGCCGGGTCGGCTTGCGGGCCCGGCCCGCCGGCTCGGCGCCCGCGACTCGCTGCTGCGTGCGCGCTCGCGTGTCGAGGACGGAAACGTCGTGCTGGAACCGCTCTCGGGCCAGGAGTCGCACATGATCGCCCAGGCGGCGACGGCCGACGCGCTCGTGCTCGTCCCTCGCGGCGAGGGCGAGATCGAAGCTGGCAGCGTGGTGCGTTACCTGGCTCTGTAGCGCGGCTCGAGCTCGCGCCGCCGCTGGCGCGCGCGGATCGCCTGCGCCGCGGTCCGGACGACCCCCTGAACGGGCCCGGGAGGGCGCTCCTCGCGGGCGCTTGGATAGGGCGCGTAGCGGCCGGTCGCGGCAGCGGCGAGTTGGGCCCCGGCCGCGGCCGCGGCGAGCGCGATCATCACCGGCGCCGTCTGCACGTAGCCGACCGAGACGAGGACGAGCAGGTACCACGGCGCGTCGAGTCCGAGCCCGAAGCGCGTGGCGAGCGACACGAGCACGATCGCGAAGCCTGCGAGCCCGATGGCGTAGACGGCCAGGCGCACGAGGAGCCGGCCCGTGCGCACCTGTGGCAGCCAGAGCCAGGCGTGCAGCGCCGGGAGCAGGAAGAGCAGCGCGAACGGGTTCGTCGCGATCACGAGCAGGGCGACCACGCCGAGCGCGAGCAGCGCCACGGTGTGTCCGGCCACCTGCTCCTCCGGCGTCACGGTCCGGCGCGGCACGAGTCGCCGCCGTGCGACCAGCCAACCGCCGAACACGAGCAGCAGCAGCGCGGTGAGGGCGAGCATGTGCCAGTCGCCGGCAGCATTCGATTCGGGGTTCGGTGGCCGCACCGGTCCGTCTGGCCAGGCCCCGAGCAGGTCAAAACACGTGAAAACGATTCCGACGAACAGCCAGAACAGGAGCCGTGTGCGCAGCGACCGTGCGGCCGGGCCGAGGCGGAGTCCTTGGCGGCGGCAGAGTGCGAACAGGTCGACGGCCGCGACGAGGAACGGCACCAGCGAGCGCGATCAGCACCAGCTCGATCGCCCAACCGCGCACGACCCGGTCGCCGAACCAGACGTAGCTCGTCGTGCCCTGCGCGAGCTCGAGGCCCTGGTCGAGCGAGCCGAGCAAGTCCTGGGCGGACTTTCCGAGCTGTGAGAGCTTGCCCACCCGGAGCCCGCCCGCGGTATCGCCGAACGCGGCCGGCGGCCGCTCGCCCGCGCTCGTCAGCGTGATCGCGGGAATGCCGCGCGCCACGAACGGGCCCTGCTCGTAGAGCGTGAACGGGAAGCCGAGATCGACGAGTTGACCCAGCACTCCGGGATGGCGCGGCCGCTCGCCGGTTTGCTCGACGATCCGCCGCGACGCTGTCTGGACGAGCGTGGTCGCGGGCGAGCGCGGGCGGTCGCCGGCCAGCTCGATCCGCGCCGGTCCGCGCCCGGCCACCGAGTCGAGGTTCACGACAGCGACGACGCGGCCACCTGCGCCCGCCCGGCGTGCGTAGCGCCGCGCGCCGAGGCCGCCGAAGCTGCCGCCGTCGGTCGAGAGGAAGACGAGCGTGTGGGTCGGCTGCACGGCCGCCTCGCTTCCCGACTGCGGCCGGGCGTAGGCCCGTGCAAGCTCGAGCAGGGCTGCGGTCCCGCTCGCGTTGTCGTTCGCTCCGGGCCCGGCGCCGGTGTCGTCGCGGTGCGCCATGACGACGATCGTGTCGGGCGACTTCCCTGCGACCACCGCCAGCACATTCTGGAGCCGGACCTGTCCGAGTCCGGGCACCGTCTGCCGCCAGGCGACCGTGCGGGTCGGGAGGTCGTACAGTGCGAGCTTGTCGCGCAACCAGGCCGCCGCGCCGAGCGCACCCGAGCTGCCGGGAGCGCGGTCCGGGTAGTCCGTCGCCAGCTCGCGTGCGAGCTCGAGCGCAACGTTCGCGTCGAACGCCGGCGGCAGCGCCGGCCGCTGGAGTGGAACCGGCTTGTCGACGGTGAAGGCGGCGAGCAGGAGCGGCAGGAGCAGGACGAGAAACGACGCGCGGTAGAGCCGGCCGTTGACGGGCCGCTCGAGCGAGCCGCGCCGAGGCCGCCGACGCGCACGTGCGGATCGGCTCCGAGCGCCTCGAGTGGGCGGGCCCTGGGGTGGTTGGGAGGCCGCCATCGGAGGGCTATAGTAGGAACAGGAGCCGCTGCAGACCCCGAGCGGCGCGCGGAACCGATGGTCGACTCCTCCACGATTCTCCTCGTCGACGACGAGGCGTCGGTGCGGAAGGTGCTGACGTTCCCGCTGGAGCGCGACGGCTACACCGTCGTCCAGGCAGCGGACGGCGAGGAGGCGCTCGAGCGGTTCGGCGGGCAGCCGGTCGATCTCGTCGTGCTCGACATCATGCTGCCGAAACTCGACGGGCTCGAGGTCTGCAGGAGGCTGCGCGCCCAGAGCGCGGTGCCGATCATCATGCTCACCGCCCGCGATGACGAGCTCGACAAGGTCGTCGGACTCGAGCTCGGCGCCGACGACTACATCACGAAGCCGTTCTCGATCCGCGAGTTCCGCTCGCGTGTGAAGGCCCTGCTGCGGCGAGCCCGTACGCCGTACACGGACGGAGGCGGCTTCGAGGAGGAGCAGATCGTTGCCGCGGGGCTCCTGATCGACGTACCGCGCCGCACCGTCGAGGTGCGCGGCGACCGAGCACAGCTGACGTACGTCGAGTTCGAGCTCTTGCGCACCCTGGTGGCGCAGCCGGGCCGGGTCTTCAGCCGGCGGATGCTGCTCGAGGAGCTCTGGGGCAGTGCCGACCAGCGCGACCCGCGCACGATCGACGTGCATGTCCGCCACCTGCGCGAGAAGATCGAGGCCGATTCGCACCGACCCGAGCTGATCCTCACCGTGCGCAGCGTGGGCTACCGGTTCCGCGAGACGTGAACCCGCTCCGGAGCGTCGGCGGCAGACTCGCGCTCGCGCTGCTGCTCGTCGTCGCGGGGGCGCTCGCGATCGTCTACGTCGTCGTCGTCCCGTTCTACGAGCGCTCGCTGATCGACACGCGGCTCAAGGGACTCGACACGGCGCTCCACCAGATCATCGCCGAGCCTCTGACCGCGGATGTGTGGAGCAAGCAGTGGGTCGAGCAGGAGGCGGCTCCGATCGCGAACGCCCGCGTGGTCGTCCTCCAGCACGCCGGTGGCCGCCTGCAGCCGTACTCCGATTCGGACCCGCCGGGAGGACAGTCGCGCGACGTCGTGGACGATCCCGTCGGGCTGCACGCGCTCGAGCTCGGCCAGGGGTTCGCTCGCGGCACGGTGACCCGGCAAGGGCAGCGATTCGCCGAGGTTGCGTACACCTACGACCCGGCGGGGCCTGTCGTGCTGCTGTCGTCGCCACTGAAGAACGATCTCGTGTCGGTCAGCGTGGTGCGCGAGCGCGTGCTCGTCGCCGGCGCGCTGGCGGCGGCTTTCGCGATCGTGCTCGGCTATGCGCTCGCGATCCTCTTCGCCCGGCGCATCCGCCGGCTCGACCGCGCGGCGGCGCGCATCGCCGACGGCCGCTTCGACATAGCGATCGTGGATACGGCGCCGGATGAGCTCGGCCAGTTGGCGCGTACGTTCGAGCGGATGCGCGTCCGGCTCGCGTCGCTCGAGCGCGCCCGGGCGGAGTTCATCGCCAACGCCTCGCACGAGCTGCGTACACCGCTTCACTCGCTGGCCGGCTTCCTGGAGCTGCTCGCGAGCGAGGAGCTCGACGCCGAGACGCGGACGGACTTCCTGGCGGCGATCCGGGGCCAGGTCACGCGGCTGACGAAGCTCGCGACCGATCTCCTCGACCTCTCGCGGATGGATGCCGGGCGGCTCTCGGTCACCGCCGAGGGCCTGGATCTCGCGCCGCTCGGCGAGCTGTTGGTGACCGAGTTCGGCCCGCGCGCGAGCGCGAGCGGGCACACCCTCGAGCTCGACGTGCTCGACGCTGTGCCTGCGCTCGGCGACGAGGAGCGGGTTCTGCAGATCGGTCGCATCCTGGTCGAGAACGCGATCGTGCACACGCCGCCGGGAACGCGTCGTCCGGCTCTCGGCGACCGCGGGCCGCGACGAGGCGAGGCTCGTCGTCGCAGACGACGGCCCCGGGATCGAGCCCGAGGCGCAGCAGCGCGTCTTCGACCGCTTCTACCGGCTCGATGGGTCGCTTGCGTCCGGCAGCGGTCTCGGGCTTGCGATCGCGAGCGAGCTCGCCGCGCTGATGGGCGGCCGGCTCGAGCTCGCGTCGAACCCGGGAGCGACCCGCTTCATGCTCGTGCTCCCAGCCGACGCGGCCGACCGGGAGACGCAGCTCGCGCTCGCCTGAGCGTTGTCAAGCGAGTAGACGTGGATCGTCGGCGCCGAGGCCGTTTGACCTCCGTCCGACCGGGGCACGAGGATGGCGGGCGCATGGTCGAGATCCTCTGCATCGGCACGATCGAGCCCGCGCCGCCATCCGTGGCCGGCGGGCGCTCGCCACGCCGTTGCGGCGAGTCCCCCGGCGGCTAGGGGAGAGCCTTGCTCCAGCTCGTGAACACCGGCCACAAGAGCCTTGGCGACTACGGCTCGATCGTCTCGCGGGCGGTCGTCAACGAGATTCAGCGGCTCGCCGAGCCGTTGCGCGGCAAGCGGGTCGCCCATCTGTCGGCGACGGCGTTCGGCGGCGGCGTGGCGGAGATCAACTACACGCTCGTCCCGCTGATGGCGGACGTCGGCCTCGAGGTCGAGTGGCGGATCATCCGTGGCGCCGACGAGTTCTTCGCGGTCACGAAGGCGATCCACAACGGGCTTCAAGGCGATCCACGCGCGCTCACCGCGGACGAGCGCGAGATCTTCAGCCGCTACAACGAGCTGAACGCGGAGCAGTTCGACGCGGAGGAGTACGACTACGTGATCGTCCACGACCCTCAGCCGGTCGCGATGATCGATCGCTTCCCGCAGCGGCGCGGCAAGTGGATCTGGCGCGGGCACATCGACTTCTCGATGCCGAACCCGGACGTCCTCGAGGTGCTGCTGCCGCCGATTCGCCGGTACGACGCCGCGATCTTCCACATGCCCGAGTACGTGCCGCGGGCGACAGGCATGCCCGACACGTTCATCTGGCCGCCGGCGATCGACCCCCTGATGCCGAAGAACATGGGGCTCTCGATCGAAGACGCCACCTACATCGTCGACCAGTTCGGCGTGGATGTCGCGCGGCCGCTGCTCCTGCAGGTCTCCCGCTTCGACCCGTGGAAGGACCCGCTCGGCGTGATCGACGCCTACCGGATCGTGAAGGAGCGCCACCCCGGCGTGCAGCTTGCGCTGATCGGCTCGATGGCGCACGACGACCCCGAGGGCTGGGACTACTACAACCGCACGGTCGACTACGCGAACGAGGATCCCGACATCTACATCCTCTCGAACATGGACAACGTCGGCTCCGTCGAGGTGAACGCCTTCCAGGTGCACGCCGCCGCCGTGCTGCAGAAGTCGATCCGCGAGGGGTTCGGCCTCACCGTCTCGGAGGCGCTCTGGAAGTCGCGGCCGACCGTCGCGAGCAGGGTCGGCGGGATCGTGACCCAGATCGAGGACGGCGTCACCGGCTGGCTCGTCGACTCTCCGGAGGCGGCCGCCGCCGCGACGCTCGAGATCCTCGACGACCCGGTGGAGGCGCGGCTGCGCGCAGCCCGCGGCAAGGAGGTCGTGCGCCAGAGGTTCCTCACGCCGCGGCTGCTCCGCGACTGGCTCGTCCTGTTCAACCGGCTGGCCGGGAACGAGACGGGCGGCGCCGAGCTTCTCCCGTTCGAGGCTGCGGCGTAGAGGACGGCCGCGCAGCGGTCCGGCGCCGATACGGTTCGCGGCGATGAGCGAGCGTCGCAAGCTGATCGTCGTGTCGAACCGCGGCCCGCTCTTCTTCGGGCGCGACTCGAACGGCGAGCGGATCGTGCGGCGCGGCGGCGGCGGGCTCGTGACGGCGCTGAGCGGTCTGATCGCCCACCACGACGTGACGTGGATCGCGAGCGCGATGAGCGACGAGGACCGCGCCGTCGCCCGCGAGCGTGGTGACGAGCCGATCGAGGAGACTCGCAATGACTCGACCTACTGGCTCCGGCTCGTCGCCCACGATCAGCTCGCCTACGACCGCTACTACAACGCCGTCTCGAACGGCACGTTCTGGTTCATCCAGCACTACCTGTGGGGCCTCGCGACGACGCCCGACCTGGAGCCGTCGTTTCGGACGGCGTGGACGGAGGGCTACCGCCGCGTGAACCGCGCCTTCGCCGACGCCGTGCTCACCGAGCTCGACCGCCACCCCGACGCGGACGTCTTCTTCCACGACTACCACCTCTACCTCGCGCCGGGATTCGTGCGCGAGGCGAGGCCGCACGCCCGGCTCGCGCAGTTCATCCACATCCCGTGGGCGCAGAGCGACTACTGGCACGTCCTGCCGGAGGACGTGCGCCGGGCCGTGCACGAGGGTCTGTGCGCGAACGATGTCGTCGGCTTCCACACCGACCGGTGGCGCGGCAACTTCGTCGAGTCGTGCAGATCGATCACCGCTGCCGAGTGGGACCCAGCCGCGGGCTGCCTCGTCCACGACGGCCGCCGGACACACGTCGTCACGCGGCCGATCGGCATCGACCCGGGCGAGTTCGACGCGCTCAAGGAGCATCCGGTCGTCCTTGCGGAGGAGGCGAACATCGTCGAGACGCGTCCGGAGCTGCTCGTCCTGCGCGTCGACCGCACCGATCCCTCGAAGAACGTCGTCCGCGGCCTTCGCGCCTTCGCGCTCATGCTCGACCGGCATCCCGAGCTCGCGGGCAGGGTCGGGATGCTGGCGCTGCTCGACCCGTCGCGGCAGGACCTCGCGGCGTACTCCGAGTACCTCGTCGCGATCCAGCGGGAGGCGCGCCGGCTCAACGAGCGCTTCGGCACCGACGGCTGGCAACCGATCGACCTGCGTGTGGGCGACAACTTCCATCAGGCGATCGCCGGCTACAAGCAGTTCGACGTCCTGCTCGTGAACCCGATCTTCGACGGGATGAACCTCGTCGCGAAAGAGGCGCCGTTCGTGAACGGCCGCGGCGGCGTGGTGGTGCTGTCCGAGAACGCCGGCGCGCACGAGGGCCTCGGCGAGTGGACGCTCACCGTGAACCCGTTCGACATCGAGGGCCAGGCCGAGGCGCTCCACCGGGCGCTGACGATGCCGCCCGCTGAGCGCCGTCGGCGAAGCGCGGCGATCACGGCGTACGTCCGCGAGAACGACGTCGAGTCGTGGAGCCGCGCCCAGCTCGAGGACCTCGACCGCCTGTGCGGGCCCCTCGTCACCGACTAGCATCACGGGCCATGACCGAGCTCTCCCACGTCGACGAGTCCTCCGGCGACGTGACGATGGTCGATGTCGGGCACAAGCCGCTCTCGCGGCGCAAGGCGATCGCGCGCGGGACGGTGCTGATGGCGCCGGAGACGGCGCGGCGGATCCGCGACCTCCCGAAGGGCGACGCGCTCGCGACCGCACAGGTGGCGGGGATCCTGGCGGCGAAGCGCACGAGCGATCTGATCCCGCTGTGCCACCCGCTGCCTCTCACGCACACAGGCGTCGAGTTCGCGATCGGCGAGGACCGCGTGGACATCACGGCCTGGGCCGAGATCACCTCGCAGACCGGCGTCGAGATGGAGGCGCTCACTGCCGTGAGCGTTGCGGCGCTCACGATCTACGACATGGCGAAGGCGATCGACAAGGGCATGGTCATCTCCGACGTCACGCTGGTCGAGAAGACCAAGGTCGAGGTGTGAGGGCGGCGGTGCTCACGGTGTCCGACCGTGTCTCGCGCGGCGAAGCCGAGGACGGGAGCGGCGACACGCTCGAGGGGCTCCTGCGCGCCGACGGCTACGAGGTCGAGCGCCGGCTCGTGCCCGACGAGGTCGAGCTGATCGCGGCTGCGATCGCCGAGCTCGCCGAGGACGCGGGTCTCGTCCTGACCACGGGCGGCACCGGTCTCGCCGCGCGTGACGTCACGCCCGAGGCGACCCGCACGGTGCTCGAGCGCGAGGCGCCGGGCATCTCGCAGGCGATTCGCGCCGACTCGATCGCGAAGACGCCGCACGGCCTCCTCTCGCGCGGCGTTGCCGGGACGATCGGCAGCTCGCTCGTCGTGAACCTGGCCGGCTCGCCCGGCGCCTGCCGCGACGGGTATGCCGTGCTGGCGCCGGCTCTGACGCACGCGTTGAAGCTGCTGGCCGACCAGAAGACCGCCACCGACCACGTCCACACCTAGCGTCGATGAGCAACGCCTATCCGGCGGGCGGGCCCGTCTCGACCGCGACGCTGTTCGCACGGCTCGTCAAGATCGAGCACACTGTCTTCGCGCTGCCGTTCGCCTACGTGGGCGCGTTGCTGGCCGTCGGCGCGGTGCCGTCGGGCCACGACCTGCTCTGGATCACGATCGCGATGGTCGGCGCGCGGTCGCTCGCGATGGCGCTCAACCGCCTGATCGACATGGGCATCGACGCCGCGAACCCGCGCACGGCCTCGCGCGAGCTGCCCGCCGGCCTCCTCACCGTCGGGTCGGTGGTGGGGTTCTGCGCCGGGTCGCTGCTCCTGTTCCTGATCGCTGTCTGGCAGCTCGAACCGATCGTGCGCTGGCTGTGGCCGATCCCCGTGGCGGGGTTCGTGATCTACCCCTATCTCAAGCGCTTCACCTGGCTCTGCCACCTCTGGCTCGGCGCGGTCGACGCGCTCGCCCCGGTTGGCGGCTGGGTCGCGGTTACAGGCGAGCTCCCGTGGGAGGCCTGGGTGCTCGGCGCTGCGGTCGGCTTCTGGGTCGCCGGCTTCGACCTCTTCTACTCGCTCTTCGACGTCGAGATCGACCGTGCGCAGGGGCTCCATTCCTGGGCCACGCGCTTCGGCGAGCGAGGCGTCTTCATCGGGGCGCGCTCCCTGCACGTGCTGACGGTGATCTGCCTTGCCGCCGTGGGCGTGGGACTGACGGTCGACGTCTGGTACTGGCTCGGCGTGCTGGCTGTCGCCGGCCTCCTCGCCTACGAGCACACACTCGTGCGACCGGGCGATCTGCGCCGCCTCGACGCGGCGTTCTTCACGATGAACGGCGTGATCAGCGTGACGTTCTTCGCGTTCGTGTTGCTCGACGTGCTCTAGGCGGATGGCTGCGGCGGGTCTGCTCGCCCGAGTTGTCGCCGCTTGAAGACGAGGCGCGCGTCCGGCGCGACGGCGACAAGCTCCCAACCCTCGGCTCCCAGGGCGTCGAGCCACTTCCCCGTCAGCCCGTCCGGCGCGTCGGGGCGATCGAGCCGGTACTCCCAGCGCGGCCAGCCGCCGTTGGTGCGCTGGAACCGGCCTAGGATCTCGTTGCGGATCGCTCGGCGTCGGCGTCGGCGTCGAGGTCGCGCAGGATGCGCGCCGCGTTGCCTTCGCTCTCGCGGACGAGCGCGAGCAGGATGTGCTCTGTGCCCAGGTGGTCGCGACCCACGGCGAGCGATTCCCCCAGCGCCAGTTCCAGCACCCTCTTCGTTCCCGCTGCGAACGGGATCTGACCGGTCATCGGCTCGGCCCTCGCGCCCCCCGTGGGCACAACTCGCGTGCGCACCTCGTCGAGGGTAACGCCGAGCGACACGAGCACGCGTGCGGCGAGCCCATCCTCCACCTCCAGGAGCCCGAGCAGGATGTGCTCCGTACCGACCTCGTCTCGCCCGAGAGCGCGGGCTTTATCCTGCGCGACCACCACGACCTGTCGCGCTCGCTCCGTGAACCGCTGGAACATCGCGCCACCGTAGGACATCGTTGCCCCTATGCGTCGGGCTGGGCCTGCGGCGCGGCGGGCCGGCGCTTGAAGACGAGGCTCGTCCCGTCGGGCGCGAAGCCGACGAGCTCCCAGCCGTCGGCTCCGAGGGCGTTCAGCCAGTCGGTGGTCAGCCCGTCCGGTGAATCGGGACGCTCGACCCGGTACTCCCAGCGCCCGGGCGAGGCTTCCGGCATCGGCCAGGCCGGTCTGCCTCTGCCTCTGCCGCGCCGGCGGGAGCGGCCCTGCCCCGAGAGGCTGCGGAGGATCTCGTTGCGGATCGACTCGGCGTCGGAGCCGAGCTCGACGAGGAGCGTGGCGGCGAGGCCCTCGTTCGCCCGAATGAGGCCGAGCAGCACGTGCTCGGTGGCGATGAAGTTGTCCCCGAGGGACAGAGCCTCGCGCAGCGCGAGCTCGAGCACCTTCTTCGCCTGTGGCGTGAACGGGATCTGCCCGGTGACGGGCTTGCCGGGGGTCCCTCCGACGACCCGCGCCGCGTTCGTGCGGGCGTCCTCGAGCGTGATCCCGAGCGCCGCGAGAACCTGCGCCGCGACGCCGTTCTCCTCGCGCAGGAGCCCGAGCAACAGGTGCTCGGTGCCGATCGAGTCGTTGCCGAGCGTCCGCGCCTCATCCTGTGCGAGCACAACGACCTGACGGGCCCCGTCGGTGAACCGCTCGAACATGCGCGCAACGTACGGACGGCGCCGCGCCGATGCAACCCGGCCGGGCAGCCTGTTGACGGATCGTCACGGTGTTGACACGGAGCCGTGACGGACACGTGACAGGATCCTCGCTAGCGTTCCAGAAGGGGCGCGGTGCCGGGCCCCCCCACAGGACGTGCGTCAAGAAGTTGGCTGCTCGGGACATGTCTTGAACCCGCTCGTGGAGCGCGGGGACCTGCCGAAGGGAGAGACCGAACTGATCAGTGCCCGCAACCTCTCGAAGCGCTTTGGCGTGAAGCGCGTCTTCGACCGGGTCGACCTCGATCTCGCGCGTGGCGACTTCCTGCTCGTGACCGGGCCGAACGGGGCCGGCAAGACGACGCTGCTGCGCGTGCTCGCGGGGTTGGCCGCGCCGACGAAGGGTGCGCTCGAGCTGCCGGAGCGCGCGCAGATCGGCTATCTGGGGCACGAGCCGCTCGTGTATCGCGAGCTGACGCCGCTCGAGAACCTCCATCTCTACGGCCGCCTCTACCGTGTGCCCGAGCGGGGCGAGCGGATCGGGATGCTGCTCGAGCGCTTCGGGCTCTGGGAGGCACGCGACCAGCGTGTGGGGACGTTCTCGCGCGGCATGCAGCAGCGCCTCGCGCTCTGCCGGGTGCTGCTGCACGACCCGGCCTGCCTCGTGCTCGACGAGCCGTTCAACGCACTGGATGCCGACGGGGCCGAGCTGCTCGACCGCACGCTCGAGGAGCTCGCCGGGCATGCGGTGATCGTCGCGACCCACGACCCCGACCGCGTTGCGCACCTCGCCACCGGTCGGCTGGCGATGGCATGAGCGGTGCCCGGGAGAGAGGCGCTCGGGCATGAGCTACTTCCGCGACGTCGCGGCGCTTGCGCGCAAGGACCTGCTGCTCGAGCTGCGGGCCAAGGAGACGCTCCCGGCGATGCTCTTGTTCGTCCTCTCCGCGCTTACGATCCTGCACTTCGCGGTGCCCGAGGGGACGGAGCGTCTCGCCACGCTCGGGCTGCTCTGGATCGCGCTCATCTTCACGGCGCTGCTCGGGCTGACGCGCGCGTTCGTGCCCGAGCGCGAGCAGCACACGATGGATGCGCTCGTGCTCGCTCCCTGCGACCGCAGCACGATCTGGGTCGCGAAGTCGATTGCCGTGTTCGCGTTCCTCGTCGTGGCCGAGGTGCTGGCTCTCCCCGCGTTCTCCCTCTTCTTCTCCGGGATCGACGGCCGCACCGTGGCCGCGGTCGCGCTGGCCAACGTCGGCATCTGCGCCGTCGGCACGCTCACCGGCGCAATGGCGGTCGCCGGGCGCGCCCGCGAGCTGATCCTGCCGCTGCTCTTCCTGCCGCTCGCAATCCCGGTCGTCGTCGGCGGCGTGGGGGCGAGCGCCGGCGCCGGCGGGCAGTACCTCGCCTTCCTCGCGCTCTACGACGCGCTGTTCGTCCTGCTCGCGTGGGCGTCGTTCGAATACGTGGTCGCCGAGACCTGAGCGCCCCGTTTTCGGGCAACCCCGTCTACGATGCTGCCGTGAGACCGAGCCTGACCGGCAAGCTGCCCGCGCTGGCGGGTGCCACCGCGATCCTCTTCGGCGTCTCGATCGCGCTGATCTTCTTCTACGCACCGGAGGACGCCGACCAGGGGATCTCACAGCGGATCTTCTACTTCCACGTCCCGCTCGCCCTGACTGCGTATGCCTGCTTCGGCTGGGGCGCGTGGAAGGCGCTGCGCCACCTGTGGAAGCGGCAGGAGGGCGCCGATCTCGAGAGCTACGTCGCGATCCACCAGGGCGTGATCTTCGCGACGCTGGCGCTGCTCACGGGCTCGATCTGGGCGAGGATCTCGTGGGGCGTCTGGTGGGACTGGGGCGACAACCAGCTCGTGCTCTTCCTGATCCTCTTCCTCTTCTACTCGGCCTACTTCATGCTGCGCTACTCGGTCGACCCGGGCCCGCAGCGCGAGAACATGAGCGCCGTGTACGCGCTCTTCGGGGTGGTGCTGATCCCGGTCTCGTTCCTCGCGATCCGGCTCGCGAACAGCCTGATCCACCCGACGGTCTTCACGCGGGACGGCCCGCAGATGGAGAACTCGCAGTTCCTCACCTTCTGCGTCGCGTGGCTGGCCATGACCGTGCTGTTCGTGATGCTCTACCAACTCGAGCTCACCGGCAAGCGCCTCGACACGCGGCTGCGTGAGCTGCGGGAGATCCTCGCACGATGAGCGTCCTCCCGGAGGCGGGCCAGTGAGCCCCGGAGAGAAGTACACCGCAGCCGCGTACCTCGTCGTCTTCGTGGGCCTGCTCGCGTACGTGCTGATCATCGCGGCCAAGCTGCAGCGGCTCGAGCGCGAGGTCGGCGAGCTGGTCGAGCTCGCCCGGGAGCGGCAGGGAGACGATGGTTGACCTGCTCTTCTGGCCCGCGCTGATCGGGTACGGCGAGGCTGCGTTCGCGTACAGCTCGCCGCGCTTCACGCGCTTCGCGACGTGGGGCGTGCGGGTCGGCTGGCTGCTGCAGACGGCGCTGCTCGCCGTCCAGGCGGCGCGCACGGACGGCTTCCCCTGGGATACGTGGTCGGGCTCGCTCAACCTCTTCGTCTGGCTCGTCGTGGGGGCGTACCTGTTCTGGGGCTGCCGGCCCCGGTATCGCCTCCTCGGCCTGGCCGTGATGCCGCTCGCGGCGGTTCTCTTCCTCGTCGCCGGGCTCGGCGGAGGCACCGAGACGGGCGGGCAGTCGCACTACGGGAACCTCTTCCTGACCCTGCACGTCGGCTTCGTGCTCGCGGCGTTCGCCGGGTTCACGCTCGCGGCGGCGCTGGCCGTTCTCTACCTGCTCGAGGAGCGGCGGCTGCAGCGGCGCTCCGCCGACATCCTGCGGATGAAGCTGCCGTCGCTCGTGACGCTCGAGCGGGTTACCTCGCAGGCGATCGCGATCTCGCTGCCGCTGCTCACGCTCGGCCTCGCGATCGGGATCATCCGGCTGTACGAACGCGGCGGCGGTGTCGACGCCCTGATGGCGGCGACGATCCTCGCCTGGCTCGTCTACGGGGCGTTCGTCGCCCTCCGACCGACCGGACGATCGGCTGCACATCTCGCCCTTGCCGGCTTCGCCGTGGTCATCGTCGTGCGCATCGTGCTCGCGGGGAGTCACTTTTGAAGCTGTCGCTCGTCGGCATCTCGCACCACGTCGCGCCCGTCGAGCTGCGCGAGCGCGTCGCGTTGGCGCCCGTGCGGGCAGCCGAGGTCGCTCGCGAGCTGGGCGACGCCGTCTGCCTCTCGACCTGCAACCGCACCGAGCTCTACCTCGCGGGTGAGCGCGACGGCCATGCGCTCGCGACGCTCGAGGAGATCGCGGGCGAGCCGCTCGGGCCGGTGGCCTACCGGATGCACGACGAGGCGGCAGCCGTGCACCTCTTCCGTGTCTCGGCGGGGCTCGACTCGCTCGTGCCCGGTGAGAGCGAGATCCTCGGCCAGGTCAAGGCCGCCTACGAGTCGGCGTCGACCGGTCCGCTGCTCGATCGGGTGTTTCGCCAGGCGCTCCAGCTCGGCAAGCGCGTCCGCTCCGAGACCGCGATCGGCGAGAGCCCGGCCTCGGTCCCGTCCGCCGCCGCCGCGCTCGCCGAGCAGGTCTTCGGCGACCTGAACGGCCGGCGCGTGCTTCTGATCGGCGCCGGCCGCATCGGCGAGCTCGCCGCCGGCAGTCTCTCGGCCCGTGGCGCGTCGATCGCGTACGTCGCCAACCGAAGCGCGGCCGCGGCCGAGACCCTCGCCGCGCGCTTCGGGGCCGAGCCGCTCGAGGGTGACCGGATCGCCTCGAAGCTCGGCGAGGTCGACGTCGTGCTCGCCGCGACGAGCGCTCCCGAGTTCCTCGTCCGCGCCGCCGACCTCCCGTCGCGCCGGCGCCAGCCGCTGTTCTTCATCGACATCGCCGTCCCGCGCGACATCGACCCCGAGGTGCACCAGCTCGACGGCTGCTACCTCTACGACATCGACGACCTCGAGGCGGTCGTCGCCGAGACGCTCGCCGGGCGTCGCGTCGAGGCCGAGAGCGCCGAGCGGCTCGTGGTCGAGGAGGCGACGCGCTTCCGCGAGTGGCAGGCCTCGCTCGACGTCGTGCCGGCGATCGCCTCGCTGCGGGCCCGCGCCGAGGAGATCCGCGCGGCCGAGCTCGCGAAGCTCGGCGACCTGCCCGAGCACGAACGTCGTGCGATCGAGTCGGTCACGTCCCAGATCCTGAACAAGCTGCTGCACCTGCCGACCGTGCGCATGAAGCAGGCCGCGCTGGCGGCCGAGGGGACGGCGTACGCCGACGCGGTCCGGCACCTGTTCGGCCTCGAGGAGAACAACCGGTGAGGCCGCAGCCGCCGAGGGTAGGGCGCCCGCTGCCGGTCGAGTCGCCGGCCGCCTTCCTCCGCGCCGGCGCCACCCGCCGCGGTCACGCGGCCACGTGCCGGCCGACGCTCGCCCGAAGGGCACGCTGTGCTCGTTCGCATCGGCTCGCGCGGCTCTAGGCTCGCGCTCGTGCAGGCGGAGGTCGCGGCGCTCGCGCTGCGGCAGGCCGGGCGCGAGATCGCGTTCCTGCCGATCACGACCGCCGGCGACCGCGACCGCAAGAGCCCGTTCGGGCAGATCGGCGACCGGGGCGTCTTCGTCAAGGAGATCGAGGAGGCGCTGCTCGCCGGCCGGATCGACGTCGCCGTCCACTCGGCGAAGGACATGACCTCGACCGACACGGACGGCCTCGTTGTCGGCGCCTACCTCGAGCGCGACGACCCGCGCGACGCCCTGATCGGTGCGGACGCGATCCGGCCCGGCATGCGCATCGGCACCGCTTCGGTCAGGCGCCGCGCGCAACTGCTCGCGCACGAGCCGACGGTTTCGGTCGAGTCGCTGCGCGGCAACGTCGAGACACGTCTCCGCAAGGCGCGCGAACGTGGGCTCGACGCGCTCGTGCTCGCCTCGTGCGGGCTCGACCGGCTCGGCCTGGCGAACCAGATCGGCCTGCGTATCCCGGTCGAGACGATGTTGCCCGAGGCCGCTCAGGGAGCGCTCGCGCTGCAGGTGCGCGCGGGCGAGGAGGCTCTGGTCGCCCATGCCGACGACGCCGAGACGCGGCGGCGTGTCGAGGCCGAGCGCGCGTGTGTCGCCGTGGTCGGCGCCGGCTGCCTCGCTCCGGTCGCTGCGCACCACGACGGCGAGCAGCTGACGGCGCTGATCGCGGCCGACGACGGCTCATGGCTCGAGCGTGCGAGCGGCGACGACCCTGCGGCGCTGGCGGCCGCGCTGCTCTCGGCGGTGGAGCGGCGCGCGGCTTGAAGGTGATCGTGACCAGGCCGCGCGCGCAGGCGCAGCCGCTCGTCGAGCGGCTCGAGGCTCGCGGGTACGAGGTGGTCGAGTGCCCACTGATCGAGATCGTTCGCACCTCCGACGACCCGATCGACTGCGCCGGCTACGAGTGGCTGATCGTGACGAGCCCGAACGGGGCCGACGAGATCGCCCGCCGCGCACGCAGCATCCCGAAGGTCGCCGCGGTGGGGCCCGGCACCGCCGAGACGCTGCGGCGTCACGGGATCGAGCCCGACTTCGTGCCGCGCGTCTCGTCGCAGGACGGACTGCTGGCCGAGTTCCCGCGGCCCGAGGGCAAGGTGCTGTTCGCCGCCGCCGAGAACTCCCGTCGCCGTCCGATCGACGTGCTCGGCGCCGACTTCGTGCCGCTCTACCGCACCCAGCTCCTCTCGCCGGACCCGCCCGAGGGTGACGTCGTCGTGCTCGCATCGGGCTCGGCCGCGCGCGCCTATGCCTGGCTGGGAGGGAAGGCACGCGCTGTCAGCATCGGGCCCGAGACGAGCCGGGTCGCGCGCTCGGTCGGCCTTACGGTCGCCGTCGAGGCCGAACGGCACGATCTGGATGGCCTACTCGAGGCGGTCGACCGGGCCGCGCAGACGGCGGAGGCGAGCGGTTAGGCTCGCTCCATGAGCGAGACGATCACCTTCCTCACCGATTTCGGCCTGCGAGACGACTTCGCCGGCGTCTGTCGAGGCGTGATCAAGCGCATCGCACCCGACGCGCCGGTGCTCGACATCACCCACGGGATCTCGCCGCAAGCGGTCACCGAGGGCGCGCTGATGCTCGCGCGCGCGGTGCCGTACCTGCCGGAGGGTATCCACCTCGCGGTCGTCGACCCAGGCGTCGGCGGCAGCAGGCGGGCGGTCGCGATTCGGGCCCGCGACGGCCGCGTCTACGTTGGCCCCGACAACGGGCTGCTGACCCTGGCGGCGCCGCGTGAGACGATCGACGCAGCCCGCAGCCTCACGAACCCGCGCTACCACCTGGAGCGCGTCTCGAGGACCTTCCACGCGCGCGACGTCTTCGCGCCCGTGGCCGCCCATCTCGCGGCCGGCGCCGACTTCGCCGATCTCGGCGAGGAGCTCGACCCGACCACGCTGGTCTGCATCGACCTCCCCCAGCCCTCGATCTCGGCGGGCGGCATCCGCGCGACGGTGCTCGCGGTCGACCGCTTCGGGAACCTGCAGCTGAACCTCACGGAGGAGGACATCTCCACCTTCGGCATCGAGCCGGGCGATCGCATCGAGCTGCGGTTCGAGCTCGACCCGTTCTACGCGGTCGTGGCGGAGACGTTCGCCGACACGAAGCGCGGCGAGCTGCTCCTGTACGAGGACGCCTACGGCGCCTACTCGATCGCGATCAGCGGCGGTGACGCGAGCAGCCTGACCGGAGGAAAGCCGGGCGACGAGCTCCGCATCGGCCGGGCGTACGACTGATCCGAGTCGAGCCGCCGATCTTTCGCCGGGTGGTCGCTCCGCCCACCACCAAGGTGCAAGAGCCCGAGCGCGGAAATCTAGGATTTCCATGCGCGGGAACACAATGCGAGGGCCGGACTTGAACCGGCGACACCGCGGTTTTCAGCCGTGGTCGTAGGGGGCACGGCAGCGGATAAACCGCATGTCTAAGCCAGTTGAGGCAGAGTGAGATGAGCCCAGATGACGAAGGATGGGTACAAAGATGGGCCAAAATCCGTTACTAGTATTGGCAACGGCTGCGACGATCGTGCGATCGGACAACTCGCAGCGGGGCTGCAGCCCGACGAGGCGAGCCCCGTCGGGCGGTTCAGCCCACGGACGCGCGTGCAGGAGGGCGAGGCAGTCGAGGTGGTCGTCGATCAGCAGGCCCTGCACTTCTTCGACCCCGAGACAGGCCTCGCAATCCGCGCCGCGTGAACCGTGCTCCGTTCGAGCCGCCCGGTCATGGCATGAACGAGCACTGCGTGCGTCAGGCGGACGGCCGCCGCAGAGGCGGCCAGGAAGACCGGATGAAGCGCAACGGCGACTGCCGTGACATCCACCACATGGATCGCGTGCGGCAGGCGGTGGTGGACGATCACCTCTTGACCGCATGAGACGAGGTCGGTCCCGAACGCGAGCTCGATCGATCGTGACCTATGGTCACTCGGGTGACCTCGGGCGAGCTGCAGGACATGCGGGACGCGATTCGCGGGGAGCTCGCTCGCTGCTGGCCTTCCGCTCGCAGCGCGTGCGACGGCTCAGTCGGCGCCGTTCAGCGAATGGCCGAGGCCCGTGGATGGCTCGAGCTCTGGGCCGACGACCTGCTGCCGGCCGCGCTCGTCGCGGCGGCCGAACTCGGGCGCGTCGCGTGCCCGCTCCCGGTCGTCGACTCGTTCGTGGCCGGGCGCGTACTCGGGCGGGAGGCCGGCCGCACGGCGGTCGCCACGGGGATCAACCTCGGCATGGCGACGCGTGTCGAGGCGGGCGCCGTTCTGAGCCGGCTCTTGCTCGTTCCGTCCGGCGGCGGCACGGCGCGGCTGCGTGCGCTCGCGATCGATGCGGCGCTGGAGGCCGCAGAGGGGGGAGCGCCGTCCCGCTCGAGGGGCCGATGGCGAAGATCCTCGGCGCCGAGCTGATCGAGGAGCTGGCCGAGGCGACACTCGACGTGCTCGGGCCGTCCGCCGCGCTGTCGCCGCGGGATTCTGCCGCGGACTTCGAGCAGGCGCTGCGCCAGTCGCCGATGTTCTGGATCGTCGGCGGGACAAACGACATCCAGCGCAACCTGGTCGCCCGCGGCGCCGGCCTGCCGCGCTCGACGCCACCTGCGGCTGCCCGCCCTCCCGGGCCCCGTTGGTCGCACGCTGAGCCCACCGCGGGTGTCGCGGAAGAGGGCGGCCGGCCAGAGAGGACGAGCTGAGCCCTCCCTGGCCGACCCGAGTGATCGCTACGCCTGGATCTTGGCCGGGCCGGTGACGCTGTTGCCGACAGCGACGCCAGCCGTCGAGTAGTGCTGCGGACGAGCGGCGCGAGCTGGCATTTCATGACGCCGCTCGAACAACCTGATGTCACGTCGGGATTCGGCGCGCGTCGGCAGGCGAATCGAAGGGCCGGCCAGGACCTCGGCGTCCTTCACGCCGTTCTCCCACCCTGGACAGTAGTTGCAGGTTCCCTTAAACTCACGGCGGTCAGGCGACGCAGCCCGGCCGTATCCGAAGGAGGAGCGGTACATGAGCATGAGCAAGTCCGGCATCACGGCCGCCGTATTCGCGGTCCTCTCGCTCGTCGTCGCGTCCGCTTTCACGACGCGCTCAGGCTTCACCGGCACGATCTACTTCGGGATGGACACGCCGCTGACCGGCGCGACGCAGCTCGTCGGTCAGAGCGACCGCGACGCCGTTCAGTCCATCGTCTCGTACTGGAACGCACAGGGCGGGATCAAGGGCAAGCAGGTCGTGGTCGACATCCTCGACAACGCGTCGAACCCGTCGCAGGCCGTGCAGAACATCCAGCGGTTCATTGGCGACTCCAAGTACGTCGCGATCCTCGGTTCGGGGAACGCCGCCGCAGCCGTCGCCACCGGACCGCTCGCGAGCCAGGCGGGGATCCCCTTCATCGCTCTCTCGCCGCCGACGAACCTCGTCGAGCCGCCGCAGCCCTACGTCTACGTCCTCACGGCGACGTCGCGCCTGTATGCGTACAACGAGGCCGCGTACCTGCGCAAGCTCGGCATCAAGAAGGTCTGGCTGATGGGCGACAACGGCGGCTTCGGGCGTGACGGCCCCGCGCAGGTTCAGAAGCTCGCGAACAAGTACGGGCTCGAGATTCTCGACACGACGATCTTCTCGCCGGCGTCGACGGACTTCTCGGCCGAGCTGACCAAGGTGAAGGACTCGGGCGCGCAGGCGCTCTGGCTCTGGACTGCCACGCCTGCCGGGGCGACGATCGTCAAGCAGTTCAAGCAGCTCCAGCTGCCGCAGCAGCTCGTCCTCACCGGGGCAAACGTCTCCGACAGCTTCCTCCAGGGGACCTGCGGAGACGTCGACGGCGCGATCATCAACTCGTTCGTCGGGACCGCGTGGGCGTTCCTGCCGAAGAAGAGCCGCGTGTGGGCGCCGGTCCGGACGCAGGCGGCGCTGCTCCAGAAGATGCTCGGACGCCCCGTCTCCAACTTCGACGCCGACACCGCCGTTGCGCTCTGGGCGTACAAGGCGGCGATCGAGAAGGGCGGGCTCACACGGACGGCGATCAACAATGCGCTCGAGACCAAGGTCAGCGGTCTCGTCACGCCGGGTGGCCGCATCCGGCTCTCGAAGACGAACCATCAGGGTATCCAGCTCCCGTCGATGTGGGCCGGGAAGATCCAGAGCTGCAAGGCCAAGCCGCTCTTCGGGGCGGCGTTCAGCTGAACCACCGAGCCTGGGCCGGTGCCCGCAGACGCCTCCCGAGGCGCCTGCGGGCAGCGGCGGCTTCGTCGTCGCCGGCGAAACCCGCGGCTCCGAGCGCATGAACCTCGCCCGCATTCTGGCCGACCGAGCCGCCGAGCGCCCCGGCCGGCCGGCCGGCTCTCCTGTTCGAGGGCGACGTAAGGAGATGATCACCCGCGGCGGCCACAACGTCTACCCCCGCGAGGTCGAGGACGCGCTCCATGCGTACCCGGCGGTCGTGGAGGCAGCGGTTGTCGGCGTGCCCCACGAGCTGCTCGATGAAGACGTCGCGGCGTTCGTCGTGCTTCGGCCGGGCGCGTCTCGCCGGAGGAGCTCCAGGAGTGGACGAAGGAGTGCCTTGCGGGGTTCACGTACCCGCGCCACGTCGTGCTTCTCGAGCAGCTGCCGAAGGGGCCGACGGGGAAGATCCCCAAGCGGAGCATCGGTTTGACGTTGCTGGCGCGCGACGGGCGGCGCCTCGAAGCCGGCCACGCGTAGCCGACATGCCTCCCGAGGGTGACTGCTGTGAGACGATGCGGCCGTGAGTGTCCGTTCACGCGCCGGCGACACTGCCGAGAAGGTCAGCGACAGCAGCGAGAGGCTGGGGCCCGGCATCTCGTATGCGATCGCCCGCCTCCAGCAACGGATCCTCGCCGGTGTGACCGAGCGCGTGGCTCCCTTCGGCCTCACGACGCTTCAGTTCACGACCCTGAGCGTGCTGAACCGTCACGGCTCACCCCTCTCGACGTCGCAGCTCGCCCGACGTGCCTTCATGACGCCGCAGTCGATGAGCGAGGTGATCCATGCGCTCGAGGACAAGGGCTATATCACGCGGAATCCACACCCGAACCACCGCCGGACGCTCCCGGCGACATTGACTCCGAAGGGCCGCCGCGTGCTCAACGAGTGCGAGAAGGCCGTGGCGGAGTACGAGGACTCGATGCTTCGGGGCTTCACGACCGAGTATCGCAAGAGCTTCGCGGAGATGGTGAAGGCGGCCGTCCGCAACCTGGACGGCGGCTTCCCACCCGGCTAGTAGTAGTGGCACCAAGTTTCAGGTAGCCTGATTCTTGGTGGCCCCAGCCTCGGTCGCAGCTCGGCCAGTCGAGACGATCGCCTGCGAGCTGGTCGGCGTCACCAAGTCGTTCGGTGCTCTCCAGGCGGTCGACGACGTCTCGCTCACGATCACTGCCGGATCGCTCACATGCCTGATCGGGCCGAACGGCGCCGGCAAGTCGACGCTCCTCGGGTGCATCTCCGGCTTCCATCGCGTCGACACGGGGGTCGTACGCGTGGCCGGCTCGGAGATCACGCAGTGGCCCCCGCACCGCCGCGCCCGGCACGGGCTCGCGACCGTCTTCCAGACCACACGTGCGCTCGAGCAGCTCGACGTCCTCGACAACGCGGCCGTCGGCGCTCACGTGCGGTCCCGGAGCGGATTCGTCGAGAGCATGCTGCGCCTTCCCTGGCAGGGGCGGGAGGAGCGGCGCCTGCGGCGCGAGGCGCGCGAGGCGCTCGAGCTCGTCGGCCTCGACGACCTGGCCTCCGCGCCCGCAGCGGTCCTTCCGCTCGGGCGGCTGCGACTGCTCGCCATCGCGCGCGCGCTCGCGCAGCAGCCGACCGTGCTCCTGCTGGACGAGCCGGCTGCGGGCCTGCGCGCCGGCGAGAAAGCGCGTCTGATCCGAGCGCTGCAGACGCTTCCCGCGCGTGGCTTGACGCTGGTGCTCGTCGAGCACGACATGCAGTTCGTCGGCGCGCTCGCAGAGAGGGTCGTCGTCCTCGACCGCGGTCGCGTGATCGCAGACGGCGCGCCGTCCGAGGTGAGGAGCGACCCCCAGGTGATCGCGGCGTACCTCGGCACATCGACGCTGTGACGGCGCTCCTCGAGGTGAGCGATCTCGTCGTTCGATACGGTCCTGCCGTTGCGGTCGACGGCGTCTCGATGACGCTGGGCGAGGGTGAGCGGGTCGCGCTGGTCGGCGCGAACGGCGCGGGGAAGTCGTCTCTGCTCAACGCGGTCTGTGGCGTGGTGCAGCCGGCGGGAGGTACGGTTCGCGTGGCGGGCGACGACGTGACCGGCAAGACGCCGAATCACCTCGTGCGCCGGGGCGTGACCCAGGTGCCGGAGGGGCGGCAAGTCTTTCCTAGCCTTCCGGTCGAGGCGAACCTGCTGCTCGGCGCGTTCGGACGCTGCTTCCGGACGGAGATCGTCACGTCGATGCTTCGCTACCGTCGTCACGCCCACGAGGCGCGTCAGCGGCTGGAGCGTATCTACTCGCTGCTGCCGAAGCTCTACGAGCTCCGCGCACGCCCCGCAGGGCGAACGTCGGGGGGAGAGCAGCAGATGGTCGCGATCGGCCGCGCGCTCATGGCCGAGCCGCGGGCGCTCGCGATCGACGAGCTCTCGCTCGGGCTCGCACCGCTCGTCGTCGAGCAGCTCGCCGAGTTCCTCCTCCGGCTGAACGACGAGGAACGAGTCGCGATCCTGCTCGTCGAGCAGAACGCGTCACTCGCGTTCGACCTCTGCGAACGCGCTTATGTACTCGAGACGGGTCGGATCGTCATCGCGGGCGAGAGCGCGGACGTGCGCGAACGTCCCGAGGTCCATCGCGCGTACCTCGGCGGTGGCCCGGGATGACGACGTTCGTCCAGCTCGTCGTCGTCGGGCTCTCTACCGGGTCGGTGTTCGCCCTCGTGGGGATGAGCCTCGTGCTCGTTTACCGGACGACCGGGATCGTGAACTTCGCCCAGGGCGTGTTCGTCGTGCTCGGCGGTCTGTTCACATTCCGCTTTGTCGGCGACGTACCGCTCGCCGTCGCGACGCTGATCTCCATCGGGGTCGCGGCCGTTGCGGCGTCGATTCTCGCGGTCGTGGCGGTGGGCTTTCGCGGCAGGACGACGAGCCTCGCCAGCATCATCATCACCCTGGGGGCGTCGTTTCTCGCGGAGGCGCTCTTCCTCCTCGAGTTCGGCGACATCCCCCGCAGCTACCGCGGCATCTCGGATCACGCCTGGAACGTCCGGGGCGTGCTCGTCCAGCCGCAGTACGTCCTGATCGCCGGCGTCGCGCTCCTCTCGGCCGCCGTCCTCGCGCTCTTCCTGCGCCGCACCATCGTCGGCCAGGCACTGGTCGCCTGCTCCGATTCGCGCCGCGCCGCCGAGCTGGTCGGCCTGAACACCCGCTCGCTCGCTGTGGTCGCCTTCGTCGGCGCCGGAATGCTGTGCGCGCTCGGCGGGTCGCTGCTCACGCCGAGCAGTCCGATGACCTACGCGTCCGACGTCGCGATCACCGTCAACGGCTTCGCCGCCGCTGTCTTCGGCGGGTTCGCCTCGATACGGCTCGCGCTCCTGGGCGGCTACGCCCTCGGCATCCTCGAGCAGTTCGTCGTCGGGTACGTCGATCCGCAGTACAGCCTCGTGATCGCGTTGCTCGTGATGCTCGTCCTGATCGGATGGCGTGCACGGGCCGAGGTCGCCGTCGTCGCCCACGACGCACACGCCGCGGTCCAGCGAGCGCGGGTGCCGTGGCCCGCGTCGGTCCGCTTCGGATTGCTCGCGGCTGCGGCTGTGTTCGCCTGCTGGCTTCCGTACCAGCTGTCGCCGTTCGACGTGACGCTCTACGACCGCATGGGGTTGTACGCACTTGCGACCATCGGTCTGACGCTGCTGATGGGCTTCGCCGGGCAGATCTCCATCGGCCAGGGCGCGTTCTTCCTGATCGGCGCCTACACGGCCGCAATCCTCACGGTCGGCATCGACCCGGCGAAGCGGCTCATCGACCCCGACGCGGGCATCTCGCCGCTCCTCGCGGTGCTCGCGGCGCCGGTCGTGACCGCCGCGATCGCGGCTGCGATCGGCGTGCCGGTTCTCCGGCTGCGCGGCCACTACCTCGCGTTCGCCACCCTCGCTCTGCACCTCATCGCCTACTCGCTGCTCTACGCGTGGGACCGCTTCACCGGCGGCCAGTACGGCATCTCGGTGACGCAGAAACCGCTCGAGGTCGCAGGGCACGTCCTGCGCGGTGCCAACCATGCCGCCGTCGTTTGGGCCATCGTGGCGGTCGTGCTCCTCCTGACGACGAACCTGATCCACTCGCGCATCGGCCGCGGGCTGCAGGCGATCGCGACCGACGAGGCAGCGGCGGCCGCGTCCGGCGTTCCGGTGACGAGCTACAAGCTGCGGCTGTTCGTCCTCGCCGCCGCGTTGGCAGGGCTCGGCGGCGGTCTCTTCACCTTCTCGTTCCAGTTCGTCTCACCGGAGGCCTTCCCCGTCGTGCTCAGCGTCGAGTTCGTCGTGATGGTCGCCGTCGGGGGGCTCGGAAACGTCTACGGCGCCGTCGCCGGCACGGTCGCGATCCTGTACCTCGAGCAGAAGCTGCGAGAGTTCGGCGCGCGCGACGAGCTGTTCTCCTGGCAGCTCCCCGATGCCGCGCCGACGGTGTTCTCCTTCGGGGTCTTCGGCCTGATCCTGATCGGGATCATGTTGTTCTTTCCGCGCGGCCTGCTTCCGGCGCTCGGAGACGCGATGGCCGGCGTGGGGCGGCGGCTGTCCGCGGCGCGTGATCCGGGCGACTCGGCGAGCGACGCCAGCTCCCCCGACAACGCCTGACCGCGTTACCGGAGCGACTGAGGCAGGCCCGCACCCCCACTTCTGGCTCATCTATGACGAGGCCGACCCGTGTCAAGGGTTGATGGGTCGGGGTTCTTGTTCAGGGTGGTCTGGGTTGCTGTGTCATCTGGGTGCTGGGGTCGGTGGTCCACTCATCTATTCGGCCGTGGTGGGGCCAGGGTGTCGGTGCGGATCGCCCGGGGACTCAATCAACCAGTCGGCCCGCTTGTGGGGGCCATAGCCAAAGGCGAGTTCGCCCGGGCAGCCGCTGCTTCGAGGCGGCGGATCTCGCCGTCGCGAAGGCCGTAGTAACAGAGGGTGAGGATCTCGCGCGCGACCGCGACCTTCGCCACTTTGCTGCCGCGCCGGTGCTTGATCCTCTCGTAGAACGCTTTGAGTGGCCCGTCGGCCTGCACTGCCGTCTGCGCTGCTTGAACGAGTCCCCAGCGCAGATGCGGTGAGCCCTGATGTGTGATCGAGCCGAGCCGGACGCGCTCGCCGGAGTTGCGCACGCGGGGTGTGAGGCCGGCCCAGGAGCCGAGATGACGAGCGCTCGGGAACCGGGTGACCTCACCGACCTCGGCGATCACGAGCAGGGCGGTGAAGACCCCGACTCCTGGGATACGGGTGAGGACGGTGACGCGCGGGTCGTTCTTGGCGCGCGCTTGGATCTCCCGCTTCACCACCGAGAGCTCGCGGTCGAAGTCGGCGATCAGCGCCAGCAGCGACTCGAGCCGACTACGGGTCGACTCCGGGAGCGAGAGCCCGGCGAGGAACTGCCGCCCCTTCGGTCCGAAGAGTTCGGCGCGTCCGCGCTGGATCCCCTGGCGGGCAAGTACGGCATGGACACGATTCTTGAGCGCGGTGCGCAGGTGGGTGAGCCCGATGTGGTGGCGGAGAAGCTCGCGCAGGTCTCGCAGCTCGCGAGGTGCGACGTAGGCCTCCGGGAGCAGATCGGCGCGCAGCAGATGCGCGAGCGTCCGCGCGTCGACGGCGTCCGTCTTCACCCGCGCCGCCGCGATCGCCTTCGTCTGACGCGGATGGGCAAGGTGCAGCTCGATCCCCTCCGCCTCGAGGAGATCTGCCAGCCACTCCCACCCGTAAGCAGCCTCGAGCGCAACCCGAGCCTCTCCGCCCAACTCAGCGAAGATCGCGCGAAGCGTCTCAGGGTCGTTCACCACCCGGCGCGAGAGCAACTCGAGCCCATCATCGTCGAAGGCAGCTACGTGCGAGGTCTTGCGATGCAGATCAATGCCGACGTACACCACAGCCGTCTCCTTTCCTGAGCTGACCACCCCGGCATAGCGCCGAGACAAGACGGACTCAGGCAGCCCGCCTCGTCATGACATCAACCAGGCCGAGACGGCATGAACACAGGTGTTCACGCCCTTACGATTGCTGCGGAGAGGCGGTGTCCGCCGCACCGCCAGACGCCGTCACTGCGTGCGCTCAGCTGCGTCCGTCGCGGCGATGCGAGCGCGTCTGCCGGCGGTGAGCTCCTCCACGACGATCTGAAGCCCCGCTGCGATCGGCACGCCGATGATCGCCCCGATCAACCCGAAGAGCGCTCCGAATGCAAGGACGCTCGCGAGCACGGTGAAGCCGGAGATCTGAGCTGCCTTCCCGATGATCGTCGGCTGCAGGATGTAGTTCTCGATCTGCTGGTAGACGACGATCACGATGAGTAACCGCGGGCTACGGCTCGTAGGCGGACTCGGCCGAAGCTGCGTCCGACGCGCCTGACGCAGCGTCCACGGCTGCGAAGGCTGCGGATTGACCGCCGGGAGGCAGGTGGATCCCGGGCTCGAGACTAGGCTCGCAAGCGCGCACGATCAAGGACGCCTAGTCAAGGACGTGCCCACGTCGTCGAACTCGCGAGCGTGTGCCCGACCGAAACGGCGATTTTTGCCGGACCTCAACTTCGCAATGGGTACAAGAAGGGGTACAAGATAGGCAATCCGCTTCGCGGGTCAGACCACCTTTATGCTCCTGTGCAGGTCTTTTCTAGGTGGCGAGGGCCGGACTTGAACCGGCGACACCACGGTTTTCAGCCGTGTGCTCTACCAACTGAGCTACCTCGCCGCGGCAGCCGACCGAGCCGGCCGCGGTGCGGGCGTCAGTCTAGCCGGGCCGTGCAGGACCGCTGTCCATTGCGCCGCGCGCGTCGCGGTTAGCCTGGGTGGAGATGAACCGCCCCGCCCCTCCGCGGCCTGTGGCCATCATCGGCGCCGGTCTCGACCTCGGCGCCGGCCGCCGCGGCGTCGACATGGGCCCGTCGGCGATCCGGTATGCGGGCCTGCAGGAGCGGGTTGCTGGGCTCGGGCGCGACTGCGCCGACTGGGGGGACGTGGACGCGATCCTGCCCGAGTCGGCGCAGGTCGGCGACCCGCGTGCCCGTTTCCTCGATCCGATCATGCGCTCGTGCGCCCGGGTCGCGTCGCTCGTCGAGGACGCGCGGCGAGGCGGTTTCCTGCCGCTCGTGCTCGGCGGCGACCATTCGGTTGCCATGGGCGCGCTCGGCGGCATGGCGAACGTGCACGGCGCGGGGGGTGTGCTGTGGATCGACGCCCACGGCGACCTGAACCGGCCCGAGAGCTCGCCGACAGGCAACGTCCACGGCATGCCGCTTGCGGCTGCGCTCGGCGAGGCCGGCGACGGCTTCGCGAGCGAGGCCTGGCTGACGCCGTCGCTGGAGCGGGCTGCGCTCGTCGGCGTGCGGTCACTCGACGCGGAGGAGCGGGATCTGATCAAGCGGCTCGGCCTGAAGGTGTTCACGATGAGCGACATCGACCGCCACGGCCTCGAGCACGCCGTGCGAGAGTCGCTCGAGTACCTTGCCGGCGCCGCGTTCCTGCACGTGAGCCTCGACCTCGACGCGGTCGACCCGATGTTCGCGCCGGGAGTGGGGACCCCGGTTGCCGGCGGGCTCTCCTTCCGCGAGGCGCATCTGACACTCGAGCTCGTGGCCGAGTCCGGCCGGCTCGACTCGCTCGAGCTCGTCGAGGTCAACCCGATCCTCGACCGGATGAACGAGACGGGCGCGCTGGCGGTCGAGCTCGCGGCGAGCGCTCTCGGTGCGCGGATCCTCTGAGCACGCAAGAATGGGGGCCGAGAGACACGTCCCCGCTCGCGCAACGGCCTCAGGATGACGCACAGCCCGACACGACTTGCACTGGTCGCGACAACCGCTGCACTGCTCGTCGCGTGCGCCTGCGGCTGCGGGGGCAGCGGCTCGTCGTCGGGCGGGACGACCTCGACGTCGCTCCCGCAGGCGGAGCTCGTGCGGGCAAAGCTGGCCCCGCCGTCGGGCTGCTATCTGACCGTCTTCCTGAGCGAGGACGTGACCCCGGTGGAGAAGGCTCACGTGCAGCTGCTGCTGCTCTCGAACCCGCGCATCGTCGAGGTCTCGTTCGTCTCGAAGGAGCTCGCGCTCAAGCGGCTCGCGCGGACGCAGCCCGAGATCGCGGCCAACATCCACGTGAACCCGTTCCCGGATCAGTTCGAGGTCGTGCCGCGCCTGCGGGTGGACGTGTTCGCGATCATCACCGACTTCGCGGCCGGCGTCGACGGCGTCACGAACGTGCGCGCCCGCCCGGCCTGCGGGCAGCCCTGATCGACGACTACTACGCCGCGCCCGCGTGGCCGTTCGGTCTCCTCGCCGGCAGCCCGACGGCCGGTAGAAGACGGTGCCCTTCAGCTCGTCTGGCAGGCAGTCCTCGGCGAAGCCGGCCGGATCGTCGTGCGGGTAGCGGTAGCCCTCGCCGCGGCCGAGCTTGCGGGCGCCGGGGTGGGCGGCCGAGCGGATCGCGTCCGGAGGGCGCAGCGTGCCGTGCTCGCGCACCGCCGCCGTGGCCGCACCAAGGGCGCGGTACGAGGCGTTCGACTTGGGTGCGCGGGCGAGGTAGACGGCCGCCTGGGCCAGGTTGAGGCGAGCCTCGGGCAGTCCGACGTGCTCCACCGCCTGCGCGGCCGCGACCGCGACGAGCAGCGCCTGGGGGTCGGCGTTGCCGACGTCCTCGGAGGCGAGCACGATCATCCGGCGGGCGATGAAGCGTGCGTCCTCGCCGCTCTCCAGCATGACCGCGAGGTAGTAGACCGACGCCTGGACGTCGCCTGCGCGGGTCGCCTTGATCCAGGCCGAGATGAAGTCGTAGTGCGCGTCGCCGGCCTTGTCGTAGACGAGCGGGCGCTTGCGCGCCGCGTCCTCGACGTGCCGTTCGCCGGGGGCCACGCGCTCGGCCTCGGCGGTCTGCACGGCCAGCTCGAGGATCCCGAGCGCGGTGCGCGCGTCGCCGCCCGCGCGATGGGCGACGAGCCGTTCTGCCTCCTCGGGGAGCGTGGCGCCGAGCGCCTCCTCGCCGCGCCGAACGACCTCGAGCAGCTGCTCCTCGCCGAGCGGCTCGAGCTCGTAGAGCTGGGTGCGCGAGAGCAACGCCGAGTTGAGCTCGAAGTACGGGTTCTCGGTGGTCGCGCCGATCAGCGTGACGAGCCCTTCCTCGACCGCGGGCAGCAGCGCGTCCTGCTGGGCCTTGTTGAAGCGGTGGATCTCGTCGAGGAAGAGGATCGTGCGCCGCCCCGTCGTGCCCAGCCGCTCGCGGGCGCGTGCCAGCACCTCGCGCACGTTGCCGACCGTCGCCGAGACGGCCGAGAGCTCCTCGAACTCGGCGCCTGTCGTGCCCGCGACGATCCGGGCGAGCGTGGTCTTGCCCGAGCCCGGCGGCCCGAAGAGGACGAGCGACGGCACGCGGTCGGCCTCGATCGCGAGCCGGAGCGCCCGGCCCGGCCCGACCACGTGCTCCTGGCCGACGAACTCGTCGAGCGTCTGCGGACGCAGTCGTCGCGCCAGCGGTGCCACCTCGTCCAGCCGCCGGCCGGCGGCTTCGTCGAAGAGATCGCTCACAGCGCGCAGTATGCTCCGGTCGCGGTGAGGGAGGCCTGGGACGAGGCGACCTACGATCGGCTGGCGGCGGTGGTGAGCGTCGCCCAGGACGATCTGCTCGCGCGCGTCGAGCCACGGGAGGGCGAGCGGTGGCTCGTGCTCGAGACAGGCGGCAGCGGGATTGCGCTCCGCGCGGCGCGCGAGGGCGCGGACGTGACGGCGCTCGACAGCGCGGCGCCGATCGCCGAGCGGGTGCGCGGCGACGCCGAGGAGGAGGGTCTCGAGCTCCGCGCGGACGTCGGTAGCGTCGAGCACCTCCCCTACGACGACGCGAGCTTCGACGCGGTCGTGTCGGACTTCGGCTTCATCCTGGCGCACGACCACGCGAGCGTCGCGGCCGAGCTGGCACGCGTCTCGCGCGCAGGCGCGCAGCTCGGTTTCACGGCCTGGAAGCCGGATCCGAAGCTGGGCGAGCTCTACCGCCGCTTCACCGACGAGCCGCTCGACGGCCGCGAGTCCTCGGAGTGGGGCCGCGAGGAGCACGTCGAGCAGATGCTGGAAGACGATTTCGAGCTCGACTTCCACGACGGCACGCTCTGGATCGACGCGGGCTCGGGCGAGGAGCTGTGGGAGCTGCTCTCGACGACGGCGCCGCCGATGCTGGCGCTGCTCGCGAAGCTCGACGAGAACGGCACCGAGGCGTTCCACCGCGCGTTCGTCGACCTCTACGAGAGCTACCGCAAAGGCGACGGCATCTGTGCGCCCCGCCGCTACCTGCTGACCGCGGGGAGGCGGCGCTGAGCGACGAGGTCGTCGGGCTCCTCCGGGAGCTGATCCGTGTCGACACGACGAATCCGCCGGGGAACGAGACGGCGGCGGCCGAGCTGCTCCGCTCCTACCTCGAGCCGTCCGGCGTCGAGTGCGAGCTGTACGCAAGGACGCCCGAGCGGGCGAACCTCGTCGCGCGGCTCCGCGGCTCGGGCGGCGGTCGCTCGCTCGCGCTCCTCTCGCACACCGACGTGGTGCCGGCCGACGCCCGCGAGTGGAGCGCCGACCCCTTCGGCGGCGAGCTGCGGGACGGCTGCGTCTGGGGTCGCGGCGCGCTCGACATGAAGGGGCAGGTGGCGGCGAGCGCGGTTGCACTCGCAACGCTCGCGCGGGAGGGCTGGCGCCCGCGGGGCGACCTCGTCTTCGTCGCCGCGGCCGACGAGGAGGTCGGCGACGGCTTCGGGCTCGAGTGGCTCGTGCGCGAGCATCCGAACGCCTGCCGCGCCGACTTCTCGATCAACGAGGGCGCGGGCGAGCGCGTCGAGCTGGCCAGCCGCGTGCTGTACCTGTGCGCGACCGCCGAGAAGATGAGCGCGCCGTTCGTGATGCGGGTGCACGGCCGCAGCGGGCACGCCTCGATGCCCGGGATCGCCGACAACGCGCTCGTCAAGGCGGCCGCCCTCGTGGAGCTGCTGGGCGCGCACGCGCCCGAGCCGCGCCTCGGTCCAGAGACCGAAGCGCTGCTCGCAGCGATCCACGACGGCCCACCGCCGCGCGCCGAGGAGGCGCTCGAGCTCGCCCGTTCGATTGCCCCGCTCGCGGCGGAGCTAGTCGAACCGCTGCTCGGGACGACGCTCTCGCCGACGATGATCTCCGCCTCCGAGCGCCGCAACGTGATCCCGGCGCTCTGCGAGGTGGCGGTCGACTGCCGGCTGCTGCCGGGCGACTCGCCGGACGACGTGCTCGAGACCGTGCGTGCGCTCCTGGGTGAGGGCGACTACGAGCTGGAGCCGATCGAACGGCGCGGCGGGACACACTCGCCTCTCGGCGGCCCGTTGTGGGAGGCGATCCGGGCTTTCGTCGGCGAGGAGGAGCCGGGCGCGGCGGCGGCCCCGATCTGCACGGCAGGGTTCACCGACTCGCACTGGATGCGCGAGGCGTTCGGCACCGTCGCCTACGGCTTCTTCCCGGCGCGGCTCGACCCGGAGACGGCGGCGCGCCTGATCCATTCCGCCGACGAGCGCGTGCCGGTGGACGACCTCGCGCTCGGCGTCCGCTTCCTGCGCCACGTGGCCCGCGCGATCTGCGGCTAGGCTCGGCCGATGCTCGAGCTGTTCGAGGCGGAGGGCGCTTTCGCGGCGCTCGAGGCGTACCTCGCCGCCGAGGGTTTCTGGGGCCGGAGTGGGGTCGTCGCCGACCTCTATCTCGGGTACGGCCTGTCGGGCGCCCTTCGTCGCGCCGCGGCGCCTCCTCCGCCCGAGCCGTGCCGACTGCCGCTGCTCGCGTGCCGGATCCGCTCCGCGCACCGGAGGCCGCAAATGACGAGTCGTCACTCGCCCGCGCTCGGCGGCTGGGAGCGGAGCTGGGACGACGAGGGCTACGCCACGGCGATCGAGGCGGTGCGTGCGGCGATCGCGCGCGGCGACGTGTATCAGGTGAACCTCGTCCAGCACCTCGCGGCGCCGTTTCGCGGCGATCCCGACGCGCTCGCGGGTGCGCTCGCGCCTCTGCGGCCGCTGCAGGGTGCGCCGTTCGCAGGCGAGGGCTGGGCGGTCGTCTCGGCCTCGCCGGAGCGCTTCCTCGCGCGTCGAGGCCGGCGCCTCGTCACGATGCCGATCAAGGGCACGCGCCCTGCGGGCGAGGACGTCGACGACCCGAAGGACGCCGCCGAGCACGTGATGATCGTCGACCTCGAGCGGAACGACCTCGCGCGCGTCTGCGAGCCCGGCTCGATCCGCTGGCCGCAGCTGATGGTGCAGCGCGAGCTCGCCGGCGTCACGCACCTCGTCTCGACGGTTGAGGGGCGGCTCCGCGAGAGCGTGACGCTCGCCGAGATCCTGGAATCGACCTTCCCGGGCGGCTCGGTCACGGGGGCCCCGAAGATCGCCGCGGTCGACCTGATCGCCGCGCTCGAGCCTGTCGGCCGCGGCGCGTCGATGGGCGCGCTCGGCGTGCTGCGACCGGACGGCGACTTCGATCTCGCGCTGACGATCCGGACGTTTGCGGTGGCCGATGGGCGCGTCCATCTGTGGGTCGGCGGCGGCATCGTCTGGAGCTCGGACGCGGAGGCCGAGATCGAGGAGTCGTGGGTCAAGGCGAGGCCGCTGCTCGCGGCGATCGGCTCCCTCGTGGCGGCATGAGACACGTCACGTCGAGACATGTCCAGGGACAGGCCCCGGACATGTCCTTCACCGCGGCGCCGCAGCTCGTCACCCCGTGCCGCGAGCCCGCACTGCGACCGCGATCGCGGCGCGCTGGGAGCCTGGCCGGCAGTGTCCCTCCGAGCCACGGCCGGGGCCTGTCCCCGGACACGGCCGAAAGAGCCACGTGAAGCTCCTTGCGGTGGCGGTCGCCGGCCGGGGCGTCGTCGACCCTGCCGAGCCCGTGTTCGGCGCAGGCGACGAGGCGCTCCTGCGCGGGCGTGCCGCGTTCGAGACCACCCGCGTCTACGCCGGCCGGCCGTTTCGGCTCCTCGACCACATCGAGCGTCTCGCTTCTTCCGCCGCCAGCCTCGGTCTTCCCGCGCCCGACGGCGAGGCCTGCGCGCAGCTTGCGGCGACGGCGCTCGCCGCGGCGGGGGAGCCCGACGCCGGCCTCCGCCTCTACTGGACCGGCACGATGCTCGTCGCCACGATCGCCGGAATTCCGCCCGAGCTCGAAGAGCGGCGCGCGCGCGGGACGAGGCTCGTCTCGCTCCGCCTCGGCGTCGACCCCGAGCGCCCCGGTTGGCTGCTTCCCGGAGTCAAGTCGACGAGCTATGCCGTCAACATGGCCGGCGAGGCCGAGGCCCTCAGCCGCGGCGCCGACGACGCGCTCTTCCTCGCCAACGGCGACGTCGTCCTCGAGGCGCCGGTCTCGAATGTCTGGTGGCGGAGCGGCGACACGCTGTTCACGCCGTCGCTCGAGGTCGGAGTTCTCGCCGGGGTCACGCGCGCGACCCTGCTCGAGCTCGCCCCGCCAGCCGGCTACGGCATCCGCGAGGGCTCGTTCACGCTGAACGACGTGTTGCGCGCCGACGAGGCCTTCACGTCGTCGTCGATCCGCGAGGTCGTGCCCGTGGTCGAGATCGACGGCCGGCTGATCGGCGACGGCGCTCCGGGTCCGGCGGCGCGCGGCCTGCAACGAGCGCTGCGCGACCGCGCGGCTGCGGTTCGAGTCTAGACGCGGAGGGGGTACGCTCCCGGCATGCCCGAGGACAAGGTCAGGCTCGGCGGCATGGCGCTCGCGAACGGGGTGCTCGTCCACGGACCCACGTCGTGGGCCTGCGCGGTGCGCACCCGTGACGGCCGTCTGAAGGTCGTCGCGGAGCCGAAGCGCCTCCGCGGCGCGGGCGTCCGGACGCCGCTCCTGCGCGGCCCGATCAGGCTCGCCGAGTCGTTCGCGTTCCTGCCGCACCTCAAGCGGGCGCTGCCGGAGGCCGAGTTGCCGTTCCAGGGCCGCCGCGCGATCGTCTCGCTCCTCGTGAGTGCCGCCACCCTCCAGGCCGTCCGCCGCACGAGGCTCGGCGACGCCTCGAAGGAGCTCGCGGCCGCGCTGCTCACCGTCGTGCCGGCCGTGCTGACTCTGCGCCAGGGCTCGCTCGCCGCTTACCACGGCGCCGAGCACATCGCGATCGGGAGCTACGAGCACGACGAGCCGCGACCGCGCGAGCACGAGCGGTGCGGCACGCACCTGGTCGGGCCGCTGCTTGCCACCGCGGCTGTCGGCAACGTCCTCGCATCCCGCGCGCCCGCGCGTTTCCGTGTGCGGCGCTCGTCTCGGGTCGGCGGTCGGGTCGGTCGCCGCCTCGACCGAGATCTTCTCGTGGATGCAACGCCATCCGGAACGGCGGCTCGCCCGCGCGCTCGCGCTGCCCGGGCACGAGTTTCAGCGCCGGGTCGCCACCGCCGATCCGACCCCCGAGCAGCTCGAAGTCGCCGAAGCCGCCTTGCGCGCCTGTCTCGAGCTAGAGCTCGACCGCGCGCAGACGTAACCGTGGCCGTTCAAGCTTTTCGGGAGTGCTGCCGATGAGCCTGCTGGTGACGCCTCCGGCCGATTCCTCTTCCTGGGTGCAGGAGTTCGCGGTCACATGGTTGCCCGTGCTCTTCTTCCTGCTGATGTGCTTCGTCGTGGTGCTGCTCTGGCGCACCGTCAAGATGATGCCGCGCGTCAAGCCGACCGAGATCACGCCGGGCTCCGCGTCGGCGGTCACCTGGGAACAGGTCGCCGGCCTCGACGAGGCGAAGGAGGAGTTGCAGGAGGTCGTCGACTTCATGCGCGACCCGAAGCGGTTCGAGCGGCTCGGCGCCAGGGTGCCGAAGGGGATCCTCCTCCACGGCCCGCCGGGCACCGGCAAGACGCTCGCCGCCAAGGCGGTGGCGAACGAGTCGGGCGCCCGCTTCTACGCGCAGAGCGCCTCGGCCTTCGTCGAGATGTTCGCCGGCCTCGGCGCCGCCCGGATTCGCAAGCTGTTCACCGAGGCGCGCAAGAACGCGCCGTCGATCGTCTTCATCGACGAGCTCGACGCGGTCGGCCAGGCCCGGAGCGGGCACTCGTTCAACCGTGAGCAGGACCAGACGCTGAACCAGCTGCTCGTCGAGCTGGACGGCTTCGGCCCGCGCGATCAGGTGGTCGTGATGGGCGCCTCGAACAGGCTGCAGGACCTCGACCCCGCGCTCCTCCGACCCGGCCGCTTCGACCGGCAGATCCTGGTCCAGGAGCCCGACCTGAAGGGGCGCATCGCGATCCTCCACGTGCACATGCGCGGCAAGCCGCTGGCCGACGACGTCGACGTCGAGGCGATCGCGCGGCAGACCGCAGGCCTCACCGGCGCCGATCTCGTCGAACCTCTGCAACGAGGCGGCGATCACCGCCGGTCGCCACGACCGTCACACGATCGCGGCGGGTGACTTCGACTATGCGATGGACCGGATCGTCGGCGGCCTTCAGCAGCGCCGCGTCATGTCCGAGAAGGAGAAGCGGATCCTCGCCTACCACGAGGGCGGACACGCGCTGATGTCGCACCTGATGGACGCGGGCTCGCCGGTCCAGAAGGCGACGATCATCGCCCGCGGTGGTGCGCTCGGCTACACCCTCCATCTGCCCGAGGAGGAGCGATACCTCCACACGAAGGAGGAGCTGATCGACTGGATGATCGTGACCCTCGCCGGCCGGGCGGCCGAGCAGGTGATCTTCGGCCGGGTCACGAACGGCGCCGCCAACGACCTCGAGAAGGTGACCACGCTCGCCCGCTCGATGGTGTTCGAGTACGGGATGGGCGAGAGCAACGTGTCACGCACGATGCGCGCCGACAACTACGCGCTCTCCGAGGAGGCGAAGCGCTCGCGCGACCAGGAGCAGACCCACCTCACCGACCACGCCTACGACGAGGCCGTCCGGATCCTCACCAAGCACCGGCCGCTCCTCGACCGCGTCGCCCAGTCGCTGCTCGAGAAGGAGACGCTGTCGCGGAGCGAGCTGCTCGAGCTCTTCGGCGACGTGGAGCCGGAGTCCCGCTCGTCCGAGGCGGTCGGCGTCGTGCGCGCGCTCAGCACCGACACCTCGCGCTAGCTGGGCGGCGCGCGCCGCGATCAGCTCTGCAGCTGGGTGATGTCGATCGTGTCGTCGGGCGCGGTCAGCTCGACCGCCTCGTCCCACTCGTCGAACAGGATCGTGCCGGGCGAGTCGCTGGCGCCCTCGACCTTCAGCGGATACGGCTCGCCGGTCGTGGCGATGTACAGCGTCCCGCCGTCGGTGGTGTCCGTGACCGCGATCGCAGGCGCGCCGCCGACGGTCGTCTCCTCGCCCTTCTCGAGCGTCCCGTGCTCTCCGAGCACGGCGTCGAACAGCTGCGTGATGTCGGTCAGCGGCGCGAACGAGGCGAGGTCGCCGCTCGTTGCGGGGGCCTCGAGCCACCTGCCGCGCAACAGCGCGACGGCCGCGTCGCCGCCGAACTGGCGCCAGAAGTCGTCGTCGCCTTTGAAGTAGGCCTTGTCTCCGATCCGCACCATGTCGAAGCTGAGACCGTTCGCCACGAGGTGCCCCTCGCCGCCCTCGTCCGCGACGAGCTTCAGGTCGATCTCGAGCGGCGTGCCGGTGCTCTCGCTCGCGCCGTGGACGTGGACGGACGTTGCCTGGTGGGCAGCCGCGCTCGCGTCCGCGACGATCTCGTCGGCGGACTTCTCGGCCACGCCGTTTCCGGATGAGCCCGATCCGCCGCAGCCGGCAAGGAGGACGACCGCGGCGAGCAGTGGGACGAGCCGGGCGACCTTCACCGGCCGATCTTGTCATATCGCTTCGGGGGCCGATCCGGCCGTGGTCGGCCGAGCCGGGCGTCGCGGACAGCTAGCATCGCGCCGATGGCCGCTCGCAGCATTCACCATCTGGGCGTCGCGGTGGCGGATCTCGACGAGGCCGTCGAGCGCTACAGCCGGCTCTTCGGGGCCGAGCTCGAGCATCGCGAGACGGTTGCCGATCAGGGCGTCGAGGCGGTCACGATGCGCGTCGGCGAGGACCGGGTGGAGCTGCTCGGCTCGCTCGGGCCCGACACGCCGGTCGGGAAGTTCCTCGCGAAGCGCGGCCCGGGGATGCACCACGTGGCGTTCGAGGTCGACGACGTCGGCGCCGAGCTCGCCCGGCTGGCGGGTGACGGCGCCGAGCTGATCGACGAGCAGCCGCGGCGCGGGACGTTCGGGCTCGAGGTCGCGTTCATCCATCCCGACGAGACCGGCGGCGTGCTGGCGGAGCTGGTGAGCCGTGCCTAACGACCGCGTGCGCGTCGACATCGCCTTCGAGGGCGGCGTGTCGCTGGCTGTCACCGTCGCGACCGCGACCGCAGACGACCTCGACCGCGCGCTCGCCGACCCGGGGTCGGACTCGTTCAGCTTCGAGGCCGACGACGGCCGCTACACCCTGTCGGTGCGCAAGATCGTCTTCACGAGGCGCTCCGAGCGAGAGCAGGTCGTCGGCTTCGGCGCGATCGAAGCGGCATCCGGCTAGCGCCGCCGGCGGTCGATGGCGCTCGAGGTCGGGATCGTCGGGCTGCCCGGCGCGGGAAAGACGACGCTGTTCACGGCGCTCACCAAGACGGGCGGAGGCGAGTACGGCAAGACCAACGTCGGCATGGCCCAGGTGGTCGACGAGCGGCTCGACGCGTTGGCAGATGTCGTGTCGGCGAGGAAAGTGACGCCGGCCGCGATCCGCGTCCAGGACGTCCCGGGGACGGGGCCGGCTCTGCTCGGCAACCTGCGGCAGGTGGATGCGCTGCTCGTCGTCCTCGACGGGTTCTCACCGGGCGCCGACTCCGCCCGTGACCTCGAGAACCTGCAGCTGGAGCTGCTCGTCGCCGACCGCGACCACGTCGAGCGGCGGCTGGAGCGGGTCGAGAAGCAGGCCAAGTCGGGCGACGCCAAGCTGCGCGTGGAGGTGGCAGAGCTGCAGAAGGTGCTCGCGCACATCGACCTCGGCGAGCCGCTGTCGGCCTATCCCGGCGAGCTGCCGTCCGAGCTCGAGCCGCTCACGACGAAGCCGGTGCTCACAGTCGAGAACGGCCCCGGCGGCATCGACCTCGCGCTCGAGGCCGAGCTGGCGGAGCTCGACGAGGCGGAGGCGGCCGCGTATCGCGACGGCGGTGCGTCTGCGCTCGAGGAGGTGGCACGCCGGCTGCGCGACGCCCTCGACCTGATCACGTTCTTCACGGCCGGCGACAAGGAGACGCGCGCGTGGACGCTGCACCGCGGCGAGACGGCACTCGACGCGGCGGAGACGATCCACTCCGACATCGCCCGCGGCTTCATCCGCTGCGAGGTGATCGACTGGCGCGACCTGGTCGAGTCGGGCTCGCATGCGGAGGCGTCGCGGCGAGGCCTCCAGCGCCTCGAGGGCAAGACGTACCCCGTCCGTGACGGCGACGTCCTGAACATCCGCTTCAACGTCTGAGGCTCCGCGCTCGCCGGGTTCAGGCGGCGATCAGGGCGATGCCGGCGAAGGTCAGGACGATGCCGACGCGCTGGGCACCCGCCACGTGCTCCTTCAGGACGACGGCCGCGAGGGCGACCGTCACGACCGGGTAGAGCGATGCCAGCACCGACGTCACGCTGACGAGGCCGTGGCTCGCCGAGGCGGCGAAGAGGAAGCTGCCGAGCGTGTCGCCCACGCCCACCGCGAGCACGATCGCGAGCGGCCAGCCGCCGAGCCCCACCCCCGGCCGTCGGACCGCCACCACCGCCAGCACGAGCACGGCGGTCGTCGTGCGGAAGATCAGCGAGCTCCACCACGGGTCGGCCTGTCCGGCCGCATGCATGAACGGGAAGTAGAAGCCGAACCCGATCGCGGCCAGCACCGCGAGCCAGACGCCGTCCGCCACTCTCCGCGCGCCTTCCTGATGCTCCTGCGCGGCGAGCGCGACGCCCACGAGCGCGCACGCGATTCCGGCGAGTTGCGCGGTCGACGGACGGTCGCCGGTCGCGATCCCGAACACGACCGGCACGATCGCCGAGGCACCCGCGATCGGGGCGACCACGGTCATCAGCCCGGCCTGCATCCCGCGGTAGTAGGCGTACAGGCCGAGGATGCCGGAGATGCCCGCCGGCACGGCCAGCAACACCACCCAGTCGTCGGGCGGCTGCGAGCGGATCGCGACCGCGAGTGCGATCGAGGCGAGCCCGCCCACCTGCACCCAGAGGAGCACGCGCAGCGTTCCGAGCACGCGAGCCTGCCAGGGGCCGACGAAGTCCGCGACCCCCCAGGTGAGGCTCGCGCCGAGCGCGAGGAGAACGGCCGTCACTCGACGGGGCGCGTCGCGGCGATCGCGTCGAGCTGGTTCGCGTGGTAGAGCACCGCCGCCTCGGCCGTCCGGGCCGCGCGCGCGTCGTGGTGCGCGGCGACGCAGTGGAGGAGCTCCGCGCGCTGGGCGGCCGTGAGCCCCTCGGCGCGCTCCTCGATCAGGCGCAGGCCGAGATGGACGTGGCCGAGCAGGCGACCCTCGTCGGTCGGCGCGAACGCGGGCCCGCGCGAGAGCTCGAGCGTCCGCCCGCAGTCGTGGAGGAGCGCCGCAGCGAGCAGCAGGTCGCCACGTAGCCGCGGATGGAGCTGCGCCGTCTCGCGGCAGAGCGTCGCCACGCCCATCGTGTGCTCGAGCAGGCCGCCGGCGTAGGAGTGGTGATCATCGGGCGTCGCCGGAAAGGCGGCCAGGTCGCACGCCGAGAGCACCGAGCGGACCGTCGCCGCGAGCCCGGCGTGCGACACCTCGCTCGCCAGGAACTCGAGGAAGCCCTGCAGCTCGTCGGCGTCGCGGCGAAGCGCCGGGGTGAGGCTGGCGGGGTCGACGTCGGTCGCCTCGAGGGATCGCACGTCGAGCTGGAGGCGGTCGCGGAAGCGCTCGACACGGCCGAGCACGCGCACCGCGTCGCCTTCGCCGAAGCGCCCGTCGAGCAGCTCGACGTCGTTCCAGACCCGCGCCTCGATCCTTCCGGTCGGGTCGACGAGCTCGAGCGCGAGGTACGCAGCGCCGCCCTTGGTGCGCAGCTTGCGCTTGGCCTTGACCGCGAAGACGCCTTCGACAACCCGGTCCTCCGCGAGGTCGGAGATCACCGCGCGAGTCTACGGTAGCCTCAGGCCGTGGCCACGATCTCCCCGTTTCGGGCGCTCCGCTACGACGAATCGGTGGCCGGGCCGCTCCACGATCTCGTCGCGCCGCCCTACGACGTGATCGACGAGCCGTCGCGCGCGGGCTACCTCCAGCGCAGCCCGCACAACATCGTCCACCTCACCCTCCCGGAGTCCGACGAGTCGGCCGCGGCCGCGCTCGCCGACTGGCGCGAGCGCGGCGTTCTGCGGCTCGAGGAGCCGGCGCTCTGGTGGATCGCGCAGCAGTACACGGGCCCCGACGACATCGACCGTGTGCGCGAGGGCCTCGCGGCGTCGATCGAGGTGACGCCGTACGCGGAAGGCAAGGTCCTGCCGCATGAGCTGACCCACGACGGGCCGAAGGAAGGGCGCCTGCGGGTGCTCCGCGCGACGCGCACGCAGCTCGAGCCGATCTTCGTCCTCTACGACGCCGACCCGGTCGCCGAGCGGCCCGACGGCGAACCGGAGCTGGACGTCGACGAGGGCGGCGTGCGCACGCTGGCCTGGCGGCTGCCTCCCGCCGAGATCGAGCTGGCGGTGCCGCTGCTGATCGCCGACGGCCATCACCGGTACGAGACGGCAGTCGCATTCCGCGAGGAGGAGCCGGCTGCGACCCACACCTTCGCCGTGCTCGTCTCGTCGCGCTCGCCCGGCGTCGAGATCTTCCCGACGCACCGGATCGCACTCTCGATCAACGCCGAGCCCGAGGGCTTCATGACCTCGAGCTGGGACCCGTCGTCGCTCGCGCTCTACCGCGAGGGCGCGTTCTTCCGGGTCGAGACCGACGGCGACGAGCTCGACACGCAGGCGGTCGAGCGCTTCGAGCCCGAAGGGGTCACCTACACGCCGTACGCCGACGAGGCGATGGCGGCGATCGACGAGGGCGAGGCCGACTCGGCGTTCCTCGTCCGGGCGCCGACGATCGCCCAGGTAGCGGAGTTCGCCGCCCGCGGCGAGACGATGCCGCAGAAGTCGACCTACTTCTATCCCAAGCTCACCTCCGGCCTGCTCCTCCTCCCGCTATGAGCCGCAGCCCGTGGCTCGACCTGTGCCGCGCTGCGGTCGCCGACGTGAAGGCGGTGCTCGCCGCGATGCCGTCGCGCGAGGAGCGTGAGCGGCCGGTCGGGCAGGGAGAGGGAGGCGACATCACAGCCGCGCTCGACGAGGCCGTCGAGACGGCGACGCTGAAGCACTTCGAGCGCGAGGACGTGCGCATCGTCTCGGAGGAGATCGGCTTTCGCGGGGACGGCCGCTACACCGTGCTCGTCGACCCGATCGACGGCTCGCAGAACGCCGAGCGCGGAATCCCGTACTTCTGCCTCTGCGTCGCGGTCGCCGAGGGCGACACGGTCGGCGATGTGTTCTTCGGCTACGTCTACGACTTCGGCGCGAACGAGGAGTGGCTGGCGGTGCGCGGTGAGGGCGCCTTCCTGAACGGAGAGCCGATCACGGGGGCGCCCCGCGACTACATCGAGTTCCTCTCGCTCGAGGCGACCCGCGCGCAGCTCGTCTACGAGAGCCTCGCGAAGCTCGCCCCGCTGACCGACCGCGTGCGCGTGATGGGCGCGCAGGCGCTCACGTACTGCCATCTCGCCGCCGGCCGCACCGACGCGGTCGTGTGCCTGAAGCCGTCGCGCGCGGTCGACTTCGCGGCGGCCCAGCTCGTCGTGCGCGAGCGCGGGTTCGCGATCGAGCTGATCGACGACGCGCCGATCGAGAAGGCGCCGCTCGACCTGAGGGCGCGCTCGCGCGTCGTCGCGGCGGCGAATGCCGGGCTCGTGCGCTCGGTCGCCGACGCGCTTGGCTCGCTCTGAGCGTTACCGCCGCCAGAAGTTCATGAGATCGCTGAGCGTGAACTCGCCGGGTGTAGTGGCCTCGAGGTGCGGTCTCCACGTCGGGTCGGCGCTCAGGAAGGAGAGCGGGTCCCCGTCGAGAAGACCGATGAGGACTTCGGCGACGATCCGTCCTCCGACCGGACCGAGATGCTCGCCGTCGGCAAGGACCTCCGCTTCTTTGAGGACGTAGAACCAGAGAGGCCACTTGCCTCGCAGATCCTCGCGGGTGTCCCGGCTGAGGCCGAGGGTGTCGAGCAGCCCCTCGTCGAGCGGGGTGACTCCCATCGCGCGTGCGACGTCCTGACCGGCCGGGAGCTGGAGCGACCAGCCGCGGAGGAGGTTGCGAACGGCAAGTGATTCCGGGCCTTCCCGAACCTCGGGCAGGTCTCCGAGCGGCCACGCCAGCTGAGTGTCGATCTTGTAGCTCGGCTGTGGCAGCCACCGGTCGTTCGGGCCTCTCCGGTCACCGATGCCGTGCAAGAAGTACTTCCACTGCACGCCGCTCTGATCGGGCAGTGGTCCGAAGCCGTTGAGATTCGCTGGTCGCTTGGGATCGCGCGGCGCACGCGAGAAGAGCGGGATTCGGTTTGCATTGCCTCCGAGAGGCCCTCGGATGGTGTCGTTGATCAGGTAGCTCGGGCGGGCCATCGAGTGGCCGAACCGATACGCGGCGACGGAGAACTCGACCGGCATGAACGGCTGTTGCTTCCATTTGTAGAACAGCCGGTGCGGACGGAGGGTGGACTGCCCGCCGGACGGGCTCGCGTAGTCCTCGCGATGCAGGATGTCGGCGATCACCTCGTCGCCAACGAGCCGGCGGAGGAAATCATGGATGACGACCCACTGATAGTGCCAACGCACCGTGAGCTGGGCCCGCTTGAAGACGTCGTTGTCGCCGAGATTCGGATTCTCGGTTCGAACACGATCGACGACCGCATTGTGGAAACGGATGAATGCAACCTGGAGCTGGGAGACGATCAGGTTCTCGTCGTTCCGCGGATCGCCGATGACTGCGCGATCGCCCACCCGAAGCAGGTCGGGGCCTGCGAACTCGTCGTCGTTCGAGACGCTCCTGCCGAGCTCGAGCTTGACGCCGTCTCGGTCGTAGAGGTAGGGCTGGCTCGCCGGTCCACCGCCGTAGAGCGAGTCGAGGTCGAAGCGAGGCGTGCGGAAGTTCGTCAGTGCATCGGGGTCGTTCTGGTGGTTGAGGCTTGACGTCGGGTCGAACGTGATGTCGTGGTCGACGAACTGTCCGAAGTACGTGTAACCGGCCGGCAGCCGTGGCTCGCCGTCGAGCTGGCTCGTGTTGTCGTTCGCGTTCGGTGCCCCCAGCGGCTCGTCGAGCATTGCGCCGACGGGCCGCTGGATCATCGTCTCGCCGAGCTCGATGAGCGACTCGCGCCGGTGCTCGTAGACGGGGACGTGGCGGAACATGCGCCCGAAGCGACCGGACGTGGTCGGGGACGACGGCGTCGTCTGCAGGCCGCGCGGCACCTCGCCGTGCGGTCGGGTCTCGGTCTTGGTCGTGGGATCGGGCGCGTCGAACATCCGAGTTCCCCAAGCGGGCGGCAGCTAGCGGCCGTTCGGTAGCGTCAGTGACTCCTCAAGTCTAGATCCTCGAGTTCTTACGTCCTCTTGGCGAGTTCGTCCTTGAGTCTCTTGTTCTCGTCCTCGAGTTCCTTTTTCGCGTCGAGGGTCTTAAGCAGAATGTCCACCGTCTTCTTCTGGTCGCCTCCCAGCACGGCCTTGTAGATCGCCCGTTCCTCCACGTCGATAGCGAGGCGTGTCGGTACACCTTGGACACCCTCGCCGTTGAGCGTCAGGCCGTCCTCGATCCACCCGGTCACCTTCCCGCCGGGCATCTCTCCCAACACGAATCCGACTGCCGACCCGGGGTGGAGGGGGTGCTCATAGTCCGCTCGTAGCTCCATCGTCCACCTTCGGACCCTGATGTTGTTTCCCTGGTCATCCACGATGGGCGTCCCATCGGGGCCCGTGTCCTCCCACCCGTCAGGTGCACTTGAGGAAGTCCTCGCCGTCCACCCGGGGGCGCCCTCGCCGTAGGCGGCACCGGTGATGTCGATCTTCCCCTCGACGTCGGCGTTCCGTCTGACCTGAAGTACCCCGACAGACATCCGAACCATTCCTGCGTACCTTTCCTCGACGGTCCCTCCCGCTACGAATGCCTTACCGTCAGCGGGAATGTTTATCTCATCGTCAAAATTCGACCCTCCCCAGACCGGCACCGTTTACCACCTCCTCGACCGAGAACGTTTGCGAACCACCCCCCGAACGGCGACCTTCTCAGATCGTGGCACGTGTGTCTAGCCGCGCATGCGCGGCGTTGGCGGCGACCACGCTGCCCTTCTCCTCGTAGAGTCGGGCGGCGTCGGCGATCGCCGACGCCGCCTCGGCTTCGCGGCCGGCCGTTTCGAGCACGGCGGCGAGATCGGCGAGCGCGTCGGCGTGGTAGTTCAGGAGATCCGTTTGCTCCGCGAGCGCCACGGCTTCGTGTGCGAGGCGCTCGGCGTCGTCGATCTGGTTGCGCTCCGCGAGGAGCTTGGCCTGCACGCCGCGCCAGAGGATCTGCGTGAGGACATCGTCCGGTTCGGCAAGCTCCTCGCTCACCTCGCTGAGGTGCTCTGCCTCGTCGTGCCGACCCTGGGCGAGGACCGCGCGGGCGAGGAGTGCGGCTGTGGTCGAGCGAAGCTCCTTCTCACCCATCGACTCGAGCAGCTCGTAGCCTCGACGAAGCACTCGCTCTGCGGCCGCGAAATCGCCGGCCAGCATCTCGACGATCGCCTCGGGATGCGAGATCACAAGGTCGAGCCCGATCCCGAGCTCCTCGGCGGCGGCGTTGCTGGCGGCGAAGAGCGAGCGCGCGAGCTCGAACCTACCGGCAAGGCCGTGCAGGCTGCCAAGGTGGCGGAGGATCGCGGCTTCCGATCCCGGGTGGCCCTGTACCTCGCGTTGGATCTCCTCGCAGCGGGCGATCCCGGCATCGACAGGCGTCGTTCCCATCCACGTCGAGGAGGCGATCCAGGTGAGGATGTCGCCCCGTTCGTGATCGTCTCCGGCCTGCCGTGCGTGGCTCTCGGCTCGCTCCCACGCGGCGGCTGCGGCCGAGACGTGGCCTCGCAGCCAGTCGGCCGACGCCTGAAGCTGCCAGGCACGGCAGAGACCATGGTGGTCGTCGAGCCGCTCGAGAATCGGGATCACCTCTTCGATCACGCCGGGCACGCCCTTCGTCGCCCCAGGCGCGGCGCGGTGGAGCTTGAGGATCTGGCCCTCGACGAGCACCCGAGCCCGGGCGCAGTCGTCGTCGGCAGCCGCCGCCAGCGCCTGGGCGTCACCGAGAACGCGCTCGGCGTCGGTGAGCTCGCCCGCATCGGTGTGGGTCGCCGCGAGGTCGGTCAGGAGCCGGGCGCGCCATCCCTCGGGGACGGGCGGCAGGGCCGTGGCCCGTCTGAACAGGCCGACCGCGGCGGCAGCGTCGCTTCGACGTAGAGCCGCCGTCGCGGCACCTTCGAGCCGCTCTGCGGCGCGCCGGCCGAGTGCATCGGTCTCCGGGCCGGTGTCGTGGAGGTCGGCGCGGTAACGGTAGGCCTGCTCGAGGTGGTAGCCGACCAAGGCGTCTTCGCCGTCGTATGACTCGAACAACGCGGCCACTTGCTCGTGCATCTCGGCGCGCGCGCTCTTGGTGATGCCGTCGTAGGCGGCGTCGCGGATCAGGGCGTGATGGAAGCGAAATCCTTCGCCTGGCGCGGCCACGTCCGGTCGAAGGAGCTTCTTGCGGCTGAGCGCGAGCAGGTGAGCGTAGACGTCGTCGCGGTCGTCGGCTGGCGTGAGGTCGAGAACCGTGTCGAGGGTGAAGCTGCGGCCAGCGATAGCTGCGCGCTCGAGCAGGGCTCTCTCCTCGCGCTCGAGTCGGTCGATGCGCTCGTGGAGGACGCCTCGGATGGAGTCGGGCATGTCTGGACCGACGTCGTGCTCGCCGGCAATTGCAGCGAGTTGCTCGACGAAGAGCGGGTTGCCTTCGGCTGCCTCGGCGATTCGTGCACGCACGGTGGGCGGGGTACCGAGCTCGGCGAGCAGGTGCTGCGACTCCGCCGCGGAGAGCGGCTCGAGCATGAGCGTGACCGCCGGCGGCTGCAACCAGGTCGAGCGCAGTTCGCTCAGCTGGGGTCGCCCGAGGCAGAGCAAGAGGACGGGTGCCGGACCGAGTCTGGCGGCGAGGTACTCGATAAAGTCGAGGAAGGTCGGTTCTGCCCAGTGGAGGTCGTCGAAGACGGCGATAAGGGGTCGTTCGGCTGCGAGCTCTTCGAGGATGCGGCGGGCGGCGGCGAAGACCTCGTGGCTCGAGAGCCCAGCTTCGTCGACGTCACGGCCGGCATGGCGAAGGAGCTCGTGCAGCGGCCAGAACGTGACTCCTTCCCCGTACGGCGGGCAGCGGCCTACGAGCACGGTCGCCTGCTCTGCGAGCGCTGCGACGAACTCGCGACCAAGGCGCGACTTGCCGATCCCGGGCTCGCCGATGATCGTGACGAGCCGCGCCCCCGCTCCGCCTGCGACCCCGGCGTAGAGATCGCGCAGCGTCTCGAGCTCGTGCTCGCGACCGATGAGCAGAGCATCGTCGCGGCGCGGGACGGCCGCCGCGCCCTCGTCGACCGAGTCCAGCCTGAACGCGCGTGTCTCGCCGGCTTTGCCCTTCCCGCCCGAGGGCTTGAGCGGCTGCGCGCTGACCGCGTGCGCGACCAGGCGGTAGGTCCTCTCGCCGAGCAGGATCTCGCCGACGCCCGCGCGTTGCTGGAGCCGCTTCCCGATCGCGATCGCCTCACCTGTGACGAAGCCGTGACCGGCTGCAGGGTCGCCCGCGACGACCTCGCCGCTGTTGATGCCGATCCGCACCTCGAGCTGCGCTTCGGCGGCGTCGCTTCCAAGTGTGGCCACGCCCTTGCGCAGCTCGAGTGCGGCCCGGATCGCGCGTAGCGCGTCGTCCTCGCGGACCGCCGGGACGCCGAAGACCGCCATTACTTCGTCGCCGATGAACTTCTCGACAGTGCCGCCGTGGCGCTCGATCGTGTCCGCAGCGAACTCGAAGAAGAACGACATCACGTTGCGCAGCGCCTCGGGGTCGAGCCGTGTTGCCAACTCGGTGTAGGCGACGACGTCGCAGAACAGCACCGTCACCGTCTTGCGCGTCTCGACGGAGGTGTCCGCCGCAAGCGGCGCTCCGCACGCTCGGCAGTAGTCGGCATCGGATCCGTTCGCCGTGCCGCAGTTCGCGCACAGACGCGGCGGTGCAGCCGTGCGCTGCGGCGTTACGAAGGCGGGAGGAGCGGCCTGCGCAGGTGGCACCGTCGCGCCGGCGGCGCGGCTCGGGTCGAGGGCCGGGTCCTGGTTCAGGATCGCCTTCTCGAGTTGCTGCAGCGCCTGGCCCGGGTCCAGTCCGAGCTCGTCCCGGAGCGTCGCGCGCGTCGTCCTGCATCACGGCCAGCGCGTCGGCCTGTCGTCCGGTCCGGTAGAGCGCGAGCATCAGGAGCCGGCGCAGGCTCTCGCGGAGGGGGTAGTCGCGGACGAGCGCCTCCAGTTCGGGCACGACGTCGGCGTCGCGGCCGATCGCAAGGTCGGCCTCGACGCGCTGCTCGAGCGCGACCAGCCGGAGCGCGTCCAGGCGGCCGATCTCGTCCTGGCGCGAACGCCTCGTAGCGGAAGTCGGCGAGCGGCTCGCCGCGCCAGAGGGCGAGCGCCTGCCGGAGTACCCCGCCGGCGTTCTCCGGCTCGCCTGCCGCGACCAGCCGGCGCCCCTCGTCGAGCAGGCGCTCGAACCGCTGCAGGTCGAGCGCACCCTCCTCGACCCGCACGACGTACCCGAGCGGCCGCGTCTCGAGCACGCCTACGCCGAGCGTCTTGCGCAGTTGCGAGACGTAGACCTGGAGCGCCTTGACCGCGGTCGCCGGGGGCCGCTCGCCCCAGAGGGCGTCGACGAGCCGCTCCGTCGGCAGTGTCTCGCCCGCGTGCAGGAGCAGCACCGCGAGCAGCGCGCGCTGCTTCGCCGCGCCCAGCGCGAGCTCGCGACCGTCCTGCCAGACCGCGAGCGGACCGAGGATCCCGAATTCCACGGCGCGAACGTAACACTCGCAACGAGCAACGCCAAGCGCGGCTTTGCCGGGCCTTTGCCGCGCGCAGGGTCGGGGCTTTGCCGCCGGGCCGTCTTCTTCCCGCAGCGATCGCAATCAGGCGGTCGAAAACAAGACAAGGGAGCAAGACATGAAGATCCGGAGCACCATTCTCACCGCGAGTGCGATCCTCGTCCTCGCAGCCACGGGAGCGGGCGCAGCCTCGAGCATGATCCCCCGCGATCCCGGCAGCGACGGCGGCCCGCGCACCGTCCAGAAGAGCGGGAAGTCGGCCGTCCGGCACTCGCCCTCGAACTCGACCCTCCTCGCCCAGAACAAGGCGCTGAAGGCCGCCAACAAGGCGCTCGCCAGTCGGAACAAGGCCCTCGTGGCCGGGAACGATTCGCTGTCCTCAGAGAACCAGGCCCTCAGGGTCGAGAACGCCCAGCTGTGGGCCAGGATTCACGTGATCGACCCGCCGACGGACACCGGCAAGGATAACTCCTGCGAGGCGTACATGGTCGACTGCACCGCCCAGGAGGAGTGCGACACCTGGGGCTACAACTGCGACTTGGTCGTCTATCCGCCGGTCGATTCCACCCAGGTCGAGAGCTCCAGTGGAGGCAACGAGGGCCAGGCCTGATCCTTCCAACACACTTCGTGCCGGCGCTCGTCTCCTCCAGCGAGCGCCGGCCGGAGTCATGCGATCTTCCACCGGTGGGCGGGAGCGGGCGATGATTTCCGCTTCCGTCCACTTTCGATTCTCGGGGGAGGGACCGGCCGTGCTCCGGTCCGCGACGACTTTGCCACGACTTTGCCGAGACACGGGCGTCGCTTTGCCGCGCCGACGTTTCCTGTCCGCAGCGATCGCATCGGGCGATCGAGACAAGCAAAGGAGACAGGAAATGAAGCTCTGGACACCCATTCTCACGGCAGGCGCGATCCTCGCCATCGCCGCTCCGGCTGCCAACGCAGTCGTCGACAACATCCCCGCCGACTCCGACGCGGCCGTGCGGAGCACGCCCCGCCCGGCGCTTCGGCTCACCTCGCAGTCTTCCGGCAAGGTCGCGAAGCGCACCACGCACGTTATGCACGACGCCAGGGTGACGCTCACGACGGGCGCCTACAACCCGCACGCCTACGTTCCCGGTGGATCCTCGGCGAAGGTGTCGCAGGCGATCATGGACGCCGGCGAGCGGTCGGCGGCCGGGACGACGCGCGAGAGCACGGGTGTGTCGCGGGCGGTCGGCCAGAACAAGGTCGCGCGCACCCACCCGAGCAACAGCGCGCAGTACTTCCCCTACGCCTACGTCCCGGGTGGATCCTCGGCGAAGGTGTCGCAGGCGATCACCGATGCCGCGGAGCGGATGGGGACCCGTTGAAGGGCTGATCCTCGCGAATCGACCAGCGGCGTCCCGGGCACAGGAGGGTGGGCTTCGATCCCGCCCTCCTTAGCCGTTCGAGTGGAGGATTTCGAGCAGGTACGCTCAGTCGAGGATGGAGCCCTCGCACGAAGCCCTGCTCGACGCGCTCTCGAGGGTGATCGACCCCGAGTTGCGCAGGCCCGTGACGGAGCTCGACATGGTGCGCTCGCTCGATGTCGCGGGCGGTGAGGTGACCGTCACGATCGCGCTCACCGTCGCCGGCTGCCCGCTCCGCAACTCGTTCCAGGAGCAGGTCGCGCGCGAGGTCGGCGCGGTCGAGGGTGTCACCTCGGTGCGCCTCGAGTTCGACGTGATGAGCCCCGACGAGCGCGCCGCGCTGACGACGAAGCTGCGCGGCGGCCGTCCCGCCGACGAGCGCTCGATCCAGCTCGACCCGCGCACGCGCGTGATCGCGGTCGCCTCGGGCAAGGGCGGCGTCGGCAAGTCGTCGCTGACCGCGAACCTCGCCGCGGCGTTCTCGCTGCAGGGCCACCAGGTCGGGATCCTCGACGCCGACATCTACGGGCACTCGATCCCGCACATGCTCGGGATCCAGCAGAAGCCGGTGCTCGTGGACAAGCTGATGATCCCGCCGGTGAACCACGACCTGAAGTTGATGTCGATCGGTTTCTTCGTCGACGACAACGCGCCGTTGATGTGGCGCGGGCCGATGCTCCACCGGGCGCTCGAGCAGTTCCTGCAGGACGTGCACTGGGGCGAGCTGGACGTGCTCGTCGTCGACATGCCGCCCGGCACCGGCGACGTCTCGATCTCGCTCGGCCAGATGCTGCCGCGCGCCGAGGCGGTCGTCGTGACGACGCCGCAGGCGCTGGCGCAGGAGGTGGCGAGCCGTGCCGCCGAGATGGCCCGGAAGACCGGGATGCAGCTGCTCGGCGTGATCGAGAACATGACCTCGGAGGTCTTCGGCACGGGCGGCGGCGAGCGCCTTGCAGCCGAGCTCGGCGTCGACCTGCTCGGCACCGTGCCGCTCGACGCACGGCTGCGCGAGTCGGCCGACAGCGGCACGCCGCTCGTCCTTTCCGACCCGAGTTCCGAGCCGGCACGCGCGATCGTTGAGATCGCCGGGCGGCTCGACAAGGCACGCGGCGCGGGCTTCACCCGCACGCTGCCGCTCGTTTCCTGACGCGCGCGGCGCTTCTCCCGGCGGCACGGTTCGGCGCATCCCCCGACCGCGGTTGCGGATAAACCCTGATGTGGCGGCGGCGCCTCCATCGCAGACTGGCCGAAAGGCGCCGAACACAAGCGCCGGCCAAGGAAACAGTCCCCGCTCGCCCAGGAGGCACACCATGAGAAAGTTCTTCGAATTCGGCGGTTTCGTCGCAGGCGCGCTGCTCGTGATCTTCGGCGTCGCCGTGATCGCGCTCGGCCTCTCGGGCCGCTCGACCGTCCAGTCGAACCTCGGCCAGGAGAAGATCGTCGGCTCGCCCGACATGACCCCGGCGCTGATCGCCGAGTCGGCCAGCCAGTCCGGGCTCACGAACGTAAAGTTTCCGAGCTGCTCGGTCGCCGGCAAGACGATCGACACCGGCAGCGAGGCGCGCTGCTTCGCGAGCTACATGCGGATCCACGCGCTCGAGTCCTCGGGTGGCCTGACCTACGCCGAGATGGGTCGGTTCGCGGTCGCGGACGGCTCGCCCGCCGGGACGAGTGACACGGCGGTCGCGCTGAAGGACGCCGACGGCAACCCGGTCGCGAACGCCGCGCGCAACACCTGGGTGACCGAGACCGCGCTCGCGACCGCGCTCAACATGGGCTACATGGCCGAGCAGCTGTCGCTCTTCAGCATCGTGATCGGGATCGCCCTGTTGCTCACGGGCATCGGCTTCGTCGTCCTCGACTGGGTCGCCCTGCACCGCAGGCGTGAGGCGGAAGCGAAGGCGGCAGTCGCCGAGCCGCAATCCGCCAAGCCGGTCACCGCGTAGCGCCGGCGGCCGCCTGGAGACGGTCACTGGAGACCGGGGGAAGACGAGGGGCGCGGGCTCAGGCCCGCGCCCCTCGTCCTTTTCGCGGTAAGCTCGTGCGCCACGAGGAGCACGAGTTGAGGCGCTACGTCGGCCCGATCACCCTCTTCCTCTCAGCCGTTGCCCTTGCCTCCGCCGGGGCCTCGGGCGTGAGCCCGGGTGTCACCTCGCCGGTCGAGGGCTCGTTCAGGTACTGCAGCGACCCCACATTCCCGCCGATGGAGTCGACCACCACGTCCGGTCAGCCGACCGGTTTCGACATCGACCTGGCGAACGCGATCGGGAAGCTCTGGAGGGTGAAGGCGAGCCTCGTTCAGACCGCGTTTCCGGGGCTGCTTCCGGGGCTCGCGTCGAAGCGGTGCAACATGGTGATCAGCGCGATCTTCGTCACGCCCGATCGCGTGAGGCGGTTCCCGGCCGTCGGCTACATGAAGACGCACCGGGCGCTCGTCGTGAAGGCGGGCAACCCCAAGCGGATCAAGGGCCCGAATGACCTGTCCGGAAAGATCGTCGCGGTGCAGGCGGGGACGAAGTACGAGGAGTACCTGCAGGCCCTGAACGACCGCTTCAGGTCGTCCGGAAGAGTCGCGGTTCACGCTGCAGAGCTATCCGGGCGACACCGACGCGGTGGCGCAGCTCCTGATCGGCCGCGCCGATGCCGTGCTCACCCAGGACACGTCGGGCGCCTTCCAGAAGAAGCGGCATCCGGGCAAGCTGCAGCATCGCCCACCTGTTTCCGCAGACCGATACGTTCGGGATCTACTACCGCCGCTCCGACCCGACGATCGGCAAGGCGCTCAGGGCCGCGATCAAGACGCTGAAGACGAACGGCACGCTCACGAGGATCGCCGCCGAGCACGAGATACCGGTCGCGGACGTCAAGTAGCTCGGGTCGCGGGTGCTCGCAAGCTTCGACACCCAGTCTTCTGGGAGGCGCTCACCTCCAGGCCGTACTGGCACGGGGCGCTGCTCGCCCTCGAGCTGACCGTCGTGTCGCTCGCCGCCGCCTGCGTGCTCGGCTTCTTCCTCGCGCTCGGCCGCAGCAGCCGCTTCCGCTGGATCCGGACGCTCGTGTTCCTCTACAGCTGGATCTTCCGCGCGACGCCGACCCTGCTGCAGCTGCTGTTCGTCTGGAACGCGCTGCCGCAGCTCTGGCCCGTCTTCGCGGGCAGCTGGTTCCGGCCGTTCCTCGCCGCGTTCATCACGCTCTCGCTGAACGAGGCGGCGTACATGGCGGAGATCATCCGCGCCGGCCTGCTCTCGGTCGATCCCGGGCAGGAGCTCGCGGGCCGCGCCCTCGGGATGACGCGGCCGCGGATCCTGCGCCGCGTGATCCTTCCGCAGGCGATCCGGATCATCATCCCGCCGACCGGGAACGAGTTCATCACTCTGCTCAAGCTCACGAGCCTTGCGTTCGTGATCTCGCTGCACGAGCTGCTGACCGCATCGCAGGTGCGCGCCTCGGTCGACTTCCGCTACCCCGAGGCGTACTCGGCCGCGCTCGTCTACTACCTCGCGATCGTCAGCGTCCTGATGGTCGTGCAGGCGCAGCTCGAGAAGCGGTTCACCTGGAGCTCGAGCGGACGGAGGCGGCGCGCGGGCGGCGGCTCGCGGTTCCGGCCGTCTCGCACGACGCGCGATGAGCGAGCCGGTCCTGCGCGCGGACGGGGTGCGGAAGTCCTACGACGGGCTCGAGGTGCTGCGCGGCGTCTCGATCGAGGTCGGGCCCGGCGAGGTCAAGGTGATCATCGGGCCGTCGGGCGCCGGCAAGTCGACGCTGCTCCGCTGTCTCGCCCTGCTCGAGCGGGTCGACTCCGGCGCCGTGCTACCTGGCGGGCGAGCGGCTGAGCGACCTCCGCGAGAAGGAGCTCGTCGCGCACCGGGCCGAGGTCGGCATGGTGTTCCAGCGGTTCAACCTGTTCCCGAACATGACGGCTCTCGCGAACGTCATGTGCGCGCTCGTCGAGGTGCGGCGGCTGAAGAAGCGCGAGGCGCGCAGCCGCGCGCTCGAGTTCCTCGACCGCGTCGGGCTCGCGGAGAAGGCGGACAGCTATCCCGGCCGAGCTCTCCGGCGGCCAGCAGCAGCGCGTTGCGATCGCGCGGGCGCTCGTGATGCGCCCACGCGCGATGCTGTTCGACGAGCCGACCTCGGCGCTGGACGTCGAGCTCGTGCGCGAGGTGCTGGAGGTGATGGAGGGCCTGGCCCGCGAGGGGATGACCATGCTGGTCGTCTCGCACGAGCTCCAGTTCGCGCAGCGCGTCGCGACCTCGATCCTGATGATGGACGACGGGAAGGTCGTCGAGGAGGCGCCGCCGGACCGGTTCTTCTCCTCGCCGGCCCACGAGCGGACGAAGCGGTTCCTGTCGCTCGTGGAGTGACTGCGCAGTCTCAGCTCGCGTAGGCGAACGGGTGGTAGAAGGCGTCGAGGGCGTCTGAGCGTTCGACGGCGAAGTCGACGTCGAGCCCGGTGCGCTCGTTGTGGACGGCGACGCGGACGCTGTCGTCTTCCCGGGCCCAGAGGAGCGTGATCTCGAGCCCGTCGTTCCTTCTCTGTGCCAGCTCGGTGAGATTCGTGTGAGTCATGGTGGCCTCCTCCGAGGTGTCTCTCGGGTGGTGGTGGCGGTACGCCCAACCTGACAGGCGGGCGCCTCGCCCGCCGTGCGGCTCGCACGTGTCTTGCGGTGCGGTCAACCGCACCGTCTGCGGCGTCGGACTGTCCTAGCGTGGATCCGTGGAGGTGACAGGCACCTCGACGCGCACGCGCGTGCCCGCGCCCGCCGGGCTGTCGACGCTCAGGCGGCCGTCGAGGGCCTCGACGCGGTCGACGAGGCCGCGAAGGCCGCTCCCGCGTGCAGGGTCGGCGCCGCCGACGCCGTCGTCGCTCACCTCGGCGACCACGACGCCGTTCTCGCCGATCGCGAGGCGCACGCTGGCCGATGACGCGCCTGCGTACTTGACGACGTTCGTGAGCGCCTCCGCCACGACGTAGTACAACGCCGCCTCGACCGAGGGCGGCATCCGTTCCTCCGCCAGGTCGACCTCGATCGGCAACGGCACTCGCGCGACCAGCGCCCGGAGCGCGGCGGCGAGGCCGCGGTCGGTGAGGACGGCCGGGTGGATCCCGCGCGCGAGGTCGCGCAGCTCCTCGAGCGCGCGCAGGAGCTCCTCGCGCGCGTCGGCGAGGATGGCGGCGGCCGCGTCAGTGTCTGCCGCCGAGAGCTTTGCCTCGGCGAGCCGGAGCGAGACCGAGAGCGCGACGAGGCGTTGCTGCGCGCCGTCGTGGAGGTTCCGCTCGAGCTTGCGCCGCGCGTCGTCGGCCGCCTGGACGATGCGAGCGCGCGAGGCGCGGATCTCCTCCTCCTGCCGCTTGCGGTCGCTGATGTCGCTGAGCACCGCCATCGCGCCGACGATCGCACCGGCGGCGTCGCGGATCGGCGCGGCGGAGATCTCGACGTCCAGACGGTGTCCCGTCGCGACGCATGCGAACCGTCTCGAAGCCGGTGTAGCCGGCGCCCTGGGCCTCCCTGTCGCTCAGCGCGCGGAACTCGCCCCAGCGATCGTCCGGGACCCACGCCGGCGGCCGCCCGAGCACCTCGTGCGGCCGGCCAGCCGAAGATCCGCTCCGCGGCCGGGTTCCAGAGCTTGACGTTGTCGTCGACACCGATCTCCACGATCGCGACGGGCGCGCTCTCGATCACCGCTCGAAACCGCTCCTCGGCCTCGGCCGGCTCATGTCTCGCAGGCCCTCGATCCCGCTCCGCATCCAGGATCGCCTCGACGCGTTCGGCGATGCGATCGGCCGATTCGTCACTCGGGCCGAGCTCCAGCACCACGCCGGCCATGAGCCGGACATCCTCGGGATTCAGCGGGAGGCCCCACCGCCGAACGAACGGCATGAGCGCCGCCACCGCGCGCTCGAGGGCGGGTTCGGAGATGTCGGGCACCGGGCGCATCCCTACGCCGGAAAGCCGGGCTCGCGGCGGATCGGGTCGAAGTCGGTGTCGGTTCGGGCGTTCTCGGCGTAGGCGGGGTTGCGACGGACGGCCTCCTGGAGGTGCGTGAGCGCGTCGACGACGCGGCCGGCCTGCGACTCGGCGCAGGCGAGGTTGTAGAGGAGCGACGCGTTCGTAGGGTGGTCGCGCAGTCCCTCCTCGAGCACCGCGATCGCCTCCTGCCAGCGCTCGGCTCGGAGGAGCGGCATGGCCGTGAACGTGTGCTCCCAGGGCGAGACCTCGTAGGCGTGGCCCGGCTCACCGCCGACCGCGAGCACCACGGTGCCCTCCTCCTCGGCGATCGCCACGCGCTTCAGCGCCGGTTCGCGGAGGAAGACGATCGTGCCGGCCGGTGCGTCGAGCTCCTCGCCGTCGACCGTGAACCTCGCGCGGCCGCGGACGACGACGTACATCTCCTCGTGGCCGCCCGCGCCGCCGCCGAGCTCGTCGTGGTCCTCGACGATGTGCTTGCCGACGCCCTCGCTCGTGTACGCGTTCGTGCCGAACGCGCGGATCCCGAGCCGGCGGCGCAGTGGCCGCCACACGACGCCCTCGGCAACCGGGATCGCGTCGAGGTCGTCGACGTGGACGGACTCCCAGCCGCGCGCGGCCGGATCGGCGTCACTCATCGCCGCCGCAGCTCCGCGAGCACGACGGGGTCGATTCGCTCGACTCCGTCGATGCGCTCCTCGAGGTTCTCGGTGCCGGCCCAGGTCGAGAACGCGCCCTCGAGCTCGCCGTCGTAGCCGAGGCGCGCGAGGCGCTCACGCAGCTCGCCGGCCAGGTCGTCGTCGACGTCGAGCCACTCCTCGGCGGGGGTCTTGCCGAACAGGAGGCGATGCGCGTCGTACAGGCGGCGCAGCTCTTCGAGCGGCCGCTCGTGGTCGTCCACGCGCAGGTCGACGAGGACGTCCGAGAGGCCCGCGTAGCCGCCGTCGCGCTCCACCACGAGCAGCGCCGCCGACTGCTGGCCGCGCCGGTCGCCGCCCGCGGCCTGGGCCGCGAACAGCGCCTCGATCAGCCGCTCGGCAAGCGGCAGGCCTGCCGACGTGGCGAAGGCGGCGACCAGTGCCGCCACCGTCTCCTCGGAGACGAGGATGTTTCCCTGCGCGGCGAAGCCGGGACCGGCGACGCCGCCCGCCCAGTCCATGCACGCGTCGCCTGTGTAGGTCGCGCCGTCGCCGCGCGCGTCGACCACGCCGAGCTGGCGGTGGTCGCGGCCCTCGTCGCCGGCCGTCAGGCGTTCGACGACCTCGGCCGCGCCAAGGCCCTCGCGCAGCAGGGCGAGGCCGTCCGGGCCGTAGCGCGGGTTGGCGTAGGCCTGCGTCGCGATCGCGCCTACCCGAGGCTCGGCCCACGGAACGACCGAGCCGACCGCGAGGAACTTCGACTGCGTCGCGACGCCCCACTGGCCCGCGTCGAGGTCGCACGCGGCGATCGAGTACGTCACGTCAGACCTCGATCGTGTCGCCCGGCTCGAGCTCCTCGACGATCGCGTCGGGTACGAGCTCGGCGAGTGCCCGCGGCGTGCCGGTGAGGATCGGGAACGTGCCCCAGTGGCACGGCACGCAACGCGGCTTCCCGAGCATGTCGAGCGCGATCGCAGCCTCCTGCGGCCCCATCGTGAAGTGGTCGCCGATCGGCAGCACCACGAGTTGCGGCTCGTACAGGTGGCGAATCAGCTGCATGTCGCCGAACATGCAGGTGTCGCCCGCGAAGTAGATCGGCACGCCGTCCTCGAGTCGCACCACGATTCCGCACGGCTCACCCAGGTATTCGCCGGCGTCGCTGCTCGCCGAATGGTGTGCGTTGACGAGCGTGAAGAAGAGGTCGCCGATGCGCTGCGTCCCGCCCTTGTTCAGCCCGGGCACCTCGCCGACGTTCGCGCCCTGGCGGTCGAGCCACCCCTTGAGCTCGACCTGGCAGACGATCTCGGCGTCGCGGAACGCCTGCGAGAGCGCGACCGTGTCGCCGACGTGGTCGCCGTGGCCGTGCGTGATCGCGATCACGTCGACGCGGTCAGGCGTCTTCTCGGCCTCGGGTGTCTTCGGGTTCCCCGTCAGGAACGGGTCGACGTAGATCCGCTTGCCGTGATCGCTCTCGATCCGGAACGCCGAGTGACCGAGCCATGTGAGTGTCGCCATCTGACCCTTTCGTTCGCGGAGGGCGTGAGCATAGAAGGACCGTCCGGCCCCGGCGCGAAGGTATGTGTCGGTGGGACGTCGAGTGCTTCCGGCCCTGCTCGTCACCCTCGCGGCGTACGCCGACGGCCGCGGCTCCCACGACCTCGCACTCGACGCACTCCTGCTCGCCGTACCGTGCGCCGCGGTGGCCGCGCTCGCGTCGTTCGGCCGTGCCCTCGACGCGCGCGAGGACGCGGTGGCCGCCCTGCAGGCGCTCCTCTGGGGGCTCGTCGTCGGGCTGCTCGTGCTCTCGTGCACTGTGCGTAGCTCGGCGCTGGACGGCGTTCCGCCGCTGGGCGTGACCTGCGTCTTCGCGTGTCTCGTCATCTTCGCCGTGCAGGTGACGGTCGCCGTGGCACCGTTCCTCCGCCGGCTCGCGCAGCTGCGCCCGGCCAAGCCGTAGCGGAGTCCCCGGCCGGGCTAAGGAGCCGCAGCTAGTCCGCACCCCCACCCTCATTGGGTGGGGCCGCTCCCTCCGCCCTCGACAACCGACGCTACCAGCGAACCCGTCACCGGTCTGCAACGGAAGTTGAACGATTCTGTGACTTTCGGCGAGCGGTCGCTAGAACGGCAGTGACTTCGCGGCCGATTCGGCGACGTCGATCAGCGGCTGCACCGCGAAGAACGAGCCGACCGTGACCACGACGCACACGCCGACGCCCGCCGACAGCGCCAGGTCGCGCGGCGGCGAGCCGCCGGCCGGGGCGAGTTGCAGCTCCGCGCTGTCGCGGAAGAACATCGCGCGCACGACGGCGAGGTAGTACGCGGCCGAGACCATCGTGAAGACGACGCCGACGACGATCAGCCACCACCAGCCCGACTCGTACGCGGCCGCGAAGGCGTAGATCTTCCCCCAGAAGCCGCCTGTGAGCGGGAAGCCGAGGAAGCCGAGCATGAACACCCACATCGAGACGCCGAGGAACGGTTGCTCCCAGCCGAACCCGGCCAGGTTCTGCAGCGTCACCGGCACGCCCAGCTCGCGCTCGCGCGCCGCGACCACCGCGAACGCGCCCAGCGACATCGCGCTGTACGGGATCAGGTAGTACATGAGCGCCTGCGCGCCGAGGTCGCGAGTCGGCCACGATCGCGATCAGCATGAAGCCGGCGTGCGAGACCGACGAGTACGCGAGCAGCCGCTTCACGCTCCGCTGTGCGAGCGCCGCGATGTTGCCGACCGCGAGCGAGATGCACGCGATGATCGCGAGCGCCCAGGTCCACAGCTCCTCGTTGGATGGGAACGCGGTCACGAGCAGGCGGTAGGTGACGACGAACGCGGCGATCTTCGTCGCGGACGACATGAACGAGGTCACCGGCGTGGGGGCACCCTGGTAGACGTCGGGCGTCCACATGTGGAACGGCGCCGCCGAGGCCTTGAACGCGAGCCCGGCGATGATCAGCGCGAGGCCGAGCACGAGCAGCGAGTCGTGGCCCTCGCCGGCGGCGGCTGCGATCTCGCGGAAGCCGAGCTCGCCGGTGGAGCCGTAGACGAGCGCCGAGCCGAACAGCAGCGTCGCCGCCCCGACCGAGCCGATGATCAGGTACTTGAGCCCGGCCTCGAGCGAGCCGGCCAGGTCGATGTCGATCGCGCACATGATGTAGAGCGCGATCGAGAACCACTCCAGGCCGAGGAACATCGTCATCAGGTTCGAGGCCTGAACGAAGAACGCCATCCCGGCGCCGGCCGCGGCGAGCAGCGCGTAGTACTCGGCGACGTGCTCGCGGCTCCAGCGCTCGCCGTGCGAGATCAGCACTGCGACGACACCGCAGCCCGCGATCAGCACCTGCGCGACGGCAGCCCAGCGGTCGCGGAAGATCGCGTCGGCGACGGCCGTGGTCGCATTCGGGCTCTGATCGGCGAGCACGATCGCGAACACGAACGCCACGGCGAACCCGAGCCCGCAGACGACGGCCGAGGCCGGCCGCAGCGAACGCTTCGGCGCGAACACGGCGACGAGCAGGAGCACGCCCGCCGCGGCGATCATCGAGAGCGTCGGCGAGAGCGCGAACCAGTCGACGGAGGGCTTGTCGATCATGAGCTGTCCTCCGCCGCGGCGACGTACCTGGAGATCGGTTCCGCGCCTGTGCTTCCCAGCGTCGTGAAGTCGTGCGGCACACCGCCGAATGAGTGCCCCGTGATCGCGTTCGGCCACGCCGAGAGGAAGAGCAGGATCGCGACGAGCGGCACGAGGATCGCGAGCTCGGCGCTGCGCAGGTCGAGTGCGGCATCGCTCACCGCGGGCCCGACGTCCTGGTGCAGCACGGCCGAGATCAGCCGCAGCATGTACATCGCCGCGAGCACGATCGCCGCGGCGCCGACCACGGCCCAGCCCCAGCCGGCCTGGAACACGCCCGCGAGCACGAGGAACTCGCCGGCGAAGTTGGACGAGAGCGGCACCGCGAGCGCCATCACGCCGACCGTCATCAGCACCGTGGCGAGCGCCGGCCGGCCGCGCGCCATGCCGCCGAGCAGCGCGAACTCCCCGGTCGCGGTACGCCGCTCGACCATCCCGGCGAGCAGGAACATGCTCATCGAGAGCAGGCCGTGGTTGACCATCTGCAGCACTGCGCCGTCGATGCCGAGGTCGTTGAACGCGAAGAGGCCGAAGGTGATCAGGCCCATCTGCGCGAGGGACGAGTAGGCGATCACACCGCGTACGTCGGGCGCGCGGAAGGCGAGCAGCGAGCCGTAGACCAGGCCGATCGCCGCGAGCGTGAGGATCAGCGTCTGGAAGTGGTCGGCCGGCTCGGGGAACTTCGCGATCGCGATCCGCAGGAAGCCGTAGGCGGCAACCTTCGAGATCACGCCGGAGAGGAGCCCGGCCACCTCGGGCGACGACTCGCGGTAGGCGTCCGGCAGCCAGCCGTGGAACGGGAAGAGCGGCGCCTTGACGGCGAAGGCGATTGCGAAGCCGAGGAAGAGCCAGTCGTTTGTGCTCGTCCCCATCTCGGTCAGGTCGAACGTGCCCTGCTGGAGCCCGAAGACGATGATCGCGGCGAGCATCAGCAGCGAGCCGGCGACCGTGTAGACGACGAACTTGATCGTCGCACCGAGCCGTCCGGCGCCGCCCCAGACGCCGATCAGCACGTACAGCGGGATCAGCATCGCCTCGAAGAAGGCGTAGAAGAGCAGCAGATCCTGCGCGCAGAAGACGCCGACGACCGAGCCGGTCAGGAAGAGCAGGAGGCCGAAGTAGGCGCGCGGGCGCTCGCGGCCCGCCCACCAGGCGTACGTGCACGCTGCCGCTCCGCAGACGACGGTCAGTCCCGACCAGCCAGAGCGAGAAGCCGAACTGGCCGACGTAGTAGCTGACGCCGAGCGACGTGAACCACGAGTGCTGCTGGGCGAGCTGGAGCGAGCCGTCGGAGAAGTCGAACTCCTCGAGCGACACGATCCAGAGGCCGACCTCGACGAGCGCGACGAGTGTCGCGAGCGAGCCGACCCAGTGCCGCGGCATCGGCACGAGCCAGACGACGAGCGCGCCGATCATCGGCAGGACGATCAGGATGGTCGAGAGCCAGCTCATCATCGGTCGCGATGAAGACGACGGCGAGGATGGCGATCCCGCTCGTGAGCACGAGCGCGTAGGAGCGGACGAGGCCGTTCTGGACGCGGCCGAGCTCACCTGCGCCGAGCTTGAAGCCGCGCGTGACCTCGGTGATCGAGCCGGCGATCAGCGGCTGCTCGACGCACGCGGGCGAGACCGCGCGAGAGCGAGCACGGCCGGCCTGTAGAAGACGGCGTCGTACGCCTCGTCGAAGTAGAGCTTGTGCTCGAGCACCGGCCAGGGCTTCGGTACGGGCCTCCACTTCCGCACGTAGAGGAGCCAGGCGACGCGCGATCCCGGCCAGGCCGACCCCCATAGCAAGCACCGAGGCGACCGCCTCCTGCCCGCCCGACGCCTCGAGCAGCGGCGCGGCGACCGGGTCGAGCCAGTGCGTGATCGGCTCCCAGAAGGGCGCGAACTGGATCCAGCCCGCGAACGCGGCGAGCACCGCCAGGACGCCGACCGTCCAGACCATCGAGACCGGCCCCTCGAGCCGGCCGTGCGGCTCGTGGAGGTGCTCGCGTGCGAACTCCGACTGCTCGCCGCCGAAGACCAGGAAGTAGAGGCGGAACGTGTAGAGCCCGGTCAGGAACGCGCCGGCGATGCCGCAGGCGAAGAGGAAGTAGCCGAGGCCGCCGTTGTCGAGTTGCGCGGCGAGGATCGGGTCCTTCGAGAAGAAGCCCGAGAACGGGAAGATGCCGACGAGCGCCAGCGCGCCGACCAGGAACACCCAGCGCGTGAACGGCAGCGCCCGGCCGAGGCCGCCCATGCGGCGCATGTCCTGCTCGCCGCCGAGCGCGTGGATGATGATCCCGGCCGAGAGGAAGAGCAGCGCCTTGAAGAAGGCGTGCGTCATCAGGTGGAACATCCCCTGCGGGTAGGCGCCGGTGGCCGCGCCGACGAACATGTAGCCGATCTGCGACATCGTCGAGTACGCGATCACGCGCTTGATGTCGACCTGGACGAGCGCGATCAGTCCGGCTGCAAGCAGCGTCACCGCGCCGAGCACGGCGGCGAGGTCGGCGACCGCCTCGGCGTTCTGGAACAGCGGGTTCGTGCGAACGAGCAGGTAGACGCCGGCGACCACCATCGTCGCTGCGTGGATCAGCGCGCTGACCGGCGTCGGGCCCTCCATCGCGTCCGGAAGCCAGGTGTGGAGCGGGATCTGCGCCGACTTCGCGACGGCGCCGCCGAGCAGGCCGAGCGCGACGACCGTCGCCACCGTGCCGCCGTCCGGCGCGTCGGCGAACACGCCCGCGTAGTCGAGCTGCCCGGTCTGCTGGATCAGCAGGAAGAGCGCGATCGCGATCGTCGCGTCGCCGACCGCGTTCATCACGAACGCCTTCTTCGCCGCCGCGATCGCCGGCCGGCCGCTCCTGGTTGAAGCCGATCAGCAGGTAGCTCGAGAGGCCGACCATGCCCCAACCGGCGAGCAGGAGCAGCAGGTTGCCGGACTGGACCAGCAGCAGCATCGAGAAGACGAACAGCGACATGTAGCGCGAAGAACCTGCGCTCCTCGTTCTCGCCGTCCATGTAGCCGACCGAGTAGGCGATGATCAGCGAGCCGACGCCGGTGACGATCAGCATCATGAACATCGACAGCTGATCGGTCAGGAGCGTGAGCCCGAAGTCGTACTGCCCGGCCGAGAGCCACGTCCACGCGGTCGAGTACGACGCGCGGTCGTCGGGCTCCCGGCCGAGCATGATCGCGAAGCCGACGACCGCGGCGACGAATGCCGCCATCGTCGAGCCGGTCGAGAGGTAGCCGGCGGTGCGGCGCGAGATGCCGCGTGCCCGCGAGCGTGATCGCGATCGCTGCGGCGAGCGGCAGCAGCAGGCAGATCCAGGCGGCGGCGTTCATGCGCCTAGCCCCGGAGCGTCCGGAGCTTGTCGACGTCGAGCTCGATGTTGCGCCGGCCCATCGCGACGATCAGGCCGAGGCCGACGACGACCTCGGAGGCGGCGATCGCCATCACCGCGATCGCGAAGATCTGGCCGTCCTCGGTGCCGATCTGCCGCGCGAACGCGATCAGGGCGAGGTTCGCGCCGTTGAGCATGATCTCGACGCTCAGAAGGATGATCAGCGGGCTGCGGCGGATCAGCACGCCGAGCGCGCCGGTGACGAAGAGCATCGCCGAGAGCACGAGGTACCAGGTGACGTCAGGCCCGTCCATCGCTCTCCTGTGCACCGGCGGCTTCCTGTCGGCGGGCGTGCGAGCCGAGCACGACGCCGCCGACGGCGGCGACGAGCAGCACGATCGACGTGACCTCGAAGGCGAGCAGGTGGTCGGTGAGGAACAGCGTCCCGATCGCCGCCGGCGAGCCGAACGCGCGGCTCACGTGCGCGGGGTCGCCGAGCGCGTCGCCGGTCTCGAGCCCGATCGCGACCACGACCTCGACGAGGATCGCGCCGCCGGCGAGGGCGGCGCCGACCGCCTGCCACGACGGGCCGCCGGCCCACGGCGCCTCGAGCGTGCGGTCGCCGAGGTAGGCGATCACGAACAGGAACATCACCATCACCGCGCCCGCGTAGACGAGCACCTGGCCCGCCGCCACGAACTCGCCGCCGAGCAGCAGGTAGAGCACGGCGAGCGAGCCGAGGTTGCCGATCAGCGCGAGCGCCGAGAAGAACGGGTTTCGGAACGACACCACCGCGAGCGCGCTCGCGACGCAGGCGAAGGCCGCACCGATCCAGACGCACCAGACGAGAAAGTTGGCCACGAGCTAGGAGTCGCTCTTGTAGTAGGGGATCGGCGTGTCGTAGAGGTCGCGGTCGGCGACCGGCACCTTCTTCACCGGCGGCGCCAGGAGCATGTCCTTCGTGTAGATGAGGTCGTCGCGGTTGTACTCCGAGATCTCGAACTCGTTGCCGAGCGTGATCGCGTCGAACGGGCAGGCGAGCTCGCAGTAGCCGCAGAAGATGCAGCGGCTCATGTTGATCTCGTAGATGCGGGCGTAGCGCTCGCCGGCCGAGACGCGATTGTGGGCGGTGTTCTCGGCGGCGACGACGCGGATGCAGTCGGCCGGGCACGCGGCCGCGCAGAGCGAGCAGCCGACGCACTTCTCGAGCCCGTTCTCGTGCACGTGCAGCCGGTGCCGCCCGCGGAAGCGCGGGTAGACCGGCGCGCTTGAACTCCGGGTACTGCTGCGTGATCGGCTTCTTGAAGACCTGCTTCAACGTGACGCCGAAGCCCTTGAAGGTGTTGGGGACGAGCGGGCTCACGCGCCGATTCTCCCCAGCCGTTCGGACCGAGAGCGCGGGTGCGCGAGAGCGACGGCCTGACGGCGAAGCCGGGCTTTACCCGGCGTGAGCCACGAAGCGGGTGGCGACGGCGCGGCGAAAAGAAGAGGACCCCGTGGGGGAAACATGGTTTCCCCCACGCTTAGATCCAGACCACGAAGAAGGCGGTGACGATGGCGTTGGCCGTCGCGATCGGCAGCAGCACCTTCCAGCCGAAGCGCATCAGCTGGTCGTAGCGCAGGCGCGGCTGGCTCGCTCGCAGCCAGATGAAGCAGAAGACGAGGCCGCCGAGCTTCGCGAGGAACCAGATCGGCCCGAAGCGGTCGAGCGACTCCACGAACGGGAACGCCCAGCCGCCGAGGAAGAGCGTGACCGCGAGCCCGGAGAGCACGATCATGTTGATGTACTCGGCCGTCTGGAAGAGGCCCCAGCGCATGCCGGAGTACTCGGTGTGGTATCCGGCGACGAGCTCGGTGTCGGCCTCGGGCAGGTCGAACGGCGGCCGCGACGTCTCGGCGATCCCGCCGAGCAGGAACACGCAGAGGCCGACGAACTGCGGGATGAAGAACCAGAGCGTCGCGTCCTGCTTGTCGACGATCTCGACCAGGTTCAGCGACTGGCGCCATCATCACGACCCCGAGCACGCTCAGTGCGAGCGCGACCTCGTACGAGACGAGCTGCGCGCAGGTGCGCATCGAGCCGAGGATCGAGTACTTCGACTCGGAGGCCCAGCCGCCGACGATGAAGCCGTAGACGCCGATCGAGCCGAGCGCGAAGATCAGGATCAGCGAGATCGGCACGTTCACGATCACGCCCGAGATGTAGTAGTCGCCGACCGTCCAGCCGGGTCCGAACGGGATCACGCTGAAAGCGAGCAGCGCGGTGAAGCACGCGAGCACCGGCGCCGCGATGTAGGGCACCTCGTGAGCGGCGGAGGGGAAGAACGCCTCCTTGCGGACGAGCTTCACGAGGTCGGCGATCGGCTGCAGCAGGCCGAACGGGCCGGCGCGGTTCGGCCCGAAGCGAAGCTGCATCCGGCCGAGCAGCTTCCGCTCGAGCCACGTCGTGTAGGCGAAGGCGCCCATCACGAGGTTGATCACGATCAGGATCTTGATCAGCGAGATCCACCAGACCTCGTGGGGGTGGGTCACCGCGGCACCGCCTCTCGTTTCACCGTCACTTGCTCACCTCGACGAACTCGTGCAGGCCCTCGGCCTCGGCGCGTGGCAGCCGCGCCGTGCCCGGCGGGAGGTCGCGTGCGATGCGGGCGCGAAGCGCGAGCGAGGTGCCGTTCGAGCTGACGGTGACGGCATCGCCGGTCGCGATCTCCACGCGCCCGGGCGTCGGCGCGCGCAAGCTCGATCTCGCCGTCCGGCCGCTGGAAAGCGAGCTCGGGCGTGCGCTCGACCGCAGGCCCGGAGAAGAGCGGCCGGTAGGTGAGCAGGCGCAGGCCCGGCCCGGCGGCGAGCTTCTTCGCGGGTGGGTTCGGCAGCGGCTGCACCGCCTCCGGGCGGGCGGGAAGCGCGGCATGCTCCTTGACGGCGCCGAACGGGATCCCGCCGTAACAGATCGCCGAGACCTCCTCGAAGACGAGCGAGGCGTGCGGCGAGAGCTCGACCCCGAACCGCTCGGCGAGCTTCGCGATCCACGCGAGCTCGTCCGGGCAGGGCGCGATCACGGCGCGACGTTGGCGCTGGAGCCGGCCCTCGAGGTTCACGGTGGTGCCGTCGCGCTCCAGGTAGCTCGTGCCCGGGAGGACGAGGTCGCAGCAGCCGCGGAAGGAGTCCTCGAACATCCCGATCCCGATCACCGTGTCGGCCCTTTCGGCCATGGCGCGCACGGCCGGGTCCGACGGCCGCGTCGTCGCCCGAGATGATCAGCAGCCGCGGCTCGCCGTCGGCCGGCTCGCCGTCGGCGGCCGCACTCCAGGCGTCCGCGACGCCGCGGCCGTTCGGCGTCGCGGGCAGGTAGAAGGCCGCGGTGGCGTCGAGGTCGCGCGCGAACCACGCGGCGTGCTCCGCGTCGTCGGTGATCAGCACTGCGCCCTCGACCTTCTCCTCGGGCAGCTCCGTCAGCACGCGGGCGCCCGCGCGGCGGGCGGCCTTGATCCAGAGGTCGACGATCGGCGCGCGCTCGACGACCGGCTCGTCGCAGAGGACGACGACCACCGCGGCGTCGCGGATCGAGGAGAGCGGAGCTCGGAAGTGGTCGAGTGCGTCCGGGACGGCCTCGGGGAGGACGGCGGCATGGGCGCCGAGCCCGACGCGGAGCAGCTTCGCGAGCCCGTAGGCCTGCTCCACCGTCTCGGTGCCGGAGAGGGCCGTCACGATTGCCGAGCCGGCAGCGCGCAGGTATCGCTCGACCTCGTCCGCGGCTTCGTCCCAGCCCATCGGCTCGAATCGCCGGACGCCTGCCTTGCGTACCGGATCCTCGATCCGGTCGTCGGCGCCGAGGTGCGAGAAGGCGAAGCGGCCCTTGTCGCAGAGCCAGCCCTCGTCCACCTCGGGGTGGTTGCGCGAGAGGATTCGCTTGACCTTGCCCTCACGGGTAGTCGCGCTGACGTTGCAACCGACCGGGCAGAGGCCGCAGACGGTCGGCACGTTCTGGATCTCCCACGGTCGCGCCTCGAAGCGGTACTGCGTCGAGGTGAGCGCGCCGACCGGGCAGAGCTCGATCGACGTTGCCCGAGAACGGCGCCTTGTACGGCTCGTCCTCGAAGGTGGCGATCATCGACGCGCCGCCGCGGTTGACGGCCACGAGCTGCCCGTCCTCGGCGACCGTCTCCGAGAAGCGGGTGCAGCGGTAGCAGAGGATGCAGCGCTCGCGGTCGAGCGCGATCGTGGGCGAGATCGGGATCGGCTTCTCGAACGTGCGCTTCGGGAACTCCATGCGCGTGTTCCCAGGCCCGTAGCGGAACGTCAGATCCTGGAGCGGGCACTCGCCGCCCTTGTCGCAGACGGGGCAGTCGAGCGGATGGTTGACGAGGATGAACTCGAGGGTCGCGTGCTGCGCCTCGGCCGCCATCTCCGACGTACGCGCGGTCTTGACGGCCATGCCCTCGGCGGCCGTGAGGGTGCATGCGGCCTGCGGCTTCGGTGGCCCGGGCGTGACCTCGCACAGGCACATCCGGCAGGCGCCGACCGGCGACCCGAGCCGGGGCTCGTAGCAGAAGACGGGGATCTCGATCCCGGCGGCCAGCGCCGTCTCGACGAGCCCGGTGCCCTTCGGCACCGAGATCTCGACGCCGTCGACGGTGAGCGTGACGAGCTCGACCGCAGCAGCCTCGGGCCGCATCATGCTTGCTCCGGCCCGCGCGTCTCCAAGGGCGAACCCCCGCACCCCCACCCAGGGTGGGGATGCCAACCCGCCACCCTCAATGCCAATTCTACGCGCCGCTCGGCGGGGCCTTTGTGCCAACTCTGTGAAATCTCGTCCACAACGGGCTCTCTCCGGCCATGGCCGCAAGGGGCGTGAGTGCGTGCGTGGCTCATGCGTGGACGGCCTCTGCTCCCGAGTGACCCGCGTGCTGGGCGATCGGGGCGAGCACGCCCTCGAGCGGCGAGTCGGGGAAGGGGCAGCCGCCGCCGTCGAGGTGCGCGACGAACTCGTCGCGGAACTTATCGACGTAGCTCGCGACCGCCATCGCCGCGGTATCACCGAGCGGGCACAGGCACTTGCCGTTGATCCGCGTCGCAGACCGAGAGCAGCAGGTCGAGCTCGCGCTCGGACGCGTCGCCGGCCTCGAGCTTGCGCAGGATCGTCGTCATCCAGCGCGTGCCCTCGCGGCACGGCGTGCATTTGCCGCACGACTCGTGCTCGTAGAACTCGGAGACGCGGATGCCGAGCTGCACCATGCAGACCCGCTCGTCGAGCGCGATCACGCCGGCCGACCCCATCGCCGTGTTCAGCGCGAGCAGCGAGTCGAAGTCGTAGCCGACGTCGATCTCGTCGGCGGTCAGGATCACGGTCGAGGAGCCGCCCGGGATCACCGCCTTGAGCGTGTGCCCGCCGGGGATCCCCCCGCCGAGGTCGTCGGCGTAGAGCAGGTCGCGCAGCGTGACGACACCGGGCTCGATCTCGAAGTTGCCGGCACGCTCGACGTGACCCGAGACCGATACGAGTCGCGTGCCTCGCGAGTTCTCGACCCCGAGCTTCGCGTACTCCGCTCCGCCCATCGCGATCACCGCCGGCACGGTGGCGATCGTCTCGACGTTGTTGACCACGGTCGGCGAGGCGTAGAGCCCGGCGATCGCCGGGAACGGCGGCTTCGTTCGCGGCTGCCCGCGCTTGCCCTCGAGCGAGTCGAGCAGCGCCGTCTCCTCGCCGCAGATATACGCCCCGGCGCCTCGGTGGACGACGATCGTCGTCTCGCCGCGAATCTCGGGGAGGTCGCGAATCTCCTCGAGCGCCGCGACGAGGATCTCGTACTGGTCGAAGTACTCGCCGCGGATGTAGACGTAGACGCTCTTCGACTCGACTGCATGGGCGGTGATGAGACAACCCTCGATGAAGCGGTGCGGGACGCGCGCGAGGATCTCGTTGTCCTTGAAGCTCCCCGGCTCCGACTCGTCGGCGTTGACGACGAGGTAGTGCGGGTTCGGGTTCTGGTCAGGCTTGGGTACGAAGCTCCACTTCCGTCCGGTCGGGAAGAAGGCGCCTCCCCGCCCGCGAAGCTCCGACACGAGCAGCTCGTCGGTGACGGCGGCGGGGGCGAGAGCCCGGGCCTTCGCGAGCGCCTCGTACCCGCCGACCGCCCGGTACTCGGCGAGCCTGGTCAGGTCGCGCTCGTCTGCCCCGGCCATCACGACCAAGCGACGCTCGCTCATCGAACGAGCTCCCCGACGATCGCCGCCGCGTCGTCGGGCCTCACACGGTGGCGGTAGCGGCCGTCGACCGCGACGATCGTCCCCCACCCGCACCCGCCGAGGCACTCGATCGTGCGCAGCGTGACCGACCCGTCCGGGCTCGTCTCGCCCGCGCGGCAGCCGAGCTCCTCCTGGAAGGCCTCGAGCACCGCCTGGGCTCCGTACAACGCACACGACACATTGGTGCAGACCTCGACCATGTGCTCGCCGACGGGCTCGAGCTGGAACTGGTCGTAGAAGGAGGCGACGGAGTGGCAGTAGGCCGGCGTCAGGTCGAGAGCGTCCGCGACCTCCCGGAGCGCATCGGGCGTGAGCCAGCCGTACTGCTCCTGCGCGAGGCGCAACGCCGGCAGCAACGCCGACTCCGTTCCCACCGGATAGCGCTCGCGCACCTCCTGGATCCGGTCGTAGAGCGCGGTCGGACTCAACCGCCAACCTCCGGTTGGGCGCTCACCGGTCGACCTCGCCCATGACGGTGTCCAGCGAGCCGACGATCGCGATCATGTCCGCGATCAGCGCGTCGCTCATGCAAGTCGCCGTCGCCTGAAGCGCCACGAACGAGGGCGCCCGGAACTTGACGCGCCACGGCCGCGGGCCGCCGTCCGAGACGACGTAGCAACCGAGCTCGCCGCGCGGCGACTCGACGGTCGCGTAGACCTCGCCCTCCGGGACGCGGTAGCCCTCGGTGACGATCTTGAAGTGGTGGATCAGGGACTCCATCGAGGTGTGGAGCTCCTCGCGCGGCGGCAGCACGACCTTGCGGTCGTCGGCGATCCACGGCCGGCCGTCCATCCGCTCCAGCCGGTCGAGGCACTGCGCCACGATCTTCACCGACTCGCGCATCTCCTCCATGTGCACGCGGTAGCGGGCGTACACGTCGCCCTCGTGGTAGACGGGCACGTCGAACTCGCACTCGGCGTACGAGAGGTACGGCTGCACGCGGCGTAGGTCCCAGTCGACGCCCGAGGCGCGCAGAACCGGCCCCGACTGGCCGAGCGCGATCGCGTCGGCGGCGGAGAGGAGGCCGATTCCCTGGGTGCGCTCGAGCCAGATCTTGTTGCGGTTCAGCATCGACTCGTAGTCGTCGACCGCGTGCGGCATCCAGTCGCAGAACTTCCGCGCCTCCGGGTAGAAGCCGCGCGGGATGTCCTCGGCCAGGCCGCCGGCCTGGAAGTAGCGCGTGTGCATGCGGGCGCCGGTGACGAGCTCGAACAGGTCGAGGATCTGCTCCCGCTCGCGGAAGCAGTACCAGAACATCGAGATCGCCCCCAGCTCGAGCGCGCCGGTGCCGAGCCAGACGAGATGCGAGTGGATCCGGTTCAGCTCGCAGAGGCAGGTGCGCATCCACGAGGCCTTCTCGGGCACCTCGAGCGCGAGCAACTGCTCGATCGCGAGCACGAACACGAGCTCGTTGTTCTGGTAGGAGAGGTAGTCGATCCGCTCCGGGTATGTGATCGCCTTCCACCACGTCTTGTGCTCCATGTTCTTCTCGAAGCCGGTGTGGAGGTAGCCGACGACCGCCTCGAGCCCGACCACGTCCTCGCCGATCAGGTCGACGATCAGGCGGAGCACGCCGTGCGTGGACGGGTGGTTCGGGCCGAAGTTGACCGTCATCACGTCGCCCGTCGCCCGCTGCTCCTCGGTCACGCGGAGAGCGGTCGGCACCGGATGCGGAATCCGCGTGCCCTCGTAGATCGCCGCACGCGTCTGCTCGGGTGCGACGGCCATTAGGAGTCCTCCGAGAAGCGGACGGGCTCGCCGCCGAGCGGGTAGTCCTTGCGCAGCGGATGGCCCTCCCAGTCGTCCTCCATGAGGATGCGCTTCAGGTTCGGGTGGCCCTCGACGTGGATGCCCATCATGTCCCAGGCCTCTCGCTCGTGCCAGTCCGCTGTCGGCCACACCTCGATCACGGTGGGCGCGGCCTCGCCGTCGTCGAGCCAGGTCTGCACGCGCAGCCGGCGCGGCGACTCCGACACCGAGAGCAGGTGGTAGTTGAGCGCGAAGCGCTTCGGCTTCGCCTGGGGGAGGACCTGCAGGCCCTGCGTCATCGGTGCGTTGAGGTCGCGGCCCTGGGCGGTGCCGATGTAGCCCGAGACGCCGCGGTCGCCCCAGCCGAGGTAGTCCGCGGCGGAGATGTCCGAGAGGAAGTTGAAGCCCTCGTCGTCGCGCAGGTGCGTGCACGCTTCGACGAGGTGTGCGAGCTCGACGACGAGCGTCGTCTCGCCGTGCTCGTCCTTCGCCGAGACGAGCCCGGGAACCCCCTCCCAGCTCTGCGTCAAGACGCGACGCTCCGCAGCTCGTAGGCGGGCGGCACCCCGGCCTGAACCGCCTCGTGGAGCCGGATGATCCCTTCCATCAGCTGCTCGGGCCGCGGCGGGCAGCCGGGCACGTAGATGTCGACGCCCACGATCTTGTCGACCGACTGGAGAATCGCGTAGTTGTTGAACATGCCGCCGGAGCTGGCGCAGGCGCCCATCGCGATCACCCACTTCGGCTCGAGCATCTGGTCGTAGATCTGGCGCAGCGGCGCCGCCATCTTGTGCGAGACGCGGCCGGAGACGATCAGCAGGTCGGCCTGGCGCGGCGAGGAGCGGAACGCCTCCATCCCGAAGCGCGCGATGTCGTAGCGCGACGAGACGATCGACATCATCTCGATCGCACAGCACGCGAGCCCGAACGTGTCGGGCCACATCGACTTCGTCTGCGACCACGCGACCGCCTTCTCGAGCGTGGTCAGCCCGACCTTCTGCTCGAGGTTCGCGACCTCGTCCTCGAACTTGCCAGGCCCCTTCTCGGGCCACAGCAGGCGCTCCGACTTCAGGCCCAGCTCCCGCAGCGGCTTGTCTAGTGCCATTCGAGCGCCCCCTTTCGCCAGATGTAGACGTAGGCGAGGAGCAGGATCCCGAGGAAGACGAGGAACTCGAGGAAGCCGAACCACGCGAGCTGGTTGAGGATCACCGCCAGCGGATAGAGAAAGACGATCTCGATGTCGAAGAGGATGAAGAGCATCGCCGTCAGGTAGAAGCTGACCGTGAAGCGCTGCTTCTGCATCGGCCCGGCGGAGACGCCGGACTCGAACGGAACCGTCCTCGCCGGCACCCTCGTCTTGGGGCGCGTGGCCAGCGCGAAGCTCGCAAAAACCATCGACGCCGGGATCGCCAGCGCGAAGAATCCGTAGATCGCGAACGGTAGCCAGTCGTTGAACAAAGGCGTTCTCCTGCGAGCGGTTCCGGCAGTCGGACGCTAGCAGGATCGCCCCGGCGACACGATTTGCAACGCTTGCAGCAGAGCGAGATCGTGCCTCCCCGTTCCGGGGGACGGAGCGGTCGCTACACTGCGGCGCGTGGCGACTATCGAGCAGCCCGAGCAGACCCAGGTCGAGGAGGCCGAGATCGCCCTCACGCTCACCGAGCGGGCGGCGGGCAAGGTCCAGGCGATGATGGCGATGGAGCCTGCCGGCTCGGCCGAGGTGCTCCGGGTCGCGATTCGCGGCGGCGGTTGCGGTGGCTTCGAGTACGCGCTCGGCTTCGACCGCGGCGCGGCCGAGGGTGACGTGCAGCACGAGTTCCACGGCGTGACCGTGGTCGTCGATCCGGCGAGCGCCCCGTACCTCAAGGGTGCGACGGTGGACTTCGTCGAGTCGATCCAGGAGTCCGGGTTCAAGATCGAGAACCCGAACGCCTCCAGCTCCTGCGGCTGCGGCTCGAGCTTCCAGGTCGAAGACGGCGCAGACGCCGCCGGCTGCGGCCACCACTAACGCCCTCTCCTCCTTCGATGAGCGCGTGAGCGTCGACGAGCGCCCGCTGCGGGTCGCCGTCGTGGGCTCCGGCCCGGCAGGGTTCTACGCCGCCGGCGCGTTGCTCGCCGCCGACCCTCCGGTGGAGGTCGACCTGATCGAGCGGCTGCCGACGCCGTGGGGCCTCGTGCGCCTGGGGGTCGCGCCCGACCATCCGAACATCAAGGCGGTCTCGAAGGCGTTCGAGCGGATCGCGCGCCACGAGGGGTTCCGCTTCTTCGGGAACGTCGAGGTGGGCCGGGACGTGATGCACGACGAGCTCGCGCGCCTCTACGACGCGGTGGTCTACACCGTCGGCGCGCAGACCGACCGCCGGCTCGACATTCCCGGTGAGGACCTGGCCGGCTCATGGGCCGCAACGCAGTTCGTCGCCTGGTACAACGGCCACCCCGACTTCCAGGATCTGACGTTCGACCTTTCCGGAGAGCGGGCGGTGGTGATCGGCAACGGGAACGTCGCGGTCGACGTCGCGCGCATGCTCGCGCTGACCGAGGAGGAGATCCGACCCACCGACACGACCGATCCGGCGATCGAGGCGATCGTCGGCTCCGGGATCCGCGAGATCGTGATGCTCGGCCGGCGCGGACCGGCGCAGGCCGCGTTCACGCCGCCGGAGCTCCAGGAGCTCGGCGAGCTCGCCGGCGCCGACGTCGTCGTCGACCCGGGCGATCTCGAGCTCGACCCGGCGAGCGCCGCCGCGCTCGAGGCCGACCGCGCTGCGGCGCGGCGCAATGTCGACCTGCTGCGCGAGTACGCCGCGCGGGAGTCCGCCGGCAAGCCGCGTGCGCTGAGGCTGCGCTTCCGGGTCTCGCCGGTCGCGATCCTGGGCGAGGGGCGCGTCGAGGCGATCGAGGTCGTCCGCAACGAGCTGGTCGCAGACGACGATGGCCAGATCCGGGCCGTCCCGACCGACGAGGTCGAGGTGATCCCGTGTGGGATCGTGCTGCGGAGCGTCGGCTACCGCGGCGTCCCGCTTCCCGGCCTGCCGTTCCACGAGTCTCGCGGGGTGATCCCGAACGAGGGCGGCCGTGTGGTCGGCGACGACGGCGAGGGCGTCCGCGGCGTCTACGTCGCAGGCTGGATCAAGCGCGGACCGAGCGGAGTGATCGGCACGAACCGAAAGGACGCGAACGAGACGGTGGACCTCCTGCTCGAGGACGCGCGCGCCGGCCTGCTCGACCACGATCCCGCCGCGCCGCGCCTCGAGGGCCTGCTCGTCGAGCGCGGCGTCGCATTCGTCGAGTACGCAGGCTGGGAGGCGATCGACGCGCACGAGCGGGCGACCGGCGAGCCCCACGGCCGGCCGCGTGTCAAGCTCTCGAGCTGGGACGAGCTGCTGGCGCAGGCGCGGCGGCTCGAGGGCAGCGCGGCCGGAGGCTAGTGCCGCGGGCCCCAACGGAGCACCGGGGCCGTGGTCAGAGCACTGCTCGGGAACTAGAGTTGCGCCCATGACTGAGAGCACCACACGCTGGGAGCTGTGGGGCGACGAGACGCGCAAGGCAGTCGCGAACTTCCCCGTCTCCGGCGAGCCGATTCCCGCGCCCGTCGCGCACTGGCTCGGCCGCATCAAGGCGGCGGCCGCTCGCGTGAACGCCGAGCTCGGGCTGCTCGACGCCGACAAGGCCGAGCGGATCGCCGCCGCGGCCGACCGCGTCGCTCGCGGCGAGCTCGACGACCAGTTCCCGATCGACGTCTTCCAGACCGGCTCGGGCACCTCCTCGAACATGAACGCGAACGAGGTGATCGCGGCGCTCGCCGGCGACGACGTGCACCCGAACGACGACGTCAACATGGGCCAGTCCTCGAACGACGTCTTCCCTTCGGCCGTGCACCTCGCGGCGCTCGGTCAGCTCACCGACGACCTGCTGCCCGCGCTGGCCGAGCTCGCGCGCTCGCTCGAAACGAAGGCGCGCGAGTTCGACGACGTGGTCAAGTCGGGTCGCACCCACTGGATGGACGCCGTTCCGGTGACGCTCGGCCAGGAGTTCGGCGGCTACGCCGCGCAGGTACGTGAGGGCTGCGCCCGCATCGAGTCGACGCTCGGCCGCCTCGGGAAGGTTCCGCTCGGCGGCACGGCCGTCGGCACCGGCTTGAACACCCATCCCGAGTTCGCCGCCCGCGTCCGCGAGCGGCTCGCCGCGGAGACCGGCCTCGCGATCGCCCCGCCGGCGGACCCCTTCGAGTCGCAGGCGGCACGCGACGGCCTGGTCGAGGCCTCCGGCGCGCTCAGAGTGGTCGCCGTCTCGCTGACGAAGGTCGCGAACGACCTCCGCTTCATGGGCTCCGGCCCGCGCGCCGGGCTCGCCGAGATCTTCCTGCCCGAGTTGCAGAAGGGCAGCTCGATCATGCCCGGCAAGGTCAACCCGGTGATCCCGGAGGTCGTGACGCAGGTCGCCGCGCAGGTGATCGGAAACGACGCCGCGATCGCGATCGGCGGCATGCAGGGGCACTTCGAGCTGAACGTCTTCGTGCCGCTGATGGCCCGCAACCTCCTCGACTCGATCGCCCTGCTCGCGAGCGCGTCGCGGCTGCTCGCCGGGCGGTGCGTCGACGGGATCGAGGCGAACCGCGAGCAGTGCGAGCGCTACGCGGAGCTGACGCTCTCGGCGGCGACCGCTCTCAACCCCTTCATCGGCTACGACCGTGCCGCCGCGATCGTGAAGACCGCCGCCTCGTCGGGACGGCCGCTGCGCGAGGTCGCGCTCGAGGCCGGGGTTGAGGAGGCGGTGCTGGACGAGGCGCTCGACTACCGCCGCATGGCCGAGCCGCACGGGTCTCCATAACTGCTCGAGGCCCGGTGGCTCGTTCGGGGTACCTCGAACGAGCCAAGCCCAAGGTCGGGGCGGGCGTTCGCGAACCTCGTCCTTCGGCCGGGAAATCTAGCCCCCTGGAACTGACGGCCCGCCTTACGGTGCGACGGCATCCGCGCCGGCTGCGGCGCGATTTCGGGAACTCATTGGGAGGTCAGGAATGACGAGGTCGCTCGGTCTCGCGTGGCATCGACGTGACGGCGAACGACTCGGCCCACGTCACGGGAACCACCGGTACGCCGCCGGTCACCGTGTTGGTGAGGCCGACGGTGATGCAGCGTTCGAGCCGCGGAAGGTGTCTCCCACCTCACGCCGAAGACGATGGGCTGACGGAAGCAGCAACTCCGCCTCATCGGTTGTCCACCCGGGCAGCCCCATAGGATTCCTGGCCGTGACCAACCCGACCTGCCTCCACCTCAGCTCGCTCCGCCGGACGGCGTGCGTCGCTCTCGTCGTCTCCGGCCTCACGCTTGCACTTCTCGGCTCCGTCGCGAACGCCGGCCTGGGCGCCGGGCCGAAGCCCGCCCACGCGGCTCCGAAAGCAAAGGCCAAGCCCCTCAAGGCCAAGCCGAAGCCGAAGTATCCCCGGCGGGTCGGGCTCACCAATGACCGGGTGGCGCGGTGGGCCGCGGTGCTGAAGCCGGCTCCCGCGTACGCCGCGCCGCGTGTCTCGGCCCGGGTCGTCACCCGGCTCGAGACGACGACCTCCGACGAGACGCAGAACCTCGTCGTCGTGCTCGGCGCGATCGAGCTCGACCGCAAGACGACCTGGTACCGCGTCCGGCTACCCATCCTCCCGAACAACTCGACCGGCTGGGTGAAGCGGTCGGCGCTGGGCGACCTCTACACGGTGCAGACGCACCTGTACGTGAACCTGAAGACGCTGACCGCGACTCTGAAGCGCAACGGGAAGACGATCTTCACGACGCACGTCGGCCTCGGGCGCTCCGCCTACCCGACGCCGCGCGGCCAGTTCTACATCCGCGACAAGCTCACGAACTTCGACGCGCCGGTCTACGGCCCGGTGGCGTTCGGGACGAGCGCCCGGTCGCCGGTCCTGACGGACTGGCCGGGCGGAGGATTCGTCGGTGTCCACGGCACGAACGATCCCGGCATTCTCCCGGGCTACGTCTCGCACGGCTGCATCCGGATGCCGAACGAGGCGATCCTGACGCTGTCGCGGCTCATGCCCGTCGGCACGCCGCTCACGATCACCTGACGCGTTCGCCGCCGTTCGAGGGATACGCGCCCCGTTCGGCGATCCCCTCCTTGGGGGCTGAAAGTTGCGGCCAGACGGGCTATAAGACACTCCAACGAAGTTCATGCGGGAGGCCGTCGGCGAGGATTCAGGGGCCGGACCGTGACATGCGGCGCTTTTGAACGGAAAGGGGTAGGAACGTGAGACATCTGAGGACGCTCGGCTCGTTGCTCATGGCCCTTCTGATGCTCGGCGTGCTCGTCGCCGTGGCCGGAGGCGCAGCGCCGCGGAAGTTCAGCGCGACACCACTCACACCCGACTCGACGTACGTCAACGCGAAGTCGGCCTCCGGCTCGCTCGCGGAGACTGATCCGTCCCTCCTCGGACGGACCGACTCGGCCGAGGTGAACGTCCTGATCAAGTACGACTTCGACGCGACCGCGTCGTACGCCGGCGGCGTCGCCGGCCTCGAGGCCACGAGCCCCGCCGTGACCGGAAAGAAGCTGAAGGCCAACAGAGGCGCCGTCCGGGCCTACGAGCAGCACACCGACGAGCTCACGAACGCGATCAGCTCGGCCGTGAGGAAGGCGGTCCCGAATGCCGACATCCGGGAGTCGTTCCGGACGGTGTACGGCGGCGTCGCGGCGCGCGTGCCGGCGAACGAGGTCGCGGACCTGCTCGCGGTTGACGGCGTCGTCGCGGTGCAGAGGGACAAGCTGGAGGAGCCGCAGACCGACGCGACGCCGGAGTTCATCGGCGCCACCGACGTGTGGCCCACGATCGGCGGCTCGACCAATGCCGCCTCGAACGTCGTCGTCGGTGTAATCGACAGCGGCATCTGGCCGGAGCACCCGTCCTTCGCCGACAATGGCCTGCCGGCGCCGCCCGGTGGCCCGTACGGCTGCGAGTTCGGCGACGGCACCGACGTCGCCGATCTCGGCCCGACATTCACCTGCAACGACAAGCTCGTGGGCGCGTACGCCTTCACCGACACCTACCTCTCGGTGTTCGCCGCGCAGCCGGGCGAGTACTGCAACAACAAGACCGGTGAGTGCTCGGCGCGCGACGCCGACGGGCACGGAACGCACACGTCGTCGACGGCCGCGGGCGATGCGGTCGCGAGCGCGCCGATCTTCGGGATCGATCGCGGCCCGATCAGCGGCATCGCGCCTGGCGCCCGCGTGATCATGTACCGCGTCTGCCTCGAGGAAGGGTGCTTCGGCTCCGACTCGGTCGCGGCGATCCAGCAGGCGATCGACGACGACGTCGACGTGATCAACTACTCGATCTCGGGCGGCGGCAACCCCTACACGGACGCCACCGAGCTCGCGTTCCTCGACGCTTTCAACGCCGGCATCTCGGTGAACGCGTCGGCCGGGAACGAAGGCCCCGGCGCCGGAACCGCCGACCACGGCGGCCCGTGGGTGACCACCGTCGGCGCGTCCTCGTCGCCGCGCCAGTTCTCCTCGACGATCCACCTGCACGCCTCGAACGGCGACGCGTTCGACATGCCGGGCTCGACGCTCACGCTCGGGATCGGCGCGACGCCGATCGTGCTTGCGACGGCGCTCGCCGCCGGCAACGTCTCTTGCGACAACGCGTTCCCGGCAGGCGCGGCGAAGGGCCTGATCGTGGCCTGCGAGGGGAACCGGGGCCGCGCTGCCAAGGGCCTGAACGTGAAGAACGCGGGCGGGCTCGGCGTGGTGCTCTACAACCCGACGAACGACGACACCTTCAGCGACAACCACTGGCTGCCGGCGATCCACCTCAACGGGCCGAGCGCGTCGTTCACCGACTTCATCAGCTCGCACACCGGGGTGACCGCGACCTGGGCGGCCGGCGAGAAGACGGCACGACAGCCCGACGTGATGACGAACTTCTCCTCGCGCGGGCCGCTCGGCGATTTCATCAAGCCGGATGTGACCGCTCCCGGCATCCAGATCCTCGCCGGGAACACACCGACCCCGATCTCACCGGCGGGCGGCCCGCCGGGCGAGCTCTTCCAGGCGATCGCCGGGACGTCGATGTCGAGTCCCCACGCGGCGGGCGTCTCGGCGCTCGTGAAGGCGGCGCATCCCGACTGGACGCCGGCGATGATCAAGTCGGCGATGATGACCTCTGCCGAACGGGGCGTCGTCAACCTCGACGGCTCGGACGCGACGCCGTTCGACGACGGCGCCGGCTCGCTCCGGGTGAACCGGGCGGTCAACCCGACGCTCGTCTTCGACGAGACGTTCGAGCACTTCGTCGAGTCGGCCGGCGATCCGCTCCACCGGATCGACCTCAATCTCGCGAGCGTGAACGCGCCCACGATGACCGGCCTGATCACGACCAGGCGCACGGCGATCAACGTCACGGATCGCGACCAGGAGCTCGAGGTCGAGGTCGACGCGCCGGATGGTGTGGACATCATCGTGAGCGACAAGGCGCCGAGGGAGCCGAGGAGGGACGGGAGGCCGGCGCCGGTGCCGAAGGAGGACAGGAGGATCCACCTGAGGAGCCACCGGACGACCGACATCTGGATCACGATCAGCGCCCCGGAGGTCGCCGAGGGCCAGTACTTCGGGCGGATCACGCTCGACCCCAGGAAGCACGGACTCAGCGAGGTGACGATCCCGGTCGCCTTCGTGAAGAAACAGGGGATCGTCACGCTCACGCACGACTGCGCCCCGACGACGTTCCCGAAGAAGAAGGGCGTCGCGCACTGCCTCGCGAGCGTTACGAACTTCAGCAGCATCCCGGCGGACGTCGGCCTGACGGTGACGAACCTCGACAGGGGCAGGGGCCTCGACTTCACGAACATCTCGGCGCCTGCTTCCTCGATCAGGAGGGACGACGGCGTCCAGTGGAGCGGCTCACTGGCGCCGGCGGTTCCGCCGCAGATCGCGTCGATCTCGCCGACGGTCGGGCCCGCGGGCGGTTATCTCCCGTTGTCGCTTTTCGGGATCGATCCGGTCCCGGGAATCGGCGACGAGACGCTCGTGAACTTCAACGTTCCGCAGTTCTACTTCGGCGGTGAGCCCTACACGCAGATCGGCGTCGTCTCGAACGGCTACCTCGTGGTCGGCGGGGGCACCGGCGCCGACATCGACTTCGTCCCGCAGGCGTTCCCGGACACGACCAAGCCGAACAACGTGATCGCCCCGCTCTGGACCGACCTCAACCCGGAGGTTGCCGGAGCGATCCGGGTCGGCGCGCTCAGTGATGGCGCCGACACCTGGCTCGTCGTCGACTACGCCGGGGTCCAGAACTACGCCAACACGACGACCCACACGTTCCAGGTCTGGATCAGGCTCGACGGCGGAGCCGCCGGGACCGGGCCCGCGAGCGAGCAGACGACGATGACCTATGCCTCGAACGCGAACGCTGGGTCCGGCGATCCGGACCTGGGCTCGAACTGGGGCGCCGAGAACCGCGACGGCACGAGCGGGCAGAACATCCCGTCGGCGCCGGCGAACGGCTCGGAGTACGCCGTCAACACGTCTCCGCCTGCCGCCGGCGGGAGCGCGACCGTCACCTACGACGCGTCCTCGAGGAAGGCGGGCACGTACAAGTCGGTCGCCGGCATGACGTCGAACCTCACACCGGGCACAACGCAGGTGGTGGAGACGCTCACGGTCACGCGGTAGCGCCTTCGATCAGGAATGAACGAGGGGCCGCCGTTCGGGCGGCCCCTCGTCGTTCAGCTACGGGTCGTAGCGGTCACTCGTCATCGCCGACGCCGGGCACTCGATCGTCGGCAGCGCGTAGGTCGCCCGATGGCCACGAAGGCCGAGCGCCGTGACCCGCACGGAAGCGCCGCAGCGGTCGCGCTCGTCTAGCGTCCCGAAGCCGACCGTGAACGCGCCATGCCGCGTGGCGCGGGTGGTCCGGACGCGCTTCGCGCTCCCGGCGTGCAGCGTTACCCGCACACGCTCGCCGGCGCCGAAGTGCGCCCCGTGGACCCTGGCCGGGCTCAGGCCGAGGAAGCGGAGCGACGGCCGCGCGTTCCCGCTCGCGGTCGCGGTCGCGCTGCCGACGACTGCCAGCGCGAGGGCGACAGTGAGGATCCGGACGCTTCGCACCCTCGGAGTGTGCCCGTCTCGGAGACCTTCCCGAAACCTGGGGCAACCGTCCGGCGCGGGGACTAGGGTCGTCCGGATCCGCGGGGTGTACCCGCGCGTTCCGATTCGTGGGAGGCAGAGACATGCGGCTCAGACTCTGGATGATCGTCCCGGCGCTCCTCGCGAGCGTCAGCCTCGGCATCGGTTCGGCCGGCGCGATCGCGTTCGGCGAAGACGACGGCAACCGGCATCCATGGGTCGGACTGGTCGTGTTCTTCGACGCGCAGGGCGCCCCGATCCAGCGCTGTAGCGGCTCGCTGCTCTCGTCGACCGTCTTCCTCACCGCCGGCCATTGCACCGGCCCCGTCGCGGAGACGGGCGCTCCGGCGCCCTCGCTCGCGCGGATCTGGTTCGCCGGGGGGCCGATCGACTTCGATCCCGCCTACCATGGCGGCTCGTGCGACGTGGGCGGCCCCTACACCGGCTACCCGTGTGCGAGTCAGAACGCGTCGGGTGTCCCGGTGCCCCATCCGAACTGGAGCGGCGAGCTGACGATCCCGCAGACGAGCGACGTGGGCATCGTCCGGATCACCTCGTCGTCGGGCCTGCCGTCGAGCTACGGCGCGCTCGCGCCGGTCGGCGCCCTCGACGGTCTCGCGGAGACGAAGGCCAAGGACGTCGCACCGCTCACGATCGTCGGCTACGGGGCGCAGGCGGTGAAGCCGGTGCTCGTCTCGACGCTGGAGCGGCTCCTCGGCTCGGTCGACCCGATTGACAAGAAGCACTCGCTCACCAGTGAGTGGAACGTGGAGTTCACCGGCCATCCCGGGAAGAACCAGGGCAAGGGGAAGGGCAAGAACGGCTCGGCATCGGCCTGCTTCGGCGACTCCGGCGGGCCGCTGCTCGCCGGTACGGGACGCTCCGAGCGGATCGTCGGCGTGGTCTCGTTCTTGCTCACCGACGACTGCACCGGGCCGGCGGTCGGCTACCGCGTCGACACTGCCTACGCGCAGAGCTTCGTCGCGGGCGCCTGAGCGGCGTCAGTCGGCGAGCGCGCCGCGGCCGGTGGCCGCCGCGTGCCGCTGTTCGTCGGCGCGGTAGCTCGAGCGGACGAGCGGTCCCGAGAACACGGAGCCGAAGCCGAGCGCCTCGCCCTGCTCGCGCAGCCGGCGGAACTCGTCCGGGTGCACCCACCGATCGATCGGCGCGTGCTTCGGGCTCGGCTGCAGGTACTGGCCGATCGTGACCACGTCCACGTCGTGCGCCCGCAGGTCGCGCAGCGTCTCGACCACCTCGTCGTTCGTCTCCCCGAGCCCGACGATGACGCCACTCTTGGTGAGGACGGGGTAGGCGGCGAGCTCCTTCGCGCGGCGCAGGAGTGCGAGCGCGCCGTCGTAGCTCGCCTTCCCGCCGCGCATGCGGCGGTGCAGCCGTCGGACGGTCTCGATGTTGTGGTTGAAGACGTCGGGCCGCGCCGCGAGCACCGTGTGGAGCGCGTCCTCCTCGGCGCCGAGGAAGTCGGGCGTGAGCACCTCGATCGTCGCGTGCGGCAGCTTGTTGCGCAGCGCGCGGATCGTGGCCGCGTAGTGCGCGGCGCCGCGGTCGGCGAGGTCGTCCCGGTCGACCGAGGTGACGACCACGTGCTCGAGGCCCATCTGCGCGGCCGTCTGCGCCAGGCGGAGCGGCTCGAGCGGGTCGACGGGGTCGGGTGTGCCCGAATGGACGTAGCAGTAGCGGCACGCGCGGGTGCAGCTCTCGCCGAGGATCTGGAACGTAGCGGTGCCGCGGCCCCAGCACTCGGCGATGTTCGGGCAGCGTGCCTCCTCGCAGATCGTGTTCAGGCTTGCGCCGTGGATCAGCTTCTTGACGTCGAAGTAGCGGGTGTCGGCGCTGGGCGCGCGCACCTTCATCCACTCCGGCCGGCGGGGCCGTTCGGCCACGGATTGCGAGGACTGCATCGCGCTGAGTCTAGAGACGCCCGTCGGAGACGGGCGTCGCTTGACAGCCCGGTGGTCGCAGTAGAGGGTCCGCTCGTGTCCGGAACGCGTGTCGATCCGTTTCGGCGGATCGAATCGAACCTGCGGCCTGTAACGAGCCAACGAAAGGAGAGGGCATGTCAGGGAAGCGCGCACGGATTCTCGCGGTCGCGCTGACGAGCATCGTCACGGTCTGCTGGCTGGCCGGCACCGCGGCGGCAGACACACGCACGATCAGCAGCGGCGGAACGACCAGCATCCATCCCGCCCCATACGGCATCGACGTCCTCCAGGATCCCGAGCTCCGCGGCGGGCCGGGCGCCGACGAGGGTGCAGGCATCCCCAACAGGCCCAGGCCGGGCTTCAAGAACGGCAAGTTCCCGAAGAAGCCGCTCGACGCGCCGACGGTGCCGTCGAGCAGCGTCGCAGGCTCGAACCCCGAGCTGGAACGACGCTTCCTCGGCCTGAACCACCGCGACCAGCGGCTTGCGAACGGCGGCAACCAGTTCTCGCTCGAGCCGCCGGACCAGGGCCTCTGCGTCGGCAACGGCGTACGTGGTCGAGGCGACGAACAGCGTCCTGCGCGTCTTCAGCACGGCGACCGGCGCGCCGCTGACCGGCGTGCAGGACCTGAACACGTTCTTCGGCTATCCGGCGCAGATCAACCGGACGACCGGTGCCGTACGGGCCCGACGTGATCGACCCGGTCTGCCATGTACGACGCGGCCAGCAACCGCTTCATCGTCGCGATCACGACGCTGTTCATGTCGGCACGACGTCCGCCTACAGCGGCAAGAACTCGATCGACCTCGCTGTCTCGAACACCGGTGACCCGACCGGCGCATGGACGATCTACCACGTGCCGGCCCAGAACGACGGCACCGACGGAACGCCGAACCACCACTGCACCCTCGACGGCTCGACGCCCGGGCCGTGCTTCCAGGACTACCCGCACATCGGCGCCGACGCGAACGGCGTCTACATCACCACCAACGAGTACGACACTGTTCGGCCCGGCGCTACAACGCGGCCCAGATCTTCGCCTTCTCGAAGGCGCAGCTGGCCGCCCACCCGGCGCGATCAACGTCACGCTGGTCGAGAACCTCGAGGTCGACGGCTCGCCGGGCTTCACGGTGTGGCCCGCGATCTCGAACGCCGGCGACTACGCGACCGACAAGAACGGCACCGAGTACTTCCTGAGCACGATCGCGGGCGACGGCTCCGAGACCGGCAACCCGACGGGCACCGCCCAGAGGCTCGGCCTCTGGGCGCTGACGAACACGAAGTCGCTCGACTCGGCGACGCCGGCTCCCGTGATGTCGAGCCGGCGATCAACAGCCAGACCTACGTGTTCCCGCCGACGGCGGACCAGAAGCCGGGCGACATCCCGCTCGGCGACTGTCTCAACGACAACGTCCGCGCTGTTCGGGCCTCGACCTGGGCTGCTGGTTCCTGTTCTTCGACCCGCCGCCGGACTGGCAGCCCGAGGAGGAGTCGAGGCTCGACTCGGGTGACAGCCGGATGCAGCAGGTCTGGTACGCGAACGGCACCCTCTGGGCCTCGATCGGCACCGCGGTCGAGGTCGGCCGCGAGGTGAAGGCCGGGTCGCCTGGTTCGCCGTCGAGCCCAAGATCAACGGCGCCGGCAAGGTCGAGGGAAGGTGAAGAAGGAGGGCTACCTCGCCCTCGAGCACAACAACCTCACCTACCCGGCGATCGCGATGGGCGCGAACGGCAAGGGCGCGATTGCGTTCACGGTCGTCGGTGACGACTACTACCCGAGCGCGGGCTACGCGACGATCGACAGCGAGCGGCAACGTCGGGCCGGTGCACATCGCCGCGGCAGGTCTCGGGCCGTCGGACGGCTTCACGAGCTACAAGGCGTTCGTCGGCGACCCGCCGCGCACGCGCTGGGGCGACTACGGCGCGGCCGTGACCGACGGCAGCTCGATCTGGATCGCCTCCGAGTACATCGCACAGACCTGCAATCTGACGCCAGTACCTCTCCGGTGCGCCGATCGGGAGCTGCGGCGGCACGCGCACGTCGCTCGCCAACTGGGCGACGCGGATCAGCAAGCTCACCCCGTAACCGGACGAGGTCAGATCGAACTGAACGGGGCCGGCGTTGACCGGCCCCGTTCGCTTCTTCACGGGTTGGTAATCGGTCCGGCTGGATGCTCGACGCGATGAAAGCGCTGGGCCGCGCTCGCGATCGCCGTCTGCCTCGCTCGCCGCGGCCTCGCCGTCCACGTCCGCCGCCCGCCTCCCTCCGTCCGGGCATTGCCGGCGGCGACGGTCCTCACGTTCGCCGGGCGGGGCTTCGCCTCGGGCGAGCGCGTCACCCTCACGGTCGTCGCCGACCGCGTCTACCGCGTCCGGCGCGCATGCCAACCGCCGCGGCGCCTTCAGGCTGCGTTTCCCGCGCGCGCCGCGCTGCGTCGTCTGGCGTGCGACTGTCCGTAGCCCGCGCACCGGCCGGAGCCGCTTCGGCAGCGGCCCGATCGACTGCCGGCCGCTTCGTCGACGACGGCAGACCCGCCCGGCCCCGCGCCCGCGTCGGCACGGGCATCGCGGGCGCCGTCAAGAGGGCCCGATCACCCCGTCTGCCATCGCCGAGGTGCCGTGCGACGGCCCCGCGGCGGCGTCGTGGTCGAGATCGCCGGCGACAGCGGCGCTCGTCGCCCGCACGACCACCGCCGACGACGGCCGCTTCATCGTGTACCTCCCGCCGGGCGCTACACGGTCACCGTCGAGCTCGCGCGACCGGCCGCCGGTGGACGTCGTGGTGCAGGCGGGCGGCTTCAGCGACGTCAACCTCGCGATCGACACCGGCATCCGCTGACGCGGAGCGTCAGCGCGCCGCGAGCTGCGCGTGCAGCGGCTGGGCCCACAGGCCCGGCTCGTCCCCGGGAAGCTCGTCGAAGGCGAGCTCGAACACCTCGGCCAGCGCGTCACGCGCCGCGGGCCGCACCTCGTCGAGGCTCACCGGCCGGCCGAGCTCTCGCGCGAGCGAGGTGAAGGCCGCGTCCTCGAGGCCGCACGCCGTGATCCAGTCCGTGAACGGCGCCGGGTCGAGGTCGACGTTCAGCGCGTACCCGTGCGTCGAGATCCAGCGCGAGAGGTGGACGCCGATCGAGGCGAGCTTGCGTGGCGCGCCGGTGCCCTCGACCCAGACGCCGGTCAGCCCCTCGATGCGCGTCGCCTCGACCGCGAACGCTGCCGCGGTGCGGATGATCGTCTCCTCGAGGTCGCGGCAGAAGCGCTTTACGTCCTTGCCGTGGAGCTTGAGGTCGAGGATCGGGTAGCAGACGAGCTGGCCCGGCCCGTGGTAGGTCGAGCGGCCGCCGCGGTCGGTCTCGACGACCTCCACCTCGGCGCCCTCGGGAACGTGCACCTCGCCCGGGTCGGTGCGCCGACCGAGCGTGATCGTCGGCGGGTGCTCGACGAAGATCACCGTCTCGGGCACGGCGCGCCGCCCGAGCGCGGCGGCGAGCGACCGCTGGAGCGCCCAGGCCTCCTGGTAGGGGACCAGCCCGAGGTTCATCAGGTAGGCGCCGGCGGGCACGTCCAGAGCCTAGACGCGGACGACGAACCAGCCGCCGACGTCGTCGCAGAGCACCTGCCGCGGCTGCTCGTGGGCGTAGGTGTAGAGCGGCAGCTTGTTGCGGGTCACCTGGAGCTTTCCGTCGGGCCGCCTGACGACGCCGAAGGTGCCCTTGATGCCCTTGATCTGCTTGGGCACGGCGGCGGCCGACTTCACGATCAGCGGCGGCCAGAGCGCCGCGCAGGAGCCGGTGCAGCGGACCTTGCCCTTCGCCTTCTTCTCGACCTGCCAGAAGTAGAGCGCCTGCTTGTCGCGCCGCGTGAGGACGAGGCCGAAGCCCGTCGTCTTCAGCTTGGCCACCGGTGGCTTGGTCGCCGCCGCGCCGGGACCGGGCATGAGGAGCGCGGCAAGGAGCGCGGCTGCGGCGAACGCCGTGGACAGCGCTGGCTTCATGCGCTTACCGTAACCTCGCCGGCCCGCGCGAGTGATTAACAGACAGAGAAATCGGAGGCCGCGAGCGCGAGCGTCAGTACGCGCCCTCGTCCCACGTCTCGAGCTTCTCGCGCAGCTCCCGCAGGAACTGAGCGCCGTAGGCGCCGTCGACAAGGCGGTGGTCGTAGGTGAGGGTCAGGTTCATGATCGGGCGGATCGCGATCGCGTCCTTGCCCGCGTCGTCCTGGATCACCCAGGGCCGCTTCACGAGCGCGTAGGTGCCGAGGATCGCGCTCTGCGGCTGGCTGATCACGGGCGTCCCGTGGAACGTGCCGAAGCTGCCGGGGTTCGTGATCGTGAACGTGCCGCCCTGCACGTCGTCGGGCGTGAGCTTCTTCGTCCGCGCCCGCTCGGCCAGGTCGGCGACGCCGCGAGCGATCCCGAGCAGGCTGAGCCCCTCGGCGTTCTTCAGCACCGGCACGATCAGGCCCTTGCCGCCCTCGAGCGACACGGCGAAGCCGAGGTTGACGTACCGCCGGGTGACGATCGAGGCGCCCCGGAGCTCGGCGTTCACCCAGGGCCAGTCGCGCAGCGTGTCGACGGTCGCGCGCGCGACGAAGGCGAGGTAGGTCGGGTTGACATCGTAGGAGCGCTCGTACTCCGGCTTGAGTCGCTCGCGGATCGTGACCACCTTCGACAGGTCGACCTCGATCGCGCTCGTGACGTGGGCCGCGGTGTCGAGCGAGCGCCGCATGTGCTCGGCGATCCCGCGACGCATCGCGGTCATCGGCTCGGCCGCTTCGCCCGGGGCGAGCGCTGCGTCGTCCGCGGCGGGCGCTGCCGCGGCGGGTGTTGGCTGCGCAACCGGTGCGGGCGGCGGTGCCGCAGGCGTCGGCGGGGCGGGTGTCGGCGGGGCGGGTGCCGGCGGGGCGGGAGTTGGCTGCGCAACCGGTGCGGGCGGTGGTGCCGCAGGCATTGGCGGGGCGGGTGTCGGCGGCGCAACTGGTACGGGCGGCGGTGCCGCAGGCGTCGGCGGGGCGGGGGTCGGAGGGGCGGGTGTCGGCTGCGCAACCGGTGCGGGCGGTGGTGCCGCAGGCGTCGGCGGGGTGGGTGTCGGCGGGGCGGGTGTCGGCTCCGCGGCCGGTGCGGGCGGTGGTGCCGCAGGAGGAGGTGGTGGAGCCTGGGGCGGCGCGGGAGCCGGCGCGCCGTCGCCCGACTCGACGAAGGCGAGGATGTCCTTCTTCGTCACACGCCCGCCGCGACCGGTGCCTTCGATCTGCGTGGGGTCGAGGCCGTGCTCGGCGGCGATCCTCGCCACGACCGGTGAAACGAAGCGGTGCGCCTCGAGGCCGGCGTGCCCGTTCCCGTCGTGCGTGACCGCCGGGCCGGGCGTCCGCTCGGGCTCGACTACGGGCTCCGCCGGCGGCTGCTCCGCCTCGGGCTGCAGGGATGGCTCGACCTCCGGCTCCGGGGAGGGCGGGGCGGCCTCGGCCCCGCCGATCCGCGCGAGCAGCGTCCCGACCTCCACCGTCTCGCCCTCCTGGACGAGGATCTCGCTCACGACGCCGCTCCCGGGGCTCGGCACCTCGGTGTCGACCTTGTCGGTCGAGATCTCGAGGAGCGGCTCGTCGGCGGTGATGGTGTCGCCCACGTTCCGCAGCCACCGGGTGATCGTCCCCTCGGAGACCGAGACGCCCATCTGCGGCATTACCACGTCGAGTGCGGTTCCCGACGCCATCAGTACTCCGCCAGCGCGAGCAGGCCGGCGACCACGTCGGCGACTTGCGGGATGAACGCCTGCTCGAGCGTGGGCGAGAACGGCACCGGCGTGTCCGGCGCTGCGATCCGCTTCGGCGGTGCGTCGAGATCCTCGAACGCCTCCTCGGCGATCGTGGCCGCGATCTCGGCGCCGAAGCCGCCGGTGTGGGTGTCCTCGTGCAGCACGAGCACCTTCGAGGTCTTGCGGACAGAGGTGAGCACCGCCTCCTTGTCCCACGGCAGCACCGAGCGCAGGTCGACGATCTCGACCGAGAGGTCGTCCAGCTCGGCGGCGGCCTCCTCCGCCGTGTACACCATCGCGCCCCAGGTGACGACCGTGAGGTCGTCGCCCTCGGCGTGAATTCGCGCCTCGCCGATCGGGGTCGAGTAGCGCTCGTCGGGCACGTCTCCTTTGACCCGGCGATACAGGTGCTTGTGCTCGAAGAAGAGGACGGGGTTCGGGTCCTCGATCGCGGAGACGAGCAGGCCCTTCGCGTCGGCCGGCGTGGCGGGGCAGACGCACTTGAGGCCGGGGATGTGGGCGAACGACGATTCGGGGTTCTGCGAATGGAACGGCCCGCCCGAGAAGCCCCCGCCCGACGGCAGCCGCAGCACGATCGGCACGGGCGTTCCCGCGCGCCAGCGCTGCTTCGACGCCACCGTCACGAGGTGGTCCCAGCCGCACGAGACGAAGTCGGCGAACTGCATCTCCGCCACCGGACGCATACCCATGATCGCCGAGCCGGTCGCCCCACCCAGGATCGCCGTCTCCGACAGCGGCGCGTCGAGCACGCGCCACGGGCCGAACTCCTCCTGGAGGCCCTGCGTCACCTTGAAGGCGCCGCCGTAGACGCCGACGTCCTGGCCGATCACGAAGACCCGCTCGTCGCGCTGCATCTCCTGCCGGAGCCCGTCGCTGATCGCCTGGAGGTAGGTCCTCTCGCGCACGGCTTCTACTGGAGGTGAGGCGTGTCGAGTTCTTCGGGCGCCGCGTAGACGCCCTCGGTGAGCGTCGCGGGGTCGGGCAGCGGCGACTCCTCGGCCCGTTCGAGCGCCTCGTTCAGGAGCTTCTTGGCGTGCACGCGGATGTCGTCCTCCTCCTCGTCGGTGAAGTAGGCGTGGTCGCGCAGCCAGGTGCGGTAGCGCTCGAGCGGGTCGCGCGCGGCCCACTGCTCGAGGAGATCCTTGGGCACGTAGAACGCGTCGTCGTGGACGGCATGCCCCTCCATGCGGAGCGTCAGGCACTCGATCAGGGTCGGGCCGCCGCCCGCGCGCGCCTTCTCGATCGCGCGCTTCGCCTCGTGGTAGACGGCAAGCACGTCGGTGCCGTCGACGACGACGCCCTCGAAGCCGTAGGCCTGCGCGCGGTCGGCGAGGTGCTCGACCGCATACTCGAGATGGGTCGGCGTCGAGTAGGCCCACTGGTTGTTGTCGCAGACGAAGACGACCGGGAGCTGGCGCACGCCGGCGAAGTTCATCGACTCGTGCGTGTCGCCGCGCGCCGCGGAACCGTCGCCGAACCAGCCGACCGAGACCCGCTTCTCCTCCCGGATCCGGAAGGCGAGCGCGCAGCCGACTGCCACGGGCAGCATCGCCGGCAGGTGCGAGACCATCGCGATCAACCCGAGACGCGCGTCGGCCATGTGCATGTTGCCGTCGCGGCCGCGGGCGGGCCCGTCGACACGGCCCATGTAGTTGGCGAAGATCCGCCAGGGCTCGACGCCGCGCGTGACGTGCACGCCCATGTCGCGGTGGAGCGGCGTCCCCACGTCCTCCGGGCCCATCGCCGTTGCGACGCCGACCGCCGCGGCCTCGTTGCCGCGGCCCGTGTAGAACGAGCCAGAGATCTTCCCCTGACGGTAGAGGATGTGCCCGCGCTCCTCGATGCTGCGGGTGATCAGCAGGTTCCGGAAGATGCCGAGCAAGTCCTCGCGATCGAGGCCCCACTCCTTCGCCTGCTGGAGCGAGCCGCTCGGCTCCGCCACTCGTGCGATCGCCACGTGCGCACTCTAACCACCGCAGCTAGGGTCGAGCCGTGGGCAAGGCCGCCGACTGGCTTCGAGAGGAGCGCCGCAAGGTGCTCGGCGACTGGACGGCGGTCTGTCTCCGCTGCGGAGGCGCGCGGCGCTGGTTCGAGGAGTTCGAGGCCGAGATCCCGGCGGAGTGCCCGAGCTGCGGCGGCGAGCTGCTCCACCGCTGCCCGTCCTGCCGCGCGCCGTTCTCGTCGACCTTCGCGGTCGACTGCGAGGAGTGCGGCGAGCAACTACGCGAGCCGGAGCTCTTCGGCGTCCGCATTCGCAAGGCCTGACGGCTCAGCGGCTTCCGCGCACGCCGCCGACATCGGGGCTGTCGTAGCCCGGCCCGTCTTGACGAGAGCGCGTCGAGGACGACGCTCCACCCTCGCGCCACGATCGCGGCCCGGTCAGAGACTGTTGTTGTTCGGCTTGATCGCCGAGAAGCGGATCACCGTGATCTCATCCTCCTCGGTCACGTCGCGGTTATAGAGCTGCCCGAGGAAGTGCGCCATCTCCTCCGGGCGACGGATCTCCGGGTTGTCATGCTCGATCTCACGCGGCGAGAGGTCGGCGAGGCGCTTCACGTCGACCTTGTCGATCACCGCGTCGAAGACGTGCTGCCGCGGCCCGTAGCGCGCACCGACGAGCACGGCCACGATCATCCCCTTCTGGTACTTCCGCGACTTGTCGCCCAGGCGGATCGTCGCGGTCTTGCGATGCGAGCGAAGCTGGGCCTCGACGATCGGCGAGTAGAAGTTGAGCGCGAACGACGGCACCGGCCCGCCGATCATACGTCCTGCTCGGCCGTGAGGCGCGCGAGCGCGCGCGCGGCCATCTCGCGTTCGCCCTTGTGCGTCAGGAGCGTCGGCGCCTCGTCCAGCGGCAGCCAGCGCACCTCGTCGATCTCGTGCCGAAACTCCTCCGGGAGCTCGCCGAGCTCTCCGCTCTCGTAGCGGACGAGGAAGAACGACACGACCTTGAACACGCGCTCGCCCTCCCAGTGGAACCAGTAGCGCACGTCGCCGAGCTTGCCCGAGCGAGCGGCCGCGCGCGCCCGTCTCCTCGGTCACCTCTCGCAGTGCCGCCTGCTCGCCCGACTCGCCTTTGTCGATCCGGCCCTTCGGGAGCGCCCAGACCTCGGCTCGGCGGCCTGCGGGCCGGATCGCCGCCATCAGCCAGCCGTCGCCGGCCGGCCTGACGAGCACGCCCCCCGCGGAGAACTCACGTCGCACGGCCCGGATCGTAACCGCGCCGGAAACCTCAGCCTCGCCGACTGAGATCCTTCCGCTATGCTCCGCTGGCTGGCACTCTCCTACTCCGAGTGCCGATTAGGTTGAAACCTGTCATGACGTGCCTGACACAGCAATGTGCCGGACGCGGAGAGCCTGACACACAGAGAAGAGTGGAGGTCGAGGAATGAATCTGAAGCCGCTTGGCGATCGCCTGATCGTCCTGCCCCTCGAAGAGGAGCAGACGACGTCGGCGGGCATCGTTCTGCCGGACACCGCACTCGAGCGCCCGCAGCGCGGCACCGTCGTCGCTGCCGGACCGGGTGAGCGGAGCAGGGAGACCGGCGAGGTCATCCCGATGGACGTCGCCGAGGGCGACGTCGTCGTCTTTTCGAAGTACGGCGGAACCGAGATCCGGATCGAGGGCGACGACTATCTGATCCTGCGCGAGAGCGACGTGCTCGCGACGGTCGCCCTCGACCGCGAGACCGCCGGCGCCAAGGCCTAGGGAAGAAACGGAGGAACGGAGAGCTATGGCTCACAAAGAGGTCAAGTTCAACGAGGATGCGCGGCGCGCGCTCGAGCGCGGCGTGAACGTCCTTGCAGACGCGGTCAAGGTGACGCTCGGCCCGAAGGGTCGGTACGTGGTGCTCGACAAGAAGTACGGCGCGCCGACGATCACGAATGACGGCGTCACGATCGCCCGTGAGATCGAGGTCGAGGACGTCTTCGAGAACCAGGGCGCCCAGCTCGTGCGCGAGGTCGCCACGGCGACGAACGACGTCGCCGGTGACGGGACGACCACCGCGACCGTGCTCGCGCAGGCGATCGTGCGCGAGGGCCTGAAGAACGTCGCTGCCGGCGCCAACCCGATCGCGCTCAAGCGCGGCATCGAGGGCGCGGTGCTCGAGATCGTCGAGAACCTGAAGACGCAGTCGGTCGAGATCTCGGGCAAGGAGGACATCGCCCGGGTCGCCACCATCTCCTCGCGCGAGCGTGAGATCGGCGATGTGATCGCGGATGCGATCGAGAAGGTCGGCAAGGACGGTGTCGTGAATGTCGAGGAGGGTCAGACGTTTGGTCTCGAGCTCGAGTTCACGGAGGGTATGCAGTTCGACAAGGGTTATCTGTCGCCGTACATGATCACCGACAGTGAGCGGATGGAGGCGGTGCTCGACGATCCGTACATCCTGATCGCGAACCAGAAGATCGGTGGGATCAAGGATCTGCTGCCGGTGCTCGAGCAGGTGATCCAGGCGGGTAAGCCGCTGCTGATCGTGGCCGAGGACGTCGAGGGCGAGTCGCTCGCGACGATCGTCGTGAACAAGCTGCGCGGCACGTTCCAGGCGACGGCGGTGAAGGCGCCGGGCTTCGGCGACCGGCGTAAGCGGATGCTCGAGGACATCGCGATCCTCGCCGGCGGCGAGGTGATCACCGAGGAGATGGGTCTGAAGCTCGAGAACACGAAGCTGACCCAGCTCGGCCGGGCGCGCAAGGTCGTCGTCGACAAGGATTCGACCACGATCATCGATGGCGCCGGCGATAGCGAGGCGATCAAGTCGCGGATCAAGCAGATCAAGGCCGAGGTCGAGAACACCGATTCGGACTTCGATCGCGAGAAGTTGCAGGAGCGGCTGGCGAAGCTCTCCGGCGGTGTCGCGGTGGTCAAGGTCGGCGCTGCGACCGAGACGGAGATGAAGGAGAAGAAGCACCGCGTCGAGGACGCGCTGCAGGCGACCCGCGCGGCGCTCGAGGAGGGCATCGTCCCCGGCGGCGGTGTGGCGCTGCTGAACGCGGCCGACAAGGTCAAGAAGACGCTGCTCGAGGGGCTCGAGGGCGACGAGAAGACGGGCGCGCAGATCATTCTCCGCGCGCTCGAGGAGCCGCTCCGCCAGCTCGCGCACAACGCGGGCCTCGAGGGCTCGATCGTGGTTCAGTCGGTGCGCACCGCGAAGGCCGGGCACGGGCTGAACGTCGACACCGGCGAGGTCGAGGACCTCGTCAAGAGCGGCATCATCGATCCGACGATGGTCACCCGCTCGGCGCTCCAGAACGCCGCCTCGATCGGCAAGAACATCCTCACCACCGAGGCGATCGTCGCCGAGGTGCCCGAGAAGGACAAGGCGGGCGCCGGCGCCGGCATGCCCGACATGTCGGGGATGATGTAAGGAACGAACCCTTCGCAAGGAGGGCGACGCTGGAAGTGACGGAGGCGCGGGCCTTGCCCGCGCCTCCGTCACGTAGGCGCCGACCCGCGACCGCGCTTCGGATCACTGCGGGCTGCGCCAGACCGGCGACGGGAAGGGGCACGCGGGGAGACATTGTGTTCGCCCCATGCTCGAAACGAAGGGCCGGCGAGTGCCGGCCCTTCGTGTACTACGGGGGTGAGGGTGAGGGAGTTGGGGAGTTCCTCTCGATGTCCGTTATCGGCACCTGCGCGCCGGCCCAGCCCCCCGAACGAGGGATCCGCGATTCCTTCCGATTCGACTCCGGCGCCGAGCCCGCCCTTGCCGCGGCGCCGAGGCGCGCCTCGCTCGGGCGAAGCGCAGTTCGGGATCGCCCCGGGGGACCCCACTTTGGTCCGCCGCCCACCGAAAGTTGCAGAATCGGCACAGACCCGTCTCACACCCGTGCGACTTCGCCCGGTATCGTCGCCCGTGAGGGCGGCGGGACGGCGCCCCACCCAAGAAGCGCGGGGGCCTGCGCGGGAAACGCGGTCGGACGCGTGCCCCTGACGGCCCGTGGCCGGCCGGAGGAGGCGTCGAGCCCGGGGCGGGTCGAGCGCCGGGAAGGCTACGGGCCGGTTGGCGTGACCCCCTGAGGTCGGTCCGGTCGCACTGAGAGTCTTACTGCCCGATGTCGGGCGAGGAGGACAATCAGAGCGATGGGACGTGCGAGACGCCGGCATACGCCGGAGCAGATCATCAGGAAGTTGCGCGAGGCCGACCGGCTGCTCGGTGAGGGCCAGGAGGTTGCGGTCGTCGCGAAGCAGCTCGAGGTGTCGGAGCAGACGCTGCACCGCTGGCGGCTGCAGTACGGCGGCCTGAAGGCCGACGACGCGAAGCGGTTGAAGGAGCTGGAGAGGGAGAACAGTCGGCTGAAGCGGATCGTGGCCGATCAGCTGCTCGAGAATCAGGCGTTGAAGGAGATCGCGAAGGGACGGATGAAAGTCAAGTCACCGGGCGTGCGACCTTCTTGCTTGTTGGCGTTGCCAGTCGGCGACGTTTCGGCGGTAAGCGGCCTCGGCGTGTTCGGCTGAGCGGCGCTCGAGCTTTCGTCGTTCCTCGCGGTTGAGGGCGTGCTGCGAGCCGCCGCCTCGGCGGGACGGCGCGCCCGCCTTGAGCTCGACGCTCGCGGAGCTTCTTCGCGGTCGGGGTCGGCATCGAGTAGGCGTAGTCCTGGCCGCTCGCGAGCATGTGCCAGAAGAGCACGACGAGCTTGCGGGCGACGGCGACGATCGCGACCGCGTGGCCGCGGCGGGCCCGGACGCGCTCGAAGAACGCCCGTAGCGGCCCGGGGCTGCGGATCGCGGTCTGGGCGGCTTCGACGAGGACGTGCCGGACGAGCGCCGAGCCCTCCTTCGAGATCCGCCCGGTGTGCGCGTCGCTTTCGCCTGACTGGCGGACCTGCGGGTCGAGGCCGAGGTAGCTGACGAGCCGGTTCGGGTTCGGGAAGCGCGTGACGTCGCCGACCTGCGCGAGAAAGGCGGTCGCGGTGACGAGCCCGACGCCGGGGACCGTCATCAGCTGCCTGAGCCTCCGGTGAGGCTGTCGCGAAGCGGGCGAGGTCGGTCTCGATCGTCGCGATCTCCTCGTTGAGGAAGTCGATCTGCCGCAGCGCCGCGTTGATCGTGTCCTGCTCGTCGACGGGCAGCTCGTGCCGGGCGAGCCACTCGCGGCCGGCGACGCCGAACGGGATCGCTCATCGGCGGCCGCGGCTTCAGGTTGCGATGGAGGACGGCGAGGATCTCGTTCTTCGAGCGCGTGCGGTGCGCGACCAGCCGTGCCCGCCGCGCGACGCGCCGCCGCAGCATCCTCGTTGCCTCGTCGGGCTGCCACGAGCCCTCGAACATCCCGGCGGCCAGGAGCTGCGCGAGCGTCTTGGCGTCGTGGCGGTCGGTCTTCTGCTTCGACTCGGCGATCGCCTTCAGCCGGCGCGTGTTGACGATCTCAACCGCTGGCGACGTGCGGCCCGATGATCCGAGCGATCGCGAGCGCGTTGCTCGTCGCCTCCATCGCGACCCGGTCAGTCGGACGGAGCTGCTGCGCGAACTCCTGCAGCTGCTCGGGTCTCGCGGGCACCCGCGGCGCCCGACTGACCTCGCCGGCGTCCCAGATCGCGACCTCGCAGAAGTCGCGGTGGACGTCCATGCCGATACAGCGGCCTTGCACGATGACGCTCCTCTCACTCGACTGACGGACGAAGCGTCGGAGCGACGGGCACACGACACTGACGGATCCGTGCTCGAGGCACACCCGGGCTGGTCGCAGGGGCGGCCAAGGAAACTGTCGAGCTCGAAGCTCATCCCCACATTGCTCGGCCTGCCCGTTACGTGTTCTCCGACAGAGCCCCATGACCCGGTAGGCGCACCGTACGAGCCGTCCCGGACATCGAGCACTACGCCATCTTCATGCCGGGAAACTTCTGAGCCCGCCGCGCAGACGCGATGCCGTTCGGATGATCGTCGAGCGGTTCGGATTGTCTGAGCGGCGGGCGTGCCAGATCACCGGGCAGCATCGCTCGACCCAGCGCCACCGGCCCGGCCGGGGCGGCGAGCGCGACGACGCGTTGCGGGAGCGGCTGCGACGGCTCTCGGCCGAGCACCCGCGCTGGGGCTACCGGCTCGCCTGGGGCCGGGTGCGCGACGAGGGCTGGGCGGTGAACCGCAAGAAGATCCAGCGGCTGTGGCGCGAAGAGGGCCTACGCGTGCCGCAACGGAAGCGCAAGCGCCTCCGGCTCGGCGACTCGACCGTGCCCGCGAAGCGGCTGCGGGCCGAGCGGCCCAACCACGTCTGGGCGCTGGACTTCCAGTTCGACACGACCGTCGACGGCCGCACGTTGAAGCTGCTCCACTCGTCGACGAGCACACCCGCGAGGCGCTCGCGATCCGCGTCGCTCGCTCGATCGACGCCGACCACGCCGTCAGGGTGCTCGACCAGATCGTCCGCGAGCGGGGCGCCACGCCGGAGCTTGTGCGGATGGACAACGGCCCCGAGATGACCGCCAACGCCGTCCGCGACTGGTGCCTGCTTCGGCGGGGCCGGCCGCAGCTTCATCGAGCCCGGCTCACCCTGGCAGAACCCGTTCGTCGAATCGTTCGGCTCCCGCGTCCGCGACGAGGTGCTCTCGGTCGAGGCGTTCGACTCCGTGCTCGAGGCGCAAACGGTCATCAATGACTGGAAGAACATCTACAACCACAAGCGGCCGCACAGCAGCCTCGGCTGGACGACCCCGGCCGCCTACGCCGCTAGCCTCACCCAGGAGACCCAGAAGGAACCAGCCCGACTCTCATAGCGGCTGGACCGACAAACGGGGGCCGGTCACGGTCGCGCTGGAGGCGGGACGCCGCTCTACATGCCTACGCAAGCGCGCTAGAACGAGATGAAGGCGCCTGCTAGAACGAGTACCGCTCTTCCTTCCAGGGGTCGGCGTCGTTGTGGTAGCCGTAGCGCTCCCAGAAGCCGAGCTGGTCGACCGGGGTGAGCTCGATTCCGCGCAGCCACTTGGCGCTCTTCCAGAAGTAGCGGCCCGGGACGACGAGGCGGAGCGGCCAGCCGTGGTCGCGGCTCAGCGGCTCGCCGTCGGCGTGCGTGACGAGTAGCGCGTCGTCGTCCTCGATCGCCCGGAGCGGCACGTTCGAGGTGAAGCCGTGCTCGGCGTGCGCGATTGCGAAGTGCGCGCTCTGCAACGGCCGGACGAGCTTCGCCACCTCACTCCAGCGGACGCCTTCGAACTGCGCGTCGAAACGGCTCCAGCGCGTGACGCAGTGGATGTCCTGCACCGTGCTCGACCGCGGCAGCTCGTTGAACTGCTCCCACGTGAGCTCGAGCTCCTGCTCCACCTCGCCGAAGACGCGGAAGCTCCAAGTGGCGAGGTCGATCTTCGGCACCTGGCCGGCGTGTAGGACCGGCCACTTGGTCGTCATGTACTGCCCCGGCGGAAGTCGCTCCGGGTCGTAACCCGCAGCGCGCACCTTCCTCTCGGCCATTCCACGAAACATCGGCACCTACACTAGTCCCGTGGCGTCGACTTCCGTTACGACGACTTACGTCCGCCCGCGCGCCTACGTGCGCGTGCAGGGGCCGGACGCCGGCGACCTGCTCCAGCGCGTCGTCTCGAACGACGTGCTCGGAGGCGAGGCGTGCGAGGCCCTGCTGCTGACGCCGAAGGGCCGCGTGATCGCACCGCTCGTTGTCTGGCGCCGTGGCGAGGACGACTTTCTTCTCCTCACGGAACCCGAGCTGGGCGCGACCGTGCGCGACCATCTGACGCGCGCGCGGATCGCGTCCCGCTGCGAGATCGAGCTCGAGGAGCACCGGTCGGCGATCGTCTTCGGCGGCGCGGGTGACACTCTTCGCAGCGGTATCCCGACGCGCGACTACGGCGTTCCGGCCGTGGAAGTGCTCGACGCGGACGTCGCAGCCACACCACCCGACGACGAGCTCGAGCGGCTGCGGATCCTGGCGCGCACGCCTCGCTGGGGCCGCGAGATCGACGAGGGCATCCTCCCAGCAGAAGCCGGCCTCGACGAGCGCGCGGTGTCGTTCACGAAGGGCTGTTACCCGGGCCAGGAGCCGCTTGCGCGGCTGCGCAACCGGGGGCACGTGAACCGCACGCTGCGTGTGCTCGAGGCCGACGGCGAGCCGCTTCGCCAGGCCGCCGAGGTGCGGTACGAGGACGGTCTCGTCGGCCGCGTCACAAGCGCCGTCCCTGGCCTTGCGCTCGCCTACGTCCGAGTCGAGGTGCCGGAGGGCGCCACGCTCGAGGTCGAGGGCCGCCGGGCGCGGATACACTGAGCCCCCTTGGCGCCACACCAGGCCCCGCGCCCGTAGCTCAGGGGATAGGAGCGATGCCCTGCGGAGGCAGAGGCCGCACGTTCGAATCGTGCCGGGCGCATGACCGAAGGGGGCCGTTCAGCGGATCCCGATGTCCTTCCCGTCGGACGCGGCATGCTTCCCGGGCGACCCGGCCGCCAGTCGGAATCCGGCGTAGGTGATCGGGTTTCTGCCGCCGATGAAGACGGGCGTGCCGGTCAGGTTGCCCGTGCCGGCTCTGCCGCTGTTCAGGTTGTGGTCGTTGGTGCCGTACCCATCCGTTGTGGTTGAGATCTCGCCGCCGCCGACCCAGAGGTTGTCGCGGACGACGTTGCCGGTCGCAATGGAGCCCTCGTTCCCGGTTTGGAATCGCAGGGACCCGCCGTTCACGAAGGTGTTGTGCCGAACGACCCAGTCTCTACTGCCGTACGCCGCGACCGACCACGGATACTCGCAGGTGCACACGAACACGTTGTTGGCCACGATCGTGCCCGGCTCAGCGCCGTCGAAGCTGACCAGGCCGCCGGTGCCCCCGTTGTCGTGGAAGTAGTTACGGGTCACGACCGTGCGAACGGCACCGTAGAACTGGATCGGGTCGACGTGAGCCGCGCAGCCGCCCTGCTGGTAGATCTTCGGAACTCGTTCCCCGGCCCGATCTGGACGCCGTAGGCGTTCCCGACCACCTGCACGCCGTCCGAGCAGCCGCCTCCCCCGAAGTGGTTGTTCGAGATCGTGACGCCAACCGGCGCGGTGTTGTCGTAGCCGCGCACGGTGAGCCTGCCCTCGTAGTCGTCGGCGCCGATGTTGATCCCGTCGAAGCGATTCGCGTCGAACAGGATGTTCGCGTCCGTGTTCTGCGTCTCCACCAGAGACGCTCCCGTGAACGTGTTGTGGGAGAACGTGATGTCCCTGACGTTGGCGGTCCGCAACCTCCTGATGGTCAAGCCGACGAAGCGAAGGTGGTGTGACCGGTGGACCTCCAGCTCGACGGACGGCGATGCGCCGCTCGCCGCTTGGACGACGACGTCATTCGACTTGTTGACGTCGCCGATCGTGATCGTGCCGTAGTCGCCGCTGCTCAGGCAGATCACCGCGCCGGCGGGTGCCGCGGCGATGGCGGCCCGCAAGTTGGCGTCCGCGCTCGCTGTCTGCGTGCAAGCCGCGGCTGCAGGCGGTACCGGCTTCGTGGCCGGGGCGCAGCGAGAGGTTCGTGCCGCTCGCGACCGCCGGCTCGAACCGAGTCCTGCCCTGTCGAAGGCGCGGACCGAGAGCGTGTAGCGCCTGCCACACCCAAGCCTCCTGAGCAGATAGGACGTCGAGCGCACCGAGGCTCGGAGGGTGTTGTTCACGTAGATGCGGTAGCCGGCCACGCGAACGTTCCCCCGCGACGCGGCCCACGAGAGGCGAATCGACGTCTTCGACGCGGAGAGGACCACCAGCGTGCCCGGCCGCGACGGCGCCTGGATCCCGCGCGGCGCCGCGGAAGCCGTCAAGGCCCAGAGACACGCGAGCAGTGCAACCACGAGCGCGCCGTATGCCAGAAACCCGGACGCGGACCGGCCGCGTCTCGTGTCCGTTCCGTCCCCGCGGACCGCCCGAACCGCGAGTGGTTCAGGAGTGTGAGGTTGCGCCGTCGCCGAACGTGCAGGAGAGCGAAACCTCATTCAGACGCGGAGTCTAGTGCGGTGCGGCGGGCATGCCGGTGGACTCGAACCGCTCGGGGCAGTTGATCGCCGGCGGGGACCGAACGCCCCCGCTCGAGGTCGAGGGCCGCCGGGCGCGGATACACTAAGCCCCCTTGGCGCCACGCCAGGCCCCGCGCCCGTAGCTCAGGGGATAGAGCGCTGCCCTGCGGAGGCAGAGGTCGCACGTTCGAATCGTGCCGGGCGCATGCCTTACCACCCTTCGCCGGCGCGCGGTGGTGCCAGCCGCAAATGCTCCGCTTTCGTTCTCCTCAGAACCTCCACTCCGTAGGCCGGAACGTCCGTGCGGCGAGTCCTCCACACGAGCGAGCGACGTTCGCGACGAGCGGCCACGCGAGGTAGGCGAGCACCACTCCCGTATAGGCGACCACGAGGGCTGTTGCGGCGCTCACCGGGTGCAGCGCAACGATTGGCTGCCAGAGCGAGCTGTAGTCCGGGTGGTACCAGCAGAGGTACTCCAGCGCGTACCCGTGGTCGGTGCAGGCGGGCGGCTCGGCATGGTCCCAGTCGGCGAGAGCCCCGCAGCTGGCGACCCAGGCCGACACGGCGAGGACGAGCAGCGTCGCGGCGTCGGCGGCCGCAGACCGGCTCTCGCGACCCAGTCGCAAGGCGATTGCGAGTGAGGCCGGCACCGCGGCGAAGAGGAAGAAGCGCGGTCCCCAGGCGACGCCGCCGTACCACGCCCACCACTTCGCGTAGACGATGACGAGCCCGGTGACGTAGAGCAGCATCAGCACGACGCTCCACGCGCAGTCGCGGGCAAGGCCGCGGGTACGCGCCGAGAGCCAGAGGAAGAGACCGGGGGCGAAGAAGAGCAGGCCGCGACCGAACGAGAACAGGATCACGACGGTCCCGAGCACGAGCGAGTGCGTGAACCCCGGGTCGCCCTCGTAGCCGCTCGTGAACGGCCCGCCCCGCCTGAGCCACGCCTCGGCCATGATCAGGGCGCCCGCCGCGGCGATCGGGGTCAGGAAGCGGAGCCGCCTCGTCCGCAAGGTCTCGGCGGCGGCGATCAGGACAAGCGCGCCGAGCGTGCCGGGGACGTTCGCCACGGCGACGACGATCAGCGCCCAGCCCCTCTTCGGACGGCGGGTGGCGAGCAACGCGAGCCCGACCGTGACCAGCACCGCCGAGGCGACCTCGGTGTTGTACGTCCGCAGGTGGTAGGTGAGCATCGACGAGAACATGAGCACGAGGACGCAGCGCCGCAGGACGTGCCCATCGACCCGGTCCCGGAGGAGGCGGAGGACGAGGACCGCGCCGATACCGAATGCGATCACGTTGAACCGCGTCGCCCACCATTCCGGGGACTGCACAAGCGTGCCGAGCGCGACGACCGGCAGCGAGATCGCGGGGACGATGATCGAGTAGCGGCTGCCGGAGAGACTGCCGTGGGCCCGCAGCTGCTCGACGTCCTGGAATCGCGCGACGTCGTCGCCTGCGAGATGGTGCGGAAGCAGGAAGAACAGCACCACCAGACCGAGGCCGATGAGCACATTCTCGGCGAGCGCTGTGTCGTGCGCGCGTGCGGTGCGGAGCACGCTGCTCCCTCGACCAGTCGCCCGATCGGAATCTCGTTCCCTGGCCGATTCCGGTGCGGCGGTGAGGTTCACGGCGGCGGAAATCTATCGCCCTCGTCTGCCGGCGCCCGGGCGAGTGCGCGCCGGGCACGGCGTCGGTCTAGATTCCGTCGCATGCTCACGTCGTTCCCCGTCCCGAGTGCTCCGTGAGTGCGGAGGTCACCTACGTCGGCCACGGCTGCGTGCTCGTCGCGATGGACGGGGTCGCGCTCCTCACCGACCCGCTTCTGCGCCGCCGGGTCGCGCATTTGCGCCGGGCAGCTCCCGACGCTTCCGAGCTGTCGACGCCGGATGCGGTGCTCGTCTCCCACCAGCACGGAGACCACCTCGATCCGCGCTCGCTCCGGCGCCTCGGCGGGGGCCTGCGGCTGGTCGCCCCGCCGGGCGCGAGCGACTACCTGCGGCGCCGCTCGCTCGGCGACGTGACCGAGGTGCAGCCGGGCGACGAACTCGATGTCGGGGACGTGCGCGTCCGCGTTACCCAGGCGGACCACGCCGGCGCCCGGCGGCGAGGAAGCTCAGGCGTCGCGGTTGGCTACCTCCTCGAAGGCTCGAGCCGCATCTACTTCGCGGGCGACACGGACCTCTTCGACGGGATGGCCGAGCTAGGCCCTGTCGACCTCGCCCTGCTCCCGATCTGGGGCTGGGGTCCGACGCTGGGCGCGGGCCACCTCAACCCCGAGAGCGCCGGCGAGGCCGCCGCGCTCCTCGCCGCACGCGTCGCGGTGCCGATTCACTGGGGAACGTACGCCCCCGCCCACCTGATGCTCCGGACCCGTCCCGGCTTCCTCGACCTTCCCCCGGGCCGGTTCCGGGCCTCGGTCGCCGAGCACGCGCCGGCAACCGACGTGCGCGTGCTCGCTCCGGGCGAGTCGACGCGCATCTAACTCGACAGCTCGCTCAGCTGCTTCTCGATTTGCTTGAGGCGATCGTCGACGGAGATGATCATCTCGCGGACGTCGGCCGGAGCGAGACCCTCGAGCGCGCTGTGCTCGCGCCGGGCTCGTTCGATGAAGGTCGACGTGATCGCGGCGGTGACGATCGTGAGGAAGGCGATGCCCTCGAGCATCACGACCGCAGCGATCAGACGCCCGCTCAGTTGCTCGGGAACGATGTCGCCGTAGCCGACCGTGGTCACCGTCTGGAGGGCCCACCAGAGCCCGAGCCCCAGGGAGGGGAACTCGGCCGAGTCGAAGATGCGGATCGCGGCGCCGGCGCCGATCACGGTCAGCGTTGTGACCACGACGATGATCCGACCCGCGCCTCGGATCGTCGGAGGTCGGCGAAGCGCGCGGGTGAAGCTGCGCTCGGCGAGGCTCGGACGGCTCACGACGCCGACGCCCGCGCTGGGCGCTTGGAGATGGAGTCGCGCGCCGGAGTCGGTGAGGGGCGCCCGCAAGGCATCGGCGTCGTACTTCCCCGGACGCAGAGCGATTCCTTGCCTTGCGGCGCCTGGCGCGGCGGGTCCGTCTGACCGCTTTCGTAGGTTTCGCACTGACATCGGAGATCGGGAGGGCAGACGACGTGGAGCAGCCAGCGCTGAGTGTCCGGCTCGTGGTCGAGGCGGTCGGGACCTTCGGGTTCTTCTTCATCGGCTTCAGCGGCATCGCTGCGTTCGTGAACCTCCCCGGGAGCATCGCCGCGGCCGGTGTCGCGGCGGGCTTCGGCCTGGGCCTCGGTCTCATGATCGGCGCCTTCGGCCAGATCTCGGGCGGTCACTTCAACCCGGCCGTGAGCCTCGGCCTCGCGGCGGCGCGGAAGTTCCCGTCCGTGGAGGTCGTGCCCTACTGGGTCGCCCAGCTCATCGGTGGTCTGCTCGCCGCGATCGCCGCCAACATCCTCTACACGAGCTCGGTCAAGGACGCGCTCGTCAACATGCCCGCGACGAACGACTGGCGTGCGCTGCTGCTCGAGGCCGTCGCAGTCTTCTTCTTCGTCTCGGTGATCATCACGGTGGCGACGAATCCCGCCGCGGCGTGGTACGGAGTGATGGCTCCCGTCCTGATCGGCGGCTTCATCTTCACTGCGGCTCTCACGATCGGGCCGTCGAGCGGCGGCTCGTTCAACCCCGCCCGCTCGCTTGCCCCGGCGATCTGGGCCCTCGACTTCGGTGACGTCTGGATCTACATCATCGGGCCGCTGCTCGGCGCGCTCGTGGCCGGAGGGTTCTCCTTGTACCTGACGCGCGAGCTCGCTCCGCACGCGGCCGAGACGGGCTGAGCGCCCGAATTCGGGCATCCTCCCCGGATGCCGCTCTACCTGACCGAGCAGGACGTCGCGGACCTCCTCACCCCGGCCGACGCGGTTGCGGCGGTCGAGGAGTCGTTTCGGCGGCTCGCGCGCGGGACGGTCGACAATCGGCCCCGCGAGCGCCTGCCGCTCGAGGAAGGGCAGTTCGCGGTGATGGCCTGCGTCGACCGCGAGCTCGGCTACGCGGGGCACAAGAGCTACGCATGGATGAGCGGCGGGACGCCGTTCCTCGTCGCGCTCTTCTCGCTCGAGCACGCCCGTGTCGAGGCGCTGATCGAAGCCGACATGCTGGGACGCCTTCGCACCGGCGCGGCTTCGGCCGTCGCTGCCCGATTCCTCGCCAGCGAGGATGCTGTGACCCTCGGCGTGATCGGCTGCGGGTGGCAGGCGGCGTCGCAGGTGGCGTGCATCCGGGCCGCGCTTCCGGCGCTCGAGCGGGTCGTCGCCTACTGCCGGAACGCCGAGCGGCTGGCCGCCTTCTGCCGGGAGCACGGCTGCGAGGCGGCGGAGTCCCACCGCGAGGCGGCCGAGCAGGACGTGGTCGTGACCGTCACCACCTCGAAGGATCCCGTGCTGCGGGGCGAGTGGCTCCGCGAGGGCGCGCTCGTGTGCGCGGTCGGCGCGAACGCCCCGTCTCGCCGCGAGCTCGACAACGCCGTGCTCGAACGGGCCGCGTTCGTCTGCTGCGACTCGATCGAGCAGTCACACCGCGAGTCGGGCGATCTGATCGAGCCGGTCGAACGAGGCGTGCTCGACTGGCTCGAGGTGCACGAGCTGCAGGAGGTGGTCGCCGGCGACGTGCAGGGCCGCGCGTCGCAGGGCGACGTCGTCCTCTTCAAGTCCAACGGGCTCGCCGCCTGGGATATCGCGGCCGGCGCGCGTGTCGTCGAGCTCGCGCGGGAACGAGGCGTCGGGTTAGAGCTCTGAGTGCTGGGCCGACACGAGGTCGTCGCCGACCGCTGAGATGATCTCGGGCCGGTCGAGCAGCCGCCGCACCTGCTCCGGCGTGCAGCCGGTTCGTCACGTACGCGTCGTCGAGGATGTCGTTGAGCGAGCGACCGCGATGGTGCTCGCGGATCACGTACTCGGCGACGATCTCCTCTTTCCGGGAGCGTGTGAACAGAAAGCCGAACGGTGTCCGGAGGATGTCGGCGATGCGGGCCACGAGCCGATTCTACAAGCACGCGGCTGCAAACGGTTCGTATACTCGGCCCCGTGAAGCCGGCGTCCTCGGTCGACGTCTATGTGGAGCGGGTCCTCGAGGGACGCGACGACGAGGGACGCGAGGAGCGGGTCGTCGTCTGGATCGAGCGTCGGCCCGGCGCCGTCTGGGCGGTCGGCCGCACGGTCGATCAGCACCTTCGCGCCGCCCCGGAGCCGCACGAGGACGACTACGTCTTCCTGGGATACGAGCTCGACGACGCGCTCGAGGCGGCGAACACGACTCTCGAGGACGACGTCGTCGTCTCCGAGGAGGACGGCCTCGACGGCAAGGTCAAGCCGTTCCGCCGCGACGAGTTGCTCGAGCCGCTCGAACGGCTGTTCTTCGGGCGGTGAGCCACCGGAGCTGACTTGCGGCGGCTGTGCATCGAGCTGGCGCAGGTAGCCCGGCCGCGGACCCTTCCGACGTCGGCCGATCGTCCTTGGCCGATCGTCTGCATGAACAGGCGCTGCTAGCTCAGCTGGGGGAACCTCCCGGTTCCCCCAGACCCCCTCCACGGGTCCGCCTTTGGCGGACGGGCCGCTTCGCGGCCGGCCACCTCAGGTCTGCGTCCGGGATCGGATCTCCGTGCGGGTCGTGGGTCGGGAAGCCGAGCGCGCGGTCGATCCGCTCCTCGAGCTCCTCCGAGATCACGTGCTCGAGCCGGTCGGCCTCGTCGTGGACGGCGTCGAGCTCGAGGCCGAGAGTCTGCGCGAGGTAGAGCTCGAGCAGGCGATGGTGGCGGATCACCTCGAGCGCGACCCGCTCGCCCGCGTCGGTCAGGTGTGCTCCGCCGTACGGCGCGTGCTCCAGGAGGTCGAGTGCAGCGAGCTTCTTCACCATGGCCGACGCCGATGCGGCCGAGACGCCTTGCGCCCGGGCGACCGCAGTGATCGTCACGCGCCCGCCTCCGGCCTGCAGCTTGTAGATGCCCTTCAGGTAGTCCTGAATCGCTTCCGACAGGGGAGGCTTCGTCACGGCGCGAGCCTAGACGAGCCGCGCGTTGCTAGCGTGCCGCGGGTTGCGGATCCGGGTCGGACACAGCGCGGACCCCGACGACGCCTTCATGTTCTGGGCGCTCGAGGCGGGTCGGGTAGACCCGCGTGGGCTCGAGTTCGAGCAGGTCGTCTCGGACATCCAGACGCTCAACGGCTGGGCGACGGAGGGGCGGCTCGAGGTGAGCGCGATCTCGATGGGCGCGTACCCGCGCGTCGCAGACCGTTATCTGCTGCTGCCCCATGGCGCCTCGATGGGCCTGGGCTACGGCCCCGTCGTGGTTGCGCGCGAGCCGCTCGGCCTGCAGGCGCTGCGGGAGCTCGAGATCGTTGTCCCCGGCTTCCTGACGACGGCGTACCTGGTGCTGCGGCTGGTGCTCGGCGACGGCGTGCGCGTGCGCGAGGTGCCGTTCGACCGCATCCTCGACGAGGTCGCGTCCGGCCGTGCCGACGCCGGGCTCGTGATTCACGAGGGGCAGCTCACCTACGGCGCGTCGGGGCTCCACAAGGCGCTCGACCTCGGTGTGTGGTGGCAGGAGCAGACGGGGTTGCCGCTCCCTCTCGGTGTCAACGCTGCGCGTCGCGATCTCGGCGATCGGCTCGGCGACGTCTCGGCCGTGCTCGGCGATGCGATCCGGGTCGGCCTCGAGCATCGTGACGAGGCGCTCGCGTACGCCGAGCGGTTCGGGCGCGGGATCGACCGCGCCACCACCGACCGCTTCGTCGGCATGTACGTCAACGAGCTCACGAGCGACTACGGCGAGCTGGGTCGCCGCGCAGTCGAGGAGTTGCTGCGCCGCGCCGGCACCGGCGTCGAGGCCGAGTTCGTGTCGCCGGAGCCCGTCTAGTGCGCGGCGCGATGTCTGCGTCCGCGGGTACCACCGGCTCGCGGTGGGTGAAGGCGAGCGCCGGCCGGCCGGCGTAGGCCACGAGTCCCATCGGGCTTCACTCGTAGGTCGCGGCGCCATGACGACGGCGCCGACCTCGGCATGAAGGCGATCGCCGCCGGCGGCCTGAAACCGCTCGAGCGTGTCGATCCCGCCATCGCGGTCGGCGGATTCGCTGTCGAGGCTGGCCCGATATGGAGCTGCACCTTGCGCAGGGAGCCAGACAACGCACCTGTCTGTTCGGGACGTGTCCGGGGACAGGCCCTGGACACGTCTCTCGACCACCATTCGGCTCGAGGTCGCCAGGCTGCGGCGTCAGGCCTGAAGCGGGCTCGACCGCCCGGCCCGCCCCGATGAGACGCGTCCGTCGGCGCCATGTCCGGGGACAGGCCCCAGACATGGCCAGAATGGGTAGGTGGATCGCATCCTGGAGCGCCTCGATCAGCTCGCCTCCCTCGGCCCGTCACGGATCGGCCGCTCGGCGGAGGAGGACGCTGCGCACGCCCTCGCCGCGCGGTGGCTGCGCGAGGCCGGGCTCGAGGTGGACACCGACGCCGCCGGCAACACGTTCGGTCGCCGCGGGAAGGTCCGGGTGTGGCTCGGCTCCCACCTCGACACCGTCCCGGACGGCGGCCGCTTCGACGGCGCGCTCGGCGTGGTGGCGGCGATCGAGGTGGCCGAGCGCACCGACGCTCCCCTCACGGTGGTCGCGTTCCGCGACGAGGAGCGCGGCTGCTCGGGCAGCGCGGCGTCCGTCGCGTCCGGCGACCTGCCCGAGGCCTTCCTCGAGCTGCACATCGAGCAGGGGGCGGAGCTCGAGCGGGCGAACGAGCCGATCGGGATCGTCACCGCGATCGCGGGCGTCGCACGCGGTGAGGTCGTCTTCGAGGGTCGAGCGGCCCATGCCGGCAGGCCCATGAACGCGCGCGACGACGCACTCGTGAAAGCGGCCGAGTTCGTTCTCCACGTCGCCCGGACGCCCTGGCCGGGTACCGCGGCGACGGTGGGACGGATCGAGGTCGAGCCGGGCGCCGTCAACGTGATCGCGGGGCGAGCCACCGTGTCGGTCGACGCCCGCGCTTCGGATTCCGCCGAGCTCGACCAGCTCGTCGACGCCCTCGGCTTCGAGACCACCTACCGCGCCGAGCCGGCGCGGATGGGCGACCCGGCGCTCGCAGCCCTGCGTGCCGCGGCGCCGGGCGCACTCGAGCTCGTCTCGGGCGCCGGGCACGACGCGGCGATCCTCGCGGCGGCCGGCGTGCCGACCGGGATGCTCTTCGTCCGGAGCCTGAACGGCGGCGCGAGCCACTCGCCCGACGAGCTCTCCAGCGCCGAGGACATCGCGCTTGCCGTCGACATCCTCACCCGGGCACTCGATACGATCGCCGCCCGATGAAGGTGACACGGTAAGGGTGACGCAGTGAGCGAAGAGCGCGAGGTGATGACGTGGCAGGACCTCGGGGACGGCGCTCGCGACCTCGCCGAGCAGGTCCACCTCGACGGCTACCGGCCGGACATGGTGCTGGCGATCGCCCGCGGCGGGCTGCTCGTCGCCGGCGCGCTCTCCTACGCGCTCGGCGTGAAGAACACCTTCACGATGAACGTCGAGTTCTACACCGGGATCGACGAGCGCCTCGAGATGCCGATGCTCCTGCCGCCCGTGCCCGACCTCGTCGACTTCGCCGAGACGAGCGTGCTGATCGCCGACGACGTCGCCGACACCGGCGCAACGCTCGCGCTCGTGAAGGACTTCTGCGAGGGCAAGGTCGCCGAGGTGCGCTGCGCCGTGCTCTACGAGAAGCCGCGCTCCGAGGTCGCGTGCGAGTACGTCTGGCGCCGCGTCGACCGCTGGATCGACTTCCCCTGGAGCGCCGAGGCGCCCGTCGGCGAACGGCTCCTCGAAAGTGCCGAAGCACGGGCGCTATAGTCGGCCGGTCCCGTACGTACCGGACTCGAGGAGAGCACGTGCGCGAGGAGCGCTAGAGCCGTCCAGAGCTAGACGGACACGGACGCGGGCTCGCTGGCCGGCCCGAGCTCGTCGGACCGGATCAGTACCAGGGTGGCGACGAAGGCGACCACCGACAGTCCGGCCATCACCCAGAACGCCCACTGCGAGCCGCTCGTGAAGGCTTCCGGGAACGACGCTCCGGCGTCCAGCTGCGCGTTGAAGTGGCTCAGTGAGACCGACGAGGCGATGGCGACGCCGATCGCGCCGCCGACCTGCTGCGCGGTGTTGATCAGGCCGGAAGCGAGCCCTGCCTCGTGATCCTGGACGCCTGCGAGGGCCGCGATCGAGACGGGGATCCAGGTGAAGGGAAGCGCGAGGCCGATCAGGAGGTAGCCGGGCAGGAGGTCGGTGGCGAACGATCCGTCGGTCGGGACCTGCGAGTACCACAGCATCCCGGCGGTCATCGCCACGAACCCGAACGCCATGACCGGTTTCGGCCCGAAGCGCGTCGCGAGCCACTGCGCGACGCCCGCCCAGAGCACCGCGCTCCCGGCTGTCGCCGCGAACGTCACGCCCGTCTTCAGCGCCGAGTAACCGAGCACCTGCTGCACGTAGAGCGTGAGCACGAAGAAGTTCGAGAACGTCACGGCCCCGAGCAGCACGCCCACACTGTCCGCCCCGGCGATCGTGCGCACGCGGAAGATCGAGAACGGCATCAGCGGGTACTTGGCCCTCGACTCGATGAAGACGAACGCCGTCAGCAGCACGGCCGAGCCCACGAGGCGCGAGATCGTCCAGCTCGAGCCCCAGCCGTGGTCGGGCGCCTGCGAGATCGCGTACACGAGCAGCGCGAGGCCGGCGGTAACCGTCACGGCTCCGGCGACGTCCGGCGACGTTCGCTGCTCCGAGCGGCTCTCGCGCACGTAGCGCGGAGCGAGCACGAATGCGAGCACGCCGACCGGGACGTTGACGAAGAAGATCCACTCCCAGCCGAGGTACTTCGTCAGGATCCCTCCCGCAAGCACGCCGACGGCGGCTCCCGACCCGCCCATCGCACCCCAGATACCGAGCGCCTTGTTCCGCTCCGCGCCCTCCGCGAAGGTCGTCGTGACGATCGAGAGCGCCGCCGGGGAGATGATCGCGGCGCCGAGCCCCTGCAACGCGCGCGCGCCGATCAACAGCGCTTCGGAGCCGGCGAGACCGCAGAGGAGCGAGGCGACCGTGAAGACGACGACGCCGACCAGGAACACGCGGCGGCGCCCGTAGAGGTCGGCCGCACGCCCGCCGAGCAGCAGGAAGCCGCCGAACGTGATCGCGTACGCGGTCACGACCCACTGCAGATTCTCGCGCGAGAAGTCGAGCGACTCGCCGATCGACGGAAGCGCGACATTGACGATCGAGACGTCGAGGATCGTCATGAAGAACGCCGCACAGATCACCGCGAGCGCCTTCCAGCGAAGCGGATCCAGCTCGATCATCGTGCCGTTCGTTCCGGCGAGCTCGTGCGTGGACATCCGCGCGATCGTAACGAGACGCTGCCGGCAGCCGACGCGGGTGCGGCTCAGAGCTCGCGGAACGAGCTGCGCTGAGCGCCTTCCCAGAGCGTGAGCCGGCCGAGCTCGCGGAGGTTCTCGTTGCCCTCGACGACCGTGGCGAAGTGGTTGCCCGCGAGCACGCCCGCCTTCGAGGCGAACCGGCAACGGCCGTACGGCAAGAGCAGCTCGGTCTCGCTGACGCCGCCGGGATAGAGCAGCAGCTGGCCCGGCGCCGGGTAGCAGGTCGCGTTCTCGGGGCCGAGCCCGAACTCCCGGTCGCCCCACGGGATCCAGGTCGACTCGCCGCTCCAGCGAACGTGGATCACGCGCTCGTCGAACGGCAGGATCGCCCGGAACGCGGCCACGGTGCGCGGCGCGTCTGCCTCCTCGAACCGGGCGCGGAACGTCAAGCCGGCGGCGACGATCTCGAGCACGGGCTGACGCTACCGGGAGGCGACCCAGGCTGCGAGGGTCGCCCGCTCCTCGTCGGTCATCTGCGTGATGTTGCCGAGCGGCATCGTCTGCGTGTCCACCGCGACGGCCTTGATCAGCGTGGCGCGCGACTCGATCTGCTCGCGCGTCTCGAGCACGATCCCGCCTCCGGGCGCGCCGGTGAACCCCGGCTGGGTCGGCCTGGTCGCGTGGCACGGCAGGCAGCGCTGCTCGACGATCCGCTGCACCTGCGTGAAGCTCGGCGCCGGCCCCGACCCGTGCCCCGACGTCGATGGCAGGGCCGGCGGGCGGATCAGCACCGCGAGCACGATCACTCCGGCCGCGGCGCTGGCCGGGATCCACCAGGCGTTCACGCCGCGATGGCGCAGGTTGAAGTAGTGCCGCGTCCACGCTCCGAGCGCCATCAACACGACGAGGACGAGCCACGCGCGGCTGTGCCCGTAGGTGAACGCGAAGTGGCCGGAGAGCATCGCGAACAGGACCGGCAGCGTCAGATAGTTGTTGTGCACCGACCGTTGCTTGCCGCGCGCGTTCCAGCGCGGGTCGGGCTCGCGACCTTCCTCCTTCGCCCGGACGAGCTCCCGGTGTGCCGGGATGATCACGAAGAAGACGTTCGCGGCCATGATCGTGCCGAGCATCGCTCCGACCTCGATGTACGCGGCCCGTGCCGCGAACAGCTCGCTCGCCGCCCAGGCGCTGAGGCAGACGAACGCGAACACGGCCAGCGCGAGCGCCCACTCGCGGCCGTCGAAGAGCCGGCAGAGCTCGTCGTAGACGACCCACGCGACGACCATGCCGCCGACGGCGATCACGATCGCCTCCCAGTTCGCCAGGTCGGTCACGGACGGGTCGACGAGGAACGTGGCCGGGTGGGCGAAGTAGACGACGACGAGCAGCGCGAAGCCCGAGAGCCACGTGGTGTAGGCCTCCCACTTGAACCAGTAGAGAGGCTCGGGCAGCGTCTGAGGGGCGACCGTGAACTTCTCGACCCGGTAGAAGCCGCCGCCGTGGACCTCCCACGCCTCGCCGCCGACGCCGCGCTCGGCGTCGCCGCTCCTCGGCCGGAGGCGTGAGGTGGTGGTCGAGCGCGATGAAGTAGAACGACGAGCCGATCCACGCGATCGCGGCGATCACGTGCAGCCAGCGGAAGAGCAGGTTGCCCCAGCTCCACCAGTAGTCGGAGATGGCTAGGAGTGTCGCCATCGGTCCCGCTTGCCCGGCTCCGCCTTCGAGTGTCGGCGATCCATGCGGCGAGAGACGAACGTCATCGGCGGCGTCTTCAACCCCGCCGCCATCTGTCCTGGGCGATCGCGATCAGTTCGTCGAGGGCGGTGTCGAGCTCCTGCTCGCGGGTGCGGGTCAGGCGCTCTCGGAGGATCGGCACGAGCTCGGCCTTCGGGCGACGGTTGACGAAGACGACGAAGCGGAAGCCGAAGCGTTCTTCGTAGGCGCGGTTGAGTTGCGTCAGCTCGGCGATCAATGCGGGGTCGTAGTCCGAGCCCTGCTCGGCGGCCGAGCGCTTGGAGAGCTTCCGCTCGCCGATCGGCGGGTGCGCGTCGAGCACCGCCTTCTTCTCGGCGTCGGTCAGCGTGGCCGCGACCGCGCGGGCGTTGCCGAGCGGATCCTCGAGCTCGGCAAGTCGCTCGACGAACCGCGTGCGTCCCTCGAACAGCTCCGCGAGCTCGTCGAGGGTCAGCTGCCGCGGTAGGTCGCGCACGCGTAGGACGAGACGAGCAGCGGGACGTGGTGGTGGCCCGCGCCGAGGTCGACCTCCAGCTCGACCCGCCGGAAGAACGGCGAGCTCGGGTGGAAGACGATCCGATAGGTGCCCGGGTCCGTGTCGGCAAGCTGGCGAATACGCCCGTCGACGTCGGTCTCGCCGGCCCCGACGAGCTCGTCGCCGCGCCAGAGCTCCACGCGGACGCCGGCGGCGGGCAGGCCGCGCTCGGTGTCGAGGACATGGGTGGAGACGGTCATCGCCCGACTCTACGGGAGAGCCGTCTCGCGGGCCCGCCGTCGGCGTGGGCCTCACCGCTGCTTGCAGTGGTGCGGAACGAGTGCGAGCAGGGCGACTACCTCTTCCATCTCGATCCGGCGGGCCAGGGTCGTCGACGACACGTGGAGCTACCGCCAGAGCCGCGCCGCCTGCACGCGGTGCTCGCGCGCGATCTCGGTCTCGCTCGCGTTCGCGAGTTCCCCATCGCGGACGACTTCGCGCCCGCCGACGAGCAGTCTGTCGACGCGGTGCGGCGCCGAGAGAACGAGCGCAGCCGGCAGATCCTCCGCGCCGCCGAGCTCCAGGCCGTCGGTGCGCCAGATCGCGACGTCCGCGCGCTTGCCCGGCTCGAGCGAACCGATGTCGGTGCGGCCGAGGACGGCCGCGCCGCCGCGGGTCGCGAGCCTCAGCGCGTCGCGCGCCGTCATCGCGGTGGCGCCGCTCGCGGCCGCGCGCGGCGAGGAGCGCCTGCTTCATCTCGAAGCACATGTCGCTGCGCTCGTTCGAGGCGGAGCCGTCGACGCCGAGACCCACGCGGACGCCGGCGTCGACCAGCTCGCGCACCGGGGCGGTGCCGGCCCCGAGGCGGAGGTTCGAGGTCGGGCAGTGGGCGACGCCGACGCCGCTCGCCGCGAAGCGCGCGACCTCGGCCGGCGAGAGGTGGACGCAGTGCGCGCACCAGACGTCGCCGTCGAGCCAGCCGACCCGCTCGAGGTACTCGACGGGCGTGCAGCCGTAGAGCTCGCGGCAGTAGGCCTCCTCCTCGACCGTCTCTGCGAGGTGCGTGTGGAGCTGCACGTCGAGCCGCCTGGCGAGTGCGGCGGACTCCTCCATCAAGCGGGTCGTGACCGAGAACGGCGAGCAGGGCGCGACGGCGATCTGGACGAGGTCGCCGTCGGCGAGCGCGGCGAGGCGCTCGGTGTCGGCGAGGATCGCGTCAAGCTCCTCGGCGAGCTCGTCGGGCGGGAGGCCGCCGGCGGAGGCGCCGAGATCCATCGAGCCGCGCGAGGCGACCATGCGCAGCCCCAGCTCGCGCGCTGCCTGAAGCTCGGCCTCGACGAGCCCGGAGGCCCCGCGCGGAAAGACGTAGTGGTGGTCGAAGACGGTCGAGCAGCCCGAGAGCGCGAGCTCGGCGAGGCCGGTGCGCGCTGCGGCGTACTCCATCTCGGCGTCGATCCGCGCCCAGACCGGGTAGAGCGTGCGCAGCCAGGTGAAGAGGTCGGCCTCCTGCGCCCGGGCGCGCGTCAGCGTCTGGTACAGGTGGTGGTGCGTGTTGACGAGCCCCGGCGTGACCACTGCGCCGCCGAGGTCGCGCACATCGTCGTCTCGGGCGTGTCCACTGGAGCCGGCTGTGGACGAATTGTCACGCTCTTCTTGCAAAGGACGGCTTGCACCGGAGCCTCTTTCGGGGCGATGATCCTGACGGGTGGCGGGTGGTTCTTCCCCACCCAAGGGTGGGGCTTTGGGCGCGTCGCCGGCCAGATCGGACCCGTCCGGAGCCGCCGGCGGGTCGCCGGGGCCGATCTCTGCGATCAGGCCGTCTGCGATTCGAAGCCAGCCGCGCTCGTGCTCGGTGCCGGCCTCGTCCATCGTCACGATCCACGCGTTCGCGAGGATCATGCGACGGCCAGCGGCACGAGCTCGAAGCGGTCGACGTCGACGAGGCCGCGATCGGTCAGCTTCAGGCTCGGGATCACCGACAGCGCGAGGAACGCAAGCAGCTGGAACGGCGCCTCCACCGTGCAGCCCAGCTCGCGCGCGGCGGCCACGAGCGCGCGGCTGCGCGCCACCACGTCCTCGAGCGGCCCGTCCGAGAGCAGCCCGGCGACCGGTAGCGGAAGCTCTGCGACCACCTGCGAGCCGTCGACCGCGACGATGCCGCCGCCGAGGTTCGCGAGCCGGCGCACCGCGAACGCCATCGCGGGGTCGCTCGTCCCGACCACCACCACGTTGTGCGCGTCGTGCGCCACCGTCGAGGCGAGCGCGCCCCGTTGCAGGCCGAACCCGCGCACGAAGCCGAGCCCGATGCGACCGGTCGCGAGGTGCCGCTCGATCACCGCGATCTTCGCCAGGTCGCGCGCGGGGTCGGCGACCGCCTCACCCGCGCGCACGGTCGGCTCCTCGACGAGCGACTCGGTCACGATCTGCCCCGGCACGAGCCCGATCACGCGCGCACTGCCTCCGCTCCACGGGATGCGGAACATCTCCGGGCCGAGCGCGCCCACCCGCACGGTCTGCCGCACCCAGTCGGGCACCTCCGCGCGCGGGATCTCGGCCACGGGCCGGCCTGCCTTCAGCACCGTCTCCGGGACGAACCGCTCCAGGTCGGGCAGGAGCAGCAGGTCGGCCTGGTAGCCGGGCGCGACCGCGCCCAGGTGCGAGAGGCCGTGCCAGGTCGCCGGGTTCAGCGTCGCGCAGACGAGCGCGTCCTCGGGTGGGATGCCCGACGAGACCGCGTCGCGCACCATCGAGTTGATGTGCCCGTCGTCGGCGATGTGCTCCGGCTCGCGGTCGTCGGTGCAGAACGCGATCCGGCCCGGCCCGTACTCCGCGAGCAGCGGCAGCAGCGCCTCCAGGTTCCGCGCCGCCGAGCCCTCGCGGATCAGCAGCCACATGCCGAGCCGCAGCCGCTCGCGTCCCTCCTCGGGCGTGTACGCCTCGTGGTCGGAGCGGATCCCGGCCGCGACGTACGCGTTCAGGTCGCGCCCGAGGACGCCGGGCGCATGGCCGTCGACGTGGCGCGCGAGCTCGAGCTTCTCCAGCTCGCGCTCGTCGCCGGGGATGACGCCGGGGAAGTTCATCATCTCGGCCAGGCCGAGCACGCGGCGGCGGCGCAGGAGCGCATCCAGGTCGCCCGTCGTCAGCTCGCGCCGCGGCGACTCGTACATCGATGCCGGCACGCAGGACGAGGCCATGAACCAGACGTCGAGCGGGATCCGGCCGCATACGTCCAGCAGCCAGTGGACGCCGTCGGTGCCGAGCACGTTCGCGATCTCGTGCGGGTCGGCGACGACCGCAGTGGTGCCGAACGGCAGCACGAGCCGCGCGAACTCGTCCACCAGCAGCTTCGACGACTCCAGGTGCATGTGCGCGTCGACGAACCCGGGGACGACGTACCGGCCGCCCGCGTCCAGCGTCTCGGCACCGTCGTAGTCGCCCAGGCCCGCGACGTAGCCGTCCACGACGGCGACGTCCGTCGTGGAGCCACTCGCGCGTGAAGGCCGAGAACACCTTGCCGCCCCGCACGACGAGGTCGGCCGGCTCGTCCCCGCGCGCGACCGCGAGGCGTCGCGAAAGCGCTGAGGCCATTGGCTGCAAACCGTACAGTTCGGGGGTGGACGTGTTCACTCCGCGCAACCTCGGCGAGGCACTCGCGGCTGAGGGCGGAGCACCCCGACGCGCTGTCGATCCAGGGCGGAACCGACGTGATGGTCGCCGTCAACTTCGACCGCACGCGTCCGCGCGGCGATCCTGAACCTGAACGAGGTCGAGGAGCTCCGGGGCTGGTCGCGCGACAACGGCGCGCTGCGGCTCGGAGCCGGGCTCACCTATACCGAAGCGATGGACACCGAGCTCGCAGAGCTGCTACCCGCGCTCGCCGAGGCCTCGCGCACCGTCGGCTCGCCGCAGATCCGCAACCGCGGAACGATCGGCGGCAACCTCGCGACGGCGTCGCCCGCCGGCGACGCGCTTCCGCCGCTCGTGCGTCGAGGACGCCGAGGTGGAGTGCGCCTCGGTGCGAGGGACGCGGCGTGTGCCGATCGGCGAGTTCGTCACCGGCGTGAAGCGGAACGCCGCTCGAGCCGGACGAGCTGATCGCGGCCGTGCGGGTGAGGCCGTCGGCGAGAGCCGCAAACCTTCATGAAGATCGGGCCGAGGAACGCGATGGTGATCGCGGTCGTCTCGCTGGCGCTGAGTGCGGGCGAGGAGTTGCGGGCGTCGTTCGGCTCGGCCTCGCCGCGCCCGCTGCTCGTAACGGCGCCGCGCGACGAGGCGGCCTCGTTCCCGGATCTGGTTGCGGCGGCGGCGGCGCCGATCGACGACGTGCGCGGCTCGGCCGCGTACCGCCGCCACGCGCTGCGCGTGATGACGACGCGCGCGCTCGAGAGGACGCTGGCGTGAGAATCGCGCTGCGCGTCAACGGCGCCGAGCGGGAGGCCGACTGCTGGGAGGGCGAGTCGCTCCTCTTCGCCCTGCGCGAGAAGCTCGACGTCCCAGGGTCGAAGAACGCGTGCGAGCAGGGCGAGTGCGGGTCGTGCTCGGTGCTGCTCGACGGGGTGCTCGTGTGCGCGTGTCTCGTGCTGGCCGCGCAGGCGGACGGGCACGAGGTGAAGACCGTCGAGGGCCTCGCCGACGGCGACCGGCTGCACCGGGTGCAAGAGGCGTTCGTCGAGGCGGGCGCGGTGCAATGCGGCTTCTGCACGCCTGGGCTGGTGGTTGCCGCGGCCGCCTTGCTGGAGCGTAGCCCCGCGCCGTCGAGCGACGAGATCCGTGAGGCGCTCTCGGGCAATCTCTGCCGCTGCACGGGCTACACGAAGATCTTCGACGCGGTCCGCCTGGCCGCTTCGGACGGCTGTGGATGAAACGTCACACTCATTTCACAACAGACACCTTGCTCGCACCCGTCGCGGCGGGCGAAAATGGAAACGGGTGGCGGGTGGCTGTCTCCCCACCCAACAGGGCGGGGGAGCACGCCGGCGGCGCGAAATCGGGCGCGGGCGCGCCCGGTTTCCGTGGGCAGGTCACGACGCGGACGGCGCCGCGGAGGGTCGAGCGAGGACGCATCGGCGAGAGCGTTCCGCGCGTCGATGCGACTGCGAAGGTGAAGGGCGAGTTCGCGTTCGCGAGCGACCTCGTCGCGCCCGGGATGCTCTGGGGGCACACCGTCCGCAGCCCGCACGCCCACGCGCAAATCGCCTCGATCGACATCTCGGAGGCGTTGACCCTCCCCGGCGTTCACGCCGTCCTGACCCACGAGGACGTTCCGGGCGAGAAGCGATACGGGCTCGAGTTCGCCGACCAGCCCGTGCTCGCGATCGACCGTGTCCTCTACTTCGGCGAGCCGGTCGCGCTCGTCGCCGCCGAGCATCCCGAGCAGGCGCGCCGCGCCGCCGAGAAGGTGCGCGTCGTCTACGAGCCGCTCGACCCCGTCGACGACATGGAGCGCGCCCTCGAGGCGCCGGAGCTCCACCCCGAGCACCTGACGCAAGGCCACGGGTACCGGGACGATCCCCGGTCGAACGTCGTCCGCAACGTGGTCGTCCGGCACGGCGACCCCGACGCGGCCGGCGAGGTCGTCGTCTCGGGCACGTACGAGCTCGGCAGCCAGGATCAGGCGTTCCTCGGCCCCGAATCGGGCCTCGCCGTGCCCGACGGTGAGGGCGGCGTCGACATCCACGTCGCGACCCAGTGGCTGCACGTCGATCGACGGCAGGTCGCGCCCTGCCTCGGCCTGCCGCTCGAGCAGGTGCGCATCCACCTCGCCGGCGTCGGCGGCGCGTTCGGCGGGCGCGAGGACCTCTCGATGCAGATCCACGGTGCGCTGCTCGCGCTGCACACGAACCGGCCGGTCAAGATCGTCTACAACCGCGAGGAGTCGTTCATCGGTCACGTGCATCGGCACCCGGCGCGGATCTGGGCCGAGCACCGCGCGACGCGCGAGGGGAAGCTCGTCAGCGTGAGAATGCGGATCCTGCTCGACGGCGGCGCGTACGCCTCGAGCTCGACCGCGGTCTGCGCCAACGCGGCGGCGTTCGCCGCCGGGCCCTACGCGGTGCCGAACGCGCTGCTCGACGCGACTGCGGTGTACAGCAACAACCCGCCCTGCGGCGCGATGCGCGGCTTCGGCGCCGTCCAGACCTGCTTCGCTGCCGAGGCGCAGATGGACAAGCTCGCCGCCGCGCTCGGGATCGATCCGATCGAGTTGCGACTCCTGAACGCGCTCGAACCTGGCGACACCCTGCCGACGGGGCAGCGCCTCACCGGCTCGTTGCCGGTCGCCGAGGTGATTCGCCGCGCGGCCGCGTTCGAGCCGCCGCCCGCCGGAGGAGCTGCCGCGCGACCCGATGCGACTGCCCGGCGGGGCCGGCAACACGACGCGTGGCGAGGGCGTCCGCCGCGGCGTCGGGTTTGCGGTCGGGTTCAAGAACATCGGCTTCTCCGAGGGCTTCGACGACTACTGCGCCGCGCGCGTGCGCCTGTTCGGCGGACGGCTCGGCCGAGGTGCACTGCGCCGCCGCCGAGGTCGGCCAGGGCGTTGCCGGCGTGATGCTGCAGGTGGCCCGCACCGAGCTCGGCACCGACGACGTCTCCGCTCGCGCCGCACTCGACCGCCACCGTCGACTCGGCCGGGTCGACCTCGGCTTCGCGGCAGACGTGGATGGTCTCCGGCGCGGTCCGCGAGGCCTGCCGGGCGGCGCTCGCCGAGCGCGAGGCGCGCGGAGGCGGCGAGGTCGACGTGGAGCGCGTCTACCGCCATCTGCCCACGACGCCGCTCGATCCGGAGACAGGCCAGATCACGAGCGACCGGGCGCACGTTGCCTTCGCGGCGTGTGCGATGCGCGTCGTCGCGGAGGTCGACGTCGAGCTCGGGCTCTCGCGCGTCGTCTGGATCGGCGTCGCGCAGGACGTCGGCGCCGCGATCAACCCGCAGGCGGTCGAAGGCCAGGTCGAGGGCGGGACGGCGCAGGGCCTCGGGCTCGCACTGATGGAGGAGATCCAGACCCGCGACGGCCGGATCACGAACGCGAGCTTCACCGACTACCTGATCCCGACGACCCTCGACATGCCGCACGTCGAGACGGCACTCGTCGAGGTGCCCGAGCCGGACGCGCCGTACGGCGTGAAGGGGATCGGCGAGCCCCCGACCGTCGTCGCAACCGCGGCCGTCGCCTCGGCGCTGCGCGCCGCCACGGGCCGCGAGTTGAGCCGCGTGCCGGTTCGCCCGGACGACATCGTCGGCCTCTGAGAGCTCGCCGGGGCAGCGCAAGCCCGTTGCTCCGAGCCGGTCCCCCACCCTCACTGGGTGGGGCGCCGTCCCGCCGCCCTCTACGGGCGACGATACCGACGAACCTGTGACGCGTCCGTCACGGATGTGTGCCGACAGTGGAACTTTCGGCGAGCGGCGGTCGCGGCGGCTTCGCCTCGGTCGCCGTGCTACCGGACGCCCTCCTCGGGCTGCGTCGCCACGGGCGGCTCCTGCCGCACGACCACCGCGACCGAGGCGACGACGATCGCGGCGCCCACCAGGATCTGCTTCGTGAGGCTCTCGTTGCGGAAGAGCACGCCGAGGACGATCGCGACGACCGGGTTCACGTACGCGTAAGTCGAGACGGTGCTGAGCGGGGCGTGGTGGAGGAGCCAGCTGTACGCCGCGTAGCCGACGGCCGAGCCGATCGTGACGAGATAGATCCAGGCGATGATCGACGCGACCGACGGGTCGAACGAGCCGGCGGTCGCGAGGCCGAACGGCAGCATGATCACGCCTCCGGCGAGCATCTCGTACGTCGTCGCCGTGAACGTGTTCTTCGGCATCGTGATGCGCGCGGCCGCGAACGACCCGACCGACCACATCACGGCCGAGGTGATGCAGAGGGCGACGCCCAGGGTCGTCGCCACGCCCGATGGTCGAAGCAGGACCGCGACGCCGATGAAGCCGACCCCGACGCCCGCGATCGTCGCGCCGCGCATCCGCTCGCCCGAGGCCAGGCGCAGGAGCACGACGAAGAGCGGCACCGTCGCGATCAGCAGCGAGGCCAGCCCGATCGGCACGTCGCGCTCGGCGTAGAAGAGCACGGCGTTCGCTCCCGGCAGCAGGCAGCCGATCAGCACGCACGACGCGAGCTCGCGCCGCCCGATCCGCAGCGACCCGCCGCGCCAGAGCACGATCCCGGCCATGATCCCGCTCGCGAAGATGAAGCGCAGCGACACCGCGAGCAGCGGCGGCAACGTCTCGACGGCCACCGCGATGAACAGGTACGTCGAGCCCCAGATGATGTAGACGGCCCAGAGAGCCGTCCACATCTTCATCCGGAAGCTCACCTCGAGAGGGACAGCGCCGCGCCGGCGCCGAGCAAGCCGATCCCGACCGCCCGCTGCCAGGTGATCGCGATCTGGTCGACGCCGAAGAGCCCGAAGCGGTCGATCACCGCGCCCATCACGAGCTGGCCGGCGATCAGGATCCCGATCGTGGCGGTCGCGCCGATACGCGGCTGGGCGAACGTGATCGTGAAGACGACCAGGAGCCCCATCGCTCCGCCGGCCCACATCCACGCGGGCGCCCGGAACGCGCCCGCCGATCCCGCCTACGCCCTGACGGAAGGCGAGCAGGATCCCCACTGCGAGCACGAGCTGCACCACGGTGGCGACGGCGAGCGCCTCGAGCACGCCGATGCGCGTCCCGAACCGGCCCATCACCGCCACCTGGATCGACGCCGCGAGGCCTGCGAGGACGGTGAGACCGACCGCGATCCCGGTCACGTTCCGGACCGATGCGTCGCTCTCGAAGAGGCTGAACTCGTTGCCCTCGGTGTCGACGCAGCGTGCGAACCAGCCGATCTCCGGGATCGATTGCTTGTCCTCGGCGCGTCCGCCGCAGGCCCGCACCTGCTCGAGCGACGCGTCGATGTCGTCGGTGTCGAAGTAGACGACCGGACCGCGCTCCTCGCTCTGCCTCGGGTAGACGGCGCCGCCCTGGTCGTCACCCGTCCTCGTCATCCAGTACTCCATCTCGGCCATGCCAGGATCGGCGAACGTCCACCCGAAGACGCCGCTCCAGAACGCGCGGGCCCTGGCCGTGTCGCTGGCTGGCAACTCGAAATGCACGAGCTTTCCTGGCATCGATCTCGCTCCTCCGGCTCGACGAAACATGGCAGTTCGGCAGCGTCGTACTGTACGCCGAGGGGTGCTGCCGGGCTCCCCGGCCCGGCGCCTCCGTGAGCGATCGCGCGAGCAGCCTGGCACTCTGATCGGGCCTTGCGGTCGCTCGCGTTCCTCGCAGTCCTCGCCGTGCTCGCCGTGACGCCCTCGGCGCTCGGCACGGCCCGCGTCGTCGGCGGGACCCCCGTCGACGTCCGCAACGCGCCCTGGAGCGTGCTCGTCCTCTATCACGCCGGCGCCGACGGCTCCCTCTGCAGCGGCGCGATCATCGACGCGCTCCACGTGCTCACCGCCGCGCACTGCGTGCTCGGGGCGAACGGGGCTGCCGTCCCGGCTGCGAGTCTCAGCGTGCCTCGCGGGCGTCACGAACGCGGCGGCGCCGTCCTCGACCGACAGCAGGCAGGAGCGCCAGGTGCTGAGCCTCCGCGTGCACCACGGCTACGTCGACGGCGATCGCGAGCGGCGGCGACGACGTCGCCGTGCTGGCGCTCGGCACGCCGCTCGACCTGAGCGGTCCCGACGGCCCGCGCGATCGCGCTGCCGGGCGCCTCCACGCCGTCTCGGGATCGGCGACGCAGTCATGCTCGCCGGGTTCGGCCTCAAGGCGTACGGCGGCACGATCGACGGCACGCTCAACGGCGATGAACGGCACGCTCGTCGACCAGGGCGAGTGCCTCAGGCCGCAGGACGACGACAGAGCAACGCCGTCCTGCTCTGCGCCTTCTCCGGCTCGAGCTCCCCGTGCAGCGGCGACAGCGGCGCCGCGCTCGTCGTCGCGGACCCGACGCCCGACGGTCGTCGGCGTCACCCGGGCGGCGGCGTGCACCTCCAACTCGAGCGCGTCGTTCGCCAATGTGACCGCGCCCGAGATCCTGCTGTTCATCCAGGGCAACGACGATCCGCCGACGGCGCCGCGCCCGGCCGGCGTGACGACGCTCGAGGCGGCCGACGCCCGTGCTGCAGGTCGGTCAGACCGTGCGCTGCATCTCCGGCGGGTGGACCGGGCAGCCCGACCCTCACGTACGCCTTCCGCGAGGGCGCGACCGGCTCGGTGGTCGCGCAGCGGCTCGCCGACCTACCTGCTCCGGTACCAGGACGCCGGCCGCCCGCTCTTCTGCCGCGTGACCGGCCTCGAACGGCGGCGGCACCGCGCTTCGACGAGTCCCTGGCGTCGCCCGCGCCGGTGCAGAACGCCCCCGGCCTCGACGTCAGCACCGGCGACGGCGCGGCGAGGCGGCGCCGCCGCCGTACGCGTGCAGCTCGTCGACTGGGTGCGGCCGATCGGCACGGTCGACGTCTGCGTCAGGCTCGCGCCGCGTATCGGCGGCAAGGGTTGCCGGAAGGTGAAGCTGACCGGCGCCGGGCGGACGCCGGTGACGGTGCGCCTGGCCGTGAAGAAGTCGGCCCCGCTCGTCCGGGCGCGGGCGCAGGTCACGGCTCGGTCGGCCGACGGGCGCTCGGCCACACGGCCCGCGTTCGTCCGGGTCGGCTGAGCCCTACTCGAGCTCGCCGGGGACGAGCTCGACCGTGATCGGGCGGCCCTCGCGGAGCACCTCGAGCACGACCTTCGCGCCGATCCGGTCGCCGACCATCAGGCGCTGCACGTCGTCGACCGCCGCGACCGGCAGCTCGTCGACCGCGACGATCAGGTCCTCGGCGCGGAGGTTCGCGGCCGCGGCGGGCGAGCCGGGGACGACCTCGACGACCTCGACGCCCGCCTTGCGGCCGAGCTCGCGCGCCAGGCGCGGCGGGAGCGGCCGCGTCCCACCGGCGATGCCGAGGTAGGCGCGCCGGAAGCGACCCTCGCTCATCAGGGCGGACACGATCGACTTCGTCGTGGCGTTCACCGGCACCGCGAGCCCGAGACCGACTCCGGCGACGGCGGTGTTGATCCCGACCACCCGGGCGCTGCCGTCGGCGAGCGCGCCGCCCGAATTGCCCGGGTTGAGCGCAGCGTCGGTCTGGATCACGCTGTCGACGACGCGGCCCTCGCCGGTCGGCAGCGAGCGGCCGAGCGCCGAGACGACGCCGGCGGTGACAGAGCGGTCGAAGCCGTGCGGGTTCCCGACCGCGACCACGAGCTGGCCCACCCGCAGCGCGCTCGCGTCGCCGAGCTCGGCCGGCGCGAGCCTGTCCGCGTCGGCCCGCAGCACGGCGAGATCCGAGAGCGGGTCGGCGCCGACGACCTCGGCCTGGTACTCCGAGCCGTCCACGAAGGAGGCACGGATCCGCCGTGCCCGGTGGACGACGTGGGCCGAGGTGACGAGGAAGCCGTCGCTCGAGATCACGACGCCGCTACCGCTGCCACGCCCGCTCCGGAGGTGCGCGACCGACGGCAGCAGGCGCTCGCTGACCGAGATCACGACGCGCGAATAGGCGTCGAGCGCCTCGCTTTCGTCGTTCGCGCCGGTGCGCGTGTCCATGAAGCGAGGGTAGCCACCTGTTTATGGTCTGCGTCGTGGGCGAGGTCGCGATCAGACGGGAGGGCGCCGTCCTGTGGATCACGCTCGCCCGACCCGACCGCCTCAACGCCCTGAACACGCCGATGCACGCGGGCCTCGCTGTCGCACTCGAGGAGGCGCGCGACCAGGCGGTGCGGGCGGTCGTGCTCACGGGCGAGGGGCGCGGCTTCTCTGCCGGCCAGGACGTCGAGGAGCTGCACGGCGCGGCCAACGAGGTGACCGAGCGGCTGCGCGAGCAGCTCAACCGCAACGTGCTCGCGATCCGGGCGCTCGAGAAGCCCGTCCTGGCCGCCGTGAACGGCCCGGCCGCGGGCGCCGGCCTGTCGCTTGCGCTCGCGTGCGACGCGCGGCTCGCCGCCGACTCCGCCGTCTTCGCACCCGCCTTCGTCGGGCTCGGGCTCTCGCCGGACGCGGGCGCCACCTGGCTCGCGGGCCGCCTCCTCGGAGCGGGCCGCGCGTTCGAGTGGCTCGTCACGGCCCGCCGCCTCACCGCCGCCGAGGCGCTCGTGTGGGGCCTCGTCTCGGAGGTGGTGCGCGACGACGACCTGCTCGAGCGCGCCGCCGAGGTGGCGGAGCTCTTCGCCGCGATGCCGACGCGCGCCGTCTGGGAGACGAAGCGCCTGCTCGACGTCGCTCAGACTGCGACGCTCGCGCAGCAGCTCGAGGACGAGGCCCTCACTCAGGGTCGCCTCGTCAAGACCGACGACTTCACCGAGGGCGTCGCCGCGTTCACCGAGAAGCGTGAGCCCGTGTTCACCGGAGCGGCCGCGGAGCGGTTCCACCCCGTCCAGCTCCTCGTCGACGGACGACCTGAGCCGCTGGCGGCTCACGGCGGCGCTGCGTGCCTTGCTCGTGATCCCGCACCTGATCGTGGCGACGCTGTGGCTCTACCTCGCGGTTCTCGTCACGGTCGTGACCTGGGTGCTGACGCTGTTCCGGGGCCAGGCGCCGGCCGGTCTGCACGCTTGGGCGTCGCGCTTCCTCCGCTACTACACGCACGTCCAGGCGTATGCGTGGCTGATCGCCGACCCGTTCCCCGGCTTCCGCGGCTGGCCCGGCACCTACCCGATCGACCTCGACGTCGCGCCGCCCGTGCGGCAGGGGCGCTGGTCGACCGGCTTCCGGCTGATTCTGGCGATTCCGGCCTACCTGCTGATGTACGTGCTGGGCGTCGTGCTCCAGATCGTCGCGGTCATCGGCTGGTTCGCGGCGGTCGCGCTGGGCCGGACGCCGAGAGGAATGCGCGACCTGATGGCGTACTGCTTGCGCTACCAGGCACAAACGTACGCGTACCTGCTCCTGCTCACCAACCGCTACCCGAGCCTAGCCAGTGGCAGCGGCTTCCAGTTCGAGGAGGCAAACGATGTCCGAAACGATGTCCGAAACGAGCGCGCCTAGTGGGCCACCTCATCATCCGATCGGCCTGATCGTCACGGACGATCTCGTACGGTCGCGCCTGACGACGTTCTTCCGTCTGATCCTCGCGATCCCTCACCTGATCTGGCTCGCCCTCTGGGGCATTGCGGCGTACTTCGTGGTCATCATCGTCTGGTTCGTGGCCCTCTTCACACGACGTGTCCCCGACGGCCTGCACGACTTCCTGGCTGCCTACCTGCGCTACTCGACGCGCGTCTACGGGTACATCCTCCTGCTCTCCGAGCCGTTCCCACCGTTCTCGAGCGCGGGCACCTACCCGATCGACGCACGCGTCGACCCGGCGGAGGATCAGAACCGACTGACGGTCTTCTTCCGGATCATCATCGCGATCCCAGCGCTCCTCCTCGTCTACGTCTTCCGCCTCGTCAACCAGGTCGTGGCGTTCCTCGCCTGGTTCTACATCCTCTTCACCGGCGGGATGCACGGAGGGATGCGGAACCTGAGCGCCTGGTTGCTCCGGTACGAGATCCAGACCTACGGCTACGTGATGCTCCTCACGCCGCGCTACCCGAGCCTCGCGGGTGCACCGACGGCGTAGGGATCGTTCGGTCGCGCCGGCTCGCCGCAGCGTGCGGCGCCGGCGCGGCAACCGGCGCGGGCCGGTCTCATCGATCTCTCACGGAGCCGGGCGTAGCCTCCAAGCATGAACAAGACACGGTTCCGCCTCGGAGTAGCAGCAGCCCTCGTTCTCGCCCTCTCGCTTGCCGTCGCTGGCGTCGTGGCGGTCGCCGGTCCGAACCGTGCGACCGCCGGCCGGCCCGCGATCAAGCGCGGCAAGGTGCTCTTCGTCGCCGCGTGCGGCTCGTGCCACACGCTCGCTGCGGCACGGACGAAGGGCACGACCGGCCCGGATCTCGCGAGGGAGTCGGGCTCGTTCGCGGAGATCGTCGCCCGTGTCCGGCGCGGCGGCGAGGGGATGCCGGCGTTCGACCGGACGCTCACCAAGGTGCAGATCGCCAACATCGCCAGGTTCGTCGTCGCGACGACGCCGCGTCACGGCGGCGACGACTAGCCCGCCGCGGAGCCCTTCGCGAGCCCTATGCGGCAGCCTTCCGCCCGGCGTCGTGCGCGACGGCCTCGGGAGCCGGAACGACGAGGATCGAGCAGGGTGCGTGGTGGAGCAAGCCGGTCGAGACGCTGCCGTACACGATTCGCTGCACGAATCCCCAGCCGTGCGCGCCGACGACGAGCAGGCGCGGTTCCAGCTCGCGGGCGACCCGGCAGATCTCCTCGACGGCGTTGCCCTGGCCCACGATCGTCTCGCACGCGACGCCTGCATCGGCTGCGGCCTGTTTGGCGTCGGCGAGCACGGCGTCGACGCGCTGGCGCTCGGTCTTCGCGAGCTCGACGTACAGCTCGCCGGTGGCGTAGCCGTAGCCGGCGCCGTAGGCGGGTGCCGTCATGTGCTGGACGGAGACGACCGCGAGCGGTGAGCCGGTGAGCCTCGCGAGCTCGATCGCCTGCGCCCGAGCCTCGTCTGCGGAGGGGGATCCGTCTGTTGCGAGCAGGATGGGTTGCATGGCCTTCTCCTTTTCGTTGCTCTCAGCTTCCAGGAGCGCCGGTCATGACACGACGGGGAAAACGCGGAGCGCCGCCGTGTCGAACTACGGAACCGCCGCGAGGCTTACGATTGCGCGGTGTCCCGCGCGGTGCTGATCGTCAACCCGTTCGCGTCGGGCGTGACGCGGGCGGGGCTCGAGCAGGTCGAGGCCGTGCTCCGTCGCAGCGCCGAGGTAGTGACGCGCCTGACGGAGGCGCGCGGACATGCGCAGGAGCTGGCTGCGGAGGCGGTCGGCTCGGCCGACGCGGTGGTCGTGTTCGCCGGCGACGGGACCTACAACGAGGCGATCAACGGCGCTGCCGGGCGGATCCCGTTCGGCTTCCTGCCGGGCGGCGGCGCGAGCGTCTTCTCGCGGGCGCTCGGACTGCCGCGCGACCCGGCCACGGCCGCTGCGAAGGTGGCCGACGCGCTCGCGCACGGCCGCTCGTGCGGGATCGGGCTCGCGCGGGTGAACGGCCGGCGCTTCTGCTTCGCGGCGGGGATCGGCCTCGACGCCGAGGTCGTGCGCGCGATCGACGCTCGCGGTCGCGCCGACGACGGGCGCAGGCCGGGCGACGCTCGCCTTCGTGACGACGGCGGTGGCCCTGCTCACGCGCCGGCGCCTGCGCGTCGAGCCGCAGCTCGAGGTGGTCGGCCACGGCCGGGCCGCCTTCGTGCTCGTCGGCTGCGGACGCCCGTACACCTACGTCGGGCGCCTGCCGATCAGGCTGTCGGACGGCGGTGCGGGGCTCGACTTCGTGGCCCCCGAGCGGGTGACTGCGGCGGCGATGCCGGGCCTCGTCACCCGGCTCCTGCGCGGCACGCTCGCCCGGGCTGACGGCGTCGTGTCGGGCAGCGGCCTCGATCGGTTCGAGGTCCGCTGCGACCGCCCGCTGCCGCTCCAGGCCGACGGCGAGGATCTCGGCGACGTGAGCGAGGCAGTGTTCGAGGCCGAGCCGGACGCGCTCACGGTGCTCGTCTAGATGGACTAACCACACACCTGCGAGACGGCATGGCGCTGCGCCTGGGGCGGCACCGCGGCCACGGCCAATGTGCATCAAGCCTCTAGAGCCGCCGGGCCGGCAGCCTCTACACTGGCCGCTCGATGGGCGACTGGTACACGATCGGCCTGTCTGCCGGTCTCGGTGTCGCGATCGGGATCCTGGCCGCAGGGGTCTTCCCGCGCAGGTACATCGCGCCGCTGCTCGCGGCCGTGATCGGCCTCGCGCTCGGGCTGCTGGTGGAGAACTGGCAGGAGGCGGTCGCCGGCTTCGTCGGCGGCTTCCTGGGCGGCCTCGGCGCGACGCCGATCGTGCGCGGCGCGCTGCGCCGCGGCGGCACGCGAGGCGGCGTCGCCGTGCTCGTCGGGGGCGCCGCGGTGGTCGCAGCGGCGCTGGCGTTCGTCCCGGTCGTCGGCTACCTGATGGCTGCGGCGCTGCCCGCGCTCGGCGCGCGGGCGCGCTCGCGCGAGCCCGACCGGCACGCGGGCCTGCGCACGCTGGCCCGTGACTGAGACGAGCTCCGCGCGGCCGAAGCCGGTCGTCCTGATCGTGATCGACGGCCTGACGCCGTCGATGCTCGAAGCCGCCGACACGCCCGCGCTGCGCTTCCTGCTCGAGCACGGCACCTATCGCCGGGCCGTCTCCACGTTCCCCTCGGTGACGCCGGTCTGCCTCGCCTCGATCGCGACCGGCGGCCATCCGGACATCCACGGCATCCCGCACCTCGTCTGGTGGAACCGCGAGGAGGAGCGGCTCGTCGAGTACGGCTCCTCGTTCGGCGCGCTGCTCGCCTCGGGGGTCGCGCAGGGGATCCGCGACAGCGTCGTGAACCTCAACGAGCGTCACCTGCTGCGCAGCGCCGAGACGGTGTACGAGGCGCTCGAGGGCGCCGGGCTGACGACCGCGGCGATCAACTTCACCACCTACCGCGGCCGGCACCGCCACCTCTCGCTGTTGCCGGGCTTCCCGCCGGTTCACGGGCCCAAGCGGTTCTTCTTCTACAGCCTCTACGAGTCGGACCGGACCGGCGCGCCGCTCGCCTGGCGCAACCGCTCGCTCGGCTCCGTCGACGCCTACGCCGCCGCGATCGGCCGTTGGCTCGTCACCCGCGACGGCTTCGACCTGCTCGTCTTCTACCTGCCGGACTACGACTACGCCTCGCACGCGCTCGGCCCGGACGCCGCCCACGAGGCGCTCGCCCGCAGCGACGCCTCGGTCGCGGCGCTGTTCGAGGCCGCGGGCGGATGCGACGAGTTCCTCGACCGCCACGCGGTGATCGTCTGCTCGGACCACGGGCAGACGCACGTCGTGGAGGCGGCGCAGCTCGAGGTCGCCGGCGCTCGCGTCACCGCCTCGAATCGCGCCGCGATGGTCTACGGCGACGACCCGCGCTCGCTCGCTGCAGCGCTCGACCACGAGCCGTCGGTCGACCTCGCCCTCTTCCTCGCCGACGGCGAGCTCGTCGCGCGCCGTTGCGGCGACGAGGACGCGTCGCTGCTCGACGCGTATCCGGACGGCCGCGCGCGCGCCGAGGCGGCGCTGCGCAATCCCAACGCGGGCGAGGTGGTCGTGTCCGCCGCTCCGGGCTGGGAGTTCGCCGACCTCGGCGGCCGCCACCACGCCGGCGGCGGCAGTCACGGCTCGCTCGCCGCGACCGACTCGGAGGTGCCGATGCTCACGATTGGGCTCGGTGAGCCGCCCGGCTCGATCACCGAGATCAAGGCGCTCGTGCTGGAGCACTTCGGCGTCGCGGTCGGGGCGGTGTAGTGGCCGAGCCGGACTGGGTCCGACCGGCAGCTCCGCCGTCGCGGCATCGAGGACGAGCGCGTGCTCGCGGCGATGGCGCGCGTGCCGCGTGAGCTGTTCGTGCCCGAGGAGCTGCGCGACCACGCCTACGAGGACGCCGCGCTGCCGCTCGCCTACGGCCAGACCGTGTCGCAGCCGTTCATCGTCGCCGTCACCTGCCAGGCTCTTCGCCTGACCGGCGACGAGCGGGTGCTCGACGTCGGCACCGGGTCCGGCTACGCGGCGGCCGTGCTCGCCGAGCTCGCCCGCGAGGTGCATTCGGTCGAGCGGATCCCTGAGCTGGCCGAGGCCGCGCGCGCCTCGCTCGTGGCCGCCGGGTACGAGCGCGTCCGCGTGCACGTCGGCGACGGCTGGCTCGGGCTGCCCGAGCACGCGCCCTACGGCGGGATCGCCGTCGCCGCCGCGGCGCCCGAGGTGCCGGCGGCGCTGTGGGAGCAGCTCCGCGACGGCGCTCGGATCGTGCTGCCGCTGGGCTCACGGCGTCGCCAGGAGCTGTGCGCGATCGAGCGGACGCCGGGCGGCCCACGGCTCGTCGCGGCGGTGCCGGCGCGCTTCGTCCCGCTCGTCCAGGGCAGCTAGGCAGGTGGTTCCCGCGCTGCGCGCTGCAGGGCCATTCCGAGCAGGAGCGGCGCAAGCGTCGCCGCCGCGATGATCACGGTCGTGCCGACGCGGCTCGCGGATGTGCCCAGGTACCAGTCGAGCTCGAGGCGGCCGATCCAGTAGATCGTGGCCAGGCCGAGGCAGGAGAGCGCGAGCCAGACCGCGACGGCCGCCGTGATCGCCGGGAGGCGGTAGGCGACCACGACCAGCAGCGCCGCGGAGATGCACACCATCGCGGCAGTCTCGAGCTGGTCGAACGGCGCGCCGAGGATCCAGTGGAGCGCGCCGGCGAGACGACCTGTGCGAGCGGAGAGAAAGCCCGGGTCGAGCAGGTCGGTGGGGTGGTAGTCCGCCGCCGAGGTCGGTAGGCCGTGGTGGCCGAGCCAGAGCCGCCAGGGGACGATCACGGCGGGCGCCGCCAGGAGCGCGAGGGCGGGCAGCGCGGCCCGGCCGTGGACGGCGAACCCGGTGACGAGCACGACGGCGATCAGGAGCCCCGCGAGGAATCCCCCTTCGAGCTTCGTCAGGGTGGCTGCGGCGAGCAGTACGACTGCCAGGCCGATCCAGGCTCCGCGGGGTTCGTAGAGCCAGATCACGCAGGCGAGCGCGGCCACGGCGATGAGGTAGGCGAGCGGCTGGTCGCCGAGCGGCGCTTCCAGCCGCCACCAGAACCAGGGTGTCGTCGCGAGCAGCGCAAGGGCGGGCAGCGAGACCCACCTCGGGGCGAAGCGGTCGAGGAGCGCGAACGCCGCGAGGAGGAACGCGATTCCGAGCAGCGCGTGCTGGAGCGGAAGCAGAGACGGGTGGGTGCCGCCGGCGAAGTGGAACGTCGCCGCGTGCATCGTCGGCAGCAACGGCGGGTACTCAGGATGCTGGAGCAGGCCGAGCACGCCCGCGTCGAGGCCGTGCGCGTAGTAGATGCTCTCCGCCTTCGGGATCCAGAACGCGACGCTGTCCCAGTAGCTCGTGTAGTCGCCCTCGAGGGAGTTGGCGACCGCCGCGGCCGCCGCGATCGCGACGATCGCCGCGCCGATCGCGGCGGCCGTGAGGGCGAGCGGGCTCCGATCGCCGCCGGCGGCGGACATGGAGACCCGAGCCGAGCGCCTGCCGATCGCGGCGCAGCCCGCGACGAGCACGCCCGAGACGAGCACCACCGTCACGACGCTCGGGTCGAGCCCGACGATGAGCGTGAGCGAGAGCACCGAGCCGAGCAGGGCCCAGCCGACGAGGTAGCTGAGGCCGAGCAGCCGGACGTCTCCAAGCCGGAGCCGCACGAGCCCGAGCGCGTAGAGCGCAGCGTGACCGACGAGCAGCACGAGCGCGGCTTGCACGACGAGGCCGGCGTCCAGTCGCGTCACCGGGCGACCTCGAGCAGGTTCGCGTCGGGCCCGAGCCCGATCTCGCGCGTGAACGGCACCTTCAGGCCCTCCGACGACTGGTGGTAGGTGACGATCCACTGGGCCTCCGAGAGGCGCGGCGTGTACCGGCGCGGCTGGAGCCACAGGCGGAAGACGAGGCGGACCGCGCCCGGGTCGCGGACGGGGGTGTTCTCGCCGACGGCGACCGTGTAGGTCGCATCGTCGGGGATCGCCTCGCGGGCGAGCGCGAGCGCGCCGGTCGAGGCGAACGAGGCAAGCGGGTCGAGATCGGCGTCACGGAGGATCGCGCTGCGCGCGTCGAAGCCCTCGCGGCCGGCCCGGACGACGGCACTGACGTTGCCGGCCGCCGCCGACAACTCGACCACGACCGCGACCGCCGCGACCGCGAGCAGGACGCGTCGGTCGGTCAGCGCGGCCGTCAGGGCGGTGCGCAGGCCCCTGCGACCGCGCGGCGCTTCGTCAGAAGCCACCGTTCGCTGCCGGAGCCCCGTATGCGCTCCTCCGCTCGGGCCCGGCGACGGCCGGCCGCCGGCTCACGTCTGCGCTGAGGGGAGTCGGCGAGCAGGCGGCCACGCGCGCATCGTACGCTGCGCCTTGCGTGGAGCCGATCCCGTGAGCCCGACTGCCGTGAGGCGCGCGTTCGCGCTCGTCGGCGCCGCCGTCATCCTCGCCGTCTTCGTGGTCGCTGTGAGCGCTTGCGGCCGCTCGTCGGGGAACGGCGAGATCGACGTGGCGGCGCTCCAGCGCGAGCTGGCCAGAGTGGTCCGCCTCGAGCTGACCTCCGCGCTGTTCCTCGAGCGTGACGTGCGGGTCGCCTGCACGCCGAGCGAAGAAGGCGATCTGCGCTTCAGCTGCCGGGTGGACGCTACGAACCCGTTGAAGCCGACCCAGTCGTGGACGGAGATCGTGACCTGCCGGGAGCCCGACGGGCCCGACACGCCTCGCTGCTTCTCGGAGAGCGGAGATGCTCTCCAGTAGCCGCGAGGCGGGTGGGGCCTGCGCGGGGTCCGTCGCTTCGGACCGCTGCTAGCCTCGCCGTCGGTGGCCGTCCAGCAGAACCGCGCCGTCCGGGCGCTCAGGCGCCCCGCCAACTGGGTGCAGCTGGTGAAGTTCGGCGTCGTCGGCGGGTCGGGCTTCGTCGTCAACCTCGTCGTCTACACCCTGCTGCTCGGGATCGGGCCGCACAAGGCGGCCGCGGTCTCGTTCGTGGTCGCGGCCGCGAACAACTACTGGTGGAACCGGCACTGGACGTTCGCCGACTCGAAGGGCAATTTCGCCTACCAGGGAATGCGCTTCTTCGTCGTCTCCATCGCCGCGTTCTGGGTCAACCAGCTCTGGCTGTTCGTCTTCCTCGACTGGCTCGATCTGGGGAAGGTCGTCGCGCAGGCGCTCGCGATCATGCTCGTGATGCCGCTGAACTTCATCGGGAACAAGCTCTGGTCGTTCCGTCGCTGAGAGTGCTCGTCGCACTCGTGCTCGTGGCAGCGGCAGCCCTGGCGCCGGCCGCGGCGCACGGTGCGACGCCGGCCAAGCAGCGACTGACGAGCGGCGGCGCGACGCAGCTCTTCCTCGCCCACCCGAAGGTCGCGTCGTGGCTCGACCGCTACCCGCCGGATCCGACCTCGGACGCCACCTTCGAGAACGGCGTCTGGACGGTGCACGTCTGGTCGGGCGACGCGGGTGAGATCGCGACCGGCAAGGTCGACGACGTCACGGGCGTCGTCACCGAGAGCTGGACCGGGCCGCAGGTGGCGTGGAGGATGGCGCGTGGCGGCCGCGGCGCCTTCGGCGGCGAGCGGATCAACAGCTATCCGGTCTGGCTCGGGCTCTGCCTCGCCTTCCTGCTCGGTCTCGTCGACTGGCGGCGGCTGCTCTCGCTGCGCAACGCCGACCTGCTGGCGCTGCTCTCGTTCTCGGTCTCGCTCTGGTTCTTCAATCGCGGGGACGTCTTCACCGCCGTGCCGCTCGTCTACCCGGGCCTGGTCTGGCTGCTCGCCCGGTGCCTGTGGATCGGGCGGTCGGGCCAGGCACCCCGGGGGAGCGTCGTTTGGCCGGTGTGGCTGCTCGTAGCGGCGACCGTCTTCCTCGGCGGCTTCCGCATCGGGCTCAACGTGCGCGCCTCGAATGTGATCGACGTCGGCTATGCGGGGGTGATCGGCGCCGACAGGATCTGGCACGGCGAGAGCCCCTACGACCACTTCCCGGTGGAGGAGGACCGGCCCGAGTGCGGTCCCGCGGATGCGACGGGCGAGGTGCGCGAGCGGGTGCAGACGAACGGCCGTTGCGAGAGCGCCAACGCGCGCGGCGACACCTACGGCCCGGTCTCCTACCTCGCCTACCTGCCCGGCTACCTCGCCTTCGGCTGGAGCGGGAAGTGGGACACGCTGCCGGCCGCGCACGCGACCGCGCTCCTCTGGGATCTCCTCTGCGTGATCGGCCTCGCGCTCGTCGGCCGGCGCCTGGGCGGGCCCCGAGATGGGCCCAGGCTCGCGGCCACGCTCGCCTTCGCGTGGGTCGCGTGGCCGTTCACGCAGTACGCGTCGAGCTCGAACACGAACGACCTGATCCAGCCGGCCCTGCTCGTCTGGGGCTTCTACTTCGTGAGCTCGCCGGCCGTCCGCGGCGGGTTCCTCGCGTTGAGCTCGTGGACCAAGTTCGCGCCGCTCCTGCTCGTACCGCTTTGGAGCGGCTACCCCGAGACGACGCGGCCGCGGCCGCGAGTGATCTTCCTGCTCGGCTTCGCGCTGGCGACGGTGCTCGCCTTCTTCGTGCTCTTCCTCGAGCCGTCGCCGTGGCACGCGGCGCGCGTCTTCTACGAGCGGACGATCAGCTGGCAGGTCGACCGCGCCTCGCCATTCTCGCTCTGGGACTGGGGGCAGTACCACGCCCGCGGCCTGCCCGACCTCCACCTCGTCCAGTTCGCGCTCCAGGTGCTGCTCGCCGGCGGCGCGCTCGCCCTGTGGCGCTGGCCGCAGCCGCCGCTCGGCCCTGCAACTGGCCGCGTTCACGGCCGCTGTCCTGATCGGGTTCGAGCTCGTGCTGACCCACTGGTTCTACCTCTACCTGCCGTGGTTCTTCCCCTTCGTCGCGATCGCTCTGCTGTGGTCGCGCGGCGAGGAGGAGAAGGCGGCCGAGGCGGCACCCGATGAGCGCCCTGAGCCGGTCCTGGTCGCGACCTGAGGTGCGGATCGCGGGGTTCCTCGCGGCCGCCGCGGTCTTCCTCGCCTCGTGGGGGCTCGTGCACGCGAGCTTCTACGCGAAGCACCAACTCGTGGACACGCCGATCTACAACGGCTACGGGCAAGCGATGCGCGTCGGTGAGGTCCCGTACCGCGACTTCGACGTCGAGTACCCACCGGGCGCCCTGCCCATGTTCGTCGCGCCCACCTTCCTCATCGACTACGAGGTGGCTTTCGGCTGGCTGATGGCCGCGCTCGGCGTCTGCTGCGTCGGCCTCGTCGTGCTCGCCCGGGGGCCGCCGTGGGCGGTCGCCTTCGTCGCGATCTCCCCGCTCCTGATCGGCTCGCTGGTCTACAGCCGCTTCGACTTCTGGCCGGCGGCGCTCGTCGCCGCCGCGCTCGCGGCGCTGCTGGGCGACCGCCACCGGCTCGGCTGGGGCCTGCTCGGCCTCGCGATCGCGGCGAAGCTCTATCCGGCGGCGCTCGTGCCGCTCGCGGTCTTCTGGACGCTGCGGCGTCGTGGCGGCCGCGAGCTCGCGTGGGCGGCGGGCGTCGGCGCTGCGGTCGTCGCGGTCGCGTTCGTACCGTTCCTCGTCCTCGCGCCGCACGGCCTCTGGACGAGCGTCTCGGGGCAGCTCTCGCGGCCGCTGCAGATCGAGAGCCTGGCCGCGTCCGCGCTGACCACGTTCGGACACCCGCTGGTGGTCGGCGGCCACGGCTCCCAGAACCTCGCCGGGCACGGCACGCTCGCCGCTCTTTCGAGCGTCGCGGCCGTGGCGGTGCTCGTCGCCCTCTGGCTCGGCTTCGCGCGCGGGCCGGCCGAGCCCGAGCGGCTGGCGCGCTACGCGGCGGCGTGCATCTGCGCATTCGTCGTGTTCGGGAAGGTGCTCTCGCCGCAGTACCTGATCTGGCTCGTCCCGCTGGTCGCCTTGGTGCGCGGCCGGCGGGGCGTCGCCGCGGTCGCGCTTCTGGCGGCGGCGCTGCTGACCACGCAGGTGTGGTTCCCTGACCGCTACTGGAACTACGTCGAGCGCTTCGACCTCGCCTGGGCGGTGCTCGCGCGCAACCTGCTGCTGCTCGCGCTGCTCGTCGTGCTCAGCCTGCCGGCACGCGCACGAGCTCGCAGCTCGTAGCGCGGCCGTCGGCGCCGCACTCGACGAGCACGCCCTCGATGCGCACGTCGCCCGACGCCGGCTCCAGCCGAACGGGAAGACCGGTCGTGAAGCGCCTGATCGCGCCCTCCGCGACGCTGCCGATCACGGAGTCGTGCGGGCCGGTCATGCCGGCGTCGGTGATCGCTGCCGTCCCACCTGCGAGGACGCGCGCGTCGTTCGTCTGCACGTGGGTGTGCGTGCCGATCACCGCGGTCACGCGGCCGTCGAGGTGCCGGGCCAGGGCGACCTTCTCGCTCGTCGCCTCGGCGTGGAAGTCGACCACGATCACGGGCGTCTCCCGGGCGGCCTCGGCCACCAGTCGCTCGGCGGTGACGAAGGCGCTCTCGAACGGGTTCAGGGTCATCTGCCCGAGCAGGTTGATCACGGCAACACCGTCGTGGACGGTCAGGCCCCGGCCCGGCGAGGCGGGCGACATGTTGGCCGGCCGGATCACGCGATCGGTGCCGGAGAGGTAGGGGCCGAAGCCCGGCTGGCCCCAGGCCCAGTTGCCGAGCGTGATCACGTCGGCGCCCGCGGCCAGCAGCCGGTCGGCGATCTTGGCGGTGATGCCGCGGCCGTCCGCCGCGTTCTCGCCGTTCACGATGCAGAAGTCGGCCGCGAGCTCGGCGCGCAGCCCCGCGAGCCGCGTCTCGACCGCCCGGCGCCCCGGCGCGCCGAACACGTCCGCGATGAAGAGGATCCTCAGGGACCCGAGATCACGGCAGCAGAGTGGACCTCGAGCAGCACGTGGTTGCCCTCGTCGTTCGTGTACCGGGCCAGCGCCTGCTGCTCGACGCGCGAGAGGTCGAGCACCTGGCCGAGCTTCGAGCCGGTGGCGGTCAGGCTGGTGCCGACCGCGAGCGAGGGATCGGGCCGCAGCCGCGAGACCGAGACGATGAGCGAGGGCGCATCCGAGGGCTGGATGTCGATCCGGCGGCCGTAGACGCGGCCGTTCAGGACGACTTTGCTGATCCCGACGATCGTGCCGTCGACGGGCGCGTACACGTCGGTCCCGGGCGCCGCGCCGACGTCGAGCGCGGAGGTGGCAGGCCCGTAGCCGCCCGGAAGCTGGTACCAGCGCGGCGAGCCGCCGCCGCCGCCGACCGCCTTGTGCAGCAGGCGCTTGAGCAGTCCCTCGTTGGCCTGAGAGCCGACCGGCACGAGCGCAAGCGCGCCGGCGGCGCCGCCCGAGTAGCCGAGCGCCGTGACGCGTGTCTGGTTGACCGGCAACTGAATATGCAGGACGCCGAGGCGCGAGATCACCTGGGGTGTGGGCGGCCCGGCGGGCAGAAGCCGCGACGCGCTCGCCGGCCCGGCCAGGGGCGCGTTCGATCCGCCGCCGCCGAAGGCGGTCACGAGCACCGTGAAGACGCCGACGACGGCGATCACGACGAGGATGGCGAGCCGGCGCCGCCTGGCGTCGTGTTGTTGCGGGCGGGATTGGAGACGCACGGCACGCCCTGAGGCCTGGGGCGGCGACATCCGCAGGACCGTATCGGACCGCCGTCGGGGCTTCAACCGCGCAACGGCCGCGGGCGCGTGCAACGGCGCCGTCCGTGGGTCGTCCCACGCCTCGGCGCGATCGAGTGCGAGCGCCCCGTCCTCGGCGAAGCTCCAGTCCCAGGCCGGTGCGCGGCGCGCGATCGGAGTCGGAGCGTTCCGCAGGTCCGCGGCCGGGTCGGTAGTACGATCGGAGCCGTGAATCCTCCGGTCGGCCCGCCGCCGCGGATCCAGATTCCGCGCTGGATCCAACTCGTCGGGTTGCCCCTGCTGATCGTGTTCGGCTGGGTGCTCGCGACGACGGCCGGTCACGTCGTCGTCCTCTTCATCATCGCGGCGCTGATCGCGCTGCTGCTCGACCCGATCGTGCGCGCGCTCGGACGGTTGCGGATCAGGCGCGGCATCTCGGTCGCGCTCGTGTATTCGACGTTTGCGGCGATTCTGATCGTCGTCTTCATCGCGATCGGGAGCGTCGTCGTCGGGCAGACGAAGACGGCAGCGGATCGGTTCAACGACTATTTCAACGCGACCAACGGACAGACACGCCAGACCGCGGCTGACCAGGACGTCGATCGTCTCCAGGAATGGCTCGACAACCACCGGCTCGAGTCGATCAAGATCGGCGAGAGCGGGCACCGGCTCGTCCGCCGGATCCGCGAGCGCGACGTGGGCAAATACACGAACCGCCTCGTCAGCTTCGTCGAGGGCGCGGCGATCTCGATCGGCAAGGGTGTCTTCGACACCGTGCTGATCCTCGTGATCTCGATCTACATGCTGCTCGACATGCCGCGGCTGCACCGCGTCGTCGACCGGCGGTTCCCGCCGAACGAAGGCGGGCCACTGCTGCTGCGAATCGAGAGCGCGCTGGCGTCGTACGTCCGCGGCCAGGCGCTGCTGAGCCTGATCATCGGCGCGAGCGCGGCCCTCGGCGTCTACATCCTCGGCGTCACCGGCCTCTTACCGCACGGCGAGAACTACGCGCTCGTGTTCGGCGCCTGGGTGGCGCTGACCGAGGTGCTGCCGTACCTCGGCCCGTGGCTGGGCGCGATTCCGGTGGGCATCTACGCGCTCGTCGTCCACCCGCCGTCGCTGATCTGGGTCACGCTCCTCTTCCTCGGTATCCATCAGATCGAAGGGCACGTCGTGGTCCCGAACGTGATGGGCAGCGCCCTGCGCATGCACCCGCTGCTCGTGATCTTCGGCCTGCTCGTCGGCTTCGAGGTCAACGGCCTGATCGGCGCCCTGATCGCGCTGCCGCTGCTCGCCGCCATCAACGCGTCGTGGTCGTTCTTCGCCGAACGCATCGTGTTCGAGCCATGGGAAGGCGGCGGCACGGTGCCGGTCGAGGTCGAGCCCGTCGAGCCGTCCGAGCCGGTGCGCTCGGTTGCCGTCGACCGCTGACGCGGGCGCGTACGCTTCGGCAATGAGCCGTGGGACTGACGGAGGCGATCCGGGAGCGGAGGCGCCGGCTTGGCCGGCGGCGGAGTGGGGATGAGCGCATTTCCGGCCACGCGCCTTCGCCGCCTGCGCCGAACCGGGCGCGCTGCGAGACCTCGTCCGCGAGACGACCGTCTCGCTCGACGACCTCGTGCAGCCGCTCTTCGTCGCGCCCGAGGCGCTACCCAACGAGCGCCTGCCGGCCCTCTCCCGCCACACGGTCGACGGCGTCGTCCGCGAGTGCGAGGAGCTGCTCCGGGCGGGCGTGAAGGCGGTGATCCTCTTCGGCATCCCCGAGGAGAAGGACGACGAGGGCTCGGGCGCGTGGGCCCGCGACGGGATCGTCCAGCAGGCGCTGCGCGCGCTGCGGCCGCGCTTCCCCGAGCTGCTGCTCCTCACCGACGTCTGCCTGTGCGAGTACACGGCGCACGGTCACTGCGGCGTCCTCGACGGCGGCCAGGTCGACAACGACGCGACGCTCGAGCTGCATCGCGCGCACCGCCGTCTCGCATGTGGAGGCCGGCGCGGACGCGGTCTGCCCGAGCGACATGATGGACGGCCGGATCGGCGCCGTCCGCGCCGAGCTGCCCGAGACGCCGATCGTCGCCTACTCGGCCAAGTACGCCTCGTCCTTCTACGGGCCCTTCCGGGAGGCGGCGGGATCGACGCCGTCCTTCGGCGACCGCCGCGGCTACCAGATGGACCCGGGCAACGTCCGCGAGGCGCTCCGCGAGTGCGCGCTCGACGTCGAGGAGGGCGCCGACGTGCTGCTCGTCAAGCCGGCGCTGCCGTACCTGGACGTGATCCGCGCCGTGCGCGACCGCTTCGAGCTGCCGCTCGCCGCCTACAACGTCTCGGGCGAGTACGCGATGGTGAAGGCGGCCGCCGCGGCCGGCGACCTCGACGAGCGCGCGGCCGCGCTCGAATCGCTGACCGCGATCCGCCGCGCGGGCGCCGACATCGTGATCACCTACTGGGCGAAAGAGGCCTCGGCCTGGCTCAGCTGACCAGAAGCGAGCTCTGGCACCGCGCGCAGCAGCTGATCCCGGGCGGCGTCAACTCGCCCGTCCGCGCCATGCGCGCGGTCGGGGTCGACGAGCCCTTCTTCGTCGCCCGCGGCGAGGGTCGCCTACCTCGAGACGACCGACGGCCGGCGCCTCGCTCGACTGGGTGCAGTCGTGGGGGCCGCTGATCTTCGGGCACGCCGACCCCGAGACGGTCGAGGCGGTGCGGGAGGCCGCGCTCGACGGGACGAGCTTCGGCGCGCCGACCGAGCGCGAGGTCGAGCTCGCAGCCGAGATCGTCGACGCGGTGCCGTCGCTCGAGCGCGTGCGGCTCGTCTCCTCCGGCACCGAGGCGGCGATGGCGGCGATCCGGCTCGCCCGCGCCTTCACGCGGCGCGACCGCGTGCTCAAGTTCGCGGGCTGCTACCACGGCCACGCCGACCAGTTCCTCGCCGAGGCCGGGCTCCGGGCTCGCCACGCTCGGCATTCCCGTCCTCGCCCGGCGTGCCGGCGTCGGTCACGGCCGACACGATCGTCGTGGCCTACAACGACGTCGACGCGGTCGCCGCGGCGGTCGAGCGCTACGGCGAGGGGCTCGCGGCGATCCTCGTCGAGCCGGTCGCCGGGAACATGGGCTGCGTGCCGCCGTCGCCGGGCTTCCTCGAGGCGCTGCGCGCTGCTCTGCGACGCCGCCGGCGCGCTGCTCGTCTTCGACGAGGTGATCACCGGCTTCCGCGTCGCTCGGGGCGGCGCGCAGGAGCGCTTCGGCGTCATGCCCGACCTGACGATCCTCGGCAAGATCGCCGGCGGCGGCCTCCCGCTCGCCGCCTTCGGCGGCCGCGCCGAGATCATGTCGCGCCTCGCGCCGGCCGGGGACGTCTACCAGGCCGGGACGCTCTCGGGGAACCCGCTCGCGACCGCGGCCGGGCTCTCGGTGCTGCGGCGGCTGCGCGACCCCGCCGTCTACGACGAGCTCGAGCGCGGCGCGGCGCGGCTCGAGGCGGGGCTCGCGCCGTTCGGCCGCGTCCAGCGCGTCGGCGCGATGCTCACGTTCTTCGTCGACGGCGAGCCCGTGACCGCGTTCCGGCCGCTCGACACCGAGCGCTACGGCGCGCTGTTCCGGCACCTGCTCGACGGCGGGATCTACGTCGCGCCGAGCCAGTACGAGTGCCTGTTCCCGTCGCTCGCCCACGGCGACGATGTGATCGACGAGACGGTCGCCGCGGTCGCGGCGTTGGCCGAGGCGACCTAGCGATGTGGGACGAGCTCGTCGACGCCGCCTGCAGTGAGAGCACCCTCTGGGCGACGGCGCTCCGGCCGAGCGCCGAGCGTGCGCAGGTCGCCGTCTTCTCGCCGCTCGCGCCGGAGCGCTTCGCGCTCGGCCTGGAGACGATCTACGAGGCCTACCTCGTCCACTACGGCCGTTCGCGCCTCTTCGACCCGCCGGACGAGGGCGAGCGGGTCCTGCTCGGCGACTACCTCTACGCGCACGGGCTCGTGCGGATCGCCGACGCGGGCGGCGTCGACGCGGTCGGCGCCATGGCGGAGCTGATCTCGCGCTGCGCCGCCCTGCGCGCCGCCGGGGATACCGGCGACGGCGACGCGTGGGTGGTCGCGGCGCGCGCCCTCGGCGGCGAGCCGGCAGACGGCGAGGTCGCGTCGGCGCTCGCGCGGCACTCCGCTAGAGTCGCGGCGTGATTGCGGCGGCCATGCTGTTCGACGCCGTCAGCGACGGGAAGCACATCCTCTACGGGATGCTGATCACCGCGCTGTCTTCCTGGCCGTGATCGGCGCTCGGCGAGCTGAGCAAGTGGGCAGGCCACCGCCGCCAGGCGCGCAAGCGCCGCGCGCGCACGTACTGACGCGGCCGAACTAGACTCGCCGCCCATGGCCCCTCCCGGCGATCTGCGCGCGTGGATCGCGCTCCTCGAGCGGGAGGGCGAGCTCGTCCGCGTTGCCGCCGAGGTCGATCCGCGACTCGAGGTGACCGAGATCGTCGACCGCACGGTCAAGGCCGGCGGGCCGGCGCTCCTCTTCGAGCGGCCGCAGGGCAGCGACCATCCGCTGCTCGTGAACCAGTTCGGGACCGAGCGGCGGATGTGCCTCGCGTTCGGCGTCGAGCGGCTCGACGACGTCGCGGCGAAGCTCGCCGACGTGCTCGAGATGCAGCCGCCGGAGGGGCTCGTCGAGAAGGTGCGCGGCCTGCAGAAGCTCAAGTCGATCGCGGACTCGCGCCCGAAGACCGTGCGCAGCGGCGCCTGCCAGGAGGTCGTGCTGCGCGGCGACGAGATCGACCTCGAGCGGCTGCCGGTGCAGACCTGCTGGCCCGGCGACGCGGCGCCGTTCATCACGCTGCCGGCGGTGATCACCCGCGACCCGCGCACCGGCGGGCGCAACGTCGGCATGTACCGGATGCAGGTGCTCGGCCCGCGCTCGACCGCGATGCACTGGCAGCTGCACAAGGACGGCCGCGCCGACTACCTCGCGAGCGACGGCCGGATGGAGGTCGCGGTCGCGCTCGGGCTCGACCCGGTCACGGCCTACAGCGCGAGCGCGCCGCTGCCGAAGCACATCGACGAGCTGATGTTCGCCGGCTTCCTGCGCGGCGAGGCGGTCGAGGTCGTGCAAGGGCGTCACGGTCGACCTCGAGGTGCCGGCGAGCGCGGAGATCGTGCTCGAGGGCTACGTCGAGCGGGGCGAGCTCGCCGAGGAGGGGCCGTTCGGCGACCACACCGGCTACTACACGGCGGCCGAGCCGTTCCCGGTCTTCCACCTGACGGCGCTGACGATGCGGCGCGACGCGATCTATCCGTCGATCGTCGTCGGCAAGCCGCCGGCCGAGGACGCGTGGCTCGGCAAGGCGACCGAGCGGATCTTCCTGCCCGCGATCCGCGCGATCGTGCCCGAGATCGTCGACTACGACCTGCCGGTCGCCGGCGCGTTCCACAACTGCGCGATCGTCTCGATCCGCAAGGCGTTCCCCGGGCACGCGCGCAAGGTGATGCACGCGCTCTGGGGGCTCGGGATGCTCTCGCTCACGAAGGCGGTCGTCGTCGTCGACGCGCACGTCGACGTGCACGACTACGAGCAGGTCGTTCTTCTACGCCGGCGCCAACGTCGACCCGGCGCGCGACGTCGTGCTCGCCGACGGGCCCGCCGACCACCTCGACCACGCGACCGCGCGCCAGTTCCTCGGCGGCAAGCTCGGGATCGACGCGACCGCGAAGCTGCCCGGAGGAGGGCGCGCGCGAGTGGCCGGACGAGATCGAGATGAGCGCCGAGATCCGCGAGCTCGTCGACCGCCGCTGGGCCGAGTACGGGATCGCGACCGATCCTCCGGCGCGGCGGCGAGTGCTTTGCGGCATAGTTCGGCTCGGACTGCTACGGCGCTGACTCGATCGGGTCGGTGACGGTGGAGTCGTTTAGTCTCTCCGGAGCGTCCTCTTGTGACCTTTGCTGCATGTAGACGACTTGGAGCCGAGCCGTGAACATCCGCGCGTCCCGGGGCCGAGCCTGTGGCCGGTCGGCCTTGCGCTGGGCATCGTCGTGCTTCTCGTCGGGTTCGCGACGTCGTGGTGGATCGTCGCGTCGGCGCCGTCATCGCCATCGTTCTTCGGCTTGCTCTGGGTCCGCGACCTGTACGGCGCGGACGGGCCCGTCGACGAGGCGGCTGTCGAGCCGGAGCGCCGCGGCGAGGCGGTAGCGACCGAGGCCGCGACCGCGGAGGCCGAGCCGCGAGCCGTTCGAGCCGGAGGCCGCGAGCTACACGCGCGAGAAGTTCCTCGAGGCGACGACGCTCGGCCTCGGCGCCGTGATCGGCGGCCTCGTCACGGTGCCGGTGCTCGGCTTCACGGTGCTGCCGTCGTTCCTCAACCAGGGCCGCGAGGACCACGACCTCGGCCCGCTCGACCGCTACCCGGAGGGCGAGTGGCTGATCGCGACGTTCCCGAGCACGCCCGAGGCCGGCGACGTCTCGCGCCTCACGGTCTTCGTCCGCAACAACGGCGTCTCGCTCGGGACGAGCCAGCCGAGCTTCACGATCCTCTCCAACCACTGCGTCGCACCTCGGCTGCCCGGTGCAGCCGAACGGGCCGCATCCCGAGAGCGAGAAGACGAAGTACCGGCGACGTGACGCTGATCCCGACGCAGCCGTCGGGCTTCGGCTGCCCGTGCCACGGCGGCCAGTACGACACCGAGGGCAACCGCACCGCCGGCCCGCCCGTGCGCGCGCTCGACCGCTACGCGTTCTCGATCGCGCAACGGCCACCTGTTCGTCGGCGAGCCGTTCTCGGTCTCGAACGTCGAGGGCACGGGCGCGAAGGCGCGAAGATCTACAAGTGGAACCACGCCTTCCCGGGCGTGCACGTCGACGGGCTCGAGTCCTGGCTCTACCCGATCCAGCCCCCGCAGCTGATGGCGGACGCCGCACGCCCACCCGCACGCGAGCGGATCCTGTACCCGCTCGACTGGCTCGAGGAGCGCTCCGGCCTCGTCGGCGGCGGTCCGCTACTTCCTCTTCCGCAACGTCCCGGGCGACGTCAACTGGTTCCAGACGCTCGGCTCGGCGACGCTGACCGCGTTCATCGTGCAGGCGGTGACCGGCGTCATCCTCGCGATGTACTACAAGCCGGACCCGAAGAACGCGTACGCGTCGATCCAGTACATCACCAACGACCTCTGGGCGGGCTGGCTCGTGCGCGGCATGCACCGCTGGGGCGCGTCGGCCTTCATCATCCTGATGTTCCTGCACATGGGGCGCGTGTTCCTGTTCGGCGCCTACAAGTACCCGCGCGAGCTGAACTGGATCATCGGCGTCGCTGCTGCTCGCGCTCGGCCTCGCTCGAGGGCTTCACCGGCTACCTGCTGCCGTGGGACCAGACCGCGTACTGGGCGACCACGGTCGGGATCAACATCAACGCGACGGCGCCGTTCCTCGGGCCCTTCATCGCGCAGTTCCTGCAGGGCGGTGCGGCGATCAACGCCGACACGCTCAGCCGCTTCTACGCGATCCACATGCTGGTGCTGCCCGGTGCGCTCATCGGGCTGATCACGCTGCACCTGTATCTCGTGATCCGCCTCGGCGTGACCTCGCCGCCGTGGTCGAAGGAGGCCGCCGGCAGCGGGTCGACGGCGAAGCCGCCGGCGAGCACCGCGCGGTCCGGGCTCGCCCGTCCGACGCCACGCACCCAGGCCGACGGGGACGCCGAGAGGGATGCCCGTGCCTAGCGACCGCGATCGTCGAGCGCCAGCGCGTACTTCCAGCAGTACAAGGAGGACGTCAAGGAGCGCGGGAAGAAGTTCTTCCCCTACGCGATGCTCCACGACACGATCATGTCGCTCGTCGTCGTGGTCGTGATCATCGGCCTGGCGGTGGTCTGGAAGTTGACGATCCCGGGCGACCACACGAGCGTCGAGTCGGGCTGGCTCGGGAAGCTGTACGACGAGCCGGCCGACCCGGGGACGATCAGCTTCGTCCCGCGGCCCGACTGGTACTTCTACTTCCTCTTCTACCTGCTGCGGATCTTCAAGTGGCCGGAGTCGGTGATCCTCGGCACGATCGGCGTGCCGACGATCTGCGTGCTGCTCCTGATCGCGATGCCGTTCATCGACGTCCGCGCCGAGCGCCGGCCGCTGCACCGGCCCGTGGCGATGGTCGCGGCCGTGCTCGTGATCCTCTCGATGGGCATCCTCACCTGGAAGGGCGCGACCGCGAAGGAGTCGCTCGGCTCCGAGGTCGTCGCACTGGTGCCCGAATGGGCCAAGGAGCAGGGCTTCGAGGGCAACAAGCCCGCGATCGCCGGCGCGACGCTCTTCGCCGAGAGCGGCTGCCTGAACTGCCACACCTACCTCGGCGCAGGCAATCGAGAACCTCGGCGCGCCCGACCTCTCGGCGATCGGCGCGACCGGTCAGGGCGCCGCGTTCTTCGCCCGTTACGTGGCCGATCCGTCGCAGTTCGGCAACAACGTGATGTCGAAGTACGGCAAGCGGGCGGGCGGCGCGTTCACGGATCAGCAGCTGCTGCAGGTCGGCGAGTTCCTGAACGCCTCCAAGGGCGCCGGGTAGTCGCAGGAAGGGCGGCGGCGCGCGTAGGCTTCGCGACGATGCGCGTCTTTCTCGGGATCACCGGCGCGTCCGGGGCGCTCTACGCCCAGACGGCTCGTCGAGGCCCTGGCAGGTGGCGGCTGCGAGGTCGGGCTCTGCGCCTCCGGCGCCGCGATCGAGGTGCTCGCGACCGAGCTCTACGGTGACGTGCGGCTCTCCCGCGACGAGGCGCTCACGCGGCTCGTCGAGGGTGCGGCGGGAGAGGTCACCGTCTACGACCCGAACGACTGGCGCGCGCCGTACGCGTCGGGATCGGCGAAGGTCGATGCGTACGTCGTCTGCCCGTGCTCGACGGGCACGCTCGGCACGCTCGCCTCGGGTGGCAGCCAGAACCTGATCCACCGCGCCGCCTCGGTCGCCCTCAAGGAGGAACGGAAGCTCGTGCTCTGCCCGCGCGAGACGCCGCTGTCGCTGATCGCGCTCGAGAACATGGTCACCCTGCGACGCGCCGGCGCCACGATCCTGCCCCTCGCGCCCGGCTTCTACCACGGCGCGTCGAGCGTCGAGGCGCTCGTGGACTTCGTCGTCGCCCGCGTGCTCGACCAGATCGGCCTCGACCACGCGCTCACGGCGAGGTGGGGGCAATGACCCTTGCGCCCGAGGGCGTCCGCACGATGTTCGACCGGATCGCGCCGGTCTACGACTCGATGAACCGCGTGATGACGGGTGGCCTCGACCTCCGCTGGCGCCGGCTCGCCGCGGCCGCCGTCGTCCGGCCGGGCGACCGCGTCCTCGACGCCGCCTGCGGCACGGGCGACCTCGCGCTGGCCGACCTGCGCGCCGGCGCTGCCCGGGTGACCGGTGTCGACTTCTCGGAGCCGATGCTCGAGCGCGCCCGTGCCAAGTCGGCTTCGGTCGAATGGCTCGATCGGCGACCTGCTCGCGCTGCCGTTTGCGGACGACTCCTTCGACGCCGCCACGATCGGCTTCGGCGCGCGGAACCTGGCGGACCTCGAGCTCGGCCTGCGCGAGCTGCATCGCGTGCTGCGACCGGGTGGACGGCTTGCGATCCTCGAGATCACGCAGCCCCGGGGGCCGCTGCGGCCGTTCTTCTCGCTGTGGTTCGACCGCCTGGTGCCGCTCGCAGGCAAGCTGCTGCCGGGCGGCGCGGCGTACTCGTACCTGCCCGCGTCGGTGCGCCGGTTCCCGCCGGCGGAGGAACTGGCGGCGCTGCTCCGGACGATCGGCTTCACCGAGGTGCGCTTCAGCCTGCTCGCGGGCACGATCGTGGCGCTGCACACGGCCACCGTGGAGGAGCTCGCGGCATGACGCAGCTCGCGGTCGATGCGACCCCGGGCCTCGCCGGCTACCTGGCGGCGCTCGAGGAGCGGCTCGTCGTCGCCACCGCCCGCCGGCCGGGCCGCGCAGCGTCGGTGGCCGGCGAGGCGCTCGCCGCGGGCGGCAAGCGGCTGCGGCCGCTGCTCTGCTTCCTCGCCTCGCCGCGCGTCGAGACGAGGCCGCCGCTCGCCGCCGGCGTCGCAGTCGAGCTCGTCCACATGGCCACCCTCGTCCACGACGATCTCGTCGACGGCGCGCGGATGCGTCGCGGCGCCCCGGCCGCATGGTCGGTCTTCGGCCCGGGCGCGGCGCTCGCGGCCGGCGACTACCTCTTCGCCTGCGCGTTCGCGGAGCTCGCCGAAACGGGCGACTCGGCGGCCGTGAGAACGCTCGCCGACGCCTGTCTCGCGCTCGCCCGCGGCGAGGCGATGCAGCGCAGCCAGACGCGCGACCCCGAGACGACGATCGACGCCTACCTCGAGCGGTGCGCGCTCAAGACCGGGAAGCTGTTCGAGGCCGCGTGCCTACTCGGGTCGAGCGGAGACCCGGAGCTCGGCGCCTTCGGCCTCTCGCTCGGCATCGCCTTTCAGATCGCCGACGACATCCTCGACTGCGCGGGCCAGACGCAGGAGACCGGCAAGATCCCCGGCACGGACCTCCGCGAGGGCACGCCGACGATGCCGCTGCTCCTCGCGGCCCAGCAGGACGAGGTCGTCCGCCGAGCGCTCGCGGGCGGCCCACTCGACGGCGCCCTGGTCCGGGTCGCCGCGACCGATGCACTCGCACGCTCGCGCGATGCGGCTCTCGACTACGCGTCCCGCGCCCGCTCGTTCCTCGTCTCCGACACCCACCGCGAGGAGCTCGAGACTCTGACCCACACCGTCGTGGATCGGGCAAGCTAAGGCGCCCCGATGGCGATCGCACTCGACACGAGCCTCGACCAGATCCGCGCCAAGGTGGAGGCCGGCGAGCGGCTCGACCTCGAGGACGGCCTGGCGCTGATGGAGTCCGACGACCTGCTGGCGCTCGGCGAGCTCGCCGACCTCGCACGCCGCGCCCGCGGCGGGGACGACCGCGCGTACTTCGTGCAGAACATCTACGTGAACCAGACGAACGTCTGCCGCGTGAAGTGCAAGTTCTGCGCCTTCGCCGCGACGCAGAAGCAGGAGCACGCCTATACGAAGACGGCGGACGAGCTCGTCGCAGATGCGGTGCGACAGCACGAGCAGTCGGGCTTCACCGAGATCCACATGGTCAACGGCGAGAGCCCGCATGTGGACCTCGACTTCTACGTCGGCACGATCGCGAAGCTGCACGACGCGCTCCCGGATGTGGCCCTCAAGTGCTACACGGCCTCCGAGATCCACCACATCACGACGCTGTCCGGGCTGACCCACGAGCAGGTGCTGCGCGAGCTCAAGGACGCGGGCCTGGGCTCGCTCCCGGGCGGCGGCGCCGAGATCTTCGCCGACCGTGTCCGGCGACTCGTCGCGCCCGGCAAGGAGTCGGCCGAGACCTGGCTGCACGTCCACGACACGGCGCACCGGCTCGGCATTCCGACCCATTGCACGATGCTGTACGGCCACGTCGAGACCTACGAGGAGCGCGTCGAGCATCTGCTCCGCCTGCGCGACCAGCAGGACGCGACGGGCGGCTTCCTCGCGTTCATCCCGCTCGCCTTCCACCCGGCGAACACCGTGTTCGAGCGCCGCGGCTTCAAGTTCCAGACGGGCGCGGAGGACCTGAAGATGCTCGCCGTCTCGCGCCTGATGCTCGACAACATCGAGCATGTCAAGGCGTACTGGATCTCGCTGACGATGCCCGTCGCCCAGGTCGCGCTGCATTTCGGCGCGAACGACGTCCAGGGCACGGTCGTGCACGAGGAGATCTTCCGCGCCGCCGGCGCGACGACGGGCACCGAGCAGAAGATCGACGACCTCGTGCGGGTCGTGCGCGCCGCCGGGCGCATCCCGGTCCAGCGCGACACGTTCTACAACGAGCTTCGGAGGTGGGACGCGTGAGCCTGGGCGCGATCGTCGAGATGACGTCGGCCGGGCAGCAGAACGACCTCTACGGCCCCGACGCCGTGGCCGTTGTGGACGAATCGGCACGCATTCGTCACAGGTCGTCACGGACACGTCACGTGTTCCGCGATAGCCTCGACGGCATAGGGGCGGGAGGTGGGTAACCCGAACCGCCACTTCGGCCATGGCCATTCCGGCGGGCGGTCGAGGGTGCTGCGAGCGGCTGCGGGCGACGGCGCCGCCCATGCTCGCGGCCCGCACGCCCTCCCTCTCCCGAGCGCCGGCCCACGGCGGGGAAGCGGAGGCCCCTCGTGAGCATCCGGCTCGGGCGCATCGCCTACGCCAACATGGCGCCGGTCTTCTACCGGGTCGAGGTCGAGTACGAGGAGGTCGTCGGCGTCCCGACCGACCTCAACCGGCGGCTGCTCGCGGGCGAGGTCGACACCGCGCCGATCTCCTCGATCGAGTACGCGCGCCACGCCGACTCGCTGCTCCTGCTGCCGCGGCTCTGCGTCTCCTCCGAGGGCGCGGTCGACTCGATCCAGCTCGTCTCCTCGGCGCCGCTCGACCGGATCCGCACCGTCGCGGTCACGCCCGAGTCGGCCACGTCGGTCGTTCTGACGAAGGTGCTCCTCCCCGAGGCAGAGCACGTCGCGTTCGGCGCGGACGCCGACGCGACGCTGCTGATCGGCGACGCAGCGCTGAAGTCGGCGTTCGAGGACCCGACGCCGCACCACGACCTCGGCCGGCTCTGGCTCGAGCGCACCGGTCTGCCGATGGTGTTCGCGGTGTGGGCCGCGCCCGAGCCGCTGCATCCGGGCCTCGTCGAGCTCGAGGACGCGCTCGTCGCCTCGGTGCGCGCCGCACGCGCCGACCCGTCGGCGCTCGCCCACGAGGCCTCGGCGCGCTACGGCTATCCCGCCGGGTTCCTCGCCCGCTACTTCGAGAAGCTCCGCTACCGCTTCGGCCCGCGCGAGCGGGAAGGGTCTGATCACGTTCCTCGAGCTCGCGCGCGAGGTCGGCGAGCTGGACCATGTGCCGGAGCTGCGCTTCGTGACTGCGGAGGCGCCAGGACTGATGGAGGCGCCGGTCTGATGGCGACGGCCGCAGGACCAGCGACGGGCGCCGTCCTGGAGAAGGCGCTCGACGGCGAGCGCATCTCCGACGCCGACGCCCTCGCGCTGCTCGAGTCGCGCGACCTGGTCGCGGTCGGTCGCGCCGCGAACGAGCTGCGCGGGCGCCGCACCGACCCGGGTCGCGTCACGTTCATCGTCGACCGCAACGTCAACTACACGAACATCTGCGTCACCGACTGCGACTTCTGCGCCTTCTACCGCAGCCCGGGCGACCAGCGCGAGGGGTACCTGCTGCCCAAGCCGGTGATCTACAAGAAGATCGAGGAGACGCTCGCGCTCGGCGGCACGGGCGTGCTGATGCAAGGGGGCCATCATCCTGATCTCTCAGTCGACTACTACGAGGATCTCTTCTCGCTCGATCAAGGCGCGGTATCCGATCTACCTGCACGCGCTCTCGCCGCCGGAGATCCAGCACATCGCGCGCCGCTCGAAGCTGACGATCCCGGACACGCTCACGCGCCTGCGCGACGCGGGACTCGACTCGGTGCCCGGCGGCGGCGGCGAGATCCTCGTCGACTCGGTCCGCGACGCGATCGCGCCGAAGAAGACGAGGACGGCGGAGTGGCTGAACGTGATGCGCCACGCCCAGCGCCTCGGCATGTCGACGACGGCGACGATGATGTACGGCCACGTCGAGACGCGCGCCGACCGGGTCGAGCACATGCGCCGCATCCGCGAGCTGCAGGACGAGATGCATGGCTTCCGTTCGTTCACCTCATGGACGTTCCAGGACGACGGCAACCGCCTGGGCGCGAAGGTTCCGCGCGAGACGATGCCCACCGCGTTCGACTACCTGCTCACGCAGGCGGTCTCGCGCATCTACCTCGACAACGTCGACCACATCCAGTCGAGCTGGGTGACGCAGGGGATGAAGATCGGCCAGGTCGCGCTGCAATTCGGCGCCGACGACCTCGGCTCGATCATGATCGAGGAGAACGTCGTCTCGGCCGCGGGTACCACCTACCGCGCCTCGACCGACGACTTCGTCCGCACGATCCGGGCGATCGGGAAGATCCCGGTGCAGCGCGACACGCTCTACCGCGAGGTGCGCGTCTGGAACTGACGACCGGCCGGGCGGAGATCTTCGCCGCCCTGCTCCGAGCGGACGTCGCAGCAGTGCGCTCCCTACCATTGGCTTCGTGCTCTGGGCCTTCGTCCCGATCGCGCTCGCGCTGACCCTCTCGCTAGGGCCGGCGACCGCGCTCGTCGTCCGCCACGCTGTGCATGGCGGGACACGCGCAGCGTGGCGGACCGTCGCCGGCAACGCGACAGGGGTCGCCGGCTGGGCGCTGCTGTCGGCGCTCGGCGTCGCGGCACTTGTGGCGGTCTCCGAGGTCGCGTTCGTGACGCTCAAGCTCGCCGGTGTAGCCGTCCTTGTCTGGCTCGGCGTCCAGGCCCTCCGCGGGACGCGGCGCTTGGCCCCTCCGGTGAGCGACCGTCGCATCTTCGGCGAGGCGTTCCTGACGAGCGCGGCGAACCCGAAGCTGGCCGTGTTCTTCGTCGCGCTCCTTCCCACCTTCATCCCGAGCGGCGAGCCGGTCCTGCCGCTGGCGCTGGCGATGGCGGCGCTCGTGATCGCGTTCGACTTCGCCTGGTACCTGACGCTGGCGGTGTTCGTCGCGCGGGCTCGGCGGGCCGCGGTCGGAAGCCGCCTCGGCCGCCGGCTCGAGCTGCTGAGCGGAGCGGTGCTGCTGGCGCTCGCGGGCCGGCTCGCGCTCGAGCGCCGGTAGAGACCGCGGGCCGGTGCGCTAGCCTCGAAGCGGGTCATGTCTCGCCTTCTTCGCCTTGCCGCGACGCTGCCGCTCGCGGCGTTGCTGGTCGTGCCCGCCCGCGCGGATCCGGTCGAGCTGATGCCGGGAGTGACCTACGAGAAGCAGGTGCAGTTCACGCCGCGCGGGCCGGTCACGCTCACCGTGCTCACCGCGCCGCGGCCGGGCGGGCTCACCACCATCGGCCCCGTCGTCGCGGGCGGCACGCTGACCGGGCCGCGCCTGCGCGTGACGCAGATCCAGCGGAGCCTCGGCACGACCGCGATCACGGCCGGGATCGCCGGCGAGGCCACGAGTGCGAACGGCCTTCCGAAGGGCATCGTCGTCGCCGGCGGCGTCTACCAGCACGGGCCGGCCGCCGGCCGCTCGTCGCTCGCATTCGACGCGAACGGCACCCTGCGCGTGACGCGCTTCTCGTTCGTCGGCACCTGGAAGGGCACCGGCCAGCGTCATCCGATCGTCGGGCTCAACGAGCGGCCGAAGGCGAACCGGACCGTCCTGTTCACGCCGGCCTGGGGGCCGGTGACCCCGAGCGTTGCGAACGCGACGGTCGTCGTCCTGCAGCCGTTCCCGGCCGCGGTTCCGAACACCGACCTCCAGGCGACCGTGGTCTCGGTTGGGGACGGGGCGACGCAGATTCCGGACGACGGCGCCGTGCTCGTCGCGCTCGGTGTCGAGGCGCCGAAGCTCGCGGCCGAGGCTCAGGTCGGCACGTCCGTGACGACGCGGCTGATCCTGCCCTCGTCGTGGGCGGGCGCCACGGCTGCGATCGGCGGCGGGCCGCTCCTCGTCCGCAACCACAAGGCTGTGTTCCGGACGACCGAGAACTTCACCGCCGCCGAGCTGATGAACCGCGATGCGCGCGCTGGCGTCGGGCAGCTCGACGACGGGCGCGTCATCCTGGTCACGGTCGACGGCGGCAGGCCCGGCCACAGCGTCGGGATGACGACCTACGAGCTTGCGCAGACGATGGTGCGGCTCGGCGCCGTCACCGCCGCGGCGCTCGAGCCCGGCAAGGCCGTGACCGCCGCGTTCCAGGGGCAGCTCCTGAACCGGCCGAGCGATCCGAGAGGCGAGCGGCCGGTCCGCGAAGCTCTGCTCGTCTCCTACCTCGGCGTCTACGCGGCCCCGCCGTCCGTGCCTCAGATCGCGCGGACGAACCAGGGGGCGGAGCAGCAGCTCTCCTACACGCTCGTCCGGTCCTCGAACGTGACCGCGGAGCTCGTCGCGCCCGACGGCACGACACGGCCGCTCGACGCGGGCGCGCGCCAGCCGGGCGTCTATCGCTTCAGCTCGACCGGCGTTCGACGTCGAGGGCACCTGGCGCTGGCACGTGGCGGCGACCGACGACCAGAACCGCCAGTCGGCCGCCGAGCGGGCGTTCCAGGTCGACTACACGCTGTCGGCGCTGAAGGTGCCCGCGGTCGCGCATGCGCTGACGGTCGGGTTCACGCTGGCGCGCGCGGCGAGCGTGACGCTGCAGATCGAGACGAAGGCCGGGTCGGTCGTGGCGACCCTGCCGCCCGCGGAGCTCGAGCCGGGCGTGCAGTCCCTCGCCTGGGACGACACGACGTCCGGCGGCACGAAGGCGCTCAAGGGCCGGTACGTGGCGCGCGTGCTCGCGACGAGCGCGGTCGGGACGATGAGCCTGTCTGCGCCGTTCATTCTTCGGTAGCCGGCTCGACGCCGTAAGGGTTTCGTTAGAGGCGCGCGGCCGCGCGGCGCGCCGGTCTCTCGTCGAAACTGCCGTTCTGCAGGGAGAACGTGCCTCGCCTCACCCGCTGCTGCGCTGGCTCCACATGTCTGGAGGCGGGGCGTTCGGGCTACGGTCGGAACGAGCCCTGTCGATCGACGAAAGGAGTGACGATGCAGATCCACGCACTCGAGACAGGTCGCGTCGCCGTCAAGTCCAGGCAGCGGGAAGGCCGTGGCACCGGGCCGTCGCAGCGGCGAGAGCATAGGAGGTGAACGGAATGTCGACCAACTGGCTGGAGCGCGAGGAAGGGCGGCTCGCCTACTCGGACGAGGGTGACGGGCCGCTCGTCGTCTGCGTACCGGGCCTCGGCGACCTGCGTCAGGAGTACCGCTTCCTCGCACCCGTGCTGGTGGAGGAGGGCTTCCGGGTCGTCGCGCTCGACCTGCGCGGTCACGGTGAGTCGAGCATCGGCTGGGACGACGTCTCGGCGGAGGCGATCGGCGGCGACATCCTCGCGCTGATCGACCACCTGCGCGCCGGGCGGGCGCTCGTCGTCGGCACCTCGATGGCGGCCGGCGCGGCGGTCTGGGCCGCGGCGGAGGAGCCGGAGGCCGTCTCGGGCGTGGTGCTGATCGGCCCGTTCGTGCGGGACCTGGGCTCTCCCACGCGGCAGCGCCTGACCCGCGCCCTGTTCCGGGTGCTGCTCGCGCGCCCCTGGGGGCTCAGCGTCTGGATGCGCTACTGGAAGAGCCTGTTCCCGCTGGTCGAGCCGCCGGACATCGAGTCGTATGCTGCCCGGCTGCGCGAGAACCTGGCCGAGCCCGGCCGCTTCGCGGCCGTCCGCGGGATGATGTTCGGCCCCTCGAAGCGCGGGATCGAGGCGCGGTTGCCCGATGTCCGCGTGCGGGCGCTCGTCGTGATGGGAACGGCCGATCGCGACTTCGCGGATCCTGCGGCGGAGGCGCGGCTCATCGCCCTGCGGCTTCCGCAGGGCGACGTGGCGATGATCGACGACGCCGGCCACTACCCGCACGTCGAGAGTCCGGCGCGCATTGGCCGGCTCGTGCTCGAGGTCGCACGCAGCCCCGCGCGCATCGCCGGAGCGGCGTAGGACCAGCCCGAGGCCGCACCGGCCGATCGTCTAGGCTCGGGCGCGGTGACGTCGTTCCTCGCCCAGCACGGCCTGTGGGCCGTCTTCGTGCTGATGGCGATCGACGCCGTCTTCCCCGCCGCGAGCGAGCTCGTGATGCTCTACGCCGGCGCCCTCGCCTCGGGCGCGCTCACGCACCAGCTCGTCGTGTTCGGCACCGAGCGCAGCGGCTTCGACGCCTACCTCGCGGTCTCGATCTCGGGCACGCTCGGCTACCTGGTCGGCGCCGTGATCGGCTGGGCGATCGGGCTCCACGGCGGCAGGCCGTTCCTCGAGCGGCGCGGCCGCTGGTTCCATCTGAACGAGGCGCGGCTCGCGCGGGCCGAGCGCTGGTTCGACCGCTGGGACGACTGGGCCGTCTTCCTCGGCCGGCTCACGCCGGTCGCGCGCTCCTTCATCTCGATCCCCGCCGGCGTGTTCGGGGCGCCGCTCGTGCGGTACACGGTGCTCACGCTGATCGGGAGCGCGATCTGGGCCTTCGCCTTCGCCGGCGCGGGCTACGCGCTCGGTGCGAGCTGGGAGAGCTTCCACCACGCGTTCCGCTACGTCGAGGTCGTGGTGGCGCTCGGGATCATCGCTGTGGCCGTGTACCTCGTCATCCGCTGGCGGCGCTCGATTACGATGGCGCGGCGTGCCACCGATTCCGCTCGTTGACGTCAAGGCGCAGTACGCGCCGCTCATACCGGAGCTGAAGGAGGCGTTCGCCCGTGCCCTCGAGAGCGGGCGCTTCATCTTCGGCCCGGAGGTGGAAGGGTTCGAGCGCGAGGCAGCCGACTATCTCCGCGTGGACGAGACGATCGGCGTCGCGAACGGCACCGACGCGCTCGTGCTCGCACTGGACGCGCTCGGCGTGGGCGCGGGCGACGAGGTCGTCTGCCCGGCGTTCACGTTCTTCGCCACCGCGGAGGCGATCGCGCGCCGTGGCGCCACGCCGGTCTTCGTGGACATCGACCCGGTCACGCTCAACCTCGACCCGGCCGGAATCGACGAGATCCTGACCGGGAGGACGAAGGCGATCGTTCCGGTCCACCTGTTCGGCCGTCCGGCGCCGATCGACGACGCTGCGCAACTTCGGCCTGCCGCTGCTCGAGGACGCCGCCCAGGCGTTCGGCTCGCCGGGCATCGCGACCAGCGTCGCGTCGACGTTCAGCTTCTTCCCGTCGAAGAACCTGTTCGGGCTCGGCGACGGCGGCCTCGTCGCCTGCAACGACGTCGAGCTCGCCGAGCGGATCCGGATGCTGCGCTTCCACGGCTCGCGGGCGAAGAAGGACTTCGAGTACGTCGGCTACAACTCGCGCCTCGACGCGATCCAGGCGGCCGCGCTGCGCATCTTCCTGCCGCACCTCGACGAATGGACACGCCTGCGGCGCGAGGCGGCGGCGCGCTATGCCGAGCTCGGGCTCGCCGAGGTGGCGCAGCTGCCGCTCGACGAGCCGGGCCACGTCTACCACATGTATGCCGTCCGCTCGCCCGAGCGCGACCGGCTCGCCGCCGCGCTCGCCGAGGCCGGCATCGGCCACGCCTCGCACTACACGACGCCGCTGCACCTGCAGCCGGCGTTCCGGTATCTCGGCTACGCCGAGGGCGACCTGCCCGAGACCGAGAGGGCCGCCCGCGAGAACCTCTGCCTGCCGATCTGGGGCGGCATCACGGCCGGCCAGCAGGAGGAGGTGGCGGCCGCGCTCCGGCGTGCCTCCAGCCTCGTCGGAGCATGAGCCGTAGACGTAGCCTCGACGGAGGCTCCAGGAGCGAAGGTGTCGGCTGCGCCGGCAGCGGAGCGGGAACTCACGCGTGCCCGTCCAACCGCGCCTGTCGGGTGTTCCTCGATCGCGCCGGGCACGGGGTGGGCAGGCGCGCGTGATCGCGCTCCCGGTCACCCGCCATCGCCTGTGGCAGCTCCTCGCAGACGCCGTCCTGATCGTGGTCGCGTGGCGGCTGACGTTCTTCCTCCGCTTCGACCAGAACGTCCCGCGCTTCTACCGTGAGTTCCTCTCGTGGCAGGTGATCGCGATCGTGGTCGCGATCAACCTCGTCACGTTCGTCTTCTCCGGCTTCTACAGCCGCTGGTGGCGCTACGTCTCGACGCGCGACATGTGGGGCGTCGCGCGGGGCGTGACGATCGGCTCGGTGCTCACGTACGTGGCGCTGCTAGCGTTCCCGCCCGACAACACCTCGACGCTGCCGCGCGGAGTCGCGGCGATCAACCTGTTGCTCCTGCTCGGCCTCGTCGCCGGTTCGCGCCTGCTCGCCCGGACGCTGCTCGAGCGGCCGCAGGCGGGCCTCGTCGCGCACGGGAAGGAGGTGCTGGTCGCGGGCGCCGGCAACGCGGGCCAGTTGCTGATCCGCGAGATCCAGCGCAACCGCGCGCTCGCCTACACGCCGATCGGCTTCATCGACGACGACCCGAAGAAGAAGAAGGTGAAGATCCTCGGCGTCCGCGTCCTCGGCACGACGGACGAGCTCGCGAGCATCCTGCGCGAGAACCGCCCGGACGAGGTGCTGATCGCGATGCCGTCCGCGCCCGGCGACGTGCGGCGCAAGATCGTCGACGTCACGCGGGCGGAGGGCATCCCGGTCAAGACGCTGCCGGGCCTGCACGAGCTGATCGCGGGCGACCTCGGCCTCGCGACGCAGATCCGCCCGGTCCAGGTCGAGGACGTGCTCGGCCGCGAGCAGGTCGAGGTCGACCTCGCGGCCGTCGCCGCCTACGTGCGCGACCGCACCGTGCTCGTCACCGGCGCCGGCGGCTCGATCGGCTCGGAGCTCTGCCGCCAGCTCGCCCACCTCGGCGCGGCGCGGCTCGTGCTCGTCGAGCAGGGCGAGTCGGCGCTGTACGAGATGGAGCGCGAGCTGGTCGACGAGCGCGACTTCCCCGCCTCGATCCCGGTGCTCGCCGACTGCGGCGACCCGGCCAAGATGCGGCAGACCTTCGAGCGCTTCCAGCCGACGGTCGTCTTCCACGCGGCGGCCTACAAGCACGTGCCGATGCTGGAGGCGAACCCGCTCCAGGCGGTGACGAACAACGTGCTCGCGACGCGGGTCGTGGCCGAGGCCGCGATCGAGTTCGGGCGTCGACCGGTTCGTGATGATCTCCACCGACAAGGCGGCGAACCCGAAGAACCTGCTCGGCCAGTCGAAGGCGGTCTGCGAGTGGATCGTCGAGTCGTTCGCCGCGCGCGACGACGTCGAGACGCGGTTCGTGGCGGTGCGGTTCGGCAACGTGCTCGGCTCGTCCGGCTCGGTGATCCCGATCTTCCGCCGCCAGATCGAGCGCGGCGGGCCGGTCACGGTCACCCACCCCGACATGACGCGCTTCTTCATGACGATCCCCGAGGCGGCCTCGCTCGTCGTGCAGGCGGGCGCGATGGAGCGCGAAGGCGGCGGCGGCAGCGGCCAGGTGTACGTCCTGGACATGGGCAAGCCGGTCAAGATCGTCGACCTCGCCCGCCAGATGATCGAGCTCTCCGGCCGCACCGAGGAGCAGGTGCCGATCGCGTTCGTCGGCGCGCGCGCAGGCGAGAAGCTGCACGAGGAGCTCTGGAACGAGGGCGAGGACGTCGGTCCCACGTCCCATCCGAAGATCATGCGGGCCGCGCGAGTCCCGATCGACCGCGCGTGGCTCGAAGACGAGCTCGCCGACCTCGAGCGCCTGGTGGCGGAGGGCGACACGCTCGGCGTCGTCACGAAGCTCGGCGCGATGATGCGCGACCAGCAGCGCACCGGCTCGGCAGTGCTCGAAGACACGCTCCACTAGATGAGTAGTTCCACGGGTTCAGGCTGTGTAGTCGGTGAGGGCGCGTGGTGGTCGGCCGAGGCGGTGGTTGAGGCTGATCGCGGCGGCGAGGGCGAGGAAGCGTGTGCTGATGCGGGTTCTGAGGCCGTGGAGGGTGCGGGCGCCGTGGCGTTCGAGGGTGAGCACGTCTTTGCAGGTCTGGAAAATCGACTCGACCCGTTGCCGGATCGGCGCGAGGTGAGGGCCGCCGGCGGGTTCGTCTTTGCGGCGTGGACGGACGATCGTGGCGTCGAGCTTGGCGGCGAGCTGTTCGAACTCGCGCCCGGCGTGCCTTTGTCGCCGACGACGAACAGGTGGCCGTCGCGGTGGCAGCGCTGCAGCAGCGTGAGGCAGACATCGCGCTCGGGCGTCTTGGGCGAGGTCAGCAGGAGCGCGCGCGGCGTGCCGTCGAGCGCGAACAGGCCGTGCAGCCGGAAGCCCCAGAAGTAGCGGCTGTGGCTTGCGCAATAGCCGTAGTCGGCAGCGTCTGCGAGCTGGCTGCGCCGCGTCGTCTCGATGCTGCGGGCGCACTCAACCGGGGTCGAATCGACCAGCACGAGATCGTCGTGGAAGCCGGGGCTGTCGCTCGCGAACACGGCAGTCAACCACTCGATCGTGTCGCTGAGCCGTTCACGCCGCTTCAAGTATCCCGTCCGGTTCGCAGCTTCGGGAACAGGTGGGCAAGCTGCTTGCGCGCCCGCTTCAGAAAACGCGCGTCGGACGGGATCCCCATGATCGCTTGCGCGACGCAGAGGGTGACGACCTCCGCGTCGGTCAGGATTCGCCTGGCGTTCTTCACCGGCTCAGCCAGAAGATCGTCGGCGGTACAGAACACCGCAATCAGCAACAGGTCGAGGTCGGCGAGCATCGTGGCCTCCTTGGGTCGACGGCGCGAACAGACACCGCCGACTTCGACCTGACCGCTACCGGTCCCTACCCCCGAGCCGCAGCTTCGGCCGTGGAACTACTCATCTACGGCACGGAAGCTTGCCGCGCTTCGCGCGTGGGGCGTTTCGTTGCCGGAGCGGCGGGCTGCCGACGCCGCGGGTGAGCGCACGGGCGAAGCCCGCACTCGCGGTGGCCGACGAATCGACGCTCGCGCAGGGTAAGCGCGCACATGCCCGACGCGCAAGCCTCCGTCCCAGCCGAACTTCAGCAGCGCTCTGCCACATACCGCGGGCAAAGCTTGGGTATACATCGCTAACAACAGCTAGCTACGCTGGAGTCCATGACCCGTACAGGAGCTTCGTTCATCGTGGCAGTCGCGCTCGTGGCGCCGCTCCTGCTGACCTCCGGATCGTTCGGCGGGCGCACCGCGCCGGCCGCCTCGCGCGCCGTGACCATCAACGTCACCGCGCGCGAATACTCCTTTAAGTTCTCGAAGAAGGTGGCGCCAGCCGGGAAGGTGACGTTCGTGGTCAAGAACGCCGGGAAGAAGCTGCACGACTTCAAGATCAACTTCATGGTCGTCAAGGTCAAGAACACTCGCAACGTCAAGGTCACCGCCAAGAAGACACCGATCCTGAAGCCCGGCAAGAGCGCCAAGCTCGTCGTCACGTTCCAAGAGGGCGGCAAGTTCGCCTATACCTCGACCGTTCCGGGTGACGCGAAGAAGGGCATGAAGGGCGCCTTCACGGTCAAGGCGCCTGCTCCGACGAAGCCGACCGCGAACCTCGCCGCCGGTAAGACGGTCTTCGTCAACACCGGTTGCGGGGTCTGCCACACCTTGAAGGCCGCCGCGTCGACGGGAGCGATCGGGCCGAACCTCGACACGTCGAAGGTCTCCCGGGCGACCATCGTTTCCCGTGTGACGAACGGCAAGACGGGCCCCTTGGGCACGATGGCGTCGTTCAAGGACCAGCTCACGGCCCAGCAGATCCAGGACGTCGCCGACTTCGTCTTCCAGTCGCGCACCGGCTAGGCCTGCGCGAAGCAGAGAAGTTCGCTGGCGTTCAGGCGTAAGCTCGTTAGCGCAAAGCGATCGCGCTGCCGCCCGGCGCTGGCCTCAGCCACTCTCGGCGCTCTCGTCGAGGGTCTCCAGGTAGCTAATCAGCTCGTCGTGTAGCGGCTCCGCCGCTCGGTGTATGTCCTCGTATGCCGGATGCCGACTGACGAACTCTTTGGCCTGCCCGAGGTCGATCCCCTGTTCGGCGCGTACGAACTTGATCGCCTCGATGATGCTGGCCTCCCTTGCCCGCATCTCGAACAGCTTCTTGTCTAGCTCCTCCTCGGTCATCTTCGGATCGTAGGATCAGAACGCTCGGAGGTCATTCCCGCGCACTCGCCCATGCATCCCGCCTGTCGCCCGGCGTGGTCGGCCGCTTGCGGCGTGGACTCGTCCTCGGCGCGTGCCTGGACGAGGCGCGTGCCGGTTCGGGCAGGTTTATGAGAGGTCGGCCGCGTTGGCGAGGTACCGCCCCATAGCGGACTCGATCGCCGCGCCGGTGAGTGCCGGCACGACACCGAGGCGCTCAACGACCATCGCGGCGCGTTCGAGCACGCCATCCATCTCCTCGCTCGCCCTCGCGAGCGCCAGCTTCTCGCGATCCCCATGCAGCAGGAAGAACCCGCCGAGGTCGCCTCCGTGCGGCCCGAGGAAGTAGACGGCCCAGCTCTCGATCACTCCCTCGCTCTGAAGCTTGGTCCACAGAGCCACAGCCTCGCCGAAGACCGACGAACTCTTCGCCTCGCGCCCACGCACGGGGTCGCCCCAACCGATGAAGAGCGCGTACTCCGCCATCACACGACTCCTTTCGAGAGGATTGCTGCCATCGCGAATCCAAACACACGGCCGCCCGCCTCGCTAGCCAGGACCCCTGCCAGGAAGACGCCGAGGGAGTCTCGGGGGACTGGCCCAGCCGAGCGTCACGCCGTCAAGCCTCGGCCGAGGCGATCACTTCGGCGACGCTGCGCTCGGTGTCGCCGGCGAGCAGCGGCCTGATGTTTTCTCGCATCCACGGTCCGCCAACCTCACGCGCCATGCGATCCGCGTCCTCCGCCGACGAGAACTCAAGGATCAGGATCAGGTGCGTCCCGCACCTCGCTTCCTCCAATCATTCTCAGCCTGCTCACCGGCACCAGAATGCCATCCACTTCAGGGTGCATTCCCGCACTCGCTCGCGCATGCCGCCGTTGTGCCACCTCAGCGCGCGCCGGCCGGCGGTGGAATCGAGAGCTGGCGGCAGATCGCCCGGGCCGTCCCGATCGGGATCTCGCGGTGGCGCGGTACCGGTGCGCGCAGGTCGAGCGTTGCGTTGTGCCAGATCGCGTGCTTGGCTCCCTCACGGGGGAGTTCGCAACCGTGCTCGATGAGGTGGCGTTCGAGCTGCTGCCGCCTCACGCGGCGGCGAGGTCGATCGTGACCTGCTCCGCATGGCCGCCACCGATCGGTGGCTCGCGTCCCTCATCGCGATACGAGGCGATCATCTCGTGCGCAGCGTCGAGCAGCAGTTCGCGCGCCTCCTCGACGGTGCGCCCGCAGGTGACGACCGCCGGCCACTCCGCGAACTGAGCCATCGTCCACCCGTTCTCGTCGGGGGTGAACACCGCCGTCAGCGTCACAGACTCGCTCATGAAGCGAAGTATGCACCTCGACGGTTTCGGGCGTCTGGGCGGAACTCTCGCACAGCCGATGGTTACCTCGTCTGAACTTCGATTGTTCGTCGTTCCGTCGTTCCGTCGTTCCGTCGTTCAGCGCACGGCGCCCGTCTCAATCCGGCGTTTCTCGATCCCATGGCGGCTCATGGAACCTGGCGCGAGTGGTTCAGCCGCGTTTGCACATGCCGCCGCGGCTGGGTTCTCAGTGCACGAGCTTCGGGTCGACGGGTGCCCACTGGAAGAGCTGCCCGGGGCCGCCGCCGGCATTGCTCTTTGCGCACAGGCCCTGGACCGCGACGTCCGGCGGCGGAAGCGAGAGGCCCTGGCACTGGAAGCCGGGCGGCCCTCCTTTCAAAGGCGCGTTCCGATGCGGGAGCGTCCGGTTGGCGCGAAAGATCCTCGCCAGGACCGCCTTGATCCGCGGGCACGACAACGAGCCCGTCCCGCTCAGCGACATCGTCGTGACGAGGTACGTCGTGCCTCTGATCGTGGGGCCGTAATGCGCCGGGTGGATGACGAACTTCGGCCCGTTCGCGATGCACTTCCCGTTCCGGGCTGCGGCCGCGGGAGCGGACACGCCTGCTGTGAGAACGGCGACAACGGACACGGCGGTAGCCGCCACGACTGCCGCGAGGGGCCGCCTCAGCATGACGAGCACGCGGGACGCGACCGCGACCAGCTCATCACCCCCACGACGAGCTTCTTCCGCACGCCGTCCGAGATTTCCGGCTCCACCGCCAGATTGTCGCTTAGGGCCGTTTCCCACGCAACCCGACCCGGGCGTCATCCGGAACCACTGGCGCATGCGAGCGCGATCGCGCGTGGCCGAGTCGCTTGGACGCGCCGGCTGCAGCGAGGTCGTAGGATCCGTCGGTGCCGGGCGCGCTGTTCGCAGTCATCGTCATCGTCTTCGCGGTCGTCGGCGTGGTGGTTGTGCGGCGGACGCAGCGGGGAGCGGTCGTCGCGCGCCTGCCGCTTGGCGAGGGCGAGCAGGTCCTCCTCGAAGAAGAGGGGTTGAAGCTCTTCCACAGGTTCCGTCGGAACGCTGCTTACGGTGGAGGGACGGTCACGCATCGCGTGCGTTCGGTCCTCACCGACCGACGAGTCCTGCTCGCCAGCGGCGGCCCCGAAGGGAAGCACAAGTTCGTGATCCTGATGATCCTCGACTACACGACCGCTGCGCCGCCCGTTCCCGAGACAGGGTATGCCGCTTACCGGCGGAAGTTCGGGCTCCAGAACGGCTACCCCACGTACGCGTGCTCGGCGGGCGACGTCAGCGTCGAGGAACACGACGGCGAGACGCGCCTCCAAGTCGTCGTCCCGTTCCCCGAGGCCGGCGAGCGCTGGGGCGATCCGCCCGAGGTGCGGCTCTCGACCCCGCACGCCGCGCGCTACGAGGAAGCGATCACCGGCACGCCCGGCTAGCCCGGCCCGAGCTCAGGCGTCTTCGCGCGACCCACGCGAAAGCTCAGACCGCTCTGTCTCGAGCGAGGCAGGCGACCTGCGGCAGGAGACGGCCGTGACGCCGTAGAAGAGGCCCTCCCTGGGCGATCGTTGGGGCACCGGCAGGACCGAGGCGTTTAGCGACGGCGTGTTCGCGATCGCGATCACGCTGTTGATCCTCGAGGTCAGCGTGCCCGAGGGCGCCTTCGACAACCTCTGGCGGGGCATCGCCGATCAGTGGCCCTCCTATCTGGCGTATGCGACGAGCTTCGTCACGATCGGAGGGATCTGGATGGTCCACCACGGGATCTTCCGGCGCTTGCAGTACGCCAACGGCTGGGTCATGCGTATCAACCTCGCGCTGCTGATGGCTGTCGCGTTCCTGCCCTTTCCGACGAAGCTCCTGGCCGAGGCCATCCACGAGCCCGACGCCGAACGCGCCGCCGTCATCTTCTACGGCGCCACCTTGCTCGCGACCTCACTCCTGCTGAGCGCCCTCTGGGGGGTCATCGCGCGGGACCCCGAGCTGCTCAAGCCTGAGGTGAGCGAGCAGGAGATCAACGCGATCCTGGTCGCCGCGACGCCGAGCCTCGGCTTCTACGTCGGGGTGATCGTGCTCGCGATCTTTGCCCCACAGGCAGCTGCGTTCGGCTATCTCGTGATCGCGATCGTCGCCGTCGTGCGCGCCCACGGCGAGCAGTCGACGCCACCCGACATCGCCGAGCCCATCTGACCGGGTCGCGGTCGACACTCGCCGGGTGCCCGCTGGGCGGGCTATGTCGGCGGTGTGTCGGACTCGGATTCGGCGCCGGGCTGCACCTTCGGAATGCCCCGGGAGAACGGCAGGGCGAGCAGCGTGAGCAGCGCCAGGACGGCCACGGCGACCCGCAGGGCGTCGATGCGGCTCTTCTCGTTCTCGTCCACGATCGCGCTACTCGCGCGCGGGGGGACGTGCGCGTCCGAGAGCGCCTGCTCGAGGTCGGCGTCGGACATGAACGGGGCGCCGGCGGCGAGGCTCGTCTGCGCCTCGTTGACGACGCGATCGGGTACGGCCGGATTGTTCGCGATGCCGGTGAGGAACGACGCGGTGAGCGCGGAGATCAGCACCGCGCCCGCCAGTGCCGTGCCGATCGAAGCGCCGAGCTGAGTGCCGGTGTTCTGCAGTCCGCCGACCTCCCCGCTCTGCTCGTCGGGCACCGCCGACACGGTCACGCTTCCGAGCTGCGAGGCGATCGCACCGATGCCGGCACCGGCGAGCAGCAGTGGCCAGGTGACGATGTCCGCACCGGCGCCGTAGTCGAGCAGGGCGACCAGGAGCACGAGCCCGACGAACAGTGAGATGAATCCGAGGCGAATCACCCGCTGCGGCGACACGTTCGGCAACAGCTTGGGGACTCCGACGGCGAACAGCAGCAACATCAGCGAGAGCGGGAGCAGCCGGACCCCCGTGGCCGCTGCCGACATGCCGAGCGCGACCGACAGGAACAGGGGGACGACGAAGAAGATCCCGGCCTGGACCAGGAACAGGAAGAGGAAGAGGGTGACGCCGTTCCGCAGCTGGAGGTGTCGGAGCATGGACGGGTCGAGGAGCGCACCTTCGCCGCGATCGAGACGCCGGTTCTCCCAGGCGGCGAACAGGAGCAGTAGCACGCCGCCCGCGAGCATCATCCAGATCACGGGCGAGAGCCCGAGCCACTCGGGAGCTCCGGCCTTGGGCAGCACGAAGCCCCAGCTGCCCGAGCGCAGAATGGCGTACACGATCAGGCCGAGGCCGGCCGCGGACAGCGCCGTGCCGACCAGGTCGAGCTTGACGCCCTTCTCCGCCGGGGTGTCGTTCATCCGCCGCGCCAGGAGGAGAATCACGATCACGATCAGGACCTCGCCGACGAACACGTACCGCCACGACCAGTAGGTGGTGAACGCGCCGCCGATCACCGGCCCCAGCGCACAGGCGATCGCGCCGGCGGCGGCGACGAGGCCGTAGGCGCGCGGCCGGTCGGGCCGGCCGAAGTTCGTGGCGACGAGCGCCACGATCGCCGGCATGATCAGCACCGCGCCCAGGCCCTCGAGGACCGACCAGCCGATGATCAGCGTCGTCAGGTTCTGGGACAGCGAGGTCGTGAGCGACCCGCAGGCGTAGATGACGCACCCGATCGCGAACGCGCGCTGCCGGCCGATGATCTGCCCGACCTTGCCACCGGTGATCATCAGCGACGCCATCACCAGCGTGTAGAAGGTGATCGCCGTCTGGATCCCGGTTACGGTCGTCCCGAGGTCTGCGGCGACCGTCGCGATCGCCGTGTTCATCACGGTCGTGTCGAGGGCCATGACGAACTGGCCCGCCGCCAACGTGAGCAAGACGACGCTCGACGCCTTGGCGGCGCTCGAGGACGCGGTCGGCGCAGCGATCACCGGCGCACCCTAATGGACGACTCGCCGCGGAAACGCCGGAGCGCTCTCGATCATCGTCCCCGAGCGGGTCGCGCGATGGTCGCGCGGCCGGGTCTGCTCGCAGCGGCCGCGCCGGTCGGCTCGTGTCGTCGAGCCTGCGCGTGCCGCACGCTCCGGCGGCATCCCGCACACCGGCAAGTTCGCCGGGCCATTCGCCATGGCCCGGCTTCGACGCGGATCAGTTCCCCGGTGGACGCATCCGCCGCCTCACGCGCGTCTACTCGTCGGCCGCGCGTCGATCCAGACCGCCTGCGCGAGGCCCAGCAGCTTCGACCCCGCGAAGAGCGCCGTGCCCGCGTGGTGCTTGCGCCCCTCGGCGCCGAGGCTCCAGCCGACGACGACGCAGCGCTCCCCGGCCGACGGCACGCGTTCGATGCGCGCCGCGAGACGCCCGAGGACGACCGTGCCGCGACCGACCACCCCGGTCGCGTAGGCGCCGGGGCAGTCGAGCGCGGCCCACACGAACTCCTCCCCGACCGTGTCGTCGCGCGGCACCCAGGACGAGGCCACGACTCCGGTGCCGATCGGGCCCGGATGGATGTGCAGCGCGTCGTCCCCTCGCGCGTGGCCGCAGACGAAGCAGTTGGGGAACGGGGAGTCGCGATCCGGCGCCTGCGCGGCGACGGCGGCCTCCCACGGCGGCGGCGGCGGCACCGTCTCGAGGTCGACCTGCGCCGGCGCGACCTCCGCCACCAGCGTCTCGTCGTCCCACACCTGCCCGTCGGCGATCCGCAGCGCCACGTCGAGCGGCGGCGGGCTGCGAAGCGTCACGACGGCCGGCCCCTCGACCGAGCGCGCGATCAGGCCGCAGGCATAGCCGCCGTTTGCCGAGTCCTGGGGCCCGCGGAAACGACGGTCGATGACGATCTCCACGCGCCGCAGCGTATGCGCTGCGACGCGGGCCCCAACCTCCTTTGCGAGCTCGTCACCGACCGATCGCCCTACCCGCTCGCGACCGGTCGGTAGGTGCACACGTGCACGCCGGTGCTGCTCGTGACCGTCGAGACCAGCTCGAGCGTGCGCAGCGCGCCGTCGTCGGGGAAGATCGTCTTGCCGCCGCCGAGGAGCACCGGCTCGATCATCAGCAGGAGCTCGTCGACCAGGCCCTCGCGCAGGAGGGTGCGCACGAGCGTCGGGCTCCCCATGACCAGCAGGTTGCCGCCGTCGGTCTCGTGCAGCTCGCGGATCCGGGCGACGGCCTCGTCGCCTGGGATGCGCGTGGTGTTGTTCCACGTCAGCTCGTCGTCGCCGAGCGTCGTGGACACGACGTACTTCGGGATCGCGTTCATCTGGTCGGCGAACGGGTCGCCGGCCCGCTCGGGCCACGCCGCGGCCATTCCCTGCCACGTGCGGCGCCCGTACAGCAGCGCGTCGGCGTCGTTCAGCGCGTCGGCGAAGGCGCCGCCCACGACCTCCGGATCGAAGAACGGGTGCGACCAGCCGCCGTGGGCGAAGCCGCCGTCGGTGTCCTCGTCGGGCCCGCCCGGCGCCTGGACGACGCCGTCCAGGCTCATGAACTCGATGATCACGATGCGCATGGAACTCGCTCCTCTCGCTTCGGGGGTTCAGCGATGTAGACGATTCGAGCCCGCCGGAATCATCGCAGCCGAAACGTCGATCGGCCGATCTCCGGCGCGGCGGCGCCCGAACGAGCCGCCGCTATGATCGCCGGGCGTGCTCGTGCCCGCGGATCGTCGATCCGAGTACGCCTCCTCCGGGCGTCCTGTCCTTTTCCGGGGAGATCCACATGGAGTCCACGCTCGCACTGTTCGCCGCCACCTGGGCCATCGCGATGGCGCTCGGGCCCGTGCTGCAGATCCGCAAGATTGTCGAGCACCGGAGCTCTCAGAGCGTCTCGGTCGGCTACTTCCTCGTCCTGTTCGTCGGCTTCCTGCTCTGGCTCGCGTACGGGATCGTCGCCGACAACTTCGCCCTGATCGTCCCCAACGCGGTGGCGACCGTCGTGATCGTGGTGACGATTGCCGTCGCGCTGCGCTACCGCCGGCGTTCGCAGCCCGACTAGACCGTCGCGGGCGGCTCGATGCCGTCGCCGGCCGAGGCCAGCGCGTCGCGGAAGCGGTCGTCGCTGTGCTGCCTGTCGTTCCGCTTCTGCATCTCGCCGAGGACGGCCGCCCATTCGCCGCTCCCTCGACGGTGGTCGTGCAGGCGCTCGATCAACTCGTCGTCCGTGAGGGTCGCGGGGTGCTCCGGGACGGGCGCGGGGTCGTCTGCCATCGGCGTAGTGAAGCGAAACCGGCCGTGTCGCACAAGGCGCGAGACCCGACTACGATCCCGGGATGGTGCAGTACAAGAGCGCGCCGAACGAGCGGATCGTGACGGCGGAGCAGTACGCGCAGGGGTACCTGGAGCGCGACGGGCTCGTGATCAAGAAGCGACCGTACGAGCTGATCCGCCGGCTTCCGGACGGGAACTACCTCGTCCGCGCGCCCGAGCAGCCGCAGACGTCACCCGGCGACCCCGACTAGATCAGGCCTCCGACAACGCGCGGGCCGGCACGCCGCGCACCGTCGCTCCGGGGAGAACATCGCGGGTCACGACTGCCCCGGCGCCGACGAGCGCCTCCGAGCCCACACGGACTCCGCCGAGGACGGTCGCACCCGAGCCGATCGAAGCGCCGCGCTCGACCACGATCTCGAGCAGCGCCCAGTCCTCCGCGGTCTGGAGCCGACCGTCGCCTGCGGTCGCCCGCGGATGCTTGTCGTTCACGAACGTCACTCCGTGGCCGATGAACACGTTGTCTTCGATCGTCACTCCGTCGCAGATGAAGGTGTGGCTCTGGATCTTGCAGTTCGCCCCGATCGAAGCGCCGCGCTGGATCTCGACGAACGTTCCGATCCTCGTGTTGTCTCCGATCCGGCAGCCATAGAGGTTCGTGAACGCCTGGACGACGACGCCCTCACCGAACTCGACGTCGTCCAACCTGCGCCACGGAGCATCGTTTTCGGGGCGGCTAGGCATCGTCGAACCACGAGCGGACCCCGACCACGACCCGCTCCACCTGTGCCTCCGCCATCCCGGGGAAGATGGGGAGAGACAACGCCTGATCGGCGATCTGCTCCGCGATCGGACAAGACCCTCGTCCTCGTTCGAGAGACGCGTACGCCTTCGAGAGGTGGGGCGGCTCCGGGTAATGGCGGCCGGTGGCGATCTGTCTGCCGGCGAGATGGGCGGCGAGGCCGGCCGGGTCCGCCGTGCGGACGACGAAGAGGTGCCAGACCTGGCCGCGGTCGGTCGTGTCGGGAAGGGTCAAGTCACCCAAACCTGCCAGCCCCTCGGAGTAGAGGTCCGCGGTCCGCCGCCGCTCCTCGTTCCAGGTGTCGAGGTGGGGCAGCTTGCGTGCGAGCACGGCCGCCTGGATCGTGTCGAGTCGTGAGGTCCAGCCGACGACGTCGTGCTCGTACTTCCGCCGCTGACCGTGTTCGCGCAGAGCGCGGATCCTGTCTGCGAGCTCGGCGTCGTCGGTCACCAGCGCGCCGGCGTCGCCGAAGGCTCCGAGGTTCTTGCCGGGATAGAAGCTGAAGGCGCCGGCGCTTCCGATGGTTCCGGCTCGCAGTCCGTCCCGGACTGCTCCGTGAGCCTGGCACGCGTCCTCGATCACCATCAGGTCGTTCGAGTCTGCGACCGCCTTGATCGCGCGCATGTCGGCGAGCCTCCCGTAGAGGTGAACCGGCATGACCGCCCGCGTCCGGGGGCCTACTGCGGCGCTCATGGCGTCCGGGTCGATGCAGGCGTCCGACAGAGACACGTCGACGGGCACGGGATTACCGCCCGCCTGGGTGACGGCCTCGAAGGTCGCGATGAATGTCATGGCCGGAACGAGCACCTCGTCTCCCGGTTGCAGACCCAGGCCCAGAAGCGCGAACCTCAGGGCATCGAGGCCGCTTGCCGTGCCGACGCAATGATCGGCACCGCAGTACTCCGCGAATGCTCGCTCGAAGGCGCCGACCTGAGGGCCGTTCGTGAATGCCCCCGTCTCGACGAGCGCGGCGACATCGTCGAGGATGTCGCGCGCCAACGGCCTGTGCGAATAGGCGAGGTCGAGAAAGGGAACGCCGTCGGCGGCGGCGGTACGAACGGTCGATTGGGCCACGATCCCGCTGACCCTATCCAAGACACCCGACGCACGGCATTCGCCTTCCGATGACAATCCGGATGGCCGGATCCCAGGGCTGAGCACGAGCCTGGCGTGCACGGGCCTGGCACCCTCGGTTGCTGCACGAGGCAGTGCGGACATCCTGGGTCCTGTCCGTCAGGAAGTCCGGCCGGCCGCGCCGACGGCGGCCCGAGCCGCCAGGCGTAGAAGCCCGCGCACGAGACGCTCAACACGTGATGGGTGACCTCCGAGTGACCCGCCGATACCGAAAATCGGACTCCCGCAAATAGCGTTGCGCAAGTCAGCCCGATCAGGTTTGGATTTTGCAAAGAATCTTGAAGGGATGTGAGGTTGCCGTTACGGTCGGCCAATCCGCGCGACGAAGGGTCAAGAGGGTTGCTCCTCGGACAGGCTTACGTCCAAGCGTTGGGTGACCCCACACACGACTCACGAGTCAGAGGCTGCAAGCGGTCAACCCGCTTGGCCGTCGATTTGGTCGTCTCCTTCCCCGCCACGCAGGACCACCTCCCCCCATGCCGAAAGCTCATTGCGAGTCTCTCCCCCGGCAGCTTCTGTCCGTGTCGCGTCCTACGGTGAGTTCGTCGGCAGTCGGCCGGCAGGATTCGCCAGGGCCAGGCATTTGGGTTTCACCGGATCGGGTACGCAATCGTCAATGGCTCCAGTCAACGCAGCGCTGATATGTGTGCACCAGCGAACCCTCGCCAGCGTCCCTCAGGCTCCGCGTTCGGGGGTGGACTTGACCTCCTCCGTTCACGTCTACGAGGGATCGGCGTGTTCCAGCCGACAGCCGATGCGGCAGCCATGACCAAACGGACCCTTACTTTCGTGCTGCTCGTCGCTTTCGTCGCTCTCGCGTGTGTGTCTGGTGCAGCCGCGTTCACGGCTCATGGAACGCACATCCTGAAGGCTTCCAAGGCCTCCCGTGCGTCCAGGGATTTGCGCGCCCCGTCTTCGATCAGCAGGCTCAGCGTTGCTTCGGCTTCGGCAACGTCGGCGAGGCTGAGCTGGAGGGCGTCGCGTGACAATGTCGGTGTCGCCGGATACATCGTCTTGCTGAACGGCACGGAAGTTGAGAGGACGAGGTCAACGACGTACCGGGCCGAGAGCCTGACGTGCGGTACTTCGTACACGTTCACGGTGATTGCGTATGACGCTGCCGGGAACCACTCGCGTGGCGCTTCGGTCGTGGCAAGCACCGCGCCCTGCCCGCCGCCGCCGTCCCGCGTCTTCGCCGCCGCCCGCGTCTTCGCCGCCGCCCGCGTCTTCGCCGCCGCCCGCGTCTTCGCCGCCGCCCGCGTCTTCGCCGCCGCCTTCGTCGCCGCCGGCCGACTCGCAGGCTCCGAGCGTGCCGACGAACCTGGTACTGACCGGCGCGACGGCGTCCTCGCTGTCGGTCTCCTGGAGCGCTTCGTCGGACAACACCGCCGTTGCTTCCTATGGCGTCTATCTCGATGGTGTGGCGGCCGGGTCCCCGACCGCGACCGTCTACACGTTCTCCGGCCTCACGTGCGGGGTCACCCACACGGTCGCCGTCGACGCCGTCGATCCGGCCGGCAATCGTTCGGCCAAGAGGTCGATGTCCGTGTCGACTGCGGGTTGTCCCGACCTGAGCGCTCCGACCGCTCCTGGGTTCCTGTCTGTGTCGGGCGTGACGACGTCGACTGTCGTGCTGAGTTGGATCGCGTCGATCGACAACGTCGGGGTGACGGGTTACGGCCTCTATCTCGGCGGCACGCGCCGTGCGACGGTTGCCCAACCGTTCGCGTACTCGTTCAGCGGTCTTCAGTGCGGAACGGCGTACACCCTTGGAATCGAAGCGTACGACGCTGCCGGGAATGTCTCGCCGAGGTCGACGGTTGCGGCGAACACCTCGGCGTGCGCTGACAACGTTGCGCCGTCGGCGCCGTCGTTTCTGGCTGTCTCTGCTGTGACGCAGACCGGTCTTACCCTTGGCTGGACTGGGGCGACCGACAATGTCGGTGTCGCCGGGTACACCGTGTACCGCAACGGCTCCCAGTTGGGACAGACCTCGGCGACGTCCTATCCCGTGAGCGGTCTCAGTTGCGGGACGAGCTACACGCTGGCTGTTGAGGCACGCGACGCGGCCGGGAACGTCTCGGCCAAGCCGTCGATCTCCGCGTCCACGTCCGCGTGTCCGGCGCCTCCGTCCTCGTCTCCGCCTCCGCCTCCATCTCTTGCGGCGTTGGCGTTCGTGTCGCCGACCGCCGACACGGTCTCGGGCCTGGTTGCGTGGGAGGTGACCAGCCCTGTCCCGGTCGACCACGTCGACTACCTGATCGACAGCAGCGGCGTCCTCCACACCGAGATGCAGGCGCCGTACATCTTCGACACGCCGTCTACGAGCGACCAGTTGGATACGACGACGCTCACCGATGGGCCGCACACGCTGATCGTGAACGGCTACGACGCAGCCGGAACGCGGATCGCGACCGCGTCGAAGACGGTAACCGTTTCGAACGGCGCAACGCCGCCGTCGTCGTCGACTCCTCCGCCGTCGACTCCTCCGCCGTCGACTCCTCCGCCGTCGACTCCTCCGCCGTCGACTCCTCCGCCGTCGACTCCTCCGCCGTCGACTCCTCCGCCGTCGACTCCTCCGCCGCGACTGGCGCGTGCAGACGTCTTCGTCTCGACCGTCGGAAGCGTCTCGACCTGCGTGCGGGGGAGCCAGTCGAAGCCATGTTGCGAGCTACGATCGAGCTCACGCGCTGGCCCAGGCGGGAGCATCGTTTTTTCAGTTCCTTGTGGCAGCTGCAGGGCGCCAACGATGGTGGGGCGGCGAAGGCATCGGCAGTGCTCGTTCTACGCCGAAGCGTTTCCGCGACCTGCGACGGTGGGAGGGGTTGAGACGGCGACGACGTGCGCGACCATGGCATCATCCCGGGGTACCGACGCCTCGCGTGTCCATGTCACAAGCGTGCAGACGACCAGCAGTGACGTGATCCGGGGTCGTTCGATCGAGTTAATCGGCGCCAGTCGTGCTCCTGTCCGATGTTCTGATCAACAGTTCGCACGGGCATCCGGCGGGGATCTACGCCACTGGTATCACGATCCAGTACGGCAAACTCCACAACACGGAGTTCCGCGTCGGCGAGGGGACTACGACGGGGCGCCGCTTCGACTTCTGGATCGACGATGCACCGTCCGACGATGATCAACTTCTCCGTTCATACATAGAGAAACAAGATAAGGACACCCCAATGAGATTTAGAATGTCGGAAGGCAAACAGTCCGCAACAATTACTTCCCGAACGCAGAACAGACGACCAGATCGTCTTCGACTCTAATCTCTTCTTCAACTGTACAACATCGAATATGCAGATCGGCGACTACTTCTTCGGCGAGCATGATCGGATCGCTGATCATCAAGAACAACTACTTCGACCCGACGGAAGGGTCAAAACGTTCTCTGGATGGAGCAAGGCCACTGTCGCGGCATCGTGATCGAGAGCAACATCATCACCTCCCCCATGGAACAGGAATTTGCCCCGACCAGATGACAACGGTTTGTAAGCAGAACAAAGAAATAGCCCCACAGCAGCCAGACGTCTATGTCGGATCAGTCTCCCAATTACGGACCGAGCACGTTCAGCGGGAGCCCGGACGCTGTTGCCAGCATCAGGAGGACGGCGACCTACGCGAGGACGAACGCGAGACGCTGCACCCCGTCCTCGGCACGCGGCACGCCGCCGAGCGACGGGAGAGCATCGCTCCCCGACCTCAACGCATCCAACAGCCTGCGCGAAGAACTACGTTCCTTTGACAGAAGGCACCGTTCGCCTCGACCGACGTGTACGACGTCAGTCGTCCACTTCGACCACCCATATGATGCACGGGCACAAGAGACCAGCCCATGAGCTTCAAAGTCACAGGTCAGACGACACCGTCGGAGCGGACACGGCCTTCCAACCCAGGCAGTCCGACCAATGTTTACCTGCTTCATGTCGGAATCCGCCTACGTTCGCCGGGTTCCTGTGCCTTTGTCGAATCGAGCGAGCGCACATCTACTTCTCGTGACGTAGGATTTTCTCAGGTTGGCGCCCGTCGAAGTCGTCGGTAGTTGACCTATGACAGCGCGACGGCGACCACGACTGCGGTTCGCCTCCCTGTCCCAGGATCCTGAAGATCTCGGTGATTGGTCTCGACAACGCCTGCCAGGACGACACTCTTGAAGACATTGTCCGATCTACCTCTGAAGATCATCGCTCGAGACCTCAACGACGGCTTTGGATCAGGCTGCAACGTCGGTTGGCTTGCGGGGAAGGAGTCGAACGTGGTCTTTCTGAATCCGGACTCGCAGGTCGATCCACGGTCAATCCTGGCGCTTGCGGCGGTGCTCGAGAGCGATCGGCAGGTCGGCGTTCTCGGGCCGAAGCTGGTCGACGTGCACGGGCATCTCCAGTACTCTCAGCGCCGGTTTCCGTCGTTCCGGACATCACTCGCCGCGGCGTTCTTCATTCCCCGTATCCGGCCAACCATTCGGTGGTCGCTCGACATCGCAGACGCAGCGTCGTACCAAGTCGTCGGCTCGCCCGACTGGGTCTCCGGGGCCTGTCTTGCAATCAGGCGCGATGTGCTCGAGGCGACCGGCGGTTTCGACGAGCAGTTCTTCATGTATCACGAGGACATGGATCTCTGTCAACGTGTCCGCAATATCGGTTTCGACGTCCGATACGAGCCTTCAATCTGCATCGTGCATGTGGGCGGAGCATCCAGACCGCGCGTTGAACTCATTCCTGTCATGACGCGTAGCGCACTCATTTACGCTCGGAAGCACGGTGGGCGGCGTGGCGAACTCTTGACCCGCATCGCTATGGCAGTGCACGCGCTGACCCACCTGGCACTGACGACGCAGGGCATGGAGGCGCGCCGAGGGTATTTCCGCTCACTCGCAATCTGCATCGGCCAGAGCCTTTCGGTCCGCAGAAGTTGACCGACGAGACCTGCAGACCAGGCGAATCCGCAACAGCCCTGTCAACTTGGCTAGGTTCCGACTCTCGTGCCCATGCGATTGACTCGTCGACATTCCCTGAAGCGACGTTAGGTTGTTGACGTGTGCGGAATCGCAGGCGCGTTCACCGTTCGCCGGTCCGTCGCGTGTCCCCGTTCGCGGGCGATGCTGGACGCGATGACCGACGCGATGACGCACCGCGGGCCGACAACCGGGGGACCTACCTCGGTGGGGGGTGCGACGCTCGGCGCTCGGCGGCTCAGCGTCATCGACGTCGCCGCTGGACACCAGCCCTTCGCGGACGAGAGCGGGGAGATCTGGGCGGTACAGAACGGGGAGATCTACAACCACGATTCTGCGGGGCGAGCTGGGGGCGAGCGGGCATCGTTTGGGACGCGCTGCGAACGGAGTGCTGCCGCATCTCTACGAGGCGCACGGAGAGAAGTTCGTCGAGCGCCTTCGTGGGATGTTCGCCGTCGCGATCTGGGACGGCCGCGAAGCACAGAGGGGTAGTCGTTCGCGACAGGCTCGGGGTCAAGCCGCTCTACTACGCGGAGCGCGACGGCCTGCTGCTGTTCGCATCAGAGCTGAAAGGGCTGCTGGCCAGCGGACTGATCGGGCCCGAGCTGGATCCGGTGAGCCTGGAGGTCTATCTGACCTTTGGCATGGTGCCGGCACCCCGGTCACTGCTCCTGGACGTTTTCAGGCTCCTGCCCGGCCACCAGCTCGTGATCGAGCGGGGGCACGTCGGTGTTCAGCAGTACTGGGAGTACCCGAAGGTGGCGGGCCCCGCGCGTGGGGCAAACGTGCACGAGCACGCCGAACGCCTGCGGGACGCTCCGGGAGTCGGTGCGGCTCCGTCTTATGTCCGACGTTCCGCTCGGGGCGATGCTCAGCGGCGGACTCGACTCGAGCCTGATCGTCGCGCTCATGGCCGAGCAGATGGGCGAGCCCGTCAAGACGTTCGCGGTCGGTTTCGCCGGCTCGCCCTCGAGCGAGCTCCGCTGACGCTCGCGACGTCGCCCGGGTTCTCGGAACCGACCATTACGAGCTGGAACTGGGTGAGGCACGCCCGGCGATCGACGAGCTCGTCTGGCATATGGACGAGCCGCTTGCGGACCTCTCCGCACTCGGCTTCATCGCGCTCTGTCGGCTCGCCCGGCGGCACGTCACCGTTGCGCTGTCGGGCAGGGTGCGGACGAGCTGTTCGGCGGCTACCGGCACCATCTGCACGCGCCGGTTGCGCGGCTCTGGGACCGCATCCCGGGGGTCGTCGGTCAGCCGCTTCTGGGACGCGCCGGAGAGGTCCCGCGGGGGCGCAGCGTTTTGCAGAGGTGGCGGGGGCGGGGATGCCGTCGCGCGTGCGCTCGTCGCGAAACGGCTCGCCGGCGACGCCGAGCTCACGATGCTGCTCCGCCGGGGTGCTGATGGGAGGTGCCGCCGGGCTGTGGTCGGCGCGTAGCGCGGCGCAATGAATGCGAGATCCGCTCGCGGCGGCGCTCGCCATCGACGCGCAGATGGGGCTACCGGACGACATGCTCCACTACTTCGACCGTGCTTCGATGGCCTACTCCCTCGAGGTACGTGTCCCCTTCCTCGACCATCCCTTGGTCGAGCAGGTCGCCGCGATCCCCGCGAACCTGAAGCTCCGCGGCGGACGACGAAGCACGTGTTGCGGGAGGCTGCGCGGGGGCTCGTTCCGGACAAGATCATCGCCAAACCCAAGGTTGGTTTCTTCAACGGGAGCAGCAGCTGGTGGGTCGCCGGGGAGATCGAGCGTCGACGGACGCGACGTGCTGCTGCCCGGGGCCCCTCGCTACGGCCGATTTCGTCGATCGTCGAGCCGTCGAACGGCTGTTGCATGACCAGCTCCGCGCCCCGACGCGCGGCGGGCCCAGCTGCTGCTCTCGATCACTCTGCTCGAGGCGTGGCTCGAAACGTATCTGCCCGTGCGCGGCCGGGCGGGGTTCCCCGCTACGCGCGGCGTCACAGGATGAGCGCCCGAGCTACGCGGTCATCACCCCCGTGCGCGACGAGGAGGAGAACCTCGCGCGGCTCGCGGAATGCATGCTCGGCCAGACCATCCGTCCTCGGCTTGGTTGATCGTCGACAACGGCTCGACCGACGGCACGATCGAACTCGCGGAGCGGCTGGCGAGCGAGCACGACTGGATCCGGGTCGCGACGCCGAGCCCGCCGACCGCGCCGCTCCCGGGGCGCCGATCGTGCGGCGTTCAAGCCGGTCTTCGGAGCTCGACGATTTGCCCGACGTGGTCGTGAAGCTCGACGCGGACGTCTCGATGGAGGACGACTACTTCGAGCGGGTCCTCGATGCGTTCTCTGCCGATCCGCAGCTCGGAATTGCGGGAGGCGCATGCCTCGAGCTCCGTGACGGTCAATGGACGGAGACGTTCGTCACCGGAGACCATGTCCGCGGCGCATCCCGGTGCTACCGCCGGGAGTGCCTTCAGGCGGTTTCACCGCTCGAGGAGCGTGTCGGCTGGGACGGCATCGACGAGCTCAAGGCCGCCGTGCTCGGCTGGCACACGAGGCTCCTCCGGGACGTTCCCTTCCGTCACCACCGGCGAGTCGGTGAACGGGACGGCGGATCGGCGGTGCGCTGGAAGCGCCAGGGGCAAGGCGCGTACTTCATGGGCTACCGCTTCAGCTACCTGCTGCTGCGTTCCCTCCATCACGCGCTTCGCCATCCCGCAGCGCTGACGATGATCTCGGCTTACGTCTCTGCCGCTGCCCGTCGCGAACCGCGCTGCACCGACGAGGCGGTCAGGCGATATCTGCGCGACCAACAACGTCTAAGTCGGATTCCGCTCCGCGTGCGCGAAGCGGTGGGGCGACGCGTCTCGTAAATCGGGAGCGACATCGCGACGCGCTAGTTCTGAGGGCCTAAGGCAAGGCGAGGGCGCGAGGTCGCGGTCTCCGCCTCGAGAAGGGAGTCGCCATTCAGGACTCCTGTCAGCCCGAGGAAGAGGAAGAAAAGGAAAGTGACTTGGATGAAAGAGAACGCGTCGAACGTGAACATTCCGACCCCGAAGCTGGCGATTCCTGCAGCCAGCGCGACGGCTAGCCAGCCGTCTGGTCCAGGCTCGCTCCGAGAGATCCGAGCGAGCATCCGAACGGAACGCACGATGATCCAGCCGAGCGCAAACGCACCGACGATCCCCGTTTCGACGAGCATCCCGGCCCACTCGTTGTCGAGAATCGGCGCGTTCGACCGGACGCTCGGGCCGTTGTCACCGGATATCCGCGTACCGAAGCCCTCGCCGAACAAGGGATTGGGAGAAAACTCGTTCCGTAGCACCGGCTTCAACGTGGCAAGACGGCCAGAACCCACCGCAGCATTCGTCTGCTGGGCTACCAGCCCCCCTTTGGGGAAAAAGGACTGGACGACCGTTCCGAACGTGCCTGGGACGGCGAAGTGGATCAACGCAAGAACCGGGATCAGTGCCGGCCAGTATCGCTTCACCTCCCGGTATCGCAGCCAGACGATCACCGCGAGGGCGACGATCAACATCAGGAATCCTGTCCTGGACACGGTCGCGAACAGCGCGAGAAGAAGGAGCACGGCTGACGCCCACCACCGCCTCTGGCCGGTCTTCTTGGCCAGGTACACGGCTAGAGGCACGAGCATGGCGATCGCCGCCCCGAGTGCGATTGGATGCTGCGCGGACGCATAGGCGCGAAGCCGGCCACCACGTGATACCGCGGTGAAGTCCCCGGTCTGGAGCGGGAGTTGGCCGAGGTGCAGAAACGGCATCACCGTGCTCAGGTGATCGAAGACGTTGTAATGCATCCTCGACTGGATGATGGCTCCGGTCGAGACGATGGCCCCGCTTCCGACGAGTGCCTTGCAGACCAGGTCGAGGTCTATCCGCCGAATGACGCTCGGCAGCAGGTACACGACGACGAAGTACGACGCCCAGAACATCAGCGTCTTCACCAGGATCGAGGAGACCGCGTTGACGCGCCCCGGGTTCATCGTCATCGAGAAGACGATCGCGAGGACGAAGAGGGCGAGAGCCGGCTCCAGACCGGTTCGACGGATGCGAACGCGTCGATCGATGAGGAGCGACCCGAGCCATCCAGCCGCGACGAAGGCGACGACGAGCCGGTATGGCTCGAGCTCGAACGGGAGACCTGACGGCAGCGTGTAACGGCGCATCGGGATGAGCATGATCAGCAACACGATCAGCGCAACGAGGTTGCGCCAGCGGAGGAGCCAGCTCTGGGCTGCGACAGCCACGACAAGCACGAAGAGCGCCGGGCCGAGCTTGCCTGACGCGTCTGGCGCCAACACGCCAAGCGCCGCGATGGCCATGAAGCCGCCGGCCGCCACGACCAGCGCGGCTGGTACGCGACCGCGGCTAGCGTCGAGCGCTTGAACGTCTGACATCGGCGCTTGGCGAGCGCACCTTCCGCTGCCCCGCCAGATTCTCCATCGGCGCCGGCCGGACAGCGAGCGCGCGAGGCCTGACGTTCTCGAGGATGACCGCCAACACGACAGTTGCGGCAAGGACGGCCACGAATACCATCAGCGGAATCGTCTTCTTACGCGGCTCGACAACGATCGCCTTGGTGGGGAGGTTCAAGACGGAGATCACGACGCGCTGGCCGTCAGGGATTGAAGCCTTGACCTGCCGTTGCGCAAGGTACGCCCGAAAGGCTTCGCTCGCAGCACGTGTGACGCGGATCGCGCCTTTCGACGTTCTCGCGTTGCCGGCCACGTTCAGTATTGGGAGCAGGGACGCGTTGCCGCCGACGTACGACGTTACGGGCGTGATGGTCACGAATGGGAGCGGTTTGTTCTTCCTGATGAGTGGGATCTGGCTTTGAACGGCGTCACTGTTCGCCAGCTGCGCGTAGAACAGAGACAGAGATGTGAGGCGCCCGGGGTCTGCGGTCGGCGGGAGAGTGACGCGTCCTTCGAGGAAGCCCGGCTGAGTGATGAGGAGCGTCTCCTGCGCCGCCCAGACCAGCGACTGCCTATAGGTGAAGACAGGCTTGCCGTGGGCAAACGTCACATTCGCCATCGAGACCGTTGCCAGCAGCGTTGCTAGGACGAACCCGCCGATGACGAGGAACTTGAAGCGCCAGAGCACTTCGCCGAAGCGACGAACGTCGATCAGAGTCCCCTTCTTCTCGGGCTGTAAACGCGGCCTTCGCTTGCACGCGTACCGGAAGCACGCGCCGGGCCGCTCAGCTGAATGCTGACGTCTACCCCGTGATCGGTTGATGCGAACTGCAACTGCACAACGCGCTCAGTCTAGTTGAGGTGCTCGAGACCTGCGCCTAGCCGAACGGCTAAGAAGGGGCGAGTTGCAGATGCTCGGCGCACTTCACTTCTTGACTGCGGCACGACCCGTATGGACATCGCCGAAAAGCTGGACCCGACTGCCGAGCTCACGCGCGGGGCAGTAACGGAAGAAGCCTGTCGCGCGTCTCGGCAAGTCCGCGTCGCACGTATGGCCACGCCTGTCGGCGCGTGGATCTTTCGGCGTGGGGGTCGGGTGAGCCACGCGGCCCCACGCGTACCTCGACGGCGCTGCCGCCCGCCGCGGATGCGCTGAATTCGTGCTCAGGCTTGCCGTCGACGAAGATGCGTCCGGACCCCGCTTCGCCCGCCCACTCCACCGACAGTTCCCCGATACCCTCGGGGACGAGAACGTGGGCCCTACGCGTGTAGAGACGAAGGCGCAATCTCTCCCCTTCGATCCGCTCGTCGTACGATCCTGACACGATCTCCTCCAATGGCGACCACCGCACATCACCGACCTTGTTGACCTGATCTGCGGCCTCTCGTAGAACGTCGAGACCCTCGCGGACGTCTCCGTGGTGACCGTAGAGGATGATCGGCTGGCGCAAGAAGGCTCGCAGAACGATCTCGTCGCGGTCCGCACCGAGGTGTAGCCGCGGGATCACGGGCAACCCCGACGCGACGATCTCGGCCGGATGCCAACCGGCGAGCACACGGTCGGGCGGCGCCTCGTCGCGCCACGGATAGGGTCGACTGACGCACAGGGCGTCGTAGCCGAGCGATGCCATGTCTGCGGCCATGGCTTCCGAGCAGGCGCCATGAGGTGGAGCCATCACGCGTGCGACAGGGATGCCGTGCCGGTGTTCGAAGCGCTCGATTCTGCGCAAGCCCTGCGCCAGCAGCGCTCGGCGCGCGTCGGGGTCCAAAGGCTGCGCGAGCTCGCGGCGGACATGGTTGTTGCCATGAACGATCAGCGACAGGACGTCGCCGTGCGACGCGAAGAGGTTTACGGCGGCGCGGGACGCGTACCAGGTATCGAGCGGAATCGTTGCAAAGGCGGCGTGGTAGCCGGCGCGCCGAGCGTCCGCAGCAAGACGCCTGAAGTCGATGTAGCCGTACGACGTCGAATGGAGATTGGGGTCGTCGAAGAGGAAGGCCGCGCGCGGCGGCGGCGGGGTGAATCGTGCCGAGGCAGCCCGGCGCAGGAAGTCGACGATCGGAACGAGGGGAAGAAACGCGCCACCTTGCAGCCGGTTCCGCAGTGACTCCGAGGCCCCCAGTTCGGAGATGCCTACGGCTACACGCTCGAGGTTCCCGCGGTAGACCCACACGGGGAGACCGCCGGCTCGCGCGAGGACATCGTCCTCCGAGACGTCAGGCAGCTCGTCGAGCCGCAGCGCTCGATGGGCGAGCGATGCCCCGCTGAGCGAGCGGTCGATTCGGGTGGTCGAGGCGAACGTGACCTCCGTGAATCCCTCGCCTGTTCGCGGCGGATCGGACGGGAGCACCATCGTCGGCAAGCTGCCGGCGGCCTCGATTCCGCCAAAGACAATCGCCGCGCTTGCGGCGGACGCCGACGAGCTGTCAAGCGGCACGATCCGGACGTCAAGTGCCTCCGCAATCGCGGCAAAAGCCGTTTCCGACTCTCGAAGGCCTCTGGAGGATCGACAATGACCATCACCGCGTCTCGATCCTGCCTGACCGTCGCCACCACTGCAGCGTATGGTCACCCCAGAGCGCTAGACCGATTGGCTGGGTTCTCTGGCGCTTCGTCGATATCGTCGGCGCTGATGCTGTTCTATGGTGCGGCGGATGTTGGCGACTTCCGAGTTACCACCGCGGCGCGTATCCACCGGCGGCGAAGACGCTCCGGTGGAACGTCCTGCTCGTGTGGAACTGCTGCTTGTGTGCACGACCGGCGGTCACCTGTTGCAGATGCTTGCGCTACGTCCCGTGTGGGAGGCCAGGACGCGCGTCTGGGTCACTCACGAAAACAGCGACGCGACGTCGATACTCCAAGCTGAGCGCGTCGTGTACGCATACTCGCCGACCACGCGCAACCTCCCGAACCTTGTGCGGAACTTCCGCCTCGCGTGGCGCGTCGTATCGCGTGAGCGGCCGAAACTGCTGATCACGACCGGCGCCGGGGTCGCGGTCCCGTTCGCCTGGGTGGCGCGGCTGCGCGGCGCCCGCATCGTGTACGTCGAGAGCGTCACACGGATCGAAAGCCTTTCACTATCGGCAAAGCTCGTTGCGCCGATCGCCGAGCGGCTGTACGTCCAATGGCCAGAGCTCGCCGGGGCGCACCGCCGGGCCGAATACCACGGCAATCTCCTCCCGACACGATGATCTTCGTCACCGTCGGAACGAGCACGTTTCCGTTCGACCGCCTCATGCGTTCGGTGGACGAACTCGGCGTAGGTGACGACCTCGTGGTCCAGTACGGCGCGTCGGGATTCATCCCGACAGCCGGGGTCACGCAACAATTCATGCCGTATTCCGACGTCGTCGAGAACATGCAGCGCGCGCAGGTCGTGATCGCCCACGGGGGCGTCGGATCGATTCTGACCGCTATCCAGGCAGGTAAGCACCCGGTTGTCGTGCCGCGACAGCGCCGGTATTCAGAGGCCGTTGACGACCACCAGGTGGATCTCGCGTCGCGACTTGCTCTCCGTGGGGTCGTGACGCTCGTCGATGACCTCTCTGACCTGGGCTCACGAATCGCACAAGCTCCTGTCGTCCAGCCGTCCGCCGCTCCGAGCTCGGATCTAGCGGAGGCGATCAGCGAGTTCGTCGACTCGGTGCTCGGGCTCGTGGCGTCGTGAGCGGCGCATTCAAGAGGATCTTGGAACGGGCACGGATTCGTCTGTCGAGCAACGCGTGATAAGCGATCCCGCTCGGAGGCGCGTTCTGTTCCACTCCTACCACTTCCCGCCGATCGGCGGTTCGGGCGCGCAGCGGCCGCTACGGCTGGCGAGCTACCTGTCCGAGTTCGGCTACCGCCCGCTCGTTGTCACGGGCGGTGGGGCGACCGAAGATCGTTGGGCTCCGGAGGACCGCTCCCTCATGGCGGACGTCCCGCCGGAGCTCGAGGTTCACCGCCTCGACTCCGCTGCGGAACCGGGCGGCAGCACGCGTTGGCGCGGGCGCGCCGAGCGATGGCTGTTCTTGCAGTCGAGATGGTCACGTTGGTGGGTCGAGAACAGCGTGGACCTTGGCTGCCGGATCACCGCTGACGTGGATCTCATCTACGTGTGGATGCAGCCGTACGATTCCGCGGAGGCAGGCGCCGCGCTTTCGCAGAGGCTCGGCAGGCCATGGGTTGCCGACCTCGGCGACCCATGGGCGCTCGACGAGATGATGGTCTACCCGAGCGCGCTCCACCGTCGGCGCGACCTCGCACGCATGGGTGCATTGCTCGGGAGCGCAGCGGCAATCGTGATGAGCACTCCCGAGGCAGTTCACCGGCTGTTGGCTAGGTTCCCACAGCTCGCCGACCGACCGGTGCTCGCTATCCCCAACGGCTTCGCGGCAGAAGACTTCGCCGGAGATCCGCCGGCGCGCACGGACGACACGTTCCGCATCGTCCATACCGGATACCTCCACACGGAGCTCGGCTTGCAGCAGCGGCGTTCACGGCCGCTCCGACGAGCGCTGAGGGGCAGCGTCCCGGGCCTCGACATTCTCACGCGGTCGCATGTGTATCTGGTCGAGGCGGTCAACCGGGTGCTCGACAGCGACCCGTCGCTCATGGGCAAGGTCGAGCTTCACCTGGCAGGTGTGTCGACCGAGGCCGACCGTGACGTCGCAGCGCGCTGTCCCGTGGCCCGACTGCACGGCTATGTCACACACACCGAGTCGGTCGAGCTGATGCGCTCTGCAGACCTCCTCTTCCTACCGATGCAGGATCTTCCCCACGGCATTCGTGCACGATCGTTCCGGGGAAGACCTACGAGTACCTCGCGTCCGGCAGGCCGATTGTTGGTGCAGTGCCTGACGGAGACGCGCGGGACATCCTCGGCGACGCGGGGAACGCGACTCTTGTCCGCCCGAGCGACGTGGAGGGAATGTCGGCCGCGATCCGGACTGGCATCGAACGGTCACGAGCAGGCTTGCCCGCGCCCAGCCCAGACCACGAGGTCGTAGCGCGCTTCGAATACCGCAAACTCGCCTCCGACCTCTGTGCCGTCTTCGAAGCCGTTCTCGGCGTACTACGAGTGGCGCATCGCGATTGTGATGCCACAGTAATGCTTCGCGTAGGGACGCCTCAAGCGGAAAGCGCGACGCCTGACGAGTCCTCTGAAACCGTGTCAGCTCACGTGGCCGTCCGGCGCGGCGTCGGCGTCTTCGGACTCGACCGGTCGGAGCCAGGCTTCTCGCCACCATGGATAGATCGCGCGTGGGCAGAACCAGCGATTGACGCTCCGGTAGCCGTTGCAGACGACGCCGTCCAGGATGTAGCAGTCCGTCGCGAGCTCGACCATACGACCGCTCCCCTCGTCGATGAAGCGCTCGACCTTCGCCTTGACCCGGGCCTCTGCCCGCAGTACGGCACCATCTCGCGGTCGAACCAGAGGCCTCTGTTCCTGCCGGTCTGGCCCATTGTCTCGCTGATCTCGCGTTTCGTGCGGATCTGGACGAGCTCCCCCGTCTGAAGCCCTCGAGGAGGAGGAGCGACGAATTCTGTCCTGTCAGTTCTTCGGGCGGAACGGTGGGTTTTCCCTGACACCGAGCCGCCGACCGAGCTCCTGGACCACGACTCCGGCCGTCACACGCACGAACCTCCGCAGCCGACGTTCCCGCCGGTGAACTCCTCACGACCCTGTACCGCCGACCGGTTCGCCCGCCCGGATCAGCTCCGTCGCCTGACAGCGAAACGTCAGGTTCCTCGCGGTCGAGTCTTCACCGGCGATGTTGCCTCGGCGAGCCGCCGGGGACGGCAAAGTCATCGCACCGTCGTGACCTCATCGACGACCGCGCCCGGGGACACCGGGCGGAGCCACGCTTCCTTCCAATACAGGCGGCACTGCGCGCCGCAACCGTCGTGTCCGCTCCCGTCGCAGCGGAGGTCGTCGAGGATCACCGCGTTCCGTAGCCGGAACACTCCCGTGTAGTTCACCGTGTCGCAAGCCCGCTCGACTCGGGCCTTGACCGTACGCCCGGCCGAAGTAGCCGAGCATCTCCGGCATGAACGGCACGCCGTCGAGAGACCCTTTGGCGTCCAGCGTCGCAAGGATCTCGGCCGGGGACCAAACCCGACCCTGTCGCCGGCCCTCACGAGCCCGACCCCAGCGGACCCTGCGGCGAGCTCGAAGCAACGGGCAGCTCCGCGCGGCCCTAGGTTAGCGCGGCCGAGACTCGTGGACGCCGGACAAGGTGCCCCTTGCTGTCTGGGTGTCTGGTGTCTGACGCAAAGCCACCAATTACGTTCCGAGGACTGATCCGAATCTGTCTTCCGTGCGGTGGCGCGAGTGCGGCCGGTCGTAGCGGGCCGAACGTCGAGCCATGTCACTAGCGCATGGTCGCCAGCCCCGCGTCAGTGTCATCGTGCCGGTCAGGAACGGCCGCACCCACCTCGAGAAGCTCGTCGAGGCTCTCGGCGACTCAGACCCTTCCCCTCGCGAGTTCGAGCTGGTCGTCGCCGACGACGGCTCGACCGACCGCTCCATCGAATGGTTGGGCGAGCTCATGTCGGTTGGATCCGCATCACTAGCGGGGCGCCGCGCAACTCGACGCGGCCCGAAATCGGGCCGTTCGCGTATCGCGCTCTTCGATCCTGGCCTTCTGCGACGCGGACTGCATCCCGGAGCCGGATTGGCTCGAACACGGCCTCGCAGCGCTCGAGACCGATCTGGTCGCCGGCCGGATCCGATTCGTCGTGCCTTCGCGACGCACCGTCTGGACCCTGCTCGACATGGACACCTCGAAAGACCACGAACGCCAGGTGCGCAACGGAACGGCGGAGACCGCCAACCTGTTTCTACGGCGGGAGCTCTTCGATCGCCTTGATGGCTTCGAGGAGGACTTCCCGAGTTCGGCGACTTCGACTTCGTCCAACGGGCTGTCGCTTCGGTGCGTCCCTCGCGTTCGCCCCGGACGTCGTCGTCTGGCATCCGACCCGTGACCGAGCGCGGCCGTTCCTTCGTGCGCAGTGGCTCTACTGCCGCGGTTTCGCGGTTCGCGAAGGGCGTGCGGGGCGCATGCCCCAAGACCTGAGGCTGAGATCACTCGTACCGTTTGTCTCGGTTGCGCGCTCTCGGCGCTGGTGGGGAAGTCCTACGGCCCTGATCGTCGCTGGCTCGGCGAGAACGGCGTGGTACCGACACGGAACGAGACGCTGAAGGCTTTGCCGCTCATGTACCTCGTTGTTCCCTACTTGCGTGCCGTCGCGCAGTTCCGCGGCTGGCTGGAAGGGCGGCGCCTCAGCGCGCTCCGGAATTCCAATGCTCCGGACGCACATCAGACGACCCGATAAGCGAGATGACGGCCGGGAAGCCACGCCGCGAAATACGCTGGACTTGCCGTCTAGGTACGCTGACCGCATTGTGACTCGACGGAGCTAGCTGCGGAGGATCAAGTGGAAGACGACACCGTCACGATCGGTATTCCGACATTTAATCGTGCGAGTTGGCTGCACGAATCGATCTCAAGTGTATTGTCCCAATCATCGCGAACTTCCGTCTCCTTATCTGTGACAACGCCTCAGAAGACGACACTCAAGAGGTTGTTCGCTCGTTTTCTGATCCCCGTATCGACTACGCACAATCGGATCACAATATTGGCATGATCGGTAACTTCAACCGAGTTATCCAACTTGCGGACCGACTTCTTGATCATCCTTCCTGACGATGACGTCCTCTATCCTGACTACCTGAGTTCCGTTGTGACGGTGCTTAAGGCCTACCGGTCCGCTGGGCTTGTGCACACTGCGTTTGATCGGCTCGATGGTGAGTCGCACGTTCTCGAGCGAAACAGAAATCTTGTCGATGTGGCGGAGCCGATGACTCTCGAGGTGGCAAGAAGTATCTCGAACGAAGCATGCGTTCGGGATGGACGGTTTGTTGGTCGTCGGCGCTCTTTCGGAGGAAGGCGCTCATCGATGCCGGTGGGTATCGGGCTTCGGACGAGCCGTTCTCGGACATTCCGTTGCTAATGCGTATCGCACTGGACTGGGATTTTGCGTATCTCGCAAAGCCGCTTGTGGGCTTTCGCACGCATGCGGAAGCAGCGACCGCCGCCGTTGGCACTTTCAACGGGACTGGATACGAGTTCGACGATCTTCCGAGTGCACTCTTTCGCAAACGCATGGACTTTCTGTCCAGTGCCAGCCTCGCGCCGCCAGAGATGGAGTCATACCGAGCTCAAGCCATGAACACGTTTCGCCGCGAATCAGCCCAGCGACTCGGTGATCGCGCCGGCCTGGGGGCCGGCTGGATGGTCACGACGACCAGCTTCCTCGTGTTCGTTCGCTCCGACCCGAGAATTCTTCTCGTCCCGCCCGCTTGGCGGCTCATCGCCAGTCAACTCGGCGGAGACGGTGGTGCTCGGGGCCTTCTGAAGAGCCGTGCGAAGTCGCTCGGAGCCCGGTCGGCGCGCGGCCGCGGCGCTACGCAGAGCGGTTCGTAACTCCAGCGTACGCGCGACGGATGCGATGAAATCCCCGCGCGATGGCCGGGCGCAGACCGAGCTTTCCGCGAAAACGATTGTGGCCGGCGAGTTGAACGGGCAGCCGCCACTGGTCGACCGGCGCGAACCGACTACCGCTGAGCCGCAGCGGAACGTCACGTACTCCGAGCTTCATCTCGGAATCGGGGGCGGTGACGAGCCTCGTGAATAGCTTGGAGTAGATACTTGCCTCTAGGGGCGCGAGCCAGGGCTTCTTGAGTATGTGGTGGAGCCCGAGTAGGGGGCCACGCCATCTGCGTACGCGCAGGTTGCAGTTGCCACCCGTGTGTTAGCTCCATTCCGGCAAATGGCGGAGTCGGAGCGAGGCGGTAGTCGAGCCGAGCTGCCCTTCCGTAGTACTGCGTACCCAGCATTGCGTTGAGAATATCTTGATCCGCAAAGTAGAACGGGTCGCCGTGTTGCGCCCCGCCGAACGAGCACTCCGAGGGATGAAGGCGCTCTTGCAATGCGACGAACAGCGGCAGCAGCTCCGAGGCGGTCTCTGCCGAAAAGATGAGAAGTCCACTGTTGACGTACCGCTCCTGACGCGGTTCGCCGAGACCAAGCGAGGCCCACTCAGGAAAGAAGCGATCTCGAAAGTAGTCGTCCTCGAAGGCGACCACCTGACCACGTGCCGCATCCTCGAAGAGTGGCGTCAGCGGGCGAGTAATCAGGATGTCCGCGTCGATAACGGCCATGATTTCAGCAGGGTGGGCAAGCGGACCCGTCCCCTTTTGCAATTGAGGATGGAGCGCTTTGTGCATGGGAACGATGGTGGCGTGAGCAGAAAGTCTTTCCCGTTGGGACTGCGTCAATCCACAGTCGACTACGAACAGCGTGGCCGTCTCTCCTACGGGACCGCAGGGAATTGAGTAGCGCAACGACACCCGGGAAGAACGGGGCATCCGCCACCGTGTAATACGCAAGGTCGTTGCGCGATTTCAGCTCGGTCATGCCGGAATGGTAGTCAAGGCTAGATGACCGAGACTCCCCCGAGACGACCGGCAGGGACCGGCTTCTGTATGAGGGTATGCGCTCGGTATTCAGGGGTTCTACAGTCCTAGGAGCACAGGGTGATGACACTCGCCTAGGGCACCACGGGCTTCTCGCTTGCGCGAAGTTGGGCTCGTGAGGCGCACGGCGGCTACAACCTTACGACAGCGAGGGCGATTCCGGACTCGTACGACAGCCGTTGATGAACCAGAGATGAGATGAGCGACCCCGAAGCCCAAGGCTCACCAGAAGCTGCACACCAATCCGACGTGCTCGGTCTTCCTCGTGCGGAGGTGCGCCGCCGCTCCCTCGCCGGCGTCTTCTATCTCACCTCGCAAAACCTTGCGAACCTCCTGATCGGATTCTTCGCGAGTCTCGTGCTGGCACGCATGTTGACGCCGAACGACTTCGGCGTGGTCGCGATCGGGTCGACCGCGATCCTGCTCGCCGGTGCCCTCGCCGACGGTGGGCTCGGCGCCGGAATGATCCGGCGTCCGGAGCCACCGACGCGGGCCGAGCTACGGACGCTCAACGACATCCAGCTCACGTTGATCCTCGCGATCTGTCTCCCGGGATCGCGATCGCGCTCGGCTTCGGTCGTACCGGAGCGGTCACGGCGATCATGATCTGCTCGCTTCCGATCACCATGCTCCAGACCCCGGGCCGAATCATGCTCGCACGGGAGATGCGGTACGACCGCCAGACGGTCATCGACTTCACCGCTCAAACGAGCTTCCAGATCTTCGCCGTGGTGACCGTTGTCCTCGGAGCCGGAGTTTGGGGGCTCGCAACGGATCGATCGTCAAGGCCGTCGTAGGGACGGTACTGACTGCGGTTCTCAGCATCGGCTTCAACGCGCCGACGTTGCGCGGCTGGCGGGGGTACGGCGGCCTGGTTCGCTTTGGACTGAAATTTCAGGCGAGCTGGTTTACATGGGTCGCGCGAGAGCAGGCCTCAACATCGTCGTTGCGCCGTCGCGGGTGTCGCGTCGCTCAGGAATCTGGACGTTCACGAACCGGATCTTCCAGCTGCCTGTCAATCGCATTCAGCTCGCTTTTCGTCGTGGGGTTTCCTGCGATGTCGAACCTGCTCGCCCGAGGCGAAGACCTCGCGCCGGTCATTCTTCGCACGGTCCGCCGATCCGCGATCGCCGCCACCTTCGTCTTCCCGACATTCGCCGCCGCGAGCCCGCAGCTCATCCCAGCCGTATTCGGCGATCCGTGGCGGGACGCGGCCGACATCATGCCGTTTATCTGTCTCTCAACGTTCATCCTGGGCTCGATCGCCGTGGCTTCGACAAGCTATCTTTTCGCTGCCGGCCGACCGGGCATCATCGCCTGGGCCTCAGTGCCCTTGGCGTCGTCTGGATTGCAGTGACGGCGCCGCTCCTGCCGGTCATCGGCGTAACCGCGATCGGCGTCGGGAATCTCGCCGGTGCCTTGGTAGAAGCCGCGATTCTTGACCGCGCGACATGGCGGGCGGCCGACGTCGCGCCTTTCCGGCCGGTACTGCGCCCGCTTGCTGTCGCACTCGTTGCCGGTACAGCCGGCTGGTTGCTCTGCACGAGCGGCCCGGACGGGTTCTGGATCGCGGTTGCAGCGGGCATGCTCACGCTGGCCCTCGGCTTCATCGGCCTTTGGCTTGTTTGTCGCGCGGATCTGATGGACACGATTCGTGTCGCGGGAGGCACGATTTCCGCCACGATTCCTCGGCTGCGGAGAGACTCCGCGGCTGGAGCTTGAGCCTGGACATGCCCGAGCCGGGCGCGCCGATCGCGCGGGGCGCGCATTGCAGATCGCACCGTTGTTCGTAGGGCTGGCTCGGGTCTAGCCCTTCGTCCAGTGAGATCGGCGCGGGAACGGAGTAGCTTCCTTGAAGCCACCGCACAGGTGGACTGCTGGCACAGGAGACGGGCATGCTGTTTCTCCGGGGACGCGGATACGACGCGTCGCGACGATATGACGACAGGAAGGCCGGTGAGCGCTCTCTCGCGAGCGACCCGACGCCCTCGCGTGTGAGTCGGGGCAGCATGTTTCTGACCGGTGAGAATCAGAGCGGAGGGGTTGTGCGATGAAGGTCGTGATCTTCTGTGGCGGGCTCGGTGTGCGCATGGGGGAGGCAACCCTGCGCATCCCGAAGCCGATGATCGAGATCGGCGGCAGGCCGATCCTGTGGCACATCATGCGCTACTACGCCACCTGGGGGCACACGGAATTCATCATCTGCCTGGGGTACAAGGGCGAGGCGATCAAGGAGTACTTCCTCTCCTACAACGAGGCGCTCTTCAACGACTTCGTGCTCGAGCGCAACGGTTCCGGCATGAAGCTCGAACTGCTCTCACGCGATCTCGGCGACTGGCGCATCACGTTCGTCGACACCGGGGTCGAGTCGACGATCGCCGAGCGGCTGAAGCAGGTGGGCCGACACATCGGGGACGACGACGCGTTCCTTGCGACCTACGGAGACGGGCTGACCGACGCGCCGCTTCCCGATGTGATCCAGGCGTTCCGGGCCAGCGGGAAGGCCGCGATGTTCCTCTCGGTGCGGCCGGTGTTCAACGCGCACCTGATCAAGACGGACGCACGCGATACGGTGCTCGCCATCGAGGAGATGAGTCACTCCGACGTCCGCATCAACGGCGGGTTCTTCGTCCTCCGGCGGGACGTCATCGACGAGATTCAGCCGGGCGACGAGCTCGTCGTGGAGACGTTCGCGCGGCTCATCGAGCGCGGCGAGGTTGTCGCATACCCCTACGAGGGCTTCTTCGGCCCCATGGACACGATCAAGGATCGCCAGCGGCTGGAAGCGCTCCAGGATTCGGGCAGGCCCCCGTGGCTCGTCCACCCCCCGGACGGCCCGGGATCCGATTGACCCATCTCCTCGGCCTCGCAGGCTCCGAGCCACTACGGCGCATCCTCGCGATCGGTTGCCACTCCGACGACATCGAGATCGGTTGCGGCGGGATGCTGCTGGATCTCACCCGGTCGATCGATGGTCTCGAAGTCGACTGGGTCGTGCTCGCCGCACCCGCCGAGCGTGGAGACGAGGCTCGTTCGAGCGCGGAGGCCTTTCTCGCCGCGGCCGGCACGGCTCACGTCGAGGTCCACGGGTTCCGCGATGGCTTCCTGCCGTACTCGGGCCGTGAGGTGAAGGAGCTGTTCGAGAGCCTGAAGGGACGGGTCGACCCGCAACTCGTCCTCACGCACACCCGTGACGACCTTCATCAGGATCACCGGCTTGCGTGTGAGCTGACGTGGAACACGTTCCGAAACCATCTGATTCTCGAATACGAGATCCCCAAGGTCGACGGCGATCTCGGCAGGCCCAACGTCTTCTACCCGCTCACCCGGGCGATCGTCGAGGAGAAGGTCTCGCTCCTCGAACACCATTTTCCGACGCAGTCCGGGAAGCACTGGTTCGACCGCGAGCTCTTCATGGGCCTGATGCGCGTGCGCGGCATGGAGGCGGTGGCGCCCGAGCGCTTCGCCGAGGCCTTCACGTGCCGGAAGGCCGTCCTGGGTCGCCCAGGTCCGACGGACGTCTGACCGGACGACCGGACCGCCCGACCTACGCGGTCGGAACGCCGAGTGACAGCTCCGACAGCCAGGACTCGTCGCGGAACAGCTCGTACTGCTCCGCACGGAGACGGTCGGCGAGCCTGCCGGGCGGCAGGGTCACGTCGTCGTAGGTGACGACCTCGTCCTTCGCGACTGCACGGTTCAGGACGCAGCCCTTCACGATCCCCTCCGGGAGATAGCGACGCGTGCTCATCTCCTCGACGCCGACCGCTTCTCCGTAGGTCATGAACTCGCCGTAGTCGTCGAGGGTCTCGCCGGCCTTGAGGTCACGCTTCGCCACCGCGCACACCTCGACCACAGGCCCGCCGAGCGCTCTCGAAACCGGATCGCGGAACAGGGCGACGCGGGCGATCGAGTTCGGCACCTCGAAGTGGACGAGGTGGTAGGGAACGAAGAACGAGTAGAGCGGGCCTTCGCCCAGCTTGTAGAGGTTCAGGTAGTGGCGCTGCTTGGGATCGTCGTGCTCGGCGAGGACATAGACCTTGGTGAGCGGCGTCCCGACGACGTAGTCGACGATGCCGCCCAGCTGCCGGAGCTCATCGACGTCGTAGAGCCGTCCGATCGTCATGACGTCGTCGCGATACTCGAGACCGCGAGACATCCCGCGCGTCAGCACGGTGAAGCCTGTCGCGTTCGCGGCGATCGCCTGCTCGAACGAGATCTTCGATCCATCTGCGAACGACGTGACCATCGAGGGCGTCTGGCCCCATGTCTCCGCGAACGCCTTCTGGGTTTCCGGCGTGCGATAGGGGTCCTGCAGACCCTTGATGTTTCCGATCACGCGCGGCTCGAGGCCGAGCCCCTTGACCCACCGGTAGAGGTTCAGCTGAACACCGGGCTCGTCTCCGTCGCACGCCGACAGGATCACGCCGTGCCGATCGGCATACACGTCGAGGATCGGACCGATCGTCGCCTCGAGCTCCGCGTTCATCAGGACGACGTCCTTGCCGTGGGCGAACGCTTCGAGCACGACGTGGGCTCCCAGCTCGACCACGCCTGTCGACCTCGCAGATGATGTCGACGTGCTCGCTACGACAGAGGAGCAGAGGGTCTTCGGTCACGGCGCTTCCGCCGGCCCGCAGGACGTCCTCGAGCTGGTCCTGGGCGTCGACGGCTTGCGGCTCGACACCGGCATAGCGGAACGCGTCGATCGCGCGGTCGACGTGGCGATTGGCGATGGCGACGACGCGCATGCCGGGGACGCTGTTGACGATCTGGTTCGTCAGGCCGCGGCCCATGAACCCGGCGCCGATGATGCCGACGCGAATTGGGCGCCCTTCCGCCTCGCGGGCCCGAAGGGCCGTGTCGACGATGATCATGCTCCCACCTCCATTCGCCGGCGCAGATCCGGCTCGATGACATCGAGAGGCTCCCACACCGCGTCCTTCTCGGAGATCACCGAGACCGGCAACGGCCAACTCAGTGCGAGCCGCGGATCGTCGTGGCGCGAGCCCGCCTTCCGCGCCGGGCGTGTAGAACTCGCCGACGAAGTAGGTCGTCTCGACTCCGTCGACGAGCGTCTGGTAGCCGTGGGCGAATCGCTCGGGAACGTAGAGCGAGCGCGCGTTCTCCTCGTCGAGTCGGACCGCCACATGACGAAGATACGTGGGACTCTCCGGCCTGAGGTCGACGATGATGTCCAGGATCGCGCCGCGAGTACACCGAACGACCTTGGTCTCGGCGGCCGGCGGGAACTGAAAGTGCATTCCGCGAAGGGTGCCTGCCACCCGGTTGTAGGCCACGTTCGCCTGCGCGATGAGCGGGTTGAGGCCTGCCGCCTCGAACTCGCGCTGGCAGAATGCCCGCGCGAAGAATCCCCGGTCGTCCTCGTGGCGTTCGAGGTCGATGACGAAAGCTCCGGGCAAGTCCGTCTCGGTGAGGATCATCCGCCGGCTCCGACTACAAGATGCTTCAGGCAGCCAAAAATCCTCTTCGCCCTTTTCGACGAAGCTTTCACTACGTGGCGCTCAAGGTGAGGACACACATCCGCTCTCATCCTACGGACGTTCCTCTCGAACGCAATCAGTTGAGAGCAAACGATGCACAACCGATCAGCGCGCCGTGAGAACCAACACCCAGTCGGGATCGCCGTCCGCGTTCTTCCCCGGCGACGTCAGTTCGACGGCACCCGAGTTCGGGAACGGCGCGCCCGCGACGTTGGCGTAAGTGCCGTTCGACGGATCGAACCACTGGGCCCGTACGGATCTCCGGAACCGCGACATGTCGACCGAGATCGTGCCGCCGGCCGGTAGATACGACATGGCGAGTGTCCCGTCTTGGGTCGAGGCAGTCGTGACATAGGCATTGGATTCGACGTCGCCGGTCGACGAGAACGTGCCGTAGCCCCGGGTGACGATCCGGTGAGCCTGATCGGGGACGAGCCGGTACCACGGCCGTCCCGCGAACAGCTTCACGAGATAGCCCAGCTGGGTGCTGCCGGGTGTGTCGAGATGATCCCGCCAGCCGTTTGCGAACTGCCAGGTGTAATGGTTGCCGTAGAACTGGCCTGTGGCTCCCGCCAGGACAGTCCAGTACGCTTGGCGGCGCAATACCTTCGGGTCGCCGTAAGAGATTTCCGAGCTGTTCTGCTCAAACTCGTAACCGGCTTCGACCATGAAGACCGGCACGAAGTGCTTGCGGTTGTACTCCTTCATTACTTCCGCGTAGGTCGGAGAGTAGGTGTACGCCGCGTCGAGCTTGACGATCGGAGCCCAGCGAGCATCGTCGAGCGACCCGCTTACCAGGTAGTCGAGCTCGACCGTCTGGATATGCGCCTTGTCGACCGACTGGATGCCCCGGGCGACGGCCAATACCACGTCGTCGTCCGCGGGATCCATCCAGGTCTGGAAGTCGTTTCCGTGCATCCAGACGATGTTCCCCGCGTTCTTGAATGTCTTGCCCAGAAATTGGCCGTATGCGTAGTCCTTCTTGAGCCCGTTACTCTTCAGGACACTTAGCCAGCTGCCCGTCTCGATCGGGTCGAGGAAGACGACTATTCCTGCCTTGGCGGCAATACGAATGATCTCCGCCGCACGCGCGAAGTACGCGGGATTCGGGGTCGAGAGATCACCCGGGGTCGTGAACGGCTTGATGCCGTCGACCGTCGTCCCGTCGTCACGACACCCGGTGTACTTCGCGCACAGCAGATCCACCAGGAGCGAGTTGAATCCCGCGGCTTTACGATTCGCGACAAACGCGGCCGCGTCCTTCACGGTCAGGTTTCCGATCATCGCCTGTGGCGAGTCGCCGACGATCATGAACGGCCGGTTGCGCTGATCAACCAGGTAGCGCCGATTGGACGACACCCTGAGCGGATACACAACTCGCGGCAGCGCGGCCGCCGTTCGAGCTTGAGGTCGCGCGGCCGCGTCAGGCGCCGCGTTCGAGGCGGTGGCGCTCAGCTTGGTTCCAAGAACGCCGAGTGCCAGGCACATGCCCGTGACAAGCACGATGCCCACGCTGCGCCGCATTTTCATCCTGAGATGTTCGTTCCTTTTCGATTCACAACTGCCGCTGTCCGTGCCAACCCACCGGAGATGCCGCATCGGACCGCATGTGCCGCAGTGATCCGCATCGACGGGGCGCCGAACAGTAGCAAGACCGGCGCGAGTCGCAAAGGCGGGTGCGTCACCTCGAGCGGGTTAGGGGACGGATTTCATGGTTCTTGTTGCTACTCGACCGGAACGCCTGGTTTCCGGAAGCGTCGCAAGAAGGGCTTGGGCAGGTCCAGCCTTTCGTCCATAGGAATTGCCACCCGGACCGACTAGGCTCGTTATGCCACCATCGGTGGGCACTTCAGGTACGGCGGGGGATGACATGCGGGCGGGGGAGGACATGCGGTACTTCGGGAGCGCGGCGGCGGCAAGCCTCGATGGTTCGACTACGGCGAAAGCGGCGATGAGTGCCGTGCCTGTCCGCCATCGTCGTGGCTGGTACACGCGTCGCGCGCTTGCTCTTGCGGACGTGACCGGGTTGACCGTGGCGTTCATCGCGTCAACGCTGGTCTTCGCGAATCAAGTTCCGGTCGGGGACCACATCGGCCGCAGGGTCGAGGTGTGTCTGTTCCTCTTGACGCTGCCCTTGTGGGTCGCATTCGGGAGGGCGCTCGGGCTCTACGACAGAGACGACGCCCGCGCCGATCACTCGACGGCCGACGAGACGCTCGGGGTGATCAATCTCGTGACGCTCGGAACGTGGATGGTCTTCGTGGCCGGATGGGCGACGGGACTGGCCAAGCCCGAGCTCGATCGTTCGATCGCCTTCTGGGCGCTGGCGGTCGCGCTCGTGGCGAGCGGTCGTATCGCCGCACGCACGATCGTGCGCCGCCTGCCGGTCTATGTTCAGAACGGCATCGTCGTCGGCGCCGGCCATGTCGGGCAACTCGTCGCGCGCAAGATCCAGCAGCATCCCGAGTACGGGATCAAGCTGGTCGGGTTCGTCGACGACAACCCCCGTGACCGACGGTCCGAGATCGCCCATCTGTCGCTGCTCGGCGGGATCGACGATCTCGCCGAGATCGTGGGGAGACGGGAAGTCGACCGAGTGATCGTGGCTTTCTCCGGCGAGGCCGATGATCGGACCATGTCGCTGGTTCGTGCGCTTCGAGACAAGGACGTCATCGTCGATGTGGTGCCGCGACTCTTCGAGCTCGTGGGGCCGAGGGCCGATATCCACCTGGTCGAGGGTCTGCCGCTCCTCACAGTCCCCCCGGCACGGCTCCGGCGATCATCTCGCATCACGAAGCGCCTCATCGACGTTGCCGGCGCCGGAGTCCTCCTCGCCTTGACCGCGCCGATCTTCGTGATCGCTGCGATCCGCATTCGGCGCGAGTCACCCGGACCGGTCTTCTTTCGGCAGACAAGGCTGGGCGTGGACAGGCGGCCGTTCACCGCGTTGAAGTTCCGGACGATGACGGTCGATACCGACGATACCGAGCATCGCGAATACATCCAGAGCACGATGAACGCGGACGCGACGATGAATGCAAACGGGACATACAAGCTCTCACGCGACAGCGCGGTCACGCCATTCGGCCGGTTCCTGAGGAAGACGAGCCTCGACGAGCTGCCGCAGCTGATCAACGTCCTGCGTGGGGACATGTCGCTCGTCGGTCCTCGCCCCTGCATTCCTTACGAGACGGAGTTCTTCCAGCCGCACCATCTGGACCGGTTCCTGGTGCCCCAGGGCATCACCGGCCTGTGGCAGGTGACCGCGCGGGCGAACTCGACCTTCGGCGAGGCGCTCGAGATGGACGTCGCCTATGTGCGTGGATGGTCGATCGGCCTGGATCTCCGTCTCCTCATGCGCACGCCGTTTGCGCTCCTCCGTCAGCGGAACGCGACCCGATGAGCGCCGTCCGCGTCGCCATCGTCGGCCTCGGATACTGGGGCCCGAACCTCGTCCGCAACTTCAACGAGCTCGACTGCGCCGAGGTCGTCGCAGTTTGCGATCGCGATGTCGAGCGCCTCGATCTGATCGAGCGTCGGTACCCGGCCGTGCAGGCCTACACGAGCATCGACGACGTCCTCGCCGACGAGACGATCGACGCCGTGGCGTTGGCGACGCCGGTGTCGACGCACTTCCCGCTTGGACGCGCGGCACTCGAGGCGGGGAAGCACGTCTTCGTCGAGAAGCCGCTCGCCTCCTCCTCCGGCGAATGCCTCCAGCTGACCCAGCTCGCGGAGAGTCGCGGGTTGGTGCTGATGCCGGGACACACCTTCCTTTACAGCCCCCCGGTCGTTGCCGTGCGCAACCTCATCGAATCGGGAGAGCTCGGTGATCTCTACTTCGTCTCGACGAGCCGGGTCAACCTCGGTCTCCACCAGAAGGACGTCAGCGTCACCTGGGACCTTGCGCCCCACGATTTCTCGATTCTGCGCTACTGGCTGGACGAGACACCCACCGGGGTCCGCGCGCTCAGTCGCGGCTGCATCATTCCTTCGATTCCCGACGTCGCCTTCATCGACCTCGAATTCTCGAGCGGAACAATCGCCCATGTCGAGCTGTCATGGCTGGCACCGAGCAAGCTCCGCCGTACGACGATCGTCGGCTCTCGGAAGATGGTCGTCTATGACGACACGAGCGCCGAGCCGGTTCGCGTCTTCGACTCCGGCGTCGTGCTCAAGGATCCCGAGTCGTTCGGGGAGTACCGGCTCACGTACCGGACGGGCGACATCGTCTCGCCCCGGATCGATGCCGCCGAGCCGCTCTCGGCGGAGTTGCGGGACTTCTGTGAAGCCGTGATGTTCGGTACGACCCCACGATCGTCGGCGGCACTCGGACTCCAGGTCGTGCAGATGATCGAGGCGGCCGATCAGTCGCACGCGCAAGGCGGAGCGAACGTCGCCATCGAAGCTCTGGACCCGCTGTCGCTGGTGCAGTCGCGCGCATCCTCGCTGGACGTCATCGCGGGCTAGACCCGCGTCGTCCCCTCAGCGCCTCACGACGCTCCATTCCCGCGCGGATGGCGCCGAGCTCGACCTGTGGGCAGCGTCCGGATCGCGCTCCAGGAGAAGCCTCCGGAAGCTGGGCCAGGACGAGGTCTGGCGAGTGCCGCTCGCCGAACTCCTGGACGAGCGCACCGAGAGCGTCCCCGGCGTCTTGCGAATCGAGTTCCTTCAGGTGCGTGACGATGTCATCGACCCGATGGAGCAGCTCAAGGTCGTCGAGATCCGCGAGATTCTGTTCGCTCAGATCGTTCAAGAGGCGCCGACGCTTGCGGATCCTAAGGCTTCCCGGGACGCGGTGCTCCGGGAACGTGCGGCGACAGATCCCGCACGATCCACTCGCCGGGCGCGGGCCTCCTGATCGCGAGGGCGTCGACGAACGACCCCTGTCTTGTCGGATTGAGGGGGAGGGCCGCGCCGACGACCATCGTGGAGCCAGGTTCATCTCATCGAGGCCCTCGAGCTGCGTAATCTGGCGATCGAGCTATTGTGCTCGGAGCACTCGATCGACGCACGAGGCGGCAGGAGTCTGCTTCGGGAACGGGTTGAGTCTTGTTCGTGAGTCAGGCGATATCGATGACCGGGGAGAGACCCGTGCGGTTGGACGACCTGGAAGAGCCTTCAGGCTCCGTCCTCGACGGCCCGATCAGCCCAGAGCTCGTACTCGTGGACCCCGTCCTGCGCGCCCTGCTCGTTGGCCGGGAAGCGGACGAAGGCTCGCATCTCTACGAGGAGTCACCCCTCCCGGTGACGGAGGAGGTCGACGACGAAGAGATACCTCTCCCCGCAGAGGTGACCGAATCGCTACCGATATGGCAGCTCGCTTGGAGCTCGGCATCGCCAAGGCCGAGGTGGATGGGACTGGCCCTCGCCGCGCTCTGCGGTTCGCTTGCGGCGATCGTTGTCGGAGTGGCGTTTGGTGCGTTCTCGTCTCCCTCTGTCGACAACAGCCGGTCGGAGGCAGCCGTTGGTACGAGCAGTGGCGCCACGGTCACAGCCGCGCAAAAATCCGTCGAGGGAGTTGCGAAGCCGGATGAGCGGCAGCCGGCGTCGCAGCGGAGCGCTGCCCGCCAGTCGTCTCCAGCGACGACTGGCGCCACCGCGCAAGCTCAGCCGGGAAGCGCTATGACCCCTGCTCGACCCGCGAGCACCGCCACCACCTCAACGGTCCCGACGAGAAGAGCCACAACTCCAGCTCGACCCGCGAGCACCGCCACCACCTCAACGGGCCCGACGAGCAAAGCCACAACCCCAGCTCGCCCGGCGAGCACGGTCACCACCTCAGCTCGCCCGACGAGCAAAGCCACAACCCCGGCTCGCCCGACCAGCACCGCCACCACCCCTGCTCGCCCGGCGAGCACGACTCCATCGTCGCCGACGCCTGCGCCCGAGCCCCAGCGCTTCGCGTGGGCACCCGTGCCGGGGGCGACGGCCTACGAGGTGGCCTTCTACAAGGATCGCGTGCAGGTCTTCCGCAGCCGAACACCGACTCCGAGTATCGTCATCGCCGGACGGCCACCCGGAACCGAGTCGCCGCTGGCACCCGGGACCTACCTCTGGTACGTGTGGCCGGTTCGAGGCGGGAAGGTGGACAGCGTCGCCGTGGTTCGTTCCAAGTTGGTCATCCCGGCTCCCTGACGCTCATCGTGAGGCGGAGAGCCTCCGGTTGGGCGACGAGCTCGTCCTCGTCGACGCCGCGCGGTCACGCGTCGAGCAGGTCACGCACGACCCACTCGCCGATCGCGAGCGATGCGGTCGCAGCCGGAGATGGTGCGTTCACGACATGCACCGCACCGCCGCTCCGCTCGATCAGGAAGTCGTCGACGAGCGACCCCTCTCTCGTCACGACCTGCGCCCGCATCCCGGCTTGCCCGTGCGAGACTTGGCGGGCCTCGAGCGCCGGCACGTAGCGCCGCATCTGCTTCACTGCTGCGACCTTCACTGCATCGCGCCAGATCTCTCCCGCACCCGTGCGCGAGTACCTGAGCGCCAGCCGCCACATCCCCTGGTACCCGAGCAGGTCGCGTGCGTCGCGCAGGTTGACGCTCGTCCGTGCGTAGCCTTCACGCGCGAGCGCGGGAACGGCGTTCGGTCCGGCCCAGACCTCGCCGTCGATCCGCTTTGTGAAGTGGACCCCGAGAAACGGGAACGAGGGATCCGGCACCGGATAGATCAGACCCCTCACGAGCGGGCGCGCCTCGGGTGCGAGCGTGTAGAAGCCCCCCCGGAACGGAGCGACCCGGTAGGCGCCCGACGATGCCGCCGTCAACGCCGCCACACGGTCGGCCTGGAGGCCGGCACAGGCGACGACGAGCGCGGCATCCAGCTCCTCACCGCTCTGCGTCAGCAGCACGCGTCTCGACCCGCGCTCCTCGATCCCCGTCACTTCTCGGCCGAGCAGAACGTCTCCGCCCTCCTGCTCGAGGTCGGCGGCGAGCGCCTTCGCGACGAGCCGAAAGTCGATCACCGCGGTCTCGGGCACATGGAGCGCGCGAATGCCGGCCGCGTGCGGCTCGACCTCGCGCAGCTCGGAAGCGCCGAGCTCCCGCAGGCCCTCGAGCCCGTTCGCCCGGCCGCGGCGGCCGAGCTCCTCCAACCGGGGAAGTTCGTCCGCGTCGAGGGCGACGACGAGCTTGCCCGTGATCTCGTACGGAATCGAGTGCTCGTCCGCAAAGCGAAGCAGGTCGACCCGCCCCTGCCGGCACAGCGTTGCCTTCAGCGAGCCGGCAGGGTAGTAGAGGCCTGCGTGCACCACACCCGAGTTGCGCCCGCTCTGGTGTCGTGCCAGCTCCGGCTCCTTTTCGAGAACCGCGATGCGCGCGCCGGGGCGGTGGTGCAGGTAGGCGCGGGCGGTCGCGAGCCCGATCAGGCCGCCGCCGATCACCGCCAGGTCGTAACCGTGACCTCCACCTGCCTTATTCACGAGAGCCCGCCGTCGGTCGACCGCGGAGGCGAGAGGGTCGAGGCTCGTGGATCAACCCGGCGGACACCGGAGGGCAGATCGCGACGTTCTCCCGCAGACACGAACCCACTGTCGCACGCACTGTCGCGCGGTGACAAACTGCTGCGACAACTACCTGCAAATCTCAGATGCAAAGGTTCGATTCTCGCCTGGGTTCCTGCGCAAGGCCTTCGCCTCGCGCGCGGGCGATCGGCTGAGCGACGCGATCTCGTGTGGCTGGTGGCGCCGCCCGAGTCGGCCGGCGCCACCGCACCGTGACTTCATTCGAGGCGAAGTCGTGAGCCTGCGTACGTCGCGAGGCCGTAGATCACGAGGAGGCTCGTAGCGAACATCGCCATGCTCCACCAGGGGCTCGCCTGGACGAACAGCAGCTGGCCGACGGCGGTCAGGCTTGCGATCGCGATGCCGTACCAGCGCGCGAACTCGCTGCCGAGGTACAGGGTGAACGCCGCGAGAATCGCGAGGCCGCCGAGGATCGCGACGATCCAGCCCCAGGTGTGGAGGTCACTGAACACGTAGGTCGCGTTGGCCGCGTAGATCTTCGAGGAGGAGATCGCGAGGATCCCCTCGATGAAGGTGAAGACGCCCATGAGGCCCAGCACGATCGACGAGAAGACGATCCAGCCGGCGCCGCGGGGCGCTGTGTCCTCGTACACGGCCGCGCTCGGAGCACCCAACGTGACTTGGCCATTCGGGGTTCGAGCGGTCGTGGGGTTCTCGATCGTGGCCATTTCTTCTCTCCTTCCACGATGTTCGGCCGCCGGAGCGGCCCCGACAACTCGACGATGATCCTGACGCGGCCTGCCGGCATCGGGTCAGACCCTGATCCGGCGTCCGCAGAACGCCACGCGTGGCGCGCTCCGACGCCTCAGGCTGCGGCCGCGTCCCCGTGACAGCGCTTCCACTTGCGCCCCGAGCCGCACGTGCACGGGTCGTTGCGGCCGCGAGCGGCGTCCTCGGCCGCGTACAGCCCCATCACCTCCGACGGGGCGCCGCCGCGACGCAGCTGGTCGGACATGAAGCGCATCGGGCGGTCGACGTGGTGGAAGAAGTCCTTGTAGCCGGCGCAGAGGTAGTTGAGCCCCGCCTCGCCGTCGGGCGTCTCGATGAAGCGGTCCTCGGGGCAGCCGCCGTGGCAGGCGAAGCGGACGTCGCACTCGCGGCAGAAGCGCGGCAGCGTCTCGCGCTTGTCGAGGCCGAACTGCCGCTGTTGCTGCGACGAGACGAGCTCGAGCATGTGCGTCTCGCGGATGTTCCCGAGCCGGTAGCGCGGCTCGACGAAGTGGTCGCACGAGTAGAGGTCGCCCGTGTGCTCGAGCGCGAGCGCGAGGCCGCACGTCTCTGAGTGGATGCACAGGCTCGGCGGCTCGCCGAACCAGTTCGCGAGCGCGACGTCGAACATCTGCACGTAGACCTCGCCGACGTCGCGGCGCACCCACTCCTCGAACACGTCGATCAGGAAGCGGCCGTACTGCTCCGCGGTCACCGAGCGGCCGGTCACGCGGTTCCCGTCCTGGACGTACAGCGGCCGGTCGCGCCACGAGGCCCACGGCACGGTGCCGTCCTCGCTCGCCTCCTCCACGCGCTCGATGATCGGGATGAACTGGACGAAGCGCGCGCCGAGCTCGTCGCGGAGGAAGCAGTAGACCTCGCGGCCGTGGTCGCCGTTCGCGGCGTGGATCGTGGTGAGCGCGTTCCAATCGACGCCGGCGTCGCGGAGGTGGGCCAAGCCCCGCGCGACCTGGTCGAACGAGCCCTTGCCGCCCTTGTTCACGCGATAGGTGTCGTGCAGCTCGCGTGGGCCGTCGATCGAGAGCCCGACGAGGAAGCCGTGCTCGGCGAAGAACGCGGCCCACTCCTCGTCGATCAGCGTGCCGTTCGTCTGGATCGTGTACGCGGCGCGCTGGCCCGGCTTCAGGTGGCGCTCGGCGAGCTCGACCGAGCGGCGGAAGAACTCGACTCCCATCAGCGTCGGCTCGCCGCCCTGCCAGGCGATCGTCACCTCGGGGACGCGCGCGTGCGACTCGATCAGCTGCCGCAGATAGGTCTCGAGCAGCTCGTCGGCCATCCGAAACCGGCTCCCCGGATAGAGCATCTCCTTGGAGAGGAAGAAGCAGTAGGAGCAGTCGAGGTTGCAGACGGCGCCGGTCGGCTTCGCCAGGAGGTGGAATGCGGTTGGCTTGGCGGCGGCTGATGGCATGTGGGCCACGCTCGAAGCGTATGCCACGTCCCGCCTGCTGACCCCGGTGCCCCCGGTGCCCCCGGTCCCGGCGGCCGGCCCCCGGTGAACTACCGACGCTCCGGTCCGCGGAACGGCGCAGGCACGGCGCGCGGTTCTGCGGATTCGGCGCCTTCGGGGACGCGTTAGCGTCGGCGGCGAGCCTGAAGCGACCGAAGGGAGCGGGCAATGCGCACTGTGAATCTCGCCGGTCGGGCGGGCCGCTGGAGCGCGGCGCACTGGAAGACCGCCGCGTTCGGGTGGATCGCGTTCGGTGTGATCGCGGTGGTGGTCGGCGGCGCCGTCGGCGCGACGCAGATGAAGGACTGGGCGATCGCGAACGGCGAGTCGCGACGCGCCGAGCAGATCCTCGACCAGGGCAGCTTCAAGATCCCGGCACGCGAGAGCGTGCTCGTGCAGTCGAAGACGCTGACCGTCGACCAGCCGGCGTTCGCGGCCGCGGTCGGGACCGTCGTGATCACGCTCTCGCACCAGGCTGACGTAGCCAGGATCGTCTCGCCGATCGACCATCCGAATGCGGGGCTCGTCTCGCGCGACCGCCACTCGGCGCTCGTGCAGTTCGACGTCAAGGGCGAGGCCGAGAACGCCAAGGACAAGATCGCGCCGATCCTCGCCGCGATCGACGGCGCCCAGGCGGGCAACCCGAGCGTGATCATCGAGGAGTTCGGCCAGGCCTCCGCCGACTACGAGGTCACCGAGCGCTTCGGGAGCGACATGCACCGTGCCGAGCTGACGTCGCTGCCGCTGACGATCGGGATCCTCGTCGTCGCGTTCGGCGCGCTCGTCGCCGCCGGGCTGCCGGTGCTGCTCGCGTTCTCCGCCGTGCTCGCCGCGACGGGGCTGAACAGCCTCGTGAGCCACGTCGTCCCGACCGACGAGCAGACGCTCAGCGCGATCATCCTGATGATCGGCATGGCGGTCGGGATCGACTACTCGCTCTTCTACCTGCGGCGCGAGCGGGAGGAGCGCTACGCCGGCCGCTCGCCGCACGACGCGCTGCTCTACGCGGCGCGCACCTCGGGGCAGGCGGTGCTGATCTCGGGCGCGACCGTGCTGATCGCGATGGCCGGCATGTTCGTCTCCGGCAACTCGCTCTTCACGACGATCGGCCTCGGGACGATGATCGTCGTCCTGGCGGCGATGATCGGCTCGCTCACGGTGCTGCCGGCCGTGCTCGACCGGCTCGGCGACAACGTCGACTGGGGCCGCATCCCGCTCCTCCGCGGCCGGCCGCGCGACGACGGCCCGTGGGGCCGCTTCATCGGCGGCGTCCTGCGCCGGCCGCTGCTCTCGATGCTCGTCTCGGGCGGCGCGCTGCTCGTGCTGGCGCTGCCGGCGCTGACCATGCACACGAAGCTCCCGAACCTGACCGACCTTCCGCACGACCTGAAGATCGTGCGCACCTACGACCGGATCCAGCAGGCGTTCCCGGGCTCGCAGACGCCGGCTGTGGTCGTCGTGCAGCGCGCCGAGCGTCGACACGCCGCAGATGCAGAAGGCCTACGACCTGTTCCGGGAGCGCGCGCTCGCGACCGGCGAGCTCTTCGCGCCGTTCACGGTCAACCTGAACCCGGACCGCACCGTCGCCCGGATCGACTTCGCGATCGCCGGCAACGGCGACAACGCGGCGTCGGTCTCGGCGCTCCACACGCTCCGCGACACGGTGATCCCGCCGATCGCGAAGACGCTGCCGGACACCGAGGTGGCGGTGACCGGCGTGACCGCCGGCACCTACGACTTCAACCACCAGATGCGGGCGCGGCTCCCGTACGTCTTCCTGTTCGTGCTCGGCCTGGCGTTCTCGCTCCTGCTGCTCACGTTCAGGTCGCTCGTGATCGCGATGACGGCGGTGGCGCTCAACCTGCTCTCGGTCGGCGCCGCCTACGGGATCCTCGTCGCGGTCTTCCAGCACGGCTGGTTCGCCGGGCGTGCTCGGCTTCCAGACGAACGGCGCGATCGTCAGCTGGCTGCCGCTCTTCCTGTTCGTCGTCCTGTTCGGCCTCTCGATGGACTACCACGTCTTCATCCTCAGCCGCGTGAAGGAGTTGCACGACGCGGGCGCCTCGACCGACGACGCGGTGCGGCTCGGGATCACGCGCACCGCCGGGACGGTCACGAGCGCGGCGATCATCATGGTCGCGGTGTTCGGGCTGTTCGCGACCCTGAGCATGATCATGATGCAGCAGATGGGCTTCGGTCTCGCGGTCGCGGTGCTGATCGACGCGACGATCGTCCGCGCGGTGCTCGTGCCGTCGACGATGAAGCTGCTCGGCGAGTGGAACTGGTACCTGCCGTCCTGGCTCGCATGGCTACCGACCGTGTCGCCCGAGGGTGAGCGGACGCCCGCGCCTGGCGGCGGGCGCGCGCTCCCGACCCACTAGCCGTCCGGCCGGCCGCGGCGAAGTGGCGCGCGGCCGGGCGGCTGAGTCGGCGCCGGGCGGACAGGGGCCGGCGGGATCTCCTCGGTCACCGGCCCGTCGGTCGAGACCGCGATCGCCTTCCCGTGGTGGCGGAGCTCGAGCGGCGGACCCTCGAGCAGCTCGTAGGTCGCGTGCGTCTTCGTCGCCTCGACCTGCAGCCGGCGCCCGCGAAGCGCGAGGCGGAAGGCGAGCCGCTCGAGCCGGGCGGGCAGGCGCGGCGCGAAGCTGAGCACGCCGCCGTGGTCGCGCATGCCGCCGAACCCGGCGACGGCGGCGATCCAGGCGCCGGCGAGGCAGGCGATGTGCAGGCCGTCGCGCGTGTTGTGCTGCCGAGGTCGTGCAGGTCCATCAGACGCGGCCTCGCCGAAGTAGTCGTAGGCCAGCTCGAGGTGCCCGACCTCGGCCGCGACGACCGCCTGGGTGCAGGCCGACAGCGAGGAGTCCCGGACCGTGAGCGCCTCGTAGTAGGCGAAGTCCCGCGCCTTCTCCTCGTCGGTGAACGCATCGCCGCAGATGTGCAGCGCGAGCACGAGGTCGGCCTGCTTGACGACCTGCTTGCGGTAGAGGTCGAAGTACGGGAAGTGCAGCAGCAGCGGGTACTGCTCCGGCCGCGTGTGCTCGAAGTCCCAGAGCTGGTGGTCGGTGAAGCCCTCCGACTGCGGGATGGACGCCGAGCGCCTCGTCCCACGGGACGACCATGTCGCGCGGCCGCGTCTCGCCACGCTGCGGCCTCCTCGAGGTCGGCGCCGAGCGTCGCGGCGTGGCGGGGATGGCGCGCGACGGCGTCGGCGGCCGCGCGCAGGTTCCGCTGCGCGAGCAGGTTCGTGTAGACGTTGTTGTCGGCGATCGCGCTGTACTCGTCGGGGCCGGTGACGCCGTCGATGCGGAAGCGCCCCTGCGGGTCGTGGTGGCCGAGCGAGCGCCACAGCCGCGCGGTCTCGACGAGCAGCTCGAGGCCGACCTCGCGCTCGAACGCCTCGTCGCCGGTCACCGCCTGGTAGCGGACGACGGCGTCGGCGATGTCGCCGGCGAGGTGGAACGCGGCGGTGCCGGCGGGCCAGTAGCCCGAGCACTCCTGGCCGCGGATCGTCCGCCACGGGAAGACGGCGCCGGCGAGGCCGAGCTGGGCCGCGCGCTCGCGCGCCAGGTCGAGCGTCGCGTGGCGCCAGCGCAGCGCGTCTCCGGCGGCCCGCGGCGCCGTGTAGGTGAGCACCGGCAGGATGAAGCGCTCGGTGTCCCAGAACGTGTGCCCGTCGTAGCCCGGCCCGGTCAGGCCCTTCGCGGCGATCGCGCGCCGCTCGGCGCGGGCGCCCGCCTGCAGCGTGTGGAAGAGCGCGAAGCGCAGCGCCTGCTGCAGCTCCGTGTCGCCGTCGAGCTCCACGTCGGCGCGCTCCCAGAACTCGTCGAGGTAGGCGCGCTGCCCGGCCACGAGCCCGTCCCAGCCCGTGTGGCGCGCCTCGGCCAGCGCGGCCACGACCTCGTCGCGCAGCGCCGGATGCGACCGCCTGCTCGACCAGGCGTAGGCGAGGAACTTCACGATCCGCAGGCGCTCGCCGGGCGCGAGGTCGGCGGCGACGGTCACGCGACCGAGGTCGGCTCGGCTCTCGGTCGCGGTGTCGGTGCCCGGCGGGCCCTCGATCAGGTGGTCCATCCCGGCGGCCATCGCCGAGCCTGCTGCTGCGCGTCGAGTGGACGAGCACGACGCCGCTGCGGCGTGGTCGAAGAACTCCTCCGAGACGAGCGGCGACTCGAGCGCCGCTGCCGCGCGCGGATCGTCGGAGCGCGGCGGGCGCGGGCTCGTTCGCGACGAGCTCGGACTGGACGACCACGCGCAGCGGCTCGTCGACCGGCTCGACCTCGTAGAGGATCGCCGCGACCGCGCGCTGCACGAACGAGACGAGGCGCGTCGAGCGGACACGCACCGCGGTGCCGGCCGGCGACCGCCACTCGACGTCGCGGCGCGAGCACGCCGGCGCGCAGGTCGAGCTCGCGCTCGTGCGCGAGCAGCTGCCCGTAGCGGACGTCGAGCGGCTCGTCGTCGACGAGCAGGCGGATGATCTTGCCGTTGGTGACGTTCACGATCGTCTGGCCCGACTCCGGGTAGCCGTAGCCGGCCTCGGCGTACGGCAGCGGGCGCAGCTCGTAGAAGGAGTTGAGGTACGTCCCGGGCAGCCCGAACGGCTCGCCCTCGTCGAGGTTCGCGCGCAGCCCGATGTGCCCGTTCGCGAGCGCGAACACGCGACTCGGCCTGCGCGAGCGCGTCCAGGTCGAGCGCCGTCTCGCGCACCGCCCAGGGCTCGACCGCGAAGTCCGGGCTGGCGCGATCACGCCGGCGACCGAGCAGCTCGGCGAGGTCGGAGACGACGACGTCGGCGCCGTGCTCGCGCAGCGCGTCGGCCTGGCCGACGCGGTCGACGCCGACGACGAGGCCGAAGCCGCCCCGATCGCCCCGCGGCGACGCCGGCGAGCGCGTCCTCGAACACCGCCGCCTCGTCCGGCGGCACGCTCGAGCGAGCCGCGCGGCGGCGAGGAACATGTCCGGAGCGGGCTTGCCCTCGCAGGTGCTCGCGCTCCGCGACGACGCCGTCGACGCGCGCCTCGAACAGGTCGGCGATGCCGGCGGCCTCCAGCACCTCGCTGGCAGTTGGCGCTCGCCGAGACGACCGCGCGCCGCAGCCCGGCGTCCCGGGCCGCGCGCACGAACGCGACCGAGCCCTCGTAGGCGTCGACGCCCCGGCTGTGGATCAGCGCGAGGACGAGCTCGTTCTTGCGGTTGCCGAGCCCGCAGATCGTGGCCCGCGTCGGCCGGATCGTCGTGCAAGCCCTCGGGCAGCTCGATGCCCGCGCGAGGCGAGGAACGACCGCACGCCGTCGTAGCGCTGCTTCCCGTCGATGTACTCGTCGTAGTCCGCTCGCGGGTCGAACGGGACGAACGCTGCGCCCTCGCGGCGCCGCGCGCTCACGCAGGAACGCGTCGAACATCTCCTTCCAGGCCTCGCGCGTGCACCGTCGCCGTGTCGGTGAGCACGCCGTCGAGGTCGAACAGGCAGGCTCGGATCGCGCTCGGCAGCTGCAGGGCGGATGGGCTCATGACTCCGGCTGGGAACCGTAGTCGTCGCTCAGGCCGCGCGCCTGCGTTCGAGCAGGTCGTCGAGGCCGCCGACCACGAGGTCGGCTCCCGCGTCGACCAGCAGCCCTCGCCTCGCCGGAGCGGTCGACGCCGACGACGAAGCCGAAGCCGGCGGTGCGGGCGGCGACGATCCCGGCAGGGCTCGTCTCGAACACTGCGGTGTGGCGCGGCTCGGCTCCGAGCCGGCGGCAGGCCGCGAGCAGGATGTCGGGCGCCGGCCTCGGGTGCAGCTGCTCCGCGACGATCGGCGTTGCCGTCGATGGAGCCGTCGATCAGGGACGAGAGGCCGGCCCGCTCGAGGATCGTGTCGGTGTTGGCGCTCGCCGAGACGACCGCGCGGCTCACGCCGGCGTCGCGCGCGATCACGAGGTACTCGTGCGCGCCCGCAAAGGCGGTCAGCCCCTGGCGGTCGAGCAGTCGCAGGAGCGCCGCGTTCTTGCGGTTCGCGATCCCGTGCACCGTCTCGGTCCCCGGCGCGTCGTCGGGGTGCCCTTCCGGAAGGCTGATCCCGCGGCTCGAGAGGAACGCGCGCACTCCGTCGAGCCGAGGCTTGCCGTGGATGTGCGCCCGGTAGTCGATCCGCGGGTTGAACGGCGCGAACAGCCCGCCGGTGCGCTCGACCCTCGCCGAGATCAGCTCGTCGAAGGTCTCCGTCCAGGCTGCGGCATGCACGGCCGCGCTGCCGATGAGAATGCCGTCGAGGCTGAAGACGCATGCGGTCACCTCGGGCGGAAGCCCGAGCATGCGCCGCGCCTGCGAGAGCGTGTGCACTCCGGGCAGGACGGGCGCGCCCCCACGGTGGTCTCGCGCGTAGGCCTTGAGCAGCCGCGACGTCCGCTCGCGTTCAGCCACGAGCTCGGCCGCGTGCGCGCCGAGCTCCGTCGCAGTGAGGTAGAGCCGTCCGGCGCGGAGCGCGGCCTGCGCTGCGTCGAAGGCGATGCGCCAGTGAGCCCGCAGCGTCTCGGGGCTGACCGGCTCGACGGGCGCGACGGGGTCTGGCTTCACCGGCTCGGGGCGGGCGGCCCCGGGCGCCGGCGTCCGCCGGCGACGCCGGTGACGCGGCCTCGTCGCGCCGATCCGCTTCGCGGCCACGGGTGGCATGCCGGAAGCCTCGCCGCGGTCGCCGCGAGCGGCATCCGAGAGAGTCCGCCGAGCGCCTGCGGGAAACTACGGCGTGGAACGAGGAGAGGGCCCGTCGCCGGGCCCTCTCCGTTCGAGCGATGACCGCGGCCGACTACTTGCGCGGCGGCGAGGACCGCGCGGACGCGGCCCGGCGTCATCGGCGCCTGCCGGATGCGGACACCCGTGGCGTCGAAGAACGCGTTCGCGATCGCGGGCGGCACCGGCACCAGACCGGGCTCACCCGAGCCGGTCGAGCGCGAGCCGCCTGCGGCGATCGACGTCGTGTCGGAGACCGGCACGTCGAAGCGCTGGAGCGCTTCGAGGGTGACCTTCGGCGCGTCCTTGAACCGGACGATCGGATAGCCCACCCAGTCGAGGCTGGTCACGTTGCTCTTGTTGAACACGAGCTGCTCACCGAGAGCACGGCTGACGCCCTGCATGATCGCGCCTTCCTCGTTGTTGTGCATCCCGTCCGGGTACACGACGAGGCCGGCATCCGAGGCGACGTAGACGTGCTTGACCGTGATCTTGCCGGTCTTCTTGTTCACCTCGATGTCGGCCACCGCGGCCACACGCGGAGTTCGCGAACTGGCCGAACGCGACGCCGCGGCCCGTGGCCACGTTGGCGCTCGACAGGTTCGACGCGGCGACCTTCGGTTGCCACTTGGAGATCCGCGCCACGCCTTCGAGCGCGTTCTTCCAACGCTCGGCCACATCGGCGACCGGGCTCGTCGGGGTGGCGATGTTCTTGAGCCGGAACGCGACCGGGTCCATCTTCGCCGCGTAGGCGAGCTCGTCGATCAACTGCTCCGCGGCGAACGCCGACTGCGGCGCAACCGGCGCGCGCAGGAACGTCGTCTTGAAGTAGTTGTCCTCGAGCGGCAGCGACTTCCCGATCACCTTGCGGTTCGCGACGTTGTACTGCGAGCCGCTGATCGTGGTGTCGACCGAGCCGTTCGCCGAGTACACGGCGGTCCCGGTGACCTGCTGCTGCGTGTGGTTGGTCGAGAAGTACGGGATCCCGAACTGCGTGTACTCGAACGCGACCAGGTTGCCGCTCGCGTCCACGCCGCCGCGGACGTCCGTGAGCTGGGCCGGGCCGTAGTGGCTCCACCCGTGCTCGTCCCAGCGCATCAGCTGGAGGCGCACCGGCTTGCCGACGAGAGCCGACATGATCGCCGCCGACTGCGCGGCGTCGTCCCAGGCCGCCGCCGGGCCGTAGGTGCTCGAGCCCTCGTAGTAGGTCAGCCGGATCCGGTCCAGCGGCAGGCTGTTCGCGCCCATCACCTTGTCGAGCACGGTCTTCACGCTGCCCCGCGTCAGGTACAGGCTCTGCGAGTTCGTGAAGATGCGAGCTCCGTTCGGCGTGACGTCCGCGACCGCGCAGCAGGGGCCGATCGGCATGCGCCCGTTGTAGTCGTACGTATAGCTCTGCGACACCTTGGTCGCAGCCGACGCGAACGCGCTTGTCGAAGTTGCCCGCGCTCGCCGCGATCCGGGCCGGAGCCTTGCCGGCGCTGTCGTGCTCGCGCATCTGCTTGAAGATGTTCCCGACCGGCGCGATCGTCGGCATGTCGGCCCACTTCACCTTGAGCTGGGCGGCACGCCTGGATCGCCGCGTACTCGGTCGGAGCGACGACGCCGACCAAGTCGCCGAACTGCACGACCTTCGCGCCGGCGATGTTCTTGATCGAGCTCTCGTCGACCGAGAGCACCTTCGGCGCCGTACCGCCGCCGTAGGCGCCCTGGCCGCGGGGCCGCACGACACGGCCGTGCACCATGCCCGGCACCTTGATGTTGTGCACGTAGGTGAACACCCCGTTCACCTTCGCCGGGATGTCCACCCGCGGGATGCCGTGCTTGGTCACGAGGCTTGTACTGGGCGACTGGCTTCGACCCGGGCTGGCCCGCGGCGAGGTTCGGCGAGGCCGGCATGCGGACGTCGAAGAGCTTGTCGCCGAGCAGCGCGCCGTAGGTGACGGTCTTGCCGCCGCCCGAGACGACGCCGTCCTTGACGCTCAGGCTCCCCTTCGAGACGCCCAGGTTCTTCGCCGCGAGGTCGAGCAGCGCCGACTTCGCCGCCGCCGCCGCGCCCCGCACCTGCGTGCCGCCGCGCGCGATGGCGCTGCTGCCGGCCGTGTAGAAGTTCACCGGCGTCTCGTTCGTGTCGTTGTTGACCGTGTGCCGCATCTGGGCCATGGTCATGTCGAGCTCTTCGGCCGCGATCATCAGCAAGCCGGTCAGGCTGCCCTGGCCGAGTTCGATCGGGCCTTGCCTCAACGTTGCCGTGTTGTCGGCGTGAATCGTGATCCACGAGTCGATCTCGCGGTCGTCGAAGGGGCCGTTCGAGGCATACGGATCGGCGCCGGCCGATGTAGCGGCCCTCGCGCCCAGCCCGGCCCCGACCAGCGAGAAGCCGACCACCATCGCGCCGCCGCCCTTCACGAACGACTTGCGCGAGAACTCCTTCTTGAGCATCTCGGTCATGGTTACTTCCCACCCTTCGCCATCACGGCAGCGGCCTTCTGGATCGCCGTCAGGATCCGCGGATAGGTGCCGCACCGGCACAGATGACCGTTCATCGCGGTCCGGATCTGCGCCTCGGTCGGGCGCTTCGTGGTCGCCAGCAGATCGGCGGCCTGGATCATCATTCCGTTCTGACAGTAACCGCAGTGCGGAACCTGAACATCGATCCACGCCTGCTGCAACGGATGCAACGCGGCGGGTGTCGCAGCGGTCGTGCCGCGCGAGCGTTGCCCACAGGGCGGGCATGCCCTCGAGCGTCGTGATCGCCCTGCCACTGACAGCGGCGACGGGGGTCACGCACGAGCGAATTTCCTTGCCGTCGAGCAGCACCGAGCAGGCGCCGCACTGCGCGAGGCCGCAGCCGAAGCGCGGGCCGTGCAGGTGCAGCTCGTTGTGCAGCACGTACAGAAGTGGTGTGTCGAGGCTCGCGGTCACGCTGTGCACGAGACCGTTGACCTTGATCTTGAGCTTGCTCGCCATCCGTCCTCCTTGCGTTGGAACGTCGTTGTTGCTGAGAGTCGCGAGGGCGGCGGACACACGAGAGTGGCCCTCGGCGGCAATGCCAACCTAGACCACCCGACATCTTGAGAGCCTCAAGATTCCCGAAGATTTCTTGCGAACCCGGCGGATGCGGGAAACCCCGCGCCCGTTTCCGTGCCTGCCCCGATGCCCAGTTGGTGTGCGAGCCGGAGAGTGGCGTCGTGAGCATGAGCGTTGCGACTGGACCCGCGAGCCAATCCGCCGGGCGGCCGGCCCGACCGAGGGTCGTTGTCGCGGGCGGAGGCGTCGCGGCGCTCGAGTTCGTTCTCGCGCTCGCGGAACTTGCACCGGAGCGAGCCGACATCCGGATCGTCTCGCCGGAGAGGCTCTTCCGCTACCGACCGCTAGCCGTGGCGGAGACCTTCGGCGCCGGGCCGCCGTTCCGGCTGGACCTGAGGAGGCTCGCCGCGGACGCGCGTTCCGCCTGGCGCCCGGGCGAGCTCGTCTCCGTCGACCGCGAGCAGCGCGTCGTCTACACGGCGCAGGGCGAGCCGCTCCCGTACGAGCTGCTCTTCGTCGCCTCGGGCGCCCGCTTCGAGGCCGCGCTTCCGGGCGCGCTGACCTTTCGCGGCGAGCAGGATGAGAGCGACTTTCGCTCGCTGCTGGCCGAGCTCGAGTCGGGCGCGGTCAGCTCGGTTGCCTTCGCGGTGCCCCCGGCTGCGAGCTGGCCGCTGCCGCTCTACGAGCTCGCGCTGATGAGCGCGGCCCACCTCGGAGGACGCGCCCGCAGTCGGGCTCGGCTCGTGCTGGTGACGCCGGAGGGCGCGCCGCTCGACCTGTTCGAGCGGGCGGCAAGCGAGGTGGTCGCAGGGCTGCTCGATGCGGCCGGCATCGAGGTCGAGTGCGGCCGCTACGCGGCCGAGCGGACCGCGGACGGCCTCCGGCTCGTTCCCGACGGTCACCTGAGCGTCGAGCGCGTCGTGACGCTGCCGCGCCTCAGGGGGCCGCACTTCGCCGGGCTCCCGTGCGACCGCGAGGGCTTCCTGCAGACCGACTTGCACGGACGCGTCCGCGGGGTCGACGACGTGTACGCGGCGGGCGACGTGACCTCCTTCCCCGTAAAGCAGGGCGGCATCGCCGTCCAGCAGGCCGGCGCCGCCGCCGAGGACGTCGCGGCGAGGCTCGGCGTCGCCCTGCGGCCGAAGCCCTTCCGCCCCGTGCTGCGCGGGCTTCTCCTGACCGGGCACGCGCCGCGCTTCCTCTGGGCGGACCCCACCGGCGGCAGCGGCGACACGTCGGCGGTCGCGTATCACCCGCTCTGGTGGCCACCGGGCAAGATCGCCGGCGGCCGGCTTTCCCGCTACCTGAGCGACGCGGGGCTCCCCGTGCCGCCGCCGCCCGCCGGCCCGGCGACCGTGCCGATCGAGCTCGAGCTCGAGCCCGTCGGCGAGGATCTTCCGAGGCTCGTTCCCGCGACCGACCGCTGATCCGGCGAGACACGGCGTCGCCTGGGCGTCGCGTCGGCCGGCACGCTGCGCGAACCGCCGGGCCGCGGTTTCCCGCGCGTCACCTAAAGGGGGGGTTTCGGCCGCCTCCCAGCGCGCCGATCACCGAAGCATGCGGTCTCGTGTAAGGCCTCACCTGGTGACTAGTCCGCGCGCGGGCGCAGCGCTGATCACGCTGAGCGCGATGTTCGGGCTGTTCGCGGTCGCCTACACGCTCCCTGTGGGCGACAGCCTGCGTCACGCGCTCGACGGCAGCGTCTACGACGCCGTGATCGTGGGGGCCGGGCTCGTGGCCGCCGCGCGGGGACTCCTGTATCCGCGCGACCGTCTGGCGTGGCTCGCCCTGAGCGCCGCGGTGCTCTCGTGGGGCGTGGCGGATTTGGTCTGGACGTTCACGGTCGCCGACCTGCCGGACCCGCCGTATCCCTGGTATCCCGACATCGGCTACCTCGCCGTCTATCCGGCCGCGTACGTCGGAATCGTCCTGCTGCTGCGCTCGCGCGTCCGTGAGCTGCGCTCGAGCCTCTGGCTGGACGGCGTGATCAGCGGTCTGGCCGTCGCCGCGGTCGGGACCGCGATCGTGCTCCCGGTCGTGCTCAGCACGGTCGGCGGCTCCCGGGCGGCCGTGACCACGAACATCGCCTACCCGCTCGCCGATCTGACCCTGATCGGCCTCGTCGTCTGGGCGCTCGCGTCGACCGGCTGGCGGCCCGATCGCGTCTGGGGCCTCCTCGCCACGGGGATCCTGGTCTTCTCGATCAGCGACTGCCTCTTCCTCTACCAGACGGCGGTCGGCACGTACCGGACGGCACGGCGACCGATCTCGGCTGGGTCGCGGGGTGCCTGCTGATCGCTTGGGCCGCGTGGCAGCCGACCGAGGGGCGCGCGAACAGGGCGCTCGACGGCTGGCCGTTGCTCGTCGGCGCCCGTCGGCTTCGGCCTGATCGCCCTCGCCGTGCTCCTCGTCGACCACGTCCATCGCGTCAACCAGCTCGCGCTCGTGCTCGCGAGCATGTCGATCCTCGGCGTGATCGCACGCATGGCCCTGACGTTCCGCGAGAACGTCAGGATGCTGGAGCAGACGCTCGAGGAGGCGCACACCGACGTGCTCACCGGTCTCGGCAACCGGCGGCGGCTGCTCGGCGACCTCGAGCGGATGCTGGCGGGCGGTGAGAGCAAGGTCACGCTCGTGCTCTTCGATCTGAACGGCTTCAAGCAGTACAACGACGCGTTCGGCCACCCCGCCGGCGACGCGCTTCTCGAGCAGGCTCGGCGACAACCTCGCCCGCTTCATCGCCCGGCGCGGCGACGCCTACCGCATGGGCGGCGACGAGTTCTGCGTCGTGTTCGAGAGCGGCGACGAACTGGTCGAGACTTCGTGGTCGCAGGCGCAGAGCGCGCGCTCAGCGAGCAAGGCGACGGCTTCTCGATCTCCGCGTCGTTCGGCGTGGTGACGCTGCCCGACGAGGCCGGCACTGTCTCGGAGGCTCTGGGCCTCGCCGACCAGCGCATGTACGCGCAGAAGCGGGCCGACCGCAGCTGACCGCCGACGAGCGGGCGACGGGCAACTCCCTTCTTGTCCGCGATCGCCGAGCGCCCGCGAAGCCGAGCGAGCACGCTCGCGAGCGTCGTCGAGCTGGCTGAGGCGCTCGCCGCCAAGCTCGGCCTGCCCGACGAGGAGGTCGCGCGCGCCCGGCTTACGGCGGAGCTGCACGATGTCGGGAAGATGGCGATTCCCGGACGCCATCCTCCACAAGCCCGGGCCGCTCTCGGAAGACGAGTGGCAGTTCGTGCGGCGCCACACCGTGATCGCCGAGCGGATCCTGCTCGCCGCGCCTGCACTCGCTCACATTGCGGGCGTCGTCCGATCGAGCCGCGAGTACTTCGACGGCTCGGGCTATCCGGACGGCCTCGCCGGCACGGAGATCCCGCTCGTCTCGCGGATCGTGTTCGTCTGCGACGCGTTCGAGGCGATGACCGCCGAGCGGCCGTATCGCCCTGCGCTGACGATCGGCTCGGCGCTTTCGGAGCTCGAACGGTGCTCCGGGACGCAGTTCGACCCGATGGTCGTCGCCGCATTCGCCGAGCTGCTCACCGAGCGCGGCTCGCCGCGCATCGCACTCGCCACCGCTGTCGCGCGGTAGCCGGCCGCTACGAGGCCCGCGGGAAAGCCGGCGGTCGAGAGCGTCGGCCGTCGGCGGTGATCGTCATCGCCTCGTACGGCTGCAGTTCGCGCGTCCATTCAGGGCCCTGCTCGCCCATGGCGAAGGCGGCCGTCGCGTAGGCGTCGGCCGTTCCGAGGTCGGGCCCGACGATCGTCACCGAGAGCACGCCCGTCGGTGGACGGCCCGGTGTGCGGGTCGACCGACGTGCTCGCCCCGTGCGTAGGCGCCCGACGTGGCGACGGCGAGGTCGTCGGCTTCGACCACCGCCGCGATCCGGTCGCGGATGCCGCGGATGCTGGATCCCCACGCGCCAGCGCGGCTCGGGCGTGCGCGTCGCCGCGGAGCCGGATGTCGCCGCCGGCGTTCAGTGCGTAGTTGCGCAACGCCGGCGGCGTCGAGCAGCGCCGCAGCGCGGTCGACCGACCAGCCCTTGACGACCCCGACGGGTCGATCGTCGCCGGGCACGACGGCCTCGGCGTCGAAGTAGCCGTCAGTCTCGTCACGGGAGCTCGCGGCAGCGGGCGATCACCCAGCGCACGTCCGTCCGGCACTCGCGAAGCGCGAGCTCGTCGCGGTTCAGTCGGCTGATCTCGCTGTCGTCCTTGTAGGTGCTGAACGTCGCGTCGACCTCGCGGAACCAGTCGAAGACCGCGGTCGATCAGCGCCTCGTCGAGCGGGTCGTCGCGCACGTCGACGACGATCGGCATCCCCATGATCTGCTCGACGCGACGGATGCCGGGCAGCTCCGCCACGGGCCTGCTACTTCTTGGCTTTGAGGATGGCGGCCTGGAGCGACTTCTTGTAGGAGACGGTGATGTCGGTGGCGCCGCGTGATCACCTCGAGGTTCGGCGCTCTGGAGGGCGAGTGTGTCCTCGCGGAGGAGCGGCAGCGCCTGTTTGTTGATGTAGATCGGAGCGGAAGGTGGCGTCGGGCCAGGTGGGCCAGGTGACGTCGAGGATCTTCACCTTCACGATCGTCCGTTTGCCGATTGTCGTGGTCGTCTTCTTGACCTTGATCGCGACGACGATTTGGCCCCAGCGCTTGCACTGGACGCTCGGGCCGGCGACCGTGACGGTCTGGTTGACGACCTTCTTCTTCGGCTTGGTGGCGTTGTGGCCTCTCGTCGCGGCCCAGGCGTTGAGGGGCGGGTAGCGCGATGACCGCGGCGGCTGCGAGGGCGGTGATGGTCTTCTGGGGCGACATCGTTCTCCTTTCCCTCGCACGCTTACGGGTCAGAGCGCGAACCGCTCGACGTGCAGGTGCCTGCGGGGGACGCCGGCGCGGCGGAGCTCGCTTCGCAGCACGTCGATGAACGCATTGGGACCACAGAGGTATACCTCGCGCTCGGCCACGTCAGGTACGAGCTCCTTCAGGTGCTTGGGCGAGAGCAGCTCGCGGCCCTCCGGGGTGGTGTGGTCGCCGACGACGTAGTGGACGGCAATCCTGCGGCTGTCGGTGAGCCGGTCGAGCTCGTCGGTGAAGACGAGGTCCTCGCCTGCGACGACGCGGTAGAGCACGACGACGTCGCCCTCCATCTCCTCGATCAGCGCGCGTACGGGCGTGATCCCGATCCCACCCGCGACGAGCAGCACCTTCTCGCGGGTGCGGGACGAGTCGGTGAAGACCCCGAACGGCCCCTCGGCGACGACGCGGGTGCCGGGCTGGATCAGGCCCATCCGGCCCGTGTGGTCCCCGAGCGCCTTCGCCGTGATCCGGAGCGACTCGCCGTTGGGCGCCGCCGAGAGCGAGAACGGCAGCGGCGCCCACCAGAACCCCTTGGAGAGGAACCGCCAGATGAAGAACTGCCCCGGCCTGACCCGCAGCTTGTCGAAGCGGCGCCCGACGATCCGGAACGAGACCACGCCCGGTCCCTCGGCCACGACCTCCGAGACGCGCATCCGGTGCCGGAGCACGTTGATCAGCGGCACGAGGACGCGCCACACGATCAGCACGAGCGTCGCGATGTAGAGGCTGCGCCAGTACCACTCGGCCGGGGTGATGTGGATCAGGTCGTTCCCGGTCGGGATCTGATGGAACCAGCCGAGGGCGATCCCGGCATACGCCGTGATGTGCACGGCGTACCAGAGCTCGTACGACATCCGCCGCCGTGCGATCGCGACCGACGTGAGCACGACGAGCACCAGCAAGCCGGTCCCGACTGTCGCGGTGATCATCCCCGGCAGCACGTCACCCCAGATCAGCCGGGCCGTCTCGCCCCAGTAGGAAACCTTCGACCCGTCGCCGATGATGAAGCCGTTGTCGAGCAGCTGGTAGGCCCAGATGCTGAGGAAGGTGTGAGCGAGGATCAGATAGAGGCAGGCGTGCCCGTTCCAGCGGTGCCAGATCGTGAGCCGATCGAACCCGACCAGCCGCTCGAGAAACCCGAGCCGCGCCAGCAGCGCGACCTCGATCAGCGCCAGATACCCGCCCAGGAGGCCCGTGATCCGCGCCGCGCTCAACACGATGCTTGTCGTGCTTTCCGTCGAGAGATCGCCGCTCTGCTGCCCGCCGTGCACCCAGATCCACACGATCGCGGCCGCGTTCCCGAGCACGAACAGCCACACGAGCGCCAACCCCACGGCGCGCCACAGTCTTCGCCGCGACCGCGTCCGAGCGCGTACGACGACCGAGCTCTCCCTTGCGAGGCCGCCGTCCAGGGGCTCGGCCGACCCCGCGCCCGCCGATCCGACCTCGGTCATCCGACGTACCCCACGTCGCCAACCCGGCGGCGATCGGGCGGCCCCATCCGCAACGAGAACCACGCGCTCGCGGCCGAGGAGGATCCGTTGAGAGTCGAAGGACGGATAGGCGCCAACGTACCGCGTTCCCTCCCGCAAGACTAGGCTGCGCGCGGAAAAAGACTCAGGACGGGGGCAGGACCGAGGTGAAGTCCGCGCCGGTGATCTTGGCCAGGATCTTGTTGCCGCGCGTCACCTTCGCGACGAAGGTCGAGACGTCCGCGATCTCCTTCCAGCTCATCTTGTCCTGGATCGTCTCGTGGCCGCCGATCGCAAGAACGATTGCGGAGACGCAGAGGTTCCACGGGACCCGGAGGTTGTTGAGACTCGGCCCGGGATCGGTCTTCAGCTTGTCCTGGCCGAACCCGACCGCCTTGGCAGCCTTGAGCGCATGGCACTGACCGCAGTACTTGCGGTACAGCTTCCGCCCCGCCTCGAGCACCTTCGGGGTCGCGGGTGGCCGAGTGGCAGCCACGCCTCCGGTGACGGCCCCGCTGCCGGTGACGGCCCCGCCGCCCGCGACGGCCCAGCCCTCGCTGATCGGCACGGCCAGTGCGGCGACGAGCGAAAGGACCATGGCAAGACGAAGACGACGAGTCAAAGTCGCGACACGATAGCGGCTGTTCCGTTTCCTCCCTCGAAGCGTCATTCGGGTCGGGCGCCGCGAGCAGTAGGCCCGATGCGATCCTCGGGCCGGCGCCGGCCCGGCCCGGCCCGGGGACGTTCCCGCGACCGCGGTATAGTCCCGCGGGTGACTACGGGTCGCTTTCGGGCTCTGCGGCTGCTCGTGACGGTCCTCGGGCTCGTGGTCGCGGACGCTTCGATGGCGCAGACGAGCGCCAAGCCCGGGAATCCGCAGGCGGGCGAGAAGATCTTCCAGCAGTTCTGCGCGCGTTGTCACAACTTCGCCGCGAACGGGACGCGTGCCAGCGCCACGGGCGGCGTGGAGGGCTCCGACCTGGACGTCCTCAAGCCTCACTCCTCGCGTGTCGTCACCGCGATCGTCCAGGGCGAGGAAGGCCTGCCGGCCGAGTACTTCCTGGCCCGGCTGACGTTCCAGCAGATCTACGACGTCGCGGCGTTCGTGGCGAAGTACGCCGGGAGGCCGGTCCCCAAGCGGGTCTCGAGCGTGCAGCCGGTCAAGCGGACGGCGGCCGGCTAGCGAGGCGCCTCCCGCGCCGGGTGACGATGCTCCGCCCTCGCACGGTCGCGCTGCTCGGCGCACTCGCTCTCGCCGCCGCCCTCGCGGCCGGGTCCGAGGGCGCTGCCCAGCCGAAGCTCGGCTGCAAGATCGCAAAGGCGCTCGCGCGCGTCCCGGCGAGGCCGGTCTGGTTCCCTGCACCGCAGCCGGTCGACACGACGCTGATCGTGAACGCAGCCGCACCGCCGACGTTCGCCCGCGGCCTCAAGTGGTCGGTCGAGACCCGCTACTTCTGGCTCGCGCGCCTGCCGCGGGGCGGGAAGGTGGGCGACCCGAAGGCGAAGCTCGTACTGAGCGCCCGCTTCGACAACCTCGGACGGACGGTCAACGTGCTCCGGCGCAAGGATGGACGCCTGTTCGCTCTGTGGAAGACCTCCGGCAAGGGCGCCGACACGACGGTCGTCGTCGCGAAGAACATGACCGCAACGGAGTTCGGCGATTTCGTCGCGTCGCTCCGGAAGGTGCGGTACCCGACCGGCTGCTGACCGGCGCGCGCGGCGCTCCGTATGCTGTTCGGTGCGTGGCGAAGAAGGCGAAGACACCTCGGCCGCCGGTCCAGGCGCCGAAACGGCGCGACACTCGGTCGGGCGGCGGCCTCGGCGCGGTGCCGCGCTGGGCGATCGTGCTGGGGGCGGTCGTGGCCGCCGGCGTCGTCGTGGCGGTGGTGCTCGCGACGACGGGCGGCGGCGGGGGAGGAGGCGGCGGCAGCAGCGTGAAGGCTGCGATGGAGGCCGCCGGCTGCAAGTACCGCGACGTGAAGCCGATCCCGCCGAAGAACAAGGTCAACTACCACGCCGACTCGCCCAAGCTCGACTCGAAGGTGAAGTGGAGCACCTTCCCGCCGTCGGCCGGGGGCCACTACGGCCTCTGGTCCGTCTGGGGCTTCTACCGCGCGCCGATCAACCCGCGGCAGGTCGTCCACAACCTCGAGCATGGCGCCGTGGTGCTCTGGTGGGGGCCGAAGGTGCCGAGCTCGACGGTCGACCAGCTCGAGGCCTTCTACCGCGAGAGCCCGAACTCGATGTTCGGCACGCCGATCGCCGGGCTCGGGGACAAGGTCGCGCTCACCGCCTGGACGGGCGACCGCGCGACGTACTACCGCGACGGCGACTACGGGATCGGCCACATCGCCGTCTGCCCGGGGTTCGACGAGGACGGCCTTCGCGGCGTTCCGCGACGGCGTATCGCGGCAAGGGGCCGGAGGGCATCCCGGAGTCGAGCAACACCCCGGGCTCCGGCCCGCAGTAGCCGCCGCGCGGCGCCGGTCAGCCGCCCGGGTACTCGCCGAGCTTCACGTTGACGGTCGCGGAGCTTCCGTTCTGCCGCGAGACCTTCACCTTGACCGTCTGTCCGGGACGGTGTGCAGCCAGGACGGAGCCGAGCTCGTCCGAGGTCGGTGTGGGCTTGCCCGCGATCGGCCACGATCACGTCGCCGGCCTTGATCCCCGCCTTCGCGGCCGGGCTGCCGGCGGTCACGCTGCCGACGTAGACGCCGCTGCCCGTCTCGCCGATCGAGACGCCGAGGTAGGCGCGATGCGAGTTGACGACCTTGCCGTACTTGACGATCTGGCCGGCGATGTCGCGGACGGTGTTGCTCGGGATCGCGAAGCCGATCCCGGCCGCGGCGCCGCCGAGCTGCGGGTCTCCGGCGGCGAGCGTCGGCACGCCGATCACCCGGCCCTGGATGTCGGCGAGCGCTCCGCCCGAGTTGCCGGGGTTGATCGGCGCGCTCGTCTGGATCGTGTTGGGCAGCACCACGCCGCCGCCCTCGCTCGCGCTGCGGTTGAGCGCGCTGACGATGCCCTGCGTCACGCTCGAGCTGAGGCCGAGCGGGTTGCCGATCGCCATCGCGATGTCGCCGACGCGCAGCTTGAGCGAGTTGGCGAAGATCGCGGGTCGCAGCCGAGGCGGAGCTCGGCACCTTGATCACGGCGAGGTCGTCGGCCACGAACTTCCCGACGAGCGTCCCGTTGAGCTGGCGGCCCTTCGAGGTCGTGACGACGAACGTGGTCGCGCCTCCGACCACGTGGGCGTTCGTGACGATGTTGCCCTTCCCGTCGAAGACGATCCCGGAGCCGAGTCCTTCCGGGGTCTCGATCTGGACGACCGACGGGGCGACCTTGCGATAGACGTTGACGAAGTCGGCCTGGAGCTGCGCGGCGACCGAGGTGCCTGCGCTGCTCGCGGCGGGAGCCGCGGTCGCGAGGCCCGACTGGCGGGTTGCGGTGAAGCCGACGAACGAAGCGACGAGGAGCGAGAGTGCGAGAGCTACGAGTGGGAGCCTGAATCGAGTCATAGGTCGGTTCTACCCCAAGACCGGCGCCTGCACCCTAAGAATCCCGTTAGACGGCAGGATCCGGTCAGACGGTCGCCGACGTGATGATCGGGTCGCCTGTGGGCTGCTCGACGCCGCCGGCCGGCTCGACCGTGACCGCGACGATCGCGCCGGACGGGACGGGCTGCTCGAGCCGCACGGCCACCGTGCCGCCTCCGTCGAACACGCCGGCGGGCGCCGCAGCGCCGTTGTGGATCACCCACGCCTCGTAGGTCTTGCCCTTGGGCGCGGAGGCCACGTTCGAGAGGACCAGCACACCGTTGCCGCGGGCGCCGACGACGACCGCGCCGCTCGCGCCCGTCGAGCGGAACGGTCTGCAGCGCCTGCTGGGCGCTGTCGAGGCGGTTGCTGAGGCTCACGTTCCAGATCCCGAGCCCGATCACGAGACAGGCAGCAGCCGCGGCCGCTGCGGCGACGGCGGTGCTCGGGCGCGACCAGCGCCGCCGGAACGGGATGACGTTGCTGCGCTCGTTCTCCGCCCGCGCGACTCCGTCCTTGCGCTCGACCCGAGTGACGTCGTCGCGTCGCTCCGTCTGGCGCTCGGCGCGGGCCGCGTCGAGGATCCGCCCGCGGAGCGGCTCCGGTGCGTCGACCGGCGGCGCCGCGTAGGCGAGCGCGACCGCCGTCGCCGAGAGCGCCGCCAGGTCGTCCTGGCAGATCGTGCAGCCGGCGAGGTGCTCCTCGTAGGCGCGCGCCTCGGCCGCGTCGAGCGCGTCGAGCGCGTAGGCGGCGGTCAGCTCGCTGTAGGCGTCGTGTGCCATGCCTCTCCTTCGAGCGGGGATTCGAGTAGCTCGCGCAGGTGCGCGAGACCGGCGAACATCCGGCTCTTGATCGTGCCGAGCGGCTCGCCCAGCCGCTCGGCGAGCTCGGACTGGGTGAAGCCTCCGTAGTAGGCGAGCTCGATTGCCTCGCGCTGTGCGTCGGGCAGCCGGCGCAGCGCGCTCTGCACGCGCTCGCGCTCGAGCCGCAGCCATGCGTCGTCGGCGGCAGAGCCGTCGGTGATGCCTTCGTCGGACTCGGCGAGCGGCTCGGTCCGGCGGCGCTGCTCGCGCCGGACGAGATCGACCGCCCGCCGGTGAACGAGCGTCAGGATCCAGGTGCTGGCCTTCGCGCGCTCGGGGATGAAGCGGCCGGCGCCGCGCCAGACGGCCAGGAACGCCTCCTGCACGGCGTCCTCGGCGAGCGCCTCGTCGCGCAGGACACGGAGCGCGAGCCCGTACGCGACCCGGCCGTGCCGGTCGTACAGCTCGGCGAGCGCGACCTCCTCGGAGCGCGCGACCAGGGCGACGACCGCCTCGTCGGACAGATGGGCGAGGTCGCGGGCCACGTCTCTCATTCGATCAGGACGCCAGGACGGTTCGACTGCCGGAGAACGAACCGATCGCGCGGGCGACGCGAATGAGGGTCGGCTCGCAACTCCGCGGGTAACGACGTCAAGGAGGTCTTACGAGATGACCGGCACCACGCGCGCACAGTTCCTCTCCCGCGGCGCCAGGGGCGGCCTCGCCCTGATCGCAGGCGGCTCGATCCTCGGCCTGGCCGAGGGAACGGCGTTCGGCGCCGTCACGGCCGACACCGACATCGCGAAGCTCGCCGCCACGGCCGAGCTGCTCGCCATCGACTTCTACGGCCACGCGATCCGGTCCAAGAAGCTGAGGGGCGACGAGCTCGGCTACCTGGTCGGCGCTCGGGCGAACGAGCAGGCGCACTACGCCGCGCTGAAAGGCGTGCTCAAGGGCGGGACCCCCAAGGGGCTGAAGTTCTCCTACCCGAAGGGCGCGTTCAACTCGCGCCACTCGATCGGCATGCTCGGCGAGGCACTCGAGACCGCGTTCGTCGGCGCGTACATGGGCGCCGTGACGGCGTTGAAGAGCAACGAGCTGAAGGGCGTCGCCGCCGAGATCGGCGCGTGCGAGTCGCGGCACCTGAGCGTGCTCACCAACATCGCCGCGGGCGCGATCGTCCCGGCGCCGGATCTGCCGAAGGTCCTGACCGCGGCGCAGGCGAGCGCGGCCGTCTCACCGTTCCTCGCCTGAGCCACCGGCGTGAGCTTCGGGCGCCCGCCGGGAGCGGGCGCCCGGGCACTCACCGCTGGCGTTGGAGCGGTGCCAGGTCGTCCGTCCGTCGTCGGGTGGGCCCTAGACGCGCTCGTCGTAGCGCGGCACGATCGAGAACTGCGCCGTCACCGCGTTCGCGGTGGGGATCGACGCGAGCCCCGAGATCAGCTTGACGAACTCGCGTGCGCCCGGGGGAAGAGTCCCGGCCACCGATCCCGTTCCTCCGCCGACGACGTTGCCGGCGGCGTCCATCACGATCGCCGAGATCGTGGCGCCGACGAGGACTTGCTTCGGTGCGCGGTTGCTGATCTCACCTTCGATCGAAGCGACCCAGATGGGGTCTCGCGTGTCCGGCACGATCCGGATGTTGTCGAGAGACGGGACAACCGGCCCGCTCGTCGGCTGTCGACCGCCGACCCGGACGACGACCTCGAGTCGTGCGACCGGAGCCGCTGCCGGGAACGTGAGAGCGTCTCCCAGAGCGTACTGGCCGCCCGCCCGGATCGAGGCGAGCTGCTTGGTCGCGGATCCGATCAGCACGTTGTTCGCGTTGACGAAGTTCACGAGCACGGAGACATCGAGTGCGTCGTCGGTCTGCGAGCGATTCGAGAGGATCACGCCGTAGCTGACGGAATCGCCGCCGTACTTCGGTGTTCTCAGCGAGAAGCCCTGCTTGACGACGACGATCTTCGGGGGCACGACGGCGCCCACGACCATCAGGGGCCGTGCGACCCGGCCGGAGGCCTTGCACTGGACGGAGACGCCTGCCCGGCCGGTGTGCGCCTTCGGCGGCACCTTCCAGGCCCAGGCGACGCGCCCGCTCCGCACGACGTGCGCCCTGAGAGCTCCCTGAACCGCACCGTTCGCATACGTCACCCGGAGCGTGCAGATGTCGCCTGACCGAGGAACGGAGAGGGCGACACCGGTCGGGTCTCCCTGCACGGCGCGCTTCGGAAACACGCTGAACCCGATGTCGGTCGATCCGGCTCCGGCCGAAGCGGGCAGCAAGAGCGTGGTTGCGGCGATCGCGATCGCGACCGTGCGGGCGACGCGCATGGTCGGGCCTCCTTGTTCTCGAGCACCGTTGTGCCCGGTTTGTGATCTCTGGCTCTTTCCATCGTCCGGTGGGCGGGATCACTCGTCCCTCGGCCGAGCGATTCCGGTTCGAAGCCCGCTACCGCTTGCGGACGACGAGCGTGGCCTTCATCCCGAGCGCCTCGTGATTTGCGACCGCGCACCAGAGCTTGTAGCGGCCGGGCAGAAGCTTGACGTCCAGGTCGTAGTACGCCCCCGGCTGGACGAGCGGCGTCTTGTAGATGCGCTTTCCCCCGAGGCGCCGCAGCCGGAGGTCGTGCGGGTCCTCGCCGAAGTTCACGAGCTCCACGATCGCGGGGCCCGCGACGACCGTCCGCCGCGAGAGCGCGAACCAGAACTCCTTCGCCGTCACCTGGATGCGGGCCGGCGCGACGGCCCCCTGCGCGGGAGCGGCTGCGAGCGTCGCCAGCGTCGCGAGCACGGCGAGCGCCGTGAGCCTCATTTGATCAGCGTCGGCCGCTTGAACGCCTGCACGCCGGGGAGCACCGCGCCCGCGTCGACGTCGAGCCACTGCTCGAGAATCCCCGAGTAGACCGCCCGGAAGTCCGCGCTCGGCTTCAGGTTGCCTTGGCCGTCGAGGCCGCCCGTGACGCCGGGGAAGCTGCCGATCTGCTGGCCGATCGCCTTCGAGCCGATCAGGAAGCCGATCCCCGCCGAGCCGTGGTCGGTGCCGCCCGAAGCGTTCTCGGCGCCGCGGCGGCCGAACTCCGACCAGACGTGCACGAGCACGCGGTCGGCGATCCCGCGCGCCTCGAGGTCGCGCTGGAACGCGAGCAGCGAGCTGGAGGCGAGCCCGAGGTCGCGGTTCAGCGAGGCGGCCTGCCCGGCGTGCGTGTCGAAGCGGCCCATCGTCAGCCCGACCACGCGGACGGGCATCCCGCCCGCGAGCATCGCCGCCAGGCCGGCGAGCCGGCGCGGGAACGGGTCGGACGAGCTCGGGTAGCTGACGGGACTCGAGAAGCCGTACTTGAAGTTGCCGAGCTGGTAGTAGAGGTGGTGCGCGTCGTAGGCGGTCTGGCCCGCCTGCTGGAGCCCGGCGTCGGGCGAGGATCTGTGCGCGGCGCCGATGTTCGCGGCCATCTGCAGCATCGAGGCCTCGAGCGGGTGCGCCGAGATACCCGGCGGCGTGAACTGGTACTGGTCGGCGCCCTGCAGCGTCGCGACCGGGACCTTCGCAGTCGCGAGCGCGGGATGGAGGGTCGCGTCGAGCGTCAGTCCCTGGACGGGGTTGTCCTGGACGCCGACCTTGTCCAGGTAGCGCCCGAGCCAGCCGGTGCGCAGGTGCGCGTCGGTCTGGCCCACCTCGTAGTAGTGCCGGGCGGTGAAGTGCGACTTGTCGGAGTTGTCGTAGCCGACGGCCTGGAGGACGGACACCTTCCCCTCGGCATGCAGCGTCGCGAGCCCGTCGGCACTCGGATGCCAGCGCAGCCGCTCGTCTTCTGCGAACGCGCGCCCCGCCGTCTGGGCAATGGCAAGGTTCGGGCGCAGCGAGTAGTAGGCCGGGTCGCCGGCCGGGAACAGCACGCTCAGCGCGTCGATGCCGCCGCTCAGGAAGATCGAGACGAGCACCTTCTGGCTCGCCGGCGCGTTCGCGGCGGCCCGGGCGATCCCGTCGTCGAGCGCCAGGCTGCCGAGGCCGTTGCCGCCGTACACGGCGAGCGCGAGGCCGGCGGAGCGCGACAGGAACGCGCGGCGGCTCATGCCCGTGCCGGCCGGGACCGGCATGCCCGGCTCGATTGCAGGCAGGCCGCTGCCCGCCGCTGCCGCGCGGCGGAAGCTCTCGGAGCGGTCGCAGTCGAAGCAGCTCATTCGGTCATGCGGTCTGGAGATCGGGGGAGGAGGCGATGAGCCGCCGCAGCGCGGTCTCGACGTGCCCGGCGGCGACCTTGCGCTTCAACTGCGCGGCCGCGAACGACTTCAGCAGCGTCTGCGTGGTCGCGGTGATCGACGGCGAGGCCCAGAACTCGAGTGCTCGCTCGACCAGCTTCGTGGGGTCGGCCGGGCTGTCGCCGGGCGGCGACCCGTCACCCTGAGCGACCGCGGCGATGAACCAGCGCGCGCGGAACGTGGCCGTGTCGAGCCAGCGCGTGTCGTCCCAGCCGCCGACGTCGGGCGGGTAGAAGAGCTGCTGCCCCGCCTGCTGGTCGAGCCTCCACCAGGTCGACGTGTCGATGGCGCGGCCACGCATCCGCAGCAGGCCGGCGTTGAGGACGACCGGCGGCTTGGCCATGCGCGGGCCGGTGTGGAAGGCGGGGTGCAGGAGGATCGCCTCGACGACCGGCCGCACCAGCCGTCCGGCATACAGGCCCTGCAGGGCCTTCGAGGTGGTGGTGTCGAGCTTCGTCGGCACGAAGTAGCTCCAGAGCTTCGCGACGAAGAAGGACGGATGGAGCTCGTGGTCGAGGCAGAGCTGGCACGAGTCCTGCCACGAATAGGTGCCGCTCTTTCCGAAGATCGTCTTCGTCCCCGCGTCGTGGCGGTTGGGGTCGTACGAGAATCCGTTGCTCTGCCGGTTGACGACGTTGCCGCGCCAGCCCGTGAGCGAGCGCGCCTGCTCGCGCACGTCGGTCTCGGTGTAGGCGCCCCGGTTGGCGCCGAGCGTGAAGAGCTCCATGAGCTCGCGGGCGTAGTTCTCGTTCGGCCGCTGGCGGATGTTCTGGTTGCCGTTCAGCCACACGAGCATCGCGGGATCCTGCGTCACGCCGAGCAGGATGTCCTTGAACGAGCCGAGCGCGTTGCCGCGGAAGAGCTCGACCTGGTCGAGCATCAGCCGCTGCGAGCCGACGCCGAGGTTCGAGGTCGCGAACCAGTCGTGCCAGATGAGTGCCATCCGCTCGATCATCGGAGCGTTCGTCCGCACCATCCGGTCGAGCCACGAGAGGTGGTCGTGCCCGACTGCATCCGTCGGGGCCAGCGGTCTGTTCCGCTCGTCCTTGGGGTCGGGGCCGATCAGCTGGTACGCCGCGGGCCGCGTCAGCGAGCGGACGGCATGCTTGAGTCCGAGCTTGGTCAGCGCCGTCGCCTCGCCCGGCCGCGGCCCGAAGCCGGCGCGCCAGAGGAGCCGCTCTGCCTGGGCCTGGCCGAACGGCCCGCGGTAGGTCGGAACAGCGGCCACCGTCGGATTAGACAGCAGCGCCGGTGTTGCCACAACCCCCGAATCGGGGGAGGCACCTCTCCGTCGGGCAACACGGAAAGACACCGTCTACGATCAAACGCACGGAGGGCCGACACGAAAGGCTTCGAAATGCACACCGTTCGTCCGAGACTCACGCTCGCCGGCGTCGCGCTGGCGCTCCTCGGCGCCGCCGCGGGACTGGCTTCGTCTGCGGTCGCGGCCGTCGATCCGTCCGCATCCGCGTTCCTCGCGGGTGCGGTCAAGCCGGCTCTGCAGTCGACCCTGAAGAAGCAGGTTCCCGGGTTCGCCGTCACCAAGGTCACGTGCTTCGTGCCGACGACGAGCGCTGCCATCTCGGGCAAGTGCACCGCCCAGTTCAAGGTCGCGAAGGCCAACCTGCTCGGCAGGTACCAGGTGACGGCGAAGCTCGACAGCCAGGGGCGCCTGACGTGGTCGACCACGTCGCGGTCGTGCACCGACTCGAGGACGCGCCAGCGCGCCTCGTGCAACGGCGAGAGCAGCACCGGCGGCGGGCTGATCAGCGCCCGCGACGCCGAGACGCAGATCCTGGGCAACGGCTACTCGTTCAAGAACGTCGCGAAGAAGGGGAAGACGGCCGTCTGCCGAGGCGTCAAGTCGGCGAAGTGGAAGCGCGGCGAGTTCGACGACGTCTTCAAGAAGGTGAAGTGCGACGTCCAGGCGGCCGACGGCAAGTACACGGTCGTGCTCCTGATGGTGAACGGCGGCACGTACCGGCTGACGAGCGTCACGAAGCACAAGTAGGCGCGCCGTCGCCTTCGCGTCGGGCGGCGCCGGCCGGCGTCAGACGATCTCGGCCAGCTCGGGCGGCGCCGAGTCGGCGTCGCGCGCGGCCAGGGTGGCGTAGCGCCCGCCGCGGGCGAGCAGCTCGTCGTGGGTGCCCACCTCGGCGACGCGGCCGCCGTCGAGGACGACGATCTGATCCGCGTCGCGGATCGTCGAGAGCCGGTGCGCGATCGCGATCGTCGTCCGCCCCTCGACGAGGCGCGCGAGCGCCTGCTGCACCAGCCGCTCGGTCTGCGTGTCGAGCGACGAGGTGGCCTCGTCGAGCACGAGGATCGGCGGGTTGCGCAGGATCGCGCGCGCGATCGCCATCCGCTGCTTCTCGCCGCCCGAGAAGCGGTAGCCGCGCTCGCCGACGACCGTCTCGTAGCCCTCGGGCAGCGACGAGATCAGCGTGTGGATCTGCGCGGCGCGTGCGGCGTCCTCGACGTCGTCGTCGGTCGCGTCGGGCTTCGCGAAGCGCAGGTTCTCGCGGACGGTCGCGTTGAAGAGGTACGTCTCCTGCGAGACGACACCGACGGTGGCCGCCAGTGACTCGAAGGTCAGCTCGCGCACGTCGACACCGTCGATCGTCACCGCGCCGCGCGAGGTGTCGTAGAGGCGCGAGACGAGGTAGCCGAGCGTCGTCTTGCCCGGCGCCCGTCTCGCCCACGATCGCCGTGGTCGTGCCGGCCGGGATCGCGATGTCGATGCCGGAGAGCGCCCATTCGCCGCTGCCGTAGCGGAACCAGACGTCGTCGAGGCGAACGTCGCCGCGCACGTTCTCGACCGTGCGCGTGCCCTCCTCGATGTCGACCGGCAGGTCGAGGTACTCGAACACGCGGTCGAAGAGCGCGAGCGAGCTCTGCACGTCGACGGAGATCGCTGAGCAGGCTGCCGACCGGCGCGAACAGCCGCGTCTGCAGGGTCGTGAACGCGACGAGCGTCCCGATCGAGGTCATGCCGGTCCAGCCGCCGACCCAGTAGACCGCGGCCGGCATGATCGCGAACGTCATCTGGATCGAGGCCATCATCCAGCGGCCGGCCATGCGGCTTCTGACCTCGAGCCCGGCGAGCCGGTCCGACTCGTAGTCGAATCGCTCGGCGAGCTCGGTGGAGCGGCCCATCGTCTTCCCGAGCAGGATCCCCGAGACCGACAGCGACTCCTGGACGAGCGACGACATGTCGGCCATCGACTCCTGCCGCACCGTGGCGATCGCGCGTCGCTGCTTGCCGACCCGGCGCGTCATGCAGACGAAGACCGGCAGCAGGCCGAGCGCGAACAGCGCGAGCTGCCAGCTGAGCAGGAACATCGCGATCACCGTCGCGATCACCGTGGTCACGGTCGACATCACCGACGTGGCCGTCGAGGTGAGGACGTTGTCGACGCCGCCGATGTCGTTCGCGATACGGCTCTGAACCTCTCCGGTTCGTGTGCGAGTGAAGAACGCGAGCGAGAGCCGCTGCAGGTGGCGGTAGACCGCCGTGCGCAGGTCGTGCATCACGCTCTGGCCGACCTGCGTCGAGAGGTACGACTGGACGACGCCGATCGCGCCGGTCGTCAGCGAGATCAGGATCATCCCGCCGGCGAGCAGGCTCAGCAGCGCCATGTTCTGGTCCGGGATCGCCGTGTCGAGGATGTCGCGGAGCAGGAACGGCGAGATCACCCCGAGCAGCGACGAGAACACGATCAGCGCCGCAGACGACGAGCAGCTTCAGCCGGTACTGCCGGAAGAGCCGCGCCGATCCGGCGCAGGTTCGCCTTCCGCACGGCCGGGTCGGCCGGGCGCTCGACCTTCTCGGGCGGTGAGAAGGCGCTGCGCGGCCCTGGCATGCGGCCAACGGTACCGCCTCGACGAGCCGCGGCCGCTTGCCGCGTCAGCCGTGCGAGCGGCCTTCGAGGACGCCGCCGAGCGGCTCGGAGACGTCGCCTGCAGCGAGGCCGTGGACGATCTGGTCGAGCACGCGGCTCGCGTGATCCGTGGTGGTCGTCCAGCGGATCGATTCGCGCGGCGGTGAGACGCCCCACGCGATCGCCTCGATCCAGACCTTCGTCTCGCGCCGGCCCCGCAGGTAGCGGTACGGCGTCAGCACGACGAAGCGGCCGATCGGCACCAGGATGTCGTGGTAGAGAAACAGGGGGATCTCGATCAGCAGGCCGACGGCGGCCACGAGGCCGATCGGATGATCCGACAGCGACAGGTAGTCGCGGGGCTCCCACTTCGGGGTCGCGTAGCGCATGACGTAGATCTCCCACTCCCGTCCGTCAGGGTCGGTCACCTTCGTGGTCGGACGAAAGAGGCTCATGGCACGAGCGGAGTATCGCCCGCGCTGCCGCGCTCCGGCCCGGAGCTACTGGCCGGCGGCGCGCTCGAGCTCCCGGCGGAGCAGCGCGTCCGGTTGCTCGCCGTCGGAGCGCCAGGTGACCTTGCCGTCCCGGTCGATCACGTAGAAGGTCGGGAAGTAGCCGATCTGGTACGTCCGCGACACCGGCCCGGTCGAGCCGTGCGCGGGGAATGTGACCAGAGGTGCGTTGCGGGTCGGGGTCGAGCAGGGCCGGGAAGGGCAGGCCGAAGTAGGCGTGGTAGGCGAAGATGCTCGGTGCGTCCTCGCCGCTCCCGTTGATCGAGACGAACGCGTAGTCGGAGCCCGGTAGCGACTCGGCCAGCTCACGCAAGTGCGGGGCCTCGGCGGCGCAGTGCGGGCACCAGGTCGCGAAGATCTCGAGCAGGAGCGCCTTGCCGCGGAAGTCGCTCAGGCTCACCTCCTCGCCGGTGGGCGTCTTCAGCGTGAACGCCGGCGCCGGGGTGCCGACCGGGAGCAGGTTCGGGTTCGACGGCGGCAGCCCGCTCTCGGCGGGCCCGTCTTCGATCGTGCCGACGCCCGCCCCCTTCTGCGGGCTGTAGCCGACCGCCTCGGCTGCAGCGATGAGCTCCGCCGAGGCGTGCCGGTCGGCGGCCGGCAGCGTCGTCGCGCGCGGCTCCGGCGCGTTCCCCGACGTCAGGGCGAGCACCGCCCCCGCCACGACCGTGATCGCGATCGCCGCGCCGAGCGTGATCGCGAAGATCCGCCGCTGGCGCTTCGAGAGCGGCTTGCGCCCGGGACGCCTCTGCGTCGCTTGGGGCTGCAGGCCCGGGCCGTCAGCCATCGACGAGCTGCGCGAGGTCGTGCACGACGTCGGCGGTCTTGACGCCGGAGTCGTAGACGAGCCGCTCGCGTCCTTCCGGGTCGATCAGGAGCTCGAAGCTCGAGTGCGTGATCGTTCCACCCGGATCCGGAAGCACGGCCACGCGGTACGCGCGCCAGACGCGCTCCAGCTCGGCGCGCGTCCCGAGGAGCCAGAGGAACGCCGGCGCGAGCCGGTGCTCGCGCACGTACCGGCGCACGGCCGCAGGCGTGTCACGGGCAGGGTCGACGCTGACCGAGAGCACCTCGAGGCCGCCGCGGCGCGCCGGCGCGCTCCGAAGCGCGGCGTTGAGGTTGCCTGCGATCACGGGGCACACGTCCGGACAGTACGTGTACAGGAACGTGACGATCACCCAGCGTCCGCGCTGGTCGGCCAGTGTGACCGTGCGGCCGAGCTGGTCGTGGAGCGTGAAGTTCGGCGCAGCCTGCTCCTCGGGGAGGAGGCTGCCGCGGTAGGAGGCCGCACCGTTCGAGCCGCTCCCGCCGCAGCCTGCCGCGGCGGCCACGAGCGCGAGCGCTGCCACGGCCCGCAGGCTACGCAGGATCGGGGCCGCCTTTCCGGCGGCGGCGGCCCAGCAGCAGCCGCGCCGCGAGTGCCACGCCACAGAGCAGGATCACCCCCGCGACGATCTGCACCCGATCGCGGTTCGACGATGACTTCGTCGCCCCGGGCTCGACGCGCAGGGCCAGGCCGCGCTCGCGCGCGAGGGCGCGCACCGCGTTCTCGGCCGATACCGCGAGCGCGTTGCCGTCGGTCGAGCCGGCCGGCGGCAGCTTCGCGAGCAGCTTCTTGTCGTTCGGGAGCGCGACGCCGTTCCGGTAGATGCCGTAGCCGTTCGGCATCACCACGAGCAGCAGGCCCTTGTAGTAGTAGACGAGCTCCTGGCCGAGGAAGTCCGCGTACCGCTGCGGCTTGCCGTAGAGCACGGGCACGGCGCCGAGATCGCCCCGCGTCGCGATCAGTGCGACTCGCACCTCGAGGCCCTTCTGCTTGGCCGCGGCGAGCAGGTCCGTCAGCTCGTTCGCGGCGACATCGCTCACCTTCGACTCGAACGGCAGGAACACGGGCAGGCGTGATCAGGTAGTCGCTCGCCGGGTCGCCGTTCGCCCGCGCGGCCGGCGCCGCGACGGCGCAGATCGCGAGCAGGGTCGCGAGCAGCAGCAGGCCGAGCCGGGACGACGACCGGCTAGCCAAGCGCATCACGCAGGAGAAGGACGGCGACGACGACCGCGGCGGTTCCGGCCGCAGCCGCGGCGAGCGCGGCGATGAGGCGAGCCCAGGTCACGAGTCGGTCCTGTCGACGATGAACGCGTCGAACGGCTCGCCGCCCGGCGGCGCGACTGCGAACGAGAGGCCCCAGGTGCCGACCATGACGAGCGCAGGGGCGTTCCGGGCGTACACGCCGGGCTTCGTCTCGGTCAACCGGTAGGACTGCTCGCCCATCTCCATGTCCAGCATCGCAAAGGTGACCTTCACGTCGGCGCCCTGAACCGGCTTTCCGTCGCGGAGGATCTGCAGCGCGAACGAGTTCGGCACCGCTGCGCGGTTCGGGGCGACGCCCACGCCGGAGCAGGTAGTCGCCGTGGTGGACCGTCCTCGCGACCCGCCCCGGTCCGACGCGGGCGAGCGCGCTGCCCTCGCGCGCGAGCGCCTTCGCCGGCGGCGCGAAGCTCGAGAGGAGCGCTCCGCCGACGACGGCGGCCGCGACGAGCGCCGTCTCGCCGCCGACCAGCGTCCGTAGAAGCGGCGCCGGCGAAGGCTCACTCTCCAGTCGCGGCCGTACCCGCAGCAGGTTCACGGCCGCGAGCGCGATCGCCGCGGCGAGCAGCGCGGCCTTGAGGATGACGGTCTTGCCGTAGTCGGTCTGCCAGAGCGCCGAGACCGTGGGCATGTGCTCGACGGTCGCCCAGATCCCGGAGCCGAGCAGCAGCGCCACCGAGACGAGCGCGACGTTCGAGAAGCGCGGCACGACGATCGCCGAGGCCGGCCTTCCGCCGGGCGGCGCCCAGCGAGAGCGAGAGCACGACCAGGCCGATCAGGCCGCCGAGCCAGATCGAGCCTGCAGCGAGGTGGATCCAGTCGAGCGCGACCGACAGGCCGCGCGGAGCGGTCTGCGCGGCGTGGCCGGCCGCACCCGGAACGAGCAGGACCGCAGCGGCCGCGGCGAGCGCGCCCGACGTCGCGAGCAGCTCGGCGACCGAGCGCTCCCTCCGCTCCGGCCGGTCGACCCAGAGCGCGATCCCCGCCGCGAGCACGAACAGCGCGAAGCAGACCTCGAGGTCGAGGAAGCCGCGGCCGAAGGCGGAGGCGCGGATCAGCGGCAGCAGGTCGCCGACCGCCGTGGCCGGCCGCAGCGCGAACGAGGCGGTCGCGAGCAGGAGGTACGCCGGGATCGCGACCAGCGCCGCGCCGGCTGCGACCCCGAAGGCGATCGCGATCGGGCGGAGGGCGGGAGTTGCAGCGCCCTCGAGCCGGCGGGCGAGGGGACGCGCGGTCGCGATCCGCAGCACGAAGAGGCCGATGGCGCTCAGCACCGCCGCGAAGACGAGCGCGCGCGCCGCCACGAGCTTCGGTGTCGCCGCGGACTCCGAGATCGACGGCACCGGGAACTGCGGCGCCGGGCCCGGATTCGGCCCGACCTGGAAGGTGAAGGCGCCGCGCACGGGGTGGCCGTCGACCGAGACCACGCGCCAGTAGACGAGATACCAGCCCTCCGAGACGTGCTTCAACGGCACGAGCAGCGTGTCCACGTCGGTCGCGGAGCGAACCGGCGGTCCGCTCGTCAACTGTCTGCCGGTGTCGTCGGTGACCGAGACGATGGCGAACCGCGGCTCGACCGCCTCGCTGAACGTGAGGGCGACTCGAGGTGGCGACCGCGGGACGATGCCGCTCGCCGATGGCACCGTGTTGACGAGGTAGGCGTGCGCACGGGCCGCCGCCGGCAGCATCAGCGTCGCCGCAAACGCGACGAGCACCACATGGGCGGCAGAGCGGTGCCTCACGCGAGCTTCCTGCCGCTCCCCCTGGCGAGGGCGATGCCTCCGAGCACCACACCGACGGCGCCTACGACGAGCGCGACGATCGCGAGCGTCGAGCTGCTGCTGCTGCTGCCGCCGCCGAGCGAGTCGACGGCTTCGACCGTCGGCGCCGGCGTGTCGGAGCTCTCGGGCCCGGACCAGTCGACGACTGAGCCGTCGGAGTAGCTCTGCTCGACCTGGAACGTGTACGTCTCCGCCGAGTCCGCCAGCGCGACGAACTGGAAGATCGCGTCCTCGCCCGCCGGCACCCCGGCACCGGTTGCCGTCCAGGTCGCCTTCTGGACGACTGCGGCTTCTCCCGAGCCGGTCTGCTCGACGGCTCGCTTCCAACCCGGGACGGCCGCGAACGAGTCGATCGAGAAGCCGTCGGGAACCGTCAGCGCGACCATCGTCGTCGTCGCGTCCTCCTTCTCGGTCGGGACGGCGAGCGTGAACACCTGGCCCGCCGCGGCGAGGGCAACGGGCGGGCTCAGCTCGGCGTGGGCGAACGCAGCGCCCGCCGAAACGCCGGCGAGAGCCGTGAGCAGTGCAACGGTGATGGGCATGCGGATCTTCATCTCGTGCTCCTCTCGTCAGGTGACGTGCAGGGTGAACGGGGCGGTGATGACGCGGCCGCCGACCATGGTCTGGAGGAAGAGGCGCCAGACGCCGGGCGCCGGGACGAGCACGCCGACGGTCAGCTTCCCGGGCTTCGTCGTGCGGCCGGTGACCTTGGCGCCGCCGAGAACGCTCGTGCAGCCGGTCGCGCCCGGAGCGCAGACGTGCGTGTGGAAGTAGTCGAGCGTGCCCTGGCGGAAGAAGATCGCATGTGCCAGGGCACCGTAGAAGGGCACGAACCGCGCCGGCCGGCCGCGCGCGTCCGTCACGTCGATCGTGATCAGCTTCGCCTGGATCGCCTTCAGGTGCGGGGTGCCCTCGATCGCGAAGCGGTAGCCGCCAGCCTCGACCACCCGGGCGGGCGCGGGCAGCGGCTTCGGCGGCGCCGGCCCGGCGACGCGAACGGTGCGGAAGAGCTGGAAGTTCGGCTGCGCGCCGCCGGCCGGGTAGGCATCGACGACCATCCGGTACCGGCCGGGAGCGGGGAAATCGATCGTCTCCCGGACCGTCCCGTCCGCTGCGACGGCCGGATGGCGGTGGATGATCGACGCGAGGTCGGAGCGAACCAGGATCAGATGGATGCCGGTGTGCGGGCCCGCACCCCGCTTGTAGTGGGTCAGCGGCTGCCCGTCCGGCTGGCGGATCACGAACGAGAGCGGTGTGGGCCTTCCCGCCTCCAGGGGCCGCGTCGGCCGGAAGTCCGCGATCTGGTACGTGCGCGCGGCGCCGATCGTCGGGAAGCTCGGCCCGGACGAGCCGCCGCAACCGGCGAGCGCGACCGCCGCGGCGGCGAGGATGGCCAGGCGTCGCATCACGACTCCTCCCGGCGTGGGAAGAGGTACGTCGGATGCGGGGGGACGTAGGCGCCGAGCTCGACCACGATCTGGGCGCCCGGGGTCAGCGGGATCTCGGCGGGCGGGCCCGCGAAGCGCTTGCCGCCGAGGTACGCACGCACCGGTGCCTTCGAGTGGAACGAAAGCAGCGACCGCGGGCCGAGTCGGCGGCCCCAGATGCGGAAGAGGTCGCCGAGGCTGAGCCTCGCCCCGCGCGTGACCTCGACGACGCCGGTGGGCGCGAGCGTCCGTGCCGGGTAGACGCAGCCGCTGCGCGCGACCCCGATCCCGGCCGGCACGATCACCACCCGGCGGTGCGCGAACAGCTCGATGTGCACGCGGAACGTCTTCCCGGCCGAGCCGCACGTAAGCGTCCCCACGGGTGTGCCCTCGGTGGCGACGGAGGCCGGCCGGTACTGCGGTCCTCGCCCGACCGGCAGCGGCACGATCGACGGGTCACCGCCGAGGGCGAGCGCCGCTGCGAGCAGGATCACCGACTGCCCCCGGCAGGCTCGTCGAACTCGGGCAGGAAGCTGAGCGCCGCCGCCGCGAGTCCGCAGACGAGCGCCAGCGCGCAGACGAGCCGGGCGCCGGTCGCGGGCAGCGCCGAGACGACCACGCCGTGCCAGAACACCGGGAGCGAGCTGAGGGCCACCGCCGCTGCGACGGCGCCGACGACGCCGGCCGCATGGGCGCGGCGGCGGCCGCGCAGATACACGAGCAGCCCGCCGAGCACGACGGCGACCGCGATCCCGGACGCGAGCTGGAGCCAGGCGACGCCGCCCGTCGGCGCCGCCCGGACAGCGAACGTCGTCACTGCCGCGAGCGCCGCGAACCCGCCGGCGACGCCGAGCCCAACCGTTAGCGCGCCGTGCCAGGGGCGCCGTCTCGACACGGCGTAGATCCCCGCCGCAAGGGCGATCCCACCGGCGAGCCAGGGCCAGAGCGCCGGTCGTGCGACGCGGACGAAGGTCCCGCCGATCGTTCTCTCGCGCCCGTCAACGGTCACCGGGATCGAGAAGCGTCCGGCCGGCCCGGGGCGCGTGACGGGCGGCGGCGCCAGACGGTGATCGTGCCAGGCGAGCGAGCGTCCGTCGGCGACCCGAACCCAGCCGGAGCGCTCACGCGAGACGAGCCCGTCGGCCGTTGCCGTCGGCGAGCTCGCGTTCACCCAGATGCCGTCCGCGCCGAAGCGGATCAGCGGCTCGCGCAGCACCCCGCGCACGACGCAGCTCGGACGCCCGGGTCGACGCGCGCCTCGAGCGCGCGGTCGCCGTCGAGCACGCGGACGTGGACGCCCGTCAACGCGATCGTGGCCGGGTCGAGCCGGAGGCGGTAGTCGAGCGCGATCGTGGCCCCGCGCCCGTGCGCGGCCGCCGCGCCCGGGAGGGCGAGCGCGGCGATGCCGGCAACGGCGGCGGCGCCTGCGACGAGACGCAAAGCAACTGCTCCTTTCGAGACGTGGCTTGCCGGAGCACGCGCGGCGGCGGCTCCTCCGATGGCAGAGCGAGCTAGAGCCGGGGAGGAGCGCGTCCCGCCGCGGCGCCGGCGAGCACGCCGCGTGGAGCGAGCAGAGCAGAGCGCGGCCGAACGGCCGGGCGAGGCGTTTGACGGCGAGGCGCGCCGGCCGGCGAGGCGTCCCGCGGCGGCGACGACGGCCGACCCGAGCCGGAGCAGCGCGGCGACGACGGCGCCGAGGACCGCGGCCGCGGCCAGCGACCACCAGCCGCCATGGCCGTAGAGGCCGGCGAGACCGGCCGGATGGCCGTCGGCGAAGACGCCTTCGACGAGCTCCTGGACGGAGTAGATCGCCACGAGGCTCACGCTCGCGAGCAGCCAGAGCGCTGCGAACGACCGTCGCGGCCTCGTCACGGCGTCACCGGCCGCCGCGCGCGCGGCGCGGGCCACGAGCGTCCCGAGCGCGATCCCGAGCAGCAGCACGAGCCACGGCGCCAGCGAGTCGAGGTAACCGTGCCCCTGCGAGGAGAGCGCCGCGCCGGCTTGGTCGCCGTAGGCGAGCCGGTAGCGAAGCTCGTGGACGACGAGCGCCGCGGCGGGGAGGAGCAGGAAGCCGCGGCCTGCAAGCACGTCACGCGCTGAGCGGTGCGCCATCGCGGCAAGCGTAGCGCCGCTCGCTACGCGACGTCCGAGTCGGCCTCGGCCGGGCTGAGCGCCGCGACGGTGCGCTTGCCGTCGATCGTGAAGACGACGTCGATCGTGTCGTGCTTGCGATAGCTGCCGGCGATGCCGAGCAGCATCGACAGCCAGCGCCAGAAGCCGAGCTTGCCTTCCCGCGCGAGCGGCCGGTCGAAGAAGAGGCTGGCCCCGACGACCTCGTAGTCGGTGCCTTCGACCTGCAGGACGCCGCTGACGAAGACCTCGTACGGCTCCCGGACGTAGGCCGGCAGGTCGACGCGCGAACGATCCTCCACGCCCAGAGGTTCGCACACGACGCCGACCCCCGGCCGCGGTCACCGTGCGGGTTGTCGGGGATGCCGTGGTCCGTCTACGCGTACGATTCGGACGGTCTCGGGGAGGCCCTCCACCATGGTTTCGACGATCGGCTCCTACCTGAATCCCGCCGGCCTGCCGGCGCTCGTCGCGTCACGGCTCGGCCACGAGGCCGACCGTTGACCGCCGAGTCGCCGATCGGCCCCTGGGCGCGGCTGCTCGCCGTCGCCGCGGTGTTCGGCACCGGCCTCGCCGTCGTCTCGGGCGTGGCCGACTGGGGCACCGCGCACGAGCTGCTCGCGGCGCTCGCGCTGCCGCCGATCGCTGGGCTCGTCGTACTCGCGTGGGTCTCGGCGCGCCCGCTGCTGCCGGCCGCGCTCGCGGCCCTCGTCCTGTTCGGGCTCGCCGCGTTGCTGACCCGGCCCGCCGTCCACCTGGCGACGGCGTCGCTCGCGTTCGGCGCGACGGCGCTCCTCTGCGCCCAGGCCTGGCGGAACCGGGCTCCGGCGGGCGGCGACGTGCACGACTACGTCACGCTGACGAAGCCGCGCGTGATGTCGCTGCTGCTCCTGACCGGCGGCGCGGCCGCGTTCGTCGGCGCCTCGGGCGTGCCCGCGTGGGGCGTGTTCGCAGTGACGATGGTGGGTCTCGCGCTCGCCTGCGGCGGCGCGGCGGCGCTCAACCACTACCTCGACCGCGACATCGACCAGCTGATGGGCGAGCGAACCGCCAAGCGCCCGGTCGCCTCGGGACGGATCGCCCCCGAGCTCGCGCTCGAGTTCGGGATCGCGCTCTCGGCGCTCTCGTTCGTTCTGCTCGACGCGCTGGTGAACCTCCCCACCGCGCTGCTCGCGCTCGGCGGCAATCTCTTCTACGTCTTCGTCTACACGCGCTGGCTGAAGCGGACGACGCCGCAGAACATCGTGATCGGCGGCGCCGCGGGCGCCGTGCCGCCGCTCGTCGGCTACGCGAGCACCGCGGGCCACCTCGGCTGGGCCGCGCTCGTGATGTTCGGGATCGTCTTCCTCTGGACACCGCCGCACTTCTGGGCGCTCGCGCTGATGATCCGCGAGCACTACGCGAACGCGAAGGTGCCGATGCTGCCGGTCGTTCGCGGCGAGCGAGAGACCGTGCGGCAGATCGTGCTCTACACCGCCGTGATGGTCGCGGCGACGCTCGTCCCGGTCGGCTTCGGCGTCTTCGGCGTCGCTCTACGCAGCGGCTGCGGTCGTTCTCGGCGCGATCTTCGCGTGGCTCGCGTGGGCCCTGTGGCGCGAGCTGACCCGTCCGCGGGCGGTCGCGCTCTTCCACTACTCGCTGCTCTACCTGGCGCTGCTGTTCGTCGCGATGGCGGCCGACGCGGTCGTGATCTGATGCGGCTGACGGCTCCGCGCCGCAATGGACGGCATCTTCATCACCGAGCTCGAGCCGGGCGAGGGCATTCCGCTCGCGGTCAAGGATCTCTTCGACACGGCGGGCATCCGGACGACGTACGGCTCCGCTGTCTTCGCGGAGCACGTGCCGACCGAGACGGCCGAGGCGGTGCGCCTCCTCGAGGCGGCGGGCTACGCGACCGTCGGCAAGACGAACCTGCACGAGTTCGCGTACGGCGTCACGTCGCAGAACCCGCACTACGGCACGGTGCCGAACCCGGCCGCGTCCGGCCGCATCTCGGGCGGGTCGAGCGGCGGCACCGCCGCGGCGCTCGCCGCCGGCCTCGCCGACGCCGGGCTCGGAACCGACTCGGGCGGCTCGATCCGCATTCCGGCCGCCTTCTGCGGGATCACCGGCTTCAAGCCGTCCTTCGGGCTCGTGTCGACCGACGGCGTCTTCCCCCTCGCGCCGAGCTTCGACCATGCAGGGCCGATGGCACGGGACGTGCGCGGCTGCATCGAGCTGATGGCCGCGCTCGAGCCGGGGTTCACGGTGGAGCCGATCGAGCTGGGCGACGTTCTCGTCGGGACAGCCTGGATCGAGGGCGCCGAACCGCTCGTCCGGGGGCAGGCGCTGCGGGCGGCAGGGTTCTTCCCACGCCGTCAGACGACGCTGTTCCCCGAGCCGGTCGGGACGACGGCCGCGTTCATGCGCGACGTCGCGGGCGTGCACCGCGAGCTGTACGAGGAGCACGGCGAGCTGTACGGCGAGAACGTCCGCACGAAGATCGAGCGCTGTCTCGCGGTCACCGACGACGAGGCCGAAGCGGCGAACGAGGCGCGGCGCGCCTACAGGAAGCTGGCGCGCGAGGCGTTCGCGGGGATCGACCTGCTGCTGACGCCGACGGTCATGTTCGTCGCGCCGAGGGTCGAGATCGACGAGCTGGAGTGGCGGGAGCGCATCGTCCGCTTCACGTATCCCTTCAACGCGCTGGGCTGGCCGGCCCTCGCGCTGCCGTCCGGGCCGGCCGAGGACGGCTTCCCGGCCTCGGTCCAGCTGGTCGGCCGTCCGGGCGACGACGAACGCGTGCTCGCCGCCGGGCTCGCCCTCGAAGCGGCGCTCGCCGGCGGGTAGCTGCGGAATGCGCCGCGACGCCGACCTCGCGTTCGCGCACGGCTTGGCCGACGCGGCCGACGCGATCACCCTCTCCCGCTTCCGGGCGCACGACCTCGCGGTCGAGACGAAGCCCGACCTCACGCCGGTTTCGGAGGCCGACCGCGCCGCCGAGGAGGCGATCCGCGACCTGGTCGCGCGCGCGCGCCCGGGCGAGGGCGTGCTCGGCGAGGAGTACGGCGACGACGGGGGCGAGACGCGCTGGATCGTCGACCCGATCGACGGCACGATCAACTACGTGCGGGGCGTTCCGGTGTGGGGGACGCTGCTCGCGCTCGAGCGGGAGGCGCGCGTCGAGGTCGGCCTTGTCTCGGCGCCGGCGCTCGGCCGCCGCTGGTGGGCGGTGCGCGGCGAGGGCGCGTGGGCGGCCGGCGAGCGCTGTCGCGTCTCGCAGGTGGCGCGGATCGAGGACTGCGCCGCGTCGACGACCTCGCCGGGGGCGATGCCGGCCGGCTGGTCGGAGGTCGTCCGCCGCGCGTGGGCGGTGCGAGGCCTGAGCGACTTCTGGCAGCACTGCCTGGTCGCCGAGGGCGCCCTGGACGTCGCCACCGACCCGATCGTGGCGGTGTGGGACTACGCCGCGATCGCGCTCATCGTCGAGGAGGCGGGTGGCAGCTGCACGACCTTCGAGGGCGGGCCGCCGGCGCCGGAAGGGTCCTTGCTGAGCTCGAACGGGCTCCTTGGTGCCGAGGTGCGCACCCTGCTCGCCGCCGGTTAGCCGCCGCCGAGGAGTCGCTGCGGGATCTCCGGGCACACCTCGTAGGGCGAGTGCGGATCCGTATCGATGCCGAGCACCTGCGACGCTCGCACGGTCAACACGCGAAGGCGTGATTCCGGCGGCACGCAGAGCGGCATCGCCTCCTCGATGTCGCCCGCCCTGACCTGGATCACGGCGCGCGGGTTGCTGAGCAGCAGGCTCGCACCGTTGTCGTCCTGGCTGAGCACGTAGGCGGCGATCCGGGGTGGCAGCGTCCGCCCGTTGAGGGTGTAGGGCTCGGCCGTGAACGTGATCGTCCGCAGCGGGAGCCACACGGTGGGCGCGAGCGTGAGCAGGCCGATGAACACCGCCGCTGCCACCAGCCCGAAGATCTTGAGCGTGCGGCTGAGCGCGATCGTGATCCCGGCCGGCGGCTGCCACGCGAACAACACGGCTTCGGGCAGGACGAGCAACGGGACGAGCACGATCGTGAACGCCGCCCACGAGAGCCCGAGCGCCACCTTCACCACGAGCAGGAAGACCACGACGGCCAGCGGGACGAGGGCGTACACGACGAGCTTCCGCCGCGGCGAGAACGAGCGGGCGACGGGAGGCTGCTCACGGACGCTCAGGGTCGCGAGCGCCGCGGTCGTGGCGAGCACCGGGACGAGCAGCACGAGGAAGATCGGCCACCAGACCGTGAAGAACGCCGCCACGATCATCGCCCACGCCCACACGGCCTGAGGGGAGAGGAGCCCGTGCCGCGCCTGCTCCTGCACGTCCTTGCCGTCGAGGCGCCCGGGCAGCACGGCGGCCCACCACCAGATCGAAACCGCGACCAGCGCTGCGAGGAAACCCGGCAGCAGCGACAGGATCACGCCCTTCAGCAGCGCCCAGACGTCGGCAGTGCTGACGATCGCGTTCGTGGTCGTCGTCTCCATCATCGACGCCCGGAAGACCTTGACGGCGACGATCACGAAGACGAGAGCCGTCAACGCAGGCACGCTCGCCAGCACCCCGATCCGGAGCGTGTCGAAGAAGCTCGTGGCGCCGGTCCGCGAGCCCTGCTTCTGCTCCGGCGGCCGCTCGCTCACCCTGCGACCGCCCCGATCGGCGCTGGGCGCGGCACCCCCGTCCGCTCGTGCGGACGGAGGAGCAGCGCCCAGAGCAGCAGGTCGATCGGGTAGACGAAGTACCCGACCCGTGCGACGGGCGCGAGCAGCACGAGGATCAGCAGCATGAGCCCCGTCGCGGCTGCGGTCTCGGCTGCCCGCGCCTCCCCGGCGCTCCGGCCGCGGGCCAGGAGGATCAACGCCGCCGCGACGGCGAGCGACGCGACGACGAGCAACGCGAGCGTGATCGCGACCCGGCCCGCGGCCCCCGGCGCACTGCCGAGGGTCCCGACCAGCGTCGAGCCGACGGTCGTGCTCGCCGCCGGTGAGGGCAGTGAGCTGAGGCCGGCCGGGAAGAGCAGGACGTCGTCCGCGAAGGCGGCGGGCCCGGCCGCGGCGGCGGCCAGCACGGCCGCGGCCACCACGACGGGGGCGACGACGAGCGGCGAGCGGAGGCGGTGCCGGCCGCTGCCCGGGCGAGCGGTTACGGCGAGGGCGAGGAGCAACGGCCATGCGGTCACCTTGAGCAGCGCCGCGAGGGCGACCGCGCCGGCGGATGCGAGGTGCCGTCCGCGCTCGAAGAGCACGAGTGCGAGCAGCGACAGCGCGAGCACCGGCATGTCGTTCACGCCGGCGGCGAGCGCGGGCGCACCGGTCGGCAGGATCACGAGCACCTGCAGGGCGCGGAGCCTGTGCCCGGCCGGCGCACGCCAGCGCCGCAGCGCGAGCGCGGCGGCAAGCCCCGTCGCGAGCGCCAGGAAGACCCGTGCGTCCGTCCAGGGCGTGTGCGGGACGAGCGCTCCGGGAAGCCCGAACACCGCCATCCCGGGGAGGTAGGGGAAGTGCTCGGGGATGCCCGGCAGGCGCCCGGCGAGCTCCGGCGAGTCGAAGTGCGCGCTGTAGGGGTTGCGCCCCCGGAGCAGCTCGGCGGCGGCGCCTTCGGTGACCACCACCTCGGAGGTCGCAAACGGATGCAGGCTCGCCGAACGAGCATCGCCTGCGCCGGCGGCCCGCCACCGCACCTCGTTGGCGAGCGGGACGGCGACCGCTCCGACGAGCACGCAGAGTGCGAGCAGCAGGCGCGCGGTCGAGAGCCGGTCGCGCCCCAGGGGCGCGGCGAAGCCGGCGAGGACGAGCGCCGCGATTCCACCGGCGGCGTAGGCGGGCCAGGCGAGCTCGGCCCACATCCGGTTGCGCTCGAGCTCGGCCGACGCCGACAGCTGCAAGGCGATCGCCGCCGACGAGCCGTAGAGCAACGCGTCGACTGCCGGCCGGCGGACGGACGCCTCTCCGGTACGAGACGGCAAGCTCACCCGCGCTTACTTAGCAGGGACGGCGAGCTCGTGCCGCGCGTCGCGACGGCGGCGGGGCTATGACGCCGAGGCGAGAACGGCCTGCTCGTAGATCTTGTCGCGGCCGAAGTGGTCGAGCTCGGCGCTCAGGAGGTCGCTCGGGGAGCGCTCGACGTCGGGCGGCGCTCGGAGCTCCTCGCCGCCGAGGCGGACGCCGAGCTCGACCGCCGACCTCGACCGGTCGGATCGCCCTTCCGAGCCGCGCACGCAGCCAACCGCGCATCAGCGTCGCCTCGGCCCGCGGGCCGCGGATGCGGATCTCCTGCTCGCCGATGCCCGGCCAGCAGCCTGCGAGCGTCGACGCGCCATGCCAACGTGCGCGCCCACTCGATGTCGGACACGGCCGTCTTCTCGAAGAGCTCGGCGAGCTCGCGGTAGCGCAGCTCGTCCCACTCCGACGAGTCGACGACGAGCCGGTCGGCGACCTCGACGAGCTGCTCGAAGTGCGTCGGCGCCGAACGGCGGCTCGCCGCGCCAGCGCAGGAACACGCGGCAGGTCCGAGATCGCGAGCGGCAGCACGAGCGAGGCCGGCGCAAGCGCGCGATTGCCGCGGAGGCGCAGCCTGATCACCTCGCCCGCCACGGTGCCGTCGCCCGTAGCGAAGCACCGCACCGAGAGCTCGACGCCGAGCCCGGAAGGCTCGTCGGGCTCCGGGACGAGGATCACCGTTCGCGAGGGGTGGCGCTCCTCCATCCCCTCCAGCGTCCGCTCGGCCGCGTCGAGCCACTCGCGGCGGAACCCACGCGACGTGCGTCATCACGCTCGTCCGCTGGTTCGGCTGCCGGCCCTCGCCGGCCGTCGACCTCGGCGCGCATGCGGGCAAGCTGCTCCTCGATCGCCGCGATCGAGGCGTTCTCGCCGCGCCACACCTCGGCGATCGTCGGCGCGGGCATGATCAGTGCCTCCGCCACGAGCGGCCGTCGCGATGCAGCGAGCTCGTCGGCCGAGGGCGGCCCCCAGGTGCCGGCCGCGTAGTTCGGGAACGCCGGCCGGTCGCGCTGCCAGGCCGCGACGATCGCGTCGACGAGCGCCCACTGCTCCTCGATCTCGTCCGCCCGCGTGAAGAGCGTCGCGTCGCCGATGCATCGCGTCGAGGATCAGCCGCTCGTACGCCTCCGGCAGGCCCTCGCGGAACGCGCTGCCGTAGAGGAAGTCCATGTGCACCGTGCGGATCGTCATCCCGAGCCCGGGCACCTTCGCGCCGATCGCCGAGCGACATGCCCTCGTTCGGCTGCACGTGGATCAGCAGCACGTTCGGCCGCAGGCCCTCGGCCGACACCTCCTCGAACGGCGGATGCGGCGCGCGCTTGAACTGGATCGCGATCGTCGTCTCGCGGCGCGCGAGCCGCTTGCCCATGCGCACGTAGAACGGCGTGTCCGCCCAGCGCCAGTTGTCGACGTAGAGCTTCGCCGCGACGAACGTCTCGGTCATCGAGTCGGGCGCGACGCCCTCCTCCTCGCGATAGCCCGGCACCTCGACGCCCTCGACGAACCCGCGCCCGTACTGGCCGCGGACGACCGACTTCGGGCCCGGCGTGTGCAGCGAGCGCAGCACCTTCACCTTCTCGTTGCGCACCGAGTCGGCGGTGAAGTCGATCGGCGGCTCCATCGCCGTGAGCGCGACGCAGCTGCAGCAGGTGGTTCTGGAAGACGTCGCGGATCGCGCCCGCCTGCTCGTAGAACGCGGCGCGGCCCTCGATGCCCGATCGACTCGGCGACCGTGATCTGGACGTGGTCGATGAACTGGCGGTTCCAGATCGGCTCGAAGATGCCGTTCGCGAACCGCAGCGCGAGCATGTTCTGCACCGTCTCCTTGCCGAGGTAGTGGTCGATCCGGAAGACCTCGCGCTCCGTCGAAGTGCTCCGCGATCAGCGCGTTCAGCGCCCGCGCCGAGGCGAGGTCGTGGCCGAACGGCTTCTCGACGATCAGCCGCACCCAGCCCTTCGCGGTCGCGGCGCTCGGCGATCGCGCTCACGAGCGTGCCGATCGCGCTCGGCGGGACGGCGAGGTAGTAGACGCGGTTGCCCTGCGTGCCGCGCTCGCGCGTCGACCTCGGCGAGCAGCGTCGACGAGCCGGTCCTCGCCGCCCGCGTCGGCGACGTCGAGCGCGCAGTAGCGCATCCCCGCGGCGAGCTCGTCCCAGACGTCCTGGCGGAACTCGTCGCGCGCGTAACGCTGCACCGCCTCCTTCATCGCGCTCGCGGAACTCTCGTCGGACTCCTCGGTGCGGGCGGCGCCGACGACGGCGAACCGCTCGGGCAGCAGCCGCCGGAACGGCGAGCGAGTAGAGCGCCGGCATCAGCTTGCGCTGGGCGAGGTCGCCCGAGGCGCCGAAGATGACGAGCGATGCACGGCTCCGGCCGGCGGCGCAGCTGGAGCCCCTCGAGCAGCGGGTTCTCGCTCGACGTCAGCGGCGTCACCGCTGTCACTGCCTCCGACTCCTCGGCCGTCCGCGACGGCGTGGCCGCCGAACTCGTTGCGGAGCGCCGCGTTCACCTTCGCCGCGAACGACTCGTCCTGGCGCGAGGCGAAGCGCGCGAACAGCGCGGCCGTGATCACCGGCACCGGCACGTCCTCGGCGATCGCCTCGGCGATCGTCCAGCGGCCCTCGCCGGAGTCCTCGACGTAGCCCTTGATCCGCGCGAGCTCGCCGCCCTCGCGCTCGAACGCGTCGTGCAGCAGCTCGAGCAGCCACGAGCGGACGACCGAGCCGTAGCGCCAGATGCCGGCGATCTCGTGCAGGTCGAGGTCGAACTCGGACTCCTTCATGCACCTCGAAGCCCTCGGCGTAGGCCTGCATCAGGCCGTACTCGATCCCGTTGTGGACCATCTTCACGAAGTGCCCGGCGCCCGGCCCGCCGACGTGCGCGTAGCCGTCCTCGGGCGCGAGCGCGGTGAAGATCGGCTCGAGCCGCGCCGACCGCGCGCGTCGTCGCCGCCGACCATCAGGCAGTAGCCGACCTCGAGCCCCCAGACGCCGCCCGAGACGCCGGCGTCGACGAAGTGCACGCCGCTGCTCGGCCGCCTCCGCAGCGCGGCGCTGCGAGTCGCGGAAGTTCGAGTTGCCGCCGTCGACGATCGTGTCGCCGGGCTCGGCGAGCGGCAGCAGCTCCTGGAAGGTCGCCCTCGGTGATCGTCGCCGGCCGGCACCATCATCCAGAACGCGCGCGGCGCGTCGAGCTGGTCGCGCAGCTCCTCGAGCGAGGCGGCGGTCGACTCGACGCCCGGGTCGTACGTCTTCACGTCGTGCCCGGCCCGCTCGAGCCGCGTCGTCATGTTGCCGCCCATGCGGCCGAGGCCGATCATCCCGAGCTGCATCGTCAGAGACCTCCTCCAGATCGTGATCCGCGGCCGACGCGGCGGCCGCGCTCCCGCAGCGACTCGAAGTCGCCGGCCGCCTGGGCACGGATCAGCCGGCGCGAAGCCGAACGGCTGGCCCGGGATCGGCAGCTCCTCGCCCGTAGTCGTCGACGACCTGGACGAAGACGCCGGTGTTCGGGCCGCCCTTGTGCAGCTGGCCGGTCGAGTGCAGGTAGCGCGGGCCGAAGCCGTGCGTGACGACGCAGCCGGTCGCGCTGCGGGCCCGCTCGGCGAGCGCGGCGAGCGCGGCGCTCGGCCTCCGTCGTCGGGTCGACGAACGCCTGGATGCAGACGTAGTCGCGCGGCCGCGCCGAGGCGAGCAGCTCGTCGAGCGAGCCCTCGGCGCCGAGCTCGACGTCGCCGGCCGGCGAGCACCTCGTTCGTCCTGTCCTTCGCCGCCTGCACGTCCGGCTGGTCGAACGGGTTGATGCCGAGGATCGAGCCGGCGACGGCGACGCCGAACTCCCAGCGGAAGAACTCCTGGCCGAGCTCGTACGGCGACTCGAGCCGCACCTCCTGCGCCTGCCGGTCGGTGCCGTCGGGCGACTCGCCGGGCGCGGGCACGAGGCCCTTGCCCTCCTTGCCGGTCGACTCCGCGATGAGCTGCTCGACCCAGAGGCCGAAGCCGCCGGGTCGCGGCGACGCAGACCTTGTCGCGGCCGTCCTCCCAGCCCTCGCCGAGCGAGAGCCCGAGCTCGAGGCCCGGGTTGCCGTCGCCGAGCCGGCAGGCGTCGGCCATCTCGCAGCGCGCGCTCGAGCAGCCGCCGCAGGTCGACGCCGAGCAGCGCCGCCGGCACCAGCCCGAACGGCGAGAGCGCCGAGTAGCGGCCGCCGATCGTCGGCTCGCCCGGGAAGATCGCGCGGAACCCGCGCTCCGCGCGCGAGCCGCTCGAGCGCCGAGCCCGGGATCGGTGATCGCCACCCACTGCGCGCCGCGCGGCGCGAGCTTCCAGAAGTAGTCGGTGTGCGAGCGCGTCTCGAGCGTCGACGCCCGACTTCGACGCCGAGACGAAGAGCGTGCGCTCGAGGTCGAGCCGCGCCTGCGAGCGTCGCGGATCGCCTGCGGGATGCGTCGTGTCGAGCACGTGGAAGCGCTCGCCGCCGAACGCTCCGGCGCAGCACCTCGGGCGCGAGCGACGAGCCGCCCATGCCGAGCAGCACGACGTCGTCGACCTCGCCCTCGACCGTCCTCGGCGAGCGTGAGCAGCAGGTCGACGTCCTCGCGCATCCGCGACGGGCTCGTCGAGCCAGCCGAGCCAGCGTCCCTCGTCCTTGCCCGTCCAGACGGTCGGGTCGCGCGACCAGATGCGCTCGACGAGGTCGCGCGGCTCGGTCAAGCCCCCGACCTCAAGCCGTCGCCAGCTCGCCCTGCTTGGCGCGGATGCCGGCGATCAGCTCGTCGAACGACTTCGACGAACTTCTCGCACGCCCTCGACCTCGAGCGTCTGCGACGACGTCGTCGTAGTCGACGCCCGCCTCGCGCAGCTCGTCGAGCAGGCGCTCGGCCTCGTCGACGCCCTCGAGCACGGTGTCGCCGCGCACTGCGCCGTGGTCCTGGAACGCGGTCGATCGTCTCGGGCGGCATCGTGTTCACCGTGTCGGGGCCGATCAGCTCCTCGACGTAGATCGTGTCGCGGTAGGCCGGGTTCTTGGTCGACGTCGAGGCCCAGAGCGGCCGCTGCTCTCGCGCGCCCTGCGCGGCGAGCGCCTCCCAGCGCGGCGCCCGCGAAGGCCTCCTGGAAGTGCCTGTAGGCGAGCTTCGCGTTCGCGATCCCGAGCTTCCCCTGCAGCTCCGTGTTCCCGACCGCCTCGAGCCGCTTGTCGGTCTCGGTGTCGATGCGCGAGACGAAGAACGACGCGACCGAGCGCGACCTTCGACGGGTCGCCGCCGGCCTCGACGAGCCGCTCGAGGCCGCGCATGTAGGCCTCGACGACGGCGGCGTAGCGCTCGAGCGAGAAGATCAGCGTGATGTTGATCGAGACGCCGCGCGCGATCGACTCCTCGATCGCCGGCAGGCCGGCCTTAGCGTCGCCGGGATCTTGATCGAGCACGTTCGGCCGGTCGACGAGGCCGTGCAGCGCGACTCGCCTGCTCGAGCGTCGCGCTCGGTCTTGTGGGCGAGCGTCGGGTCGACCTCGAGCGAGACGAAGCCGTCCTGCCCGCGCGTCGCTCCCAGACCGGCCGCAGCACGTCGCACGCGTCGCGCACGTCGTCGACCGCGAGCGCGGAAGAAGATCTCGGTCGGGTCGTCGCATCTCGTCGAGCAGCGGCCTGAGCTGCTCGTCGTAGTCGCTGCCGCTGCGCGATCGCCTGCTGGAAGATCGTCGGGTTCGACGTGATGCCCGGTGACGGCGTCCTCGTCGATCATGCGCCGCAAGCTCGCCGCCGTGGACGAACTCGCGCGAGAGGAAGTCGATCCAGACCGACTGCCCGCGCTCAGCTAGCTGATGAAGCCTCGACTTCTGCCATGTTTCATCTCCCTTTCCATTGCTGCAACCTTCTCGAGCCGCGCGACGTAGCGCTCGCCGCCGTCGAACTGCGCCGCGAGGAACACCGCGACGAGCTCGCGCGCGACCGAGGCGCCGACGATCTCCGAGCCGAGGCAGAGCACGTTCATGTCGTCGTGCTCGACCGCCTGGTGGGCGCTGTAGAGGTCGTGGCAGATCGCCGCGCGGATGCCGGTCATCTTGCAGGCGGCGATCGCGGCGCCCGCGCCGGAGCCGCAGACGAGCATCCCGCGCTCGGCCTCGCCGCTCTGGATCGCCTCGCCGACCTCGCGCGCCTTGTCGGGGTAGTCGATGCGGACGGCGTCGCTGTCGGTGCCGAGATCGATCACCTCGTGGCCGGCGAGCGCCTCGAGGATCGCCTCGCGGAGGTAGACGCCGCGATGGTCGAACGCGACGGCGATCCTCATCTCGTACTCTCGCTCTGCAACTCTCCTGCCTCCCCGGTTCGCTCCGGCTCGACAATAACGTCTCCCGTGCGGCCCACGCGCGGCCCGTGCCGCCCGCTCGTCTTGAATACCGGGCGGCATGGCAATCCTGATCGCGTCCAACCTGCGCAAGGAGCTCTCCGGCGCGGTGCTCTTCGACGGCGTGTCGTTCAAGGTCGAGCGGCGCGACCGGCTCGCGCTCGCGGGCGCGAACGGCGCGGGCAAGACGACGCTCCTGCGCGCGCTCGCGGGCGAGGTGTCGCTGCAGGGCGGCGAGCTCGGCTGGGAGAAGGGTGCTCGCCTCGCACTCCACGACCAGCGCCCGCCGGCCGCGAGCGGCAAGCCGCTGCGCGACTACGTGCTCGCGGGCACCGCCGATCTCGCGGCCGTCGAGGCGGAGCTGCGCGAGCTCGAGCAGGCGATGGCCGGCGGCGCGCACGACGCGAAGACGATGGCTCGCTACGGCTCCGCGCAGGCCCGGCTCGAGCACGCGGGCGGCTACGACTGGCGCGACCGCGCGGCCGGCTTCGTTCGCGGGCTCGGCTTCACCGACGACGACCTCGACCGGCCGCTCTCGACCTTCTCGGGCGGCGAGCTGACCCGCGCCTCGCTCGCGCGCGCGCTCGCGCTGCGCAGCCCGACCTGCTGCTGCTCGACGAGCCGACGAACCACCTCGACATCGAGTCGATCGAATGGCTGGAGGAGCTGCTGCGGACGATCGACGCGGCCGTGATCCTCGTCGCGCACGACCGCTGGTTCCTCGAGGCTCGTGACCACCGCCGTGCTCGAGCTCGACCGCGGGCGCTCGGTCTTCTTCCCGGGCCAGTGGCACGTCTGGCGGCGCGAGCAGGCGGCGCGCGCGCAGCACGCCGCGCGGACGGCCGAGCGGCAGGGCGAGCAGATCGCGCGGCTCGAGCGCTTCGTCGAGCGCTTCGGCGCGAAGAACACGAAGGCGAAGCAGGCGAAGTCGAAGCACAAGCAGATCGAGCGGATCAAGGCGGAGCGTGTGGAGGTCGGGCCGGGGCCGCGGCGGACGCTCGGATTCGAGTTCCTGAAGCCGGCCCGGTCCGGGCGGATCGTCCTCGACGTCGAAGGCGCTCGACCTGCGCGCGGGCGACAAGGAGCTGCTGCACGGCGTCTCGTTCGCGCTCGAGCGCGGCGAGCACGTTGCGCTCGTCGGCCCGAACGGCGCGGGCAAGACGACGCTGCTCGAGACGATCCTCGGCCGGCGGGAGCCGGCAACGGGGCGCGTGCGGCTCGGCCACGGCGTCGAGACCGCGTACTTCTCCCAGCACGAGATCGAGCTGGACGAGCGCGGCTCGGTGCTCGACGCGACCGTGGCCGCGACGGGGCTGCGGCGGCCGGAGGCGCAGAAGCTGCTCGGCCGCTTCCTCTTCTCGGGCTGGGACGAGCACGAGAAGCCGGTGACGGCGCTCTCGGGCGGCGAGCGGCGGCGTCTCGCGCTCGCGCTGGTGGTCGCGAGCGGCGCGAACTTTCTCGTGCTCGACGAGCCGACGAACCACCTCGACGTCGAGAGCCGCGAGTCGCTCGAGGCGGCGCTCGAGGCGTTCCCCGGCACGGTGCTGCTGGTCACGCACGACCGCGCGCTTCTCGACGCAGTGTCGGGCCGAGTGCTCGCGCTCGGGGAGCAGAGGCTCGTCGCGTACGCCGGCGGCTGGGCCGAGTACCTCCGCCGCGACGAGCCCGAGCCGACGCCGCCGAAGCCGAAGGCACGGGCCGCCAGGCCGAGCGCGCAGCGCCCGAAGCGCGAGCGTCCGCCGGCACCGAGCTCGCTCGAGCTCGTCGAGCGCGAGGTCGCCCGGGGCGAGGAACGCGTCGCCGAGCTCGAGCGCCAACTGGCGGAGGACTGGACGAACGTCGATCTCGTCTCGGCCCACCGGCGCGCCCGCGACGACCTCGAAACGCTGCTCGCGCGCTGGGAGGCGCTCGTCGACGCGCAGGCATAGGCCGTCGCCGCGGCGCGGTCAGCGCCGGCGCACGACGATCGCATTCGACGCGCCGTCGGCCCAGCCCTTCGCGCCGCGCACGAGGACGCGGAAGCGGCCCGCGCCGGTCGGCAGCCGGAACGAGGCGCGCGAGGAGCGGTCGAGCCGGCCGCGGGCGACCGTCCGCCACGCGAAGCGCTCGCGCACGTAGCTCTGGAGCACGGCGCGCGCGGCGGGCCGGGCCGGGGTGGCCGACGCTCGCACCACGCCGCCGCTGCGCCTGGCGCGCACCTTCGGCGCCACGGCCACGTGCACCGCGGGGCTCGCGAGGCTCTTCGCGAGCGCGACCAGGTTCTCGGGCAGATAGGCGCGCAGCTGCACCGTGAAGCTGCCGTCGCCGGCCGGCGCCACTCGCGCCAGCACTCGGCCGGCTGTGCCCGCACGCGCGACCGTGACCTTCTTGGTGCCGGTCGGCGCGAACCCCTGCAGGACGACGCGGCCGCCCGACACCACCGGCTCCGAGGGCGCCGAGAGCGCGACCGGGACGACGACCACCTCGCCGTGCATGAACCGGTGGATCGAGCAGTGATAGGCGTAGCGGCCCGTCCTCGCGAACACCTGCGCGAATGTGAGCCCGGGCCCGATGAAGCCGGAGTCGAACCGGTCGTCGTCCGAGGTGACCGTGTGATTGGTCGCGTCCGCGTTCCGCCACACCACCGTGTCGCCGACGAGCACCTGGATCCGGCCCGGCGCGAACACCCTTCCGGGCATCGACACCTCGCGCACCTGGCCCGGCGCCTGCCCGGCTGCCTCGGCCCGGACCGCCGCAACCGCGCCCGCCACCACCAGCGAGCACGCTGCCACGAGCAGCCCGTATCTCAATGCGAGACCCGGTAGATGCCGATCATGCCCTGCATCATGTGGCCCTCCACGTGGCAGTGGTAGAACCACGTGCCGGGATCCTCCTCCCGCCAGCGGATGCGGAAGCTCTCGGCCGGTCCGACCGTGATCGTGTCGAGGTCGGCGCCGTCCGCTCCTTCCCAGCGGTGCCCGTGCACGTGGAAGGTGTGGTGGTCCTCGCCGAGCGCGAGCACGTCCCACTGCACGAGCTCGCCGACCTTCGAGTGGAAGACCGGGGTGTTGCCCACGAACGCGCTGCCGTTGACCGTCTTGAAGTCGCGCGTCGTCTCGAGGTAGACGACGAACTCGCGGTCCGGCGCCTGCTCGCCCGGGCCGAGGATCGAGAGCGCCCCGTACATCCCGCCCGCGATCGAGTCGTCCATCGACGGCGAGTGGTCGTGGTAGGGCCAGACGCCCGCCGAGTCGGGGCCTGCGACGAGCCGGTAGGTGAACGACTCGCCGGGCTTGACGTTCGCGCCGGGCCCGGAGAAGCCGGGCAGGTACGCGCCGTCGGAGCCCGGTCGGTAGTGGACGCCGTGGAAGTGCATCGAGTGCGGCCGGTTGTCGAGCGTGTCCAGGTTCTGGAAATGGACGAGCAGCGTGTCGCCGACGTCGGCGTGCAGGAGCGGGCCCTGGATGCCGCGGTCGCCCGCCTCGTTCGGGATCGGCTTCGCCCAGCCCTTGGTGTATCGCCGGTAGACGACGGTCTTGAAGGTCGTCTGGCTCGGGTCGAGATTCTCGCCCTCGACAGCGTTCCGCAGGTTCGGCGCGATGTGCCACGTGACCGGGACGGCGGCGACCCAGTACTCGCGCACCTGCCCGCCCGCCCGGCCCGCCGTCGGAGAGAGGGTCAGGGCGAACACGACGAGCGCGCCGACTGCGAGGGCCGTGAGCGCGAGCGCCCACGACCCTCGCGGACGCGCGAGTCTCACGACGCGAGGCTGTTCGATTGCAGCTGCTCGGAGGATCGCTCCGATCGCATCACTTGGTCACGACGATCGTCCCGCCCATGTCGGGCCCGTGGATCCAGCAGAAGTACTTGTACGTCCCGGCTTTCGTGAACGTGACCTTCGCCGCATGTGGCGCGGGTACGGCAGGCGTGTCGGAGGTCAGCGGCGTCGAGAGGAAGCCGTTGCCGTGGTTGGAGCCGTCGTAGGTGTACTTGCCCTTCGGCTCCGACCCGTAGAGGAGCGCCGGCGCGACCTGGTTCGGCGATCCCGGCGGCCCCGGGAAGAGGTCGGTCGTCTTGATCAGGCCCTGGATGTACTTCTTCGGGCCGAGGACGACGTTGTGCGGCTCGGGCGGCGACTTGTTCACGAACGTCACGGTCGTCCCGACCTTGACCTTCAGCGTCTTCGGGAAGTAGCCGAGGATCGTCGCCTTGTCGCCGACGCCGACGAACACCGTCTTGGCGGGCGGGTGGGCGGCCGCGGCGGCCTTCTTCGCGTCCTCCCAGCCGGCGTTGATCTCCTTCAGCGCCTCGCGCCTGCACCTGCGTCGGCGTCAGGGGCGACGTGCTCCCGGCGGCTTGACCACGACCGTGCCCTTCATGCCCGGGTGGACGGTGCAGATGAACTTGTACGTCCCCGCCTTCGGGAAGGTGAACGTGAACGTCCCCGGCTTCGCGTTCGGGCCGTTGCCGGTCGATGTGAGCGCACCGCTGCTCGCGGGCGTCTTGCCGGAGATCGTCTTCGGGCCGAACGGGCCGAACGCCCTTGTGTTGTAGATGAACTTCGCGAGCCCGACGAAGTAGAAGGGGTCGCCCGCCGTGTCGTCCATGTCCGTGTACTTGGCCTTGGCCGGGTCGGGCATCAGCAGCGGCGGCGCCTTGATGCCGTACGTGGCGGTGTGGAAGATCGCGCTCGAGAACGTGATGCTGTCGCCCGCGGCGATCGTCACCCTGCCAGGGAAGAACGCGTCGAGCGTCGCTCCCTTCGGGACGCCCGCCGGGCAACCCGGGATCGGAGCGAACCCGCAGGGTGCCTGCTCGCCCAGGAAGACCTTGTAGTCCGCAGCACGCGCCTGCCCGGCGGCGCACGCTGCCAGCACGATCGCGCCCACAATGAAGAACCGCTTCACTGACCCCTCCTCTGTCGCTTTGACGCAAGCCCGGCGGCGGATCCTAGCGACGACTGCGCGGTGGCGGCGGCAAGCGGCTACCTTACGGCCGCCCGTGATTCGCAGGACGACACATCGGACCGGCGCAGGGGTTGCGACCCTCGCCGCGCTCGCGCTCCTCGCCGGGGCGACCGCACCGGCGGGCGTGAGCGGCCCGCCGAAGACCTTCGGCGCGCGGATCGAGAACCCCGAGCGCCTCCCCGACTTCGCCCTCCGCGACCAGAACGGGAAGCTCGTCCGGCTCGGCGCGCAGCACGGCAAGCTCGTCCTGCTGACCTTCCTCTACGTCGAGTGCCGCGACGTGTGTCCGATCGTGGCCGGAAGCCTCAACACCGCGCTGAAACGGCTCGGCCCCGAGAAGAAGCACGTGCGTGTGCTCGCGGTCAGCGTCGACCCGGTCGGCGACAAGCGGAAGGCGGTGCGTCGGTTCACGCGCAGCCACGGTCTGCTGCCCGAGTTCCACTACCTGATCGGCTCGGCGGCGCTGCTCGGCCCGATCTGGGAGGCCTACGGCGTGGCCTCGGTCCGGCACGCGAAGGACGACGTCGACCACACGCTCTACACCCTGCTCGTCGATCGCACGGGGAAGGGGCGCGTGATCTACGACGCGACCGCCCTCCCCGGCGAGGTCGCGCACGACCTCCGCCTCTTCCTCGGCTGAGCGTCAGCCGCGCGCGGCCGCGAACCGGCTGGCGACCTCGTCCCAGTTGACCACGTCCCACCACGAGGCGAGGTAGTCGGGACGGCGGTTCTGGTACTTGAGGTAGTAGGCGTGCTCCCAGACGTCGATACCGAGGATCGGCGTCTTCCCCTCCATCAGCGGGCTGTCCTGGTTCGGCGTCGACATCACCGCGAGGCTGCCGCCGTCGACGACGAGCCACGTCCACCCGGACCCGAAGCGCTTCACGCCGGCGTCGTTCAGCTCGGCCCTGAGCGCATCGGGGTCGCCGAACGTCTCGTTGATCGCGGCCTCGAGTGCGCCGGATGGGTCGCCGCCGCCCTTCGGCTTCATGATCTGCCAGAAGAGCGAGTGGTTCGCATGCCCACCCCCGTTGTTGCGCACCGCGGCACGCCGGTCCTCGGGGATCGCGTCCAGGTTCTGGATTACCTCTTCGACCGGCTTGTCCGCCCAGGGTGTTCCCTCGAGCGCCTTGTTCAGGTTGTCGACGTACGCCTGGTGATGCTTGCCGTGGTGGATCTCCATCGTCTTCGCGTCGATCGTGGGCTCGAGCGCGCCGTGGTCGTACGGAAGCGGGGGAAGCTGATTGGCCATCTCTTCTCCTTCGGGTCGTCGTCGGGGTGAGGATATGCTCAGCCGGGTCGCGAGAGGAGCGGAGGGAACGGCATGGCGCTTGCGTACAAGTTCGAAGAGGTCGCTGCGCGCGAGCTCAAGCCGATCCTGCTCGACCTGGAGGGCATCTCCGCCGCGACGATCGAGGCGCACTACAAGCTCTACCAGGGCTACGTCGCCAAGCGGAACGAGATCCTCGGCAAGCTCGCTGATGTCGACCTCGGCAGCGCGAACCAGGCGTACTCCGAGTTGCGCGCGCTCAAGGTGGAGCTGAGCTTCGCGATCGGCGGGATCAAGAACCACGAGCTCTACTTCGACCACCTCGGCGGCATCGGCGGCGACCCGAAAGGCGCCTTCGGCCAGCTGGTCGCCCGTGACTTCGGCTCCGTCGACGCCTGGAAGGCCGACCTGAAGGCGACGGGCCTCGCGGGGCGCGGCTGGGCCTGGACGGCGTACGACTGGGACGAGCGCCGCCTCTTCAACTACATCGGCGATGCGCAGAACAGCTATCCGATTTGGAACGCGACGCCGCTCGTAGCGCTCGACGTCTACGAGCACGCGTACTTCATCGACTTCGGAACCGACAGGGCCGGCTACATCGACGCGTTCTTCCACAACCTCGACTACGGCGTCGTCAACGGCCTCGTCGAGGGGCACGGCATCCGGTCGTAAGTGTCTTTCGCCGGGATCGTTGTCCTCGGATACCTGCTCGGCTCATGCCCGTGGGGCTACTGGCTCGTGCGCATCTTTCGAGGCGAGGACGTCCGGAAGGTCGGCAGCGGCGGCATCGGCGCGTCGAACGTGATCCGGTCCTACGGGCCGTGGCTCGGCTTCCCGGTGATCGTGCTCGACGGGGCAAAGGGCTTCGTGCCGGCGTTCCTCGGCGTCCACACCGTCTCACCGCTCTGCGGGATCCTGGCCGGCGGCGCGGCGATGGCGGGCCATTACCGGCCGCTGTTCCTGCGCTTCGAGAAGGGCGGAAAGATGGTCGCGACCGCCGGCGGAGTCTTCTTCGGCGTCGCCCTCTTCGTCGCGCTCGGCGCAGCGATCGTCTGGCTCGTCGCGTTCGGGCTCACGCGGTACACGTCCGTCGCCTCGATCGCCGCGGCGCTCTCGTTGCCGATCACGGCGATCGCCTTCTCCTACCCGCCTGCGGTGATCGTTCTTGGCTTCGTGAGCGCGGCCGCCGTGATCTTCCTGCACCGGTCGAACCTGAGACGACTGCGCTCGGGAACCGAGAATCGCTTCCGGCCGCGCGTGCGCCGCGCGGCGCCGCAGTAGCCGCCGCCATGGGCACGCCGGAGTTCGCCCGCCTCGTGACCCTCGCGTGTCACGACCTGCGCACGCCGCTCGCAACCGTCAACGGCTTCGCGAAGGCGCTGCTTCGAGCAGGGCAGCTCGACGAGCCCGACGCCCGCTTCGTCGAGTTGATCGACGAGGCGGCGCAGCAGCTGAGCGACCTGCTCGATCTGCTCGGGCTCGCTGTCCGTATCGAGTCCGGCACGTACCATCCCGCGTTGCTCGAGGCCGACACACTCGAGCTCGCCCGGTCCGACGAAGCGGGCGTCGACGCAGTCGGAAGCGGCGAGACGATCGAAGCGGACGCCCCGGCCCTCAGCCGTGCGCTGGGCGCCCTCGCAGGAGCAGCCCTCCGTCACGGAGGCATCGAGCAGGCGAAGTGGACGGTCCAGGGCCGCGTCCTGGAGCTGGCTCCGGTAACAGAGGCCGCAGCGAGAGTCGTGACGGGCGAGGACCCGAAGGATTTGGGAGCCCTGGTCGCAAGGCGCGTGATCGAGCGAGCCGGCGGTGCGCTCGAGCTCGACGGCGAGGCCCTGCGAGTGCGTCTCTAGCAGCCGTTCAGATGGAGGCGCGGGCTCAGCCCGCGTCACCGAGGCCACCAGAGATACACGTTGGTCGGCCGGCGGATGAAACCGAGGCGGCGGTAGAGGCGGTTGGCAGACTCGCGGTACGGCATCGAGGTGAGTTCGATCGTGCGCACGCCGAGCTCGGTGGCGCGGCGCATCGCATCGCGCGCGAGCGCTTCGCCGATGCCCTGCCCGCGCGCCTCGTGGTCGACGATCACGTCCTCGATGCGGGCCTTGAGCCCTGACGAAACGCGGTAGACGACGAGTGTGAGCGTGCCGACGATCCGCCCCTCGTCGTTCCGCGCGACCAGGAGCGTCTCGCCGGCGACCGTCTGCTCGAGCTCGGCGATTGACGGCGGCGTCCGCGCCTCGGAGAGCTGCGGCAGGAGCCGCTGGATCGTCTCGACGAGCTCCGGTGTCGCCTCGGTGACGCGCTCGATCTTCATTCCCGCTCCCGGCGCCGGCAAAGCCGGCACCTCCGCCAGTGCCCCGCTCCGGCGCCGGCCAAGCCGGCACCTCCGCTCTCGACCGGCTCCGTCGAGCCTACGCCGGTGGAGCCTCGGTCGAGCCTACGGCTCACCGCAGCAGCCTCGACATCCGGCGATCCTTGAGCGTCCGTCCGCCGGTCTGGCACACGGTGCAGTAGTAGATCGTGTGCTCCTCGAAGTCGACCCGGGCAAGCGCCGTGCCGCAGCGCCAGCACGGCTCGCCGAGGCGGTCGTGGACCCGGTAGGTCGCGGCGTTCGAGGCGCCGGCGAGGCGCAGCTCCACACCGCGCTCCAGCTCGGCGCGCATCGCGATCGCAAGCCGCTCGACCTCGGCGCCGTCGAGCTGTGTCGACAGCGCATAGGGCGAGAGCTCCGCCGCGTGAAGGATCTCGTTCGCCCACGCACGGCCGATGCCGGCGATCAGGCGCTGGTCGCGCAGGAGCGAGTGGAGGCGCCGCGAGTCGGCGGCGAGGATCCGGCCGAGCGAACCGGCGTCGAGCTCGTCGGCCTCCGGCCCGAGATGGGCGAGCGCTTCCTCGAGCGCGGCCGGTCGGAGGAGCCAGACACCTGCGCGCCGCTTCGCGCCGGCCTCGGTGAGGACGAGCGCGCTGCCGTCGGCGAAGGCGAGCCGGAACATCGGCTTCTTCGGGCCTTGCTGGCCGGCGCGGAGGTAGCGGAGCCGGCCCGCGCTCATCACGTGCACCATCAGCACGAGCGCGCCGTCGTCGGTCAGGAAGAGGAACCGCTTCGCGCGACGGCGCGCGCCCTGGAAGCCCTTGCCTTCGAGCGTCACGAGTGGTGGGTCGAACGTCTTGAGCGTGGCGACGTGCGCAGGCCCCGCCCGTGCGATTGGCGAGCGCTTCACGTCGGGGTCGAGGAGGCGGCGCCAGGCCTCGATCTCGGGCAGCTCCGGCACGGCGCGCTAGCCGGCCCCGAGCGGGAGCGAGGAGGCGATCATGGCCGTCAAGCGTAGTGCGGCGACCGCCTCGACGCCGCGGGTCGTAGCCGCTCAGGCGATCGCGCTCTTGCCGCCGGCCGCAAGCAGCTGCTTGCGCGCCGCGGCGAGCTTGGCGGAGCCCTTCTTGAACTCGCCGACGCCCTGGATGAGCCGCTTCTGGCCCAGCGTGCTGTTGCCCTTGTAGATCGCCGCGATTGCCTTCGCGAAAGAGTGGCTGCCCGCTTCGAGTGGGACGCAAGCCTTCTTCATCGCGCCCGCGAACTTCGCGAGCCTGGCCGGAGCCGCGCCCGCCTTCTTCATCGTCTTGCCGCAGGTGACGAAGGTCGCCAGCGTCCCGTTCAGCTTCCCGTTGTTCTTGGTGCCGATCAGCAGCGCCTCCTTGGCGGTGGCCTGCGCGACGACGTTCTGGAGGCCGGTGTTGAGGTTGTTCCAGAGCTTCACGACCGGGGCGACCCACTTCGTCTCGGCCGGCGTGAGCTTGACGTGCCTGTCAGGTGCGGCGGTCGCTGCGGTCGCGGCACCGAGCCCGACGAGCGAGGTGACGGCAAGCAGGGCGAGGAACAAGCGCATCCGTTCGAGTGTAGCCGGGGCTCTCGGCGACCGCCGATGGCCCCGCGGCCGGCGCGATCTTCCGGCGAGGTATGTACTTGTCGCAGCAAATTGGATCCAACCCGGGCCGCTCCCGGCTTCCAGGAGGACGAGATGTTCGCTTCGGTGCCACAATTCGTCGATCTGGGATCCAAGAAGCTGTGGGCTGGAACACCGGGACCGGTGGTTCGTAGACTGATTCCGTGGAAGCGAGCGGCAACAAGGCCGACGAGCTCGCGCTCGCGCTCGAGCAGGCGATCGTCTCCGGCGAGCTCGCGCCCGGCTCCGTCCTGCGCCAGGAGCAGGTCTCGGCGCAGTACGCCGTCAGCAGGACGCCGGTGCGGGAGGCGCTCCGCCGCCTGGCCGCCCTGGGGCTCGTCTCGTTCGAGGCGAACCGGGGGTTCAGAGTGCGCACCCTGTCCCGGCAGGACATGTGGGAGGCGTTCCTGCTCCGGGCCGAGCTCGAGAGCCTGTGCACCGGCATCGCCGCCGAGAAGATCACGGAGGCCGACCTCGAGGAGCTCGACCTCGCGGAGAAGCGGTTTTCCCGCCTCGCACGTGCGCTGCGGGCTCGCGAGCCAGGCGAGGACCGCCGTTCGCTGACCGTCGACTGGATGCGTGCGAACCATGGCTTCCACAACGTGATCTACCGGATCGCGAACGTGCCGTACGTCGAGCAGGCGGCCAAGAATGCGCGCCGCACGTTCTCGGGCGCGGCCGTCTGGGCGCCCGGCGACGAGACGATCGACGAGCTGTACCTGCTGAACGAGCGCCAGCACGCTGCGATCCGGGCGGCGCTCGCTGCGCGCAGCCCGGAGGGCGCACGTGCGCTCGCTCGCGAGCACGTGCTTTCGTCTTTCCACCTGCTCGTGACGATTCTCGAGCAGGTGGGCGGGCCCGGTGCCAGCTGGGTCTCTCCCGCGCAGGAGGCGTAGAACCTTCGTGGCCCACCGGTGAGAGGCGCTGCGCTCAGGGACGAGACGGCGACCGCGCTGCGGTCGGCCACGCTCTATGCGGCCGCGGTGACGAACGTGCTGCCGCGCGCCGGCGTTCGCGACCTGCGCCGGCGCCTACTCTCGGCCGAGGAGCGGCTCGTGTTCGTCGTCGGCTCGCCGCGCTCGGGAACCACGTTTCTCGCAGGCTCGGTCGGAGCGGCTCCGGGCTTCGTCGACCTCGGGGAAGTGACGCCGCTCAAGGCCTCGATCGCCGCGCTCGTTGGGCGCGACGAGCGCGACGCGGCCGCACGGTTTCGGCGGGTGCTCGAGCGGGTGCGGCGACTCGCGCTCGTCCACGGCCTGCGCGGAGTCGAGCAGACGCCCGAGGTCGCGTTCGTGCTCGGCGCCGCTCTCGAGGCGTATCCGTCGGCTCGAGCCTTGCACGTCGTCCGCGACGGCCGCGACGTCGTCTGCTCGCTGCTCGAGCGCGGCTGGCTCAGCGCCGAGCGCCGCGGCGGCGACGATGCCGGGCTTCCCTACGGCGCGCGCGCTCGCTTCTGGGTCGAGCCCGAGCGCCGCGCCGAGTTCGAGGCGGCGAGCGACGCGACACGGGCGGCCTGGGCGTGGCGCGCATACGTCGCCGCTGCGCGAGTTGGCGAGACACGGACACTCGAGGTCAGGTACGAGTCGCTCGTGGGCGAGCCGGAAGACACCGCGGCGACGCTTGCCGCGTATCTGGACGTGGAGCCGGCGCTCTTCGCCGGCCGCTTCGTCCGCGCGCACGACCGCTCGGTCGGGCGCTTCCGGCGTGACCTCTCGCCCGAGCAGCTCGCCGACGTCGAGCGCGAGGCGGGCGCGCTGCTCGTCGAGCTCGGATACGGCTTGTAGCCTGTGATTCACAGGGACTTCTTAGACCGTTCTTAGCCTGCATTACTAACGTCCGGCCTGCATCGGAGAGCCGTACGACTGAAAGGTGGTGGACATGCTGCAGACGATGAAGCGCACGTTGTTCGTCGGAAGTGCCGTCGTGGTCGTTGCGGCGCTCTGCAGCGGGTCGGCGCTTGCCGCCCGCGGTCACGCGAAGTTCGGCCCGCGGGCCGCCAAGGGCATGCCCGCCGGCTTCGGCCAGTTCATGGGCATGGGCGGCTTCGGCGGCCCGGCCTTCGGGATGAAGGGCGCCGCCTTCGGTCAAGGGTTCGGCCCCGGTTTCGGCGGACACGGCATGCGCGGCCACGGCCACGGTTTCGGTGGGCCGGGGATGCGCGGTCCCGGCGGCGGCGGCGGCGGCATCCTCGCCACCGGCGTGCTGAAGGCGTCGGCGGCCTACCTCGGGATCTCGCTGACGGCCCTGCAGACGGAGCTCAAGGGCGGCAAGACGCTCGCCAAGGTGGCTGACGGCACGAGCGGCAAGAACGCAGCCGGCCTGATCGCAGCGCTCACCGCAGACGCGAAGGACAACCTCGCCGCGGCGGTGGCGGCCGACTGGCTCACGCAGAAGCAGGCGGACGCGATGCTCGAGCGCGTGACCAAGGAGATCACGGCGCTCGTCAACAACGGGCCTGCGGTCCCGCCCGAGAAGCCCGCTGGCCCGCTCGACGCCGCGGCCAAGTACCTGAACAACATGAGCGTCGCCGACCTCATGACGGCGCTCAAGGGCGGCAAGTCGCTCGCCGACGTCGCGAAGGACAAGAACCTGAGCGTCGACGGCCTGGTGACGGCGCTCACGGCCGACGCGAAGACGAAGCTCGACAAGGCCGTCGCCGACGAGCGGATCACCCAGTCGCAGGCGAATGCGATCCTGAGCAAGCTCACGGAACGCGTGACAAAGGCCGTCAACGCCACGCACGAGCCCAAGGCGAAGACGAGTGCTGCGACCACGACCACGAACTCGATCAAGTACGCCCTGAAGTTCGCCGTTCGGCGCTAGCGGGGTCCCTCCTTCTGCGGCGCCGACTGAGGCCGGGCTTGCCCGGCCTCAGTCGTTCCTGAGCGAGTGAACCGGCTGCGTCGAGTGATGGCGGCGGGCGACGCCGCTCGACTCCGCGGCGGCCGCGACCGCGGCCGCGACGACCGGCGCGACGTCGCGGTTGAAGACACTCGGAACGATGTACTCCGGGCTGAGTTCGTCGGGCTTCACGACGGCTGCGATCGCCGCTGCCGCTGCGAGCTTCATGTCCTCGTTGATCGCCGAGGCGCGAACGTCGAGCGCGCCTCGGAAGACGCCGGGGAAGGCGAGCACGTTGTTGATCTGGTTCGGATAGTCGGAGCGGCCGGTGGCCACCACCTGGACGAGACCCTCGATCTCCTCGGGCGCGATCTCCGGTGTCGGGTTCGCCATTGCGAAGACGATTGCGCCCGAGGCCATCGTCTCGATTCCCTCGCGCGTGATCGCTCCGGGACCCGAGAGGCCGATGAAGACGTCGGACGCCGGCCAGCGCCTCGTCGGCCGAGCCGCGGAAACCCTCCGGGTTCGTCCGCTCCGCGAACGAGGTCTTCCACGGGCCCATGTCGTCGCGACCCGGGTACAGCGCTCCTTGCCGGTCACAGGCAACGATGTTGCGGACGCCCGCGGCGAGCAGCATGTCGGTCGTCGCGACGCCGGCGGCACCGGCGCCCGTCATCACGACGCGCACGTCCTCGGGACGCTTGTCGACCAGGCGCAGCGCGTTCAGGAAGGCTGCGATCACGACGATCGCGGTGCCGTGCTGGTCGTCGTGGAAGACCGGGATGTCGAGCGTCTCCTTCAGGCGGCTCTCGATCTCGAAGCAGCGTGGAGCGGAGATGTCCTCGAGGTTGATCCCGCCGAAGCCGGGCGCGATCGCCGCCACGGCCGCGACGATCTCGTCGGGGTCCTTTGTCGCGAGGCAGATCGGCCACGCGTCGACGCCGCCGAACTCCTTGAACAGCATCGCCTTGCCCTCCATCACCGGCATCGCCGCCTCAGGCCCGATGTCGCCGAGGCCGAGCACCGCGGTGCCGTCGCTGACGACCGCGACCGTGTTGCTCTTGATCGTCAGGTTCCAGACCTTCGCCGGGTCGTCGGCGATCGCGGTGCAGACGCGCGCGACCCCGGGCGTGTAGGCCATCGAGAGGTCGTCGCGGGTCTTCAGCGGCGACTTCGAGGCGATCTCGATCTTGCCCCCGAGGTGGAGCAGGAACGTGCGGTCGGAGATGTGCTCGACCTCGACACCGGCCAGCGCGTGCACGGTCGCGACGATCTGCTCGATGTGGTCGGCGCTGGCGGCGTCCACGGTGATGTCGCGCACCTTCTTGCCTTCCTCGACGCGGACGAGGTCGATTGCGCCGAGGCTGCCTCCGGCGTCGCCGATTGCGCGGGCGACGTCTGCGAACGCGCCGGGACGGTCGTCCAGGTGGACGCGCAGGGTGGCGCTGAACGACGCGGACGGGCGCGACTGGCTCATCCGGCCAATCGTCGCAGAAACCGCGCCCGGGACTCGGCTCGAGCCGCCACACGAGTGAGGGCCCCGGACGGGGCCCTCACTCTTCGCGTCAATCGAGCCCCGGCTACTTGCCGGCGGCCTTCAGGAATCCGCGGACGCGCGCCGGTGTGAGCGGAGCGTGCGTCATGCGGACGCCGGTTGCGTCGTAGACCGCGTTTGCGATTGCGGCCTGGGAGGGCACGAGCGGCGGCTCGCCCGAGCCCGACGCGGTGCGGTCGGGCCGGTTGACGAGCACGGTCGTGACCGTCGGGGTCTCCTTGAAGCGGAGGATCGGGTAGCTGACCCAGTCCGTGCTCGTGACACGGTTCTTGTTGAAGGCGAGCTGCTCGTGGAGGACCCGGCTTGCGCCCTGGACGAGGTTGCCCGACATCTGGTTCATGAGCAGGCCCGGGTTGATCGCGAAGCCGGAGTCCTGACCGGCGGTCATGTGCTTGACCGTGATCTTGCCGGTGCTCTTGTTGACCTCGACGTGCGCGATCGTGGCGGCGTAGGAGTCGTTGTGCGTCCCGATTGCCATGCCCCAGCCGGTGACCACGTTCCCGCTCTGCAGCTGCGATGCGGGCACGTGCGGCTTGTAGCCGGAGGCGTCGACGGCGGCTTTGAGCACGCCGCTGTAGCGCTGCCACTCGGAGCGCGGCCCCGGGGCTCCGTCCGTCCGCATGTTCTGCAGGCGGAAGTTGTACGGGTCCATCCCGGCCGCCTCGGCCAGCATGTCGACGAACTGCTCGGAGGCGAAGCTCGTCTGCGGCCCCTGCGGCGCCCTGAGGGTGCCGTTCTGGAACATCCCGAACTCCTGCGTCTGCGTCTTCGAGATCACACGCAGACCCTGGCCGCCGAGAGCGTTGTTGGCGACCTTGTACATCGGCAGCAGGTTCTCGGCGTTGGTCGCACCACCACCCGGCGCACCCGGCGTCTCGCCGTTTGCGAGGACCCGCGTGGCAGGCGTCGAGGTGCTCGCCTGTGCGAACACGGTCGCCTCGAACGCGACGATGTTGCCCTTCGCATCCACACCACCGCGCAGGTCGTGCATCATCGCCGGGCCGTACCGCGTCCAGCCCTGCTCGTCCCACCGCATCAGCTGCAACCGCACCGGAGCACCGGCCAGCTTCGAGAGCAGACCGGCCGCCTCGTTGATGTCGAGGTAGTGGTAGCCGTTGCCGAACGTGCTCGAGCCCTCGTAGAAGATGCTCCGAGCCTGACTCGCGTTGTTGAGGTCGAACGTGGCCTGCAAGTCGGTGACCGTGCTCGCGATGTTCTGCGTGTTCGAGAACACCGTCACCGTGTCCTTGTCCGGGCCGCCCAACGCGCGATAGTCGCCGATCGCGCACGCCGGACCGATCGGCGTGTGGCCGTGGTAGGGGTAGTTGAACGACGCCGACACCGTCTTCGCGGCCGACTTGAAAGCGCTGTCGAAGTTGCCCACGTTCTGCGTGATCCGCGCCGGCATCTTCCCGGCCGAGTCCGCGTCGCGGAACGCCTGATAGAGGTTGCCGTGTCCCGGCAGGATCGGCGTGTCCGCCCAGGTCACCTTCAACTGGGCTGCGGCCTGGACGACCTGGTATTCGACCGGGCCGACCACACCGACGAAATCACCCTGCTGCAGCACCTTCACGTCCGGGAGGTGCTTGATCGAGTCCGCGTCGACCTTGAGCGGCTTCGCGAAACCGTCGGTCAACCACGGGCCTTGACCCGGCCGCACCCAGCGGCCATGCAACATCCCCGGGATCTTGAGGTTGTGCACATAGACGGTCTGCCCCGAGATCTTCGCCGGGATGTCGACCCGCGGCGCCATCGTCCCGACCAGCTTGTACTCACTCACCGGCTTCGCCGGCGCGACACCATGCTGGAGCGAGGTCGTCGTCAGGTTGACGTTGAAGAGCTTCCCACCCACGAGCTCACCGTAGGTGACCGACTTGCCGCCACCGGTGATCGTGCCCTTCCCGGCCACAGAGAGGCTCCCCACCGGAACACCGAGGCTCGACGAGGCCAGCTTCAACAACTCGGCCCGCGCCGCCACCGCAGCCGCCCGGATCCGATGACCCGTGCTCGACATCGAGTTCGAGCCGCCGATCCCGCCCGTCAACGCCACCTGATAGGTGTCATTCGTCGTGATCGCATGGGTCTTGTTCGACGACCCGTAGATCATCTGACCGAGATCGACGTCCAGTTCCTCAGCTGCGACCATCATGAACCCGGTCGAGATCCCCTGACCGACCTCACCCTGGCTGACCAGCAGATTGATCGTGTTGTCCGCGTTCACCCGCAGCCACGAATCAAGCTTCGTCAGCGACGGGTTATAGCCCGCCTGCGACGGCGCAGCCGCCGCCTTACCCGCAAGGCCGGCGCCAAGCGCCGAGAAACCGACGATCATCGCGCCGCCGCCCTTCACGAACGACTTGCGCGAGAACTCCTTCTTGAGCATCTCAGTCATCGTTACTTCCCACCCTTCGCCATCACAGCAGCGGCCTTCTGAATCGCCGTCAGGATCCTCGGATACGTCCCACACCGACACAGATGACCGTTCATCGCCGTCCGGATCTGCGCCTCGGTCGGACGCTTCGTGGTCGCCAGCAGGTCGGCGGCCTGAATCATCATTCCGTTCTGGCAGTAACCGCAATGCGGCACCTGGACGTCGATCCAGGCCTGCTGTAGCGGATGCAGTGCCGCCGGCGTTGCGGCGGTTGTGCCGCGCGAGGAGGCCCAGAGTGCGGGCATGCCCTCGAGCGTCGTGATCGCCCTGCCGCTGACGGCGGCAACCGGCGTCACACACGACCTGATCTCCTTGCCGTCCAGCAGTACCGAGCAGGCGCCGCACTGCGCGAGACCGCAGCCGAAACGCGGGCCGTGCAGGTGGAGCTCGTTGTGCAGGACGTACAGCAGCGGTGTGTCGAGGCTCGCGGTCACGCTGTGCACGAGACCGTTCACCTTGATCTTCAGCTTGCTCGCCATCCTTGCCTCCATCTCTCGTATGTCGAACGCACCACGGCCCTGCGGCGGTTGCAAAGCGGCGACTGGCGAACCGTCCTACGGGAAGCGTGCGCTGTCGAAAGAGCATTCTCTAGAAATCAAGAGAAAGAGCCATGAAACCTAAGGAATCTTGAGTAGAGGATCCCGCGCCGTAATCGCGCGCCCTATTCGGCGAGATCGCGACGAAGCCGTGTATCGATTTCAAGGGAGATCGGGCAGGAGCAGCTTCCCACCGAGAACGAGGAAGGGGCCCCGGTTGGGGCCCCTTCGACGTACCGGTCCTGCTCGAGCGTCGTCGAACTCTCAACTCACTTGCCGGCCGCCTTGAGAACCGCGCGGACGGCACCCGGCGTCATCGGCGACTGACGGATACGGACACCCGTAGCATCGAAGAACGCGTTCGCGACCGCCGCCGGAACCGGCGACAGCGCAGGCTCACCCGAGCCCGTCGTCCGCGAGCCCGGCCCCGCCGGATCCGGAACGTCGGTGCGAGTCAGCCCGTGGATGTGGATCATCGGCGCGTCCTTGAACCGCACCATCGGGTAGGTCACCCAGTCGAGGCTCGTCACGCCCTTCTTGTCGAACACGACGGCCTCGTGGAGCGCACGGGAGAGGCCCTGCATCGCGGCGCCCATCTCGTTGTTCTCGCTTCCTTCCGGGTAGGCGATCAGGCCGGCGTCGCCCGCCACGTGCAGCTGCTTCGCGACGATCTTGCCGGTCGACTTGGTCACCTCGACGTCGGCGACACAACACGTCATCGTGTTCGAGTAGAACCCGAACGCGATCCCGCGGCCCGTGACGACGTTGGCACTCGAGAGGTTCGACGCAGCCACCTTCGCCTTCCAGTTGGCGTCCTTGGCTACCGCCGTGAGCACGTTGCGCCAACGCTGTGAGGGATCGCTGGCCGAGTCGGCGACGTTCTGCAGGCGGAACGCGACCGGGTCCATCCCGGCCATGTGCGCCAGCTCATCGGCTGCCTGCTCGGCGGCGAACGCCGTCTGCGGGTTTCTCGGCGCCCGCAGGTGCCTCACCTTGAGGTAGTTGTTCTCGAGCGGGAGGTCCTTCCCGATCACCGTGCGGTTCGGGATCGAGTACTGCGTCCCGCTGATCGTCAACTCCACCGGGCCCGAAGTCGAGAACGCCGCGCTTCCGGTCACCTGCTGCTCCGACGGGATCGTCGAGTAGTAGGGGATCGTGAAGTCGGTGAACTCGAACGCGGTCAGGTTGCCCTTCGCGTCCACGCCCGCCCGAATGTCCACCATCACGGCAGGGCCGTAGTTGCCCCAGCCGTGGGTGTCCCAGCGCATGAACTGGAGCCGCACCGGCTTCCCGGTGAGCGCCGACATGATCGCGGCGCCCTGGGTGGCATCGTCGTACGGCGCGGCGGGCCCGTACACGCTCGAGCCCTCGTAGTAGGTGACGCGGATCCGGTCGGCCGGCAGTGTGTTCGCGCCCATCACCTTGTCGAGCACGTTCTTCACGAGACCGCGCGTTGAGTAGGCGTTCTGGGTGTTGGAGAAGATGCGGGCGCCGTTCGGGGTCACATCCGCGACACAGCACTCGGGGCCGATGGCCATGCTCCCGGTGTACTGAGTCGTGTACGTCTGGCTCACGGTGTGCGCGGCGGACTTGAACGCACTGTTGAAGTTGCCGCTCTTGAACGCGATCCGAGCTGGAGCCTGCCCGGCGGTGTCCTGGTCGCGCATCTGCTTCCAGATGTTGCCCACGCCCGGCAGCACCGGCGGATCGGCCCACTTCACCTTCAGCTGCGCCGCGGCCTGGATCGCGCTCCACTCCTTGTCTGCGACCACGCCGAGGAAGTTGCCGAAGCGAACGACCTTGGCGCCAGCGATGCCCTTGATCGAGCTCTCGTCGACCGAGAGGATCGCCGGAGCCGTCCCGTCGCCGTAGGCGCCCTGGCCACGTGGCCGGACGACCCGGCCGTGCAGCATCCCCGGCACCTTGATGTTCTGAACGTAGGTGTACTTGCCCGTGACCTTGTCCGGAATGTCGATCCGCGGCGGGCTGGTGCCGACGAGCTTGTACTGGCTGACCGGCTTGGTGCCCGGCGAACCCGCGACCGCCTGTGCCGGCGTCGTCGCCGACCCCGATGTCGTGAAACCCTTGATCTGGACGTTGAACAGCTTGCCGCCGATCAACGACCCGTAGGTCACGCTCTTCCCACCCCCCGAGACGACCCCGCCGGCGACCGACAGGCTCGCAACCGGAACGCCGAGATTGGTCGAGGCCAGCTTGAGCAGCGCACCCTTCGCGGCCGCAGCCGCGGCGCGAGTTTGCTTGCCGCCCGTCTGGACGCCCTGGCTGCCGGAGCTGCCGCCCTGGTTCGGCGTGATGTTCGTGTCGTGCACGATCATCGACATCTGCGAGAAGTTCATGTCGAGCTCCTCGGCGGCGATCATCAGCAGCGCCGTTGTCGTGCCCTGGCCCATCTCGACCTTGCCGACTTTCAAGCTGGCCGTGTTGTCGGAGTTGATCACCAGCCAGGAGTCGACCGCCAGCTGGTCGAACGGGCCCGTCGACGCGTACGGATCCTCGGCGCCCCTCGCGACCTTCGCACCGAGCGTGGCGCCAAGCGCCGAGAAACCAACGATCATCGCGCCGCCGCCCTTGACGAACGACTTGCGGGAGAACTCCTTCTTGAGCATCTCGGTCATGGTTACTTCCCACCCTTCGCCATCACGGCAGCGGCCTTCTGGATCGCGGTCAGGATTCTGCGGATAGGTGCCGCACCGGCACAGGTGACCGTTCATCGCGGTCCGGATCTGCGCCTCGGTGGGGCGCTTCGTGGTCGCCAGCAGATCGGCGGCCTGGATCATCATTCCGTTCTGACAGTAACCGCAGTGCGGGACCTGGACATCGATCCACGCCTGCTGCAACGGATGCAGCGCGGCGGGTGTCGCGGCGGTCGTGCCGCGGGCGCTCGCCCAGAGGGCGGGCATGCCCTCGAGCGTCGTGATCGCGCGACCACTCACGGCGGCGACCGGCGTCACACACGAACGGATCTCCTTGCCGTCGAGCAGCACCGAGCACGCACCGCACTGCGCCAGACCGCAACCGAAACGCGGGCCGTGCAGATGAAGCTCGTTGTGCAGGACGTACAGCAACGGCGTGTCGAGGCTCGCGGTCACGCTGTGCACGAGACCGTTCACCTTGATCTTCAGCTTGCTTGCCATCCTTTTCCTCCATCTCTCGAATGCGGATCCGGCGACGGACGCTTCGCGAACGAAGCGCTATCGCAGGGACTGCATTCTCCGGTGGATTAGAGGAAAGAAGTCCAACCCGAGCACATCTTGAGGCTCACGAAACGTTGAGAAACAGCGCCACGATCGCGCCTCACGCGTCTTCGAGCACGCTCGACGACAAGACTTGCGCAACGGATCTTGAGAGGCGGGCGGATGTATCGCCGAGAGCTCCCGACGCTCGAAATGAAAGAGGGAGGGCCCCGTAGGACCCTCCCTCGATGTGCCGGTTCCTGAGCGTCGCTGCGGGCTCAGCTCACTTGCCGGCTGCCTTGAGGACCGCGCGCACGCGGCCCGGTGTCATCGGCGACTCGCGGATGCGGACACCCGTGGCGTCGAAGAACGCGTTCGCCACCGCCGCGGGGACCGGCGACAGGGCAGGCTCGCCCGAGCCGGTCGTCCGGGAGCCGGGCCCCAGCGGATCCGGTACGTCGGTGCGGGTCAGGCCGTGGATGTGGACCATCGGCGCGTCCTTGAACCGGACCATCGGATAGGTGACCCAGTCGAGGCTCGTCACGCCCTTCTTGTCGAACACCAGCTGCTCGTGCAGAGCCCGGGAGAGGCCCTGCATCGCGGCGCCCTCCTCGTTGTTCTCGCTGCCGTGCGGGTACACGATCAGACCTGCGTCGCCCGCCACGTGCAGTTCCTTCGCGACGATCTTGCCGGTCGTCTTGTTCACCGAGATGTCGGCGACGCAGCACGTCATCGTGTTCGAGTAGAAGCCGAACGCGATCCCGCGGCCCGTGACGACGTTGGCGCTCGACAGGTTGGAGGCTGCGACCTTCGCCTGCCAGTTCGCGTCCTTCGCGACCGCGGTGAGCACGTTGTGCCACCGGCGAGCCGGATCGGTCGAGTTCGACGTGGAGACGTTCTGGAGCCGGAACGCGACCGGGTCCATCCCGGCCATGTGGGCCAGCTCGTCGACCGCCTGCTCCGAGGCGAACGCGGCCTGCGGGTTGTTCGGCGCCCGCAGGAACGACACCTTGAAGTAGTTGTCCTCGAGTGGGAGGCTCTTCCCGATCACCCTACGGTTCGGGATGTTGTACTGGAGGCCGCTGATCGTCGCCTCGGCGCGTCCCGAGCTCGAGAACGAGGCCTTGCCGGTTACCTGCTGCTCGGCCGCGTTCGTCGAGTAGTACGGGATGCCGAAGTCGGTCTGCTCGTACGCGATCAGGTTGCCCTTGGCGTCGACGCCCGCGCGGACGTCGATCATCACGGCCGGCCCGTAGTTGTCCCAGCCGTGCTCGTCCCAGCGCATGAACTGCACGCGCACCGGCTTGCCGACGAGCGCCGACAGGATCGCGGCCGACTGGTTGTTGTCGTTGTACGGGGACGAGCCGTAGGAGCTCGAGCCCTCGTAGTAGGTCATGCGGATCCGCTCGGTCGGCAACGGCTTCGGCATCACGGCGTCGAGCGCCGACTTGATCGCGTTGCGCGTGCCGTAGATGCCCTGGCTGTTCGAGAACAGGCGGGCGCCGTTCGGGGTCACGTCGGCGACGCAGCACGCCGGGCCGATCGGCATGTGGCCGGTGTAGTGCGTCTTGTAGGTCTGCGTCACCGTGTGTGCAGCGGACTTGAATGCACTCTCGAAGTTGCCGCTATTGAACGCGATCCGAGCGGGCGCCTTGCCGGCGCTGTCGTGCTCACGCATCTGCTTCCAGAGGTTGCCGACACCCGGGAGCGCCGGCGGGTCGGCCCAGGTCACCTTGAGCTGGGCGGCCGCCTGGATCGCCGCATACTCCTGCGGGGCGACGACGCCGAGGAAGTTGCCATGACGCACGATCTGCACGTCCGGAAGGTGCTTGATCGAGCTCTCGTCGATCGAGACGATCTTCGGCGCGGTGCCGTCGCCGTAGGCACCCTGGCCGCGCGGTCGAACGACGCGGCCGTGCATCATGCCCGGGATCTTGATGTTGTGGACGTAGGTGAACTTGCCCGTCACCTTGTCCGGGATGTCCACCCGCGGCGGGTTCGTTCCGACGAGCTTGTACTGGCTGACCGGCTTCGTGCCCGGCGAGCCCGCAACCGCCTGCGCCGGGGTCGACGCGGAGCCGCTCGTCGAGAAGCCCGAGATCTTGACGTTGAACAGCTTGTCGCCGATCAGCGCGCCGTAGGTCGTCGACTTCCCGCCGCCCGAGACGACGCCGTCCTTGACCGACAGGCTCGCGATCGGAACCCCGAGGCTCGCCGAGGCCAGCTTCAAGAGCGCCGTCTTCGCAGCAGCGGCCGCGGCGCGCGTCTGCTGCCCGCCGCGCTGGATCCCCTGGCTGCCGACCGTCGAGCCTTGGATCGGCGTCACGTTCGTGTCGTGCCTCAGGAACTTGAGCTGGCTCAGGCTCATGTCGAGCTCCTCGCCGGCGATCATGAGGATGCCTGTGAGCGTGCCCTGGCCGAGCTCGACCTTCCCGACCTTGATCGTGGCCGTGTTGTCGGCGTGGATCGTGAGCCACGAGTCGACGGCCAGCTGGTCGTATGGGCCCATCGAGGCATACGGATCCTCGGCGCCCCTCGCGACCTTCGCGCCGAGACCGGCGCCCACCACCGAGAAGCCGACGACCATGGCGCCGCCGCCCTTGACGAACGACTTGCGCGAAAACTCCTTCTTCAGAAGCTCGGTCATTTACTTCGCCCCCTTCGCCATCACAGCGGCGGCTTTCTGGATCGCAGTCAGGATCCGCGGGTACGTGCCACACCTGCAGAGGTGGCCGTTCATCGCCGTGCGGATCTGCGCCTCGGTGGGGCGCTTCGTGGTCGCCAAGAGGTCGGCGGCCTGGATCATCATGCCGTTCTGACAGTAACCACAGTGCGGGACCTGGACGTCGATCCACGCCTGCTGGAGCGGGTGCAACGCAGCCGGGGTCGCAGCGGTCGTGCCGCGTGCGCTCGCCCACAAGGCGGGCATGCCTTCGAGCGTCGTGATCGCCCTGCCGCTGACGGCGGCAACCGGGGTCACACACGAACGGATCTCCTTGCCGTCGAGCAGCACGGAGCAGGCACCACACTGGGCGAGGCCGCAGCCGAAGCGCGGGCCGTGCAGGTGTAACTCGTTGTGCAGGACGTACAGCAGCGGAGTGTCGAGGCTCGCGGTCACGCTGTGCACGAGACCGTTCACCTTGATCTTCAGCTTGCTTGCCATCAGCTACCTCCATCGTTGAAAAATGGGGCTCGTCATGACCGACCGAAGTCGAATACGGAGGCCGCGATGCCGCAATATTCGTCGACCCGGAAAGGGCATGACGCATTCGCGCTTTGCGCGATCTCTAACACCATCTGTCAGACGATCGAGGGTCTCACAAGGCATCTTGAAAATCAGCGGATGTTGAGGGATCTCAACAAATGCCGCTGTTCAGCGCGTTCCTGTGATTGCACCTTGCACGGATTGCGCAACGCATCTTGATTCGAAATTGGCATCCGAACAAGGAGGAAGGGGCCCCGGGCGGAGCCCCTTCCTATGCCGTTGGGGCGAGCGTCGCTGCGGGCTCAGCTCACTTGCCGGCTGCCTTGAGAACCGCGCGCGCGCGGCCCGGCGTCATCGGCGCCTCACGGATGCGCGCACCCGTGGCGTCGAAGAACGCGTTCGCGACCGCCGCCGGAACCGGCGACAGCGCCGGCTCACCCGAGCCCGTCGTCCGCGAGCCCTCCCCGGCGGGATCCGGAACGTCGGTCCGCGTGAGCCCGTGGATGTGGATCATCGGCGCGTCCTTGAACCGGATCATCGGGTAGGTCGCCCAGTCGAGGCTGGTGACGCCCTTCCGGTCGAACGCGACCGACTCGACGAGACCGCGGGAGAGGCCCTGCATCGCAGCGCCCTCCTCGTTGTTCTCGCTGCCGGCCGGATACACGATCAAACCCGCGTCGCCCGCCACGTGCAACTGCTTGGCGACGATCTTGCCGGTCTTCTTGTTCACCTCGATGTCGGCGACACAGCACGTCATCGTGTTCGAGTAGTAGCCGAACGCGACTCCGCGACCGGTGACCATGTTGGCGCTCGAGAGGTTCGAGGCCGCGACCTTCGCCTTCCAGTTCGCGTCCTTCGCCACGTTGGTGAGCACGTTCTTCCACCGCTGCGCCTCGTCGGTCGCCGTCGTCGCGACGTTCTGGAGCCGGAACGCGACCGGGTCCATCCCGGCCATGTAGGCCAGTTCGTCGACCGCCTGCTCCGCGGCGAACGCCGACTGCGGGTTGTTGGGCGCCCGCAGGAACGTGACCTTGAAGTAGTTGTTCTCCAGCGGCAGGCTCTTGCCGATCACCTTGCGGTTCGGGATGTTGTACTGCGCGCCGCTGATCGTCGTCTCCGCGCGACCCGAGCTCGAGAACGACGCCTTGCCCGACACCTGCTGCTGCGCAGCCGGCGTCGAGTAGTAGGGGATCCCGAAGTCGGTGAACTCGAACGCGGTCAGGTTGCCCTTCGCGTCCACCCCGGCACGGATGTCCACCATCTGGGCCGGGCCGTAGTTGTCCCAGCCGTGCTCGTCCCAGCGCATGAACTGGACGCGCACCGGCTTGCCGACGATCGCCGACATGATCGCCGCGCTCTGTGCGGCGTCGCGGTACGGCGCGGACCCGTAGACGCTGCCGCCCTCGTAGTAGGTGATGCGGATCTTGCTCTCCGGGAGCGTGTTCGCGCCCATCACCTCGTCGAGCACGTCCTTCACCTGCGTCCGTGTCTGGTAGGCGTGCTGGGTGTTGGAGAAGAGCCGCGCGCCGTTCGGCGTGACGTCGGCCACACAGCACTCCGGCCCGATCGGCAGGTGCCCGGTGTAGTGGAACGCATAGCTCTGCTGCACCGTGTGGGCGGCAGACTTGAACGCGTTCTCGAAGTTCCCGCTGTTGAGCACGACGCGTGCAGGCGCGAGGCCGGCGCTGTCGTGGTCGCGCATCTGCTTCCACAGGCTCCCGGAGGTCGGAAGGGCCGGCGGGTCGGCCCATTTCACCTTCAGCTGAGCCGCGGCCTGGATGGCCGAGTACTCCTTGTCGGAGACGACGCCGAGGAAGTCGCCGAAGCGGACGATCTTCGCTCCTGTCGACGCGATCGAGCTCTCGTCGATCGAGAGGATCTTCGGCGCGGTGCCGTCCCCATAGGCGCCCTGGCCGCGCGGCCGAACGATGCGGCCGTGGAGCATGCCGGGCACCTTGACGTTCTGCACATACGTGTACTTCCCCGTCACCTTGTCGGGAATGTCGACTCGCGGCGGGCTCGTGCCGACGAGCTTGTACTGGCTGACCGGTTTTGTCATCGGCGCGCCGGCGGCGATGCCCGGACCGGAGCCGGTGAAGCCGCCCGCGCTCGAGACGCCGTACTTCGGCGACATCTTCACGTTGAAGAGCTTGTCGCCGATCAGCGCGCCGTAGGTGACGGACTTGCCGCCGCCCGAGACGACACCGCTCGTGACGGACAGGCTCCCCTTCGCGACGCCGAGCTCCTTCGCGGCGAGATCGAGCAGAGCGTCCTTCGCCGCAGCCGCGGCGCCGCGCACCTGCTTGCCGCCCGTCTGGATGCCCTGGCTGCCGACCGTCGGGCCCTGGTCCGGCGTCACGTTCGTGTCGTGATTGACGAATTTGAGCTGGCTCAGGCCCATGTCGAGCTCTTCGCCAGCGATCATGAGCAGTCCTGTGAGCGTGCCCTGGCCGAGCTCGACCTTGCCGAGCTTGATCGTGGCCGTGTTGTCGGCATGGACCGTGACCCACGAATCGATCTGCGACGCGTCGAACGGTCCGTGTGACGCGTAGGGGCTCTCCGCGGCCTGGGCGGCTCTCGCGCCGAGAGCGGCGCCGGCCACGCTGAAGCCGACGATCATCGCGCCGCCGCCCTTGACGAACGACTTGCGCGAGAACTCCTTCTTGAGCATCTCGGTCATCTACTTCGCCCCCTTCGCCATGACCGCAGCGGCTTTCTGGATCGCAGTGAGGATCCGTGGGTAGGTGCCGCAGCGGCAGAGATGGCCGTTCATCGCGGTGCGGATCTGTGCCTCGGTGGGCCGCTTGGTGGTCGCCAGGAGATCGGCGGCCTGGATCATCATGCCGTTCTGACAGTAGCCACAGTGCGGGACCTGGACGTCAATCCAGGCCTGCTGCAGCGGGTGCAGCGCGGCCGGTGTCGCCGCCGTTGTACCGCGGACGCTGGCCCACATTGCGGGCATGCCCTCGAGCGTCGTGATCGCTTTGCCTGTGACCGCCGCCACGGGCGTGACGCACGAACGGATCTCCTTGCCGTCGAGCAGCACCGAGCAGGCGCCGCACTGCGCCAGACCGCAGCCGAAGCGCGGACCGTGCAGGTGCAGCTCGTTGTGCAAGACGTAGAGCAGCGGTGTGTCGAGGCTCGCGGTCACGCTGTGCACGAGACCGTTCACTCGGATCTTCAACTTGCTTGCCATCAACTACCTCCTAGTCTGGAGACGAGGCTCGCTGCCCCGATCAGTCCGAGTCGGAGGTCGCACCACCTAACACCGGACCGCAGCGGGCAGACGTGATCGGGCAATACCCACCGATAACAGCGGTCCGTAAGCAACGTGTTGACGTCGAAGAGATCTTGAAAACCGAAAGAACAATTGACGGATGGCCGGAAGGCGCCGTAATCACCGATCCAAGTGAATCATGGAGGTGCGTAGCGCAACAGATCTTGATCGACGCGCCGTGCCGCGCGATTTCTCGCTGTGCTCAGTTGGAGACGAAGTGCGGGGCCCTTCCGGGCCCCGCACTTCGTCTCTTGTCCGCCCCGTCGTGCGAGGTGCGGCATTGTCGCGCGGCTTGGCTACACGCCGGCTGCCTTGAGGAAGCCGCGAACGCGGGCCGGTGTCAACGGGGCGTGCAGCATGCGCGCGCCCGTTGCGTCGTAGACCGCGTTGGCGATCGCCGCGCCGGTCGGGACGATCGGCGGCTCACCCGCTCCGATCGGCGGCCGGTCGGGCCGGTTGACCACGATCGCCGTCACCGTCGGCGCCTCCTTGAAGCGGAGGATCGGGTAGCTCACCCAGTCCCGGCTGACGACGCGGTTCTTGTCGAAGCGGAGCTCCTCGTGGAGCACCTTGCTGGTGGCCTGGATCAGGTTTCCGACCATCTGGTTCTCGAGCAGGCCGGGGTTGACTGCGAACCCGGAGTCCTGCGCGCCCCAGAGGTGGTTGACCGTGATCTTGCCGGTGCTCTTGTTCACGGTGACCTTCGCGACCGTGGCTCCGTACGGCTCGTGGTGGGTACCGATCGCCATGCCCCACCCGGTGACCACGTTGCCGCTCTGGAGGTTCGAAGCGGGAACGTGCGGGGCGTAGCCGCTTGCCTTCGCGGCGTTGACGACTGCGGTGAGGGCGTTGATCCAGCGCTGGCCCTCCCAGTCCTCGCCGTAGGTGTCGGTGCGCATGTTCATCACGCGGAACGCGAACGGGTCCATCCCTGCCGCCTCGGCGAGCATGTCGATGACCTGCTCGGAGGCGAACGCGGTCTGCGGCCCCGACGGGGCGCGCAGAGGACCGGTCTGGAAGATGCCGACCTCCGGCGTGACCGACTTCGCGATCAGGCGGTAGCCCGACACGCCTGCGAGCGGGGTCATCGCGGGGAAGGCGGAGCCCATGCCGGGAGACGGCACGGTCTGCGTCTCCTTGGTCCTGTGCACCGTCTGGGACAGCGGTGCGGTCTGTGCGACCCGGTACATGGGCGCCAGGTTCTCGGCGTTCGTGCTCGCGCTGGAGCCGGCACGCTGGTTCTCGCCGAGGGCCGTCACACGAGTGGCGCCTGACACGCTGCTGCCGACAGGCACGAATTGCGTCGCCTCGAACGCGGTCATGTACCCCTTCGAGTCGACCCCGGCGCGGATGTCGGTCATGATCGCCGGCCCGTTCTTCATCCAGCCCTGCTCGTCCCAGCGCATCAGCTGCAGCCGCACCGGCGCGCCGGCCGCACGTGACAGCACTGCCGCGGCCTCCGCGATATCGAAGTACGGGTAGCCGTTGCCGAACGAGCTCGAGCCCTCGTAGTAGATCTGGCGAACCTGCTTCGGGCTCGCGAGCCCCAGGAAGTCCTGCAGATCGGTGACCGAGCTCTGGACGTTCTGCGTGTTCGAGATGATCGTCACGCGGTCCTTGTCCGGCCCGCCCGCGTGCACGTAGTCGCACGTGAAGCACGCCGGCCCGATCACGATGTGGCCGTTGTACGGGTAGTTGAACGAGGCAGTCACGGTCTTCGCCGCCGACTTGAACGCCGCGTCGAAGTTGCCGCCTTCGGTGTGGATCCTCGCCGGGATGTTGCCGGCCGAGTCCTGCTCGCGGTAGTGCTTCCAGAGATTGGCGTTGCCGGGAAGAATCCCCGCGTCGGCCCAGGTGACCTTGAGCTGCTGCGCCGCCTGGATCACGGACCACTCGTTGGCGCCGACCACCCCGAGGAAGTCGCCCTCGTGGATGACCTTCACGCCCTGCAGGTGCTTGATCGAGCTCTCGTCGACCGTCAGCGGCTTCGAGAAGCCGTCCGTCCCGTACGCACCCTGGCCCTGCCGCACCAGCCGGCCGTGGAGCATGCCGGGCAGCTTGACGTGATGGGCGTAGGTGAACGCCCCGGTGATCTTCGCCGGAATGTCGACGCGCGGTACACGCGTTCCCATGAGCTTGAACTGGTTCAGCGGCTTTGCGGGAGCCTCGCCCGGGTTCAGGTGCGGGTTCGTGATCTTGGCATTCAGCAGCTTTCCGCCGACGAGCTCGCCGTAGGTCACGGACTTGCCGCCGCCCGAGACCACGCCCTTGCTCACCGAGAGGTTCGCCACCGGCGTACCGAGCTGGGCCGAGGCGAGCTTGAGCAGCGCCTGTCGCGCCGCTACCGAGGCAGCGCGGATCAGCGGGCTCGTCCGAACTGTCGACTGGCTGCCGCCGATGCCTCCGGTCGAGAGCACGATCCACGTGTCGGTTCTCGAGCTGAGCTGGTTGCCGGCATTGTCCTTGGCCGACGAGCCGTAGATCACCTGCGACATGTCCATGTCGAGCTCTTCGGCGACCACCATCAGGAAACCGGTGGTCGTGCCCTGGCCGACCTCGACCTCGCTCGTCATCAGCATGGCCTTGTTGTCGGCGGTGATCTTCAGCCACGAGTCGACCAGCGACTCGTCGGGGAGATACCCGTCCGGCGACGCAGCACCCGCTGCCTTGCCGGCGAGCCCGGCGCCCGCCAGGCTGAACCCGACCACCAGCGCGCCGCCGCCCTTGAGGAACGACTTGCGCGAGAACTCCTTCTTGAGCATCTCGGTCATTTACTTCGCCCCCTTCGCCATCACGGCAGCAGCCTTCTGGATCGCTGTCAGGATCCGTGGATAGGTGCCGCAGCGGCACAGATGACCGTTCATCGCCGTGCGGATCTGCGCCTCGGTGGGGCGCTTGGTGGTCGCCAGAAGATCGGCGGCCTGGATCATCATTCCGTTCTGACAGTAACCGCAGTGCGGGACCTGGACATCGATCCACGCCTGCTGCAGCGGATGCAGCGCGGCGGGTGTCGCGGCGGTCGTGCCGCGTGAGCTCGCCCACAGCGCGGGCATGCCCTCGAGCGTCGTGATCGCCCTGCCGCTGACGGCGGCAACCGGCGTGACGCACGAACGGATCTCCTTGCCGTCGAGCAGCACCGAGCACGCACCACACTGCGCAAGACCGCAACCGAAGCGCGGACCGTGCAGATGCAACTCGTTGTGCAGCACGTACAGCAGCGGTGTGTCGAGGCTCGCGGTCACGCTGTGCACGAGACCGTTCACCTTGATCTTCAGCTTGCTCGCCATATCAACCTCCTCGAATCTCTCGGAGTTGTGCGCGAACTGAAATCGTCGCGGGAGGCGCGCACCGACCCGTCCCCAACGACCTACGACCGAAGATATGAAATGGCGAACCTCATTTGGGTCAAGAAATACAGAGATCGACAATCTCAGCAAACCTAGAAGTCGCTTCGTCGATTCCATGAAACGCCGTTCACGATTTGCGTAGACGCAACGCGCGAGTGTCGCGACGCTCGAGTTCGGCTCAAGTAATCCTCAGCAAGAAGTGGCTCTATCCCCAGCTTTCGAGGCGTGAGTTTGGCCGAACAGAGAGGAGCGGACCGCCAAACGAAGCGGCCCGCTCCTCGACGACGAGGCCCCGCAGGGCCGGGCGGCGTCGTCCTAGCCGGCCAGCGAGAGCGGGAACGAGACGAGTCGCCGGCTCGAGACGTTACCGAGCACGTCGGCGCCGGGGGCCCGGGCCCGGGCGAACATCACGAGCAGCCGCTGCTTCGGCGTCGCCGGGAAGTTCTTCTGCCGGTTGAGCGTCAGGTTCACGGTGCCGTCGGCCGCGGTCGCGGCTTCCTGGCCGCCGAACTGGTCGTACGGGACGACGGTCGCGAGCACGAGCGCGCCCTCGACGGGACGCCCGCCGCAGGCGGTGACGCGGAAGTGCGCGATGATCTGGTTCGTCGTGCCCCTGATGAGGCTTGGCGAAGTCACCTGCTGGTCGATCAGGAGACGTCCCGGCGGCGAGAGCTCGGCGATCGGGATCGCGCCGGTGCCGCTGGGGCAGCCGGTGCCCGTCCCGGCGGTCGACCCGACCACGCCGGTCGGCACCGAGGTCGACTGGGCCGAGCCGTCGCCGTTCTTCGCCGTGACGACGACGCGCAGCGTCGTTCCTGCGTCGACCTGCTTGAGCACGTACGTGCTCGCGGTCGCGCCGCCGATCAGCGAGCAGCTGCCGCCGTCCTCGTCGCAGCGCTGCCAGGCGTGCGTGTAGGTGATCGGTGCCGTGCCGGTCCACGTGCCGTTGGTCGCGGTCAGCGTCGAGCCGACCTGAAGCGTGCCGCTGATCGTCGGCGGGACGGTTTCCGCCGGAAGCACCGCGACCGCGGCCTCCCCGGTGCGTGCCACGCCGAAGACGGCGCCGATGGCGATCGCCGAGAGCGCGAGCAGGACGGCCGTCGGCCAGCGGCGTCCGGCGATGGTGAAGCGGGTCATGCGACCTCCCCGTTGTCGATTGCGCGAAGTCCTAGCGGTGGCCTGACGGCACGCGGTAAGCGGGGTGTCAGCTTCCCGTTAAGCCATGCGTGCCGATCGTCACGATCGGCACGAGCCCCAGGCCCGGCGTAGAGGTGCGCCGGCTCAGGTCGGTGCAGTCTCGAGTGCGGGATGGCGCCGGTAGAGGAGCTCGAGCGCGACCGGATCGGTGCGCACGCGCCGGGCAGCTCGCGCCGGTCGGCGGAGGTCAAGCCGCGGCCGGGAAGATCAAGCCGGGCGAGGCCGCCCGGAGACGGCCTCGCCCGGCTTGGACCGCCCGTTCAGTCGAGCCGCGGGCTCTTCCCGCGCCGCTGGCCCGTCACCGGGTCGCGGTACTTGTCGGCATGCCTTGCGAACGGGGTCAGCTCGAACACAGCGTAGGCCGCGAGGGCGAGCACGAGGACGACGAATGCGATGACGACGATCGTGAACAGGGCGGTCATGGCTTCCTCCTTTGCGTACCCGCACCCTGACTGCGACGCCGCGACGCGCCATCAGGGATCGGCCGCCGACCCGTTGCGGGAATCCCGCAGGTGCCGGAGGTCAGCCGGGCCGGCCGGGGCTCGGCGCCGAGGCGAGCTCGACGTGACTCCAGAGGAGGAGTGCGCCCGCCGTCGCGAGCGTCGCGATCTGCTCGGCCATCATCAGCAGCCCGGCGCGCGACTGATCCTCCGCCGCAGTCAGGCCGAGCGGCCGCGCCTCGACGGCCGCGTAGTGCGGATAGAGCGGCGGAGCTGCGATCAGCACCTCGGCGAGGGGCGCACCCGCCACGAGCACCGCCGCCGCGAAGGCGGCGCGACGGCCGGCGCTTCGCACCGGGTCGAGGATCACGGTCCACACGAGCAGGCCGGTTGCAAGGAAGGTCGCGTGCTCGACGACGTGCAGCGGCGGGGTCGCGATCGCAGCGTCGTAGAGCACGGGCACGTGCCAGGCGTACATCGCCGCCGCCCAGAAGGCGAGCGCCACGACCGGTCGGAGGACGAAGCCCAGCGCCCGCCGCAACGGCGATCGTGCGGTCGCTCGCAGCACCGCCGTCGGGACGACGAAGAGCGCTAGCGGGCCGCGCAGTCCGAGCACGAGCAGGAGCGGAGCGACGTCGCCGAGCAGCAGGTGCTGGGCCATGTGCGCCGTCAGGAGCCGCGACTCGCCGAGCTCGTCGAGCGGCGAGAGCACCGCCAGCAGCGAGACGAGGACGCCGGCGCAGAACGCTGCGGCGGCCGCCGGGCGCGCCAGGTCCGGACGGCGGCGCCGTAACCGCGCGAAGCCCTTCGCGTAGAGGAGGAGCGCCGCTGCGGCAGCGGCGAGCGGCAGCGGCTCGAGCGTCATCCTGCGGCCTGCGAGACGTAGTCGGCGACGTCGGCGATCTGCGTCGCGGTCAGGCTCCCCTTGTACGGCGGCATCGCTCCCTTGCCGGCGGTGACGATCGCCGCGACGGCCGCCGCTGACGGCTTCAGCTCGTCGAGGTTCGGCCCGATGGTGCCGGCGGTGCCTGCGTCGGCGAGCGTGTGGCACCCGCCGCAGCCGGTGCTCGAGAACACCTGCTTGCCGGCCGCGTTCGCCGCGGGCGCGGCCGGCGTGGTCGTCGTCGCGGCCGGCGTCGACGAGCCGCGGGCCTCACGCGTCGCCGCCCAGCCGGCGAGGCTGGCGGCGAACAGCACCGAGATGCCCACGATCAGTGCCTTCGGCGAGCCCTGCCGGGCGCTCTCGCGCCGCCGCTTGCCGCGGATCGTCTGCACGATGTTGACCGCGAGGAGCACCTGCGCTGCGGCGAGGATCACCGTGAACGGCACCGCCAGCTGCGTGGCAGCGTCGAAGCGGTGCGGCAGCACGGCGAAGCGCCGCGGCCCGCCGAGCAGTCCCTGGTACAGCCAGACGGCCGAGTTCGCGGTCGCGAAGACGAACGTCAGCCAGACGTGCCACCGCGCCATCGCCTCGCTGTACAGGGGCTTGCCGACCAGATCCGGCAGGAACGCGTAGGTGGCGCCGATGATCCCGAGGCCGATCGCGAGGAACGCCATCTGGTGGAAGTGGCCGACGATCCAGAGCGTGTTGTGAATCACCTGGTCGAACGCGATCGTCGCGTTGACGACGCCTGAGAGGCCGGCGAGCAGCCAGCTGACCAGTCCGAGGAAGAGCGCCGTCGAGGCGGCGTTCCAGACGAAGCGCGAGCGGTAGATCGTGAAGAAGAGGCTGTAGAGGGAGAGCGCCGAGACGATCGTCACCGAGAACGTCAGCGGCTCCATCACCGTGTTCAGCGCCGCCTGCGGCGAGCCCGACGGGTAGTCGATGTAGATGTGGTGCGCCCAGACGACCACGTTCGCGGTCACGGCGATCGCCCAGCCGATCGTGATCACGTTGCCGGCGACGAGCGGCCGCCCCGCGAAGCGCGGCACGAGCAGGTAGTAGACGGCGACGCTCGGGAACAGGAGCAGGTAGACGACCGGGTGGCCGAAGAACCAGAGCACGTTCTTCGCGAGCAGCGGGTCGACGGTGACGCTCGGCGCGAGCGATTCCACCATCATCTCGACGAGCAGCACCGCGAGCGGCAGCGTCGCGATGATCATGTCGATCGCGATCACCGTCAGCGGGATCACGGCGTAGGGGACGGGCCGCGGGTTGGTGGCGAAGCGGCCCGGCGCGATGTAGCCGAAGCCGAGCGCCACGCCTAGCCGGTTCGGAAGGCTCGTCTTCACCGCGTGCAGGGCGGGCCCGAGCACGGTGTGCAGGATCGCCACGCACCACGTCACGATCGAGAGCCCGACGAGCAGCACCGAGAAGCTGAAGAAGAACGACGTCCACCGTCCCCACTCGCCGGCGCCGTGGAACGACATCGGGTAGAGGAAGACCCACGAGCCGCCGAACTTGAAGCCGAGCGTCGTGACGACGACGCCGGCGACGCCGGCCACCATCAGCCACCAGGTGGCCTCGGCGAGCGCCTTGCCGAGTCGCCGCAGCGGGAAGCCCACCTGCGCCAGCACCCAGAACGAGAGCCCCATCAGCGCGAAGCCCGCCCAGCCGACGAACGTTCCCAGCCCGTGTGCCGTCATCAGTGCGTACCACCACCCGCGGTCGATCCGGCCAACGCCCGCCTGGCTGTCGCGGAGGACCATGCCGAGGATCCCGCTCGCGCCGAGGATCACGGTCGAGGCGATCAGGTAGCGGAGGGCGACCGAGCGCGAGCGGTCGAGCTCGGGGCCCGGCGACAGCGCCTGGCTGGTGAGGCCCTGTCCGACGCTCATCCTCGCGCCGCCGAAGCCGGCCCCTGCGCTCCTTGTGAGCCTCCGTCGAGCCTACCCCTCATGCGACGACCCGCAGGTCACTCTGCATCGCGTCGTGGTCGACGCCGCAGTACTCGAGGCAGATCACGTGGTAGAGGCCCGGCTTGTCGAACGTGTAGACGTAGTTCTGCGTGCGGTCGGGCATCACCTGCACCTGGAAGAGGAGCTCGCCGGCGGCGGTGTAGACCGCGAAGCTGTGGTTGACGTCCCTCGAGGTGAGGCGGAACTCGACCTGGCGGTTCGCCTTGATCGGCTTGCCCGGGAGCAGCCAGCTGAACTGCAGCGCGGTGACCTCCACGACCTGCGCGTCCTTGTTCGCGCTGCGGCCATATGGCGTGAAGAAGATCGTCGCGACGAGGAGTGCGACGAGCAGCACGACCACGACCACGAACCACGTCTTCTCGGTCTCGCGCAGCCGGCGCACGTCGAGCGCGCGCTCGGCCGCCCGTCCGCCTGTCGAGCGAGCGACGACGGCCATGAACCCGATCGCGAGCACGCAGACGGCGGTGTACGCCACCGCGATGATCGTGGCGGTGGTTCCCAAGCTCAGGCGGGAGCGATTGTCCGGGCGGGTGCGGCGAGGCGCCGCCCGAGCGGCAGCGGCCGGAGCGTCGAGTCACCGAAAAGCTGTCGTGCGACGGCGAACGCCATCAGGTCGCTCCTTCACGGTCGAGGGACGGCGCCGCCATCCTGAGGACGTCGGGCGAGCGGCGCATCCGTGGAAACCGGCAGAGTTGCGCGCGGCTTTTCCGCAGCCGCTTAGGCGGTCAGCGTCTGTCGCTCGCTGTCGAGCTCGCCCGCCGCGAGGGCGAAGCGCACGATCTCGGCGCGCGTCGAGAGTCCGAGCTTCTGCATGATCCGCGCCCGGTGGGTCTCGGCGGTCCGGATCGAGATGAAGAGGATCTTCGCGATCTCCTGGTTCGTGTGCCCGAGGGCGAGCAGTCGCAGCACCTCGCGCTCGCGTCCGGACAGGCGGTCGGTCGGCTTCGGCTCGGTCACCGCATCGGCCGCGGCGAGGCGTGCGCCGAGGAGAGGATGGACGTACCGCCGTCCCTCGGCGACGTCGCGGACCGCCTGCATCAGCTCGGCGTCGGCCGCCTCCTTGACCAGATACCCGCTCGCTCCGGCGGCGAACGCCTGGCGCACGTAGCTCGGGTCGTCCTGCATCGAGAGCACGAGCACGCGCGTGTCCGGCGCGGCGGCGAGCAGGTCCGGGAGCGCCTCGATCCCGCTCCGTCCCGGCATCACGACATCGAGCAGCAGCACGTCGGGACGCCGGGCGCGCACCTGTTCGATCGCCTCCTCGGCGTCGCCCGCCTCACAGCAGACATCCACCATCTCCTCGGCATCGAGCAGCTTCCGCAGGCCCGAGCGCACCAGAGCGTGGTCATCGCAGATGAGAACACGGATCCGATCGGCCATGACACAAGGATGGCGCGGTTGACCTCGCCCGTCCGCGGGGTTCGGCCGTACGGCTGCTGCGGGTTTCTACCGATCTTGCGCGGTCAGAGCAGATGTCGTTCGCGTGCCCGCGCGACGGCCTGGAGTTGCGAGCACGGCGGCCAGAAAGCTCCCGAGCAGCGTTGGGCCAGCGAGGCCGCGGCCGCGTCGGCTCGGCGGCGGCCTGGTCGACGGCGACGGCCGCGAGTGAGGCGGGCCGGCGACGACCGCCCCGACTGCGTGAGCACCCGCCTCCCGACGATGTCGCGTGGGTGCCTCTCGGGCAACGGCTTCTGCTTCGTCTTGCACGTCGGCAAGGCCCCGGTCACCGACTGCGCGGCGCGTGAGCCCGGACGAGCGCGTCGACGGCCTCGGTCTCGCCGTCCGGGGTCTCGACGGTCCGTAGCACGCGCTCGGCCTTCTCGAGCACGAGGACGGAGAGGTCCCCGGCCACCTCCTGGTGCGTGTAGAGGACGGTGGGGTCCTGCGGGCCTCCCCAGCCGTCCCGGAGGTTGTCGAGGTGGTGACCCACGACCAGCATCGTCCCGCCGGGGCCGACGGCCGCCGCCGCGCGCCGGAGGACGCGGTTGCGCTCGTCCGCCGGAAGCTGGAGGTAGAGCACGACGACGAGGTCGAAGCTGCCCTCGGGCAGGAGATCGTGGCGGAGGTCGGCCTGCACGAAGGCGACGTCCACTCCTCGCTCCGCCGCGAGCTCGCGTGCCTGCGCCAGCGCCACGTCGGAGTAGTCGACGCCGGTCACGCTCCAACCCTCCTCGGCGAGCCAGACGGCGTTCCGGCCGCCGCCGCAGGCGAGGTCGAGCGCTCGGCCGGGAGCCATTCCGGCGACCTCCTCGACGAGGAACCGATTCGGCGCCGCGCCGTAGAGGCGCCCGCTCTCCGCGTGCTTGCGGTTCCAGTCACGGCGCTCCACGTGCCCGGCATTCTCGCGACGGCCGCGGTCGTACGCCGATCAATGTTGCTCGAGCCGGCCCGCTTCATCTTGTGACGTGTTGAATCCCACGCCGCTCACGATCAACTCCAACGGCTCGATGCTCGACCGCCTCGAGACGGACACGCATCGCCACTCCACGAGGAGAACAACGTCCTCTTCCCGAGGGCGGTCGCGCTCGAGTCGGCTTGTTGAGCCCCGGCTAGGATCGTTGGGCTGGCCGGGCCGGGCGACGACGTGCGGCCCGATGGAGCGGAAAGGACGGTGGCGTGGTGGCGATCGTCGTCGGTGCGGACGGATCGGAGGCGTCCAAGGTGGCACTTCGCTGGGCGATCGAGGAGGCCCAGCTCCGCGGCACGACCGTGCGCGCGGTGCACGTGTGGGACTTTCCGCCGCTGCTCGGCGCGGCCGATCCCTTCTTCGTCGGCTCGGTCCCGGAGCCGCCGCTCGTCGACGGGGACGACCTGGAGGCCGCCGCGAAAGCGTTGCTCGCGCGCGCGGTCGCCGAGGCCGCCGTCGACACCGCCGCGGTCCGGCAGGAGGTCGTCCAGGGGCAGGCCGCCGACCGCCTCCTCGAGGCGGCAAAGGACGAGGAGCTGCTCGTGGTCGGGTCGCGCGGGCACAGCGGGATCGGCGAGCTGCTGCTCGGCTCGGTCACCCAGGCGTGCGTCCGGCACGCGACGTGCCCCGTCGTGGTCGTGCCGGCGTGAGGGCGATCCTGGTCGCGGCCCTGGTCGCGGTCGTGGCGGCGCTCGCCGCGACAGCCGTTGCCCAAGGCGGCCCGGCCAAGGTGAAGGTGACACTGGCGGCGCCGACGCACAGCCCGCGCATCGGGGCCAAGTGGCGCTTCGTCGTTCGCGCCACCGCGACGCGCAAGCCGGTGGCCGGGCGGGTCACGGCCGAGATCGTCGACCCGCTCGGCGGGGCGCACCCGGTCGAGCGCGGCGACACGACGAAGCCGATCGTCCGGCTCCGCTTCCGCGGCGTGTTTCGCGACTTCGTGCGTTGGCCGGCCGAGTCGCGCGGCATCCCGCTCACGTTCCGCGTGACCGTGCTTGCGGGCGGCAAGCGCAAGGTGATCGCCTACCGCGTCCTGCCGCGCACTTGAGCCGCGGCGCGGCGGTGGTCGCCGTGGGCGTCCGCAAGTCGTTCGAGGGCGGCCGGGTGCGCGCGCTCGAGGACGCCACGTTCTCGATCGAGGCGGGAGAGGTGGTCGCGCTCACGGGCCCCTCCGGCTCCGGAAAGAGCACGCTGCTGAACCTGGTCGGCGCTCTCGACATGCCCGACGCCGGCTCGCTCACGGTCGGCGGGCAGGACCTCGGCGACCTGGCCGACCCGGCGCGCTACCGCGCCGAGGTCGTCGGCTTCGTCTTCCAGGCGCACAACCTGATCCCGACGCTGAGCGCGACCGAGAACGTGGAGCTCGCGATGTTCGGACGGCTGCCGCGCCGGGAGCGGCTTGCCCGCGCGGGCGAGCTCCTGGCCGAGGTCGGCCTCGCCGGCCGGGCCGACGCGCGGCCAACGGTGCTCTCGGGCGGCGAGCGGCAGCGCGTCGCAATCGCGCGTGCGCTTGCGAACGACCCGCGCGTCCTTCTCGCCGACGAGCCGACCGGCGCCCTCGACTCCGCGACCGGGGCTCAGGTGCTCGAGCTGCTCGACGGCCTGCGTGCCCGCCGAGGGATGACGATCATGCTCGTCACGAACGACGATTCGGTCGCCGCCCGCGCCGATCGGACGCTGCGCCTGCTCGACGGCGTGATCGGCGACGGCCCGGTTCCCGGCGACGCTACTCCCGGCGAAGCGCCTCGATCGGCGCCAGGCTGACCGCGCGCCACGTCGGATAGACCGCGCCGACGAGCCCGACGCCGAGCGCGAATGCGAGCCCCCACGCGAACGTGCCGGCGGTGTAGACGGGGCTGATCAGGCCGTTCAGCTCGCTCCGCCCCACGAAGAGCTGCGCCGCCACGACCCCGAGCCCGCAGCCGATCCCGAGCGCGAGCAGACAGATCCCGGTTGCCTCGGAGACGATCATCGCGCCGATCCGCCACGTCCTCCAGCCGACCGCGCGGAGGATCCCGATCTCGCGGATCCGCTCGAAGACCGACATCGCCATCGTGTTCGTGACCCCGATCCCGCCCACGATCAGCGCGAGCAGCGAGACGATCCAGCCGGTCGAGATCAGCAGGCGGCTCGCGGTGTCGACCTTCACCGCCTGGCCCGGCTCGGTGATGGCGGCGATGCCCGGATACCGGCGCTCGAGCCGGCGGGCGACGGCTGCGGGCGTCTCACCCGGCTCGACGGTGACGCCGATCGAGGTCACCTCGCCTGGCCGCGCGGCGAGCCGCTCGACGGTGTGCAGCGGCAGGACGATGCCGAGGTCCTCGAAGCGGTTGCCCGAGTGGTAGATGCCGGCGATCGTGAACGCTCGGGCGCCGACGCGCGCGGTCTCGCCGACGCGCAGCCCCGAACGGTCGCCGGCCATCGCCGCGCCGCGCGCGCCCTCGACGACCACGAAGCGGCGGTACGCAAACTCCCCCGGGTCGAGCCCGAAGACGAGCCGGCCGTCGTCGACGAGGAGCTTCACCTTCGACACCTCCGCCACGCCCGGGTCGTCCGCTACCTCCGCCGCGAGCGACTCCGGCAGGAAGGAGCGGGTGAAGTCCGAGACGCCCGACTGGAAGAGCCCGAAGTCGGAGCGGCCGACGTGGGTCAGGTCGGCGGCCGTCCGGTGCACCCCGTTCGTGATCGCGAGCAGCGCCACGATCAGCCCGACACCGAGCCCGACGCCGACGGCAGTGAACGCGGTCCGCGACGGCCGGCGCCAGAGGTTCCTCCAGATCAGGCCTGGCCAGGTCACTGCAACACGGGGGAGCAGAGCACGGGGAAGCACCTCCGGCTCTCCCCCGTGGGCCCCCTCTCCGACACTTGGGCTCTCGTCGCAGGCGAGCACCGGCGAAGCCGGCACTCGCGACGGCTCGCGGTGCGCCCGCCGTCCGCCCGAGAGCCCACGCCGACCGACGCTTCGCACCGGGTGACACTCACGATGACGACTCTACGTCCGAGACTCGGTTGAGTGGTCTCCCGGAGCGAGCGGTTCTAGGCTGCGCGCGTGGAGCGCGCGGCGTTCGGGGTACGGGAGGTGCGGATCCGGGGCTTCCGCTCGGCGCGGTCGGTCGGCTTCTCGCCCGGGCCGGTCTGCGCGCTCGTCGGCGGGCCGAGCGTCGGCAAGTCGAACGTGCTCGCGGCGGTCTGGATGCTCCTCCGTCAGGACGCGCCCCCGCCCGCGCCCGGTGACGTCGCCGTCGGCTCCGGCCACGCGATCCGTCTCAGCGCGATGCTCGCCGACGGCAGCGAGATCGTCGTCGAGGCGAGCCCGTCCGGCCCGACGGCGCGCCGAGGGCCCGCGCTGCCCGTCCTCTTCCTGCCGGCGTCGGAGCGCTCGGGCGGGCTCGTCGCCGAGCCGGCCGGGACGCGGTTCCAGGTCCCCGCGACGAGCTCGTCCTCGGCCGCGCCCGCCGCGGCGCTCGTGGCGGCGGTGGAGCAGCTCTGCGAGCGGGGCGAGCGCGGCCTGGTGCTGCTGATCGAGGAGCCGGAGCTCTTCCTGCGGCCGCAGGCGCAGCGGTTCCTCCACCGGCTGCTGCGCACGTTCGCGGCGGCCGGGAACCAGGTGCTCTACTCGACGCACTCGCCGGCGTTTCTCGATATCGGCCGGCTCGAGGAGCTGGCGCTCGTGGAATGGGGGCGCGAGCGCGGCACGACGATCGTGCACCCGGAGCCGCTGCCGGCCGACGAGAGCTTCCGCGCGCTGAGCGAGCTCGACGCCGAGCGGAGCGAGTTGCTGCTCGCCCGCGCCGCGCTGCTCGTCGAGGGCCGCACCGAGAAGATGACGTTCCCGTTCGTCTTCCGCGCGCTCGGCCACGATCCCGACCGCCTGGGGATCTCGATCGTCGAGTGCGGCGGCAAGCCGAACATCCCGCTCTTCATCCGCATCTGCTCGGCCGCACACGTCCCGTTCGTCGCGGTCCACGACCGCGACGCGCCGCCCGGCAAGAAGCCCATCGCCGGCGAGCGCGTCCTGAACGCCCAGATCGCGGAGCTCGCAGGCCCGGAGCGCACGGTCGTCCTCGCCCCCGACTTCGAGGCCGTCGCGGGCCTCCGCGCCCGCAGCCACAAGCCCGCCCGCGCCTGGGAGCGGTTCTCCGCGATCGAGCGGGCACAGGTCCCCGACACGCTCCGGCTCGCGGTCGAGCGGGTGGTCGAGCTGGCGCGCCGCTAATCATCTAGACGACCAGCCGCCGCGCACCCAGCCGTGCGAGCAGCCCGAACACCGCTGTGAGCGCGAGCAGCCACGCCGCGCCTCGGGCTATGGCCGGCAGCGGGCTCGCGTCGTAGAGGACGCCCGAGAACAGGTCGGCCGCGTGGCCGAAGGGGAACAGGTCGCCGAGGCGGCCGGCGATGCCCGCCTCGCCCGGGACGACGCCGAGCAGCGCGAGCGGGAGCGCCACGAGGAAGGCGAGCAGCATCGCGGTGCCCGTGTCCCGGCCCAGTGTGCCGAGGAGCACTCCGAACGCCCCGAATGCCGCCGCCGCCAGCAGGAGCCCCGGCGCGAGGAGCGGCAGCCGCTGCCACGGCTCGCCGCCTGCGCTGCCCCCGATCGCGACGATCGCGCCGAAGACGAGCGCCAGCACCACGCCGACGGCCGTTGCGACGAGCGTCGCGAACACGATCTTCTCCGTGACGAGTCGCCCGAGCCCGACGAGCCCGCGCGCGAGCCTCCCGATCACCGCGTCCTCGCGCTCGGACGTGATTGCCGCGGCCCCGAGCAGCGTGGTCACGAACGCGAGCGTGAGGGCGAGCGCGTAGACCTGGACCTGCGCCGAGAAGAGCCACGCGCGGCCGCCGCTCGTCTGGGTCGTGAGCACGATCGGATTCGCGGTCGCGCGCAGGAAGGTGCCGACCTGGTCGACCGCGCCGCGCAGGTCGCGCACGAACGTCAGCAGCTCGCGTGCCTTCGCGGCCGTCGCCGGGTCGGGCGAGCGCGTGAGCGCGACAAGGCGCTTCTCGGCGTTGGTGAGGCCGAGCAGGGTGAACTGCGTCTGGCCGATCGCGCCGCTGCCGCCCTCGAGCAGCAGGTCGACGGCGGCGAGGTTGGCCGTGATGTAGGCCTGCTGGAGCTCGAGGTTGAGCGAGTAGACGAGCGAACGCACCTTTTCGACAACGCGGCTCGAGAGGCCGCTTCGGGTCGTGAGCAGCTCGATCTTCGGGCTCTCGCGCATCGACGTCAGCCGCTCGGCGAAGTTCGGCGGGATCACGAGCGTCGCCAGCGCGCGGCCGCTCTCGAGCTCGCGCGCCGCCTCGGCCGGTGTGCGACTGACGAGCTTCACCTCGGGCGCCTCGTCGAGCACCTTGCGGAAGTCGAAGCTCCGGTTGCCGACGTGGACGAGGCTCGGCAGCTCCGCCTCGCCGACGAGCGAGACCTCGGGCCGCTCGCCCGCATACCGCACGAGCAGACCGACGACGAGCGCGATCAGGAGCGGGTAGACGATCAGCCCGACCGCGAGCAGCCGGGAGCGCGCAAGCACGCGGCCGTCCTTCGCGAGCAGGAGGCGGACAGCAGTCACGTCGGCTCACCGTTCGCGCGGTACTCGGCCGGTGTGCCCGAGAAGACGACGCGGCCGTCGCGCAGGGCGAGCACCCGGTCGGCCTGGAGCGTCTCGTCGAGGAAGTGCGTCGCCACGACGGCCCCTGTCCCCTCCGCGCGCGCGCGGCCGATCCGCTCCCAGAGCCCGCGCGCCTGCGGCGGGTCGAGCGACGCGGTCGGCTCGTCGAGCAGCAGCAGCCTGGGCGCGCCGAGGAAGGCGATCGCGAGGTTGAGCCGCTGCTGGTTCCCGACCGAGAGGTGGGCTGATGGTCGGCCGTCGGGCGGCAGGTCGAACTCGGCGAGCATCGCCTCGGCCGTCTCGACGGGTTCCGTGAGCCGCTGCAGCCGCGCGAACAGGGCGAGGTTCTCGCGCGCCGAAAGGCGGCGGTACTGCGCCGGCCGCTGCGGCGCCCAGCCGATTGCGACCGCGGGCAGCTCGGTCGTCACCTCGCCCGCGGTAGCGGGGAGCGCGCCCGCGAGCACGGCGAGCAGCGTCGATTTGCCGGCGCCGTTCGGGCCCAGCAGCACGACCACCTCGCCGGCGTGCAGCTCCAGGTCGGTCGGCTCGAGCGCGACGCGAGGCCCGTAGCGCCTCGTGACTCCGCGCGCGGTCAGCGCGACCGGCGCGGAGGCGGTTGCACTGGTCACGTCGGCGCGGAGATCTCGACCGGCTCGTCGAACGCCGACAACTCGACCGTGCGGACGGCGTCGTCGCCCTCGTCGGAGGAGATCGGCCCGCTCAGCCGGACGCGCCGGATCAGCATGTCGTCCTCGCCGATCCACACCTCCATCGTCACCGCCTGCTCGCCCTCGGCGGTGTTCAGGAGCGGCGTCAGCGAGTCGGCACGTACCGTCCCGGTCAGCCGGTAGCACGGCACGCCGCCGACGTCCTCGCGAGCCGTCGCGCTTCAGGTCGTTCGCACCCTCGATCACGGCCAGGATGCCCTGCTCCGGGTCGAAGAACGCCGACGGCAGCGTGCCGACGTCGATCTTCTGCCACTTACCCGAGAACGGGATCTTCAGGAAGTACTCGTCGCCCACCACGACCAGCTCGGAGCTGAGCGAGATCCCGAGGAAGGTGCCGCCGACCTTGCCGCGCAGCTTGTCCGGGACGATCACGTCGCCGTCGACGAACGTGAGTCCGAGGCCCGAGCTCGGTGTCGGCACGTTCTCGATGTCGACCACGAGGTGGAAGGTCTTGACCGCGGCCGTCTTCGCGGCGCTCTCCGAGACGAGCTCCTCGGCCGAGGGCCCGGACGAGCCGCCGCAGCCGGCGACGAGCGCGACCACGAGCGCCGCCGCGGCTGCGTACAGAACGAACGGAGTGGGCGCTGCGGCGGTCCATGCGTCCAGCATGATCGCAACCGGAGCCCAGCGTTGGCGATCCCGTCGAAAAGAAGGAGTGGCGGCGAGCCGACTCCGGCGCGGACCGATCCTGGTCGAGCCCTTCCGCCACTCCGTGTCCACCGGCCTCTGGAGGGGAGAAGCCGGTCTGCCTGCAGCGTCGCAGCGGGGCGGCCGCCGCACGTCCGGGAGCACTCCGATCCTGCCTGCGGGGGACTACCGATGCGACCCGCGCGTAGCGGCGGCACCGTTCAGGTATGAACGCTCTCACGATCGCCGTGCTCGTCTGCGCGTACGCGGCCGCCGCGCTGCTGATGGTCGCGTCGGGGATCGAGAAGCGCAAGCTGAGCTGGCGAACGGGCCGCACGCAGCCCTCGCCGATGCAGCAGTGGCAGGCGCGCCTGCTCCGCCGCCTGCCGTCGAAGCATCGCTCGGGCGGAGCGCGGAAAACCCGCACCGGGGCTCGGTGGCGCCGCTGATGGCGCGGCCGCCGCGCTGAACGACACTCGGTCGTGCGGACACCGCAGCGTTCGAAGGACTGGAGGTCATCATGAGAGGTCTCGTCTACCACGGGCCGGGCCAGCGGAAATGGGAGTACGTGCCCGACCCCGCCATCATCGAGCCGACCGACGCCGTCGTCCGGATCGACTCGTCCACCATCTGCGGCACCGACCTGCACATTCTCGCGGGCGACGTGCCCGAGGTGGCGCCCGGCACGATCCTCGGCCACGAGGCCGTCGGCACAGTGATCGAGACCGGCGCCGCCGTGACCACGATCGCCGTCGGCGACCGGGTGCTCGTCTCCTGCATCACCGCGTGCGGGCGCTGCCGCTTCTGCCGCGAGGGCCACTACGGTCTCTGCACGGGCGGCGGCGGCTGGATCTTCGGCCACCTGATCGACGGGCTGCAAGCCGAGTTCGCACGGGTGCCGTTCGCGGACACCTCCGTCTACAAGGTGCCGGAGGAGCTGAGCGACGAGCAGGTGCTGTTCCTCGCAGACATCCTCCCCACGGCGTACGAGGTGGGAGTGTTGAACGGGCGCGTCGAGCCCGGCGACACCGTCGTGGTCGTCGGCGCCGGCCCGATCGGGCTCGCGACGATCCTGACTGCGGCACTGCACACGCCCGGCCGGATCATCGCGATCGACCTCGCCGACGCGCGGCTCGAGAAGGCCCGCGAGTTCGGCGCCGACGTGACGATCAACAACGGCCGCGAGGACGCGGTCGCGAAGGTGATGGAGCTGACCGGCGGTCTCGGCGCGGACGTCGCGATCGAGGCGGTCGGCACACCGGAGACGTTCGAGCTCTGCACCGAGCTGATCCGGCCCGGCGGACGCGTCGCCAACGTCGGCGTGCACGGCAAGAGCGCGACGCTTCACCTGGAGAAGCTCTGGATCCGGGACGTGCTGATCACCACCGGCCTCGTCGACACCTCGACGACGCCGAAGCTGCTGAAGCTGATCGAGGGCGGCCGGCTCGACCCGACCGTGTTCGTGACGCACCGCTTCCCGCTCGCCGAGGCCGAGGAGGCCTACGACGTGTTCGCGGAAGCGGCCGACACGCACGCGTTGAAGGTGGTGCTCGAGGGCGCACCGGTCGGCCACGACCTGCTGCTCCGGAAGGAGGTGGCCGTTGGCGCCTGACGTCATCGGCGTCAACGTCAACGACCACATCGTGGCCGGGATCCAGACGCGCTACGAGGTCAGCGACTGAGCGCGATCCACACGTCGGCTCCGCCGCCGTCGCGATTCGCGACTCCGGCGGAGCCGCCGTGGGAGGCCGCGATCGACTGCACGATTGCGAGGCCGAGGCCCGCGCCGCCGCGGCCTCGCGCGTCGTCCCCGCGGCTGAAGCGGTCGAAGGCGCGCTCGGCGAAGCCGGGCGGAAAGCCGGGGCCCTCGTCGACGACGTGTAGCTCGACCCGCTCGCCGTCTGCCCGTACGGCGAGCGACACCGCGCCGCCGCCGTGGGTGAGGGCGTTGTCGACCAGGTTCCCGAGCGCCTGCTCGAGCCGCTCGGGATCGGCGTCGAGGGTCGCGTCCTCGCCGGGCTCGACCGCGACGACCCGGCCGAGCTCGTCCGCTCTCGGCTCGAAGCGCCGGGCGACCCCGTCGAGAACTGCCCGCGCCTCGACCGGCTGCCGCCTGATCGGCAGCGAGCTCTGATCGGAACGGGCGATCAGCAGCAGGTCCTCGGCGAGCTTCGTCAGGCGCTCGGTCTCCTCGGCGGCCGAGCGCACCGCCAGCTCGAGCTCGTCGTGCGAGCGCGGCCGACGCAGGGCGAGCTCCAGCTCGGTGCGGAGCAGCGCGAGCGGCGTGCGCAGCTCGTGGCTCGCGTCCGAGACGAAGCGCTGCTCGTGCTGGAGCGCCGCCTCGAGCCGGTCGAGCATGTCGTTGAGGGTGCTGGCGAGCCGTGCGATCTCGTCGTCCGCCGGCGGTACCGGCAGGCGGCGGTCGGGTGTCTTCGCGCCGATCGCCTCCGCCTGGCGGCGCATCGCGTCGACGGGGCGCAGCGCAGCGCCGGCGAGCAGGTAGCCGGCGAGCGTCGCGAGCAGGAGCGCGGCCGGGGCGGCGACGAGGAACTCGCGGCGCAGCCTGTCGAGGCTCTCGTCGCGGCTCGTAAGCGGGCTTCCGATCACGAGCACCGTGCCGCCCGAGGCCCGCTCGGCCTGCAGGCGCCACTCTCCGTTCAGGCCGGGCGCGGGGCCGCTGATCCGCACCGTCCGACCGGCGAGGGCCATGCCGCGCGTGCGCGCGTCGACGAGCGCCGGCAGGCCGGCGACGGACGAGCGGAGCACCTTGCCGTCTGCGCTCAGCTGCTGGGCGACGCTCGCGCTGTCGATCGCATCGCGGTCGAGCAGCGGCGCCTCGTCGTCCTCGAGCCGGGACTCCGCCTCGGTCGCCTGCGCCGCCAGGCCCTCGTCGACCGTCCCCAGCAGCGTCGAGCCGACGCGGAGGTAGACGAACGCGCCGACCGCCACCAGCACGGCCGCCATTGCGAGGGCGAACGGCAGCGTCAGCCGCACCCGGATCGGCAGCCGGCGCAGCATCAGCCGCCGTCGGCCCGCAGCCGGTAGCCGACGCCGCGGACGGTCTCGATCGTGTGCCGGCCGAACGGCCGGTCGATCTTCTCGCGGAGGTAGCGGACGTACACGTCGACGATGTTCGAGCGGCTCTCGAAGGCCATGTCCCACGCCCCGTCGAGGAGCTGGACGCGCGTGAGCGTCTCGCCGGCGCGGCGCATGAAGAGCTCGAGCAGGGCGAACTCCTTGACCGAGAGGTCGAGCTCCGTCTCGCCGCGGCTGGCAAGGTGTGTCGCCGGGTCGAGCCTCAGGTCGCCGACCCGGAGCTCTGCCGGGCGCTCCGCCGGCGCGCGCCGGACGAGCGCCCGCAAACGCGCGAGCAACTCCGTGAACGCGAACGGCTTGACGAGGTAGTCGTCCGCGCCGGTGTCGAGCCCCTCGATCCGGTCCTCCACGCCGTCGCGCGCGGTCAGCATCAGCACCGGTGTCCAGATCCCGCGGGCCCGGAGCTCGCGGCAGGTCGCGAAGCCGTCGAGCCCCGGAAGCATCACGTCGAGCAGGATCGCGTCGTAGGGCGCGGCCTGGGCCATCCAGAGCGCATCCTCACCGCGTGACGCGACGTCGGCCGCGTGCCCCTCCTCGCCGAGGCCGCGCGCGAGCAGGCTTGCGAGCTTGGGCTCGTCCTCGACGATCAGCAGTCTCATCGCACCGGATCGTCGCAGGTGAGGCATGAGTGGAAGGTGAAGCCGGCTCGCCACCTCGCGAGCGCCCGGTCGGGTCTGGCGGCTCATGGTGCTCTCATTCGAGCCCGCTCTACTGCGCCCATGACGACCGGCGAGCTGACGGCTCCGACGCAGGTCCCGACGCAGGCGCGCGTCCGCCCTCGGCACCGCCTGCTCGGCGGGGCCGAGGGCAACGCGCGTCTCACGTCGCTCGCGGGCGGGCTGCTCGTCGCGTTGCTCGCGGTCGAGGGGACGACCCTGCTCTTCATGGGCTCGCTCCTGTCGGTGCACGTCTTCGTCGGCATGCTGCTGATCGGCCCTGTTGCGCTCAAGCTTGCGGCGACCGGGTACCGCTTCGCCCGCTACTACACCGGCGGCAGCGAGTACGTCGAAAGCGGGCCGCCGCTCCCGCTGATGCGGGTCGTCGTCGCGCCGGTGCTCGTCTTCTCGACGCTGACGCTGCTCGGGAGCGGCGTCGCGCTGATCGTGGCTCCGTCCCGCGGGCTCGTGCTCGGGCTGCACAAGGCGAGCTTCATCGTCTGGTCGGGCGCCTTCGGCATCCACCTCCTCGTCTACGGGCTGCGCGCCGGGCGGCACCTGCTCGCCGAGTTGGGCGCCAGGCCGGCCGGCGGCCGAGCGCTTCGGCTGACCCTCCTCGCCGTGGCGCTCGCCGCCGGCATCGCGATCGCGGTCGTCACGCTGCCCCTCGCGTCGCCCTGGCTCCACGGGGCGCTCCGCTTCGACGGCTGACCGCGGCATCCGGGCGCTTCCGCAGGCGCGGCGCGGGTTTTCCGAAATCGCGGATCGGGGCGACCCCGACGCGCCCTTCGCCGTGGCGGCCGATGCTGGCCCGCATGACCTATGCGGTCGTGTGGCGCGAGAACGACGGCGAGGCGTACGCCGGCGAGCTCTCGCTCGACCAGGACTCCGTCGTGCTCAGTGGCGCGGCGGCCGGCGCGCGCGAGTCGCTGCGTCGGCTGCGCTACGACAGCCTCACGGACGCCCGCCTCGAGCGCCGGAAGGGGCCGCTGCTCGTGCTGGTCGGCCCGACCGGCAACCGCGTCGAGGTCGCCTCGCTCGAGGGCGTCGGGGTGCTGCACGAGCTGGCCGAGCGGATCCTCGCCGGTCTCGGAAAACCCGCACGCTGAATCCGTCGCGGCGCGGATGCAGCGCCGGCATCCTCCGACGATGCTCCGGTGAGACGCCAAACGGAGGCAATCGACGATGGACTGCAAGGGAAGGAGCGGGTCGTGAAGAGGATTCTCGTCGCAACCGACGGCTCGGCCGGCGGCTCCGCAGCGGTCGACGCTGCGCTCGATCTCGCTCGCGAGACCGGCGCGCTCGTCACGGTCGTGTGCGTCCGGCACCTGCCGGAGCTGCTCGGGAGCCCGCTCTACCAGCGAGCGGTGAGTCACGAGCTGCGTGAGGGGAGGACGGTGATCGACGATGCTGCGGCCCGCGCGAAGCGCGCCGGCGTGGCGGTCGAGTCGGAGCTCCTCAGCGGGCACGCTGCCGAGGAGGTCGCGCGGCTCGCGACGTCGCGGGACGTCGACCTGATCGTCGTCGGCTCGCACGGCCGCGGCCGGATCGCGACGGCGGTGCTCGGGAGCGTCGCCGCGGAGATCGTCCACACCGCCGACAGGCCGGTGCTGGTCGTCAAGCAGAGGGTCGAGGCCCTGCGCAGAGCCGCTTGACCCGGGCGCGGGGCGCTCTCGCCCGGTCCGGCGTTAGGCTCGTCGGCAATGGAGACCGCGTCGAGCCATGAACGCCTGCGTGCGCTGGTGGAGACCGGGATGGCGCTCGCCTCGGAGCCCTCGCTCGACGCGCTCCTGCAGCGCCTGCTCGAGGCGGCAGCGGCGCTGACCGGCTCACGCTACGCGGCGCTCGGCGTGATCGATCCCGGAGGCACGTGGCTCGAGCGGTTCGTCACGCACGGCATCGACGCGGAGGGCCGTGCCGCGATCGGCGCGCTCCCGACCGGCCGCGGCATCCTCGGCGTGCTCGTGACCGAGGCCACGCCGCTTCGCCTGCACGACCTCACGGCCGACCCGCGCGCGGTCGGGTTCCCGGCGAACCACCCGCCGATGCGCTCGTTCCTGGGCGTGCCGATCCTGCTCCGCGGCGCCGCGTACGGCAACCTCTACCTGACCGAGAAGGCAGACGGGCTCGACTTCACCGGCGAGGACGAGGAGCTCGTGACGCTGCTGGCCGCGCAGGCCGCGGTCGCGATCGAGAACGTGCGCCTGTACGAGGCGGCGACGCAGTGGTCGGCGCGGCTCGAGGCGCTGAACGAGGTCGGGAACGCGCTCGGCACCGAGACCGACGTGAGCCGGCTGCTCGACCTGATCGCGCGGCGCCTCCGCGAGCTGCTCGACGCACGCTTCGTGACGGTGCTGCTGCCGGCCGGCGTCGACGAGCTGCGCTTCGCGGCCGTGGCCGGCGAGGGTCGGGGCGAGCTCGTGGGCGAGACGATCCGGCGAGCCGGGTCGAAGAGCGGCCGCGTGCTCGAACAGCGAAGCAGCGAGCGGAGCGACTCGGTCGTCGACGATCCCGAGATCGACCAGGAAGTCGCGAGCCGGCTGGCGGTCCGCACCGGGCTCTGGGTGCCGCTGATCGCGCGCGAGCGGGCGATCGGCGTGCTTGCGGCTCATGACAAGCGCGATGCCCCCGACGGCCGTTTCGACGACGACGACGTTCGCCTGGCCGAGACGTACGCGTCCCGGGCGGCGATGGCGGTCGATCTCTCCGAGCGCGTCGCGCGCGACGCGCTCCGGCGCGTCGTCGCCGCCCAGGAGCTCGAGCGGCGCCGGCTCGCGCGCGAGCTCCACGATGAGACCGGCCAGTCGCTGACGTCGATCCTCCTCGGTCTGCGCTCGCTCGAGGACTCGCTCGAAGGCGACGAGTCGCGTGCCGCCGTCGCCGACCTGCGCGAGCTCGCTGTCAGCACCCTGCAGGACGTCCGCCGCCTCGCGGTCGAGCTGAGGCCGAAGGCGCTCGACGACTTCGGCCTCGTGCCGGCGCTCGAGCGGCTGGTCGAGACGTGGAGCGACCAGACCGGGATCGTGGTCGACTTCGTCGCGCATCTCGGTGATGAGCAGCTCTCGAACGAGGTCGCGACCGCGCTCTACCGGATCGTGCAGGAAGCGCTCACGAATGTGGTCAAGCACGCCCGGGCCCGCAACGTCAGCGTCCTGCTCACACGCAAGAATCGTTCAGTGGCGGCGGTGATCGAGGACGACGGCCGGGGCTTCGACCCGACGGCGGCGAGCGAGGGCTTCGGGATCCTGGGAATGCGCGAGCGGGTCGAGCTCGTCAACGGGCAGCTGAGGATCGAGTCCGACGCCGACTCGGGGACGACGCTCGTGGTGGAGGTGCCGCTCGCGTGACGGTGCGCGTGCTGATCGTGGACGACCACGCCGTCGTGCGCGCCGGGTTGCGGCTGCTGATCGACGCAGAGGACGACCTGGAGACGGCCGGCGAGGCCGGGAGCGTCCGCGAGGCCGTGTTCGAGGCGCGCTCGCTCGAGCCCGACCTGATCCTGATGGACGTGGTGATGCCGGGCGAGAGCGGCATCGAGGGCGTGCCGGCGCTGCTCCACGAGCATCCCGGCGTGAAGGTGCTCGTGCTCTCGATGCAGGACGACCCGCACTACGTGCGCGAGGCGTTCGCGGCCGGCGCGAGCGGCTACGTGCTCAAGGAGGCCGCCGATGTCGAGCTCATCCAGGCGATCCGCGAGGTCGCCCGCGGCGGCCGCTACGTCCACCCCGAGCTGGGTGCGCGGCTGATCGCGGCAGAGGCCGCCGAGGAGCGCCGCGCCGAGGAGGATCCGCTCTCGGAGCGCGAGCGCGAAGTGCTACGGCTGCTCGCGCTCGGCTACACGAACCAGGAGATCGGCAAGCAGCTCTTCATCTCGGTTCGGACCGCCGAGACGCACCGGGCGCACGTGATGCAGAAGCTGCGCCTGGGCAGCCGCGCCGAGCTCGTGCGGTACGCGCTTGCGAACGGCCTGCTCGAGGACGGCGCCGCGGACTCATGACGTCCGCCGGGCGGGTACGTTGGGACTGCGATGTCCCGACGCCTCACGCATTCCGTGGCGGTCGCACTCACCGCGCTCACCTGCGGGCTCGGGACAACGGCCTGCGGCGGCGGCCCCTCGAAGGAAGAGGCCGCCGCGGACAAGCAGGCACAGGCACGCTGGGAGACCGGGCTGACGCGCTGGAGCGCCGATATGGCGAGCGCGCTGGACGACATCTCGGTGCTGCTGGCGCATTCGGACACGGTCACCCGGCTGCAGAAGGGCGATGCGAAGACGACCCGGCAGCTCGCTCGCCTCGAGCAGACGCTCGCCGGCTGCAGCGCGACGCTCGCCCGGCTCGGCCCGCCGTCGGTTGCGCTCGTGGACACGCGCGAGGCGGCCCTGCTCGCCTGCCGGAGCCTCGAGAGCGGGGCGCTACTCGTGCACCAGGGCGTCGCCGTCTGGCGGAACGGGGGTGGGATCGAGGAGCTCGACCGCGCCTACTACGCGCTCGGCAGCGGCCAGCGCGGCATCGTTCACGTGCGGAGCCAGCTGAAGGCGGCGCTCCGCGACTGATCGCGAGGTGGCCGGTGGCGACCGCTGTCGACCGGCTGATGCCTCCCTGCTCGGACCTGCCTGAGGCTAGTGTCCGACCGTGCCTCTTCCCGACGCGTTTCGCTCGGCCGTCGGCGCGCTGCTCGCGTCCGACGAGGTGATTGCCGAGCCCGAGCAGCTCCGCACCTACGAGTGCGACGCGCTCACAGGGCATCGCGCAATGCCGGAGCTGGTCGTGCTGCCGGGCAGCGCCGAGGACGTCCAGTCGGTCGTCCGCCTCTGCCACGAGCATCGCGTCCCGTTCGTGGCGCGCGGTGCCGGCACGGGGCTCTCGGGCGGCGCGCTGCCGGTCGCCGACGGCATCGTGATCTCGCTCGCCCGGCTGAACCGGATCCTCGAGGTCGACCTCGAGCACGCGCGCGTGGTGGTCGAGCCGGGCGTGACGAACCTCGAGATCACGCGCGCGGTCGCGGCCGACGGCTTCTATTACGCGCCCGACCCGTCGAGCCAGCAGGTGTGCACGATCGGCGGCAACGTGGCCGAGAACTCGGGCGGTGCGCACTGCCTCAAGTACGGCTTCACCGTCAACCACGTCCTCGCCGCCGACGTGGTGCTGCCGGACGGCGAGCTGGTGACGCTCTCGCGCGACGACGACGGGCCCGACCTGCTCGGCGTCTTCGTCGGCTCCGAGGGCACGCTGGGCATCGCCGTGCGGGTGACGGTCAACGTCGTGCGCGTCGCCCGAGTCGGTGCGGACGCTGCTCGCCGCGTTCGACTCGACCGACGCCGCGGGCGAAGCCGTCTCGCGCGTCATCGCCGGCGGGATCCTGCCGGCCGCGATCGAGATGATGGACCGCCTCACGCTCGAGGCGGTCGAGGAGGCCGTCGCTCCCGGCTATCCGCCGGACGCCGGCGCGGTGCTGATCGTCGAGCTCGACGGGCACGAGCGTGCAGGTGGGCGAGGACTCGGCCGCGGTCGAGGCGATCTGCCGGGAGTGCGGCGCGTTCGAGGTGCGCGCCGCCGAGGACGCCCGAGGAGCGTGCCCTGATCTGGCGCGGCCGCAAGTCGTCGTTCGCCGCGATGGGGCGCGATCTCGCCGAGCTACTACGTGCAGGACGGCGTCGTCCCGCGCACACGGCTGCCCGAGGTGCTGCGGCAGATCTACGCGCTCGGCGACGAGTACGGGCTGCGGATCGCGAGCGTCTTCCACGCCGGCGACGGCAATCTCCACCCGCTCGTGCTCTACGACGACGGCGTCGAGGGCGAGCCCGAGCTGGCCGAGCGGCTCGCGACGGCGATCCTCGACGTCTGCATCGACGCCGGCGGCTCGCTGACCGGCGAGCACGGCGTGGGCGTCGACAAGGTGTGCTCGATGCCCAAGCTGTTCGGCTCGAGCGACCTCGCGGTGATGCAGCGGCTGCGCGACGCGTTCGATCCGGACGGGCTCGCGAACCCCGGCAAGGTGCTGCCGACGCCGCGACTCTGCGGCGAGGTGCCGGGCCCCTACCGTGCGCATCCGCTCGAACGGGCCGGGGTTGCCGAGCGTCTCTGAGCCGGGCTCGGTGGCCGAGGCCGCCGAAGCGCTCACGGCCGGCGGGCGCGTCTCGATCGATCGCGACGGCGGCGACGTGGTCCTCTCGACGCGGCGCCTCGACCGCGTGCTCGAGCACGAGCCGGGCGACCTCACCGCGATCGTCGAGGCGGGGATCAGGCTCTCGGAGCTGCAGGCACGGCTCGCTCCGCACGGTCAGATGCTGGCGCTCGACCCGCCCGGTGACCCGACCGTCGGCGCCTGCCTTGCGGCCGACCTGTCCGGGCCGCGCCGCCACCGCTACGGCGCGATGCGCGACCTCGTGATCGGCGTCACCGTCGTCCTCGCCGACGGCACGATCGCGAGCTCGGGCGGCAAGGTGGTCAAGAACGTCGCCGGCTACGACCTCGGGCAAGCTCTTCTCCGGCTCGCGCGGGCGCATGGGGCTGATCGCGCGCGTCGCGCTGCGGCTGCACACGCGCCCGGCGGTCGAGGCGACCGTGGTCGCCGACGCGGACGACCCGCGCGCGCTGTGGAGCGAGCTGCGCCGTTCGCAGCTCGTACCGAGCGCAGTCGACTTCCTGCCGCCGCGGCGGCTTGCGCTGCTGTTCGAGGGCGAGCGAGGCGGTCGTCGCCGCGCAGGTCGAGGCGTGCCCCGGCGAGCCGGTCGAGGCGTCGGTCTGGGAGGACTCGGCGGCGCGGCAGCTGGAGGCGGCGGGCCGCGAGCGCTTCGACTGGCAGGACTGCCTCCTGGCGCGACCCGGCGCGGGGATCGCATTCGTAGCGGCGCGCGCGGAGCGCGGATGGTCGCCGCTCGCCGAGCGCGTCCGGGCCGCGTTCGATCCCGAGGGAGTGCTCGCCTGATGGACCCGAAGCTGCTCCGCGACTGCGTCCATTGCGGCTTCTGCCTGCCGAGCTGCCCGTCGTACGTGGTCTTCAACGAGGAGATGGATTCGCCGCGAGGGCGGATCTGGCTGATGCAGGCGGCCGTCGACGGCACGGTCGAGCTGAACCGCACGGTCGCCGAGCACTTCGACCGCTGCCTCGGCTGCATGGCCTGTCTCACCTCGTGCCCGTCGGGCGTGAAGTACGACCGGCTGATCGAGCTCGCGCGAGAGCAGGTCGAGGAGGAGGTTCCGCGGCCGTTCCGAGAGCGGCTCCTGCGCCGCGCGGTCTTCGCGGTGTTCCCGCACCCGACGCGGCTGAGGCGTCTGCTCCCGTTCTCGCGACTGCCTGCGCCGGGGCCGTTCAGGCCGCTGCGTGCGCTCGCGCCCCCGTGGCGGGAGCCGGTCTCGCCGCCGGCCGAGACGCAGGCCTCGGGCGAGCGGCTGGCGCGGGTCGGGCTGCTGACCGGCTGCGTGCAGAGCGTCCTCTTCGGTGAGGTGAACCGCGCCTCGGCGCGCGTGCTGGCGGCGTATGGGTACGAGGTGACGGCGCCGTATTCGCAGTGCTGCGGCGCGCTGGCGCTGCACGCGGGCAAGCGCGAGCAGGGTCTCGCGCAGGCGCGGCGCGACGGCGGACGCGTTCCGGGCCGCGGGCGCCGAGACGATCGTCACCAACGCCGCGGGCTGCGGCTCGCACCTGAAGGACGCGGGCCTCGACCTGCCGGTCGCCGACATCTCGGAGCTGGTGGCGCGGGGCCGGGCGCCGGAGCGCCATCCGCTGCCGTTGCGGGTCGCCTACCAGGAGGCGTGCCACCTCGGCCACGCGCAGCGTGTGCGCTCGGAGCCGCGCGAGCTGCTGCGCTCGATTCCGGGGCTCGAGCTGGTCGAGCCGGCCGAGCAGGAGCTTTGCTGCGGCAGCGCAGGCATCTACAACCTCGTCCAGCCGGAGGCGGCGCGCACGCTCGGCGACCGCAAGGCCGCGAACGTGCTCGCGCAGGAGCCGGACGTCTATGCGAGCGCGAACCCGGGCTGCCTGCTCCAGGTGACCGCGGCCCTCCGCCGAGCCGGCCGGCCGGTCACCGCCGCCCATCCGATCGAGCTGCTCGACGCCTCGATCCGCGGTTCCCGCGAGCTGCCGTCGCGCGCGTAGCGGCAGCCGGGCGCGACCTGTCGTTTCCGGCCGTGTCCGGGGACAGGCCCCGGACACGGCCCGCAGCGGGCCGGCTCGCATCGTCGGCGCGGCTTCAGCTCGAGGCGAGCAGGGGCGTTGCGCGTGCTTTGAGGCGCTGGGCGCGTGCCCCTCGCGTGTCCGTTGGGGCCACGGCCGGGGCCTGTCCCCGGACACGGCCCGAAGAGACATGGCTCATGGTCGCAGCGCGCGCAGGGCGTTCGCGATCACGGCGACGTCGATCGCCTCCTGAAGGAGCGCGCCCCCGACCGGCGCGATCAGGCCCGCCGCCGCGAGCACCATCGCCGTGAACGAGAGCCAGAGGCCGGCGACGACGCTCTGGCGCGCGATCCCGAGCGAGCGGCGGCCGATCGCGATCGCGTCCACGATCCGGTCGAGTCGGTCGACGAGCACGATCGCGTCCGCCGCCTCCGACGACGCGGTCGCCGCGGCCGCGCCCATCGCGATCCCGACGTCGGCGAGGGCGAGCGCCGGCGCGTCGTTGATGCCGTCGCCGACCATGACGACCGCCCGGAGGCCGGGCGTCGAGCGGATCGCCCTCACGACCTCGAGCTTTTCCTCCGGCGAGCGGTCGGCGTAGACGCGGTCGACGCCGAGCAGCGAGCCGACCGACTCGGCGACGTCGGCGTGGTCGCCGCTCAGGAGCGCGACGTGGACGATGCCGGCCGCGTGCAGACGCTGGACGATGTCGAGCGCGTCCTCGCGCGGCGGGTCCGAGAGCTCGGCGGCGCCGACGAGCCGGCCGTCGACGCCGATCATCGCGCGCGCTCGCCCAGGCGCCGTGGGCGCCGGCGGTGCAGAGCCGTCGTAGCCGAGCCCACGCAGGTACGAGTCGCTGCCGACGGCGACGCGGCGGGCGCCCACGGAGCCCTCGATCCCGCGTCCGGGCTGCTCGACCGCCTGCTGCGGGAAGTCGAGCTGCAGGCCGCGCCCGCGCGCCTCCCGGACGAGCGCCTCCGCGAACGGGTGGACGGACACCTGGTCGAGGGAGGCCGCGAGGCGCAGACCCTCGTCCTCGCCCACACCGTCGAGCGTGGTGACTCGCTCGACGCGCGGTGAGCCGAGCGTGATCGTGCCGGTCTTGTCGAGCACGACCGTCCGGGCACGGCCGAGCCGCTCGATCGCGGCAGCGCCCTTCACCACCACGCCGGCGCGTGCGGCACGCGAGACGCCGCAGAGCAGCGCGATCGGTGCGGCCAGGATGAGCGGGCACGGCGTCGCGACCACGAACACGGCGAGTGCCCGGACCGGGTCGCCGGATACGACCCACGCCGCCCCCGCGACCACGACCGTCAGCGGCAGGAGAAAGGCGGCGTAGCGGTCCGCCATCCGGACGAACGGCGCGCGCTGCGCCTCGGCGCCCTCGACCAGCCGGACGATCGCGGCGTACGCGCTCTCGGACGCGGGGCGGCTCGCCCTCAGCCGGAGCGTCCCGGCGGTGACCGCGCCGCTGCGGAGTTGGCGGCCGCGCCGGTAGCGCACCGGTAGCGACTCGCCCGTCAGGGCCGACTCGTCGAGCACCGCCTCGTCGCTCTCGAGCAGGCCGTCCACCGGCAGCACCTCGCCGGCCCGAACGAGCAAGAGGTCGCCCGGAACCACCTCCTCGACGGGAACCTCTACGGCCTCGCCGTCCTCGATCCGGCGGGCGGCGCGCGGTGCGCGCGAGACGAGCATCGTCAGCTCGCGCCGGGCACGGGAGCCTGCGCGCTCCTCGAGTGCGTTGCCGCCCGCGAGCATGAGCGCGACCACCGCGCCGGCGAGGTACTCGCCGAGCGCGAGCGCACCGGCCATGGAGACGAGCGCGATCGCGTCGACGCCGACGTCGCCGCGCAGCAGGCTGCGAACCACCGACCAGGTGAGCGGCACCAGTAGCACGGCCGTCGTCGCCGCCCAGACGACGTCCGCCGCCTCGACCCGGCCGACGAGCTGTAGTGCCCCGCCCGCGACGATCGCCGCGAGGCACGCGGCGGCGAGTGTGGAGCGGCTCCGGAGCTTCTCTCGCACGGGCCCTTGGTTGTCGCACGAGCCGCCTGAGAGGCCATCGGAGCGGGCACCGACCGACGCTGCGGCAACCTACTTAGACTGCGTCCATGTCCACGCTGCCGTTGACCGGAGGCTGCCTCTGCGGCGCCGTGCGCTTCGAGATCGACGCGCCGCTCGTCTCCGCGAGCTGGTGTCACTGCACGCGTTGCCAGCGGCGCACCGGGACGCCCGCCTCGGCCCAGGCGCGCGTCGAGCCGGGCTCGCTCCGCGTCGTCTCCGGCGAGGAGCACCTGCGCGAATATCGGCCCGACGACGGCGCGCCGAAGGTGTTCTGCGGCCTGTGCGGCTCGGGCCTCTGGAGCCGCAGCCCCGACGACGCGGGCGTGGTCGCGGCCCGGCTCGGCGCCTTCGACGGAGACCCGGGCATCCGGCCGAGCTTCCGCCAGTTCGTCGCCTACGCGGCGGCGTGGGCGCCGATCCCCGACGACGGCCTGCCGCGCTACCCGGAGCGCAAGCCCGCCTAGCGGGTCAGTGCGTGATCGCCAGCTCGAGCGCCACGAGCAGCAGGCCGACGACCCCGTTCCCGAGCCCGGCGATCACCGCGCCGGGCCACGTACGGTAGACGCGCCACCCGAGCACGAAGCCCCACGCGAAGAGCTGCACCACGCCGATCCCCGCCGCGATCCGCGCCGCCGCGGTCGGTCCGAGTACCCCGATCCAGCCGAGCGCCAGGGCGATCACCGGGCCGATTCCCGCCTCGACGATCGGCCACTCCGTCCTCCCGATCGAGCGGACGCGTTGCATCGAGAGCCGGCGCCCGGTGTCCAGGCGCTCGCCCGCGATCCCCGCCCACGTGTGCGCGAGCCAGAAGACGAGCATGGACGCGGCCACCTCGAGGGTGATGTCGCGCGACGAGACACCCGCCTCGTGCAGTGCGACGACGAACGCCGTCGCGATGATCGAGCCGTAGATCGCGCCCGCGTAATCGGTGGCTCGGGTGGGTTCTCCGTGGGCGGCCATCTCCGGAAGCGTCCTGCGTGCTGGCACGCGGACTACGCCGAGAGCTCAGCTGCGCGAAGAGCCCGATGAAGAGGATCCCGACGAGGCCGCTGATCCCGTGGGCGGCGAGGACGTCGAGCGTCTCGTCGAGCCGGGTGCGCGGCCGCCAGACGATGAAGAGGTAGCCCGGCACCGCGCCGAGCGCGCCGAGCAGGATCGCCGACATCGGGCTCACGAAGACGGCCGCCGGCGTGATCAGGACGCAGCCGACGATGATCGCCGTGGCCCCGGACGCGTGTCGTCGTGAGCCCGCGCACGTCGGCGCGGTAGAGCGCCTCGAGCACGTGGTTCGCCCGCTCGGGACGAACGATCGCGATCACGAGCTTCACCGGCGCCACTCTAGGAACGGAGCCGGACGGCCGGTCGCACCGTTTCGATCGGGGTGTTCCGTGACGCGATTCGTGCTTTCGCCGATTCGCCGAGGCACCGCACGCCGGAGACTCGGGGAGAGCGAAGGAAGGGAAAGCGCGAGATTTCGATCGTCACCGCCAGGCGTCGGCGGCGAGCATGGCCCTCTGGCATCGCGTCGCGCCCTGACGCGGGACGCCCGCGCCCGGCGGGATCGTGGTTCGTTTCCTTCCTGCAACAAGTACGGCTAGCCGTATGGCTGTGCAGCGTGCGCTCTGCGACGATTCACGTCATGACCCGCACCGTGCTCATCGTCGACGACCACCCGAGCTTCCGCACCACCGCGCGCGCGCTGCTCGAGGCCGAGGGGTTCGACGTCGTCGGCGAGGCGGTCGACGGCGCCGAGGCGATCGCGCAAGGCCGGCGAGCTGCATCCCGAGATCGTGCTGCTCGACGTGCAGCTGCCCGACCTCGACGGGTTCGAGATCGCCTCGCGCCTCTGCCGGCAACGGGCACGCGCCGGCGGTCGTGCTCGTCTCGAGCCGCGACGCGGCCGACTACGGCGACCTGATCCCCGCTTGCGGCGCGCGCGGCTTCATCCCGAAGGCCGAGCTCTCCGGCGCGAGCATCCGCGCGCTCCTCGCTTGAGCAGGCGCGCGCTCTGCGATCGCCATCGCGGTGGCCGCGGTCGAGGCGGTCGGAGCGCTCGTGCTCGTGCTCACGAGCGACCACGAGTCGAACAAGGCGGCGACGGCGGCGCTCGCGCTCACGGCCGGCCTCTCGTTCGTCGTGGCGGGGCTGATCGCGATCCAGCGCCGCCCGGAGAACCGCACCGGCGTCTACCTGGCGGCAGTCGGCTACCTGTGGTTCTTCGGCGCCCTGACCGAGTCGAACAACGACGTCGCTCTTCACGCTCGGCCTCCTGGTCGAGAACCTCGCGTTCATCCCGTTCGCGGCGCTCGTGCTCGCGTTCCCGACGGGCCGGCTCGCGCCGAGGCCCGACCGTCTGCTGGTCCGACGTGACGGCCGCGTTCGTGCTGATCGTGCCGCCGCTGCTTGCTGATGTTCTCCGAGGAGTACCCGCGGCTGCAGCGACTGCGGAACGAGCGCGATCGTGCTCACCGACTCGCCGACTGCGACCGACGGTGATCGACACGATCGGCACCGCCTTCACCGTCGCCCTGATCGTCGACGATCGTGGCGATCCTCGTCCGCCGCTGGCGCCGCGCCAGCACCGCGCTGCGCCGCACGCTGAAGCCCGTCTACCTCGCGGGGGTCGGCGCGCTGCTGCTTCTCCTGCTCGCGAACGTGATCTCGCAGCTCTCGAGGCGCGGCCTCGGACGCGCTCACGCCCGTCTTCCTCGTGCTTCTTCGCAGCCGTCCCGTTCGCGTTCCTGCTCGGCATCCTGCGCAGCCGGCTCGCGCGCGGTGTCGGTCGGCGCCGCTCGTCGTCTCGATCGGCCAGGGGGTGCCGCTGCGCGACGCGATCGCGGAGGCGCTCGGCGACCCGACGCTCGAGCTCGCCTACCGGCTCGAGGAGGGCGACCGCTTCGTCGATCGCGACGGACGCGCCTTCGAGTTGCCCGCGCCCGGGCTCGGGCCGCGCCGCGTCGCTCGTCGAGCGCGACGGCCGGACGGTCGGCGCGCTCGTGCACGACGAGTCGCTGCTCGACGAGCCGGAGCTCGTCGCGAGCGTCTCGGCCGCGGTCGCGCTCGCGCTCGACAACGAGCGCCTCGAGGCCGAGCTCCGCGCGCAGTACGACTTCCTGAACACGATCGTCGACACGGCGCCGAGCCTGCTCGTCAGCATCGACGACGAGCGGCGTGATCCGAACCTCAACCCGGCGACCGTCGATCGCGACCGGGTACGACGACCGACGAACGAGGTGCGCGGCCGCTTCTTCTGGGACGTCTTCATCGACGAGTCCGAGCGCGAGGCGATGATCGAGCGCTTCCACGCCGCCGCGCCGCGACCACCCGGCGGCCGAGTACGAGAACACCTTCACGAACGCGCGCGGCGAGCGGCGCGTGATCGCCTGGCGCAGCGCGCCCGTGCTCGACGACGCGGGCAAGGTCGTGCGGATCGTCGCCGGCGGCCTCGACATCACCGCTGCGCAAGCGGCAGGAGGAGGAGCTGCGGGCCTCGCGCACCCGCATCGTCGCGGCCGGCGACGAGGAGCGGCGGCGCCTCGAGCGCAACCTGCACGACGGCGCGCAGCAGCGGCTGGTCGCGCTCTCGCTCGCGCTCCGGCTCGCGCAGGCGAAGGTCGACGTCCGACCCGGCCGCCGCGGACGAGCTGCTCGACGAGTGCGAGCGAGGAGCTCGCCGAGGCGCTCGCAGGAGCTGCGCGAGCTCGCCCGCGGCATCCACCCGGCGGTGCTCAGCGACCGCGGCCTGAGCGCTGCGCTCGAGGGGCTCGCGGCGCGGACGCCGCTGCCGGTCGAGCTCTCGACCGTCGACGAGCGGCTGCCGGAGCCGATCGAGGCCGCGGCCTACTACGTCGTCGCCGAGGCGGTCACGAACGTCGTCAAGCACGCCGGCGCCTCGTCGGTCGTGGTGCGGCTCTCGGCGGCGAACGGGGCGGTCACGATCGAGGTCGCCGACGACGGCGTCGGCATCGCCGACCCGGCAGGCGGCTCGGGCCTGCGCGGCCTCGCCGACCGCCTCGCCGCGCTCGACGGCCGGCTCAGCGTCGAGTGCCCGCCGGGCGGCGGCACCCGCGTCGTCGCCGAGATCCCGCTGCCGACGCGGATCGAGGCCGAGGCGGCGCCCGTCCGCTCGCCCGGCCTGAGTCGGCACTCAGCCCTCGTCCTCGTCGGCCGTCCGCAGCAGGCTCGCGAGCGGATAGCGCCGGCGCATGAAGTCGGCGAAGTGGGGGACGGTGAAGTCGACCAGGCCGTGCTTGGGCACGTAGACGAGGCCCTTGCGGATCAGCGCCTGCCGCGCCTTGCCCGACGAGGCCCGCTTCTTGTAGCCGGCGCGGCCCGTGACCTCGCCCGTGCCCTGCGCGCCGTCGCCGAGGTCGGCCATCGCCGCCATGTAGCGGCGCTCCTCGTTCGTCGCCTCCTCGACGCGGTTGTCGAAGAACTCCTCGTCGAGAATGTCCTGGGCGACGGGCAGCGCCTCGGCGACCGCGGCGGCCGTGATCGGCGAGACGCCGGCCTCGTCCCAGACGACGCGGCCGACCTCCTGGATGAAGTACGGGTAGCCGTCGGCCTTCGCCACGATCAGCTCGACCGCGCCGTCCTCGAACGAGGCACCCTTGCGCGTCGCCGGCGTCACGAGCGCCGAGCGCGCCTCGGCGTCGGTCAGCCGGCCGAGCGGGAAGTACTCGAACAGCCGCTCGGCGTACGGCTTCGCCGAGCGGAGCTGGCTCGGGAGCGGCGGCAGCCCGGCGGCGACGAGCGCGACCGGAAGCTGCTGCTGCGCCAGCTTGTGGAAGGCCATGCAGAGGGCGCCGAGGGCGACCGACTCCAGGTTCTGCATCTCGTCCAGGAGGTAGACGACGCCCTTGCCGCCGGCCCGCGCCGCCTCGCCGACCTCGACCAGCAGCTCGGTCAGGTCGTCCTCGATGTCGCCGCTGTCGGCGCTGCCGCTGATCGCCGTCACGTCGATCGTCGAGCTGGAAACCGCCCGGCGCGGTCACGTTGAACGCCTTCAGCACGCCGAGCGCCCGCGCCACGCGGTCGCGGATCGCGTGCTTGCGCGAGAGGCCGCGGAGGAGCCGATGCGTCATGCGGCTGATCGAGGTGCGGAAGTCGGTGGTCGCGCCGATCTCGACCACGCCGGTGCAGTCCCAGCCGCGCTCGACCGCCACCTTCTCGAGCTCGAGCAGGAGGACGGTCTTCCCGACTCCGCGCAGGCCCGAGTACACGAGGCTGCGGCCCTGCTCGCCCGCCTCGAGCCGCGCGAGCAGCGTGTCGAACCGCTCCACGTCGAGGTCGCGCCCGGCCAGGTACGGCGGCATCGTCCCGGCGCCGGCGCTGTACGGGTTGGTGGCCCGGGTCAGCTCCACGGCCGCAAGCGTATCCCGCCCTGTGGGGCGATGTGGCGATTTCCCCACAGGGCGCCACAGGGCGCCGCAGACGCCGTGCCGGTACGGATGTGGGGATTTCGCCACATCGCCCCACACGTGCGACCCTGCGATCGCAGAGCGTGCCTCGTCCTAGACTGGCGCATGCGCGTCGTGCTCGCCGATGACTCGGTCCTTCTCCGCGAAGGGATCGCACGCCTGCTCGAGGAGGCGGGGTTCGAGGTGATCGGCCAGGCCGGCACGGCCGAGGAGCTGCTGCTGAAGGTGCGCTCCTACAGCCCTGCGTCGCGCTCGTCGACATCCGCATGCCGCCGACCCACACCGACGAGGGCCTGCGCGCCGCGCGCGAGATCCGCGAGAAGCATCCGGAGACCGGCGTGCTCGTGCTCTCGCAGTACGTCGAGCCCGAGTACGCGCTCGACCTGCTCTCGGGCAGCGCGGAGGGCGTCGGCTACCTGCTCAAGGACCGCATCTCCGACATCGGCGAGTTCGCCGCGGCTGTGCGGCGCGTCGCCGAGGGCGGCTCGGCGCTCGACCCCGAGGTGGTGGCGCTGCTCGTCGGCCGCCGCCGCGCCGACGACCCCGTCGCGATCTGACCCCGCGCGAGAAGGAGGTGCTCGAGCTGATGGCCGAGGGCCGCTCCAACCAGGCGATCTGCGAGCGGCTGTTCATCACCCAGCGTGCGGTCGAGAAGCACGTCACGAGCATCTTCTCGCAAGCTCCGCCTGCCGGCCGACGCCGGCGACCACCGCCGCGTCCTCGCCGTGCTCGCCTACCTGCGCCAGTGAGCGGGCCCGCGGCCGCGTAGCTGCTGTCGGCCGCCCCTCGTCGCTCTACGAACCGCATTCCCGAGTCGATCGCGGTGCTCCAGCGCGCCCTCGGCGAGACGACCCGCGAGGAGCTCCCCGATCTGCACGAGCGCCTCGAGGCCGAGTTCATCGGCTCGACGGGGAGAATCTCGCGCTGGCGCGGCGCTGGGGCGTTCCCTCAGCGATCGGCGCGGCGCTTCGGGCGTGTGCGATGTTCGAGAGCGGCACCGAGGCCGAGCGGCTGCGCGAGGGTGTCGACCTCGCAGCAACAAGGAGATCGCCCAGGCGCTCTTCGTCACGGTGAAGACGGTGGAGGTGCACCTGTCGAGCGTCTACCGCAAGCTCCAGATCTCCTCGCGTCGGCAGCTCGCCGCAGCGCTTGCGCCGCCCCCGGCTGCCGACCCCTAAAGGCCCCGGCTCGGCGGCCAGGGCGTCGAGGCCAGGGCCGAGACCCCCAAGAAAAGTGGTTTTTGCAGGGAAGTTGTCGTTCCGACCTAGGCGCCGGTGCGGGCCTAGGAGGCGACGTGCCGGGAAAGACTGGGGTTCGAGACTGGGGGTCGCCCCAATGCGAACAACCCTTCCCGCGTCGCATCCTCTGGCGGTCATCTGGAGAGATCACAACGGAGGAAAGAGTCATGATCGTTTCAGGCCAGACAGTCGAGAACCCGGTCACGGGCGAGCGCCTTGTCTTTCACAAGACGGCTCGCGAGACGAACGGGGAGTACACGCAGTTCGAGGCGTTCATCGGTCCCGGCGGGCACCTGCCGACGGCCCACGTCCATCCCGAGCAGACGGAGCGCTTCGAGATCACCTCGGGAACGCTGACCTTCACGGTCGGCAACCGCACCTTCGACGCGAAGCCCGGCGAGGTCATCGTCGTCGAGCCCGGGACTCGGCATTACTTCCGCAACAGGACCGCGGCAGAGGTCAGCTTCATGGTCGAGGTCCGGCCGGCGCTCGCGATCGAGTCGCCGATCGAGACGATGTACTCGCTTGCGGCCGACGGCAAGACGAACCGCTGGGGCATGCCGAACCCGTTCCGGCTCGCCGTGATCGCGAACGAGCACTTCGACGTCGTGCAGATGTCGTTCCCGCCGGTCTGGACGCAGCGCGCCGCGCTCGCCGTCGGCGCCCCGCTCGGCCGTCTGCTCGGCTTCCGCCCGGACTACGTCCGCACGCCCGTCCCGACCCCCGTCCCCGCCTTCGCCGGCGGCAGGCCCGCACTGGCCGTCGCCTAGGGAAGGCGTCATGAAGAAAGCGTCCTTCATCGTGTTGGTCGCCGTCGTCCTGGTGTCGCTCGCGGCTGTCGGCTTGATCCTCGGGCTCTTTCACAAGGCGCTCGGAAGAGCCGGTCCGGCGCCGTCCCCGGAGGGTCGGCGCCCGTGTCTAGGGCTCATCCCGGAGCCCAGGACCAGGGTCTGACGGGGGTTCGTCCCCGATGCGGGCGAGCGCGCCCGCCCGCATCCTGGAGGAGCCGGATCGAGGTTCGGTTTCCCGCACCGCGAGACACCAGGCAGCCCCATTCCGGCGAGAGCGCTTCGCTGGGAGATTGAGACCCGTAGCCAACGACCCATCGAGGAGAAAGGCAAGGGCAATGTCACCGCTGAAGAAGTCCAACAACATCGCGGCCCGCATGGGTCGCTGGAGTGCAAGTCACTGGAAGACCGCAGTGTTCGGCTGGCTCGCGTTCGTGATCGCGTCCGTCGCGATCGGGATGGCGGTCGGCCAGAAGACCATCGACCAGAACGACTACAACGTCGGCGAGTCGAAGCGCGCCGACCACATCCTCCGGGACGCCGGCTTCCAGCTCCGACCCGCAGACCGAGCTCGTCCTGATCCAGAGCGACGGTCTCACCGTCGAGGACCCGGCCTTCCGGGCGACGGTCGCCGACGTCGTCGCGGCCGTCAAGCCGTTCCACACGATCAAGAACCTGCGCTCCCCGCTCGAGCCGTCCCACGCGGACCAGATCTCGGCAGACGGGCGCACGGTGATGGTCACGTTCGACATGAAGGGCGACAACGAGGTCGCGACGAAGAACATCGACGCGATCACCGCCGCGACCGAGAAGGTCGCGAAGGCGCACCCCGACTTCTACGTCGGCGAGGCCGGCTCGATCAGCTCGGGCAAGGCGCTCGACGAGATGTTCAACAAGCAGCTCGCGCAGGCCGGAGAGCGGTCGGTGCCGCTGACCCTGCTCGTGCTGCTGCTCGTGTTCGGCGCCGTCGTCGCCGCGGGCGTGCCGCTGCTGCTCGCCCTATCGGCCGTGATCGCCACGATCGGCCTGGTCGCGCTGCCGAGCCACCTCGTCCCGATGGACGAGAGCGTCAGCGCCGTGCTCCTGCTCGTCGGCCTCGCCGTCGGCGTCGACTACTCGCTCTTCTACCTGAAGCGCGAGCGCGAGGAGCGGGCGGCCGGCAGGTCGACGCGCGCCGCGATCGAGGCCGCCGCGGCCACGTCGGGCCGCTCGGTGCTGATCTCGGGCGTGACGGTGATGATCGCCATGGCCGGGATGCTCTTCTGCGGCGACAAGAGCTACTTCTCCTTCGGGATCGCCACGATGATGGTCGTCGGCGTCGCGATGCTCGGCTCGCTGACCGTGCTGCCGGCGCTGCTCTCGAAGCTCGGCGACAAGATCGAGAAGGGGCGGATCCCGTTCCTGCACCGGCTCCGGCGCTCGAGCGGCGACAACCGCTTCTGGTCGGCGATCCTGACCCCGGCACTGCGCCATCCCCTGGTGTCTGCGATCGCTGCTACCGCCGTCCTGCTCGCGATCGCGGCGCCCGCGCTGAGCCTGCACACCGCACAGACCGGCCTCGACGGGCTGCCGAAGAACGCCCCCACCGTGAGCACGATCCAGAAGATCCAGGACTCGTTCCCGGGCGGCGCCGATCCCGCGATCGTCGCGATCAAGGCCGACGCCGACTCCGCTGCGACGACGAACGGCGATCGCCGAGCTGAAGCAGCGGGCGCTCGCGAGCGGCCAGATGCAGGGCCCGATCGCGGTCGACGTCAATCGCCGCCCATACGGCGATCCGGGTCTCGATCCCGCTCCAGGGCACCGGCACGGACGCGGCGTCCAACGCCGCGCTCGACACGCTGCGCAACGAGATCCTCCCGGCCACGATCGGGCAGGTCGCAGGGTGCGAGCTACGGCGTCACGGGCGGCACCGCGGCCTCCGCGGACTCGAACGCGCTGCTCAAGCACTCGGCCCCGCTCGTCTTCGGCTTCGTGCTGACCTTCGCGTTCGGCCTGCTGCTGATCTCGTTCCGCTCGATCGTGATCGCGGCCAAGGCGATCGTGCTGAACCTGCTCTCGGTCGCCGCCGCGTACGGCGTGCTGGTCGCGATCTTCCAGTACGGCTGGGGCGAGGGCCTGCTGAACTTCCAGTCGAACGGCGGGATCGCGGCCTGGCTCCCGATCTTCATGTTCGTGATCCTGTTCGGGCTGTCGATGGACTACCACGTCTTCATCCTCAGCCGGGTTCGCGAGGCCTACGACCGCGGCCTCTCGACCGAGGACGCCGTCGCCCACGGGATCAAGACGACGGCCGGCGTGGTCTCGAGCGCCGCAGTCGTCATGGTCGGCGTGTTCCTGATCTTCGCCACGCTGCCGATCATCGACATGAAGGAGATGGGGATCGGCCTCGCCGCGGCGGTGCTGATCGACGCGACCATCGTCCGGGCCGTGCTTCTGCCGGCCACGATGAAGCTGCTCGGCGATGCGAACTGGTACCTGCCGAGCTGGCTCGAGTGGCTGCCCCGGCTGGAGCACGGCGGCTCCGAGCACGACGCCGAGCCGAAGCGGACGCCCGCGCCGGCGTCGGTCTCGGCCTGACGGACGACCCCCAACCGACAGGTCGACAGATCCGGGCCCCGCACGTCGGGGCCCGGATGCGTGCGTGCTGGGCCCGCGGCTGACGCAATGTGCCCGCAGGCGTAGGTTTCGCGAGACGATGTACGAGCGGTTCGACGACGACGACGTCGCTCACGACTATCTCCAGCTCCTGCGGCGGGGCTCGGTCGTTCGGCGCCTCGCGCTCGCCGAGCACGGTGCCTGGCGCCGTGCGATCCGCGCGAAGGCGCGCACGGACGAGCTCAAGGTGCGGACCTGGTCGCGCGGCGGCGCTCCGGCGACCGTCTGGGCCGTGCTCCCGGACTGGTCGCTCACGCGCGACGAGCGCGAGCTGCTCCTTCAGCGCCTCGGTTGGCGCGACGACTGAGGCTACGGCCGTGCGAGGTAGCTGCGCGGCGCGCGCACCGTCACCTGCCGCTGCTGCGGCCGGTCGACGACCTGGATCACGCCGCGCCTGACCTTGATGTTCGTTCCGTCGCAGCGGTCGGACGTGAGCCAGTTCGTCCCGCGCACGGTCGCGGAGGCGTACCGGCCGCTCGTCCGGAAGCTGCCCTTGCCGTCGGCCCAGAGCTGACGAACCGTCGTCCCGGCAGCGCGGGCGCTGCTCGTCTTCCGCTTCGGGCAGACGCCGAAGTCTCCCTTCGTGAGCCGCAGCTCGACGACAGGCTTCTTCCCCTCCCGGCCGCGCACGAGCACGAACACCGCCGAGATCCCGTCGGCGCCGCTCACCTTCAGCGTGCCGACGTCGGCCTTCAGCAGCACCGTCCCCTGCGTGACGTCGACCACGGCGTTGTACGGGATCGTGCCGCTCGTGAACGGCCTGCCGTTCACGAGCACGGTCCCCGTGGGGGTGGCCGTCGGCGGTGCGCCCGCACCGCCGCCCGAGGTCGTGGTGGTCGACCCGCCACCACCTCCGCCGCCGGGCGGCGCGCCGCTCGGGCTGCCGGGAATCCGCGGCGCCCCGGAGACGATGAAGCTGCCGCTCCACTGGTGGTAGGCCTTGCTCGTGACGCCGTTGTAGGTGAACGCGTAGTACGCGGTCTGCCCGGGTCGCACCTCGACCGTGACGTAGCCGCCGCCGGCGGCCGTGAGCTCGCCGGTTTGCACGGCGGCGGTGCAGACCGAGCTGTCGTCGGTGTAGACGTTCGTTCCCCACACGGTGGAGAAGCTCCCACCGGGCGGGCAGAGGTAGCGGTACTTCGTGCCGTCTTTGCCGCGATGGCTCTGGACGTCCGAGTTCCAGCCGACTCCGCCGAGGCTGATGCCTGCGACGTCGCTGCCGGGCTTGCCGCCGATCACGACGAAGCTGCCGCTCCACTGGGCGTAGCTCTCGGTCGTGACGCCGTTCTTCGTCGAACCGGTGTACGAGGCCTGACCCGGCCGGATCTCGACCGTGACGGTGCCGCCGTCGGCGAGCTTGATCGCGCCCATCTGGAGCGCCGCCGTGCAGACCGAGCTGTCGTCGGTGTAGACGGTCGTGCCCCAGGCTCGGTCGACCGCGCCGTCGGCCGGGCAGAGGAAGGTGAACCGCTTGCCGTCCTGGCCACGAAAGGAGCTTGCGTCGGCGTTCCAGTCGTACCCGTCGGGGAGCACGACGGCTTCCGCGGACTCCGGGGCGGCGGGCCCCGCTGCCGGAACGACGAGCGCGGCGGACACCGCGAGTGCGGCGCCGATCAGACGGATCACGATCGCCGCACGGATGGGTCGAGGGTACCCGAGTCGACTCGCCCGTTGCTCACCGGTTCGAGTCGCGCGTCGCCTTGCGCAGGCGCTTCGCCGGCGCTTCATCCAGCGCCCGCGATGCACGAGTCGACCGCCGAGCTACTTCCAGGCGCTACGGCTTCGCCAGGTAGCTGCGCGGGGCGCGCACCGTGACCTGGGTGCGCTTCGGGAGGTCGGCGACCTGGATCACGCCGCGCTTGACCTTGATGTTGGTCCCGTCGCAGCGGTCCGAGGTCAGCCAGTTCGTGCCGCGGACCGTCGCCGAGGCGTACCTGCCGCGCGTCCGGAAGTTGCCCTTGCCGTTGCTCCAGAGCTGGCGGATGGTCGTCGCCGTCGCGCGCCGGGCGCTGCTCTTCTTCCGCTTCGGGCAGGCCTTGAAGTCGCCCTTCACGAGGCGGAGCTCGACCACGGCCTTCTTCCCGTCCTTGCCGCGCAGCAGCTTGAAGACGGCCGGGATGCCACCGGCGCCGTTCACCTTGAGCGTGCCGGTGTCGGCCTTGAGGAGGAGGGTGCCCCCGGTGACGTCGACCACCGCGCGGTACGGGATCGTCCCCGTGGTGAACGGGCGGCCGTTCACGAGCACCGTCCCGGTCGTGGTTGCGGTCGGCGGTGGGGCCGCGCCGCCGCTGCTCGGCGTCGTCGTGGTCGTCCCTCCGCCCCCTCCCGGGCTGCCGGGGATCGGCGGGGCGCCGGCGATCACGAAGCTCCCGGTGTACGACCCATAGGCGTTGGTCTTGATCCCGTTGTGGGTGAAGCTCGCGTACGACGACTGGCCCGGCCGCATCTCGATCGTCACGGTGCCGCCGTTCGCGAGCGTGACCTCCCCGACCTGCGCGGCCGCGGTGCAGACCGAGCTGTCGTCGGTGTACACGTTCGTGCCCCAGACTGTCGCCGCCGTCCCGCCCGACGGGCACAGGTAGCTGTAGCGCTCGCCGTTGTGGCCGCGGTGGGTCGAGGCGGTCGTGGCCCAGCCACCGCCGCCCATCTTGACGCCGGCGACACCCGCGCCCTTGATGGCGCTGACGACGACGAAGCTGCTCGACCAGGCTCCATAGCTGAGGCTCGTGACGCCGTTCCTCGCCGAGCCCGTGTAGGACGCGAGGCCCGGCCGAATCTCGATCGTGACGGTGCCGCCCTGGGCGATGGTGATCTTCCCGGCGTGCACAGCGGCGGTGCAGACGGAGGTGTCGTCGGTGTAGACGTCGGTGCCCCAGATACCGCTGAGCACTCCGTCGGCGGGGCACAGGTAGCTGTGGCGCGTGCCGTTCTCGCCGCGGAAGAGCTTCCCCTGCGCGTACCAGTCCGTGCCGGCCGGGAGGACGACGGCCTGTGGGCGCGCGGATGCGCCCGTGGGGAGCGCGATCGCCGCGGCCACGACCACGGCGAGGCCGAGCAGGCGGACCCCCTTTGTGGCACTACGCGTCGAGCTCCGTTCCGGTGTCGAGTTGATCGGGCAGAGTACCCGCGGCTAGAGGACGACTGCGTGCACGTGCCCCGTCGTCGGGCGGCGGTCCGCCGGGCCCGGGCAAGTGACAAGTTGCGGCTCGCCTGCCTGGTCACCGCCCGGCGGCCCGGGTTGCCGAGCGGAGCCTCTCTGCGAGCGCGTCGTCGAGCGCGCCCGGCTCGAGCCGGAAGCGCCAGTTGCCCTGCTCCTGCCCGGGCGTGTTCATGCGGGCCTCGTTGCCGAGGCCGAGCAGGTCCTGCGCCGGGACGATCGCGAGCCGCGCGGGCGAGGCGAGCGCGAGCCTGGTCAGGAGCCAGTTCGGCTCCTCCTCGTCGATTCCGGCCGCCTCCGCAGCGCGGCGCGCTCGTTCGCGCCACTCGGGCTCCGCCAGCTCCCACCAGCCCGCCGCTGTGTCGTTGTCGTGCGTCCCCGCGCAGGCGACGCGGTTCTCGGTGACCTCGGCCGGGTCGTGACCTCCGGCGAGGAGGAACTGCAGCACCGCCATCCCGGGCAGCCCGAGCCCGTCGCGCAGCCGGTCGACCGCCGGCGTGATCACGCCCAGGTCCTCGGCGATCAGCGGCAGCGCCCCGAGCTCCTGCGAGACGGCGTCGAAGAGGGCCCGCCCCGGCCCCCGGTGCCAGCTCCCGTCGAGCGCGCTCCGGCTCCGCTTCGGGACCGCCCAGTAGGCGACGAAGCCTCGGAAGTGGTCGATCCGCGCCGCATCCACGAGCTCGAACGTGCGCCGGAAGCGCTCGACCCACCAGCGGTAGCCGGTGCTCCGCATCGTCGGCCAGTCGTAGAGCGGATTCCCCCAGAGCTGGCCGACGTCGCTCCAGTCATCGGCCGGCACGCCGGCGACCGCGTCCTCGAGGAAGAGCTCCGGGCTCGCGAGGTGGTCGGCGCTGCCCGGGGCGATGTAGATCGGCACGTCACCGAGCAGCGAGACGCCGCGCGCGGCCGCGTACGCGCGCAACGCCGACCACTCGCGCCCGAAGCGCACCTGGTCCGCAAGCGCGCCCTCGCCCGCGAAGGCCGCCCAGTCGCCCGTCCAGAACGGGTGACGTGCGGCGAAGTCTTCGATCTCCGCTGCGGTCACCGGGGCGTCGGGCTCGGCGAGCAGCCCGGGCCAGCAGGCGAACGCCGAGGCCGAGCGGTACGGCGAGCCGTGCTCGTCCGGTGGGCCGAGCGGGAGCATCTGCCACCACGCCTGGCCCGCGCTCGCGAGCCAGTCGACGAACCGATACGCCTCCTCGCCGAGCCGGCCGCCGAGCAGCGCGGTGGGGTGGAGGAGCACGCCGCTCGAGCGCTCCCATGTCACGTCGCGATCACGCGTCGGCAACGCCGGGCCTCGCGGTGAACTGAGCTCTCGCCGGCCAACGGTGGTTATTGTCCGCGAGGAGCACGGGCCCGGAGACTACTGCGGACGTAATGCCGACCAACCCCAAGCAGACAGCCCTGCCGCCGCGCATCCGCGTCACGAACACGAGGCCGATCGTCGACTGCGGCAGGCATCCGGCGAAAGCCTGCGTCGGCGACACGGTCGAGGTCAGTGCGACCATCTTCCGGGACGGGCACGACATCCTCGGCGCGCGCGTGCTCTACCGCGGCCCCGGCAAGCGCCGCTTCGAGTCGGCGCCGCTCGAGCTCGTCTCGAACGACCTCTTCACGGGCTCGTTCGAGGTGACCGGAAGCGGCCGCTGGCAGTTCCTGATCGAGGCGTGGACCGATCGCGCCGCCACCTTCCGCGACGAGCTGCAGCGCAAGGTCGAGGCCGGTGAGGAGGATCTCGCGGGCGAGCTCGCCGAGGGCGCGCTCCTGCTCGACATCCCCGACCTCGACGTCGAGACGGCGCTCGCCTCGACCGTCGAGGACCACCACGGCGCTGTTCGCTCGGCCACGCTCCAGCTCGACGTCGACCGGCTGCTCGGGCGCTACGGCGCCTGGTACGAGCTCTTCCCGCGGTCCTTCGGCGGCTTTGCCGGGGTCGAGAAGGTGCTTCCGCAACTCGCCGGGCTGGGGTTCGACGTCGTCTACCTGCCGCCGATCCACCCGATCGGACGCAGCGGCCGCAAGGGGCGCAACAACACGCTGCCGGCGAAGCCGGGCGACCCGGGCAGCCCGTGGGCGATCGGCGCGAAGGAGGGCGGCCACGACGCGATCCACCCCGAGCTCGGCACCCTGGCGGACTTCGACCGCCTCGTCGCGGCGGCGAACGAGCTGGGGCTCGAGATCGCGCTCGACTTCGCGATCCAGTGCTCCCCCGACCACCCGTGGCTGACCGAGCACCCCGACTGGTTCCAGCACCGGCCCGACGGGTCGATCAAGTACGCGGAGAACCCGCCCAAGAAGTACCAGGACATCGTCAACGTCGACTGGGAGTGCGACGACTGGCGTGGCCTCTGGGAGGCGCTGCGCGACGTCTTCCTCCACTGGATGAGCCACGGCGTCAGCGTGTTCCGCCTCGACAACCCTCACACGAAGCCGCTGCCGTTCTGGGAGTGGCTGATCGCGGAGCTGCGCGCGGTCGGCCCGGACGTCGTGTTCCTTGCCGAAGCCTTCACGCAGCCGGCGATGATGCACGAGCTCGCGAAGATCGGGATGAACCAGTCCTACACGTACTTCACCTGGCGGAACGCACGCTGGGAGCTCGAGGAGTACGTCGCCGAGCTCGCGCACGAGGACGCCTACTCCTTCCGGCCGAACTTCTTCGTCAACACGCCCGACATCCTCCACGCCTACCTGCAGGAGGGCGGCCGGCCGGCGTTCGAGGCGCGCCTCGTGCTCGCGGCGACGCTGTCGCCGAGCTACGGGATCTACTCCGGCTACGAGAACTGCGAGAACGTGGCGATCCGGCCCGGCAGCGAGGAGTACGCCGACTCCGAGAAGTACGAGCTGAAGGCGCGGGCGATCGAGGGCCCGTTGCTGCCGCTGATCGGGCGACTGAACGCGATTCGGCGCGCGAACCGCTCGTTCCAGAAGATCGACAACGTCACGTTCCTCGAGACGGCGTCGGACCAGCTGATCGCCTATGCGAAGCAGAGCGAGGCCGACACGCTGATCGTCTGCGTCAACCTCGCCGGCGCTCCCTCGGAGGGGCTGCTCTCGGTGCCGCCGGGTCTCGGCGTGCCGGACTCGTTCGTCGTGCAGGATCTGCTCACCGACGAGACCTACGCCTGGCAGGTCGGAGGCAACTACGTCCTCCTCCCGCCAGGCGGCGCCCACGTCATGCACGTCAGATGAATCAGATGGCCCGACGCCGAGACACACGCTCACGCACACGCACGCAGACCCAGGCGCCGGCGCCCAGCCCGACCGGGAGCTTCCAGAGCCCGTGGTTCGAGGCCGACCGCCTGTGGTTCAAGCGGGCGGTGTTCTACGAGATCCACATCCGGGGCTTCGCCGACGGGACCGACGACGGCACCGGCGATCTCCGTGGCCTGGCGGACAAGCTCGACTACCTCCAGTGGCTCGGCATCGACTGCATCTGGCTGCTGCCGATGTACCCGTCGCCGCTCAGGGACGGCGGCTACGACATCGCCGACTTCTACGCGATCCATCCGGACTACGGCACGGTCGAGGACTTCCGCACCCTGATCGAGTCGGCGCACGAGCGCGGCATCCGCGTGATCGCCGACCTCGTCATGAACCACACCTCGAGCGACCATCCGTGGTTCCAGGAGGCGCGCTCCGACCCCGCGTCGCCCAAGCGCGACTGGTACGTCTGGTCGGACACGGACGACCGCTACCCGGAGGTGCGGATCATCTTCGTCGACACCGAGGTCTCGAACTGGACCTGGGACCCGGTCGCCGGGCAGTACTACTGGCATCGGTTCTTCTCGCACCAGCCCGACCTCAACTACGACAACCCCGAGGTGCAGGAGGCGATGCTGGACGTCCTGCGCTTCTGGCTCGACCTCGGGCTCGACGGCTTCCGGCTCGACGCGGTGCCGTACCTGTTCGAGCGCGACGGGACGAACTGCGAGAACCTCCCCGAGACGCACGCCTATCTGAAGCGGGTGCGCGCCGAGGTCGACGCGCGGTACCCCGACCGCGTCCTGCTCGCGGAGGCGAACCAGTGGCCGGACGACGTCGTCCACTACTTCGGCGAGGGCGACGAGTGTCACATGGCGTTCCAGTTCCCGGTGATGCCGCGCCTGTTCATGGCGATCCGGCGCGAGGACGCGACGCCGCTGGCCGACATCATCGAGCAGACGCCCGCGATCCCCGACAACGCGCAGTGGGGCCTCTTCCTGCGCAACCACGACGAGCTCACGCTCGAGATGGTGAGCGACGAGGAGCGCGACTACATGTGGAACGAGTACGCGAGCGACCCGCGCATGAAGCTGAATCTCGGCATCCGCCGCCGGCTCGCACCGCTGCTCGACAACGGCCGCGACGAGATCCAGCTGGTGACGGCGATCCTCTTCTCGCTCCCCGGCGCGCCGGTCCTCTACTACGGCGACGAGATCGGGATGGGCGACAACATCTACCTCGGCGACCGCGACGGCGTCCGCACGCCGATGCAGTGGACGGGCGACCGCAACGGCGGCTTCTCGCGCGCCGACTTCGCGCAGCTCTACCTGCCGCCGCTGATGGATCCGGTCTACGGCTACCAGGCGGTCAACGTCGAGGCGCAGCTGCGTACGCCGACCTCGCTGCTGCGGTGGCTGCACCGCTTCATCGCGCTCCGCAAGCAGCATCCGATCTTCGCGCTCGGCAGCTACGAGGCGCTCAGGTCGGCGAACCCGCGTATCCTCGCCCACATCCGCCGTTACGAGGACGAGATCGCGCTCTGCGTACACAACCTTTCCCGCTCCGCCCAGGCGGTCGAGCTCGACCTGTCGGCGCTTCCAGGGGCTCGTGCCCGAGGAGATGCTCGGGCGGACACGCTTCCCGCGCATCGGCGAGCTGCCGTACCTGCTCACGCTCGCCGGGCGCGGCTTCTACTGGTTCCAGCTCGTGGAGGCCGAATGAGGAGGATCGACTGATGTCAACGCCCGCAGCCGGTCTGGGGGAGGTGCCCGAGGAGGCCCTGGTCTCGTTCATCCGCGAGCAGCGGTGGTTCGGGGCGAAGGCGAGCGAGGTCGCCGGCGTCCGGATCGTCGACAGCGCCGAGCTGCGAGGCGAGGCGCCGTCGCTCGTCGACGCCCTCGTCGAGATCCGCTACGGCTCGGGAACGCACGACCTCTACCAGCTGATCGTCGGGACGATCGAGGACGGCGAGATCTCCGGGCCCGAGATCGCCTCGGTCGAGGGCCGGAGGAGCTTCGAGGCGAGCGCCGACCCCGCCTATGTCCGCGAGCTGATCGACCTGACGAGCCGCGGGGCGATGATCCCGGCCGGGGAGGGGACGATCGAGTTCTGCTCCATGACGCCGGGCGCCCGCGCCGGAGACTCGGTGCACGACGTCCGGTCGCTCGGCGGTCGAGCAGTCGAATACGTCGGTCGTGCTCGACGACGAGCTGATCGTGAAGGTCTACCGCCGGGTCGAGCCCGGCGTGAACCCCGAGCTCGAGCTGCTCCACTTCTTCGCCACACGCGGCTTCGAGAACGTCCCGAAGCTGTGGGGCTGGTGGTCGTACGCGGGCCCGATGATGGGCGCGTCGCTCGGGATGGTGCAGGAGTTCGTCTCCGGGGCGGTCGACGGCTGGACGCTCGCCCTCCAGGAGCTCGCCGGCGACCCGGGCGCGTTCCTCGCCCGCGTGGGCCGGCTGGGCGAGGTGATCGGCGCGATGCACGCCGTGCTCGCATCGGAGCCCGACGACCCGGCGTTCTCGCCGGAGGACGCGAGCCCGGAGTCGCTCGCTCTCCTCGCCGCGACGATCGACGAGGAGATCGACCACGTGTTCCTCACCCTGCCCGACACCGAGGCCACGGCGCCGCTCAGAGGCCGCGGCGACGCGGTGCGCCATCTCCTGCACGGCCTCTCGACGGTCGGGTCGGTGGGCCGACGGATCCGCCATCACGGCGACCTGCACCTCGGGCAGACGCTGTGGGTCGACGACGACTGGGTCGTGATCGACTTCGAGGGCGAGCCGGCCCGGCCGCTGCCCGAGCGGCGGCTCAAGCACTCGCCGCTGCGCGACGTGGCCGGGATGCTGCGGTCGTTCACCTATGCGACGCGCGTCGCGGGCGTCGAGGACGAGAGCGTCGAGGAGCGTGCCCGCGCGGCCTTCCTCGAGGGCTACATGGCTGCCGTCCAGGACGCGAGCCTCCTGCCTCCGCGTGAGAACGCGGAGCGCCTGCTGCAGATCTTCGAGCTCGAGAAGGCGGTGTACGAGCTGCGGTACGAGCTCGCGAATCGCCCCGATTGGGTACCGGTCCCCGTCAGCGGGATCGTGCGCCTGCTCGAGCAAGCAGACACGTGACGGTTGCAGACGAAGTCGAGCTCGTCGTCCGGCGAGACCACCCGGACCCCCATCACCTGCTCGGAGCGCATCCTGACGCGGGCAACGAGTCACGGGTCGTCGTCCGCGCGTTTCGCCCCGACGCCGAGAGCGTGCGCCTGCTTCCGGAGGCCGGCAAGCCGGTCGAGCTGGAGCTGCGCCACCCCTCGGGCCTCTTCGAGGGCAGCCTGAAGGGGACGCTGCCGTTGCGCTACCGGCTCGAGGTCGCCTATCCGGGCGGAAACACCTTCGAGCTCGACGATCCGTACACCTTTCTCCCGACGCTGGGAGAGCTCGACGTCCATCTCGCCGTGGAGGGGCAGCACGAGCGCCTGTACGAGAAGCTCGGCGCGCACGTGCGCGAGGTCGACGGTGTCACCGGCACCGCATTCGCGGTCTGGGCGCCGAACGCGCGCTCGGTCAGCGTCGTCGGCGACTTCAACGACTGGGACGGCCGTCTGCACCAGATGCGCACGCTCGGCCAGGCCGGGATCTGGGAGCTGTTCCTGCCGGGCGTCGAGGACGGCGCCCGCTACAAGTACGAGCTCCGCTACCAGGACGGGACGATCCACCTGCGGGCCGATCCGTACGCGCTCGCGACCGAGCACCCGCCGCAGACGGCCTCGGTCGTGCATACCCCGCGCCACGCATGGGGCGACGCCGAGTGGGTGGAGCGGCGCGGCTCGTCGAACCCGCTTCGCGCGCCGATCTCGATCTACGAGGTGCACCTCGGCTCGTGGCGGCAGGGCCTCTCCTACCGCGGAGCTTGCCGAGCAGCTCGGCGCGTACGTCCGCGACCTCGGCTTCACGCACGTCGAGCTGATGCCCGTGATGGAGCATCCCGTTCGCCGGCTCGTGGGGCTACCAGGTGACGAGCTTCTTCGCGCCGACCTCGCGCTTCGGCACGCCGGACGACTTCCGCGCCTTCGTCGACTCGCTGCACCGGCAGGGGATCGGCGTGATCCTCGACTGGGTGCCGGCGCACTTCCCGCGCGACGAGTGGGCGCTCGCCCGCTTCGACGGCACCGCGCTGTACGAGCACGACGACCCGCGGCTCGGCGCCCATCCCGACTGGGGCACGCTCGTCTTCAACCTCGCGCGCAACGAGGTGCACAACTTCCTGCTCGCGAGCGCGCTCAACTGGCTGCAGGAGTTCCACGCCGACGGCCTGCGCGTGGACGCGGTCGCCTCGATGCTCTTCCTCGACTACTCGCGCAAGGCGGGCGAGTGGATCCCGAACGTCCACGGCGGCCGCGAGGACCTCGACTCGATCGCGTTCCTGCGCAAGCTGAACGAGGTCGTCCACGCGCGACGAGCCGGGCGTGATCTCGGCCGCGGAGGAGTCGACCTCGTGGCCCGGCGTCTCGCGGCCGCTCTACCTGGGCGGGCTCGGCTTCGGCTTCAAGTGGAACATGGGCTGGATGCACGACACGCTCGGCTACTTCGCCCACGACCCGGTCTACCGCCGCTACCACCACCACGAGCTGACCTTCTCGATGATCTACGCGTTCAGCGAGAACTTCCTCCTGCCGCTCTCGCACGACGAGGTCGTGCACGGCAAGGGCTCGCTGCTGAACAAGATGCCGGGCGACCGCTGGCAGCAGCACGCGAACCTGCGCTCGCTCTTCGCCTACATGTGGGCGCACCCCGGAAAGAAGCTGCTGTTCATGGGCGGCGAGCTGGCGCAGGAGCGCGAGTGGAACCACGACGACCTCGCTCGACTGGCACGTGCTCGAGTGGCGCGAGCACGCCGGCGCGCAGTCGCTGTCCGCGACCTCAACCGGATCTACCGCGAACGAGCCGGCCCTCTACGAGGTCGACTTCGAGCCGCACGGCTTCCGCTGGCTCGACGCGAACGACGTCGCGCGCAACGTCTACGCCTTCCTCCGCTTCTCGGCCGACGGCGAGCGCTCGCTCGCCTGCGTCTGCAACCTCTCGCCGGTGCCGCGCGAGCGCTACCGCGTCGGCCTGCCGTCACGGCGGCCGCTGGCGCGAGGCGCTGAACACCGACTCGGAGCACTACGGCGGCTCGAACGTCGGCAACTACGGCGGCGTCGAGGCCGAGCCGAGCCCGTGGCAGGGCCAGCCGTTCTCGGCCGAGCTGACGCTGCCGCCGCTCGGCGTCGTCTGGCTCGTACCGGCGTGACGCTCGCGACGGTGGACGTTCGGCTGGACGGGCGGCAGGGAGCCGGTCGACCGTCCGCCTCGTCAGGACCCGGCCGGCAGGCCGGAGCGATGCAGCGAGGATGCTGTCTCGGCGGCCGCATCTGGCGCGAGCGTCCAGCCCCAGTTCGGCCCGATGATCGCGCCGCGGTACCGCGATCCGCGCCAGTTTCCGCGGATCCACAGCGAGAAGAGGCCGGTCGGACGGTGTGTGAGGACACCCATCATCCGCGTCCACTCGCGGCCGCGGAAGCTGTCGAGGTAGACGTTTCGCCCGAACGGATCAAGCGGCACCCCGCTGTGGGTCGAGCGCTGCCCGTAGATGGGTCTGCCGTGGAAACTCGCACTACCCCGGACGTTCTCACTCCCCCACCTGCAGCAGACGGTGTCAAGCGTCAGACGAGTCGGGGCACCCCGCCAGCGCGAGAAGCGAAGTTCGACCGGGCCGCGCGCCAGACGCCGCCAGGCCTGAAGCGCCCAGCGTGCGCCGTCGGGCGTCCGTCTGACGACAACCGAGTACGGCAGCGCAGCCGGCGCCGGTCGGGAGACATCCGAGCCCGGTAGGTGTCCGCCGTAGACGACCGAACCGGTCGGCGAGATGAGGACTGAACGCCGAACGCCGCTACTCGTCGTCCAGTTCACTTCCGCGTAGCCGCCGGCGTCGACACGAAGCACGGGATCGTGTCCATCTCCAGCAACCTTGATCGAGGCTCGTGCCTCGCCATGGGCAAGCGAAATGGCCGCGGCGAGGCTCACCGCGAGAGAGCCGATACGCGTCACAATGGAGCGACGCGGACGGGACCTTTCTCGTCTCACCACGCTTTCGCCGCGCAGTCGAAACAGATTGCCGCCGCATCGCCACCGCCTCCTCCGAGGCGGAGGGCGCTCAGCAGCCCGCCGACGACGCTCGATGATTCGCGCAGCCCCTCCCCACGAGTCGGAGGACTCCGGTTGTGAGCCGGCACTCTGACGGGCTCGAGTGGAAGCCGTGAGTCTGCGCCGCATTTCGTGTCGATCGTGTCACACGGGTTGTCGCAAACGCACGAATGCAAGACCGGGCACCGCTCGCGTGTTGTGCGCATCATCCCGGCTGCCCAGTCAGCTGTCGTGCTCCGTGATCTGGTCGAACGCTCGTGCCGCCGTCCGCAGAGAGATGAGCGTCTTTGCTGCTCCGCGAGTTCGCCGACCACGCCGGCTGCCATTATTCGACGATCAGCCGCCGGCTCCACAACAGCGAGCGAACTGCGTGAATGCAAGACCTGGCACCGACTGAGGCGCCCGGCCGGCTCGGCGCCGTCCCGGTGGAGCCGGGGGTCGTCGAGTTCCGCGTCTGGGCGCCGAACGCGACCAGCGTCTCGACCGAGGCCGGGTCGCTCGAGCCCGAGGGCGGCGGCGTGTTCGCGGCGCGCCTGCCGGCCGAGCCCGGCGACGACTACCGCTTCGTCCCTCGACGGCGGCACGCCGCTCGCCGACCCCTGCTCGCGCTGGCAGCCCGAGGGGCTGCGCGGGCCGTCGCGCGTGCTCGACACGGGCGCCTTCGACTGGACGGCCGACCCGGTCGCCGTTCCGCTCGCCGAGCTCGTGATCTACGAGCTGCACGTCGGGGCGTTCACGCCCGAGGGCACGTTCGACGCCGCGATTGCGCGGATGCCCGAGCTGGCCGAGCTCGGGATCACGGCGGTCGAGCTGATGCCGGTCGCGACGTTCCCGGGCGAGCGCGGCTGGGGCTACGACGGCGTGCTCACCTTCGGCGCCGCACCGCGCCTACGGCGGCCCGCAGGGGCTCGCGCGCTTCGTCGACGCCGCGCACGCGGCCGGGCTCGCGGTGATCCTCGACGTCGTCTACAACCACGTCGGGCCGGGCTCCGAGCTGCTCGCCGCCTACGGGCCGTACTTCACCGACCGCCACCACACCTTCTGGGGCGACGCGATCGACTACACGCTGCCGGCCGTGCGCGAGTGGGCGATCCAGAACGCCGAGCTCTGGGTCCGCGACTACCGGATCGACGGCCTGCGCCTCGACGCCGTGCACGCGATCTTCGACGAGAGCAAGCCGCACGTGATGGCCGAGCTCGCGGAGCGCGTCCGCGCCGTCCATCCGCGCGCGCTCGTGATCTCCGAGATGGAGGTCGGCAACCGAGCGCCGATCGAGCGGTGGGGCCACGACGCGCAGTGGGCGGACGAGCTCCACCACGCGCTGCACGTGCTGCTCACCGGGTGAGCGCGACGGCTACTACGAGCCCTACGGTAAGGTCGCCGACCTTGCGCGGGCCTACAAGGACAGACAGGCGGCACGGCTCGTGAGCTGCGCCTCAGAACCACGACCAGGTCGGCAACCGCGCCTTCGGCGACCGGCTGCCGGCGCCCACGCGGCGCCTTGCCGCCGCCTGCCTGCTGTTCGCGCCGCAGGTGCCGCTGCTCTTCATGGGCGAGGAGTACGGCGAGACCGCGCCGTTCCAGTTCTTCACCGATCACGACGACCCGGCGATCGCGCGAGGCGACGCGCGAGGGGCGCCGCAAGGAGTTCGCCAGGTTCGCCTCGTTCGCGCAGCCAGGAGATCCCCGACCCGCAGGCGCTCGAGACGTTCGAGCGCTCGAAGCTCCGGCCCGAGGCGGGCGACCCCGAGCTGCGCGCCTTCTACGCCGAGCTGCTCGCGCGCGCGCAAGCTGCTGCCGCGCGAGGTCGAGACGGACGTCGACGAGAAGCGGCGGATCCTGCGCGTGCGCCGCGGCAGCGCCGAGCTCGTCGCCGACTTCGCGCGACCTGACGCTCGAGCTTCGCTGCTGATGGAGGTCTGGCCCGGCAACCCTTTCCCGCTCGGCCCCCACGTGGGACGGCCACGGGACGAACTTCTCGCTCTTCTCGGAGCACGCCGAGCGCGTCGAGCTGTGCCTCTTCGACGACGACGGCCGCGAGCGGACGATCGAGGTGACCGAGCGCAACGCCTTCAACTGGCACTGCTACCTCCCCGGCGTCGGTCCGGGCCAGCGCTACGCCTACCGCGTGCACGGGCCGTACGAGCCCGAGGCCGGCCGGCGCTTCAACCCGACCAAGCTGCTGATCGACCCGTACGCGAAGGCGATCGACGGCACGGTCGACTACGGCGCCGCGAACGTGATGCCGTACGTTCCGGACGGCGAGGACGCCGACCTGTTCGCCGACGACGAGGACGACGCGGACGCCATCCCCAAGTGCGTGGTCGTCGACGACGCCTTCGACTGGGAGGACGACAGCCCCCCGAACCGGCCGTGGAGCGAGACGATCATCTACGAGCTGCACGTCAAGGGCTTCACGAAGCTGAACGAGCACATCCGCGAGGACCTCCGCGGCACGTACGCCGGCCTGGCTTCCGAGCCCGCGATCGAGTACCTCACCTCGCTGGGCGTGACCGCGGTCGAGCTGCTCCCGATCCACCACATCGCCGACGAGCAGCATCTCGACGAGAACGGGCTGACGAACTACTGGGGCTACAGCTCGATCGGCTACCTCGCACCGCACGCGTTCTACGCCGCCACCGGCACGCGCGGCGAGCAGGTGAAGGAGTTCAAGGGGATGGTCAAGGCGCTGCACCGCGCCGGGATCGAGGTGATCCTCGACGTCGTCTACAACCACACCGCGGAGGGCAACCACCTGGGGCCGATGCTCTCGCTGCGCGGGATCGACAACGAGAGCTACTACCGCCTGATGCCCGAGTCACCGCGTTTCTACAAGGACTACACCGGCACGGGCAACAGCCTGAACCCGTTGCATCCGGCCGTGCTGCGGCTGATCATGGACTCGCTCCGGTACTTCGTCGTCGACTGCCACGTCGACGGCTTCCGCTTCGACCTCGCCTCGGCGCTCGCCCGCGAGTTCCACGAGGTCGACAAGCTCTCGGCCTTCTTCGACATCATCCACCAGGACCCGATCCTCTCCCAGGTGAAGCTGATCGCAGAGCCGTGGGACGTCGGCGAGGGCGGCTACCAGGTGGGCAACTTCCCGGTGCTCTGGACGGAGTGGAACGGCATCTACCGCGATGTGATGCGCGACTTCTGGCGCGGCCAGGCCCGCGTCGCCGACTTCGCCTTCCGCTTCACCGGCTCGGCCGACCTGTACGAGCGCGACGGCCGCAAGCCCTTCGCCTCGATCAACTTCATCACCGCCCACGACGGCTTCACGCTCGCCGACCTCGTCGCCTACAACGACAAGCACAACGAGGCGAACGTCGAGGAGAACGGCGACGGCACCGACGACAACCGCTCCTGGAACTGCGGTGTCGAGGGGCCGACGGACGATCCCGCGGTGAACGAGCTGCGCGCTCGCCAGCAGCGCAACTTCCTGGCGACGCTCTTCCTCTCGCAGGGCGTGCCGATGCTGACCGGCGGCGACGAGCTCGGGCGCACGCAGCAGGGCAACAACAACGCCTACTGCCAGGACAACGAGCTCTCCTGGGTCGACTGGGAGCTCGACGAGGGCAAGGAGCGGCTGCTCGAGTTCACGCGCCGGCTGATCGCGCTGCGGCACGACCATCCGGTCTTCCGGCGTACGACGTTCCTCTCCGGCGACGGCGAGGGGACGAAGCTGCCCGACTCGTGGTGGTTCCGCCCGGACGGCCGCAAGATGACGCGGCGCAACTGGGAGCAGCCGGGCCCGCAGCACATCGGCGTGTTCCTGAACGGCGGCGACCTGCGGACCGTGACGGCGAACGGCGAGCCGCTCACCGACGTCTCGTTCCTGATCCTCTTCAACGCCCACCACGAGCCGACCGACTTCATCCTCCCGCCCCGCCGCTTCGGCCGCCGCTGGGAGCTGAGGCTCTCGACCGCAGACCCCGACGCGGATCCGGTGACGTACGAGGCGCGTGACGTGGTCGCGGTCGAGTCGCGCTCGCTGGTCGTCCTGCAACGCCGGTGAGCGACCGCGGCGAGCTGCGTGCCACCTACCGGCTCCAGCTCGGCCCGACACTGACCCTCGAGCGCGCGCGCCGGCTCGTGCCGTACCTGGCCGAGCTCGGCGTCAGCCACCTCTACCTCTCGCCCGTGCTGCGCGCGCGGCGCGGCTCGACGCACGGCTACGACGTCGTCGACCCGCGGTGCGTCTCGGACGAACTCGGCGGCCAGCGCGAGCTGCGGGCGCTCTGCGAGGCCGGGCTCGGGGTCGTGCTCGACGTCGTCCCGAACCACATGGCGACCGACGACGAGAACCCGTTCTGGAGCGAGCCGGCAGCTGCGCGAGCGGTTCTTCGACGTCGACGACCACACCGGCCGTCACCGCCGGTTCTTCGACGTCGACGAGCTCGGCGGCGTCGCGGTCGAGGACGACGAGGTGTTCGAGACGACGCACCGCCTCGTGCTCGACCTCGTCGCCGAGGGGCTCGTGGACGGGCTCCGCATCGACCATCCGGACGGGCTCGCCGACCCTCGCGGCTACCTCGAGCGGCTCAGCCGCGAGGGCGTGGAGCGGATCTGGGTCGAGAAGATCCTCGAGCCCGGCGAGCGGCTGCGCGACTGGCCGGTCCAGGGGACGACGGGCTACGACTTCCTGAACGACGTCGAGGCGCTGTTCGTCGACCCCGCCGGCGAGGCGGTGCTCACCGAGCTCGCGGGTGAGGTGCGCTCCTTCCACGAGCTCGCGTTCGAGGCGAAGCTCGAGCAGGCGCGGACGACGTTCCAGCCCGAGGTCGAGCGCCTGCGACGCCTCCATCGACGTCCCCGACCTCGAACGCGCGCTCGCCTCGCTGCCGGTCTACCGCACCTACGTCGAGCCGTGGAGCGGCCGGGTCGACGACGCCGACCGCGCAGGCGCTCGCCGGCCTGCCCGAGGCGCTCCGCCGGGTGCTCCTGCTCGAAGAGAGGGGTCACGACGAGTTCGTGACGCGCTTCCAGCAGGCGACGGGGCCGGTGATGGCGAAGGGCGTCGAGGACACGGCCTTCTACCGCTTCGTCCGTCTGCTCGCGCTGAACGAGGTCGGCGGCGACCCGGGCCGCTTCGGCCTCGGCGTCGAGGCGTTCCATCGCGCGAACGCCGAGCGCTTCCCGAACACGCTGCTGCCGGGCACGACGCACGACACGAAGCGCAGTGCCGACGTGCGCGCGCGGATCGGCGCGCTCGCCGGCATGGCTGAGCGCTGGAGCGAGACCGTCCTGCGCTGGCACGAGCTGAACGCGCCGCTGCGGGACGGCGGCGCGCCCGACTGGACCGAGGAGCTGCTCGTTTACCAGACGCTGGTCGGCGCGTGGCCGCTCGAGCCGCGGCGCCTCGAGGCCTACGTCGAGAAGGCGTTGCGCGAGGCGAAGCGCAACACGAGCTGGGTCGAGCAGAGCGAGCCGTGGGAGCGCGCCGTGAAGCGCTTCTGCAATGGGCTGTTCGAGCACGAGCCGTTCGTGGCGGAGCTGACGGCGTTCGTCGACGAGGTCGCCCCGGCCGGAGAGCGGTCTGCGATCGGCCAGCTCGTGCTGCGTCTGACCTCGCCCGGCGTGCCCGACATCTACGGCGGCGACGAGCTGTGGTACCGCGCCCTCGTCGACCCGGACAACCGCCGCCCCGTCGACTGGGTGCTGCGCCGCGACTCGCCTTGCGGCGCTGCGGAGCGGCGCACAGCCGCTGCGGAACGAGACCGTCAAGCTGCACGTGATCCACGAGGCGCTCGCCCTGCGGCAGCGCCGGCCGGAGACGTTCTCCGGAGCGTACGAGCCGCTCGCCGCGGGCGAGGGCACCTGCGCCTACCGCCGCGGCGAGGACGTCGTGGTCGCCGTGCCGGTGCGCGGCGAGGCGCCCGAGCTGGAGCTGCCGCCCGGCCGCTGGCGGAACGTGCTCGAGGGCATCGCGCCCGTGCTCGGGGGCTACGAGCCGCTGCTGCTCGAACGGGTCTGACCGATGTCGCGGCCACGATGTCGGGACCTGCGAGGATGGGGGAGGGGTCGCAACCGAGACCGAGCAGGGGTCGGCGGTCACGAAGGGAGGACGGCACGGATGGCAGCAAGGGAGAAGAAAGCGGCGGCGACGAAGGCGGCGGCGACGAAGAAGACGGCGACTCGCACGACGACCAGCCGGCGCAAGACGGCACCCGCGATCACCGAAGAGATGATCGCCGAGCGCGCGTACCTGATCTCCCAGTCGGGTGAGGGCTCGAGCGACCTCGAGAACTGGTTGCGAGCCGAGGCAGAGCTCCAGACCGCGTAGGGTCGTACCAGGCAGTCGGGACGGCTGCGGTCGTCCCCCCGGAAGCCCGACGCCGGGCCGTCCGGGTTGCCCGCAGGCCGAGACCCCGGCGGAGGAGCGACCATGTGGGAGTTCGAGTGTTCCGACGAGACCGCCGCTTCCCGTGCCCACGTGTGGGCGCTGTGGAGCGAGCCTGCCCGCTGGCCCGAGTTCGACGACGGGATCGTCTGGGCGAAGCTCGACGGGCCGTTCGTCGCCGGCGCGAGAGTGCGGCTGAAGCCGAAGGGCGGTCCCACCTCGTGGCTCGAGATCGCCACCGCCGAGCCCGAGCAGGGCTTCTCGACGCTGGCGAAGCTTCCGTTGGCGGAGCTGCGGTTCGCACACGAGCTCTCGGACGCGGGCGACGGTCGGCTCCGGATCACGTCGACGATTCGCGTGACCGGCGGCTTGAGCTGGCTCTTCCCCCGGCTCTTCAAGCTCGCCGGCAACGAGGTCGCGATGCTCGGCAACCTCGCCCGGCTGGCGGAGCAGCCCGCGTCGCCGACGACCACCGCGTAACGGCCGTGTCCCGATTGCCCCGCGGCCCGCGTCGTGGGATCCTGCGCGAGTTGCCGGTCGCCGCCATGCCCAACGGGGAACGCTGACGTGGGCGCCGCTCGATGAGCGCGCTCCTGCTCGCCGCGGGCACGACCGCAGTCGATCAGGACTACCTGATCCAGGCGCGCCAGATGCAGGCGCTCTCGCTGGCGGTCCACATCCCGCTCGTCTGCTTCGGGATCGCGTTCCCGGCGCTCGTGCTGTTCGTGGAGACGCTCTGGCTCCGCACCGGCGACCCGCTCTACCGCACGCTCGCGATGCGCTGGTCGAAGGTGATGATCACGCTGTTCGCGGTCGGCGTCGTCACGGGCACGATCCTCAGCTTCGAGTTCGGCCTGCTCTGGCCCGGCTTCATGTCGGCGTTCGGCAACGTCTTCGGCCTCGGCTTCGCGTTCGAGGGCTTCTCGTTCTTCCTCGAGGCGATCTTCATCGCGATCTACGTCTACGGGTGGGACCGCATCTCGCCGCGCCGGCACGTCGCTCTGCGGCGTCGTGGTCGTGATCACGGGCGTCACCGGGTCGCTGACCGTGATCGCGGTCAACGGCTGGATGAACCATCCGAGCGGCTTCCGGCTCGTGAACGGCCGCGCCGTCGACGTGCACCCGTTCTCGGCGCTGTTCGGCAACTCGTACTTCTGGCACGAGCTCGTGCACATGTACCTCGCCGGCTACATCGTCACCGGCTTCGTGCTCGCGAGCGTGTATGCCTGGGGCGCGCTGCGCGGCCGCTTCGACCGCTACGAGCGGACGGCGCTCGCGATCCCGCTCGCGGCAGCGGCGATCGCCGCTCCGGTGCAGGTCGTCGTCGGCGACTGGGTCGCGCGCGACGTCGCCAGCCAGCAGCCGGCCAAGCTCGCTGCGATCGAGGGCCTCCAGGAGACGACCAAGGGCGCGCCCGTGCACCTCCTCGGCTGGTACGACGGCCAGCGAGGTGCGGTTCGGGATCGAGATTCCGCGCCTGCTCTCGTTCCTCGCCGCCGCACGACCCGAACGCGACCGTGCAGGGGCTCGACTCGGTGCCGGTCGAGGACCGCCCGCCGGTGCGGGCCGTGAACGTCACCCGCTTCGCCTTCCAGACGATGGTCGGGATCGGGACGGCGCTGGCCGCGCTCGGCGTGCTCTTCGCCTACGTGCGCCTCCGCAAGCGGCGGCTGCCGGAGTCGCGCTGGTTCTACCGCGCGCTCGTCGCTCGCAGGGCCGGCATCGCTTGTCGCGCTCATTGCGGGCTGGGTGACCACCGAGGTCGGGTCGCCAGCCCTGGGTGGTCTGCGCGCGTGATGCGCACCTCCGAGGCGGTGACGGGCGGCGGCGGCATCCCGGTCGGCTACGCGACCCTCGTCGTCGTCTACGCCGCGCTCGGCGTCGGCGTCTGGTGGGTGCTACGGCGCCTCGCCCGCGCGCCGCTCGGCGGTCGGGCGCCCCGGCGAGGCTCCCGCCGACCGGCCCCGACCCCCGCTGCGCGATGTCGCTTGACGAGTATCCGCGATGCGCTGATCCTCGCGGGGCTCACGGCCTACGCGGTGCTCGGCGGCGCCGACTTCGGCGCCGGCTTCTGGTCGCTGCCGGGCCGGCGGCCGGCGCGGCGAGGCGATGCGCGACTACGCGCACCACGCGATGGGGCCGGTCTGGGAGGCGAACCATGTCTGGCTGATCTTCGTGCTCGTCGTCTGCTGGACGGGCTACCCGACCGCGTTCGGCTCGATCGATGTCGACGCTCGCCGTGCCGCTCTTCATCGCCGCGGTCGGGATCATCCTGCGCGGCACGGCCTACGCGCTGCGCGTGGGGACGGGCAAGGCATCCGAGCGAGCGCAGCGGTCGACCTCGTGTTCGCGCTCTCGTCGATCCTCGTCCCGTTCGCGTTCGGCGCGGCGATCGGCGGCATCGCCTCGGGCCGCGTGCCGGTCGGCAACGCCGAGGGCGACCTGTTCTCGAGCTGGCTCAACCCGACCTCGGTGCTCGTCGGCGTGCTCGCCGTCGCCGTCGCCGCCTACCTCGCCGCGGTCTACCTGGCAGCGGACGCGATGCGGGCCGGGCAGCCCGAGCTCGCCGAGGCGTTCCGCGTGCGGGCGCTCGCGACCGGCGTCGTCGCGGGCGCGGTCGCGATGGCCGGCCTCGTCGTCGTCCGCCACGACGCGCGGCGCTCTGGGACGGGCTCTCGCGGCGGGGCCGGGCTCGGCGCGGTGCTCGTCTCCGCCCTCGCGGGCGCCGCGACGATGCTGCTCGTCTGGACGCGGCGCTACGAGCCCGCCGCGGCCGACCGCCGCGGCCGCGGTCGCCGCGGTCGTGCTCGGGCTGGGTGCTCGCGCAGCGCCCCGAGGTGCTGCCGGGCCTCAACGTCCACGAGGCCGCCGCGGGCCGCTCGACGCTGATCGCGCTCGTGATCGCGACGGCGATCGGCGCCGTGCTGCTCGTCCCCTCGCTCGTGATGCTTTACGGCTTCCTGCTCGCGCGGCCTCTTCGACGCCGAGCCGGCCGCGCCGTCGACCCGGGAGCGAGGGCTGCTCTCGCCGCCCGGGACGAAGCTCGTTCCGGTTACGGCCGGCCTCCTTCTCGTCGGCCTCGTGCTCTCGCTGCTCTTCGACGGCGGGCTCCTGCTTGCGATCGGCGTCGTGGCCCTGCTCGGCTTCGTGGTGTGCGGCTTTCTGCTGCTCGCGGCGCCACTCGACTCCGAGCCGTAGCGCCGTTCGGGTCTACGGCATCGCGACGAGCTCGATCCGGCCGCAGTCCGAGCAGCGCTCCGCGACGACCGCGATCCGCTCGCCCGAGGACTGCGAGACGCGGATCCGGCCGAAGCTCTTCACCTCGGCGCCCGACCAGTAGGTCTGAGGATCCCTGATCGTCCCGAGCGAGCCCTGGGTGACCTCTCCGCCGCAGACCGTGCACGTCTTCTCCATCGCTGTCCCTCCGATCGCTGTCGGCGCCGCATGACGCGGCGCATGTTCGGTCACTCGTGGCGGCTCGGTGCGATCTCGACCACGAGGTGCTTCATCAGCGGCTGGTCCGACTGCTCGCTGAAGTCGCCGAGCGGGCAGAGCACGTTCAGCTCCGGCATGTAGCCGGCGGCGTTGCCCTGCGGGATGTCGTAGGCGAGCGCGCGGTAGCCGTGCACGCTGCGCCGGCGGCCGTCCTGGCGATGCTCGTGATGTCGACCAGGTCGAGCTCCTCCAGGCCGCGCTCGGCCATGTCGGCGCGGTTCATGAAGACGAGCGTGCGCAGGTTCTTCACGCCGCGGTAGCGATCGTCGTTCGAGTAGATCGTCGTGTTCCACTGGTCGTGCGAGCGCATCGTCCCGAGGATCAGTCGGCCCTCGGCGGGAACCGCGTCGGGCAGCGGCGCGGTCGAGAACTCGGCGCGACGCGACGGCGTGAGGAAGACGCGTTCCCGCGCGGGCTGGTGGATGCGGAAGCCGCGCGGCTGCCGTACGCGCGCGTTGAAGTTCTCGAAGCCCGTCGAGCACGCGGGCCATCGTGTCGCGGATCCGGTCGTAGTCGTCGACGTAGTCTTGCCAGGGCGTGCGTCGAGTCGGGAAGGCTGGCCTGCGCCAGGCCCGCGATGATCGCCGGCTCCGAGAGCAGGTGCGGTGAGGCCGGCGCCTTCATCCCGCGCGAGAGGTGCACCATGCTCATCGCGTCCTCGACCGACGTGCCCTGGAGCCCGCCGCGCCGCACGTCCTTCTCGGTGCGGCCGAGGCAGGGCAGGATCAGCGCCTGCCGCCCGTGCACGAGGTGGCTGCGGTTCAGCTTCGTGCTCACCTGCACGGTGAGCTCGCAGGCGCGCAGCGCGTCGAAGGTGGCTGCGGTGTCGGGCGCGGCGAGGGCGAAGTTGCCGCCCATCCCGACGAACACCTTCACCTCGCCGCGCTGCATCGCTTGAATCGTGCGCACGGTGTCGAGCCCGTGCTCGCGCGGCGGGTCGATGCCACAGGCCTCGGCCAGCCGGTCGAGGAACTCCGTGCTCGGGCGGTGCGTGACGCCGCACGTGCGGTTGCCCTGAACGTTCGAGTGCCCGCGGATCGGGCTCGGACCGGCGCCGGGGCGGCCGACGTTCCCGCGCAGCAGGAGCAGGTTCGCGATCTCGCGGATCGTGTCGACGCCGTGCTCCTGCTGGGTGAGGCCGAGGCACCAGGCGACGATCGTGCGCTCGGCGTCGACGTAGAGCTCCGCGACGTGGCGCATCGTCGTCTCGTCCACGCTGGACTGACGCTCGAGCTCGGGCCAGGGCGATGCGGCGCAGAGCCGCCGGTACTCGTCGAAGCCGGTCGTGTGCTCGTCGAGGAACGCGCGGTCGACTGCGTCGGGCCATTCGTCGGCCGTCTCGAGCACGGCTTTCGCAACGCCGCGGAGGAACGCCAGGTCGCCGGCGATTCGCGGCTGGACGTCGAGCGAGCCGGTGCGCGAGCTGCGGAAGGTGGCCATCGCGAGGAAGTCGTGGGGGACGATCGTGCGCCCGGACGCCGCCTCGACGAGTGGATTCACGTGCACGACCTGGGCCCCGCGCTTGCAGGCGTCGGCCAGCGCAGTCAGCATCCGCGGGGCGTTCGAGGCGGCGTTGGAGCCGATCACGAAGATCAGATCGGCCTGCTCCCAGTCGCCGATGTCGACCGTGCCCTTGCCGGTGCCGAGCGACGCGGTGAGCGCCCGGCCGCTCGCCTCGTGGCACATGTTCGAGCAGTCCGGCAGGTTGTTCGTCCCGAGCTCGCGCGCCCATAGCTGGTAGAGGAACGTCGCCTCGTTCCCGAGCCTGCCCGAGGTGTAGAACGACGCCTCGTCCGGGCTCGCGAGGGCGCGCAGGGTCGAGCCGGCGAGCTCGAACGCGTCCGGCCAGGAGATCGGGACGTAGGTATCGCTTGGCGGCGTCGTAGGTGAGCGGTTCCGTCAGCCGGCCCGTGTCCTCCAGCGCGAAGTCGCTCCAGCCGGCGAGCTCGGTGACGGTGTGGGCGGCGAAGAACTCGGCGCCGACCTTCTTGCGGGTCATCTCCCACGTGACGTGCTTGATGCCGTTCTCGCAGATGTCGAGGTGGAGGCCGTGCGGGTCGTCGGGCCAGGCGCAGCCCGGGCAGTCGAAACCCTTGTCCTCGTGGTTCATCCGCAGCACCGCCCGCGGGCCCTCGACCGGCTCGCGCGCCTTCGCGAGCACGCGGGCGACGCTGCGCGCAGCACCCCAGCCGGCAGCCGGGTGGTGGTAGTCGCGGCGGGCGGGCTTGCCGCCGTCGGCCGGGCCGCGGCCCTGCGCCTCGGCCCCGGGAGTCGCTCCCAGCATCGGGTCGTCCGCGGCGCCGTCCGTCTCGCGGGCCGGCTGACGGTCGGTGTCGTCGTCGCGAACCGTCATGGCGCGGACGATACAACCACGGCGTCGGCGTGGAAGCATCGCGGATCGACAACCGAGCCCGCGCTGTCCTTTCCGGCCGTGTCCGGGGACAGGCCCCGGACGTGTCCCGGCCGGGCCTGAACGGAGCACAGATGCAGCGGAAACCAACGTTGGCCATGTCCGAGGCGCACACGTCTGGGGCCTGTCCCCGGACCGGTCCGGAACGGGCACGGCTCGGGCCGACGGTCGTTTCAGTGCTCGGCGGGCGCGTCTTCCTCGGCCGGCTGCGGCTCGGCGGGAGCACCCTCCTCGCGGTCCGCCGGCTCCTCCTCGTGCTCGCGGTCGCACTCCACCTCGTGGATCACCTCGCGCGGGCCTGCCTTCACCTCGCACTCGAATGCCGCCTCGCCGTCGTGGGCGCGGCACTCCCAGACGGCGCCGCCGACCTCGCGCTTGATGCACTCGACCACGGGGTCCGCGGCGTGATGCTCCTCGACCAGTCGGTGCTCGACCTCCTCGACGACGAACCCGGTGCTCTCCCATTCGACGCGGTCGATCGAGCAACCGGCGGCGCACAGCGTGAGCAGGACGAGCAGGCCGGCGCGGCGGAGCATCCCCGGAGTCTGCCCGACCGCCGGGACGCGCTTCGACGCAAGCGACAAGTTGTCACTCGCCCGGAGGCGAGCTAGCGTGGCTCGGCGATGGCCGGATCCGACCCGACCGAGCGGGTGCCGGGCGCGACCGCAGCCGTCCGGGTGACGCGGCGTCCGGGCGGCGCGAGCGAGGACGACCTGGTCGCGGTAGAGGAGCCGCTCGAGATTCGCGTCGGCGGCGAACCTGTCGCCGTCACGATGCGCACACCCGGGCACGACGAGGAGCTGGCGCTCGGGTTCGCGGTCGGCGAAGGCCTGCAGCCTCTCGGCGCTGCCCTGCCCGCCGACCTCGCCGCGAACACGGTCGAGCTGCGCGTCCGCTCCTTCGACCTCGAGCGGCTGCGGCGCAACTTCTACACCTCGTCCTCGTGCGGCGTCTGCGGCAAGGGTGCCGCTGAGGCGGTTGCCGTCCACGCGCCGCCCGTCGAGTCGGAGCGGCGCGTGCCGTGGCCGCTGCTCGCCGCGCTCCCGCAGCGACTGAGGGAGGCGCAGCCGACGTTCGCGCTCACCGGCGGTCTGCACGCAACCGGCGTGTTCGACCACGACGGCACGCTCGTCTGCGTTCGCGAGGACGTCGGCCGACACAACGCGCTCGACAAGGCGGTCGGCTGGGCGTTCGTCGCCGGCAGGCTGCCGCTCACCGACTCGATCCTCTGCCTCAGCGGCCGCCTCTCGTTCGAGCTCGTGCAGAAGGCGGCGCTCGCCGGGTGCCCGATCCTGGTCGGTGTCGGTGCGCCGTCGAGCCTCGCGATCGAGCTGGCCGAGGCGCAGGGCATCACCCTCTGCGGCTTCGTCCGCGACGACCGCGTGAACGTCTACGCGAACGCCGGCGCGAGTCACGGCCTAGACAATTGCCGCCGCGGCCGTCTCGGACCGCTCCCTGAAGTCGATCTCGCGGTGCGTGCCGTCGCACAGCGGCTTGATCTGCGAGTGCCCGCAGCGGCAGAGCGTCATCCGGGGGCGCGTCTCGAACGGCTCCCCGTCGGAGCGCACGACCGGGATGCCGCCGGTGATCCAGAGGCTGCCCGCGAGCTCGCCTTCCTCGGCGGTCACGGCGATGCCGACGGGGTAGTCCGGCTCGATGTCGGCGCCGTCCGGCGTCAGCGCGTACATGTACGAGCCGGACGGGCAGCGCTCGATCATGCCGATGATCTGCGCGCGCACGTCGCTGTCGTCGACGCCCTCCATCATCTCCGGGATCCGCTTGAGCCGGCCGACGCAGAAGGCGGCGTGCATGCAGAGGTAGCCGTCGCGCTTGACCACGATGCCGGCGCCCTCGAGCACCGTCTCGCCCGCCTCTGCGGTGAGCGAGCCGGGCACGATCCGGATCCGGTCCGTGGTCGGCCGCACGTCGGAGGCCTCGGTGCCGTCGAAGCCGACGCGCGCGTGCGTGCCGTCGCAGAACGGCTTCGAGCTCGACTGCCCACAGCGGCACAGCGCGTAGGTCTCCTCGGCCTCGAGCACCTCGGTCTTCGCCCACGCGATCGAGTCGCTCTGGGCCGAGACGATCTTCTTCTTCCGCGACAGTGGCACGTTCCCGTAGACGAGATACGGCCCGTTCTTCACGACCACGATCTTCGGCTCGGTGCTGCCGGAGAGGTGCCGCTGCGCCGGCGGCACCCACTCGAAGCTCGGCCCGACGGTCGTCTTGCCGTCGCCGCTCGGCAGCTCCATCAGCTTCACCGCCTCGTCCTTCAGCCCGTACATCAGCCCGGTCGCCACGGCGAGCAGGCGCGGGCTGCCGTTGAAGCACTCGTGCAGCAGGTGGAGCACGGCCGAGTAGGCGTGGTTGAACTCCTCCATCTGCGCGCGGATCGCGCTGCCCTCCGGATAGTCGGCGGTGCGCGGGTTCGGGCGGATGTCGTACACCGCGTCCCAGTCGACCGTGAACTCCTCGCCGGTCGGGCCCGACTGCGGCGTGTCGCCGAGCTTGTAGCGGCGTCCGACGTACAGCTCGTTGAAGCGGAAGTAGTGGGCGACCTCCTCCCGCTCGGGATGGAACATGTCGCGGTCGCCGTCCCAGATCTCCTGGTGCTGCAGGCCCTCGCCCTGCTCGACGATCTCCTCCAGCGCCGCGATCGCCGTGGCCAGGTCGCGGACGGCGATGATCCGACCGCTGCCACCGTAGTAGAGATCGTCGGTCACCTGCCGCGCCGGGTCGCCGCAGAAGAGCGCCTCCGCGCCGAGCTCGGCCGAGAGTCGGTTGAGGGCCTCCTCGATCGCCTCGTAGAACTGGCCGATCGTCTCGAAGTTGTCGTCCTCGGGCAGGCCGTCGTGCTCGCCCGGTCGCTCGATCTGGAGGAACACCTCGAGCGCGTCCTTCGAGAACTTCGTCAGCGAGACCTCGAACGCCTCGTTCGAGTGCGGCAGGAAGGTCGGGAACGACGGCATGAAGCCGGGCACGTCGAGCTGCGGCTCGCCGCCGACCGCGTTCAGGATGTTGGCCGCGAGGGTCAGGTGCAGCATCTCCTCGAGGAAGACGCTGTGGATCACCTCGACCGCCTCGGTGTTCGAGCCGTCCTTGATCGAGTAGAGCGCCGTCATGTACGGCGGGAGGGTCGCGTGCTCGAGCTGCATCGCCCACTGCAGATGGGCGCGCAGGTCCTCGATCGTCTGGATCGCCATCTGGGAACCCCCCTTCCTCGGCTGCCGGCGGAACCGGCCTCGGCGCGTGAGGATATCCGAGCGGGTGCGGCGCCTAGTCGTCCCTGGCCGGGACGCCCTTGGCGAGGCCGCGTGCGATCTGCGCCTCGCGCAGGTCGAGCTGCTTCGTGAAGGCGCGGCCCAGCACCGGCCCGAGCAGCCGCATGAAGCCCTTCGGCGTGACCTCCCAGTCGGCGGCGACACGGTGCCGCCGTTGCCGTCGGCCGCGATGTCGAGGTGCCTCCAGTCGCCGCGCACGGCCGGGACGGGCAGCCGCCCGTCCCCTGGCCGCGCACGGTTGCTACTTCAGCGGCTTCAGCTTCTTGATGTCGTCCACGAACGTGAACGACTGCTCTTCGGCGTCGACGAGCCGCGCGGCCTCCCTGACCTCGGGCTTCGCGCCCACGATCACGACCTCCACGCCCTCGAACGGCAGCTTCTGCCGCAGGAAGAGCAGGGCACGTGCGCCGGCGCTCGACATCGACTCGAGCTCCTCGGCCCGGAGCACGACGCGCTGCGGGTTGCTGCGAGCGCCGTCTCGAGATCGCGCTCGAGCATCGCCGTCACGGTCTCGTCGAGCTTGCCGACGAGCCTGATCGAGGCGGTGCCGTCGGAGACCTGCACGTCGCTCTCGAACGTCTCGAGCGCCGAGACGACGCGCACCTTCACCGCGAGGTCCTTGCCCGCAGGCGGCGGCAGCGTCACCGTCAGCTTCGCGGCGTCGAACTCCGTCCACGGCTGCCCGTCGATCCAGACCTGGTCGATGCGGATCGAGCCGGGGGGCAGGATGTCGGGCGAGACGCGGAGGATGCGGTCCTTCCACGCGTCGGCGCGCGGCTTGAAGTGCAGGTCGAGCGGCTGCTTGGTGATCAGCAGGTTCGTGTAGACCGCCGACAGGTAGCAGAGCTCGGTGTTGTGGTAGGCCGACATGGAGTGGCTGCCCTTCAGCCGCTCGGTGCCGAGCAGGTACGGCATCCCGTTCGCGAGCACGTTGAAGTAGACGGCGCCCGCGTCGTGGTCGAGGAAGAACGCGTTGTAGAACGCGGCCGCGTAGCGGGCCTCGGTCCGGTACTCCTCGTCGCCGAGGATCCCGGTGAGGATCAGGTAGGCGAGGATCGCCTGCTCCTGCTGCCACCATGCCTTCCGGTCGTGCCATGTGAAGCGGTACCAGTCCTCGCCGTCCGACTTCTCGCGCTCCATCACGTCGTACCAGCCGCCGCGCTGCCGGTCGCTGCCGATCGGCGGCATCACCTCGGCGATCTTGCGCGCCAGCTCGACGTACTTCGGGCTCGGCCGCACGCTGTTGATGCGCATCAGGTTCCACGCGATCTTGAGGTTGTGGCCGACGACGGCGCGGTTGTGCTGCCACTTGTAGGCGTGGTCCGGCGTCCAGTCCTCGTGGAAGCGCTCGTTGACGAACGGGCTCTTGTCGTAGTCCGGGAAGCGATTGACGATCGTGTCGGCCGTGTGCTGGAGGAAGTCGGCGTACTGGTCGCTGCCGGTCGCGAGCCAGGCGTTGATCAGGAACGCGGGCGCGTGGTCGCCGACCGAGTTCCAGTTCTTGCGCGACTGGTTGACGCCAAGGGTCTCCGAGCGGGGGTCGAACGTGATCGGGTCGATGTGCGAGAAGAAGCCCTCGCCGTCGCGGTCGAGGAAGAAGCGGTTGAAGAGCTCGTGCGTGAGCTCGATGTCCGACTGGATGCGCGGGTCGCCGGTGACGCGGAAGGTCTGGGTCGGGCCGGCGAGCGCGTAGATCTGCTCGTAGGCCGGGATCGCGTCGTAGTCGTCGCCGAACTCGGAGGCCAGGATCTTCTTCTCCTTGCCGCCGGCGGTGTCGATCCCGTGCACCCAGTAGGCGACGCCCTCGCCCGCGTCGACCGTGCGCATGTGCTCGCGCAGGTACTCCGTGCCCTTCTCGGCCACCTCGAGGAAGCGGTCCTCGCCGGTCATCAGGTAGGCGGTCGCGAAGCCGTAGACGAGGCGCGAGATCGTGTCGGTCTCCTGCCGCGTCCCCGGCAGCTTGTCGCCCTCGAGGGTGATCTGGGTGCGGTAGACCGAGAAGTCGATGACGCCGTCCGGCCACTGGGCGTTGCGATAGAAGTCCGCGATCTCGCGCACCTGCTGCACCCACCATTCGGGCCGCTCGAAGACGAAGTCGTGCGCTTTGCGGCCGGCGAAGACGATCCGCTTGGCCTCGAACTTGGTGTCGCCGCCTTCGGGATAGAAGATCCCGTGGACGAAGAGGATGCGGCCGCGGTCGAGCATGTCGCGCATCTGGCCGGTCGCGTCGATGTACGCCTCACCGAGGTTCCGCGTCACCTCCGCGAAGGTCTGGCTCGTGAGCGCGACCTCGAACTCGCGCCCGTCGGCCGTCCGGAGGGTGAACATGTCCTCGTCGGCCTGGTACGCCACGACCGACCCCGCAATCGTGTCGGAGAAGGTGAAGTGCATCTTCGAATCCATCGGTGTCGGGTTCCTTTCTCGGGGTCAGGTGTCTTGCGACTCGAGGATCACGATGCTGCGGCCTTCCACCGTGCACCGGTTCCCCTCGAACGGCTTCAGCTCGCCCTGGCCTGCGATGTCGTCGGGCGAGGGCTTCGCGGTGTCCGCGAAGACGAGCCAGCGGCGGTCGTCGTCGTCCGGGACGGCGAACTCGTGGGAGCTGTCGTCCATGTTCATCATCACGTGGAGGTCGGGCTCGAGCGGCTCCTCGCCGGCCAGGGTGAAGGCGAGCACGCGCGACACCCCGTTGCCCCACTCGGCCTGGTCGAGCTCGAGGCCGTGCCAGCGGATGTCCTGCAGCCCGCGCCGGTTGCTCCCGCCGGACAGGAACGTGCTGCGGCGCAGGCTGGCATGGCGGCGCCGCAGGGCGATCATGTGCTTGAAGAACCGGAACAGCTCGGCGTTCTGCTCGACGCGCGTCCAGTCGAACCACGAGAGCGCGTTGTCCTGGCAGTAGGCGTTGTTGTTGCCGTGCTGCGTGCGGCCCACCTCGTCGCCGGCGACGAACATGGGCACGCCCTGCGAGACGAAGAGGATCGCGGCGAAGTTCTTGAGCTGCCGCTCGCGGAGCGCGTTCACGCCGGGATCGTCCGTCGGGCCCTCGACGCCGCAGTTCCAGCTCAGGTTGTCGTCGATCCCGTCGCGGTTGCCCTCGCCGTTCGCCTCGTTGTGCTTCTCGTTGTAGGCGACGAGGTCGTAGAGCGTGAAGCCGTCGTGCGCGGTGATGAAGTTCACGCTGTTCGCCGGCCCGCGCCCACCGCCCTCGTACATGTCCATGCTCCCGGAGATCCGCGTCGCGATCGTCGAGACGAGGCCGTGGTCGCCGCGCACCCAGCGCCGCACGTCGTCGCGGAAGCGCCCGTTCCAGTCCGACCAGCGCGAGCCCGGGAACTGGCCCACGTCGTAGAGGCCGCCGGCGTCCCACGCCTCGGCGATCACCTTCGTGTCGGCGAGCCCCTCCGCCAGCTCGATGCCCCACACGACGGGCGGGAACTCCATCGGCGCGCCGTCGCCGCCGCGGTGGAGCACGGAGCCCTCGTCGAAGCGGAACCCGTCCACGTGCATCTCCTCGACCCAGTAGTGGAGGCAGTCGAGGATGAACTTCTGCACGATCGGATGGTTGGCGTTGACCGTGTTCCCGCAGCCCGAGTAGTCCATGTAGTACTCGGGCTGGGTGGGGTGGAGCAGGTAGTAGGCGTCGTTCCCGAGCCCCTTGAAGCTGATCGTCGGCCCCTTGTGGTTGCCCTCGGCCGTGTGGTTGAAGACGACGTCGAGGATCACCTCGATCCCCGCCTTGTGCAGCGCCTTCACCATGTCGCGGAACTCGGTGATCTGGTCGCCCTCGTCCGGATGGATGCAGTAGCTCGCCTGGGGCGAGAAGTGGAGGTACGGGTCGTAGCCCCAGAAGTTCCGCAGCTCCGAGCCGTCGAGGGGGTTGATCCCGCGGACCTCGCGCTCGTCGAAGGCGAAGACGGGGAGCAGCTCGACCGCGGTGACTCCGAGCTCCTTCAGGTACGGGATCTTCTCGATCACGCCCGAGAACGTCCCGGGGTGCTCGACGCCTGCGGTCGGGGACATCGTGAAGCCGCGCACGTTCAGCTCGTAGATGATCGTGTCGGTCATCGGCCGGTGGAGCGGCTCGTCGCCCTCCCAGTCGTAGCCGCGGCCGTCGACGATCACGGCGCGCATCGAGGAGGAGAGGTTGTCGCCCGGCACGCAGGCGTCGCCGGGGCTCCAGAGCGTGTTCGTGTTGCCCCTGGCGTACGGGTCGAGCAGGACCTTCTCCGAGTCGAACCGGTACCCGCCGCCGAGCGGCCCGTGGACGCGGTAGGCGTAGTGGTAGCCGGCCGTGAGCCCGCGCACGTACATGTGCCAGAAGTGGAAGCTGCGGTTGGCCTCCGGGTCGAACGGGATCGTCGCGACCGGATGCAGGTCGTCGTGCGCGTCGAACAGGAGCAGCTCGACGCCCGTCGCCTCCTCCGAGAAGAACGCGAAGTTGACGCCGCCGTCGTCGACCGTCGCGCCGAGCGGCTGGGGCCGTCCGCGCTCGAAGGTCGGGAGAAGCTCAGCGATCGAGCGGCGGCGGGGTCTTCTCGTCCTCGTAGCCCTGGTTGAGCTCAACGATGTTTCCTTCCGGGTCGGAGATCCAGGCGACTCGCATTCCTTCGATGAAGCCGCCCATGTCCAGCGGACCGAGCGTGACCTCGGCGTCGTCGCCGATCTCGGCGAGCTTCGCGTCGAGGTCGTCCACGAGGAACGCGAGGTGGCGCACGCCGGGATGGGTCGGCCCGTCCTTGTCGCCTCGCGGCGGACGGCGCCTCTCCCTCGGCGGGGAAGAGCTCGAGCGCGACGCCGCCGTTGCCGATCACCACGACCTGGTCCGGCCCGGGCAGGTAGACGCGCAGGCGCTCGAAGCCGAAGTGCTTCGCATACCAGCGCTCGATCGCGATCGGGTCGGCGCAGTTGAGGCCGATGTGGTGCATGGGGCCGCTCATGCCGGCCGTCCTTCCGCGAGCAGCTCGATGATGCGATGCGCGAACAGGTGGCAGTGGCCGCCGGTGCGCGCGGTCACGAGGTCGCCGTCGACGACCACGTCCTGGTCGGTGTAGATCGCGCCCATGTTCTTCACGTCGCCGAGCAGGTTGTTGTGTGCGACCACGGGCCGGCCGCGGACGAGCTCGGGCACCGGCGCGACCAGCCACATGCCGTGGCAGATGATCCCCTTGAGGATCGTCGGCTCGGCGAACGCCCGCTTGATGAACGCGGTCGCCGGCGGCAGCTTCGCGATGTCCTCCGTGTAGCGGAGACGGTCGGAGACCATCCCGGAGGGGACGATCACCGCGTCGTAGGAGCGCAGCGTCTGGTCGTCCATCTCCTCGAAGCTCTTGTCGACCTCGAACGGCACCTTCCACTCGTGGCCGGCGAAGGTCAGCCGCTCCTGGCCCCAGAGGCGCGTGAGGAAGTGCACCTCGGCGCCCTCCTCCGGAAAGCGGCGCTGGTAGTACCAGATCTCCGGCTCGTAGTAGTCGGCCTCCATCAGGACGGCCACCTTCTTGCCTGCGAGGCTCATGCCCGCTCCGGCGCCGGCCGAGCCGGCCTCACCACTCGAGCTCTCGCTCCGGTGCCCGCAAAGCCGGCACCTCCGCTCCCGGTCGGCTCCGTCGAGCCGACGCCGGCACCGGCTCCGTCGAGCCGACGCCGGAGGCTCATGCGGCCTCCCGGCCGGTCGCGACGGCGGCGCGGTGCAGGCCGTGGGCTGTCTTGACCATGTCGGCGCAGCGCTCGGCGATCATCAGGATCCCCGCGTGGCAGTTGCCTGACGGCACGGCCGGCATCACGCTCGCGTCGGCGACGCGGAGGCCCTCGATCCCGTGAACGCGCAGCTCGGGATCGACCACCGCGAGCTCGTCGAGGCCCATCTTGCAGGAGCCGGCCTGGTGGTGGTAGGAGTCGGCCTTTCGCGTGACGAACGCGTTCAGATCGTCGTCGGAGTTGCCGACATCGTGGCCCGGCAGCAGCTCCTCGCCGGCCCAGTCCGAGAACGCCTTGGTCGCGAAGATCTCCCGGGCCAGGCGCACGCCCTGCACGAGCCGATCGCGGTCCGACTTCGCCGCGAGGTAGTTCGGGTTCACGCGCGGCTTCACCAGCGGGTCGGAGCTCGAAAGCCGGACGTAGCCGCGCGAGAGCGGCCGCACGACGCCGGGGAGGATGCTGATCGCATTCGGGTGCGTCTGCCCGACGATGATGTCGAAGGGCACGTGCACGAACGCGATCTGCAGGTCGGGGGCCGGCCAGGCCGGGTCGGACTTGCAGAAGAGCGCGACCTCGGAGAGGTTCTGCTTGCCGGTCGGCACCTGCTGCTTGCCCTCGCGAATGACGCCTGTGAGCACGTGGTTGTGGAAGTTCTCGCCGACGCCCGGCAGCTCGTGCTGGACGTCGATGCCGTACGGGCGCAGGTTCTGGACGGCGCCGATGCCGGAGACCATCAGCAGGTGCGGCGACTCGATCGCGCCGCCGGAGACGATCACCTCGCGCGTCGCGCGCGCCTCGATCCGCTCGCCGTCCTTGACGTACTCGACGCCGACGCACGTGCCGTTCTCGAGGATCAGGCGCGTCGCCTGCGAATGTTGGCTGACCGTCAGGTTCTCGCGATAGGAGGCGGGGTCGAGGTAGCCCTCCTTCGCCGAGTACCGCTTGCCGTCCTTGACGTTGATGTGGTGCCAGCCGGCGCCCTCCATCGTCTCGCCGTTGAAGTCGTCGGTGGAGGGGAAGCCGAGCTCGGCGCACGCCTCGAGGAACGCCCGGGAGGTCGGGTTCGGGTCATGGAGGCCCGCGTTCGCGAGGAAGATCGGGCCGCCCTTGCCGCCGGTCGGGTTCGTGTCGTCCTCCTGGTCCTCGAGCTTCTGGAAGGCAGAGAGGCACTCCGCGTAGCTCCAGCCCGGGCAGCCGTTGTAGGCCCAGTTGTCGTAGTCCGAGGCGTGGCCGCGGATGTGCATCATGATGTAGAGGTTGCTCGACCCGCCCGGCATCTTGCCGCGCGGCTCGTAGGTCGGCCGACCGCCGAGCGCTTTCTGAGGGACGCTGAGGTAGCCCCAGTCGATCGGCGTGCCGAACAGCGTGTACCAGAGGGCGGGGTTCGTCACGCTCTCCGGGTACGGCTCGCCGCCCGCCTCGAGCGCGAGCACCGAGACGTCCGAGACCTCGGAGAGGCGCGCCGCGACGCACGAGCCGGCGGTGCCGGTGCCGACCACGATGAAGTCGTATTCGCTCATGAAAGGTCCTGGTTGACGAAAGGATCGAACGGGCGCGTGTCGTGGAAGTTCGCCATGTAGGAGATCTTCCCGTCCCGGAACTCGAAGTAGTTCGTCACCTCGGCCTCGATCGACTCGCCGGCGGCGTTCGCCGCGGAGATGTGCGAGACGACCGCTGCGTTGTCGCCCTGGCAGACCATGTGCTTGGGCACGTTCTGGAAGCGCGAGTAGCCCTTCTCCATCCCGCCGATCGCTCCGCGCAGGATGTCGAGGCCCTCGACGTGCCCGGCGAGCTGCTCGTCGATCACGACGTCCTCGGCGAAGAGCGTGAGCCACTCCTGCCAGTCGCCGGCGTTGGCCGTGCGGTAGTAGGCGATCAGCACGTCGCGCGGGTCGGGGCCGAGGCCGCCGTCCGAGTCGGGGTTCAGCTCGAAGGAGTCGACCACGTACCTGTTGATCAGCGCCTTGCCGCTTGCGGGGTCGCGCACGACCTCCCACGTCTGGAACGCGTCCATATGGAGATAGATGCTCTTCGGCGCCGGCGGCTCCCAGACGCGGGCCGCCCAGTTCACGACGACCTTGACCTCGGCCCTGTCGCCGTCGATCGTCGACTCGACGCTCTTGATCGTGTGCACCTCGTCGAAGAATCGGCGCGTGACCTTCTCGTACCAGACCGTGAACTCCGCGTGCCCGTGCGTCGGGAGCTCCGGCCACTCCATGTCGTTCCCCTCGTCGGTCATCATCGCGTGCAGATCTTCGACGGGCGCGTGGACGTCGAGCGCCTTGTACCAGCGGTCGGCCAGGTCGTCGATCTCTTCTTTGGTGAGCGCGTCGCTCAAGTCGTCCTCCTCTTCGAGTGGTTCAAGAGTGCGCCCTCGTGCCGGCGACGGGGCGGCGGTTCGCCGCGTCCTCGTCGTGCCCGGGCACCTCCTGGTGCAGCATCAGGTCGATCAGGAACGGGCCGTCCTCGGCGAGCGCCTCGGCGATCGCGGTCTCGACGTCGTCCGCGGTCTCCACGCGGGCCGCGGGCACGCCCATGCTCCGGGCGAGCTCGTCGAACCGGATCGCCGGGTCGCCGAGGTCGAACGAGCCCGGAAACGCGTGGTCGTCGAAGCCGCGCTCGCGCCAGTACTGCTGCACGTTCAGCTTCAGCAGCTGGTAGCTGCGGTTGTTGCAGACGACGAACTTGGCACCGATCTGGTGGCGCGCAGCCGTCCACATCGACTGGATCGTGTACATGGAGCCGCCGTCTCCGCTGAAGCCGATCACCGTCTTGTCCGGCATGGCGAGCTTGACGCCCATCGCGCCGGGAAAGCCGACGCCGAGCGAGCCGCCGCGTGTGGCGAAGTAGTGGCCGGGCAGGTTCGGCGGGATGTGGTGGGTCAGCTCGGGCGACGCGGTCAGCGCCTCGTCGAAGATGACGACATCGTCCGGCACCTGTCGCGCGAGCTCCGCCATGAAGACGCCCGGGTGCATCGGCGTGTCGCCGTCGAACTCGGCGTCGCTGGCCACGTGGGCGGCGAGCTCCTGCTCCTTCCGCGCGCCGAGCTGCTGAGTCCGGCTGTCCGCGGCCTCGCGCTGGGCCGGCGACTGCCGTCGTTCAAGGACGTCCGAGAGCAGCGCCAGCGTCTCGCGGGGGTCGGCGGCGAAGCCGACGTCGACGCGGAAGTTCTTCGCGATCTCGTAGCTGTCGAGGTCGACGTGAACCACCGCCGCGCCCTCTGCGAAGACGCCCTCGAGCGCCGGGAAGACCTCCGGGAAGACGTAGGTGCCGACGATCAGCACCGCGTCGGCCTGCGAGGTGATCGCCTTCGAGTGCTCGCCGAACATGTGGCCGAGCTGGCCGCGGAAGAGCGGATGGTCGGCGGCGATGTTCACCTCGGAGCAGTTCGCGCCCCACACCTCGGCGCCGAGCTGCTCGGCGACGCGCGTCAGCTGCGCCTGGGCGCCCGAGAACGCGACGCCGTCGCCGATCACGATCAGCGGTCGCTCGGCGCCGACGAAGAGCTCGGCCGCGCGGGCGACCGCCTCGACCGACGGCGCCACGCGCGTGTCGGGAATGCTCGTCGCCACGACCTCCTCCTCACACGGCGCGTCGAGCACGTCCATCGGCAGCGCCACGAACACAGGTCCGGTCGGCGGCGTCGCGGCCAGCTTGATCGCCCGCCGCAGCACGCGCAGGGTCGAGGACGGGTCGATCACCCGTGTCGCCCACTTCGTCACCGGCTTCGCCATCGAGACGAGGTCGGCGGCCATCTGGGCGTCCATCGAGTCGTAGCGCACGCCCGACTCGCCGGCGATCACGACGAGCGGCGCCCCGCCGCGCTTGGCCTGGTACATCATCCCGATCCCATTGCCGAGCCCCACGCCGCTGTGGAGCTGGACGAGCGTCGGCTTCTGGGTCGCCCGCGCGTAGCCGTCCGCGATCCCGACCGCGACCGTCTCCTGGAGCGTCGTGACGTACCGCATCTCGGGGTAGGAGCCGAGCGCGTCGAGGAACCCCTGCTCGACCGTGCCGGGGTTGCCGAACATGTACGTGATCCCGTCGGCGAGCAGTTGCTCGACGATGGCGAACCGTCCGGTCTTCGCTGCCACCGAGGGGCCGCTCAGGTCGCCGCGCCGACCGCGCTCGGATGGAACCCCCACTGCCTGAGGCCGGTCTCGAGCACCTCGACCATCTTCTGGCCGGTCAGGTAGGAGTCGGGCGTCGAGCGCCCGGTCACGAACGGGTAGTCGACGATCACCGAGGTCTCGTGGCCGTAGTTCCCGTGGTAGGCGCCGCCCGGAGCGGTCGCGTCGCGCAGGATCCACTCGAGCGGGTACGGCGGCGGGCCCATGACGAAGTTCGTGCCCATGAAGCCGGTGCCGTACTTGTAGTCGTACTCGATGCAGTGGCCGGTGACGTGCTTGCCGGAGAGGATGCTCTTGCGCTCCTCCCAGTTGCGGGCGAACGCGAGGCAGGCGACGCCGTAGCACTCCGCGCCGACGAGCTTGTCGGCGTCGTAGAAGCCGAGGATCAGGTCGTGGACCCGCTGGTTGTTGGCGAGGTCGACGATCGGCCCGGAGCCGCCGACGATCAGCATCGCGTCGTAGGTGGCAGTCGAGCTCCTTCGACTTCGCCTCGCGGTCCTTGTAGTAGGCCTCCTCCTTGCGCAGGAAGCCGTCCTCGCTGTGGTAGGGCCGCTCCGGCATCAGCTCGGAGAGGTTGATCGGGTTGTCGAGCACGTGGCTCTTCTCGCCCGAGTCGTACGCCTCCACTTTCGCGGCCATCTCCGCCGAGGTGACCGACCGCCCGAGCGGCGGGTCGACGTAGTCGGGATCCATGCTGACGCCGATCGCGACGGGTCGCTTGCCGGTCGGCGTGGCGAAGTCGACGGCGTAGCCGGCCTCCTCGAAGGCCTCGAGCGGCCCGACGAGTTCTTCACCCCAGTAGCCCCATTCGGAGAGGACGACGAGAATTCTCTTGCTCATTGGAACTTTCTCCCTTCGAGGCGTTTTGCGATGTCACCGACTGCGGCCGCGACCGCAGCGGATGCGGCGGCGACGGTTGAAGCTCAGGCGGCGAGTCTATGGAAGATCGGCCGCCAGCGTCCACCGGTAGCGGCGCCTCTCGTTTGCCTTCCGCTGCCCGCTTCACGCATGATCGGCGCGCAAACGGTCAGCCGACGCGGGAGGAAGCGATGGACGACGCGAAAGTGCAGGAACTGAGCGATGTGCAGGAGATCATCGACGTGATGAACCAGTACACGACCGCTCTCGACACGAGGAACTGGGCCATGCTCGAGGCGACGATGACCCCGGACGGCCAGGCCGACTTCGGCAACCTCGCCGGCGTCGGCGTGCTCGACAGCCCGCAGGCGCTCGTCGATCTCTGCCGCAAGTCGCTGCAGGACCTCCGGGCGACCCAGCACCTGCAGGGAAACTACGCCGTCGAGGTGAACGGCGACACGGCCCAGGCGAGCTGCTACCTGCAGGCGAACCACTTCCAGGAGGGCCTGCCCGGAGGCGACACGTTCGTCGTGTGGGCCAAGTACCGCGACGACTTCGTGCGCACCGCGGACGGCTGGAGGATCAAGAAGCGCTACCTGGACACGATCTCGGCGGGAGGGAACATGAACCTCTTCACCGAGGCCGCCGAGGCGGCGGGCCGCACGACCAACGCGTAGCCGGAAGAGTTGGTGCGGGCGCCGGGGCTCCGGCGCCCGCACGGGCCTCCACGCCACACCGATGACCGGGGTTCGACGTGGAGAGCCCGTCACGCGAGAGGACGGTCCCAGGCGCGTTCTACTGGCGCTCGTAGACCTCGGCCTGGCCTCCGAACGTGAAGCCCGTGATCTGACCCTTGCTGACGACCAGCGTGAACTCGCGGTAGTCGGCGCGCCCGAGCTTGTAGTACGGGTTGTCGTCGCCGGTACGAAGCCGGCCGTCGGCGAGATCGGCGGTCAGGTTCCAGCTGACGCCGGCCTTGTTCGTCCACTTCAACTGGCCGCGGATGTTCGTGATCGTGCCGGTGTGCCAGTCGTTCAGCGCCGGGGTGCGCCGGTAGGTGCCGGGCACCATCGCGAGCGTGATTCCGACCGGCGCCGGCGGCACCGCGGAGGTCGTCGGCGCCGCCGGAGCAGGTTTGGGCGCCTCCGGTACGACGGTCGGGCTCTGCCGGGCGCCGCCTCTCGTCTTCGTGAACTCCTTGTCCGCGAACTCGAATCCGACCACGGCGTTGTGGAGCATGATCAGGTCGAACTCCTTGAAACCCTGCTGGTAGAGGGTCAGCCTGTACTGCTCGTACTGCGGGGTCAGCACGATCTTGATTCCCTGCTGGTCCGTCCACAGGAGCTTCCCGCCCGACTCGGTGATCGAGCCGACGTCCGACTTGTTCTCGATCGGGTTCGACTGGTACTGCCCCACCAGCATCGAGTTGTCGAGCTTGGGGTTCGGGAACGACTCGATCTTGTACGAGACGAGATAGACGCTCTCTTGGTATTTCTGGACGACGAGGAGATCCTCGTTGCGGACAGGAAGCGATCCGCCGTTCCAGTTGACGAATCCGAGCGAGTCGTCGTTGCTGCCGGAGTCCTCGTCCAGCAGCTCGAACCTCAGGGGCTTCGACGCGTCGAAGACGTACTCGATGTTGAGCGCCTGCGTCTGCTGCGACTTCGTGTCCTGCGCGGAGTGACCACCTTTTGGCCACACCTCGAAGCCGTTCGCCGCGATCTTGAGCTGATCGGGCGATTCGCCGTAGATCTTGTTGAAGAGGCCCTGCAGGGTGGACAGGTCCTCCGCTCCGGCAAGGTCCTTGGCCGCGTCCTTCGCTGCTGTCTTGGCTCCCTTTTTTGCGCCCTGGAAGATGACCTTCTTCGTCACCGCCTTGGCGCCCGCCTTCAATGCCTGTTTCGTGAGCACGCCGCCGGCGGACTTCGCCCCGGCCAAGGCGCCGGACACCGCGGCGCTCGAAGCGCCCGAGGCGACCCCGGCCGCGATCTGGCCGCCGATCTCGAATGCCTTGAACAGTGCGGCGGTGTTGGCATCCTGGCCGCTCGAGACCTTGACCGCCGTGACGCTCTGGAGGGTCAGCTTCGCCAGGTTGTAGGTGCCACCGTCGGAGATCTTCCAGCCGAAGCGGGGGTCGGCGAGCGTGCTCCCCGGCGACGTGAACGCGTCGCCCCTCTCGGCGAGCAGGGCCAGACCCGAGGCCCGATTGACGATCTGGTAGGTGGACTTGCCCCCCACGAGGGGCCCGTCGATCAGCTTCCACTGCTGGAGCGAGCTGCCCGGGCTCAGCCGGCCCTCCATCGAGACGTTGCGATAGGCCTTGTAGTACTTCTTGAGGTCAAGGGCAGGTGGGTGGTTGGCAGGCTGCCGATTCTGATCCTGCGTCAGCACCAAGCCCGACCTGAGATTCGAGATGATCCAGTAGTCCCCCACCCGTTCCAGAACCCACTTGAAGCCGGGGTTCGTCTTGAGCGCGGCGTTCGAGCCAACTCCGACATTGCGCTCGTCGTCACGGTTCCCCGTGTATCCCGGCGCCAGCTGGAGGTTGCTACTCGCCTGAGTGAGCTCGACGGTCGAGAAGCCGAAGGGGTTCGCCGCCGGTTGCGCCGAGGTGCTCGCGGATCCCTTCGTGTCCATGAAGAGCTCCCACTCGAACGGGCCGGGTGCGGCGACCTGGTTCGCGAGGGCGGTGAAGCCCGCGACCTTCGCCTCCGACATGTACATCTCGCCGTTGCCGGTCAGGTAGAAGCCCTGGCCCTTGTGTCTCACGCCCTTGTAGATCGGCGTTGCGCCGAACCACGCGTCCTTGCCGTCACAGCCGTGGCCGTCCCGCCGCGCGACCGCCTTCACGAAGGAGAAGCCGGCCGGGATGCTGATCCGCGCTCCGAGAAACCCAGGCAGAACGGACGGCTCGAGACAGTTCTGGGCGGAGTTGATCTCGACCACCAGGGTCGTGCTCGAGTTGTTCGTGACGACGAAGTCCATCCAGTCGCCGGCGAGCGCCGGTGTTGCCGCGAGCAGTGCGATCACCGTGGCGACCGTGGTCACGACCAGACGTCGCGTCGTCCGGCGTCCCCGACCCCGTTCGGTGGGCGCCCGACGCACGACCGGCGGCGACACCTGCCCGGGCCGCCGCGAGTCGGGATGCGACGAGACCGAAGAGCACGTTTGAATCCCCATGTTGCCAACCTCCGAGTTCGAGAAAAACGGGCAGGCTTCACGGCAGGGCACGTGCGGTTCACTGCAACACCGAGAAGTGGGCGAACCTGCTTGCAGCAGGAGCGCGGCGCCGGCCGGGGCCTCGGGAAGTGGAGTCTGCTCCGCAGCAGGAGGCGGTGGCCAGCCGGGTCACCCTATAGGGGACGCACCGACCAGGGCGGCCGGCGAAACGGTCGCCTCGACCACGACATGACGCCTCGAACGCAACGGCGCGACGACGACAAGATGGCTCTGTGTCATCGGTTCTGCGGCGGAACAGGATCGAAGGCCCGCCGCGAGACGGGCCTTCAGGTAGCTCGAGGGCTATCCACCTGTCCGTACCGAAGCTCACTCGGACGGTGGAGCCGTTCCCACTGCATCGCTGCGCCGTGGCTTCGCCGGAACGCCGGTCAGTCGAGCGGTGGGAGGCCGAGACAGGACCGGAACGCGTTCTCGACCGCCTCTCCGGGCGAGCCGTCGCCCATCGTCCCCGTCACGAACGCGAAGGCGTAGCCGCCTCTCGTCGAGGCGCCGCCATAGCTGCCGCCGGTGCCGCCCATCCCGAAGCCGTCGTCGTCGACGCCGAAGCCCAGCGCCCACGCGTTGTCGTGCCCGAAGACCGCGTCGCGGCCCGAGCACTGTTTGCTCGTCGCCTCCGCGAGCAGGCCCGGCGACAGCAGCTCGCCTTCGAGGAGTGCGGCGTAGAGGCCGGCGATGCCGTGTGCGGTGCCGTGCCCGTTGACGGCCGGGATCTCGGCCGCCCGCCACGCCGGGCCGTTGACCACGGCTCCATCGCGCGCCCCGGGCGGGTTCCCGATCGCGCGGCGGAAGAGCTCGGGCCTTCCGTCCTCGTTCGAGTGCCGGAACGCCTCGTCGAGCCCGGTCAGCTCGACGGTGCGCGACTGGTCGGTGGCGGAGAGGCCGACGGCGAAGTCGAGGTCCGAAGGTCCGCAGACCTCGTCGCGCAGGAAGCGTCCGAGCGAGCGTCCGTCCACGCGGCGAACGAGCTCGCCGACCAGGTGGCCGTAGAAGAGCGCCGACTCGCCGTGCGCGGTTCCCGGCTCCCAGGCCGGCCTCTGGCCGGCGAGCAGCGAGCACAACCGGTCCCAGTCGTAGAAGACCTCGGTCGGCGCCGGCTCGTCGAGTGCGACGACGCCGGCCTGATGCGAGAGCACGTGTCGGACAGTCGCGTCCGCCCGGAAGTCGGGCCAGTAGCGCTGCACCGGCGCGTCGAGGTCGAGCTCACCGCGGTCGACGAGCCTGAGCGCGCAGAGCGCGGCGAACGGCTTCGTCACCGAGTACGGCATGACGATGCTGTCCCGCTCCCACGGCCGGGTGCGTGCGGCGTCCGCCCAGCCGCCCCACAGGTCGACGACCCAGGCCCCGTCGTGCCAGGCGGCCACGGCGGCGCCGGTGCCGGTCTGGCGATCGAGCACCTCCGCGAGCGCGTCTCGAACCGGTGCGAATCGCGGCTCGACCGTTCCGTTCACCGCCACGCTCGCATCCTCCCAGACGGTGGATGCGCGGTGATGCAGTCAGCGGCGCCCAGTCCGGCGCCGTGCGCGCTGTTCGAGGAGCGTGTCGGCGTCGGGTGTGTGGAGGCTCAGCATGCGCGCGGGTTCGGGCCCCTGGTAGCGGAGTGTGTGCTGCGCGCCACGCGGGAGTGAGACCAGTGTGCGCGGGCCGACGGTCTGCCACTTCCCGGCGAGCGTCGCCTCAAGTGCCCCTTCGATCACGAGGAACGAGTCGACCTGGCCGTCTCGAGGCCGAAACCGCAGATCCTGTTGCGGTCCACGGAGATGCCATTCGACGACGCGGAGGTCGGGTAGCGCGCACCTGAGCCGGCACCGTCGATTCCCGGACACGACGCGCTCGCCGCCGGCTTGTGGGCTGACGATCGCTTCGCTTGCCGCTCTGCCGCCGTCGGCTGGGAGCCGCATGAACTGCCCGCTCGGAGCCGGGAACGGCAGCCCGTCCGCGTGGTCGTTCGTGTCGAGAGTCAAGCAACGGTCGCCAGCTCCCTATCCGTCGCGTCGGCAAGGCATTGCCTCATCACGATCTCGAACGCCGCACTCCACGCGCGCTCGTAGTCGGGAGTTCGAGCCGGCCCCGCGATCGCTGCCATCGCGTCGAGCGCCACCGCGCCGATGACGGGGCGATGCGCGCGCGTCGCGCTGTACGTGCCGCGGCGAGCGCCGAGCGCCGAGCGCTGCACGAACGCGTCCTCGTCGGCGTCGCTCGGGAGGCTGTTCATGCGGGTTGGCACGATCACGGACATGAGCCGTCCTTTCGGGGAAGGGGGTGGCTGTCAGGGCGCAGGGGTGAGGCCGTGGCGGCGCATCACTGCTGCGATCGCCGCGAGGTCGGGCGGGCCGCCGGCTGAGGCGTCGAGGATCGCCGCGACTTCGCGGAAGTAGTCGGGGCCCAGGATGCCGGGGGTCACGATCGCGAGCGCGCGCGCGTCGGCGTCGTGCATGTTGTCGAAGTGGTGGACGGCGCCGCGGGGGATGAGGAGTGCCTTGCCCGGCCCGACCTCGGTCGGCGTGCCCTCGACCGTCCAGGTCAGGACGCCCCGGAGCCCGTAGATCGTCTCCTCGTAGCCGTCGTGGCTGTGCGCGGCCGCGACCTTTGCGCCCGCGGGAACGTCGAACTCGAACATCGCGACCGACCCCGCCGACTGCTTGCCCTCGATCAGGAAACGGATCGCCATCCCCCCGACCGTGATCTCTTCGCGCGTGCTTGTTGCCATCCCGGCTCCTCCTCGCGTCTGAATGGTAAAGTCATTTGACGATATATGAGCTCGAGCGATCCGTCAAGTCGTTTTACTAACTCCGTGACGCCGGAACACGCCTTCGGGCCGCCCCTGATCGGCGCGCTCCTGCGCGTGCCATGGGAGTCGGTGCAGCGGAGCATGCTCGAGCGGCTTCACGAGTGCGGCTTCGACGACCTCGACGCGGCGCACCTGAACGTGTTCCAGTACCCCGGCCCGCAGGGTATGCGGCCCTCCGAACTGGCCACGCGGCTGCGGATCAGCAAACAGGCGCTCAACTACCTGCTGAACGAACTCGAACGACTCGACTACCTCGAGCGCCGACCAGACCCCGACGACCTCCGCTCCAAGCGCGTCGTCCTCACCCCGCGGGGCACCTCCGCGATCGGCGTGATCCGCGACGCAGTCGCCGATGTGGAGACCGCCTGGGCGCAACAACTCGGCCCGGAACGCTTCTCCGAACTCCGCAACCTTCTACTCGAACTCAACCAGCCGACCTAGCCGCGCGGACTCGCAGGCAGAACGGCTGCTCCGCGAGGCTGACTACGAGCCCGCCGCCCGGACGGCGTCCTCGGCGTCCGTTGCGGCCTGCTCGACCTGCGCCTGCGGCGCGCCCGCCGCGACGAGCGAGGCGAGGGTCGCGATCGCGGCTCGCGCCTCCTTCGCGCCGGCCGGGTCCACGAGCGTCAGGCGACCCTCGACGTTGGCGAAGAGCGCCTCGGCGCGGTCGAGCTGCTCCTGGGCCGCGTCGCGTGTCGTCTCGCTCGTCGCGCCGTAATGGATCGAGACGAGCTCGAGCGCGTCGGCGGCCGGGGCAGCGTCGGCGCGGAGGTGGGCGAGCTGCGACTCGAGCGACGGCTCCGGCGCGGTCGCGCGGCCGATTCCGAAGCCGATCGCAAGCAGCGCGACCGCCACGACCACGCCGACGACGAGCTTCGTCCGGCTGCGGCGGCCGGGCTCGCGGTACAGAGACATCAGCGGTACAGGGACATCAGCGTGCGATCACGGCGACCGCAAGCTCGGGCCGGTCGAGGAGCAGCTTCTCGGCGGCCTCGGCGATCTGGTCGATCGTGTGCGAGCTCGAGAGGTCGACCATCCGCGAGCCGGAGAGGATCGAGACGCGCGGGAGCATCGTGGCGACGCCGAGCTGCCGTGACGCCGAGCCGATCGCGCGACGCAGGTCGGACACGAATGCCGGCGCCTCGCCGATCACGAGCTCCTCGGCGTCGTCGGCCAGAGCGATCGCGCCGAAGCGGTCGACGACGGCGACGCCGCCGGCACCGTTCCCGGAATAGACGCGGTAGTAGTCGTTTGCGGCGACCATCGTCAGGTGCTCGCGTCCGAGCTCGAGGGCCGTCGCCGCGGCCTGGTCGCGCTCGTCGTCCGAGGCCTCGAGATGCTCGGCCGCGCCGGCCTGGAGCGCGACCGCGCCGGTTGCGACGGCGCGGATCACGTGGGCCGTGTTGTCGACCGCCGTCTCGACGCTGACACTGCTCGGCGCCGCGCCGCCGTCGATGCACTCGCGTTCGGCGGTGCGCGCGAGCTCGACGGCGCAGACGTCGCCGGCGATGCTGCGCACCACCTCGGCCCGGACGAGCGAGACCGCCGCGCCGACCGCCGACAGCACCTCGGCGTGGCGCGGCAGCTCCGCGCGGCGTCCCAGCGCGCGGGCGACCTCGGGCACGAGCGCCGCGCCCGCGCCGCCGAGCGCGATGAGCGGCACGTCGCCGTCGAGCCGGTAGTGCTTCGCCGCCTCCGAGACGGCACCGGCCACCTTCCTGATCGCGGCGTCGAGCATCCGGCGCGCCGTATCGGCCGGGATCGAGCCGAGCTTCTCGGCGAGTGGTGCGAATGCCGCGAGCGCAGCCTCGGTGGAGCCGTGCGGGTACGCGTCCGCGGGGACGAGGCCGAGCGCGTTCGCCGCGCAGGTGGCGGTGAGCGCGAACCGTCCGCCCGCCGCCTCGATGCACGCGTACGCCTCGGGGTCGCCGTCGCGCGGCGCCACCAGTGTGAGGCGCGCGTCGCGCAACTCGTCCACCGTGGCGAACGACGCGTACGGAAGCCCCGCGATGTGGGCGCTGCGCGGCCCGACGTCCGAGATGCCGCGCTTCCCGACGAGCGCCATGCTGCCGCCGGCCACGCCGACCACCCAGCTGTCCACCGCGCGGATGAACGTGGGCTGGTTCATCACCCGCAGCGTCCGCAGCTGCGGCCGCCCGCCGCGGATCACCGAGACGTTCGTGCTCGTGCCGCCGCACTCGACCACGATCGCGTCGGTCAGCCGCAGCTCGTGCAGCACCGCGGCGACGCCCGCGGCCGGCGCGGAGCCGATCGTGAGCGACGGCTGTCGCCGGAACTGCTCGCTGCCCATCGAGCCGCCGTCGCCGCGCAGCACCAGCAGCGGCACGTCGAGCCCCGCGTCGACGAGCGCCTCGGAGACCATCGTCGCGGTCCGCTCGACGATCGGCAGGATGCTCGCGTTCACGGCGGCGGTCAGCGTGCGCGTCTCCAGCCCGTAGGCGCCGGTGAGCTCGTGCCCGGCGCAGGCCGGCAGGCCGCGCGCGCGTGCCGCGTCGACGAAGCGGTCCTCGTCGGCCGGCGTGTCGACCGCGAAGGCGCCGCTCACCGCCACGGCCGTCGCGCCGTAGCTCGTCAGCCGGTCGAGCGTCTCCTCGACAGTGAACTGCGAAAGGCCTGCAGTCGCATCGACGAACTCGTGCGCGGTAGCGAGGCGGCGGCCGGGCGCGAGCGCGATCTCGCCGGTGCGCGTCCGCTTGCGCGCGACGCGCAGCTCGGGCTGGTAGCCGATCCCGACCACGCCGACGGTTCGCACGTCGCCCTCGAGCAGCGCGTTCATCGCCTGCGTGGTCGAGAACGCGACCAGCTGGACGCGTGTGCGCTCCGCGCCGAGCTGCGCCGTCACGTCGCGAAGCGCCGCGGCGACGCCCTCGGCCACGCCGGCGGCGCTCGCGTGCGTCGTGGGGACGCTCGCGTGTGCGTGGATCGTGAGCGGCTGCGACGAGACGGCGACCGCTTTCGTGAACGTCCCGCCCACGTCGACTCCGATGCGGATGTCCCGGGCTACCCGCTCCGACGCCGGCAAAGCCGGCGCCTCCGCCCCTTGTGGGCCTCCGTCGAGCCTACGGCTCATGCCCGCGCGACCTGGCCTGCGCGGCGGCGGAGCGCGGGCCGCACCAGGAACATGTAGAGCGCGCCGACGATGTAGACCGTGAGCAGCGCGCCCTGGACGAACAGCCCTTCCTGCGTCGGGTGGATCCCCGTCAGCTCGGCGACGTAGATCGGCGGCCGCGCCCAGCTGCCGTCGACCGGCGTGACGCTGATCCAGTCGCCCTCCTGGAGCGAGCGGATCGCGTTGCCGACGAACGCGACCGAGAGCACGAGCAGCAGGCTCGCGGCGGTCATCAGCATCGGCTTCAGCGGCAGCCGCTTGCCGAGCCGCAGGATCACGAAGGCGACGACCGCCAGGCAGAGCGTCGCCGCGACGACGCCGAGCACGATCCAGAGCGTCAGGCCCACCGCGAATAGGGCGAGCGCCTGGTAGAAGAGCGCGGTCTCGAAGCCCTCGCGGTAGACGGCCGTGAACCCGAGCGCCGCGAACGCGAGCCCCGTCCCTGCCGCGATCGCCGACGACACACGGGCGCGCATGAACTCCATCCAGTGCCGGTGCTCGAGTCTCGCGACCAGCCAGAAGGTGATCGCGAACAGGATCACCACGGCGACGAGCGCCGTGACCCCCTCGAGCAGCTCGCGCTGTAGCGGCGCGATCTCGATCACGAACGCGGCGAGCACCCACGTTGCGATCGAGGCGAGGATCGCGGCCCCGATCCCGGCCACGAGCGGCCGGCGGTAGTTCGTCGCGCGACCCGCCTTGAGCGAGCCGAGCAGGATCGCGATCAGCAGCACCGCCTCGAGCCCCTCGCGGAAGAGGATCGTGAAGGAGAAGACGAACGCGATCAGCGGCGCCGCGAGGCCCTTGTCGGCGAGCGAGCGGTCGACGTCGCGCAGGCCCTCGTTGACCGCGAGCGCGCTCGCGCGGATCTCGCCGATCGGGTCGCCGTCGCGGATCCCGTTGCGTAGCTTCGCGAACCGGAACTCGAGGTCGAGCACGAGGTTCGGGTTGCGCAGGCGCAGCGGCACCTCAGCACGCTCGAAGTGGTCGAGGTAGGCGGTGCGGGCGAGGCCGTAGGCCTTGTCGCGGTCACCGGCCGCCGCGGCGGCGACGGCCTCGTCGACCAGCAACGTGGCTTCCGCGACCTTGGCCCGCACCTCGGCGAACTGCTCGCCGCCGGCCGCCCGCGCCGTTGCGGCGCCCGCACCGAGTGCGAGCAGGCCGACGAGCGAGGCGACGAGCGCGAGCCGCCGCATCTAGGAGAGCGCCTCCTGTGCCCTGTCCAGCTCGGTGTTGATCTCGGCCACGAGCGACTCGACCTCGGAGGCGGTCGCGCCGTTCTGCATCGCCGTGCGGAGCTCGGTCGAGAGCTGCTTCTCGATCTCCTCCATCAGGTCGTGATTCGCGTCGCCGAGAGGCCCCTCGACGTGCTCGTAGTGCTCGAGGTAGATGTCGCCGACAGCGTCGGCCGCCCCCTCCTGGTCGCCCGACTCGTACTGCGTGACCGCCTGGTCGAGCAGCGTCCTGATCGTCGCGATCTCGGCCAGCGCCTCGACCGGCGTCGAAGACTCCTCGTCCGACGACGACCCGCCGCAGCCGGCCACCGTCAGCACTCCGCCAACAAGCGCAAGAAGCAAGAGAGCTCGCAGCATCATTCCCCCGTCCATCGTCGTGTGATCATAGACGGCGTTCCTTACAGAAGATGTAAGGTCAGCCTTACAACGGGCGGGAAGGTAGCACGGTCACGACTGCCCTTGCTGAGACTCCGAGCGGCCTCACGGGTTGGCGCGGCTCACCGGCACTCGTGCGTCTCGCGCCTGTTCGCGGCCGGCGCATGCGGCGGTAGCCGCCGCGAGGTTCGGGCCTGTCGGTGCTCGCCCCCCGACGAGGGGCAAGTGCCGGAAGCGGCCCAAGGGGGGAACCGAAGGTGTCCCCTGGTGCTAGGACCAGCGGTTGGTGATCGGCGTGCGGCGGTCGCGGCCGAAGGCCTTCGGGCGGAGCTTCACGCCCGGCGGCGCTTGCCGCCGCTTGTACTCGGCGCGGTCGATCATCGCCAGCGCACGCTCGACGACGTCGGGGTCGAAGCCGTCCTCGGAGAGCTCCTCGCGGGAGCGGTCGAGCTCGACGTAGGCCTCGAGCACGGGGTCGAGCTTCTCGTAGGGCGGCAGCGAGTCCTCGTCGCGCTGGTCGGGGCGCAGCTCGGCGCTCGGCGGGCGGTCGATGATCGACTGGGGGATCAGCTCCCGGCCCGCGCGCTCGTTGAGGCGGCGGGAGAGGCGGAAGACGTCCGTCTTGTAGACGTCCTTGAGCAGCGCGAAGCCGCCGGCGAGGTCGCCGTAGAGGGTCGAGTAGCCGACCGAGAGCTCGGACTTGTTGCCGGTCGCGATCACCAGCCAGCCGAGCTTGTTCGAGAGCGCCATCAGCAGCGTCCCGCGGATGCGCGCCTGCAGGTTCTCCTCGGCGAGGCCGGGCGCGCGGCCGGCGAACGACGGCTCGAGGATCGCTGTGAACGCCTCGACGGACGGCTCGATCGGCAGCTCGCGGAAATCGATCCCGAGCGATTCCGCGAGCCGCCGCGCGTCCGTGCGGGTCGCCTCGGAGGAGTAGCGGGACGGCATCGACACGCCGTGCACGCGCTCCGGGCCGAGCGCCGAAGCCGCGAGCGCCGCGGTCAGCGCCGAGTCGATCCCGCCGGAGAGGCCGATCACCACGTCGCCGAAGCCGTTCTTGCCGACGTAGTCGCGCAGCCCGAGCTCGAGGGCCTGGCGCATCTGCTCCAGGTCGTCGAGCTGCGGCGCCGGCAGCGGGCGGCGGACGTCGTGCTGTGCGCGCGGCGGCGCCAGCTCGATCACGGGCGACGCTGGCGGCTCGGTGCGCCCGGCAGCCGGGTCGAGGTCGACGACGAGCAGCGTCTCCTCGAAGCCGGGCGCACGCGCGATCACCTCGCCCTCGGCATCGAGCACCACGGAGTGCCCGTCGAAGACGAGCTCGTCCTGGCCGCCGACGGCGTTGCAGAGGGCGACGAAGCAGGCGTTGTCGCGGGCGCGGGCGCGCAGCATCTCCTCGCGCTCACGGTCCTTGCCGACGTGGAACGGCGAGGCGGAGAGGTTTGCGATCAGGTGCGCTCCGGCAGCCGCCAGCTCGCTCGCGGGCGGGCCGGGGAACCAGATGTCCTCGCAGATCGTGGGCCCCACGATCGTGTCGCCGAGGCGAAGGAGCACAAGGAGGTCGGAAGCCTCGAAGTAGCGCTCCTCGTCGAAGACGCCGTAGTTCGGCAGCAGGCGCTTGCGGTAGATGCCGCGCTCCTTGCCGTCCGCGAGGACGGAACACGCGTTGTAGAGCCCGGCGTCGCCGAGGTAGGGCGCCCCGACGAGCGCGGCGATCCCCTCGGTCTCGCGCGGCGATCGCCTCGACGGAGCGGCGCGCCGCGCGGATGAACGCCGGACGCAGCAGCAGGTCCTCGGGCGGGTAGCCGGTGACGGCGAGCTCGGGGAAGAGGACGAGGTCGGCGCCGGCGGCACGTGCCTCGTCGAGGCGGGCGGCGATGCGCGCGCGGTTGCCGTCGAGGTCGCCGACGACGGTGTTCATCTGCGCGAGCGCGAGCCTCACGCGGCGCTTTCAGTCGGAGGTTTTCTCCCCACGATCGAAAACACTACCGCGAAGCTTGCGGCGCCAGCGGAAGAAGACCAGGACGCCGGCGCTGAAGCACGCGACGGCGAGCGCGAAGACCGGCCCGCCCTCGTCTCCCGCAACGGCGCTCAGAACGGCGGCGACCACGAGGAGCGCGATCATCACCACGCGCAGCCGGGCAGCGCTCACGCGGCGAGCATAGCCACGTCGCGGAGCACCGACGGTCGAGATCACGTGAGCGCGGCGTGCGCGCTGATCGCGGACGCGACGACGCAAGCGAGGAGGGCGGCCGTTCCGGCTGCGGTGACCACGCGTCCGAGCGGTCTTTCGAGGCGGGTGCGAACGGCGGCCAACGGGTGGACGCGCGGCGCCAGCGACAGTGCGCCTGCGGCGCCGACCGTGAGGCCGACGATCGTCTCGACCGCGTGCAGAGCGATTCCGGCGGCGGCGGCCGACTGCATCGGAACGCCGCGTTGGTGAAGGGCCAGCGCGACCGCCGCGCTCGTGAGCCCGACGTTGCCGGGCGTGAGCGGTAGAAGTCGCGCGAGCTCGATCGCCGGGACGATCACGAGTGCCGCAGCGACGGGATGGGGAACGCCGAACGATGCCGCGACGCAGGCCGCGGCGGCGATCGCCGCCGCCGTGCCGGCTGCGACCCACGCGACGATCTCGACGGCCGCGGTGGGTGTTGCCGCGAGCCCGCGCACGACGTCGAGCAAGTGTCTCACCCGGCCCGGGCACGTGCGGCCACGCGCGATGCGGGCGCCGCATGCGCCAAGGACGGCCACGGCGAGGACGGCCGCGGCGAGCCAGGCCAGCGAGGTACCGGACGCGGTCGTGACCACGAACAGCGCTGCGATCAGCGAGGCGCGGACGACCGCGACCACCGCCGAGACGCCGATGACGGTGAACACCGCGCCCTCGGTCGCCATGACACGCGAGAGGAGAGCGACGCGGACGACCTGACCGGCGTTCGCCGGCGCGAAGGTGCCTGCGAGGCAGCCGGCGGCGTACCGCTGCGCCACCTGTCGCCGAGAGACGCTTGCGCCGCTCGCGCCGAGCCCGCGGTGCCAGGCCGCGGCCGAGGCGAGGACGGCGAGAAAGAAGGCGGCGCCGGCGCCGGCGAGCCACATCCGGTTCGCGCCTCGAAGGTGGTCGAGAGCGACCGTGATCGCGTGTGTCGGGGAGCCGAACGCGCCCAACGCGAGCACGGTGACGGCCAGGGCGGTGACCCCGGCTAGCAGTAGTCGCTTCGACATCGCTCCCAGTAGATCGGGCGCGCGTGCGATTTTCCTAAGAAGAGTGTGAGCGCGGCGCGGGACCGTCGCGCTCAGCGGCGTAGCCGGATCGCGTTCAGGTCGCGCTCGCGCACGTCGTCGATCCGCGCGAGGAGGTCGTCGAGGTCGTCGTGCTCGGCGTGGAGGTAGCGGCCGGCGAGCGCGTCGTAGCGGCCGGTCGCGAGCTTGCGCACGAGCGTCGGCGCGGCCTCGTCCGGCGTCCACGGCGCCTCGTCCGGGAACGCGAACGAGGCCGTCGTCATCTCCGTGCGCACGAGGCCCGGGCTGATCGAGAAGACCGGGATGCCGTGCGGCTCCAGCTCACGCGCGAGCAACTCGCCGTAGCGGTGGAGCGCCGCCTTGCTCGCACCGTACGCGCCGCTGCCGCCCAGGCCCATCGGCAGGTACGCGGCGCCGCTGCCGACATTCACGATGCGGCCTGCGCCGCGCTCGAGCATTACCGGGATCGCGGCGCGCGCGCACAGGTAGGCGCCGCGGACGTTCACCTCGAAGACGCGCCACCAGTCGTCGGGGTCGACCTCCCAGCTTGCGCCCCGCGGGCCCGCGATCCCGGCGTTCGCGACGAGCAGCTCCACGTCGCCGGCCTGCGGCCACCGCGCGCTCGACCGACTCGCGCGAGGCGACGTCGAGCTCGAGCGCCCGGCCGCCGATCTCCTCCGCGACGGCGTCGACCTGCTCGCGCGTCCGCGCGGCCACGACGACCGACCAGCCGTCCTCGGCGAGCGCCCGCGCGACGTTCGCGCCGATCCCGCGGCCGCTGCCCGTGACGAGCGCGATGCGTTCAGGCAAGAGCGGCCGCGATCGCGTCGAGGGCTTCCGGATTCTCGAGCGACGAGAGGTCGCCCGGGTCGGCGCCGAGTGCCGTCGCCCGTACGGCGCGTCGCACGATCTTCGCCGAGCGGGTCTTCGGGAGCGCGTCCACGAACACGATCCTGCCAGGAGCGAACGCCTTGCCGAGCGAAGCGGTGACCGCAGCCGCGATCTCGGCCGCGAGCTCGTCGGACGGTTCGTGCCCAGGCAGGAGGCAGCAGAAGATCCAAGCGGTCTCGCCTTTCACCTCGTGCGGCACGCCGACCGCTGCGGCCTCGCGCACCGCGGGGTGAGCGACCGCGGCCGACTCGAGCTCGGCCGGCCCGATTCGCTTGCCCGCGATGTTGAGCGTGTCGTCGGAGCGGCCGTGCAGGAACCAGAAGCCGTCGGCGTCGGCCGAGGCCCAGTCGCCGTGTACCCACACGCCCGGGATCCGGCGCCAGTACGTCTCGAGGTACCGCTCCGGGTCGCGCCAGAAGCCGCGCGTCATGCCCGGGAACGGCTTGCGGCAGACGAGCTCGCCCACCTCGTCCGGTGCCGACGAGCGAGCGCCCGTCGTCGTCGACGATGTCCATCGCCATCCCGAGCACCGGCCCGCCGAGCGAGCACTCCTTGATCGGCTCCGACGGCACGGGCGAGAGGAAGCAGGCGCCGACCTCGGTGCCGCCCGAGAAGTTGACGATCGGCACGCTGCGAGCGTCCGACCGTCTCGTAGAGCCAGCGGTAGGGCTCGGGGTTCCACGGCTCGCCGCTCGTGAGGAACGTGCGCAGTGACGACAGGTCGCGCGTCGGCGCGCCATGCGGAACGAGTGCACGTGCGAGCGTGGGCGAGAGGCCGAGCGAGGTGATCCGCTCCTGCTCGACGGTCTGCCAGAGCCGGTCGGGCGGCCAGTCGGGCGCGCCCTCCATGTAGACGACGGTGGCGCCGAGCGCGCCGGCGCCGACGACGGTCCAGGGGCCCATGATCCAGCCCATGTCGGTCGCGAACGTGACGACGTCGCCCTCGTGGACGTCGGCCTGGTAGCAGGCCTCGCGCGCGATCGAGACGAGGAATCCGCCTTGCACGTGGACGACGCCCTTCGGCTCCCCGGTCGTGCCGGAGGTGTAGGTGAGCAGGTACGGCGTCTCCGAGTCGACCTCGAGCGCGGGCAGCTCGCCCGGACAGTCGTCCAGGAGCGCGTCCCACGGCGCCGCGACCACGTGCTCGACCGAGGGCGCGTCGCGACACGCCTCCTCCAGGATCTCGAGCATCGGCATCGGTCTGCCGCGGCGTGCCGACTCGCGGGCCGTGATCGCCACCTTCGCCGCGCTCGGCCCGGAGCCGCTGGGCGACGGCCGGGCGCCGCGAACCCCGAGAAGATCGGCACCTGGATCGCCCCGATGTGCGCGCAGGCGTGCGAGGCGATCGCCGCCTCCGGCGACATCGGCAGGAAGAGCGCGACCCGGTCGCCCGGGCCGACGCCGAACCGGATGAGCGCCTCCGCAAGACGGGTGACCTCGTGCGAGAGCTCGGCGAACGTCAGCTCGGTGCGCGACCCGTCCTCGCGCAGCCCGACCGCCGCGATCGCGTCGGGCCGGCGCTCCGCCCAGCGGTGCACGCAGTTGCGCGCGATCGAGACCTTGCCGCCGGGAAACCAGGTCGTCCATTCGGGTCCACGCGAGTCGTCGAACACGTCGGTCCACGGAGCCGAGAACTCGAGACCCATGTCCTCGATCGCGAGCGGCCAGAACCAGGCCGGGTCGTCGGCGGAGCGGTAGACGAGCTCGCGATAGCTCGGAGCCATCGCCCGCCGCACGAGGCGGGTCGCGTTCGCGTGCTCGACGACCTCGGCGCTCGGCTGCCAGACGACCTCGCTCACGGAAGAACCGGGGGTTGGACGCTCACGCGCCCACCCTAGTCGGGCGGCAACGAGAGCGACGCCGACGCGATGGACCGCCCGGAACGGACGGGTCTCCCGCGAGCCCCCACCCCTCTCGGGTAGGGCGCCGTCCCGCCGCCCTCGGCGATCGACGATACCGGGCAAACGTGCCGGAACTGTCACGGCTCTCGAACAATTCTGCGACTTTCGATGAGCGGTCGGCCGGGGTGCCGGCGAGCCGTGGCGTGCCTGCTAGCCTAGCGCGGTCTAACTTAGTGACCACTAACAAGGAGCGGGATGAAGGCCAGGCTCTTCGCAGACGAGAACAGGAAGTGGTGGACGCTCGCGGCGGTCGCGTTCGGCCTCTTCATGATCATGCTCGACAACACCGTCGTGAACGTCGCGCTGCCGGCAATTCAGAGCTCGCTGGGCCTCACGATCTCGCAGCTCGAGTGGGTCGTAGCAGGCTACGCGCTCACGTTCGGCGCGCTGATGCTGACCGGCGGGAAGCTCGCCGATCTCTTCGGTCGGCGACTGATCTTCGTGGTCGGCCTCTCGATCTTCATCCTCGCTTCGCTCGCCTGCGGTCTGGCCGACAGCGCGAACATGCTCATTGCAGCGCGGGTCGTGCAGGGCGTCGGCGCGGCGATGATGAACCCAGCGACGCTCTCGATCATCACGGTCACGTTCCCGCCGCACCAGCGCGGCAAGGCGATCGGGATCTGGGTCGGCGTCTCGGCGCTCGCGCTCGCGATCGGCCCGCTCGTCGGTGGCCTGATTACGGAGCACGTCAACTGGAACTGGATCTTCTTCATCAACATCCCGGTTGGCCTGATCGCAATCGTGGCTGCGTTCCTGTTCATCGACGAGTCGCGCGACACCTCGCACGAACAGCGGCCCGACGTGCCCGGTCTCGTCACCTCCGCGATCGGCCTGTTCGCGCTCAGCTACGGGTTGATCGAGGCGAACAACTACGGGTGGGGATCGACGCGCATCATCGCGGCCTTCGCCATCTCCGCCGTCGCCCTGACCACCTTCGTGCTTCTGGAGCGGCACCAGCGGCTGCCGATGCTCGACCTCTCGCTGTTCAAGAACCGCACGTTCGCCGGTGCGAACACCGTGATGCTGCTGACCGCGCTGGCGATGTTCGGCGTCTTCTTCTACGTCTCCCTGTTCATGCAGCAGGTGCTCGATTTCTCGCCGGTCGAGGCGGGCGCGACCTTCTTGCCGATGACGGTGCTGATCATCCTCGTGGCGCCGCAGGCCGGGCATCTGGCCGACCGGTACGGGGCGCGGCCTTTCGTCGGCGGCGGGCTGCTCCTCGTCGCGGTCTCGCTCTTCATCTTCTCGCGGCTCTCGGTCGACTCGACCTTCTGGTCGCTCCTGCCGGCCATGCTGATCGGCGGTACCGGGATGGCGATGACGATGACCCCGACGACGGCGGCTGCGATGGCGTCGGTGCAGAGGGACAAGGCGGGCGTCGGCTCGGCCGTACTGAACAGCGCCCGGCAGGTCGGCGGCTCGCTCGGGATCGCGATCATGGGCGCGATTGTCGCCTCCGGGATCTCGAGCGCGGAGGCGGCCGGCGACACCCCGAAGGTGGCGTTCGTGCACGGGCTCCACGACGGGCTCCAGATCGCCGCGCTGATCGCTCTGGCCGGCTCGCTGATCGGCTTCGCCACCGTGCGTAAGCAGCCTCACTCCGAGCCCGAGTCCGACCCGGTGCCCGCCGAGCTCGTGGAGTTCTGACATGAGCGCAACGCGGCCGAGGCTGAGTGCCGACGAGCGCCGGCAGGCGGTGCTGGACTCGGCCTGTCGCGCCTTCTTCGAGTCGAGTTACCACGGCGCGACGACTGCGGGGATCGCCCGCGAGGCCGGGATCAGCGAGCCGATCCTCTACCGTCACTTCGGCTCGAAGCGCGACCTCTACGTCGCCTGCCTCGACGAGGCGTGGCGGTCACTGCGCACGTTCGCCGAGGAGGCGCTCGCCGAGGACTCGGGCCGCTGTCTCGGCAGGATCGCTGACGGCTACATGAAGAAGCGCGGCGGCCTCCGCCTGGTCGACCTCTGGATCCAGGCACTGACCGAGGCCTCCGACCCGGTGATCGCGCGCGCCGTGCGCCGGCAGATCCGCGAGGTGCACGACTTCTTCGCCGACGTGATCCGGCGCGGCCAGGGGGAAGGCGTGATCCACCGCGACCGCGACCCAGAGGCCGAGGCCTGGCTCTTCATCGCCGGCGGGTTGCTCGCGACGATCGACCAGCGCCTCGGCGGTCTGCTCGGCGGCGATCTAGAGCGCGTGCGCGCATCGCGGCGCGCGTGGATGCAGCCCTAACCAGCCTCGGTCGACTCGACCGTCTGAAAAAGCGAAAGAGCCCCGGCTGCGGCACCCGGGGCTCTTTCTGGTCAGGCGGGGCGCCATTGAGACTCCCCGGAAACACGGCTCTGCGGCTCAGCCACGCGTCCGGTCTCATGTGCCTCGGCGCTCCCCTTACACGGTGACCGGGCGTCCGATCGCTGTGCAAGGTGCCCTCACTGTAGGAGGCGATCCCGGGTCTGTCAAGTGGGCACGTGAAGCACTTGGCGACAGCCGCTTCACCACGCGAACCGCACAACCATCAGGGTTTGCACTTGAGTCCCCGAACGGGGGATTGCACTTTCCCGGGGAGTACTGCAGACTTCTACAGCCGTGAGTGCTCGGACCACACGCACCCCTGCCGTCCCTCGCGGGTCGCGGCTCGGAGATCGCCTGCGCCAGCTCCGCGTCTCGGCCGGGCTCACGCAGACCGAGCTCGCGGGCGAGCGGTTCTCGAAGGAGTACGTGTCGCAGATCGAGCGCGGGAAGACGCGGCCGACGCGCGAGACGATCAAATGGCTCGCCGCGCGGCTCGGCGTCGACAGCTCGTTCCTCGAGAGCGGCGTCTCGAGCGACGAGCGCGCACGCGCCGAGGCGATCCTGACGAGGGCCGAGGCGCTGTCGGAGCGCCGCGACTACGACGCCGCGATCGACGAGTTCACCGACGCGCTGGCAGCGGTCGTTGCCACCGGCGCCGTCGACCTGCAGGTTCGGGTGCTGTCCGGAGAGGCCTGGGCGCGCGCGCACCGCAGCGAGGTCAGGCCGGCAATCGACTTGCTGGAGCAGGCGCGAGGCCTTGTCGAAGGCCCCTCCTTCACCGATCTCGACCGGGCTCAGGTGCTGTTCCGCCTCGGTGTCGCCCGCTACCTCATCTCGAGCATCGCGACCGCGATCGCTCTCTTCGGGGAGGCGCTGACGCTGGTCGAGCGCTCGCCGTTCCCGTCCGACCTGCTGCGGGCGAACGTCCTCACGTGGCGCTCGCGCTGCTACCGGCGCCAGCGCGACTACGAAGCTGCTCGCGACGACGTCACGTGTGCGCTCGAGCTCGCGGAGTCGATGGACGACGCGCGCGCGCTGGGCGAGGTGTACTTCCAGGCCTCGCTGATCGCCGAACGCGACGGGCACTGGGTGCTGGCGCGCACATACGCCGAGCGCGCGAAGTCGCAGTACGAGGCGCTGACGGACCGGATGAATGTCGGCCGGCTCCTGAACAACCTCGGCGGGCTCGAGTTTCTGCTCGGCAAGCCGGAAGAGGCGATCGCCCGGCTGACCGAGGCGTTCTCGATCGCGCTCGAGCACGGCACCGACGACGACGCGGCGACGGCCATCTCGTCACTCGCGCAGGTGTACTTGCGCACCGGCGATGCTGCCAGGGCCGAGGAACATGCGCACCTTGCGCTGCAGCGGCTCGGGACGCGTGAGGATCGGATGGACGAGATCGGCAACGCGCGCCTCGTGCTCGGCCGCGCGCTGCTCGAGCAGAATCGGCTGGACGAGGCCGAGGAGATGCTCGCCCAGGCCGAGGATGCGCTTTCGCAGCTCTCGTCCGGGCCGCACCGGGCGGCCGCCTGGGTGGCTCAAGGAGATCTCGCACAGCGCCGCGGTGACGATCGCCGCGCCGCCGCCCTCTACCGGGCGGCCGCAGAGACGCTCCAAGACTTCAGGTTCTAGTGCTCGAGAGGAGGTGAATTCTGTGGCAACCAAGCTTGCACTGCTCGTCGGCAGGCGCGGCAGCATCCTGGCGATCGTCTCCATCTTCGCAGCACTGCTCGGCGCCAAGATCGGATCTCCCTTCCACTGCGCCGGTTTCTGGGACGGTCCCCACTAGGTGATTCGGCGTGGTCCCGGAGGGCGGCGTTCTCTCGCGATCGTCGTGTCCGGGCCCTCCTTTCAGTCTCGCTCGTTCCGCACCGCTTGCTCGCGGCGATCGAGGCAGCACCGCGGCGGGGAGGAGCCGCGTCTCGTCTGTCGAACATCGGGGCGCACGACGTTTCCTCTCCCCCAAAGCGGCGGCTCCCCGGCCGCCGCTTCCTTTTCGAGACACCGACGCCTCGCGAGGTTCGCGCCGGAGCCTCACCGCTACAGTGGGCGAGATGGCGACGTCGCTGCCGCGTGTGCGCGCGTTCGCGATCTCGGCGGGCATGTTTCGCCGGCTCGCGCTCGCGAACGCGCTGATGCTTCTCGTGATCGTGTCGAGCGGCGCGACGGTCCGCCTCACGGCTTCGGGGCTCGGCTGTCCGAAGTGGCCCGGCTGCGAGGGTGCAACGAAGCTTCCTGCGCGCGATCATTACCAGCAGATCGAGTTCTCGAATCGCATCATCTCCGGGGTCGCGATCCTGCTGACGCTCGCGACGTGGCTCGCCTCGCGGTGGACGCCGTCCTTGCCCGCCTGGACGCGCCGGGTTGCGCTTGCAACCTTCGTCGGCGCCCTGGCGCAGGCGCCACTCGGAGCGATCACGGTGCATTTCGACCTCAATCCGAGGCTCGTGCTTTCGCACTTCCTGCTCTCGGTGGCGCTTCTGATGCTCGGGGTCCTCGTCGCGATCGAGGCCTGGGACGTTCGCGGCGAATCGCTGCCGCTGCGGCTTCGGCAGCTCAGCCTGCTCGTCGGCGTCGCCTGCGCCGCGCTGGTCGTGACCGGGACGTTCGCGACGGCTGCCGGTCGTTTTCCCGGCAGTTTCGACGACAAGCCCATCGAGCGGCTCGGGTCGTTCTATCCGGCAATGTGGCTCCACGTCCGGGCCACCGCCATCTTCGGCATCTCACTCGCGTTGTTGATCGTGTGGCTCGTGCGTCGCCGAAGCCGTGACCTCCGCTTCGTGCTGCCCGTGCTCGCCGTGCTCGTCGTTCAGATGGGACTCGGCGAGTTCCAGTACCGGGTCGACATGCTCTGGTGGATCGTGCTCGTGCACGTGACGCTCGCGATGACGCTCTGGGCGGCCACCGTGGCGTTCGTCGCGGTACTTTGGCGCCCGCGGGACGCCAGTAGGATGGCTCGATGAGTGACGCGGACAGCGAGCTTCGCGTCGATGTGCGGCCGGAGCTGAGGCGGCCGGTCCTCGTCGCGTCGTTCCGGGGCTGGAACGACGGCGGCCACGGGGCGTCGCTCGCGGGCGCGTTCCTCGCGAAGGCGTGGAACGCCGAGAAGTTCGCCGAGATCGACCCGGAGCGCTTCTTCGACTTCAGCTCGACCCGGCCGCAGGTCTCACTCGTCGACGGGACGCTGCGTCGGATCGACTGGCCCGAGAACACGTTCCATGAGGCGCGCCTCGAGCACGGCGAGCAGGACGCGGTGCTCCTGCTCGGCAGCGAGCCGAGCCTGCGCTGGCGCACGTTCTGCGGCCTCGTCACCGACCTCGCCCAGGAGCTCGGCGTCGAGATGGTGGTGACGCTCGGCTCGCTCCTCGCCGACGTCCCGCACACGCGGCCGGCGCCCGTGACCGCGAGTGCGAGCGACCCGGGACTCGTCGAGCGGCTCGGCGTCCAGGCCTCACGCTACGAAGGCCCGACCGGGATCGTCGGCGTGCTCCACGACGCCTTCCGGACGGCGGGCATCCCGTCGGTCTCGCTCTGGGCGGCGGTGCCGCACTACGTCTCGATGACGCCGTCGCCGCGCGCGGCCAAGGCGCTCTGCGAGCGGCTGGCCACGTTGACCGGCGTCTCGATCGACACGAGCGAGCTCCAGACCGAGAGCGACGTGTACATGGAGCAGGTGAGCGAGGCGGTCGCGGCCGACGAGGACACGGCCGCCTACGTCGACGAGCTCGAGAGCCGGGTCGACGAGATCGAAGAGGAGCACGATCTGCCCTCCGGCGACGCACTCGCCGCCGAGCTCACCCGCTTCCTGCGTGAACGCGAGCAGGACGACGGCGGCGACGGCCCGGTCGCCCGCGACGACGGCCCGTAGCCCGCTCTAGCCGAAGGTGAACGCGTACGCCTGCACGCCGGGCGTGAAGCGCAGCTCGAGCAGGCGCTCGTGGAACGACTTCCCCTCGCTCAGCGTGTAGAGCCGGTAGCCGTCGACGTGAACCGTCGGCTCCTTGCGGCCGTCGAGCAGGACGTCCACGTCGCCCGTCCCGCCGAGCACGAGGTACACGTCGTGCGCGCTGTAGCGCAGACGGAGCCGCGCGTCCCGGCCCGCGACGATGCGCTCGGCCTCGACCCGCCACCTGCCGTCGTACGCGAGGTTGTCCGACGGCAGCTTCTTCGGGAATGTGTATGTCGCGAGCCGGTCCGCCTTGATCGCCGAGCCTGCGTAGCGGTCGAGCCTCCGCTCGCCGAGGTAGGACTCCGGCGTGGTCTGGATCGTCGGTGAGTTGTCGGCGACCTCCGCCGCCGTGACGTCTCGGGCGCCGAGCAGCTTCCGGATCAGGCCCTCCGTCTCGTCGTAGGCGCCCTCGCCGAAGTGGTAATGGCGGACATGGCCGCTGCGGTCGATCAGGTACTCCGCCGGCCAGTACTGGTTCGAGTAGTTGTTCCAGGTCGCGAAGTCGTTGTCCTGCACCACCGGATACTCGATCCCGAGCCGCTTCACGGCGTCGCCGACGTTCGACGAGACGTGCTCGAACGCGAACTCGGGCGTGTGCACACCCACGATTACGAGCCCGCGGTCGCGGTATGCCGCGTCCCACGCCTTCAGGTGCGGCAGCGTGCGCAGGCAGTTGATGCACGAGTACGTCCAGAAGTCGATCAGGACGACCTTGCCGCGGAGCTGCTTCAGCGTCACCGGCTCCGTGTTGAACCAGCTTCCGCCCGCTTTCAGCCCCGGCGCCGCGCCGTAGTCGGGGAGGCCTGCCGTCGAGCCGTACTCGGTGTTCTCCTGCGAGCTGGCTTGCTTCGGGACGAGCGGCTCCTGGTTGCGCAGCTTGGCCAGCTCGCGCTGGGCGGCCGCGCTCCCCTCGACCCGATCCTGGAGAGCCTGGGTGTACCCGGGCAGCGCGGTCTGGAAGCGCGTGTCGGCGTTGAGCGCGAGCGCGAGCGCGACGAGCCCGATCGCGATGCCCGAGGCGACTCGGAGCTGCTCGGCGTGGGCCCGCAGGCGCCCGGCGAGCCCGCGGCCGCCGAAGGCGACCAGGAGCATCGGCACCGCGGCGCCCACGGCGTAGGCGATGGTGAGGACGAGCGCCCGGAGCCCGACCTCGTTGTTCGCCGCGACCACGGTCACGGCAGCGAGCACCGGGCCCGCGCACGGCACGAACACGAGCCCGAGCGAGACGCCGAGGAGGAAGCCGCCCCCGCCGGCGCGGTGGCGCGTCAGCCGCGCGAACGGCCGCTCGAGGGCGAGCGCGAGACGCGGCATGAGCAGGGTTGCCGCCACGAGGAAGAGCAGCGCGATCGCCAGGTTGCGCAGGAAGTCCGCCGGCAGTCCGACCTTGTCGAGCAGCCAGGCCGCGAACAGCGTGAAGACGACGAAGCTCGCGACGAGCCCCGCAACGATGCGTAGTGGCTTCCGCCCCGTGGCGCCGCCGGCGAGCAGGATCGGCAGGACGGGGAGCACGCAGGGCGAGATCGCTGTGACGAACCCGGCGATCAGCCCGATTGCGATCAGCACGAGCACGCCTCGAGCCTAGCGCCGGGTTCCTTGCGGCCACCTTAATTCGGCACGTGACACCCTGGTCACTCGCGCCGTCGGCGCTCAGTCGGCGGCGGGAGCCGCAGTGATGTCCGGCGTGGGCCCGGACCCGGTCGCACCCGGCTCCGACGCCGCCGCCGGGGGTACCGACGCAGCCGCGGGGGGCTTGCGCCGGCGCCGGCGTCTCGACCGCGACGGCGTTGCCGGCTTCTCACCGCTCTGCGGCTTGTCACCGCCCTGCGGCTTGTCGCCGTTCGGCGTCGCGGTCGCCTCTCCGGCGGGCGCGGCCTTCTTGCGGCGGCGGCGGCGGGTCCGTGACGGCCCGGTCTTCGGGGCCGGTAGGTCGTCTGCGAGTGCGCCCGCGATCTCCTGGATCGTCCCGAGCCGCTCGCGTGCGGCCTCGATCAGCTGGGTCGAGCGCGGCGTGTAGCCCTCGGCCGAGGCGAGCAGCGCCGCGCCGACCTCGCGCGGCATCTCGAGCGCGGCCGTGACGAGCCTCGCCGCGTTCTCCTCGTGGCGGTGGCCGCGCGAGTTCGCGAGCGCGCCGAGCAGCCGCTTCGCGTCCTGGTACTCCTGCGACGCCTTGCGGTCGAGCGTCTTGCGGACGGCGCGCGCGAGCCGCCATGTCCAGCGGGCGAGGATCTGGTCGGGCGCGTCGGGCTTGCCCTCGGCGATCGCGCGGAGGAGCATGCGCACGCCGGCGGCGCGGTCCTTCTCCCACGGCGGCGCCTGCGTCACGAGCGTGACCAGGTCGTCGAAGTCGGCCCGCTCGACCCGCATGGACACCCGATCGGCCAGCGCGATCAGCCGCAACCGGCGGTTCGGGTTCTGCGCGGCGCACGTGGCGAGGAACGTCTCCAGCGCGCCCTTCGACGCGCCGCTCTGCGTGAACTTCTGCACGAACGCCGCTCGCTCGTCGAAGCGCATCTGGCGCCCGGCGATCGTGGCCCAGAAGCGCTGCTCGTCGTCGTCGAGGTACTTCGGGTCGACCCGCTGCCATTCGCGCTGGATCACCGCGAGCCGGCGCGCCACGTCGGGTGTGACCGGCACGAGCCACGACGCGGGCGTCAGCTTGCGCTGCGCGCGACGCTGCATCCGCCGCCGCGGCGCCGGTGTGACCCTGGCGCCCTCGCGGTAGAAGTCGGCGTCGAGCAGCGAGTGGAGCGAGACGACGCGCTCGTGGTGGGTCGCGCCCTTCGGCGTGAAGTCGACGACGATGCCGGCTTCCTTGCGCGGGTGCATGCGCATGATTCGGCCGATCCGCTGCTGGTACACGCGCCTCGAGGCGGTCGGCGCCAGATGCATGACGATGGTCGCGCGCGGCGAGTTCCAGCCCTCTGCAAGCAGCATCGCGTTGATCAGCACGTCGATCTCGCCGCGCTCGTAGGCGGCGAGGATCGTCGCGAGCTTGACCGGCGGCGTGCGGCCCGAGACGGCCTCGGCCTTGACGCCGGCGGCGCGAAACGCGGTCGCCAGGTTGTAGGCGTGGTCGACCCCGGCGGCGTAGACGATGCCCGGTGTCGAGTCGAAGCGCTCGCGGTAGAGCGTCGCCGCGGCCATGTTCAGCGCCTCGTGGTCGAGGGCCGCCGCGAGCGCGCGCTCCTCGAAGTCGCCGCCGACGATCGGCACCGAGTTGATCGCAGCGACCGGCGGCACCCGCAGGCAGCGAAGCGGCGCGATGAGCCCGCGCCGTGCAGCGTCGGCGAGCGGGAGGTCGTCGACCGAGGCGGGGAAGACGTCCGAGACCTGTTTCGCGATCAGCTCCTCGGTCGCGGTCATGCCGACGTAGATCGGCTCGCTGAGGCTGCGGATCGCCGCCGCGGTCTTCTCGCCGAGCGCGGTGTGCGCCTCGTCGCAGATCACGAGCTGGTATGCCGTGCGCGACACCTCGCCGACGTGGCGGGCGAACCAGGCATAGGTCTGGATCGTGATCGGGTTGGGCTGTTTGGGCGTCATCCCGGTGAGGATCGTGTCGGCGAACCGGTCGGCATACCCGTGTTCGGTCAGGTCGCGCCGGAACTGGTCGACGAGCAGGCGGCGGTGGGTGAGGATCAGCACGCCCTCCGTGCGGGCCGCCTCGACGAACCCGGCCGCGGCGATCGTCTTGCCGGAGGCCGTCGGGTGGCGGAAGCGGTAGCGGCGCGACGCGCCCGGGTCGGTGGCAGCGGCGACCTCGTCGTCGTCCTCGTCGACGTCGTCGTCCGGAAGCGGCAGCTCGTCCTCGTCGTCCGCCTCGACCAACTCGTCGGCGACCTTGTCGTGACCGTTGCCGTTGCCGTTCTCGGCCGCCTTCTGGTTGGCGGCGATCAGCTCGGTGAGCATTCCGGCGAGAGCATCCACCTGGTGGCGTCGCAGCTCGGTGCCGGACGCGAGTCGCGGCGGTTTCTCGGAGAGGACGCGGTCGAGACCGAGCATGAGCGCGTAGCTGACGCGCCACTCGGGCGACGGCTCGCGCCGGCCGGCGTCGATCTCGGCGAGCGCGGCGTCGAGCGCGTGACGGAACGCCGTCCCCGCTGCCAGGACGACCGCGGGATCCTCGTCCGGCGACAGGAACGGCTCGCCGGACCATGCTTCGGCTCGAAGGGCCGCGGCTGCGATGCCGTCCGGTGCCTCCGAGGTAGTCGCCGAGTGCGTGAGCGTTTCGTGCAATGCGCGCGGCTCGTTCCCGATGCCGCATCTCTAGGTCGTGCTCGCGGTCACCCCCACCAGCGAGCTACGACCTACACCATACCGCACAATCCGGCTGCCGTAGCTCGCCCGGCAATTCGTGCAGATCAGCTAGAGCGGCGTCCCGTCGCTCCCGAGCCCGCCGAAGACGGCGAACGGATTGCCGGAGGTCGCCTCCCACACGAGCTCTCCGCCCGGCTCGACCTCGCCGTGGAGGCTCGTCGCGAGCTCCTCGGCGGCCTCGCGCGTCGCAGTGCCGACGATCACGTACGTCCAGCGACGCACGACGCCCCAGCCGTCCTGGTCGAGGCGGTACGCGAGCTCGCGCGCCTCGCTATGCGAACGGCACGGGATCCGCACCTCCCACGGGGCGTAGCCGGCGTCGGCGGTCGCCTCCTCCAGCGTCTCGCCCGGCGCCTCGCTGTCCCAGCGGTCCTCAGCCTTGAGCCAGTGCTCCGAGACCACCTCGCGCGGCTCGATCCCGAGCTCGCCGAGCTCGCGGTCGAGCGCCGGCCGGGCGCGGTCGAGCTGTGCCTGCGACGCCGCATAGACGAAGACGGTGTCCTCGTCGTGGCTGACGACGAGCCGCTCGGCCTCGAGCTCGTGTGCGAGGTGCCGCGCGTCCCCTCCCGAGAGGCGCGACAGCAGTCCGCCGACGCCGTGCCCGCCGAGTTCGATGCGAAGCCTCCAGTCGTCGTCGGCCATCTCCGAACCGTACCCACGCGCTCGGCGTCGTGACGTCACGGCTCTCGACCCGGCGAATGCAACGTGTAGAACCCCGGCATGGAGTGGGAATCGCTCTACGAGCGCGAGCAGGCCCGCGTCGAGGACGGCGAGGCGCGGCTCGATCCCGAGCAGCTCGTGCGGATCGGCAACGCCGCCTACGGCGCCGGGCTGTCGCTGCTCATGCTCGGCCGTGACAGCGAGGCGCGCGTCTGGCTCGACCGGGCCGCGACCCGGTGGCGCGAGAGCTGGGAGCACGCGACACCGACCTCGTGGGGCCGCCCGATCGGGACGATCAAGGCGAGCCTGATCGCGGGCCACATCCGGCAGGCGCAGCGCTACGCGCGCTGGACGCTCGAGCTCGGGAGCGAGTCGGCCGAGTCGCCGATCGGCCGCTACGCGGCCACGCTCGCGCTGCTCGCGCTCGCCCGCTGGCCCGACGCGCGCATCGTCGCCACGACGCTGCGCGACCTCGACGACTTCCCGCCCGCGGTGGCCGACGCGCTCTGGACGATCGCAAGGCACGACACCGCCGGCTATACCGACGCGATGCAGGCGATCGTGGCCTCGTTCGAGACGCGCGACGAGTACCTGGAGGACGTCCCCGTCGCCGACACGGCGCTCGCGCTGCAGGTGCTCGCCGCGCGGCGCGGCGTCGCCGTTGCGCTCCCGCGCTCGCCAACTCTGCCCCACGAGGGCTGACGCGGGTGGACCCGTGCTCGCGTGCTCGCGCCCCGCGGGCGCCGGGCGGGGCTCGTTCAGCTCACGCCGGAGCGAGCGACGCTAGCGACACGCTTCTCCTTCTGGGGCGGGTGAGCACGAGAGCACCGGGAACGCACGTGGCAGCTGTATCGCCGTCCGCCGCGATGCCCCGGTTCGGCGCTCAGAGCCGCTGCGCTGCTGCCGCGTCGAGGTAGACGTCGATCGGCGCCTCCCCGCTGCGGAGCAGGCTTCCCGGCGCGTCTTCGCTCACCTCGCCGCGGAAGACGCGCGCCACGGCCTCGGCCTTGTCCGCGCCCGCGACGAGGAAGACGAGCCGCCGCGCCGAGAGCAGCGTCGGCAGCGTCATCGTCACGCGGTCGACGAACGGCTCGAGACCGGCCGGGCCGCTCGTCACCCGCCGCTCGCGCTCGGCGAGCTGGGGCGAGCCCGGGAAGAGCGAGGCGACGTGGCCGTCCGGGCCGAGGCCGAGGAGCTTCAGGTCGAGCGTGACGCCCGCGAGCGCCTCGTCGTACTCGAGCGCCGCCTCTTCCGGCTCGAGCTCGCCGCGGATCCGGTGCAGCTCCGGCGGCCGCTCGACGCGATCGAGCAGCGCGCGCTTGGCGAGGATGAAGTTCGAGCGCTCGTCGTCGGGCGGCACGCAGCGCTCGTCGCCCCACCAGACCGACGCGTTGCTCCAGTCGGGCTCGAGGTCGGCCGCCAGCTCGTAGGCACGACCGACCGAATGGCCGCCGGTGAGCACGATCGTCTCGCCGCGGCGCGCCGCCGCCGCGAGCAGCTCGGCCACCGCCACCTCCGGCTCGTCGAGGACGTGGAGGCGCGGCTCACTCATCGCCGCGCGCGAGCTCCTTCGAGCGCTCCATCGCGGCGTTGATCGCGTTCAGGAACGCGGCACGAACGCCCGCCTGCTCGAGCTCCCTGATCGCGCGCGTCGTCGTCCCACCCGGCGAGGTGACGGCCTCGCGCAGCTCGACCGGATGCATGCCCTCATCGCGCAGCAGCCGCGCGGTGCCGAGCATCGTCTGCACGACGAGCTTGGTCGAGACCTCGCGTGAGAGGCCGAGCAGCAGACCTGCCGTCGATCATCGCCTCCGCGAGCAGCGCGTAGTAGGCCGGGCCCGAGCCCGAGACGGCCGTGATCGCGTCCATCGCGTACTCGGGCACTTCGACGACGTCGCCGACCGCGCGCAGGACGGTGCCCGCACGGTCGAGGTGCTCGCGCGCGGCGTGGCGGCCGGCGCACAGGCCGGCGATCCCCTCGTGGACGGTCGACGGGGCGTTCGGCATCGCCCGCACGACCGGCACGTCGGCGCCCAGGTGGCGCTCGATCGCAGCGGTAGGGATTGCGGCAGCGACCGATACGACGGTCTGCTCGGGCGTCAGCAGGTGCCCCACCTCGCCGAGCAGGGTGTCGATGTCCTGCGGCTTGACCGCGAGCACGACCACGTCGGCGCCCTGGATCGCCTCCGGGTTCGAGGTCGTCGCCTCGACCCCGTGCCGCTCGCGCAGCTCCACCGCGCGCTCGTCGCGCCGCGTCGAGGCGATCAGGTCGGCCCAGTCCGAGCTACGCAGCCCGGCGAGTAGCGCCTCGCCGATCTTGCCGGCGCCGAGGATCGCGATCCGCATCGCGCAAGCCTACGAGTCCGGCCCCGTACCCCGCCAGCAGGTACACGCTTGCGAGGCCGGCCCACTCCCCGTACGGGGCGAGCAGCACGTCGGTCTCCTCGGCCTCGACGCGCCTTCCCCACAGCGCGGCCGCGAGCTTGACGAGGCCGAGGTCGCGCGCCAGGCCGCGCTCGTACCGGCCGAGGCCCTGGAGACAGACGACGCCGACCGACCACGGCCCGAGGCCTCGCTCGCGCTCGAGCCGCCGCGCGACGGCCTCGGTCGGATGGGCCTTCAGCGACTCGAGGTCGACGGCGCGGCACAGCCGGACGAGCGTGGCGCCGCGGCGTGCGCCCAGACCGAGCCGCTCGAGCTCGGCGGGCCCGAAGCGACCGAGGTCCGCTGCGGTCGGTGCCGCGTGCAGGCCGTCGAGCGAAGGCGTGGCCGCACGGATCACGGACCGCTCGATCTGGCGCGCGCGGCTCGCCCGAATCAGCTGTCCCGAAACGGCACGAAGGAGCGACTGCGCGACAGTCGCTGTCCGCAGCGGCCGCAGCCCGCGAAAGCGGCGCGTCGCCTCGCCGACCATCGGGTCGTCCGCGAACCGGCACAGGAACTCGGAGTGGTCGTCGTCGAGCCCGAGCGCGAACCGAACGTGCTCGATGCCTGTCTCGCTTGCCGCCCGGATCTGGATCGCGCCGTCCGGCCGCTGCCAGGCGCGCACCGGCTCGAGGCCTGCCTCGCCGGCAATTGTCGCGGTGTAGACGCCGTCGTGGAAGCGGCGCGTTGCATCGGTTCCGTGCCGGGCGGAGAGACGAAGCGAGTACGGCCCGCGCGGCCGCAGCGTCGCGCTGACCATCGCGCGAGCGTATCGGGCCGGCCGGCGCGTGTCGGTCGCCGTCGAGCGCGTCGCATGTGCCGCTCGTGACGGCCCGTACCGGGCTGTCCCTTTCGGCCGTGTCCGGGGACAGGCCCCGGACATGTCCCGGCGGCGGACCGAAACGCGCCGTTGTGCAGGGGAACAGGCCGAGGGCCATGTCCGCGGCGGCCACGGCCGGGGCCTGTCCCCGGCCACGTCCCGAACAGACACGAGCGCTTCGGAGTCCGCCACCCGCGCCGAGCGTGGGGCGGCAGTCTGGACCGCTGTCGATCAGACGGGCGCCCCATCCGCGGCTGATTGGTTTGCGTTGCGTCAGTTCGGCATCCCATTTGCGCCCGTTAGGCTCCCGCGATGCTGCGCCGCGTCGCGTCGCGTGTCTCGCTCAGGAGCCGCGAGCGGAAGCTTCGCCTCTTCCTCGACACCTACCGGCCCGGCCCGGAGACGACCGTCGTCGACGTCGGCGTCACCGACGCGCCATTTGGCGGCGGATCGGCGGACAACTTCTTCGAGGCGCTCTACCCGTGGCCGGAGCGGATCACCGCGGTCGGCCACACCGAGCTCGACCGCTTTGCGGCCGCGTTCCCGCTCGTGAGCGCGGTTCGTGCGGACGGCCGCGCGCTGCCGTTCGAGGACGGCGCGTTCGAGCTCGGCTTCTCGAACGCCGTCGTCGAGCACATAGCGGGCGGTCGCGAGGGTCAACGGCAGTTCGTCGGTGAGCTCTGCCGCGTAGCGGAGCGCGTGTTCGTAACGACGCCGAACCGCTGGTTCCCGCTCGATCCACACACGCTGCTGCCGTTCGCCCACTGGCTGCCTCCGGGGCCGCGTCGCGACCGCCTCTTCCGTACCCGCGGCTTCGAGGACGTGCTCGACCCGCTCGGTCCCGGAGAGCTCGCGTCGCTCTTCCCGTACCCGGTGCGGATCGCGAGTCGCGGGATGACGCTGATTGCCGTGGGGCCTGCATGACTTCCGGGCGCCGGCGCCCGGTGTGGGCGCTGCACGTTCTCGTGGTCGGGCTCGCGCTGCACAACCTCGTGATGGCGGAGCTGTGGGCCGCCGGCGTGCGCGGCACCGCGCTCGACGTCGTCTCGGCCTGGAAAGAGGTCGTCCTCCTCGTCGCGCTCATCCTCGCGATCCGCGCGCATGGGCGGCTGCCGGTCGAGCGGATCGCCGCCGATTGGCTCGCGCTCGGGTTCGCAGGGTTCCTCGTCCTCTATGCGCTCCTTCCGCAGAGCTGGCTCGGCGGCGGCGCGACCGACCACGGCATCCTGCTCGGCCTTCGCCACGACGGGATGCCCGTGGCCGCGTACTTCCTCGGCCGCGCGCTCGACCTCACGCGGAGCGAGCTGCGCTCGGTGTGCCGCACGATCCTCGTCACGGCCGCTGCGGTGGCGGCGTTCGGGCTCGTCGACGTTTACGCGATCCCGCTCCAGTGGTGGCGCGACTCGGGCGCGCCGGGCTGGTTCAGCGAGCAACTCGGCTTCACCTATCGTGGCCTCTCGCAGCTGCCCGAGAACTTCGTCTACAACACCGGGAACGAGCAGCCGCTGCGTCGGCTTGTCTCGACCTTCCTCTCGCCGCTCGCAACCTCGTACCTGCTCGTCGTGGCGCTGCTCGTCGCGGCGGCGTGGCTGACGGTCGACCGGCTGCGCGGCCGGATGCTCGTGCTCTGGTGCGCGCTCGTCGCGCTGCTCTTCGCGGGGCTCCTGTGGACGCACTCCCGCTCCTCCTACGTCGCGCTGGCGCTCGGGCTCGTCGCGTACGCCGCGGCGCGTCGCGGCCGGCCTATGGCCGAGCGGGCCCTGGCCGTCATGGCCGCGTTCGCCGTGATCGTCGTCGGCGGCGCGTTCGTACGCGCCTACCCGCACATCGGGCCGACCACCTCGTACACCGACGTCGAGCTCGACGAGCAGCGACGCAACGCTGCGCTGGGCGGGAACGCGGTGAGCGGCCTCTCCGACGCGAGCATCGAGAGCCACTGGAGGAGCCTGCGCGCGGGAGTAAGGACGGTCGTCCGGCATCCGCAGGGTTACGGCCTCGGCAACGCCGGCTCCACCGCATCGCGAACGCACGTGAAGATCGAGGCCGGCGAGTCGACGTACACCGAGCTCGCAGTCGGCACCGGCTTGCTCGGCGGGCTCGTGTTCGTCGCGTGGTCGCTCGCGCTTCTCTGGCGGATCCGGCGTGCGGCGCTCGTGGCCGCGACGTTCGTCGCAGTGCTCGCCCTCGCCCTGCAGACCGACGTGATCGGGGTGCCGTGGATCGCGTGTGTCGTCTGGGCGCTCGCCGGCTCGCGCGTGCGGCCCGTGGCCGAGATGCCCGAGGTGTGACAATTGTGCGCCAATTGGCGCCCGCCGCCTTGCCCCGGGCGCGGGCGGCCGTACCGTGGACCGGGTGCGTGTCTCTCTGCTCGATCTGGCCGTCGCGCTCACGGCCGGCGCCCTCCTCGTCGCCGGGTTGACCCGTTGCGGCGGGAGCGCGCCCTCGCTTCCGGCTGTGCTCGCGGACCCGGTGCTCACGCCGGGCACCCTCAACCCCGACGTGACCCAGGCGACGCTCGGGACGACGATCTGCGTCCACGGCTGGACGCGCACGGTCCGTCCGCCGACGAGCTACACCTCGCAGCTGAAGCTCGAGCAGATGGCGTCGTACGGCCTGACCGGCTCGCCGTCCGATTACCAGGAGGACCACCTGATCAGCCTCGAGCTCGGCGGCCATCCGACCGACCCGGCGAACCTCTGGCCCGAGCCGTACCCGCGGGCGGCCGAGGTCGACCGTATCGAGAACGAGCTCAACGACAAGGTCTGCTCAGGGGATCTCACCCTCGCCGCGGCACAGCGCCGCGAAGCCGACCTCAAGCACGAGCACGGATGACGGCTCGCGCGCTCACAGCGGCGGGGCGTGGCGTCTCAGCGTTCTTGCATCCGTGCGCATGGATCGGGTCGCTCGTGGCACTCTTGCGCGATGGCGATCGACCCGCGTGTCGACATCGGCCACGTCCACCTCAAGGTCTCGAACATCGATCGCGCCCTCGCGTTCTACTGCGACGTGCTCGGCTTCGAGCTCCAGCAGCGGCTAGGGGACGAGGCGGCGTTCGTCTCGGCGGGCGGCTACCACCACCACCTCGGGCTGAACACCTGGGAGTCGGCGGGCGCCTCGCCGCCGCCTCGCCACAGCACCGGCCTCTACCACGTCGCGATCCGCTACCCCGACCGCCGAACGCTCGCGGACGCGACCCGCCGCGTCCTCGACGCGGGCATCCCACTCGACGGCGCGAGCGACCATGGCGTCAGCGAGGCGGTCTACCTCCGCGACCCGGACGGCAACGGCGTCGAGCTGTACCGCGACCGCGCGCGCGAGGACTGGCCGCGCGGCTCGGACGGAGAGCTGCAGATGATCCTCGAGCCGCTCGACGTCGAGGCGCTGCTGCGCGAGCTCGGCTGAGCCGTGCGCGATCGCCGCGCGCTCACGATCCCGGCGTTGCTCGCCGCCTCGGCGCTCTGCGTCGCCACGGTCGAGTTCCGCGGCCATCACACCGGCGATCCGTACTACCGGTTCCTGATCTGGAATCTCGTGCTCGCCTGGGCGCCGTTCGCGTTCGCGCTCGGCGCGTACGCCGTCGCGCGACGCCGGTCAAGTCCGGCGGTCGTCGTGCTCGGCGTCCTCTGGCTGCTCTTCTTCCCGAACGCGCCGTACCTGCTCACCGATTTCATCCACCTGAGCGAGTCGCCATCGGCGCCGCTCTGGTACGACGCGCTCATGCTGGCCTCGTTCGCCTGGACCGGGCTGATCCTCGGGTTCGCCTCGCTGTATCTGATGCAGATGATCTGGCAGCGCGCCGCCGGGCCGGCCGTCGCGTGGCTGGGCGTGCTCGGGGCGCTCGGGCTCGCGAGCTTCGGCGTCTATCTCGGCCGCTTCCTCGGCTTCAACAGCTGGGACGCGCTCGTCCGTCCGCGCGGGATCGCGCACGTGATCCGGGACGACCTCGAGAACCCGTTCCGGCACCCGCGCCTGTTTGCGTCGCTGCTTGTCCTCACCGCATCGTTGACAGTGGCTTACACGATCCTCTACAGCATCGCCGGTTCGCGGCTGGAGCTCGACCGCCGGTGAGGTGAGGCCGCGGGCGGCCCCACCCCGAGCGGCTGCTAGCCGTCGTCCTCCATCGCCTGCGCTGCGGTCGGTACCTGACGGAACACGTGCTCGCAGTTCACCCACCGGTCGCGCTCGCGGACGTTGACGTACAGCGTGTCGTCGCCCTCGCCGCAGTCGATGATGTCGACGCGGTGGTCGCGCGCGAGCGCGTGCATCGTGTCGTCGCCCGGACCGCCGAACTCGCGGTCGGCGCCGCGCCCGACCCAGATCACGTCGTTGCCCTCGCCGCCGTCGACGACGTCGTCGCCGCGGCGACCGCGCAGCAGGTCGTCTCCGTCGCCGCCCCGGAGTACGTCGTCGCCGGCGCCGCCGAGCACCGTGTCGTTGCCGCCGCCGGCCTCGACCACGTCGTTCCCGCGGCCCGCATTGACGCGGTCGTTGCCGTCCAGCGCCGCGATGATGTCGTTCCCCGCGAAGGCACGGATCGTGTCGTCGCCGGGCGTCCCGGTCAGCGAATCGGCATGCCGCGTGCCGGTGATCGTGTCGGCGAGCGCGACGCCGGCCAGCGCGAACATCCCGACGAGAGCGAAGACGAGCACCTTGCTCTTCATGGTTCGAACCTCCTGGTAGCCGGAGCGAGCGTGTGCCGCCTGTTGTGCCAGCCGCGTGTTTTCGGAGCGTTTGCGCTCGGGCAGCGGCACGTAAAACGTGCGCCGCGCGTAGGGTGGGGCCGTGCGAGCCGCGCGGATGCACGAGATCGGCGGCGTTCCCCGGATCGACGAGATCGAAGGCCCGGACGGCCCCGACGTGCTCGACGTGACGGCGTCGGCGCTCAACCCGGTCGACGTCTCGACCGCGAACGGCCGCTTCTACGGCGGCATGCCGGACATGCCCTACGTCATCGGCTCGGAGGCGGTCGGTCGCGCCCGCGACGGGCGGCGGCTGTGGGTGTCCGCCCGCGCCACGATCGCGGCGCAGGTCGCGCTCGTCGATCAGGAGCGCGCGGTCGAGATCCCGGACGGCGTCGACGACCGGCTCGCGCTCGCCTGTGGAACGGCCGGTCTTACCGGCTGGCTCGCCGTCGCGTGGCGCACGCGCATCACGCCGGAAGACACGGTGGTTGTCCTCGGCGCGAGCGGCACCGTCGGCGCCACCGTCGTGCAGGCCGCGAAGCTGCTCGGTGCGGCCCGCGTGATCGGCGCCGCGCGCCGCGTCGAGGGGGTGCCCGACGCCGCCGACGAGGTGGTTCGGCTCGACGGCGAGTACGAGCTGCCGCAGGCGACCGTCGTCGTCGACGGCCTTTGGGGCGAGCCGGCCGCGCGCGCGCTGGCGGCGGCCGCGCCCGATGTCAGGTTCGTCCAGCTCGGGCAATCAGCCGGCGCGACCGCGGAGCTCGCATCCGCCTGGGTGCGGGGCAAGACGGCGAACATCCTCGGCCACTCGCTCGGCGCCGTGCCACCCGACGTGCTTGCGGCGGGCTACCGCGAGCTCTGCCTCCACGCCCGCGACGGTCGGATCCGGGTCGACGTGGCGGCCTACGAACTCGATCGAATCGCCGAGGCCTGGGAGCGCCAGGCCTCCGGCAGCCCGGGCGTCAAGATCGTCATCGAGCTCGCTCGATGAAGGCGATGGTGCTCGAGGCCGCCGGGACGCCGTTGCGCCCGGCCGAACTCGAGCGACCGGCGGCGCAGCCGGGCCAGGTGCTCCTGCGCGTGCGCGCGTGCGGCGTCTGCCGCACCGACCTGCACGTGGTCGACGGCGAGCTGACGCGGCCGAAGCTGCCGCTCGTCCCGGGCCACCAGATCGTCGGCGAGGCCGAGGATGGGCGCCGGCTCGGCGTGCCGTGGCTCGGCTGGACGTGTGGCACGTGCCGCTTCTGCGCGAGTGGCCGCGAGAACCTCTGCGACCTTGCGCGCTTCACGGGCTACGACCTCGATGGCGGCTACGCCGAATGGGCCGTCGCCGACGAGCGCTTCTGTTTTCCGCTCCCGCCGGGCTTCGGCGACCTCGAGGCAGCGCCGCTTCTCTGCGCAGGGCTGATCGGCTACCGGTCGCTGCGGCTCGCCGGCGAGGGGGCCGAGCGGCTCGGCCTCTACGGGTTCGGCGCTGCGGCGCATATCGTCGCGCAGGTGGCGCGCTGGCAAGGCCGGCGGATCTTCGCGGTCACGCGCGAGGGCGACGACGAGGCGCAGGCGTTCGCGCTCGCCCTCGGCGCCGACTGGGCCGGGGCGGGCCGGCCGCCGGAGGAGCTGGACGCTGCGATCATCTTCGCGCCGGCCGGCGAGCTCGTCCCCGCGGCGCTGGCGGCGGTCGCCAAGGGCGGCGCCGTCGTCTGCGCCGGGATCCACATGACGGACATCCCGTCTTTCCCGTACGAGCTGCTCTGGGGCGAACGCACCCTGCGCTCGGTCGCGAACCTGACGCGGAGCGACGGCGAGGAGTTCCTCGCGCTCGCTCCTCGGGTGCCGGTGCGGACGGAGGTCGAGACGTTCGCCCTCGAGGACGCGAACGCCGCACTCGCGAAGCTCCGGTCGGGCGCGGTGCGAGGCGCACTCGTCCTCGTGCCGTAGCCACGTGGAAGAAGAGTTGCGGCATTGTTTGGAAGCCGTCACAGACACGTGCGCTTTGCGCCGGTATCGTCGGTTGTCGAGGGCGGCGGGACGGCGCCCCACCCGGGTGGGGGTCCGCCCCGAACCGTCCAAACGGCCCGATCTAACGGACACCGTCAACGGAACCTCGGTCAGTCGAACCTCGGTCAACTGAACCCGGTCGAATCGAGTGCTCGTTCGTGCTGGGCTGGGATTCCGGGCCGCGGCACCGGCTGCATATGCTCGCCTTGTGGAACTGCTGAACGTCTGGGACTACGAGCGCCTCGCCGCGGAGCACCTCGAGCCGGGTGCCCACGGCTACTTCGCGGGCGGAGCGGACGACGAGTGGACTCTGCGTGAGAACCTCGAGGCGTTCCGGCGCTGGTCGCTGCGGCCGCGCGTGCTGGTCGACGTCGCTGAGCCCTCGACGGCGACGACCGTGCTCGGGCACGAGCTTGCGCTGCCCGTGGTCGTGGCGCCGACGGCATTCCAGCGCGTCGCCCATCCGGACGGCGAGCTCGGTATGGCCAGGGCGGCCATGGCGGCCGGCACGATCATGTGCGTCTCGACCTTCGCGACCACGCCGCCGGCGGATGTGGCCGCGACGGGAGCGACCTGTTGGTATCAGCTCTACGTGCCGCGCGACGAGGGCCTCGCGCGGGAGCTGGTCGCGTCGGCGCGCGAGCACGGCTTTCACGCGCTCGTGCTGACCGTGGACGCACCGGTGCTCGGCCGGCGCGAGCGGGATATCCGCACCGGCTTCACGATCCCGATCGAGCTCGTCGCGCCGGCGCTCGGGCGCGACACGGTCACGCCGCACGGCATGTTCGACGCCATCTCCGCGTCGGTCACGTGGCCCGAGGTCGAGCGGTTCGCCGCGCTTTCGGAGCTGCCGGTGATCGTCAAGGGCGTGCTCACGGCCGAGGACGGACGCCTTACCTGCGAGCACGGCGCCGCCGCCGTCGTGGTCTCGAACCACGGTGGCCGCCAGCTCGACGGCGCCGCCGCGACGCTCGACGCGCTGCCGGAGGTGGTCGAGGCGGTCGACGGCAGGATCGAGGTGCTGATGGACGGCGGCATCCGGCGCGGCACCGACGTGGTCAAGGCGCTCGCACTGGGCGCGCGCGCGGTGCTCGCGGGGCGGGCGCCGCTCTGGGGCCTCGCGGTCGACGGCGAGGCGGGCGCACGGCGCGTGCTCGCGCTGCTGCAGGCCGAGGTCGAGCTCGCACTCCAGCTCGTCGGCTGCCGGACGCCGGCCGACGTCACGCGCTCGCATGTGGGCACGCGGCTCCTCTGAACAGTCCGGCTCGGCCAGATGCTGATCCCGCGATCTCATGTGCCCGGCCGCGCGATCCGGGTGTTCGGGCCGCTCCCTGCCCAGCCGAGCTCGTCGGATCGCGATCCATGCGACGCGACGGTTTCCGGATCCGGCGCTAGCCTGACTCCGGGCCGTGAAGTGGAAGCTCCTCGTCGCTGCGTTGCTCGCCGCGCTCGCCGGTGCCCCGACCGCGCTCGCAGACGGTTGCGGCATCCCCGACGCCGCGCCGCTCTGGGTCGACTTCGCCGGTCACGACGCGCCGATCCCGGCCAAGCCCGGCCTCGTGCTCGCGGTCGCCTCGGGCACCGACGAGCCCAGGCGCATGCGCGACCAGGGCGCCGCGACCGTCCTCTTCGACCTCAACTTCAAGAACCGGGTCGGCACGACCGACGAAGCCGGCCGACCCGTCGCTGATCGAGGCGCGCGCGAAGACGTTCTTCGACTACGCCGTCTCGGTCACCGGCTGCCAGACGCCGATCATCGCCGAGAACGAGCTCTTCGGCGCGCAGACGCCGACGCCATGGACGGACACGCAACGCGCAGTACCGCGCGAACGTGCTCGCCTTCCTGACGGCCCTCTCGGCGCTCGGCGCCCGGCCGCTGCTCTCGATCGCGAACCCGCCGTTCACGGGCGGCGACGCGGCCGAATGGTGGCGCGAGGTCTCGAAGGTCGCGATCCTGCTCCGCCAGGTCTACTTCACCGCGCCGAACGCCCGCGGGCTCTCCGCGCTCGGGCCGGCGGGGGCGAGCCGGACGATGCGCCAGAGCATGCGCGGCCTCGTCAACAAGCTGACCCAGATCGGCATCCCATCGGGCCGGGTCGCGCTTCAGCTGCAGTTCCACTCGTCGCCGGGCCTCGGCGCGCGGGCAGGGCTCGAGCCCGCCTCTGCGTGGCTCGAGCTCGTGAAGCTCGAGGCGCTCGCCGCGAAGCAGGTGGCGAAGGAGTTCAAGATCGCGGGCGTCTGGTCGTGGGGCTGGGCGTCCTTCAACCCGAACGCGACGCCCGATCCCGACAAGCCGGCCGCCGCTTGCGTGTGGCTCTGGGCGCGCGACCCGAGCCTCTGCGACGGGCCGGCCGCGGCGGGCGCCCGACTTCAACGCATCGCTCACCGACGGACAGGTGAGCCTGCCGCCGACGACGCTCTGCGTCGTTCGACGACGGGATGATCGACCGCCGCGCGGTCAGCCGCCTCACGACCCTGACCGGCGACGTCGGCTACGCCACGAGCGTCCTCTTCGAGCAGGCGGTCCTGAACGCCGAGCAGCCGGTCGATCCGAAGGACGTCGCTCTCGGCGGAACGTGCCGTCCGTGCTGCCGGCTTCGGCGGCAGCCGCACGCGCTACTGGGCCGCGCTCCGGGAGGCGCGGTTGACGATCGCGGACGCGCGCGCGATCATCGTCGCACGCCTCCAGCGCGATCTCGTGCAGGCGCGCTTCCGGCCGCCTGCCGCGACGTCCGCGCAGGTCGCCGACTTCCTCGTCACATACGCGGACCAGCCGGTCAGGCTCGTGCGCGCGACGGAGACGGCGCCGTGGCTCGGCGGCGCCGCGCAGGGCTGGGCCGTGTCGTCGCTCGCGCCGGCCGGCGTCTTCACGCTCGCGGGTGCCGGCGCGATCGACACGATCGACGGCTCGTTCACGGTCACCCCGCTCGGGCCTGTTCTTCCGCTCGGCCTCGTTCCACGCGCCCAGGCGAAGGCCGCGGCCAAGACCGCGCTCGATCGGCTGGCACGCGAGAAGCGCTATCGCAGCTGGCTCCACGCCGAGGAGCAGAAGCGCCTGAACACGGCCGTCTGCCGCAACGACCGGCTGCCGACGCCGAGCCCGACCGACCTCTCGCCGTTCGTCCCCTTCCTGCTGCCGAGCTGAGCCGCCGCCGGCGCGGTGCCACGGCTGGCCGACCGCGGTTGACTAGTCAGCCGATGACCAATAGAGTCGCATCCGCTGTACGAGCGATCACGCGGAGTTGTCTCGGGACAGGCGACTCCGTCGGCGGGCTCCCACCCACTCACCATCCCAGTGCGTGGGGGCCCGCGTCGCTTTCCTCCCGCCAGTGCGCGACTGCGACGCTGTCAGGTGACGGCCCCGGCCGAGACCGTCTCCTGCGTGAGCGTCCCCTCGACGAACCGCAGCACCGCGCGCGTCGATTCGAGTCGGAAGCGCAGCAGGATCTGCTCGGTGCCGCGGGATCCGCCGATCCGGGTCTCGAGTGAGCCGATCGCGGCGGCGATCGCCTCGTGCTCGGCCTCGAGCATCGGCCGCGGGTCGACGCCGAGCCGGTCGGCGAAGACGAGCTTGAGGAGCAGGAGCGAGCGGACGTTGCGCACGCGGTCGACCGGCTCGTCCAGCCACTGCATCAGCTCTTCGCGGCCGGCGGGCGTCGCCCGGAAGATGGTGCGGTTCGGGCCGCGCACGCCAGGCTCGTGACCGGCCGACTCGATCAGGCCCCGCTGCTCCAGGATCTCGAGCGAGCGGTAGACGAGCGGCCGTCCCATCGTCCACACGCCGCCGAGCTCGCCGGTCGGAGTGAGCTGCGAGGCGAGCGCCCAGCCATGAGCATGCCGTTCGCACAGCAAGGCCAGCACAGCCCACTCACCTGGGGCGAGGACCCGGTACGACGTCACCGTTCGAGTACTACGCGCCGAGCACGGAAACCGGTTTGCGCGCTCCTTCCGGCTTTGCAAGAGTGAACCAGTTGTCGCTTTGTAAGGGGAATAGTCACACGCTTGACTACCGGGTTGGGCGTCTGCTACCTATGTCTTGCATGGGCAGCGAGGTCATCTTCACGACCGCACCGACAGCAGCCGACGTACCGACGAGCAAGTCGCCGATGTCCAGGTCGCAGCTGTTCTCGCGCGGGGTGAAGACCGGTGCCGCCGTGCTGCTCGCCGGCTCGGCGCTCGGCACTCTCGCCGAGAGCGCTAGGGCCGAGCCGCTTTCCGACGGGGATCTCGCCTACGCTCGCCTCCTGGTCGGGCTCGAGCTGCTCTCGATCGACTTCTACGCCAAGGCGATCGATGCGAAGCAGTTCAAGACGCCCGTCCAGAAGCGCCTCCGTCACGCGCTCGAGCACGAGCAGTCCCACTACCAGTCGGTCGGGCAGATCCTGCTCGGCGCCGGCCTGACTCCGGCGGGCGACGGCGACATCGATTACAGCTACCCGGCCGGCACCTTCAACAAGCCGGGCTCGATCGCGAAGCTCGGGTTCCATCTCGAGACGATCTCGGTCGGCGCCTACCTCGGCGCCGTGATGGGGCTGCAGTCGACCCAGCTCGTGCAGCAGATGGCGCGCATCGCCGCGAGCGAGGCGCAGCACCAGACCGCGTTCGGGACGACGCTCGGCCGCCCGTTCGGGTTCGCCTTCCCGGCCCCGCTGCCGATCGACCAGATCTCCAACGCCCTCGACGCCTTCGAGAGCTGAGGGTCCCATGACCGCAGCCCGCCGACTCGTCGCCGCCACCGCCGTTCTCGTCGCGTTCGCGACTGTCTCGGCCGGCGGTGTCTCCGCGAGCTCGACGAGCCAGAAGGTCTCGCCCCTCACGGTCTTCGCGGCGGCCTCGCTCACCGATGTCCTTCCGGCGATCGACGCGAAGGTGATCTACTCGTTTGCCGGTTCGAACGCGCTTGCGACGCAGATCAGGAACGGCGCTCCGGCTGACCTCTTCGCCTCCGCGAACGTCGAGATCCCGCAGCAGCTCTACAAGGACGGCTTCGTTCTGAAGCCGGTCAACTTCACGCGCAACAAGCTCGTGCTCGTCGTTCCGAAGGACAATCCGGCCATGATCACCAGCATCTTCGACCTGGCGAAGCCCGAGATCAAGCTCGACATCGCGGCGCCCTCCGTTCCGGTCGGCAACTACACGCTGCAGATCCTGAAGCAGATGGGGCTCTCGTCGCGCGTGCTGACGAACGTCGTCAGTCAGGAGACCGACGTCCGGACCGTGCTCACGAAGGTCGCGCTCGGGCAGGCCGACGCCGGCTTCGTCTACGCCACCGACGTGCGCTCGGTTCGCGACGACGTGACCGTGATCAAGGTCCCGGCCTGGGCGCAGCCGAAGGTGATCTACCAGATGGCGATCGTGAAGCGGAGCACGAATCAGGCGGCGGCGCGGGCGTACATGAAGAAGATCCTCAGCAAGCAGGGTCAGGCGACGCTCGCCAAGTTCGGCTTCCTCGCGCTCCCGAAGCCGTCGAAGCTCAAGACGGCGCTGCGGTACCAGCTCAACACCGCCAACTGACCTTCTTCGCAGTGGCTCAGGCCTGCGTGGCCGTGCCGGCCGGGCGGGCGCGCCGCTCCTCGATCAGACTGTCGATGAAGTGCAACACCGCCCGTGTCGACTCGAGCCGGAAGCGGACGAGGATCCGCTCGGTGCCCGTGCTCGCAGCGAGCCGTGTCTCGAGCGTCTCGACGGCCGGGACGACCGAGGCGCGCTGGGCCTCGAGCAGCGGCTCGGAGTCGATCGCCGCGCGATCGATCAGGATCAGCTTGAGCAGGAACAGCGACCGCACCTCGCGGACGTGCTCGACGGGCTCGGCCAGCCACTTCGCGAGCGCCTCACGGCCCTCCGCGGTCGCGCGGAAGATCGTTCGGTTCGGCCCCCGGAGGCCCGGCTCGTGCCCGATCGCCTCGATCAGGCCGCGCTGGTCGAGCAGCTCGAGAGCGCGGTAGACGAGCGGCCGTCCGAGCGACCAGACGGCGCCGATCTCGCCGCTGCGGGTCATCTGCCGCGCGAGCGCCCAGCCGTGGCCCGGCTGCTCTGCGAGCAGCGCGAGCACGGACCACTCTCCCGGAGCGAGATCGCGCTCGACCGCCACGAGCCAAGGCTACTGCCTTGCGCTGTCGGAACGGGATCGCAAAGGTCCCTTGACCGACTAGTCACGTTGCGACTATAGTGTCGCCAGGACGCCATCCTCCTCCTAGCGCGCGAGTGACGACCGCGCAATGGGTTGCTAGAGCCGGGGAGGTTTCGCCACCTCCCCGGCTCGCATCAAATGCAGGAGTCGAGGGCCGAGCGAGTCACGTCTGCGAGCTCGTGGAAGGGCGGTGCCGATGCGTTGCATATGTACCCTGGTCCGACTGTGCGATCCGCCCGCGCGATGACCGTTCCGCCGAGAAGGAGGTAGATCCGATTTGGCGAGGGACTACTACAGCGTGAGCGAGGCGGCGAAGGTGCTCGGCGTCAGCGTCGACACGCTTCGGCGCTGGGACCGGAACGGCAAGATCAAGGCGGAGCGCGACCACGCGAACCGGCGGGTGATCGCCGCCAGCGAGATCGACCGCCTGCGAGGAGAGCCCGGTGCCGAGTCGCTCAGCGCTCGCAACCGCTTCAACGGCGTGGTCACGGACGTGACCGTCGAGGGTTTGCTCGCCCGCGTCGAGATGGTCGTGAGCGACCCCGTGCGGGTCGTCGCGGTGGTCACGCGCGAGGCCGTGCAGGATCTCGGTCTGCGCCCAGGGATGTCGGCGACGGCGGTCGTGAAGTCGACGTCGATGATGATTCAGCGCTGAGCGAGGGCACGGCGATCCTGGCTTCGCTCGGCGGCCTGCTCGGGTTGCGCAACGCCGGGTGAGCGCCGGCCAGGTCAGCGGTTATCGTCGCGCCGTGCCCGTGGCGCGGAGGCGAGCAGCGATCATCCGGTTCCTGCTCGGCTTCGTGCTGTTCGCGGCAGTCGCCGTCACGCTCGCCTTCCTGGCGCTGCCGGTGATCGCGATCTTCACGCACGTCCCGCCGGGCGAGTTGATCGACCAGCTCTCGAACCCGGTCGTCCACGACGCGCTGATCGTCAGCCTGAAGACGTCGCTCGTCGCGCAGGCGCTGATCCTGCTCTTCGGCACGCCGACTGCGTACGTGCTCGCGACGCGCCGCTTCCGCGGCCGCTCGTTCGTGGTGACGCTCGTCGAGCTGCCGATCGTGCTGCCGCCGGCGGTCGCCGGGATCGGCCTGCTCGTCGCGTTCGGGCGCACGCAGGGCCTGCTCGGCGAGCGGTTCGGCGGCTGGATCGCGTTCACGTGGATCGCCGTCGTGGCCGCGATCATGCTCGTCTCCGGGCCGTTCTACGTCCGGCAGGCGATCGCCGCCTTCGAGACGGTCGACCCGAACCTCGTCGCCGCCTCGCGCACGCTCGGCGCCGGTCCGGTGCGGACGTTCTTCCGGGTCACGCTGCCGCTCGCGGGCGGCGGCCTGATCGCGGGCGAGGCGGTTGCGATGGCGCGCGGCCTCGGCGAGTTCGGCGCCACGATCATGTTCGCGGGCAGCCTCCGCGGGACCACCCAGACCCTGCCGCTCGCCGTCTACGAGCAGTTCGCGGCGATCGACGGGTTCAACGTGGCGCTCGCGATCAGCGCGCTGCTCGTGATCGTCAGCCTCGCGATCCTGCTCTCGCTCAAGCTCACCGGGTTGTGGCAGCGCTCGCGACCGGTGGTCGGCGCGACCGTGGAGATCGACGGGAGATGAGCGCAGCCGAGACGCTCTCGACCGCCTTCGAGCTGCCGTTGCGCTCGTTCCGGCTCGAGCTCGAACTGGAGCTCAAGGGCACGGTCGCGCTCGTCGGGCCGTCGGGGGCCGGGAAGACCTCGGTGCTCCGCGCTGTCGCCGGGCTCGTGCGCCCGCCCGTCGGGCGGATCGCGCTCGACGGCGACGTCTGGCTCGACGCCGACCGCAAGCTGTTCCTCCGGCCGGACGAGCGGCGCGTCGGGCTCGTCTTCCAGGAGTACGCGCTCTTCCCGCACATGAGCGTGCGCCAGAACGTCGCCTACGGCGGCCGCGAGCGCGTCGACGAGTACCTGGAGCGCTTCCGCATCTCGCACCTCGCGCACGCGCGGCCGACCGAGCTCTCGGGCGGCGAGCGGCAGCGCGTCGCCCTCGCGCGGGCGCTCGCCCGCGATCCCGGCGTCCTCTGCTGGACGAGCCGCTCGCGGCGCTCGACGCGCACACGAAGGCGGCCGTGCGAGGCGAGCTTGCAGGAGCTCCTGCACGAGTTCGGCCTGCCGACCCTGCTCGTCACCCACGACTACGAGGACGCCGCGTCGCTCGCCGACCAGGTCGGGGTGATCATCGACGGCCGGCTCCGCCAGCTCGGCCCGCCGCAGGAGCTGGTCGCCCATCCTGCCGACGTCTTCGTCGCGTCGTTCACCGGCGCGAACGTGATCCGCGGCACCGCGCGCCCGGGCGGCGGCGAGCTGACGCTGATCGAGCTCGAGAGCGGCGACCAGATCTACTCGGCCGACAGAGGTTCGGGCCCCGTCGGCGTCGTGGTCTACCCGTGGGAGGTGTCGATCGGGCACGAGCGCAGCCCGGACTCGGCGATGAACGTGATCGCAGGCGAGGTGCGCTCGATCGTCCACGTCGGCAACCGGATCCGGGTGAAGGTCGGGCCGGTCACGGCCGAGGTGACCGAGCCGTCGTGGGACAAGCTCGGGCTCGGGCTCGGCGGACGCGCGGTCGTCTCGTTCAAGGCGACCGGGCACGCGGCTCGTCAACTACGCGTGAGCTCGTAGCGCAGGAAGAGATGGTCGCCGTCGCGGCGCACGCCGAGCAGGCGCGCTCCGGCGGGCCCGCCCGGCAGCAGGTCGGCCCCCTCGACGAGCGCGAGCCGCTCCGCGGTTGCCGATGCGTCCCGTCAGCAGCGGCGACACCGTCAGGAAGAGCTCGTCGACGAGCCCCGCGGCGAGCAGCGACGCCGAGCACGTGCGGGCCGCCCTCCGAGAGGATCAGGCGATGACCGCGCTCGCGCAAGGTGGCGATCGGCCGCTGCCGCGTCGAGCTCGGGCGCCGGGCCGAGCTCGAGCGATCCGCCCGGGCGGCAGCCGGTCCCGCGAGGAGCGCGGCGCCCGCGTCGGTGGTGAGCACGAGTGCGCCCGCCGCGAACGGCCGGGTGGCCCGGATCGACGGCGCCGCTGGCAGTCAGAGGACCGCGACCTCGACGTCCGCCGGGCGGCCGAGTCGGCGGCGCAGCTCGGCGAACCCGTCGGCCGCGTCCGGGTACGCCTGCGCCGGCCGTCCACAGCGCCGCCCGGCGACGCGGCCAGCGTTCCCGACCCGACCACGACCACGTCGGCGCACGCGCGCAGGAGCCCCATCACGAACCGGTCGGCCTCGCTCCCGCCGGCGATCAGCTTGTTCGACTGCGGCAGCTGACGGGATCGCCACGACGCCGTCGACGGTGGCGACGAAGTTCGCGAACAGGCGTGGCTCCTCGAACCCGAGCGGTCCGCCGTAGAGCATCGCGAGTGCGGCCGGGCAGCTCGAACGCCGGCAGCCCGCCTGCCTCGTAGAGCAGCTCGAGCGGTGAGGCCGTCACGCCCAGCCGTACACGGGAACGATCGCGCCGGTCACCGCCGAGGCCGCGTCGCTGCAGAGGAACGCAACCACCGCCGCGAGCTCGGCGGGCTGGACCGCCTTCGCGATCTCCTCCGGCGGGCGTGAGGCGCGGTTCGCGGGCGTGTCGATCACCGACGGCAGAATCGCGTTCACCCGCACGCGGCGCTCGCGCCAGGTCGGCGGCGAGCACCTCGGTCAGGCGGACGACGCCCGCCTTCGCGACGGTGTAGCCGGCCGAGCCCGCGCCGCCCGTGAGCGCGTTGCGCGCGGCGACGTTGACGATCGCGTCGCCCTCCTCGAGCCGTCCGCGCCGCCGCCCGGCACGACCACCAGGCGGTGCCGAGGTTGATGTCGTGCAGGAAGCGCACGCCGTCGGGCTCCGACTCGGCGACGGTGCCGGGCCGGAACCCGCCCGACGGCGTTGACGACCCAGCGCGGCCGCTGCCTCGAGCCGGTCCCAGAGCGCCTCGACCTCGTCCGGCGAGGTCAGGTCGACGGCCTCGCGCGTCACGCCCGGCGCTCGGCTCGCCGTCGGCGGCGCGGTCGGCTGCGACGACGACGTCGCCGCGGGCGAGGAACGCGTCGACGAGCGCGCCGCCCAGCACACCGCTGCCGCCGCAGACGAGCGCGACGTCGGCCATCGTTCAGTGACGACCGTGGCTGCGAACCTCGTGGAGGAACTCGCGCCGGAGCTCGGGGTCGGCGAACGTGCCGCGCCAGAAGGTCGTGATCGTGCGCGAGTGCTCCTCGACGCCGCGCATCTGCGTGCAGAGGTGCGAGGCCTCGAGGTGCACCGCGACGCCCTGCGGCGCGACCAGCTGCACGAGCGCGTCCGCGATCTGCTCGCCGAGCCGCTCCTGCACGGTGAAGCGGCGCGCGAACAGGCGGACGAGCCGCGTCAGCTTCGAGATGCCGATGATCTGCTCGCCGGCGATGTAGCCGATGTGGGCGAAGCCGTGGAACGGCAGCGCGTGGTGCTCGCAGAGGCTCTGGAACGAGATCGGGCCCTCGATGATCTGGCTCGTCGCCGACGCGGCGCCGCGGCCCTCGGCCGGGAACGCGGTCAGCAGCTTCGGCTCGCCGTCGTAGCCCGGCGGTCGCGTCGAAGAGCGCCTGCAGGTACCGCTCCGGCGTCTCGCGCGTGCCGGGCTGGTCGAGCTCCATCCCGAACGCGCCGAAGATCTCGGCGACGTAGCTGCGGTAGCGCTGCCAGTCCTCGGGCGCGATCTCGCGCGGCGGCAGGTCGGCCCACGAGACGCTTCGGCGGGCCGGCGAGCCGAGCTCGATCACGTTGTCGGTCTCGTCGTCCTCGGCGTAGTGCTTGTCCACCCTCGCTCCTTCCGGCCGCTGCGTCGATCGGTTTGGAAGAACAAGCGACGGCGGCGTCGGTTTCGCTGGCCCGCCATGCTACGCGTGCGCCAGCGCCAGCCGCCCACGCCTCAGCTCAAGCGGGCACGAGTGCGAGTCCGCACGCGATCGCGAGCCAGAGGTAGGCGGCCGGCGCCCCCGCGAGCGAGGCACACGCCGAGCGCCGCGAGCTGCGTCGAGAGCCCGAAGTTCGCGAGCACGGCCAGCGTGGCGCGGTCGTGGTAGGCGAGGCGTGCCTCGGGCCCGGCGTCGAGCCGGCGCAGTCGCCGTTCCACGAACCACTCGACGAGGCGGTCCTGCGGCGCGTAGACGGCGTCGTAGACGCGGGCGAGGACGGCCGCGAGGCCGGTCGCCTGCGGCCGCGCCTCGCGCGGGTCGCCGCGCTCGCGCCGGTAGAGGCGCTCGAGGTTGAAGTCGACGCCGAGCACGAGCGTGAGCGCGACGAACGAGACGAGCGCGAGCCACGGGTTTCCGGTCACGTGGCCGAGCGCGGCGAAGAGCGCCGCGTTGACGAGCAGGTCGGACTCGGAGTCGAGGTAGCGGCCGAGTACGGACTCCTTGCCCGCAGCGCGCGCGAGCTGGCCGTCGGCGTTGTCGAGCACCGTCTTCAGCTGCAGGAGCACGGCCGCCCAGATCCACTCGCCCCGAGCCAGCTCGACTGCCGCCGCGAGCCCGGTCGCCGTCGAGGCGAGCACGACCGCGGGCGGCGGCACGCGCAGCGGCAGCAGCAGCGAGCACGACCAGGTGTGCGAGCGGCCGGAAGATCCACTCGCAGAGAAGCTCGTTGGCCGGCGCCGCGCGTTGCTTCCGCGTCCTGCGCAGGGTGGGGCGACCGGCGCGCACGAGGGCTGATCGTAGTCCTGCTCGCCTTGTGCGCAGCGGCGCGTCGGCGATCGTGCGATGCTCTCCGCGTGACGATCCCGGACGGTTGGAGCGAGGTCGACGGCGCGCTCGAGCGGGAGTTCCGCTTCGGCGACTTCCGCGCGTCGATCGACTTCGTCAACCGCCTAGCCGAGCTCGCCGAGAGCGAGAACCACCATCCGGACATCGTGATCTCCTACAACCGCGTCACGCTCCGCTGGTGGACGCACACGGCCGGCGGGATCACCGACCGCGACCGCGAGCTGGCCGAGCGATCCGGCGGGCTGGTCTGACCGCGCCGCGCAAGCCAGTAGGATTCCCGCGTGGAGCGGACGCAGACGATGATGCCCCGTGAGATCGCGGAGCAGCTGACCGTCGCCCAGGCGATGCTGAACCATCCGAAGACGCTTCGCGCCGACGCGACGGTAGCCGACCTGCGGCGCATGTTCGAGCGCTCGACGATGCGGACGGTGCTGCTCGTGGACGGGCGAGACGTTCGTCGGCACGGTCGAGCGGCCCGATCTTCCCGACACCGCCGCCGACGGCGAGCCGGCGCGGGCCTTCGCCCGCCTCGACGCCGAGCGTGTGACCCCGGAGCGCTTGATCGCGGACGTGATGCCGCTGCTCGAGCGGAGCCGCGAGGGCCGCCTCGTCGTGGTCGAGGACGACGGCGCGACGCTGCGCGGCATGGTCTGCATGCGCAGCGCGCATGACGCTTTCTGTACCGACGGGTAGCTCGGTCTACGAGGCTCGTCGCGCCGGGCTGCGGCCTCGGCCTTCTCACGTGCCTCGTCGCGCTTCGCCCAGCGCCAGAACACCCACACGACGACCACGGCCAGGATCGCCGGGACGATCGCGGAGAGGAGCACGACCCATTCGTCGCCGGTCAGCCCGACGGGCAACGGCTAGAGAGGCGCCGTCTCTTCGCTCGCGACGAGCTCCTCGAGCGCGTCGAGATCGAAGTCGCGGGCCGAGCCGCCGCCGAGCGAGACCACCGCTCGTGCGGTCACCAGGTGGTAGAGGATCAGCAGCTGGACGAGCCCGAGCGTGTCGGAGCGGTGGAGCTCGGTGCCGATCGTGAACTCGCCGAGGCGCTCGGTGCGCAGGTGCCGCGCGAAGTGCATGCGCGCCCAGATCGCCTCCTCGATCTCCGCGGCCCGCGCCGGGTCGATCTGACCCGGGACGCTACAGCTCCTGGCAGCCGGGCAGCTCGGCGAGCTGGAGCCCGTCCGTCGCCGTTCGCCGATCACGCCGGTGAGGTCGGGGTGCGGCAGCGTGTCGCGCAGCGTGAGCTTGCAGTCGAGGTGCTCCTGGTCCTCGTTCGCCGGGCTGGAACGAGACGACGATGTCGGCGTGGTGGCGCTGCGGGCGGATGAACGCCTCGGAGTCGGGCTCGCGCCGGTCGAGCTCGGAGAGCACCTGGTCGGTCGTGTAGCCGCGGCGCGAGCAGTCGCGCTGCACCTTCCAGTGGCGGCGGAGATCCTCCGGCGGGTCGAGGTAGACGCGCACGTCGAAGATCTCGCGGTGCTCCGGCGTGGAGAACGCGTGCAGTCCTTCGGTGACGACGAAGCGGCCGGGCACGAAGTAGTCGGGCGCGGCGAAGGTCCCGTCGATGTGCGAGTAGTGCGGGCTTCATGATCGCGTCGCCGTTCCGCAGGTGGCGGAGGTGCTGGGCGAGGATGTCCAGGTGGTTGCAGTCGGGATGGAGCGGCGTGATGTTCCGCTCGGCGCGCTGCTTGCGGTCGTACCGGTGGTAGTCGTCGGTACAGAAGTGCGTCACCTGGTCGTCGCCGAGCACACGGACGAGGCCGCGGGTGATCGTGGTCTTCCCCGACCCTGAGTCGCCGACGATGCCGAGCATGATCGGGCGGGGCATCAGCAGCCCACTCGGGTCGGGTGCTCGACGAGCCTGGACGGGGTGACTGACATTCGGCGACTGTACCCGGCCTCTGCCGTAATCAGCAAATACATCTTTCAGCCGTTCGCATAGGTGGTACTCAATGCCTCGCTGCGCGGGCGGCGAGCGCGGCGTACGCGGCCGCGGGGTCGTCGGCGCCGAAGACGCTCGAGCCGGCGACGAACAGGTCGGTGCCGGCGTCGCGCGCCTCGTCGATCGTCTCGAGCGAGATGCCGCCGTCAACCTGGAGCACGACCTCGGGCGGGATCAGTGCTCGGAGGCGAGCGAGCCGACCGGTGGACGAGGCGATGTAGCGCTGCCCGCCCCAGCCCGGGTTGACGCTCATCACCAGGCACAGGTCGATGATCTCGGCGACGGGCTCGACGACGTCGACCGGCGTGCCCGGGTTGATGCTCGACGCCGACGGCGACCCCGGCGTCGCGGATCATCTTCAGCGCGTAGTGGATGTGCGGCGTCGCCTCCGGGTGGACCGTGATCACGTCGGCCCCTGCCCTGGCGAACGCTTCGATGTGCCGTTCCGGCTGCTCGACCATGAGGTGGCAGTCGAGGATCCCGCCACGCTCGTGGACGAGGTCGCGGATCGCGTCCACGATCAGCGGCCCGATCGTGATCGGCGGGACGAAGTGCCCGTCCATCACGTCGACGTGTATCACCCGGGCGCCGGCGTCCAACACCGTCAGCACCTGCTGCTCCAGCCGCGCGAAGTCCGCTGCGAGGAGCGACGGCGCGATCGTCCCGACCGGGATACGCCGTTCCGCGCTCACGCCTCGAGCTCCGCCGCGAACGCACGGCGCGCGTCGGCGCCGTCGACGAAGGAGAGGAAGAGCGCGACCGCGGGCCTCGGCGGCACGGTGGCCGAGTGGAGCGAGTACCACTCGCGCTCCGGCAGGCCGCCCTTGACTCGGAGCTCGGCCAGCGTGCCGGCCTCGAGCTCCTGCTCGACCGCGACGCGCGACTGCAGCGAGACGCCGAGACCGAGCCGCACGGCCTCCTTGATCGCCCCGTTCGAGCCGAGTGTGAGCGTCGAGGGCCGCAGGTCGTGCGCGCTCAGGAACTCCGCCAGGAGCTGCCGGGTACCCGAGCCGGGCTCGCGCTGGAGCCAGACCCGGTCCGCGAGGTCGCGCGGCGCCACCGCCGACGCCCCGACGAGCTCGTCGTCGGGCGCCGCGATCAGCGCGAGCTCGTTCTTCAGGAACGCGTTGCCGGCGATCCGAGCATCCTCGGGCGGCCGGCCCGCGATCGCGACGTCGACCTCGTGCTCGAGCACGCGCTCGAACACCGTCGCCCGGTTCGCGACCTCGAGCGAGAGGTGGATCTCGGGGTGCATGCCGGCGAAGCTTCGCAGGAGGGCGGGCACGACGTACTCGGCAGCCGTCGCGACGGCGACGAGCCGCAGGCTCCGCATCGAGAGGTCGGCTGCCTCCCGCGCGGCCTGACGCCCCTGCTCGACCAGGCCGAGCACGTCCGCCGCATACGGGCGGAAGGCCTGGCCTGCGGCGGTGAGGCCGATGCCGCGGCCGACGCGCTCGGTCAGGTCGACTCCGAGCTCGCGCGAGAGCGCCGACACCGCCGCCGAGATCGAGGGCTGGGTCACGAAGAGCTTCTCGGCCGCCGCGGAGACCGACCCCTCGCGCGCGACCGCAAGAAAGCTGGAGAGCTGGTTGAGCGTGACGGCCATAGCCGAAACCTTATACGAACACGCGATCTTTTCGATTGTCAGCGAACTGCACCATCCCGTAGCATTGGCCCGTCGCCGGTTCCCCCGCGACGGCTCGCGCGCTGCGCGAGAATGCGCCCACCCAACTCTTGCGCCCGAGACTGCGCCCACCCGAACCCGAGTAGGAGAGAGCGATGCCACTTGCCACATTGCGTCAGGTGCTCGACGAGGCCGCGAAGGGCGGCTACGGCGTCGGGGCCTTCAACGTGAACAACATGGAGCAGCTGCAAGGCATCGTCACGGCTGCGCAGGAGGTCAAGGCGCCCGTGATCGTCCAGGCCTCGCGCGGTGCGATCGCCTACGCCGGCGCGAACTACCTGCGGCACCTGATCATGGCGGCCGCCGAGAGCGCTCCCGAGATCCCGATCGTCCTCCACCTCGACCACGGCGACAAGCCGGAGACGTGCTTCATGGCGATCGAGCTCGGCTTCACGAGCGTGATGATGGACGGCTCGCTGCTCGCCGACGGCAAGACGCCCTCGGACTACGAGTACAACGTCGATGTGACGCGCAAGGTGGTCGAGGCCGCGCATGCGAAGGGTGTGAGTGTCGAGGGCGAGTTGGGAACTCTGGGCGGGATCGAGGACGGGCACGGCTCCGGTGAGGTGCATCTGACCGACCCCGACCAGGCCGTCGACTTCGTCGAGCAGACCGGCGTCGACGCTCTCGCGGTCGCGATTGGCACGAGCCACGGCGCCTACAAGTTCACGCAGAAGCCGACCGGTGAGGTGCTCGCGATGCACCTGATCGAGGAGATCCACCAGAAGCTGCCGGAGACGCACATGGTCATGCACGGCTCCTCCAGCGTCCCGGCGGAGCTCGTCGACCGGATCAACGCGGCGGGCGGCAAGCTCGAGGCGACCTTCGGCGTCCCGGTCGAGGAGATCCAGCAGGGCATTCGCCACGGCGTGCGCAAGGTCAACGTCGACACCGACGGCCGCCTCGCGATCACGGCCGCGCTGCGCGAAGCGCTGAACGCAGGCCCGTCCGAGTTCGACCCGCGCGCCTTCTTCAAGCCCGCGCGCGAGGCGCAGAAGCAGGTCGTCGCCGATCGGCTGACGCAGTTCGGCGCCGCCGGCCACGCCGGCGACTACCAGGTGCTCTCGCTCGACGAGATGGCCAAGGTGTACGCGGTTTCGACACCGCAGGGGAGCCCCGTCGGTGCCTGACCCAATGCGAGATCAAGCGGTGCTCGACCAGCTCGCGATCAACACGGTCCGGACGCTGACCGTCGACGCCGTCCAGGCGGCCCAGTCGGGCCATCCGGGCGCGCCGCTCGCGCTCGCGCCCGCCGCATACGTCCTCTACACGCGCGTGATGAAGCACAATCCCGCAGATCCCATGTGGGCGGACCGCGACCGCTTCGTGCTCTCGGCCGGCCACGCGTCGATGCTCCTCTACGCGAGCCTGCACCTCTCGGGCTACGACGTCAGCCTCGACCAGATCAAGCAGTTCCGCCAGCTCGGCTCCGAGACGCCGGGCCACCCGGAGCACGGCGACACGCCCGGCGTCGAGACGACGACCGGCCCGCTCGGCCAGGGGTTCGGCAACGCGGTCGGGATGGCGATGGCCGAGAAGTTCCTGCGCGAGAAGTTCGGCAGCGAGGCCTGCGACCACCACATCTTCGCGATCTGCTCCGACGGCGACCTGATGGAGGGCGTCGCTTCCGAGGCTGCGTCGCTCGCCGGGCACCTGAAGCTCGGCCGGTGCGTCTTCCTCTACGACGACAACAAGATCACGATCGACGGCCCCACCGACCTCTCGTTTGCGCAGGAGGACGTGCCGAAGCGGTTCGAGGCCTACGGCTGGCACACGCTGACCGTCGAGGACGGCAACGACGTCGAGGCGATCGAGGCCGCGATCCGCGCCGGCATGGCCGAGGAGGGGCGGCCGACACTGGTCAGCCTGAAGACGGTGATCGGCTACGCCTCGCCGCGTGCGGGCACGCGCAACGCGCACAGCGATCCGATGCCCGACGAGATGGTGCGCCAGACGAAGGAGGCGCTCGGCTGGGATCCCGACGCGCAGTTCCTGATCCCCGACGGCGTCTACGAGCACTGGCGCGACCCGTGCCTCGAGCGCGGCGCCGCGGCGCAGGCCGCGTGGGAGGCGCGCGTCGAGTCGTGGTCGGCTGCGAACCCCGAGCTCGCCGCCGACTGGCGCGATGCCTGGGCGGGAAAGCCGCGCACGGGAGCCGCCGCGGCGATCAAGGTGTTCGACCCGGAGGGCTCGCCGATCTCGACACGGAAGGCCGCGAGCGAGGTCATGCAGTCGTTCGCCGCCTTCGTGCCGACGATGGTCGGCGGCGCCGCCGACCTCGTGCACTCGACCTTCACGGAGTTCGCGGGCGAGCCGGCATTCACGCCCGAGCACGCGGGCCGCAACGTCAACTGGGGCGTGCGCGAGCACGGCATGGGCGCGGCGGTCAACGGCCTCGCGCTGCACGGCGGGATCGTGAAGCCGTTCTGCTCGACCTTCTTCGTCTTCACCGATTACATGCGCCCGCCGATCCGGCTCTCGGCGCTGATGCAGCTCGACGTCGTGTGGATCTTCAGCCACGACTCGGTCGCGGTCGGCGAGGACGGCCCGACGCACCAGCCGGTCGAGCACCTCGCCGCGATGCGCGCGATCCCCGGCCTCACCGTGATCCGGCCGGCAGACGCCAGCGAGGCGGCCGAGGCCTGGGGCGCGATCCTCGAGGAGCTCAGCGGCCCGATCTGCCTCGTGCTCTCGCGCCAGAACGTGCCGATCATCGACCGCAGCACGAACGCGCCGGCCTCGGGCCTGCGCCGCGGCGCCTACGTGCTCGCCGACGCCGACTCGCCGGACGTGGTGCTCGTCGCCACCGGCGCAGAGGTCTCGACCGCGCTCGGGGCGCGCGACGTGCTCGCCGAGAAGGGCGTCCGGGCGCGCGTCGTCTCGATGCCGAGCTGGGAGCTGTTCGAGGCCCAGGACGCCGACTACCGCGACGAGGTCCTGCCGCGGGGCGTGCCGAAGATCTCGCTCGAGGCCGCCGCCACGTTCGGCTGGTCGAGGTGGGTCGACTCGTCGATCGGGATCGACACGTTCGGCGCGTCGGGCAAGGGCGACAAGGTGCTCGAGCACTTCGGGATCAGCCCGGAACCGGTCGCGAAGCGCGTCGAAGAGACGATCGCCGAGCTCGCCGTCTCGTAGGTGCCGGCAGTCAGGTGAGAGTTCGCGTCGGCTTTACCCCGGCCGAGCGGGTCGCGGCCCCGGTCGGGATCGTGATCGACGTGCTTCGGGCGACCTCGACGATCTGCCAGGCGCTTGCGTCGGGCTATGAGCGTGTCGTCTCGGTCGCAGAGATCGAGCACGCGCGCGCACTCGCAGGCGACGGCGTCGCGCTCGCGGGTGAGCGGGCGAACGTCTTGATCGACGGCTTCGACTTCGGCAACTCGCCGCGCGAGTTCCTCGAGCCGCCGTCGTGCTCGACGCTCGTGATGACGACGACGAACGGCACGCGGCTGCTGCTCGCCGCGGCAGCGCGCTGCGAGACGGTGCTCGTGGCGTCGCTGCTGAACCTGGCTGCGGTGGTCGATGCGGCGCGCGGCGCCGCCGACGTCGCCGTGCTCTGCGCGGGCGTCGAGGGGGCGTTCGCGATCGACGACGCCTACGTCGCCGGCCGCATCGCGGCCGCGCTCGGCGGCATCCCCGACGACGCGGCAGCCGCGGCGATCCGGCTCACGGGCTCGTTCGCGACCGCCGAGGAGGGGATCGGCGCCGGGGTCAGTGCCGCCAACATCCGCAATGCACTCCTCGACGAGGACATTGCGTGGTGCGCACAGGAAAGCATTCTCGCCCTGGTGCCAAGGGTGGTCGCACGCCGCGAGGGCGCGGTCGAGATCGCGCTCTAGGTTCGAGTCAGCGATCGCCAACGCCTTCTTCGACGCAACCGGCGTTCGCGCAGCCTGCCGTTGACCGCACCGCACTGCGCGCGAGCGTGCTACCCGGTGCTCGTTGACGCTGCTAGTCGCGCTTGCGTTCGACGCGGAAGCGCTCGGCCTCCTCGACCAGCGCCTCGAACAGCCGCAGGTCCTCGCCGGCCTCCGGGTGCCAGAGGACGCCCAGGGCAAAGCGGCGCGCCGGCGCCTCGAGCGCCTCGGGCGAGCCGTCCTCTGCGTGCGCTGCGATGCGCAGGCCGGCGCCGAGGCGGCCCGGGCCCTGGTGGTGGTGCGACTTGACCGCCGTACGGTCGCCGAGGAGCGTTCGCAGCCGCGTGCCCTCCTCGATCGCGACCTCGTGGGAGGAGAAGACGCCAACCTCGCGCCGGTGCCCGTCGTGCCCGACGGCATCCGGCAGGTGCTGGACGAGGTCGCCGCCGTGCGCGACGTTCAGCAGTTGCGAGCCTCGGCAGATCGCGAGCACCGGGACGTCGTGGGCAAGCGCCGCCTGGAGCAGCGCAAGCTCGGCGTCGTCGCGCACGCGGGCGACGCCGGTCGTCTCGGGGTGCGCATCGTGCTCGTACAGGTCGGGGTCGATGTCGGAGCCGCCCGAGAAGACGAGGCCGTCGACCGCGCCGAGCGTCTCTGCGATCCCGTCGAGGGACGGCGGGACGAGCAGCGGCCGCGCGCCCGCGCCTTCGACGGCTCGCACGTAGTCGGTGGGAACGAGCGCCGACTCGGCCTCCCAGGCGCCGAAGCTCGCCACGACGACGTAGGTGGTGATCCCGATGACCGGTCTCGCCATCGCAGTCAGGGGCGCGGGCAGGCGCCTCCACCGCCGCCGGCCGAGATCGCGACCTCGCGGCGAACCTGCCGGCCGTGCAGGTCGGCGATCCGGAGCGCGAGCCGGTAGCTCCTGCCCGGGAGCAAGCTGAAGCCCGCCGTCACGGGCACCCAGCCGTCGGTGTCCATGCGCGAGGCCGCGCTGCCGCCCGCGACGCTCCGCCCGCAGGCGGCGAGTGTGTAGCGGACGTCCACGGGCGCCCCCGGCGCGAGGCCGGAGCGGAGCTCGAGCGCCGGCACGCGGAAGGCGTGCACGAACGCCGCCGGGTCGGCGCTCGCCCGGAGCGTGCGCGAGGCCGGCACCGACGCGGCGAACCGGGCGAGCGCGGGTTTCGCCCGGCCGCGGTGGTCGACGAGCCCGCTCTGCCACGGTTGCCCGGGGGCATCGCGGAACACGAACCACACGAGCATCGCAACGCGTGGCTGCGCCCGTGCGAGCGCGAGCGTGCGGGCGAGGTAGAGCGCCTGGAGCGAGTAGGGGGCCGCCCCGCGGATCTCGGGGCTCGTGCGGTAGGCGAACTCCGTCACCCACAGCGGTGGCAGCGGGCGGTGGAACCAACGGGCGAGTGACGCGTCGAAGCGACCCAGGCTCGTCAGCCCGACCGCGGGCCAGCGCTGCGGCGCGTCCGGATGCGCGAGGTCGGACCGCGGGTATGGATGGTGAGCCCAGGCATCGAACGGCAGCTCGGGGGCGGCCGCCGCGACGAGCCGCGCGAAGTGCGCCGGAGACTCGCTGTCCTGCACCCGCGCAGCGGGTCGGTCGCGCCCGCGCGCGGCGGTCTCGCCCGCCGCCACGAGCGCCTCCGGGCTGCCGCTCTTGATCCCGACGTAGGCGGCGGCTACGAGCCCGGCGTACGTCCGCGGCGCGACGGGCCGGCCGTCCGGGCCGAACTGGGGCGAGAGGAACTGCTCCGCGTTCGGCTCGTTCCAGACCGTGTAGAAGCGGACGAACGGATAGCCGGGATGGCGTCCCGAATAGCGCGCCGCGAGCGCGTGGGCGAAGTCGCGGAGGGCACCGGGGTCGGTCGGCGCCACGTTCGGCCGCCGGCCTCCGTTGGCCCATCCAGGCGTGCCCCAGATCGTCAGCAGGACCTCGATCCCGCGCCGCTCGGCGTTCCGCGCCAGCTCGTCCACGTCGCTCAGGCGGTACTCGGGCGCAAACGGGTCGGCAGGGTTGCGCGGCTCGTCCCGGGCCGCGACGGACCAGTCGACGATCGTGCGGACGACGGTCGCCCCCTGACGGCGCGCGCGGTCGAGGTTGGCGAGCCGGTTCGGCTCCCAGCGGAACGCCTGGTCGTCGAGGAAGCCGACGTAGAGACGCGGCGCGGCGCTCAGCGGCACCGGGACAGGTGGCATGGTCGTGTCGGCGCGTAGGAGGAGGACCGCGGCTGCGGCGAGCACCACAGAGAGGGTGATGAGCCGTTGCAGATCGGAACCGGTCGTTCGCGCCGACCCTACCGGCGGCTCCCGCGAGGAACAACCTGGCGCGCGATCAGAGTGACGCGACGCCGCAGCCCCGACGCTAGAGTGCGCGCGTGGCCGCCTTTCCCGACGCCCTGAACGCCCAGATCGGGCGCGAGCTCGCCGCCTCCCAGCAGTACGTCGCGATCGCGGTGTACTACGACGCGGAGACGCTCGAGCAGCTGGCGCAGCACTTCTATCGCCAGGCGGTCGAGGAGCGAAATCACGCGATGATGATCGTCCAGTACCTGATCGACGCCGGCGAGCAGGTCCGGATCCCGGGCGTCGCCGAGCCGCAGAACGACTTCTCCGACGCCGTCGCGCCGATCCGGCTCGCGCTCGCGCAGGAGAAGCAGGTCACCGAGGACATCGTCACGCTCGCCAAGCTCGCGCGCGAGGAGGTCGACCTGGTCGGCGAGCAGTTCCTCCACTGGTTTCTCCAGGAGCAGCGCGAGGAGGTGGCGAGCATGTCGTCGCTGCTGGCGGTGATCGAGCGCGCGCAGGACAACCTGCTGCTGGTCGAGGAGTACCTCGCGCGCACCGGCGGAGACGGCGAGGACGAGGCCGTTCCGTCCCCGCCCGTGGCCGGCGGCGCGCTCTAACCACGGGCGGATCGCGGGCGACCGCCCCGTTCGGGGGAGGGCGGCGTCCCGGGCGCGTGCTACGGTGCTGCGACGGACGGCATCGGGCTGTCCCGTGAGATCTAGCTTTCTCGTTCCTCCTTCGGCGGTTTCGAGTGCGGCGATCTCGAACCTCGAACCCAAGGAGTCGAACAAATTTGTCTCAGCTAGCCACTGCCCCTACCTTCAGCGCGCTCGGCGTGAGCGCGGCCGTCGAGGAGGCGCTCGCCTCGAACGGCATCCACGAGCCCTTCCGCATCCAGAGCCTCGTCCTTCCCGACGCGCTCGCGGGCCACGACGTGCTCGCGAAGTCGCCGACGGGCTCCGGCAAGACGCTCGCCTTCGCGATCCCGATCGTGGAGAACACGCCCGTCGACGGGCCGGCGCCCACGGCGCTCGTGCTCGTCCCGACCCGTGAGCTCGCGATCCAGGTGACCGAGGAGCTCGAGAAGCTCGCCGGCGCCAAGGGCCTGCGCGCGGTTTCGGTCTACGGAGGCGCGCCGGTCGGCGCCCAGGCGAAGCGCGCCAAGGGCGCCCAGGTCGTCGTCGCGACGCCGGGACGCCTGCAGGACCTGATGGAGCGCAGGATGATCTCGCTCGACAAGGTCGCGATCCTGATCCTCGACGAGGCCGACCGGATGCTCGACATGGGCTTCCGCCCGCAGGTCGAGCGCATCCTCCGCCGTGTCCCCGCGAGCCGCCAGACGATGCTGTTCTCGGCCACGCTCGACGGTGAGGTCGGGGACCTCGCCAGCGCCTACACGCGCAACCCGAGCCGCTTCGAGGCGGCTCGCCCGTCCGCGGAGGACGGCGATCTGGTCGTCGAGCACGCCTTCGTTTCGGTCACCGCCGAGGACAAGCTCGACCGGCTGATCGAGCTGCTCGAGGCCGACCGTGGGCTCGCGCTCGTCTTCGTCCGCACCAAGCGCGGCGCGGCTCGGCTCGCCGAGAAGCTCGCGCGGCGCGGCGTTCCGGCGCTCGCGATGCACGGCGACATGCCGCAGTCGGCACGCGAGAAGGCGCTCGAGCGCTTCCGCTCCGGCCGCGCCACCACCCTCGTTGCGACCGACGTGGCCGCGCGCGGGCTCGACCTGACCGAGATCAGCCACGTGATCAACTTCGATCCGCCCGAGGACGACAAGGGCTACGTGCACCGCGTCGGGCGCACCGGCCGTGCCGGGCGGGCCGGCCAGGGCATCACCCTCGTCCTGCCGGAGCAGCAAGCCGACGTCAGCCGCGTCGCGGCCCGGCTCGGCCATCGCGACCAGTTCGAGAGCACCGGCATGTCAGTCGCCCGGCCGAAGCTGCTCTACACGAGCCGCCGCGGCCGCCGCTCCCGCTGGTAGCCGGCAAGGTTCGACCAAGGCCGTCCGGGTGCGCCGGGCGGCCGCTCGCTTTCACCGGCGGTAGGCTCGGGACATGGCGAGAGCGATGGTCGCGAGTGCTTACCGCGCGGCTCTGAGGCTCGCGCTGCTCGCCGCGGTCGCGGCCGTGCCCGCGGCGGCGGCGGGCGATTGGCGGGCCGAGACGCCGCTGCCGGTGCCGCGGACCGAGGTCGCCGCCGCGCTGAGCGGCCGCGAAATCGTGGTCGCCGGCGGCTACGCCGAGGACGGCTCGACCTCGGCGCGCGTCGACCTCTTCGATCCCGTCGGCGGCGTCTGGCACGACGGCCCCGATCTGCCGGAGCCGCTCAACCACGCGGCAGCGGCAAGCCTGCGCGGCGCTGCGATCGTGGTCGGTGGCTACGGCGCGGGCGGGCCGACGCGGACGGCCGTCCAGCGCGACGGCGATACCTGGCGGGCGCTTCCCCCGCTGCCGGCGGCCCGTGCCGCTGCGGCCGCGGCGGCGCTGCGCGGCCGGCTCTACGTCGTCGGTGGCGTCGCGAGCGCCGGGCTCGCGACCACGATGCTCGCCTACGACCCGGCCCGACGCCGCTGGTCGGTGCTGCCCGGCCCGACGCCGCGCCAGCACCTGGCCGCCGCCGCCGCTCGCGGCCGCATCTACGCAATCGCCGGGCGGAGCGCCGGCTACGACACGAATGTCGCACTCGTCGAGTCGTGGGCGCCGGGCGAGAGGCGCTGGCGGCGCGAGCCGCGGATCCCGGACGCACGGGGAGGCACGGCCGCTGCCGCGCTCGCCGGTCGGATCGTGTCGGTCGGCGGCGAGTCGCCGGAGGGGACGCACGCCGCCGTCTACGCGCTCGACGTGCGCACGCGCCGCTGGAGCCGGCTGCCGGACCTGCCCACGCCGCGCCACGGCCTCGGAGCGGTCGCCTTCGGCGGCGCGGTGTACGCGATCGGCGGCGGCCCCGACCCGGGCCTCACCGTCTCCGGCGCGAACGAGGCTCTCCCGGCGCGTTAGGGGAACGCCGACGACGACGGGTTCAGGTCGTCCGAGCCGCCGTCGCGGCAGCTGTCCGGGACGAGGTATGCCGGGGTCGAGGCTGCGTCGGAGGCGTTCGTCGCGAGTTGCTCGCGCATCATCGAGCGGGCCGTGCTCTCCGAGAGGCCGAGGTCGGTGCCGAGCCGGACCCCGCTCTGGAAGCCGTAGCAGTTGGCGAGACCCTCGTCGCTCACACCCTGGAGGTGCCAGGCCTCGTGGGCGAGCACGGCGATCGCGCGGGCGGTGCGCGGAAACGAGTGCGTCCGGTGCTTGAACGCGAGCTGATAGAGGGTGTCGCAGATCGACGGGGTCAGGTAGGCGCGCCGGCCGCCGACGAACGCGAGCCCGTCGGCGTCCTGGAGGAAGCCGACGTAATCGCCGCTCGTATCGCAGCGGACCTGCGCCGGATGGCCGGCGATCTTCGCCGCCTCGCGCGAGAAGACGGCCTCGGCCCGCACCCGGTCGGTCTCCGACACGGCGCTCCAGCCGTGTGGACGCGACGCGTAGAAGAGGATCCCCGCCACGATCGCGATGGTCGCGAGCGCCTCGATCGCGTATCGCCGATCGAGCAGGCGAGGCCGCCTCGGCGCGGTGTAGGGCCGGGCGGCGGCCAACGCCGCGCCGGGGTCGAGCAGGTAGGCCTCGACGCGCTCGTGCGCCTCCTCCTCGCTCAGGCCGTCGATCGGGACGAAGTGGCGCTCGCCGCCGAGGTCGATCGTGGTCGCCTCACGCCAGTGCTCGCCGCCGAGCTCGGCCAGGTCGTGCGGTTGCGGCCCAGGGTCCTTTCCCGCCTCCACCTGCACGACGCCGCGCCGGCCCTGGAGGTACCCGCCGACGAAGAACTGCACCTCGAGCCAGACCGCGGCGAGGAACGGAAGCCACGCGGGGATCAACGCGCGCACGTCGTACGGCAGGAAGAAGTAGGCGACCACGAGAGCGAGCACGACCAGCCGCAGGCGCCGGATGAGGCTTGCACGCCGGCGGACGGCGTCCGCCGGGTCCGGCCCCGAGCCGGGCAGCTCCGCAATGCTCATCGCGCCCAACGTAGCGAGCGGTGGTCGCTCGGGCGCCGTACGCTGTTTAGACTCGCCGGGATGCTGCGCCGCGACGCGAAGATCGAGCTCCTGAAGCGGGCACCGCTGTTCGCGCAGTGCTCGAAGGCCGAGCTCGGCCACGTGGCGCTCCTCGCCGACGAGATCGACATGCGCGAGGGCAAGGTGCTCACGACCGAGGGCCGGCCGGGCCGCGAGTTCTTCGTGCTGATCGAGGGCACCGCCGACGTGCGCCGCAAGGGCCGCAAGATCAACACGATGGGCGCCGGCGACTTCTTCGGCGAGATCGCGCTCGTCTCCGACCGACCGCGCACCGCGACCGTGACCGCGACCTCGCCTGTGCGCCTGCTCGTCGTCACCGACCGTGCCTTCCGCGAGCTGATGCGGAAGATGCCGTCGATCCAGACGAAGGTGCTGGCGACCCTCGCCGAGCGCCTGCCGGGCGACGCGCTCTAGCGTCGCAAGCTCAGAGCTCGAGCTGCAGCCCGTCGCGGGCGAGCTCCACGCCGTCGCCGACCGGGAGCTCGTCCGGCCGGTGCGTGACGACGAGGCGCTTCGCCCCCGAGGACGCGAACGCGACCTGCGCCTCGGCCAGCGAGAGGTGGCCCCGCGGCTCCGGCTCGCCGTCTCGGAGCGTCGCCTCGCAGAGGAAGAGGTCGGCGTCGCGTGCGAGCTCGACGAGCTCGCCGCCCGGCCCCGAGTCCGCCGAGTACGCGAGCGTCGAGCGGCCGTCCGAGACGCGAAAGCCGTAGGCCTCGATGCGGTAGTGCTGCAGTCGTACCGGCCGCAGCTCGAAGCCGGCGACCTCGCTTGCCACGCCGCCGGCGAATTCCCGCAGGTCGAAGGCACGCTCGAACAGGTCGCGGTCGCCGCCGAACTGCGGGCCGAGCGCGGCCAGGTACGCGCGCCCGCCCGGAGGCACCCACAGCTCGACGCGCGCGAGGCTCCGGCCCGGCCCGTAGATCGAGCCCCACGCCCACGGGACGAGGTCGCCCCAGTGGTCGAGGTGGAAGTGGCTGATCGCGATTGCATCAACCGCCGGCCAGGGCTGTGCCTCGCGCAGGCGGGCGAGCACGCCGGGGCCGCAGTCGAGCAGCAGCCGGCTCCGCCCCTCGACGAGGTATCCGGACTGTGCCCCGCCCGGGTTGGGCCACGCGGGCGAGCTTCCGACGACCGTGAGACGCACGCGCGGCAATGTAGAGGACTGCCTACAATCGCGGCGTGTCCACCGCCCCTCCGGACCTGCTCGACGGTGTTCAGCTCTTCAGCGGCCTCACCCGCCACGAGCGGGACGCGATCCTGGGCTCCATGAAGGGACGCTCGCTCGACCCGGGCGAGACGATCGCGGTCGAGGGCGAGCAGGGCGTCGGGTTCTTCGTGATCGAGAGCGGCACGGCCCGCGTCACCGTCGGCGGTGAGGAGCGGCGGACGCTCGGGCCCGGCGACTCCTTCGGCGAGATCGCCCTGATCACGCGGGCGGCGCGGTCTGCGACTGTCACCGCCGAGACGCCGGTGCGCTGCTGGGGGCTCACGAGCTGGGAGTTCCGCCCGATCGTGCAGGAGAACGCGACCGTGGCGTGGAGCCTGCTCGAGGCGCTCGCGAAGATGCTCAGCGACCGCTGACGCGGCCGTCGGCTACCGGAGCCCGGCTCCTACAATTGCGCGATGGAGCGCAAGCTCGCCACGGTCATCTTCGTCGATCTCGTCGATTCGACCGCGCTCGTTTCGGCGGTTGACCCGGAGATCGTCCGTCGGCGTGTGCGCGAGTACTTCGACCAGGTGTCGGCCTGCATCGAGCAGCACGGCGGTACGGTCGAGAAGTTCGCCGGCGACGCGGTGATGGCGGCGTTCGGGGTGCCGCGGACGCACGAGGACGATGCGCAGCGCGCCGTGCGGGCCGCGTTCGCGATCCTTGCCAGGGTGCACGCGCTCGGCCTCGAAGCTCGCATCGGCGTCGAGGCGGGCGAGGTCGTCGCCGACGAGTCGGAGTCGACGTTCGCGACCGGCGAGCCGGTGAACATCGCGGCGCGCCTCCAGCAGTCCGCCGGGCCCGGCCAGATCGTCCTCGGCCCGGTCGTGCGGCGGCTCGCCGCCGGTGCGGTCGAGGTGGAGGACGCCGGGCCCGTCGAGATCAGGGGGCGTCCCGACCCGATCTGGACGTGGCGTGCCGTCAGCTCGATCGACGTGCCGCGCGGCGTCTCGGCCTCCTGGTTCATCGGCCGTGAGCACGAGCTCGAGCTGCTGCACAACGCGCTCGCGCGCACGATCCGCGACGGGCGCGCGAGCCTCGTCACCGTCTTCGGCGAGCCGGGGATCGGCAAGACGCGGCTCGTCTCGGAGTTCGTCGACGGCGCCGAGCGGGTGACCACCCTCAGCGGCCGCGCGCTGCCCTACGGCGAGGGGATCACCTACTGGCCGCTCGCGTCGATGATCAAGAGCTCGGCCGGGATCACCGACGACGCGCCCGCGTCGGAGGCGTTCGAGAAGCTGAGGCTGTGCTGCGAGAGCGAGGCTGTCGCCGACCTGCTGGCGGTCGCGCTCGGCGTGCTCGGCGCCTCCGAGGAGGGGCGCACGGCGGGCGAGCTGACCTGGGCCGTGACGCTCTGGGCCGAGCAGCTCGCCGAAGCGCAGCCACTCGTGCTCGTGTTCGAGGATGTCCAGTGGGCCGAGGACCCGCTGCTCGACGTGGTCGACCACCTCGCCCGCGCGCTTCGCGACTCGCCGGTGCTGATCGTCTGCGTCGCCCGACCCGACCTACTCGAGACCCGGCCGGCGTGGGGCGGCGGCAACCCGCGCGCGCTCTCGCTCGAGCTCGGCGCGCTCAGCTCCGAGCAGAGCCGCGAGCTCGTCGACGCGCTGCTCGCGAACTCCGACGTGCCGCCCGCCCAGCGCGCGCTCGCGCTCGAGAAGGCCGAGGGCAATCCGCTCTTCATCGCCGAGACGGCGCGGATGCTCTCCGACGAGGACGGCAGCGCGCCCAGGCGGATCCCCGACTCGGTGCAGGCGCTGATCGCTGCCCGGATCGACGGGCTCGAGCCGGCCGACAAGCGAGTGCTGCAGCACGCGGCGCTCGTCGGCCGCGTGTTCTGGCGCGGCGCGCTCGACGCTCTCTCACCCGACCTCGACGTCGGCGCGGCCCTCGACCGGCTGCTCGAGCGCGAGTTCATCGCGCCGGAGGCGCACTCGTCGATCGCGGGCGAGCGCGCATTCCAGTTCACGCACGGCCTGATCCGCGAGGTCGCTTACAGCACGCTGACGAAGGCGCACCGGGCGGAGGACCACCGGACGCTTGCCGACTGGGTCGCGGAGCGCGCGCCGGACGAGCTGGCCGACGTTCGGGCACACCACCTCGATGATGCCGCGAGCCTGCTCGCCGAGCTCGAAGGCGCGGTTCCGCATGAGCTGACCGAGGACGCCGCAGGCGCGGTCGACGCGGCGGGACGCCGGGCACTTCGCCGCGGCTCGTTCGTCGTCGCGCGCAACCGGTTCCTCCGCGCGACCGAGCTCGAGGCGACGCTCAAGCGCCGCTACTTCGCCGCACACGCGGCCGCGCGGCTCTCGGACGTCTCGACCGCGAACGACGAGGCCCGCTCGGTGCTCGAGGACGCGCGGGCCGGCGGCGATCGCGCGATCGAGGGGCGCGCGCTCGTGCTCCTGGCCGAGATCGCGCTCAGCGCCGACAGCGACGTGACCTGTGCGCGCGAGCTCGCCGACCAGGCGCTCGAGGCGCTCCCCGAGGACGACCTCCAGGGGCTCTACGACGCCCGGACGCTGCTCGCGACCATCGGCCTGTGGGTCGGCGACGCCGAGGCATCCCGCCGTCACTGCGAAGCCTCGATCGAGCTCGCGCGGGCGACCGGCCGGCGCGACCTCGAGAGCATCGCGCTGACGCGGCTCGCCAGCGTCGCGAGCGCGACCGGGAACAGGGAGGAGGCGAGCGAGCTGACCCGCCAGGCGACAGCTTTGGCGCTCGAGAGCGGCAGCCGAGAGGCGTTCGGCTGGGCGCGCGCCATCGCCGGCCGGTGCGCGGTCGTCGAGAGCGACTTCGAGCTCGCAGAGGCTGCGCTCCGCGAAGGGCTCGCGGCGTTCGAGGAGACCGGGGCCGCGGGACGAGCCGGCTGGGCGGTCATGATGCTCGGCTCGCTCGAGCTCAAGCGCGGCAATGTCGAGGGCGCCGAGCCGGTGCTGCGGGAAGCGGTCCGGCGGCTCCGCGCGGTCAAGGAGCACGGGTTCCTGGTCGAGGCCGAGCGGAACCTCGCCGAGGCGCTCGTGCGTCTCGGCCGCGTCACCGAGGCGGAGCGGATCGCCGAGCACGCGCAGAAGACGGTCGGCAGCGAGGACGCCTGGTCGCGCGCCTCGATCCTCCACGCTCTCGGCCTCGTCCGCGCCGCACAGGGCCGTGCCGGCGAGGCGGAGGCGCTGCTTCAGGACTCGCTCGCGATCCTCGAGCCGACGATGTACCAGAGCTTCGCAGGCGAGGTGCAGGCGTCGCTCGAGCGGGTGCAGGGCGACGCCGCGCCGGCGGCGCGGCGCTCCTGATCGGGCCTGGTCGCAGCGAGGGCGGAGCGGCATGGCCTACGACGAGCGGCTCGCCGACCGGATCCGCACCATCCTGAGCGACTCGCCGGGCGTGAGCGAGCGCGAGATGTTCGGCGGCCTTGCCGTGATGCTCGACGGCCACATGTGCTGCGGCGTCGTCGGGGATGACCTGATGCTCAGGCTCGGCCCGGAGGGCGCGGCCGCGGCGCAGCAGCGGCCCCACGTCCGCCCGATGGACTTCACCGGACGTCCGATGGCCAGCATGGTCTTCGTGGCGCGCGACGGCCTGCGCGGGCGTGCGCTCCGCACGTGGATCGAGGCAGCCGCGGCGTTCGTCGCCACCCTGCCGCCGAAACGCTAGGAGGCCGGCGCGGTCGCCGCGAAGCGATCGGAGCGAAGCACGGCGCGGAAGGCGCCGGCGAGGCGGCGGAACGCCTTCGTCGAGGCTCTGCTCGTCCTCGAGCGAGAAGCTGAGCCGCATCGATGCGCGCTGCGACTCCTCGACGAGCACCGAGTGGCCGGCGCGAAGCTGACGCCCTGGCGCAGCGCCTCGCCGTGGAGCGCCCGCTCGTCCACCCGCCGCTTGAAGGTGGCCCACAGGTTGGCCGCCGAGCGGCTCGCTCACGTCGAGCTCGCCCGGCAGCTGCCGGGCGATGCGAAGTGCGCCGCGATCCGCTGGTCGAGCGCCGAGCTGTGCAGGTCGCTCGCCATCTTGAGAGCGACCAGATCGGCCCGCGCGCCGCGACCCAGCCGATCCGAAGCCCGCCGCCGATCGTTCTTCGAGAGCGAGTCGACGTAGATCACGCGCCCGCGAGCGCCCGCAGCGGCGCCGGCCGCTGCCGTCGAAGGTGAGGCGCGAGTACACGCCGTCCTCCAGCGACGGCGCTCGAGCGGCTCGCCGTGCTCGCCGTCGCGGCGCCGCTCGAGGGCGACGTGATCGTGGCCGAGGTGAACGGGAGCATCTGGTCGGCGCGCTCGCTGGCCGACGGGCGGCAGCGGGAGCGATGAGTTTCCGCTGCTCCCGCCGTCGTAGTCCCAGACGAGTCGCAACCTGACGGCTCCGACGAGGGAGGGACGAGATGACGACCACGACAGAGCAGGGCGTGGCGACGCAGGTGTACCGGGTGTTCATGAGGGCGACGCCCGAGGCGATCTGGGAGGCGATCACGACCTCCGGGTGGGCGCAGCGGTACGGCTACCGCGCTCCCGTCGAGCTCGAGCTGCGTGCAGGCGGGGAGTACCGCGCGTACGCGACCGACGAGATGCGCTCGATGGGCGCGCCAGAGGTGATGGTCGAAGGCGAGGTCGTCGAAGCGGACGCGCCGCACCGGCTCGTTCAAACCTGGCATGCGCTTTTCGGTCTGGAGACCGCGGCCGAGGCCGTCACGACGGTCACGTGGGAGCTCGAGCCGGTCGAGGGAGGCTTCACCAAGCTGACCGTCACGCACGAGCTCGACGGCGCGCCGCTGGCGGCGTCGATCGTCGACGGCAGCGTCGTCGAGGCGGGCGGCGGCTGGCCGTTCGTCCTCAGCGACCTGAAGACCCTGCTCGAGACCGGCTCGTCGCTTGCTGGCTGACGTCGCCCCGGCGCGGGTTTCGCTCCGGCGGCGCGGGCCGGGCGCCTAGGATGGCGGCTGTGGAGAGGTCGGCCGTCAAGACCGCGCCGGTGTTCGACGAGCTCGAGCAGCATCGCCGCGAGCTGACGGCGCACTGCTACCGGATGCTCGGCTCGCCGTTCGAGGCGGAGGACGCGGTGCAGGAGACGCTGCTGCGCGCGTGGCGCAGCCTCGACCGCTTCGAGGGGCGTTCCGCGCTGCGCTCCTGGCTCTACCGCATCGCCACGAACGTCTGCTTCGACATGCTCGACGGGCGCGAGCGCCGGGCGCGGCCGATGGACCTCGGGCCTGCGCGCGAGCCGGTCGCCGAGAACCTGAACACGCTCCCCGAGGTGACGTGGATCGAGCCGGTGCCGGACGGGATCGTCGTCCCGGACGGCGGCGACCCGGCCGACGTGGTCGCGTCGCGAGAGACGATCCGGCTGGCGTTCGTGGCCGCGCTCCAGCACCTGCCGCCGCGCCAGCGCGCGGTGCTGATCCTGTGCGAGGTGCTCCGCTGGCAGGCGACCGAGGTCGCCGAGCTGCTCGAGACGAGCGTCGCCTCGGTCAACAGCGCGCTCCAGCGCGCACGTGCGACCCTCGAGGAGCGCGACCTGAGCGCCGCCGACCCGACCCCGCCGCTCGAGGAGTCCGACCGCGAGCTGCTCGCCCGTTACGTCACGGCGTTCCAGGACTACGACATGGACGCGCTCACCTCGCTGATCCACGAGGACGCGACGCAGTCGATGCCACCGTTCGACCTCTGGCTCGCCGGCCGCGACGACATCCTGAGCTGGTGGTTCGGCCCCGGCATCGGCTGCCGCGGCTCGCGCGTGATCCCGGCGGTGGCCGCCAACGGCTCGCCGGCGTTCGCGCAGTACAAGCCGAGCGAGGCCGGCTCGGGCTACGACCCGTGGGCGCTCCAGGTGCTCGAGATCGAGGACGGCAAGATCGTGGAGTTCACGTTCTTCCTCGGCACCGAGACGATCTTCCCGCTGTTCGGGCTGCCTCTGCGGCTCGACGGGTAACGGCTCGGCCGGCCACATCACCTGGCGGTCGCCCGGCCCCGCCACCTTCGGAAACTCATGCCGCGCCTGCTTGCCGGCGCTGGCTCCGCCAACGTCGCGTCGGGCGCGAGGCCTCTCCCGTCCTGGCTTGTCCACTCCGGCCCGGCTCCGTGCGGTCCCCCACCCTCGGGGTGGGGAGCCGTCCCGCCGCCCTCACGGGCGACGATACCGGTCGGGAGCGCACGAGACCGTGACGCTTTTCGAACAACTTTGGAACTTTCGCCGAGCGGTCGTCTCGGGACGTCGCCGACCGCCGAAGCTCACTCCGACAGCACGTCTGCGAGGCCCATGAACTCGACGAGCCGACGCATTTCGGCGTTCGCGTTGCGAAGTCGCACGGTGCAGCCGTGCCCCTTCGCGGCGACCTGGAGCCGGGCGAGCGCGTCGACCGTGACCGCGTCCGGGTCGAGGCCCGCGACGTCGCACACGACGTCGCCCGGCTCGCTGTGCGCCAAGAGGTCGCATACGCGGGCGCAGAGCCCGGGCAGGTCGGTGCGCCTGATCGGGCCGCGAACAGCGAAGGCGAACGGCCGTGGATTCGATGGGTGCATCTCGTAAAGGACCGCCCGGCGGCCGGAAACTCATCGGCGCCGCGGCCCCCGGCAAGTGACGACTCGTCACTTGCCGGGGGCCGTTGCCCCACCCAGCAGCGGACAGCTAGGCGGCTGCGAGGCCGACCGCGCCGACCGGCAGGCCCGAGGCGCCGGCGACCGGCGTGAGCGATCCGTCCTTGCCGATCGCGAACGCGCTGATGTCGTGACCGCCGGCGTCGAGCGTGTAGAGGAACCCGCCCTTGTCCGCGATCGCGGCGTCGATCGGGGTTGCGCCCGTCAGGCCCGCGGCGGCGTCCAGCAGCGTGATGCCGCCGTCGTGGGCGACCGCGTAGCTCGACACGTTCGCGCTGCCGGTGTTCGTCGTGTACGCGTAGCGGCCGTCCTTCGTCGTGACGACCCAGCATGCGGCCGTCTGGCCGTTCGGCGCCAGCGGAGTGATCGTCGTGATCGCGCCGTAGGGCGCCACGTTGTACGACGAGAGGGCGCTTGCGTTGGCGCCGCCGCCGAACGCGTCGGAGACGATCAGATGCCCGCGCTTGTCGAAGTCGAAGCCGAACGGCGTCGCTCCGGCCGAGGGCTGGACGATCGGCCCGCCGGTGAGCCCGTCCCTGCCGACCACGTAGGTGTCGATCGAGTCCGTCCCCTTCTCGGTGACGACGAGCACGTCGCCGTCCGGGGTGAACTGGATCTGCGCCGGGCCGGGTTGCGGGTTGCTCAGCGGCCGCGTCGAACCGGCGATCGGCTCGAGGTCGTGGTGGCGGACCTCGAAGCCTGTGATGTTTGCGGCGTGCGTCGCGTCGCCGGCGTTCAGGACGTAGACGAGATCGTGGTCGACCGCGATGCTGATCGGCATGACCCCGCCGGAGTCGACGTGCGAGACGACCTCCGGCCCGTTCCTCCCGATCTCGAGGACGGTGATCTCGTTGCTGCCCGCGTCGACGGCGAAGAGCGTCTTGCCCCTGTCGTCGAGCACGAGCGCGGCCTGCGAGCCGAGCCCGCCTCCGGTGCCGAGCCCTCCGGTCGGGACGCTCCCGGCAGGGCTCAGCGTGCCGTCGTGCCCGCGGTCGAAGACGAGCACGGCGTTCCCGCCGGCCTCGTTGGAGAGCGTGTAGACGGCGCCGTCGTTCCTTCCGCCGGCGCTCGCCGAAGCCGCCACGGCGAACACGACCAGCAGCACCGCCGCCATGACGACGCTGCGCGTCGATCGAAGACTCATGTCGTTCCTCCTCTGTCGGTGATGACCTGGATTGGAAGACCAGCGCCGACCCTAGGAACGCGAACTTGCGATCGCCTTTCGGAGACCTTACGGAGTGCTTAAACCCGAGCCGTTGACGGAGAGCGGGCGATGTGAGATAAGAACTAGTTACCTAGTTCTTTAGTGAAATCACAGTTCTCTCGTCGGACCCACCAGGCGAAAGGCACACGCTCGTGATCGAGTTCCACCTGAATGCGGCGTCGGGAGTCGCGACGTACGTCCAGCTCGTCCAGCAGGTGCGGCAGGCGCTACGCCTAGGACTGTTGGAGGTCGGGGATCAGCTGCCGACGGTGCGCGAGGTCGTCGCGGTGCTCGCGATCAACCCGAACACCGTCGCGAAGGCCTATCGCGAGCTCGAGTCCGAGGGGCTCGTCGAGGGCCGTCAGGGGCAGGGGACGTTCGTCGTCGCGACGCTCGCCGGCCGCGGGCTCGGAGCGCACGCCGAGCTGAGACCCGAGCTGGAGGCCTGGCTCCGGAGCGCGTTCGCGGCCGGGCTCGACGAGGAGAGCGTGGTTGCGCTCTTCGACGCGACGCTCCGGTCGCTGATGCAGGAGACGGGTGCAGCGTGACCGCGGCGCTCGAGACGTCGGGCCTCGGCAAGCGGTACGGCCGCCGCTGGGCGCTGCGCGACTGCACGCTCGCGCTGCCCGAGGGGGCGCGTGATCGCGCTCGTGGGGCCGAACGGCGCAGGGAAGTCGACACTTCTGCAGCTCGCCGTCGGGCTCCTGGCGCCGACGGCCGGCACGGTGCGCGTCCTCGGCCGGCGGCCGATGGAGAACCCTGCCGTGCTCGCCGCAGTCGGCTTCGTGGCGCAGGACGTGCCGCTGTACGACTCGTTCACCGTCGCGGAGCTGATCACGTTCGGCGCGAAGCTCAACCCCCGGTTCGACGCCGAGCTCGCGCGCCGGAGGCTCGCCGGGACCGAGCTCGACCTCCGCTCGCGCGCGGGCCGGTTGTCGCGTGGCCAGCGCGCCCAGGTGGCGCTTGCACTCGCGCTCGCGAAGCGCCCGCGCTTGCTCGTCCTCGACGAGCCGGTCGCGAGCCTCGACCCGCTGGCCCGGCGCGAGTTCCTCCAGGCGCTGATGGAGGCGGTCGCCGAGGAGGGGCTCACCGTCGCGCTGTCGTCCCATCTGATCGCCGACCTCGAGCGTGTCTGCGACTACCTGCTCGTGCTCTCGGCCTCGCGCGTCCAGGTGCTCGGCGACATCGACGAGCTGCTCGCGACGCACCGCCTCGTCTCGGGCCCGGCGCCCGGCGCCGACGGCGTCGCCGCGGAGCATGAGGTCGTGGCGGGCAGCGGCGCCGGGCGGCAGGCGACGCTACTCGTGCGCACGAACGGCGGCGCGTTCGGGCTTCCCCGGGACTGGACGGCGAGCGAGCTCACGCTCGACGAGCTCGTGCTCGCCTACATGCGGAACCCCGAGACGGCGTTGCTGCCGGGCCCGCGCCCGCTTCCGGTGCCCGCGTGACCTGGGTCGCGTGGCGCCAGCTGCGGATGCCGGCTCTCGCCGGGGCGGCGGGGTTCGGTGTGCTTGCGCTGTTCCTCGTCGTCACGGGCCTGCGGATGTCGTCCGCCTTCGACGCGAGCGGCCTCGGTGACTGCGTGAGAACCCAGCCGGCGTGCGGCCTCGTGGCCGAGCAGTTCAGGCAGCGCTTCGCGGGCCTCTCGACGATCGCCCCGTACTTCCAGTTCCTACCCGCGCTGATCGGCGTCTTCCTTGGCGCACCCCTCGTGGCCCGCGAGTTCGAGCAGGGCACGCACCGGCTCGTCTTCACGCAGTCGGTCACAAGGCTCCGGTGGATCACCGTGAAGCTGATCCTCACGCTGCTGCTCGCCACGATCGGCGCCCTCGCGGTGTCCCGCGTCGTCGCCTGGTGGTACCGGCCGTTCGCCGAGCTCGGTGACGGACGGTTCACGCCCGAGGTCTTCAGCCACGAGGGCGTCGTGCCCGTCGCCTACACGATCTTCGCCGTCGCGCTCGGCGTCGCCGCCGGCACGATCCTGCGCCGCTCGATCCCCGCGATGGCGCTCACGATCGCGATCTTCTTCGCCGTCCGGTTCTCGGTCGGGAGCTGGCTGCGGCCCCGGTACCTGGCGCCGCACCATGCCACCCAACCGCTCTCCGACGGCTTCGGCACCGGCAACGGCGACTGGAGCCTGTCGAGCCAGTTCGTCGACCGGCTCGGGCATCCGGTCGCGATGCAGAATGTCGCGGCGGTCTGCCCGCCCGGCGCGAACACGCCGCAGTGCCTCCGACAGCAGGGCCTGCTCGTGCTCGAGACCTACCAGCCGGCGGGTCGCTTCTGGCTCTTCCAGGCGATCGAGGCGGGCATCTTCCTGGCGCTCGCGGCGGTGCTGATCGCGCTCACCATCCACCAGCTGCGGCGCCGTCTGTCCTAGAGGCTTGATGCGCATTAGCCGTGGCCGCGGTGCCGCCCCAGGCGCGGCGCCATGCCGTCTCGTCGCCCTTGCCCAGGCCACCGGCCTGGGCTGCGGACGTCGAGCCACCCTGGCTTGGCCTGGAACGGCCCCACGACGGACGTCCAATACGCATCAAGCCTCTAGTCCAGCGTCTCCGGAAGGCCGAAGCGGGCGAAGAGGCTCGCGATCCCGAAGCCGGTGATCTCGGCGATACGCCCACCCGACACGCGCAGCACCATCAGGCCGTACGGCACGAAGGCTTCCCCGTCCTCCGACGGGACGTAGGCGGCGAACCCGGGCTGGCCGTTGGCCCCGATCGGGACGAGGCGGAAGCGGCGCGTGGCGTCGCCGAACGCGAACTCAGACGTCGTGAACCAGGTCATGACCGAGTCGCGGCCCGCGTACCACGACGGTGCGGGCGGCATCGTCAGGATCACGTCCTCGCGCAGGAGCGCTGTGAGGGCGGTCATGTCGCCGTCCTCGAAGGCTCGGAGGTAGCGGTCGAGCAGCCCCGCATCGGCCGGCACGTCCGAGGGCGCGGCCGCGGGTGGCGCGGCGAGCGTCTTGCGCGCCCGCTGCAGGGCGCTGTTGACAGCGGGCACGGTCGTCTCGAGCAGCTCGGCCGTCTCGCTGGCCGAGAAGTCCAGCACTTCGCACAGGATCAGCACGGCCCGCTGCCGCGCCGGGAGCAGCTGGATCGCGGCGAGGAACGCCAGCCCGATCGTCTCGCGAGAGAGGTAGCGGGCCGCCGGGTCGGCCGCGTCGCTCCGCAGTTCGTCCAGGAGCAGGTCCGGGTACGGCTCGAGCTGCGTGACCTCGGCCGCGAACGGAATGTGCTCGCCGCCGGGACCGGTCGGCGGCCCGTAGCCGGTGGGAGGAAGCTGCCGCTCGCGCCGCTTCAGCTCGTTGAGGCAGGCGTTCGTCGCGATCTTGTAGAGCCAGGCGCGGATCGGAGCGCGACCCTCGTAACTCCCGAGCCGGTTCCAGGCGCGCAGAAGCGTCTCCTGGAGGAGATCCTCGGCGTCGTGGAACGAGCCGAGCATCCGGTAGCAGTGGACGTGCAGCTCGCGCCGATAAGGCTCCGTGAGGCGGCGGAAGGCGCCCTCGTCGCCGGCGAGTGCCGCCCCGAGCAGCGCGCCGTCCGGCGACACCGAAGGCTCGGTCATCGCCACGACTCTAGTTCCCCTTCGAAGTCATGCCGACTCCTCGGCGAGCTCGGCCGCAACGGCCGAGGCCGCCAGGCCCTGCTGGGAGAAGCCGAGGTCGGCCTTGATCGACGGTGCCGCGACGCCCACGATCGCAACGTCCAGGATGACCATGAAGTAGGCGGTGCAGAGCAATGCGAGTGCAGCCCAGCGGCGGTTCGCGTTCGTCGAGGCGTCCATCGTCTCCCTCTTCCGAGTCGGTCGATTCGTGACGTACGACAACGGTCGGCCGCGAAACTCATCGCGCGCCGATGATTCCGCGGGGGCCGCCGTGTCATACCCTCGGATGGTCAACCGAGCCGAGGAGGTGGGGTGGATGCAGAAGAACGCCCGGGTGTCGACCGCGAACCCGCTGTCGGGCGAGCTCTTCGCGTTCGTCCGCGACCTGCGCGAGCACAACGACCGCGACTGGTTCCGGGCGAACAAGAGCCGTTACGAGGCGGCGGTGCAGGAGCCCGCGCTCGAGCTGATCGCCCGCATGGGGCCGTGGCTCGATGCGATCAGCCCTCACTTCGTCGCCGATCCGCGCACCGTCGGCGGCTCGCTCTTCCGGATCTACCGCGACACCCGCTTCAGCAAGGACAAGACGCCGTACAAGACACACGTCGGGATTCACTTCCGCCACGAGCGGGCGAAGACCGCGCACGCGCCGGGGTTCTACCTGCACCTCGAGCCCGACGCGTCGTTCGTCGGCGCCGGTATCTGGAGGCCCGATCGGGAGCCGCTCGGGCGGATCCGCGCCGCAATCGCAGAGCGGCCGGATGCCTGGAGCACGGCGGTACGCGACGTCGCCTCGCATCGCTTCCGGCTCGAGGGCGACGCGCTGAAGCGGGCGCCGGCCGGCTTCGACGCGTCGCATCCGCTGATCGACGAGCTCAGGCGCAAGGACTTCGTCGTGATCGCCCCGCTGACAGAGCGCACGGCCATCTCGCGGCGCTTCCCGGAGGTGCTCGCCGAGCGCTTCGGGGCGGCGGCGCCCGTCGTGCGGTTCCTGTGCGAGGCGACCGAGGCGCCGTTCTGACGTCAGGACAGAACTGCGACGTCACCGTCTCGAGGCGACCGGGGCGGACGGTGTTGCGCGTCGGCGGGCGGGTCTTCGCCGTCTCGATCGGGCCGGACCTCGTCGTCGTCCTACCGCCCGAGCGCGCGTCGGCCCTCGTGCGGGCGGGCCTCGCGCAGGCGCTCGACCCTGGACGCGACTCGCTGCTTCCGGGCTGGGTCGCGCTCGCCCCGTGCGCCGCGCTTCGGCTTCGCCTTGCGCACGAGTCCTGCGATCACGCTCGGGCGATGAGTCTGGCCCGCCCTCGTGGTCACACACCGAGAACAGTCCATCTCGAAGGAGGAACGATGTCTTCACCATCCGCGTCATCACCGTTCGTGTGGTTCGACCTGCGGACGCCCGACAGGGCCGCGACGCTTGCCTTCTACCGCGAGCTGCTCCAGTGGGAGATCGACGGCAGCTCCGAGACGGCGGCGATGATCACCGGCTCGGAGGGGCCCTGGGCGGCGATCGGGTCGAGCCCCAACGGCAACGCGCAATGGGTGCCGTACGTGCAGGTCGACGACGTCGGCGCGGCCGCCGAGAAGGCCGGCGGTCTCGGCGCCACGATCCTGCAGGCGAAGACGAGGGGCCCGGCCGGAGAGTTCGCGGTGCTCGCGGATCCCGAGGGGGCGATGATCGCCCTCTGGCAGCCGCCCGCGGCGTAGCGGCCGAGGTGAGCGGGGCGCGGGGCTCGCCGCCGGCGAGGCGAGCTCGCGTCGGATCGTCGCACGCGTGCCCGACTACGATCCCGGTCGATGCCGCGTGGGTCGTAGGTTGGCAGTCGTGGTGGCGGCGGTCGTGGTCGCGGCCGTCGCGGTTGTGGCGCTATGGGTCGCTCTGTCGGACGGCCCGACGGCCGTGAAGCCGCTCTCGTCGCTCGGCGAGCTCGGCCCCTCGCTCCCGCCCGGGCGCCTGGGTCCCGAGCTCGTGCCGATCCCCGCCGCTCCGCGGCTGGCACGCGCGGCGTCGCAGGCGACGCCGGCGAAGAGCGTCGACGGGATCAAGTGCGAACGGAACGCGAAGCTCGTCTTCCACGTCCACGCGCACCTGACGCTCGTCGTGGACGGCGCGGCGCGCGCTGTCCCCGCCGGGATCGGGATCTGGCCGCCGCTCGGCCCCCAGAACTACCGTCACGGGCAGTTCGGCGTCACCTCCGAGAACTGCCTGTCCTGGCTCAGCACGCGGTACGCCGACGGGCTCGTCCACGTCGAGTCGTCCGTTCAGCGGTCGTTCGTGCTCGGCGACTTCTTCGACGTGTGGGGCCAGCCGCTGAGCCGCACCCGCGTCGGCCCGGCGGAGGGAGCCGTGACCGCGATCGTGAATGGGAACGTCTGGACGGGAGACCCGCGCAGGATCCCGCTCGAGTCGCACACGCAGATCCAGCTCCAGGTCGGCGAGCCGCTGGTCGCACCGGGCTCGATCGAGTTTCCCGGCGCGTTCTGACGCGCTGCCGCCTGCGGGCGACCGCGCTCGGGGGCTTCCCTCGAATGGGCGGTGACGGGATCGAACCGCCGACCTCCTGCCGATCTTCCTTCCATCTGATGCACGTCCGATGCTGGCGGCGTTGTAGCGAGACTCGGCGTGCAGGTGGACCTACGCAAGACATGGATCGACGTCGAGCAGGGCGTTACGCGCGTCGTCCACGCCTGTCGCTGGCGGAAGACAAAGACGGCATCCACAGTCGCGTCGAGTCCGGAGGCATCCCGCTCGTTCGACTCGTCGCTGAAACGGTCCCGCGTCGAACCCGGTCCGGCTCACCTTGAGGCCATAGCCACTACGAGTTCGAGACCTCCCCGGACACGGAGTTGGATGCGGTTTGCCCGCTTCGGCGGCCGCGGGTGGGTGTGGTGCTGAGGCCCCGGAGGCGGCGCGATTCGGACCAGAGTTCGAGCAGGAAGGCGTGGGTGGTGTTGCGGATCGCGGCGTGGTGTTTGTGGTTTTCCGACCATGGTGAGCTGGGGAGGGCGGGGCGGCCGGCGGGGCCGCAGCGTCTGCAGACGTGGGCGTGTGTCTTGTCGGCGTAGCGGTCTCGCTCGGCGAGGTAGAGAGTGCGGTAGGGGGAGGTCGGGGTGCGCATGAACTGGTAGCCGAGCTTCCAGGCGGCTTGTTTTGCGTGCGGGTTGCCCTGTTTGAACAGCTCGGCCTGGGTCATGCCGGAGTGGCGGATGCTGCGGGCGGGGTCGCCGTGGCCGCAGTAGGCGACGAGCTGGGCGGCGGTGCGTTCTTCGTAGCCGTCGACGACCCAGAGGCGTGGTTGCCTGGCTGTGCGGACCCAGTGGCCGACGGCGCGGAGGCTCGGCTCGCCGATGAGCGCGATCAGTCGGGCGATCAGTTTCTCGCCGCAGCCGGGGACCGCGGCGGCCCAGGGAGCGAGCGGGTGGTGGCGCCAGACCTGCTTGAGCATCTGCTCTGCGCGGTGCTCGGCGTCGAGGAGCGGCTCGTGCACCTCGTGCAGGTGCGGCAGCGCGTCGCCATAGGCCCGTTCCGATGCGGCAATCCGGTTGCCGCTCATGATCCGCATCTGCTGGAGGTCGTCGAGGGTGGCTGCGAGGACCCGCAGCACCGTCAGGTCCACGGGCTGGTCTAGGACGGACACTGCTTGCTCCTCGGCGGGTTAGAGGGGCCGCCGCGCGGGCGTACCAATAATTGCTGCAAGGCAGCGACCACTACATTGCCCGCGCGGCGGAAGCGACCAACCGGCCGCAACTTCGAAAGCAGAGCGCTCACGACAGCTGCTCGGGCTCGGGGAGCGGTGGAAGCTCGGCGCGCAGCTGCGCGAGCATGGGAACACCCTCGTGCCGCATCAGCGCTGCGACCTGCCGGCACCACTGCGCTCGGCGCAGGACGCCGATCGCGAACGACTCGTACCAGGCCGCGCGGCGGTCGAGATCCTCCGGCGTCACCTCACCGGCCGCCTTCCAGGCCGGGGTTCCGTCCGCGGAAGGGATCCAGAACCCGACCAGCTTCATGTTCGAGCTCGCCATCGGCTCTCCCGGCCGCAGCGCGAGCTCGTAGCCGCGGCGGCGCTGGTTGAGCTGCTTCCTCGCGATCTCAGCGATCAGATCCTCGGACAGCAACACCAGCTGCGTCGCGAGCCAGTCCGCGTCGTGGATCGTCTCGAGCCGCCGCGCGATCTCGAGCGGATCCTTGAACCCGAGCTCGATCAGCTGCCTGACCGCCGCCTCCAGCGACGCCGGCGCGCTCTCGGCGCTCGCGCCCGCCGGCTCACGGATTGCCTCTTCGAACTCGTTCATCTCAGATACTCCTCTCCTCGCCGCGGACTCACCGCAACGCGACTTGGCAACGGGACGTTGGAAGCCCTCGAAGTACGGCACGGCGGCACGAGAGGGAGGGTGCGGGTAGACCACCCTCCCGTCTCACGTGATGCCGACATGTCCGCGTGACAAACGCGCGACGCCGCTCAGCCGGCGGCGGGCTCGGGAGCGACGCCGCCCCTGGGGATCAGCGTGCCGTCGGGAGCGAGCGTGCCGTAGATCGGCGGGAGGCTGAACGCGATCATCTCGAGGTCGATCTGCCGCTCCAGCTCCTCCGCGGTCAGCGGGACGAACGTGGACGGCGGCCACGGGCCGCAGATGCAGAGAACGCGCGGCTCGCTCTGCTTCACGACCTTCTTCGCCGCACGGTTCGCGGCAGCCTTCTTCGCGGCGGCCTGCTTCGCAACAGCCTTCTTCGCAGCGACCTGCTTTCCGTGCGCCTTGACCGGAACCGTGCGAGCAACACCAGCCGACGGCGCCGCAAGCGCGACAACCATGGCGACGATGATGAGAATGCGAGTGTTCATCTTGGAGTCTCCCTTGTGTAGTGGATCGGCGTAACGCGACTCGAGCTAACGAGACCGACCCTGGAGGCCACCGGTAAACGATCAGGGTGTCGGACGGTTAACGCCGCAAGACGCGGGCTGGAGCGCGGGCTCTGCCTTCCTCGAGGCGTCTTGCCAACCGGCTCTCGGGCACGCCGGTCGAGGGTCTCCGCACGGTCGTTCCTTGCCGCCACAACGGTCGGGTTGCGTCGCGGGGTGAAACCTGTCTGGATTGCCCGGCTTGGTGGTGTTTCTGGACAGGGCCGGGGTTGCTTGGCAGTGGCGAACTTTCGCTGGGCGTCGGGTTCGGTGTTGTGGCCGGTGATGATGGGGTGGGTGGCGGGTTGGTGAGGGATGAGGTGGAGTTCGGGTTGTTGGGGCCGCTGGAGGTGCGGGTCGGTGGCGTAGGAGCTGGCGCCGGGTGGACCGAAGCAACGGGGTTTGTTGGCGTTGCTTGCGCTGAACGCGAATCAGGTGTTGGCGCGGGAGTGGTTGATCGATCAGCTCTGGGGTGAGGCGCCGCCGGAGACCGCGGTGAAGGCGGTCCAGGTGTATGTGTCGCGGCTCCGGAAGCTGCTGCCGGCAGGGGTTCTGGTCACGCGCCCGCCGGGTTATGTGCTCAAGGTGGAGGTGGAGTCGGTCGATCTGTTGCGGTTCGAGCGGCTGGTTGCCGAGGCGCGTGGAGCTGATCCGGCGCGCGGGACGGAGCTACTAGGCGAGGCGCTGGCGTCGTGGCGTGGGCCGGCGCTGGCGGAGCTTTCCGACGAGCCGTTTGCTCGTGTCGAGGCGGCGCGGCTGGAGGCGTTGAGGTTGGCGACGCTGCTCGGCGATCGTGGCCTCGCAGCGTATGCGCGCATGTATCTGGCGCACCTCGACAAGAAGAGGATGGGCCTGGCCGCCGAGGAGGCAATCCGGACGTTCGCCGACCTCGGCGACGAGCGGCGTCTAGCGCTCGCGAGGTACCAGGTCGTGCTGGTCGGTGGGTGGACCAGCCGCAACGGATTCGATCTTGCTGAGCTTGAGCGGGTGCTCGCGGTGCTGGCCGACTCTCGTCGAGACCGGCACCCTCGCAGGAGTGTCGTGGTATCTCTCCTCGGAGAGCTCTACATCGGCCCGACGCCCGTCGAGGACGCGATCCGCCGCTGTGAGGAGCTCCGTCGGTCGAGCAAGAACGATCCATGGCTCGAAGCGACTGTCGAGCGCAGCCTGTTCCTGCTCTGCGCCCTGGCAGGGCGAGACAACGAAGCGCGCCACTACGGCCGCCGCGGCACACTCCTACTCAACGACCTCGGCTACAGCTTTTCCAGACTTCTTTCTCATTCACTCTGCCGAGGCGAACCGCCTGATCGGCGACCTCGCCGCCGCCGAACAAGATCTGCTTGCCATGTGGCGGATCGGCAGCGAAAGAGGCGCGGGTGGATCACGCCAGGCAGCGGCCGCGGCGCACGCGCTCGCGATGTTGTCCTGCGACCAGGCCCGGTGGGATGAAGCGGAGCGGTGGATGTCGACCGCCCCAGATGTCGGCAGGGCGCCGATGGACGAGCTTCAGCCGAGCAAGCTTGGGCGCGAACGCGAGAATCGCGGCGCACCGCGGCGACCTGGTTGCGGCGCTGACGGATGCTCAAGAGGCAGTCGAGTACGCAGACGGCGGCAGCCGGCTCTATCTGCGCGCCCGCACTTGGGAGGTGCTCGGCGAAGTACTCGGACAGGCCGACCGCGCCGAAGAAGCAGAGGCCACGGTTGGAGAAGCAATCCGCCTGTCCGAGACGAAGGGAAGCGTCGCCGCGGCGGCTCGTATGCGGTCCGCAGCGGGATCCGTTGTTTCGATTCGGAGCGCCCGACCTCGCTAGCACTCGGTCTCCGATGGGCGGTGACGGGATCGAACCGCCGACCTCCTGGGTGTAAACCAGGCGCTCTCCCAGCTGAGCTAACCGCCCCGACCGGGAAGTGTGCCCGAGTGGCCGGGTGGGCGATTCACAGCGAACTCGCGGCGTTCGTTGAGGGGTTTCTCGGTCGGCGTGAAGGCCGCTCTCACGCGGCGTTGTTGATGTAGCGGGGGTCAACCGAACCCGAACTGAGGAGTCCACAATGAGACCCCCGAAACGCTTGGTCGTCGGCATCACCTCGGCAGTGCTCGTGATCGGTGCCGGCGCCGGATTCGCGCAGGCGGCCGCGAAGGGCGACGGCCAGCAGGCCGGGCCGGCAGCGCTCCGCGACGGCGCCGGGCCCGGGCCCGGCGCGAAGACCATCGCCGACTACCTCGGCCTGACCGCCGCCGAACTGCGCACGCAGCTCCAGGCGGGCAAGACGCTTGCCGACCTCGCCAAGGCGCAGGGCAAGACCGTGAGCGGCCTCGAGGATGCCATCGTCGCAGACGCGAAGGCTCACCTCGACGCGGCGGTCACCGCCGGCAAGCTGACCGGGGCGCAGGCGGCCGCGCGGCTCGCCGACCTGAACTCGCACGTGGACGACATGGTCAACCGCACGGGTCCCGGGCCCGGCGGTCCGGGTGGGCGCGGCCACCATGGCGGCCCGTTCGACCTCGCCGCGGTGACCGGCTACCTCGGCCTCACCGCCGCGGAGCTGAGAACGCAGCTCGAGTCCGGCAAGTCGCTCGCGGACGTCGCCAAAGCGCAGAGTAAGACCTCGAGCGGGCTCCAGGACGCGATCGTCGCCGCCGCGACGAAGAAGCTCGACGCGGCCGTCGCCGCCGGCAAGCTGACCGCGGCGCAGGAGGAGACGATGCTCGCCGACCTCGAATCGCACGTCGGCGACATGGTCAACCGCACCGGCCCGCCGCTTCGCGGTCCAGACCACGGCCCGCGGCGGCGACGATGCGGATGCCGCGCAGCGGGCGTGCCGCACGATCGTGAGCTAGCCGCTCGCTCGACGGGAAGCGGGCGGGCGCACCGGCCCGCGCCCTCCCGCGCCGGCAAGTGCCGAACGACACCGAGTTGCCACCGTCCGCCGCTTCGGCTACCTTCGCTGCCAGAGGCGATCTCGGTGCTCGAGTCGCCTCTCGGCGTTGACGCCGAAGGCGCTGCTCCGCTTTGGCAGCGTTGGGGGCCGGTTTCCGGCTTCCGTCGAGCGACGAAGCTCGTGGCTTTTTCCTCTGCTACGACCGAAGGAGCGACGAGAAGATGCGCATCGACCTTCAGATCCACGACGTCACCGCTCTCCGCGACCGACCTCGCGGCGCGGCTGCCCAGCCGCCCACCGGGCGGGGCCAAGAAGCACGACGAGCTCGAGGAGCGTTGCCGGCTCTACCTCCAGGCGCTGCGCTGGCCCGGCGGCGTCGAGTGCCCGCGCTGCGACGAGAGCGATCGCCTGCTCTGGCTCGACTCGCGCGAGAAATGGCACTGCTACTCCTGCCGTTACCAGTTCAGCGTCACTGCGGGCACGCTCTTCCACAGCTCGCACCTGCCGCTCTGGAAGTGGTTCGTCTCCGTGCAGCTGATGACGGAGTCGCGCCACGGCATCTCGGCGAACCAGCTCAGGCACGTCCTGGGCGGGAGCTACAAGACGTTCTGGTTCACGACCCACCGGATCCGGGTCGCCATGCGGGGGCGCGGCCAGCCCCTGCTTCGTGACGTCGTGGGCGACATGCTCAGTCGCGGCCGCTCGTCGCCGGCCCTCACCACCACCAAGCGCCAAGTACCTGGACGCCTACGTCGAGGAGCGGCGCTTCATCGAGGCGAACCGGGACAACCCGCACGTCTTCCGCGACACGATCCTCGCCCTCGTGCGCGGCGAGGGCGTCTCCTATGACCAGCTTGTCGCGGCTCGGTAGCGCAAGGGCCGTGCGCGAACCGCTGCTCGTCACGCTGCCGACGAGCCGGGCGCCTCAGGGCGCCCGGCTCGTCCGGCTGCGGCTGCCCGACCGGCCGGGCAGCCTCGCCGCGATCACCGGGCACCTCGCCGGCACGGCGTCAACGTGCTCCGCCTCGAGGTGCTCGGCCGCGAGGGCGGCTGGGCCGTCGACGACTTCCTCGTCTCGGGCGCCGGCCTGCCGGCTGCGCTCGCCGAGTTGGAGCCGGACGTGACCGTGCTCGCGAACCGGCCGAACGTCGACCTGCTCGACCCGGGGCTTGCGATGGCGAACGCCTGCGCGACGGTGACGGCCGCGGTCAGCGCCCGTGAGGCGTACCGCCAGCTCGTCGGCGCCGCGACCCAGCTCGTCTTCGCCGAGGCGGGCTTCGTCTGCATCCGCGAAGGGCACGGGTTCCTGCGCCCGCTCGCCTCGACGGTCGGCCGGCCTACCCGTCCTCGACGACTCCGCCACGTCGCTGCTGCGTTCCGCGTTCTTCAGCGGCGAGTGCCTGACCGCCGACGGCCGAGTGCCGTGGGCGCCGCGCCGACGTTCCGAGGGCTCCTGCCGGGCGGCGCGGTCGCGGCCATCCCGGGCGGCGTGCCGCCCTTCATGGTGCTGGCGCTCGTCCGCGCCGACGAGACGCCGTTCGTCGCGGCCGAGCTCGACCGCCTCGCCGCGCTCGTCCGCGTCGCGTCCGGGACGCTCCAGCTGCACCGCGCCGGCAGCCCGGCGGCGGGCAGGCGCGCCTCGGCTGGTGCCGCCTGATGACGGCGCGCGTCCTGATCGCGGAGGACGAGACGATCATCCGCCTCGACCTGCGCTCGTTGCTCGAAGCGAATGGCTACGAGGTCTGCGGCGAGGCGCGCGACGGCCAGGAGGCGGTCGAGCTCGCGCGGATGCTCGAGCCCGACGTCGCGATCATGGACGTGAAGATGCCCCGCCTCGACGGCGTCGAGGCGGCTCGCCGCATCCTCGCCGAGCGGCCGCTGCCGATCGTGATGCTGACCGCCTTCGACCAGGAGGAGCTCGTCACGCGCGCGGTCGAGACCGGCGTGTTCGGCTACCTCGTCAAGCCGTTCCGCGAGCAGGACCTGATCCCGGCGATCCGGACGGCGCAGGCGCGCCACGCCGAGCTCGTCGAGGTGAAGCAGCAGGCCGAGCTCGCTCGCCGAGGCCCTCGAGGCGCGCAAGACGATCGAGCGCGCCAAGGGGATCCTCATGGTCAAGGAGGGCCTGACCGAGGAGCAGGCGTTCGACCGCCTGCGGCGCGCGAGCCAGAAGTCGGGACGACCGATGAAGGTGATCGCCGACGCGGTGACGGCGACTCTGAGCTAGCACCGCCGGGACCCCCGCCGGACCCTGGCGCCACCCCACGCCCGCGCTGCCAGCGTGGTACGGTTCAAACGCACATGGAGCGAGTACCGGATGCGCACAGGGCGCCTCCTCTGCCCGTTCTCGAAGTGGCAGAAGGAGGTGTTTTTCATATGGCAACCGGAACCGTGAAATGGTTCAACGATGCGAAGGGCTACGGCTTCATCGCGCCGAGCGACGGGAGCAAGGACGTGTTCGTCCACTTCAGCGCGCTCAGCGGTGATGGCTTCAAGACGCTCGCCGAAGGCGCGCAGGTCGAGTTCGAAGTCGAAGAGGGCCCAAAGGGCCCGCAGGCCCAGAACGTGCAAGTCGTCACGACGGCCTAGCTCAAACGGGCGCGCCTCTGGGCGCGCCCACTTTTTTCTCTGAAAGGAGCCGTTATCGCTGAAAAGGAAGAGAAGGTCGAGCTCGAGGGCGAGATCGTCGAGGCGTTCGGCAAGGGCATGTACAAGATCGCGCTCGACAACGGCCACGAGACACTCGGCTACACGTCGGGGAAGATGCGGCGTTACCGGATCAGAATCGTCCCCGGTGACCGCATCAAGGTCGAGCTTTCCCCTTACGACCTGAAGCGTGGACGAATCGTCTACCGCCATCGCAGCGTCTAGCGGCGCCGCCTCTGCCGCCGAGACGGCGGCGGCTCGTCCCCGTTTTCGCGGACTGAGCCACCAGCTTGCGTTCTTCGTCGCAGTGCCACTCGGAGTGGTGTTCGCGGTCCACGCGGACACGCCCGAGGGGCGCGGCGCCGCGATCGCGTATGCCGCCACGGTCGCGTTCATGTTCGGCGCGAGCGGCGCCTACCACCGGATCACGTGGTCGGTCAGGCTGGCGACCCATGGCGCGGCGGGTCGACCACGCCGGCGTCTACCTCCTGATCGCGGGCAGCTACACGCCGCTCGGGCTGCTGATCCTGGACGGAAACTGGCGGCTCGTCGTGCTCGGCATCGTCTGGGGCGGTGCCGCGCTCGCGATCCTGCTCAAGTTCTGCTGGGTCGACGCGCCCAAGTGGCTCGCAGCGTCGATCGCGATCGCGCTCGGCTGGGTGGCGTGCTCGTCCTCCCGCAGGTGGTGGACAGCGTCGGCCTCACCGCCTGCCTGCTGCTCGTGGGCGGCGGGATCGCCTACACGGTCGGTGGGATCGTCTACGCGACGGAGCGCCCCGACCCCGTGCCTGCGGTGTTCGGCTACCACGAGGTCTTCCACGTCCTCGTGATCCTCGCGGTCGCGCTCCAGTACGCCGCGATCGCATTCTTCGTGCTCCCGAGCCACTGACCGCCCGCGCGCACGAACCTCCGCGCGAGCCGTGCGTGGATCGCTAGGGTTGCCCGCGATGCTCGAACGGCTGGCGCATTTCACGATTCGCCGCCGGCGCTCGGTCGTCGTTGCGTCGGGTGCTGCTGCTGTTGTTCGGGCTGTTCGCGTCCTCGAAGCTCGCCGACCGCTGGTTCGAGTCGTTCTCGATCCCCGGCTACTCGGCGTACGAGACGAACCAGAAGACGCTGAAGGCGTTCGGCAGCGGCGAGTTCCTGCCGCTCGTCGCCGTGTTCAGCTCGGACGGCGACGTGACCAAGGAGACCGGGATCAAGGCCGCGATCGAGAACGGGGCGAACGCCTGGAAGGGCTCGCGCGCGAGCTCGTACTTCACGACGGGCAGCGACGCCTACGTGTCGAGCGACCGGCGCACGACGTTCGCCGAGATCTATCCGCCGGGGAACCCGACGTTCACCTCGACCGAGCAGATCAAGCAGGTGCGCGCGGCGATCCGCGACAAGGCGCCCGAAGGCGTCACCGTCAACCTCACGGGCCGCGACCCGCTGTACGAGGACGTCGGCGGCAGCGAACGGCCCGTCGCTGCTGCTCGAGATCCTGATCGGCGGCATCGGCGCGCTGCTCGTGCTGCTGTTCGTGTTCGGCACGCTGCCGGCGGTGCTGATCCCGCTCGGAGTCGCGGCGTGCTCGATCCTGACCACGTTCAGCCTCGTCTGGGCGCTCACCTACGTCACCGACGTCTCGATCATCGTCCAGTACCTCGTCGCGCTCGTCGGCCTCGGCGTCGCGATCGACTACTCGCTGCTGATGATCTTCCGCTTCCGCGAAGAGCTTCATCACGGCCAAGACGTCGAGTCGGCGCTCGTCGAGACGATGGTCCACGCGGGGCGCTCCGTGATCGTCTCCGGGTCGACCGTGGCGATCGGCCTGCTGAGCATGATCCTGCTGCCGCTGCCCTTCATCCGCTCGATCGGGATCGGCGGCATGCTGATCCCTGCGGTGTCGGTGGTCGGTGCGATCACGCTCGTGCCGGCGCTGCTCTCGATGCTCGGCCCGCGGATCGACTCGCTGCGCGTGATCCCGAAGCGGATCATCGCCGCCGACCCGGGCGAGACCGGCTTCTGGCACCGCTGGGCGACCTTCGTCGTCCGCCGGCCGGTGCCGGTGCTCCTGGCCGGGCTCGCGATCGTGATCGTGCTCCTGATCCCGGCGTTCCAGATCAACCCGGCCGACGCGCAGGCGAAGGACCTGCCCGGCAGCGGCGACGCCTTCGTCGGCCGCGACGCGCTCGACGGCAGCCGGGATCACCGCCGGGCGTGATCAAGCCGCTTCGTCGTCCTCGCCGAGAACGCCTCGCCGGAGCAGCTGCAGACGGTCGTGGAGAAGCTCGAGCAGACCGAGGGGATCGCCGGCGCGGCCGCCCCGCCCGCCTGGCGCAAGGGGAAGCTCGCGCTGATCGAGGCGTTCCCGGACACGGACAGCTCGAGCCGAGAGGCGCGGACGACGATCTCGCGCGTGAAGAACGACACGCTGCCCGCCGTCCGAGGAGACGCTCGGCGGCGGGACGACGCTCGCGCTCGGCGGCGCCGCGCCCGAGGAGCGCGACTTCGTGCACGCGGTCTACGGCAACTTCCCGTACGTGCTCGCGTTCGTGATCATCCTCACCTTCATCCTGCTCATGCGCGCCTTCCGCTCGGTCGTGCTCGCGCTCAAGGCGGTGGTGATGAACCTGGTCTCGCTCGGGCTCGCGTTCGGGATCGTGGTCTTCATCTTCCAGCAGGGCCACGGCAGCGAGACGATCTGGGGGATCCAGGCGACGGACGCGGTGATCTCGTGGATCCCGGTGATGATCTTCGCCTTCCTGTTCGGGCTCTCGATGGACTACGAGGTGTTCATCATCAGCCGGATCCGCGAGATCTACGACGAGACGGGCGACACCGCGGAGGCGATCTCGATGGGAATCGCGCGCACGGGGAAGCTCGTGACGAGCGCGGCCCTCGTGCTCGTGTTCGCGTTCTTCGCTCTCTCGACCGGGCCCGGCCCCGACATCAAGCAGTTCGGGATCGGCCTCGCGGCCGGCATCCTGATCGACGCGACGTTGATCCGCTCCGTGCTGGTGCCGTCGTTCATGCGGGTGCTCGGCGATGCGAACTGGTACTTCCCGCCGTTGATGGCGCGGCTGCTCTTCGTGAAGGAGCCTGCGCAGCGCGCTCCCGACCGCGCTGCGCTCGAGACCGACTGAAGCCCCCTCGCCTCTGCACCTACGAGTCGAGCAGCGTCAGCAGCGCCTCGGCGATCGTTTCCGGCGCCGGCGGGCAGCCCGGGACGCGCAGGTCGACCGGCAGGATCTCCTCGACGGCGCCGACGAGCTCCTCGCGGCCGCCGAGCAGGTTGCAGCCGAGCGCGCAGTCGCCGAGGGCTACGACGCGCCGCGGCTCCGGCATCGCCCGGTAGGCGACCAGCAGCGGCTCGTGCATGCGCGTCGTGACCGCGCCGGTGACGAGCAGCACGTCGGCATGACGCGGCGAGGCGACGACGCCGAGCCCGAAGCGGTGCAGGTCGTAGTAGGGGCTGGCCGTGAGCGTGAGCTCGTGCTCGCAGCCGTTGCACGAGCCCGCGTCGACGTGCCGGAGCGCCAGGCTGCCGGCGCGCTCGGGGCCGGGCAGCGCCAGGTCGCGGCGGAGTCGACGCAGGTCGCGAAGGAGCGTCAGCATCAGCGGTCGGCGCAGGCGTAGCAGAGCTCGAAGCTCTTGTTGACGAGTGGGAAGTCGGGCAGCAGGTCGCCGACTGCAGCCTGCGCGACCGACGGCCAGTTCGCGTACGAGCCCGTCCGCAGGCGCAGCCGCCCGACCGCCGCGCCGTCGCGCTCGACGACGCAGCTCGTCGCCCCGCGCGGGCTCTCGACGCGGCCGATACCGACCTCGCGCTCGTCGCCATCGCGGACGGCGGCGGCGCAGCCGAGCGGCCGGTCGAGCAGGGACTCCAGGAGGGCGAAGGACTGCCGGAGCTCGAGCGCGCGCTGCTCGAGCCGGGCTTGCACGTCGCCGACCGCGCGCTCGGGAACGGCCGGCTCGAAGCCGTCGTAGGCGAGCCGCGGCGACGACGCGCGGGCGTCCTCGACGATCCCAGCTGCGCGTGCCGCGGGACCGGTGGCTCCGAGCGTCGCGGCCTGGTCGGTCCCCGAAGACGCCGATCTCCGGCAGCCGGTCCTGGAACGACGAGTTGAAGAGCAGCTCGCGCCAGCCGCGTCCGGCATCCTCGTCGAGCGCATCGAGCACGGCGCGCGCCGCCCGCGCCTCGCCGTCCGTGAGCTCGAGGTCGCTGCCGCCGAGCCGGACGCTGCCGAAGAGGAAGCGATGGCCCGTGACCGCGGCGTTGAGCCGCCGCGCCCGCTCGGTCAGCGCCGCGAACCAGCTATTGCCCGCGGCGAGCCCGCAGCCGGCGCACACCGCGGCGATGTCGTTGAGGTGGCTCCAAACACGCTCGAGCTCGAGCAGGATCGTCCGCGCCCGGGCGAGCTCCGGCGCCGGCACCAGGCCGAGCGCCTCCTCGCATGCGTGCGCGTAGGCGACCGCGTTCGTGACCGCGCAGGCGGCGCATGCGCGCGCGGCGTAGGCGAGGCCGTCCTCGAGCGTCACACCTTCCGCCGCACGCTCGAGGCCGCGGTGCTTGTAGAACAGCCGGACGTCGACGTGGAGGATCCGGTCGCCGACGACGCGGAAGCGGAAGTGCCCCGACTCGATCACGCCGGCGTGGATCGGCCCGACCGCGACGTCGTAGGGGTCGTGGCCGCGGACCCGCACCGTCCAGCGCTCGAGCGGCGCATCGTGGTCGAGCAGCGGACGCAACGGCTCATGGCCGTCGAAGCCGAGCCCGTGGAGGTCGGCCGCCTCGCGCTCGTCCCAGCCGGCGGCAGGCGCGAGATCGACGATCGACGGGACGCGCCCGTCGCGAACCGCGACCGTCTCGAGCCGCGTCGCGCCGTCCGGCCGAACGAGCAGCGCCCGGACGAGCGCTCCCGCCGCCGAGGCGTGCAGGCCGCCGAAGCGCCAGCCCTCAGCGAGCGCGCCTGCGACCGCCTCCCGGTAGGCCTCGCTCACGTGATCCCCTTCGCGAGCGCCGCGACGAGCTCGCTTCCGGGAAGCCAGAACGCAGCGGCAGCCAGCGCGAGCAGCAGCACGACCGACGCCGAGGCGAACACGGTGACGCCGCGCAGGCCGACAATCGGGCCGGCGGTGCGGTGGCGGGCCTTGCCGGCGGTGGTCTCGAGCAGCGCGTGGGCGAGCCCGACGAAGCCGAGCGCGAGCAGGACGGTCGCCCCCGCGGCGGCCCACCCGTATCCGGCCTGGAATCCCCCGGCGATGATCAGCACCTCGCTGGCGAAGAGCGGCGAGGGAGGTAGGCCGGCGAGGGTGCCGAGCGAGATGCCCATCGAGGCCGCGAGCGCCGGCTCGGTGCGGGCGATGCCGGTGGCGGCGTGGCCTGCAGCCCGCGGCTCGTGTCCGATCAGCGGCGTGGCCGCGTAGAAGCCGAGCGCCTTCGCGATTGCGTGCCCGACGATATGAAGGGTCACGCCCGCCAGGGCGAGTGGCGAGGCGAAGCCGATCCCGAGCGCGATCACGCCCATGTGCTCGAGGCTCGAATACGCGAGCAGGCGCTTCCACGCGAGCGTGCGCCAGAGGAACGGCACCGCGACCGCGAGCGAGACGAGGCCGAAGGCGATCAGCACGCCGCGAGCCGTCCGTTCCGCCGACGACCGGCGCGAGCGCCTGCTCGGAGCGCCAGGCGACGAGCAGCACGCTCGGGAGCAGCGCCGCCGAGAGCAGCGCCGAGACCGGCGCCGGCGCCTCGGAGTGCGCGTCCGGCAGCCAGTTGTGGACGGGCGCCCAGCCGATCTTCGCCGCGAGGCCCGCGAGCAGGAGCAGGTAGGCGACGAGCGCCGTCTCGCTCCCGGAGGCATAGGTGCCGAGCCGCGCCCACGAGAGCTCGCCGAGGCCGCCGGGCACGCCGGCCGCGAGGAAGACGATCCCGAGCAGCGCGACGCCGAGGCCGAGCGACGTGAGGATCAGGTACTTCCAGCCGGCCTCGAGCGCACGCGCCTTGCCGCTGAAGCCGACGAGCAGCGCGGACGGCGCGGTCGTCGCCTCGACGAGGAGCCAGGCCAGGCCGAGGTTCCCCGCGAGCGGCACCGCGAGCAGCAGCGCCCAGAACGCGAAGAGCAGCACGAAGTACGTTCGCACCGGCCGGGTCGGGACGGTGCTGAGATAGGCGGGCGAGGCGAGCACGCTGGCCAGGGCGACGACGCCGATCGACGCCGACCAGCAGCCCGCCGGCGGCGTCGACCACGAGCCAGCTGCCGATCGATCGGGTCGTCCGCCTGGACGAGCGCAACCGCCGCGAGCGCGAGCGCGAGCGCTCCCGCAGGGATAGCCGCCGCGACGGCGACGGAAATCGCGAGGCGGCGCGGAACGAGGGCGACGAGCGCGAGCGCCGACGAGCGGTGCCGCGAGTGCGGCGGCGGCGAGCAGCTCCCGGCTAGTCACGCAGGCTCCTCAGCACGCTGGTGTCGCCCGCGCCGAACTCGGCGAAGATCCGCTCGTGGAAGACGGCGGCGACGAGCGCGATCAGCGTCAGGTCGAGCGCGACGCCGAGCTCGATCACGAACGACGACGCGTCCGGCAGCGCGAGCGCGCCGAGGGCGAGCCCGTTCTCGAGCAGGACGATCCCCATCACCTGCATCAGCGTCGCCCGGCGCGTCCCGGCGGCGACGATCCCGAACGCGATCAGGGCCAGCACGCCCCGCTCGGCCGCGCGCGAGGTGAGCCCGATCTCGGGCACGAGCCACGTCAGCGTGAGCGCGAGCGCGACCGCGAGCCCGGCGCGGACGAGCGGCCTCGCGTTGGAGCGAAACGGGTGCGGCTCGCGCGTGCGCGCGACGAGGACGAGGAAGAGCGCGGCGAGGCCGAGCGCGCGCAGAGCCGAGGGCGACGGCGGCTGCGACCTCGTCGCCGCTCGTCGCGTCGCGGAGCGCGACGACGACGAGCACGAGCGCCTGCACGGTCACGACGCCGACGACGATCGAGCGGTGCCGCGCCACCACTGCGACGAGTCCGAGCGCGACGAGCGTCCAGAGCAGCCCGCCGCTCATGGCCGCACTCCCGGCAGGGCGTTCGGATGTTTCCGGCCGTGGCCCTGTGTCGGACACCGATCACCGGACTGCCACAAGCGACCCGCAGACGTGGCGGCCCCGGTCACGGGCGCTCCAGGAGGATGGCGACGATCCCGAGCAGCGCGACCGCCGCGCCGACCGCGAGCAGCCGCGGGACGAGCAGGATCCGCATCTTCGCGACCAGCGTCTCGGTCAGCGCCAGCCCGGCGCAGAGCATCACGAGCACCGCCGGCAGGACGGCCAGCTGCCACCAGATCCCCTCCGGGTGCGGCAGGAACACCTGCGCCGCGATCACGAGCACGAGCCAGTGGCGCGCCGCCGCCGCCCACTGCAGGAACGCGAGATCGCGGCCCCCGTACTCCAGCAGCGGGCCCTCGTGGATCATCGTCAGCTCGAGATGCGTGTCGGGGTTGTCGACCGGCTGCCGGCCCGTCTCGGCGACCACGACGGCGGCGAACGCGACCGCGGCGAGCGCGAGCGCCGGGCTCGTCCAGACCTCCGTGCCCGCAGTGCCCGCGACGATGCCGACCAGATCGGTCGTGCCGGCCACGAGCGCCGCGACCGCGAGCGAGAGGATGAGACTGATCTCGACGAAGACCGAGATCGTCAGATCGCGGCTCGCGCCCATCAGCGCGAAACCGTTCGCGACGTCCCAGGAAGCGGCGGCGAGCGCGAACCGCGCGAGCGCGAGCAGTCCGGCGAGCGCGAGGGCGTCGTGGCCGACGCCCCAGTCCGGCGCGGCCGCCGCAGCCGGAACGAGCAGCACGGCGACGGCGACGCTGGCCGCGGCGACCGCCGGCGCGAACCGATAGACGACGCTCGTCCCCTCGACGGCGACTGTGCTCTTCCCCCAGAGCCGGCGGAGCTCGCGGTAGGGCTGGAGCGGCCCTGCGCCGCGGCGGCCCTGGAGTCGCGCCTTCCCGAACTGGACGAGGCCGAGCAGGAGCGGCGCCAGCAGAACGCCGCCCACGAGCTGGGCAGCGCCTCCGGCCGCGGTCGCCGCGCTCATCCGATCGCCCCGAGCCGCGCGGCGGCGAGCAGGACGACGACGAGCCCGACGAGGTACGCGACGTAGGTCCCGAGCCGGCCGCTCTGGAGCCGCCGCGCCCGGTCGGCCGCCGCGAGCGACGAGCCGCTCGGCCGGCCGGTACACGCGCTCTTCGATCAGCTGCGGCACCGAGCCGCTGTAGGAGACCTCCTGCACCACCCCGCCCGCGGAGCGCACCTCGATCTCGCGCTGTGGCCGGAGGATCACCTCGAGCACGAGCCGGAGCGGCTTCGTGAACCCGGCGCTCGTCCAGTGGAGGCGCGGCCCGAGCAGCTGGCCGCATGCCCAGCTCGGCGCGGGCGCCGCGCTCCGCCGGCTGCGCAGGCGGGCGAGCAGGCCGGTGATGGCGATCAACGAGACCGCGATCCCGACGGTGCGGAGCGAGCCCGTCCCGGGCAGGTCGAGGCCGACTCCGCCGGGTGCGGTCGCCGGCCACGGCGCGAGCTCCACCAGCGGGCCGAAGAGCACGCCGGGAACGAGGCCGAGCACCACGCAGCCGAGCGCGAGGAAGCAGACAGCTGCCCGCATGGCGAGCGGCGACTCCTCGGCCGCGGCCGCCCCGTCCCGCCGCGGAGGCCCGAGCAGCACGAGCCCGACCACCTTGACGAAGCAGAAGACCGCCAGCGCGGCGGTCGCGGCGAGCGCGGCGAGGGCGATCGCTCCCGCGGTCCCGTCGGTGACGTGGCCGTAGAAGGTGACGTGCAGCAGCGCCTGCAGCGTCAGCCACTCGGAGGCGAATCCGTTCAGCGGCGGCAGGCCGGCGATCGCCATCGCGCCGACGAGGAACGCGCCGCCGGTCCACGGCATGCGCCGCAGCAGCCCGCCGAGGCGGTCGAGCTCGAGCGAGCCGACCGCGCGCTCGAACGCGCCGGCGCCGAGGAAGAGGAGCGCCTTGAAGACGGCGTGGTTCAGCGTGTGCAGGAGCGCAGCTGCCAGCGCGAACGCCGCCCACGTGTCGGCGCCGCGGCTTCGCAGGACGAGACAGGCGCCGAGCCCGAGGACGATGATCCCGATGTTCTCGATCGAGTGCAGTGCGAGCAGGCGCTTGAGGTCGTGCTGGAAGAGCGCGTAGGTGACCCCGGCCACGGCCGAGAACGCGCCGAGGCCGAGCACGAGGACGCCGAGCCAGACGGGTACGACCCCGATCCAGTCGACGAGCACGCGCACGAGGGCGTAGATCGCCGCCTTGATCATCACGCCGCTCATCAGCGCCGAGACGGGTGCAGGCGCCATCGGATGCGCGCGCGGGAGCCACACGTGCAGCGGCATCAGGCCGGCCTTCGTGCCCATGCCGACGAGGGCGGCGAGCGCGATCGCCACCTGTAGGTCCGAGCCGCGCGCGATCGCCGAGGAGTCGCCGATCGCCCCGGCCTCCGCGAGCAGCAGCACCGCGATCCACGTGCCGGCGCCGCCGAGGTGGGTCAGCGAGAGGTACGTGAACACCGTACGGCGCGACCGGCCGTCGGCGCCGCGCGCGACGAGGATCACGGCAGCGGGCAGAAGCGTCATCAGCTCCCAGGCGGCGAGGAACGTCAGCGGGTCGCGCGCGCAGAACAGGGCCGCGAGCGCGAGCAGGAAGAGGCCGGTGAGCAGGGCGACAGTGCGGCCGCGGGCGGTGGGCTCGACGTAGCGGAGCGAGAAGACGAGCGCCGGCACTGCGATCACGCCGAGCGTTGCGAGGAAGAAACCGCTCAGGCCGTCGACGCCAAGGCGGAAGGCGAACTCGCTCGTGAACGCCGCGCCGTAGGAATGGCCGCTCGCCAGCAGCCAGAACCCCGCGACGGCGACGGCCGCGGCGCCGGCCGCTTGGATGCCGATCCCCACTGCGAAGCCTCGGCTGCCCGCGGCGAGTAGCGCGCCGATCCCGATCGCGACGAGACCGGCGATGAGGAGGCCGGCGGTCACGGGCGGTCGAGCTCTTCCAGGAGCGCCTGCTGCTCGGCGATGCGGCGGCCGATGATGTCGCGGCCGGCCGCGAGCAGGTCGAACACACGTTGGTCGTCGACGCGGTAGTAGACGCTTGTTCCCTCGCGCCGCGACTCGACGAGCCCGATGCGGCGGAGCGCCGCAAGGTGCTGCGAGGTGCCGCTCGAGTCGAGCTCGAGCTCGGCCTGGAGCGCGCCCACCGAGCGCTCGCCGTCTCGGAGCAGCTCGAGGATCCGGACGCGCGCCGGATGGCCGAGCACGCGAAAGAGACTCGCCTTGACCTCGTGCACGGGATGCGCGCTCTCGGGCATCTCCGTATCTTAGAAACTTCGAAACTTCTAAGTCAGATGAGCCGTTTCGAAGGCGTCCTCGCCGCGCGGCGGTACGACCCGCTACTCGTCGACGCCGGCGACGAGCACGTACTTCACGTCCAGGTACTCGTCGATCCCGAAGGCGCCGCCCTCGCGGCCGTAGCCGGACTCCTTGACACCGCCGAACGGGACGTTGGCCGCGCTGATCAGGCCGGAGTTGGCGCCGACGATGCCGTAGTCGAGCCGCTCCGCCACGCGCAGCAGCCGCGCGTAGTCGCGCGTGTGGAAGTACGCAGCGAGGCCGTACGGCGTGTCGTTCGAGAGCCGGATCGCCTCGTCCTCCGTGTCGAACGGCGTCAAGCCGGCGACCGGCCCGAAGGTCTCCTCGCGCGAGATCAGCATCTCGGCCGTCACGTCGGCGAGCACGGTCGGGGTGTAGAACGAGCCGTGCGCCAGCTCGTCCTCGGTCAGGCGCTCGCCGCCGGTGACGAGCCGTGCCCCGTGCGCGACCGCGTCGCGCACGTGCTCCTCGACCTTCTCCACCGCGCGCTCGTCGATCAGCGGGCCGATCGGTCACGCCGGGGCGGTCGCCCGGACCGACCACCATCCGGCCGACCTTCTCGGCCAGCAGCCGGACGACGTCGTCGTAGACGGCACGCTGGACGAAGATGCGGTTCGCGCAGACGCAGGTCTGGCCGGCGTTGCGGAACTTCGAGGCGATCAGCCCGTCGACGGCGCCCTCCAGCTCGGCGTCGGCGAAGATCACGTACGGCGCATGGCCGCCGAGCTCGAGCGACAGGCGCTTGACCTGGTCGGCCGAGAGCCGGATCAGCTGCTGGCCCACCTCGGTCGAGCCGGTGAACGAGATCTTCCGGACGCGGCTGTCGTGGAAGAGCACGTCGGAGACCATCCCCGACGAGCGCGAGGTGATCAGGTTGACGACGCCCGGCGGCGCGCCGGCGTCCTCGATCGCGCGCAGCACGAGCGCGGCCGTGAGCGGCGTCGCGCTCGCCGGCTTGACGACGCTCGTGCACCCGGCCGCGAGCGCGGGCCCGAGCTTGCGCGTCATCATCGCCGCCGGGAAGTTCCAGGGTGTGATCGCCGCCGTGACGCCGACCGGCTGCCGCAGCACGAGCACGCGATTCGCCGCGTTCTGCGCCGGCACGACCTGACCGTAGACACGCTCGGCCTCCCCCGCGAACCACTCGAAGAAGCTCGCGGCGTACTCGACCTCACCCGCGGCCTCGGCCAGCGGCTTGCCCTGCTCGGCGGTCATCACCGAGGCGATCTCGTCCTTGCGCTCGCGCACGAGGTCGGCCGAGCGGCGCAGGATCCGCGCGCGCTCGATCGCCGCGAGCGACCTCCAGCCTTCGAGCGCCTCCGCGGCAGCGTCGATCGCGGCGCGGACGTCGGCCTCGCCTGCGTCGGGCATCGAGCCGACCGGCTCGCCCGTCGCGGGGTCGAGCACGTCGAACCGGCCGCCGCCCTGCGCCTCGACCCAGCTGCCGCCGATCAGCAGCTGCTCGGTGTGCCCTGAGACGACAGCCATCGGGCTCAGTCTACGGCGGGCGCCTCGGGCGTCTCGGCGGCGACTGCGTCACCGTCCGTCTCGACCACGAGCGTCCCGTTGGCTGCCGCGAGCTTCGCCGCTGCTGCCGCCGCCTTCTTCTCCTGCTTCATCGCCCGCTTCTCTCTGACCGTCTGCTCGCGCGTGCGCTTCGCCATGGTTTGCTGTCGCTTGGACTTCGAGCTCATCGAGTCCTTTCGTTGGAGGCCCGCCGCGGCTCGTCCACGGACGTCTGCCTGTACGACACCGTACAGCCCCGAGCGGGCGGCTTCCCGAATCGGCTCGGACTCCGAGCGCCGCGGCAGCTCCGCACGATACCCGGAAGGGGTCTACGCACGAGCTGCCAAGCTGTCTCCAGGCATGGAGCTCGCCTCGCGTCTCGGCGCAAGCCGGAGAGAACCGCCAGACGATGAAGCGGACGTTCGCCGACCTGATCAAGCGCTGCGGCGTCCTGGGCCTCGACCGCTACCCGCAGGAGCTGCGCCGACCCGCGGCGTCTTCAAGGGCGCGACGAGTCGCTGTCGGTGCAGGTCAGCGTCCGCGAGCTGAGCCGGGGGAGCGGGGCCGACCCCCGCTCCCCCGAATGCGACCGTTCAGCCGATCATCGCGCAGACGTCCCGCGGTGGGCCCGTCGACGCAAGCGACGTGTAGACGCCGTCCGCGTCGGTCTCGATACGGACGTTGCCGGTGAAGACGTAGATCCGGCCGGTGTCGATGTCTCCCGGGCCGGCGTCGCCCGGGAAGAGCGCGAACGCCGTCACGCCACTCGCCCGGATGAACGACCCGCTGCCATCCGCCTTCGGCACGTCCGCGATGCTGCCTTCGAGTTCGAGGACGACCGAGGCGCCCGTGTCGAGATTCGTGATCTCGTCCACGTGCTTGCCGGTCGCGAGGAACTTGCCGCTGTCGAAGAATTTCCACGTCTGATTCCCGCCGACGAGCGTCGTCTTCACGCCGAAGGAGCAGACCTCGCCCGGAGCGGCCGTGAAGCTCTGCCCGATCGGCACACGCTCGCGATCCGGCTTGCCCCCGAGCGCCACCGGCGCAAGGAGGGCGACGCACAGCACCGCGAGCGCCGGGCCTCCGACCCGCAGGAGTAGCCTGCGACCCACTCTCCGCGTCACAGCAACGTCATCCGCGTTCTTCATCGCCCTCGACCCCCTCCGTTCTCGTGATGGCCACATGTCTGTGACACGCTGGCAGCGGGCGATCGCAATTCGCTCGCAGCAGGCTCGGGCTGGCCCGGATTGGCCGCTCCGCCGTTGTGGTTAGCTGCGGTTGTTACGAACGATGCGGCGACAGTAAGGATCTGCCTGCTCGGTGGTCTCGAGCTCACGGCCGGTGGGCGAAAGCTCGAGCTCGGAGGCGCGAAGCAACGTGCCGTGCTCGCCGCCCTGCTCCTCCGCGAAAGCGAGGTCGTGCCGGTCGAGCGCCTGGTGGCCGAGGTCTGGGGCGACGAGCCGCCGGACTCGGCGACGCACACCCTGGCCGCGTACGTCTCCAGGCTCCGCTCGACCCTCTCGAGCCACGGCGTCCGGCTCGAGCGAAGCGGGAGCGGCTACCGGGCCGTCGTCGAGAGCGGGGAGCTGGACACCCGCGTCTTCACCGCCCTGCTCGCAGAGGCGTCGACCGCCTCGGCCTCGGGCGACCACGCCCGCACGGCCGAGCTCGCCCACGAGGCGCTAGGCCTCTGGCGCGGAAGGCCCTGGCGGACGTCAGCCTGCACGACGGGGGGCAGGCCGAGATCGAGCGCCTCGAGGAGCTGCGCCTCGTCGCCGTCGAGCAACGCGTCGAGGCGGAGCTCGCCCTCGGTCGCGACGGCGAGCTCGTCGGCGAGCTCCGGGCACACGTCGACGCGAACCCCTATCGAGAGCGCCTCGTCGCGCAGCTGATGGTCGCGCTGTACCGGGCCGGCCGCCAGGCCGAGGCACTCGCGCTCTATGAGACGACGCGCGCCCGTCTCGACGCCGAGCTCGGCCTGCAGCCGAGCCGGGAGCTCCAGCTCCTCTCCGGCCAGATCGTTCGCCAGGAGGAGCACCTTAGCGCCGAACCGGCGCGCGAGAGCCCGGCGCCTGAACGGAAGCCCCGATCGCGCGGGCGGCCCGGCCTCCTCGCGGCGCTCCTCGCCGGGCTCGTCGCGGCCGCCGTCGCCGTCCCGTTCCTGACGCGCGACGGCGGCGAGCACGATGGCGCGGTACTCGCCTCGTCGAGGGGCAATGCGCTCGCGATCGTCGATCCCGGTCGGGCCGCCTCGTCGCCGACGTCCCGGTCGGGACGACACCGACGGACGTCGCCTTCGCTGCGGGTGCCGTGTGGGTCGCGAACGCGGGCGACGGGACCGTCGACCGGATCGACCCTGAGACCCACACCGTGCGCCAGACGATCCGCGTCGGGAGCAGCCCGAGCAGCCTGGCGGTCGGCGAGAGCTACGTCTGGCGGTCGACGGCCTCGAGGGCACGCTGTCCCGGATCGATCCCGGCTCGAACGAGGTCACGCAGCGGATCGCCGTGGGCACGGACCGACGAGCGTCGCCGTCGGCGGCGGCGTGATCTCGGTCGTCGACCACGACGACCACGCGCTCATGCGGATCGATCCGGCGAGCAGCAGGATCCTGGCGAGACGGGCGCGGGCAACGGCCCCGTGGACGTCGCGGTGGGGAACGTCGTCGTCTGGTGCGAGCGGCTCGGACGGGACAGTACGCAAGCTGAGCCCAGGTCGGGCGGACGCTCGAGACGGTGGGCGTCAGCCGCAGCCCCGGCGCCGTCGCACTCGGGGCGGGCTCCGTCTGGGTCGCCAACACGCTCGACGGCACCGTCTCTCGGATCGACCCGCGCACCTCCGTCGTCACGTCCACGATCGAGGTGGGCGAGAGCCCGTCGGGCATCGCCGCCGGTGACGATGCCGTCTGGGTGTCGACCGAGTACGGCGCCTCGATCGTCCGGATCGACCCCGAGACGAACGTCGCGACGAGGATCCCGATCGGCGGCAGGCCCGCAGGACTCGCGGTCGCGCCGGCCGGCGTCCTGGTCTCGGTCCGACCGGGCGGCCTCGCCCACGCAGGCCGGACGCTCAGCGTGGCGCTCGACGAGGTAGACTCGATCGACACCTACGACGGCAACTGGGAGGTCCTGGACTGACGAACGACGGGCTGACCGCGTTCCGGCGGGTCGGCGGCCAGGAGGGAACGCAGATCGTGCCCAACCTCGCGACGGCCGTCCCGCGACCGAGCGACGCCGTCGGACCTACGTCTTCGAGCTCCGGCCCGGGTTCGCTACTCGACGGGCGAGGCCGTCCGCGCCGACGACGTCCGGCGCACACTGGAGCGGCTCTTCGAGCTGCGCTCGTCGGCCGCCCTCCTCTACGGGGACATCGTGGGCGCGACGGCCTGCCGCCGGCGTCCGCAGGCCTGCGACCTCTTGCGTGGGATCGTCACCGACGCCCGGCAACGAAGGGTGACGTTCCGGCTCACGAGACCGGATCCCGACCTGCCGGCGAAACTCGCACTCCCGTACGCGTTCGTCGTGCCGCAGCGCACGCCGGCCCGCCACACCGGCACGACCCCGCTCCCCGCCACCGGGCCGTACGCCGTTGCCAGCTTCGTCCCCGGACGGCAGCTCCGGCTCGTCAGGAACCCGAGCTTCCGCGAGCGTCTGCGCCGGCCAGGCCGGCTGGCTACCCGGACGAGATCGTGGTCAGGCTCGACCTTCCCGTCACCCGCCAGAACAGCGAGGTCGCTCGCGACGCCCTGGACGTGGCGCACCTCGCCGCACCGAGAACCTCGATGAGATCCGGGAGCGCTACGGAAGCAGGCTGCACACGAACGCGTGGCAGGCCGTGTTCTACGTCTTCCTCAACACCGAGCTGCCCCCGTTCGACGACGTGCGCGTGCGGCGGGCGCTGAACCAGACTGTCGATCGCGACCTTGCCGTCGAGGCGTTCGGCGGGTCGAGCGCGCGGCGCCGACCTGCCAGCTGCTCCCGCCCAACTTCCCGGGGTACCAGCGCTACTGCCCGTACGCGCGGAATGTCGCCGAAGCGAAGGCGCTCGTCGCCGCCTCGGGGTCGCGCAGCGCCGAGGTGGTCGTGTGGACGCGGGCCTCGAGCGCGTCCTGGGTGCAGCCGGTGGTGTCGGCGCTGCGGACGCTGGGATACCGGGCGCGGGTGAAGCCGATCCCCGACGAGGACTACTTCGACCGCCTCGGAACCGCGCCGCACCGTGCAGGCTGGCTTCTACGGCTGGGTGCCGCACTACGTCTCCGCCTCCGAGTTCGTGGTGCCGTTCCGTGCGCGAGGCCCGCGGTGGGAACACCAACCTCTCGAACTTCTGCAACCGCGACGTCGAGGCCCTCGTCCGCAGGCCCTCCGCTCTCTACCGACGCCTCGGCGCAACGCCCTCTGGCCCGCACCGACCGCGCTCACCCCGCGCCCCGTTCGTGCCCCTGTTCAACCCGCGCACGCGACTTCGTCTCCGCGCGTCGGAACTACCAGTTCAACCCGGTCCTGGGCGTGCTGCTCGACCAGCTCTGGTCCGGTGACAGCCCGGCGGGGTCGGTCGCCGGAACCAGGACGCCGGTGCACCCTGCCATGACGCACGCGGTGATCGTCGCGCTCGCCGTCCTCGGCGTGATCGGCCAGGTCTTCTGCGTCTTCCTCGTGATCGCGGGCGTGCTCGCGCTCTTCGGTGTGCGCGAGCCGCTCGACGCGACACGGTCGCTGATCTGGGGGTACGAGCTCTGGCTCGTGTTCTGCGTCTCGGCAGGCGCGACGGCTGGAAGCCTCTTCCTCTCCGAGGTCGCTCACTTCGTGCCGTGCGAGCTCTGCTGGTACCAGCGGATCCTGATGTACCCGATCGCGATCGTCAGCTTGCCGATCGCGATCGCCAACGACCACCGTGCGGCGCGGTACCTGCTGCCGCTACCGGTGATCGGCGCTGGCGTCTCCGTGTACCACCTGCTGGTCGAGAACGGCGTCGTCGAGCAGGCGAAGGCATGCCTCGCCTCCGCGCCGGGCGGCTGCGCGACCAAGTGGATCGACGAGTTCGGGTTCGTCACGATCCCCACCCTTGCGCTGACGACGTTCGCGGTCACGTTCGCGTTCCTCCTCTTCGCGGTGGTCGACGCCGGCGGTGCGGAAAACCCCTGAGGCGCCGGCGAGGACTCCTCGGCTACCTTCGAAGCACATGCCTAGCGGCAAGCAGAGCAAGCGGCAGCGCCGGGCACCCGCTCCACCGGTACGGGCCGGCGCCTCCCGCCGCGCCTCACCTCGCGTGCTCATCGCGGTCGGCAGCGCGATCGTCGTCGCGATCGTGGCGGTTGTGCTCGGCTTCGCTCTCACCGGCGGATCCTCGTCGTCCACGACGAGCGTTCCGGAGCGCGGCTCCCTCGAGAACGCCCTGCCGGGCGCCGCCCACGTCCAGAGCCTCCTCGCGGGCATCCCGCAGCAAGGGAACGTCCTTGGCTCGCCGACCGCACCCGTGACGATGGCCGTCTACGTCGACCTGCAGTGCCCCTACTGCCGCGAGTTCGAGCTCGACGCGATGCCCAAGCTGCTCGACGACTACGTCCGCACCGGCAAGGCGAAGGTCGAGCTGCGCCCGGTTGCGATCATCGGCCCCGACTCCGTCAGCGGGCGCGCGGCCGCGATCGCGGCCTCCGACCAGAACAGGCTCTTCAACTTCGCGCAGCTGCTCTACCTGAACCAGGGCACCGAGAACACCGGCTGGCTCGACGACCAGATGGTCGCCGCCGCGGCGGCGAGCATCCCGGGGCTCGACGTGCCGAAGCTCCTCGAAGCCCGCAACTCGAGCGCGACGGCCGACCGTGCGACCGCGTTCGACGCGCAAGCGAACGATGACCACGTCAGCGGAACGCCCACGATTCTCGTCGGCAAGACGGGCGGCCAACTCGAGACGGTGCCGCTCGCCTCCTCGACCGACGGCGCGTCGGTGGCCGCGGCGATCCGGTCCTCGCTCGTCGGGTAGAACGCTCGCATGGCGCCTCCGACACCGCCGCGGCCACCGTCGAAGGACGAGACGAGCCAGACCGCGCCGGACTCTGCGAAGCGCCCCGCGCCGAAGCAGATGGATCTCTGGGAGTCCTTCATGAAGATCCTCCGGCCGGAGAAGAACCCGGTCAGACGGCCCAGGGGCTAGACGCCGCGGGCTCGATGCCCCTGAACGCCCAGTTCCCGCCCCGCGATCTCCTGCGGGTCGTTACCCGACCTTGAGCGTCGCGACCATCCCGCGCGCGCGGTGGTCCGACACCGAGCACCAGAGCGTGTAGCGGCCGGGGGGAAGCTTGATCGTCTTCGAGGCACGGCCACTCGGGGTGAGCAGCTTGAAGACGATCGGCTTCGACCCCTTCCTGTTGCTCTTCAGGACGAGGTCGTGGTTGTCCATCCCGAAGTTGATCGCTTGCACGATCGACTTCCCGGCCGGGATCCGGAGCCGTGAGAGCTGGAGCGTGTACTCCTTCTCGACCACCTGGACGTACGCGGGGCTGCGCGCGCCCGCCCCGGCCGGCAGCAGCGGGACGGCGATCCCCACGGCGAGCGTTGCAACGACGAGCAGGCGGCGGACGGTCATGGCAGCTCCTATGCGAGGTTGAAGCGCGGCAGCTTCTTGGCGTCGGGGAGGATCCGGTTCGCGTCGACGTCGAACCAGTGCTCGAGCAACGACGCGTAGACGGAGCGGAAGTCGACGGTGTGCTTCAGGTTCCCGTCGCGGTCGAGACCGCGGGCGAGGCCCGGGAACTCGCCGACCATCTTGTGGCGGACCCGCGCGCCCATCAGGAATCCGACGCCGGCGGCGCCGTGGTCGGTTCCGTTCGAGTCGTTCTGCTCGGCCCGCCGCCCGAACTCGCTCCAGAGGAGGGTCATGACCCGACCGCCGAGGTGGCGGGCCTCGAGATCGTGCTGGAACGCGGAAAGGCAGTCGGCGACCTCCTTCGCGCCGTTCGCGAGCGCGCCCGGCTCGTCCGAGTGCGTGTCGTAGGAGCCCGGCGCCTGCAGCGCGACGGCGCGGATCGGGAAACCTGCATGGAGCAGCGCGGCGAGGCCGGCGAGTCGACGGCCGAAGTCGGTCTCGGGGTACTTCGCCTTCGTGTTGAAGTGAGCCCGGCCGTCCTCGCCGACGAATCTTCCGAGCTGGCGGCGGAGCCGGTCGGCCTGACCGATCGTGTCGCTTGCCTTCGTCAGGTACGGGTCGGCTTCGTCGCGGAGGCCGCCGAGGGACCCGATCGCATCCTGAAGGAGCACACCGGGAACGTCCCAGACGTTGTGGGAGTCGAACCCGTAGTCGGCCGGGTTCGTCAGCGTGGCCACCGGAACGCGCGCGGTCGCGAGCGACGGCATGAGCGACGAGTCGAGCGAGAGACCCTGCATCGCGTTGTCGTCGTCGCCGATCACGTCGAGCAGCCGGCCGAGCCAGCCCGTCGACTGCCGCGTGTCGAGCGCGCCGACCTCCCAGAAGTGGCGAGAGGTGAAGTGCGACTGGTCGGGATGGTAGTAGCCGAGCGCAGGGAACACGGTCAGCCGCCCGTGCTCGTGGAGGTGCGACAGCGACGCGAACGAGGGATGCCAGTGGAGCCGCGAGTCGCTCGTGAACTTGCGCCCCTCTTCGGGCTTGAGAGCGAGCGACGGCCGCAGACGGCGATAGCGCGCGTCGCCGCTCGGATACAGCAGCGACAGCGAGTCCCAGCCGCCCGGGGCGAAGATCGTCACGAGCACGCGGTTGTTCCGCCCAGCGGCCGACGCGCGCGCGATCGCCTCGTCGAGTGCACGCGGCGCGAGCGCTGCGGCGCCGTAGACCGTCAGGGCAGCGCCGAGCGAGCGGGAGAGGAACGTGCGGCGGTCGAGGCCCGTGCCGGCGGGCTCCGGCATCCCCGGCTCGATCGCGGGCAGGCCCTCCCCGGCCCTGGCCATCCCACGCCGGAGGAGCTGAGAGCGCGAGAACTCGGCGCAGCTGTGACAGTCGCTCATGCCGTCTGCATCTCCGGGGAGACCGCCACGAGGTGGCGGAGGGCGTTGTAGGTCATCGTCGGGAAGGAGCGCTGCCTGCCGGAGTCGGCGATCGCGGCGGCCATGGTCTTCTCCGCGTACGCGAGGAGGGCATTCCGGGTGTGGTCACTGACGCGGGCTCCGCCCCAGAACGCGAGCGCCTGGTCGACGAGCTTGTCCGGGTCGCTGGGCGGCCGATCCTTCGGCTTCTCGTGCTCGGCATTGGCGGCGTGCCTCTCGAGCGCGCGGCGCGCGATCAGCCAGCGTGCCCGGAACCTCGACGTGTCGAGCCAGCGGTCGTCGTTCCAGCCCGAGACGTTCGGCGGATAGAACAGCTGCTGTCCGGCCATCGCGTCGAGCCAGATCCAGTCCTCGGTCGCGATGCGATCGCCGCGGATGCGCAACAGTCCGGCTGTGTAGACGACGGGCGACTTGGTCATCCGCGGCCCCTCGTAGAGGAGCGGGTGCTGGAGGATCGCCGTGAGCACCGGGCGGACGTTGTGGCCCGAGCGGACGTACAGGGCCTGCAGGCCCTTCCGCGTCGCGTCGTCCGGCGGCACGGGAATGAAGTAGCCCCACAGCTTGTCGACGAAGTAGGCCGGGTGCTTCGGGTGGTTGATGCAGAGCCTGACCGCGCTCTTCCAGTTGAGCGGGCCGATCTTCCCGAAGACCACCTTCATCGCGTCGTCGTGGTTCTCGCGCTTGAAGCGGAAGTCCTTCCAGCCGTAGCCGTTCTGGTAGCTGGCGGTCCAGCCGGTCAGCGCCCGCGCCTGCTCGCGGACGTCGCGCTCCGTGTAGCCGGCACCGGCACCCAGCGTGAAGAGCTCCATCAGCTCGCGGGCGTAGTTCTCGTTTGGCGCGCCCTTCACCGAGTTGAGGCCGTTCAGGTACAGCAGCATCGCCGGGTTCATGGTCATGCGCATGGTGAGACCCTCGAAGGAGCCGAGGCCGATCTGGCGCAGGAGCTCGTTCTGCTGGAGCATGATCCGCTGGTTGCCGACGGTCTCGTTCGAGGTGGCAAACCAGTCGTGCCAGACGAGCGTCATCCGCTCGACGAGCGGGCGCGAGGTGCGCACCATGCGGTCGAGCCACCAGAGATGGTCGTGGCCGAAGGCGTCCTTCGGCGCGATCCCGTGCCCGTCGATCTTGGGCGGCTTGCCGACGAGCCGGTCCACCTTCGGCGGATGGACAAGCGAGTGGACGGCCCGGTTCAGGCCCTTCTTCGCGAGCTTGTACTCCTCACCGCTGCGTGGCCCGAAGCCGGCGCGCCAGAGGAGGCGTTCGGCCTGGACCGGCCCGAACGGGCCCTTGTAGACCGGCAGACCAACCATGAGAAACGACATCGGCACTGGGCGGCGCTCCTTGAATGACCGCAATACCCGATCCGAGGGATTCGGTTCGTCGGGTCGACGTGTTGTCCTCCTCCGGCCGACCGGAATCCATCTGAGCGATACCCCCAACGGGATTCGAACCCGTGCTGCCGGCGTGAAAGGCCGGAGTCCTAGGCCACTAGACGATGGGGGCGTCGAGGCAGCGTAGCGTCCGCGCCGCCAGAATCACGCCGTGCGGGCACGGGCTGCGAGGGAAGCCGATCTGGACGCGGTGGCCGCGCTGCTCGGCGTGCACCGCGACCACCTCCGCTCCGACTGGAGCCGGCCGGGGTTCGAGCTCGTCGGCGACGCCTGGGTCGTGGAGACGGATGGCCGCCTCGCCGGCTACGCCGCCGTCCTCGCCGGAGAGCGGCTCGTTCACGCGGCCGCGGATAGGCGCGCGGCGGACGCGCTGCTGGCGCTCGCGGCTGCGCGGGCGCGCGAGCTCGGGTTCCACGCCCTTCGGGTCACGGCCGTCGAGGAGAGCGACCTCGTCCGCCGCAACCCGTTCGTGCTCGAGAGCGAGACGCTCGCGATGTGGCGGCCGCTCGACGGCCCGCTCCCGCCGCCGGCATGGCCGTCGGGGATCGCCGTCCGCACCTTCGAGCCGGCCGATGCGGAGGCCGTGCAGGCGATGCTCGACGAGGCGTATCGTGCGTGGGACAGCCGCTACGTGCCGCTCGCACACGGCGACTGGCTCCGCTGCATGACTGGCGACATCGACTACGACCCGACCGTGTGGTGGCTCGCCGAGCGCGACGGCCACCTCGTCGGGTGCGCGCTCCACTGGCGGACCGGCTGGCTGAAGGATCTCGCGGTGCGCGAGTCGGAGCGGGGCCGAGGCCTCGGCGCCGCGCTCGTGCAGCAGGGCCTCGCCGAGTTCGCGCGCCGCGGCGTCGATCGAGTCGGGCTGAAGGTCGACGCGGCCAACCCGACGGGTGCCGTCCGGCTCTACGAGCGGCTCGGGTTCGTGCTCGAGCGTAGGGAGGCGACGTGGGCCTTGACTCTGTAAGTGGGTCCGGAAAGGTCAGCCTGCGGCGCTGGCTCCGCCGTCAGCTGCGCCAGCCCGACCCGCTGCGCGAGCACCTCGAAGCGGCGATCGAGGGCGACGACCCGGCCGAGGCGCGGCGCATCGTCGCCCAGTTCGAGTTCACCGATGACCAGCGCCACCACGTCGAGCGCTTGCTCGAGGAGTGGGAGCGCGACCTCCACACCCGGTAGCGGCTACGCGCGACGGCGGACGATCTGAATCCCCCACGCTTGCCCCGAGGCGAACAGCGCGTCGGCGTCGACCTCGTCGGCCCAGCCGACGAAGTGCCGTTCGGGCTCGTCGTCGGTGCTCGCGTAGACAGCAGCCCGCCCGGCGTCGAGCCGAGCGGCGGAGTCGTCTCCCCGCTCGAGCGCCGCCAACCGCTCCTCGACCGCCGAGCCTTCCGCGTACCCTTTGCCCATCCGAGCAGTATCGCGGGCCGGTAGCTCAGTCGGTAGAGCAGGGGACTTTTAATCCCAAGGTCGCAGGTTCGATCCCTGCCCGGCCCATCGATTCGTCCGGTGACCTCATCCGGACGTCGTTCTTGGTGCGAGGCTCAAGCCACGGCGCCGAGGAACTGGGTCCACCGCTCGCGGTCGACGAAGCCGTAGTGGCCCGCACCCGGCCAGGCGTGGGTGGTGCAGTCGGGGAGGCGCTCGGCGAGGCGCAGCGGCATCTTCGGGTCGAGGAGATCGTCGGCGTCTCCGTAGAAGAGCTCGACGTGATGGGAGACGTCCTCGGGGCGGAATCCCCAGTCCCAGAGCGCCATGATCATCTCGTAGATCCCCTCGCCGCCCTGCTGCATGCCGGCGGTGAAGGACGCCTCGAACATCTCCCGCTGGGCCGGGTCCGCGAGGAACGTGTCTGCGTCCGACTTGTCGTCTTCCGCCGTCGCCTCGACGAAGCTCGGGATGTCCTTCTCGGCCTGCCTGGCGCTGTAGTCGGACGCCCACTTGATCAGGTGATGCAGGTGGTGGAGCTTGGCGATCAGCTTCAGGTCCTTGTTGATCATCAGCTTCGCCATGCCTTTCTCGTCCAGCGGGGCGACCGGCGAGGCGAGCGCGATCTTCGTGACGCGGTCGGGCATGCGATAGGCGATCGCGAGCGTGTGCGGCCCTCCGCCGGAGTGCCCGGCGACCGCGAACCGGTCGAGGCCGAGCGCGTCGGCGAGCTCTTCCATGTCGTTGCCCCAGTCGACCATCTTGCGGCCCTTCTGCGGCGACGATCCGCCGACGCCCGGCTGGTCGGCCGCGATCACGCGCACGCCGAGCGACGCGGTCAACGCATCGTCGGGGTTCCGGATCAGCCGCGAGTCGGAGAGGCCGTGGTTGAAGATCACCGGCACGCCGCCGGGATCGCCGTAGTCGTCGTAGGCGAGAGAGCGTCCGTCGGAAAGCTCGAGCACGTTCATCTCGGAGCGGGTGAGCACGTTCACGTCGTGACCTCCTGCGTTCGCTGACCTCGCAACCCTACGACGAGGCCAAGGGGCGACCGGCTCAAGTTCTCCGGAGGCTCGCTGCGCTGCGCTCTCATCGGCTCAGCGCAAGCCCGTCGCGCCCGCCGACCTCCTGCGGCGGCCCCGGAGCTCGCTCAGGGGGCCACCGATGAAGAGGAGCGCGACGAGGAATCCTCCGAAGGCGAGCAGGACGTCGATGCGGAACGCCCACTGCATGCCGGCCACGAACGCGTCCCCCGCGAGGGCGACGAGCTCGTCGGCGACCTTCGCCGGGAACGTCGCGACCACCTGCTGCGCCGACTCCGTCCCGGCGAGGATCCCCTGCACCGCGTCGATGTCCTTCCGGTCGGCGACGATCCCCAGCTGGGCGGCGTCCGATTCGAGGCGCCGTTCCGACACGCTGGTGAAGATCGCGGTCGTGAGCCCGAGCCCGATCGAGCCGCCGGCCACCTGGAACATGTAGACGGTCGCGCCGGCGAGACTCGAACGGGCCGGATCGAGGGCGGTCACCCCCGCTGTCGTCACCGAGGAGTAGTAGACGCCGACGCCGAGGCCCATCACGACCATGCCGGGAACGAGCGCGGCGTACGCCGAGTCGCTCCCGACCAGCGAAAGGAGCAGAAGGCCGAGGCAGAGCAGCAACGCGCCCGCGGACACGATCAGCTTGGGGCCGAGCTGGTTGTAGAGCGAGCCCGCCCCGAACGAGACGACCGCGAAGACGACCATCATCGGCAGCAGACCGGCCCCCGCGCCGAGCGCCGAGTAGCCCTGGATCTTCTGCAGGTACTGGGGGAGGAACATCAGCGCGGCGAAGAACGTGGGCGACATCAGGAGCACGGACGCGCACACGAATCGGAACTGCCTGTTCGCGAGCACGTCGGGCGGGAGCAGCGCCCCCTCACCGACGCGACGCTCGACCCGGAGGAACAGCGCGAGCAGAAGCGGAGAGGCGACGAAGAGCGCGACCACGGGCCATGTGCCCCAGCCGCGCCCGGAGCCGAGATCGAGCGCGAGCAGCAGCGCGACGAGCCCGAGCGAGAGCGTGACGATGCCGAGGTAGTCGATGCGCCGGTCCTCGCTGCCGCCGCGGCTCTCGGGAACCGTTCGCCACACCGCGAGCGAGGTGACCGCGGCGACGGGGAGGTTCACGAGCAGCACCCAGCGCCAGCTCAGCCAGTCGGTGAGGCCGCCGCCGATCAGCGGCCCGGCCGCGTTCCCGAGCCCTGCCGCGCCGATGATCAGCCCGCCCGCGAGCCCGGCCTTGTCGGCCGGCAGCAGCGAGTACGTCATCCCGAGCGTCGCCGGCCACATGAGCGCGCCGCCGACGCCCATCAGCGCCCGGGACGAGATGAGCCAGCCCGCATCCGGCGCCACGCTCCCGAGCACCGAGAACGCGGCGAAGATCGCCGCGCCGATCAGGAAGAGCCGCCTCCGGCCGAAGAGGTCGGCGAGGCGGCCGCCGGTCACGATCAGCACGCCGAACACGAGTGCGTAGGCGTTGATCACCCACTGCACCGTTGTCACGTCCGTGTCGAACTCGGCCTCGATGCTCGGAAGCGCGACCGAAAGTGCCGTGAAGTCGTTCGCGACTACGAAGATCCCGAGCGCCAGCGCGGCGAGCGCGACGACCGTGGCCCCACCCAGCCCGGCATCGCCGCTGCTCGCGCCCGTCGCCACACCGGCCATCGAGACCCACCCTAACGAGGCGCGGTCGCGGCGGACAACGCACGTCGGCGCGTCGTTGCCGTCCGACTCCTGCTATCTCCTGGCCCGAGCACGATCCTTTCACCAACGACCTCAAGGAGGCAGGTCATGCAGAAGGACGACTTCTTCGCGATGGCCGTCGGCCCGGCACAGGCCTCGCAGGTGGAGACAGGAGTCCCCGCCTCGGTGACGCTCGCCCAGGCGATCCTGGAATCGGGCTGGGGTGACCACCACATGGGCGAGGCCTACAACTTCTTCGGAATCAAGGCGCAACCGGGCGAGCCGTCGGTGACGATGGGGACCCGAGAAGTGGTCGGCGGCAGGGACATCCGCATCGACGCGCCCTTCCGCAAGTTCGCAAGCGTCGAGGAGTCCTTTGCCGCACACGGGAGATTCCTGCGGGACAATCCGCGCTACGCCAAGGCGTTCCAGGCTTCCGACGGCGAGAGCTTCGCGCGCGAGGTGGCCGCGGCCGGCTATGCGACCGATCCCCACTACGCCGACGCGCTCGTCACGATCATCCGGCAGAACAACCTCCTGCACTACGACACGGGCGCGAAGCCGGCGCCGCACCCCGTCCCCCCGAAGCCGCCGGCGGCCTTCCGGCATCGGCAGCCGTTCATGACCGGACCCGTCGTGACGGCGATCCAGCGGGCGCTCGCCAATGCAGGTTGCGACCCGGGACAGGTCGATGGCGTGTTCGGGAAGCAAACGGACGCCGCTGTCCGCCGCTACCAGTCGGCGCAAGGCCTCGAGGTGGACGGCATCGTCGGCCCCGCGACGGCCGGACGGCTCGGCGTGAAGCTCGGGCCCGTCTCGACACCGGGGGCAGATGCGGGCCGATCGTGACGTGAACGTCAGCGAAGAGGAGTTCCGGACGCTCTTCCGGGCGGTTTCGACGTGGGGGCGCTGGGGCCCCGAGGACGAACGCGGGACGCTCAACGAGCTCGGCGCCGACCGGGTCGTCGCCGCCGCGCGGCTCGTGCGCACCGGCGAGACGGTCTCGCTCAGCCTGCCGCTGAACACGCACCCGGGCGTCGACAACCCGCAGCCCGCGGTCCACCGGATGACGCAGGACTACGACGAGGACATCGGCTCGGGGACGCTGCGCTTCGCAAAGGACTCGATCGGGCTCGACTACCACAACGACGCCCATAGCCACATCGACGCGCTCTGTCACGTGGCCTACGAGGGCCGACTCTACAATGGCAAGCCGACCTCGATCGACGGCGAGCGCGTGGCTGTGGACACGATCGAAGCGGTCAAGGACGGCCTCGTCGGGCGCGGCGTGCTCCTCGACGTTCCTCGCGTGCGGGAGGTGCCCTGGCTCGAGCCGGGCGAGCACATCTTCAGCGACGACCTCGAGGCGGCCGAACGCGAGCAGGGAGTGGCGGTCTCCGCCGGCGACATCCTCCTGATCCGCACCGGTCACAACCGGTGCCTCGCCGAGCTCGGCCCGTGGGACACGGCGACGTCGAAAGCGGGCCTGCATCCGAGCACCGTGCGTTTCCTCGCGGAGCGCCGCATCGCGGCCCTCGGATCCGACGGGAACAGCGACACCGCCCCGAGCTCGACCGAGGGCATCGACTTCCCCATCCACACGCTGACGCTCAACGCGATGGGGCTGCACCTGCTCGACTACCTCCAGCTCGAGGATCTCGCCGGCGTCTGCGCGCGCGAGCAGCGATGGGAGTTCCTGTTCGTGGGCGGCCCGCTCCGGATCGTCCACGGAACGGGATCGCCGCTGAACCCGCTCGCGATCCTCTGACGCCCGACTCGGTTCGGGCGGCAACGCACGCTCGCGTCAGAGCGTCAGCGTGATCTTCGCCAAGGTCGGTGGATTCCGCTCCGCACGATCGCCATCGCGCCTGGAGCGGAACACGAATGTGGTCGAAATCTTCCCCTTTTGTATGCAGAATTACGCCAACGACGACAGAATTCCCCGGTCTAGCCACGTCGGACTGAGTCCTGTATACATCGCGTGATCTGGTTTCGAAGCGCTACCGCGGGATGGGGGGAACAGACCCTCAACATCACGCCGGGCTCCGGGCAGGCGCTCATTGGACGAACCGACGACAGGAGTGGCTCGTCATAGATGACCACGAGGGAAGGAGATGTCCATGAAGCGGTTCAGACTGGTGGTCGCCGTGGGCGCCGTCGCGTTGCTCACCGCCGCGTTGAGCGGGGCGAGCGTGTACGGCGGCTCGTACGGTTCCGCCGCGACGAACCCGATCAAGGTCGGGGTGCTCACGTCGATGACGGGCACGTTCACTGCGTGGGGGATCCAGGCCCGCGCCGGGATGGCGCTCGCGGTGAACGAGATCAACAGGTCCGGCGGCGTGAAGGGGAAGGGGCAGGGGCGCCTGCTCAATCTCGTCCTCGCCGATGATCAGTCGTCGCCGAACGCCGGCATCGACGGCTACAGGCGGCTGACCGACCAGGAGGGCGTCGTCGCGGTCGGGGGCTTGATCTCGAGCGACGTGGCGCTCGCCACGACGCGGCTCGCCGAGCAGGACCACGTGCCGATCTTCCTCGTGAAGGCGGGCGCGAACGAGATCCTGACGGAGAACAGCCGCTACACGTTCCGGACCTGCCTGCCCCCCGCTGCGGAGGTCGCGCTTCCGATCCTGCAGCTCGTGAAGAAGCGGAACCTGACGAGCGTGGGCGCGATCATCGCCGACTATGCCTGGGGCCAGTCGATCAAGAGCTCGCTCGAGGCAGCCTTCAAGAGCGAGCCGGGCATCAAGCTGAACATCCAGGTCGCCCCGGTGCGCGAGACGAACTTCACGCCGTACCTCCGTGCCCTCGGCGACGTGTCGCTGATCGTGGCGACGGGCCATCCGCCGGGGGCGGGGACGATCACGGCTCAGGCCGCCCAGCTCGGGATGAAGGCACCGGTGACCGGCGCGTACTCCCCGTACTCGGCCACGGCGGCCGCCGCCGGGTCGGTGGCGTACGGTCGCTGGAGCGACTTCAAGTGCGAGGCCACGGCGACCAAGGGGTACAAGAACCTCGCGAAGCGGTACCTGCGGACCTTCCCGCAGAACCAGTTCTTCGAGGACGACGCGCTTGCCGGCTACGCGTACGTGAAGATCGTCGCCGAGGCGGTCAGCATGGTCGGAGACGACCGGGCGAAGATCGCGGCATACGTCCATGCCCATACGTTCAACATCCCCGGCTACGCGTTCCCGCTGAAGTGGACGGCGTGGGGTGAGATGAACGGGCCGAGGGTGCAGTTCGCGGTCCTCACCAAGGGCCCGCCGCCCGAGACAGGGCCTGAACACCGGTGGAACCTGGTGGCCGAAGGTGCTGTACCGCTCCGACCCCCTGACCCCCTATCACCCATAGCCGTGGATGCCGCAACCGCTGCTCGAGGTTGACGCGGTCACGAAGCGCTTCGGCGGCCTCCCGGCGGTCGACGGCGTCACGTTCGGGATCGACGACGGCGAGATCGTCGCCGTCGTCGGTCCCAACGGAGCCGGCAAGAGCACGCTTCTGAAGATCATCGTGGGGCTGGAGCGCCCGACGTCGGGAACGGTCCGGCTGCGCGGTGCTTCGGTCAGCGGTCTGACCGCTCACCGGGTCAGGCGCAAGGGCGTCGCGATGGCGATGCAGCGGCCGCTCCCGTTCGGCTCGATGACGGTGATGGAGAACGCCGTCGTCAGCGCGATGTTCGGCGCGGGGCGCGGGGTCGTCGGCGAGCGCGAGGCGAGACGCCGAGCGGCCGAGTCGCTGGCCTTCGTCGGGCTCGACACGCGTGCGGACCAGCCTGTCACGAGCCTGAACCTCCACCAGTTGCGCTTCCTCGAGCTCGCGAAGGCCCTCGTCGGGAGGCCTCAGCTGCTGCTGCTCGACGAGGTGATGGCGGGCCTGAACGAGACGGAGCTCGCCGCGTCCATCCGGATCGTGCGGAGCGTCCGCGACGAGCTGGGGACGACGATCGTGTGGGTCGAGCACGTGATGAGCGCCGTGATCCAACTCGCCGAGAGGGCGATCGTGCTCAACTTCGGCAAGGTGCTCGCCGAGGGGGAGCCCGCGACCGTGATGCGGGATCCCGGCGTCGTCGACGCGTATCTCGGGCGGGCGCACGTTGCTTGAGGTCCACTCCCTGGCGGCCGGCTATCTCGGCGAGCGAGTCATCGAGGACGTCGACATCGACCGTCGGCTCGGGCGAGGCAGTGGCCATCGTCGGCTCGAACGGCGCAGGGAAGAGCACGCTCTTCCGGGCGATCGCGGGGCTCCTCCCACCGATCGAGGGCCGGGTGGTGCTCGACGGAAGGGACGTGACGCGACGTCCCGCCCATCGCGTGGCGCGTGCAGGGATCGCGTACGTCCCGGCCGAGCGGCACCTCTTTCCGGCGATGACGGTGAAGACGAATCTGATGCTGGGCGCATACCCGAAGCGACCCGATCGCGAGACGCTGGAGCTCGTGTACGACCTCTTCCCGCGCCTGAACGAGCGCCTGCGCCAGCAGGCGGGAACCCTCAGCGGCGGCGAGCAGCAGATGCTCGCGGTCGGCCGCGCGCTCATGTCGCAGCCACGGCTCCTCATGCTCGACGAGCCGACGACCGGCCTCGCTCCCATCGCCGCCCAGGCAGCGTTCGCAGCGCTCCGCGGCCTCAAGCGGACGGGCATGACACTGCTGATCGCGGAGCAGCAGGTGCCGCTCGCGCTCTCGGTGGCCGACCGCGGCTACGTGCTCGAGAACGGCCGGATCAGGCTCGAAGGAGCTCCGGAGGAGCTTGCGCAGAATCCGGAGGTGCAGCGCGCCTACCTGGGGGTCGTGTGACGTCGGTCGTCCTCGACGGCATCGTGCTCGGACTGGCCTTCGGCCTGCTCGGCGTCGGGATGACGCTGGTCTACGGCCTCGGCGGCGTCCTCAACCTCGCGTACGGCCAGATCGTCGTGCTCGCGGCGATCGTCGCCTCGATCCTCATCGACGACGGCGTTCCCACGGCTGCCGCGGCCGTCCTCGGCGTGCTGGCGGCGGCCGCCGTCGGGGTTCTCCTCGACCTGACCCTGATGCGTCCCGTTTATCGCCAGAAGGGCGAGGAACGGACGCTGATGGGGCTCCTGCTGACCCTCGGCACGGCCTTCGTGATCGCGGGGTTCCTCAACTGGAAATATCCGCTCGGGGCGCTCTACATCAACATCAGCGGAGAGCCGGTCTCGATCCTCGGCGTGCCGATGGCGCTCGGGAGCATCTGGGCCTCCGTGATCGCTCTCGCCACCGGCGCGGCGCTCCTGCTCTTCTTCGGCGCGACCACGTTCGGGCGCGGCGTCCGCTCGGTGATCCAGGACGAGACCGGGGCGCGGCTCGTCGGCATCAACCCGTCCTCCGTCCGCACGGTCATCTTCGCGCTGAGCGGCGCGCTTGCCGGGATCGTCGCGATCACGCACTCGATGAGCGGGCCGCTGACGGTGACCGCGGGCTTCGAGCTCACCATCTTCGCGCTGATCGTGACCGTGGTGGGTGGGCTCGGCAGCGTCGCCGGGGCGTTCCTCGCCGGTGTGCTCCTCGGGATCGTGGACACGCTGAGCGCCCGCTACATCGGCCAGTACATCACGAGCGTGATCCTCCTCGGCGCCGCCGCCCTGACCATCCTCCTCCGGCCGCGCGGGCTGCTCGGACGGTAGACCGATGGAAGCGAGCACCGAGAGCCTGAGGCGCCCCGGCGCCGGGGTGGCGCGCGACGCCGGCCGCGTGTTCCTGCCGATTGTCGTCACGGCCGCGATCCTCGTGCTCCTTCCGTCGGTCTGGTTCGGGGACTCGCGCTACACGACGTCGCTGGCCGTGCAGGCGCTCGTGTTCGCCTGCTACGGCGTCGGCTTCAACCTGATCTTCGGGAGCACCAACCAGCTCTTCCTGTGCGTCGGCGCGCTCGCCTCCGTCGGTGGGTACGGCGCGGCGATCCTCTCCGACCGGGCCTCGTTTCCGATGGCCGCAGGCATCGCGGCCGGGACCGCGTGCGCGGCGATCGTCGGCGGGCTCCTGAGCTGGATCGCGGTGCGACGCTCGCTCGACGTCATCTTCACGGGGATCGTCACGCTCGTGTTCTCGCTCGCGTTCGCGAACCTGCTGCTCGGCAAGCGCGACCTCACCGGGGGCGAGACGGGCCTCGTCCTGTCCAAGGCGGCGACCGACCTCGCCGACGATCGCGTCGGCGCCTACTACCTCTTCCTCGGCGTGCTCGTCGCGTTCCTGCTCGTCTTCCGGTTCCTCCAGGTCTCGCACGTCGGCTGGGCGTTCCGTGCCCTGCACGACGACGAGATCGCGGCGGAGCTCGCGGGCGTCGACGTCGCGCGGTACCGGATCTACGCCGCGACGGTGGGCTCGGCGATGATCGGCCTGACCGGCGCGCTCCTCGCGTACAGCTCGGGCTTCATCAGCCCGGCGACCTACGGCTTCGATCACGTCGACGTGCGCGTCCTCGTGATCGTGGCGTTCGGCGGTCTCGGCACGCTGCTCGGTCCCGTGATCGGCGCGGCGGTGCTCGCCGTCGTCGACGAACGGCTGACGCGCGAGCGTGCAGCTGCGGGAGGTGCTCTACGGCGTGATCGTGATCGTGATCTTCCTCGGCTTCAGGCGCGGTATCGGCCCGACCGTCGTCGGCCTCCTCCAGCGGTTCCGGCGCCGAAGAGGCCCGAACCCCGACGGGTGACGACGTCTATCCCCAGACCTGGCGGGCGACCTCGACGACGAGGCGCAGCTTCGCCCACTGCTCCTCCTCGGTGAGCGCGTTTCCCTCGACGGTGGACGAGAAGCCGCACTGCGGTGAGAGGCAGAGCTGGTCGAGCGGGGCATACCTCGCCGCGTCCTCGATCTGGCGCAGGAGGTCGTCCCGCGACTCGAGTTCGCCCCGCTTGGTGGTCACGAGCCCGAGCACGACCTGCTTATCGCCCTTCGGGAGGAAGCGGAGCGCCTCGAATCCACCCGAGCGCTCGTCGTCCCACTCCATGAAGAACCCGTCGACCTCGAGCTCGTTCAGGAGCGCCTCGGCGACGAAGTCCCAGCTCCCCTCGGCCGCCCACGACGACCGGAAGTTCCCGCGGCAGGAGTGGGTCGTGACGCTCATGCCGGCTGGCCGGCCGCGAAGCGCCTCGTTGATGTGCTCGATGTACTCGACGTGCTGGCGCTCCGGGTCGCCGCCGATCGACGCGACGTACTCGCGCTGGTGCGGATCGTTGACGTACGCGAGCGCGGTGTCGTCGAGCTGGAGGTAGGTGCAGCCGAGCTCGCCGAGGCGGCGGATCTCCTCGCGGTAGGCGGCGGTCAGGTCGCTCCAGAAGCTCTCGAGGTCGGGGTAGATCTCCGGGTCGATCGAGGCCTTTCCGCCCCGGTAGTGGACCATGCTCGGCGACGGGATCGTCAGCTTGGGAACCGCGTGCCCGACCGAGTCCTTCAGGAAGCCGAAGGCCGCGCCGAAGATCGTCTTCGAGACTCCGAGCTTGCCGTCGACGTGGAGCGCGGCGGGCGTGAACTCGATCTCGCCGCGCTCGTTCCAGAACTTCACCACCAGTTGGCCGGCCTCCTTCGTGATCCCGTCGAGCTCGTAGATGAAGTCCATGTGCCACGACGCGCGTCGGAACTCGCCGTCGGTCGCAGCCTGGAGCCCGATCTCCTCCTGCCGGCGGACGACCCCGGCGATCGCCTCGTCCTCGCTCCGCCGCAGCTCGCCGGCGTCGATCCTCCCGGCCATGAACTCGTCTCGGGCTGCATGCAAGGCGGGCGGCCGGAGCAGGCTGCCCACGTGATCGGCGCGAAACGGGGGCGATGTGCGGGCAGTCATGGGTCGAGCCAAACCTACTGCATGCAGAACCACCACATCTGTGCCTGCTCACCCCTCCGGGAGGCCCGATTGCATGCAGGCGGCTACGCTGGCGCGGTGCCGCGCGGAAGCAACGCGAACTCACAGACGACCAAGGCCACCCTCGGTCTCCGTGAGCTTCTGCTCAGCGGTGCCTTCAAGCCGGGCGAGCGCGTGCCCGAGCTTCGACTCGTCGACGAGCTCGGCGTCTCCCGGACGCCGCTCCGGATCGCGCTCATGACCCTCGCGCACGAGGGGTTCCTCGAGGCGCTCGGCGGAGGCGGCTTCGTGGTGCGCGAGTTCACCCGCAGGGACATCGACGACGCGATCGAGCTCCGCGGCGTCCTCGAAGGGACGGCGGCGCGACTCGCTGCGGAGCGGCTCGAGTCGAGCGCCGAGCTCGAGCCCTTGAGCGACCTCTGCCGCGAGCTGGACGGGGTCGTCCGGGATCCGAGCATGGAGGCGTTCATGGACTACCTCCGCCTCAACCAGGAGTTCCACGTCGCCTTCCGCGCGCTTGCGAAGAGCCCCCAGCTCGACCGGGCGCTCGAGCACGTTCTCGCGCTTCCGTTTGCGCCGCCGAGCGCCCTCGTGATGGTGCACGCGGCCCTGCCGGAGTCGTGGGAGATCTTCCTCGTCGCGCAGCATCAGCACGTCGCGCTGGTCGAGGCGATCAGCCGCCGCGAAGGCGCAAGGGCTGGGGCGATTGCGCTCGAGCACGCGCGGATCGCGCGTCGCAACCTCGATGTCGCACTCGACAACCGACAGCTCCTCGAGCAGCTTCCCGGCTCGCCGTTGATGCGGCTGCCCGTGGCCGCCGGCTGATCGCCGGCAGCCGGCTCGAGACGACCGCTCCCCCTCCCACGCCGCGTCTGCCGCCAGCGTTACGAACTCGTCGCGGGTCGGCCGGCTCGCGTCTATCTCTAGCCGTGCTTGGGGTCGACGCGACGTCGCTCGCTGTTCGCCGTCGGGTTGATGATCGCAAGCCGTTTTCGTGTGCGCGCTAATCCTTCGACTCGTCGATGGCGCCGCTCAGCGTGTCGTCGGCCTTCGCTCCGGGCCAGACGCCGGTCAAGCGTTCGAAGCCCGTCGCGCTCGCATGATCGACCAGCGCCTTCACGCCGCCAAAGACGGCACCCTTCACGGTGGCGGCGGCCACGATCTCGATCAACCCGTGCCCCTGAACCTTGGCTTTCGGCGGGTCGCCCTTGCGACCTGCGATGTTCCACGTCCGCTCGAACAGTCGCGCGGAAAGACGAGCGCCGACAACGCCCGCTGCGATGCCGATCGGCCAGTACGCCAACTTCGTAACGATCATTGATCCATCCTTCCCCGATCATCCCGGACCACGTCGTGCCGAGCAAGGACGCGGCTTGATCCTGTGGGGACGCGAGCGCCACGCCTCAAGGGTCTACGCCGGTTCGGGTTTCGCAGGGAGGCGCAGGGCCACTACCAGGCCGACGAGTCCGAAGACGGCGAGGACGATCATCGCGACCGCGTACGAGCGCGTACCCAGGGCCACGACCGATACGAGGATCGTGCCGGCGATCGCGGTGCCGAAGGTCGAGCCCAGGTTGGAGATGCTGCGCGAGAGGCCCGAGATCTCGCCCTGGAGCGCCTCGGGGAAACTGGACTGCACGACGTTCACGGAAGGGGTCAGCATCGCACCCAGGCCGAGGCCGATGAGCAGGAGCCCTGGAACGAAAGCGATGACCTTGGACGATGCTTGGACGAAGCCGAGCAGCAGCGCGATCCCGGCCAGTGTCACGATGAAGCCGGCCACGATCAGTGTCCGCTGCGCGTACTTCTTGGCGAGTCGCTGGGCGGCGAAGGACGAGACCAGAACCCCGACCGTCGCCGCGGTGAAGACGACGCCGGTCCCGATCGCGCTGTACCCGCGAACCTCCTGCAGGAAGACGGAGACGACGAACGACACGCCCATGAGGAGGAGCCACTGCATGTTCTGGGTCACCAGGGCGAGATTGCACGTGCGGTTCCGGAACAGCCTCGTCGACAGGAGCGGCTCCTTCCCCGCCCGCTCCCGGGCGCGGATGTAGAAGTAGAAGCCGACCAGGAACACGACGCCGAGCACGAGGAGCACGGCGAACAGCGCGTTGTTGGTGCCGGCCTGCAGAATCCCGAAGACGAGGAGGAACATGCCGACCGCCGAGAGGATCGCCCCGACGGCGTCGAAGGGTCGCGTCGGGTCCGGCGGAAGTGGATCGACGAGGCGACGGCTGAGAAGCACGATCGTCGCGACGACCAAAGCCTGGAAGACGAACGCGGCCCGCCAGCTGATTCCCGTGGTGATCAGGCCGCCGATCAACGGTCCCGCCGCCGCGCCGACGCCGCCCAGTCCGCTGATCACGCCGAAGGCCCACGCGCGCGACGTGAGGTCGGTGAACCACAGCGTTGCGAGGATGTAGACGGGCGGGATCAGCAGGGCCGTCCCGACGCCCTCGAACACCGAGTTCCCCAGGATCAGCACACCAAGATTCGGGGAAAGCGCGCTCAGGAGAGCGCCGATCCCGTACAGCGTGAGTCCCCAGGTGAAGCACCGCTTGCGGCCCCACCGGTCGGTCAGCTTGCTGCACGGGATCATCAGGATCGCCATGATCAGCAGGAACATCGTGATCGCGGTCTGGACTCCCTTCACGGTGGTGTCCAGGTCGTCGCTGATGTCCGTGATCATCACGTTCATGTTCGAGCCCGCGAAGCTGCAGATGAACTGCGCGAGCGCAAGCGGAAGGATCAGCCGCCGCGCCGACACGGCCGGACGATCCGGTCCGGCCGCCTGCGATACGTCTTCGCTCAGTGGTCGCTCAACTCGGTCGGTTCAGGGTCGCGAGCTTCTGATCGTGGCGACCGGGAACTCGGCGTCTCATCGCGGTTCAGCCATGGTGAACGACCCTGCCGGTGAGACTCCCGGCGGGCTCACGTCTGTCACTGCGCCTGCTCGACATTCTGTTTCCCGGTGTTCTTGTTGTTTGCGATCAGGTAGACGAAGACGCCGACGAACGGGATGACCATCACGAAGATGAGCCAGCACGCCTTCACGAAGCCGGAGAGGTCGTGGCGGCGAACGATGAGGTCGGTGAAGACCTTGATCAGAAGCCAGATCCAGATGATCCCGACGAAGAAGATCACCATCGTGCCGACGAGGTCGAGGAACGGGTAGTCAGCGGCGACCAGCAACGAGGGACTCACCTCCGGAAACGCTCGAGTTGTCTCGGCTGAGAGTTGCTCGAACGAGTGGGTACGTCCCGGAACCTACACCTGTCGCTTGCGCGAGGCGTGCCGCAGCGTCCCTCTCAACGAGGTGAATCGCCTTCGCCCTCGGCGACGACGGCCGTGGAGGACGGGACACCGGCCCACTACCGGGGCTGACCTCGTTCGCGGGCGGATCGCGGCGCACGGGTACCTCAGCCCAGGGCCATTCCGTCAAGGGATTCCGACGCGATGGGGTCTGGTAGCCGTCTCATGCGGAACCCGTTGAGGAGCCCGAGCAGGCTGGCGAGGGCCGGGACGAGGAGCGCGACCTGCAGCGAGCGGTCGCGCGCTTGCTTGTTGATGCGGAGGATCTCTGCCTGAACGTCCTCGGGCTCGCCGGCGAGCAGCGGCTCGAGTTGCGAGTTGCTCATCACCTCGGCGTCGTCCTCGAGCGTGTCGGAGATCTGCTGCTGCTGTCCAGGTGGAATCACGGCGCTCTCGTTCACGAGGTTGGTGAACTCGAAGGCGAGGAAGGCAAGCAGGATCCCGCCGGCCATTGCCAGTCCGAACGAGAGGCCGAACGATCCTGCCGCGGAGTTGACGCCGGCCGCCTCGCTGACGCGCTCCTCGTCGATCGGCGAGAGCGTGTAGTTGTTGAGCTGGGAGACGAGCATCCCCAGTCCCGATCCGATGATCAGCAAGGGGATGACCAGCGCCCAGCCGGTGTCGGTGTGGGGCACGAGCGGGATGATCAGGATCAGTCCGATCGTGCTCAGCGCGAAGCCGACCAGGACGATCGTGCTCGGCCGCCGCTTCCCCGCCCTCCGGCCGGCAAGCAGCGCCACGCCGAACATGCTGAGGGAGAGGGGGGCCAGGGTCAGCCCTGTCTGCATCGCGTTGTACTCCAGCGTCATCTGCAGAAAGATCGGGAGGGCGATCATCGCGCCGCCCAGCGTGACGTTTTGCAGCATCTGCCCGGAGATCCCAAGGGTGAAATGCGGGAACTTGAAGAGACCTGGGTCGAGCAGCGTCACCTTGCCCTGCTGCTTGCGCCGCACGAGCCACCAGGCCAGGAGCATGAGCGCGACGGCACCGATCGCGATGAGCAGAAGGACGTATTCGCCGCCTTCCTGCCAGACGAGGATGCCCAGGACGACCCCACCCATGCCGACGACCGAGAGGATCGCCCCGACGAGGTCGATCCGGCGCGACCCCGTGTAGGCCACGTCGCGGATGAGCTTGATCTGAGACAGCACGACCGCGATCACGACGACCTCGAGCCCAAAGCCGACGCGCCACGACAGGAAGGTGGTGACGAACCCGCCGAGCAGCGGGCCGACCGCGGCGGCAATCGCGGCCGCAGCCCCGACGAGCGCGTACGCGCCCTTGCGGGCCGCGCCCTCGAAGTTCCCGTGGATGAGCGACTGCATGGCGGGCAACAGGAGTGAGGCGCCAAGGCCGCCGATGATCGCCCAGAAAATGATGACCGCTGTCAAGGTCTGGGCGAGCGTCATCGCCAGTGCCCCGATTGCATAGGCCAGCAAACCCAGCACGTAGGCTCGCTTGCGCCCGATCAGGTCCCCGACCTTGCTGCTGATGAGGATGAACGCTGCTGAGACGAGCGCCTCCAGCGCGATTGCCGATTGCACCCCGCTGACGGTCGTGTCGAGGTCGGCGACGACCGCCGAGATCGAGACGTTCATCAGCGACGTGTCCACGACGAGCACGAACATCGCCATCGCAAGCAGGAGAGCGAGCCTCGGGTTGCCCGCGCCCTCTTCAGGAGCGCTGACGCTCGTGCTCTCGGTTATGTGCGACACCCGTCCTGCGGCCGAGTCACGACGACGAAGGTCGACGCTGCCTCCACGGGAACCTCTGGGTTGACGGTGCCAAGCTCGGCGGCGGACATGATGAGCCTTCGTCTAGAGACGCAAACAGCTGTCCTTTTCCGGCGAGCCCGAAGCCCCGCGCGAGGACATGATCTCACGGGACAGGCCGTCTGATCTGATGAGATCGCAAGGAGATCCTGAACCGTCGGTTGGAGCCGGAGATCACGGCCGGTGAGATCCGGGAGCTGCACTCAAGAGCCGGTGAGTGCAAAGAGAAGGACAGCGATGTCGGCGGCGATGAAGGCTGACCAGCCGACGACCACCGCGGAGGGGACGAGTCGACGGGCCCGCAAGGAGGAGGAAGCCCGGCGACGGCTGCCGGACCGCGCCCCGTGGGTAGACGTACGGCGAGCGCGGCGAGGGCCTGCAGCTTTCGACACTGACTGCCCACGAGGGGGGACAGCGCGACGAGAACCCCGAGCTTTCGTCGGTTTGCGGCCCGCAGGCGGGGCCTGCTTGTGCGTCTTGGTCGGCCGAGCGGCCTTTGGAGACACCTCGGCGAGTGTCGGCGGGGCTCCTTGCGCAGGCGCCGCTTCCGGAAGCTGTTCGCCTGCCTCAACGGGGACGCGAACCTCCGGCGCAGACCGCTCCTCGTAGAGCAGGAACCGCTGCTCGTACCAGAACGCGCCGACGTCTGCGGGCTGCCACCCCAGGTGCAGAAGCTTCTCGACGAGCTGCTGATGCGCGGCGGCGATCGGTCCGTCCGGTACTGGATAGCTCTTGCGCAGCGACCAGAAGAGTGGCGACGTCAGAATGCCATCGGCCGGAGATGACGGGTCGACGACGGCGAAGAAGCAGCTCTTGACGTAGCCCCGCCACCAACGGATCACGCATTCATCGACCGGTTGCACCGAGGACATGGAGCCGCTCCGTTCACCAATTCGGGCGGCGGACAGCCGCTCGTCGCAGAGAGTTCCCCAGGAGCTCTCCAAACGAGCGAGATCGCCGTCCGAGACGGTCCGGGTCAGTGCCTCGCCGACAACGATCGCTGTCCATTTGGAGAGTTGCACCCTCCTGTTCGGCAGAGACGGCCCAAGCGACGTTCCGAAGGGGGCTCGGGCGCGGGCGATTGTTCCTGGTGTTCCCCTCCATTTGATGCTAGCGCTTCTACCCCGGGAGTGACGCCCAGCCCAAGCCAACTCTAGGTGGATCTGCGGCGATGAGTGCTGCTGAGGGGACATCGATCGGCATGGACCTGCCGGAACAGCCTCCGTCCGGCCCGTCGCACGAAACATCTCGCGAGGTACCGCATCGGGCTCGGGCCGGACCGGACGTGTGTGCGACGAGCGACGCGTGGAGCTGCGCGAAGAGGCCGACACTGCGGCGCCCGGCGGCGAGGTTCAGACGATCTCGCTCGGCGAGTCGCGCCTGCCGCCCGCCGCTGCGCTGGTGCTCTTCATGGCGATCAACATCACGCTGCGCGTCTGGCTCCCGAACGACGGCGCGGTCCGGCAGCCGTGGCTCCTGCCGGGGCTCGAGGCCGTGCTGCTCCTGGTGCTGCTCACGAGCGACCCGACCAGCCTCGCCAGGCGCGCACGTTCGCTGCATCGCGTTGCCGTGGCGCTCGTCTGCCTGCTCGTCGCCGCGGCTCTGTGGGCAACCGCGTTGCTCGTCTACGACCTGATCAAGGGGATCGGCGTGACCAATTCGCCGTCCGAGCTCCTGGCCTCGGGGGGCGTCGTCTGGCTCGGGAACAACCTCGCGTTCGCGCTGCTGTACTGGCTGATCGACAGCGGAGGACCGATTGCCCGATCTCGGCGGCCGATCGCCGTCGACTTCGCCTTCACGCAGCAGCTGAGCCCGGAGCTCGTGCCGGCGGGCTGGCGACCCGTCTTCCTCGACTACCTGCACCTCGGCTTCACCAACGCGACCGCATTCAGCCCGACCGACGTGATGCCGCTCACGCACCGCGCCAAGTACACGATGCTCTTGCAGTCGACCGTCGCACTCGCGCTCTTCGGCCTGATCGTCGCCCGCGCCGTCAACGCGTTCACGTAGCGGCGACCGACGGCAAGGGGCGAGGCTAGCTGTCAGAGCGTCAGGGTGATCTTCGCCAGGCCGTGTGGCCGGTCGAGGTCGCTGCCGTTCAGCTGTGCGAGCCGGAACGCGGTCAGCTGGCCCGGGATCACCGTGACGAGCGGGCTCAGCCACTCGGGGACGCTCGGCACGAGCCGCATGGGCACCGCGGCGGTCGACAGCACGTCGTCCCGGTCGGCAATCACGACCACCCTCGCACCTCGCTCGACGAGGCCGCGGATCGCCAGCTTCATGCTCTCGAGCGCGGGACCCGAGGGAGCGATGGCGAGCACCGGCCACCCGGTCGTGATCGCCGCCACCGGGCCGTGCATGAGGTCGGCCGCCGACCAGGCCTCGAACAGCAGGCCGCAGAGCTCGCGGATCTTCAATGCGATCTCGAACGCGGTCCCATAGTTGATGCCGCGCGCGACCACCGTCCCGCCGGTGATGCCCGCGAGCTCGTCGAGCCGGCCCACGTCGTAGAACGAGTGCGAGAGCTGCGCGGCGATGCGGTCGGGCATCAGGTCGAGCTCGCGCCGGGCCCGTTCGTCGCCGGTAGCAGCAGCGAAGAGCAGGGCGACGGCGCCCAGTGAGTTGACGTAGGTCTTCGTCGCCGCGACCGCCAGTTCGTCGCCTGCCTCGAGCGGCAGCACCGCCTCGGCCGACGTCCCGATCGGCGAGTCGGGCTTGTTCGTGATCGCGATCGTCGGGCGCCCCTGGCGCCGCGCGTGGTCGATCACCGCCCGTACGTCCGGGGACTCTCCGGACTGGGAGATGCCGATCACGAGCGCGCCGTCGAGACGCGGCGGCTGCTCGTACAGGGTGTAGAGCGACGGAGTCGCGAACGCGACCGGGACACGGTTCGCACGGCCGAGGAGGTACTGCGCGTACCGCGCCGCGTTCGACGAGCTGCCGCGCGAGGCGATCAGGATGTAGTGGACGTCCGGTCGCTGGAAGAGCGCGCCGAGCTCCCGTGCGTTTCCCATCTGTCGTTCGAGCAGCCGCGCCAGAGCCTCGGGTTGCTCACGGAGCTCTTGCTCGAGCCTCGTCGCGCTCATCGCGGCCCTCCGTTGCCCGCCAGCATCCGCTCGGCCATCGCCTCGTAGCTCACGCGGCTTCCACCGAGGGTCGCCACGTAGGACCGAGCCTCGTCGGGCCGCCAGACCGGAAGGCCGACCTCGACGACGACGGAGTCGGGCGCCGCCTCGAGGATCGCGCCGACCGCGTCGCGCATCCAGGAGTGGCGATGCCCGTCGCGCACGACGACGATGACGCGCCGGCCAGCTCGCGTTTCGAGCGGCCACGCCTCGTCGGCGGTTGCCTCGTCGAGGACGGCGACCTCCGTGCCGGGCAGCCGCGCACTGAGCACCGTGCCGACCGAGTGCCCTGGGTCTCCGGCCGCGACATTCGCCTCAGGGCGGAGCTCGACGACAAGCGGCGGCCCGACAAGCGCGACCTCTCCCTCCACGCGGAGCGCTCGACGTGCGACAGCTCTTCCCGCCTCGGGGTGGAGAGCGCGGCCGTCCGTCTCGGAGGCGACCCACGCCCCGACGCGCGCGACCCGGCCGGCCGCCTCGCGCAGCCGTTCCTCCGGGAGCTCGCCCGACGCCACAGCGTCGACCAGCGCGCTCCGCACGGCGGCCACCTCCTCCACGCCGAGGTCGTGGCCGATCAGCACCGCGTCGACGCCGGCCGCGAGCGCCAAGACCGCGCTCCTCGCGATGCCAAAGTTCGCGCTGACCGCCTTCATCTCGAGGGCGTCGGCGATCACGAGGCCGTCGTAGCGGAGCTCCTCGCGCAACAGGCCGGCGACGACGGCGGGGCTGAGCGTGGCCGGCGCGTCGTCGAGCGCCGGAACGCGGACGTGCGCGGTCATGATCGACTGCACGCCCGCTTCGATCGCCGCCCGGAATGGCCCGAGGCCGTCGCGAACGTCGCCTGTCAAGGTCGGCAGCTCGAGGTGCGAGTCCTGCTCGGTCGAGCCGTGGCCGGGGAAATGCTTTGCGCATGCCGCGACGCCGCGCGATTGCAGCCCCGAGACGAAGGCAGCGACATGGCGCGCGACCAGGCCCGGGTCGGCACCGAACGAGCGGATGCCGATCACCGGATTCGCCGGGTTCACATTCACGTCCGCCACCGGCGCGAAGTCGAGGTTCAGGCCGAGCGCAGCCAGGTCGCCGCCGATCCCGGCCGCAACCTGCGCGGTCAGTGCGACGTCGTCGACGGCGCCGAGAGCCCAGTTGCCCGGATACGAGCTCCCGCGGCCGGCCTCGAGCCGCGTGACGTCGCCGCCCTCCTCGTCGATCCCGACCAGCAGGTCGCCGCGCACCTCACGCAGTGACCCCGTCAGCGCAGTGAGTTGCTCGGGAGAGCCGACGTTGTAGGCGAAGAGGCAGATCCCGCCGAAGCCCGCCTCGATCCCGCGGAGGATCCACTCGGGCGGCTCGAGCCCCGGGAAGCTCGGGAGGATGCACCCGGCCGCGAGCCGCTCGAGCTCCTTCATCCGCGCACCGCGCCGGCCGTGAGACCGAAGGCGATCCGGCGGTGGACGATGACGAAGAAGATCACGACCGGAATCGCGACGAGCGTCGCACCGGCCATGAGCCCGCCCCAGTCGGTCCCGCGACTCGTCCCCAGGAAGCTCGAGAGCCAGACAGTCAGCGTCTGCTTGTCGGAGCTCGAGAGCAGGATGTAGGCGAAGATGAACTCGTTCCAGGCCTGGATGAACGCGAAGATCGACGTCGCGACGAGGCCGGGGACGACGAGCGGCAGCAGGATCTTCACGAACGCCGTGAAGCGGCTGTTCCCGTCGACCATCGCAGCCTCCTCGAGGTCGCGCGGGATCCCGAGGATGAAGCCGCGCAGGACCCAGATCGAGAACGGCAGCACGAAGGTCAGGTACGTGACGATCAGCCCACTGAGCTGGTTCACCTGGTGGTAGCGCGCAAGCACGACATACAAAGGAATGATCAGTGCGTTCGCGGGGAGCATCTGAATCATGATCACGAGGACGATGAACACCCTCCTGCCCGTGAAGCGGTACTTGGCAAGAGCGACGGCGGCGAGGAACGCGAGCGCAACCGACAGCGCGACGACGATCGAGACGACGATCACGCTGTTGCGCAGGTCGGTCCAGAAGGCCGGCGTGCGGATCGCGTCCGTGAAGTGCACCAGCGTCGGGTGATCCGGGATCCACTTCGGCGTGTAGCTCGAGATCTCGACCCCGGGCTTGAACGCCGTACAGACCATCCAGTAGACGGGGAAGATCATCACGACGAAGACGACGATCCCGGCGAGGTTGAGCGCGCTGCGGCGAAGCGCCCTGCGCACCGGCACGCGCCGCGTTCTCACCGCGGTGACGCTCATTGGACCTCTCCGATCCGGATCATCTGCCGGATGTAGAAGAACGTGACGAAGACCATGATCAGGAGCATCACCAGCGCGATCGCCGACCCGAGCCCGTAGGAGCTGATGCCGAACGACTTCTCGTAGGCGTAGATGCTCATCAGCCAGTAGTCGGGATCGGGCCGCTGCATGCGCAGCAGGAACGGCTGCGTGAAGACCTGGAAGTCCCAGATGATCGACAGGCTCGTGAGGATCACGAAGATCGGCTTGAGGATCGGGAAGGTCACGTCGCGGAAGCGCTTGAGCGCGCCCGACCCGTCGATCTCGGCAGCCTCGAGCAGCTCGCCGGGAACCTGCGTGAGCCCGGCGTAGATCGTGATCGAGACGAACGGCACCGCACCCCAGACGATGAGCGACGTGATCACACCGAAGCCGACGTACGGGTTCGCGAACCAGTCGTACTGCGCGAAGTCGCCGAAGCCGAGCCTGCTGAGGACGTAGTTGAGGACGCCGTTCTCGTAGTTCGTCATCCAGAGCCAGAGCTGCGCCGCGACCACGACGGGCATCGCCCAGGCGAGAACGAGCGCCGTGGTGACGATCGACCGCATCAGCGGCCGGAGCTCCTTGAGCAGCAGCGCGATCAGCGTCCCGAGCACCATCGTCAGGCCGACGTTGACGACGGTGAAGAGCACGGTGCGCAGGACGACGTCCCAGAACTGCCGGTCGCCGAGGATCGTCGTGAAGTTGTCGAATCCGACCGAGCGGCCCTTGTGGGCGATCAGCTCGGTGAGGCCGTAGCGCTGGAAGGCGAGCCGCGTCAGGAAGTAGACGGGGTAGCCGAGGATCGCGACGATCACGATCAGCGCCGGCGCGATCAGCGCGTAAGGCACCGCCGCCTGGATGATCCCCTTGCGGGTGAGAAGACGATGCCGCCGGATCGGCCCGAAGGCTGATCCGGCGGCATCGACTGAAGCGGGGACGGGGTCGCTCGACATGTCGTCTGGCGTCCCCGGCCGCGCGCTAGGTGTCCGAGTTGAGGATGGTGGTGATGCTGCCGCTCGCCGCCGCGGCCGCCTGCTTCACGGTCGCCTTGCCGGTGAGGATGTTCGTCAGCATCGTGCGGAGCACGTTCGCGCTCTCGACGTTCGTCCAGTTCTTCGCGGTGGGGACGAACCAGGTCACCTTCGCCGACTGCGCGAGGGCCGCGCCTGGCGTGCCCTTCACGAGACCGAGAAGCGAGGTCGTGTTGGGGAGGTTCCCCGCCTTGACGATCCCCTTCATCTGCGCGCTGTCCGTGTACGCCGCGATCCAGTCGAGCGCGAGGTCGACGTTCGAGCTCGACGCCGGGATCGCGAGGTCGGAGCCGCCGAGGAACGCCGGCATCGTCTTGCCCTTGGTGTGGCTTGGCATCGCGAACGCGCCCATGTACGGCTTCAGCTTCGGATTGCCGGCCTTGGGATCGAGTGCGTACCCGAACTGCCAGCCCGGGCCGATGAACGACGCCGCGTGTCCCTGTGCGAACGGCACCGTCGGGAACGGGTTGGCCTCGTCGGTCGACTTGCTCGCACGCGAAAGTGCGAGGAACGTGTTCTTGAACGAGGTCAAGCCCTTGATCGCCTGCGGCTTGTCGAGCGTGCCGACCCACTTGCCACCCGCGTTCGTCGCGATCTGGCCGCCGTAGTCGTAGACGAAGGCGAGGGCGGAGTACCAGTCCTTGCCAGCGACGTAGAACGCGGAGAAGCTCTTGTCGCCCTGGTTGGCTTTCATGACCTTCTTGCCGTTGACGAGGAACTGGCCGAGGCTCTTGGGGGTTCCCTTCAGGCCGGCCTGCTTGAACAGCTTCGTGTTGTAGATCACGACGCGGGAGCCCGCGTAGTACGGCACGCCCTGGAGCTTGCCGTCATAGGTCGCCGACTGCTCCAGGCCCTTCAGCCAGGTGGTGGAGTTCGGAAGCTTCGACTTCGAGGCGGTGATGTCGGCGAAGGCGCCGGCCGCCATGTACTTCGTCATCTCCGTGTTTCCCATCTCGATCACGTCGGGCACGTTGCCGCCGGCAAGTGTCGCGTCGAACTTCTGCAGATGGGTGTTCCACTGCTGGTACTCGACGTTGACCGTGACGCCCGGGTGCGCTGCCTCGAATGCCTTGTTCGCCGCTGCGACCACGGTCGGCCAGCCCGACTGGGCATCGACCTGCAGCCAGACCGTGATGCTGTCGGCGGTCGTCTTCTTCGCCGCCCCCAGCGTCGCGGCAGTGACCGCTGCGGCCGTTACGGCGACAAGACAGAAGGCGACGATGATTCTCTTCGTCATCTCTAAGCCTCCAGAGTCAAGCGGTCCTGTCGCTCGCCACGAGCCTGGTGACGGCTGCGGGAGAGACGAGCTCCGCTGAGTTGGTTAATACCAAATGCCATGCGGAGGGGATCCTGGCACATACGCCTTCGAGATGTCAATACCAAAACGGGAACGGGCAGCCCACCTTGGACAGTCGAGGGTCCCGGTGCGTCGACCTCGATCGGTTTGCGTACCGTTACGAGAAGCCTGCAGCCGAACGGGCCGCAAGGCCGATCGGAATCGCCGGACGGCCCCCGACCCCGAGCTCCGAGACGAGGCGATAGCGGTCGCCGCGATAGATCGAGCTCGTGAACTCGACGATCTCGCCGCTCGCCGAATGCGTGACCCGCTCGAAGAGCAGCGCGGGCGAGTGGATGGGAACGCCGAGCGCCGTCGACTCCTCCTCGTTCGTGACCGTCGGCTCCACCGTCTGGGTGCCGCCGACGATCTCGATGCGGTACCGATCCTCGAGCAGGTCGTAGAACGAGCTCTGCTCGAGATCCCGCGCCGACAGCCCGGAGAAGAGCGCCTCGCGCACGTGCAGCAGCTCCAACGCCATCGGCTCGCCGTCGGCGAGCCTGAGGCGCTTCACCGAAAGCACGGGCTCGGAGGGCGAGACGTGCATGATGCGGCCGAGGCGGGCGCCGGCAGGGACGGTGCGAAAATCGAGCGTGCGGCTCCCGGGGCTCAACCCGCGCTGGCGCATGTCGTCGCTGAACGACGTGATCGTCATCCCCTTCGCAACCTTCGGCTCGGCCACGAACGTCCCCGCGCCACGCCGGCGGGTCAGGTAGCCCTCGCGCACGAGCTCGTCGAGCGCGGCGCGCACGGTCAGGCGTGAGGCTCCCAGATCGGCGCCGAGCAGCCGTTCGGACGGGATCGCATCGCCGACCTCGAGCGCCTCGATCAGCTCCAGCACCTGGTCGCGGATCTCTCGTTGCTTCGTCATCGCGACCCCATCCTCTATCGCGTGGCGGTCAGCTCCGCCGGCGCGGCGCCCGGAACCCCGAGCGGGAGCATCCTCGCACCGGTCTGCGGATCGAAGAAATGGAAGCGCTCGGGATCGAGCGCCAGCTCGACCCGCCGGCCGACGCGGGCGCCTGTGCGCGCGTCGACTCGTGCGGTGAACAACGCGCCGCCGGCCGAAATCAGGTCATGCGTCTCGGCGCCCGCTTCGAGCACCTCGGCCGTGATCGACCTCGCATCGACGGTGAAGAAGACGTGCGCGTCGGAGCCGAGATCCTCGAGCACCTCCACCTCGACCTCGATGGTCGGGAGGCCCGGCGCGAACGCGGGATCCTCGAAGCTCTCCGGTCGGATTCCCAGGATCAGCTCTCCGTCCGCGACCGTGCGGCTCGGTGCGAGCGGGACGGTGTATCCGGCGAACCGGGCCGCGCCTGCCTCGACCGTCGCCTCGACGAGGTTCATCGCCGGTGAGCCGATGAAGCCGGCCACGAACAGGTCGCGCGGCTCCTGATAGAGCCGGTGGGGCGTGTCGACCTGGAGGATCAGCCCGTCCCGCATCACCGCGACGCGCTGCCCGAGCGTCATTGCCTCGACCTGATCGTGCGTGACGTAGACGGTTGTGATTCCGAGCCGGCGGTGCAGCTGCGCGAGCGACGCCCGCATGCCGACGCGGAGCTTCGCGTCGAGGTTCGAGAGCGGCTCGTCGAGAAGGAACGCCTGCGGCTCCCGTGCGATCGCCCGGCCCATCGCGACCCGCTGCCGCTGCCCTCCCGAGAGCTGCGCGGGCCGCCGGTCGAGCAGGTCCGACAGCCCGAGCATCGCGGCGACCTGCTCGACCCGACGCGCGATCTCCGGCTTCTCCGTCCGCCGGGCCTTGAGGCCGTAGCCGATGTTCTGGCGGACGCTCATGTGCGGATAGAGGGCATACGTCTGGAACACCATGGCGATGTCGCGATCCTTCGGTGCGAGGTCCGTGACGTCCCGCGACCCGATCGAGATCCGGCCGGCGGTTGCATCCTCGAGGCCGGCGATCATGCGTAGCAGTGTCGACTTTCCGCAGCCCGACGGCCCGACCAGGACGAGGAACTCACCGTCCGCGATCTCGAGCGAGACGTCGTCGACGGCGACGACGCCCGCAAATGACTTGCGCACGTGCTCGAGGTGGATGCTGGCCATCGTCGGTCACGGCGATGGTATAGACCTGGCCACCGCGCGACAAGGATTCCCAAAGTGGTATTGACCACATCGCCGTTGTGGTCATAGACTCTGGCGACATGGATGGGGATCCACGGTGAGACTCGGGGTCGCGGCAGCCCTCGTCGACGGGCAGTTCGTCGGTGGCGACGTCGAGATCGAGGACGGCCGGATCGTCCGCTGCGGCCTTGCCGGCCCGAACGGGTGCGGCCTCGCCGTGCCCGGCTTCGTCGACCTCCAGGTGAACGGGTTCGGCGGCGTCGACTTCCTCGACGCCGACGCCGACGGCTACCGGCGCGCAGGCCTGGCTCTTCTCGAGACGGGTGTCACCGCCTACCTTCCGACCCTGATCACCTCACCCGAGGAGCAGCTGCTCGCAGCGCTCGCCGAGGTTCCGGTCGACGGAGAGCACCCGCGGATCGTCGGCGTGCATCTCGAAGGGCCGTTCCTCTCGCCCAGGCGGCTCGGAACGCACGGGGCGGCGTCGCGACGCGATCCCGACGTGCGCCTGCTCGATCGCTTGCTCGACGGCGGGCCGGTGAGGCTGATGACGCTCGCACCGGAGCTTCCGGGCGCCGGCGTCCTGATCGCGCGGCTGCTCGAGCGCGGCGTGATCGTTTCGCTCGGCCACAGCGACGCCACCGCCGAGCAGGCGACGGAGGCCTTCGACGCCGGCGTGCGGACGGTCACGCATCTCTTCAATGCGATGCGCCCGTTCATGCACCGCGATCCGGGGATCGTCGGCGCTGCTCTCGCCCGCGACGACGTGGTCGTCCAGTTGATCCTCGACGGCGTGCACCTCGCGCCGGAGACGGCGACCGTCGCCTGGCGCGCCGCGCCCGGGAGGGTCGCGCTCGTGACCGATTCGGTCGCGGCGGCCGGTGGCAGCGGCGGGCCCTACTCGTTCGGGAGCCTCGACGTGCAGGTCCATGAGCGGGCCGTCCGCGGACCCGACGGCGTCCTCGCGGGGAGCGTGCTGACGATGATCGAGGCCGTCCAGAACCTGCACGCACTCGGAGTGTCGCTGGCCGACGCGGTCGGCGCCGCGACGGCGGTGCCGGCGCGGATCCTCGGGCTGCCGGAGCTCGGCCGGCTGGACGTGGGCCTTCCGGCGGACATCGTGATCCTCGACGACAGCGTCGAGATCATCCGGGTGCTCGTTGCCGGCGACGTGCATGTGGCTGTCTAGAACAGTCGTCGCCGCAAGCGTCGTTGCCGCCGTTCTCGCAGGCACGGCTTCAGGATCGGGAAGCGGGAAGGCCGCGGCGGCCGAGCGACTCGTGGGACAGTCGATCATGACCGGAGTCGACGGGCGCGTGGCGAGTCGCGCGCTGCTCACCCGGATTCGCGCCGGCCAGGTCGGCGGCGTCATTCTCTTCGCGCGCAACATCGGCAGCACGAGCGAGCTCTCGGGGCTGATCGGAGCCCTACAGGCGGCTGCTGCCGCGGGCGGCAACCCGCCGCTCCTGATCGCAGTCGACCAGGAGGGCGGCGCGGTGAAACGGCTGCCGGCCGGCCCGCCCGATCGCTCGCCGGCCGCGATGGGCCGCAACGGAAGCGTGGTCGAGGCGGAGGCGCAAGGACGCGCGACCGCCGCCTATCTGAAGCAGCGCGGGATCCACCTCGATCTCGCCCCGGTGCTCGACACGCCGACCTCGCCCTCGAGCTTCCTCGGCAGCCGGGCGTTCAGCGGCAGCCCGAGCCTGAACGCAGCGCTCGGCACAGCCTTCCTCCGGGGTGTACAGCGCGGCGGTGTGGCCGCGACCGCCAAGCACTTTCCGGGGCTCGGAACCGCCCGCCGGTCGACCGACACGAACCACGTGTACCTCACGACCCCGAAGCGAGTGCTCGAGCGCCGGCTGGTGCCGTTCGTTCGCGCGATCGACGCGGGCGTGAAGGTCGTGATGGTCAGCAACGCCGGTTATCGCAGCTACGACTCGTCGGGCGTCCCGGCTGTCATCTCGAGGCCGATCGTCACCGGACTTCTGAGAGACCGGCTGGGCTTCCGGGGCGTCGTCATCAGCGACGCGATGGATGCGCCCGGCCCGAGCGGGCGGGAGGGCGCAGCGGTGTCAGCCCTGGCCGCCGGCGTCAACGTCCTGCTCTACACGAGCGAGCACTCCAGCGCTACCGGCTACGCAGAAGCGCTCGCAGCAGCGAAGAGCGGGGCGCTTCCGCTGAGCGAGCTCAGAAGGTCGGTGGCGCGAATCACGACGCTCAAGCGCTGGCTTGCACGCGAGTAGGCCGGGCCCGTCAGAGCAGCCCCTTGTGGGCGAGCGACAGCACGTCCATCGAGCCGGCGATCCCGAGGTGCAGCGCTGCCCCCCACCAGATCGAGCCCGAGCGGAGGCTGAGTGTCCCGAGGATCGCGCCCCCGCCGATCGCGGCCAGCGCCTCCGGCATCGGCTTCTGGAGGTGGATCATGTTGTACGGGACGAGCATCACGAAGATGGCGGCATAGCCGACGCGGTCTTTCAGCCCGTGCACCATGAAGCCGCGGAAGAAGAACTCCAGGGCCACGAACTGGGCGGCGTACAGGAACCACCACATCGCCATCCTCGGGGCCAGCCCCTCGCCGGGGGCGAGATCGTAGAACGGGTAGGTGGCCTGGAAGGCGGGCGAGTACGCGAGGATCACGATGAACGGCAGCGCGCTCGCCATCAGCCCCGCGTAGAGCGGCCAGTAGGGCCACGTGTCCTTGAACCGGAGCCCGAAGTCGCGGACGCGCTCGCGCAGCACCAGCTTGATCGCGATGACGGCAGGGACGACGTAGCCGACGATGCTCACCACCGCCCAGAACGCGAGCTGCCCGAACTGGCTCCGCGTGGCCGACGCCAGCCGCTCGGCGAGCGTCGAGAAGCCGAGCGTGTCGAGGAGGGAGACGAGCCAGCTCGAGTCGCGCGAGCCGAAGGCGATCGCCGTGAGGGCGAGCGCCGAGGTGACGAGGACCACGACCATCTTGACCGTGGCGCGCGTCGGGTTCGCGGCTCGTGCCTCTCGTTCGCAGCGGTCGGCGAGCTCGATCGTCTCCGTGACGTACCGGCGCCAGAGCGACCTCGCGAGACCCGCGCCCGGGACGGCCTCCATCGGGACGCTCAGGATCGAGCCGGCACTGAGCGAGGCGGTCCTACGCCCTGCTCGCGACGCGCTCGAGGCTGACGAGCTCCCACACCGGGCCTCGCTTCCTCGAGGCCGCCCGAAGGCCGTGTGAAGCCGCCACCTCGAGGATCGCCGCCGGAGCGTGAAGGTAGACGCGGAACGTCTTCCGCCTGAGCCTCTGGACGAGGTTCGCCCCGCCGAGACCGACCCGCATCCACCACGCGTCGCGCGGGAAGGTCAGCAGCAGCTGGTCGCGGGCGTGGTCGGCGGCCGCCCCGACGAGCGCCTCGTAGTCCGGATAGCAGCACACGACCCGGTGCAGCACCACGATCTCCGCCGCCCCGATCATGTCCGCGCCCTCGGCGAAGTCGAGGATGCGGCGATCGGCGCGGCCGTCGAGCCCGCTCGCACGCAGCAGCTCGGCGGCGTACGGCTCGTACGCGCGCGAGAGCTCGACGTTGACCGTCCGCTCGGCGCCCGCCCGCAACAGCTCGACCTGGATCGCCCCGATCCCGCCGCCGACCTCGAGCACCGTCTTCCCGTCGAGCCCGCGAAGCCGCACGAGCTCGACGATCCGGCGCGCGTCGCCGCCCAGCCCCTTCCGGAGAAACCGGCGGGCATCGCGACGCGCGACGCGCTCGTCGAAGAACTCGTCACACCCCTTGCCGGAACAGCAGCTCATCGGTCGGCAACGATCCTACGACTCGCGTCGGCCCGAGGCAGGCGGCACGAGCTGCGGCCTCCGGGTCAGGCGCGATCGAAAGCAGCAGGAGCCCGTGCGTCGTGAGCATGGCGCAGGCTCGCTTGCTCAGCGCGAGGTCTCGAGCAACGCCGGGATCAGCTCGCGCGCCTCGGATGACACCGTGACGTGGATCGCCGCCGGCTCGCGCACCCAGGCGATCAGGTCGAGCGCTCGCAACCGGTCGAGCTCGTACTGGAGCGCCCGCGCCTGCGCGTTCGAGCCGTACCGGCGGAGGAGGTCGAAGGCGTAGCCCGTCGTGTGGAGCGAGTAGCCGGACGTCGCCTCCGGGTTGTCCGCGACGAGGAGTTGCTGGTAGACGTCGTCGCGGACGGCGCTCGTGACCGTGAGCGGGGTGGAGGCGCCGCTGAGCTCGTGGACGCGGTCGGCGAGGTAGAGGAGCAGCGCGAGCGCCTCGGGGCGGAGCTGCCGGTAGAGGCGCGGGCTCCGCCCGAGCTCCGGCGCGAGCTCCCCCACGCGCGGGTCGACCCTGAAGTGCAGCGTTCCCGCCTTGTCGGGGAGCGGCTGGAGCACTCCGTCATCACGTGCCCGGGCGAGATCGCCCGGCGTCCAGAACTGCTCGGTGAGCGGTTCCGGATGGAGCACCTCCTCGGCGCTCGCCTTGCGGTCGTGGAGGTAGGCGAGCGACTGCAGCGCTTGGGGATCCTCACGGAACAGGCGCATGATCTCGGCGGCCGCGAGGACGCGCCAGTAGTAGGTCTTCGAGTCGTCGTCGAACCCGGCGAGCCTGCGCCAGGCCTCGGCGTGATCGATCGGCGAGGAGTCGAAGAAGACGCGCGCCCAGGTGAGGTCGTCCTGCGCCACCAGGTCGCGGATCGGCGTGTCCCCCGACGCGGGCGCGTAGTCGCGGAGGACGTTCTCGAGGTTGCCGATTCCCATGTGGTAGGAGACCGCCGCGAGATCGTCGCGCCCGAAGTGCTCGCGGGCGGTCAACAGATACCGCACCGTGCCGGCGAGCGCCTGTGCCGGGTCGAAGCGCGCGTCGACCGCGCGCCGCCTCGCCTCCAGGCGGAGCGCCTCGCCGCCCCGGCCGCGCCGCTCGGCGGTCGCGATCCTCTTCGTGAGCAGGCGGCTCTGCTCGAGGTCGACCGGCATCCCGAGGAAGCCGCTCCCGGTCTCGGCCAGGATCTGCGTCAGCCCTGCCGCGCCGACCGGGTCCGAGCCGGCGATGGCGTCCGGAAGGCCGGCGCTCTCGAGCAGGACGATCGCCTCGACGAGATCCGGGTCGATCCCGGTGCCGGCCGTCGCCTGCTCGACGAGCGGCCGGAAGCGCGCCGTTCGCGCTGCCGAGACGAGCACGCCGCCGGGGAGCTTCGCGTAGAGCACGTGGCTGAGGCCGGACGCCGCCGCGCGCTCGAGCTCCGCAGCCCGGCCGGGGTCGAAGGCGAGCGGATCGCCGGCGAGCGCGCCTCGTGGCCCGAGCCGAGACGCGTCGTCGCCGCCTCGCGTGAGGAGCGCGACCAGCAGGACGACGCCGACGGCGAGGCCGAGGGCGGCGAAGACCGCGGGGCGTGCCTGTCCGAACCGGGCCGGGGGTCGTTGGTCCCGAGCGCTCGCCGGCATCCCGGGCGACCCCTCATCGGCGCCGGGTCCCGGCGACGACCCGAGCGGCGCGCTCAGGGCCGCGGCGCCGAAGTCGGGAGCGAGACCACGAGGGTTAGTGTGCCGCACGATCCGGCACGCAGCTCGACGGGCTGCTTACCGGTGGCGAGCCCTGGCGCGAGCCGGCGAGCGCGTGCAATGGTGTCGGCGTGGAGATCGTGGACCCGCGGATCCTCGAGTACGTCGGCCGCTTCAGCTCGCCGGCGGAGCCGCTGCTCGCCGAGCTGGCGGACGAGACGCAGCGGACGCTGCCCAGGTCGGGCATGCTCACCGACCCGGTCGCCGCCCGATTGCTCGAGCTGCTCGTGTGGATCGGCCGGCCGCAGCGCGTGCTGGAGATCGGCACCTACAGCGGCCACTCGGCGCTCGCGATGGCGGCCGCGCTGCCGCCGGACGGCCGGATCGATACCTGCGAGCTCGACCCGGTGCACGCCGAGGTGGCCCAGCGCTATTTCGACCGCAGCCCGCATGGCGACCGGATCACGCTGCACCTCGGCCCTGCGCTCGAGACGATCGAGCGGCTCGAGGGCGAGTTCGACCTCGTCTTCCTGGATGCCAACAAGGACGGCTACGTCGACTACTACGAGGCGGTCTTGCCTCGCCTCGCACCGCGGGGGCTTATCGTCGCCGACAACACGCTCTGGGACGGCCGCGTGCTCGACAGCGACGGGCCGCTCCCGCGCTTCAACGAGCACGTTCGCAGCGACCCGCGTGTGGTCCGCGTGATCCTCACGGTCCGCGACGGGATGACGCTGATCCGGCGCAGGTAGGCGGTTCGTGGAACTCGGGGTCTACACCTTCGCGGAGCTCTACCCCGACCCGTCGACGGGGCGGACGATCGACGCCGCACGGCGTCTGCGCAACCTGCTCGAGGAGATCGAGCTCGCCGACCAGGTCGGCCTCGACGTGTTCGGCGTCGGCGAGCACCACCGGCGCGACTTCGTCGTCTCGGCGCCCGCTGTCGTCCTCGCTGCCGCGGCGGCGCGCACCGAGCGGATCCGTCTGACGAGCGCCGTCACGGTGCTGAGCTCCGACGACCCGGTGCGCGTCTTCGAGGACTTCGCGACGCTCGACCTGCTCTCGGGCGGCCGCGCCGAGATCATGGCCGGCCGCGGCTCCTTCGTCGAGTCGTTCCCGCTCTTCGGCTTCGACCTCTCGGACTACGACGAGCTCTTCGCCGAGAAGCTCGGCCTCCTGCTCGAGCTGCGCGACACCGAGCGCGTCACCTGGTCGGGCCGCCACCGCGCGGCGCTCGAGGACGCGGAGGTCTATCCGCGGCCGCTGCAGGACCCGCTGCCGGTCTGGGTCGCGGTCGGCGGCAACCCCGAGTCGGCGATCCGCGCCGGAACGCTCGGCCTGCCGATGGCGCTCGCGATCATCGGCGGCATGCCCGAGCGCTTCACGCCGTTCGCCGAGTCGCACCGCGAGGCTGCCCGCCGTGCCGGTCACGACCCGCCGGCCCTCGGCATCAACTCGCACGGCTACATCGCCGACACCTCCCAGCAGGCGCTCGAGGAGTCGTTCCCCTACGCAGCCGCGATGATGAACAGGATCGGCCGCGAGCGCGGCTGGCCGCCGATGACGCGCGCCGACTACGACACCGCCGCCACGCTGCGCGGGGCGAACTTCGTCGGCAGCCCACAGCAGGTGGTCGAGAAGATCCTGTTCCAGCACGAGCTCTTCGGCCACGACCGATTCCTCGTGCAGTTCAGCGTCGGCACGCTGCCGCACGAACGGATCATGCGCTCGATCGAGCTGTTCGCCACCGAGGTGGCGCCGTCCGTCCGCTCCGAGCTCACACGGCGGGCGGCTCCCGGCGCGACGGCCGCCTGAGCCGCGACGCGTAGCGGATACGGTGCCTGCCGCGCAACGGCCGGAGACGGGCGGGCGCCCGTCCCCGGGGTGCGATCCACCCGTTGCCGCTCAGCCCTCCTCGGCCTCGAGCTCCGCCTCGAGCTCTGCCGCGATCGCGGCGATCGCGAAGCCGAGCGCCTCCGTGATGTTCGCGGCTGCTTCGATCGTGCGGGCTGTGCCGATGATCGGGGCGACAGCGATGAGAATGCCCTGGACGTCCTCGAGCGTGATCCCCGAGTCGGCAGCCGCGCCGACGTTCATCAGGTACGACACGGCCGGGGCGTCCATGGCGGCGAGTGCCGCGATCCGGGCGAGCATCAGCTCGCGGGCGCCAAGGCTGCTGTTCTCGATCGATATCGCGGTGATCTCGGCGAGTGTGTCGAGTACCGGCGTCTCTTCGTCCATCACTGGTCTCCCCTCGTGTTCGTTGGCGTCGGATCCTGCTGCACGGCGATCATCGCACCTTCAAGATGGAGTCGAACGCGATGAGGGATTCGACCGGAACAGACGACACGAAGCCGGCGGGCTTCACGCTCCCGCAGTTCGGGATCTTCGCGCAGGGGACCCACGCGCACCACTTCCTCGAGCTCGACCTGCGGCCCGGCGTCACGGCGACGCAGGCCGTCGGCTCCTTCCGGCGGCTGCGTGCGCCCGAGGTCTCGTCGGGCGGCGTCAACCTCGTGGTCGCGTTCGGCGCCGACGCCTGGCGTGAGGTCGCGCCCGCGAAGGCGCCGGCGGCGCTCGGGTCGTTCGGCGGCATCCCCGGCCACGCGCCTGCGACCCAGCACGACGCCTGGCTCTGGATCAGCGGCAGCGACCCGGACGTGACCTGGGAGCACGCCCGTGCGGCGGTCGCCGCGGTCGAGGACGTGGCGGTGCTCGCCGCCGAGCGGGCGTGCTTCACCTACCGTGACGGTCGGGACCTGACCGGCTTCGTCGACGGCACCGAGAACCCGCCGGTCCGTCTCGCCGCCGACGTTGCGCTCGTACCGTCCGGCCTGCCCGGCGCGGGCGGCAGCCACGTGCTGGCGATGCGCTGGGTGCACGACCTCGATGCCTTCCACCGGCTCGCGGTCGAAGACCAGGAGCGCGTGATCGGGCGGACGAAGGCGGACAGCATCGAGCTCTCCGATGACGAGAAGCCGCCGACCGCGCACATCGCGCGTGTCACGATCGAGGAGGACGGCGAGGAGCTCGAGCTCTTCCGCCGCAGCGTTCCGTACGGGACGGTCGAGGAGCGCGGCCTCTACTTCGTCGCCTTCAGCGCCGACCCGACGCGCTACGACAAGATGCTCGCCCGCATGTTCGACACGGCCGGCGAGGGCGTCCACGACCGGCTGACCGACTTCTCGCGCCCGGTGGGCGGCGCGTACTACTTCGCGCCGTCGCTCAACGACCTGCGCGAGCTGGCCGGGCCCGAGGACGACTGACCCGCGCGGGCCACCAGGCGCGCTCACCTAGGAGCCAGGTCCCGGCGGGCACGAGCACCGTTCGCACGACGAACGTGTCGAGCAGCACGCCGACGCCGACCGCGACGCCGATCTCGAACAGGTCGTACACCGGCAGCACCGCCAGCACGCTGAACGTTCCGGCGAGGATCAGCCCGGCGCTCGTGATCACCGGCCCGGTGGCCGCGAGCGCGCGGAGCATGCCATCGCTCGTGCCGTGCAGGGCCGCCTCCTCGCGCACGCGGCTCATCAGGAAGATGTTGTAGTCCGACCCGAGCGCGACCAGGAAGATGAACACGATCAGCGGCAGCACCGGGTCGTAGGCGTGCTGGTCGAAGCCGTAGCGAAAGACGACGAGGCACAGGCCGCACGTGGCGAGGAACGAGAGCATCACCGTCGCGATCAGGAACAGCGGCATCACGAGCGAGCGCAGCAGCAAGATCAGCGTTCCGAACACGAGCGCGAGCACGATCGGCGCGACCACCTTCAGGTCGCGGGTCGAAGCGTCCTCGAGGTCGACGCGCGAGGCCGTGCCGTCACCTGTGAGCGCGCGCAAGCCCGGCGGCAGCTCGGCGAGGCGGTCGCGAATCAGGCGCAGCCGGTCGAGCGCCGGCGTGGCGTACGGGTTGTCGGCGAATGCGAGCGAGAGCGCGGCCGCACGGCCGTCGGTCGAGGTGCGGCTCACGGGCGTCACCACGGCGACGCCCGGCACAGCCCGGATCGTGCTCCTGACGCGCGCCACGTCGGCCGGCCGGAGCGGGCCGTCGGTTCGCTCGACCACCACCGTCGAGGGACCGAGGATGCCGGGCGGGAACGCGGTCAGCAGCGCGGTCGCGCCTCGCGTCGAATCCGTTGGCGAGCGAAAGACCTTCAGGATGTTCGCGTTCACGTTGTAGAGACCGAGGCCCAGCGCGCACACGACGAGCGCCACGACCACACCGCCGAAGTAGGCCGCCGGCCGCGCCAGGATGCGACGGCCGATCCGCCCCCACACGGCCTGCCTCCCGTCGTCGCGCACGCCCTCTTTCCCGACCCACGCCTTCGGCGGGCCGATCACCGAGAGCAGCGCCGGCAGGAACGTCAGGCTCGCGAGGAGCACGATCGCGACCCCGATCGCGTTCACCGGCCCGAGCGCCCGGTTGATCCCCGAGACGCCGGCGAGCATCGCGACGAGCGCGCCGATCACCGTCAGCCCGCTCGCGATCATCGCCGGCGCCGCGAGCGGCAGCGCCGAGGAGACGGCCGACGCCGACGACGTCTCCGGGCGCAGCGACCCGCGGTAGCGGGCGACGAGCAGCAGGCAGTAGTCGGTTCCTGCGCCGAACATCAGCACCGGCAACAGCGAGGTGGCTGTGCTGTCGACGGTGAGGCCGTTGCGGGCGAGCGCGTAGATCACGCCGGTCGCGACCATGAACGCGACCGCAACGTTCGTCAGCGGCACGAGCGCGAGCTTCACCGAGCGGTAGACGGCGAGCAGCAGCACGAGCACGAGCGTCCCGGTCGCGAGCAGGAGCTTGCCGTCGGCGCTCTTCACGGCGGTGTCGAAGTCGCTCGTGAACGCGGGCGTGCCGGTCACGTGAACCTCGAGCGCGCCGTCGCTCGTTGCGATCTCGCGCAGCGCGTCGATCGACGGCGTCGCGCGGTAGGGCGTCTTCGCGGTGAGCGGCACGATCGTGAACGCCACCGCACCGTCGGCCGATCGCTGGCCCGGCGCTGCTTCGGCGCCGAACGGCACGAGCGGCGCGTTGGCAAGCGGCACCTCGGCCGCCCGGCGGGCATCGGCCGTGATCCGAGCCTGGTCGGCCGCGGTCAACCCGCCCTCGCGCCGGTAGACGAGCAGGACGGGTCGCAGCTCGCCGCCGGGGAAGCGCTCGTGCAGGATCCGGCTCGCCTGCACCGACTGCGACGAGCCGGGGAGCAGGTAGTCCTGGCTCGTCTCGTCGGGGAGCTTCAGCCCGAGCGGCCCGAGCACGACGGCCGCGAGCACCCAGGCGCCGATCACGACCCACCGGGAACGGCGCCCGGAGACCAGGGTCGCGAGCCGTCTCAGCAAGCGCTATTCGGGGTCCAGCTCTGTCGTCAGCGCGAAGAACAGCTCGCTCGACATCGCGAACGTCTGCGGCGCCCAGTACTGCCAGCCCTTGCGCCACGTGCCGAAGACCCACGGCGAGAGCCCGATCGCGAGCGCAAACGCTGCGTCGAGCTGGAGGTGACGCTTCATCGACAGCACCCGCAGGCTGCCGAAGCCGTTGTCGGAGCCGTAGTCGGTGAGCATGCTGTAGAAGGCGATCGAAGGCCCCATCACCTGCGACGGGAGCGTCGATGCGGGGGCGTCCTTCGCGCCGAAGACGTCCGAGCCGGCGATGTAGAGCCCGACCGTAAGGAAGTCGAGAATGCCGTGAAGCTTGGCCGGGACGAACCGTTCCACCTCACCCTCCTTGCTTGCGCCGACGACGGACGCCCACTGTAAGACTGCAGCCGCTGCCGCACAAGCGGCCTCGGTCAGTCGTCGAGATCGAGCGTCGGGAGCGAGCCCGTGCGTGCGCGGAGGCGACCCGTGGACGCGAGCACGTCCTGCAGCTGGTTCGCCTGGTCCTCACGCAGCGTCAGCGTCCGCACGCGCGTGAGCGCTCGGGCCTCGCCGGCGGCCCGCAGCTCGAGCACCTTCCGCCCGAAATGGTCTCCCGCGTGCAGGATCGCCACGACCTCGCCGTCGCGCACGAGCTCCACGTCGCCCTCGAGGACCACGTGAACCTCGCGGACCGGACGGGACGCGTGGGCCAGGACCTCGCCGGCCCCGAACGCCTGGTGGCGGACGTCGTACTCGCTGCGCGCCTCGTGGTCGAGCTCGACGACGTCTCGGCCGACCACCGGCCAGATCAGCCAGTCGGCGGCGAGGCGCAGCCGCCGGTCCCAGGTCGGGAGGAACCAGACGAGGATCGCGCGCCAGAGCACCCAGGCGAGCTTCCCGCGCAGCGGCACGCCGAGCACCTCGCCGACGGCCGTGCGGCGGCCGATCGAGATGCCGGCCGCGAACGCCGAGTATGTGAACGGCTCGAGCGGGCGCCCGGTCAGCCGCCTTTCGATGTTGTCCCCGATCCGCGCGCCGTGCTTGAGCGCGTAGAGGCCGACCGGCGGGCAGGTGCCGCCGTGCGGGTGCGGCACCGAGGCGCAGTCGCCGCCTGCCCAGACGTTCTCGTGGCCCTCGACCCGCAGGAAGCGGTCGGTGACGACGCGGCCGCGCTCGTCGGTCGGCAGGTCGAGGCCCTGTAGCACCGGCTGCGGGCGCGTCCCGACGGCCGAGACGATCGTCCGCGTCGGAACGTGCATCCCGTTCGAGAGGAAGACCTCGTGCGGCGTCGCGCCCTCGACCCGCGTCTCCGTCAGCAGCTCGACGCCGAGCGCACGCGCGTGCCGCGTCGCGTACTCGACCAGCTTCGGATGGGCGCGTGCGCCACGCTCGAAGCTGGACGTGCCGTGGAGCTCGGGCATGATCGTCTGCCCAGGGTGCACGAGCACGACGCGCCAGTCGTCCGGCGGCAGGCGCGAGAACTCGCGCGCCGTGAGGAGCCGCGCGAAGTCGGCCAGCTCGCCGGCCAGCTCGGTGCCGGCGTAGCCGCCGCCCGCGACCACGAAGGTGAGCAGCCGCCGTCGCTCCTCCGGGTCGCTCTCGATGTCGGCCAGCTCGAACATCTCGAGCAGGTGGTTGCGCAGCCGCAGGCAGTCGGCGTACGCCTTCAGCCTGAACGCGTGCTCAGCGAGGCCCGGATAGACCTCGAGGTTCTCGGTCGTGCCGACGCCGAGCACGAGGTGGTCGTAGCCGAGCTCGGTGCGCGCACCGTCGAGATGGCGGCTCGTGACGATGCGCTGCGCGTCGAGGTCGATCGACTCGATCTCGGCCACGTGCACGGCAGCGGGCGGGAAGATCCGCCGCGCCGGGCTGAGCATGTTGCCGACGCCGATCCGCCCCGTCACCATCTCGCCGACGAAGCCGTGGAAGGCGTGGAAGTTCTCGCGGCTGACGACCGTCACGTCGAGCTCACGCTGCCGGACCGCGCCGCGGAGCGCACGCGCGAGCGTCACTGCGACGTAGCCGCCGCCGAGTTGGATCACGTGCGGTCGCGTGGCCACGAGCCGATCGTAGAACGCCTACCCGCCGGCGCGGCGAATCGCAGCCCAGCGCTCGGCGAGCGCGGCGCCGTCGAGCCGCTCGGCGGCGTCGAGGGCCTTCATCGCCTGCCGCGACGTATTGCGGCTGAAGGCGCCGCTCAGGAGCCACTTGCGGCTGACCCGGACGAGGCGCAGCCCGTCGCCGGCCGGGTCCGGCACCCGCTTCGGGTGCAGGTAGAGATCGACGGCCAGCTTCTTGACGAGGGCCGGCTCGGCCGGTGCCCCCGTCGTCTGCTCGAGCCGGTGGGCGACGAGCGAGGCGAGCACCTGCAGCTCGCGCACCCCGGTACGAACGGCGACGCCGACCGAGAGAACGCTGGAGACGATCATCACCCACGGCACACGCGTGAAGCGGGCGCCGCGTGCGAGAACACGGACCGCCGGAACGACGACGACGACGGCACGCTGGATCGCGTCCGCGCGCAGTTCGAGCTCGGCCCCGCCCGCGAGCAGCCGCTTGCCCTCTGCCGCTGACGTGACCCGCTCGCCGGTGAGCAACACGCGGTCGATCGCCTGGTCGGCGAGCGTTCCGACGGCGTGGACGAGCGCGTCGCCCACCCCGCGGGTGGCGGCTGCGGCTAAGTCGCGCGAGGTGCTCGGCGGTGCGTCTTCGCTCGTCATGCGTGCCTCAGGGTAGGTGTCCGAGGCCGGATGGCGTTTGCCGACGGCGCGCAGTTCGCGAACAATCACGGAATGGCGCTGCGAATCTGGATCACGGACGGCTCCGTGCCGGTGTTCTCCGATACCGTCCGCATCAACGCGTCGCACCGCGGGTCGTTCGGCCTGCCGACGCGCTACGAGGGCTTCGTCGATCCCGCGGTCGAGGTCGGCTCGGCCACGATCGCCGCCAAGGGCGAGGACGACGCGCTCGCGGTCGAGGCCGAATGGACGATCGCGTTCCCGGACGGCGTTCCGGCGGAGGTCGACCCGAGCACGCCGGTCGTCCTCCAGGGCCTCGCCGAGGGGAAGTGGCTCAACCGCCTGATCGGCACGACGGCCTGGCAGCCGGCAAGTCTCGGCAACAACCTGCTCGCGGACGGGCCGGGGATCCGGACCTCGCTCGGCGCGCTGGAGCTGGGCCGGCCGGGCACGGTGCGGCTCTCGTACGAGCGCGCCGACGGCGGCCTGCAGGTGCACTCCTCGCCGCTCGAGGCGGTGAGCGGCAACAACGTGCTCGGCCTCGTGAGCGAGGTGCTGCGCGCGACGATCGGAAACGGCGGCGTCGACGCGATCGACCTGGGCGCGCTCGGCGAGCAGGCCGCGATCGTGAACGAGCCGGCCCGGATCAAGGCGGCCACGAAGCCGTTCCCGGCGCCGCACCGCGTGAAGGAGCGCCTCGCCCGGAAGGCGATCGCGGACGAGGTCGCCGTCCCGCCGGGCGGAAAGGTCGAGCTGGTCGTGCTCGACGGTTCGGGCGCGGTCGTCGGCGAGGGCACGTTGCGGCTCGCGCCGACTGCCTGACAGGCCTGGTTCGACGGATACCCGCCATGACACCGTTGGCCCGCTCCGACCGGCGGCCGATCGGCCCGCCGGCGCTCACCCACAGGTCGTGCAGCCGATCGCCTCGCCATGCGGGAGGTATGGCGCGAACGAGATCGAGACGGTGTTCGGGACTGGCCCGTCATCGGGAAACGCTGGATCGATGACCTTCGGGCCGGGGACCTCGAAGCCGTATCCCAGAATCTGCGCCCCCGGCGACCGCTTGAGCCCTCCATCGGCCAGTGCCTCGGCGAGTGCGCGCGCGTCGTCGGTCGTCATGGCAGAGCAGTAGTCGACCCCCCGACGCACCGCGCTCCTGGGTCGGAGGAGGGTTGCGGCCGGCGTGGGCATCAGGGTCAAGAGGCGAGATCGTTCGATCGCCTTCGGCCGCGCCCCGTAACAGACCTGGAACCTGGACGGCACGTACGCCCTGATCTCACGATCCTCCCACGCGCTTGCCGGCAACCACGATGCCGGATCGGTGAACAGCGCGGCGAGCTCGCGATCGTCACGTGGGCTCACCTGTCCGATGACGGCGCCGAGCAACCTGCCGCCGTCGCGTACCTGGATCGTGGAATGCCCGGCAGGCTTGCTGCCGACAGTAGGTCGAGGCCCCAACACCCCTGTCGCCATGACCTCGGACCGCAGGAGCTCGACGCCCTCGGGGGTGAGGCGCTGCTCGAGGAAACCTGTCGAGATATGGTTCGCGCCATAGGGGCGGTCATCTTCCCGCACCCAGATCAGCCGCCCGTCGGCGTACACCCAGGCGAAGTTTCTCCCCCAGGTTCTGCTCGTCCAGATGATCTTGGCGGGAGCGTCGCCGTAATACGCGATGATGAGCTTGCCATTCTTCGGCGTGCTTGGCCTCGCTGCCTCGGGAGGCAGGCCGATGAAGCCCACCCGCTTCGACGTGAGGGAAACCTTGGGCGCCGGCCCCGCGGAGCGGGCGCTGCTACCGCCGCACGCGGCGAGCCCGAAGACGAGCCACGCTGTGGCGAGGGCGAGAACGAGCGGCTTCATCGCTGCTCCTTTGGACAGATTCATCGCGTCCCATCCTCACTCTCGCCTGCATCAGCTTCCGCACGGCCGCGTAACGATTTCGCAACAGGCAGCCTGAGCGTGAAGCGCGAACCGACGCCGGGCTCGCTCCACGCGTCGATCCCGCCGCCGAGTAGGCGCGCGTTCTCGAGCGCAATCGCGAGCCCGAGACCGCTCCCGCCGCCCGCACGTGCCGGATCGGCCTTGTAGAAGCGCTCGAACACATGCCCGAGGTGCTCTGGCGCGATCCCTGGGCCATTGTCCCCGACCTCGACGAATGCATCGGTCTCGTCCTGGCCGATCCCTAGAGCGACGTTGCGACCGCCGTGAGCGAAGGCGTTCTGGATGAGGTTGGCGAGGACTCGCTCTACCCGGCGCGGATCCGTCTCCACGACGATGGGCGCCGCGTCGACGGATACCGCCGTGTCCCAGCCACGCGACCGTAACAGGCCGGTTGCGAGTGAGCCCAGGTCGACGGCCTCCGTGCGCACGTCCTCGCCGCCGGCATCGAGCCGGGAGATCTCCATCAGCTCGTCGACCAGGCGGCGTAGGCGGTGGACGTCTTCGACGAGCAGCTGTGCCGGCCGCTTGGCCTCGAGCGGCATGCGCTCGAGCTGCTGTTCGAGCAGAGCGGCCTCGCCGACGAGTGCGGTCAGCGGCGTGCGTAGCTCGTGCGCGACGTCCGAGGTGAATCGTCGCTCGCGGGCCTGTGCTTCCGAGAGGGCGCGGATCTTCTCCTGGAGCGCCTCGGCCATGTCGTTGAACGACGCTGCCCAGGAACCGAACTCGTCGTCGGTCTCGACCGGAAGCCGCGTCTCGAGCAGCCCCTCTGCGAGGGCGTGTGCCGCCGCGCTAGCCTGCCCGATCGGGCGGAGGATCCGCCGGGCGACGAGCGCGCCGACACCGGCGGAGAGAACGACCACGATCCCCCAACCCGCCAGGAGGATTGTCCGCAGCTGGGCGAGATCGTTGCGAAGCGCCTCCTCGGAGAAGAAGAAGTAGAGCTCTGTCCGCGACGTCGGGGGCCGCCCGCCGGCGACGACGTACGGGTTGCCGGCGATCCGCACTCGCTGGTAGGCGAGGTCGCCGTCGCGTACGAGCCGTTGCAACGAGGCGGAGATCTGCTGCCTGCCGGAGCTCGACCCGAACGCTTCCCCGTCAACCAGGGCGACCGTCTTGAAGCCGGGTCGCCGGGCGTAGAACGCGAAGAGGTCGGCGACATCCCGGGGCGATGAGGATCCCCCGAGGACGGTTCCGGCAAACACGAGGTTCGTGCGCGCCTGGGCGAGCGAGTTGTCGACGGAGTCGTCGAGGCGCGCGCTCGAGACGACGAGATACGTCCCGAGTGCGAGCGCCCCGGTCGCGACCGCGGCGACGAGCGCGTAGGTGACCGCGAGACGCCGCCTCAGCCTTCCGACGGCGATGACGCCCCTCATCGACCGCGCTCGAGCCGAAAGCCGACGCCCCGGACCGTCGTGATCAGCCGCGGACTGCCCGGCTCGACCTCGACCTTTGCCCGGAGGCGCTGGACGGCGATATCCACGAGGCGAGAGTCTCCGAGGTACTCGTACCCCCAGACGCGTTCGAGCAGCAGCTCGCGGGTGAACATCTGCCCAGGGCGCCTCGCCAGCTCGAGGAGGAGGCGAAACTCCGTCGCCGTGAGGTGCAGCTCCGTGCCATCGCGCGTGACCCGGAATCCGGCGGAGTCGATCTCGAGCTCACCGACCCGGAGCAGCTCGTCGACGGGCAGGTCCTGTGTCCGGCGCAGGAGCGCGCGGACGCGCGCGATGAGCTCCGGCAGCTCGAATGGCTTCGTGACGTAGTCGTCGGCACCGAGCTCGAGGCCGACGATGACGTCGACGGTGTCGCTCCGGGCCGAGAGCATCAGCACGGGCACGTGGCTTGCCCGTCGGATCTCACCGCAGACCTCGAGCCCATCGAGCTCCGGAAGCATGACGTCGAGAACGACGAGGTCGAAGGGCTCGGCGCGGAAGCGCACGAGCGCTTCCCGTCCGTCTGCCGCCGTGTCGACGCTGAGACCAGCCCCCCGGAGTCCCAGCGAGGCGACCTCGCGAATCGACGCGTCGTCCTCGACGAGGAGCACTCGCTCGTCCATGCCTTCCCCTTCTAGATCCCTGCTCGACCCGGCGATCGAAGTCGCGCTCGGCCGCGACGCGATCCACTGCCGACGAGCTCGGTGCCGACCTCGTGTTCGTCGCTTCCTTGCACGTGCACATCCTCACTCTCGGAGGGGCGCTCGAACGATAGGTCGGCCCGGGAGTTCCCGGGGAGAATCACGGGCAATCGTTACAGGACTGTTTCAGATCCCCTCGGGAGACCGGCCTGGACGGGTCGGGCCTGTCGTTGAGGGTTCCCGTCCCTGCGGTCGCGCCACGAAGACGCAATGCAAGAACGAAAGACCTGCACCCGGCTCTCGGTCAGTCCGCCCAGAAGCTGTTGATCGCGGCCTGATCCTCGGCGACGCCCCAGAACTCGTACGTGCGACCTTCGCCGTCGAGATGGAAGACGTTCGCCTCCTTGACGTCCATGTGGGCGCCCGGCCGGTCGGGGCGGCCGGCCTGGAGCCGCACGAGCGAGACGGCGTGCGCGTCGTCGGCGAACACCTCGTTCAGGTCGAGGCGCATCGTCCCGCCGGTGCTGTCGTCGAACGCCCGGAACTGCGCGAGCACCTCGTCGCGATTCGTGGGGCCACCGCCCCATGGGCTGTTCCAGTGCACGTCTTCACGCAGGAAGCGCTCGATGGCGGCGAGGTCGTCCCCCTCGAAGAGATTGCGTGCCCGCGCCTCCTCCGCCGCGCTGAACACGGTCAGGTTCGGGTGCTCCGCCGGCGGCTCGCCGGTGGCCAGCGCGTCGAGGACCGCGGTGTCGGCCGGAAGGCGCCAGAGCTCCGTCGCCTTCCCGTCGGCGCCGAGATGGAAGACGTTGGCCTGCCGCACCGCCCGATCGCTGCCGTTTGCGGCCAGCTCGAGCAGCGCGACCACGTGCGTCGCGTCCGCGTACACGTCGAGCACGTCGATCCGCGCGCCGCCGGGACCCTGCGCGGGCTCATTCCAGGCCGCGACGAGATCGTCCTTCAGGCTGACCCCGTTCGTGCCCGCGCGGCCCGCGCCGTGATGGACGACGTGGGTCGCGAGCACCTCGTCGAGAACGGCGACGTCTTCGGCAGCGAGCGTCGCGTGCCCTCGCGCCTCCAGGGCGCCCCGGAACCTCTCGGCAGCAGCGGTCGCCTCGGCCCCGGATGCGGCGGCGTACATGGCCATCTCGTCCGAGAAGGTCGGCGTGTGGATCGAGATGCCGCCGTCCACCTGAAGCGCGATCCCGGTGACGAAGGCGGCCCGGTCGGAGGCGAGGAAGAGGATCGCGTTCGCGATGTCCTCGGGGCGCGCCAGCTCCGGCGTCAGCGTGTGCCGCTTCATCATCTCGAGCACCGGAGGCGGCATGTTCGCGGCCACCGTGTCGGTCATCGTCAGGCCCGGCACGATCGTGACGCAGCGGATCCCGAGCTTGCCGTACTGCGTCGCGACGTTCCTCGTGAAGCCGATGATCGCCGCCTTCGACGTGCCGTACGCCGCCCGGGAGACCCCGCCGGTGAGGCCTTCGCCCGAGGCGGTGTTGACGATCACGCCGCGTCCCCGCTCCAGCATGTGCGGGAGGACGTGCTTGGTGCACAGCATGTATCCGCCAAGGTTGACGGCCATCGTCTGACGCCACAGGTCGGCGTCGAGCTCGTGGATCATCCCGTCGCGCATCAGGAAGGGCACGCTCGTGATCGCGGCGTTGTTGTGGAGGATGTCCACCCCTCCGAACGCCTTCACGGCCGCTTCGATCGCCGTGGCGACCTGGTCCTCCTCGGACGTGTCGAAGCCGAGACCGAGCGCCTCGGCTCCCGTTGCGGAGATCGAGTCGGCCACCGCCTTCGCGCGGTCCTCGTGCAGTGCCGTGACCACCACCTTCGCGCCGGCCGCCGCCAGCGCACGTGCCGAGGCCTCCCCGATACCGCTCGCTCCCCCAGTCACGATCGCGACTCTTCCGTCGAGCTCGCCCATAGCCCACTCCCCGCTCGCTTGATGTTCCGCGCCGATTCAAGTGACGGGCGCTCGAAACACGAAGCCAATACCGCCGGGGGCCGCGAGTCAAGCTTTCCCGCAACACGAGGTCGAGCCGACGACGAGAGCAACCGGCCTTGCCGGTCGACGAGCTACTGCTCGCGTGACAGGAGCTGCGCGTCGAGCCAGCGAATCCGTGAGTGCAGGATCGGCAGCAGAGCCAGCGCGATCTCGGGGTCGTCGCGCAGCTCGTGCTGGAAGTCCCACTTCGCGAGCAGCGCGCACTCGGTCGGCTCGTCTGCGATCACCGTGACCTCGCGCGGCTGGTCATCGATCAGGCCCATCTCGCCGAAGAAGCCTCCCGGCCCGGACTCGGTCACATCGACGTGCACTCCACCCTCTCCCTCGCGGATGATCCGCACGCGGCCCGACAACACGACGTAGAACGACATGCTCGTGTCGCCCTGCTTCACGACCGTCGCGCCGGCGCGGTAGGAGCGCTTCGCCGTGTGCTTGGCGAGGTCCGCGCGGTGCCGCTCGTTCAGCCGCCGGAACAACGGCACGCCCGCGAGTGCGTCGGCGACCGCGTCGTGATGCGAGTCCTCAGCCATCGATCCGCACCTCCTCGATCACCGTCAGCCCCTCGCCGAAGTCCATCTTCGGCGAGAGCTGCGGGATCTTCACCTGGGCCTCGGGCGCGCCCTCGGCAACGCGCTTCTGGCGGAGCGCCTGGTACGTCCCCGGCGCGACGCGCTTCAGCACCGGCGGGCCCAGACGCAGCGACTCGCGCTTCGCCTCGTACTCGATGTTCCGGCCCGAGATCGAGCTGTCCATCGAGCGCAGGAACGCCTGCTCGCGGTCGGGGGTCATCGCGTCGCCGAGCTCGGCGTAGAACGAGTAGTGCGGCGGGTCGTCCCACTCGACCGCGGCGGTGAAGTGCTCGACCTCGTAGCCGCCCGAGTCGACCACCTCGACGAGCGCACCGGTCACCTGCGACTCGGTCAGCTTCTCGCCCGTGATCGACGTCATCCCCTGACCCTTGCGGACGAACTGCAGCACCGGCGTGTGGCGGTACCAGTCGACCACGCGTACGACATCGTTGATGTCGTAGCGGTAGAGGCCCGCCGAGCTCGTGAAGTGGATGAAGTACTCGCGGTTGGATTCGAGCTCGTCGCAGGTGAGGAACTGCGCGTCGGGGTTGTCGCGATCCTCCTCGGGCATGAACTCGAAGAAGTGGCTCGTCACGTTCAGGACGCCTGCCGAGCCGGCGTTGACGAGCGGCGTCGAGCCACGGCCTTCGCTCGCCATGTACCCGAGGTCGCGGATCGGCGTGTCGCCGTAGAAGTCCGGCAGCCTGCGTAGGTACAGCGGCATCGTCCCGCCCTTCCAGCACGAGAGGAGCTGCAGGTTCGGCCAGGCCTCGATCGGGATCAGCGTTCCGCTCGAGCGCACGAGCGACTCGAGCTCGTCCGCGCGGCGCGGGTCGGGTTTCAGGCCCGCGGTGATCTCGGGCGGCACCCCTTCGGGCAGGTAGGCCGGGTTGATCGTGCCCTGGCGGATGTCCTCGATCAGCTCGTCGGCATGCACGGCCATCTTCTCGCCGAGGATGACCATGCTCGACGGGTTCGGCATCACGATCAGCCTGATGTCGGCCGGGAGCGCGTGGCGGAGGGTGAGGTAGTACTTCGCCTCGACGTCCTTCACCTTGCAGAGCTCGTACGGCAGCGCGTAGAAGCGCTTGATCACGCCGGGTTGCTGCTTCGTGAGGTAGCCCGAGATGGCGCCGTACGGAAGGCCGCCTTCGGAGTGGCCCTCGACGTCGTTCGAGGTGGGCACGAGGAACTTCCCGTCCATCAGGTGCCCGAAGTCGGCGAGCATGCGGTAGAGGTGGACGTGCACGCCGTGGCTGTACTCCTGCATGTAGCTGCGAGGTCACCGGGATGTACTTCGCCTTCCCGGTGGTGCCGCTCGTGGTCGCGAACATGAGCGGGTCGTCGTGCGGTGAGCACGCTGCTTCTCGCCGCGAAGGGTGCGCTCGATGTACGGCTCGAGCGTCTCGTAGGAGTTCGGCGGCACCGCGTTGCGGATAGTCGGCGACCGACTTGACCTTCGCGAAGCCGTGCTCGCGCCCGTAGGCGGTGTCGGCGTTCCGCTTCATCAGGCCGACGAGGTAGGCCTCCTGCACCTCGCGCGCCTTCCAGGTCGCGTCGTCGAACCGGTGCGCGTCGCTGAAGTCGAGGAACGCCTTGATCACCCGCTGCATCGGCGACGTCTTCGCCATCCGTTCACCTCGCGCTTTCGATTGTCCTGGTCAGGAGTGTGTGGCGCTCGAGCACGTCGGGTCGGACTCGGATACCCAACCCCGGCTCCTGCGGTGTCCGAGCCCAGCCACCGTACCCCGGGAGCACCCGCTCCGCGGTGAGGTCCTCCTTCAGCAGCAGGCTGCCGCCGGAGCCCTCCACGTACCGGGGCGTACCGACGGCTGCGGCGAGGTGGCGGCCGGCAGCCGAGAGGATGCCGCTCTCGCCGACCTGGGCGCCGACCACGACGTCCAGCCCCGCGGCCTGCGCGATCCGCGCGATCCGCATCGACGCGAGCAGGCCGCCGCACTTCGAGACTCTCACATTGAAACCATCACACGCTTCGGCCTCGACGAGCCGCTCGGCCTCCTCGACGGTGCGCAGCGACTCGTCGACGAGGATCGATTCCGGCACCTCGGCGGTCAGGCGCGCAAGCCCGGCGAGGTCGTCGGCAGGGAGCGGCTGCTCGACCGCGCTGATCCGGTAGGCGCGCATCCGCTCGATCGCGCCGAAGGCCTCGTCCACCGTCCAGGCGCAGTTCGCGTCGACGCGCAGGTCGACCGTGGGGCCGAGCAGACGCCGAAGGCTCGCGAGCGTGGCGAGCTCGCGCTCGAGGTCGTCGCCGACCTTCACCTTCACCTGGGTGATCCCGTAGGCCTTGATCACGCGGGCGAGGACGCCGACCTTGCGCGGGCTCTCGAACGGCAGCACCGCGTCGTAGCGGACGCGGGGCGCGGCCTCGCCGCCGAGCCACGCCTGCGCCGAGAGGCCGAAGCGGCGGCCGAACGCGTCGAGGAGGCCGAGCTCGAGCGCGCAGCGCGCCGCCGTCTCGGGCGCGCCGTCGGGCGCCGCCGGCGGCGCGGCCTCGTCGATCGCGTCGGCGAGCTCCTCCGGTGAGAACGGATCGAGCCCGAGCAGCGCCGGCGCGAACCGCTCCGCCAGAGCCGCGACCGCGCCCTCCACCGTCTCGCCGGTCACGTAGTCGCGCGGGACGCTCTCGCCGAAGCCGACCGTGCCGTCCTCGAGCACGACACGGGCGACGACGTTGGTCGAGGAGCTCCGCGACGCGAGCGCGTGACCGAACGAGAAGCGGAACGGCAGCTCGACGGTGAGCAGGTCGACGGCCGCGACCGCAGGAGTGCCCCGGGCGGCGCGTCGGGCGACCGGCGCCTGTGCGGTCACCTCGTCGAGCCAGCCGGCGAGGTCCGCCCAGTAGCGCTCGCGCTCCGGCTCGAAGTCGAGGATGTGGCCGAACTCCGGGTAACGGACGTAGCGCTTCGCGGGCGCGCGCAGCCGCTCGAACCAGAGGCGGACACTCTCTCCGTCCACGATCGGGTCCTGTCCGGCCTGAAGCAGGAGCAGCGGCAGCTGCAGCTCCTCGGTCGCGAGCAGCCGGCGGTCCCAGAAGAACTGCTCGAAGTAGAAGCGCGCCGTCACCTCGTGCAGGCTCAGGGGGTCGTTCCGGATGAACTGGAGATACGGCGGATTGGTCGTGAACATCTCGGGCTCGAGCGGTATGCGGATGGGCCGCGTCGGATCGAGGAGCCGGCCCGAGAAGACCGCGAGCTTCTCGTTCGGGGTCAGGTCCACGCGTGCCTTCAGCGCGGGACCGACCAGCGCCACCCCGGCGAGCTCGTACGGGTGTTCGAGCGCGTACGCCAGGGCCGGCCGTGCGCCCCAGCAGCCGCCCACCAGCACGACCGGCGCGCCGGGATGCTCGCGGCGCGCGAGCTGGACGAAGCGGCGAAGGTCGGCGACGAGCTGCGCGGGCCGCTCGAAGTCGCCTCGCGGCGCGAGGCTGTGTCCGGAGCCGCGTCGGTCGGGCAGGTACATCGCGTACCCGCGGCGCGCGAGCTCGGCCGCCGTCTCGACGTACCAGCCGCCGTGGCTCTGGATCCCGTGCAGGTAGACGAGCACACCGCGTGCGTCGCCTTCGGGCGCGAACGAGCGGTAGAAGAGCTCGAGCCCGTCGTCGGCGTAGATCTCCAGCGGCGGCGCGGCGTCGAGCACGACGGCTTCGGCGCTCATTCGCTGTCCCAACGGCTCACGGCCGCAACCACGGCAGGGCCGCTGCGATCCGCGGGAGCGCCTGTTCCGCCGCCTCGATCCCCGTCTCGAAGAAGACGTGGCCCTCACGGAAGTGGCGCAGCTTCGTCGTCGGAACGTGCTCGAAGCTCGGAACGATCATCACTGTCGCGGCGGCCGAGGTGTCGTGGTCGAGGCGCGCCTGCATCATCTCGATCGCCCGCATGATCACGGCGACCGCCGAGGGTGGTCGTCCCTTCGCCGGTCGCGCCTCCGCATAGCCGTCGCGCAGGTCGCGCGGCGTGATCAGGCGGACGCCGAGCACGACGCCGGCCCCCATGTCGGCGGCGACCGACGTCGGCACCGGGTTGACGACCCCGCCGTCCACGAGCGTGTAGGCCCCGATCCTCTGCGCCGCGTAGACGCCGGGGATCGAGATGCTCGCGAGCACGGCCTGCCACACGTAGCCGCGGCGCAGCACCACCTCGGCATGGCTGTCGACGTCGGCCGCGACGATCGCGAGGGGCGTCGGCAGGTCCTCGATGCGGAGCTCGCCGGCGACCTTGCGCAGCAGCGACCGGATACCCGTGTTCGAGAGCAGTCCGCGGCCCGGCAGCGTGAGGCGGAACATCTGCTCGGCGAACTGGTCGAGGATCGCCACGCCTTCCTCGGGTGTCTTGCCCATCACGTGCAGGCTGGCGGCCGCCGCGCCGGCGCTCGTCCCCGCGGCAAAGTCGACGTCGATGCCCGCCCGCGCCAGGCCCTTCAGCACGCCGAAGTGGGCATACCCGCGCAGGCTTCCCGAGCCGAGTGCAATCCCGACCGTGAGACCGGTCAGCTGGCGCGCCAGCCGGCCGACCCCTCTTCCCGCGGGGGTCGCGGTCGAGAGCAGGCCGTCGCGCAAGCCGCTCGAATCGGCCGGCTCGAGCGGCGGCACGTCGTAGACGCGGTCGGGTGCGCGTTTCGTCGGGCTCGGGGCCGCCCACGCACGCAGCGTGGCGACGGCGCCGTCAGGGCCCGACACTCGGGCGTCGGCGAGATCGACGGGCACGGCCGTGTGCAGCCGTGCCTGCTGTGGGCGATCGAGGACGAGGATCGTCGAGTAGCGCGCGAACAGCCCGTCGACCGCGTCGCGCAGCGCCTGATCCTCGCCGACGTCCTCCAGCATCACCTGGGCGCGGTAGACCCCGGCGAGCGGCTCGGAGGGCCCTGCGAACTGTGCGAGCTCCCGGTAGCGCTCCGCGTCGCGGGCGAGCAGGAGCACGTCCTGGCGCGTGTGCCAGGCGATGCTGCAGGCGAGCGCGTAGGCGGCCAGCGGCGGCCCGCCCCGGTCGCGCAGATGGACGAGCGCGCCAGGCGCCTCGCCCGCCGCGAGCCGGTCGGCACGGGAGAGCTTGTGCGCCAGGATCGTGCCGAGGTTGCGGTAGACCTGCGGGAACCGGCCGGCGACGCGCTCGAAATCCTCCGGCTCGAGCACGATCGCGTCGACGTCGGTCACGGCGCGAACGGTGCACGCCGCGGGCTCGTTCGTCATCAGCGCCATCTCGCCGAGCACGGATCCCGGCTCGGCCCCGCCGATCCGGTGCTCGACGCCGTGCCGGTCGTTGACGAAGATGTCGGCAAGGCCGCGCTCGACGAGCAGGAGCCGGTGCGAGCGCTCGCCCGCGGCGATCATCACCTCGCCCGCGGCGAACGGCCGCCGCTCGAGCCGTTCGAGCTCCTCCTCGAGCTCGTCCGGTGGGAGGCCATCGAAGATGGACGGTCCGTCGACTACCTGCACCGATCGAAGGTATCGCGCCCGCGGCGCGGCTTCAAATGGCTCGTCCGGCCACGCTACGGTTAGGCGCATGCTCGCCGTGCCCTGTGGCCTTCCCTCGTACGTCGGAGCCTGGCCGCCCGTGCTCGCGGGCGCCGCGATGATCGAGCCGCTCGCGGAGCTCGCCGACTCGACGCCGCATTCGGCCTGCGCGTGCGGCGGCGGCGCACCGTTCCGCCGCGAGGCCGATCCTGCCGAGGCGCCGACCGACGAACGCTGAGGGCGGCGCCGCCGCTCCTCCTTGCACCGCCCCTTCTTGCACCGGGGCGGTCGGCGCGTCATCCTCCCTGGGTCGCCGCTTCGTCCGCACCCTCTCCGCCCGCGCCGGCGACGCCTGCCCTCTCGCTGCGCGACACGTACTGGCCGCTCACGCTGCTGCTGCCGCTCGCGCTGATCGCGCTCCTCCGCGGCACGCCGCACATCGACGAGCGGTGGGAGAACCGCCCGGCTCACTTCTGGATCGTCTTCCTGACCGCGCTCGTCTGCCTCGTGCTTGCGATCGCGATCAGCGAGGGCGCGCGCCGCCGCCGCGACGCGCGGCTGCTCCTGATCGGCCTCGCCTTCGTCGTCAGCGCCGGCTTCCTCGGCCTCCACGCCCTCGCGACGCCCACGGTCTTCGTCGAAGGGAAGAACGCCGGCTTCGTGGTCGCGACGCCGGTCGGCCTCATCCTCTCCGGCTGCCTCGCGGCCGCGTCCGCGATCGAGTACCGGCTCGAGACATCGCTCTGGCTCGTCCGGCACGCACGCCTGTTGCTCGGGCTCGTGCTCGCCGTAATCGTTGCCTGGGCGATCGTCTCCCTCGCCGAGCTGCCGCCGCTCGAGCACGCGGTGACACCGGCCGAGGTCGACCGCTCCCCTCGGCGCCTTCGCGGCTGTCGGCGTGGTCGCGTACGCGTACGCGGCGTTCGCGTACTTCCGCGTCTACCACCGCCGCCGCAGCGGGCTCGCGTTCGCCGTCGCGTTCGCCTTCGCGCTGCTCGCCGAGGCGCTCGTCGTCGCCGTCCTCTCGCTCGCGACGAGCTGGCAGCTCTCGTGGTGGGAGTGGCACGGGCTGATGGCGATCGGCTTCGTCACGATCGGCGTCGCGGCCGGGCGCGAATGGCACGAGGAGCGCTTCAGCGCGCTGTACCTCGACGAGACGCTGCGCGGGCACAAGGAGGTCACGGTGCTCTTCGCCGACCTCGCCGGCTTCACGCCGTACACCGAGGAGCACGGCTCCGCCGGGGTGCACACGATGCTCGTCACCTACTTCGGCCGGCTCGCACCGATGATCCGCGACGAGCATCGGCGGCGACGTGGCCGAGTTCGTCGGCGACCAGATCTTCGCGGTCTTCAACAAGGGCGGCGACCAGCCGGACCACGCCGTCCGCGCCGCGCGGGCCGGGCTCGCGCTCCAGCGCGCCGCCGCCGAGATCCGCGCCGAGCATCCGGACTGGCCGCACTTCCGCGTCGGCATCAACACCGGCGAGGTTCTGGCCGGCGTCGTCGGCGACCGCGGCCACCGGATCCACGGCGTCTTCGGCGACACGGTCAACCTCGGCTCGCGGCTCGAGGGACAGTCGCCGGTCGACGGCGTCATGATCGGCGCGGCGACCTACGACCGGCTGCCCGCGGGCGTCGTCGCCGAGCGCCAACCCGACCTGCACGTGAAGGGCAAGGCCGAGCCGGTCGTGGCGTACGTCCTCCACGACCTTCCCTGAGCGCGTGCCGGCGCTCGCCTTCGAGTCGCTCGACTACCTCTACGTGCCGACCGCCGACGTCGACGCGAGCGCCGCGCGGTACGTCGACGAGCTCGGCGCCGAGCTCGTCTGGAAGGTGCGCGGCATGGGGACCGTGGTCGCCTGCCTGCGCGTCTCGGAGAGCGGCCCGGCGATCCTCCTCAGCGGCCACCTCGAGGGACTGGCCCGATTCTCGTCTACCGGGTCGCCGACTACGCGGCCGCGATCTCGCGCCTGCGTGAGGCCGGGGCCGGCGAGATCCACGAGCTCGAGATCCCGCAAGGCCCTTGCGCGAGCTTCGGCGGGCCCGACGGGCAGCGGCTCGCGATCTACGAGCTCGTCCGGCCCGGCGCCGCCGAGCGCTTCGTCGGACGGATAGACGATTGACGCCGAGCCTGGCGCTGGCGATCGACGACGGAACGATGCGGTAGGCTCGTGCCCCGCTTTCGAGCCGCAGCCAGGAGCAGGAGGACCCATGGATAGCACGACCACCGTCAAGGAATTCTTCGAGGGATTGCCGGCGCGTGTCCCGCCCGAGAATACGGCGGGCATCACGAACTCCTACCTTTTCGACATCAAGGAGGTCGGGACATGGCTCGTCGGTGTCGACGACGGCACCGTGACCGTCACCGAGGGCGAGGCCGAGGCCGACGTGCGCATCGGCATGTCCGAGGAGATCTTCCGCAAGCTCATCTCCGGGGAGCAGAACGCGATGCGCGGCGTCATGACCGGGAAGATCAAGGTCAAGGGAAACATGGGCGCCGCCTCGAAGCTCGGAAAGATCCTCGGCTAACCGCCGGACGGAAACCCGGCGGACATCGCCAACCACTCGAGAGCAAAGGGAGAACTCAATTGGCTGATCACCCCAATGTCGCACGCCTTCGGCGCGGCTTCGAGATCCGTACCGGGGGAGACTTCAACGACGAGAACCTCGCCTACATGGACGACCTGTTCGACGACGACATCTTCTGGCACGGAAGCGGTCGCGGTCAGTTCGCCGAGGGAGCACGAGGAAAGCAGAACGTCTTCATGATGTTCGGCCTCGTCGCCGAGGAGACCGGCGGCACCTTCCAGATGACCGTCGACGACATCTACGCCGACGACACGCACGGGATCGTCACGACGCACGTCGTCGCCGACCGCAACGGGAAGCACTACGAGTGGAAGGAGGTCGACATCTTCCACCTGACCCCTGAAGGGCGGATCAAGGAGTTCTGGGGGATCCCCGAGGATCAGGACGCACTCGACCGCTTCTTCAACGACTGAGGACGCCGCACCCAAACCGATCCGGTCTCTCGTCGGATCGATCGGCCGCCGACGACCGCTCGGGAGGCTCGAGCGCTCGGACGACGGCATCCGTTGACGAAGCGGAGGACGCAGATCGGCGCTGCGCCTGCGTGCTCGACGGAACCGGCCGGTTGCTACATCCCGATCTGCCGCACCCCATACTTCTCGCTGAGCACGGCGATCGTGGAGAAGTCGGACTCGATCCCGTGCTTGGCTGCGATCTCGGCGATCCGCTTGAAGTCGGGCGGGCCGCCGCTCGAGAGCACCACCGCCATGTCCTCCAGGTAGTCGTCGAGGCCGCCCGGCCAGCAGAGCTCGATGAAGCTCGCAGGCTCGTCGGTGTCGTTGAAGATCGTGTGCGGTACGCCCTTCGGCTTGTACGCCGTGTCGCCCGCCTTGAACCGATGCACCTCGCCCGCGAGGTAGAACGAGAGCTCGCCCTCGAGGATGTAGGAGGCCTCGTCCTGGTCGAAGTGCGTGTGCACCGGCGCGAGCAGCTTCCCGGGCGGAAGGTGCACCTTCAGCATCGAGATCGATCCGCCCGTGCCCTTCGCCGTCAGCAGCGCCGGCAGTCCGAGTGCCGTCTTCGCCGCCTCGAGCTTCTCCGCCGGCGTCCGGTCGTCGGCCCAGAACGAGTCGCGCTCATCCTCGTCCTCGGGGATGCCCCAGAACTCGTAGGCGCGCCCGTCGGAGTCGAGATGGAAGATGTTCACCTCCTTGACGTTCATGTGCCTGTCGGGGTGATCGGGATGATCGGCCGTCAGGGTCACGAACGACGCCGCGTGCGCGTCGTCAGCGTAGACCTCGTGGATGTCGAAGAAGAGCGTGCCGCCGGTCGCCTGCTTGAACATCTTGAACTTGTCGAGCACCTCGGCGACCGTGTTCGTCGGCGGCGCCTTGGCGAACTCGCTCTGGCCACCCATGTGCCAGACGACGCCGTCGGCGAGGAACCGGCCGATCGTCGCCGTGTCCTCGGGCCCGAACTCGCTCCTCTGGCGAGCCTCCTCGGCTGCCAGGAACGGGGCGACGTTCGGATGCTCGGACACGGACGTGCCGTTCTGGGCGGCGTCGGCGATGGCCTGGTCGCGCGGAAGCCCCCACAGCTCGGCGACCTTCCCGTCCGCGTTCATGTGGAAGAGGGTGGCCTGCCGCACCTTGCCGGCGGCCGACGAGAACTCGAGCAGCGCTGCGCCGTGCTCGCCGTCGGCGTAGACCTCGCCGACCTCGATGCTGGACGCCTCGCTCCCTGCCTTCGCGAACACGTTCCACAGCCCGATCACGTCCGCCTTGCCGCTCGCCTCGCCCGAGCCGCTTGCGGCGCCGTGCCACACGATGTCGTCGGCGAAGAGATCGTCGAGCAGCGCCGCGTCTTCTGCGCTCGTGCGTCGCTTCGAGCCGGGCGTTCAAGGCACGGCGAAGACGCGCAACATCCGGATGTTCAGCCACTTCTAGGAGCCCCCTTCGACGTCTGTGAGTCTCAGCCAATCACTGCCGCGCGACCATACCGCAGTCGCAGATCCGCATGAATCTCGTCTGCTCAGCCGGGGCCCCGGAGACGGGATCGCCCCGAGTTGCTGGAGCATCCCGAGGACGTCGGACTCACTCCACTCCTCCACGATCTTGCCGTCCTCGATGCGAAAGATCGTGATCCCGGACGTCTCGACATGCTTCCCGGTCGGCGGGATTCCCTGGAAGTCACCGTCGTGCGTTCCCACCGACGTCCATCGGGCTACGACCCTGTCACCCTCCGCAACGAGATCTTCGACCGGCCGCTTCAGATCCGGAAAGGCATCGAAGGTCGCGAGCCCGAACATCCGATGCATCTCGATGTCCACCGGCGGCATCCCGGAGAAGTGACCGACCAGGTTCTCTCCGTAGATCTGGTCGTGTTCCGTTAGGAAGGCCTCGCGGCCCTCGCTCATCGAGTCGAACGCTCTGCGCACCAGTTGCTTGTTCTCGTCGACAGACACTGATTCGATCGCCCCCTTGTCGTCGGTTGGCGCAAGGATGGCATACCCCGTGTTGACAGGTTGGCGAAACCGGCCTTAGATTCGATCAAGGTCAGGTGTCTGTGGAAGCAACCAGAGGGGGTGGGGTCATGACGACGAGACGCTCGTTGAAGCGGCTTGTGTTCGTTCTTGCGGCTATCGCAACGGTGGCCGCGTTCACGACGACTGCGTTTGCCGCCAAGAAGGAGGACAAGGGGGCGCGGCTACACATCGACGCGGAGTTCAGCAGCTACCTCGCCTTCGAGGGGAATGCAAGGTGTCAGCCGCCGCTGCTGCTCGTGATCGGCATCGGCACTGCAAAGGGAACGCACCTGAGCAGCCATTCGGCGGCGACCGCCGAGGAGTGCAGCGACGCCGAGTCGGAGCCGGGCAAGTTCCACGTGCACGGAATCGGCACGTTCACTGCGCCGAACGGCGACACGCTGTACCTGGACTACCTCGAGACGTCGAACGCGCCCGTCTTCGACCCGGTCACGGGGGCGTGCATCTCGTGTGTCCTGATCGACGAGGGGACGTTCACCGTCGTCGGCGGCACGGGACGGTTCGCCGGCGCGACCGGAGGCGGCTCGATCTCCGCGGTCGTGCCGATCTACTACGACTTCACGGATCCGATTCACCCGCTGAAGGCGCACGTGACTGCGGAGTACGACGGCACGATCCAGTTCGGCGAGAAGGATGACGAGGAGCTACAGAAGGACGACAAGGACGGAAAGGACGAGCACGGGAAAGACGACAAGAACGCGAAAGACAAGCACGCGAAAGACGACAAGCAGGATCGAAGCAAGGATCCTCACCGCTAGCACGGCGGCAGGCCCGAGACCGGGCCCCGCGGCAGACGTTCGCCGCGGGGCCTCGGGCGACCGGCTCGAGGGCGGGCGCCCCCGAGCGTCACTTCCATTCGTAGTACTTGATCTCCATGTTGCGCGCAGTCTCGTCGATCTCGAACTCGAACAGCACCGCGATCGAGTTCAGCTGTGCGAAGTGCGGCGACGCGCTGAAGAAGTAGAGGGCGCCGCGCCACGACGCCGAGCCGCCCTTCCCGAGCATGTGGCCGACGCCGGTGCCGGTGTACGAGGCCGCCTCGGCCTCCTGCGTGAAGATCACGCCGTCGGCGGAGCCGGTGAAGTTCCCGTCCGGCCGGTACACCGACGAATAGGTCGCGTAGTCGACGAACGGCACGCCGAGCATCGTGCCCTGTCCCTGAAACTGGCTCTCCACCTTGACGCCGAAGCCGTCCTTGACGACTCGAAACGCCGTGACCGAACCGGTCTCTTCACCGATCTGCTCACCAAAGGCCACCTCGATACCTCCCGGTCGTGTTGGACTCTGGGGGGAGATAAGACGACTGCGAGGGTGCTTGTCAACCGGGTACCCGGTTGTTCGGCCGCGACCCCGGAAGTAGGATCGGGTGACCGTGTGGCGCGCTGGAATCGCGCCGGCGGAATCCATGCCGCCGACCCGAGGAGGGATGCCATGCCCGAAGCCGAGAACCGCCGTCTCTTCCAGCGCTACTTCGACGAGGCCGCGAACGGGGGCAACCTCGACCTGCTCGAAGAGATCTTCGCGACGGACTACCTGCACCACGATCCCGGCGAATCCCGATCCGCGTCCGGTGGTGGGCCCGCAGGGGGTTCGAGACCATCTGGTTTCGCTGATGGGCGCGTTTCCCGATCTCAAGTTCGAGATCGACGACACGGTCGCGCAGGGCGAGGAGATCGTCGTCCGCTGGACCGTCCGCGGCACGAACACCGGTGACTACTTCGGGATGCCCGCGACGGGCAAGCCGATCGAGATCACCGGCATGAACACGTGGAACGTACGAGACGGCAAGGCGATCGAGGGTTGGGTCAACCGCGACGACATGGGGCTCTTGCAGCAACTCGGCGTCGTTCCGACACCCGGTTGACCCCCAAACCAACCGGCAGCAGAGGAGAGTAACGATGGGCTTGGAGGAAGATCGCACCAGAGACCTCGTCCTGCGCATGTACGACGAGGTCTGGAACAAGGGGAACTTCGCGGCCGCAGACGACGCCGTCAGCCCCGACTTCGACGACCATCCGCCGACACGATTCTTCGACGTCGGACGAACCGGGCCCGCAGCGCTGACAGAGGCCGCCGGGTCCTTCCGCAACGCGATCCCCGACTTCCACGACACGCCCGAGCTCGTCGTCGTCGAGGGCGACCGCGCCGCCTACCTCGGGATGATCTCAGGCACCCAGACGGGCGAGATGTTCGGCTTTCCGGCCAAGAATCGCCGGATGCGCGTCTGGGGAATCAACATCTTCGCCCTGAACGACGACGGGCTCATCTCCGAGCGCTGGGGCCAGTTCGACGTGCTGACGATGATGCAGCAACTCGGCGTCGCTCCCGGCCCCCCGATGCCGGAGGCACCCGAGCAGGGGCCGGAGTACGGTGATCCCGGCCGTCCCGCCAAGGACGCTCCCACCGACATCGAGGCGAACAAGGACGTCTACCGCCGCATGGTCGAGGAGGTCGTCAACAAGGGGAACTTCGACGTGGTCGAGGAGCTCTTTCATCCCGAGTACGTCGACCACGTTGCGCCGCCCGGCACGCCTCCCGGCTTCGAGGGCGTGAAGGCGATCTTCAAGATGTTCCGCACCGGCTTCCCGGACGTGAAGTTCACGATCGACGAGATGATCGGCGAGGGCGATTACGTCGCGACGCTCGTCCACGGCGAGGGCACGCACACCGGCCAGTTCGTCGAGTTCCCGCCGAGCGGGAAGCACGCCATCTGGCGCTCGGTCGGCTTCTTCCGCATCAAGGACGGGAAGATCGTCGAGCACTGGGGCATCCCGGATCTGCTCGGTCTCCTGATCCAGATCGGGGTCATCCCGCCGCCGCAGGCCGCGAGCGCGGCCGGCACGGTCGAGGCACAGGTCTGATGGGCGCCGAAGCGAACCGGGCACTGATCCAGCGCTTCTACGACGAGGGCTGGAACGCCAACAACCTCGACGTCTACGACGAGCTCGTGACCGACGACTTCCTCGACCACCAGGCGATTCCCGGCCTCGAGCCTGGACGCGAGGGCTTCAAGATGCTGAACGTGATGTTCCGCTCGGCGTTCCCGGACGTCTGGGTGGACGTCGACCAGATCGTCGCGGACGACGACAAGGTCGCCTGCCGCTGGACCTCCACGGGCACCCACCAGGGCGACCTGTTCGGGATCCCGGCGACGGGCAACAAGGTGAAGATCACCGCCACGGTGTGGTATCGGATCGAGAACGGGCGGCTCGCAGAGGGCTGGATCAACCGGGACGATGTCGGCCTGATGCGTCAACTCGGCGTCATCCCCTCCCCGTAGGCGAGGCTGCTCGAAGGCGCGGCGGCGTGCGACGTCGCCGCGCCCTCAGCTCGGCGCGGCCGGCGCCTTGGCCGTGCCGCCGAGAACGGCCGTCGAGATCGTGCTCGTCGCGGCGCGGTTGAAGCAGAAGGGCGAGACCACATGCGTCTCGACGTGCTCGGTCACCGGCTCGTGGGCGGCCTTGATGCCGTGCAGCAGGGCGAACGTCAGCCCGACGCCGATAAAAGCGATGACCGCGAGCACCCAGAAGGCGAGGCTGAAACCGCTCACCATGGCCTGCTTCGTCGCGAGCTCCTGCGGGATGCCCTGTTGCAGCAGGACCGGCAGCTGGTGGGCCAGCCGCGTGCTGAAGATCGTCGCGGCGACGGCGAGGCCGACGGCACCGCCGACCTGCTGGGTCGTGTTCATCAGGCCCGAGGCGAGGCCGGTGTCGCTCTCGCGGACGCCCGCGAGCGCGAGGATCGAGATCGGGACGAACGAGAAGCCGGTGCCGAGACCGATCAGGAGCAACGGCACGAGCAGGTGCTTCATGTACGTGGCGTCGACCGGGCTCTGCGAGAAGTACACGAGCCCGAACGCCATCGCGAGGAGGCCGACCGCCATCACGTACTTCGGCCCGGTCCGGGTGACGAGGGTCTCTGCGATGCCGGCCGAGATCACCGCCATCAGGGCCGTCGCGAGCATCGCGATCCCGGTCTGGAGCGACGAGTAGCCGAGCACGTCCTGCATGTCGATCGTGAGCAGGAAGAACGTGCTGAACATGACCGCGCCGACGACGATGCCGACCACGTTTGCGGTCGTGACGGTACGAAGACGCCAGATCTGCAACGGCATCAACGGAGCGGTGACGCGACTCTCGATCAGGACGAACAGCCCGAGCAGCGCGGCCGACGCCACGAGTAGTCCGATCGTCTGTGCGGAGCCCCAGCCGACATCGGGCGCCTTGGAGATCGCGTAGACGAGCAGCACGATCGAGCCGGTGACGGTGAACGCGCCCATCGGGTCGTAGCGGCGCTTGTCGACCTCGACCTTGCTCTCGCGCACCCAGAGCGGGGTGAGCATCAGCGCGATCGCGCCGATCGGGACGTTGACCCAGAAGATCCACTGCCAGCCGACGTACTTGGTGAGGAAGCCCCCGAGGATGACTCCGATCGCGGCGCCGCTCCCGCCGAGCGCGCCCCACACCCCGAGCGCTTTGTTCCGCTCCGCGCCCTCGGGGAAGGCAGTGCTGACGATCGAGAGCGCAGCCGGGGCGATGATCGCGGCGCCGGCGCCCTGGACGGCGCGCATGCCGATCAGGAAGCCCTCCGACTGCGCGAACCCGCAGGCGAGCGACGCGAGGATGAAGACGAGCGCGCCCACGACGAACACGAGGCGCCGGCCGAGCAGGTCGGCCGCGCGGCCGCCGAGCAGCAGGAAGCCGCCGAAGGTGATCGCGTACGCCGTCACCACCCACTGCAGGTTCTCGGGCGAGAAGTCGAGGTCCGCGCCGATCGTCGGGAGCGCGACGTTCACGATCGAGATGTCGAGCACCGTCATCAGAAACGCCGCCCCGACCACCCCGAGCGCCTTCCAGCGGTTCGGGTCGGGGAGCGCCTGACTCATCGCCGCACACTAACGGCAGGGGTCGGAGGCCGATGCGTCGACCCGTCCCGGCAGCGGCGACCGCTCACGGTCGCTGCACCGCAAACGCCTCTCAGGTCGTTCCTGGAGCCGCGACGGGCTCGACCGGCTCGACGCCTTCGCCGATGTGCTCGATCGTGGTCGGGACGCAGCTGCCGAACCCGGCGAACGACGGCACCGCCTCGGCGACCTCGTCCCGCTGCTGGCCGCCCTTCGGGATCAGCAGCGCGATCAGCGCGCCGAGCACGAGCACCGACGCGCCGACCCAGAGCGCAGGCACGAGACCGTCCAGGTACGCCTGGCCGGGCGGCGGGTAGTGCCCGTACTGCGCGAAGATCGCGGCCAGCACGGCGACGCCGAACACTCCACCGACCTCGCGCAGCGCGTTGTTGGCGCCCGAGGCCTGCCCTTCCTCCTCCGGCCGGACGGCCGAGAGGACGACGTTCGCGACGGGCGCGAAGAAGAGACCCATGCCGACGCCGGCGATGATGAACGGGCCGAGCATCGACACGAACCCGAGCGTGGGCGTCACGATCGCGGCCAGCCAGCCGAGGGCGATCGCCTGCAGCGCGAGCCCCAGCGCCATCAGCGGCCCGCCGCCGACCCGGTCCGACATCGCCCCGGCGATCGGCGCCACGAACATGGTCACGCCTGTCCACGCGAGCATCCGAAGGCCGGCCTCGAACGGCGTGTAGCCGAGGACCGTCTGCAGGTACTGGGTCAGCAGGAAGATCGATCCGAACATGCCGAAGTACATGCACACCGAAACCGCGTTCGTGGCTGCGAACGCCCGGTTCCGGAAGAAGCGGAGCGGGAGCATCGGCTCGCGCGTACGGGTCTCCCACCAGAGGAAGATGCAGATCAGGAGGATGCCGACGATGATCGCTCCGATCACCTCCCCGGAGCCCCAGCCTTGCGTCTCGGAACGGACGACGCCCCAGACGACACCGAAGAGCCCGGCGGCGCTGAGGACGAGGCCGACGAGGTCGAGCTTGTCGTTCGGGCCGGTCGACTCGTTCAGGTGCCTCAGGGCCAGCGGGATCGCGACGATCCCGATCGGGACGTTGAGCCAGAAGATCCACTGCCAGTCGAGGCCGTCGACGATGGCGCCGCCGACGACCGGGCCGATCGCGACGGCGAGTCCCGCGATTCCGCCCCAGGCGCCCAGGATCGCGCCGCGCTTCTCACGTGGTGTCGCTGCGGCGAGGATCGTGAGCGTGAGCGGCGTGACGATGGCGCCGCCCATGCCCTGCAGGGCGCGGGCGACGATCAAGGAGTTGATGCCGCTAGAGAGGGCGGCGAGGACGGACGCGGCCGTGAAGATCGTCATCCCGATCACGAACATCCGCTTCCGCCCGAAGCGGTCGCCGAGAGCGGCGCCGGTCAGGAGCAAGACGGCGAAGGTGAGCGTGTACGCGTTCACGGTCCAGACGAGCTCGGCCGGAGTCGCGTTCAGATCCTGTTGGATCACGGGCAGAGCCGTCACGACCACGAGGTTGTCCAGCGCCGTCATGAAGAGCGCGACCGTCGTGATGCCGAACGTCCAAGCCAGCTTGTTCTGAGCCACGTCTGCCTCCCGCTCGTCGGTGGGTGCCTACTCTAGAACGAACGCCGGGAGCATGGAACGGTCCGCTTACGCGGAGTCGTCCGGCCTGTCTGCGCTGCCCTCGAGCCCCGGCAGGCTCTGCGCCGCGAGCGCCCGCGCGATCTCCTCGGGCGTCTGCGCGCGGATGGCGCCGGTGAACTGGCGGGTGCGAGCGACCCTCGTCGGCCGCTGCGGCGCGCCCACGATCTGCTCGACCTGCGGGTTGACGATCTGCTCGCGCACCTGCTCGAGCAGGACGTCGACCGCGTCGGCCATCTGACTGACGAAGGTGGTGATGATCGGGTTGACGGCCTCCGCGTCGACCGAGGCGTCGGCCTTGAAGCGGAGCCGCCAGCGCAGCTCCTCGACGTGCCCGTAGAAGGTCGCGAGATCGGCCATGAGCTCGTAGTCCGAGACGATCACGCCGAGCGGACCGCTCGCAGCCGCCCACGAGCCGGCGGGGAGGTCGGGGAAGAAGTGCTTGTAGTTGTGTTGCTCGAGCTTCGTCCGCTCGATGCTCGCCTTCAGCCGCGTGAGCTCCAGCTCGAGTGCGCCGAAGCGGCGCTTCGCCTCGACGACCCGCCGCTCCTGCTCGTCCTGGAGCCGCTCGGCGGTGCGGCGCCGGTCGGCCTCGCTCTGGCGCACCTCGTCCTGGAGGCGCGAATGCCGGTCCCAGAAGAGCGCCGCCGTGAACGCCAGCGCCGCGCCCGAGAAGCCCGCGATCTCGAGCGGCCACATGATCTCGCCTGTGTAGAGGTGCGCCCCCAGGAACGGCGTGACGACCGCGGCGGCGAGCGCCAGGATCAGCAGCTGCAGCGGCCGAGTGCTGTGCAGCCCGTCGTACCAGCGCTTCTGTGTCGGAGCCTCGCCCGTCTCGGCCATCCGCGCCGAGTCTATCGAGCGGAAACGCGCGCTCTGACGGTCAGGCGGCGACGAGGCCCGAGCGGGCCGCAACCACGGAAAGCGCGGCGTCGATCGCCTGGTCCGGCGGCTCCGAGCGCCCGGCGACCCACTCGCTCTTGAAGCGCTCCTCGCCCAGACTCGCGCGCACCGGCGGGATGAACTGCTCGTTCAGGGAGACCTCGATCGACGTCGGCGTCGCGCCGATCGACTCGAGCAGGGCGTCGCAGGCTCCGAACAGGCGCGCGGCCTGCGCTCCTTCGTCGGTCGTGGCGAAGACCGCTCCGAGCCCCTGGAGGCACTCGGCGGCGACGCGCTTGTCGCCGCGCTCCTTTGCGAGCTTCAGCGCGTCGGCGAACAGCTTCGCGGCCTCGGCGGCGTCGCCGCCGTCGCGGAGCGCGACCCGCCCGAGGTTCGTCAGCGCGAGCGACATGCTCCAGGTGTCGCCGAGCTCGCGTGCGAGCTTGAAGCCCTCCTGGAGCAACGAGGTGGCCCGGGTCGTATTCGCCGCGGGTGAGCTCTGCGCGCCCGAGCGTGAGCACGGAGTTCGCGATCAGGCGCTTGTCTCCGAGCTCGCGCCGCAGCGCGAGGCTCTGCTCGTAGAGGTCGTTGGCGGTTGCCTCGTCGCCGTCCTCGGCCGAGAGCTCGGCGAGGATGTTGAGCGAGCCCGACTGGACGAGCTTGTCGCCGATCGACTGCGCCAGCTCGAGTGCGCGGCCGGCGAGCTCGCGGGCCCGCTCGTCGTACGCCTCTTCGTACTTGCCGCCCGTCATCACGAGCCAGCCGATCTGCTGGAGCGCCTGCGCCTCGAGGCGCGGCTCGCCGGCCTCGCGCGCGAGCTCGAGGCTGCGCTCGAACGCCGGCTTCGCCTGCGGATAGTCGCCCTGCCCCAGCGCCGCGAACCCGGCGGCGAAGTACGCCTTCGCCGAGCACGGCCGGCGGCGACGCCCTCGGACGCGGCCAGCGCCGCGGACAGCCAGCGGCGGCCCTCGGTCATCAGCCCGCGGATGCTCCAGAAGCGGACGAGCGCCCCGGCGAGCCGCAGCCCGAGCTCGACCTGCCCCGACTCGATCGACCAGGCGAGCGCGACGCGGATGTTGTCGTTCTCCTCGCTCAACCGCTCGAGCCAAGCGGCCTGGCCGGTGCGCGTCAGCTCGGGCTCGGCGGTCTCGGCGAGCTGGACGTAGCGGCTCAGATGCCGGCTGCGCGCGTCGTCGAGCTGGCCGCGCTCCGAGAGCCGCTCGATCGCGTACTCGCGGATCGTCTCGAGCATCCTGAACCGCGGCTCGCCGTCGGCGCCCTCGACCTGCCGGACGAGGCCGTTGTCGACGAGCGCCGCGACGCCGTCGAGCACCTCGCCGAACTCGAGCCCGAGCGGCTCACCTGCGACCGTCTCGGCCGTCTCGAGCGACGCTCCGCCGACGAAGACGCCGAGGCGCTCGAAGAGCGACTTCCCCTGGTCGTCGAGCAGGTTGTAGCTCCAGTCGATCGCGTCACGAAGCGAGTCCTGGCCGCCTCCGCCACCGGTGAGAAACGAGAGGCGCTTCTCGCCGAGGCGGCCGACGATCTGCTCCGGCGTCATCAGCTTCACGCGCGCCGCCGCCAGCTCGATCGCGAGCGGGATGCCCTCGAGCCGCCGGCAGATCTCCGCCACCGCCTCCAGGTTCCCTTCGTCGAGCTCGAAGCTCGGCTTCGCCTCCTGTGCACGTTCGGCGAACAGGCGCACTGCCGGGGAGTCCGCGGCGGCCGCGCCCGCCTCGGGAACGGCGAGCGGCGGCACGGCGTACTCGCGCTCGCCACGGACGCGCAGCGGCGTGCGGCTCGTGGCGATGATCTTCAGCCCCGGGGCCGCCGCGAGCAGCTCGCTCGACGAACGAGGCGGCCGGCAGTACCTGCTCGAAGTGGTCGAGCACGATCAGTCGTCGGACGGCCGTCGATGCGCTCGGCGATCGCGGCCGAAAGCGCGCGATTCGGCACCTCGCGGACGCCGAGCACACCGGCGATCGCAGAGTCGACGAGGTCGGGATCCTGTACCGGCGACGAGGTCGACGAAGTAGGTCGTCGGCGTTCTCGTCGTGGAGCGTCGAGGCCGCCTCGAGCGCGAGGCGCGTCTTGCCCGTCCCGCCGAGCCCGGTCAAGGTGACGAGCCGCGCGGTGGGCTGCTCGATGCAGCGCGGTCGACCTCCGCGAGCTCCTCCTCGCGGCCGACGAGCGGCGTCGCGGGCACCGGCAGGCTCGGCCGTGCCGGTGCGGCGGCGGGCGGCGCGTCGGCGATGAGCCGCGCTCCGGCCGCGACGGCCGAGCCCGCGCCTCCGAGTGCGGCGCGTGCGGCCTCGACCATCTGGCGGCATGTGGGGTAGCGCTCGTCCGGCGACTTCGCCATGGCGACGGCGATCACCGCGTCGAGCGCCTCGGGCAGGTCCGGGCGCACCTTCGAGACAGCGGGCGGCGGCTCGGTGATGTGGGCGAACATCACCGCGACGTCGGTGTCGCGCTCGTACGGCTTCTTGCCGGTGAGCGCCTCGTAGAGGACGCCGCCGAACGCGTAGATGTCAGCGGCGTTCGTGATCTCCTTCGCCTCGATCTGCTCGGGCGCCGCGTAGTCGACGGTGCCGACGAAGACCCCCTGCTGCGTCAACCCGCGCTCGCTGCCCGCCGGTCTGCTTCGCGATTCCGAAGTCCATCAGGTAGATGCGCCCGGATTCGTCCTCGATCATCACGTTCGCCGGCTTCACGTCGCGGTGGATCACCTCCCGCGCGTGGGCTGCATCCAGAGCACCCGCGACCTGCTCGAGGATCGACAGCGCCTCGCTCGGGTCGTGCGTGCCGCCCTGTTTGATCAGCTTCTCGAGGTCGGGGCCCTTCACGTAGCGCATGGCGATGTAGACGAGGCCTTCATGGTCGCCCGCGTCGTAGATCGGGATGATGTTCGGGTGGTCGATCGAGGCGACCGTCTGCGACTCGCGGATGAAGCGCTCGCGGAACTCGGGGCCGCCGCCGAGCTCGGGTGCCAGCGTCTTGAGCGCCGCCTTGCGGCGGAGCAGCAGGTGCTCGGCCTCGTAGACGAATCCCATCCCGCCGCGCCCCAGCAGGCCGGTGACCCGGTAGCCGGCGAGGACGGACTCGGCGTCGAGCGCGCCGCTCACGCCCGGCTCCCTTCCGCGCCGCGAACCGACGCCGGTTCACGTGTCGAAGCCAGGCCGCGAATCGAACCCGTGTTCTGAGTCGAGCTCATCAGAAGGACCCCACGACCGTTCGCACCTCCCGATCTCGAACCACCGCCGATCGGACCTTGACGGCGCATCCTACTCGGCAGGTGCGCGGCGTAGGGCGGTCGCGCCGCCGGGTCGGGCCGGGAACGGTTCGCCGCCTACCCGGCGGCCTGTGCCAACCGCTCGCCGTACTCGACCGCCGTCTGCGGCCGTTGCTGCGGGGTCCTTGGCGAGGGCGCTCAGCACCGCTGCCTCGAACGCGGGTGAGAGGTCGTCGCGAAACTCCGAGAGCGCCGGCGGCGGCTCCGCGACGTGCGCGAGGCCGACCTGGATGCCCTCCTTGTCCGCGAACGGCGGCTGGCCGGTGACGCACTCGTAGACCGTGCAGCCGAGCGCATAGATGTCCGTCGCGGGCGACGCAGGCTCGCCCTTCACGAGCTCGGGCGCCAGGTAGTCGAGCGTGCCCATCACCTGGCCGGGCTTGGTGAGAACGGTGTAGGCGCGCCCCTTCGCGAGCCCGAAGTCGGTCAGCATCGCGGTGCCCGAGGTGTCGATGATGATGTTCGACGGCTTCAGGTCGCGGTGCACGATGCCCGCCTCGTGGAGCGCCTGGAGTCCGGAGCCGACGTGCTGCGTCCACCTGGCCGTGTCGGCGAGGTCGAGCGGGCCCGCGTCGAGCAACTCGTCCAGGGTCTTCCCGTCGATGAACTTCGAGGCGAGAAAGCGGCGCCCGTCGGCCTGGCCGGCCTCGAGCACCGGCACGAGGTGCGGCTCGGTCACCTCGGCCGCCGCGCGCGCCTCCTGCTCGAAGCGCCTGCCGAAGACCGGGTCCTCGATCAGCTCGAAGCGCATCACCTTCAACGCGACGACCGCGCCGTCCGACTCGCGCGTCGCCTTGAACACGAGCCCCATCCCGCCCTCGCCGAGCAGCTCGTCGAGCCGGTACGGGCCGAGGTTCTCGCCGGGCTGGAGCTCGCGGCCTGGGGTCTCGCTCATGAAGGACATGGCGGGAGGATATGTACCGCCGCCGCGAATGAGCAAACGAGCACCGGCGGCGAGCCCGCCTTCCCGGGTGGCGACGGCGCCGCCGCCCGCCGTGCGGGCCGTGTTCGCACCCGACGTCTAGTACGCTCGGAGGCCTTCGAGGGACGGAACAATGCGCGTCGGCTTCATCTCGGACATCCACGGAAACCTCCTCGCGCTCGATGCCGTCCTGGCCGATCTTGCGGGCCAGGACGTCGACCGGGTCATCTGCCTCGGCGACATCTGCTTCGGCCCGCAGGCACACGAGTGCCTCGAGCGCGTGCGCGGGCTCGACTGCCCGGTGATCCTCGGCAACTGGGACTCGTGGTCGATCGACGGCTTCCCGCCGGCCGACGACCCGGTCGGGATCATGCTCTACGAGATCGGCCGCTGGTGGGCGAAGCTCCTGACCCCTGAGGACGAGGCCTTCGTGCGCACCTTCGTGCCGACGCTGGAGGTGCCGCTCGAGAACGGTTCGCACCTGCTCTGCTTCCACGGCTCCCCACACTCGTTCTCCGACTGGATCTTCGCGACCACGACCGACGAGGACGTCGAGCAGATGTTCAAGGGGTTCGAGGCGCCTGTGCTCGTTGGCGGCCACACCCACCTCCAGATGCTGCGGCGCTTCGGGCCGTCGATGATCGTCAACCCGGGCAGCGTCGGCCAGCCGTTCGCCCAGTGGTGGCCGCGCGAGATCCGCGTCGGCCACTGGGCGGAGTACGGCGTGATCGACAGCGCCGGCGGCCGTCTGCACGTCGACCTGCGGCGGGTGCCCTACGACGTCGAGGCGCTGCTCACGCTTCTGCGCCAGAGCGACATGCCGCACTGCTCCTGGTGGATCGACTCCTGGAACACCTGCTAGACGTGGGGGAACCCAGGGTTCCCCCACGAACCCCTCCTTCTGTCGCTCCGGCAGCCCGAGCGCCCCTGGCCTCCCGCCGGGCAAAGCCCGGCTCCGGCCGCCACCGACATGCGTCCCATGGACGGTTCAGGCCGAAAGTGGATTGCTTACGGCAGGATCAGCTGGCTGTCGCCGAACTCGTGCCAGAGGTAGCCGTGCTCGAGGGCGGCCAGGTACGAGTGCTCGAGCAGTTCCTCGCCGGCGGCGGCCTGCAGCAGGTCGAGGTGTGTCGCCCTCGGCTCGTGCCAGCCGGTCACGAGCCCGTCGACCGCGTTCAGGCCGGCGTCCGGAGTGACGACGAGTGACGTCCAGCCTTCGCCCGGCTCGACCGTGCCGTCGGCCGCCGAGACCGTCTCGAGGGCCCGCACCACCGTCGTCCCGACCGCGACGACCCGCCCGCCCCAGCCGCGGACGGCATTGACGAGCTGCGCGGTGGGCTCGGGCACGCTGTACCACTCGGGGTACGGCGTCTCGTCGCGCTCGAGCGAGGAGACGCCCGTGTGGAGCGTGAGCGGCGCGACGAGCACGCCTTTTGCGACCAGTCGCGTGATCAGCTCGCGCGTGAACGGTCGGCCCGCGCTCGGCGGCTCGACACTGCCGGGCTCGAGCGCGTAGACGTTCCGGTAGGTCGCGAGCGGCCAGGCCCTCGACACGTAGCCGTACCGGATCGGGCGCCCGTGCTCGGCCAGGTAGCGGTCGAGCGGCTTCGGGAGCCGGAGCTCCGTCAGCCAGAGCCGACGGCCGTGGGCATACCGGCTCGACGAGCTCGGCCTGCGCACCGCCGGGCAGCACGAGTCGCTCGCGCTCCACGGCCCCCGCGAACGATTCCGCGCCGAGCCGGAGCTCCACGAGCCACCGGCCGTCCGGCATCGGTGTCGAGAGCCGAAGCTCGAGCGCGGTGCCGTCAGGCCGGGTCGCGGGCAGAGCCGCAGGGATCTGGGCCGAGACGTTGAGCACGAGCAGGTCGCCCGCCGAGAGGAACCGGTGCAGTTCGTTGAAGCGAGCGTGCACGAGCCTGCCGGTCGAGCGGGTCGCGACCATCAGTCGCACCTCGTCGCGGGCGAGGCCGCGCGCCTCGGGCGGCTCGTGCGCCTCGCACGCCTGCGGCACCTCGAAGTCGAAGTCGACGACCGCCGCCATCGGGCTAGGGCCCGGCCTTCCGAAACATCCTTCCGAGGAACCCCAAGGCGGAGCCCCAACTCCACCCCTGCGGGTCGCGCAACGTGCTCATGCGGCCGTGACCGTCAGGCCTCGACCGCGACGAGATCGCGTGCGCGGTAGCGGCCGCTCGGCAGCTCGCCCCGGATCAGCGCGAGCAGGCCGGGGATCGACGTCTCGGGCTCGGGCCGATCGGAGATGTCCTCGCCCGGGAACGCCTCCTGCTGAAGCCGCGTCCGCATGTCGCCCGGGTCGACGGTGTACACGAGCAGCTCGGGGTGCTCAGCCGCGAGCACGTTCCCGAGCTGCTCTAGCGCCGCCTTGGACGAGCCGTAACCCCCCCAGCCCGCATACGGCTCGACGGCAGCATCCGAAGTCACGTTGACGATCCGCCCGCCCGGCGGCAGCAGCGCGAGGGCGAGCTGGATCAGCGCCAGCGGGGCAAGCGCGTTCACCGCATAGACGCGCTCGAGCTCGGCCAGCGGGTAGGTCGCGAGCGGCGGCTGCGGGCTCGGCCCGAGCACGCTTGCGTTGTTCACGAGCAGGTCGAGCCGGCCGGCCAGCGCGACGAGCTGGCGCCGGTGGGCATCGTCGGCGACGTCGCCCGGAAGCGCGACCACGTCGGTCTGCCGTGCGAGCTCGGCCCGCGCCAGCTCGAGCGCGCCCGGCTCGCGCGCGTCGATCACGAGGCGCCAGCCGTCGGCGGCGAGCTCACGAGCGAGCGCGAGCCCGAGGCCGCGGGAGGCTCCGGTGATCAGTGCGGTTGGCATGGGGACAACCGTACGACGCGGCATGGCCCCTGCCGCAATCGGACCTTGGTCCTAGGACCTGGTCAGCACTCGGTGATCCCCTCGCGCACCGCGAGCAGCGCAGCTTGCGTGCGATCGGTGACGCCGAGCTTCGCGAGCACGCGTCCAACATGCGCCTTGACGGTCTTCTCCGAGAGGCCGAGCTCGCGCGCGATCGCCTTGTTCGTCATCCCGTGGCAGACGCAACCCAGCACCTCGAGCTCCCGCGGCGTCAGGCGCTGCGGTCCGTTCTGCGATCGCGCCAGCGCGTCGAGGAGCCGCGCGGCCGCCTTCGGGTCGATCACCGCCTCGCCGGCATGGGCCGCGCGGATCGCGCGCACGACCTCGCGCGGCTCGGCCGACTTGAAGAGGTAGCCGGACGCGCCCGCGCGGACGGCCGACAGCAGCTTCTCGTCTTCGCCGAAGCTCGTCAGGACGATCACGCGGGTCCGCGCGCGCCCGGCGCGGATGCGCTGCATCGCCTCGACCCCGTCGAGCTTCGGCATCACGAGGTCCATGAGCACGACGTCGGGCGTGAGCCGCTCCGCCTCGGCGACCGCCTCCTCGCCGTCGCCCGCCTCTCCGACCACCTCGATCCCCTGCTGCAGGCGCAGGAACGTCCGCAGCCCCTCGCGGACGACGGCGTGGTCGTCGACCACGAGGACGCGGATCGCGTCAGGCAAGCGGCGCCTCGAGGCGGACGGTCGTCCCGGCGCCGGCGGCCGACGTGATCGCGAGCTCGCCGTCGAGGCGTCGGGCGCGCTCCTCCATCGAGGAGAGGCCGAGCCGGCGGCCGCGCACCTCGGTGGCCTGCGGGTCGAAGCCGGCGCCGTCGTCCCGCACCTCGAGCACGACCTTCCCGTCGACGGTTCCGAGAGAGAGGACGATCCGCTCCGCGCCCGAGTGGCGGATCGCGTTGTGCAGCGCCTCCTGCGCGATCCGCAGCAGCTCCCGGTCGCGGTTGCCCTCGGCCGGCGGCTCGCCGTCGAGCTCGAGCTCGACCTCGGGCACGCCGCCCCGGACCCGGCGCAGCACCTCGACGTGCTTGCGCAGGGTGCCTGCGAGGCCGTCGCGCTCGAGGTCGGGCGGGCGCAGCTCGAGGATCAGGTAGCGCAGCTCCTCGAGCGCCTCCTGCGAGAGCTGACGCAGGCGGTCGACTTGGAGGCGAGCCGCATCGTCGTCGACGCCGAGCAGCTCGGCTGCCGACTCCGCGGTGAGCGCGAGCGCGAACAGCTTCTGGCTGATCACGTCGTGCAGCTCGAGCGCGAGGCGGTTTCGCTCGTCGAGGATCGACAGCTCGCGACTCCGCTCGTAGAGGCGTGCGTTGGTGACCGCGATCGCCGCGTGCGCGGCCAGCAGCTCGATCAGCTCCTGGTCCGCCGGCGAGAACTCCGGTCCCTCCAGCTTGTCCGTCAGGTAGAACGCGCCGATCACCTCCCCGCCCGCAGAGATCGGCACGCCGAGGAACGAACGCATGTCGGGGTGCGCCTCCGGCCACCAGCCGCGGAAGCGCGGGTCGCGCTGGATGTCGGCGGTGCGATACGAGTCCCGCGCTTCGAGCATCGCGCCGAGCAGGCCGTGCGTCTCGGGCAGAGGGCCGAGCGTCGAAATCAGCTCCTCGTTCATGCCGGCCGTGAGGAACTGGGCGAAGCCGCCGTCGCCGTTCGGAATGCCGAGCGCCGCGTACCGGGCGTGCACGAGCCCGCGCGAGACGTCCACGAGGCGCTGGAGCACCTGCTCGACGCCGAGGTTCGACGCCACCGCCAGCACCGCGTCGCTCATCTCGCGCAGCGCCGGACTGAAACCCTCGGACATCTCGTTTCAAGCGTACGTGACGCTGGAAACCGCAAGACGCGACTCATAGGATCACGGGCGGGTCCCCTCTTGCGTATCGCCGTCATCTCCGACCTCCATGGCAACTGGCACGCCCTCGAGGCAGTCCTCGCCGACGTCCAGCACGAGGGCGCGGACGAGATCTGGTGCCTCGGGGACATCGTCGGCTACGGCCCTCAGCCGAACCGCTGCGTCGAGGAGTCGAAGGCGCACTCGGCCGTCTGCCTGCTCGGGAACCACGATCTTGCGGCGCTCGGGAAGGTCGATCTCGCGGGCTTCTCGCCCGACGCGGCCGAGAGCGCCCGCTGGACGATCGGCAACCTCGAGCCGGCCGCCCTCGAGTTCCTCGAGACGCTCGAGCCGAAGGCCGAGCGGGCGGGCGTCGAGCTCTTCCACGCGAGCCCGCGCGACCCGATCTGGGAGTACGTGCTCAGCGAGTCGGCCGTGCGGAGCGCGCTCGAGCTGACGACGGCGGGGGTCGTGCTCGTCGGCCACAGCCACATCCCGATCGCGCTTCTCCTCTCGAACGGCGAGGCCCTCGCCGGCGGGCTCGCGAAGGGCGGCAGCGAGCTGGAGCTGACCGAGGGTCGCTGGCTCCTCAATCCCGGCTCGGTCGGGCAGCCGCGCGACGGCGACCCGCGGGCCGCGTACCTGCTGCTCGATCTCGAGAGCAGGAAGGCGCAGTTCCGGCGCGTCGCCTACAACATCGAGGCGACCCAGGCCGAGATCCGCAAGGCCGGCCTCCCCGAGGCACTCGCCGAGCGACTGAGCGAAGGGGAGTAGCCGCGCGCGTCCCGCCCGCGGGCCGACGTAACATGGGCGGCCGTGGCGACGATTCGGGCGAAGCCGGTGCTGGCACGGGACCACTGCCTGGCCCCGGACAGGGTGGTCGACGCTCCCATCTACGGCGGGCGCTACGGCCGGATGTTCGCCGATCTGCCGCCGTTCTCGGCCGACGAGGGGTTCCTGCACATGATCGGGTCCGCCGGCGGCGCCTGCGACGCGAGCGCCGCCGCCGACTCTGCGGGCTCCGACGACGCGACCGTGGCCGCCGGCTGGCCGTTCTTCGGCCAGTTCATCGCTCACGACATCACGGCCGACCGCTCGCCGCTGCGCTCGCACGCCGAGGAGGGAGCGCTGCGGAACTTCCGGACGCCGCGCCTGAACCTCGAGTGCCTCTACGGCGGTGGCCCCGTCGGCAGCCCCTACCTCTACGAGCGCGCCGACCCGGCGAGGCTCCTCGTCGGAGTCGGGGCGAACGACGTGCCGCGAAACCAGGAGGGGCTCGCCCTGATCGGCGACCCGCGCAACGACGTGCACCTGTTCGTCAACCAACTCCACGTCGCGTTCCTGCGGGCGCACAACCTGATCGTCGACCGCCTGCGCGAGGACGGCGTGCCCGAGGCCGAGCTCTTCGACGAGGCGCGCCTCGCGACGATCTGGCACTACCAGTGGATCCTCCTCCACGACTACCTGCCGGGCCTCGTCGGGCAGGAGCTCGCGACGGAGCTGGCCGAGCGCGGCCCCCGCTTCTACGCGCTCGAGGGCGAGCCGTACATCCCGTTCGAGTTCGCCGACGCCGCCTTCCGGTACGGCCACAGCCAGATCCGGCACCGCTACCGCATCAACGCGGCGTGCGGCGATCTCGCGATGTTCCCCGATCTGATGGGCTTCGGTCACGTCCCTCCCGAGCGGGCGATCGAGTGGTCGCTCCTCTTCGACCTGCCGGGCAAGCTGCCCGCCCAACGCGCGAAGCGGATGGACGGCCGTCTCCCGGCGAGCCTGATCAACCTCCCGGCGCAGATCACGGGCGACGTCGACGACGAGGCCTACCACTCGCTCGCCGCACGCGACCTGCAGCGCGGCCAGGCGATCGGCCTGCCGTCCGGCGAGGCGGTCGCGCGGAAGATCGGAGCCGAGCTGCTCGGCCGGGCCGACATCGGGCTCGCGAGCCACGGCTGGCGCGACGAGACGCCGCTCTGGTTCTACATCCTGCGCGAAGCGGACGTGGTCGGCGACGGCGACCGCCTGGGGCCTGTTGGCGGCCGGATCGTGGGCGACGTCCTCGTCGGCCTGTTGAACGCCGACCCGGAGTCGTTCCGCACCGCCGACCCGGGCTGGAAGCCGACGCTCCCGGCCACGGACGCAGGCCATTACAGTCTGGCCGACCTGCTGGCAATCGGCACCGAGCCCACGGGAGGGACATGAGCGACTGCACGCATCTGGACTCGATCGACCTCGAAGTGACTCCCTCCAGCACCGAGGGATGCTCCGAGTGCCTGCGCACCGGCGGCTGGTGGGTTCACCTCCGGGAGTGCATGACCTGCGGCGAGGTCGGTTGCTGCGACAACTCGCCCAACAAGCACGCGACGAAGCACAACCACGACACCGGGCACCCGATCGTGCGCTCCCTCGAGCCCGGCGAGAACTGGTTCTGGTGCTACGAGGACCAGGTCGCCTTCGAGCTCGACACCGGCCCGGCCGCTTGAATCAGGGTGCGCCGGGGCGACGGGTCTAGACTGCGGCGGCGGCGGCGTCGTAGACTCGCCGAGGGGGTGTCTGTGGAGGCACCTCGAGCATCGATCGAGAAAGGGGGCCCATTGGCCGCGACAGAGACAACGGCGATGCAGGCCGTCGAGAAGATGTACGACTGCTTCAACCGTGGCGACCTCGAGACGATCAAGAGCGAGGTCTTCGCACCCGACATCGAGTGGACACTGCCGGGCCGTCACCCGCTCGGCGGCGTGAAGCACGGCGCCGACGAGGTGCTGGCGTTCTTCCATCAGCTCAACCTCTCGGGAGTCCAGGTCGACCTGATCCACATCGCGCAGTGGACCGAGGACACGGTCGTCGAGGTTCACCGCGGGCACGGGCAGGTCGGCGACGCGAAGCTCGACGCGCTGAACTGCACGCACTACAAGGTCGTCGACGGCAAGATCGCCGTCGTGCAGGTGTACATGGGCGACCAGTACGGCGCGGACAACTTCTTCTGGGCCGTCAGCAAGCTCAAGCCGATCCCCGACCGCATCGCGGACTGAAAGGAGCGACGTATGGCGACACCAGAGGTGGCAACAGGCCCGATGGCGACGGTCGACCGGATGTACCAGTGCTTCGGCACGGGGGACATGGAGACGCTGAAGAACGAGGTCTTCGCGCCCGACATCGAGTGGGCGCTCCCGGGGCACCACCCGCTCTCGGGCACCAAGAAGGGCGCCGACGAGGTCCTCGCGTTCTTCGGCGCGCTGATCGCCGTCGGAGTCAACGTCGACAACACGTCGTTCGGCACGATCGGTGACGACCGCGTTGTGGAGACCCACAGCGGGCACGGCACCGTCGAGGGGCAGGACTACCTCTTCCCGACGTGCAGCGTCTACACGATCCGCGACGGCAAGATCGCCCATGTCCAGGTCTACACGGCCGACCAGCACGGGGTCGACGACTTCTTCTGGAAGGCGAACGCACTCAAGCCGCTGCCGGACCGGCTCGCCTAGCGCGCCGCCCCGGTCGGCCACCGCCACGAGGGAACCGGGTTCGCCATGCAACGCCCGCAGGGGGCGGGCGTTGCCGGACGGATCATGATCAGAAAGCGAGCGACATGCCGATCATCAACATCAGGTTCATCAAGGACGTCGTTGCGACGGAGGAGCAGAAGGTCGAGCTGATCGAGAAGATGACGGACACGTTCGTCAGCGTTCTCGGTGACGTCGTTCGGCCGTTCACCTACTGCATCATCGACGAGGTCCCGATCGGGATGTGGGGCATTGCCGGCGTCCCGATGCCCGACCTCCCGTATCTGGTCGGAGACGACTTCGGCGAGGTGCGCGAGAAGTCGAATCAGACGATGCGCGACGCGATCGCGCAGATGGCGGCCGACGCCGAGAAGGCCGAGGAGTAGCAGGCCCGTGTCGGCCTCCGAAGAAGCCAAGGAGATCATCCGGCGGTGGAACGAAGAAGGGTGGTCGGGCGGGAAGTACGAGCTCGCCCACGAGATCATCTCGCCGAACATGCAGGTGCACGGGGCCGGCGGCCAGGCCGTCGGCATGGGGCCCGACGGCCTGATCGACCTGATCAGGACGTGGCGCACCGCCTTCCCGGACGGGCGCATGGAGATCGACGACCTGATCGTCGAGGGCGACACGGTCGCGATCCGCAACACGTGGTACGGCACGCACGAGGCGGAGTTCTACGGGGTGCCGCCGAGCGGCAAGAAGGTCGCCGTCACCTCGGTCGGCCTCGACCGCGTACAGGACGGGCTCGTCACCGAGGGCTGGGGCGAGCTCGACATGGTCGGGATGATGCAGCAGATGGGCGCGCTGCCCGTCGTCGGCCCCGGCGCCGTCGCGGCCGGCGCCGACCCCACGTGGGGGCCGACCGCGAACGACGGCGGGTCCGGCTCGTCCGAGGCCAACCGCCAGACCCTCGAGCGCTTCGTCGAGGCGATGGCGAACGCCGACGAGGTCGCCGTCGGAACAGAGGTCGACCCGGCGTTCGTCGACCACAGCCCCGGCTGGGGTACCGGCGACCTCGCCTCGGTGTTCGCGGTCCAGCGCACGCTCCGCGCGGCGATGCCGGACCTCCGCTATGACCTCGACACCTCCTGCATGGTCAGCGAGGGCAATCAGGTCGCCGGCCACTCGGTCGTGCGCGGCACGCACACCGGCGAGCCGCTCTTCGGCGCGGAGCCGTCGGGCAAGGAGCTCGTCTGGACGCACAGCGACTTCCTGCGGCTCGACGGCGGCAAGATCGTGGAGCGGTGGACGGCGACCGACATGCTGACGCTCTTCCAGCAGGCCGGCGTGCTCCCGTCGATGGGCGGTTAGCGGCTTGGCGTTGAGCACCGAGGACAAGCGCAACGTCCTCCGGCGCGTCAGCGGCGAGATCTTCGGCCAGGGCCGGATCGACGTGGTCGACGAGCTGCTCGCGCCCGACTTCGTCGACCACGACCCGCTGCCCGGGCTGCCGGCCGACCGCGAGGGCGTGAAGCAGGTCGTCAAGCTCTTCCGCAGCGCCTTCCCCGACTTCGAGGTAGAGCTGCTCCACACCGTCGTTGAGGGTGACAAAGCCGTCGACCACATCGCCTCGACCGGCACCCACCTCGGCGAGTTCATGGGCGTCGCGGCGACCGGGAAGCCGATCGCGACCTCGGCGATCGTGATCAGCCTGGTCAACGACGAGGGGCAGATCGCCGCGCGGTGGCAGCGGTTCGGCGCGATGCAGGTGCTGCAGCAGATCGGCGTGATCCCCGGCTGGGAGGAGCCGCCGCCCGTCCCCCCGGTCCCGGTCGTCGAGGGCGGGCGCGAGACGACGCCCGACGAGAACCGGGCGCTGATGACGAGCCAGCTCGCGATCTGGAACGACGGCGACTACGAGCTCGCCGACGAGCTCTTCCATCCCGGGTCGGTCACGCCCGACGCGCCGCAGCTCCCGGTCGGGCCCGAGGGCTGCAAGCAGGTCGCTCGCGTCTTTCGCGAGGCGTTCCCCGACTTCCGCATGACCGTCGAGGACACGGTCGCCGAGGGAGACCTGGTCGTGTGCCGCTTCCGCCAGACGGGGACGCACGAGGGCGAGCTGTTCGGGATCGCCCCGACCGGGAAGCCGGTCGATTTCGGTGAGATGGCGATCTGCCAGATCGCCGGCGGGCAGATCGTCGCGTCGTGGTTCCAGACCGACATGCTCGCCCTGATGAGCCAGCTCGGCGTCGGCGGCGAGCAGCCGACGGCGCCTGTCACATCCTGAGTTTCAGCTGTAGAGAGGAGACCATGGCCAAGCCCGAAGACATCACGATCGAAGACAAGGCGAACCAGTGGGACCGGATCGTCACGGCCGACGACGCGACCGAGATCGCGAACAAGGCGATCATCGCCCGCTACGTCTACGCGACGAACATCATGGACCTCGACTCGTTCGACGGCTACGTCGCCGAGGACTACGTCGAGGACCAGCCGATCCCCGGGCAGGAGCCCGGCATCGAAGGGCTGAAGGAGGCCTACAAGATCTTCGCCGGGCCGTTTTCGGACGCGGTCTTCGTCTTCGTCGACCTGTTCGCCGAGGGCGACCTCGTCTTCGGCCGCGGGGAGATCACCGGCACGAACGACGGCGAGTTCTTCGGCATCCCGCCGACGGGCAAGAAGATCTCGTGGACGGGTACGCGCCTCTTCCGGCTCAAGGACAACAAGGTCACGCACGGCTGGTTCAACGCCGACATCGCCGGCATGCTCGTCCAGATGGGCGTCGCGCCCGCGCCGCCCGGGCCGCCACCGCCCGATCCGCCGCCGGTGATGCCGACGGGCGCGCCCGGCACGCGCGAGGAGTGCAAGGAGGTCATGCGCAAGCTGATCGACCGGGTCTGGGCCAAGGGCGAGCTCGATCTCGCCGACGAGCTGTTCCACCCCGAGGCGATCTGCCCGAGCGCGGCGGCGCTCCCGGTCGGGCCGGAGGGCACGAAGATGATCGTGAAGATGGTGCGCGACGCGTTCCCGGACTACTGGGTCCGGATCGACCTGATCGCCGCAGAGGCCGACCGCGTCGGCGCCCGCATCACCCAGGGCGGCACGCACAACGGCGACTTCTTCGGGATCGCGCCCACGGGCAAGACGGTCGAGTGGACGGAGATGGCGATCCTCCGGATCGGCGACGGCAAGATCCTCGCCACGTGGTTCGACAGCGACATCGCCGGGCTCATGCAGCAGCTCGGCGTCGCCGGCTGATGCAGTCCGAGCGCGTCACGTTCACGAGCCAGGGGCTGCAGCTCGTCGGCGATCTGCGGATCCCCGACGACAGCCCGTTCGCCGCCGAGGGCGGGTTGCCGGCGCTCACGCTGACGGGCCCGCTCACCGGCGTGAAGGACCAGGTGGTCGGCAACTACGCGGAGCGTCTCGCCGCCGAGGGCTTCGTCACGCTCGCGTTCGACCACCGCAACTTCGGCGACAGCGACGGCGAGCCGCGCCAGCACGAGGACTCGGCCGGAAAGCTCGCCGACCTGCGCGATGCCGTGGGGTATCTCGCGTCGCGGCCCGAGGTCGACCCCGACCGGATCGCGGTCGTCGGTGTGTGCCTGGGCGGCGGCTACGCGGTGCGCGCCGCGGCCTTCGACCCGCGCGTGCGCGCGGTCGCGGGCGTGGGCGGCGCCTACAACAGCCCGCACCGGCTCCGCGAGGCGCTCGGCGCGGACGGCTACCGCGAGCGTCTAGCCGGCGTCGTCGCGAACCTCGACCGCGAGCGCGCGGGCGGCGACATCGCCTACGTCCCGGCCGTCGCCACCGACGGGCAGGCGGCGATGCCGGGTCAGGAGCCGTTCGACTACTACGGCACCGAACGGTCGAAGAGCGCCGTCTGGGAGAACCGGCTGAGCGTCGACTCGTTCTGGCAGCTGATGACGCTCGACACGCTCTCGGCTGCAGACCTCCTCGACCGCACCCCGTTCCTCGTCGTTCACGGCACGGTCGACGCCTATTGCACCCCGGAGGGTGCGAAGGCGATCTTCGAGCGGGCGTCGGGCCCGAAGGAGATCGAGTGGATCGAGAGCGCGAACCACATCGACATCTACGACCGCCCCGAGCTGGTCGACCCGGCCGTGAAGCGCGTGGCGCAGTTCCTCGGCGAGCAGCTGGCTCCGCGCGCAGCTCCGGCACCCACCTGAGCCCGCGCGCCGTCTCGGCGCTTCGCTCGCACGTCTCCCGGAATGTCCCCGAGCGTCCTATGACCGCCCGCCCAGCTTCAGCAGGCAGGCCGAGCACGTGCCGGCCGAGGCAGGCGTGGATCAGGTTGTTCGAGACCGGCGCGACGGAGTACGGCTTGCGTCTCGCGGGACTCATTCGCCATGCCCGCCTCCGGGCCGCACGGTTCGCCCTGTTCGAACGGCCACGCGGCCTTGTACCGGATCAGGTCGGCGCCCCGACGCTAGAGCCGCGACGCGATGTGCGCCGAGAGCCGCTCCGCGATCATGATCGTCGGGATGTGTGTGTATCCCGAGGGAACGTCCGGCATGATCGATGCGTCGACCACGCTGAGTCGGTCCATTCCGTGAACGCCGCCCGATGCGTCCACGACGGCCCCGTCCTCGGGCCGCGGGCCCATCGCACAGGTACCTACGACATGCGGGAGCGAGTAGGCCTCGGCCCGAATGAGCGCGGGCAGTTCTCCGTCGGGCGGCTCGGTCGGACTCGTGCCACTGCACAGACGTCGGATCTCGGGTCTGCTCGCGACCGCGAGCGCCCGACGGTAGCCCTCGGCGAGGCGTTCGAGATCGGCGCGCTCGCCGAGACTTGGCAGCGTGATCGCAGGCGGCACGGCCGGATCCGCAGAACGGAGCTCGACGCGGCCACGCGAACGTGGTCTCAAGAGCACGACCTCGATCTCGAAGGCGGCCGCCTCTGCGGGCGGCCCGGTGGGGTCGCTGAGCCAGAGCATCAGGTCCGGCGCTTCGCGGGTGGAACGTCCTGCGCTGTGGAACGTGGCGATCGAGTGGAGGACCGGGGCAGTGCGACCGGTGCCCGCGTATCCGCAATCGACGTAGACCGCCGGATGGTCCACGAGATTTCTCCCCACGCCCGGCACGTCAGCCACCAGGCGAATCCCGACGTCGCGGAGATGCGCGACAGGCCCGACCCCCGAGCGCATCAGGAGCACGGGGCTTCCGTACGTTCCCGCGCAGAGGACGACCCAGCCGCTTTCGACCTCGGTTCCGTCGACGAGACGCACTCCGCGTGCTCGCGCTCCGTCGAAGACGACCCGGTCCACGTGCGTACCGGCCCGGATGGCCAGGTTCGGCGGGAGATCTCCGACGGGGAGATAGGCATCCGCTGTGGTGACCCGGACGCCATCGCGTGAGTTCATCGGCATGCGCCCGGCTCCGACGGCACCCGGCCGGTTGTGGTCGTCGACGGTCGGGAAACCTGCGGCCTCGAACGCCGCGAGACCGGCCGCCCCGAGCTCTGAGTGGCCGAGATGGAGGTAGCGCGTTGACGGCATCGGGCCGCGATCCCCGTGCCAGGGACGGTCGCCGAAGTCCAGATCGTTCTCGAGCTGGATGAAGGTCGGAAGGACGTCCTCGAAGCTCCAGCCCGGGTTCCCGAGAGCCGCCCATTCGTCGTAGTCGGCCGGGGATCCCCGTGGCGTGAACCTCGTCACCCACGATGTGCCGCCGACGAGCCTGTTCCTCCACATGTTGCGGACGACTCCACGCGCGTCCGGCTCGGACGTGTAGCCCCAGTCGAACTCTCGCGTGATCTCCCACCCGTCGCGGAGCTCGTCCGGCAGATCCGACCGGCAATCGGGTCCGGCTTCGAGCATGAGCACCGAACGCGAAGAGGCTTCGGACAAACGCCGGGCCACCACACAACCTGCGGTGCCTGCGCCCACGACGACCACGTCGAACGCCTCGTTCCGAGCCGTGCCCGCCACTCCAGGTTGCAGTGCCAGGCGGCGATGCTACCGCGTGTGGACCAGTACGACCGCAGCAGGCCGAGTACGTGCACTCGCTGTCGTACTCCTCTGCGAAGCCGAAGCCGCCGTGGGTGTCGAGGCACTCGCCCAGACGCTCGCGCGAGGGCGCGTACAACATCTCGATCGGGCCCCCTTTCGTGACGGAAGATGGGCCGCGACCGTAAGGCGACCCGTAGGCCCCTCCACCAGATCCCAGAGGAAGGAGCGCCCGTCGACCCGGTCGAATCGGTGTCTCACTCAAGTGGGTCGCGCCGCGCAACGAACGGCTCGCCGAGGGTGTTCGCTGCCATCCAGAGGCCGATATCGACAACCTCCGCATGAGCGTCGTCCGGTTCGTCATCACCCGGGTCGGCGTGACGCTCGGTGAGATTCGCGGCGAGAGCTAGTGGTGGGGTTTGCACTGCGGGCCGACTTCGTCCGCAAGCGCGATTTCGGTCACGAGCACGCCGCCGTCGCGCGCGCGCGACGGCGGGATCACGTAGCGGAGGTCTCCCGGAAGCTCGGAAGCGCCGACCGCGCGCAGGCGGACCTCCGTGAATCCCTTTGCCGGGACGCAGAGTCGCAGGCTCGTCCGAATCGTCTCGGCGCTGGCGGTGCCCCGCCAGCGCTCAAGATTCGAAGCAGCGATGACTGTGCGGCTGCCCGCGCTCTCCGGAGCGCGGAAGGCGAGGCTCAGGCTGCGAGAGACGCTCCTGCGCTGTCCGGGGAGGGCGAACACGCGCACGCGTGCGGTCGTGCCGGGCCTCGTCCAGCCGTCCGGGTAAAGACCGGCCGTCTTCCAGTCGAGACGCCAGGGGTCGCCGGCGTCGATCAGCATCACGTCGGGTTTGAGCACCTGCACGGTGCCCGCGATCCGGAAGCGCGTCTCCTGGTTTGCTTGGAGCACGTAGGGCGCAAGCGAGCCGTTCGCGAGCCCGGTGCGCGGGTCGAAGCGCGGATAGAGCTTGGTGAACGTGTCGCCCGTGTAGAGGAAAGACGCGTTGGGAACCTGGACGTCGCGGCGCACCGATCTGTTCCAGAACTCATAGTCGCGCCAGGCCCGCTGGTTCACAAAGTAGGCCGACGAGACCGGGTACGGCGCCATCGCTACGTTCGCGCCGGCGCCGACGGTACGGTCAACCCAGTCGTATGGCGAAACCTGAGCATGTGTGAGGGGTCGGCTCGACCAGCCGTCGACGGCGAAGAGACGGACGAACATGTAACCGGTCAGCAGCGGCAGCGTGACGAGCACGAACCCCGCTGAGAGAGCGGTCAGTCGCCGCCGGCCGAGCCGGGCGGCGAGGAAGAAGCCGAACGTCAGGATGAACGTCCCGAGCACGAGTCCCGCCCGCGCCGCGCCGAGCCCGTCGAAAGCACGCACGACCGGACGGTAGAACGCGGCGATCGGCGCGTCCGAGTTCACCGTCGCGAACTGCTCCCAAGTGAAGCGTGGCAGTTCGCCGACCGCAAAGCCGAGCCCGACCAACCCCGCGGACGGGACGAGCGACCATCGCGGCGGGTGATCGTCGGTGGCCGCGCAGAGGAACGCCAGGACGACGAGCGGCACGAGGTAGAAGAGGTATCGGTCGTGAACGAAGCGCTCGCCGAAGCGCTGATCGAAGATCGTCACCTCAACAAGAAGAGCGACGAATGTGATCGCGCCGACGCAGGCGAAGGCGTGGAGTTCGCCGCTGTCGGCCGGCCGCACCAGGTTCGCGAGCAGCCATGCGAAGCCGCCGACAAGAGGAAGGATCCCTAGCCCGAGCGCAAGGGTCGCCAGGTGCCCGACGAGCGCCCCTGGGGTACCGCTCGGGGCGATGCTCCCGCCAAGCGACGAGCCCGTGCCTCCGATCGTGGCGCCATAGACACCGAGCACGCTTGGCAGCCGCCCGAGCGCAGCAAGCAGCATCGCGGCCGTGGCGAGTGCGACGTAGATCCCGGCGAGCAGACGGTGCGACTCGACCGTGACCCGAAGCGCGGGGCGGATGCCACGCGTGCGCCCGAGCTCCCGCGCGACGATTGCGGCCGGCAGGACGGCGAGCAACAGCGCGAGCTGCGTCCGTCCGGCGAAGGCGACCGCGATCGCGAGCAGCGCAAGCAGGTCATGACGTCGCGACGGCGCCGCTGTCGATGCCTGCAGCGCGAGCACAGCCCAGAGGAAGGCCGGGTAGGCGGCAACCTCGGTGAAGAGGAACGAAGAGAAGACGATCCATGGCATCACGACCGAAACCAACGCGACGGTGTAGGCAATCCACCGTGTCGGCGCGATGCGCCGGGCGAGCAGGAACGCCGGGATGCAGGCCGACGACATGATCCACGCATTCAACGCGTGCGCGGCCCAGAGATCATGCGTCATCGAACCCCAGCGGAAAGCGGGCGCGACGAGAACGGGGTAGAGCTGATCGTAGGTCGAGACGAACTCGCCGCGTACCCGCGGCAGCGGCGACAGTGTCTGCGCGACACTGATTGCGCGGCGCTCATAGAGCATCTCGTTCGGCATTGCGAACCAGTCAGTCACCCGCGTCGTGATTGCCGCGAGCCCGATCGCAAGCCCCCACCAGAGCGCAAGGATCGGCATTGCGCGACGCATCGACCGGAGTTTCGCTGACGAGCCGGGCGACCGCCGAGCCTGCTCGCGACCGCAACCGGCTTTGCTGGCCGAGGCGACGTTGTGTCGGAGAGTGCGCAGGCGGACCGTCTCGAGCCGCGTGGGGCGATGCGGCTGCCCGGTCAGGCTGCCGCGGCGGAGGCAGGTGAGGACGGCAAGTAGGCCAGCGGTGTGGCGCCTGTTCTGCGTATCCTCGAACGCCGCTTCAACCGCCACCTGAACGGCGCGCCGAAAGCCCGCACCAGCGAGACTTGGAACGCCTGAAGACTCAGTACGACCGCGGCAGGCCGAGCACGTGCTGGCCGAGGTAGGCCAGGATCAGGTTGTTCGAGACCGGCGCGACGGAATAGAGGCGCGTCTCGCGGAACTTGCGCTCGATGTCGTACTCCTCCGCGAAGCCGAAGCCGCCGTGGGTGTCGAGGCAGGCGTTCGCGGCCTCCCACGACGCGTCGCTCGCGAGCAGCTTCGCCATGTTCGCCTCCGGGCCGCACGGCTGGCCCTGCTCGAACAGCCACGCGGCCTTGTAGCGCATGAGATCGGCGGCCTCGAGCGCGGCGTGCGCTTTCGCGATCGGGAACTGGACGCCCTGGTTCGCGCCGATCGGGCGGCCGAAGACGACGCGCTCGGACGCGTACGCCGTCGCCTTCTCCACGAACCAGCGGCCGTCGCCGATGCACTCCGCGGCGATCAGGATCCGCTCGGCGTTCATGCCGTCGAGGATGTAGCGGAAGCCCTTTCCCTCCTCGCCGACGAGCGCGTCGGCCGGCACCTCGACGCCGTCGAGGAAGATCTCGGTGGTCGCGTGGTTCATCAGCGTCTTGATCGGGCGGATCGTCATCGTCCCGGCTTCGACGGCCTGCTTCATGTCGACGATGAAGGTCGACAGGCCCTCTGTCTTTCTTCAAGACATCGGCCTGGGGCGTCGTGCGCGCGAGCAGCAGCATCAGGTCGGAGTGGAGCGCCCGCGACGTCCAGATCTTCTGGCCGCGGATCGCGTAGCCGCCGTTCACGCGCTCGGCCGTCGTCTGGATCGAGGTCGTGTCGGAGCCGGCGGTGGGCTCGGTGACGCCGAAGGCCTGCAGGCGCAGCTCGCCGTTCGCGATCCTCGGCAGGTAGCGCTCCTTCTGCTCGGCGCGAGCCGTGCCGGAGGATCGTCCCCATCGTGTACATCTGCGCGTGGCAGGCGCCCGCGTTGCCGCCGGTCGCGTTGATCTCCTCGAGGATCACGCTCGCGGCCGTGAGGCTGAGGCCGGCGCCGCCGTACTCCTCGGGGATCAGCGCGGCGAGCCAGCCGTCGCGCGTCAGCGCGGCGACGAACTCCTCCGGATAGCGGTCGGGCTCGAGCTCTCGCCAGTACTCGCCCGGGAAGCGCTCGCAGAGCTCGCGGACGCCCGCGCGGATCTCCGTCAGCTCGTCGGGGATCGCGAAGTCCACGACTACGCGGGATGGCGCTCGAGGAGGCGGCGCGCGATCACGAGCTGCTGGATCTCGTTCGAGCCCTCGCCGATCGAGCAGCAGCGGCGCGTCGCGGTAGTAGCGCTCGGGCCGGAACTCGGGGGAGTAGCCGTAGCCGCCGTGGATCCGCATCGCGTCGAGGGCGTTCTCCTGCGCCGCCTCGGTCGCGAAGTACTTCGCCATCCCGGCTTCGAGGTCGGCGCGCTCGCCGCCGGCCTTGCGCTCGGCCGCCTGGACGACCAGCAGCCGAGCAGCCTCGGCGCGCGTCGCCATCTTCGCGAGCATGAGCTGCACCGCCTGATGGTGCGCGATCGGCTTGCCGAACGCCTCGCGCTGCTGCGCGTAGCGGAGCGAGTCGTCGAGTGCGGCCTTCGCGATGCCGGCGCCGCGCGCGGCGACGTTGACGCGGCCGACCTCGATCCCGCTCATGAAGTACTTGAAGCCCTGGCCGACGCCCGCGTCGCCGCCGAGCACCGAGTCGGCCGGCGTGCGGAACCCGTCGAAGATCAGCTCGGTCGACTCGACGCCCTTGTAGCCGAGCTTCTTCATGCCGGGCATCGGGATCGTGAGGCCGGGAAGCTCCGACACCTCGGGCTCCTTCTCGATCACGAAGCCGGTCATGCCGGCATGCGGCGGGTCGGCGGCCGGGTCGGTCTTCGCGAGCAGCATCACGATCCCCGAGCGCCAGCCGTTCGTGACCCACATCTTCTGGCCGCTCAGGACGTAGTCGTCCCCGTCCCTCGTCGCCGTGGTGCGGATGGACTGGACGTCGGAGCCCGCGTGCGGCTCGGTCATCGAGAACGACGCGCGCACCTCGCCGCTCGCGATCAGCGGGAGGAGGCGCTCCTTCTGGTCGTCGGTGCCGTGGTGGCGGATCATCCAGCTCGCGATGAAGGAGCCGTTCACGATCCCGGAGAGGGTCGTCCAGCCGCGCGAGAGCTCGAGCACGATCAGGGCGTACACGTCGAGCCCGAGGCCCAGGCCGCCGTAGCGCTCCGGGATCGTCACCCCGAAGAGCCCGAGCTCGCGCATCTGCGCGACGAGGTCGGCCGGGAACTCGTCCGCGTGCTCGAGCTCGGACGCGACGGGCACGACCTCGCGGTCGACCCACTCGCCGATCGCGGCGACGAGCTCGGTGCGCTGCTCGGTGACGCTCACGCCGGCACGGTCGCGCCCATTGCCGAGAACAGGCCGCGCACGTCGTCCCGCTCCTCGAGGTTGAGCACCGCCTCCTCGAGCGACTCGACCGCCTCGTCGCCGAGCGCGAGGGCCGCGTTCTCGCGGAACTTCGCGCGCACCTCGTCGGTCGTCATCGGGTTCTCGGGGCCGCCGCGCTGGTGGGGAAAGTCGGCCTCGAGAGTGCGGCCGTCGGTCGTGCGGATGCGGACGCCGCCGGGGAAGGCGGCCGGGTAGGAGTCGTACTCGCGTGCCTCGTGCCGCACCTTGGCAGCAAGCGCGAGCACCCGCGGATCGGCGATCGCCTCGTCGGTGTAGCTGCGCACGCCGACCTGGCCGTGGACGAGCATCGCGGCGGTCGAGTACTGGAGGCTGAACTTCGCCTCGTACTCGCTGCGCGGCGCCAGCTTCGTCTCCGACGGCTCGAGCACGAGCGGCACGCCCGCCTGCGGCACCCAGACCACGACCTCCTCGATCTCGTCCGGGGTCACCGAACCGAGCAGCGACGCGGTCGCGCCGAGCGAGCCGTGGATGAAGTGGCAAGCGGGGTACGGCTTGATCGCGATCCGGAGCGTCTCCCACCGGCTGCCGAGATCGGCGAGCTGCGCGTCGATGTCGACCTCGCCCTTCTTCGCGCCCAGGAAGGCGTGGTAGACGCCGAAGCGGCCCTCGAGCACGCCGGCCGGCCCCTCCGCACCGAGCGAGGCGAGCCGCGAGGCGAGAATGCCGCCGTGCGCTGCCCACGCCGGGTGCATCGGCTTCGTCGGCGTCGCGTCGTCGAGGTAGGCGAACAGGCCCCCGGCGAAGGAGCCGGCGATCCCGAGCGCGCTCGCAGTCGCTGCGTCGTCGGCGCCGGCGAGACGCGCGGCCGCGGTCGTCGCGCCGAAGATCCCGCAGATCGACGTCGGGTGGAAGCCGCGCGCGTGGAACGCGCCCGTCGCGGCCATGCCGATCCGCGTCACGACCTCGTTCCCGCCGACGATCGCCGCGAGCAACTCGCGCCCACTCGAGCCCGCCGCCTCGCCGGCGGCGACGGCGGCGGGGCAGACGACGACGCTGACGTGCGCGATCGCGTCGGAGTGGGTGTCGTCGAAGTCGAGCCCGTGGCAGAGCATCGCGTTCGCGAACGCGGCGTTCGCGGACGGCAGCGCGCCGTCGTGCCCGATCACGGACGCCTGCGGCGCGCCGCCCAGCTCCGCCATGGCGGTGCGTCCCTCGGTGGCGACGCCGAGCGAGTGCGCGGCCAGGCCGCAGCCGAGCGTGTCGAGGAGGTGGAGCTTCGCCGTCTCGACCACGTCGGTCGGGATCTCCTCGAAGGCGAGCGAGCCGGTGAACCCTGCGAGGCGCTCTGCGGCGGTGGGCATCAGATGCTCCAGTCGTCGTCGGTGCCGGGGAACGCGGGCGCGGCCTCGGGCGCGTCGCGCTTGTAGACCATGAACGTGCGCCGGAACTCGATCACGACCTCGCGCCGCTGGTTCACGCCGCGGCACCGCATCGAGACGATGCCGACGCGCGGGTTGGACTTCGACTCGCGCAGCTCGAGGATCTCGCTCTCGGCCCAGAGCGTGTCGCCGGCGTACACGGGCTTCGGCAGCTTGATGTCGGTCCACGCGAGGTTCGCGGCGGCGTTCTCGGACGTATCCGGAACGGTCATGCCGGTGATCAGTGCGAGCGTGAAGGTGCTGTTCACGAGCACCTGACCGAACTGGGTGCGCTCGGCGTACGGCGCGTTGAAGTGGATCTGGTTCGTGTTCAGCGTGAGGCAGGTGAACCAGATGTTGTCGACCTCGGTGATCGTCCGCCCGAGTCGGCTCGTGAACGTGTCGCCGACGGCGAAGTCCTCGTAGAAGCGGCCACGCCATTCCTTCGGCGCGGCGCTCGTGGTTGAAAGAGCAGCGTCGGTGCTCACTGTTTTCTAGCTCCTTTCCGCTTCCTTTAGGACCCGCCGCGCCCGCTCGACGACCGGCAGGTCGATCATCGACCCGCTCAGTGCGAAGACGCCGCGGCCTTCGCCCGACTCGTGCTCGTACGCGTCGATCACCTTGTGCGCCCACTCGACGTCGGCCTCGCTCGGCGCGAACACGCGGTTCACGATCGGCACCTGGACCGGGTGGACGCAGACCTTGCCGCGGTAGCCCATCGCACGCCCGGCGCGGCACTCGTCCTCCAGGCCTGTCGTGTCGTGGACGGCGAGGTGAACGAGGTCGAGCGGCGGCCTGATCCCGGCCGCGGCCGAGTCGACAACGAGCTTCTGGCGCGCATAGAGGATCTCCGTGTGCTTCGTGCTGGGCTCGAGGCCGAGCTCCGCGCCGAGGTCGACGGCGCCGAGGATGAGGACGGCGACGCGCGGGTGCGAGGCGATCTCGTAGGCCGTCCGCACGCCGACTGCGGTCTCGACGATCGCCATCACGGGCGGGCCCTGCGCGCCCATCGCGTCGACGGCGTCCGGTGTCGCCTTCGGGAGCACGAGCGCGGCGGGATCGAGCTCCCGAACGAGCGCGAGGTCGCCGTCGAACCACCGAGTGCCGACCCCGTTGACGCGGACGACCGGTGGCGCGACGGCGCGGACGACGGCGCGCGCGTCGTCCTTGTGCTCCGGCGCGACGGCGTCCTCGAGGTCGCCCACGACGGCGTCGGCGCCCACGTCGAGCGCCTTGCGCAGCTTGCGCTCGTCGTCGCCCGGCGCGAAGAGGAGCGAGCGGAGGTGAGCGAGTTCGACAGCCGTCCCGAACGTATGTCAGACATTCGAGGGGCTGTCAAACGGTGTCGGCTCGGGGTCGCGCGCCGCGGTGGGGACAGTCCCCGGACACGCCCAACGCAGCTCTGTCCGTAAGGGGCGAGGGCGACGCACTGTTTCCCCGGCGAGTGCAGGGCGATCGTCGTCGGGCACCGAGACGGGGACTGTCCCCGGACGTGTCTGGTCGAGCCACGTTCGAAAGGGCACCGCGCCGGCACCCGCTTGACAGCGCTCCGAAAGTCAGACATAAACGGCCTCTTCCGATCCTGGAGGTCGAAGCGTGAAGGCGGTTGTGTTCCACGAGTTCGGCGGGGTCGACGTGCTCCGGCTCGAAGACGTGCCTGACCCCCAGCCCGCGCCGGGCGAGGTGCTGATCGACGTCTCGGCCTGCGCGCTCAATCACCTCGACGTCGACGTGCGCGAGGGCACCTCGCGCTTCCCGATCGAGCCGCCGTTCATCCTCGGGCTCGAGATCGTCGGCCGCATCGCCGAGCTCGGAGAGGGCGTCGAGGGCTGGCAGGTCGGCGACCGCGTGATGCCAATGCTGATGGCGACCTGCGGCGTGTGCCGCTTCTGCCGCACCGGCCGCGAGTCGCTCTGCACGAACGCCGACTACATCAGCTTCGGCACTTCGGGCGGGTACGCGGAGAGGCTCGCCTGCTCGACGGGGCACCTGATGCGCGTCCCCGACGAGCTCTCGGACGCCGAGGCCGCGGCGATGCAGATCGCCTTCGGCACCGCATGGCACATGCTCTTCACGCGCGGCAACCTCGGGCCCGGCGAGACCGTGATGATCAACTCGGTCGGAAGCGGCATCGGCTCGGCGGCCGTCCAGCTCGCGCACATGGCGGGGGCGACAGTGATCGGCAACGCATCCTCCGACGAGAAACTCGCGCGCGCCTCCGAGCTCGGGATGGATCACGGGATCAACCACGCGACGCAGGATGTCGTCGCCGAGGTGATGCGCCTCACCGACGAGCGCGGCGTCGACCTCGTCTACGAGCACGTCGGCGGGAGGCTCTTCCAGCTCGGCCTCGACTCGCTCTCGAAGGACGGCCGGCTCGTGATCTGCGGCGCGCACTCGGGCGAAGTCGTCCCCTTCGACATCATCCCGTTCTTCCGCATGCAGCGCAGCGTGCTCGGCTCGTACACCTACACGCGCGAAGAGGTGGAGGCGTGCCTCGAGCTCGCGCGCCGCGGGAAGATCACGCCGCTCGTCCACAGCACCTTTCCGCTCGAGGAGGCGGCCGAGGCGATGTCCCTGATGGAGCGCCGCGAGCAGTTCGGGAAGATCGTCCTCGACACCTCGGCCGGACGGCACGCAACCGCCGCGGCAGCGGCCGGAGGCGGCGGGTGAAACGGCTCGGAGTCGACGTCGGCGGCACCTTCACCGACCTCATCTACGTCGACGACGAGGCCGGCGCGGTGCTCGTCCACAAGGTGCCGACGACGCCCGACGACCCGTCTGCGGGCACCGTCAGCGGCATCGAGGAGCTGACCGCGCGCGCCGGCGAGAGCCCGGCCGCGCTCGATCAGGTCTTCCACGGGACGACGATCGCGACCAACATCGTGATCGAGCACAACGGCGCGCGCGTCGGCCTGATCACGACCGAGGGCTACCGCGACATCCTCCACATCGCGCGCCACAAGAAGCCGCTCAACTTCTCCAACTACCAGGATCTTCCCTGGCAGGCGTATCCGATCGTGCGCCGTCGCGACCGGCTGACCGTGCCCGAGCGGATCACGAAGGACGGCTCGGTGCTCGTCCCGCTCGACGAGGAGCGCGCCCGGGGGCAGGTGCGGAAGCTGAAGGAGGCAGGCGTCGAGGCGGTCTCGGTCTGCTTCCTGTTCTCGTTCCTGAACGGAGGTCACGAGGCGCGCGTCGCCGAGATCGTGCGCGAGGAGTTCCCGGACGCGTTCCTGTCGGTCTCGTCGGAGGTGCTTCCCCAGTACCGCGAGTACGAGCGCTTCTCGACTGTCTGCCTGAACGCCTACATCGGGCCGAAGGTGTCGCGCTACATCCGCCGGCTGGAGGACGAGCTGCGGCGCCTCGAGGTGAAGACCGGCGTGCACCTGATGACCTCGGCGAGCGGGGTCGCGACCGCCGAGGGCGCGGTCGCGCGGCCCGTGAACCTGCTCATGTCGGGCCCGGTCGCGGGCGTCGTCGGCGGCATCTGGACGGGACGGCAGGCGGGCTACGAGAACGTGATCACGCTCGACGTCGGCGGCACGTCGGCCGACATCGGCCTCGCGCAGGAGGGCCGCCTGCGGATGAAGCACCTGCTCGACACGCGGGTCGGGCCGTACCAGGCGATGATCCCGATGGTCGACGTCGACACGATCGGCGCGGGCGGCGGCTCGATCGCGTACGTCGACTCGGGCGGCATCTTTCGCGTCGGACCGCGTTCCGCAGGCGCCGATCCCGGCCCGGCAGCGTACGGCCGCGGCGGTACCGAGGCGACCGCCACCGACGCGATGGTGAACCTCGGCTGGCTGATTCCCGAGGCGTTCCTCGGCGGCGCGATGCAGCTGCGCGCCGACCTCGCGCGCAAGGCGTTCGAGGAGGGCCCGGCGGCGGCGCTCGGGATGAGCGTGGAGGAGGCCTCGATGGGCGCCGATCCAGATCCTGACCCACTCGATGGTGCAGTCGATCGAGGAGAACTCGGTCCGCAAGGGCTACGACCCGCGCGACTTCGCACTGGTGGCGGCCGGAGGGGCAGGCCCGCTGTTCGGGGCGCAGATCGCACTCGAGGTCGGCACACCGTGGGTGCTCGTGCCCGGCTACCCCGGCGTGACCGCTGCGCTCGGGCTGCTCGCGACGGACACGGTCTACGAGTACGTCTCGACCGTCTATCAGCGCGTGTCCAAGCTGGACAAGCAGGCGCTCGAGGAGGCGTTCGAGGAGCTCGAGCTGCAGGCGCGGGCGCAGCTCGAGGCCGACGGTATCCCGCCTGACCGGATCCTCGTGCAGCGCGTCGCCGACTGCCGCTACCTCGGCCAGGGCTACGAGCTCCGCGTCGACTGCCGGCCGGGCGCGATCGACGATGCGTGGGCCGCGAAGCTCCGCTCCGACTTCGACGACATCCACGACCGCGAGTACTCGCGCCGCTTCGAGGACTCGGACGTCGAGATCCCGAACCTGCGCGTGCGCGGGATCGGCCTGATGCCGAAGCTGCAGACGCCGGAGCTCGACCTGGGGCAATCCTCGGCGGAGGCCGCGCTGCGGCACACGGGCTCGGCATGGTTCCGCGTCGGCGGGTCGCTGACGCAGGTCGAGACACGCTTCTACGACCGGGCGGCGCTCCAGGCCGGCAACCACCTGGAGGGGCCGGCGATCGTGAACCAGTACGACTCGACGACCGTGATCCCGCCCGGGGTCACCGCCCGCGTCGACCGCTTCGGGAACATCGTGATGGCGATCGCTGCCGAGGGCGCCGAGCTCGCGGGCACCGGCGCCGAGGCAGGTGCGATCGGATGAGCATTGCCGCGTACGAGGTCGGCCGCCAGCCGGGGCCGCCGCAGCGCAAGCGCGTCGAGGTCGACCCGATCACCCTGCGCGTGCTCGGCGGCGCGTTCCACGCGATCGCGAAGGAGATGGCCGGCGTGCTCTTCCGGATGAGCTACTCGTCGATCATCCGCGAGTCGGAGGACCTGGGCGCCGGCATCTTCGACGCGCAGGGCCGCGAGCTGTGCGAGTCGGACTCGACGCCGATGCACATCGGGTCGCTGCCTTGGTACATCCGTGGCTTTCTTCATCGCCTCGAGGGCGAGATCGAGGAGGGCGACGTGATCGTCCACAACCACCCGTACCTCGGCGCCTCGCACTCGCCGGACGTCGCGGTCGCGGTGCCGATCTTCCACGAGGGCGAGCTGCTCGGCTTCGCCGCCGTGACCGCGCACGTGCTCGACGTCGGCGGCTCGTTCCCCGGCATCAACGCGGACGCCTTCGACGTCTATGCCGAGGCGAAGATGTACAACGCGCTCCGCTGGTACCGCCGCGGCGAGCTGAACGAGGACCTCGACCGGATGATCTTCGACAACGTCCGGACGGAGACGATGAACCGCGGCGACATGAACGCGATGCTCGCCGCCTGCCAGCTCGGGCGCGAGCGGTTCCTGCGCCTCGTCGGGCGCTACGGAACCGAGGTCGTGATGAGCGCCGCCTACGACTGGATGGACTACTCCGAGCGGATGCTCCGGCAGGAGATCGAGAAGATCCCGGACGGGACGTACGGCCCGATCGTCGGCTGGCTCGACGACGACGCGCGCACCCGCGACGTGCAGCTCCGGGTCGAGACGCGCGTGATCGTCGAGGGCGACGAGATCACGATCGACCTGACCGGGTCGAGCCCCGAGGTGCCGACCGGCTTCAACGTCCCCTTCGAGGGCTCGCTGCTCGTCGCCTGCTACTACGCCGTTCGCACGATCCTGCTCGACGAGGTGACGTTTCCCGAGCACGTGCCCCAGAACGACGGCGTCTTCCGGCCGGTGAAGGTGATCGCACCGAAGGGGACGATCTTCAACCCCACGTTCCCGCGCGCGTGCTTCTCGCGCTTCTGCCAGACGCAGCGCGTGGTCGACAACGTGATCCTCGCGCTCGCCGAGCCGCTGCCCGACAAGGTCACGGGCGGCAACTCGGCCGGGATCCACTTCTGCGCGTATGCCGGCTTCGACGACTCGCTCGGCGAGTACTGGCTCTACCTCGAGGTGAACGAGGGTTCGTACGGCGGCCGCTTCGGCAAGGACGCGATGGACTCGGTCGACAACCTGATGGCGAACACGCGCAACAACCCGATCGAGGAGCTCGACATGCGCTTCCCGATGCGCTGCGACCAGTACGAGCTGCGGCCCGAGCCGGCCGCGCCGGGCAAGTGGCGCGGCGGGATCGGGATCGTCCGGCGCAACCGTTTCCTCGTCCCCGGCACCTACTCGTGCGAGGGCGACCGGCAGACCGACCCGCCCCGCGGCGTCTTCGGCGGCTGGGACGGCCTCGTCGCGTCGGCCCGCAAGAACCCGGACACCTCGCAGGAGCAGGAGCTGCCGGCGAAGGTGACCGGCATCCCGTTCGCGGCCGGCGAGTACATCGAGTTCCGTGAGCCGAACGCGGCCGCGTACGGCGATCCGCTCGACCGTCCAGCCGAAGCGGTGCGCGAGGACCTGCTCGACGACTTCACGACGCTCGAGCTCGCGCGCGACGCCTACGGCGTGGTCTTCGCCGACGAGCGCACGCTCGAGATCGACGCGGCGGCCACCGAGGCGCGTCGGGCCGAGCTTCGTGCGAGCCGGAGCGGCTCGTCGCTCACCGAGTACTTCGCCGGGCGTGGGCTCGTACGGTCGTCGGCGCCGTCGTCGGAGGCCGGGAACCGCGAGCTCGGGCTCACCTGATGGAGCTGCCCGCAGGCGACCCGTGGGTCGAGCGTGGCTACGGCAGCGGCGGAATCGAGCCCGGCGAGCGGCCGGCGGTGCTGGTCGTCGACCTGCAGTACGCGTTCACCGACCCGGCGTTTCCGATGGGCGGCGCGCCGCTCGTCGAGCGCGCCGTCGAGGGCACGGCGCGCGTATGCGCGGCGGCGCGCGCGGCCGGCGTGCCGGTGTTCCAGACGGTGGTCGCGTGGCGCGAGGACGGTGCCGACCTCGGTCTCTGGACGATCAAGTTGCCGCGCCTCGCGGAGGTCACGCTCGAGTCGCGCTGGGCGCAGGTCGACGAACGCGTGTGGGACGACTCCGACGTGCTGCTCGTCAAGAAGTGGCCGTCGTTCTTCCACGGCACGCCGCTCGTCTCGCTGCTCGCAGCGGCGCGGCGCGACACCGTGATCGTCACGGGCTGTATGACGTCGGGCTGTGTCCGCGCGACCACCGTGGACGCTTTCTCCTACGGGTACCGCACGCTCGTCCCCGAGGACTGCGTCGGCGACCAGGGGCGCGACGGTCACGAGTCGAACCTGCGCGACGTGCACCGGCGCTACGCCGAGGTCACGACCGCCGACCGCGTGGTCGACTACCTCGCGTCGGTCACCGCGGAGGTGCCAGCGTAGCCCTGAAGCAGTACGAGCAGGTCGCGGCGGCACTCCAGGCGCGGGTCCTCGAGGGCACGCTTCGCCCCGGCGCACGGCTGCCGAACGAGGAGGTGCTCGCGCGCGAGTTCGGCGTCAGCCGCGCGACGCTGCGCGAGGCGCTCCGCTCGCTCGCCGCGCAGAGCCTGATCCGCACCGCCAAGGGCGCGGGCGGCGGCTCGTACGTGACGCTTCCGAGCGCGGACGGCATCGCCGGCTTCGTCCACTCGAGCCTCGCGCTGATGACGAACGCGGACGATGTCACCCTCGACGAGCTGCTCGAGGCGCGCGACCTGCTCGAGGTGCCGGCCGCGAGGCTCGCGGCGCAGCGCTGCAGCGAGGAGGAGCTCGAACGCCTCCGAGAGGCGATTCCCGACGAGCCGTTGCAGCTCGACCTCGACCAGCAGTTCGTCTACAACCAGGGCTTCCATCACGTCGTGCTGCACAGCTGCGGGAACACGCTGCTCTCGATCGCAGCGCAACCGATCTTCGGCGTCCTGCAGCGGAACCTCGCGCGGTCGAAGCTCGGCGCGCGCTTCCACCGCGCGCTCAACGACCAGCACCGGACGATCGCGGCGGCGATCGAGGCCGGCGACGCGGACGCCGCGGGCGGCGAGATGCAGGAGCACCTCGCGTTCCTGCGGCCGTACTACGAGCGCGCCTGGCGCCTGCCCAGGTGAGCGCCGCTTGAGCCGGGTCGCGTTCGGGATCCAGGGCAGCGGGCCCCTGGTCGGCGGCGCGCCTGCGCCGGCTCATTTCGCGCGCGTCGCGCGCGCGGCCGAGGCGGCGGGGTTCGACTCGCTGTGGGCGGGCGACCACGTCTCGTTCCACGAGCCGCTCCTCGACCAGACGGTCGCGCTGTCGGCGTTCGCGGCCGTGACCGAGCGGATCGCGCTCGGCGCCGGCGTCCTGATCCTGCCGTTGCGGACACCCGCGCTCGTCGCTCGCGCGTTCGCCTCGCTCGACTACCTCTCGGGCGGGCGGGCGATCCTCGGCGTCGGGGTCGGCGGCGAGCATCCGCGGGACTTCGACGCGGTTGGTGTCCCGGTGCGCGAGCGCGGCGCCCGCACCGACGACGCGATGCGTGCGCTGCGCGAGCTGTTCGGCAAGCCGAGCGCGAGCTACACCGGCCGATTCTTCGCCTTCGACGACATCTCGATCAACCCGCGGCCGGTGCAGGAGGGCGGCCCGCCGCTCTGGGTGGGCGGCCGCTCCGACGCCGCGATCCGGCGGGCGGCGCGTCTCGGCGACGGCTGGATCCCGATCTGGGTCTCGCCAGACCGCTACGCGCGTGGCCTGGAGCAGCTCCGCGTCGAGGCGGGCGGGCGCGAGGTGACGGCGGCGGTCGTGCTGCCGTCGCTCGTCGGCGGCTCGGTCGAGGAGGCGCGCACCTATCTCTCGCGGCGCTACGCGACCGAGTTCGCCGTGCACGCAATCGAGCGCTACTGCATCACCGGCTCGCCGGCACAGTGCACGGAGCGGGTGGCCGAGTACGTCGAGGCGGGCGCCCGGCACGTCGTCTTCCATCCGGCCGTCGAGCCCGCCGGCCTCGCGGCGCAGGTCGAGCTTGCGGCGGAGGTGGCGCATGCTGCCGCTCGCTGACGTTCGCGTGATCGCGCTGGAGCAGTTCGGCGCCGGGCCGTGGGGCACGCTCCAGCTGGCCGACCTCGGCGCCGAGGTGATCAAGATCGAGGACCCGTCCTCGCGCGGCGACGTCGGCCGCTACGTGCCGCCGTTCGCCGAGGGCGAGGACTCGCTGTTCTTCGAGTCGTTCAACCGCAACAAGAAGAGCATCTCGCTCGACCTCCGCCGCGACGGCGCCCGCGACGTGCTCGCACGACCTCGTCCGTGCGAGCGACGTCGTCTACTCGAACCTGCGCGGCGACCAGCCGCAGAAGCTCGGCCTCACCTACGAGCAGCTCCGCGACGTGAACCCGGCGATCGTCTGCTGCTCGCTCTCGGGCTTCGGGATGACGGGCCCGCGGGCGGCGGAGGGCGGCTACGACTACATGATGCAGGCGCTCGCCGGCTGGCAGTCGCTCACCGGCGACCCGGCCGGGCCGCCGACCAAGAGCGGGTTGTCCCTCGTGGATCTGTCCGGCGGGTACGTGTCGGCGATCGCCGTCCTGGCAGGCCTGTGGCGTGCGCGGCGCGACGGCGTCGGCTGCGACTGCGACGTCTCGCTCTTCGAGACCGCGCTGCACGAGACCGTCTACGTCGGCGTGTGGACGGCGTCGCGCGGCTACGTCCCGCCGCGGCGGCCCAACTCCGCGCACCCGTCGATCGTCCCGTTCCAGAACTTCGCGACCGCGGACGGCTGGATCGTCGTCGCCTGCCCGAAGGAGAAGTTCTGGACGGTGCTCTGCGAGACGCTCGGCCGGCCGGAGCTCGCGGCCGACGAGCGCTTCGCCGACTTCGCCGCGCGCGATCGCAACCGCGACGAGCTGCTGCCGCTCCTCGACGGGCTCTTCGCCGCGCGGCCGTCCGAGGAGTGGCTCGAGCTGCTCGGTGCGGCCGGTGTGCCGAGCGCGCGGGTGAACGACGTGGCGGCCGCGCTCGAGGACCCGCAGGCGGTTGCGCGCGGGACCGTCGTCGAGGCCGAGCACCCGAGGCTCGGCACGGTGCGCCAGGTCGCGAGCCCGCTGCGGCTGGGCGACGAGGCGCCCGTCCGCCGCGCGCCGTTCCGCGGCGAGCACACGGAGGCCGTGCTCGCGGAGGTGTGCGGCTACTCCGCCGAGCGGATCGGCGGGCTGGCCGAGGCGGGGGTGTTCGGCTCGTGACCGCATCCGGTCGGCCCACGACTTCGGCGAGAACGCCGACCGATGAGTTCCGGCGCGCCGAGCCGTCCAAGGAGGAGTGTGGCTGACCGCAGCCGCCGCCGACCACGCGAGAGGAGTGCACATGCCAGGTCAGATCGTCCACATCGAGATCCCGGCCGACGACATCGCTGGGAGCCGCGAGTTCTGGGGGTCGCTGTTCGGCTGGCAGTTCGAGAGCTACCCCGGGCCGTTCGAGTACCACATGACCCGCATCAGCGAGACCGCCGGCGCGGCGATCACGAGCATGGAGCCGGGCAAGAAGGGCACGCGCTCGTACTTCGAGGTCGACGAGATCAACGCAGGCGCCGCGCGCGTGCGGGAGCTCGGAGGTGAGGCCTCCGAGCCGATGCCGGTGCCGAACATGGGCTGGTTCTCGACCTGCACGGACCCGCACGGCAACGAGTTCGGGCTCTGGCAGACCGACCCGTCGGCGCAGATGCCGACCGGGTAGCTCGAGCCGAACGACTACGTGGCCGTCGGCACGATCGCCCCGTGATCGGCCGCCCCGGCGCTCGCGACGATGAGGTTGCGCGGAAGCGCCCGCGAGAACTGGTCGAGCACGGGGCGGGCGGTCTCGACATCGAACGAGGCGAGCTCGGGCAGCGACCGTGCTCGAAGGTCGGCCTCCCTGCTGACGAGGGCGACGGCGTCGGCTCCTGCGGGGCTGGTCAAGAACGGGCCGAGCGCGGTCCAGGCTTCCTCGAGCACGTCGTCGGCGGCGAGCGTTCGGTAGATGCTCGGGAGGTGCTGGGTGCCGTAGGCGGCGCAGATCTCCGGGAACAACGGATGCTCTGCACGGTCCGGGAACTCGGGCTCCGGGACGGGCGCCTCCGTGGGCAGGTCGAGCTCGGGTGCGGGCCGTCTCGCGAGCTCGCCGCCGAGCGAGAGCTGGAGCGAGGCCACGATCAACAGCATGAATGGCAGCTCGGCGAGGAACGGCGCCACCGCCTCGCGCACCCGGCTGGTCGGCCGGTAGTCGAGGCGAACGTGTGCACTCGCCCGAATCGCATCCGCGGCGTTCGCGGATCGCGGATCGTCGATGATCGCCCGGGCCTGGAGCCACGCCGCGACGAGCGTGTCCGGGTCGACGGCCAACGCCTTGAAGAGCGCCGGAACGAACGGCATCCGCCGCCTGATGTCGGCGTACACGGATGAGACGATTCCGCCGGCCTCGTCCTCGTGCAGGAGCTCCAGGCCTACGCGCGACACGCGGCCGATTCTATGGCGCGCTCCGAGCCGGGACGCCTCTCGCGATCGGGCCCGGCAACTCCGGTTGGATCTGGACGGAATGACGACTCCGGTGAGCCCCGACGCGCCCCATGTCAGACTCGTAACGCTCTTGCGCACCGAGGGCGTCGAGTTCCGGCTGACCCACCACGACGCCGTGACGACGAGTGCGGAGGCCGCCGCGGTACGGGGAGCGGAGCTGCGCTCGGGCGCGAAGGCGATGCTGGTGAAGGCGAGGAGCGGCCTCGTTCTGGTCGTGCTCGCGGCCGACCGGAAGGTGAGCTGGAAGCTGCTCAAGCCGCTGCTCGGCGACAAGGGCGCCCGGTTTGCGACCAACGAGGAGCTGCACGAGGCGACCGGCCTGAGCAAGGGAGCCGTCCCGCCAGTCGGCCTCCTCTTCGGCCTCCGCACGATCTACGACCGCAGCCTGCTCGAGGTCGAGACCGTCAACTTCAATGCCGGCACGCAAACCGACTCGATCACGATGGCGCGGGACGACCTGATCCGGATCGGCGGCGGAGAGCTGGCGGAGTTCTCGACCTTCTGATGCATGACCGGCTGCGTACCGAAGAGGGCGGTCGCCGAGACCGGGCTTGTTGCCCGAGCCGCTCTGCTCCTCCGTGAAGCGGGCGGCCCCGAGCGGTTGCTTCCGCATGCGAAGGCGTGACACCCTAGGCTGCTAGGGGGAGCCTTCGTTGGGGAGGGGTGGCCTTGGGGGCCACGGCGGCGCGGCTGAGCACCCTTCTGGAATCGAGCTCGTTCGACGACAGGAGGGTCTATGCACTGGTATCGAGCACTTTCGACGGTTGGCGGGGCGATGCGGGTTCGCTGGGCTGTGGTACTGGTAGGGGCAGGGTTGGTGCTCCTGGGAAGCTTGGCGGCGTCTGCGGGCGCCGGACGGACCGCCCTCCCGGCGGGCAACCTTGTGAAGAACCCCGGCGGTGAGTTCCCCGTCGGCGGCGCGTTCTGGACCGCCGGAATCCAGCCCTACGTCTGGAAGGTCGAAGGTCTGCCGGCGGGCCAGAAAGGGGTTCAGGTCGTTCGATACAACAGCTCCGACTCGCGTCTTCTCGAACTGGCTGTCTCCAAGAAGATCAAGGGCGGCCGCAACTACTTCCAGGGCGGCTATCCCAGCCAGGTGGCAACGGCGTTTCAGACGATCAGTGTCAGCAAGGCCGCACCACAGATCAAGGCAGGCGGTGTCAAGGCGTGTCTTTCCGCGTTTCTCGGTGCTGCGAAGAACTCCCCGAGCACGGCCCGGGTCGACCTCAAGTACCTGAACGAGGCTGGGGCGGTCGTGGGGAAGCTGAGTGTCGGTCCCGTCACGAGGGGCTCGCGCCTCGATGCCGGCACGTTGTTGTTCCGAGCGAAGGAAGGGAAGGTGCCGGCCAAGACCCGCCAGCTGCTGGTCACGTTCACCGCGATCAGCGGCGAAGGCACGAATCTCGGCGCCGCGGACAACATCTCGGTCATCCTCACCAAGGGGGCGTGCCCGAAGCCGAAGTGAGGCAGAGGGTGGTTGTGCCTCGTGCTCGGGAGCGTGAGGCACAACCCCTGATCCGGGACACATTTGTGGCGTGGCCCGGCGTCCCCTGACGCCCGAGCCGCCTACGACGCCGTCAGGAAGAACTCCGTCACGATCCTGATCGCGTCCTGCGGGCACTCGATCAGGTCGGCGTGGCCGATGTCCGGGAACTCGACCACCTTGATCCGGTCGTTCTGCTCGGCCAACGTCACTGGTGCCGTGGCCGGAAGCCAGGTCCGCCCGAGACTGCGAGTGTGGCGGCGCCGAAAGCACCGGGGATGTCCGGGGCGGCAGGGTCACGATCAATCGGATCGTTCGAGGCCGCGTGACCGTGATCGACGTGATCGAGCCTCCCACGCGTCGCGTCCTCGGTTAGCCGTCCCGGGAGCGCGACTCGAGGCCTTGCGACCTGCAGGCGGCTGTGCGGGTCCCGGCCCAGCTCGCCTCCGCGGCTACCTTCGGCGGCGTTGGGCGATTTGCGAGTCGGCAGGGCGGAGCATCGTGTAGACCAGCAGCCCGAGGAACGGAACGATGAGCATGCCGATTGACCAAGCGACCTTTGCCCCTGCGCCGAGGTCGGGCCGCCGAAGCGCGTCGAGGACAGCGCGCACCCACAGAATCAGGAAGAGCACGACCGCCGCGATGATGAGGATCCGCCAGATCATCTCGGCGCGCACTGTACGCGGGCCGCGCCGTCAAGGCCGCAGTCGTTCGTCCGCGGTGTCGGAGTGCGGGACGATGCGTCCCCGCCGGCGGACGGACGCGTGAGGTGCTCGCGAGTGTTGCTCAATGCACCTTGAAACGTTCGGCTCATGTGCTCTGTAATCCTTTGTGGCTTCGAGGAGGTCTCCTGTTCGGGGGAGGGGTAGTCAATTACGGCTGTCGCGGCGCGTCTGAGCACCCTTCTGGGATCGATCACTTACGATGACAGGAGGGTCGATGTTCCAACATCAAGTACTTTCGACGGCCGGTAGGGCGATGCGGTATGGCTGGGGAGTGGTAGGCGGGGGCCTGGTGCTCCTGGGAATCCTGGCGGCATCCGCGGGCGCGGGACAGACCGCCCTCCCGAACGGCAACCTTGTGAAGAATCCCGGCGCGGAGTTCCCCGTCGGCGGCGCGTTTTGGACAGCCGGAATCCAGCCCTACGCCTGGGAAGTCGATCCTCTGACGCACGAGAAAGGGGTTCAGTCCGTGCGGTACAACAGCACCGACTCGCGTCTCCTCGGCAAAGATGTCTCCAAGAAGGTCAAGGGCGGCATCAGCTACTTCGTGGGCGGCTACCCCAGCAAGGTGTCAACCGCCTTTCAGACGATCAATGTCAGCAAGGCCGGACCACAGATCAGCGCCGGCGGTGTCAAGGCGTGTCTCTCTGCGTACCTCGGTGCTGCGAAGAATTCCCCGAGTACGGCACGGGTCGACCTCAAGTACCTGACCGAAGCAGGGGCGGTCGTGGGGAAGCTGCGCGTCGGTCCTGTCACGAGGGGCTCGCGCCTGGATGCCGGCACGTTGTTGTTCCGCGGGAAGGAAGGGAAAGTGCCGGCCAAGACGCGCCAGCTGATGGTCACGTTCGTCGCGATCAGCGGCCCCAGCACGAACCTCGGCGCCGCGGACAACATCTCGGTCGTCCTCACGAAGGGTGCATGCCCGAAGCCGAAGAAGTGAACTGCTGGGGACTGTGCCTCACGCTCAGGCGCGCGAGGCACAACCCCCAATTGGACAGGCCTGTGGCGTGCGCGAACGCAGTTACGCTTGATGCGTTCGATGGGAGTCGACGAGGACGGGAGCGGACCTGATCAATGACCTCTCAACCACGGCGGTTCGCTGGATCGCGTGAGATGACTCGATGAGCCTCCTCGCCGCTGTGGTGCTGATCCTCGCGCCGCAGCCCTTCCACTCGTCGATCAAGCCGCTGCCGGCGCCCGTCAAGGCGGACCTCAGCGGCCGCTACTGGCACGCGAACTGCCCGGTTCCACTCAAGGGGCTCCGGCTGCTGACCGTCACGCACTGGGGGTTCGACAAGCGCCGCCATACAGGGCAGCTCGTCGTGAACAAGTCGCAGGCCGCGCCGCTCGCGCGCGTCTTCCGCCGGCTCTACGAGCTGCACTTCCCGATCCGCCACCTGAGCCTCGACGCCATGTATGGGCCCTCGCCTGCCGACGGCGACATCAGCGGCTCCTTCGAGTGCCGGCAGGCCGTGCCGTCGCCGTGCTCGGGCGGCAGCGGCACGGGGAGCTGGTCGAACCACGCGTACGGGAACGCCGTCGACCTGAACCCGGTCGAGAACCCCTACGTCGGCTGCGGCCAGACGCGCGACAGGACAGCCGTGAGCTACATGGACCGCTCGCGCGTGCGGCCGGGGATGGTCACGCCGGCGGTGATCGCCGCGTTCCGCTCGATCGGCTGGGGCTGGGGCGGCGACTGGAGCGGGAACACGAAGGACTACATGCACTTCTCGACGACAGGGCACTAGCGGCCGGTGAAGAGGTCCAGCGGGAGCAGCGCCGACACGAGCGGGTACGGGACGTCGACGGCCTCCGAGATCCGGAGGTCGACGGCGACGCTGCACAGCGCGTAGGCGGCTGGGCGGGCGAGGTCGTAGGTGGCTTCGAGGTGGTCGATCATCTCGAGCAGCGCCTCGCGCGCCGCGGCGGTCACGTCCATGCCACGGTCGACCGGGATGCCCGTTGTCGCGAACGAGCGGCGGCCCGGGCGGGCCGGCGTCTCGTAGCTCGGGAAGCGGAGCCGCGGTCGGTCGCGGTGCACGGCAAAGCGCATCGTGACCGCGCCGGCCACCTCGATCCCGGTGCCACAGACCTCGCCGTCGCCCTGGGCGTAGTGGAGGTCGCCGACCGAGAAGAGGGCGCCCGGCACCTCGACCGTGAGAAACAGGCGGCTGCCGGCGACGAGCTGACGCGTATCCATGTTGCCGCCCGTCTCGCGCGGCGGGATCGTGCGCAGGCCTGCGGCGGCGGCAGGCGGGAGCGCCGTCTCCGGGGACTCGTCGGCGACGAGCTCGCCCCGCTCGCGGAGGGCCTCCTCGCGCGCCCGGAACCGCTCGACCTGCTCGTGCGACGGCGCGACGCCCGCGACGCCTGCGAACGTGTCCTCCGGGATCGCGACGCCCGGCAGCTCGTCCGAGCGCGCGAGCCCACCCGCGAGCTGCCACTTCACGACGTACGGATCCGGGAACAGGTCGGCGAGGAAGCCGAAGCCCGGCAGGATCGCCGTCACCCCGAAGTCGGCCGTCTCGTAGGAGACGAACTCGACCTCGAGCACGTCGCCCGGCTCGGCCCCGCGGACGACCACCGGCCCGGCCATCGGGTGCGCCAGGCCGCCGTCCATCGCCGCCGCGTCGGCGTGCACGCTCTCGCGCGTGATCTGGCCGGCGAGCCCGTCTTCGGTCTCGAGCCGCAGCTCCTCGCCGGGCTCGACCTCGGCGACCGGCTCGAGGTCCGGGTGCCAGCGGTTGTGCATCAGAGCGCCTCCGCCACGCGCGCCGCCGCGGCGTCGCAGGCCTCGATCTCGTCGCCGGTCCAGTGCCGAGGCCCGCGCAGGTCGTGCACCGAGACGATCCCCGCGACGCGGCCGCCGACGAGCACCGGCGTCACCACCTGCGCCGCGAGCCCGCCGTACACCTCTCGCATCCGGTGGAACGCTGCGTCGTCCTCGAATTCCGCGGCGCAGTCGTCCTGCACGACCTGCCGCCCGGCCGCCACCTCGAGCGCGACCGGCTGGCCGCGCAGGTCGATCGTGCGCTCCCCGCGCAGCGAGCCGGCGCCCGGCGCGAGCGCCTCGTGCGTGACCGGGAACGCCCGCTCGCCCGGCAGATCCTGGCGTAGAGTCACCCGGCTCGCCCCCGTCCGCGCGAGCAGCTCGTCCAGGATCGCCTCGATCTCCGCCATAGCGTGATTATCGACGCCCACATGCACGTCGACCACCTTCCGGCTCTCGGGTGGAGCCTCGAGGCGGCGGAGTGCGTGCGCCGCCTCGACGAGGCCGGGATCGAGAAGGGCGTCGTGATGACGATCGTCGACGCGCCCGAGGTCAACCCGCACGCTCTGGAGCTGATCGCCGAGGCGTGTGCCGCCTTCCCCGGCCGGCTCGAGGCGTTCGCGCGCATCCATCCCTGGTACGGCGACGAGGCGGTAGCGCTGCTCGAGCGCGCGATCGGCGAGCTCGGCTTCAAGGGGCTGAAGCTCCATCCGGTGACAACGATCGCGCACCCGGCCGAGGAGGACACGCTGCGCCTGATTCGCGCGGCCGCCGCGCACGATGCGCCGACGCTCTTCCACTGCGGTGACGAGCCGCTGGCGACGCCGCTCGCGATCGCGCGCGCGGCCGAGGCTTGCCCGGAGGCGACGGTGATCCTCGGCCACATGGGCGGGTACTTCCACGTCGACGAGGCGATCGCGGTCGCGGAGCGGCACTCGAACCTGATCCTCGAGACCTCGGCGATGCCGTACCCGGCGAAGGTCCGCGAGGCGGTCGAGCGGATCGGCGCGGAGCGCGTCCTCTACGCGAGCGACGGGCCGGCGTGCTCGCCTCGGATCGAGGTCGAGAAGGTACGGCTCGCGGACCTCGATCCGGCGGCGGAGCGACTCGTGCTGGGCGAGAACGCGGCGCGGCTCCTGGAGGCGGTGCGGTGATCGTCGACACGCTCGCGTTTGCTGCGGCGGGTCTGATCGAGGCGCTCGACGCGGCCGGGATCGACCGCGCCGTCGTCTGCCCGCAGCGTGCGCGCGGCCACGGCTACGACGTCGAGAACGACCGCGTCGCTGCCCTCGTCGCCGCGCATCCCGGCCGGCTCGTCGGCTTCGCCCGGGTCGACCCGCTGGCGCCGGGAGCGGCGGCCGAGCTCGAGCGCGCGTACGGGATCGGCCTGCGGGGCCTCTTCCTGCATCCGTGGGAGGACGCGTTTCCGATCGGCGACGCGGCCGTCGACCCGCTGATCGGCGAGCGGCCGGTGATCGTCGCGACCGGCTACCCGTGGGTCTCGGAGGGCCTCCAGGTCGGTGAGCTCGCGCGGCGCCATCCCGAGACGGCCGTCGTGGCCACGAACGGTGCGCAGATCAGCATCTCCGGGCTCGGGCAGCGAGACGCGCTGCTCGCGCTCGAGGCGAGCCCGAACCTCGCGATCCAGACGACCGGCGTCTACCGCGAGGACTTCATCGAGGGCGTCGCCCGGCGCTTCGGGGCGGGGCGCGTGCTGTTCGCGAGCGGCTTCCCGCACTTCGACCCGCGGCTCGAGGTGCTGCGCGTCCAGTGGGCGCCGAACCTGGATGAGGCGGCGCAGCAGGCGATCCTCGCCGGCAACGCCGCGCGGCTGCTCGGGCTCAGCGACTGAAGCGGGCCGGGTCGAACGGCGCCAGGTCGTGGCTCGGCGGGTCGCCGGCGGCGAGCTCGGCGACGAGGTGCGCGGTCACCGGCGCGAGCGCGATGCCCTTCATCGCGTGCCCGGTCGCGACCACGACGCCCGGCGCAGCGAGGCCGATCGCGGGCAGGCCGTCGGGCGTGCACGGGCGCAGGCCTGCCCAGACGTCGAGCGTCCGCCGCCCGCCGCGGTCGCGCAGCACGTCCGCGGCGCGGCGCACCGCGTCGACGCGCGACGGCCGCAGGCTCGCGTCGAGCCCCGCGACCTCGACCGTGCCCGTGAGCCGGAGTCGGCCTTCGAGCGGTGTGATCGCCGTACGCGTCTCGGGGAGCACGATCGGCCGTGTCGGATCGCCGGCCGCCGGTTCGAGGTCGACGTGGTAGCCCTTGCCGCCCGTCAGCGGCAGTGGGACGAGCCCGCGGACGAGGCGCGACGTCCACACCCCGGCCGCGAGCACCACCGTCTGCGGGCGCAGCTCGCCGTCGACCGTCTCGACGACGAGGCCGCCGTGTCGCCGCCGCAACGCGCGTACCTCGACGCCCGTCCGCAGCTCGGCGCCGACCGAGGCCGCGGCGGCACCGACGGCTTGCACGTAGCGGAGCGGGTCGAGGTGCGCCTCGTCCGGATGGAGCACGGCGCCCGCGAGGCCGGGTCGCAGCGCGGGCTCGACCTCCGCCGCCTCGATTCCGCCGAGCGCTCGCGCTGTCTCCTCCGCCTGGCGCCGCGCGTGCGCGAAGGCATCCTCGCCCGAATAGACGACGAGCATGCCGCGCCGCTCGAAGCTCGTCCCGAGCGCCGCCAGCTGCGCGTGCAGCTCGAGGCTCACGCTGGTCAGCTCGGCGAGAAGGCGGCGGCCACGCTCGGCGCGATCGGCGCGGCAGGCGAGCGCGAACCGTGCGAGCCACGGCAGCGAGCGCGGCGCGGGCCGGAAGCCGAGCGGTCCGCCCGGCCGGAGCAGCGACCTCAGCGCCTCCGGCGTCGGGAGCGGCGCGGAGTGGCTCGGTGAGATCAGGCCCGCGTTCCCACTGGAGCAGCCTGCGCCGATCGACCCGTCACGCTCCAGCAGCGTCACGCCGGCGCCGCGCCGGGCGAGCTCGTAGGCGGCCGTCACGCCGATCGCTCCGCCGCCCACGACGACGACGTCGGGTTCCACGCCGGCGAACGTAGCTGATCTAATCGTTCGTCGTGTCGCCGTCGGGTCTCGGCTTCCGCTCCGCTCCCGGGCGACCGCCCGCAGTCGCGGCCGCGGCGATGGTCGCGACCAGCCAGCCGCTCGCGACGCGGGCCGGCCTGCGGGCGCTCGAGCGCGGCGGCAACGCGGCCGACGCGGCACTCGCCGCCGCTGCCGTGCTCTGCGTCACCGAGCCGATGTCGACCGGGCTCGGCGGCGACTGCTTCGCCCTCCTCTGGCGCGAGGGGCGGCTCGAAGGGCTCGACGCGGCCGGCCCCGCGCCGCGGCGCGCCGCCCCGGTGACGCCCGTCGAGGACGTCGGTCCGCGCTCGGTCACCGTCCCCGGCGCGGTCGCCGGCTGGGCGGCGCTCGCCGAGCGCCACGGGCGGCTCGGGCTCGACGCTTGTCTCGCGGACGCGATCGTCGCGGCCGAGCGCGGCTACGCCGTGGGCGCGCGCACCGCCGCGTCGTGGGCGGACGCCGCACGGCCGCACGACGCCTGGCCGCCGACGCGCGTCCCACCCGAGCTCTCGCCGCCGCCGGCCCGTGGGCAGCGCGTCCGGCTGCCCGAGCTCGCGGCGACGCTGCGCGCGATCGCCGCCGACGGGCCGGAAGCCTTCTACGACGGTGCGGTCGCCCGCGCGATCTGCGAGGCGAGCTGGCTCGAGCAGGACGACCTCGCCGCCTTCGAGCCGCGCTGGGTCGAGCCGCTCGTCGCCCGCTACCGCGGGGTCGACGTCGCGGAGCTGCCGCCGCCGACGCAGGGGGTTGCCGCACTCGAGGCGCTCGCGCTGCTGGAGGGCCTCGAGCCGGACTTGGCCGCCCAGGTCGCCTGCGCCCGGCTCGCGCTGGAAGACGCCCGCGAGCGCGTCCGCGACGGCGCCGACGTCAGCGACCTGCTCGACCCTGCGTTCGTCGAGCGCCGCCGCGCCGCCGTTCCGGGCCCGGTCACGGAGCCGGCGGGCGGCACCGTCTACCTCTGCGCCGTCGACGGCGACCGCATGGCGATCTCGTTCATCCAGAGCCTCTTCGGCCGCTTCGGCTCCGGTCTCGTCGCGCCTGGCACAGGCGTCGTGCTCCAGAACCGCGGCGCCTGCTTCTCGATCGGCGGCCGCGTCGAGCCGGGCCGGCGGCCCTACCACACGATCATCCCCGGGATGCTCCTGCGCGACGGCGGGCTCGCCGGTCCGTTCGGCGTGATGGGCGGCATGATCCAGGCGCAGGCCCACATGCAGCTCGTCTCGGCGCTCGTCGACGACGGGCTCGATCCGCAGGCGGCGCTCGACCGGCCGCGCTTCCGCATCGAGGGCGGGTGCGTCCGGCTCGAGGAGGGGCTGTGGGACCGCGCCGGCGAGCTCGAGCGCGCGGGCCACGAGGTCGTGCGCGACCCCGACCCGTTCGCGTTCGGCGGCGGCCAGGCGATCCTCGTCGAGGGCGACGCGCTCGTCGGCGGCTCGGACGGCCGCAAGGACGGCTACGCGGCGGGTCTCTAGCTTGGTAGCAGAGGCGGGGCTCCGGTCGTACGCTCGCATGGCGGCCGCGACGGTGACAGCGCGTAGCCGCCACGGTGTTCGAATCGCCGCCTCCCGGCCTCTTACTACTCGCCGGAGCCTCCACCACCAGCAGCAGCGCTGGCGACCCACTGCTCGCGTAGATAACCCAACTCTCTCAGCTCGCCGACGCCATCTCGGTAACGCCAGAACGTCCACCCGTTCGTGGGCGGATACTTCCGACCTTCCGGCGCACCAATCACGGAGTGTCGCGCCATCGCGGCCGCGAGAGAGACCGAGTCATACATCTCGCCGAGGCAGGCCACCCGCCCGTCGCTCTCGATTCGCGCGGTCAACTCACGCCCCTTGTACTCCCTCGTCAGCGCGAGCGGTGGCCTGATCAGTCCCGCCGCGATCAGCGTGTCGACTGTCACGTCCTGGACTGCTTTCGGGGTCGGTCGCCTGACACGCCTTTGCGGCTGGGCAACCTCGCTCTCGCGGCGCGATTCCGACCCTCCAACGGTCGTCTCGCCTGCCACAGAATCGAAAGTGACCCGGAGACGACCCAGCGCGTCCTTCACGTCTCCTTGCGTAAGGCCGTCAAGGTTCTTCGTGAGTCGCCGCACGAGCCAGGGATCAGGCTCCGGCGTGAATAGTCTCTCCACCGCCTCATTGACACGCTTGTCCACCGCGTACACACGCCATAGGGCGTCAAGCGCCTTTTCACGGGTCTCGTCCTTTGACAGCAGCGCGAGAGCTTGCGCCGCCTCAGCCGAATCCTCGCTGATCCGAACCGTCCGAAAGAGCTTGTCCTCCACGGGGACCGGGGCATGCGAGTTGTAGATTCGGTACTCGTCGCCATTCGTCAGCACAACCCACTCAACGCCAGCGACGGCCGCATAGCTAACGATCTGATTCGCCCAACGACGGTCTTGAAGATTCTCATCGAGAGACTTCGCCTCCACGAACAGTCGAGGCGTCCGGGCGAGCATCAGCGCGTAGTCGACCGGCTTGTCTTGCGGCACCCGTTTGAACTCGTGACGGACATCCTCGAGATCCTCGACATTCCAGCCCAGCGCGCGAAGAACTGGGTTGATGAGCGTGAGCTTCGTGTTCTGCTCGCCAATGTTGGCGCCTCGATGGCGGCCGATCTTCTCACCGACCTCTCGAAGGGCGGATGCCAGTTCGTTGGCGGCCCGCCCGGCGGCCGACACCATCACACCGTCTCGAGCCATCCCAAGGAGCGTAAAGCTTCAGCGACTCACCGGCGAGGCCAGCGGGCCACGCAGGTACCTGTCCGATTGCTTTGTTCGACAGCCGCTCAGCGCCCGTCCGCAGAGAAGACGCCGCACTTGCCAAGCCCAAATTTGCTCCCAGGCTCTTTCAGCCGGCGCGTCGCCGCACGAGCTCGGCAGCGCGGGCGAGCGCGTCGACCGCCCGGATCCGCGGCACGTCGACGCCGACGCGGCCGGCGAGCTCTGCGATCGCGCCGGTCATGCAATCGAGCTCGAGCGCCTTGCCCGCCTCGAAGTCCTGCAGCATCGACGTCTTGTGGTCGCCGACCGCGAAGCCCGCCTCCAGGCGGCGGTCGATGGTGACCGCGAGCGTGACGCCCAGCGCCTCCGCGACCTCGGCGCCCTCTTCGAGCAGGGCCCGCAGCAGCTCGCGCATCTCAGCCAGCTCGCCGAGCTCGCCGAGGGTCGCCCGCGCGAGGACGGAGACCGGGTTGAAGGCGGCGTTGCCGATCAGCTTCAGCCAGATCTGATCGCGCAGCTGCGTGTCGACAGGGCACTTGAGGCCGCCCGCGCGAAACGCGTCCGAGATCGCCCGGCAGCGCTCGCTCTCGGTGCCGTCGGGCTCGCCGATCGAGAAGCGCGTGCCTTCGATGTGGCGGATCACGCCGGGCTCGACGATCTCGGTTGCGCAGTAGACGACGCAGCCGACCACCGACACGTCCGGGATCGAGGCCGAGATCACCCCGCCGGGGTCGACGCTCTCGACCGTGCTGCCGTCGAACCGCCCGCCCTCGCTCTGGAAGTACCACCACGGGATTCCGTTCTGGGCGGCAATCACCGCGGCGCCCGGACGGAGCACGGCGCCGATGCGAGGCGCGAGCTCGGGCAGGCTGTACGCCTTCAGGCCGAGGAACACGACGTCCGCGTCGGCGATCGCACCGATGTCGTCCGTCGCGGCCGGGTGCGCCTCGAAGTCCCCGCGCGCGCTCAGCACCCGCACGCCGTGCGCCTGCAGCGCCGCGAGGTGCGCCCCGCGGGCGATCAGCGTCACGTCGGCGCCGCCGCGCGCGAGGGCCGCGCCGACGTAGGCGCCGATCGCGCCGGCGCCGACGATCGCGAACCTCACGTCAGCCCGAGCACGGCGGGAAGGCGCTGGCGCTGGAGCTTGCCGGTGGCGGTCCGCGGGATCGAGTCGACGACGTAGATCGTCTTCGGCACCTTGAACGGCGCGAGGCGCTCGCGGCAGTAGGCGACGAGCGCCTCGGCGCCGGTGTCGTCGCTGACCGCCACGACCGCGGCAACCTCCTCGCCGTACTTCTCGTCGGGCAGCCCGAAGCACGCGGCCTCGAGCACGGCGGGATGTGAGGTCAGCGCCGCCTCGACCTCGTAGGGGGAGATGTTCTCGCCGCCGCGGATCATCATCTCCTTGATCCGGCCCTCGAGCCGGAGGTAGCCGTCGGCCCCCAGCGTCCCGAGGTCGCCGGTGCGGAACCAGCCGTCGAAGAACGACTCGGCGTTCGCCTCGGGATTCCCGAGGTAGCCGGGCGTGATGCCGGGGCCGCGGAGACAGACCTCGCCCTGCTCGCTCGGCCGCGAGGAACGACCCGTCCCGGCCGACGGTCGCGATCTCGGTTCCGCTCGCGATCCCGACCGAGCCGGCGATCGCGCTCGCCCGGCGGCAGCGGGTTCGAGGCGATCTGGTGGCTCGCCTCGGTCATGCCGTACGCCTCGAGCAGCGGGACGCCGAAGCGGCCCTCGACCCGTTCCAGCAGCGTCGCCGGCAGCGCCGAGCTGCACGAGCGAAGGAAGCGGAGGGCCGACGCCGCCGCGAGGCCGTCGCTCTTCCCGTCGCGCTCGAGCACCATCGACCAGGTCGTCGGTCCCGCCGAGACCCACGTGATGCGGTGCGGGTCCAGGTCGTCCAGCAACCCGCGCGGCGTGAACCTGCGCGGCACGACCACCGAGCCGCCGCCCGCGAGCGCGCCCAGCACGGACGCGACGAGGCCGTGGACGTGGAACAGCGGCATCGCGCAGTACGACACATCCGCGGGGCCGAGGCCGTAGAACCCTGCGATCGTGCGTGCGGAGGCGACGAGGTTGCGGTGGAGGAGCGGCACCTGCTTCGGGCGGCTCGTCGTGCCGCTCGTGTGCAGCAGCAGCGCGACATCGTCCGGGCCCGGGTTCTCGGCGTCCGCCGCGCCGTGCTCGACGGCGCGGCCTTCGAGCTGGAGGGTCGCACCGTCGGCCGAGAGCCCGGCGACCTCGACGCCGAGGCCGGCGGCCGCCGCGCGTGCCGCCGTCAAGCCGTCCGGCGGCACCAGGAGGATGCGCGGGGCGAGATCCTCCAGGTAGAAGCGGAACTCGCTCTCGGTGTACGCCGGGTTGAGCGGCGCGGCGGACGCGCCGGCCGCGAGCACTCCGAAGAGGGCGAGCAGGAACCGGTCTCCGTCGGGCTCCGCCAGGGCGACGCGGTCCCCGCGTCCGATCCCGGCGGCGTGCAGCTTGGCGGCGAGGCTCGCTGCCGCGTCCGCGAGCCCCGCGAACGTGAGGGTCTCGCCGCCCGGGATGCCGACCGCGGCGGCCTCGGGACGGCCCGCGTCGAGGAGCGAGAGGACGGTGTCGCCGGCGCTGGTCAACCCGCCGAAGCTACCACCTCGCCCCGTCAGTAGCCCGCGGCCAGGCCGTCCTTGCGCGGATCGGAGCCTCCGAGGAGCGCCTCGCCGTGGACGAGGATCGCCTGCCCGCCGCCGAAGCCGGGTGTATCCGGGTCGCGGACGACCCGGTGGCCCGCCTGCTCGAGTGCCTCGGCCTCGGGCCACAGGCCCTCCTCCAGGAAGACCGTCCCGTCCTCGACGCGAAACCGCGCCCGGTCGAGCGCCGCCTGCGGGTCGAGGCCGTCGTCGACCAGCGCGCAGACGAGCTGCATGTGAGCCTGCGCCTGGATGAAGCCGCCCATCACGCCGAACGGGCCGAGCAGCCGGCCGTCCCGGAGAAGCAGCCCGGGGATGATCGTGTGGTACGGGCGCCTGCCTGGCTCCACGCGGCCGTTGATCGAGAAGCAGCTGCCGCGGTTCTGGAGCACGACGCCCGTCCCGGGCGCGACGACCCCGGAGCCGAAGCTCGCGTACAGGCTCTGGATGAACGAGACGGCCATCCGGTCGCCGTCGACCGCACAGAGGTAGACCGTGCCGCCGCCGACCGGCGGAGTCGGCTGCGGGACCGACTCGCAGCGCGCGATCAGGTGGTCCTCCTCGAGCAGCCAGCCGACGTCGACGCCGTCCCGGACGTGGGCGTGCGCATCCTCGAGGGCGAGCGCGGTCGAGACGATCCGGTTGGAGAGCGTCGGCTGCATGCGCTCGTACAGTCCGAGCGCCTCGAGCGCGGCGACCCCCTGGGTCGGCGCGGGCAATTCGAGCACCTCGACGCCGCGATACGGAAGCCGCAGTGGTTCGACCCAACGCGGCCGGTATCCCGCGAGGTCGCTCTCCTCGAGCCAGCAGACCGAGCAGATCGAGCGTGCGATCTCGCCGCCGTAGAAGGCGTCGGGGCCGTGCTCGGCGATGGCGCGCAGCGTGCGCGCCAGGTCCGGGAAGCGCACCGTCTCGCCGACGCGCGGCGCGGGGGCGAACTCGGCCGGGAGCTCGAACGACGTCCACGAGACGCCGGAGCTGCGCGGCTGCCAGGCCGCGGACGTGACGGCGCCGACCGCGAAGCCGCGTTCGGCCACCTCGATCGCGTCGGCCAGGCAGGCGGCCAGGCCGAGGCGCCCGTGTCGCTCTGCGAGCGCCGCCCAGCCCGCCACCGCGCCGGGGACGTCCACCGACCGCGGCCCGCGGTCCTCGACCGGCTCGAGCGGCTCGGCCCGCGCGGGCGCCGGTCCCGCAGCGTCCAGCGCCTCGGCGCGGCCGTGACGCCAGACGAGAGCGAATGCGTCACCGCCGAGGCCGGTCGACATCGGCTCGGTGACGCAGAGCACCGCGGCCGCCGCGATCGCCGCATCGGCCGCGTTGCCGCCCTGCTCGAGCATGCGCAGGGCCGCCCGCGTCGCGAGCGGCTGGCTCGTGGCGGCCATCGCCTCGGCAGCGACGGCCGGGCCGCGCCCGTGCGCAAAGCGGAACGACATCGACGCGAAGTCTCACACGCTGCGGGCCGTGGCCGCTTGATTGTCGCCCGCGTCTCGTGCAGGGTCCGCACCCATGTGGAAAGGCCGCTACCGGTGCGCGGTGACGCTGTCGGTCGACTTCGACGCCGAGTCGCTGTGGACCGGCACGTTCAAGCTGACAACGCCGAGCCCGATGTCGCGCGGCGACTACGACGTCCGTGCCGCCCTGCCGCGCATCCACGGCCTGCTCGACAAGCACGGGATCCCGGCGACGTTCATGGTCCCGGGGCAGGTCGCCGACGAGCATCCCGACGCGTGCGCCGAGATCGCCGCGCGAGGGCGGCACGAGGCCGGCTACCACGGCTACTTCCACGAGAGCGTGCTCGAGCTGCCGATCGCGGAGGAGCGCGAGCTGATGAAGCGCGGGATCGCCCGGCTCGAGGAGGTCTTCGATGCGACGCCGCGCGGCAACCGGTCGCCGCCGTTCGCGCTGGGCCCGAACACCGCCGAGCTGCTCGAGGAGTTCGGCTTCGCGTACGACTCGAGCCTCTTCGGCCACGACGAGCCCTACCGGCCACGCGTGCCCGTCACGGACGGAGCCCTGCGGGACTTCGTCGAGCTGCCGGTCAGCTGGGAGCTCGACGACGCGCCGTACTTCCTGTTCAGCTTCTTCCCCTACATGTCGGGCCTCTCGACGCCCTCGCAGGTGCTGGAGATCTGGAAGGCCGAGTTCGACGGCTCCTACCGGGTCGGCGGCTGCTTCCTGCTCGTCGTGCATCCGTTCTGCATCGGCCGGCACCCGCGGATCGCGATGCTCGACGAGCTGATCGCCTACATCAAGAGCTTCCCCGACGTCTGGTTCGGGACGCACCTCGAGGTGGCCGAGGAGTGGCGGCGACTCCAGGTCGAGCAGGGCACCTGGGACGCCTGAGCGCTCAGCCGGCCTCGGGCGGGCGCCGCTCGTGCCAGTCGGTGACCTGCTGGAAGACGGCCGCGGCCCTCAGAGAAGCGGCCTCGTCGAAGCGACGGCCGACGAGCGAGAGCCCGGCCGGTAACCCCTCGACGAAGCCGCACGGAACCGAGACGACGGGCCAGCCGACGAGGCTCCACGGGGCCGTGTAGCGCAGCAGGCCCTGCCGAAAGAGGTTCTCGGCGAGCGCGTCGGAGCCCGCGCCGGCGTCGTCGAAGACGACCTTCCCGCCGGCGAACCGGGGCGCGATCGCCGGCAGCGTGGGCGCCGCGAGGCAGTCGACGCCCTCGGCGGCCGCTGCGAAGCCGGCGCTGATCGCAGAGCGGAGGCGGAGCGCCGTCACGTACGAGGTCGCCGGGACGAACAGGCCGGTGAGCAGGCGGCCGCGCACGTCCGCGCCGTAGTCGCCGAGCCGTGTCCGGAGCCAGTCGAGGTGGATCGCGCTCGCCTCGGGGAACTGCAGGGTCTGCTGCACGAGCCCGGCCCGGTCGAGGTCGGGGAGCTCGACGCTCCTCGTCCGGACACCGGCCTCGCGGAGCGCGTCGACCGCCTCGCGCGCCGCGACCGCGATGCGCGGGTCGAGCTCGCCCTCGAACAGGCTCTCGACGATCCCGACGACGAGCTCGCGCGGACGGGCCGAGGCCGTCTCGGCGACGTAGTCGACCCGTTCCACGGGCACGGTCGAGACGTCGCCCGCGTGCGGCCCCGCGATCACTCCGAGGAGCAGCGAGCAGTCCCGCGCGTCGCGGGCCATCGGGCCGATCGTGTCGACCGACCACGAGAGAGGCACCATCCCGCGCGTCGGCACGAGCCCGGTCGAGGGGCGGATCCCGGTGACCCCGCAGAACGCCGAGGGGATGCGGATCGAGCCGGCCGTGTCCGTCCCGAGCGCCGCAGGGACGAGGCCGGCGGCGACCGCGGCGCCGCTGCCGCCGCTCGAGCCGCCGCAGACCCGGTCGAGCGCCCACGGGTTGCAGGCCCGCCCGAAGTGCGCGCTCGTCGTCGTCGGGCCGTAGGCGAACTCGTGCGTGTTGAGCTTGCCGACGACGATCGCCCCTGCCCGCCGGAGCCGCGTCACGACTTCCGCGTCCGCCGCCGGCACGTTCGTGGCGAGGATCCGCGAGCCGGCGGTCGTGGGGGTGCCCGCGACGTCGATCACGTCCTTCACCGCGAGCGGCACGCCCCACAGCGGACCTCGCTCCGGGGAGGCCTGGGCGAGCTCGGCCTCGCGTAGCGCCTCGTCGCCGCGCACGGTGATGAAGGCGTTCAGCGCACCGTCGAGCGCCCGGACGCGGTCGAGTGCCGAGGTGACCGCCTCGACGGGCGAGAGCTCGCCGGCCCGGAGGCGCTCGGCGAGAGCGGCGACGCTCACGGCGTGCCCGGCGGAAACGGCGCCGGGAGGCCTGTCTCGGGCGGCAGGTCCTGCGAGAGCGCGGCGGCGGCTGGAAGGAAAACGGCGAGGAACTCGCGCACCGCGGCGAGGTCCGCCTCGTCCGGCTCGACGCCGCTCACCCGCGCGATCGCCCGGAGCTCCTCGAGCGACGGAACCGCGTCCGGCGCCGGCCCTCTCACGCGTCCCTCCATCCGGTGAGTCTCGCACGCGGGCGAGCGGCTTCGAGCCGGCTCCTCGCCGGGTAGTGTCGGCCCCGCGTGACGCTCGAGAGCTACCCCCATGTCGCCCGCGTCCCGACGCGCTGGCACGACAACGATCTCTACGGCCACGTGAACAACGCCGAGTACTACGCCTTCTTCGACACGGTGATCAACGAGTGGCTGATCCGCGAGGGCGGCCTCGACATCCACCGCGGTCCGGTGATCGGGGTCTGCGCCGAGTCGCACTGCACGTTCCACGCGCCGTTCGCGTTCCCCGAGGTCGTCGTCGCGGGACTGCGTGTCGGCCGCCTCGGCCGGTCGAGCGTCCGCTACGAGCTCGGCCTCTACTCCGAGGGCGCCGCGGAGCCGGCCGGCGAAGGGTGGTTCGTGCACGTGTTCGTCGGCCGTGACGACCGGCGGCCGGCGGAGATCCCCGCCGCGGTGCGCGCCGCGCTCCAGCGGCTCCTTGTGGATCGGGCGTGAAGGTCCGCGGCGCGTTGCTCCGCGAGATGGGGTTGCCCGCGCCGTATGCGGCGTCGCGCCCGCTCGAGATCGCCGAGCTCGAGCTGGAGGAGCCGGGGCCCGGCGAGATCCTCGTCCGCGTCCGCGCCGCGGGGCTCTGCCACTCCGACCTCTCGGTGATCGACGGCTCGCGCCCGCGCGTCATGCCGATGGTGCTCGGCCACGAGGCCGCGGGCGAGGTGGTCGAGGTGGGCCCCGATGTCGACGGCCTCGTTCCCGGCGACCACGTCGTGCTCTCGTTCGTCCCGGTGTGCACCGAGTGCTCCGCGTGCCGCGCGGGAAGAGGTTGGCTGTGCGAGCCGGGCGGCGCTGCGAACGTGGCGGGCACGCTGCTCTCGGGAGCACGGCGGCTGCGCGACGCGACCGGCGCGCCGCTCAACCACCACCTCGGCGTGTCGGCGTTCTGCGACCACGTCGTCGCCTCTGCGCGCTCGGCGGTCAAGGTCGACGAGGCGCTCCCGTTCGACGTGGCCGCGCTCTTCGGCTGCGCGGTGCTGACGGGTGTCGGCGCGGCGCTGAACGCCGCCCGCGTGGAGCCGGGGGAGAGCGTCGCGCTGTTCGGTCTCGGGGGCGTCGGGCTCGCGGCGCTGCTCGGCGCCCGGGTCGCGGGCGCGGGCTCCATCGTCGCGGTCGACCGCATCGAGTCGAAGCTTGACCTCGCGCGCGAGCTGGGTGCGTCAGCGACGGTGCCTGCAGGCCCCGATGCCGTCGACGCGGTGCGCGAGCTGACCGGCGGCGGCGCGGACAAGGTGATCGAGACGGTCGGCAGCGCGGCCGTGCTCGCCCAGGCCTACGCGGCAACACGGCGCGGCGGCACCGTCGTGACGGTCGGCCTGCCGCATCCCGACCAGATGCTCTCCATCCAGGCAGTCAGCCTCGTCCTGGAGGAGCGCACGTTGCGCGGCTCCTACCTCGGCTCGTCCCTGCCCGAACGCGACATCCCGCGGTTGGTGGCGATGCACCGGGAGGGCCGCCTCCCGGTCGAGCGCCTGCTGAGCACCCGGATCGGGCTCGACCGGATCAACGAGGGGTTCGACGCGCTCGCCTCGAGCGAGGTCGTCCGGCAGGTCGTCGTCTTCTAGTTGCGCCCGGCCCTCGTCCTCCCTGAGCTCGGCTGCCGTGTCCGACTTGTCGTGCTTGAGATTCGACTTGTCGGCAGCGTCTGAGGCTGGTCGCGCCGTTTCTCTACGGTGTCCGTGTGCAAGTCGAGATCTGGTCCGACGTCGTGTGCCCGTGGTGCTACGTGGGCAAGCGCCGATTCGAGTCCGCGCTCGAGCGGTTCGAGCATCGCGACGAGGTCGACGTCGTCTGGCGGGCCTTCGAGCTCGATCCCGCCGCGCCCCGGCGCCGCGAGGTCTCGGCGGCCGAGCACCTCGCGCGGAAGTACGCGTGGAGCGCCGAGCAGGTCGCCGCGTCGTGGGCCCGGCTGACTGCGCTCGCCGAGGCCGAGGGGCTCGAATTCCACCTCGACCGCGCCCTCGGCGGCTCCACCTTCGACGCGCACCGCCTGATCCACCTCGGCGCAGAGCACGGCCTCCAGGACGAGGTGAAGGAGCGGTTCCTGCTCGCATACTTCACCGAGAGCGCGCCGATCGGCGAGCCGGAGGTGCTCGACCGGCTCGCGGTCGAGACGGGCCTGCCGCCGGCCGAGGTGGCGGAGGTGCTCGCAACCGATGCTTTCGCAGGCGAGGTCCGTGAGGACGAGCGCCGCGCACGCCTCCTCGGCATCACCGGCGTGCCGTTCTTCGCGATCGACGAGCGCTACGGCGTCTCGGGCGCCCAGAGCGCCGAGCTCCTGCTCGACGCGCTTGCCACCGCCTGGGCCGAGCGGGCGCCCGCTTCGCGCTAGACGCGTCGGACGCTCAGGACCCGAAGTCGCTTTCGCCCAGGAACGTGCCGTGCCAGCCGTGGTACCAGACTGCACCGGTCGAGGCGTTGACCGACAGCATCCCATGGGTCTTCCCGTTGACCGTCGTGTCGAACGAGTAGTAGCCGGGGAACTTCCCCATCGCCGTGCCTCCGGCATCGCTTGCGACACGCTCGCCGGGGTTCGCCCTGGAGAGCCAGCGATTCGCGACCGCGACCGCCTTCGGGACCGTCGCGACCTTGCCGGTTCCTGCTCCGTACCAGCCGTTCCAGCCGCCCGACATCATCGAGCCGCCCATCATCGGGCTGACGCGGCTTCCGAAGTCACCCATCATGCCGTAGCGCGTGTTCCACATCATGCTCGGGGGCTCTTCCATCAGCCAGTTCGTCTTGAGGTCGGTGAGCAACTCGAAAGCCGGCCTGCCGCTCTTGTCGCGCACGGCGACGTAGTCGTTGTTCGTGAAGGCCATGACCTCCCCGACCTTGAACCCGATGAAGCCGTTCGACCCGAGCCAGCCGTTGACGCGGAGCCGCACGCCGTTCAGCTGCGCAGCGGTCGGCTTGGCGGCACCGGTCGCTCCGGCTCCGCCGCCGCCATTACCGCCGACGGCGCTCCCCATCATTCCCGGCCCCATCGCGACCGCGACCGCAGCCGCGGCCAGGGCAACCGCCGAGCCGATGAGTCCAACAGCAAAAACCCTCCTCTGCAGGCGCATCTCCGTACCCCCAATCTGCATTGACGAGCCACCACCTTCGCCGAGCCTCGAAACAGCGCCATCGGGGCAACTACTTACGATGGCGTTCGGAGAATCCCCCGACCGATCGACGCTCGAGCAGGCTCGGCGGGGATGACCTGGCCCGGGTGTACGCGTTGTAGTGCCGTGTCGATGGAGCATGTGCCGCAGACTCACGAAGACGGCGAGGGGCTCTCGCTCAATCGCGCCGCTGTCCAGGCGACGCTCCACTGTTTGACGGGCTGCGCGATCGGCGAGGTGCTCGGCATGGTGATCGCGACCGCGCTCGGCTGGGGGAATACGGCCTCGATCTCGATCTCGGTCGTGCTCGCGTTCGCGTTCGGGTACGCGCTCACGCTGGGTCCGATGATCCGTGGAGGTGTTCCGGCCCGCCGAGCAGCCGGTCTGACGGTCGCGTCCGACACGGTCTCGATCGCGACGATGGAGATCGTCGACAACGCGTTCATCCTGATCGTTCCCGGCGCACTGGCGGCGGAGCTTGCCGATGGTCTGTTCTGGTGGAGCCTCGCCGCCAGCCTCGTGATCGCATTCTTCCTCACGGTTCCGGTGAATCGTTGGCTGATCGCACGCGGCCGCGGCCACGCGGTCGTGCACGGGCTGCACGGTCACTGACTCAAGGCCGGCGCGCCTCTTGCCGGGGACAACGCGGGCAAGCCGGGCTTCTGGACTCGCGCTATTTCGTGAGGTGCGTCACGAGCGGCCGTCGTGCGCCTACGCGGCGTTGCCCGATCCGGTCGCCGAAGCCAGAGCGACCATCAGCTGGACTGCCTCGCCGGCCGTACAGCCCTGGCGACGGACGAGCGATTGCCACGTGCCGAACTCGAGCGCGTGGCCGATCGCTCGTCGCAGACGCGCCTTTGCACCCCCGCGCGTCGGCCATGCCTCGACGAGGAGGTCGCGGATCTCCTCGAGGTAGCGCTCGCGGTAGGCGCTCACCTCGGCGACGGCGGGCATCACGGGAGCGTCGCGCTCGACGTTCTCGAACAACGACTCGAGGCGCTCGTAGTAGCCGTACAGCTCGCGAAGGGCGGTCTCGAGGCGCTCGCCGGGATCGGAGATCGAGTGCCAGGGAGTTGGATCCGGCGGTGGGATGGCCGCGCGGACGTGTCCCGAGCACGCCAGGAGGAGCGACCGCGCGTCGGGAAAGTGCGCGTACACGGTCGGCCGCGTCACGCCCGCCTTCTCGGCGACAGCCTGCACGGTCGTTCGGGAGGGACCGAGCGTCGTGTGGAGCTCGACCGCCGCGGCGACGATCCGCCGCCGCGTCTCCTCCTGGCGCTCCGCTCGCCGCTTCAGCTCGTATGTCCGGCTTGTTCCCATTTCACTTGACATCAGTGTAGACGATTGTGTACGGTCCCGCGCATTGATTGACACATGTGTAAACCGAAAGGAGGCAGAGAGATGAACGCAACGACGACACGCGCGAAGGTGGTACATCCCGACGGAGGCGTGGAGGGCTTCCTCGGGTCCATCGGGGTTCGCTTCATGATCGACGGGGCCGAGGCGGGCGAGCGGTTCTCGCTCGTCGAGCATCCGATGTCGCCGCGGGCGCTCGCGGCACCATTGCACCTGCACACCCGCGAGGACGAGTACAGCTTCGTCCTCGAGGGCCGGATGGGCGCCCTGCTCGGCGACGAGGTCGTCGAGGCCGGCCCGGGCGACCTGGTCTTCAAGCCGCGCAACCAGTGGCACACGTTCTGGAACGCGGGCGACGAGCCGTGCCGGATCCTCGAGATCATCGCGCCAGCCGGCTTCGAGCGCTTCTTCCGGGAGCTCTCGGACATGGGCGGCGCGATCAATGCGGACCCGGACGAGCTGACCGCGCTCGGCGAGCGGTACGGCCTCTACTTCAAGCTCGAGAGCGTTCCCGAGCTGGTCGAGCGCTTCGGGCTGCGGATCGGCGAGCCGCTCTCCGGCGGCTGGACGCCGTGACGCCGGCCACCCGCGACGCCTGCGGTCGTGTCGAAGTTGGCGGAGCGCCGCCCTCGTTGCAGATGTGAGCGTCGGTGAGGCAGGTGGCCGAGGAAGAGCGGCGTTTCCGTGAGTAGCTCAGGGCGGCTATGCCGCAACCGCAAGACCTTCGGCTGCGAGAGCCGAACGCGCCTCGACCAGGCCGAGCGCGCGCGCGAGACGGAACCACTCGCTGCGGCCGATCGTGCCGTGATCCGCGGTGACGCAGACGGCGCCGGTGGGTGTGCAGAACGAGTGCGTGGTCGTGCCGTGAAGCGACCGCCCGGGAGCGGTGGCGATCGAAGCGAGCCGCGCCACCAATGTCATCGCTCGCGGGAAGTGGGACGTGACGGAGGCACCGGCCTCGGGGCTGCCGAAGGCGCGGCTGACCGTGGTGGGCCGGGAGGATCGCCGTGTCGAGGATGAGAGCCAGCGTTCGTTCCGGAAGGCGATCGTCGTGGTAGCCATGCCTCCAGTCTCGTCCGCCGCCGCTTCGGCGGGAATGCGGCTTGCCCGTCTCTTGCGGTGCGGCCAGCCGCACCGCCCCGGCCCCCGGGGCGGCGACAGAGGCGCGAGGCAGCGGGCGAGCGGGGTCAGCACCTCGACCTCGCTCGCCCGCCCCAAGCGCTTCCGCGCGGCCGTCGAGCTGGAGGCCGCGCTCCCCGTCCACGAGGAGCTCGGCTCCGTCGGGGTGCTCGAGCAGGCCCGCGCTTTGCTCGCCGCCGGTCTAGGCATTCGACGAGGCAGCGCGGAAGCCCGCTCGGCGATCGGCGCCGGCGAAGCAGGGCGCCGCCGCGGATGGTCAGCTCGACGCGACGAGCGGCCGAGGCGTCAGAACCGCGCCCCGGCCCGCGGTCGACTCTCGATCAGAGGCCCTCGCTCGGGCCTCAGCGGGTACATCACCTCGTAGACCTCGCGACGAAGGTCGGTCGCCTCGTAGGCGGTCGGGATCGTCTGCGCCAGCTCGCTCTCGCGGAATGCCTCGAGTGCGTTCTCGCTCTCGAAGAAGTAGATCCCGCAGAACGCGCCGGTGGACGGGTCCTGTCCGTAGATCTTCTGTACCAGCCCCGGCACCTCGAGGAAGCGCGGCCGCCGTTCGAGCAGGCGGCGCTCGAGCTCCTCGGGGTCGAGATCCGAGCTGACGCGTACGAAGAGAATGTGTGCCATTGGGCTCCTCTCCCTAGGTGACTGCTTTCTCGGACGCTCTCACCGTAACAGTCGGCTCTTCGAGGGGCGTGCCGCGAGCCGGCCGTGGACGAACTGGACGGCCATCGCCCCTTCGCCGACGGCGGCCGCACAGCGCTTGGTCGACCCGGAGCGGACGTCGCCTGCGGCGAAGACGCCCGGAACGCTCGTCTCCAGCAGCGCGTCGGCGCCGGCGGCGGCGCCGGTGAGGATGAAGCCGTTCTCGTCGCGTGCGACCACGTCGCCGAGCCAGTCGGTGCAGGGCAGCGCTCCGAGGAAGAGAAACAGGAACGAGAAGGAGAGACGCTCGCCCGTCCCGAGCGTGACGGCTTCGAGCCGGCCCTCGTCGCCGTGCAGGGCGGCGGCCTCGCTCCGGTCGCGAACGGCGACGCCGTAGCGCGCGAGTTCTCGCACGAGGTAGTCCGACATCGTCTCGCGAAGGTCGGAGCGGCGATGGAGCAGCGTCACGAGCGCGCCGCCGCGAGCCAGCCAGACGGCGGCCTGGCCGGCCGAGTTGCCACCGCCGATCACTCCGACGCGCGAGGCCCCGCAGAGCTGCGCCTCGGGCGGCCCGGCCGCGTAGAACACGCTCAGTCCCTCGTACTCCGAGAGACCCTCGACGGGGAGTCGCCGGTACTGCGCGCCGGTGGCGAGCAGCACCGTGCGCGCCGCGACCTCGTGCCCGTCCTCCAGGCGCACGACGTGGCGGCCGTCGCCCGGCTCGAGCGCGACGGCGCGGTACGGCGTCGCGGTGCGCGCGCGGAACTTCCGCGCCTGCGCGACCGCGCGGGTCGTCAGCTCCGAGCCCGTGATCCCGGCCGGGAAGCCGAGGTAGTTCTCGATCCGCCGTGACGAGCCGGCCTGCCCACCGAGCGCGGAGCTTTCGAGGACGAGCGTCTCGAGCCCCTCGGAGGCGCCGTAGACCGCGGCTCCCAGGCCCGCGGGGCCGCCTCCGACCACGACGAGGTCGACCTCCTCCCGGGGCGCGAGCTCGAGCCCGACCCCGAGCGCGCGGGAGACCTGACCGGTCGAGGGGCCACGCAGCTCCAGACCGCCCGGCAGCCGCACGAGCGGCAGGCTCGCCTCATCGAGCCCTGCGACGACCGCGGCCGCGTCCTGCTCCTCGGCGCGGTCGGTGTCGCGCCAGGTGAAGGGGAGGCGGTTGCCACGGGCGAACTCGGCCATCTGCCTCGTCGCCTTGGACGAGCGTGGGCCGACGATCTCCAGGCCGATGCCCTCCAACCGCTGCAGCGCCTCGCGCCGTGCGATCAGGGTCGACAGGAGCAGGTCGCTCAGAGGCCCGTCCTCGAAGAGCAGGGGCCGAAGCACGTCACGGTCGACCGCGATGTACCGCAACGGCTGCGTCACGACCGCTGTGACGAACACGGTCTGCCCGGTCAGGAGGTTCATCTCGCCGAGGAACCCCGAGGCGGCGTGACGGATGATCTCGTTCCCCGCCGCATCGCGAATGGCCACTTCACCCTCGATGATCGCGATGAACGGATAGCGGCGGTCGCCCACCCGAAAGAGGACCTCACCTACGCTCGCGGTCAGCTCTTTCCCGAGCCCGGCGAGCCTCTCCAGCTGGGACGCCGACAACTGTGGGCTGGCAGGCGCAGGCACGGGTTGAGCGTACCCATGCGGGGCTCCGGCCCTTCCGGTACCAAGTGGGCCCACCGCTGCGTCGGGCACAGCCACGAAGTTGTCGGCTTCAACACCTCCAGTCCGAAGGCGATGCGCGGGTTGGGTCCACTGCCCGGCACCCTCGCTCGGCGCTCGATCCCGATCGCGTTGAAGGCACGACGCCCCGCGGACGTCTACAAGGACTTCGACGACGAGGACGCCGTCACCGACGCGGAGCCGCTCACGATCGGCCTGCAGGCGTAGGCCGGCCGCCGAATCCTTCGCCGGCGTTCTCCCGAGCGTCGGGCGCTAGGCGAGGTGCCCTTCGAGCAGTAACTCTGCGCGAACCACCGTTCCGGCTCTCGGGGGGCTCTGCACGTCGAAGTGTCCCCCGAGCGCCTCGACGCGGTCGGCAAGCCCTCGGATTCCCGAGCCTGCGTTCATCCGGGCGCCACCCTTCCCGTTGTCGCGTATCTCGACGCTGACTGCTTCGTTTGTCGTCGTCATCGCGATGCTCGCTTCGGATGCCTCGCCGTGTTTGGCCGCATTCGTGAGGCTCTCGGCGACCACGTAGTAGATGGCCGCCTCGACCGCCTCGGGTAGACGAATCGAGGGAACGCCGGCGATCTCGACCTGGAAAGGGGCGCGTGCCGCAAGTGACTGGAGTGCGGGTTCGAGTCCGCGGTCGGTGAGTATGGCGGGGTGGAGGCCGCGCGCGAGCTCGCGGAGCTCCTCCAGCGCGAGCTTCAACTCCTCGCCCACATCGTCGAGCATCGCTTCCGCAGCCGTCGGATCGTCGCGCAGGCACTCCTGCGCCATCCGCAGGTGCAGGGCGAGGGTGACCAGCCGCTGCTGGGCGCCGTCGTGGAGGTTGCGCTCGAGCCTCCGGCGCTCCGCGACGCTTGCTTCGACGATGCGAGCGCGTGAGGCGGTCAGCTGATCGTGTGCCTCCGCGCTCTCGAGCGCGAGCGCGACGAGCTTCGCGAAGTCCCGCAGGCGCTGCTCGGCATCCAGGGCGAATGGGTCCGAGGCAGAAACGACGTAGAGGGCGCCCCACGTGCGCCCACCGGCGAGGATCGGCGCCGCCACTGCGGAGCGGTAGCCGGCCTCGCGCATCATCCGCGCGCCCTCACCGGGCAGGTCGGTGTAGTCGTCGATGCGCCCGCCCTCGCGTGCGAGCCGGTGCGTCGGGGTCGACGGATCGGACCAGGGGATCGTGGTCCCGACCTCGAAGCCGCGACCCTCGCCGTCGATCCAGCGTCCGACGATCACCGCCACCTCCGGCTCGTCGTCGAAGCGGACGGTGGCAGCCGACCGTGCCCCGAGCAGCCGACCCGCCTCCTCGGCAACCGCGGCGAAGACCTGCTCCGGTTGCGGTGCGGAGGCAACGAGCGTGGCAACGCGGCGGAGCGCGGCTTGCTCTTCGACCAGGCGGCTGGTCGCGCTGTCGGCTGCCTCCATGCTCCGGACGTCGGCCTCCACGGAGCCACGCTAGCGCGCCGACCGAAGAGTCGGGCTAGCCACACTGCGGGCCCGATCGCCGGCTGGCACGATCCAGAGATGCCGTTGCGTGTTCTGATCATCGACGACAACGGCGCTTTCCGCGCGACCGCGCGGAGGCTGCTCGAGCGCGATCGCTTCGTCGTCGTGGCCGAGGCCGGGACCGGCGTCCGCGGCATCGAAGACGCCGAGACGCACAGGCCCGACCTGGTGCTCCTCGACGTGCAGTTGCCGGATCTCGACGGATTCGAAGTCGCCGAGCGCCTCTCACAGCTCGAAGTACCGCTCGGGGTGATCCTCACCTCGAGCCTCGACGGCTCCGATTTCGGTGCGCTCGTTTCGAGCAGCCCGGCTCTTGGCTTCATCCCGAAGGCGGAGCTGTCGGCTGTCGCGATCGAGGAGCTGCTCGCCCGGTCGAACTGATCCGGCGACCGCTGCTTGCGCCGTGCACGACACTTCCCGGCATCGACGCCGAGTCCCCAGATCCGAATCGAGACGAGGCGAGGCGCATCCGCGTCGTCCTCGCCGATGACGCCGTGCTGCTGCGCGAGGGCATCGCCAGCCTGCTCGAGGGTAAGGGATTCGAGATCGTAGGCCAGAGCGGCACGGCCGAGGATCTGCTGTTGAAGGTCAGGTCGTACAGCCCCGACATCGCGATCGTGGACATCAAGATGCCGCCGACCCAGACCGACGAGGGACTGCGCGCGGCGAAGGAGATCCGCGAGAAGCATCCGGACACGGCGGTGCTCGTGCTCTCCCAGTACGTCGAGGAGGGTTACGCGCTCGAACTGTTGCAAGACAGCGCCGAAGGAGTCGGCTACCTCCTGAAGGACCGGGTCTACGACCTGGCCGACTTCGTCGCCGCGGTCAAGCGGGTCGCCGGTGGTGGCTCGGCGCTCGACCCGAGCGTCGTCTCGCAACTCGTCGGACGGAGACGTCGCGACGACCCACTCGACGGGCTTACGACTCGCGAACGCGAGGTACTCGAGCTGATGGCCGAAGGTCTCTCCAACTCCGCGATCGCCGCTCGCCTCTTCCTGACCGACCGCGGCGTCGAGAAGCACGTGACGAGCATCTTCCAGAAGCTCCGGCTCCCCGTCGCCGCAGACACCCACCGACGGGTGCTCGCCGTCGTGGCGTTCCTGCAGTCCTGACGCGAAGCGACCGGGCTTTCGGTGTGGTCAGCCACACCTCAAACGGCGAACCAGCCTCATTTCCGAAGCGGCGGGGGTGCGAGTTTGAACTCGTCCCCGAAGCACTGAAAAGGAGCCGGAAATGAGAGCGCAGAGCCACACACCTTTGTCCGTCTTGAAGAGCGCGACAGCCATGCATCACGGAAGGAAGACCGGTACGGCGACGCACCAGACGAACCACAACCTGCGCCCTCGGCACCGGCACGATGACTCTGAGGCCCGCGGCGGCAAGGCAGGTGGCGTGCTCCTCGGAGTCATTCTCGTCGCCCAGTTGATGGTCATCCTCGACATCACGGCCGTGAACATCGCAATGCCGAGTATCGCGAGTGAGCTTCAGCTCAGCGGCTCCAGCATCAGCTGGACGATCACCAGCTACTCGCTCATCTTCGGCAGCCTCCTCCTGTTCGGTGGCCGCGCGGCTGATCTCCTGGGACGGCGTCGGATGTTCGTGACCGGCCTCGGGGTCTTTGCGGCGGCGTCCTTCGCCTCTGCGATGGCCGGGACGGCGGGCGCCCTGTTCGCGGCTCGCGCAGGCCAGGGCCTTGGCGCGGCGATGCTCTCCCCTGCGGCCCTCGCGATCCTCATGACCGCCTTCCAGGGGGGCCAGCGGACGAAGGCCCTCGCCGCCTGGGGAGCAGTCGGAGGTGCAGGCGCTGCCATCGGCGTCCTCGTCGGCGGTGTCCTCACCGAGTTCAGCGACTGGCGGATGATCTTCTACGTCAATCTTCCGGTCGCAGCAGCGCTCACGGTGGCCGCACTGAAGATCGTTCCCGCCGACACGCAGAAGCCGCGCTGGAAGGGGCTCGACCTGCGTGGAGCGCTGCTCGCGACCACGAGCCTCGGCGCGATCGTCTTCGCGATCACCCAGGCTGACAGCGTCGGCTGGGCGTCCCTCCAGACTCTGCTCGTCGGCCTCGGCGGCATCGCGGGGCTCGCCGCCTTCGCGGTGTGCGAGCGGCACACCGACGCGCCGCTCCTCCGGATCGAGCGGCTCGCGGATCGTGCTGTTGGCGGCGGCCTCTTCCTGATGCTCGCAGCCGCCGGCTCGATCTTCGGGCTCTTCCTCCTCAGCTCGCTCTACCTGCAGAACGTGCTCCACATGGGGCCGCTCGCTACCGGTCTCGCGTTCATCCCCCTCGCCGTGTCGGCGGGAATCGGCGCCCACGCGGCCGGCCACATCGTCAGCCGCCGCGGCGTCCGCGGGCCGCTCGCCGCAGCGTTCGCGGTTGCAGCGGGCGGCATGGCGCTCCTCGCCCACGTCGGTGAGAACGGCACCTACCTGGGCGACGTCCTGCCGGGGATGCTGATCGCCGGAGTCGGCCTCGGAGTCGCCGTCGTCTCCGTGTCCATCTCGATCCTCACCGGCGCTCGCGCGGAGGAGACCGGCATGATCTCGGGTCTCAACTCCACCGGTCATGAGATCGGCGGCACGATCGGGATCGCCATCCTCTCGACGATCGCCGCCGGAGCCGGTGTGCTGGCCGGGCCACACGCGGCCTCGGGAATCGCCCACGCATTCGTCGCCGCCGGGCTGCTCGCCGGTGTCGCCAGCCTGGTTGCGCTCGCCGTCCTCCCGAGGTCACGCCACTTCCTGCCGAAGCTGCGGCTGAACCCCAGCGCGATGCCGATCCACTGACCCGAACGCCGAAGACCGACGATCGTGGCGAGCGATCTCCGATGCCAGCATGGCCGAGATCGCTCGTCACGCGCGGGCGAAACCTGCTTCCCGACGGCGTGTCCGCCCCGTCCGCGTCTTCTCGAGGGATCGGGACCCAACCTCTCGAGAGCGGAGACGATCACACCGACCTACCGCGCCCGGCGTCGCCTTCACGAAAGCCGGGCTTTCGTCTGGCCGCTCCTCCGATTCGTCCGTCGATGCTCGCGATGTGCTTGGCGCTCGGCTCGGGACGAGGAACACCCTGCAGGAGTCCGTCGTGACGCCTCCCCGCTCGCTCATGCGGCTCGGTTGTGAGCTGCCGTTGGTTGCGTCAGATCCGTCGGCGGCCACGACCGGGGGTCACAGCTGCGGCGACGACTGCGGTCTTCGCTACGGGCGAGGGGCCTGGTGAGACGGCCTTTGCCACGACTGCCGTCTTGGCCACCGGTGCTCCGATGACTCCGACTCGTCCTGCACGTCCTGGTCCGAGTGGCATGTTCAGACTCCTTCGGTTGCGAGTGCCTCGTCGGCCTCGATCGAGGCGATGATGGCCTGGATGGGAATGCGGCCGTTGGCGATCAGCTGGCCGCCGGAGCGCCGCGCTGCGGAAGCGAACGGGGCCGCCCAGAGGTTCTCGTAGATCAGCACGCCGGCGGTGCTGCCTGGGTCCATGGCGGCGGCGAGATGCACGACGTCATCCTCCGCCAACAGCTCCGCGAGCTCTGCCTCGAGTGCCTGCAGCTCGCCGAGCTCTTCGATGTCAGAGAGCTCCATCGCTTCGATGGAGCCATCCTCGTCCTTCTGAACGATCAGCACGTCGATGACGCGGATCGTGCCGGCGTCGACCAGCGCGATCAGCTCCTTCGCCATCTCGCCGGCGAAGCTGCTCGCACCGGCCGGGAACTCGACGATCACGTAGTCGACGGGGCCGAGCTCGTCCAGCGGTTTGCTCGCTTCGAGTGATGCGCTTGTCATAGAGCTTCCTTTCGTTGCGGCCACGGGCGCTTGCGGCTCATGCGATGACGGCAGCGCCCTTCGTCCGATCGCTCACCAGGTAGGCGACGATCAGCGCGGCGGGGAAGAAGACGAGGCTGAAAAGGAAGTAGCCGAAAAAGCTGTGCCCCTTGCGACCGGCGACACGGGCAGGCCAGAAGGCGAGCATGATCCAAACCAAGATCGCAATCGTCGTCCAGAGCCACACGCCGTTCGCGGCAATCAGCATCAACATCTCGACCTCCTTGCTTGCGGCCAGCGCTGACGGCGCCCGCCCGGTGGGGTTTCGCTTGCAGCGAACCTACAACGGGGACTTTCCTTCCGACCCGTCGGCGGCGGGCCTTCACCCAGGTGAACGCGAACGGAGTCGATCACCCTGTCGTCGCGGCGGCAAGGGCTCTCGCCTGCGTCGCGACGAATGGGAACCGAGCTCTCACCGGGTCCGCGCTCGCCACCAGGCGGTGTCGGGGCGAAACGGCAATGCCGGCCGGCCCGGTCGCATTCGTGTCGAACCCGTACACGAGTCCGGCGGCGGGCTCGACGCGACGATGCTCGTCGGTCCAGCCCTCCGTCGCCGTCGTGACGAAGAGCCGGTGCAGGCCGGGCCCGCCGAACGCACAACAGGTGCACTGTCGGGCCGGGATGGGGTGCGCGTCGCGGAGCGAGCCGTCGGGTGCGTAGCGGTTGACGCGTCCACCGCCGTAGATCGCCACCCAGAGGTCGCCGGCTGCGTCGACCGTCATTCCGTCCGGTGCGCCGATGTCCTCGGGCACGGCGACCAGGATCCGGCCACGAGAGATGGTGCCACGGTCTGCGTCGAACGCGAACGCGTGGATCACCCGTGGGCCGCTGTCGACCAGGTACATGGTCAGGCCGTCGGGACTCCACCCGATTCCGTTGGAGATCGTCAGACCGTCGAGCACGAGCTCGGTCCGTCCCGCTTGGTCCAGCCGGTAGAGCGCGCCACCTCCCTGGTGGTGGTCGTCGGCCACCGTCCCGCCCCAGAACCGGCCCTGGGGATCGCAGGCGCCGTCGTTCATGCGGGTCCCAGCCGGGGCTACCTCGGCGATGGTCCGTTGGGTGCCGTCGGGCGCCAGGTGCACGAAGCCGCGCCCGGCGCCGAGCAGCCAACCATCGTCGCCGTCAATGGGCGCGATCATCCCGACCGTTCCGGGCAGCCGGTAGACGCGGACGCGCTCGAGCGAACCGTCGTCGCGGATTCGGCCGCGATAGACGTGCCCGGCCAGGATGTCGACTGCCAGCAGCTCGTCCCGTCGGGCGTCCCACCGGATGCCTTCACCGAGCTGGGTCTGCTCGGTGGAGCAGATGACCGCGCCGCCGTCCTGCTCATGTTCCCTGGTTTCCAGTGTCACGCTGAGTCCTTCATTCACGCCGCCGCGAGGATCGCGTGCGACAGCATTCCCCCGGAGACGACGCGGGCGTCGAACCCGTTCTGAAGCAGGCAGCGCGTCGCGGTGTAGGCGCGCTGGCCGGAGCGGCAGAGGACGAGGATCTCGCGGTCGCGGGGAAGCTCGTCGAGGTGCGAGCGCAGCTCGCCCAGAGGGATGTTGACCGCTCCCGGCACCTGCTCGACCGCGAGCTCGACCCTCTCGCGCACGTCGAGCAGGAAGCCGCCGTTCATGGAGCCCCAGTGGCTCAGCGGCATGTCGCCGCGGAGGACTCCGGCTGCGACCATCCCGGCGAAGTTGATCGGATCCTTCGCGCTCCCGAACGGGGGCGAGTAGCAGAGCTCCACCTGCTCGAGGTCGTACACGGTCGCGCCCAGCTGGATCGCCAGGGCGATGTGACTGATCCGCTTGTCGACGCCGTCCTCACCGACGGCCTGCGCCCCGAGCACGCGACCGTCGGAGCGCCGGAAGATGACCTTCATCGCGATCGGCTTCGCACCCGGGTAGTACCCGGCGTGGGAGTTCGGGTAGATGTAGATCTTCTCGAAGTCGGTGTCACCGAGACGCTCGAGCGTCTTCTCGTTGGCGCCGGTCCAGGCGACCGCGGCGCCGAAGAGCTCGACGACCGAGGTGCCCTGGGTGCCGCGGAAGTGGGAGTCGCGTCCGGCGATCACGTCCGCCGCGATCCGGGCCTGCCGGTTCGCCGGCCCCGCGAGCGCGATCAGGCTCCACTCCCCGGTGACGAAGTCCCTCACCTCGACGACATCGCCGACGGCGAAGATGTCGGGGTCACTCGTGCGCATCTGGTCGTCGACCCGGATCCCGCCGTGCTCGCCGATCTCGATACCCGCCATGTTCGCGAGCGTGGTGTCGGGACGCACGCCGAGCGCGAGGATGACGATGTCCGCCGGATAGCGCTTGCCGGACTGCGTCGACACGGTCAGCGTCTCGTGCTCGGACTGCTCGAACCCGGCGACACCGTCATCCGGGACGACGCGCACGCCGTGATGCTCGAGGAAGTCGGCGACGAGGCGCCCGTACTCATGATCGAGTGGGGCAAGGACCTGATCGGCCAGCTCGACCACCGTTACTTCGAATCCACGCTCGGCAAGGTTCTCCGCCATCTCGAGGCCGATGAACCCGCCGCCGACGATGACCGCGTGCCTCGCCGGCCGCACCGTCTGGAACCCGGAGTACTTCTCCATCCCGGTGAGGAAGCTCGTCCCTCGCTCGATCCACTCACGGATCTCCCTCGCGTCCGGCACGGTCCGCACGGGGAAGATCCCCGGCAGGTCGATTCCGGGCAGCGGCGGACGGATCGAAGCCGCCCCAGGGGAGAGGACGAGCTTGTCGTAGGACTCGGTAGTCACCTTGCCCGTGGCCACGTCGCGCAGCTGCACGGTCTTGTCCTTCGCCGAGACCCCGATCGCCTCACAGCCGGTGCGGCAGTCGACCGCGAACTGCTCGCGGAACAGCCGCTCGTTCGCGACCAGCAGATCCGACTCGTGCTCGATCGCGCCGCCGACGTGGTACGGCAGCCCGCAGTTGGCATACGAGACGTACGGCCCGCGCTCCACCATCACGATCTCCGCCTGCTCGTCGAGCCGGCGCAGCCGCGCCGCACAGGACGCGCCACCGGCGACCCCGCCGACGATGATCACCTTCATCGTGCTCACCTCACTTCCGTAGTCCGTTGGCCCTGTTCGGGTGCCTCGCACACATGACGCTTCGATCGTTGCGGGCGCGAAAGCCACGCTACGTCGGTGGTCGCGCGGCGAGCCGACGGCCGACGGAATTCACTCGGGTGAACGCGAATGGGTCTCGGACCAGTTGAGTCGTAGGTCGTGAGGCCCGTCCCGGCGCGCGCGCGGGGCGCGGGCCTCAGTGCTTCGCGTGCTCGTCGATGACCGTCGCTTCGAGCAGCGTGAGCCCGAGGTCGGACACGCGCTGAAGGTGGCCCTGAAGTTCCGCCTGGTCCCGGACGAGCCCGGTCAGCACCGTGTTGCCCTGCTCACGCGTGAGGGTCATGTCGGCGAAGGCGACCCCGATGCTGTCGCTCAGCTCCCCTTCGACGATCAACCGGTACCGGCGCGAGCCCATGCACACGAGCATGGCAGGCCTGGTGTGCGGTTCAGTCCCGGAGCGCGACGATCACCCTGGTGATTGCGTTTGCTCCAGGAAGCCGAGCGTGGTCGCGCGCGCTACCGCGTCGGTGCGCGAGTGCACCCCGAGCTTGGAGTAGAGCGCGCGCCTATGCGATCGGATCGTGTTCGCCGAGAGAAAGAGGTATTCGCCGATCTCCCGCGTCGAGAGGTCGGTGGCAAGGAGCCGGAGCACGGCGAGCTCAGCCTCGCTCGGCGGCTCGAGCACCTCTCCGCTACGCGCACGGCCTCTTGCCGATTCGAGCTCGTCCTCCACCTCGTTGGCGAGCGTCGAAACGAGACCGCTGTCGGCGAGCTCGTCGAGGGCCTCGCGGGCGGTGCGCAGCGTCGCCTCCGCTTCGTCGAGGCGGCCGCGGCCGAGGCGGACGCGAGCGAGGAGCACAAGGAGCCAGGTCTGATGCAGGGTCGCGACCTCGTCCCTGAAGAAGTGCTCGGCAGTGGCGAGCTCGTGCTCGGCCTCGGCGATGTTTCCCTCGGCTGCCAGGACGGCGCCGAGGGCGGCGGACGCGTTCGCGCCGAGCCAGCTCCGGCTCGTCCCGATCCGGCCGACCGTTGCCTTCGCCGCCTCGGCGTGACTTCGCGCGGAGGCGAGCCGGCCACGCTCGACGGCTACGAGCGCGAGGGTCGTACGAGCGTGCGCCATGCTCGGCGCTCGACGGCCAATCTCAGGATGTTCGATCACCCGCGCTGCGGCTCCAGACGACTCGTCCAGCTCGCCCGCGAAGTAGAGCGCGCGTGCACAGGCGGCCAGGGCGCCCGTGAGGACGTCGTCCGAGCCCCGCTCCGCGAGCTCGACGGCACGGCGGCCATCGACCACCGCCTGGGTGACGCCGCCGTCGAGCGTGAGTGCGCGAACCATCCGCGCCGCCGACTCCACGTATTCGTTCGCCCAACCGAGCGGCCGTTCGGGCGCCTTGTCGACGAGTCGCAGCAGCCGGCGCTGCTCGATCGTGCTGCCGCCGACGAGTACTGTCGCGGTCGCGGCGGCCACTGGTAGCTCCGGGTGCTCCTCGAGCTCACGGTCGGGAAGCGTGCGGACCCAGCGAAGAAGCGTGCGCCCGGCGCCGCTCCTGATCAGCGGCAGGTGATACTCGACGAGCACCTCCGCGACGAACCCGTAGTCCCTCGCCGCAGCCGCATGACCGACGGCCTCGATCGGCAACGCTCGCGATCTGAGCCACTCGGCCGCGCGGCGATGGATCCGCGTCACCGCGTCCGGGTCCGACAAGGCGAGCTGGGCCCGCCCGTACTCGGCGAACAGCTGGTGGACGCGGAACCACCCTCCCCGCTCCAACGGCGAGATGAAGAGGTTGGCGCGCTCGAGCTCTTCCAGCCGCGCCGCTGAGTCGGAGCGTTCGAGTACCGCGTCGCAGAGCTCCGCGGTGAGCTCGCCGAGGACCGCGGCTCCGTGGAGCAGCGAGCGACGGTCATCGTCGAGTGACGCGAGAACCTCATTGCTGAGGTACTCGGCCACGAAGCGGTGATCCCCTCCGAACGCGCGCACGGCTCGAGCCGGGTCGTCCACGGTCCGAAGCCACAGCCCGGCCAGGATGAGCGCTGCAGGCCAGCCCTCGGTGCGCTCGACGAGCACGTCGATCTCCTTCGCCTCGAGCTCGAGGTGGCCGCGCACGACGAGCAGCTCACGTGTCTCCGCGGCGGTGAACGCAAGCTCGTGCGCGCGCAGCTCGACGAGCGTGCCGGCGGCGCGCAGCTGGGCGAGCCTCAACGCGGGATCCAGCCGCGTGACGGCGATCACACGCGCCGTCGACGGCAGGTGCGCAAGAGCATGGTCGATCGAGGACAGACATTCCTCGTCGGTCACGGCGTGCAGGTCGTCGAGAACGAGGACCAGGCCAGTTCCGAGCGCCTTGATGCCGTTCATGAGCTCGTCGACGGCATTCTCGATGGGGCTGCCCGGCACGCTGAGCCGCTGCAACGCACCCCTCCCCAGCCCCGGTCGCACCCGGTCCACGGCCGTCGCGACGTACCTCCATAGCTGGGCCAGATCGTTGTCGCCGGCATCGAGGGTGACCCAAGCCAGCGCTGCGTCCACGTTCTCACACCAGGCGCGCACCGAGGTCGTCTTGCCGTACCCGGCCGGAGCAGCGATCAGCGTCAGCGCCGCCTCGTCCCCGGCATCGAGCGCCATCCTGATGCGTGGCCGATCGACAACGCCCCGGCGCACCCCAGGGGCCGCGAGCTTGGATTCGACCAGCGGCGGAAGCCCGTCCTCGACGCCACGATCTCGGCCCTTCCTCGACCCCTGCCCGGAATTCGTGGCCATCACAACTCCACATGGTCGCAGGTACGCGTTCGCGATCATCCGGGTGAAACGTCCGCCCGGACGAGATCCGCGCGTCGCGGCCGTCTCCTGCGCGCGGCGCTCGTGCCACACGTAAGGGCCCCTCGAATACCTCTCCGCCCGCACGGGCCGGTCCACGGAGGCGTTGGATGCCTACGTCGATCGCGTCAACCTTGGTCGATCTGAACGACCCCGACTATTCGGCCTTTGCGCCCTCTGACGGACTCGAACCGTCGGCCCCCTCCCTTACCATGGAGGAATTCGGCCGCAGCGCATGTGATCTAGAACTGCGCTGATCCTCGACGTCGCGCGGAGCGGCAGCCGTCACGCAGGTTCCTGCCGTTCAGCTGCGTCCGCTGCGGCGACGCGAGCTCTTCTGCCGGCGGTCAGCTCTTCCACGACGATTTGCAGCCCGGCCGCGATCGGTACGCCGATGATCGCGCCGATCAGCCCGAAGAGCGCCCCGAACGCGAGCACGCTCGCGAGCACGGTGAAGCCGGAGATCTTGGCGGCCTTGCCGATGATCGTCGGCTGCAGGATGTAGTTCTCGATCTGCTGGTAGACGCACATCACGATCAGGAAGACGATCAAGGCCTCGAGGCTGACCGAGAGCGCGACGATGCAGATGATGACGCCGGCGATCGCCGCGCCGATGCTGGGAACGAGGTCGAGGATCGCAGCGATCACCGCCAGCGCGAGCGGGTACGGCAGCCCGAGAAGGAGCGCGGTCACCCCGTAGACCGTCCCGCAGATCACCGAGATCGCGATGTTGCCGAGCATGTAGTGCGAGGTCGTGTGGATGATCCGGTCGGTCACGCGCAGGTAGCGCTCTCGCTTGTCGCGATACATCAGGCCGCCGGTCCATTCCCGCAGGTGTGGTTCCTCGATCAGCCCGAAGAGTGTGAGGAAGATCACCGAGAAGACGAGCGTCACTGCTCCGACGGCCGAGATCCCGACGTGGGCAACTCCGCCGGACAGCTTGCTCGCTGCCCTCGTGATGTCACCCGCGTGGTTCGTCAAGGTGTCGAGCGAGCCACTCCCTTTGTTGATGACGTCGCCGAGTTGGCTGTGCCTGGCCTCGTCGACGATCTGCGGCAGTTCGTGGCTGAAGCCGCGCACTGCACCGCTGGCCGCCTGGACAATCACGAGCGCGACGACGGCGATGACGACCACGAGCGCCAACACGAGCACCGTCGCGCACGCCCGCCGGCTCCAGCCGAGCCGCCGCTCCATCGCGGTCGCCACCGGCGAGAGGACGGCGACACACAGGACGGAGACGAACAGGAGGAGCAGGACGCTCTTGATCGACGCGAGCGCCATTCCCGCCGTGATGACGACGGCAGCCAGCAGGATCGTACGGAGCGAGATCGAGACGTCGAGTTGGCGCCGGCGCGCGTCTCCGGCGTTTCGGCCGACGACGCCGTTGCCGCCGCTCGCCTCCCGACGGCCACCTTGGGGCGACGTCATCGCCACCACTGGAGTGTGTCTGTGCGCGTCCTTCATCGCCAAAGCGTGCCGGGGTTCCCTGCCACGCCAGTGCCACCGGTCGCCAATCCGCTGCCTTCGATCTCGCCGCTGCCGAGCGGGAGAAGCTCGCCCGCGCTGCATCCAGCTGTGTCTCACAGTCACTGCGTGAGGGCGTGTCGGGGTTGGATCCGCTGCGGCGGTCTGAGCGGTCCGCAGATTTACGCGGGTGCTCGATCCTCGTTCTCGGTGCGGTGTCGCGACGGAGGAGCTGCGCGTACGTGCGGCTGTGCGATGGCGAACACGAGCAGCGAGACGCCGCTGCCGAGAAGGGCGCCGGCAATGACGTCCGTGAGCCAGTGCACTTGCAGGTACGTGCGACTCCAGGCCATGCCGACGACACCGAGGCTGGCGAGCGCCCACCACCATCTGCGGCGCGTGCCGGGTGTGGTGAAGAGCAGGATGAGCGCGACACAGGTCGCGCCGGCGTAGGTGGCGTGGCCGGAGGGGAAGGAGGCGCCGACGGGGTCGATGAGCCCGTCGGGCGGGCGGGCGCGATCGACCAGCACCTTGAGAAGCGTGGAGAGCAGCGGCGCCAGGCTCTCGGCGACGGCGAACGCGACGAGGGCGAGCCAGCGACGTCTGCGAAGGAGGAGGAGTCCGACGAGCGTGAGCGCAATGACACGGCCGGCCCCGCGCCCGAGCCAGTTGAAGACGAGCGCGAGGTCGGTGAGCAGCGGCGTCTCGAGGTGATGCATCGCCTCGGACCAGCTGCGGTCGAGGCCGAGCGGTCCTGCCGGTACGAGGATGGCGATCAGCACGACGAGCGCGAGCATTCCGCTGGCTGCCCAAAGCGCATGAGCCGGATGCGCGAGAAATGATGCAGCTGACGTGCGCGACGGTTCGTTGCAGCCATCTCCGGGTCGGAGGGCCGATTGGATGTTCGCGACGGGCGTCCCGCTCGTGCGCAGATCGGCTTCGCAGTCAGGGCCGCCGTGGGTGCGCGCTCGGTGATTGATCTTACGCTTCAGCTCGGGACCGCCTTCGTCATCGTCTCCAGCTCCATTCGTTCATGTCTGGACCGCGCCGGCAACCTGCGGATACCTCACAACCATGGCCGGTGCTGCTGCCAGGCAGCTGCCACGCCTGTGACCCGCCAACGGCTTGGTCATGCGGAAGCGCGAGGACGGACCACGTGAACGGGAGATCCGGCAGACCGCAGGCGGTTGACCGGCGGGCCCATTCGGGTAGGCGCGGTGATGGCAGTGGCGCCGAGCGGCGTGGCATCGGCTTGGCAGCGACGCGCGGCAAGGTGCGGTCGTCAGAGATGTCCGACCGAAAAGGAGTAGTCAAATGACTCAGGAAAACGTGGTGGTCGTTCGGTTCACGGAGCCGAGCAAGGCCTACCAGGCGCTGAGCGTGCTGAAGAAGTGTGATGCCGAGGGTCGCATCGGCCTGGAGTCCGCGGCGGTCGTGGAGCGCACCGCAGCGGGCGAGCTCCGAATTCCCGAGAGCGACGACAACGTCGGCCTCGTCGGGACTGCGAGCGGCTCGTTGATCGGGATGCTCGTCGGTGTCCTGGGTGGCCCCGTCGGTGTCCTTCTCGGCTGGGGCGCCGGCGCCCTGATGGGCGGTGCGTTCGACGTCGATCGCGCCGTGACCTCCGACGAGGCGCTCACCGTTCTCGGCAGGGCGATTCCGCCGGAATCGACCGCCCTGATCGCGAGCGTCGAGGAGCCGGCGGTCGAGGTCATCGACGCCGAGATGTACACGCTGGGCGGCGAGGTGACCCGCCGGCCGGTCGATGAGGTCATGGGCGAGCTCGAGGCGGCCGAGGAGGCCGCTGACGCCGCAGCGCGGGAAGCGCGGCGGGTAGTGCGCGAGCAGCACAAGGCCGAGCTCCACGCCGGTGTCGACGAGCGCGTGGGAAAGCTGAAGGAGAAGCTCCACGTGTCCTGACCCGCGCCGCGTGTGCCCCGCCGAAGCCCGCCGGCCCGCAAGGCCGGCGGGCTTCGGGTTTCTGGAACCGGTCGACGACTCCGCTCTCAGGGGAGGCGTGCCGACCGCGACACGCCCGGATGGCTCGAGGAGATCCTGACGCGGAGCACCCCGGGCCGGATGACGAACCGGAGCGGCGAGGTGAGGTCGACTGCCTCGCCGTCGATGCCAGCGTGGACGGCAGCGCTGGCGGTCACCTCGAGCTGGTTCGCCGTCCAGGTTCGCGCGGAGGTCCGGCCGGGAGCCGGCCGGTCGAGCACGACGACGCCGAGCTGCCCGCTGTCGAGGGCAGGGCGAGTGCCCGGCGCACGCGGCGGGTCGAAGGAGTAGGGGTTATTCGACACGAGCACGACCGCCGGGTCGCGATGGGCGCGGCCCCGGTCGTCCACGAGCGCCAGGCCGGCTGCTCGCACGCTTGGTCCGAGCACCTGCGCGGCCGTCTGCGCGAGCGTGCGAGCCTTGGCGTCGCGGTAGGCCGGCTGCCGAACGGCGTCGCCGTAGATCCCGAGGGAGACGTTGTTGAGGAAGAGGCGGCCGTTCACCTCGGCCACGTCGATCCGCCGCTCCACGGCGTCGGTGAAGGCGTCGAGCGAGCCGACGAGATCGCCGCGGTCGACGCCGAGGTCGAGCGCGAAGTGGTTGCGGGTGCCGGCTGGAACGCAGACGAACGGAAGGTCGTGCGCGAGAGCGGCTGCGGCCACGACGGCGAGCGACCCGTCGCCGCCGGCGGCGCCGAGCGCGTCCGCGCCACGCGCCACCGCGTCGTCGGCTAGCGCTGTGAGGTCGTCGCCCTGGTGCAGGACGACCACGTCGATGCCGCGCTCGCGCGCCCGCTCGGCGAGGTCGGCGCGCGCCGCCTTGCCGCCGCCGGACCTCGGGTTCACGAACAGCACGGCCCGCTGCGGCGGATCCGCGGCCGCCCAGGTGCCGGCCGCCCAGGTGCCGGCCGCCCAAGTGCCGGGCATCATCCGGAGCGACGGAGCCGCAGCGGGCGGCGAGGCTGTTCGGTGGGTGGCTCGTGACCGAGCACGAGGACGTCTATGAGCGTCGCAATCGCCGAGGTGAACGGAACCGCGAGGATAACCGCCAATCCGCCGAACAGCACTCCCACGACTGCCACGGACAGGAGCGTGACGAGGGGCGACAGCCCGACTGTCCGCCCGATGTGCGGGTTGACGACGTAGCTCTGGAACTCGCGGACGACCACGAGCCAGAGCAGCGACAGCGCCGCGACGTGCAGCGACTGCGGGAGGCCGACGGCGAGGACGAGGATCGAGCCAATCAGCGGGCCGATCATCGGGACGATCTCGATCAGGCCGACGAACGCGCCGACGAGGAGCCAGTAGTTCAGGCCGATGACGTAGAAGCCGGCCGAGAGAACCGCGCCGACCGCGAACACCATCAGGAAGCGGAGCCGCGTGTATGCCCCGAGCCGGCGGTCGATCGCGAGGTACGTCTCGCGCGCCTTGTCGCGCTTCGACTCCGGTGCGAGAGCGGTGAACAGCTCGATGATCGAGTCGCGCTCCGCGACGCAGTACCACGTCGCTGCGAGCGTGAAGAAGACTGCGACGACGGCCTCGCCCGCCTTGTGGCCGTACGTCGCGACCGGGTGGAGGAGCTCCGTCCCGTTCGGGAGGTCGTGGAGGTGCTGCTGGAGCCAGGTGAGCGCGCGGTCTCCAATCCCCGTCGCATGATCCGCGTGCGAGCCGGCGATCGCGTTCTGATCGAGTGCTTGCCCGATCTGGTGGAGCGCCGGCGGCACCGCGAGCGAGACGAGGAGCGCGATCGCCAGGCCGACGACGGCAAAATGGACAAAGATCGCGACGGACTGCGGAACGCGGTGCCGGTGGAGCCATTCGACGCCGGGCCGGATCGCCGACGCCAGTGTGACCGCCAGGAGCAGGAGGATCAGGACGCTCCGCACCTGCCAGAGCCCGAACGCGAGCGCGAGGACCGCGAGAGCGGCCGCGGTCGCCTTCGCCACGCGGGCCGTGAGGGCGCGGTCGGTCGTCGCGTCGGCGCCTTCCGGCGGTTGCGGAGCGGCGACCATCAGAGCGGCACGAGGGCGGACCTCCGCGGCGTGCTCTGCGGGAAGATCCGGCCTGCGTTGAGGAGGCCGAGCGTGACGAGCGCGCCGAAGGCGAAGCCGCCGACGTGCGCGAAGAACGCGACACCGCCGCCGTCGGCCGAGGCGGACCTGAGCCCAGCGTGCCCCTCGACCAGCTGGTAGAGGAACCAGCCGCCGAGGTAGACCCAGGCCGGGATCTGGACGAAGAAGACGAGCACGAGCGTCCGGATGCGCGCGGTGGGGTAGAGGATGAAGAAGGCGCCGAGCACGGCGGCGATGGCGCCGCTGGCGCCGAGGGTCGGGACACGTGCGGCGGACGCCGAGCCGAAGAGGAGCGTGACCGCCGTCTGCGTCATGGCCGCGACGAAGCCGCCGGCGACGTAGAACGCGAGGTAGCGGAGGTGCCCGAACGCGTCCTCGACGTTCTTGCCGAAGATCGCGAGGAAGAGCATGTTGCCGAGGATGTGGTCCCAGCCCGCGTGCATGAACATGGCGGTGAACCAGCTGATCCCCCAGGGCTCCGGCCCGCGACACGCGTTGTCGACGGTGCACGGGTAGAACGACGCGTGAAAGACGGCTGCGTCGAAGTGCGGCAGCTCGTAGAGGAACCAGACCGCGAAGTTCGCCGCGATCAGCGCAACGTTGACGATCGGGAACCGTCGCGGGTGGAGTCCGTCGGAGAGTGGCAGCATCGTGTTCCCCCTAGCGCGCGACAAGGGTCGGGGGCTTCGCCGGAGGTGTCGCGGCGTCGGAGGGCTCGAGCCCGGCCGCGGCATATGCCTCCGGCCCTTCCAGAGTCTCCGCCTTGTAGAGCGCCTCGGCGAGCGAGTCCAGGCTTTCGCGATTGTCTGCGAGCAGCTGCACCGCGTCGTCGTGAGCCTCGCCGACGATGCGGCGCATCTCGTCGTCGATCCGTTGCTTTGTTCGCTCGGAGACCTCTGAGACGCCAGGCATCAGGGCGGAGCCGTCTCCGTCCTGCGGCAGGACTGAGAGGAAGCCGATCGCGTCGCTCATTCCGAAGCGGCCGACCATGTTGCGGGCGAGCCGGGTCGCCTGGCGGATGTCGGACTCGGCGCCCGTCGTCTCGTCGCCGTAGACGACCTCCTCGGCGGCGCGCCCGCCCGTCGCAACCTTGATCTGGGCGAGCAGGCTGTCCTTGTCGTAGTTGAAGCGGTCGGTGCCGGGCGCCGAGATCGTGACGCCGAGGCTCATCGTGCGCGGGATGATCGAGATCTTCCGGACGGGATCGGCGCCTGGCGTGAGCATCCCGACCAGCGCATGGCCTGCCTCGTGATAGGCGGTGCGCCGCTTGTCGGCCGCGGTCAGCAGCAGCTTGCGGGCCGTCCCGAGCTCGATCTTCTCGAGTGCGTCGGTGAAGTCGCCCATGGTCACCTGCTCGTGCCCGCGGCGCGCGGCGAGGAGTGCGGCCTCGTTTGCGAGGTTGGCGAGGTCTGCGCCGACCATGCCGGCGGTTGTCGCAGCGAGCGCCTCCAGGTCGACGTCCGGCGCCACCGGGATGCCGCGCGTGTGGACGCGCAGGATCTGCTCGCGGCCGTGCTTGTCCGGCGCCTGAACCGGCACGCGGCGGTCGAAGCGTCCCGGTCGCAGCAGTGCCGAGTCGAGGACGTCGGGGCGGTTAGTGGCGGCGAGGACGATGACGCCCGTCGAGGCGTCGAAGCCGTCCATCTCGGTGAGGATCTGGTTGAGCGTCTGCTCGCGCTCGTCGTTGGCGCCGCTGTATGCACCAGAGCTGCGCGAGCGCCCGATCGCGTCGATCTCGTCGATGAAGATGATCGACGGAGCGGCTGCCTTCGCCTGCGCGAACAGGTCGCGGACGCGGGAGGCGCCGACGCCGACGATCATCTCGACGAACTCCGACGCCGACATCGAGAAGAACGGCACGCCGGCTTCGCCTGCGACGGCGCGGGCGAGCAGCGTCTTCCCGGTGCCCGGGGAGCCGGTCAGCAGCACGCCGCGTGGGATGTGGGCGCCGAGCTTGCGGTACTTGTCCGGGGCGCGGAGGAAGTCGACGACCTCGGCGAGTTCTTCCTTGGCCTCGTCGATCCCGGCGACGTCCGCGAACGCGACCCGCTCGGTCGTCGGCTCGTACTTCTTCGCCTTCGAGCTTCCGAAGGAGAACATGCTGCCGCTGCCCGACCGCCTCATGACCAGGTACCAGAGCCCGAAGAACAGGATCGTGGGGCCGAAACCGGCGATCAGCGTCTCCCACCACGGCGTTCTCGGCGGTGCCTTCGCCGTGACGACGACACCCTTCTGCTGCAACAGCGCGTCGAGCGCCTTCGTGTCGGCGAAATCCGGCACTCGAGTCGAGAACGCGGTCGTCGGCCTCGCGTTCTTGTCACGAGCGGGATAGCGGATCGCGTGCTCGAGCGTCCCCTGGATCGCTGCGTCCTGCGCCGTGACCGTCGAGACGTTCCCGGCCTGTACCTGCGCGAGGAAGGTGGGCGAGTAGGGAATCGCGACGCGCTGCCGCGCGGCTCCTGAGTAGAAGAGGAGGACGAATGTCCAGTTGATCGCCAAGAGCAGTAGGAGCGCTCCGAGCTCGCGCCGGCCGATCGGAGGCTTCCTGTTGGGCCGCTCGTCTTGGTGGTGTGCGTCGGCGGGGGACGGGTTCAACTCGAGCCTCCTTCGTCGTCGGGTCGGGCGGAGCCTGCGCTCGGCCGATGCCAAGCGAGTGCCACGACGTGGGTGCCGGATGCCAAGCGGCGCCCGGGGAGCGAGACTTCACCGGCGCGTTCCAGCCTGCGAGACTCACCCGTGGAGGCCAGCCACCCCGGCGCCGTTATGAGCGAACTACTCGAAATCCGGCTTCTCGGCCCGTTCGAGGTTCTCACGGGCGGGTCGCCCGCGGACGTGGGCGGCTCGAAGCGTCAAGCGCTGCTGGCGATGCTTGCGCTCCGGCAGGGCCGAGTGGTCGAGGTCGACGCGCTCGTCGACGGCCTGTGGGGCGAGGAACTCCCGGCTGCTCCGCGGAACGCGCTCCACCATCACATCGCCCGCCTCCGCGCGGCGCTCGGTGAGGGGTCGATCGTCGGCTCTCCCGACGGGTACGCCTTGAAGGACGCTCGCGTCGATGCTGTGCGGTTCGAGGAGCTGCTCGCGGAGACCCGCTTTGCGCTGCGCGACGGCGACGCCCCTGCCGCGTCGGGCGCGGTCGCCTCGGCGCTGGCCCTCTGGCGGGGTCCGGCGCTTCAGGGTCTGACGGGCACGGCGTGGTTCAGCGCCGAGGCACGCCGGCTCGAGACGCTGCGCGTCGACGCGCTCGAGGAGGACTTCGAGGTCAGGCTTGCGCTCGGCGAGCATCGCGAGCTCACGCCGCCTCTCCGGTCGGCGCTCGCGGACAACCCCTTTCGCGAGCGGCTCTGGGGACAGCTGATGCTGGCGCTCTACCGCAGCGGCCGCCAGGCGGATGCGCTCGAGGCGTTCCAGGAGGCCCGGCGCGTGCTCGCCGACGAGCTGGGGCTCGAGCCGGGGCCGGAGCTCCGGCGGCTTCAGGAGGCGATCCTCGCGCACGACCCGGCGATCGCCGCCGTCCCGGCCGATCGCAGGCGCCGCGGCAATCTGCCCGCGTCTTCGACGTCGTTCGTCGGCCGCGAGGACGAGCTCGGCGAGGTCGCAGCCCTTGTACACGAGCACCGCCTCGTGACGCTCACCGGGCCGCCCGGCGTGGGCAAGAGTCGACTCGCGTTCGAGACGGCGCGCTCGCCCGAGCGCGAGTTCCCGGACGGGGTCTGGCTCGTGGAGTTCGCGCGCGCGGGCGGCGCGGACGATGCCGTCCGGCTCCTTGCACACGCCGTCGACGTTCGCGGCTCGGACCCGCTCGCGCGTGTGACTTCAAGGCTGCGAGATGCGGAAGCACTCGTCGTACTCGACGCGTGCGAGCACGTGCTCGACGGGGCAGCGCGGATCGCGTCGACGCTGCTCGCGGAATGTCCCCGCGTCCGGATCCTCGCGACGAGCCGCGAAGCTCTCCACGTCGCGAGCGAGGTGAAACTCCCCGTGGCGCCGCTCGAGGCCGCGGCTGTCGAGCTCTTCCTCGAGCGTGCGCGGGCGGCACGACCCGGATTCGAGCCGGACACCGAGGCCGTCGCGCTCGCTGGCGAGATTGCCCGGCGCGTCGACGGATTGCCGCTCGCGATCGAGCTCGCCGCCGCGCGGGTGAATGTGCTCGGGCTCGCGGAGCTCGTCTCCATCCTCGAGCGGCGCGCGGCGCTGCTGCGTGACAGCCCGGCCTCGGACCCGGCCCGCACGGCGCTGCAAGGGCTCGTGGAATGGAGCTACGACCTCTTGCACGGGGACGAGAAGACGCTGCTCCAGCAGCTGGCCGTCCACCGCGGCGGCGCCTCCCTGCCGTCGCTCGTCTCGCTCGCAGCGAGACACGACCTCAACGAGGCGACCGTGGCGTATCTCGTTGCAGCGCTGGTCGACAAGTCGATCGTGTCGGCCTCGTTCGCGGGCGGCGCCGCCCGCTACGACGTGCTCGACACGGTCCGCGAGTACGTCCTGGAGCGTCTCGCCGAGAGCGGCGGGCTCGCCGCCGCCCGCGGCGCGCACGCCGAATACTTCGCGGCGCTGGCCGACGAGGCGCGCGTCGAGCTGCGCGGGCCGGAATGGCTGCGCTGGGAACGCCGCCTGGAGTTGGAAAACGACAACCTCTGGGCTGCGCTCGCGTACGCTCGCGAGGCGCCCGACCCTGGCGTCGCGGTTCGGCTCGGCACGTTGGGGTGGTACTTCGCGCTGGCCGACCGCGTCTCCGAGGGACGGCGCTTCCTCGAGCTCGCCCTCTCGGCCACGGACGATGACGCTCCGGTCGACTTGCGGATCGAGCAGCTCGCCGACCTCTGCTACATCGCAACCGAAGAGTTCGATCTCGGTCCCGCGCTCGTGGCCGGCGAGCGCGCGGTCTCGCTTGCTGCGACCGCTACGGCACCATGGCAGCGCGGGTTCGCGCAACTGATGCTCGCGCTCGCCCTCGGGCAATCGGGCGACGTCGAGCGCGCCGCCACGATGGCCGACGACGCGGCCGCCGCGTTCGAGGCGGCCAGAGACGACTGGGGCATCGCAGCGAGCAGCCTCATTCGCGCAATCGGTGCGGCGCACGCCGGCGACGTCTCTGCCGTCACGGTGACGGCCTCGGTCGCCCGCCGTCACTCGGACGCGGTCGGATACGACGCGTTTCGCGTTCCGGTGCTGCTGCTCGAAGCGTGGGCGGCCGAGCGACGCGGGGAAGACGCGGCCGCGGTGGATGCGTACCGGCGCGCGTTCGAGCTCGCCGGGCGAATCGGGTTCGGCGACCACGCGGCGTTCGCTCTCTCCGGACTCGGTGCGATCGCCCTGGCGAACGGCGATCTGCGCAACGCCGAGGAGCTCCAGCTGCAGGCGCTTGCGACAGCCGAGGCAGCCCAAACGCCGTGGGTCGCGGCCCAGGCACGTGTCCAGCTCGCGCGGATCGCCGCGGCGTCCGGAAACACGGACGAAGCCGATCGCCTGTACCGCGAGGTCCTGGAGTGGTCGACGATGCATCGGCCGCACCAGGCGCGCGAGAGCCTCTTCGTCGCGCTCGCCGGCAACCCGGCCACGGCAGCAGAGCGGGGGCTGGCCGAGATCGCCCGGCCCGGGGTCACTCAGCCCCGCCCCGACACCGCGCTCACCTAGAGCTGGCAGAAGCGCCGCCGCGCCTGGCAGAGCGTTGGCATCGGCGCTGACGAGCCTTCCTGGAGTCAGAGAACAGACCAACAGGAGGCTCGAATGAGCACAACCACAATCGAGGACCAGCTCGCGGAGGTCCGCCGCCGGATCGCCCGGCTGCGGGCACTCGCGCAGACCAGCCTCGTCGCGGAGAGAGCGCGGATCCAGCGCCACCTCGACGCGCTGCACCAGGAGGAGGCATCCATCCTGGCCGCGGTGCGCCGGCCCCCCGACGAGGTCGAAGAGAAGCTCGGGCAGCTGAGGACAAGACTCGCCGTCGCCGAGAGCTCGCTGGCCGCAGACGTCTCCGACGAGTGGACGACGTTCGCGGCCGCCGTCGAGGACGAGCTCCGCAGTTGGGACACCTACCTCGAGCGGCTGCAGGCGACGGCCGCGGCGAAGGCGGGCAATGCGCGCGAGCGCGCCGAGGCGGCAATTGCCGATGTCCGCGCTCAACGGATCGCAGTCGACGACCGCCTCGCGCAGGCGCGCGAGGACGTCGACGGCGCCTGGCACGAGCAGAGGAACCACGTCAGCGCGGCTCGCGACCAGCTCGAACAGAAGGCCGCCGAACTGTCGGCCAACTTCAACTGAAAGGAGCAGGACATGAACCTGGATACACAGCTGAAAGAGGGCGAGCGGACGCTCGCCCGCATCTGGAAGGTCACGGCGTTGCGCGGCGTAGTCGCGATCGCCTTCGCCGTCGTCATCCTTATCTGGCCGAACATCGGCCTCACTGCGCTGATCGCGCTGTTCGGCGCGTTCGCGCTCGTCTCGGGCATCGCGACGATCGCCGGCGCGTTCAACCTGCCGATTCGAGGCGGTCAGCGCGCGTGGCTCGTCTTCGACGGCCTGCTCGGGATCGCGGTCGGCGTCGTCGTCTTCGTCTGGCCCGACCTCTCGGCGTTGGGTCTGCTCTACGCCATCGCCGCGTGGGCGATCGCCATGGGCATCTTCGAGATCGCGCTCGCGTTCGTGCTCCCGCTGAGCGGCGGACGGTCGCTGCTCGTCGCGCTGGGCGGACTGCTCTCGGTCGCGTTCGGCGTGATCATGTTCGGCCATCCCGGCGCGGGAGCGGTGGCCCTGCTGGCGCTCGTCGCGGCGTTCGCGCTCGTGACCGGCGTCATGCAGATCGCATTCGCGCTCGAGCTGCGGCGCGTCGCCGCCGAGCTGGAACAGCGCCTCCGGCCGCGCGCGACGGCGAAGCCCGTGACGCAGGGCTAGAGGGAGGAGAGCGAGATGCAGACGATCGACCCGGCTCTGGTGACCGCACTCGTCGCAATGTGCGCCGGGGCGCTCATGGTCCACGCGGGCATTGCCAAGCGCAGGCTCTCGTGGCGGCCGCGGCGGTCGAACCGCGAAAGGAGACGGCGGCCGTGATGCAGCAGACAACGACCGGCGCGGCGCGTGCGCGTCGCGCCGGCCTCGATCGCCAACGCGTCTCGCACTTCCCGCTCGAGCGGAATCCGGCGCTCGTCCAGCAGGCCCGGGAGCGAGCGCAGAACATGGAGAACCGGGTTGCGGATCGCATCACCGCATTCGCCGGGTCGATGCGGTTCGTCTACATCCACATTCTCTGGTTCGGGTGCTGGATCGCGTTCGGCGTCGAGCACTACCCGTTCGGCCTGCTGACGATGGTCGTCTCGCTGGAGGCGATCTTCCTCTCGACGTTCGTGATGATCAGCCAGAACCGTGCCGACGAGAAGCGGCAGGCGATCGCAGACCAGCAATGGCAGACCGTCCAGGACGAGGACGGGCAAAACCAAGAGCTGCTCGAGCTCTCGCATCAGATCCTCGAACTGACCGAGGCAATTCACGCAGTCACCTCCCCGCGACCAGCCGAGGTCGCGCCTGCTCACCGCGAGGCGCGGCAGACCCGGTGAGAGGACGCGCAAGAGACCGTCGAGGCAACCTGCCACGCGTCCTCGACAGGGACGTCCGCTACGGCGCGGCCGTCTACGGGTCCTTCCTGGCCGCATCGGTGGTCGGCGTCGCCTACGAGTCGGGGGCCGGCGCACGCATGATGACCGCGGCGCTCGTCGGGTCGATGCTGGTCTTCTGGGTCGCGCACGTGTGGTCGGACGTCGTCGGTGAGCGCATTGCGCTCGGCGAGGCGTTCGGGCCGCGCCACGTGCTCCTCATCGCGCGTCGGGAATGGCCGCTCGTCGAAGCCGCCGCGCTCCCGTCGATCCTCCTCGCGCTCGCGTGGGCCGGAGCATGGTCTCGCGGGACCGGGACGAGGCTGGCGCTCACAGCAGCTCTCGTGCAGGTCGTTGCGTGGGGATTCGCCGCCGGGCGGCGCGCCGGAGGGAGCCCGCTAGCAGCCGCGGTGCTCGCCGCGGGCGAAGGAGCCCTGGCGGTCCTCCTGCTCGGTGCCGAGCGGTTCGTCCGGTAACGGCACCTGCTCCGAGCTGACCTCCGCGGCAGCGGTGTCCCACCGCTTGGCATCGGCCTGGCATCGCTCGCCGCCAGCGTTCGTCGCAGATCCACGACAAGGGAGATGCGATGACCACCACAGAGATCCAGCACAGGACGGCCGCGCCGGCACACTTGAGCGTCGACGGCGACGAGACCTCCGTCGACTTCGCCGTCAAGACGTTCTGGGGCCTGACCACCGTGCACGGCCGCTTCGACCGCTTCGGCGGCTCCTACGAGCCCGGGCCGAACGGACCGAAGATCGAGCTGACCGTCGACGCCGACAGCCTCGACACCGGGAACGCGACCCGCGACAAGCACCTGCGCTCGACTGGCTTCTTCCACGCCGCCGCGCACCCGCAGGTGCGCTTCACGTCGACGCGCGTCCGCCATGCAGGCGACGGGGTGCTGCGCGTCGAGGGAGACCTCGAGGCGGCGGGCAAGATCGTGCCACTCGAGTTCGACGCCACCGTGCGGCAGGTCGACGGTGCGCTCGAGGTCGAGGCGACCACGACCGTCGACCAGCGGGACCTCGGCATGGGCAGCGGCCGGCTCGGGATGATCCGCCGTCCGGCGACGCTCCACGTCAAGGCACGCCTGAGCGGATCGCGTCCGTGAGCCCTCGCCATCAACTCGTGATCGTCGGCGGCGGCTTCGGCGGGCTTGCGGCTGCGAAGGCGTTGCGCCGCGCGCCCGTCGACGTCACGATCGCCAACCGGCAGGCGCATCACCTCTTCCAGCCGCTGCTCTACCACGTGGCCACGGGGATCCTGTCGGAGGGGAACGTCGCGCCCCCGATTCGCGACGTTCTCCGCCGCCAGGACAACGCGCACGTCGTCCTCGCCGACGTCGGTGGAATCGACCTCGAGCGGAAAGCAGTCACGTGCAGTTTGCTCGACCGTACGTGGGAGATCGGCTACGACACCCTGATCGTCGCCGCCGGCTCGGCGCAGTCGTACTTCGGCCGCGACGCGTTCGGTCTCCACGCGCCCGGCATGAAGACGATCGACGACGCCCTCGAGGTGCGCGGCCGTATCTTCGGCGCGTTCGAGGTGGCCGAGCTCGAGGAGGATGCGGAGCGACGCGCGGCGTGGCTGACGTTCGTCGTCATCGGCGCCGGGCCGACCGGCGTCGAGATGGCCGGCCAGATCGCAGAGCTGTCGCGCCACAGCCTGTCCTCGAACTTCAGACGGATCGACACCGCGGCCGCGCGCATCGTCCTGGTCGACGGCGCGCCGAGGATCCTCCAGACCTTCGACGAGCGCCTGTCATGGAGAGCGGCGTCGAACCTCGAGCGCATGGGCGTCGAGATCAGGACGGGCGCGTTCGTCACGGGTCTGGACGCCAGAGGCGTCGAGCTGAAGACCGGCGGGCGTGTCGAGCGGCTCGCCGCGATGACGAAGATCTGGTCTGCCGGTGTGCAGGCCTCGCCGCTCGGCGAGCTGCTCGCGACGCAGGCGGTCGTGGAGCCGACACGGGACGGGCGCGTCCCCGTGGAGCCCGACTGCACGCTCCCGGGTCATCCCGAGGTCTTCGTCGTCGGCGACCTCATGTCGCTCGACGGGTTGCCCGGTCTCGCGCAGGTCGCGATGCAGTCGGGGCGGCACGCGGCGGCCGAGATCCGCCGGCGACTCGACGGAGCCGCGGAGCCCCGGCCCTTCCGCTATCGCGATCTCGGGAGCCTTGCAGCCGTCTCGCGGTACTACGCGGTGGGCGAGCGCAAGCGCGTGCGGGTCTGGGGGTTCGCGGGTTGGCTGCTCTGGCTCGTGGTGCACCTCACCTTCCTGACCGGCTTCAAGAACCGGGTGAGCGCCCTCTTCCACTGGATGATCAGCTTCTTCGGTCGCTCACGGGCAGAGCGAACCATCACCGCGCAACAGGTCTTCGCGCGTGAGGTGCTCGCCGCATCCAGCCGAGGAGGTGCCTTCGGTGGCTGAGACCTCGCCAACGCAGCGCCGCATGATCTTCGGCGCGCTTCTCCTCGTGCTCTTCATCGCGTCGCTCGACCAGACGATCGTGTCGACCGCCCTGCCGACGATCGTCGGCGACCTGGGTGGCCTGCAGCACCTCTCCTGGGTGGTGACGTCCTACCTGCTGGCCTCGACGGTGGTCGGCCCGCTGTACGGGAAGCTCGGCGATCTGTACGGCCGCAAGCGCGTCCTCCAGTTCGCGCTCGTGCTCTTCCTCATCGGCTCGGCGCTGTGCGGGCTGGCGCAGACCATGCCGCAGCTGATCGCGTTCAGAGCGATCCAGGGGCTCGGCGGCGGCGGTTTGCTCGTCGTCGCGATGGCCGTCGTCGGCGACCTCGTCGCTCCGCGCGACCGCGGCCGCTACCAGGGCCTGTTCGGCGGCGTGTTCGGCGTCTCGGTCGTCGCCGGTCCGCTGCTCGGCGGCTTCTTCGTCGACAACCTCTCGTGGCGGTGGATCTTCTACATCAACCTGCCGCTCGGTCTCGCTGCGCTCGTGGTGATCGCGACCGCCTTCCGCTCGCAGCAGGTGACGACACGGCACCGGATCGACTGGCTCGGGACGATCGTCCTCGCCGCCGGGCTGTCGGGGATCATCCTCTACACCAGCCTCGGCGGCACGAGCTATGCCTGGGACGCGCCGGGGATGCTCGCGGCAATCGTCGCCGGCGTCGTGCTGCTCGCGCTGTTCCCGCTCACCGAGGCGCGCGCTGAAGAGCCGATCCTCCCGCCCGCGCTCTTCCGCAACATGACCTTCAGGACGACGAGCGCGATCGGCTTCGTCGTCGGATTCGCGCTCTTCGGCTCCGTCACCTTCATCCCGCTCTACCTGCAGATCGTCAAGGGCCACAATGCCACCGGCTCCGGGCTGCTGATGACGCCGATGATGCTCGGCGTCCTCGTCACCTCGACGGCGAGCGGCTTCCTGATCTCCCGCTACGGGCGCTACCGCGCCTTTCCGATCGTAGGCACGGCGATCGCGGCCGTTGGGCTCTACCTGCTCTCGACGCTCGAGGTTACGACGGCGACTCAGGTCGCCGCCGGCTACATGCTGCTCCTCGGGCTCGGCCTCGGGCTCGTGATGCAGGTGCTCGTGCTCGCGGCGCAGAACGCGGTCGACTACCGCCTGCTCGGCGTCGCAACCTCGGGCTCGACGCTGTTCAGGCAGGTCGGCGGCTCGATCGGCGTCTCCGTCTTTGGCGCGATCTTCACGAACGAGTTGGGCCGCGAGCTCGCGGGTCGTCTCCCGGCCGGCGCACACGCGCCCGCGCAAGCGAGCCCCGCTGCCATCCAGCACCTGCCGCCAGCGATCCACGCCGTGTACGTCACGGCCGTCGCCGTCGCGCTTCATCCGGTCTTCCTGACGGCGGCTGCGGTGATGGTCGTTGCGTTCGGCCTGAGCTGGCTCCTGCGCGACGTGCCGCTGCGCGAGAGCGCCGGGGCGGCCAGCATCAGCGAGAGCTTCGCCGCCCCACTGAACGCATCGGCGAAGAGACAACACGACTCCTCGGCCGTGGGATCTCACCCCAACCGACCTGACCGATCCGCTGAGGGCAGAGACAGGCGGGGCCGACATACTCGCATCTACCGACATCTGCATCAGTGACCAGTCCGTCCTCGGCGCCACTCGCGTTACCGCCGTTTCATTGCGCCTCGTTTCAGCGAGGACGCAGGGCCTGGTTTCCAAGCATCTGGGCAATCGGCTCCGCAGTCTGTCTGACGTCGAGCCTGGGGTCGACCAGGTGGTGGAAGAGAAGTCCGTCGAGCGCCGCCGCGAGTAGAACAGCCGTCGCTTCGATGTCCAGCGCGGGGTCGATCTCGTGGTTGGCACGTGCGGTCTTGAGTCTCTCGAGGATGATTGCCCGGAACCGCCGGGATGCTTGCTTCGTCCAGCGCCGAAATGCCGGATCTCGTGTTGCCTTGACCATCGCTTCGGCGAGAATCGTTGCGCCGGGCGTCCGCTGCCCGCTCTGCTCGATCCACTCGAGCATCGCCGTGATTCCTTCCTGCACCGTGGCGGCCGAAACGAAGACATCGATCGACGGTCCGAGTTCCTGGAGCAGGGCGTACTCAGCGGCCTCCATGACCAGCACTGCAATCGATCCGAAGTGGTAGTGCACGAGTGCCGGGTTCACACCCGCACGCTCGGCGATTGCGCGTGTACGGACGCGATCGATCCCAATCTCTGCCATCAGCTCGACCGTCGCTTCCACAATCCGCTCCCGCGTCGACCCTTTGGCTGCCGCGGCCGTCGCGATGTCCTGTCTTGGTCTATCTGGTTTAGGCATTTGCCCAAAACGTAGTTGTCCGGCTTCCAAGCGTCAAGCCTCTTCACCAAAGCGACTTCTTGGGGGGCGTTGACAAGTTCACCACCTTGGGCATATGGTTTGGGCAAATGACCAAGATGATCCGGGATCGGAGTATTGCGACGTCCGCTCCGCCGGAGCGGACGTCGGTTCTGGCCACTCGCCGGGGACAGCTCACGTTGGCGGCGCTGTGCGGCGCCGCCTTCACGGACTTCCTCGACGGGTCGAGCGTCAAAGTAGCGCTGCCCTCGATCCGCCTGACCTATGTCCAAGGCGCCTTCCGCGCCAAAGACCAAGGCGAGACATGAGCGACGACATCGTCCGCATCGAGGGCCTGGTCAAGCAGTTCGGCAGCTTCCGGGCGCTGGACGGCCTCGACCTCGTTGTAGCCCGGGGCGAGGTGCACGGGTTCCTCGGCCCAAACGGCGCCGGGAAGTCCACCACGATCCGGATCCTGCTCGGCCTGATGCGCCGGGACGGCGGCACGATCACGCTCTACGACCGCGACCCATGGAACGAGGGAACCAAGCTGCGGGGCGACCTGGCCTACGTGCCCGGTGACGTGTCGCTGTGGGCGGGTCTCACCGGTGGGGAGTGCATGGACATCCTTGCCGGGGTCCACGGTGGGATGGACCCCAAGCGGCGGGCCGAGCTGATCGAACGGTTCGACCTCGATCCGACCAAGCGCGCGCGCGACTACTCCAAGGGAAACCGGCAGAAGGTCGCGCTCGTCGCGGCGCTGGCGAGCGAGGTGGGGCTGATCGTTCTCGACGAGCCGACCTCGGGGCTCGACCCCCTGATGGAGCAGGTGTTCCAGGCCGTGATCCGGGAGCGCTGCCGGGAGGGCGCGACGGTTCTGCTGTCCAGCCACATCCTCCCGGAGGTGGAGGCGCTCGCCGATCGGGTGAGCATTATCCGGCGCGGCAAGACGGTGACCTCCGGGACGCTCGCGGACCTGCGCCGACACACCCGGACCAGCGTCCACGCGCTGACCGCATCCGCCGTCGGCTCCCTGGAAGCGGTCTCCGGGTTGGAGAACCTCACCACCGCGCAGGTCGACGGAAGCATAGAGACGCGGTTCACCGTCGGCCCGGATGAGCTCGACCAGGCGATCGGACTCATCCACGCCGCCAGCATCCGGAGCCTCACCGTCGAGCCGCCGAGCCTGGACGAGCTGTTCCTGCGGAACTACAGCGACGACGAGACCGGCGTGATGCAAGCATGACGGGCACCGGGGCCATGCTGGCCATCTTGTGGCGCGTGCAGCGCCGACGTCTCCTGGTGTGGGCGCTCGCGCCGGTCGGCACCCTTGCTCTCACCGCGACCGCCGTGGCCCAACTCTACGACACGCCCGAGAAGATCGCTTCCTACGGTGCGGCCCTGGTCAGTGACGCCCTGATTGCGATCAACGGCCACGTGGAGGGCATCGACACGCTTGGGGGCATCATCCAGGACGAGTTCGGATTCATCGCCTCGTTCCTGATGCCGCTCATGGGGCTCGCCCTGGTCGCGGGAATGACACGGGGCGAGGAGGAGTCCGGACGTCTCGAGGGGCTGCTGGCAGGGCGGATCGACCGACGAGTCCCGGTTGTGAGTGCGCTGGTGCTCGTGGGCGCCGCCGTGGTGATGATGGACGTCGGCTTCGTGCTCTCCCTGCTGGCTGCCGGGATCGAGCTCGGCCCGGCGGTGCTCTACGCCCTGGCCCTCGGCATGGTGAGCGTCGTCTTCGCTGCGTTCGCCGCGGTTTGTGCCCAGGTCGTCCTACATAGCAGGGGCGTCTATGCCCTCGGCTTCGCGGCCATCGCGCTCTCCTACATCCTGCGTGGCGTCGGCGACGTCAACGACACCTTCTGGGTGTGGCTCTCCCCGCTCGGCTGGCTCGAGAAGACCGCCCCTTTCGCCAATGATCAGCGCTGGTGGGTCCTGCTCATCCCCACGGTCGTCGCGACGGGGCTGTCCGTCCTCGCAGTCGTTCTGGCTGGACGCCGGGACCTTGGTGCGGCGCTGTACCGTCAAGGACCAGGTGAACCGTCGGCCTCGGCCTGGCTGGTCCGACCCCTCGGCTTCGCGCTGCACGAGCAGCGCGGCTCGTTCCTCGGGTGGCTGGTCGGATCGGTCGCGTTGGCTGCGGTCATGGGCGCGCTGGCCCAAGACGTCGTCGGCGCCATCCTCGGCAACCCCTCGCTGAGCAAGGCGATGGGGATCACCAGCGGCGAACGCCGCCGACGGCTTCCTCGCGTCGACCCAGGTCTACCTCGCCATCATCGCCTGCGGCTACGTCGTCCAGGCGCTCGGCTTACTGCGACACGAGGAGGCGGCTGGCCGCCTCGAACCCGTCCTCGCCGGAGCGTTGGGCAGGATACGGTGGCTCGGCGCACAAGTGCTCGTCGTGACCACCGGCCTGGTCGTGGTGGTCGTGGTCTCGGCAGTCGTGTTCGGCGCTGCCACTGCGCTCTCGACCAGTGACTCCGGCTACGTCGGTAAGTTGCTGAAGTCCGGGCTGGCCTACCTGCCAGCCGAGCTGGTCATCGCGGCCGTCGCGGTGCTCCTCTACGGGTTCATTCCGCGTGCATTCGCCCTGGCCTGGGCGGCGTTCGGCGCGGTCACGTTCATCGGGCTGCTCGGCTCGGGTCTCCAGCTTCCGGACTGGGTACTGAACCTGTCTCCGCTGACGCACGTGGGAAAACCGCCGGTCGACGACATCAGACACGACGGCACTGGCCTGGTTGGGACTGGTGGCGGCCGTAATGGCGTCGGCGGCATTCGTCGGGTTCCGCTGGCGTCGGGTGCCCCAAGGCTAAGCAGCTCCCTGGAGCGGCCAGGGTCGCCAACGAGATGACTGACTCGGGTTCGGAGCAAATTGCGTCAGCGGATCGCCGAGGGCCATCGCCGATGAGGCTGCGGCGGTCCTGACTGCCTGGTCTCGGTTGCTCAGAAGCACGCGTTGACGCGGTCGCCCTGGCATTCACCGACGCGGACGACGAGGCCATCGGAGGCCCGCGGGTTTCCTGCCCGTTGATCGCGCGGGGCCGCGGCCGGTGTTCCCTCAGCGCTCGAACAGACCACCGCTCAGGGCACGAAATCCTTGCGCGTGGGCGCACGCGACCCCCTCACTAGCACGGAGCGACTCGGCGCTCGCGGCGCGTATCGTCCTGATCCTCTGTGGCTGGGATCGACTATCGCTATGAGCTTCGGCGCGGGGACGAGGTGGTGGCGACCGGCCATCTGAACTACAAGCAGCCGCTCGAGGTCGGCGATCGCAGTCATCCCGATCACCCTCGTGATCCCAGCGCTCGTGGCGCTCGCTCTCGTCGCCACGGGGTGCTCATTCGTCGTCGCCTACGAAGCGATCGGCCGCCGCGAATACCGCGCACGGCTGCGCCACCCTGACCTCGCCGCCTGACCTCGGACGGCCACCGACGGGCTACGAACCCGCGCTGACAGAAGTCAAGAATGTCCCCAAGACTTGTCCCCATTAAGACCTCCCGGCGGCCTGTGCCCTTGGGGGCGCTCGAAAAAAATGGGCCTGTTCAAGCCAATCCTGGCTCTCGTGGGGTGACGCTAGAGCGATCGACTCCCTCCTTGAAAAGAAGGTGCTCGGTCATAGCAATGCGGGCAACAAAAACCGTAAGCGTTCACCCTCATAGAGGGTCCTCGGTCCAGACGGCGAATCTTGTGGTGTGGAGCGGGTTGAGGCGGAGGCGATCCTTGATGGTGAGCGCGAGATGGCGATCTTGCTGTTGTTGCGGGTGGGCGAGCTGGTCGAGGCGAACGGGCGGCTCGAGGCTCGAGTGGCTGAGCTTGAGCGGCGGCTGAATCGGAGTTCACGGAACTCGTCGCTGCCGCCGTCGCAGGATCCTCCGTCGGCGCCGCCGCGTGCGGGCGGGAAGGGTTCGGGTCGTGGGAGGGGCGGTCAGCCCGGGCATGAGGGCAAGCACCGACGGTTGCTTCCGCCCGAGCAGGTCGACGAGGTGGTCGAGCATTGGCCCGAGCGGTGCCGGTCGTGCGCGCACGTGTTCGGCGCGCCGGACCTGGTGGACGCGGCGGAGCCGTGGCGGCACCAGGTCGCGGAGTTGCCGCCGACCGCGGTGCGCGTGACCGAGCACCGGCTGCACGGTGTGTGCTGCCCCGGGTGCGCCACCCGGACACGGGCCGAGCTTCCCCGTGAGGTGCCACGGTCGGCGTTCGGGCCGCGGCTGCAGGCAGCGGTCGTGACCGTCGCGGTCCGCAACCGTGTCTCCCGCCGCGACACGACTGAGCTCGCGCGGGAGCTGTTCGGGGTCGAGCTGGCGACCGGGTCGGTCGACGCGATCATCCAGCGGGCCGGTGCGGCGCTCGCCGCTCCGCACACCCGGCTCGAGCAGCAGCTCAAAGCAGCCTCGGTCGTCAACATCGACGAGACCGGCTGGCGGACCGCTGGTCGGCGCCGGACGCTGTGGAGCGCGCTGACGAGCGAGACCGCGGTGTTCCGGATCGCGGCCGGCCGTCACGGCTCTGAGGCAAGGCTGCTGCTCGGCGAGCGGTTCGCCGGCATCGTCTGCTCGGACCGCTGGCGCGGCTACGACTACCTCGATCCCAGCCAACGACAACTGTGTTGGGCCCACCTGCTCAGAGACTTCACCGCCCACAGCGAGGGTATGGGCGAGCAGCAGCGGTTCGGCCTCGACGGCCTCCAGATCGCCCACGACCTCTTCAACGCCTGGGACGCCTACCAGCACGATCGAGACCGGGCTCGTCTCCAAGCCCGGACGGCGCCGCTGCAAGCGAGGCTCCACGCGATGCTCGAACACGCGACACGGAAGAGCCCGCGCACCAAGTACCACCGCGCGTTTGCCAGAAACCTCCTCAACCGCTGGCCCGCGCTCTGGACCTTCACCGACACCGACGGAGTCGAGCCGACCAACAACCACGCCGAACGCGGCCTACGCGGCGCCGTCATCTATCGCAAGCTCTCGCTCGGCAGCCAATCCGAGCACGGCGAGCACACGATCGAGCGGCTGCTCTCGGCCTCACTCACCTGCCGCCTCCAGAAGCGCTCGCTCTTCGCCTACCTCACCGAGGTCTTCCACGCCAACAGCCGACCCCGACCCCATCCCGCTCTCGCCTGACCTCGCGAAACGCCTGAACGCTTTCCAAAAACCCCGCTTTTGCGGGTAATTTGAAGCCCTCTGACGGACTCGAACCGTCGACCCCCTCCTTACCATGGAGGCCTCGACTTGTGGCTGGAGGATGGGGGAGAAGCGCTTGCCGCCTCGTTTTCCCTGCATGTATGCCGTCTTCTCTGCCTGCTTCACCCCTTCCTCGAAGCTCCCGGAGCGACCCTGGAAACTCCCTGACCTGTCCCCAGAACCTGTCCCCAAGAGACCCTCCTTGCCAGCTATCGGAGGCGTCGGAGTAGCGTCCCCGTTCTTGGTGTACGAGCCGGTTGAGGTTCCCTGGCGAGTCGAAGATGATCTAGCCGTCTCGGTCAGACCTCTGAGCGACGTGCGAGCGATTGCTGCCACCGCAGTGGGGCTCGTGCTGGTGTCACTCGTGGCGCTGGCAAGCGGCGGGTCACCATGGCACGCCGGCGGCCGGCAGGACGTCTCGGTCGGCGCCGTACGCGCGCTCGCCGCCGCCGCGGGCGCGCTCGTCGTCGGGTCGCTGCTCCTCATCTGGGCGGGGACGCCCTCGGTGGAGAAGCGCCGGCGACGGAGGCGACGGCTCGGCGCGAAAGACCTCGAGGGGCTCGGGGCGTCGCTGTCGGCGGCCGGGAAGGCCGCTGCGATCGTCGGCGGAGCGCTGGGCTTGTTCCTGCTCCTCACTCTGCCGTTCCTCGCTCCCATGGCAGCGACACCGCACGGCGGCACGCTCGGGAACGCCCCGCCGCGCGGCCACGCGAGCACCCCCGCTCCGGCGGGACACCCGACCTCCGTCTCGCTGACGTGGCTCGTCGTCGGCTCGGCGGCCGCACTGATCCTGGTCGCGCCGGCGGCAGTCGTCGTCCGTCGTCGGCGCGCGCGGCGCGCACGCGAGGCGATCGTTCCCGATGCGGCGGCGCGGGTCGGCTCCGGCCTCAGGCGGTCGCTCGCAGACCTGGAGTCCGAGCGAGACCCGCGGCTTGCCGTCCAGCGCGCCTACGCGCGCATGGAGGAGTCGCTCGACGCGATCGAGCTCTCGCGTGCGCCGGACGAGACCCCGACCGAGTTCACGGCCCGCGTCCTTCGAGTGCTCGGCGCGAGCGCTGCAGCAGCGTCCGACCTCACCGGCCTCTTCGAGATCGCCCGGTTCAGCGACCACCCGATGGACGAGGACGACCGCCGGCGCGCGATCGCGTCGGTGCGGCGTGTCGAGGCGGAGGTGGCGCCGCGGTGACCGCCCGCCGCCCGCTGCTCGTCGTCACCGCCGGTTGTGTCGCGGCGACCGCCTTGGGTCTCGTCTTCGGGCAGGGCAGCACGGTCGCGCTCGCCTCCGCGCTGGCGCTCGCCACCGCGCTCGCCGCCGCGGGCGCGCTGCAGCTCCGACCTGCGCGGAGGCAACAGCAACTGCCGCATGCGCGGGAGCACGAGATGCCGTTGCGACTGCGCCAGATCGCGGACGACCTGCGGGAGAGCGAGCAATCGGAGTTCGGCGCCGACCGGTCGCTCCGGCCGCTGCTCCTCCCGATCGCCGCCGCACGCCTCGGCCGCCGCGGCGTCGACATGGCGCGTGCGCCGCGGCGCGCGCAGGAGCTGCTCGGCGAAAAGCTGTGGGAGATCGTCCGTCCTGATCGTCCGTCGGCCGCATACCGCGTCGGCCGGGGTCTGGCCGGCGACGACCTGCGAACGGCGATCGAGCGGCTGGAGCAGCTGTGACCGACGAGGCGGAGGCAGGCGTCGACGTTCAGGAGCTGGCGACCGCGGTGGCCGACGCCGTCGAACAGGCGATCATCGGCAAGCGAGAGGCGGTGGAGATGGTGTTGTTCGCTCTGCTCGCCGACGGCCACGTGCTGATCGAGGATCTCCCAGGGCTGGGCAAGACCCTGCTCGCCCGGTCCTTCGCGCAGGTGTGCGCGATGGACTTCGCCCGGATCCAGTTCACCCCGGACCTGATCCCGAGCGACATCACCGGGGCCTCGATCTACGACCGCTCCAGCGGCAGCTTCACGTTCGAGCGCGGGCCGATTTTCACGAACATCCTGCTCGCCGACGAGATCAACCGCGCGCCGGGCAAGACGCAGGCCGCGTTGCTCGAGGCGATGGAAGAGCGGCAGGTGACGCTCGAGAACATGACGCGGCAGCTCGAGTCCCCTTTTCTCGTCCTCGCGACGCAGAACCCGATCGAATACGAGGGGACGTATCCGCTGCCGGAGGCGCAGCTCGACCGTTTTCTCGTCCGCATCGCGATCGGCTATCCGTCTGAGGACGCGGAGCGAGACATCCTCCTCGAACGCTCACGTCGACGGCGCGAGCGGATCGAGCTCGAGCCCATCTGCGACCAGCAGTCGCTGCGGGCGATGCAGGCGGCGATCGAGGAGGTGCACGTCGCCCCGCCGCTCGCCGAGTACGCGGTCGCGATCGCGCGCGCCACGAGGGACTCGCCGCAGCTGGCCGTCGGGGCCTCGCCGAGGGGCTCGCTCGCGCTGATGAAGCTGGCCCGCGCCCGTGCCGCTTATCTCGGCCGCGACTTCGTCACGCCGGACGACATCAAGGCGGTGTCGATCCCCGCCCTCGCGCACAGGCTCACGCTGGCGCCGGAGCTCTGGGTGCAGCGGATCGATCCGGCGGAAGCGGTGCGGGCGGCCGTCGCGTCGGTTCCGGTGCCGGTCCTGGACGAATCGTCGTGACGTTCGAGCAGCGCGCCGTCGTCTGGTTCGTCGTCGCTTCGGCTGGGCTCCTCGCCGGCCTCGCGACCACGCAGCCGGCGCTGGTCGCGGTCGGGGCCGGTTTCCTGGTTCCGCTGCTCTTCGGGCTCACGGCGCGGCCGCCTCGGCTGCCCGAAGCGACCGTTCGGGTCTCGGCCGATCGCGTGATCGAGGGCGCGAGGGTCGACCTCGAGCTGACGCTTGCCGCGTCGGACGCATGCCCCTGGCTCGATGTCGAGCTGCGGCTGCCGGAACGCCTCGATCCGGACGGAGCGCCCGCGCGGCGCGTGCTCGCGCTCCATGCGGGCGAGACGCGGACGCTCGAGTACTCGATCAACTGCCCTCGCTGGGGCGCCTTCCGCATCGCCGAGGTCCGGCTCTCGGCGCGCGATCAGCTTCACCTCCGTCGCGCCGAACTCGTCGTCGAGCCGACCACGACGCTGCGGGTCTACCCGTCGGTCGAGAGGCTCCGACGGCTCGCCGGGCCGCGGGCGACACGCCCTGTGACCGGCAGCCGCCCGGCCGCGGTCGCCGGCGAAGGCATCGAGTTCGCGGAGCTCCGGTTCCTCGCCCCCGGCGAGCGCGCCCGGAGGATCAACTGGCGTGCGACCGCCGCCCGCGGCCGGCTGCTCGTCAACGATCGGCTGCCCGAGCGGAGCTCCGACGTCGTCATCTTCCTCGACGCGCTCGGAGCCGCCGCGACGAGCGCGGCGAGCACGCTCGACCACGCCGTGCGCGCGGCCGCCTCGCTGAGCGACGCCTATCTCCGCCAGCGCGACCGCGTCGGGCTCCTCCGCTTCGGCGGCGAGATCGAGTGGATCATCCCCGGCTCGGGTCTGCGTCAGCAGTATCGGATCGCGGACGCCTTGCTCGAGAGCCAGCTCGCGCGAACGCACCGCTGGCGCGACACGAGCCTCGTCCCGCGCCGGATCCTCCCGCCCCAGTCGCTGATCGTCGCGCTGACGCCGCGGCTCGACTGGCGCGTCACGCACGCGCTCCTCAATCTCCGCCGCCGCGGCTACCAGGTCTCGATCGTCGAGGTCGATCCGCTCCCGTACCTCGCTGACGCCGAGGCCGTCGCCGGGCCGATCGCCTGGCGAACCTGGCTGCTCGAGCGGGACGCAGTCCGAACGCAGCTCGCCGGCGCGGGGATCGCGCTCGCGTCGTGGGGAACGGACGAGCCGATCGCCGCTCCCGTCGAAGTCCTCGCCGCGGCACGATGAGCGGGAGGCGATTTCGGCGCGCCGCCGCAGCCGCGGCGCTCGGCCTCGGCGCCGTTCTCGGTGCGCTCGCGGTTCTCTACGGCGGAGACGCCCCCGTTTGGAGCATTCCGCTCCTCGCCGCCGCCGTCCTGATCCTGTGCGAGCTCGTCTCTCTGTCCCGCGCCCCGGCGCACGGACGCGGCGGTCGAGCGACGGGCGGTCACCGCCGTTCTGGTGGGGCGCCTGCTCGTCGCTGCTCTGCTCGCCTTCGCCGGCGCGACCGTGGCCCTCCTGGCGGCCGCCGTTCCCGCCCGACGCGGCCTCTCCACCGGGCTCCTCGGCACGGCAGCCGCAGCGGCGCTGTTCCTCCTCGTCGCGGCGATCGCGCGGCAGGCCGGCGAGGCCTGAAGACCAACGGCCGCGTCCCGGCGCGTGTTCCGGGGTTGCGCGGTCGGGGAGGCGGGCTGTGTCTGATAGCGGGCAGAGCGGATGGCCGGTCAGCCGACGGGGTGGTTCGAGCGGATCAGGCCGTGCGGGTCGACGGTCGCCTTGATGCCGCGGAGGCGCTCGTGACGCGTCGGAGGCCCAGAAGGCGCTCGGATCGTGTCGCGTCTCGGTGAAGTTGAGGTAGCTCCGAGTCGCCGCCCACGGGCGGAGTGCGTCGACGACGATCGCGAGCTGCGCGCCGACGTGTGCCTTCGCCTCGGGAGTGGGGGCGATGCCGACGGCGAACAGCGCGTACTCGGCGTCGATGGCGGCGAGCGCCCCGTTCTCCGGGCGCGGCCGCGAGAGCTCGCCGCCGAGGTGCCGCAGCTCGAGCGAGACGAGCGGCGAGCTCGACGCGGCGCCGGCCGTCGAGACGAGCTCCTCGATCGCCTCCGCCGGCAGCGACCCGAGCAGCAGTCCCTTGCCGCAGGCGGGGACCGGATGCTCCGGGTCCATGTGCATGCGGGTGAGCTCGGGTGTCGAGCTCGGCCGGATCGTGTCCATGACGGGGCCGAGCGTGCGGAGCGGGGCGAGCAGCTCGTCGGCGACCTTCGGCTCGCCGAGGTGTACGGCCTCGACCACGACGAACGACTTACCTCGCAGCGGCTCCGGGATGTCGGGGATCGGCGGGAGCCGGAGGTAGCGGGCGACCGTCGTCAACTCGTCGGGCGGCTCGTTGCGGGTGAGCTCCGCCCAGGTGTGGAGGACCTCGCGCTCGCGCTCGATCGGCCACCAGAGGATGCCGGCGTAGACCTCGGCGACGGGCACGAGCCTGAGCTCCAGCGCCGTCACGACGCCGAAGTCGCCGCCGCCGCCGCGGAGGGCCCAGAAGAGATCGGGCTCGTGGTCGCGGTCGGCGCGGACGAGGCGACCGTCGGGGGTGACGAGCTCGATCGCGTGGACGCTCGACGCCGCCAGGCCGTGCCTGCGGCCGAGGAAGCTCAGGCCACCGCCGACCGTGTAGCCGACGACGCCGACGTCGGGCGACGAGCCGGTGAGCGCGGCGAGACCGTGCTCGGCGGCCGCCTCGACGAGCTCGATCGTCCGGACGCCTGCCTCGACCCTCGCGATCCGGCGCTCCGCGTCGACCTCGACCCGCCTCATGCGCTCGGTCTTCAGGAGGACGGTGTCGGCGAGTGACCCGAGCGGGGCGGCGTTGTGACCGGTTCCCTGCGCCGCCAGCCGGAGGCCGAACGCGCAGGCGAGCTCGACGGCCGCGACGACGTCCTCGGCCGACTCGGGGAACACGATCGCCGCGGGCGTCTGGTCGACCGTGAGGTTCCAGGCGGCCCGCGCCTCGTCCCAGGACTCGTGCTCGGCGAAGACAATCTTGCCGTGGAGCGCCTCGACGATGGATCCGAAGCCGCTCGGGGGTGCGGTGACGACGATGGACATGGGGGTTCTCCTCTCCTGTCGAGTGTCTCTGTCAGGCGGTTTCGGGAACGAGCTCGGCGGCCGGTATCTCGCGCCGCCTCGTGGCGAGCAGTCCTGCGGAGGCGACCGCGCCGACCGTGGCGAGGGCCGCGCCGATGACCAGTGGCGTGGTGCATGCCGGTCACGTACGACTCGGGCGAGCCGTGGCCGAGCGCGGCCGCAGCCGGGACGAGGGCACCGAAGGCGGCGACGCCGACGGCGATGCCTCCCTGACGGAAGGCGTCGTTGGCGCCCGCCGCGAGGCCGCTCTGCCGCTCCGGGGCCGAGCCCATCGCGACCGCGGCGAGGGCGGGGTTGAAGAGGCCGGTGCCGAAGCAGACCACGAGCTCGCCCGGCAGCAGCGCCGTCCACGAGGAGTGCGCTCCGGCGAGCGTCATGAGCGCCAGGCCGCACGCGACGAGCGCGAGGCCGGCGACGACCAGCGTGCCCGGCCGGACGCCGAGCTGCGGGCTCACACCCGAGGCGACGAACAAGAGGATCGTCCCGGGCAGGTAGACGAGGCCCGTCTCGATCGGCGAGAGGTGGAGCACCTCCTGGAGGTAGAGGGTCGTATAGAGGAAGAGCGCGAAGAACGACGCCGAGATCGCGAAGGCCGCGATCTGGGCGGCGCTGAAGTCGCGGCGCCGGAAGAGGCGCAGCGGCAGCATCGGCTGCTCGACCCTCCCCTCGCACAGAACGAAAGCCGCGAGCAGTACCGCGCCGCCTGCAAGCTCGGCGACGATGCGGGCGCTTCCCCAGCCCAGCTCGTTGCCGCGGAGCAACGCGAGGACGAGCAGGAAGAGGCCGCCGGTGAGTGTCGCCTGGCCGGCCCAGTCGACCCGTTGGGGGGAGGGATCGCGCGACTCGCGCAGCCAGGCCCAGGTCCCCGCGATCGCGGCCAGGCCGAGCGGCACGTTGACGAGGAAGACCGCCTGCCAGCCGATCGCCGTCGTCAGCACGCCGCCGACGAGCGGCCCGACCGCGAACGAGGCGCCCATCGTGGCGCCGTACGCTGCGAACGCCTTCACACGCGCCTCCGGAGCCGGGAAGGCGTCGACGAGGATCGCGAGCGAGCTCGCGAACATCATCGCGGCGCCGATCCCCTGCACGGCCCGCGCCACGTCGAGCGCCCCGATCTGCGACGCGAGGCCGCAGGCGAGCGACGCAGCCGTGAAGAGACCCACCCCGGCCGCGAAGACCTTCCGGCGCCCGATCCGGTCGGAAACCGAGCCCGCCGTCAGGACGACCGTCGCGAGCGCCAGGGTGTAGGCGTCGACGATCCACTGGATGCCGGTCAGGCCGGAGTCGAGGTCGCTCGCGATCTGCGGCAGCGCGGTGTTCACCACCGCGATGTCGAGCATCAGCATCGCGGTCGCGAGGCAGACCATCGCGAGTGTGCCGCTGCTGCTGAAACGCTGGAACCTCATGGGTCCTCCTCCGGGTCGCTTGTGACTTCGAGCTTGCGGCGGACCGCCCCCGGCTCGCATCGGAGGCGACCCCGAAACCACCCCTAGAAGTGCCCCGAAGATCGGCTTTACGATGGCGCCCTGTGGCTCATGCGTCTGAACGGCCGACGGGGTCCGCGAGAGTCGCGCCGGCGCTGCTCGAGCGCGAGGCCGAGCTGGCGGCGCTCGCCGGCGCGCTCGAGGACGCCCTGGCCGGCGAGGGGAGCCTGGTCGTCGTCGAGGGGAGCGCCGGGATCGGCAAGTCGCGCCTCCTCGCGGAGGCCCGGTCGCTCGCCGCGGCTGCCGGCATGCAGGTGCTGAGCTCGCGCGCAGGCGAGCACGAGACGGAGTTCGCGTACGGGGTCGTCAGGCAGCTGTTCGAGCCGCTGCTCGTCAACGCGTCCGCCGAGGAGCGCGCCGACCGCCTCGCCGGCGCGGCGGCGCTCGTCGAGCCGCTGTTCGCAGCGGTTCCCGCGGCGGGGCCGCCGGCGGAGGACTCCCCCTTCGCGATCCTGCACGGGCTCTACTGGCTCGCGGCGAACATCGCCTACGCGACCCCGACGTGTCTTGTCGTCGACGACCTGCACTGGGCCGACGTCCCGTCGCTTCGCTGGCTCGGCTTCCTTGCGCACCGTCTCGACGGGCTCCCGCTCGCGGTCGTCGTCGCCTCCCGTCCTGCGGAGCAGGGACACGACCCGGCGCTCCTCGACGAGCTGCTGGGTGACACGGCGGCCGTGTCCGTCCAGCCGGCCCCGCTCGCGCTCACCGCGGTGCTCGAGCTCGCCCGGGAGCGGCTCGGGCACGAGCCGGCCGAGGCATTCGGCGCCGCGGTGGCGGTCGCTACGGGCGGGAACCCGCTCTACGTCACGGCCGTGCTGGACACGGTCGCGCGCGAAGGCGTCGAGCCGACCGCCGAGCAGGCGAAGCACGTGCTCGGGCTCGGCCCGCGTGCGGTCGCGCGCACGGTCGCAAGTAGCCTCGCCCGCTTGCCCCCCGATGCGGTCGCGCTCGCCGAGGCCGCGGCTCTGCTCGGCGACGGAACGGAGCTGCGCCACGCCGCGGCGCTTGCCGGCCTCGAGCTCGGGGCCGCGAGGCAGGAGGCCGGCCGGCTCGTCGCGGTCGACCTGTTCCGCGATCCCGATCCGATCGAGTTCGTCCACCCGGTCGTACGCTCGGTCGTCTTCGAACGGATCGACGCCGGCGCCCGCGACGCGCTCCATCGCAGTGCCGCGGAGATCCTCGCAGCCGCGGGAGCTCCACCCGAGCGCGCGGCCGGGCACCTGCTCCAGGTGAAGCCGGGAGGCGTCCCTGATGTCGTCGCCGCCCTGCGATCTGCAGCCGACCGGGCGCTCGCGAGCGGCGCCTACGCGATCGTGGTCGAGTACCTCCGCCGGGCGCTCGCCGAGCCTCCGGGCGAGGCCGAGCGGGCCGACGTCCTGCTCGCGCTCGGGCTGGCAGAGCGCCGGGCCGGCCTCCCGGACGCCGTCGAGCACCTCGAGTCGGCGTGGCGCGACGTCTCCGATGGGCCTGGCCGCGCCCGCGCCGGGCTCGAGCTCGGCAGGACGCTCTTCTTCGCCAACCGGCAGCCGGACGCAATCGTTGTCCTCCGCGAGGTGGCGGGGTCGCTCGGCGACGAGGATCCCGACCTGCGCGAGCGCCTCGACGCCGAGATCATCGGGGTTGCCCGCTGGCTCGTCGAGTCGTACCCGCTCGCCGCCGAGCTCCTCGCCGGGGTCGACGAGGCGGAGCTGAGCGGCGGCGGCGGGAGCGCCCAGCTCCTCGCGGCGCTCGCGGTCGACGAGGCCGGCCGTTGCGGCTCACGCGAGGTCGCCGTGCGCCGTGCCCGGCAGGCGCTCGCGATGGGCGTCCTCCAGGACGGGGAGGCGATCGGCTACTACCACGCGGTCAACGCCCTCTTCATGGCCGGAGAGATCGAGGAGGCCGGCGCCGCCTTCGAGCAGGGCGCGCGCGAGGCCCGCCGGCGGGGAGACCCGTTCCGGGTGGCGAACCTGCTCGGCTTCCTCGCCTACACCCGATTGCGGCTCGGGCGGCTGCGCGACGCCGAGGCCGACCTCCGCGAAGGGCTCGAGCTCAGTCGCGCGACCGCGGCAGCGGCGACGGCGTTCCAGTGGCATGCCGGAACGCTCGCGGAGCTCCTGATCGAGCGCGGCGAGCTCGAGGAAGCGGCCGCGCTCGTCGAGAGCGTGCAGCTCGACCTGCAGCCGGTCGGCAGCATGCAGCTGTTCTTCCTCCGACGCGCCCGCGGGAGGCTGCGCCTCCTGGCGCGGGAGCCGGAGCGGGCGCTGGCCGACTTCCGGACGACCATCGACGTCGCCGCCGCCGGCGCCGCCGTCAACCCCGCCTGGCTGCCGTCGCGGTCGGACGCCGCACTCGCCCTGCACCTGCTCGGACGCGACGCCGAAGCCGTTGCCCTCGTCGAGGAGGAACTCGGCTACGCGCGCGTCTGGGGCGCGCCGATCGGCATCGCCGTCGCGCTGCGAACGCTGGGCCTGATCGTCGGCGGCGCGGACGGGCTCGCCACGCTCCAGGAGGCGGTCGACATGCTCGAGCCGACTCCTGCGCGGCTCGAGTACGCGCGCGCTCTCGTCGAGCACGGCGCGGCGCTCCGCCGCGCCAACCACCGAGCCGAGGCGCGGGAGCGGCTCCGCGAAGGGGCGGAGCTCGCCCACCGGATCGGCGCGCTCGCGCTCGTCGCGCAGGCGAACCAGGAGCTCGCGGCAACCGGAGCGCGCCCGCGCACCCTCGTCCAGACGGGCCCGGAAACGCTGACTGCGAGCGAGCGCCGAGTCGCCCAGCTCGCCGCCGAAGGCATCAGCAACAAAGAGGTTGCGCAGGCGCTGTTCGTCACCGTCAAGACGGTCGAGGTGCATCTGAGCAGCGTCTACCGCAAGCTCGGGATCGCCTCGCGCCGGGAGCTCGCTTCCGCCCTCGCGGGCGACCAATAGCCGGCTCGAGAGATACAGACAGCCCATCGTGGCCGCGTGGTCACGAAAGCAGAAACAAGAGAGACCTGGGCGCCGCGCTCCGTTGCTACGAGTCGACGTCCGCTCCGGTGATCAGGGCGAGAAGCTGTGCGGGACGTTCTTACCGAACGGCAGTTCTTGGTTGCGATCAGAGTTGGCGGCGAATTGGTCGCCTCGTGGGTTCAGGTGTCGACTCCCTTCATTCCAGAGAGGGGTCAGGAGTAGTTCGAAGCCGCTTGAGTCCCGAAGACCCTCGCTTGTCCAGCCCGACGATCGCGCCACGCTACTCCGACGGTTCGCCAACACGCGCAACGGGCCCACGCACCACGCGGGTGGACCGACGATGCTGGCGCCTCCGCCCCTGGCCGGGATGACCAGGCCGGGGGCGGAAGCGCGTCGCGCCTACGAGGAGACGCGAGTCCGCGGGATGCGCGGGTCGCCGCGAAGACGCCCGTCGCCACGAGCACGAGGCCGGGCGTCGTGGCCGCGCCGATCGCCGAGTCGCCCCGCACGAACCCGTTCTCCGCAACGGTGACGGCGCTTGCTGTGCCGGCGACGACCTACGCGCCGCCGAGACCGTAGTTCGTGTTCAGCGCCTTGCTGCGCAGGACGAGCGCCCGGTACTCCTGCGAGCCCATCGCGGCCGGCTTGTATGTCCCGGAGCCGAGACCGTACTGCCGGTTCAGCGCCTCGCTGCGGAGCATGAGCGCCCGGTGCTCAGCCTTGGTCATGCCGGCCGGGCGCGAGCTTGTGGCCTGCGCCGACCCGGCGAAGAAGGCGAGCGCGGCAATCGATGTCAGCAGAGCCGCGACCCGGTGAATGTGCTTCCGTCCGTCCATCTCTTCCTCCTTGTCCGCAGCCGCCCGACGCGGCCTTTTGCACAGGAGACGACAAGCGGCTAAAACCACGCTTTCCGGGTCCTAACGCGGCGCTAAAGGAAGGAGGCCATGGAGTTTCGGATCCTCGGCCCGCTCCAGGTTCTCGACGAGGGCCGCGAGCTTCCTCTCGGAGGCGCCAAACAACGCGCGTTGCTCGCGGTGCTGCTGCTCGACCCGAACCGCGTCGTCTCCCGAGACCGCCTCATCGACGCGCTCTGGGGCGAACGGTCCGCCCGAGACCGCCCCGACGCCGCTCCAGGTCACGTCTCCCAGCTGCGCAAGGCGCTCGGCCGGGATCTGATCGCTGACGCAGCCCCCCGGCTACCTCATCCGGGTCAGCGACGGTGAGCTCGACCTCCATCGCTTCGAGCGAGCTGGTCGCGGACGGCCCGCGCGGAGCCGCCCGCCCGGCCGCGCTCGGCCGCTCCGGGAGGGCTCGCCCTCTGGCGCGGCGCGCCTCTAGCCGAGCTGGACGACTCCTTCGCCCGCGCCGACCGCGCGCGGCTCGAAGAGCGCGGCTGGCGGCGCTCGAGCAGCGGATCGAGGCCGACCTCGGAGCTGGGGCGGCACGCGGAGCTGGTTCCGGAGCTCGAGCGGGCTCGTGCGCGAGCACCCGCTGCGCGAGCGCCTCCGCGGCCAGCTGATGCTCGCCCTGTATCGCTGCGGCCGCCAGGCAGATGCGCTCGAGGTCTACCGCTCAGGGCCGGCGGTTGCTCGACGAGGAGCTCGGGCTCGAGCCGGACGATGAGCTCCAACGCCTCGAGAGAGCCATCCTCAACCACGATCCTTCGCTCGAGTCGCCGGTAGTCGCCGGGGTCAAACGACCCCCTGTCGCACAGCGTCGCCGAGCGTCGCCACGGACTGAGGCGCCGGTTCCTCCCGACTCGGTCGCTGTGATCGACCCGCAGCGCTCCCGGGTCGTGGGCCACGTGCTCGTAGGCCGAAGGCCTGTCGCCCTCGCGATCGGGCACGGCTCGGTCTGGGTCGCCAACACAGACGATGGAACGGTCTCCCGCATCGATCCGGATCGCCGCGAAGTCATCAGGACGATCGGAATCGGAGCACCGGCGATAGACCTCGCTGTCGCCACTGATGCGGTCTGGGTGGCCAACGGGAGCGACGGCACGGTCTCGCGCATCGATCCCAGCGCTGACGTCGTCGTCGAGACGATCGACCTGAGGGGCTCGAGCGAACTCGTCTGGAACCCGACCTACGCGGTCGACGCTGATGACGATTCCGTCTGGATCGCCGCAGGTCGCTCACCATGTGCTTCGCATCGACCCGACGACGAACGAGCCCTCCGCGATCATCGACGTCGGCCATGTACCGGTAGGCGTGGCACTCGGCGAGGAGGCACTCTGGGTGGTGACGACCGCCGAGCGGGCCCTGCGCATCGAGCCGCACACGAACTCGGTCCACGGCCGAGGTGGCCATCGGGTACCCCGTCGCGTTGACCGCCGGGAAGCAGGGCGTCTGGGTCTCTGACTTGCGAGGCCAGGTCTGGCGCATCAACCCGGACACGGGAACGGTGACTTACACGACCCAGGTCGGCAGAGGGCTGGTGGGCCTCTGCGCGACGGACGGGGTGGTGTTCGCGGCCAACAACGCCGACGGCACCGTCGTCGCGATCGATGCTGCAGGACGGCCGGGTGGTGGGCCTCGTTCCGGTCGGCCATGCGCCGACGGACGTGGCCTGCCGGGACGGGATCGTCTGGGTTTCGATCCAGAGCGAAAGCGCTATCTGACCGGGCTCGCGATCGGGATCTTCCCGGCGATGATGGCGGCTCTGACGTCCTCGATCTCGGCCTTGAACGAGCGGGGTACAGCCGCGCTGATCGTGCCGAGGCCGACGCTGCGGTTCCGGAGGGAGAAGCGGGAGGTGCGACCGGTCTCGAGCGTCCCGCGCGCGAGCTCCTCGATCGTGTCGAACACGGCCACGTCCATCCTCTTCACGGCGCTCGTCAGGATGTGCCGGCCGAGATGGGATTGGTCGACATCGACTCCAATCCCCCAGATTCCACGCTCGCGTGCCGCCTCCAGCGCCCCGAGACCGCAGGCGCTCGCGACCTGGAACACCACACGCGATCCCTTCGCAATTTGGCTCAGGGCGACCGACCTGCCTTTCACGGGGTCGACGAAGTCGTCGGTATAGCTGTTCAACGTCGTGACGCGAGGATTGGCTCCTCTCGCGCCTGCCTCGTAGCCGGCGATCCACCGCTCCACCACCGGCACCCGCTCGCCGCCGACCGAGCTGATCACCTCCTCCCCGGGAGAGAGCGCCAGCACGAGCGCAGCCAGGTAACCGGCCAGATACCCGGCTTGCTCGTCGCTGAACGCGAGGCCCACGACGTTCTTCGGGCGATGCGCCAGCTCGTCGTGAGCGACGTCGATGATCGCGAATCTCGTTTCGGGAAACCCGGTCGCGACTCGGTCGATCGCGGCGGCGGCGAAGACGCCCATTCCGATGACGAGGTCGTACTTCTGCCGCGCGAGCAGCGAGAGGCTCGGGACGTAGCCTTCCTTCGGGGCCGGTGTCAGGACCCGCCCTCTGATCCCCAACTCTCGGACGGCCCGCTCGAGCCCGACGTAAGGCCCATGGTTATACGGGTCGTCAATGCCTTTCGGCTCCATGACGAGTCCGACTCTGAGGCGTCTTTCGCTCACCAAACCAGTCTCATCTTGTCCGATACTCGTTGGTTGCGGTTAACCGGCGGCGCGTCGATCTGCGCATCGCCTATTGACGAAGAGGGGGCCGGCGAAATGTTCCCTCAGCGTTCCCTCGGCGCCGGCGCGTCGACCGAGCAGACAACGAGAAATGCCGCGAGTAGGCACTTCATGGGAAGCCCTCTGACGGACTCGAACCGTTGACCCCCTCCTTACCATCCGGGAACCAAGCCGGGACGCGCGGGCACCGGCGGGTCAGCTCGGGCACGAAAGTCCCGCAAGTCGGAGGGATCAGATGACGAGGCGTGACCCGCGCGTGGATCCGCGTGGCCGCGGTGGTGTTCGCATCTCGTTCGCACGCGTCGTCTGCGGTGGAGGCAACGCGTTGTGTGAGCGATGCGGTCACTGCGCTGCAACGGACTGGAAGCGGTAACCCATGCGTGCCTCGGTGATGAAGTACCGCGGCTGGGACGGGTCGGGCTCGAGCTTGGCCCGGATCTGGGCGAGGTACACACGGAGGTAGTTCGTCTCCTTCTCATACTGCGGCCCCCAGACTTCTTGCAGGAGCTGGCGCTGGGTGACGAGCCTGCCGGCGTTGCGCACGAGCACCTCGACGATGTGCCATTCGGTGGGTGTGAGGCGGACCTCGCCGTCGCCTTTCGTGATGCGCTTCGCGGCGAGGTCGACGGTGAAGGCGCTGGTCTCGACGATCGCTTCCTCGTCGGGCGGCGCGGCGCGGCGGAGCGCCGCGCGGAGTCGTGCGAGCAGCTCGTCCATGCCGAACGGCTTCGTGACGTAGTCGTCGGCGCCGGCGTCGAGGGCGGCGACCTTGTCGCGCTCGGCCTCGCGCACCGACAGGACGATGATCGGCACGCGAGTCCAGCCGCGCAGGCCGCGGATCACCTCGACGCCGTCGATGCCGGGCAGGCCCAGGTCGAGGATGACGAGGTCGGGATGCTTGCGCGCGGCGACGGCCAGGGCCGCCTCGCCCGTCTGCGCGAGATCGACGTCGTAGCCGCGGGCGCGCAGGTTCGTCGCGAGCGCGCGCAGGATCTGCGGCTCGTCGTCGACGGCAAGTATGCGTGTCACGTGGCCACCTTCAGCCGCGCGACGATCGTGAGCCCGCCGCCCGGCGTGTCGTCGGCCTCGATCGTGCCGCCCATTGCCTCGACGAAGCCCTTGGCGACGGCCAGGCCGAGGCCGACGCCCTCGCTGTGGCCTGCGTCGCCGAGTTGCTGGAACGGCTTGAAGAGCCGCTCGAACTCCGCGCGCGGCACGCCCGGCCCCCGGTCGGCGACGCGCACGTCGACCGTACCGTCGACGACGCCGGCACTAACGCGTGCCGGCAGGCCCGCTGGCGAGAACCGGACGGCATTGGAGATCAGATTTGCGAGGGCGCGCTCGAGGAGCCCGCGGTCGGCGACGACGCGGGGCAGCGTCTCGGGGATGTCGAGCTGGACGGCCCCGGTCGGGACGCCGAGGCTGTTGAGCGCGGCGGGCACGACCTCGTCGAGGCCGACCGGTCTGGTGCTGATCTCGAGCGCGCCCGTCTGGAGTCTGCTCATGTCGAGCAGATTGCCGATGAGCGCGTTCAGCCGGTCGGTCTCCTCGTCGATCGTCTCGAGGAACTCTCGCCTCGCCTCGGGCGTCCACTCGACGTCTTGCTGGAGCAGGCTCGTGACGGAGGCCTTGATCGCCGAGATGGGCGTGCGCAGGTCGTGCGAGACCGCCGAGAGCAGCGCTGCCCGCAGCTCGTTGGCGGCGGAGACGGCGCCGGCCGCCTGTGCGTCGGCCTCGAGCTCGCCGAGGTGGACGGACGCGGTCAGCTCTTTCACGAATGCGTCGAGCACGCGCCGGTCCTCGCTTCGGATCGGGCCGCCCGCGAGCGCGAGGACGTGGTCGGCGTCGAGCTCGATCGTCCCGTTGCCGGTCTCGGGGCTTTCGGGGACGCGGTCACCGCTCCCCGCCTCGATCTGCCAGCCGCTCTCGTGGCGGTGCAGGACGGCCGCGCCGTCGAGTCCGAGTATGCGGACGAGCCCGTCGAGGAGCGCCGTCACGCCCGGCGAGCCGGCGAGCCGCGAGAGCGCCTCGGCCTCGGCGCGGGAGTGCGCGCCCTCGGCCGCACGGCGGCTCGCGAGGGCGACGAAGCTCGAGACGATCGCGCCGACGGCGAGGAAGACGAAGAGCGCGAGCAGGTTCTCGCCCTCGGCGATCGTGAAGGTGTAGAGCGGCGGCGTGAAGTACCAGTTGACGAGCAGCAACGCGGCAATCGCGGTGCCGAGCGCGGGCAGCAAGCCACCGACGGCGGCGACGCTGACGACAAGGAGCAGGAAGAGGAGCAGGACGCCGGGCAGGTCGATCTGGTCGCGGAGCTGCGCAAGGACGATTGTCAGGAGCGGCAAGCCGGCGAGGGCGAGGAGCACCGCCAGGAGCTGCCGCCGGCGCGACAGTGCGGCGGGCCTGCGCGTGAGCTGCACGGCGAACGCGTCCTCGGAGCGGGCGTCGGGGTGGCTGATCACGTGGACGTCGATTGCGACGCCCGAGTCGCGGATCACCTGGCCGATCACGGAGCCGCGTGTGAGCCGCTGCCACCACGACCGCCGTGTCGCGCCCATCACGAGCTGCGTCGCGTTCAGCGAGCGGGCAGTGTCGAGCAGTGCACGGCCGACGTCGGCGCCTGCGACCTCGTGGTAGGTGCCGCTGAGCTCCTCGACGAGCACCTGCTGCTCGGCGAGCAGCCGCGCCGACGGCGCGGCGAGCCCGTCCTGCGGGACGACGTGGACGGCGATCAGCTCGCCCTTTGCGCGCTGCGCGATCCGGGCGGCGCGGCGCACGAGCCGCTCGCCGTCGCTCGACCCGGTGAGCGCGACCATCACGCGCTCGCGCGTCTCCCAGGGCTGCTCGATGCCGTGTCGCTTGCGGTACTCATCGAGCCCCTCGTCGACGCGGTCGGCGAGCCAGGCGAGCGCGAGCTCGCGCAGCGCGGCGAGGTTGCCCGGGCGGAAGTAGTTCGCGAGTGCCGCGTCGATCCGCTCGGGCGGGTAGACGTCGCCGCGTGCGAGCCGGTTCCGCAGTGCGAGCGGCGTCAGGTCGACGAGCTGCAGCTCGTCGGCACGGCGGACGACGTCGTCCGCGATCGTCTCTCGCTGCTTGACCGATGTGATCTGCTCGACGACGTCGTTCAGCGACTCGAGGTGCTGGATGTTGAGCGTCGAGATCACGTTGATCCCGGCAGCGAGCAGATCCTCGACGTCCTCCCAGCGCTTTTCGTGGCGCGAGCCCGGCACGTTCGTGTGCGCCAGTTCGTCGACGAGCGCCACCTGGGGCCGCCGCGCGAGCACGGCCTCGATGTCCAGCTCCTCGAAGGTGCTGTCGTGGTAGGCGAGACGTTTGCGCGGCACGACTTCGAGGCCCTCGACTTGGGCCGCCGTCTTGCGTCGGCCGTGCGACTCGACGAACGCGACGACGACGTCCTCGCCGTACTCGGCGCGTCGCCGGCCCTCGTTCAGCATCGCGAACGTCTTGCCGACGCCGGCCGCGGCGCCGAGGTAGATCCTGAGCGTCCCTCGCGCCATGCCGGAAGCGTGCCCTCAGCGGCGAAGCGCGTCGAGGGACAGGTTCAGCTCGAGGACGTTGACGACTGGCTCGCCGAGGAACCACAGCGACCGGCGGCCGGTGTGCTTCGAGACGAGCGCGAGCACGTCGTCGACCGGGAGGCCGCGGGCGTGCGCGACGCGCGGCGCTTGCAGACGGGCGTTCGCCGGCGAGATGTCGGGGTCAAGCCCGGAGCCGGACGCGGTCACCGCGTCGATCGGAACGTGCGCGGTCGGCGGGAGGCCGTTCTCCTTGCGGTAGGCGGCGGTGCGCTCGCGGACGTTCGCGAGCAGAACGGGGTTCGTCGGCCCGAGATGCGATGCGGAGCTCGCCATCGCGTCGTAGCCGCGGCCGGCCGCCGACGGACGCGGGTGGAACCAGCGGCTGCCCGGGAACAACTGCCCGACCAGCAGCGAGCCGACAACCGTGCCGTCGCGCTCGACGAGCGAGCCGTCGGCGCGTGATGGAAACGCGACCTGCGCGACGGCGGTGACCGCAAGCGGGTAGGCGAGCCCCGTCAGCGCTGTGAGCACGGCCAGCGCCAGTACCGCCGTGACGAGCTGCCGGCGGATCACACGATCCTCAGGCCGCCGACGACGAGGTCGATGAGCTTGATCCCGACGAACGGAACGACGAGCCCGCCGAGGCCGTAGACGAGCAGGTTGCGTCGCAGCACCGCCGCGGCCGACGCGGCACGGAAGCGCACGCCCCGCAACGCGAGCGGGATCAGCGCGACGATGATCAGCGCGTTGAAGATGACGGCCGAGGCGATCGCCGACTCGGGCGTCTCGAGCTGCATCACGTTCAGCGAGTTGAGCACCGGGAACGTGCCGGCGAACATGGCCGGGATGATCGCAAAGTACTTGGCGACGTCGTTCGCGATCGAGAACGTCGTGAGCGAGCCGCGCGTGATCAGCAGCCCTTTGCCGATCTCGACGATCTCGATCAGCTTCGTCGGGTTCGAGTCGAGGTCGACCATGTTCCCTGCCTCACGTGCGGCCTGTGTCCCGGTGTTCATGGCGACGCCGACGTCGGCGGCCGCGAGCGCGGGCGCGTCGTTCGTGCCGTCGCCGGCCATCGCGACGAGCTGGCCGGCGGCCTGCTCGCGGCGGATCAGCGCGAGCTTGTCCTCGGGCGTCGCCTCGGCCAGGAAGTCGTCGATGCCGGCCTCCTCGGCGATCGCGCGGGCGGTGAGCGGGTTGTCGCCGGTGATCATCACCGTCCGGATCCCCATCACCCGCAGCTCGTCGAAGCGCTCACGCATGCCCTCTTTGACGACGTCCTTGAGGTGGACGACGCCGAGTGGGGTCGCGTTGCTCGCGACGACGAGCGGTGTACCGCCCGAGGTCGCGATCCGCTCGACCACCGTGTCGAGCTCGGCCGGCGTCGCGCCGCCGCCGTCGGCGATCCAGCGCCGGACCGCGTCGGCTGCGCCCTTGCGTACCGACCTGCCGTCGAGGTCGACGCCGCTCATGCGTGTCTCGGCGGTGAACGGGACGAGCGTGCCCGCGGCGAGCGACCGTTGACGGAGGCCGTACCGCTCCTTGGTGAGCACGACGATCGAGCGGCCCTCGGGCGTCTCGTCGGCGAGGCTTGCGAGCTGTGCCGCGTCGGCGAGCTCGAGCTCGTCCACGCCCGGCAGCGGGACGAGTTCCGCTGCCTGCCGGTTGCCGAGCGTGATCGTTCCGGTCTTGTCGAGGAGCAGTGTCGAGCAGTCGCCGGCCGCCTCGACCGCGCGGCCTGAGAGCGCGAGCACGTTCCGGCGTACGAGGCGATCCATGCCGGCGATCCCGATTGCCGACAAGAGCCCGCCGATCGTCGTCGGGATCAACGTGACGAGCAGGGCGACGAGCACGATCACCCGCTGTTCGGCGCCCGAGTAGACCGCGAACGGCTGCAGCGTCACGACCGCGAGCAGGAACACGATCGTCAGCCCGGAGAGCAGGATGTTCAGTGCGATCTCGTTCGGTGTCTTCTGCCGTTCGGCGCCCTCGACGAGCGCGATCATCCGGTCGAGGAAGCTCTCGCCCGGCTGTGCGGTCACGCGGACGACGATCCGGTCGGAGAGGACGCGCGTCCCGCCGGTCACCGCCGAGCGGTCGCCACCCGACTCGCGGATCACCGGCGCCGACTCGCCGGTGATCGCCGACTCGTCGACGCTCGCGATCCCTTCGATCACCTCGCCGTCAGCCGGGATGACCTCTCCCGCGGCGACGACGACCTCGTCGCCGACGCGCAACTCCGAGCTCGGACGGTCGTCGAGCGAGCCGTCCGGCCGGCGCGCATGGGCGATCGTTTCGGCGCGCGTCTTGCGGAGCTCTTCGGCCTGCGCCTTGCCGCGGCCCTCGGCGATCGCCTCGGCGAAGTTCGCGAACAGCACCGTGAACCAAAGCCACGCGGCGATCAGCCACGCGAAGACGCTCGGGTGCGCGATCGCGAGTGCCGTCACGAGCACGCTGCCGACCTCGACGACGAACATGACCGGGTTCCGCGCCATCCGCCGCGGGTCGAGCTTCAGCACCGCGTCCAGCACGGCCCGGCGCAGGATCTCGCGGTCGAGCAGCGAGCGGGGCTCGTTGCGCAGCGTCACAGGCTCAGCTGCTCCAGGACCGGCCCGAGCGCCAGCACCGGGAAGTACGTCAGCCCGACCATGACGAGGATCACGCCGACGAGCAGGCCGGCGAAGAGCGGCGTGCCGGTCGGGAACGTTCCGGCAGTGACCGGGACGCGTTGCTTGCTCGCGAGCGAGCCGGCGATCGCGAGCACGAGCACGATCGGCAGGAAGCGGCCGCCGAGCATCGCGAGCGCGAGCGTGGTGTTGAACCAGTCGGTGTTCCCGGCAAGGCCGCCGAACGCCGAGCCGTTGTTGTTCGCCGCCGACGTGAAGGCGTACACCACCTCCGAGAGGCCGTGCGCGCCCGGGTTCAGGATCGACGCCTTCGCGGTGTCGAGCAGCACCGACACCGACGCGAACGCGAGGATCAGCGTGGGGACGACGAGCAGATAGAGGACGACCAGCTTCATCTCGGCCGCCTGGATCTTCTTGCCGAGGTACTCGGGAGTCCGACCGACCATCAGGCCGGCGATGAACACGGCGAGCAGCGCGAAGACGAGGATCCCGTAGAGGCCCGCGCCTACCCCGCCGGGCGAGACCTCGCCGAGCATCATGTTCGCGAGCGGCACGGCGCCGCCGAGCGGCGTGAAGCTGTCGTGGGCCGCGATCACGGCGCCGGCCGACGTGCCGGTCGTCGAGGCGGCGAACAGGCCCGACGCGGCGGCGCCGAAGCGCACCTCCTTGCCCTCCATGTTCGGCGCGGCGATGCCGATATGCGGGTTGCCGGCGAGCTCGTAGTGGATCGCGATGCCCGCGGACGCGATCCAGAGCGCGAACATCGCGGCGAAGATCGCCCAGCCCTGCCGCCGGTCGCCGACGAGCCGGCCGAAGGCGAGCGCGAGGCCGAACGGGATCGCGAGCAGAGCCCAGTTCTCGACGAGGTTCGTGAACGCGGTCGGATTCTCGAAAGGGTGCGCCGAATTCGCGTTCGCGATCCCGCCGCCATTCGTGCCGAGCTCCTTGATCGCCTCCTGGCTCGCGATCGGCGCGCGGAAGATCATCTGGGACGCGCCGCTCAGCGTCTGCACGTGTGCCGGCCCGCGCAGGCTCTGCACCACACCCTGGCTCGCGAGCAGCAGCGCGACCGCAAACGAGAGGGGCAGGAGCACGCGGACGGTCACGCGCGTGAGATCGACCCAGAAGCTGCCGATCGTCTGCGAGCAGTGCCGCGTCAACCCGCGAAGGAGCGCGACGGCGACGGCGACGCCGGCCGCGGCCGAGGCGAAGTTCTGCACCGTGAGCCCGGCCATCTGCGTCAAGTGGCTCATCGTCGACTCGCCGGAGTAGTTCTGCCAGTTCGTGTTCGTGACGAAGCTCGCGGCCGTGTTGAACGCGAGTGCCGGCGGCACGGCGCTCACGCCGGTCGGATCGAGCGGCAGCGCACCCTGCACCCGCTCGAGCGCGTAGAGGCCGGCGACGGACACCGCGCTGAACGCGAGCAGCGAGAGCGCGTAGACGTTCCAGGGCTGCTCACCCTCCGGATCGACGCCGACCACGCGATAGATGGCGCGCTCGACCGGGACGAAAGCTCGGTCTCCCGGCGCCGCTCCATTCGCCAGCACGCGCGCGAGGTATGCGCCGAGCAGCGGTGCCGACGCGAGCACCGCCGCGACCAGCACCGTCAGCTGCAGCCAGTTCGCTCCGCTCACTCGGGCTACCCCAGCCGCTCGGGCGCGACCAGCGCATACACGAGGTAGCCCAGCAATGCCAAAGCGAGAACGAGGCCGATGGCATTTTCGAGACTCACCGCCGGTCCTCGTTCGTGCCTTCGCGACCGGCGACGACGGCACACGTCCGGACGAAGAGCACGGAGATGAAGAAGAAGCCGACGACAACGGCCACGAACATCAAGTCACGCATCCTGCCGTCGTACCGCCGCGACTTCTCGGCGCGCCAGGACATTGACGCAACCCATACGCCGGTCACGCCATTCTTGACGCCGCATTAGCACCGCGGAAGCAGGTGGGCCGCTCACCGCTCGCGTGGCGCGCCACGGCGAGTGCGCTGCGAGTCGTTTCGCCTCGGAGAGGAGATCGAATCCACGGCGCGACGCTGCTTCCGGTGTACGTTGGGCGCATGAGCGAGCTGCTTCAGATTCGACCGCTGAGCTCCGTCGCCGCGCCCGAGCTCGCCGCACGCAGCAGCCTCGAGAAGCAGGCACGGATGCTCGCCTGGGGCGGCATCCTGTACCACTTCATCGAGTTCGCAGCCGCGATCGTGGCCGGGGTCGCCGCCAGTTCCATCGCCTTGATCGGATTCGGCGCCGACAGCCTGATCGAAGCCCTCGCGGGCTTCGTCGTGCTCTGGCTCTTCACCGGCTCCCGCATTGGCTCTCATCACGCCGAACGCCGCGCACAACAGTTCATCGCCGCGAGCTTCTTCGTCCTCGCCGCCTACGTCGGAATCGAGGCGACCCGCAGCCTGATCGCCCAAGACGAACCACAGACGAGTTGGTTCGGCGTCGGCCTCGCCGCCTTCACCGCGATCACGATGCCCATCCTCGCGAGAGTCAAGCGTCGTGTCGGAAACAAGCTGCATTCGGCCGCAACGGTGAAGGAAGCCTCACAGACACAGCTCTGCGCCTATCTCTCGATCGCGCTCCTCATCGGCCTTCTCGCAAGCGCCGTCCTCGGGTGGTGGTGGGCGGACCCCGTCGCGGCGCTCGCGATCGCAGGCGTCGCGCTCCAGGAGGGACGCCAGAGCTGGCGCGGCGAGGGCTGCTGCGACGCCTGCTGACGACCCGACTCGAGAAGTCATCGCGCGCGGAAGTCCGCCTCGTCAGCCTGACCTGCCGCGTGTCCTGCCCGCGCCGGAACCCTGACGCCCTGCTCGTGGGGGAGGGGGTCAGACGCGGTTCAAATCGGCTCCATCAAGCCGAATTCGAGCGTGGAGTGCGAACACCCTGCGAACGCCACGCAGACCCCGCGAGTGCCCGCGCGTGACAGTCGCTGTCGCAACAGAGACAGGAGGACGCTATTTGCAGGTCTCTTGGCGAAGCCCTCTGACGGACTCGAACCGTCGACCCCCTCCTTACCATGGAGGATTGGCGCTGGCATGGCACGACTGCGGCCGAGCGCTTTACATGGCGCTTCTCCTGCAAATCGCCGTGTTTCTTCGGCGGATGGAGACCGTTCCCGAGCCGCCCCGAACCACCCCGGCGGACCCGCAACCTGTCCCCAAGACCTGTCCCCACACGCCGCTCTGCCAGCCTGACCCGGAGGCAGGGGGACTGAGTTCGAGCGGGGCGGCTCCCATGCATCCCGGCGGGACTCGTGCAGCGCTGGGGCCGCTATCCGCACGGCAACGCCGTAGCCGCAGCCGGTGCAGTGAAGGTCGAATTGCCGGCCGGTCTCGATGCGACGCCAATTGGTGACCGGCGCGCTCATGTTTCGACGGTCTGCTCGAGACCCAGCAAGGGGATGGCGCTGCCGGATGCGGTGATGCGACCGGGGGAGTTGATCGAGGTTACCGAGCCCTTGTCTCGCTGTTGTCGTCCAACTCACTGACGTCGAGTGGAAGGGAAGTCCAGACACCGAATCGCGCGGTGCGGAGCTCAACGACGATGAGTGGCCGCTCGCGACTCGATGCACGCGGCGCGGCACCTCCGATCGGGGACGCGCGCTACGGGCCGCCCGGAGCCTGGCGGGAGCGGTGGCCGGCGACGCGGCGTGCAAGCTCGCTGCGCGACCGGATCTCGAGCTTGCGGTAGATGCGCGTGAGGTGGCCCTCGACGGTGCCGACGCTGACGAGGAGCGCTCGGGCGATCTCGCGATTGCGCTTGCCCTCGGCCACGAGCGCCGCGACTCGCCGCTCGGTCGCGGTGAGCGTACCTGCGCCCCGGTCAGGGTCAAGGCGCTCGAGCTCCGCGGCGGCACGGGCCTCCCAGAGCGTGGCGCCCATCTCGGCGAAACGGCTCTGCGCCTCCGAGAGCGCGCTTGCGGCGTCCGTCCGCCGGCCGCCGCGGAGCAGCGCGCGCCCGTGAGCGAGCAGCGCGCGCGCAGCGTCGGGGCGGTGTCCGAGCCTGTCGAAGCTCTCGGTTGCACGCTGGAGCAGCGGGCCGGCCGCGTCCGGGTCGCCCTCGGCCAGCAGCACGATGCCGCGAGAGCGCTCGACGGCCGCGTTCACCCAGGCGCTCCCGAGCGTGACGGCCTGGCGCTCCAGTCGCGCGGCGAGCATCCGGGCGGTCGCGACCTCGCCCGCGTGCGCGAGAGCCTCGACCGCGTCTGGCAGCGCCGGAATCGTGCCGGGGTTCGCATAGCCCATCTCCTCGAGGAGGCGCACGGCCTCCGTGAGCTCGGACGCAGCCGTCTCTGCCTCGCCCGCAGACAGTGCGAGCAGCCCGAGGATCCAGCGGCTGCGCACGATGCCGGGCCGCTCGCCGCGCTTCGCCGCCTCGGCGAGACGCCGCTCGGCGGCATCGCGGGCCTCCTGCACCCGCCCGAGCCACGTCGCCACGAGCGCCCGGCGGTGCAGGATCCAGATCTCCACGTGCGCGTCCTCGCTGTCCCGCGCGGCGTCCACCGCCTGGTGCACGAACGCGTCCGCGGCGGCGAAGTCTCCGGCCGCGCACTCGAGCGACGCCAGGTCGTAGAGACCGTAGGAGAGCCAGCGTCCGTTACCCGAGCGAAGAGCCTCCCTGTGGGACGCTTCGAGCAGAGCTCGAGCCCGAGGGAGATCGCCGGCCCAGAGAAGCTGCTCGGCGTGGAGGACGCGGGGCCCGGCCCAGAGCGGCGGCCGTCCCAGGGTGCGCTCCAGGACGACGGCGCGCTCGACCAGCTCAGGTCTCGGGTTCCCTGCGAGAGCCTCCATGTTGGACAGGCCCGCCGCAGCCGACATCTCGAGCTCGAGATCGCCCGCCCGGCCGGCGAGGTCGACTGCCACGCGTGCGCACGTGATCCCGGCGGCGAGGTCACCGCGGAAGACGCCGCGCAGCCAGCCGAGCATGTCCAGCACGCGGCCGCGGAGCAGCACGTCGTCGGCGGCCTCCTCCAGCGCCCGGACGAGGAACGCCTCGCCCGTGTCGAGGTCGTCGTCCTCGAGCTGCGACCTGCGCACGAGCGCCTCCGCCCGATCCGGACCGGGAGGCATGGTCGCGACGAGCTGGTCGGCAAGCGAGAGCGCGCGTCCAACCTCCCCTGCAGCGGCCAGCTTGGAGACTTCGCCGAGGGCCCGTCGGCGTACCGCGACCACATCGCGGGAAGGCGTGAGACGGAGGCTGTGTCCCGCGAGCTCGGCGCCGAGATCGAGCGCTCCGCGGTCTGCTGCTCGATCAGAGGCCTCCTCGAGCAGTTGTGCGACGACCTCGTCCGGCCGATCGCTCGAGAGCGCGAGATGACGTGCGCGCGAGGTGGGGTCGGTCGTCCGGTCGGCCAGGCGGCCGTGTAGGGAGCGGCGCTCGAGCGGGCTCATGCGGCCGTAGACGGCGGCGCGGACGAGCGGGTGCGCGAAGCGGACGTCCCGGCCGTGCTCGACGACGACGAGCCCGTTCCGCCTGGCGTCGGAGATCAGTGCCCCGACGTCGGCACCTCCGAGGATCTCCCGCAACTCCGGGATCGAGGTGCGCCCGAGTGCCGACAGCATCTCGAGCAGCGGAACGAGCTCGGGCGAGACGCTGTCGACCCGGTCGGCGATCGCAGCCTGAAGCGACGGCGGTAGCGCGAGCGCACGCGGAGTCCCCGAGACGTGCTCGTCGCGCGCGAGGGTGCGCGCGATCTCGATCGTGTAGAGCGGGTTTCCGGCGGAGACCTCGTGAATGCGGCGAAGCAACGGAGGCGAGACGGCCGTGACGATCCCGCCAAGGACCGCGCGCATGTCCTCCACGCTCAGCGGCCCGAGCTCGAGCACGTCGTGCCGGCCCGGCGCCATGGTGCCGGCGAGGTCGAGCGGATCGTCTGCTCCGGCTTCGATCCGAGCCGTCGCGAGCACCCCGACCGCTTCGCGTTCGAGCTTGCGCAGCGAGTGGCGCAGCGCCCGCGCCGAGACCGCGTCGAGCCACTGCAGGTCGTCGATCGCGACGACCACCGGTGCGCTCGCCTCCAGGCGCCGCAGCGCCTCCAGCACGGCCCGGCCACGAACGAGAGGGCCAGCGTCCGGATCGAGGGCAGCCGGGTCGAGAGGCTCGGCGTCCTCGAGCAGATCCACCAGGCCGACCAGCGGCAGCCGCATCTCCTCCTCGGCCGGCCTCGTGACCAGGACGTGAAACCCGGCGTGCTGGCAGCGCTCCACGCCCACCCGCCAGAGAGCCGTCTTGCCGATCCCGGCCTCACCCCTGATCACCAGCGCCCTGACGCCGCCGTGCAGCTCGGAGACGAAAGCGTCGAGCCGGGCGCGTTCTGCTTCGCGTCCGACGACACCTGTCGCGCGGCTGCCCCCCGGGGCGCCGGAGTCGCCCACCGCTCCGATTATACGAGGCGACTCCGCGCTGCCCCGGGGCCGCACCGACGAGCGTCAGCAGCGCGCACAGAACCCGCGCGCAGGTCGTCCCGGACTGCCTGCTATGCGCTCCTCGGCTCGCCGACCTCGACGCTGCCGTCGCCGACGAGGCCCGCCAGCTCGCTCCGTGACCTGATGCCGAGCTTGCGGTAGATCCGCGTCAGATGAGCCTCGACGGCGGCGACGCTCATGTAGAGCGCCTGCCCGATCTCGCGGTTCCTCCTGCCTGCCGCGACGAGCGCGGCGACCTGCCGCTCGGCGGTCGTGAGCATCCCGGATGCTGCGCCCGGGGAGACGCGCTCGAGCTCCTCCGCAGCCCGGCTCTCCCAGAGCCGGGCTCCCATGGCCGCGAAACGAGCGCGTGCATCCGCAACCGCTCCGGCCGCCGACGTCCGCTGGCGGCTCAGCCGGTACGCCCGCCCGCACCACAGGACGGCGCGCGCGGCATCGGGGCGGTGGCCGAGCCGGTCGAAGCTCTCGGCCGCGTTCCTGAGCAGCGGCAGCGCACTCTCCCCACGGCCTCGCGCGACCAGGATCGCCCCGCGGCTCCGCGCGGCCGCGGCCCGGACCCACGCGGTGTCCAGCGACTCCGCCTGCCGCTCCAGGAGCCTCAGCAGGCTCTCGGCCGCGGCGAGGTCGCCGGAGAGCGCAAGCGCCTCCACGGCGTCCGGGAGGATCGGCAGCGCACCGGGGTGGGCGAAGCCCATCGCGTCCAGCAGCCGCGCGGCCTCCGACAGCTCCCGCGCCGCGGCGTCCGCGTCGGCCTCCGAGAGCGCCAGCACGCCGAGCGTGCTCCTCGCTCTCACGACCCAGGGGAGCCCTCCGCGCCGCTCGGCCCACGACAGCAGGCGTTCCGCGGTCGCGCGGGCCTCGGAGCTCCGGCCGAGCCAGGCCTCGCTCAACGCTGATGGAAAGAGGAGCCAGCACTCGGCGTCCGCGTTCTCGGCATCGCGTGCCGCCGCGATGCCCTCGCGGGCGACGCTGTCCGCCGCTGTGAGATCTCCGGCGGCGCAGTGCACGAGCGCCATGTCGTAGAGGCGGTAGGGGCGCTCCAGCTCGTTCCCCGCTCGCACGTCGTCTTCGAGCACCCGAGCGAACAGCCCGCGCGCCGCGGGGAGGTCGCCGGCCCAGAAGACCTGCTTTGCGAGCCAGGCCCGAGGCCCGCCGCCGAGCCGCGGCGCGCCGATCTCCTCCGCGAGGGCAACCGCGCGCGCCATGAGCTCCGGTCGGGGAGCTCCGGCGAGCGTCTCCATGTGCGCGAGGTGCGCGGAGGCGAGCATGAGGAGCTCCGCGTCGCCGAGCCTGGTCGCGATCGCCAGCGCCTCGCGCGCGCACGCGATCCCCCTGCCGAGCTCACCGCGGAACATCCCTCGCAGCCAGCCGAGGATGTCGAGCACCCGGCCACGGAGCAGCTCGTCGTCGCTGGCGTCATCGAGCGCGCGGGTCAGGATGGCGTCGCCCTGTTCGAGATCGTCGCTCTCGACGTAGAAGCGCTGGATGCACGCCTCCGCGCGAGCCGGCCCGGCCGGGAGCCGGTCGACCAACTCGTCGGCCAGCTCGCGCGCACGGCTGGCCTCTCCTGCGGCGGCGAGGTGGACGATCTCGGCGAGGGCACGCCGCCGCATCGCCTCCGCGTCCTCGGGCGGGGTCAGTCTGACGCTGTGTCGGGCGAAGTCCGCAGCGAGCTCGGGGGTGTGGCGCCTACTCGCACGCCCCGCCGCGTCCTCGAGGAGTCGCGCGACCCCGGCGTCGGCGTCGTCCGTCGAGAGGGCGAGATGGCGCGCACGAACGTCGGGGTCCGTCGCGAGCTCCGCCAGCCGCCGGTGGATCGAGTAGCGGGCGAGCGGAATCATCCGCTCGTAGACGGCGGACGCGACCAGCGGGTGCGCGAACCGGACCTGCAGGTCGTCGCCGACGACGAGGAGGACATGCTGCTCGGCGGTCGCCAGCAACCCCTCGAAGCCCGCACCGCCGAGTGCCTCCCTCAGCTCCCGGACGGAGCTCGGGCCGAGAGCGGACGCTGTCTCGAGCAGCGGTGCGAGCTCCGCCGGAACGGTCTCCAGCCGATGACCGATCGCCGCACGGAGCGAGTCGGGGAGCGGAAGCTCCCCCGCGGCATGCGCCGCCCGGTCGTCGTCGGCGAGGGCACGCGCAAGCTCGATCGCGTACAGCGGGTTCCCCCCCGAGACCTCGTGGATGCGACGCAGCATCGGTCGCGAGATCGTCGCGACCGTCCCGGAGAGGACATGCCGGAGCGCCGAGAGGCCGAGCGGCCCGAGGTCGAGTGCGTCGTAGCGGCTCGAGGGCAGCGCGCGCTGCGCAGCGAGCGGATCGTCGAGGTCGGAGCCGGCCGGGGCCGTCGTCAGCACGCCGACCGGAGCCGCACCGACACGGCGGAGCGCGTAGCGGAGCGCACGCGCCGAGCTCGCGTCGAGCCACTGGACGTCGTCGATCGCGACGACCGTCGGTGCGCGCGCGGCCGCGCGCCGCAGCGCCCCGAGGACGGCGCGTCCGCGGGCGACCTGGTCGTCCTCGCCGCGTAGCGCGGCTGCGTCGAACTCGTCGTCCTCGAAGAGGTCGAGCAGGCCGACGAGAGCGAGAGGCATCTCCTCCTCCGTCGGTCTCGTGACGAGGACTCGGAACCCGGCGTGACGGCAGTCCTCGACGGCGACCCGCCAGAGGACGGTCTTGCCGATCCCGGGCTCGCCCCTGATCACGAGCGCCCGGGCGCCGTCGGGAAGGGCCTTCGCGAATGCACCGACACGCGCTCGCTCGCCGTCGCGCCCGACGAGCCTGTGCGCCGCAGCCACCTCGATGGCGGCCTTGCCCACCCGGCCACTGTAGCCCGCCCTGCGGGCACGCCCGGAGCCTCTGGCTCATCCACGGTCAGCTCCGTCCTCGCCCGTTGCTCTAGCGGTACGGGTCGCCGCCGCTCAAGGACCCGCTCGCCAGCCTCGTGTGGGTGTCGACGTAGCCGCCGAAGTTGGACGTGTCGGTGCCGATCGTCCGGACCGAGCCGTCGCTGGCGATGCTCTGAAGCGAGACCTTCACGTCCGAGACGTGGGCATCGCTGAACCCGCCGAGCGTGATCGGGAACTTGAAGTGGCTGTTGTCGGTCGCGCACTTCGTGCCGCCCGTCCGGGTCGAGAGCACGTCGCCGTCGTCGTCCAGGTAGGTGAGCACCATGCGCGCGCACGCGCTCGTCGCGTTGTCGATGTGCAGCGTGCCGGAGAGCTTCGCCGTAGCGCGTCCGCCGGAGAGCGACCAGGCGACGTCACCCGGGTGCCAGGGAGATCCGGCGAGCAGGTCGCTGCTGCCGAAGTCGTAGGTCGGCTCGGCGATCCTGACGTCTCCGTGGACGGTGCCGAGGGAGCGCGTCGCCGACCCGAGTGCCGTGTAGCCGCTCGCGGTCTTCTTCTGGAGCGTCACCTTCACCTTGGCGACCTTGTTGCTGGAGTAGGTCTGCTCGCGCACCTTCCACGTGTGCTTCTTGCCGTCGGGGGCGCACCGCTCCTTGCCGTCCCACGTCGACCACGTCGTGCCGAGCGGGGTGACGAAGTCGACGTGGACGCGTGCACACGTCCCGCTCAGGTTCCTGATCGTGACGAGGCCGCCGAGATCCGGCCGGACGCTGCCGTCGAGCACATACCAGTTGATGTCGCCCTCGAACTCGATGTCGCCCGCGTCGATCTCGATCGTCGTGGACTTCTTCACGACCGGCTGCGACTGAGCGATGCCCGCCTGCAGGACGGGGGCGAGTACGAGAGGAACGAGGAGCACTGCGAATGCCGCCGCGGCGCGCCTCACCTCGGCACCGTCCCGTACGTGTAGGTCTTGCTCCCGAGGCCCAAGACCGAGCCGTTGGTGGCGATGCTCTGGAGCGTCACCTTCACCTTCCCGACGGTGCGATCGCCGAACGGGCCGAGGGCGACCGCCCATTCGTGATGGCGGTTGTCGGTGGCGCACCGTGTCGTGCTGTACGCGCGGTCGAGCGTCGTGCCGGTTGCCGTCATGTACGTGAGCCGCATGCGACCGCACGCGCCGGCGGCGTTGTCGATGTGAAGGGTCCCTGTGAGCTGCGGCGTGACCTGCCCGCCCGAGAGCTTCCAGTCGAGGTGGCCCTTGCCGGTGGGCACGCCGAGCGCGAAGAGGTCGCCGCCGAAGTCGAGCCCGCTCGCGGTGATCGTGAACGACTCCGAGAGCGTCGGGTACACGTGCGTCTCCGACCCGATCGTGGCGAAGCTGCCGTTGCTGTTGCGGTGCTGGACGGCAACCTTCACCTTGCCGAGCTTGTTGCTCGTGTAACCGCCGAGGCTCACCGACCATTGGTGCTTGGCGTTGTCGCCGGCGCACACCTCGCCCCCGTAGGTCGTGCGGAGCGCGACGCCGGTGCTCGACTGGTACTCGAGGCGCATGCGGGCACACGTGCCGGCGGACTTCGAGATCTCGAGGGTCCCGGAGAGGTAAGGCTCGGGCGTCGCCTCGTCGACCCACCAGTCGATCGTCCCGTCGAAGTCGGTGCCGCTCGTGTGGATCGCAACCTTCTGGTCGTCCACGTACACGCTCGACGGAGCGTCCGCTGCCAGGGCGAGGGCGGCGAGCACCGCGGCAGCCAGCACCGGCAGCGTCGATCTCTTCATTTCGTCCTCGCCTTCCGCGGCGTTGCCGCGATCGTGAACAGAGGAGTGCGGGACGGGACACACCGGTCCGGAGCGGCGGTTCTGCCCATACAGACGATCAGGAACTGGCGGCGCGCGGAGACCTTCCCGGGCATGCGCAGCGAGGCCTGCACATTCGTGCGGCCGCTGCGAAGGCCCGGCACCGAGAGCTCGCCGAGCTTCCGGATGTGGCCGGACGCCGACGGTGTCGGGCTCAGGTAATAGCTGACGGTCTGCGGCCCGCTCGTCGCGCTCGGTGCGGCGAGCCTCGACGTCACCGTGAGCTTCGAGCCGAGTTCCGCTACCTGCGAGGCGGACGTCACCGACGTCACGTCGACCTGATTGGGCGTCGCCGTGACCGTCGGACGGACGAGGATCGTGTCGGTCGCCGTCAGGCAGTTGTCGGCGTTCGCGATCTCGTCGACCTGCCCGAGGTCGTCCGCGCAGCCGATCAGGTAGAAGGTTCCGAAACCGGCCCCGCTCACGGTCGCAGCGGTGAGCTGCCCGCTCGACACGCCGGCGCCCGAGCTGCCGACGGAGACGGCGCCGCCGAGCAGGATGTCGTCCCGCGACTTGTCCGCGTCGCGCGAGAGGTAGAACCGGGTCGTGCTCGCGCCTGCAGTGCCGGAGCCGATGTTGCGCGTCGTCTCGCCGATGAAGATCTGGTCGCCGGAGTCGATCGTCAGCGGCAGCACGCCGAGCGACACGACCGCCAGGTCGGGACAGCCGTCGCCCGCGCGACCGAACCAGGCGAACCGGGGCTCGGCGTTGTCGTTGGCGATCCCGCCCTGCATCGAGACGACGGCCGCGGCCCAGGTCCCGGGGCAGCCACCGTACGGACGCACCGCCTGGTAGTCGCCCCAGCGGCCCTTGCCGGTCGTCGGCGACGCCGAGACGCCGCTGCTGCTGCGCACGATCAGGTGGTTCGTCAGCGTCCAGTCGTCGTCCGACCCGACGCCGTCGACGAGCGCCGCCCGGGCCTCGATGAAGCTCCCGCCGCCGGCGGTGTAGGTCGTGATCGCGATGTCGCCGCCGGAATCGACGCCGACGGACGGATAGATCACGGCGTGATCCCGGTTCCAGAGGTCGGGCTCGTCGATCAGCTTCACCTTGTCTGTGTCGAACTGCGCGCCCCGCACGTGGGGGTACGGGAAGCCGTCACCCTGCGCGACGTTCCAGAACCAGCCCACCTCGCCACCCGAGCGGTAGCCGGTCAGGATCACGTCCGTCATCCGCTCGCACGGATCGCCGCCACCCGAGGTCGGGCAGCTTCCGTCGCCGCGGTCGGTGATCTGGAACTTCGAGATCTCGCGCTTGTAGATGTCGACCTCGGTCTCGCTGTCGGTGACCTTGGTGACGTTGATCTGGCTCTTGTCGTTGCACTGGTTCTCGTTCTTGTCGACGTCTCGGTCGTCGAAGCAGTGCGAGGCCCAGAACATGGTGGTGTGCGAGGGGTCCTGCTGCACGAGCGTCGGGTTGAACCCGGCGGCGTCGCCGGTCCAGGCCTGGCCCGAGAAGTCGGTTCGCGTCGCCCGACCGCCGTCGCAGCGGTCGGCGTCGTCCAGTTGGTCGAGCGGGATGCGCCACACCAGCCCGTCGAGGAACGTCGCGTCGTTCGGGCCGTCGCTGCGCTCGACCTTCGACGAGATGTAGAGGTACTTCTTCGTCGCGGACATGTTGTTGAAGTCGAACCACGCGTTGCGCGGGAAGCCCGCGTTGAAGTCGCGCGGCCGGATGTCGATGGCGCAGAAGTCGCTCTGGTTGCCCGCCTGGTCGAGCAGCTCCTTGCGGCCCTGGTAGACAACGAGCCTGAGCAGGCCCTCGCCGTTCGCCGGGTCCTCGTAGTACTGCTGCAGCCAGAAGATCAGCGAGTAGCTCCCCCGGTCGACGGCGAGCGCGATCTGGTCGCAGCAGAATCCACCCTCGTTGTCCCAGCCGTCCTTGGTGGGGAACATCGTCCGGGGATCGACGTAGCTCCAGGTGATGCCGTTGTCACCGGAGATCGCCGCGAACTTGTTGCCGGTGACGAGGATGCCGTTGCGGTCGTTGGCGACCGTCGGCTCGCTGACGATGAGCGTGTTTCCGCTCCCGGGCGTGAGCGGCATGTTGCGCCAGATCGTGAAGTCGGTGCCCGACGACGCGACCTGCGCTGCGGAGGTCGTCGCCTGGGGCGTGCGCTTGGAACGATCCGCGATCCGCGGGTGCGGAGGATTGGGAGCGTCGCTCCGGCGCAGCCTGTCGAGCTTCGGTGCTCCTGCAGCGTTGACCACGGCCGGCGGCTTCGGGCGGGCCGCGCCCTTCGCGTCGGGCGGCCCGGGGAGCTCGGGGTTCACCTCGCCGAACTCCTCCTCGTCGCGTGCGCGGTCGACCGACGACCTGCGCGGGAGGTGCCGAAGCGTGCGTGCGTAGCCCAGCCGCCCGTGCAACTTGAAGCCCACCGCCCGGAGGCTGTCGGCGCTGCGCTCGGCTGGGGCCGCTCCGCCACCGAGGGCCGCGATCGCCGTGGGTGTCGCGCCGAGGGCCAAAACGAGCACCGCCAGCCTCGCCGCCCGCAGCGGCCCGGAGGCCGATATTGGGGTGCGCTTCATGTCGCGACCGAGGCTAGAAGCATGCGCGGCAGACGCGCTAGAGGGTTTCCCCTAGACGTTGCCCCGAAATCCCCTACGGCAGCGCGCTCGCGGCCAGCCCGGCCGCCCGCCGCGGCGCAGCCTCGGCGGGGTGCTCCGCGCGGCAGCGCCGGACACGATGGGACGCGTCGGCGATGCGGTCAGGAACGTCGACATTGTCGCCCACCTGTAAATCGATGCTCCTGAGCGACGGACATTGCGTCCCGAGACGTCGCGCGTGTGTTTCTGACGTGTCCGTCTTGTGTCCGCGCGTTGATGTTGATTGGACAACGGTGTCTCCGCCAACAGGTCGTCGTTGGCGACGATCGATCGAGGCGAAGCCCTCTGACGGACTCGAACCCGCTTACCGTCTCGCTCGCGTGGGGCCGGCGGTGTCGCCGCCGGCCCCCACGATTGGTCTCTTCTCTTCCTAGCCGTGGATGCCCGCGGTGACCGCCTGCTGGCTGTGGTGTTCATGCAGGGCCCCTTCGTCGTCGTGGGTGGTCGGTTTCGGCTTCGGGTCGAAGACGACCGTTCTTCACCGTGCCGGCGAACGCGTATGGCCACCGATCGGGATAAGGCGGTGAAGTTCGCCGAGTGCATGCTGATCGAGCCGACTACGAGGTTGAGCTTGAACAACGTCCGCGTGGTCGTCACGCGACCCCTGCCAGGAGGAGGTTCTTTGGAGTGTGCGGGCGGCGCGCAATGACGATGCCGGCCTGCCACCCAGGAGCCCGTCCCCCGGTTGGCGGCTGGATTGCCTCGACGTCGAGCCCGCTTCGCGAGAGGAGCCAGGAGATCGTCGAGTTCGAGTTCCACATCTCGCCCGCTCCGAGCTCGTCACGGCCCCAGACCGGAGTCGGCACCTCCGGTCCCAGCTCGAGTAGCCGTCTGGCGCATTCGGGATCGGCACTCAGGCGGCAAGGGCTCTCGACGGCCTCGTCGATGTCCGGGATGACCCCGTCCCGCCAGCGTCGTACCTCGTAGCGGAAGAGGCGGAAGCGTCCGGCCGCGCGAGCCGCGACCGCACCTTCGGCGACGACCCCGCGTTCGGCGTCATCGCTCCAGACAGGCGCTTGCTCGATCACGAACCGTCCTTCCGGCACGTAGACCTGCAGCGCCGAGTGGTAGAGGTCACAGCGATCGCGGCGGCCGAGCCATGCGGTGGCCGCTTCGAACACTTTCCCGTTCAGGCGCACGGAACGACCGCCGGCGCCGAGCGGCAGCCAGTAGAGGTCGATCGCGGCTTTCGATTGCGACGGCATGCCCGCGTCACGTCGATCCGAGCAAAGCTCGGTCGAGGAAGTTCGTCACTCGCTCTTCGTACTCATGTGGACGGGCCTGGTAGCCGCCCACGTGTCTCGCCTCAGGAATCTCCCAGAGCGTCTTCGGCGCGGAGGCTGCGTCGTAGTAGTCGGGGTTCAGTTCCTCGCCGCCGCCACCCCGGCCGGCGTAGATGAGGAGCAGTGGGCGCGGGGCGATCCGCGGCACGAGATCGGCGAGCGAAGGCGGCGGCGCGGTCTCACTCAGGACCGCTACCGCTGCTGTCTGGACCGCAACCTCCGGGAGCGAGAACCAGCTGCGCGGCCCGCGTAGTAGGTGCTCGCGCACAGAACGTACGCCGGCGCCCTCGGAGACGACGGCACGGATCCCGGTGTTTGAGCCAGCGGCCTGCAGCATCATCTCGCCGCCGACGGAGTAGCCGATCCCGCCGATGCGGCCGTCGCTCACGTCTGGCCGTCGCTGCAGCCAGGCAACGGCGGCGTCGATGTCCTTTGCGCCCTCCCAGCCGAACGTGTTCGGATCGCCCTCGCTTCCGTCGTAGCCGCGGGCGTCGAGCAGGAGCACGCCGTAGCCGTGGCGGACGAGCATCCGTGCCTGCGGGAGCTTGCCCTGCCGGGTGGGGTAGGAGATCACGGCAGCGCCGTTGCGCGAGGGGACGTACCAGGCGGCGAGGTCGAGGCCGTCGCTCGTCTGCAGCGTCAGCTCCTCGTACGCTCGCCCGAGATCGGCGGGCGCGACGTCCGCACGTGGCCGGTGCGTGGCGAGGATTCCGATCGCGACCGGAATAACGAGCCAGTAGATTGCGAGCACGGCTACGGCTGCGATCCCGGCTCGCCGAAGGTAGCGGAACCGCCCCGGTTTGCACGAGCGCCACAAGAGGAGGGCCGCGCTTGCGAGGAGCGCCAGGCCGACTGGGATGACCAAGATCGCGGTCCAGTCCTCGCCGCGGGCACCGACCGCGCGGGCGTCCGCGATCGCGAGCCCCGCTCCCTCAAGGGCCAGTAGGCCGAAGACCGCGGATAGCGCGGCCCGCCCGGCTGCACGTACGCGCGGGTATCCGGCGGCCGCGAGCGCGAGCACCGCGAACGTCGTGAGCCCGCGCAGGAGGTGATCGTCGGCACCGGTGCCCGGTTCGGGCGCGATGAACGAGTCGGCGGCGGCGTGCACCGCGACGATCGCCAGCGCGCCGGAGAAGAGGACGACGTCCCGGCGGGCGGAGGCCAGCCTGAGGGTGAGGGGAGACCCTCTCACCCAGGCCCGGGGGAGGTCGAGGGCGTGGTCACGCATGCCTGAGCGCCTCCCCGGGCTTGAAGCGGACGGCCCGCCGGAGCGGAACCCGCATGATGAGAAGTGCGAGCGCGACTGTCCCGACGAGCGCGATCAGGATGTTGAGCGGCGGGAAAGTGAAGGTGAACTCGATCTTGACCACTTCGAGCAGCAGCCAGTTGAGCAGCCTCGCGAACGCGTAGCCGACGGGGATCCCAAGCAGCCAGCCGGCAAGCGAGACGGCGATGCCTTCGGCAGCGAAGATGCGCCGGATGTCCCGAGCGCGTGCTCCGATGCAACGGAGGACGCCGATCTCGCGCGTCCGCTCGAGGACGTTCATCGTGATCGTGTTGACGAGCCCGACCATGCTGATCGCGACGATCAGGAAGCCGAGGATCCCGATCGCCATGCTGATCTGACGGTTCGAGTCGACGTTGCGGGCCTGGTCGACGTACCGGATGTTCGTCCCGATGGAGTAGCCGGCCGCAGCCAGGCGGTCCTCGAGGGCAGTCGTCGTCTTGTCGATCATCGCGTGGTCCGTGGAGCTCGTGCGCACCCAGTACGCGTTCACGGTGTCCGGGCTGTCGAGCATCGCTCGCATGGTCGAGAGCGGGGCGAGGAAGAGAAGGCCGTTCTCCATCTGCGTCCCGGTCATCCCGACGATGCGGAGCGTGCGCGGGCCGGAGGCGGTCCCGATCTGAACGCGATCGCCGACCTCTGCCCCGAGCTCTCTCGCCATGTTCTTGGCGATGACAGTGACGGGGGCGCCAGCCGCCTCCTCGCTGTCGGTGAACCACCGTCCGGCGATGACTTTCTGCTCGAACATCGGCTGCGGGGGAAGACCCCAAGCGGACGCGTCCTTGCCCGCCGCCTTGACGGTGTTCGTGAGCACCGGCTGCGCGATGGCGACGCCCGGCGTGGTGCGGATCAAATGGTCGGCCTCAGTATCGAGCGGTTTACCGACGACGGTGTTGAGATCGAGGTCGTAGTGCAGCTGGTTCCAAGCCGCCTCGGTCGTGGTCGTGACGCTGTTCATGAGCGCCAGCACGCCGACGAGGGTCCCTACGGCGAGAGAGATCTGGACGACGGTCGCGAGCGTGCGGCGCGGGCGGCGCGTGACGCTGCGGACGCCGATCTGCGCCGTTCGCGGCAGGAAGGTGAGTCGCCGAAGGAGCCGGTCGAGGACGCGCACGCCACCCTCGAGCGACGGCACCTCCTCGAGGCCCTGACGGACGGGAATGCGTGTTCCGCGGCGGATCGCGGGCAGCGCCGTCAGCGGTGGGCCGACGATGCCGAGCACGAGGCTGACGACGACCACGGGGATGCTCACCGACCAGCCTGGAGAGATGGCGAAGAAGGTGGAACCGAAGAAGCCCACGATCACGTTCGCGATGACGATTCCGAGAGCGACGCCGAGCACGGCGCCGATGGCGCCGAGCAGGAGTGCCGTCCGTAGGTAGACGCGGCGGATCTGCTGGCGCCTGCCTCCGATTGCCTTCATCATCCCGATCTCCCGGCGCTGCTCGCCGATCAGCGTCCCCATCGTGTTGGCGACGAGTACGCTCGCCGCCAGGAGCGCGATCACCGTGAAGACGTTCATGAGTGTCGCGAGCTGCTCGAAGAGCTCCTTGCCCGGATAGCTACCGGCCTCGCGGATCGTGGGCAAGTCGGAGAAGCGCGTGAAGGATGTCTCCGCGCCCAGGTACCGGCGCACCCGGTCCGCGGTGCGGTTCGCGGCTGCAGTCGAGTTGTCGGCGAGCCGGAAGGCGAGCAGGCTGTACCCCGGCTCGCCGGCCAGGAGTGCTGCCGTCGCGGGCGTCGCGTAGAGGACGACGAAGTCGCCGTTTACTCCGAGCTGGCTCCACTCGAGGTTGCGGCCGACGCCACTGACGCGCAGCTCGTGGACGCGGTCGCCGACGCCGACGACGCGGACCGTGTCGCCCACCGAGCCGTCGTAGCGGCCGCCGTCGGCGTTCTGAACGTCCGTGAGGACGGTCCCCACTTGCGGGGCAGTTCCCGAGGTGATGCTGACGCGGTCGACCGGCTGGCGCCCGAAATCGGGCACGCCGACCACGATCGCCTTTTGCCGCCGTTCGCCGATCCAGACGCGGGTCTGGACGACGCTCAGCGCCTGCGCGCTGGTGACGTTTGAAAGCCGACCGAGCGCCGTCGAGCTGTGCGGGCGTAACGACGAGCGGCTTCGTCTGCAGGGTTAGGTCGGCGAGCCGGCTCACGCGGACCTCGTCTTGCATCGCCTTATCCATCAGCGACGGCGCGGCGAAGATGCCGACGCTGGCGACGGCGATTGCGAGGGTGAGCACGGCGAAGACGGCGCGCGCCTTCCGCCTCGTCAGATCCGTGATCGATTTCTTGAGGAGTGTCGATGCCATGGTCGCCTCCTCACTCTCCGACGACGAGGCCGTCGCGGATCGTCACCACCCGGCCGGCTTGCGCGGCCAGCTCGAGGTCGTGCGTCACGTACAGAACTGTCTTGCCCTCGTCGTTGAGGTGTCGCAGCAGTTGGAACATCTCGGCCGCTGTCTGCGTATCGAGGTTTCCGGTCGGTTCGTCCCCGATGATCAGCTTCGGGTCGGGCGCGAGCGCGCGTGCGATCGCAACCCGCTGCTGCTCCCCGCCCGAGAGCTCGGCCGGCAGATGGTCGAGCTTGTCCCCGAGGCCGACGAGGTCGAGGTTGTGCCGTGCGGTCTCGAAGCGCTCGCGCTTCGAGCCCTTGCGGGCGAAGTCGAGCGGCAGCATCGCGTTCTCGACCGCAGTCAGGGTCGGCAGCAGCTGGAAGAACTGGAAGACGATGCCGACGTTGCGGCCGCGCCAGATCGCCAGCAGCTCCTCGGTGAGCGCGTCGATCTGCTGACCGTCGACAACCACCGATCCGGCCGTCGGGCGGTCGATGCCGGTGATCATGTTCATGATCGTCGTCTTGCCGCTCCCGGACGGGCCGACGACGGCGACCATCTCGCCCGCGTCGATCGTTAGGTCGACGCCGCGGAGCGCCGGGTATTCGAGCTTCCCCGTTCGGTAGATCTTCACGACCGACTCGAGCTCGATCAGTGGCTCGCGGATCGCATGCTCAACGGGGGGCTCGAGCGTGAGCGTCGCTGTCATCTCGAACACCTCCTCCCGCGCAGCCGGTCTGGCCACACGTTTGAACGTCACTCTGTCGTGACCTCGGCCGCGCGCCATCGCGGGAACCCCCGATCGCCCCGGTGCCCAACTACGCATTTGGCGCCTGGGTCGGTGCGGATGGCCGAGCTGGCCGAGGGCGCAAGACTGTCCTAAGCAGCTACGCGCGTCTGGCCGGAAGGAGGTCGGATTCATGTCGACCGTATCCACACCCGCGGCGCATCCACGCCTGCACGTCTCGCTTGTCCCTCAGAGGGCGTGGGGCTTTGGTGTGGCGGCGATCGCCTGAGCGAGTTTGACGACTCACCTGTCCGGTCATTCGTGCTGACGCTGGCCGGCGGGCGCCCGCGAGTGCCTCCGCCAACCGGTCTGCGCGCACTTGTCGGCTGAGCGAGCGCCGGCGCACTAGGTAGTTCTCCGCACCGCGAAGCGGGCTGGCGCGGATGCCGGCAGCACGACCTCAGCTCATCGTTGATCTGCGATTAAGGATGAGTCCGCGCTCGGCTCCAGGAGGCGAATCCCCATGAACTGCTTCGAATGCGCAAAGGTGAACGACACGGTCGCCGCGGTCGCCATCTGCCAGCACTGTGGTGCCGGTCTCTGCCTCGACCACCTGATCGAGGCGAACCAGTTCACGGTTGCCGGCACCCATTACGCCTGCCCGCACCGGATCCCACAGGCCAAGCCGCTGCGCGGCATGCCGGCCGGCATCGCTGCCACCGCCCGTCACCACACGGCAGCTGGCGTCTGATGACCCTGACGGCGGAGACGACGCTCGAGCAGGGCGCGGCGACGATCGCGAAAGCAGTTGGCCATCCCGCCCGCGTGCGGATCATGCGGCTGCTGCTGGCGCACGACGCCTGCTACTGCGGCCAGTTCGTCGACGAGCTCGGGCTCGCGCAGGCAACCGTCTCGCAGCACCTGAAGATGCTCAAGGAGGCTGGTCTGATCGTCGGCGAGATCGAAGGTCCGCGCGTCTGCTACTGCGCCAGCCGCGACAGGCTCGCGGAGCTGCACGGTCTGCTCGGCGTCCTGCTCGAGGAGGCCGTCGAGGTCGACACCCGTGGCTGCGACTGAGACGCTTCGCCGTCGTGCGCCCTCTCCGCCGCGGCCGCCGGACGACACGGCTGTGCTCAGCAAGCTGTCGACGCTCGACCGCTTCCTTCCCTTGTGGATCGGGATCGCGATGGTGGCCGGGCTCGGGCTTGGTCGGTTGATCCCCTCGCTGAACGATGGGCTCGACAAGCTGCAGGTCGGAACGGTGTCGTTGCCGATCGCGCTCGGGCTGCTGCTGATGATGTACCCGGTGCTGGCCAAGGTGCGCTACGAGGAGCTCGCGCGCACGCAGCACGACGGCGTCTCCAACAGACTCTTCTTCGGCTGGTCGCTCTTCCTCTCCTGGATCGTGGGACCGCTGTTGATGTTCGCGCTCGCCTGGCTACTGCTGCCGAACCAGCCGGCCTACCGCACCGGCGTGATCATCGTCGGACTCGCCCGCTGCATCGCGATGGTCCTGATCTGGAACGACCTCGCCAAAGGCGACCGCGACCGAACCGCGCTCCTGGTCGTCTTCAACGCGCTCTTCCAAGTCGCCGCCTACTCACTGCTCGGCTACTTCTACTTGACAGTGCTTCCGGGCTGGCTCGGCCTCGACACGCAAGGCTTCGAGGTCGGGATCTGGGAAGTGGCAAAGACCGTCCTCATCTTTCTCGGCATCCCACTCACCGCCGGCTTCCTCACCCGCCGCGTCGGACTCAAGCGGAAGGGCCGCGAGTGGTACGACACGACGTTCATCCCGCGCATCGGCCCGATCACGCTCTATGGCCTCCTGTTCACGATCGTCGTCCTGTTCGCGATCCAGGGCGAGAAGATCACCGCCGAACCGGCCGACGTCGCCCGGATCGCGCTGCCGCTGCTCGCCTACTTCGCCGTCATGTGGATCGCGGGCTTCGTGATCGGCAAGCTGATCGGGCTGCCGTACGCGCAGACCGCGAGCATGGGCTTCACCGTCGCCTCCAACGACTTCGAGCTCGCGATTGCGGTCGCCGTCGGCGTCTTCGGCGCAACCTCCGGAGAGGCACTCGCCGGCGTCGTCGGACCGCTGATCGAAGTGCCCGTACTCGTCGCGCTCGTGTACGTCGCTCTCTGGGCACGTCGCTACTGGCGCAGCGACCGCACAAGAGCACCAGTCGTGCGTGCGGCCAGCTGATCTGTCCCCACGACCGCGCCCCAAGCATGAGCCCCCGGGCGCGCACCTCCTTCCCAGCCCGCAACGCGCCTATTCAAGCCATCATTCGGGGCAGATGTGCTTGCACCGAGACTGAGGCCCTCCTTACTAGGGAGGTACTGCGGCGTTCGAACGGCATCCCGATTTGCAGGAACTTTCAAGTGCCGGCGGCGCGCGTCGCAACGCTACCGGCGGGTAAGGAGGTGCTCTTCCGTTTCAAGAGAGGCAACGGAAGATGTTTATTTGCAGGTATTTCAAGCCCTCTGACGGACTCGAACCGTCGACCCCCTCCTTACCATTTGAAGCGTTCATCGGCGGGTCGGCGCAGTCGCGCTTCCCGCCTTGTTTTGCCTGGATCTATGCGCCTTGGCTGTTCCTTTCAACCTGGTGCTTTCGGCGTCCCCGAGCAACCTGGAGTCGCCCCCAACCTGTCCCCAAAACCTGTCCCCAACTCGGCGAGGAACCGACCCCGGCCGGCCTTGCCTCTGCTGACCCGCACGCTCGAGATCCTCGGTGATCTCGACAACCACGCTGAAGGCGTGGGGCGGCTGCTCGGGCTCGGAGGCACCCGGATCAGCAGCATCATCGCGACCGACATCTGGGACTTCGAAGCGGCGCGGTCGCTCGCGGCGCGGCAGGTGCGACTCGCGCGGGACGCCGGGGCGCTCGTGCAGCTGCAGTTCGCGCTCAATCTGCTTGCCAGTGGAGAGATGCTCGCCGGCGATTTCGACTCTGCGGCGGCGCTCATCGAAGAGGACCGGTCGGTGGCCGAGGCGACGGACAATGCGGCGGTCGCGTACGCGGCCTTGCTCCTCGCCGCGTATCAGGGGCGCGAAGCGGTCGCGGTCGGGCGGATCCGCCGCGCCCGGGAGGAAGCCGGGAAACGCGGCGAGGGGCGCATCGTCACCTTCGCCGACTGGGCGACCTCGGTGCTGCACAACGGGCTCGGGCAGCACGACATCGCGCTCGCCGCGGCGCGGCGGGTCGTCGATCGAGACGTCGTCGGCGGCTATCAGGTGCTCGCGATCTCGGAGCTCGCCGAAGCTGCGTCGCGGACCGGGGACGAGGAGCTGTTGAACGAAGCGCTCGGACGCCTGTCCGACCGGGCGAGCGCGACCCCGGACGGACGGGGTGCTCGGGATCGAGGCGCGGGTGCAGTCGCTCGCCGCCTCCGGCTCGACGGCCGCCGACCACCACGAACGGTCGATCGATCGATCATCTGGATCGAGCCGGGTTGCGGCTCGAGGCCGCCCGGGGGCGGCTGCTCTACGGCGAATGGCTGAGACGCGAGGGGCACCGGGTCGCCGCGCGAGCGCAGCTTCGGACGGCGCACGAGGGCCTGACCGTGCTGGGCCTCGAAGCGTTTGCGGAGCGCGCGCGCCGCGAGCTCGTCGCGACCGGAGAGCGGGTCCGCAAGCGCACCTACGAGACGCGGGAGCAGCTGACTGCGCAGGAGTTTCAGATCGCTCGCCTGGCCCGTGAAGGGCTCTCGAACCCGGAGATCGGCGCGCGGCTGTTCCTCAGCCCGCGAACCGTCGAATGGCATCTCCGCAAGGTGTTCGCAAAGCTCGGTATCCGGTCGCGGAAGCAGCTACGGGGCGCCTTCCTGGACGTCGCCACGGCGTACGACATGGCCACGTCCGGAGAGCTCGTCGAGCAGGCTACGGGCTGAGCGAACCGAGCTGCCTTCCCGGCGGGGAGCGAACCATCGCGCCCGGGAGGCGCCCGTCGACACCAGTGACCGGGCCAGGGACTCCCCGGGGCGCGACCCGAGCGCTCCGGTGCGACACTTGCGTGGAGGGTCGCGGCCTACTCCGCAAGCGCGAACACGCCGGAAGCGAAGCGGTCGCGGCGTCTGACCGACAGTGCGTGGTACGCAATCCAACCTTGAAGGAGCGGTGGAAATGAAGAGACTTGTCATCCTCGTCGCGCTGGTGACCATGCTCGGTGGAGGGAGTCCAGCGGCGCTCGCCGACTCGACGCCGATCGGATCCCTCCCGGCTGGACCCGTCAGCTCGATCGTGACTCAGCGCGGAGAGCTGGTGGCCGTCGCTCTGCCCGTGCGCAGTGGAGGTCGTGTCTGGCGCGTGGCGCGGCGGTTCGACAGCGGCGTTCTGCGGCAGGTGTCGGAGGCGAACGTCGGCTCGTCGGTCGTTCTCGTCTTCCGCGCTCGCGGCACCGGAGCGACGACGATCGTTCTGGCCCTGACCAGCAGCGATACCTCCTCGGTTGCGCTCCAGTCCCGTCGGTTCCACATCCGCGTGCGATGAGGGTCACGAGACGCACGGTCGGGTCGGGATCCGTAGAGATGGCGGCTCCAGCGGAAGCCACGAGACATGCCGCAAGCCTGTACCGGCGTGCGTTCGCCGCGGCCGTCCGACAGGTGCATGCGGTCGAGGCCGAGGCTCACCACCTCCGCGAGGTCGAGACAACGGGCGAAAGCGGCGTGACACCGCTCATCGCGATTCTCGGCATCGTGATCTTCCTCCTCCCGGTCTTCCTCGTGATGCTCGGGCTCGCCGTGCTTGCGGCCTACCTCGTCGGCTGACGCTCGAGCGAAGGTGGCCGGCGGATCACGGGGGCGACTCTGCCGCGTCGCCGAGTGCGGCCTCGGGTCGGCTGTCCGTCACAGGTCGAGGACGACGTCGTCGTGTGGCTGTGAGCAGCAGATGAGCGCGCTGCCATCGGCGGGTGGTTCGACTGGTTCCGGGTCGTAGTCGAGGTTGCCGGCGATGAGCGTGGTCTCGCAGTTGTGGCAGACGCCGGTGCGGCACGACCAGCGGACGGGGACGTCGCAGGCTTCGGCGAGTTCGAGCAGGCTCGTGTAGTCGCTGCTCCAGGGGATCGCGAGGTTGCTGCGGGCGAACTCGATCGTCGGGCCGCGTCCGGGTGCCCCGGCGGGTGGGTGGGGGGTTCGGGCAGGTGTTGCCGAGATGCCGGGCGTCAAACCGGGTGCAGGCCCGAAGGGCTCGGTGTGGATGCGTGAAGCGGCGACCCCGATCGACGCCAGAGCGGCGCTGATCTCGTCCATGAACGCCGTCGGGCCGCAGAGGTATGCCTCTGCATCGTTCGGTGGCGCGAGCTCGGCGAGCAGCGATGCGGTGAGGCGGCCGGCGCTGTCGAAGTCGCGGCCTTCGAGGTCGTCGGGGCCTGGACTGCTGTAGCAGACGTGCGCGTGTGCGTTCGGGAGCGAGGCGAGAAGCGTCCGGGTCTCGGCGGCGAAGGAGTGCTCGCGGCCACTGCGGGCGCCGTGGAGCCACCAGAGCTCTCGCTCGGCGTGCCGAGCGGCGAGTGCGTGCAGCATCGCGAGGACGGGGGTGGCGCCGATGCCGGCACTGATCAGCAGCACCGGGGCGTTGGTTCGGTCGAGGATGAACGTTCCGCGGGGTGCTGCGACGTCGAGCGGGTCGCCGACGGCGAGCCTGGTGTGGAGATAGCTGCTCGCGGTGCCGTCGTGTTCGCGCTTGACGGCGATCCGATAGGAGCCGGCGTCGGGCGGGCCCGAGAGGGAGTAGCTGCGGAGGACCGATCTCTGCCGGCTGTCGGGCTGGATCCGCAGGGTGAGGTACTGGCCGGGACCTGCGGAAGGAAGAGGTGTGCCGGCGGGGTCTTCGAGCCGGATCGAGATGACGGACTCGCTTTCTCGTTCGATGCGCGTGACGGTCAGTCGACGGAAGCCGGCCCATGCAGGGGGCGGGCTGGCAGCCGTAAGGCCGGCGTTGCCGCTGCCGGGCTCGCCGTCGAGCATGGCGCGGAAGGACGCCTGCCAGCCCGGGCTGAGGCCGGGAATCCTCAGCGCGCGAAGGAGTTGCCGGCGCGGGTGTCCGGGGAGGTAGAGCAGCGCGTCGATCTCGGCGACCGTCATCTGCTCTGGGCCGGAGGCGAGTCTGAGGATCTCGTCTCCCGCCTCGACCTCGCCCTCCTGCAGCACGCGGAGGTAGAAGCCGGGGCGGTGGTGGGAGACGAGCAGGGCGGGGATCCGCGGGTCGTTCATCCGGATCCCGACGCGGTAACAGGTGACGCGCGGTTGGGTGACCTCGAAGTCGGCGGTGCCGATCCGGTAGCGGTCGCCGATGCAGACCTCGGCGTCGCCCGGTCCCTCGATCGTGAAGTTCTCGCCGAACTGTCCGTGGACGAAGTCGTCTCGTCCGAGCTCGCGTTCCCAGTAGCGGTAGGAGTCGAGTTGATAGACGAAGACGGCCCGCTGCTCGCCGCCGTGCCCGGCGAGATCGCCCTGGCCGTCGCCGTCGACATTGAGCCTGCCGACGCGCCGTGGCCCCGTGACGGGGTCCTTGAAGACGCTCGTGAAGACGGTCCTTCCTTGCCACGGCACGTCCCGCGGCATGCCCACGTTGACGGAGACGAGCGTGCCCACCGGACGACCGGCCGGCGCCGGCTCGGCATGGGGCGATCCCGGGCTCATGTTCGCGGCGCCGAGCTCATTCGCCGCTGGGACGGTGACATCATCGGGCTGCGATCGCTGTCGTCCGCAAGAGACCGCGCTACAGGATCGTGTCGGCGAGCCGCTCGAGCGAGCCCGCCGTCGGTTGCAGTTGCCCGCTCGCGAGGCCATCGCGCACCCGGCTCGCGAGATGTCGCGCCTCGTTGACCTGCTCCGGCTCGAGGATCGTGTTCAGCACTGCGGCCACATCGTGGCCGAAGCGCACCTCGAGCGTGACCGTCCGGAGGTCGCGATCGGGGACATATCCGTCCTCGGCAATTCCGACCCGGATGACGGTCGTCCGTCCGTCCGGCAGCTGCGCTGTCTCCACGATGGCGTTCCCGTGGAGGGTCACAGGCCTGAGCTCCCCGGCGCGACGAGTGGCGCGGCCGGGCTGACGCTCGGCGCGGTGACGGTACGGGCAAGCAGCTGTTCCCAGCGGCGCGATGCGAAACGCCAGCCGTCGTCTGTGCGGACGAACCGATCGTGGTCCTCTCCGATCACCCTTAGGGTCGAGCTGCCGGTCTCGTCGTCCATGAAACCGGTGAGGACGGTGACACCCTCGGCCGAGTCTTCGCCGGCGGCCACGAACCGCATGTTGCCGGCGACGTGACGGATGCGCTTGTAGGTCCGGGCTTCGTCCAGTCGACGGCCCCATTCTCGGATCGCAGCGCGGCCCCTGTGAACCGTCTCACCGAGAACGAACTCGCCGTCGCCGACGAAGAGCTCGGCCAGCCGGTCGGACATCCCCTCGTCGACGCGCCACGCCGCCTCGGTAACGAGTCGCTCGAGCGCGAGATGGTCAGCGTTGCTGACCAGTGTCCGGTGCTCCCCGTTCGTCAATCCGTTGGCCATTGCCCCCTCCTCGAGAGTTCGGGTGCCGCTCTGCAGCGAATCGGAAGTGGTACCGGCAATGTCGACCGCAGTCGGCTCATGACCCGCTCAGGATCACTGATCCTGCGCGGCGTCGCGCCCGGGGAACACCCTGGTCACCGCACCGGTCGCTGGCCCCGGCTCGCCGCGCTGTCGCTTCCGCCGCCTGACAATCGCCTGCGCACCGACCAGGGCGCCGACCAGGGGTCTTCACGGCGAGACGCTCCACATCGACGGCGGCCAAGCGGCGGGCCACTGACTCGGCGCACGACGACGTGCGAGCGACACCAGTGAGCTGACCAGGGCATCCGACGGAGGCGACGGAGCCGGCCGAAGCGGAAGCTCTCCCAACCAACCGCCGAGAGAAGGAGAGGTTCGATGACCAGGCAGTCGATAGAGACGCGAACGGAGCTCGCTCACCGCTCGAGCGACGACCTGGCCGTGACGCTCGTCTGGGTGCACGGAGCGGGAAGGAACATGGCTGTCGTCTGCGTCTGCGACCAGCGGGAAGGCGCCTATTTCGAGATTCCCACGGAGGCCCACCTCGCCCTGGAGGTCTACGACCACCCGTTCGCCTACCGAGACTTCAGCAACGTCGACTATGAAGACAGTCGCCTCACGGCGTAGTCCGATGGTCGAGGTCGGACCTACCCGACGCGAAGCGATGCCGAGTTCGCGCAGACCGCGCTCCTAGTAGGGGCAGGAATCCCAATTCGTGGTCGCAGCCGATGACGCCGGGGGCGCCTACCCGTTCGATCTTTCTGGCGGCGCTCGATCGACAGGTTGCGTTCCGGATCAAAGACAACGAGGTTGTGCGGACGATCGCGGTCTCGACCGGTAAGGCATCGACCCCGACGCCGCCGGGCGACTACCACGTCTACGCGAAGATCCCACGCTGGTGGTCGACGCCGTTCCGCCAGTGTCGCTCGAGGCTCACACGAGGAGCAGGCGAGGGATCGGACCAGGGATTTCGACGGGGGCGACGTCGAGCCGCAACGGCCACGCTTGGTCACGTCACCCGTTCACATCATCGGATCGAAAGGAGCAGACATGTCTGAAACAACGGTTGTCTTCGTTCATGGGGCATTTGCCGATGCGTCGAGCTGGAACGGCGTGATCGCACGGCTTCAGGCAAAGGGCGTGCCGGTGATGGCGCCCGCGAATCCGCTGCGGGGAATCGCGGCTGACTCGGCGTACATCGCGGAGGTCTTCGAACAGATCGACGGACCGGTTGTTGCCGTGGGCCACTCGTACGGTGGCGCCGTGATCACGAATGCTGCAGCCGACGCGAACAACGTCGTCGGGCTCGTCTACGTGGCGGCCTTCGCAACCGATGAGGGAGAGACCCTCGGCGCGGCCGGGGCGGAGTCGAAGGACAGCATCCTGAGCACCGCGCTCGTCGCACGGCAGTACCCGGCCGCGACCGGCGGATCCGCGACGGAGTTCTACATCGACCCGTCGCACGTACGCGACGCCTTCGCCGGCGATCTCTCCGACCAGCAGGTTGCGTTGATCGGAGCAACTCAGCGGCCGATCGCCGAGGCCGCGTTCTCAGAGCCGTCCGGTCCCCCAGCGTGGAAGGATCGGCCGGCATGGGCTGTCGTCGCGACCGGCGACCGCGCGGCAGGGACAGACCTCGTGCGTTCGATGGCGGAGCGCGCTGGGGCCAGGATCACGGAGATCGACGGCTCGCACGTGATCATGGTCTCGCAGCCTCAGCTGGTGAGCGAGGTCATCCTCGAAGCGCTCGCGGCTGTCGCATCGGTTCCGGTGGAGGCCTGAGATGTCCGCCACCATCACATCGGAATCGGCGTTTGGCACGATCGCCCAGGTCGAGGCGGGGGTGCTCGACATCGGCTACGTCGATGTCGGACCGGCCGATGGCCCGGCGGTCATCTTGCTTCACGGCTGGCCGTATGACATCCACAGCTACATCGATGTTGTTCCGCTGCTAACGGAGGCCGGATACCGGACGATCGTGCCCCACCTTCGGGGATACGGGACAACGCGCTTCCTCTCCGACGAAGCGGTGCGAAACGGCGAGCAGGCCGCGCTTGCACTCGACACGGTTGCCCTCATGGACGAACTCGGGGTCGGAACGGCCATCGTCGCCGGATTCGATTGGGGCGCCCGAACCGCCGCCATCATCGCGGCGCTCTGGCCGAAGCGCTGCGACGGTCTCGTTTCGGTAAGCGGCTATCTGATCGGCAGCCAGGCTGCCGGTCAGGTGCCGCTGCCGCCGGAGGCCGAGCTCCAGTGGTGGTACCAGTACTACTTCGCGACCGAGCGCGGCCGGATCGGGTACGAGAAGCACCGCCGCGAGTTCTCGAAGCTGATCTGGCGAACCGCCTCGCCGAACTGGAACTTCGACGACGCCACATTCGATCGCAGCGCGGCTTCTTTCGACAACGAAGACCACGTCGCGATCGTGGTCCACAACTACCGGTGGCGGCTCGGCTTGGCCGACGGAGAGCCGCAATACGCCGAACTCGAGCAGCGGCTCGCCGAAGGCCCACTCATCGCCGTGCCCACGATCACACTCGAGGGTGACGCGAACGGCGCCCCGCATCAGCAACCCGATGCCTACGCCGCGAAGTTCTCAGGCCCGTATTCGCACCGCACCATCGAGGGCGTAGGACACAACCTCCCCCAGGAAGCGCCGATGGCTTTCGCGGAGGCAGTAATCGACGTGGGCCGTCGACTGCCGTGAGCCGGTTCACAGCCCTCTGACCCTCGCCCGACCCAGGGGCGAGGGTCGGCGTGCGGCGCCCCGCAGATACGCGCCCGGGCACCCGCTATATCAAGGTTCCGAATTCGGCACGGGGCATCTCCCTGATACGAAGGTGCTCTACGGGGCGTAGAGCTTGCACAAGCGCCATCGCGCGTGCCGCGAATGAGCGCGCGCGCTCGGGCTGGCGCACTCGTCTCGTACCTGCGGGACTGCGGGCGTATCGACTCGCACCGAACCGACCTCGCTCCGCTATGCGCAAACCTCGTTGACCTACTGGGAGGAGCGGCGTTGCCGTCCGGGCGGGACAACGCCCATGGGCCGTACCGCACCACGATGGCGACCTGGCCAGTGGTCCGACCAGGGACTTCCACTGGTTCGAGGCCGGCGGTAAGGCGCGACTCTGCTGCCAGCACCCACGTCTGAAGGAGGAGATGTCAATGGAGATCACACAAGCAGTTCGAGGGCTCCTCACATCCGTTCTCAGGAGGCTCGACGTGACCCGCAGCGCCACTCGACTCATCCGACCGCTCATCGCCGCCACTGCCATCGTGCTCGCCCTCGCGATGAGTGCGACGGCAGCGCCGGAAGCCAGAACGAGCCCGTCCCGGCCCACCGTCGTGCTCGTCCACGGGGCGTTCGCCGACGCCTCCAGCTGGAACGGGGTCCTAGCCCATCTTCAGCGCGCCGGTTATCCCCTGATCGCTCCCGCCAACCCGCTACGCGGCATCGCTTACGACGCCGCCTATCTGGCTGGCTTGGTCAAGTCGATCAACGGTCCGGTCGTCCTCGTCGCGCACTCTTACGGCGGGGCGGTGATCGGCCAGGCGGCCGCAGGCCTGCCCAACGTCAAGGCGCTGGTGTTCGTCGACGCGTTCGCGTTCGACGTGGGCGAAGACGCCCAGTCCGCTGGAGCGAAGTTCACGAATGTCCTGCTCCCCGATGCGCTGCTCACACGGCCGTACGCGACGCCGGATGGAAGAACCGGCACCGAAGTCTACGTCCAGCCGAGCCGGTTCCGCGCTGTGATGGGCGCCGATTTGCCCGAAAAGACCACCGCGGCGCTCGCCGCGACCCAGCGGCCGATCGACGCGTCGGCGTTCACCGAGAAGGTCACCGCAGCTGCGTGGAGGACGCTCCCCTCCACCTTCGTCATCGGACGCGAGGACCGGGCGATCGATCCCGATGAGCTGCGCTTCATGGCCCGCCGCGCACACGGCCGCGTGATCGAGATCGATGCGTCGCACCTGGGCCTGATCAGCCACGCGGGCGCCGTGGCGAACGCAATCCGCCGTGCCGCGCAATAGTGCCCCAGACCTCTCCGAGTTGGGGCGACACGCCTACGGAGCACCTCCATCCCACGGAGGTGCTCCGTGGGATGGAGTCCCTTTTGTCCAAGCCAGAACTTCGGTGCGCGCGTGGGCTGGAGACAGATCTTGGGGACAGGTTGAGGGACCCTCCCCGTGACGGTCGTACGCCGCTGAGGCAACAAAAAAGGCCATTTGCTGGCCTTTTTTTGAAGCCCTCTGACGGACTCGAACCGTCGACCCCCTCCTTACCATCTGAGGCGGTAACCGCGGGCACGCGCGGTCATCCGCGAGCACGTTTGTCCTGCAAATCAGCTGCTGGCGCGGTGTCGGCAGTGCCCGCGCTTGACCGTTGATGCTCAGTCTCGTGTACCCGTCTCGTACCCGCGTCGCGTTGCCTGTTCTCCAAACAGAGGACAGCTTCGCCCGCGGCCAACTCCGCGGGGGTGACTTCCTGAAGGGCTCCACGCGATACACGCATGCAGAGGCGGTCTTCTCTCTGCGTCCCGGTCGCTGATCGGACGGGCGCGCGCCGGAGGTCATGTCGTGATCGGTACGTCTCGGTCGGCGAACACGGCGTGGAGTTCGAGGCTGCCCCCGAGCGCCTCGATGTATCGCCGGATGGTTGAGAGTTGGGTGTCCTCGGCCCGTTCGATGCGTGAGACGTTCTCCTGTGTCATGCCGAGCCTTTCGGCGACCTGGACTTGGGTGAGGCCCTGGGCGGTGCGGATCTCGGCCAGGCGAAGGCCGGTGAGGATCGCCTTCGTCTCAGCCTCGATGCGGGCTCGTCGCTTCGGATCGGCGTAGACCGGGGCGGTGAGGTCGTGGAACTTCTTTGTCTTTGGGCTCATGGGTGGGTTCCTTCTTCGCGGAGTTCAGCGAGGTGTTCGTCGTAGAGTCGGTCCGCTTCCGGGATCGCGCGCTCGTACCAGGCCGACCATTCGTTGGTCTTGTCGCCGCCCACGAGGAGGATCGCGGTCCGGCGCGGATCGAACACAAACAGGATGCGTAGATGGCCGCCGCGAGGCCGAAGCTCTTTCATGTTGGCGTGTCTCGAATGCTCGAGCGTATCGACCCACGGCCGTCCCAGGGCCGGTCCCATCTGCTCCAGAACCCCCACGGCGACCGTGACTCGCTCCTGCTCGTCCTCTGTGAGCGTGTTCCACCAGGAGCCGAACTCGTCCGTGTACTCGACGTCCCACACCTGAAGATTATAAGGTAATCATTCTAGAAGTCAAGAGTTGTTAGCTTGTACTGATCCGCAATCTGGATCACGGTGCTTCCGAGGTCTGGAGGGCTTACGCGAGCGAGGCAGAGGCCACGTCGTGACGGTAATCGCGGTCGTCATGGGCGAGGCAGCGGGACCGCGAGTTGGGAAGGCGAGACGAAATCGGGGGCAGGGTCGCGGGTGAATCCGAGCGATTTGTAGGTTCTGAGGCGGCGCGTGTGCATGGCGCGCAGCACGGGTACATGGCTGTCGACGTAGTCGTAGACGCGGACGGTTGTCTTGCCTTCTCTTGCGCGCATGAGTCGTCCGGTGTACTGGACGAGGCGGCCTTTGAACGAGACGGGGAACGCGAGGAAGAGGGCGTCGAGTTGCGGCGAGTCGAAGCCCTCGCCGACGTACTGACCGGTCGCGACAATCGCGAGTTGCTCCTCGGGCGGGCTGTTCTCGATCTGCTTGATGATCGCGGCGCGGGTGTGCTTTCCTAGGCTTCCTTCGAGGACAAGCGGCGACACGTCTCTCGAGCGGAGACCGTCGGCCAGTAGATGGCAGTGCTCCGTCCACTGGCTGAGGACGAGGCAGTGTCGGCCCTCGTTGAGAGCTTCGACTACGTCGTCGCAGATGAACGCCGTGCGGGTGTCGTTGTCGACGAGGCGCCGGAACACTTCCTGGATTGGGGTCTCGCCGGCCGCTGGGATCACGAGGTTGCTCTCGCGCACCCTGAGATCGAGCGTGAGGTCACCGGCGGGGCCTTCGCTGCTCGCGATTCGGTGGCGGATCGGCCCGCACTGCATGGTGATGATCTCCTGCAGGCCGTCTCTTCGGTACGGGGTTGCGGTCAGGCCGAGGAAATGGCGGGCCGGTGCTTGTCGGACGTACGACTCGAACGAGACGGCAGGCAGGTGGTGGCACTCGTCGACCACGATCAGGCCGTAGCCGCCGAAGAACGCTTCGAGGTCGTCGATGGCCTTGAGGCTCTGAATCATCGCCAGGTCGACGGTCCCGGTGAGTTTGCGCCTTCCGCCGCCGATCTGGCCGATCTGTTTCGAGGAGAGTCCGAGCAGCGCCTGGAGCTGTGTTCGCCACTGCTCGAGGAGCGGCTTGCTGTGGGCGAGGACGAGCGTCGGGAGCCGTCGCGCGGCGATCGCGGCGCACGCGATCACGGTCTTGCCCGTTCCCGGCGGGGCGACAAGGACACCGTCGTCGTTCGCGAGAATGGCGGTCAGGGCCGTTTCTTGAAGCGGCGAAAGCGCGCCGGCAAAGTCCAGCGGCAGCAGGTCGTGCGTCGGGCGACGGTCGTCGATCACGAGCCGGCTTCCGGCCGCCCCGATCGCAAGGTCGAGTTGCTCCTTGAGGCCGCGCGGCAGCTTCAGGTGCGTCAGCGTCTCGTCGTAACAACGGATCAGCTGCGGCGTCTGATGAGTTGAGAATCTCAGCCGCTGGCGTTCGTAGAAAAGCGGGTTATGGATCGAGGCGAGATGCTTGAGCTCGGCAAGAAGTGCAGGCGGCAGGCTTGCCTTGGGGATCGCGAGCTCGGCCCCGATCGTACAGCTGATCTCCGCCGGCGGCCGACTATTCCGGCCTTCCGCGTGTTTGACGATCGCGGCCGGGCCGACTAGGACGTCGTTGCTGTCGGCAAGCAGAGCTTCGAGCTGTTCGGGTTGCAGCCGCCCCTGTGAGCTGAGCAGAGCCCACTGGTCAGGCACAGGCTCGAATGTCGCAGGGTCGAGGAAGACGCTCGTGCCGGCCTCGCGACATCTGCCCTGGAGCGGCAGCGCGATCAGGTTCCCGAACCCCTTCTGGGGCAGAAAGTCCTGATTCGGAAACAGCCGGTCGTAGCTTGCGAGGTCGAGTTCTCCGCGGCGTGACATCGCGTCGCGCAGAAGGAGCGCCCCCAACCGCCGCGCTGAAGCCGCCGCCACCGCCACGGAGAAGAAGATCCACATGTGAGCGCCGTCGCCGGAACGACTCCGCTCCAGCACTGCTGGCACGCCCTTGTCGGCGCACGCCTCGAGGAGCGCCGCCGCATCGAGTTGCCACGTCCTGCCGTCCAGGTCACAGGCCAGGAACCAGCAGGTGTCGTCCTCGAGCAGCGGGTAGATACCGATCGACTCGCGGCCGCGGAGATGCTCCTCGATCGTCTCATCGGCCAGGTGGAGATACGTCTTCGGGCCGCCACGGGCGCCACCCCAGCCGCCGACCACGGCGGGCACATAGCCGTTCTCTCTGGTGCGGGTGTTCTCCCAGCGCAGGGCGTAGACATCCTCGCGGCCACGAAACAGGCTCCGGATCAGCCCCACCTTCTCAGCCCGCGAAGATGTCCCGTGCACCAGAGCCTCGCGTAGCGGTGCTCGTGCGCGGCCGTTCATTCCCGCGGCGATGCGGATCGATGGAGAGCGTTGCGAGAGACCGAGCAGTGTCCGCAGGCGCTCGTTGTCGGCGCGCAAACGCTCGACTTCGCGAGCTAACTGATCGAGCCGGTGCTTGAGATCGCTTTCGGACACGTCCGTATTGGCAGGGCACTCTACGTTCCGTGCCTGTCGGCGCTGCCCCGCGCCATGCAGGCAACCCAGCGGACCGCGGCCTACTTCGCTGTCCGAATGTGGCCATACGCTGCCGCTATGCCTTCGCGCAATGAGCCCTGCCCCTGTAGGAGCGGTAGCAAGTACAAGCGTTGCTGTCTCGAGCGTCGTGAAACGGTGGCGCGCGAGCTCCGAGAGCGCGGTACGTTCCTGGCCGACGTGATCTCGTGGTTGAAGGAGGAGCACGAGCAGACCTTGGAGGACGCGAGCCGCGAAACCACCCTGGTCTCGCTTCTGCGCGGTCCGACGGGCCGTCACATGAGCCTCGTCTGGGCGCTCAACGACTACAGACCCGGCGACGGCGGACGCCCGTTGATGGCGCGCTACGCAGAACGCGTCGACCTCGATCCGTCGTCGGCTGCCATCGCGCGCGGTCTTTCGGATGCCCGGCTGGATGTTTCCAGCGTCGTCGCGAAGCCGGCAGATATCTGGATCGAGGTCGAGCCGCTGATCGGCGGTTCGCGGCTGCGCCTTCCCTCGCAGGACGGGCTCGAGCGTCTTCAGATCGGCGAGATCCTGGTGGCGCGTGTCGTTCGTGCGACGTCCATGCCCACGCTGTGGGGGAGCGGTGTCCGGTTTGCGGCCGGAAGCGAACGACGCTGGAAGGCGCGGTGCGCAAGCTTGCCCGCCGATCCTGCGGCCGCCGCCCTGGTCGTCCTCGGCTTCCACCCCGACGATGCCGCCGAGCCGCTCCCAGAGGGCGTCCAACTCCACGCGTCAGTGTGGTCGATCGACGATGACGAGTTGGTCATCGATGTGCTCGAGGAGGATGACGTCTGGGAGTGCATCGGCGAAGCGCTGCCGACTGGTTGGGCGTTCTCGTGGCCTGGAGATGACACCCGGTCTGTTGACCTTGGCGGCCTGCCAGGGGACGAGGGGGAAATCGAACTCGCACGGCTCATCGTCTGCGAACGAGAGATGACGTTGGTGAGCGCCGACCGCCAGACCCTGGCAGAGCTCACCGCAGTCCTCGAAACGACCCTCCGCGGGTTGATCTCGCCCCAGTCGGAAACGCTCGCCGCCTGATCTGCTCGTCGGCAGGGCAAGCAAACGACCACAAACGTGAGGCTGGCGTGTTTGCTGATCCGGTCACCACGACAAGCATCGCCGCTCGGCGTGTTCCGAAGCCGCGACGCCCTCTGTGCGAGAGGGGGTGGTCATTGTCGTGGTGCGGCTGTGATTCCTCGGTCTCGTTGTCGATCGAGGAGGTTCCGAGGTGATCCAGCAGGGTCAAGTGTTCAAGTTGCAGGCGAGGTGCGTGGACGGGGAGCCGCTCTGGGCGTACCGCTATCGCGTTGCTGGCCGCGGTTCAGCGAGGCTGCAGGTCGGCGGGTTCGGCAGCAAGGCTGAGGCGCAGAGGGCGCTCCAGAACAAGCTTGCCCGGCTCGTCCCCGGCCGCCGTGCCGCGGAGCTGACGCTCAGGGAGTGGGTTGACGAGTACCTGGACGCGCATGATGGTGAGCGCGTCACGGTCGCGAAGCTTCGCTGGCTGCTGGGGAAAGCGACCGCCGACCTGGGCGCGGTGCGCCTCGCAGAGCTCTCGCCGGAGCAGGTCTCCGCATGGCGGCTCACTGTTCCGGAGGGCCACCGCTTCGAGGCGACCCAGGCGCTCCGTCAGGTGCTGAACCGGGCCGTTGCTTGGAAGCTGATCGACGACAACCCGGCCAAGCGCGGGGTGCCGAATCCCGGCCGCCGCTGCAGGGAGCAGCGGCCGTTCGATTCCTGGGCGCAGATCCGTTCGGTCACCGAGCGGCTTGGGCCGATGTTCGGGCCGATGATCGTGTTCGCGGCCGCGACTGGGCTCAGGCCCTCGGAGCTGTTCGCGCTCGAACACGGCGACATCGATCGCGCCGCCGGCGTCGTCCAGGTTCGACGAGCGTATGCAAACGGACGGATCAAGCACCCCAAGACGCGGCTGAGCAGACGCGCGGTCCCGCTCCAGGCGATCGCGCTCGAGGCGCTTGACCAGCTACGGCCGCGCGAAGACAGCCCGCTGCTCTTCCCGAACACGCGCGGCGGCCACCTCGACTTCCGCAACTTCAACCGGCGCCACTGGAAGCCCGTTCAGAAGCGGGTCGGGATCGAGCCGCTGCGCGATCTCTACGACCTGCGCCACACCTACGCCACCTTCGCGCTCCGCGCCGGCGTTCCCGTGTTCGCGCTCTCGCGGTTCATGGGCACGAGCATCGCGATGATCGATCTCCACTACGGCCACCTCGCAGTCGACAGCTACCAGCACGCCGTCTCGCTCCTCGACGCGCTAGCCCTCGAGCGGGCCGTGGACGCTGGGTGGACACCGGCCAACAGGCCCCCAAGACCGCATGGCGACACGGTTTCCAGGCATCCGGGGAGGCGTTCGCGGCGGGTGGTGGACGCTCGGTGGACACCGAGGCCAGAAGCCGTCACGACCAGCGCTGGCAGAAGGGGCTGATTTGCAGGAACTTCGGAAAGCCCTCTGACGGACTCGAACCGTCGACCCCCTCCTTACCATGGAGGTGCTCTACCAACTGAGCTAAGAGGGCGCTCCGCGGGAGTGTAGCCCGCGCCGGGCGCGGGCTCAGAGCTCGGTGGACAGCGCTTCGACTCGCTCGGCGATGTCGTCCCGGATCCGCCTGACCTCTTCGAGGGGCAGGCCCTTCGGGTCCGGGAGCTGCCAGCTCACGTAGCGCTTGCCCGGGACGACCGGGCACGCGTCGTCGCACGTGGCCACCACGACCTCCGCCCACGCAACCGCCTCGTCGTCGAGGAGCGACGGGATGTGGTCCGACGCGTCGATGCCGAGCTCCGCCAGCGCCTCGAGCACGACCGGATGCGTCGCGACCCCGGGGGCCGAGCCGGCCGATCGGGCCTCGTGGCGCCCGCCGGCTGCCCGACGGAAGAGCCGCTCGGCCATCACGCTGCGGCCGCTGTTCGCGACGCACACGAACAGGACGCGGCTCATCTCTCCTCTCGCGCGGGCTGCGGATGCTCGGCGCGGACGAACTGGTACGCGAGCCCGCCGATCGAGGCGCCCAGGATCGGGGCGACGATGTAGAGCCAGAGCGCGTGCAGCTCGCCCGAGACGACGGCCGGGGCGATCGAGCGCGCCGGGTTCATCGAGGCGCCGGAGATCGGGCCGCCGAAGAGGGCGTCGAGGGCGATTGTGCCGCCGATCGCAATCGCTGCGGCCTCGCCGACCGCGCGGGTGTCGGTGGCGACGGCGAGGATCACGAACATCAGGAACGCCGTCATCACGAGCTCCCAGACGAACGACTGCGCCTCCGAGCCCGACGGCTGAGTCGTGCCGAGGTTCGCGATGTCGCCGAGCGACGCGCGCAGGAGAAGCGCCGCCAGGAATGCACCGGCGAGCTGAGCGCCCCAGTAGGCGGCCGCGCGGCTCCGCGGGAAGTGCCTCGTCAGCGTGAAGGCGAACGTGACCGCCGGGTTGAAGTGCGCCCCCGACACGTGGCCCACGGCGTAGATCATGGCCATGATCACGAGCCCGAACGTGAGCGCGATCCCGACCTGGCCGAGCGCGCCCGTCTTCGCCTCGACCATCACGGCACCACAGCCCGCGAACACGAGCGCGAACGTGCCGATCGCCTCCGCCGCGAGCAGGCGGGCAAGCGGCGTCACCTGCATCAGCAGCAGCCCGCGCGCTCGGCCGGGCGGACGACCGGCAGACCTTTGCGTTCCGGCTCTGCCGTCTGGCGGCCCCTCACGACCGCGCCGTGCAGGCCGTCCGCTACTTCGTGCGTGAACTCGACGCTCACGTCCTCGAAGCCGGCCGCCTCGAGGCCCGCGAGGTACTCGCTCCGGGAGAGCGCGCCCGCGATGCAACCGACGTGGCTCCCGCGCTCGGCCCTCTGCTCGGGCGTGAGGCGGTCTTCCGAGACGACGTCGCTGATCGCGATCCGGCCGCCGGGGCGGAGCACGCGCGATGTCTCGGCGAGGACGGCCGCCTTGTCGGCCGAGAGGTTGATCACGCAGTTCGAGATCACGACGTCGACCGAGTCGGCCGGCAGCGGGATCGCCTCGATCACGCCCTTGAGGAAGTGGACGTTGGTGACGCCTGCTTCGCGGGCGTTCGCGCGGGCGAGCGCGAGCATCTCGTCGGTCATGTCGAGGCCGTAGGCGACGCCGCTCGGGCCGACGCGACGCGCCGAGAGGAGCACGTCGATGCCGCCGCCCGAGCCGAGGTCGAGCACGACCTCGCCCTCGTGCAGCTCGGCGACCGTCGTCGGGTTGCCGCAGCCGAGCGAGGCCGTCGCGGCCTTCTCGGGCAGCGCCGCGCGCTGGTCGTCGGCGTACAGGCCTTCGCCGAAGCTCGCGTCGGTACAGCATGAGCCGCCGCCGCAGCCGGCGTCGTCGGTCACGGCGCGGGCGGCCTCGGCGTAGCGGGCGCGAACCTGCTCGCGCAGGTCGTCGGCGGTCGTGGTCATCTAGGTCACCTCCGGGAGTCGGACGAGCGCGGCCACCAGGGCCAGCGCCGCAGGGTCGAGCGTGAAGTACGCCCACTTGCCGCGCTGCTCGCGCGTCAGCAGGCCGGCGTCGGTCAGCTTCTTCAGGTGGTGGCTCACGGTCGCCTGGGCGAGCCCGAGCGCAGGTTCGAACTCGCACGCGCACACCGCGGTGTCGCTCGTCGCGAGCAGGTTCACGATCTTGACCCGCGCAGGGTCGGCCAGGGCTTTGAACAGGATCGCGGTCGCCACCGCCTCTTCATCGGCGAGTGCGGGCGTGTCGAGCGGCCGGCAGCAGGAGAGCACGTCGAGAGCCGTCATATCGACGAACATCATAACGATATTCGTCGATATGATCCAGACGAGAGGTCACCCGCCGGCGAGCTTCACCACGTAGCCCTTGGTGCGCAGGCGTGCGACGACCTTCTCGCGGTGGTCGCCCTGGAGCTCGATTGCGCCATCCTTGACCGATCCGCCCGAGCCGCAGTGGCGCTTCAGATCGCTCGCGGTTGCCGTCAGCTCGGATGCGGGGAGGCCGCGGATCAAGGTCACCGTCTTCCCCCGGCGGCCGGACGTCTCACGCGCGACCCGCACGATGCCGTCGCCGGGCTTCGCAACGGTCGCCGGCTGTTTGCCGGCGTCACGGCGCCGGTCGCCGTCGTCGGTCGAGTAGACGAGCCGGCTGTTCGACATCGCACGATCGTAGTTCGCAGCTGCGCGCGCTTGTGTGAGACTCCGGGGGCCGGCCGCTCGTGCGAGCCGACGAGACGACCAGACCGACAAGGGGGCAGCGTGGCCGAGTTGACCGAGTACCAGCAGGGAACGCCGTTTCCGGGCACGATCGGCCGGACGACCGAGGACTCGTCGCCGGCGTGGCCCGCGCCAGTGCGCACGCCGGACGGCGCGCCGAACGTGCTGTTCTTCGTGCTCGACGACGTCGGCTACGGCCAGCTTTCGGCCTTCGGCGGGCTCGTCGAGACGCCGAACATCGAACGCGTCGCGGAGTCGGGGCTGCGCTACTCGAACATGCACACGACCGCGCTCTGCTCGCCGACGCGCGCCTGCGTGCTCACCGGGCGCAACCATCATTCCAGCGGGGTCGCCTGCATCATGGAGCTCGCCACCGGCTACCCCGGCTACGACGGGCGCATGCCGTTCGAGAACGGGATGCTGCCCGAGATGCTGCTCGAGCACGGCTACAACACGTTCTGCGTCGGCAAGTGGCACCTCTCGCCCTCGGAGGAGAACACCGCCGCCGGCCCGTTCCACCGCTGGCCGCTCGGTCGCGGCTTCGAGCGCTTCTACGGCTTCCTCGGCGGCGAGACGAACCAGTGGTATCCCGACCTGGCCGAGGACAACCGCTCGATCTCGCAGCCGCGGCAGCCGGAGGACGGCTACCACCTGAGCGAGGACCTCGCCGACCAGGCGATCCGGATGATCCGCGACGCGCACGTGAACGCGCCCGAGAAGCCGTTCTTCCTCTACTACGCGCCGGGCGCCGGGCATGCGCCGCACCACGCGCCGCCCGAGTGGATCGAGAAGTACGAGGGCAAGTTCGACGACGGCTGGGACGCCTATCGCGACAAGGTCTTCGCGCGGCAGAAGGAGCTCGGCCTGTTCGCGCCCGACACCGAGCTGCCGCCGCGCGACCCCGACGTGGCCGAATGGGACACACTGCCGGAGGACGAGCGGCGGCTGTACGCGCGCTTCATGGAGGTCTACGCCGGCTTCGTGTCGCACGCCGACCACCACTTCGGCCGCGTGCTCGACGCGCTCGAGCAGCTCGGCGAGCTCGACAACACGCTGATCATGATCCTCTCCGACAACGGCGCCTCGGCCGAGGGCGGGCCGGTCGGCTCGTTCAACGAGATGCTCTTCTTCAACGCCGTTCCCGAGACCGTCGAGGCGAACATGGCGAAGATCGACGAGCTCGGCGGCCCGCACGCCTACAACCACTACCCGTGGGGCTGGACGTGGGCCGGCGACACGCCGTTCCGCCGCTGGAAGCGTGAGACCTATCGCGGCGGCTCGACCGACCCGTTCGTGGTCAGCTGGCCGAAGGCGATCGCCGAGCGGGGCGGGTTGCGCACGCAGTTCATGCATGCGATCGACATGGCGCCGACCGTGCTCGAGGCGCTCGGGATCGAGCCCCCCGCGAGCATCCGGGGCGTCGCCCAGTCGCCGCTCGAGGGCGTCAGCTTCGCCGAGACGTTCACGGCTGCGGATGCTCCCGGCGGGCACGTGACCCAGTACTTCGAGATGCTCGGCCACCGCTCGATCTACCACGACGGCTGGCGCGCGGTCTGTCCCTGGCCGGGCCCGACGTTCACCGAGGCTGCGGCGAAGGGACGGAAGCTCGGCGACCCGATCACGAGCGAGGTGCTCGACGAGCTCGACGGGACCGCCTGGGAGCTCTACGACATCGCCAACGACCCGACCGAGGCGCACGACGTCGCGGCGGCGCACCCCGAGCGCGTGCGCGAGTTGATCGACCTCTGGTACGCCGAGGCTGCCAAGTACAAGGTGCTGCCGCTCGACGGCTCGATGCAGCAGCGGCTCGCGGTCGAGCGTCCGCAGACGTCGAGGCCACGGAACCGGTTCGTCTACTACCCGAACGGCTCCGTGATCGCACCGTTCGCCTGTCCGCCCATCTTCAACCGGCCGTTCAGCATCGAGGCCGACGTCGAGATCCCCGCCGGCGGCGCCGAGGGCACGCTGCTCGCCCAGGGTGGGAATGCCGGCGGCCACATCCTGTTCGTCAAGGACGGCCGTCTGCGCTACACGCAGAACTACGTAGGTCTCCAGGAGCTCGAAGTGGTGGCTTCCGAGCCGCTCACCGAGGGCCGTCACACGCTGCGCTACGAGTTCGAGCCGACCGGGCCGCCCGACCCGCGTGCCGGGAAGGGCTCGCCCGGCCGCGCGCAGCTCTACGTGGACGGCACGCTCGTCGGGAACGCGGAGTTCGCGCTGACCACGCCGTTCTTCTTCAGCATCGAGGGCCTGAGCGTCGGCTACGACTTCGGCGAGCCGGTGCTCGAGGGGGTCGCGCCGCCGTTCGCGTTCACCGGCACGATCCACCAGGTGGCGGTTGACGTCTCGGGCGAGCTGATCGTCGACGACGAGGCCGAGGTCGCGCGCCTCATGCGGGTGCAGTAGCCCGGCACCCGGGCAGCGGCCACCGTCCTTGAGGCCGCGTCGGAGTTCACGCCCGACCCGGTGGCTCGCCTCGGCTCAGCCCCGCTCGACCATGCTGCCCCAGCGCTGCTCGGATCGGCCGCATCTTCCAGGGGACGACGGACCTGTCGCGACTGATTCGCAACAGGGCCGCGTCCGGTTCATCTCAGTCGTGCCGGTGGCTCAGCAGCCAGGAGTAGACGAGGTGACCGGCCGAGAGGTCGTATGTCTGGTCCCAGGCGTCGTGGCCGACGCCCGGGTAGACGGTGACGCGGGCGTCGACGGGCTCCGGGTCGGTGCACGCTTCGAGCTCCTCGACCGGCTCGACGCTGCCGCTCGCGTCGACGGTCCGGTCGTCGGCGCCGTGGAAGGCCCAGATCGGCACCCTGCCGAGGGCGCAGCCCGCGCGCTCGAAGGCGCCGCGACCGTCGCCCGCGATCAACACGGCGGCCGCGACCACCTCGTCGGTATGGCTGCCGAGGTACTCCCACGCGCCGATCGCGCCGCAGCTCAGGCCGGTGAGGTAGACGCGCGTCGGGTCGACGTCGTAGCGGGCGAGCGCGAAGGCGACGAACGTCGCGATCTCGTCGGCATCGGGACAGGTCCCGCTCTGGCCGGCCACTCCGGGTGGGCGGGCCGGGTCGGAGTGCTGGGGCATGAGCACGATGAAGGGCCGGCCTGCCGGCCAGTCGTCGCTCTGGATCAGAGCCGGCAGCCCGGTGCCGAGCAGCCGCCGCAGCGCGCCCGAGCTGCCGTCGCCGTTCGAGCCTGCGCCGTGGAGAAACAGGAGCAGCGGCCGCCGCTCGCCGTCGCCGTAGCCCGGCGGCAGGTACTCGGCGTAGCCGTTCGGCGCACCTGTGGTCGATCCGAGCGGGTGCAGGCTCAGTCGCTTCGACGACGGAGCGGCCCCGCCCGAGCATGCGGCGAGCGCGAGCATCGACGCGGTCAGCATGCCCGCCGCCCTGGCGTGCCGAACGCGGGCCGCCCGCGTCGGCGGCTGTCGGCGACCCGCGCGCCGGCGCGAGCGCTCGTCCTGGGCCGCCACCATCTAGCCGCTCGTTCGCAGCAGGCGCCACTCGATCGTCGAGCCGACGTTGGGGTTGAAGCCTGCCGCGTCCGAGAGCGCGTACTCGCCGCTCGAGGAGACCCAGGCGTAGCTGTAATCGTTCGGCAGCTCCACCGCCCGTCCCTCGAACGGGTTCTCGTAGGATTCGACACCGCGGATCTGCTTCGAGATCTCCCCGTAGACCCGGTCGTAAACCGCCTGCTGTTCCTGCCACGACTCGTTCATCGACTTGCTGATCGAGTCGCTCGCGCTCGCGAGCTGCTTGCTGAGCGCCCCCGCCGCGGCGATCGACTGCATCTGCCCTTGCACCCAGAGGTTGAAGACGTACTGGTAGCCCGCGTACCACTTCAGGCTGGAGCGCACCGACGAGACCATGGTCTGCAGCACGCGGGCCGACGCGTCGAGGCGCCCGCGCGGCGCCCGGAAGGAGTAGAGGATCTGCGGCTGCCACATCGTGGTGCTGGGCAGGCTCGGCGAGGTCGTGTAGGAGACGATGGCGTAGAAGTCCTCCTCCATCGCCCGGCCGCGCTCGCTGTAGGCGATCCGGACGCGGCCCGCGTCGTAGGTGTTCGAGGTGACCGGCCCCTTCCCCTTGGCGGTCAGCGCCCGTGCGACCTTCGGCAGCCTCACATGCCTGACGACGCGGGGGTGCAGCCCGCCGCGAAACGCCGGCACGATCAGCTGCTCGATCAGGGCAGTCGCGCTCACCGGCTGGCGCACCTCCATGCCCAGGTAGTTGCCGCCCGGCGGGCCGAGGTAGCGGCTCGGGTCCCACACCTGCGGGATCAGCGGGAACGCCTGAAGCGCCTGGTGGCTCCGCGCGTCGCTCACGGTCATCGCGACCGACGCGACGTTCGAGTAGCGGAGGTTCCAGAGGATCCCGCCGCGCCTGACCCAGCCGTTCGGCACCAGCATCGAGAACGCCTCGATGCCGTTCGAGAGCGGGTCGCGCACGTGCTCGGTGTGGAAGCGCAAGCCGGCGCTCTGCGCCTGCCGGCCTCCTGCCGCAGGCGACGACGCGACCACTGCGAGCGCGCTGCAGGCAAGGACGACGACGCCGATCGACAGCGTCCGTCTGCTTCTCGTGCGCTGCATCTCCATCCGATCCCCGAAGGCCGTTCTACAAGGATCGCCGTCTGGAGGCAAGGGTCGGCCGCAATCCGCCGGCCCGGTCAACTCCCCTTGACGTAGATCTGGCCGCAGGGGAGCGGCGGCAGGTCGTACTTCCTGGAGTTGTCCTCGACGTGGTAGTAGCCCTGCAGCAGACAGCCCACGTCGCGCGACTGCCGGTCGGCCGTAGCCGAGCGGAACTCGCTGGTCTGCTGCCACACCTCGTTCGTCTCGTTCAACAGCTGGATCGCCGCGCGTGTGCGGGCGGCGATTGCGCCGCTCGGGTTCCAGCTCTTCCATGCCTTGAGGAGCCCGACGCCGACGGCCGGGTCCTCGCCGACCGGGACGCCGACGCCGCTGTAGTAGAAGTTCCAGATGAAGTTGCCGCTGCCGTAGGAGTCCGGGCTGTCGGTGCCGACGGTGACCGCTCCGGTCCAGGGCGCGCCGTTCAGCCGGTAGTCGATCAGGTACATCGCCGAGGACGTGAAGCTCGGCAGCGCCGCGTCCTTGATGACGCCGGTGATGCGGATGTTGCTGACGGTCGGGGCGAGGCGCGGGAAGAGCTGCGTCAGCGCGGTTGCGGCGTTGAGGTAGGGCGAGATGAGCGTGCCCGAGTTCGCCGGGGCCGCGCCCGGCACGAAGATGTTGATCGAGAAGCCGAAGAGGAACGAGCCGCGGTTTGCCTTGAAGCCCTGGACCGACCCCTGTGCGCTCTGGATGTCCCAGCCCGGCTCGGCCGGCACGAGCGCGGTCGCGCCGCCGTCGGGTGCCCGGTAGGAGTTGAGCGCGATGCTCTTCGTCGCGCTCTGCGCGGGCGCCTGCAGCGCGTACCCGCCGCGCGCGGAGGCGCCGACGCGCTTCACGAGAGAGAGCGCGAGTGGCGTGGAGGCCGGCGAGGTGCCCGTGGTCACGGTGAGGCGCGAGCCGTCGCGTGCGATCACGAACGCCTCGCGCCGGTTGCCGACGACGACCTGGCCCGCGAACTGCTTGGCGCTCCCGCCGCGCGAGACGACGCGTCCGCCGAGCTGCTGCAGGAGGGCGGCGCCGAACTGCGCCGGCGTCACCGTCGTCACCGACCGCGAGAAGCTGAGCGTCGAGCTGCCCTTCTTCAGCACGTAGACGCCCTTGCTCACGCTCAGTCTGTATCCGGCAGGCACGTTGATGGTGAGCCCGCTCTGCGCATGGCGCAGCGTGACGAAGCCGCCCGCACCCGCACCGCTGCCGGCGAGCGCGAGGGCCGCCACCAGCGCGAGACCTGCGGCGCGGCGCCCGCGGACGGTCGTCGGCGAACGCATCATGGTCGCGGATCGCCCGTGCAGTCGGACTTCTTGTAGAGCTTCATGCAGACGACGGCGCGGGTGTACCTTGCGCTCTGCTCGTGCCCGAGCTTGTTCGGGTGGAACGCGCCTTCCTTGTTGTTGAACTCCGGGCTGAAGATCGTGCTCGCGATCGAGACCGCCTTCCAGATCGAGGTGAACCAGGTCTCGCTCTTGGCGCAGTAGCCGTGTCCGCGGAAGGCCGTGGCGGGGATCAGGACCGGCGTCCAGTGATGCAGGTTCGCCCCCTTCACCACGGCCTCGTTGAGCCCGTTGCCGGCGTTGTTGATGAAGCTCCAGACCCGCCGGTCCCAGTTCGGGAACGCGCCGTCGGACGAGTCGTCGCAGAGGCTCCCATTCGCGCCGCTCGTGAAGTTCGGGTACTGCGTGATGAAGACGTGGCTCGGGTCACGCATGCCGAGGCCGCCGCCGTCGAGCTTGATCGGCAGCGCGAGTCGCTGCGCGAGCCCGGCGTACTTCGCCGGCAGCCGGTCGATCAACCCGAAGACCTGCCGCTGCAGCGTCAGGCCCTTGCCCTTCTCCCACCGCTTGTAGACATCCGAGGCGGCGAGCCTCGTCGTGTAGGTGCCGTTCTTGGTCTTGATCTTGGTCGTGACCTTCACGTGCGTGAACGGGCCGTTGAACTTCGTGACCCACCCCTTGCCGTCGTCGACGAGCTCGACGGGCCAGTCGACGCACGTCTTCCCGGCCAGCTTCGGAGTCTGCTTCTCGATGATCGCGGGATCGAGCAGCCCGCCGATCGTGCACGTTTCCATCACCGGGCCGAAGGCGATGTCGTTCACCCCGGCTGAGATGATCGCCGCATCGACCGGCCGGGGATCCTTCGGCACCCCCGACTGGCCGCGCGTGAGGAGCCAGAGCGCCTGGTCGATCTGGGCGTCGAGGAACGGCGTCGCCTTCCGGAGGCCGGGATAGGGCTTCGAGTCCAGGTTCGCGACGATCGCGCCCGAACACGACGCGAACAGGAACGTGACGCTCGTGTGCGGGTCCTGCTCCTCGACGTACTTCGCGGTCAGGTACTGGTACGACTTGTCCCCCCGGTTGCACCGCTCGACCTCGAAGGGCGCGTTGCCCTCGCCCGACCCGTTCGAGTCGCCCATCCCGACGATCACCCAGTCCTTGACGACGACGTTCCTCTTGAACGTCTTCTTCTTGCCGTCGACCTTCCCGGTCACCTCGACCTTGTAGGTCCCCAGATCGGAGACCTTCATGCTCGTCTTGCACCCATCCTCGGGCTGCTTCTTGACAGTCGCGCCCTTCGGCGGGGTGACGGTCCACTGCCACACCGCGTCCCCACACTGCCCGAGCTTCTCGCCCGACTTCGTCAGGAACAGGTCGACGGGCCAGTACGACGGATAGACCGAGTTCCGGTCGAGGATCGGGTTGGCGTGCCAGTGCTTGACCTGATTCTCAACCCGGTCCGGCACCGACCAGTCGAGCCCGTCCGGGCCGCCGCAGACGGTCGCGGCGCGCGCGGGCCCCCTAACCGCCTGGGTCTTCCTCACCTCGGCGCACGTTCTGAAGTCGACGCCGGACGCGTCCCCGTTGACGGTGACGCTCCGCGAAGCGGGGTCGAAGTCCCGGCCGCCGAGTGAGGGTGTGACCTTCCAGCCTCCCTTCTCGACCTGGAGCGAGTACCTGCCGTCGTTGCCGGTCGTGGACCGGGCCGTTCCCTTGCCGCTCGTCGCGGTGATGCCGACGCTCGGCAGCCCTGACACCTTGCACCCCGTGCCGCTGCAGTCGGTCTCGACCACCCGGCCGGAGATGGTGCTCTTCTCATCGTCGGGCTTCTTCGGCTTCGTGCCGCCCGGTGCGATGCCGACGAACGACCAGGCCTGGGTCGCGTTCCCCGGGCAGGCGTGCTGGCCCGCGCAGAACTCGCCGGGCGAGTCGATGAAGAACGTGCGCGGCATCGAGACGTGGAACTCGAACCACTGCCACTCCATCGAGCCGGGTGTGCGGCTCACGATCACCGTGCACCTGAGGTCGGCGTTCCCGCAGCCGGCGACGCGCTTGCCGGGGAACTGCCACGTGATCGACTTCGTCTTGGGCGCCCACTCGCCCGAGTTCGATCCCTCCGTGGGGATCGCGGTGACGGTCACCTTGCCGCCGTCACGGGTGATCTGGGACGCCGACGCCTCGAGGTTGCCCCAGCGCGGGTAGCACCACGGCGCCGAGATCCAGGTGTTAGCGGCGGTCGAGAAGTAGTAGCCGAAGTTCGTCGCGTAGGCGTTGATCGCGCCGTCCTTCACGGTGCACTGCCGCGGCAGCTGGCCGGCCGCGAGCCTGTGCGCGCCTGCGGGCAGCGGTGGCCTCGCGGCGCCCTCCGCCTGTGCGATCGTGCCGGCACCGAGCACGGCTACCAGCAGGGTGGCGACAACGGCCCAGCCTGACCGTACGCGCTCGAACGTGCCGGTCCGCCGCAGCCGCACGGCGGCACCCTACCGCGTGAGGCGCCGCGCCGAGCCCCGTCGAGAGCGGACATTCCCTAGAGTCGTCCTGTCGACAGGAGGGCACGAGCCGCGATGGGTGAGCAGTCGCCGAAGCGAGCGGGCAAGAGCAGGCCGAAGCACGACCCGGCGAGCCGGTTCCCGCGCCGGGAGTACGAGCGTGAGCTCATGCGGCTCCAGGGCGAGCTCGTCAAGCTGAAGGAATGGGTGCGCACGACCGATCAGCGGCTCGTGATCCTGTTCGAGGGGCGCGACGCGGCCGGCAAGGGCGGCGTGATCAAGCGGATCACCGAGTACCTCAACCCGCGCGTGGCGCGAACCGTCGCCCTGCCGGCGCCGACCGAGCGCGAGCGCGGGCAGTGGTACTTCCAGCGCTACATCGCGCACCTACCGGCCGCCGGCGAGATCGTCCTCTTCGATCGCAGCTGGTACAACCGCGCCGGCGTCGAGCACGTGATGGGCTTCTGCACGCCGGACGAGTACCGCCGCTTCCTCCACCAGTGCGCCGATCTTCGAGCGGCTGCTCGTCGAGGACGGCATCCTCGCTCGTCAAGTACTGGTTCTCGGTCAGCGACGAGGAGCAGGAGCGGCGCTTTCGCTCGCGGCTCGAGGATCCGCTACGGAGCTGGAAGCTCTCGCCGATGGACGTCGAGTCGCGCGCGCGCTGGGTCGACTTCTCGCACGCGAAGGACGAGATGTTCGTCCACACCGACATCCCCGAGGCGCCGTGGTACGTCGTCGAGGGCGACGACAAGCGCCGCGCGCGGCTCAACTGCATCGCGCACCTCCTCTCGGTCGATCCCGTACGAGGACGTGATCGAGCCGCCGCTCGAGCTGCCGCCGCGGCCCGAGCCGGACGACGACTACGAGCGGCCGCCGCGCGACGCTCTTCCACTACGTCCCGGACTACGCGGCGACGCTGCTCTAGCCGCGCGCGCACCGCTGCCTCGGTGAAGCCGCCGACGATGTCGAGTACCGCTTGTCGATCTTGAGCAGCCGGTCGATCGGGAGCGGCGAGCCCGGCGTGAGAGACTCACTGCAAACCGCAAACCGCCCGTCGACCCAGGAGAAGCTCATGGCCACACCAGCAGGCACCCCCGTCGTCTTCGTCCACGGCCTCTGGCTGCACGCCGACTCGTGGGGCGCCTGGGCCGACCTCTTCCGTGAGGCCGGCTACTCGCCCGTGCGCCGGGCTGGCCCGGCGACGCCGACACGGTCGAGGAGACCCGGAGCAACCCCGAGCAGGTCGCGGGATACGGGATCGACGCGATCGTCGAGCACCACGCCCAGGTGATCGCCGAGCTCGACACCGAAGCCGATCGTGATCGGCCATTCCTTCGGCGGCCTCGTCGTGCAGCGGCTCCTGGGACAGGACCTTGCCGTCGCGGGCGTGGCGATCGACCCCGCGCCGATCAAGGGCATCCTCTACCTGCCACCGTCGGCGCTGAAGGTCGCGTCGATCGCGTTGCGGAACCCCGCGAACAGGAATCGCGCCGTCTCGCTGAACAGGGGCCAGTTCCGCTACGGCTTCGGCAACACGCTGTCGGAGATCGAGTCCGACGAGCTCTTCGAGCGCTGGGCGATCCCGTCTCCCGGCAAGCCGCTGTTCGAGGCCGCGACCGCCAACTTCATGCCCGGCTCACCGGCGAAGGTCAACACCGCAAACGCGACGCGCGGGCCGCTGCTCGTCACGGCCGGCGGGAAGGACCACACCGTGCCGGCTGCCGTCTCCCGCGCGACCGTCAAGCAGTACCACGTCTCGCCGGCGCTGACCGCGCTCCGCGAGTTCCCCGACCGGGGCCACTCGCTGGCGCTCGACAGCCGCTGGCGCGAGGTCGCCGACGTGGTGCTGGACTGGCTGAAGGAACGCTCGCTCTAGAGTCGCTTCTCGAACCAGTGGTCGGCGTAGGGGAGGGCGTTGAACGGCTCGACCTCGCGGTATCCGGCAGATTCGTAGAGGGCGATCGCCTGGGTCAGGCTCCGGTTCGTCTCGAGCCTGAGCGAGCGGCGGCCATGTGCCACGGCTCGGGCCTCGAGCTCGTTCAGCAGGCGGCGGCCGAGGCCCAGGCCGCGCGCGGAGGGGGCCACCCACATGCGCTTGAGCTCGGTCGCCCCGTCGTCGAGGAACCGTAGCCCGCCGCTGCCGACGGGCTCCCCTCGCAGCCGCGCCACCACGAACAGGCCGGCCGGAGGCCGTAGCTCGGCCAGCGCGGAAGCGAGCGGCGGAGCGTCGAACCCGTTTGCGAAGCGCCGGTCGAGCTCGGCGAAGTACTCGCGGACGCAGTACCTGGCGTCGCGGGTGCCGGGGTCGACCTCCTCGATCACGACGAGCGCGGCCGTGAGGAGCCGCTCGACCTCGGCCATCGCGGCGACCAGGCGCTCGCGGTGCGGCGCGCCGAGCGGCTCGAGGACCGAGCGGGCGAGCTCTTCGCTGCGCCGGTCGAGCTCCTCGCGCTCGGCGATCCCGGCCGGTGTGAGCCGCGCCGTCCGCACGCGCCCGTCGCCGGCGCTGCGGTCCACGACCACGAGCCGCGCCGTCTCGAGCGAGCGGAGGAGGCGGCTGAGGTAGCCAGAGTCGAGGCCGAGCCTGGCCCGCAGAAGGCGCACGTCGCAGCCGTCGGCGCCGATCTCCCAGAGCAGGCGCGCCGCCCCGAGCGGCCGATCGCGGGCCAGGAAGCGATCGTCCAGGGCGCCGACCCGCTGGGTGACGAGCCGGTTGAAGCGGCGCACCTGGGCGACATCGCTGTCGATCATTCTCTGATCCTAGTCAGAGAAAGGTGAAGCGCCCTCGCGGAGCGATTTAAGGATCACGTAAGACGCCCGCAACGGCGTCGCAATCCCGTGTGGCGATGCTCCGACTCAACAAACCTTGTGACGGAGGAGGATCGATGCGATCGACAAGAGTTGTCGTGGCCGCTCTGCTCGGAATGCTCGCGCTTGGCGCGAGCGTGGCGTCCGCGGACACGATGCACCCTGCGCTCGGTGCGAAACTGGCTGGTATGGGCGAACATGGGATCGTGAACTTCCAGTCGAAGATCACGAAGGGGCAGCTCTGCTGGACCTTCGACGTGCCCACGAAAGGCATCACGAGCGCGTCCATTCGCGACACGCACGGGATGATCGTCGCGAAGCTCGGCAAGACCTACAAGGCGAAGAGCTGCGCGATGGTGGCGAAGAAGGCGCTCAAGCTGATCGAGGCGAAGCCCGCCGCCTTCCGCGTCTGGGTCGACACGAAGGGCCATCCCGGCGATCTGCGCGGCAAGCTCCAGGCCGGCATGGCGCACATGTCGAAGATGTAAGGAGGTGAGATGAGCGACTCGACGGCTGCTCCAGAGCCCGGCCACGGCGCCACCCTCCGCGTCGGCCGCGGTGTCTTCCTGGCAGCGACGCTCGGCGGCCTCACGTCCCTGTTCTGGGGCAAGAGTGTCTGGGGTCACGTCTCCAGCGCGATCTCACCGGTCGAGTCGCTCGTCCCGCTCGTCCCGTCCAAGGGCTGGCGGATCTACACGGTCGGCAGCTCGATGCCGAAGTTCGACGAGAGCACCTGGCAGCTCGAGGTCGGCGGGCTCGTCGAGAACCCACATGCGATCACGTACGCCGGCCTGCTCGCGCTGCCGAAGGCGGAGCAGGTCTCGACGTTCCACTGCGTCACCGGCTGGTCGGTCAAGAACGTGCACTGGGCCGGCGTCCGGGTTGCCGACGTGCTCGCGAAGGCGGTGCCGCACCCCGAGGCCCACGCACTCCGGTTCGTCTCGGCCGAGAAGCCCTACGACGACTTCCTCACGATGGGTCAGGCGGCGCTCGCCGACGTGATGCTCGCCTACGAGATGGACGGCGAGCCGATGCCGCGCGCGCACGGCGCGCCGCTGCGGCTCGTGATCCCGGACATGTACGGCTACAAGAACGTGAAGTGGGTAAACCGGATCGAGGTCGTCCCGAAGCTCGGGAGCGGCTACTGGGAGGACCTCGGGTACGACCGCAACGCCTGGGTCGGCCGCTCCAACGGGTACACGTCGTGAGCGCCGCCGCAGCCGACACCCGCGTCGGTTCGAGCACAGGCGTCGCCCGCCGCGTCCGCCGCTTCTCCCGCACCGAGCGGGCGCTCCACTGGGCGAACGCGCTCGGCTTCTTCGTGCTGCTCGGCTCGGGGCTCGTCCTCTACCTGCCGAGCCTCGCCATTGCGATCGGCCGCCGGCCGCTCGTCAAGGACGTCCATCTCTGGTCGGGCGTCGCCTGGATCGCCGTGCTCGTGCTGATTGCCGTGGCCGGCGACCGGCGCGGGGTCATGCGCACCGCGCGCGACCTCGATGGCTTCGACGCCGACGACGCGCGTTGGCTCACCCGCCGCAAGCCTGCGCCCCAGGGACGCTTCAACGCGGGCCAGAAGCTGAACGCGTCGCTGACCGCCGCGTTCACGCTGCTGTTCTTCGTCTCGGGCCTGCTGCTCTGGTTCGGCGAGCGCGACACGCGCTTCCGGTTCGAGAGCACGGTGCTCCTGCACGACGGGCTGATGTACGTCTCGCTCGTGCTGCTCGTCGGGCACCTGTACCTCGCGGTGCTCCACCCGGCGACGCGGCATGCGCTGCGCGGGATCACGCTCGGCACCGTTGACGAGGAGTGGGCGGCAAGGCACCACGCCAAGTGGAGGCCGGAATAGCCACCGCAACAGTTCTCGTCGTCGACGACGAGCCGATCGTCCGCGACGTGGTCGTCCGCTACCTGCAGCGCGACGGCTTCACCACGCTCGAGGCGGGCGACGGCGAGGACGCGCGCCGGCTGATCGAGACGGGCGACCCGAGCCTCGTCGTCCTCGACGTGATGCTGCCCGGCGTGGACGGGCTCGAGCTCTGCCGCTGGATCCGCGGCCGCTCCGACCTGCCGGTGATCCTGCTCACGGCGCGCGGGGAGGAGGCCGACCGGATCGTCGGGCTCGAGCTCGGCGCCGACGACTATGTGACGAAGCCGTTCTCGCCCCGTGAGCTCGCCGTTCGGGTTCGGGCGGTGCTCCGGCGCTCGGGCGGCGCGACGGCGCGGCCTCAGCGGCTCAGCTTCGGCGACGTCGTCATCGACGGTCCGAGCCGCGAGGTGACGAAGGCGGGCGAGCTGGTGACGCTGACGGCAAAGGAGTTCGACCTGCTCTCGTTCCTCGCCTCGCACCCGCGGCAGGTGTTCTCGCGCGACCAGCTGATGGATCGCGTCTGGGACTACTCGGCGGCCGTCGACACCGGGACGGTGACGGTGCACATCCGCCGGCTCCGGGAGAAGATCGAGAGCGACCCCGCCCAGCCCGGGCACCTCCAGACCGTCTGGGGTGTCGGCTACAGGCTCGACCCGTGATCGGCCTCGCGTTCGTCGTCGCCGGCGCAAGCCTGCTGGTCGGGCTCGCCGCCGCCTACGCGCTCCGCGCCGCACCGACCGTCTGGTTGCAGCTCGCTGGCCTCGCCTTCCTCTCGGTCTGCGTGCCGCTCGTGGCCGTGTCGCTGTCGGGCTGGGTGATGTTCCACATGGGCGACGACGTGAAGATCCTCATCGTCGCCGCCTGCGCCGCGACCGCTGCGGTGGTCGCGTCGCTCGTCCTCGCCCGCTCGATCGTCCGCTCGATCCGGCGCGTCGGCGCCGCTGCGCAGCAGCTCGCGGCCGGAGACCTGAGCGTGCGCGCGCCCACCGGCGGCGCCGCCGAGATCGCGCAGGTCGCGACGTCGTTCAACGCGATGGCCGAGAGCCTCGAGCGGCTGTTCGACGCGCGGCGGGAGCTCGTCGTCTGGGCGAGCCACGACCTGCGGACGCCGATCGCCTCGATCCAGGCGATGCTCGAGGCGATCGAGGACGACCTCGCGTCTCCGGCCGAGTACCTCCCGATGCTGCGCGAGCAGGTGCGGATGCTGTCGGAGCTCGTCGACGACCTGTTCGAGCTGGCGCGGATCGATGCCGGCGCTCTCACCCTCGAGCTGCAGCAGACGTCCCTGTCGAGCCTCGTCGCCTCGACGGTCCGACTCTTCGAGCCCGAGGCGGCCGCCCGCCGGATCGACCTCGTCGCCGACCTCGATGGCGACGTCTCGGCGCTCGTCGCACGCGCGAAGATCGAGCGCGTCCTCTTCAACCTGCTCACGAACGCACTGCGCCACACTCCCTCGGACGGCTCGATCGCCGTCCGCGTCGAGCGCTCCGACCGCGAGGTCATCGTGTGCGTCGAGGACACGGGCGAAGGTCTCGACCCGGACGCCCCCGACCGGATGTTCGACCGCTTCTGGCGTGCGGATCGAATGCGCTCCACCACCGGCACCGGCCTGGGGCTCGCGATCGCGCGGGGCATCGTCGAGGCCCACGGCGGCCGCATCTGGGCGGAGAACCGGCCCGAGGGCGGCGCGCAGATCTCGTTCACGCTTCCCGCGATGCGTGAGGCCGCGCTGGTCTAGGGCCGGCTACGTGACGTTCCAGTAGACCCAGTCCGTCTCGCCGTCGCGGTCGTACGGGAGGAAGCCGACCCGCACAGGCTCCTGGCCTTCGGGGACGAGGAAGATGGAGCAGAGCTCGATGCTCTCCCCGGGCGCGAGCTCGCCGCTGGTCGTCCCCGGGCAGGTGGCGAACTGAGGCCCGCCGAAGTCGAAGACGCTCGTCGCAGTGATCAGCTCCCCGTCGGTGTCTTCGAGGGAGACGGAGAGCAGCCGCTCGATCGCGTTCGCGCCCTGGTTCTCGTAGCGCACACGGACGTAGTGCGGCGTCTTGCTCGCGTCGTCGGGCTCGACCTGCAACCCGGCCAGGTCGAGATCGGCCTGCGCTCCCTTGCGCACGTCGAGCACCGAGACCCCGAGCGTCGTCGTGGGCGCGCCTGGTCCTCCGCTCGTCTGCGTGTGCTGCACCGAGACCTCCTCGCCGAGCAGGTGCGCCGTGCCTCCGCCGCCGCAGCCGGTGAGGCCGATGACGACGACGCTGCCCAGGAGCAGGAGAACGCGATGGGTGGGCATCGGCTTGCCTCTCAGGCGAGGCGGTCCACGTCGCGGACGAGATCGACGAGCCCGGCGGTCGTGATCGCGGCCAGGACGAGCCATCCGGCGGCCGCACCGATCGCACCTCCGTACCGCTCGTCGACCTGAGGGCGGCGTAGCTCGTGAAGGAGGCCCGGCCGCCGCAGCAGCCACTCCGTTCCGAGGACGACGGTCACGCCCCAGGCGGCGGGGATCAGGAGGAAGAGGCCGACCGCAAGCCAGAGTGGCTCCAGCACCCGGAAGTCGATCCCGTCGGCGTTCACGACCAGCGCGCCTCCTCCCGCCGCGACCGCGACCGCAACCCCGAGCGCGACCAGCCACGTCGGACCTCGGAGCAGCATTCTCAGGAGGCCGTACACGAATCCTGCGAGCGCTCCCAGGATCGTCGTGAAGACGAGGAGCACGATCGTGGAGGCGGAGAACTGGCCGATCTCGAATCCGTCGTCCGAGGTCAGGCCTCGGACCCGTGCATCGGAGGTGAGAACGAGGATCCGCATCGCAACCCGCCCTCCGAGACCGCCCCAGACGATGCCCGCCAGCGAGCCCGCCATGCATGCGACTCCGGCGGAGGTGAGCGTCGCCTCGATCCTGCTGCGTCGGGGCAGCCGTTGCGCCGGCTGGAGCCGCCGCCCGTTCGCTCGCGCCGGAGGCCTGCTGCTCGTCCACACGGGCACCCTAGTTCGCCCGGAGAACGTCCGGCGTACGACGAGACCGGCTGCGGGGGCTTTGCATCGCCGGCACGGTGTGAGAGGTTTCGCACGACCGCAGGTCCTGTCCCGATGTCCGAAACCCTGCTTCTCGGCAAGAAGGAGCTCAACGAGCGGTTCTACAGCGCCGTGGATCCCGAGGCTGCCTTCGAGACCGAGGTGCAGATCGGCTTCCACCAGGTCGCGGCCGGAAGGCTCGTGGCTGCGCATGCGGCGACGCTCGAAAGGCGCGAGTTCCGGGTGCTCGAGCTCGGCGCCAGCACCTGCCTGTTCGCGCTCGCGTTCCTCGATGTGCTCGGGCGGCTTGCGCTGGGCGGCGAGACGTCGCTCGAGCAGGTCGACTACACCGCGGTCGAGTACTCGCACGTGGCGCTCCTGTCGGCCTTGCGGTCGGCCGCGCGGGGAAAGTTCCGCCAGCCGAGCCGCGTGGAGGCGCCTCCCGGCGAGGGGGTCACACACCTGCGCCGCGATGTCCCTCTTCCGACCGCGCTCAGGCTCGTCCGCTCAGACGCCAACCGGTTCGTGCGGGACTCGACGGAGCGGTTCGACGTCGTGATCCTCAACGAGCTGCTCGACGATCTGCCGTGCCGGGTCTTCTACGCCGATCCGGAGGGCACGCGCCGCGAGCTCGCGGCTCACGCCTACGCCGACGGGCCGACCTGGCGCGTGAAGCTCACCGCGACCGAGCCCGGGAGCGGCGACGGGCTCGCCGAGATGCCACCCGGCACGCTGACGGCGACCTCTGCCGAGTCGCTGCGACTGATGGACGGGATCGTCGGGCTCCTCGGCAGCGGCGGCCTGCTCCTCGTCCACGACTACGGGTTCATGGAGCGCTACACCGACGTGCGCCAGTACGCCGAGCCTCAGCTGCGGCTTCCACCCTTCGTCGAGGTCGAGTACCCGGAGTCGCGCGGCGTGCCGAAGTCGTTCTTCCGGGTCTACGGCAACGAGGCGGCCAGCGCCGTCCAGATCACGAACGACGTCAACTTCGCGGAGCTCACCGAGGCGCTGGAGCCGACCGGCACGGTGATCACGCTCCCCCACGGGAACATGGTCACCAACGGCCGCACCTGGCCCGACCTGTTCTTCGAGGACGACGGCGTGTTCCTGAGCGAGTTCCTGCTCCTTACCGGCGAGAAGCGCCTGCCCGCCGTGCTGGCGGAGCTCCACGCCCGGCAGCGCGAGCTGCGCGACCGCTACGTGACGACCTACGGCAGTGGGCGCACGGCCATCTTCAGCGACCTGATCTACGTCAAGGCGTGAGAGCGCTCGTCCGCCGCCCCAGCCCGCGCATCGCGGAGGGCATCGTCACGCACGTCGAGCGCCGGCCCGTCGACGCGTCGCTCGCGCGGCGCCAGTGGGAGGGCTACGTCGACCTGCTGTGCGCGGCCGGCTGGGAGGTCGTCGAGGCGCCGCCGGCCGACGACTGCCCGGACGGCGTCTTCGTCGAGGACGTTCTCGTCGTCCACGACGACGTCGCCGTCCTCACCCGTCCGGGCGCCGAGGAGCGCCGCGCCGAGCTCGAGGGAGTCGAGAGCCTGGTCGCGGCTCTCGGTTACGCGGTGGAGCGGATCGCCGCTCCGGCAACGCTCGACGGCGGCGACGTGCTGCGGGCGGGGGAGACCGTCTTCGTCGGCGTCGGCGGCAGGACGAACGCCGAGGGCGTCCGCCGGCTTCGCGCCATCCTCGAGCCTTGCGGGGCCGCGGTCGTCGCCGTCCCGGTCGGCGGCGTGCTGCACCTGAAGTCCGCCGTGACCGTGCTTCCGGACGGCTCGCTGCTCGGCCACCTCGCGAGCCTGGCGGATCCCGCGCACGTTCCCGGCGTCGTCGCGGCGCCCGAGCAGCCGGGCGCGAACGTCGTCGCGCTCGGCGGCAACAAGGTCCTGCTCGCCGCCGGCTGCCCGGGAACGCACGAGCTCCTCGTGCGACGCGGCTTCGAGCCGGTGCCGGTCGACGTGAGCGAGTTCCAGAAGCTCGAGGCCGGCGTCACCTGCCTCTCGGTCTTGCTCCGCCAGCCCGACAGCCCGGCGGATGCCGCGGCCCGTGGACCCCGGAGGATCACGTTAGGCTCCCCGGGAGGGCACACGAGACAAAGGAGAACACGAATGAGCTCGAGTACCGTGGAGATCTTCGTCGCGATGTACGGCACCGAGGGCGGTGCGGCCGCGGCAGCCAAGGACTTCCAGATGGCCGAGCGGGAGGGTGCGATCGACCTGATCGACGCGGCCGTGATCGTCCACACCGCCGACGGCAAGGTCAAGATCGAGGAGACGGCCGATCCGAGCGGCAAGAAGTGGGCGAAGCGTGGCGCCATCGCGGGCGGCGTCGTCGGCCTGATCTTCCCTCCCAGCATCATCGTCTCCGCCGTCGTGGGCGGGGGTGCCGGCGGCGTCTGGGGCAAGATCCGCGACAAGGGCTTCAAGGACGACGACCTGAAGGAGATCGGCAACAGCCTGCCGCCCGGCTCGTCGGCCGTCATCGCGGTCGCCGAGGACAGGATGGTCGAGCAGCTGGAGCGCGCGCTCGACGGGTACGACCGGATCGCCAAGCACGCGGTCTCGGCCGAGGCGGCCGCCGCGATCGTGGCCGAGGTCGACGACGACGCCGAGTAGGCGTCCGTCTCGTGAGTGGCTGGCGATGAGCCCCAAGTCGCCGAGAGCACGGGGTCAGCCCGTGCTCTCCCACCGCGAGCCTTTAGAGCTCGAATCGAAATGACGGGAAGGTTCCCTGACGACGAAAGCCGCCCGGCTCGTTCGCGACGCTGACCGACCGAGGATCGCAAGAGTCTCGCCCACTCCGGCAGGACGATTACTATCGCGAGCTATCTCGTATCCGGGGGCCCTCACGTCAAGGAGGCGGAGATGGCCGTCAAGCTCCACCGCTGCAGGGTGCAGTGGTCAAGACATAGGTTCCACCCGTGCTGGGTGATCGAGAAGGCGCTCGTGGATGCCGGGATCGAGTACGAGCGTGTCCCCGGCCCGGTGCGTAAGAGCAAGCGCGACGTCATCGTCGCGGGCATGGGCCAGCGGCTCTATCCGGCAATCGAGTTCGAGAACGGCACCTGGTATCGCGAGGAGTCGAGGGAGATGGCGCGCACGATCGCCGAGGGCCGGCTGCTGGAGAAAGCCGGCTCCCACTGACTCGTCTCAGAATGAGGAGCGGAGCCTCCGGGAGCAGACGAGGCAGCAGGCGATCGCCATGAAGGCTTCGTGGATCTCGTGGCGGCGGTCGTAGCGGACGAGCAGCCGTTTGAACTGGTGGAGCCAGGCGAAGGTGCGCTCGACGACCCAGCGGTAGCGGCCCAGGCCGAGCGTGCTCGGTCTGGCGGCGGGCGATCTCCGGCTTGATCCCGAGCTGCGGCAGTCGGCGGCGGTACTTGTCGTGGTCATAGCCGCGATCCGCCGTGACGGGACCGCGTCGTTTGGCGCGCGCTGCCTGATGTGATCTACCTGTGTCGACGCTGAAACCGGGTATCGGGGTTCGGGCACAGTCTGGGTGATGGAGGCGTCTCCGGCTGGCCGCCGAGACATTCGCGCTCGCGTTCGAGCGGCGCGCGAGCTGCCGTGCGGAAGGCACCGTCCTGCCCTGGCTCTACGGGATCGCGACGAACCTGCTCCGTCGCCGTCGGCGTACCGAGCTCCGGCGGCTTCGCGCCTACGGTCGCAGCGCGGTCGACCGGTCGGTCGTCTTCGAGGACGGCGACGACGCGGCCGCGCGGGCCGACACGTCGTCTTCCGGCCCCCAGCTGGCACGCGCGCTCGCGGCGATGCGCCCCCGGGAGCGGGATGCGCTCCTGCTCTACGCGCTCGCCGGCCTCAGCTACGAGGAGATCGCGCTCGCGCTCGACGTCCCGATCGGGACCGTGCGCACATGGCTCCACCGGGCACGCCGCGTCGCCCGACGCGAGCTCGCGACGGAGCCCGACGTCTTCCCTTTCACGACCTCAGGAGCTGACCTCCATGGATGAGCTCGACCTCTTTCGCGGCTTCCGCCAGGGCGTCGCGGCTCGGAGCCCAGAAGCCCAGCGGCGGGCATCGGCACGTCTGGAGCGTGTGGTAACACGCGGGCCCAAGCGGCGGGCACGCGGCGCTACGGCGTCGCCGCAGTTGCCCTCGTGACCATTGCCGTGGTGACTGTTGCAACGCTCTCCCTCAGCACCCCCTGGCACGGCTCGCCCAGCTTCTTGGAGAGGGCTCAGGCAGCACTGGCGGCACGGCCGGGGACGATCCTGCACGAGAAATGGGAGCTGACGGTGATCTCGTCGAAGTCCGGCACTGCACGGTCGAACGCGGCGCCCAAGAGATCTGGATCGACCAGACGCCGCCGTACAGGTACCGCGCCCTGGTGAACGACGTCTTCTTGCCGGATCCTCACGATCGCTCGGCGCTCGTGTGCGCGCCCGGAGCCCCGCTTCGAGCTCGGCGGCACCCTCGACCCCTTGGCAACACGCTGCCGTGTTCGTCCCGCCGGACACGCTGACAGCCACGCGGCCGCCGGCGGCCGGTACGCTGTGTTCGACGGGTCGACCCGGTGACACGGCTCCGCAACTGGATCAGCACGGGCTACGCCGTGGACGAGGGCAAGGTGCAACTCGACGGGCGGACCGTCGAGCGCATCCGCATGGATCCTCCACCCAACTGTCTTGACCCGGATGCGGACTGCCCGCCCGCCTACGCCTACGTCGATCCCGACACCTTCTATCCCGTCCGGCTGGAGAGCCCGAACGCATACCCCGGTCACGGCACGCCGTGGGGGCCCTTGCGATTCGACACTCGTCGTCCAGACGATCACGTTCGAATACCTGCCGCGAACCGCCGCCAACCTCGCGCTCACCGACATCAAGGCGCAACATCCGAACGCGACTCGGTAGCCTCGCCGCCTTTCGCGCGAGCGAACCGAGCGCCCAAAGCAGGCGGTGAGCCCCGCTTCACCGTGAGCACGGGCTTTGCCCGTGCTCACCCACGACGATCCTCAAAGGGCGAGCGCGGAAATCTAGGATTTCCATGAGCGGGAAAATGGGGGCGGGAGGATTCGAACCTCCGTAGGCTGATTCTCAAGGCGCAGAGCGGGATGGCGAACAACTTCCCGCCGGAGAGCCGACGCGCGACGCTCCGGACCGAGACAGCGACGAAGACGTCCGGCCGCGACCTCCGGCGTGACAGGCCGCGCAAGGCGCGCCACGATCCTCCATGCGAAGACGCCCCGGGGGAGCTCACGACGCCTCGGCCCGGTGCTCCGCCCCCTTGGGAGTACAGCTCGTCACTCGGCGACGGTAACCGAGCGGCGCGCTTCGGCGTCAGGCATGTCCACTCGCGCGTCCCTCTCTGCGGCAACTCTGCTGCGTTCAACGTCCTCTCGGCGAGGTCGGCGCCGGCCACCGCCGCCTCTGCGCGCGGCGGCCGGCGCAGCGGTTCACGAGTCGAGCGTCGTGAAGTCCGCGATCTCGATCGCTCTGATGCTTCGTTCGAATGCCTCCGCGGTCACGTCCTGGGTGCCGAAGTTGCTGCAGACCAGAGCCACCTCCGCCGGAGCGCGAGGTCGACAGACGCCGTGAGCGACATCGGTGCCGCCACCAGATCCCTGGAGTGGGCTGTATTCTCGCGCTCGCACCGCCGAGGGTAAGCGCCACAGTCGTGTCATCGGCGCCGACATGGAGGAATCCCGGCGCCGGAGGGCTGTGGTAGCCGTGCGCGAGCCCGCCGGAGCCCGGCGGTCCAGGCTCACCGTCCGCGCCGTTGCAGACGTTGCCCGTCCCGTTCGCGGCGGTGAGCGCGACGCCGCCGTCGGGGCAGGCTGCCGCGTCCGCCGGAGCCTGGGTCACGCTCTGCCCGTCTCGTCCCGGTGCACCGGCAGCTCCCTGCTCGCCTGGCGGCCCCGGCGGGCCCGGCAGCCCCCGCAGCCCTGTCTGGTTCCAGGCGAGCGGAGTCTCCGCTCTCTTGCAGCTCTCGCCCGCCTCCGCATCGATCACGCGGAGTCGGTGGTGCTTGACGCACGAGTGGATCACACCGTCGCCGCCGGGATCGCCGCCCATGCGACCGAGACGGCGACGGCGGCGATCGAGATCAAGCCGGCGCCGAGCACGATCGGGCACCGATCCTTCGTTGAGTCAGTCTGCTCATGGCCTCTGCTCCTTTCGCAGTCGCCCGGTCGGCGACTGGGCTTGCCGTGGTCTGCGCAGCAGGCAGGTCGTACGACCTGCCTGCGTGCCTGCGCGAGCCGTGCGGCGGCGACCCTCGAGAGCGCGTATGGCAGGTTGATCCGCCGTCGCGGTACACGCAGGAGCGACGCCCCGCGCGACTACCCATGGCAACCAACGAGATAGGCGTTCGCGTGGTGGGCTCATCGAGCCTCCCCCCGAGCACAGCCTTCTACTGCGGCAGCCTACGTGAGGCCCTGAGACCATCCCCGCCGGCCTTCCTTGGCTGCAGAGGCGGCGAGAGACGGGTTGGCGCGACGGGCCACGAGCCCGTAGGCTGCCACAGCCGTAGCTCCAGTAGCGCCCGTCTGTTCGCAAGGAGCCGCGGCCCCATCGTGACGTCCTCTCCCCGGCGCGTGCGGCCCAGATCCTCGCCCAGGAGGCGAGTAGCGGTCGGCTCGACTCCCATGCGGTCTCCGCGGTGCTCGCGGCGGCCGGTCAGCGAGCTCCGCGGCTCGAGCGGCCCGCGGGCTCACCGAGCGCGAAGCCGAGGTGGTCGCCATGCTTGCGCGCGGGCTGCAAACGAAGCAGGTCGCCGGTGCGCTCGGCATCTCGGTCAAGACCGCCGACCGCCACATCCAGAACGCCTGCCGCAAGATCGGCGTCTCCTCTCGCGCCGCAGCGACCCTGTTCGCGATGGAGAACGGGCTCGCCGCATTCGGCGAACCCGACAGCCCGGCGGGCCTTGCACTGAAGCGCGTGTGCTCTCGGGTGGACGGACTGATGTCGTCCCACTCGCGCGACCAGCGCGGCCGGTGACGTCATTCGCCGCGTGGGGCTACACGACTTCCTGCAGCCGCTGCGTTGCTCCGTCGCCAGGAACCGCTCGATCTCTGCGACGACGGTGTCGGGGTCGTCGAACCATGCGTTGTGGCCTGCCCCGGCCATCTCGGACGAGGCGAAGGTTCGGGTTGGTCGCGACGAGGTCTTCACCCTTCTCGGGCGATCCGAAGGCGTCGTGTTCGGGCCAGACGAGAAGCGTCGGCGTCGTCAACGCGCGCCAGCGCTCGCCGAGGCTCAGCTTGCGTCGGTACCCGAGTCGACGCCAGTCGGCGATACACGCGATCAAGCTGAGCATGCTCTCGACGTTTCGTCGCGTGTGCGCGACGTCGACATCGAGCACGAGGTCGTCGACTCGCTCGGGATGCTTGACGATGACCTGCCCCCAGAACTTCCGGCTCGCGTCCCGTGTCGCATTCGAGAACAGGTACCTGCCGAGCGGCTGGCCTATGAGCGGGAATCCGATCGGAAGCATCACGAGGGGTGGTCTTCGTGCGATCCCGAATGGCGCGCCGACGAGCACGAGGCGCGACACGCGGGCTGGAGCGTGGAGCGCGAAGGCGACGGACAGGAACGCGCCGAGCGAGTTTGCGGCGATGTCGACCGTCGGCAGCTCGAGCCGATCAACTCGTCCTCAGGAACGTCCGGCCGTGGTCGAGCAGATCGACGCTGCGATAGTCGAAGGGAGTTGCCAGCCCGTGGCCTGGCCGGTCAACTGCGAGCACGCGGTGGTTTTTCGCAAGCGACGCGAGGATCGGCACCAGCTCGTAGGCGCCGCCCAAGCCACCATGGACGTAAAGAAGCGGCGACCCGCGGCCCAGCTCGAAGACCTGTGTCTCGCCCTCCGACCAGCGAAGGCGGCGGACACGAGTCCCGGGCGCGAATCGGGCGAGCAGTGCAGCCTGCGTCCTTTCGAGTTCCCGATCCAGCTCGTTCTCCACGAGAGCGACGATGGCCGTGTGCGCGGCGCCTAGCATCGGTGGGACTACCCATCCTGCTACGGATTCTTGATCTCCTCGCGCAGCGCGTACGCAGCCGCCTCGGCTCGGCTACGCAGACCAAGCTTGGTGAGGATGTGCGCGACGTGGTGCTCGGCCGTTCGCAGGCTGATGTAGAGGCGCTGGGCGATTTCTGCTTCGAGCAACCCTCGGCGAGGAGCGACAGGACCTCCGTCTCGCGCTTGGTCAGCGCCCCGTAGCCCTTCGGGAAGCTCCGAGCCGGCGCCCCCGAGTCTCGGAGCAGCGCCGCGGCGGCGTCGGCGTCCCGGGTCGCGCCGAGCCGCTCGAAGGTCGCCAACGCGTTCCGCGCCTCGACGACCGCCGCCGCGGGCGCATGCGAGCGGAGCACCCGGGCGAGCGCCACCCGGGCCTGCGCGGCCTCGAGGCTCAGACCGACTTCCGAGAACAGCTCCAGCGCCGGCCTGGAAGTCGGCCCTGGCGTGCTCGTCTCCGCGAGCGGCTCGTACCATTCCCTCGGCGAGCCTGGCGACGGCGCGCGTCCGCTCGTCCTTGCGGTCGACGGCAAGAGCGGAGAGCTGGTGGAGTGCCTCGTCCGCAGCGGCGAGCTGGCCACCCGCGAGCTGGACCTCGATCAGCAAGGCGAGCACGGGTGCGCAGTCAGGGTCCGATGGCGGCGTGCTCTCGAGGCACAAGCGTCCGAGGTCCCCTGCCAGAGCGAGGTCGCCGCGTGCCAACGCGATCTTCGCGAGTGACCGTTTGGCGTTCGCGTGCCAGTCGAATCCTTCCAGCAGGCGTTCGGCCTCCTCGAATCGTCCCTGCCGGACGCGCAGGTCAGTGAGCCGCAGGATCGCGAAGAGTTGGGATGCCCAGTAGCCCGTCTCGAAGATCCGGATCGCGGCGAGCAGCTCGTGCTCCGCCTCGTCCCAGCGGCCGAGTGCGATCAGGATCCCGCCGTAGTGCATCCGGCAGGTCGGCGGTACGAAGTCGCCCCACTGCTCGAAGCGAGTCGCGACGGCGAGCCACTGCTCGGCACGCCTCACGTCGACCGCACGTTCGCAGGCGCTCAACAGCCTGCAGTAGATCTCCCCGGCGAGGCCGACACGCACAACCTCGCCCGAGGAAACCGCGGCCATCGCCTGGTCGAGCAGCGTCATCCCTTCTGTCCACGCGGCCGGCAGCGACATAAGCTTCGCCGAGCAGGGCAATCGCGTCGAACTCGAGATCCTTGTCGCCGTACCGCCTGGCGATCGCGACCGCCGCCGTCGCGAACTGCTCTCGCTCCGCCGCATCCGAGGTCCACGGAGCCCGGTCGAGCATGAGCCAGCCGTGCGCCGCGGACTCCTCGACCCCCTCCAGCACGCTCTCCGCCCGCGCCATCCACCCGTTCGCCACGGCGACGTTGCCGTGAACCGACACGTGGAGAAACGCCAGCCAGCGCGCCAGCTCGGCGGCCTCCGCCCGCCGGCCGCACCGCTCGTATTCGGTAAACGCCCGCTCCTTCACCTCGATCGCTCGCGCATGCTCACCCCCGAACTGGAGCGCCTCGCCCAACCCGTCGAGAACCTCCGCCGTCTCGCCGAACTCCGCGGCCTGCTCGAAGAACGCGCAGGCGCGCTCCCAATGCCCGATGCAAGCGCGTCGCGGCCGAGGCGTACAAGCTCATCGGCCGTCGCGACACCCATCACGCAAATGACGTAGAACCGGGGGTACTCCAATGAGCCGTCGCGAACGCGCTGGCGCGGTCGCCGTGCAGCACTGGTTGCGGCTCGGTCGCTCCCGGCACTCGCGCGGGGCTGCGCGCACGACGGCGACTGGACGTCGGCCGCCCGGGATCAAATCGCCTCGGCACCACTTATCTGTGGCTCGTGAGAACCGGTGGACGCACGCAAGAGGCACGGATAGGGTCACATTAAAGCCAGAGTTTGGCGCAAGTTCCATTTACTCGGGGTGTGCGATGCACGAGATCGTCGGCTCACTCGGCTACGGCGGGCGCCCCCCGCTCGCACCCGTGCTGGTCGAGTTCCTAGACCGCCACGGCGGGGTGGTCAGTGCGACGATCCCCGAGCCTTACGGCCGGTTCTCGTTGACCACCACGGCCGCGGCGATCTCGTCGGTGCGAGTGGTCGTGGGCGACAAGCCGGTACGCCAGCTGAAGCTGCCGAGGTACCCAGGACCTCGTCGTCGCGCTGCCGCGCGCGGTGAAGCGTGCGAGGCCTAAGTCGCATGCCCCGCTGCTCGACATGGCGGCTATACGCCGGTCGATCGCGCGCCTGGCCCGTGCGGGACGGAAACATCCCGATGCCGCCGTTGCCGCCGGGCTGGTCGCGGAGCTCGCCGGACGCCACCGCCGTTGCCGCCGATCACGATCTCGTAACCCTGGCGGCCAACGTGCTCGACGGCCGGTCCCGCGCCGTCGAGGAAGCCTCCATCGGGTTCTCGCCCAGGTACCGCTCGCCGGGCGTCCCGCCGCGCCACGCCTCGTGGAGACCGCTGCGAGCGGCGTTCCGGGCGCGACGCTCGACGCGATTCTCGCTCGCGAGCGCGCGCCGGCTCCGGCCGCCGTCCTGGACCGTCGGCGACTGTCGAAGGCGCACGCGCGCCTGATCGTCGCGGCGGTCGTCGCCGGACGCGGCGACGACCGCCGTCTGCTGCGCAACGCGATCGCCGTGCTCGGGCTCGTCCACCGCCTGCGCGTCCTGGAGCTGGTCGGACCGAGGCTGCTCCCGGCGAACGACCTCGCCGAGGGCGATCTCGGCGAGGCGATGCGCCGTCTCGAGTACGCCGGCCGCGGGGTGGAGCTGACCGGCTTCCCGTCGCCCCTCGGCGCCCAGGCGCTCGGCGAGGACGCGCTCATCGACGATCCGGCTCTCGTCTGGGATCTCCCCGTCTTCGAGGGGATCGAGGACGTCATTCGCGAGGCGCGCAACGCCGAGATCACCGCCGGGCCGCACGACAAGCGGATCGAGTTCGACCCGCCTCGCGTGTGCGACGGTGGAAAGGTGGCGTTCCGGCACACCGGCGGTATCTGGGCCGGGCGCACCGTGACCGCCGTCCGGTTCTCAGTCGAGCGAGCGTCGCGTCGCTCCCGGCGGACTTCTCCGTCGTCGACGACGAGATCGTCGTCGATCGCGTCCCCGTCGGCTCGGTCAGCGGGCCGGTCGGCATCGACCTCGCCCCGGGATCGCTCTACGGCGAGTTCGGCGGCGTTCGCTTCAACATCGAGCCCGGCGGGACGAGCTATGCCCGGTTCCTCGGGGGCATGACCGCGCTGTTCACGGCGTCGCTCCGACCCCGGAATCGTGGCGGCAGGGCCTGGTTGCGGGCGAGGTCGCCGATCTCGCGTGGCAGGCGTCGAACGTCGACGAGATCCGCGGCGAGATCACCGGCGCCCCGTCGACCGTCCGCGTCAGCGTCAACGCGGCCGGCGCGACGCTGACGCCGAGAGGTCGTCACCCCGTCCGGCTTGCCGACGCGGTACATCGCCACGAGCCGCTGCAGGCTCGCGGCGCGCGGGCCGTGCGGCGACGCGACCCCGATCGAGATCGCCGTCTCTACGTGTCGCAGCGAGCGGCTGGTTCGCGGGCTCGAGTCGCCGACGGCCTTCGTCGACGGACGGTTCGCCAACTGGCATTCCAACATCGACCGGGCGGCCCGCCTCACCGCGCCCACGACGATCGAGAGCTCGTCCGCGCCGTGAGGACCGCCGAGCGCGCCGGCGCGCGCATCGGGACGAAGGGCACCGGGTGCTCGTACACCGACGTCGTCAGCCCTTCGGACGCCGCGCGCGAACGCATCGTCGAGCTGTTCGACCTGCGGACGACGACCGTCGACGAGATCGACGCGCGGACTCGGTCGCTGCGCCGCGCCCTGCGCGACGACGTAACGAGCGTGCTCACGCGGGACGTCCAGCTCGCCTACCTGCGGCACACCCACCTGCGCAGCCGTACGAGCCTCACGGACGTCCGGAGCCGGCTGTCCCGGTCCGGGCGGGAACGAAGTTCAGCGAGTTGAACTGGCTGCTCGACGCGATGCGCCCGCGACTCGCCCTGCCGACGCTGGGCGGCGGACGCCCCACTCGGTCGCCGGCGCGTTCGCGACCGGCACCCATGGCGCGACCTTCCACCTGCCCCCGCCTGGCGACTTCGTTCGGGCGCTGCGCGTGGTCGGGGCCTGCGGGCGGGTCTGGTGGGTCGAGCCGGCCAGCAACCCGATCACGCTCGAGTCGCGACTCAGGTCGTCGGGTCTGCTCGCCGACGTCGCCGACGAGTGTGTCCAGATCGTCTACGACGACGAACTCTTCGAGGCGCTGCTCGTCTCGGTCGGTTGCGGCGGCATCGTCAGCGACCTCGTGCTAGAGACGGTCGACGCACACATGATGCGCCGCGAGGTCCGCGAGGCCGACTGGTCCGTCGGTCGAGCGCAGGTCTCCGCGCTGATCGACGACGTCCGGCGCGAGGTCGCCCGCACGCCGGCGGACGGATTGTCCGCGACGTGGTTCTTCGGGTTCACGGTCGTCAGCTCGGTCGGGTCTGGATCGACACGCAGCACCTCGATCCGTCGCGTCTCCCACCGGTGTCAGCGGACTGCCGGACCCGGTAACGGGCGAGTCGTGGTTCGCCGTCGCAGTTGCCGAGCTGATCGCGCTGCTCGTCCTCGTGCCCGGGTTGCTGGCAGCCGTGCTCGCGGACATCGGCGTCGAGCTCCTCGAGCTGCTCGCGTCGATCATCTTCCCGTGGGAGTGGGACGAGATCGACGACCAGTGGCACGACCTGATGGACGCGTTCGAGGCCATCGGCGAGCTGATCGAGTTCGTGGGGCGCGCTCTCGACCTCGTCGAGTCGGCGAGCGACCCCGGGGACCAGGTGCGCGCGGTCGCCTCGGCGCTGAACCTGCTGTGGACGCTGGCCGGGGTGCCGTTCGTGCCGGTCGAGCTCGGCCGCAACACGGTCGACCACGTACTGAACATGATCGCCAGAGGGCAGCTGGAGACCGGCAAGCGTGGTCCCGACCGGAGCTTCGTGATGCTGGCCGACGGGGAGCGGGCGGTGCAGCGCGAATCGGGGCGCTCGGCGGAGGGCACGATGATCGTGAGTCGGGAGTACGCCGTGCCCGCCGACCAGACGCTGCCGTTCGTCGACGCGCTGATGGCCGGCATGAACGGGATCCGACGCGGCGGCGATGCCTCGATCATGGTGGCCAACATCCGCTTCACGAGGAACACCCGGGCCACGATCGGGATGCAGCAGTTCGCGCCGCTCACCGGTCACATCGAGGTGTACACGGCCGCCGGGCTCGACGGCACGCGGGCCACCGAGGCCATGGTCGACGCGGTCGCCGCGCGTTTCTCGGCCGCGCCGCACTGGGGGCAGGTCCACGGCGCGGCGCTCGCGATGAACGCGTACGGCTCGCGCAGGTCATGGGCGGCCGCGATGGCACGCCTGGATCCCGACGGCAGCGGGACCTCCCGCCGCGACTTCGTCGCCGCGCGCCGGCTCTACTGAGCCCCGTCCCGCTACGCGTGCTCAACACGCGATCTCGCTCACCACCGCAAGAATGAAGCCGATAGTGGCGAGAAGTAAAAGGAGACACATATGCATCCTTGATGCTAGAGTGCCTCGATGCTGTACGGTGGCGAAGTTCTCGCCGGGCCAGGAGGCGTACTACGAGCGCTCGGTCGCCGCCGGGATCGACGACTACTACGCCGGCCGCGGCGAGTCGCCGGGCGTGTGGGTCGGCCGCGGGGCGGCGGAGCTCGAGCTCGACGGGGTCGTCGACGAGGGCGAGCTGGGGCGGCTGATCGGCGGCAAGCATCCGCTCACGTCCGCCGAGCTCCGCCGGCATCCGCCCAGGAAGCAGATCACGGTCGAGCGGATCGACCCGGCCACCGGCGAGCGCGGGCTGGAGGTGAAGACGCTGTCGCCGGTGGCGGGGTACGACCTGGTGTTCTCGCCGCCGAAGAGCGTCAGCCTGCTGCACGCGCTCGGCGACGACGAGGTGCGGCACGCGGTGAACCAGGCGCACCTGGCAGCCTGGCAGGCGGCGCTCGCGCTACCTGGAGGAGCGGGCGTGCGTGACGCGCAAGGGCAAGAACGGCGTGCTCGCGCGAGCGCGGCCCGGGTTCGTCGCGGCCGCCTACCAGCACCGCACCTCGCGGGCGCAGGACCCGCATCTGCACACGCATGTGATCGTCGCCAACATGGCGCGAGAGCCCCGACGGCGACTGGCGGGCGCTCGACGGTGAGCCGCTCCTGAAGCGCTACCGGCTCGCGGCCGGCTACCTGTACCAGTCGCAGCTGCGCTTCGAGCTGACCCGCTCGCTCGGCGTGGAGTGGCGCGAGCCGGTGAACGGGATGGCGGAGATCGCCGGTGTCCCCGAGGCGGCGCTGCAGGCGTTCTCGCAGCGGCGGGCGCAGGTGCTCGACTACCTCGAGCGGCGGGGCAGCTCGGGCTTCTATGCCGCCAAGGTGGCGGCGATCGAGACGCGCGACCGCAAGGAGCCGGTCGACCTGCCGCGGCATGCGGCTGGAGTGGGAGGCGCGCGCGGCCGAGCATGGCCTCGGCCGCACGCGAGCTGAAGCGGCTGCTCGGCCGGACGCGTCCATGCGCGAGCTCGACGAGCACGAGGTAGCGGAGGTCGCGGCGAGGCTTGCCGGGCCGGACGGGCTGACCGGCACGCGCTCGACGTTCACCGGCGCGGACGCGGTCATGGCCTGGGCGCAGGCGCAGACCCAGGGCGCCCCGACCGAGCGCGTGCTCTCCCTCGTCGAGCGCTTCCTCGGCGATGGAGCAGGTCGCGCCGATCGCGTCGGCGACGATCGGGCGGCCGGCGCTCGTTCTCGACTACCGAGCTGCTCCGCCACGAGCGGGAAGCGCTGCGACTCGCCGCGCGCGGCCGGCGAGGTCCCCGTCCCGGTCGTCTCGCCGGCGATGGTCGAGCAGGTCGCCAGCGAGCGGCAGCCGACGCTCGCCCGCGAGCAGCTCGAGATGGTGCGCGCCGCCGCCGTCGAGCCCGCAGCGCGTGGTCTGCGTCGTCGGCGAGGCGGGCGCCGGCAAGACGACCGCGCTCGCCGCGCTCGCCGACGCCTACCAGCGCGGACGGCTACGTCGGCGATCGGCGCCGCCCCCTCCGGTGTCGCCGCCGCGAACCTCGCCGCCGAGACCGGCATGCCCGGCCGGCACCCTCCACCACCTCCTTGCCGAGGCACGGCAGCAGGGCGGTCTCCCGCGAGGCTGCCTGCTCGTGGTCGACGAGGCCGCGATGGCCGACACCCGCACCCTCACCCGCGTTCTGCTTCGAGGTCGAGCGTGCCGAGGGGAAGGCGGTGCTGGTCGGCGACCCGGCCCAGCTTCCCGCCGTCGGCCCGGGCGGGCTGTTCAGCGCGATCGTGGAGCGCAACGGCGCGATCGAGCTTCACGACAACCGCCGCCAGCGCGACGAGCTCGAGCGGCGCGCGCTCGCCCTGCTCCGCGACGGCGCGTAGCCGCGACTACCTCGCCCACGCCGCCGAGCAGGGCAGGCTCACCGTCGCCGCCGACCGGGTGGAGGCGAAGGCGCAGCTGGTCGCCGACTGGTGGCAGGCCGCCCGGAGCGACCTCGCCGGGCAGCGTGATGATCGCCTACCGCCGCGCCGACGTCGCCGAGCTCAACACCGTCGCCCGCACCCTCCTCGACCGCGAAGGGCAACTCGGCCGCGAGCCGCCTCCGCCTCGACTCCGGGATCGAGCTCGCCGTCGGCGACCGCATCCTCTGCACCCGCAACGACCGCCGGCTCGCGATCGCCAACGGCAGCCGCGGCACCATCACCGCCGTCGACCGCGAGCAGCGAGCGGTCGAGGTCGAGCTCGACGACCACCGCCGGCTCACACTTCCCGCCCGCTACCTCGATGCCGGCCACGTCGCGCACGCCTACGCGCTCACCGGCCACAAGACGCAGGGGCTCACGGTCGAGCGCGCGTTCGTGCTCGCCGACGACCGACGCGCGCTGCAGGAGTGGGGCTACGTCGCCCTCTCCCGCGCCCGCGAGCAGACCCGCCTCTACACGACCGCGAACGAGCTCGAGCCCGACGCGCCACCGCACCGCCCCGAGCCCGCCGAGCCCGTTCGACCGGCTCGCCGACGCGCTCACCCGCCCCGCAGCACGAGACGCTCGCCCTCGACGCCGCGACGACGCGACCCGAACCCAGCCGAGCGCGACGCCCTCGCGCGGCAGAGCCGCCAGCTCCGCGAGCGACGACTGGCACTCGAGAAAGAACGCCTCGACACCACGCGACAGCTGCAACCAGACGGACCGCGACGCTCGCCGGCCTGGGCGTGCTCGGCCGCGCCCGCCACGGACGCGCCCTCCGCGACCAGACTCGGCGAACACGAACAGAAACTCGCGCGCCTCGACCGCGAGCTCGAGCGGCTCGACCGCCAGCTCCGCGCGACACGCGAGCGCGCGCTTCGAGCTCGCCCGCGACTCAGCCGCGGCCCGAGCGAGGCCTGAGCCGCGAGCGCGACCTCGAGCGCGGCACTCGAGCGCGGGGTCTCGACCGCGGGATCGAGCTGTGAGTCACATGTCCATGCCGATGTCGCGCTCGAGCCCGAGCGTCCGCTCCATCCCGACCTCGACCTCCATGATCCGCCGCAGCTCACGCGACCGCTCGACCGCCAACTGCCGCAGCCGCTCCGCCTCACGACCCGGCTCCCGGCCGAGCTCGTGCGCGAGCGCGGCCGACATCCGCGCCAGATCCGCCACCGAGGCCACCCGCGGCCGCAACCCCGCACCGATGTGCTCCTCCGTCGCCCCCGCCGCAGATCATTGAAGCCCCGCCGCGTCCCCGCCGGCTCGGCAACCACGTTCAGCTCCCCCAACGGGTGCGCAGCCGCAACACCGGCTCGGCCCGCAGCGACTCCTCGTCGACCGCCAGCCGCCGCCGATCCGCCCGCTTCGCCTCCAGCTCCTCGAGCGCCGCCGCCAAGCTGCTCGAGGTTCTCGAAACGCAACGAGGGACAGACATCCACCCCGCTCGTCACCTCGTCCGTGCCGCGGATCACCCGCGCCAACCCGCCGATCAACACGTAGCTCACGTCGTTGCGATGCAACGCCGCCAGCAGCCCGCGCGGATCGAACCCGTTCTCCTCCGCCCCCCCCGTCCAAGCTCAGCCACCCTCCCTTCGCCGCTGCGCCGCCTCGAACCTCGCGCGCCGCTCCTCCAGCATCCGATCCAGCCGCCGCTCCGGCGCCAGCATCTGGATCTCCTCGATCCGCTCATCCGGACCCGCGTCATACGGCACCAACTCCAGCGGAATGTCGAACCCGCACGCCCGCAACAGCTGCACCAGCGTGTCCAGGCTCGGCGCCACCACCCCCTGCTCATACCGCGCGATCACCGTCCGGTCCTTCCGGCTCACCTTCGCCAACTCGTCCTGGCTCAACCCCGCGCGCAGCCGCGCCTCCCGCAGAATCGCCGCGCTCCTCACCGTGTCCTCACGCACGCACGGACTCTAACCCGCGGCGAGGCTCTGTCCGGTATCTATGCTAATCTGCCTCTCTCATGCCTGCCGCCACGACTCTGCCATGAGTGCGGTGCCTCGCTCGCACACGCCCGAGCGACACCATCGCGGGTCGCCTGAGGTCATCATTCGACCCATGCTCGCCGTCGACCGCGCAATCGATCTCTTCCTCGGCGATCTGACGCGCCGCGGCGCCACCGAGCGGACGCGGCGCACCTACGCCCGTCTGCTCGACAAGTTCTGCGACCGGCTGCCCGACGACTACGACGTCTCGAAGATCACGACCGACGACTGCCGCCGCTGGCTCGACACGTTCGCCGGCAACAGACGGGGCACGCAGGCGCATGCCGAGTCGGTGCTCGCATCGTTTCTGAAATGGCTGTACCTCGACGGCAAAATCGCGCGCAACCCGATGGACCGGCTGCCGCGCACGAAGAGGATTCCCGCAGCCGACCTCGACGTCGTGACGGTGCAGACGGAAGAGGTCGTGCGGATGCTGCAGGTCGCGCGTGGGTGGTCAGAGCGGATCGCGCTCGGGATCCTCTGCTACACAGGCTCGCGCCGCGTGCGGTCGCCAACCTCCGGCTCCGGGACTACGACCGGATGCACGGCCGGCTCCGTTTCGTCGAGAAGGGCGAGAAGGTGATCTGGAAGCCCGTCCCCGACGAGCTCCGGTCGCTGCTCGAGGCGGCGATCGCGGACGGCGCGATCGCCGAGGCCGATGACTACCTCGTCCCGCCCGAAGGGTACCTGACGCGAGCGGGCACTCGTGACGACCGCGTGATCTGGCGTCTCGTCCGCCGCGTAGCCGAGCGTGCGGGCGTACGGGCGCACGTTCACGCGCTGAGGGCGGCATTCGCCGTCTTCTACCTCGAGCGCCATCCTGGCGATGTCGAGGCGCTCAAAGAGCTGATGGGGCACCGCTCGATCGCGACGACGCAGGTCTACCTGCGCAAGCTCGACCGGCAGCGCGCCATGGAGCGCGTCCGAGACCTCTCATGGGGCGTTTTCACTGCTGAAGACATGGCCACCCCCGTTTCTCCGCAAATTGCGGAGGAACGGTTTGCGTCCTTCCCTGTAGTGGGGGCGGGAGGATTCGAACCTCCGTAGGCTGAGCCGACGGGTTTACAGCCCGTTCCCTTTGGCCGCTCGGGCACACCCCCTTGAAGCGCGCCGCATTGTAGCCTCCTGGTCGTGAAGCGCTTCGACGCGATCATCGTGGGCGGCGGGCCCGCCGGATCGATGACCGGCTACCGGCTCGCGGAGGCCGGCGCGTCGGTCATGCTGGTCGACAAGGCGCGCTTTCCGCGCGACAAGCCGTGCGGCGGCGGGCTGACGATGCGGGCCGTCCACCACCTGCCGGTCGATGTGACGCCGGTGGTCGAGGAGGAGATCGACGCGGTCGAGCTGCGCTTCCGCTACCGGGACGCGGTCGTGCGCACCTCGCCGCGGCCGTTCGTCTGGATGACCCAGCGCCGGCGGCTCGACGCGTTCCTGCTCGACGCGGCGCGCGAGCGCGGGGTCGAGGTGCACGAGGGCGTCGCCTCGAAGGTCGAACCGGGCAACGTCGTCGCGCTCGGCACCGGGGAGCGGTTCGTCGGCGACGTGCTCGTGGGTGCCGACGGCGCGAACGGGACGACCGGCCGTGCCCTCGGGCTCGGCGAGGGGATCCTGAACGGCGTCGCGTTCGAGGGGAACGTGCCCTACCCGACGATCTCGCGCGAGCGGTACGCCCGGCGCGTCGTGATCGAGCTCGCGGACATTCCGGGCGGCTACGGCTGGGTCTTCCCGAAGGGCGACCACGCGAACGTCGGCGTCGGCTGCTGGCAGGAGGAGGGACCGAAGATCCGAGAGCACCTCCGCCGCGTCTGCGAGGCGCACGGGCTCGACCCGTCCTCGCTCGAGAGCCTGCGCGGCCACCGGCTGCCGCTGCGGATGACGGGCACGCGGATCGCCGGGGAGCGGTCGCTCGTCGTGGGCGACGCTGCCGGGCTGCTCGACCCGGTGTCCGGCGACGGCATGTACGAGTGCTTCTACTCCGCGCGACTTGCGACCGACGCGATCCTCGACCTGCTCGCCGGCCGTGCGACGACGCTCGAGCCGTACGAGGCGGCTGTCGACGCGGCGCTCTCGCCGCTCCACCGCGCGTCGTGGAAGCTGAAGAAGGCGCTCGACCGGTGGCCGGCCGCCTCGTGGCGCATCGCCCGCACCGCGCTCTTCTGGCGCAGCATCGAGGGCATGCTCCAGGGCGAGCTCGCCGACCCCGGCGACCAGCATGGTCTCGCTCGCGTGCCGATGCGCGCGCTGGCCCTCCTCGGCCGCTCGTAGTCGGACGCGACGCACATCTGGCCGCGACACGGTCCGTTGAGCCCGCGCCGGGCTACTCACTCGACCGAGGGAACCTCGCGCTTTCTCACCTTGACTCTCAATTCGAGGGAGAGAACGCCGACCACCTCTACCCGATCTCAGGGAACGGAACCCCAGTTCTCACGGCCCGGAGGTCGGCATGTTCATCCGCACCGCACAGCTCGTCGCTGTTCTCTGCCTCGCCTTCCTCGCCGCCTCACCTGCGCAGGGTGGGAGCTCCAAGGCGAACGGCTGCGGTGTGAACCCGTTCTCCTACGCGGGCCTCCAGAGCAACATCAAGGCGCACGGCGTTTCGGCGACGCTCATCCCGATCAAGGCGCCGAACGTCTTCGACGGGCACGTTGGAGGCTGGGTCGGTGTCGGCGGCACGAATGCGGGTCCGGGCGGCGTCGCCGAGTGGCTGCAGGTCGGATTCGCCGCTTTCAGCGGTGCGAACAGCCAGACGAGCCGGATGTACTACGAGGTGACCGCGGCCGGCGCGACGCCCCGCTACGTCGAGCTCGATCCGAACGTCAAGCCGGGCGACAGGCATCGTGTTGCAGTGCTCGAGATGAGGATGCGGAAGTCGTGGTGGCGCGTATGGGTCGACAGCCGTCCCGTCAGCCCGCCGATCCACCTGCCGGGCAGTCATGGCACCTGGTACCCGCAGGCCGTCGCCGAGAACTGGAACGGCGGCACCGGCACCTGCAACGACTTCACGTACAGCTTTACCGACATCACGCTGGCCCACACGAACGGCGGCAAGTGGGAACCGCTCAAGGGCAGCTACATCTTCGAGGACCCCGGCTACAAGGTCCTGCGGACCTCATCTGCGCCGCGCAGCTTCGTCGCCATGAGCCTGTAGCCCGTCGCGCGCGCTGTCTTGCGAAATCACCGGCGCAGCCGGCGCTCTAGGACTCGTCTCGAGATGAAGACCTGTGCCGTCCGGTCGCGCCGGTCGCCGCGATCCTGCGTCCTTCACCCGCATCGCCCATCGCGCCCGGCCGACGAAGCGTGATTCCGTGACGAGTTCCTGGCGATCCGCGCTGCGGGCGGTTGGCGCCGGCTCTCGTGCCCGCACCAGGGAAGACGACTGCAGATTCCCGCCGGGAGGCCCCGGGTCCAGTCGCCTCGGGTGCGCTCGAGGCCCGGCCGGCAGCGGATACGGCTCGAGCTCCATCCTGGCGGCACGGTCGAGCACGTGTCGCTCCAGTCGATGCCCAGTCTGTCCAGGCCCGGTTACTGCAGTCTTTCCGGTGCACTCCGTCCAGTACGGGCCGACCAATTCGCCCGGCGGGATCTCCATCTCGCCATCAGTGACGCGACTTCCGCGTCGCCTGACGGCATCGGATCCGACCGCGACCACGTCGCGATCGTCGACGCCCCGCCGGGCTGGTCAGAGTCGTAGAGGTAGGCGCACTACCCGTCGAACTCGCCGAGCAGGTCGCCGAGCTTGGTCTTGATCGCGGTGTTGTGGTCGCGCTGGCGGTCGAGCTCCTGCTCGCGTTCGCGCGCGAGCGACTGCTCGTGCTCGAGCTGATCGCTCAGACGCGAGACCTCGCTGCGGATCTCCGTCAGCTCACGATCGAACTGCTCCTCCCGCTCGCGCGCAAGAGTCTGCTCATGCTCACGCTCGTCGTTCAGACGCGCGAGCTCGTCGCGGAGCTCGGTCAGCTCGCCCTCGATCGCACGGCGAGCGGATGTGACTCGTTCCGCCTGCGCACCGAGCGCCGCCAGTGCCGCTGTCGCTGCCTCCAGCTCGGCGAGCACCGTGTCGTCGGGTGCGTCGATGGCTGCCATCGGCTCCGCGGTCTCCGCCTCATCCTCGTCCGACTCCGCGAGTGGTGCCTCGGCCGGCTCGGCTGCGAGTTCATCAAGCAGCCGCTCGAGGCTCGCTTCGGTCACAACCGCGAAGGCGGCGTCGTCGCCAAGCACCAGCCGAAGCTCGCTCAGCCGCTCACCCGTGGGCTCGGCAACGACAACCGAGGTCGCTCCCTCACCGAGGTCGATCACGCACGCCGCAAGTTCCCGTGCCTGCTCGAGCGGCAGGCTCTCCCGCTCGACAACGGCAAGCTCGAGCGCGTCCTGGTCGAGGGACGGCAGTCCCCACTGTTGAGCAAGGAGCTTCGCAAGGCCCTCTTCATCGATCAGTTCGCGCCGAAGTACGACGTCGCCGAACGGCTCACCATTGTTCATCGCCTCTTCCGCGGCCGCTCGCAACTCGTCGATGGCCACTCCCGTCTCGCTCATCAGCGATAGGAGCGATGGGCGCACTACCGCCGAATCCGTCTGCCGCGCCCCCTGCAAGTGATCCACCGCACTCAGTTTTTCTACCGCACTCATCAGCACTCCTCCTTGACTCACCGGACCTGTTGGAACTCCCAGGACGTCAGTGGGCGCACGGTAGGGGCCACACAGGAGCTATTCATCCCCCAACCGAGGGTGATTGTGCTCCGCGCGGGCCAGATTCACTCGTTCGAGCGATCCGGACAGGGGAATCGACGCCCCCGAGGCCCGCTCGCCGTTCCAGCGGCGGGCGGCGGCTGGTCGCGACACGGCCGTCGGCGCGACGCTCAGCGAATCGTCACCGGCGTGCCCACTTTCATCAGACGCGCCAGCTCGAGGATCGCCTCGTTCTTCAGGCGGACGCAGCCGTGCGAGATCTGGCCCGGGAGGAGCTCGGGCAGGCTGGTGCCGTGGATGCCGACGAACCCGCCGCCGGGCCAGTCCGTGAGCACCGCTGAGCGCGCGCTCGTGCCGAACGCGACCGGCCCGTAGAAGGGCTCGCCGAAGTTCGTCAGCTTGTCGCGGACGTAGAACTCGCCGCGCGGGGTCGGCCAGTACGGCTTCCCGACGCCGACTCGAGTCGTGAACACCGTCACGCCGTTCCGCTTCAGCGTTGCCGTCAGCTTCTCGCGGTCGATGTACAGATGGGTGTTCACCTTGAACAGGTCGCCGAGCGCTCTCCGAGGCACCCAGCCGGTCGAGTTGTTGGGGAGAATCGGGAGGCGGATGCGGTACCAGGTCTCGTGGGTGCTCTTGTCGAGGCCGTCCAGCACGAGCACGACGTTCTGCGTGTTGTCGGACGTCCTCAGCTCGAGCCGGGTCACCACGCGCGCCGAGGCCTTCGGCTGCGCACGCACGACCGCACGCTTCAGCACGGCGGCCCAGTGCCCGAGCTTGCGGTCGGTCAGCTGGTACCTCTGCGGGTACGTCGGGTTGACGCGGATCACGTAGGTCCGGATCGGGGCCGAGGCGCCGGCTCCGGATCTCGCGACGAATCCGATCGAGTACTCACCGGGAGCGCTCGGACGCCAGCGGAACGTCGCCCTGGCCACGTTGCCGTGCATGGAAGAGCCGATCGAGGCGCCCGCGGGAAGCCCATGAACGGGCTCGATCAGCACGGTCGCCGCGGGACTCGACGCCGAGGCCGCGAGCGAGAAGGTGAACCGCTTGCCCTCGGTTGCGGTGAACCTGAACTGGTCGGGCTGCATCGCCGAAGCCCAGACGACAGTGTTGGCCTGCCCGTGGGCAGTCGGGACGAGCAGCAGAAGCGCGAGCGTCGCTGCGGCGAGAATCGCCTTCGCGGGAAGCGGCGCCGAGAACGTGCGAGAGGTCGGTGCGTTTGGAGCGTTCATTCAGATAGCCGATGGGGCGACCCGGAAGGGCCGCCCCATCGCTTGCGTCGTCGTCAGCCGGTCGTCTTCGGCTTGTTATGGGAGACGACCGACGGCGGCTTCGGCTTGGGCTTCGGCTTGGCCGTCGGCTTGGGCTTCGGCTTGGCCTTTGCCTTCTTCACGATCACCTTCGGCTTCAGAGGCGCCGTCTTGACGATCGCCGCGTCCTTGTCGGTGACCTTCTTGCCGTTCGGGGCCGTGCCGACGACGAGCGCGACGTTGGTGTACTTCGCGCGCGTGTTCGGCTTCGCGCAGGTGTAGGTGCGCGACTTGCCGACGCCGAGGGTGCCGTTGAACTTGCGGTTGCACTGCGGCGCCTTCGGATCGGTCACGGTCACGTTCTTGAGGACGACGTCGCCGGTGTTCTTGACCTTGATCGTCCAGCGTGCTGCCACGCCGATCGCGACCGTCTGCGACTTCGGGTTCTTGGTGATCATGATCTTCGGGTGGATCACCTTGACCACCGGCGGCTTCGGCGGGGTCGGCGGGGTCGGCGGCGTCAGCGGCGTCACCGTGACGTGCGCGGAATCCGTGGCGGTCACGTCGGAACCGGACGGCGGCGTGCCGATGTCGGTCGCGACGTTCGTGAAGCTCACCGTCACGTTGGCACGCGTGCAGGTGTAGCTGAGGCTCGCACCCGGAGCCATCGACGAGAGCGCCGGAATCTGTGCGCTCGTCTTCGCACAGTCGGGCGCCTCGGGATCGACGACCCGCACGTTGGTCAGCGTGACGTTGCCGGTGTTCGTGACCACGATCGTCCAGGTCACACTTGCGCCGGCCGCGACCGACTGCTCCTTCGGGTTCTTCGTGATCGCGATCGCCGGATTCGACGACGACGGCGGCGTCGGAGGCGTCGGCGAGGTCGTGACCGTGAGGGGCTCACAGGCGCCGGAGCGGGCCGGGTAGTTGTTGTCGCCTTGATAGTCGGCCTTGTAGGACATGTTTGCGGTCGCCGTGAAGGCGCTCGTCTCGGCGGTGCCGTCTGCCGCGATCGCCACCGTCTGATCGACCGACTGGCCGGTGCAGCCGATCGTCGTGTAGCGGTGGAAGACGACGTTGCCCGTCGGGTTCGGCACCCCCGCCGGTGTGCCGGCCAGCTTGGTGACGAACACCTTGTCGTGCACGACCGTGCCGGACGCCACCGAGGTCACGACCTCATGGCTCGCGTTGTGAATGTCCGTCCGCACCGCGGCGTCCGCCCACTGCTTGACGTTGCTGATGTCGTGAGCGCCGTAGCCGCTCGTCGAGACGGCGATGCTGACGGTGTTCACCGTGACCGTGCCCGAAGCATTGACGGTGGTCGTCCCCGGAACGCTCGAGTTGACGATCACCGTGCAGGTGCCGGCAGCGCTCGTCGCCCCGGTCGGGCCGCAGCTGCCGCCCGTGATCGAGCCGACGCCGCTTGCGGTCGAATTGATCGTCACGCCGCTCGCCGCGCTCCAGCCGGTTCCGTCGTTCTTCTCGACGAACACGGTGAAGGTGTGCGGACTGTTGACCGGGTTCGTGCCGCTCTGACCGATCGTGATCCGGGCATCGACCGCCGTCAAGGGCTCACAGTCCCCGTCCGAGGGCGAGTACTTGCTGTTTCCCTGGTAGTGCGCCTTGAAGCCGTACGACCCCGCAGACGACACGGTCTGCGGGAACCCGGTCGCGTCCGCGGATCCGCCGGAGAGCGCGACGTCGCCCGATGTCGCAGCCGGATTTCCTGCGCACGAACCGTTGGTGAACCAGTCGAAGGTGACGTTTCCGGTCGGCGTCACGCCGCTTCCCGAGACCGTCACCGAGTCGTGCACCACCGATCCAACCGCAACCGACGTGACGACGCCGTGCGCCGCATTGTGGATCGCCGTCACCGTCGTTGACGGCAGCTTGCAGTTGGTCGGCCGATGGGCCGTAAACGACGGGCCAAGCGTCGGATGGGACGCAGAGGGGTTCCCCCACGCACCAACCGCGTACGGCCAGAGCGTCACCGACGTCACCGACGTCGACACGCTGTAGCTGCCCGTGAACGACCGCTGGTTCGCGTTCGTGAACGCACCCGAGCCGACCTGGTGCGTCAACTGCGCATCGTCGTACACTCGAACGTCCGGGTTGTTCCGACTCGAGTCGTTCACGTCGGCCGACACCGTGTACGAGACGAGCCCGTTGCAGTCCAGGCTCACGTAAATCTCTGGATGATGCGCCATCGCGATCGGGGCGACCATCAACACCGCCGCCGCGACAGCGACCGCCGTCCCTACCAGCGCGGCAAGGCTCGTCTTCGCTCGCATTTCCCCAACCCCCCAAACTCGATTTTCTTTGCCCGGTCCCCTTGAGGGGCGGCGCACCAACGAGTCAAACGTTACCGACCATCGCGCATCATCTCCACCTCCGCATGTCCAGGACCTCCTACCCGAAGGGGCGGCGAGCACGAGGACGAGGGCCGAATTTGGCGGAAATTCGCTTCACAGGGGTCGCTTGCAGGCGACGACCTCGGATCAGGCATCCGTACGCGAGCTCCGACGAGGGAGCCTCGGGGAGGGCTGCGCCCTCGGTCAGGTCAGCGGTCCGCTCAGTGGCCGAGGCATGCGCCCCCGAGCGGGCCACCACGGAGGGTCGCGGCGACGGTCTGCGGGGAGTTGCGGACCACCCGATAGGTCAGACGACGCGCGACGTTTAGCGGGTGGCGGCGCAGCGGGAGGCAATGACAATGCGATCACTGTGGGCGTGATGCTCGAGATCCAGACACCGGCGCTGCTGCCAGAGCTCGTCGAGCGTCTTGCTGCAAGGGGCTGCGTGGTGCGACCGATCGATCAGCGCGTCTGCCACGTCGTCCACGTCGAGGCGGTGGACGCCACCGAGGAGTGGTGGGAGCTGAGTTTCTTCCTGAAAGCCTGGCAGGCGAGCCATGACGGCGTCGAGGTGACGCTGCGCCCGGACGCGAACGGCTCAGGCTGAATCGGCGGTTGCGCGGAGCATCGGGTTCTCGATCAACCCGTTCTCGTACGCGTGGCGAACGGCCTCGGTCCTGCTCCCGACGGAGAGCTTGCGATAGATGTTCGTCAGGTGAAACTTGATCGTCTGCTCGGACAGCCAGAACTGACGCGCGATCTGCTTGTTCGAGAGCCCCTCGGCGAGCGCCTTGAGGATGTCCGCCTCGCGCTGGGTCAGTCCCGAGTCCGCGGCCTCTCTGACGACCGGTCGAGCTTCGACGGGATAGAAGACGTTGCCGTCGAGGACCTGCCGGATCACCGGCGCCAGATCGACGGGGTCGATGCGCTTGAGGATGAACGCCGAAGCGCCGCGCTGGAACGCCGCCTGGATCACGTCGGGGTCGTCGCTTCCCGAGAAGACGATCGTCTTGACGTCAGGGTGATACTGGCGGAGCGACTCGAGGCAGCGCAAGCCGTCCGTGTCGGGCATGCGGAGATCGAGGAGAACGACATCCGGCGATGTCCGCTTGACGAGCGGCAGGACCCGCGTCCCGGAGGTGGCCTCGCCGACGATCTCGATGTCGGACGCATCCGCGAGTGCAAGGCGGATGCCCTCGAGCATCAGCTGATGGTCGTCCGCGATGAGAAGCTTGAGCCGCATTCAGAACCTCCGGTTGTGGACGGACCCATCCGGTGCCGCAGAGCACCTCGGACGAACCATGCCCCCGATTGCCTCGGCGGTAAATCCCCCGCGCGAGTGATTCGGCCTCAGGATCAGATCAGTTCGACCGCTGGAGCCGGGCTCTCGTTCATGATCGTCAGGAAGGCGTTGACCACGATGGGGTCGAAATGCGCGTCGGCCTTCGCGTTGATCTCTGCCAGCGCGTGCTCGACCGGTACCGCCTCGCGGTAGGGCTGTTGATTCGTCATCGCGTCGAAGGCGTCGACCACGGCGAAGATCCGCGCCGCCAGGGGTATCTCCTCACCCCGGAGGCCTCTGGGGTATCCGGTGCCGTCCCAGCGCTCGTGGTGGCAGGCGATCACCTGCCGGGCGAGGCCGTTCATGCATTCGAGTGGCGCGATGATCCGCTCGCCGAGCCACGGGTGCTCTCGAATCTCGCTGAGCTCGTCCGAGGTCAACTGGACCTTGCTTGGCGAGGATGTCGATCGGGATCCCGATCATCCCGATGTCGTGGAGGCGGAAGCCCGCCGCAAGCTGGGGGTCGGGAACGAGCTCAGGCGCGACCCGCTCGGCGAGCCGGCGTCCCAGGCGCGTGACGCGGTCGGTGTGGGACGCCGTCTCTCCGAAGCGGCCGCGCCGGTAGTCGTGCAGCTCGAGCGCCCGCGCGAGCGACTCGTAGACGGTGGCTGCAACCGCCGCGTCGATCCCGCCTCGGGCGGGAGGCTGCGTCGCGGTCGGGTGTTCGTGGTAGATGGCCGCCATGTCGTTGCTGCTGCGCGCCCAGGGTTCGTCCACTGGGCTCGCACCCGGAGCATCGTCAGTCTGCGACGCCGTCGTCTCACTCGATCGAGGCATTCCAGACCTCGGCGACCCCGACTGCCTTTCGCCCGCCAACTCCGAGGGCATCGCCCACCGGCGAATCACCCTTTCGGGGTTCCCGCGTGGCAGACCACGAACCGACACCCTCTTGCATGGAGACGGGATCCGCTCTGCGCGCCGCTAGCGGCGGGCTACGGCCGGTGGCCGTCCCGCCTCGTCCGCCGTTTGCGGGACGAAGGCGGGGTCGCGCTGGTGCCTCGAGCGGCGCCTGCAGCGGCGGTGCCGAGTTCGGGCAACGCCGCACCCGCCCGGATCGCCCATGCTCACCCGAATGGGGGGCGGAGTTTCGTGATCGCGTGATAGAAGCTACGCGCATGCGGCAGTTGCAAGGCTCGGCTTCGGCCCCCGCCGACGACCGCGTGAGCGTGCGTGCCACGGGCTCGGTGCTGGCGACGACGGGCCAGATCCACGGCGCCTCCGTTGCGAAGGCGATCACGACGATTCCGATGGCCGCGGCAAGCGCGACCAACAACCACGGCACGCCAAGCTACAGCTGATCCGGCTGCGAGACCTGGGAACGTGCTTCGGACTTCAGTGGAGGCAACATGGATCAACATGACCTGAACACTCTCTTGGGCGAGGTCGTCGACTGCGGCGCGAGTGACCTGCATCTCAAGATCGATCAGCCGCCGATCGTTCGCCGTGACGGTCATCTGAGCACGCTCGAGGGCTGGACCCCGCTCGAGACGCTGCAGCTCGAGGACTTCGTGCGCCAGGTGGGGTTCTCCGACCCCAAGCGGCTCGCCGAGTTCAACGACACCGGCGAGCTCGACACCTCCTACCAGCTCCCCGGCCTGCCTCGGTTTCGCGTCAACGCCTTTCGGCAGCGCGGCGAGATCTCGTTCGCCTTCCGGGTCATTCCGAGTGACGTCCCCACCTTCGGCAAGCTCGCGCTTCCGCCTGGCGTTGCGCGCCTCGCCGACCTCCACCACGGGCTGATCCTCGTCACGGGCGCCACGGGCGCCGGCAAGACGACGACGCTCGCATCGGTGGTCGGGCATATCAACCGGACGCGGCGGCAACACATCGTCACGATCGAGGACCCGATCGAGGTCCTCCACCACGACGAGAGCTCGATCGTCAACCAGCGCGAGGTCGGGCTCGACACGGCCTCGTTCTCGCAGGCACTTCGCCGTGCGCTCCGCCAGGACCCGGACGTGATCCTGATCGGCGAGCTCCGCGACAGCGAGACCGCCGAGACCGCCCTGCAGGCCGCCGAGTCGGGCCACCTAGTGCTCTCGTCGATGCACACGATCGACGCCGCGGAGACCGTTCGCCGCCTGGTCGAGTTCTTCCCGGCGATCAAGCAGGCCCAGGTGCGGGCGATCCTCGCGGGCGTCCTGCGCGGCGTCGTCAGCCAGCGGCTCCTGCCGAAGATCGGCGGCGGCCGTATCGCGGCGGTCGAGGTGATGATCACGAACAGCCGCATCGAGGAGCTGATCCGCGAGAACCGTGCGGAGGAGATCTCCGAGGCGATCGGCGACGGCCTGTTCTTCGACATGCAGACGCTGACGAAGGCTCTGATCGACCTCGTCCTCGCGGGCGACGTCGAGCGCGAGGTCGCCGCGACGGCGGCTCCGAACCGCCACGACTTCATGATCACGCTCGAGCGTGCCGAGAAGGCCCGCGCTGTCGAGGAAGCGCAGGGCCGACCAGCTGACCAGGCGGCTGCGACCGAAGGGCCCGGCGGCCATCCTGTCGAGCTGCCGAAGCTCCGCATGATCGCGCCGACCGCGGACGGGTACGGATCGCCGCAGTGAACCGGCGGGGCCGCCGTTTGCCCGACGGGTCCGGGTTCACCCTCGGCGAGATCCCGATGATCGACATCGTCCTCAGGAACCCCACGAGATGACCGTGCTCGCCGCCGCAACGACTCTCGGCCGGCTCCGCGAGCCGGCATCGACCGACCTCACGTCCGGCGGCGGGTGAACGTGGGCCCCGCGCTCGTCGTCTTCGTTCCGGGCCTCGCGATCGGCAGCTTCCTCAACGTCGTCGCCTCGAGGCTGCCCGAAGGTCGCTCGATCGCGCACCCGCCGTCTGCCTGCGACTCGTGCGGCACGCCGATCGCGCGGCGCGACAACATCCCCGTGCTCTCGTACCTCCTGCTCCGCGGCCGGTGTCGAAGCTGTGGCGTGAAGATCGGCTGGATGGTCCCGGCCGTCGAGTTGACCACCGCCGTTCTGATCGCCGCCTGCTTCCTCGTCTTCGGGTTCACGTTCGAGGCTGCAACCGCGGCGTTCTTCTGCACCGCTCTCGTCGTCATCTCGGTGACCGACATCGAGCGGTTCGTCATCCCGAACCGGATCGTCCTTCCCGCCGCAGCGATCGTCCTTGTCGCCCAGACGATTCGCGTGCCGTCGCCCGAGTGGGCGATCGCCGGCCTAGGGGCCGCGCTCTTCCTGCTGATCGCGGCGCTCATCTACCCCGCGGGGATGGGGATGGGCGACGTCAAGCTCGCGCTGCTGCTCGGCTTCGAGCTGGGCCGCACCGTTCCGGTCGCGATGATGATCGGCATGATCGCGGCGCTCGTGCCGTCGGTGGTGCTCCTCGCCCGTCACGGAAGCGCGGCGCGGAAGATGAAGATCCCGTTCGGCCCCTTCCTCGCGCTCGGCGGCATTGTGGCCCTCTTCGTGGGCGACCGGCTCGTCGACGCCTACGTGGGATTGCTCTAGGTACCGTGCAGACACCCTTCATGTCAGGTGACGAACAGCCCAAGCTTCGCCCTGTCCCCATGCCCGACGACGACGAGCGCGACATCGAGCGGCCCCTGTACGAGGAAACGCCCATGGACGACGAGCAGTCGCCGCTGCGCGACGCGGGTCCGCCGTACGGCGAACGCCCTCTGTACGACGACACACCGACGAGCGAAGAGCAGCCGCTGCGAGACGAGAGACCCCTGGATGACGGCGACGGTGTGGCTGCCCGGTACGTCGACGAGGCAAAGCCGACCGAGCCGGTGGTGGAGGAGAGGCCGACAGAGCAGAGTGAGCTCGTCGCCGAGCTCGTCGCCGAGAGCGGGCTCCTTCCGCCCGACAAGATCGACCGGGCCCGGCGCACGGCGCGCGGCGGCTCCTTCTCGCGCGCGCTTCTCGACGAAGGCTTCGCCAGCGCGACGGGCGTCGCGCGCAGCCTCGCCGACCAGTACCACCTGCCGCTGGTCGACCTCGCCGTCGAGGGCGTCGACAACGAGGCGACGAAGCTGATCCCGCTCCAGGTGCTCGAGCGGATCTGCGCGATCCCGTTCGCCTTCGACGGGCTGCGCCTGCGGATCGCGATCACCGAGCCCCACAACGTCCAGGCCCTCGACGAGCTGCGGCTCGCGACGCGGCACTCGACCGAGTTCTCGGTTGCGGTGCGCGAGGACGTCCTCACGGAGCTCCGCCGTCTGAGCCGCGCCTCGGAGGCGCTCAATGCCGCCCTGATGGACGACGCCGTGGGGCTTGTCGAAGGCGAACTGGGTGACGACGACCTCGAAGCCGACGACGGCATCTCCGACGCCCCGCTCGTCCGGCTCGTGAACTCGATCATCTTCCAGGCGGCAGAGGACGGGGCGAGCGACATCCACTTCGAGCCGCAGGAGGAGATGCTCGTCGTCCGGTGCCGGATCGACGGCGTCCTCCACGTCGCCGAGCGCATCCCCGTGCGGCTCGCCTCGGGCGTGACAACGCGCCTGAAGGTGCTCGCGAAGCTCGACATCGCCGAGCGGCGCAAGCCTCAGGACGGCCGCATCTCACTCAACGCCTCGGCCGCGGGCCGCCTGCTCGACATCCGCGTTGCCACCCTGCCGACCGTCGAGGGCGAGGCGATCACGATGCGGCTGCTCGACAAGTCGCGTGAGGCGCCGACGCTCGAGGAGCTCGGCCTCTCCGACCACATGCGTGACGAGCTGCGCGACCTGATCAAGCGGCCCACCGGCGCGCTGCTCGTCACGGGCCCGACCGGCTCCGGCAAGTCGACCACGCTCTACGGCGTTCTCTCCGAGACGAGCCGACCCGAGATCAACGTGATCACGGTCGAGGACCCGGTCGAGTACCGCCTCGCCGGCGTGAGCCAGGTGCAGATCAATCCGCGCGCAGGCCTGACGTTCGCCACGGCGCTTCGCTCGATCCTCCGCTCGGACCCCGACGTCGTGATGGTCGGCGAGATCCGCGACGGCGAGACGGCGCGGATCTCGATCGAGGCTGCGCTCACCGGCCACTTCGTGCTCTCGACGCTGCACACGAACGACGCCCCTGGTTGCGTCACCCGGCTGAACGAGATGGGCGTCGAGTCGTTCGTCACCGGCGCGGCCGTCTCGGGCGTCCTGGCACAGCGTCTCGCGCGGAAGCTCTGCCCGCACTGCGCCGAGCAGTACGAGGTCTCGGCCGATGAGCTGATCGCGATGCGAGTCAGTCGCGAGGCCGCCGAGTCGATGCACGGCACCAAGCTCTCCCGCAAGGTCGGCTGCGTGCGTTGCTCGATGACCGGCTACCGCGGCCGGATCGGGATCTTCCAGTACATGAAGATGAACGACGAGCTCGAGAACCTCACGGCGAAGCGGGCCACCCGCGACGAGCTCGAGGCCGCCGCGCTGCAGATGGGCATGCGCTCGCTCTGGGACGACGGCATGGACAAGGTCGTCGAGGGGCGCACGTCGGTCGAAGAGCTCGCCCGCGTCGTCGTCTAAAGACCCGCAGAATTCACGCGAAGCGCGTGAATTCCCCTGCCTCTACTGGCGGTGGACTTCGCAGCCGAGGTAGGTGAACGACGTCACGGCTTCGTTCAGGAATGCCAGGCCCGTCTCGGGGTTCGGAAAGGTGTACGGACGCCTGCAGACAGTGCCGCCGGCGGCACCGTCACGGGGGAACACCTCCGTCACGACGGTGAACGCGTCGCCCTGGTCGATCGCCATGAAGACGGCGACGAGCTGTCCGTCGTGAGTGACGTTGCGCACGTCGATCTCACCGGCGCGAGCGCTCTGGGAAACGGTGGCCATCGAGTCCGGAATCGGCGGCCGGACGGCCTGACACGATCGCTCGTTCGAGTAGTTCGTCGTGCCGGGAGCGTCGCAATCGGCCGGAATGTCCTGGAGCAATATCACCTGTATGGGGGTGGGTGTATCGCACCGGATCGGCGATATCTAGCAAGTGCGCGCTACCTCGCGTGCGGGTCAAATCAACCGAAGGAGAAGAATCGTGATTGATCGTTTGCGGCAGCGACTTGCTCGCGAGGAAGGTTTCACCCTCATCGAGCTGCTCGTCGTCATCGTCATTATCGGGATCCTGCTCGCGATCGCAGTCCCCTCGTACCTGGGCTTCAAGGATCGCGCGAATGAGAAGTCGGCGTCGTCCAACGTGCGCTCGGCGCTTCCGTCGGCCGAGGCGTTCTACGCCGACAACAACACCTACACAGGCCTCACCGAGGCCGTGATGAAGGCGACCTACGACTCGGGGCTGAGCAGCGGAGTCGTGGCGAACGCAGCCGCCGGCGGCGCCACCTACTGCATCAGCGCCACGTCGGGTGATTACACCGCGAAGGTGATCGGGCCTGGCGGAACCATCACGAGCACCAAGAACGGCTCCGTAGGCGCCAACGCTGTCTGCGTTGCCGGTGCGTAACGAAACATGACTTCGGCTTCGGAGCTGAAGGCGTCTTAGCTTCGAGTACACCGGCCGATGTCCAGCACTACAGGAGGGGGCGCGCCACCAGGGCGCGCCCCCTCCTGATCTTCCAGGCACGACGGGGTTTCCTCATCTTGCAGAAGGATTGCGGTGGCAGAAGTCAGCGAGCAGAACACGAAGACCGAACCGATTCGGAGTCGACCTCCGGCCCGGGTCGCGATGGCGGGAGTTGCTGTCGTCGTGGCGATTTTCGGAGTGTGGGGCGCGGTAACGACGATCCAGGCCATGCGCGGTTATCAAACGACCCAACGGCTCCAAAGGACAATCGATCACGCCCGCTATTCGCTCGCGCTTGAGCGGAGTGCAATTCGGGACACCGATACCACGCGTGCTCGAAAGGGGCTGGCCGCAGCCGCTGCGAGTTTCGCGGCCGACCTCCGCAGCTTTCGCGAAGCCGGCACCGCCGGCGACGTCACTCGGGCTGTATTTCTTGGCCAGCGTCACACCGGCGTTTTCGACGCGGGTCGCCGCGTCGTTTCGGCGCAGACGGCGAGCACTTCCGCGTCCGAAAGTGAACGCAGAGAATTCGAGGACCGGTCCTCCGAGCTCGACGCAGCGCTCAGCGCGGCTCAGACCGACATCCGCGGCCGGAGCTCCGACGCGTGGCCCGCCGAGCCGATCCAGAAGGTCGAGCTCGCTGCGACCCTCCTCCTGATCGTGACCGGCCTCTCCGGTTGCGCCATCCTGCTGATGCGGCTCGCGGGGCACCGCCGCCGCGTCGAGCGGGCACGGCGACAGGAGGTGGCACGGCTCGAGCAGGCCGCGCTGACCGACAGCCTCACGGGGCTCGGCAACCACCGCGCCTTCTACGAGGAGCTCGAGCGCGAGCTCGCGCGCCGTGCCCGAACCGGGTCGTACTTCAGCGTCGTGATGCTCGACCTCGACCGGCTGAAAGAGGTGAATGACACGCTCGGCCATCTTGCGGGCGACGAGCGGATCTGCGCGGTGGCCGAGTGCTTGACGGCGACGCTCCGCACAGGCGGCGCCTACCGGACCGGCGGCGACGAGTTCATGGTGCTCCTTCCGGGCGAGCGTGCGTGGGGAGCGCTCACCTTCGCCCAGCGCCTCCAGACAGAGCTGATGCGGAGCCGCACCGTGCTCCACGTGAGCTGCGGGATCGCGGAGACCTCGGCGCTCGAGAGCGCCGACGCATTGGTCCACAACGCCGACCTCGCCCTCTACGAGGCCAAGCGGAGCGGCCGCAGGATCGTGGTGTACTCGGCCGGCCTGCGGCCGAAGCCGACCGCGCAGCCCGACCTGCTCGCGGCGCAACGCCACCAGCAGCTGCTCGCGACCGCGCTCGCGCAGGCCGTCGATGCCAAGGACGCAGGCACGCGCAACCACTGCGAGACCGTATCGGCCCTTTGCATCATGATCGGTCAGTCGCTCGGGCTCTCGGACGTGCACGTGACCCAGCTCGGACTTGCAGGACTTTTGCACGACGTGGGCAAGATCGGGATCGCCGATGCCCTGCTCCAGAAGAAGGAGGAGCTCGATCCCGACGAGCGGAGTGAGATGCGAGGCCATGTTGAGATCGGACGGTCGATCGTCGCGGCGGCCGGGCTCGTCGAGGAAGCGGAGTGGGTCCTGCACCACCACGAGCACGTCGACGGCAGCGGCTACCCGGACGGCCTCCGCGGCTCGGCGATCCCGCTCGAATCCCGTGTCATCCACGTCGCCGACGCGTTCGAGGCGATGACCGCCAACCGTCCCTACAATCCGGCCCGGCTGCCCGTCGAGGCCTTTGCCGAGCTCGACCGCGGCGTCGGGACGCAGTTCGACGGCGACTGCGTCGACGCGCTTCGCAGCGCGCTCGGCCCCGACATGGGCTCCGCCTCGCGCTGGTTCGCCCCGGCCGACGAGGCCCCGGCGACAGTCCCCACAACAATCGCTCAAGTTGCCTCGGCCTGACGCCGAAGAAGGATGAGCCAATGAACGACGTAGCCACTTTCCAGTCCATCGACGACCTCCTCGGCCAGATGGTCGAGCACGACGCGTCCGACCTCCACCTCGCCGTCGGCTCGGCGCCGATGATGCGCGTCCACGGGCAACTCGAGCAGATGCCCGAGTCCGCGAAGCTCACGCCCGACGAGACGCGGACACTCGTCTACGGGATCACGTCGACCGAGCAGCAGAAGATGCTCGAGACGCGGCGCCAGCTCGACTTTTCGTACTCCGTCCCCGGCCTCGCACGCTTCCGCGTCAACGCGTACTTCCAGCGGGCGAGCGTAGGCGCGGCGTTCCGTCTCATCCCGGCCCGGATCCGCACGCTCGAGGAGCTGCGGATGCCCGAGCGGCTCTACGACCTCTGCGAGAAGCCGCGGGGCCTCGTGCTCGTCACGGGACCCACCGGCTCGGGCAAGTCGACCACTCTGGCCGCGCTGATCGACCGGATCAACCGGATCCGCTCGGAGCACATCCTCACGATCGAGGATCCGATCGAGTTCCTCCACTGGCACCAGCGCTGCCTCGTCAACCAGCGCGAGATCGGGTCCGACGCGACCTCGTTCGGAGAAGGCCTTCGGGCCGCGCTGCGTCAGGACCCGGACGTGATCCTGGTCGGCGAGATGCGCGACCTCGAGACGATCTCGACCGCGCTGACCGCCGCCGAGACCGGACACCTCGTGTTCGCGACGCTGCACACCCAGAGCGCCCCGTCCACGATCGACCGCGTGATCGACGTCTTCCCGGCCGAACAGCAGGGCCAGGTGCGGGTTCAGCTCGCCGCGACGCTGCAGGGAATCGTCACGCAGAACCTGATCCCCACCGCCGACGGCCGCAGCCGCGTCGCGGCGCTCGAGATCCTGCTCCCCGACGACGCCGTTCGCAACCTGATCAGGCAGGCGAAGATCGAGCAGATCTACTCGGTGATGCAGATGAACCTGCTCCGCGGGATGCAGACGATGGAGCAGTCGCTATCAGACCTCACGCTCAAGCGCGTGATCACCCCGGAGGCGGCCTTTGCACGCACGACCCGCCCCGACCAGCTGCTGCAGTTGCTCGACAGCGGCGGTTTCCCGCCGCACCAGCTCGAGGCCCTTTCGAACGGATCCAGACCTGCGACTGAACTGAGGGTGTGACGTGATCGACTTCAAGAAGGAGCTCAAGTTCTCCGACCTCGTGCGGAGAACCGAGAAGGCGGGCAAGCCGAGCAAGCCGAGCAAGCCGGCTGCGACGCCCACCAAGAGCACGCGCGAGACCGCGAAGAAGACGAAGCCGCGCGAGCTCGTCGGGATCAAGATCGGGGCCTCGCAGCTCGCGGCGGCGCGGGTCGCGAACAACGGCTCGGCTCGCCTGTGCCAGCTCGCCCGACAGCCGTTGCCGCCGGGGATCGTTTCCGACGGCGAGGTTCGCGACGTCGCCGCGCTCTCCGCCGCGTTGAACGAGTTCTTCACCACGAACAACCTGCCCCGCCGGGGCGTTCGCATGGGCGTCGCGTCGAACCACGTCGGCGTCCGCAGCTTCGAGATCGCCGGCATCGACGACGAGAGCCAGCTCGCAAATGCGGTGCTCTTCCGCGCCCATGACGCGGTCTCGATCCCCGTCGACGAGGCGATGATCGACTATCGCGTTCTCAGCCGCGAGGTCGACGAGAGCGGCACGATCAACCGGAAGATCCTGCTCGTGGCCGCGTACCGCGAGCCGATCGAGCGCTACTCCGCCGCGTTCCGTGAGGCGGGGATCGGGCTCGTCGGGATCGACCTCGAAGCGTTTGCTCTGCTCCGGGCGCTCTCCACCCCGCTGCCTGACGACGTCACACCGACCTCGGCGGTCGTCGTCGTGAACGCCGGCCACGAGCGTACGACGCTGGCGGTCTCGGACGGCAACGTGTGCGAGTTCACGCGCGTGCTCGAGTGGGGCGGGCTGAAGCTCGCAACCGCCGTCGCCCGTGAGCTGCCCTCGACACTGCCAGAGGCCGAGGAGTTCATGCTGAACTTCTCGCTCGAGTCGGCAGCCCCGTCCGATCCAGCCGCCGATCCGCGCGCCGCGCGCGCGCGTGAAGCCGTCGATCGCGAGCTGCGGGTGCTCGCGCGAGAGCTCGTCGCGTCGCTCGAGTTCTACCAGGGTCAGCCCGGGTCGCTCCCCATCTCGGAGATCCTTCTCGCCGGTGGCGCGAGCCGGCATGCCGGCTTCGCCGGTGAGCTCGAGAAGCTGACGCGCGTGCGGGTCAGGGTCGCCGACCCGCTCGTCCGGGTCGAGGTCGACGAGACCGTCGAGCAGCGGGACGACCTCGCCTCGATGGCCGTTGCGATCGGATTGGGGGTGGACGACTGATGCGCGCCGTCAACCTCTTGCCGCAGCAGGATCGCCCGGGGGGCATGCCCACGGTGTTCACGACCACCTCGGTCGTCGCCGGCGGCGCAGCGCTGCTCGCCGTGGCGCTCGTTCTTCTCGGGTTCACATACGTGCAGGGACACAGCAAGGTCTCGGACCGCCAGGACAAGCTCGAGGCGCTGCAGCAGCAGGTCGTGCAGGCTCAAGCGGCGGCGGCTCGGACGGTCGCGCAGCAAGGCGAGGACCAGGCGCGCGTCGCCGCGTTCTCGACCGCCGCGGCCGGGCGCATGCCGTGGGACGACCTGCTCGACGACGTCTCTCGCGTGCTTCCCGCCGGTTCGTGGCTCTCGACCCTCAACATGCAGGCCGGCACGGCGCTGCCGCCGGGTACGACGGCGACGACGACCACCGCGCCGACCTCGTTCACCGTCTCGGGAATCGCCTTCAACCAGAACATCGTTGCGCAGGTGATCCAGCGCCTCGAGCTCGTGCCGGCGCTCTCGGACGTGACGCTGCAGTCGAGCTCGCGGACGGTGATCGGCGACACGAAGGCGTATCAATTCACGATGAGCGCGAATGTGCAGCTCCCGGAGGTGCCAAGCTGATGAGCAAGCCGTCTCCCCGTGTCCTTGCCCTCATTGCCGCCGGCGCGATCGCCATCGTGGCGCTCGCCGGCTGGTACCTGCTCGTCTCGCCGCAGAGATCGAAGGCTGACACCCTCGACGCACAGATCTCCGACGAGCATGCGAAGCTCACGGTCGCCCAGCTTCTCGCGCGCTCGCAGAAGGCCGACAAGCAGAAGATGACCGGCGCGGCACTGCTGAACCAGGCGATGCCGCAGAGCCTCCAGATGCCGACCATCGTGCGCCAGGTCCAGAAGCTCGCCGAGAAGTCGAAAGTGACGGTCGAGTCGTTCACGCCGTCGGGCGCAACCCCGCTGGCCGGGTACGAGGCTGTTCCGATCGCCGTCAGTGTGACGGGGCGTTACTCGGCCGTTCAGCGGTTCCTCCACCAGCTCCGGGTTCAGGCCAGCTCGACCAGGGGTCGGATCCACGCGACGGGTCGTCTCTTCGACGTCCAGACCGTCGGCCTCACGCCCGCGGGTGCAGGAACGCCCGAGCTGAGCGCGTCGATCCAGCTCGCGACGTACGTCTACACCGGCGTTCCCCTGCCGGTCACGGACACCACCACGACGGCGGCGGGCGGCTCGACAGCGGAGTCGGCCGACGCGACAGGAGGTTCCTGATGAGCGCAGTCGCGAATAGGCGTGTCGCCGGCGCATCGAGCGACAAGGGACAGAAGATCATGCTCGCCGTCCTGTGCGTCGTGCTCGTCCTCCTGCTCGTGTGGCAGCTTCCGAAGCTGCTCGGCGGCTCGAACTCGTCGACCGACGGGTCGACGCCGGTTGCAGTGTCCGCGAGCGCTCCGGTCGCCGTCGATGCGTCTGTCGGCGGTGTGGAGCAGGCCATGCAGACTCCGTCCAAGGCGGCTGCGGCGCGTGAGCGGAAAACGGCGCGACTCATCAAGCGCCTACCGGCGAGGGACCCGTTCGTGCCGCTCGCCGGCGCAGTTCCCGCTGCCGCGCCCGTCGTGACCTCGGTACCCGTGCCGGTCCCGCCGCCCGCCAAGCCGACGGCGACACCGGTTCCGAAGGTCGTACCCACCGCCGCAACGATCTGGATCGACGGACGGCGGCAGGTGGTCGGACTCAGGCAGACGTTCAAGCTCGGCGACACGACGTTCCGTCTCGTGACCGTGACGAAGTCGACCGCGACGATCGTCCCTGTCGCCGGCGCGCTCGACGGAGCCAGCCAGGTCAAGCTCAAGCGGACGGTGCCGGTCACGATCGAGAACACGGCCACCGGTGTGCAGTACGTGCTCCGGTTCTCTCAGGCCATGTCGACCGTCCCGAACTCGGACGGAAAGGGAGATGCGAGATGAGGTCGTTCATGACTGATTCGGGTGGGCGGGCCGGGGTCGCGTGGCGCCTCCGGGTCGCGGCAGGCGCCGCGCTGGTGGCCGCTGCCGCGTCGGTGCTCATGGCGAGCGGTGCGTCGGCACGCCTGCAGGTGCTTGCCGCGCCGAGCGGCCTGACGTCCTTCGACGTCTTTCCCGGTGACGCGACGACCCCGACGCCGACGTTCTCGCGGACTCCGGCGTTGGCGTGGAAGCCCGTCCGCGGCGCGACGCAGTACCAGGTCGAGCTCTCGACCAACAAGGGCTTCCGGGCCCGCAACGGCGTCGTCTGGTCGAAGAACGGGCTGAAGTCTCCGGTCGCGGCGGTTCCGATCTCGCTGCCCTGGATGGCGAGTGCGCCGCTGTACTGGCGTGTTCGCGCGTTCGGCGGTAACACCGCGTCGGGCTGGAGCAGCGCCGAAGGCTTTCGCGTGCAGCCCACGGGCGCCCCGCGCAAGCTGCTGGGCGGGCCGGGATTCATCAAGTGGTCTGCCGTTCCCGGCGCGACCGGGTACCAAGTCTCGTTCCAGAACCGGGGTAAGGTCGCGACGACGGTCGGGACTGCCGCCGACCTCCGCGGCTACTACGGGAAGCACGCGCCGGCCAAGGCCGTGTGGCGTGTGCGGGCCGTTCGGCGCCTGTTCGGATCCGATGACCGCTCGCTGCCCGAAACCTCGTACGGCCCGTGGAGCGCGACCTATTCGACCCCGATCGCGATCAGGAAGTCGGGCGGCTTGAAGACGGTCTCGACCGGCCCCGCCCCCAGCCAGTCGGCCGTGGCTCACAAGCTGCAGCCGGTGTTCCTGTTCCCGACCGCCGATCGCGCCACGCTCCATCACGTCTACGTCGCGAGCGACGTATCGTGCAAGAAGCTCGTCCTCAACAGCGCCGTCATTCGCGGCAGCGCGTTCACGCCACGCTCGGGCCAGCACGTCGCGAAGTCGGGCCATCAGGCGCCGGTCAACGACGGCCCCGTGTTGACGAAGGCCGGGAAGGCGGTCGTCCCCTCGGAGGCGGGCACGGGCGCGGCCGGCGGCTGGGCCAGGGTCGACCTCTCGACGGGCCGGTACTTCTGGACAGTGGTGCCGGTGGAGCGCAAGGCGAACGGCTCCTACCAGGACACCGTCGCCCCCGAGGTCGCGTGCCGGACGACGAAGGGCGTCGTGGTGAGGGGCGCAGGCAAGCCGGCGCTCGGCACCTCGTCAGGGACGTTCGCAACGGGACTTTCACCGCTCGGCAGCCTGTTCTCGTCCAGTTCCGCGCAAGGTCGCTTCTACGGCCCTCCGCTCGTCGCGTGGCGGCCCGTGACGGGCGCGACCCGGTACGAGGTTCAGTGGAGCCGCTCCGAGAATCCGTGGCGAACCGTGGGCACGACCAAGACGTTCGCAACCTCCTCCGTCCTGCCGTTGAACCCGGGCACGTGGTGGTATCGCGTCCGCGGGCTGAACAGCTCGGCTCAGGGCGAGCAGCGGATGAGCTGGTCGAAGCCCGTCTCCCTGTCGATCGCGACGCCCACGTTCGCGATCGTCGAGAACTGAGCCGACGTGTTGTGGCGGCTGACGTCGGTGACGGTGATGCTCGTCGTGAGAGACGGCGCGACGACCACGAACTCCGTCCGCGAGACAACCACGTTCGACCAGGCAACCTGATCCTGTACCGGAGGAACGAGACATGACGTCATTCACCTATGAAGCGATCAACGCCCAGGGCCTCCGGCAGCGCGGCGAGATCCATGCGGCGGACCTTTCGGCGGCGCGCGACCAGCTCCGGGCGCGCGGCCTCCTGGCGCAGTCGCTGCGCGAGCGGGTCGCGAGCGGCGAAGGCGGGTCGACCCGGTTCAAGAAGGTCAAGCCGAAGTCGCTGCAGGTGTTCTCGCGGCAGCTTGCGACCATGATCGAGGCGGGCGTGAGCGTGGTGAGCGCCTTCGCGACGCTCGAGGAGCAGACCGACGACAAGTATCTGCGCGAGGTGATCGGTGAGGTCCGGTCGGACGTCGAGACGGGGATGGTGCTGTCGAAGGCGTTCGGCCGGCACCCGAAGGTGTTCAACAAGCTGTTCGTCGCGATGATCGAGGCGGGCGAGTCGTCGGGGACGCTCGACAGCGTGCTCGACCGGATCGCGATGCAGATCGAGAAGGACTCGGCGCTGAGGCGCCGCGTCAAGAGCGCGATGATCTACCCGCTCGTCGTGATCTCCTTCGCCACGCTCGTCCTGATCTTCATGCTGATGTTCATCGTTCCCGTCTTCCAGAAGGTCTTCGACGATCTCGGCGGTAACCTGCCGAAGCCGACGCAGTTCCTCATCGCCGTCTCCCATGCGCTGCGTCAATGGTGGTTCATCATCTTCCCGGCGATCGGCGGCATCATCTACGGCTTCCTGCGCTGGAAGAAGAGCGACCACGGCCGGCCGATCTGGGACACGTTCAAGCTCCGGATCCCGATGCGGATCGGCGACGTCGTCCAGAAGATCGCGCTGGCGCGCTTCTCGCGCACCCTCTCGAGCCTCGTCACGGCCGGCGTCGACATCATCAGGGCGCTCGAGATCACCGCAGCGACCGCCGGCAACTGGGTGATCGAGCAGTCGGTCGACAACCTCCGCATTCGCGTCCAGGAGGGTGTGCCGATCAGCGAGCCCCTCGCCACGGACCCGGCGTTTCCGCCGATGGTCAGCCAGATGATCAAGATCGGCGAGGAGACGGGAGAGCTCGACAAGATGCTCGGCAAGGTCGCCGACTTCTACGAGGACGAGGTCGACACGAGCATCGCGTCGCTGACCTCGATCATCGAGCCGGTGCTGATGATCGGCGTCGGCGTGATGGTCGGCACGATCGTGATCTCGATGTACCTGCCGATGTTCAAGATGCTCGAGCTCGTCAAGTAGCCCGGGCGCGTTCTCGGCTCAGAGCCCTGCTTCGCGGTTCTGCCGCGCCTCGCGCCTGTCGTAGAGCCAGGCTCCCAGGAGCAGCAGGACGCTGAGGACGGCCAGACCGCCGATCAGGCCCCAGCGCACGAACACCGCTGAGATGAGCAGCAGGCTGAGGAGCACCGCCAGGCAGAAGCCGAGCAGGATGCCGGCCGCCTTCAACCAGAACCCTCTTCCGAGACTCCCGTCGTCCATCATCGCGTGCTCCCTTTCTCGCGGTTCGGCGCGAGTCTACGGGTCCGCGCTCGAGCTCGCCTCCGCACCGGCCGGACGGAGACGCCGCAGCGTGGTCGCCGCGATCAGGCCGAGGACGAGCGTCGGCACCATCGTCAGGAAGCGGTAGACGAGCACGGCCGCGACCACGCCCGCGTTGTTGCCACCGAAGCCGACCAGCGTGGCGGTGAGGCTGAGCTCGACCACGCCGATCCCGCCGGGCGTGATCGGGATGCTGCCGAGAAGCCGCGCCAGTGACCAGGCTGCGAACGCGTCGACCACCGAGACCTGGCTGGACGGAACCTGGAGTGCGCGCAGCGAGACGACCAGGACGATGAAGACGGTCAGGCTGCCGGCGAGCGTCGCGAGCGTGAGCAGGTGCCAGCGGCGCTTGAGCAGGTCGACCGCGTCCAGGCGGAAGCGCTCGAAGCTCTGACCGTTCCAGCCGACGGGTCTGCGGCGCAGCTTCACGAGCGCCCAACTCGCCGCGCGCGCGGCCACGTCGCCGATGTCCTCGGCCAACCGGCTGCTGTAGAGGACGAGGACGAGCGCCCCCACGGCGATTCCGAGGATCGCTGCGCCCACGAACGCCGCGGTCGCGAGCACAGCCGTCTGTGCGCCGGTGACGGCGAGGGCGAAGACGGCGACGATCGGAAACGCGAGGTTCGCGAACTGGTTCCAGAGCGAGGTCAGCGTCACGGCGCGACCGACCGCCTTGCCCTGGAAGCCCCAGGAGCGAAGGATGCCGTAGGAGCCAGCCATCCCGACCGCCGCGCCGCCCGGCGTCACGATCGAGAGGGCGGTCGAGGCCTGGGTCATCATCAGCGCCGGCCGGAAGCGCAGGCCCGGCAGCGCGGCCATCCATGGCGGCGCGAAGGTGACGAGGTTGAGCGCCGTGGCCGCCGCGAGCGCGGCAATCCACGGCCACGAGACGTCCTTGACGACGTCCCACACGTCGCGGTAGTCGGCGACCTTCGGCAGGACGAAGACGAACGTCGCGACGATGATCGCGAGCCCGAAGCCCCCGATCGCGAGCCGCGTGAAGGTGATGCGCTTCTTCGGCTTGTCGCCCGCCGCGCCGGCGCCGGCGGCGGCCACGGGCTCCTCTCCCGGCGGGCTCTCGGTGTCGTTCATCGGCTCGCCGCGACCCGTCAGTCGGCTTCGTCCGCGTCTGCAGCCTTCTTGGCGGCTTTCCGCTCCTTGCGGGCCTCGCTCTGCTCGGCGGCCTTTACCTTGGCCTCGCTGTAGGAGTCCTTGACCAGCATCTTGCCGCCCGTCCAGCCGAACGCCCAGACCATGAGCGCGATCGCGTACACCTGGTTCCAGGCGGTGACGATCAGCTGCTGGCCGAGCGAGTACGCGGTTGCGGTCTCCGGGTTGGTGTAGGCCTGGAGCGTGAGCGTGTTGATCGCCTGGTTGACGCCGACGCCGCCGGGGGTGACCGAGACGACGTTCGCGAGCGAGTTGCCGCCGACGACCGACATGATCGAGCTGAACGTGACCGGGATCCCGTACGCGGCAAGGAAGATGCCGACGACGGCGAGCTTCGCGCACCAGCCGATGAACTGGAACGAGACGACGCGGGTGAAGTAGACGCGCGGGTGGGACAGGACCGCCCCGCCGACCTTCGCCTTCTCCCACAGCCCCTTGAGTTTGCGCCAGAAGAGGCGGGCCAGGAGCACGAGCAAGAACGCCCCTACGAGGAGGATCAGGGCCGTCAGCGCCCGGTGGTCGGAGATGCTTCCGAGCTGGAGGTCGAACGAGCCCGGGATCGAGAGGAACAGGTAGAGGTAGACGAACGTGCCGGCGATCGTGAAGAAGATCTTCTGGACGAGAAAGCCCGCGAAGATGCCGGGAAAGGTTGATCCCGGGATGAACGTGAGGAAGAGGAACATCATCACGAACGTCCCGATGTTCGCCGGTAGGAAGCCGTTCAGCGCGACGCCGATCGCGTAGCTCGCGAGCACCGGCCGGAAGGGGATCTCGGCGTCGGGATAGGCGTACCGGAGGATCGGCACCCACGCGTACGCGATCGCGGTCGTCTGCACGGTCTGCATCGTGAGCCCGGCCACGATGTAGCCGAGCGAGATCGCCGTCATCGTGTCCCAGAGGGACGCGAACCAGGAGAACACGTTCCAGCCGAGCAGCCACGAGAGCAGCCAGATCACCGCAACGGTCGCGACGATCGTCACCAGGCGCCTGAGATTGAACCGCCGGTGCTCGGCGGGAGGAAGCGCGACTTCGCTCATGAGGCTCGCGTCAAGGCCCGGTCTTTCGCCAACCGTGGCGGAGGCATGGCGCGGAGGATAACCGCCTCGTCGGCACGCGTTCCTCGGCGCGTCAACCGGGCCGGGACTCGGCCCAGGTCGCCGGCACGTCCGCGCCGCCCTCTTGCGCGAACCGCGGGCCGAAGCGTCCGTAGGACGGGTGGGCCACGAGCTTGCCGGCCACGAGCGACTCTCCCTGGCGGAATGACGTGGCGCGGGCCAGCAGCGCGTCCGGCACGAACGAGAACACCTCGCCCACGTAGGCGAGGTCGGCGAACGAGTTCATGCGCATGAGCGCCAGGTTGTCGCACTGGGAGAGGACGTTCTCGTGCACCTTCTGCGGCCGCTGGGTCGCGACGAGCAGGTAGAGGCCGAACTTCCGGCCCTCGCCGGCGATGCGCACGGCGAGCTCGGTCGTGAGCGTGGACACGAGGTCGGGCGGCGTGGCCGGGCAGACGTTGTGCGCCTCGTCGATCACGATCAGCACGGGCTCGCGGTCGTTGCGGCGGCGCCAGAGCGCGGCGAGGGTCGCCTCGGCGACGAGCGCCTGTTCCTCGGCCGTTTCGAGCGAGCCGAGGTCGACGACGACACAGCGCGGCCCGCCGGGTCCGAGGTCGTCGAGCAGCGAGCCGGGCTCGTCGCGGGCCCAGACCTTCCAGTCGGTCACGCCGAGCGCGCGGAGCCGCAGGCCGAGCGGGCGTGCGCCGGGCTGGTCGCTGCTCGCGAGGCTCTCCAGTGACGCGGCTGCGCCCATCGCGACCGAGACGCCGAGGACGTCGAGGAGGCTCGCGTACTCCTCCCGGTCGGTGACCGGGTCGAGGCGGAGCACGGCCGCCTGAAGCGCCGGCTCGAGCTCGGCGGCGCGCACGCGGAGCCGCGTGCTGCCCTCGCCGTTCCCGTGGCGAACGGCGATCCCCTTCGCCACCTCGGCGTAGCGTGCGGCGACCGCGGCGTCGGTCTCGGGCCTCGTGTCGGCAAGGCGCGCGAAGTCCGAGTTCGGGTCGAGGACGACGAGGCGGAGCGAGGTTTCGAGCAGCAGCCGCTCGAGGATCGTCCCGAGCGCGTAGGTCTTGCCCGAGCCCGACTGGCCGCAGAGGAACGTGTGCCGGTCGAAGCCGCCCGCGTCGAGCGCGAACGGCACGCCCTCGGCGAGCGAGAGCGTTCCCACCTCGAGCGAGGCGCGGCCGGGACGGTGCGTCGTCAGCCACGCGCCCACCTCCGCCGGCGTCGCGGCCCGGAGCGGCGCGTCGTGGAACGGCGAGGCCGTGCCGTCCAGGACGACACCGCGGCCTTGGACGGCGCGGATCTGGACCGCGGTCCGGAGGCCGCCGTCCGCAGAGGCGACCTCGGGCCCGTCCGTGCTCGAGAGCTCGAGCGCGACGATCTGCCCGAGTCGGGGCCCCGACGCCGATTCGACGACCGCGTAGCCGCCGACCTGGAGGTCGAGGCCCTCGACAGCGGCCTGGAGCACGAACGTGCGCCCGTCGAGCGACGAGGCGCGCTGGAGCACCGCCTGCTCGAGCCGGTGCCGGAGATCGCGGTACTCCTCGAGTTGGCTGGCGAGGTCGGGGCTCACTCGACGGAGACGTCGGCCGGTGCCGAGCCGGGCATCCGGATCGTCTCGACCGCCTCCGGCCCGCGCTCGAGCAGGCGGCGCCAGCCCTTGAGCACGTCGTGCACGTGCGGCGCGCCGACGATCGGCTCGCCGGGCAGGGGCAGATGCTTCGGGGAGAGGATGAACGGCCTCGTCTGCAGCCCGCCCAGCCCGCCGTGGAACGAGATCAGCTCCTCGAAGGCGCAGCCCTCGTCCAACTCCGGGTCGTAGAAGCTGTTCACGTAGAGGTCGGGGCAGTGCTGGAACCCGTCCGCGCGGAGCAGGTGCTGCGCCGCCGTGGGCGAGAAGTGCGCCAGCGGGTCGTCGCCCTCGACGCGGCCGTCGGCGAGCCAGCGCGCGCCGCGCGGCCCCAGCACCACCGGTCCGGCGGTCGAGCGGACGAGGACGAAGCCCACGTGCGGATGCTCGCGCAGCGTCGGGATCAGCTTTGGATGGCGCTGCTCGATCTCCTCGAGCGTGAGGCGACGGCGCTCGTCCATCAGGTAGACGAGACCGAGGTTGCCGGAGCCGAGCACCACGATCTGCTGGCCGCTCACGTCGTTCTTCGCGGTCTGCGCCTTGCGCGACTCGGCGCCTTTGCCGGTCGCTTCGTTGAGGGCGGTCCCGACGACGGAGCGGTTCTCGTCCTCGCCGCCGACCGCGTGCACCTCGCTGTCGATCGAGCGGCGGATCAGCTCGTCGAGTCCGTAGCCGTGGCGCTGCTTGAACGTCGCTCCCTGCGTCTGGCCGTGGTCGGAGAGGACGACGAGCTCGTACGGGCGCGGCGTGTAGCGGCGGGCCCGCGCGATGCGGCCGAACTGCTGGTCGAGCTTGCGCAGCGCCTCGAGCGTGTCGGGGCGCTCCAGGCCGGAGTGATGGGCGACCTCGTCGTAGCTCGCGAAGGTGGCGTACACGGCCGGGCGGCCCTTGAACATGTCGGAGATGACCGCGTGCACCGTCAGGTCGCGGACAACGACACAGACGCCGGCGCGCACGAACGGGTACTTGCCGCCGCGGTGGCCACGCGGCCGCACGTCGCGCTTGGCCTGCCGCAGCGCCGCGGACCACTCGAGGAGGACCTCCCAGAAGAACAGCACGAGGACCCGCGTGACGTTGAAGCCGTTGGCGAAGAACGCCCGATAGCCAGGGTTTGCCTCCTTCTCCGCGCTGATCCGGCTGACGGTGAGGAGCACGTGGTCGGCGTCGCCCGAGAGCAGGTTGCCGCGGCTCGCGCCGCCGTTCGCGAGCAGGCCGTCGCCGGACGAGTGACGACGCTCGATCTCGGCGCAATCGTCCGGATTCGAGCAGACCATCAGCGTCCCGGTCTCCTTCTCGACCCAGCGAAACGCGGGAATGTCCTCGTTCGAGCCGAGCAGGATGCCCGCCTGGCTCGCGCCCGTCTGCGAGGAGAGGTCGGTCTCCCACTCGCTCAGGCGGTGCGTGTCCTCGGCGAGCCAGCGCGCCATCTCGGGTGCGTTGCCGTCGCGCATCGCCCGCTGGAGCACGGGCTTCGCGAGCCCGTCGATCTCGAGGAAGACGATGCCCGGCGTGTCCGTCCGGATCTGCTCGCCCGAGCGGCGGGCCAGCCGCTGGGTGACCCGGAGCGTGTACTCGTCGTCGTCGTTCGTGCCGGCGATGACCGAGAGCAACGTCGTCACCGCCGACGCGACGAGCGCCGTGAGCAGCGCCCAGCCGAAGCCGTCCACCTCGATCGCGCCGTCGGTCAGCCTCGACGCGAGCATCAGCATCAGCGCGTCTGCGAACAGCACGAGCAGGAAGGTCGTGGCGATCGTGAAGGGCAGCCGCAGCGCCGCGAGCACCGGCGGCACGATCGCGTTCAGCACCGCGATCACGGCGGTGACGCCGAGCGCGGCCCAGAAGCCCTCGACGTCGACGTGCGGCACGAGCAGCGCGGCGATGAGCAGGGCGAGCGCGCTCAGCAGCCACGAGACGACGAGTCGCGCAGGCCGGAGCGGCACCTTCACGTCACGAACGGCGGGGAACTGGTCGGCGGAGGTCTCCGGCATCGGAGGAGTGTCGCAGTTGCCCGGCGTCGCGCGATCGGGAACCGGGCGGAGGGCACTTGCTCCGAGCCTGGTGGGCGGGTGTTCGCCGGATCGCCGTCCGAGTCTATGATCGGCACCGCGCAGGAGGGAAGCGCGGTTTGGTCGTGTTCACCAACTGGGAGGTTTCATCGGTGCCCGTCGCAGCGGACTATCCGTTCCTCGACCTGATCTGGACGATGTTGATCTTCTTTCTCTGGATCGCCTGGATCATGCTCTTGTTCTACATCCTCGCAGACGTGTTTCGCCGTCACGACGTCGGTGGCGTGAAAAAGGCCGTCTGGGTGATCTTCGTGATCGTCGCACCGTTCCTGGGCGTGCTCGTCTACGTGATCGCGAACGGCAACGGCATGGCTCAGCGCAACGTCAGGCAGGCGCAGGCGCAGCAGGAGCAGTTCGACGACTACGTCAAGAGCGTGGCGGGGTCCGGCGGCGCGGCTGCCGAGATCGAGAAGGCGAAGGCCCTGCTCGACAGCGGTGCGATCACGCAGGCCGAGTTCGACGGCATCAAGGCGAAAGCGCTTTCCTAAAGGAGGAACGGATGGAGATCGGACCTGTCGACTACATGGTCGTGGCGTTTCCGGGAAACAAGTTCCGCGGGGAGATCGGGCCTGCGATCGCAGACCTCGTCGACTCCGGCACGATTCGCATCATCGACCTTGCGTTCGTCAGCAAGGACGAGGACGGCGAGGTGGTGGCGCTGGAGCTCACCGAGCTCGACCCGGAGGTCCAGGCGGGGCTCGAGAAGGCCGGCGTCGAGGTCGGTGGGCTCTTCAACGAGGACGACCTGGCCGACGCGGGCGAGGCGCTCGAGCCGAACTCGTCGGCCGCGCTCCTCGTCTGGGAGAACGTCTGGGCCGCCAGGACGGCGCAGACGATTCGCGACGCCGGCGGCGAGCTGGTCGCGTTCGAGCGGCTGCCCCACGACGTCGTCCAGGCGGCCCGCGAGTGGGCCCTTGCCAACAACTGACACCAGTCACGCAAGGAGAGCTGAGACATGATGAGAAGACGAGGCCCCGGGTTGGTACGCGTCGCGGCGACGACCGCGGTGGTCGCGGGAACGGCAGGCGCCGTCTCGCACCATCAGCAGACGAAGTACGCGAATCAGGCGGCAGAGCAGCAGGAGACCTACGAGCCGCCGCCTCCCGTCTACGCCGAGCCGGCCCCGCCGGCCGAGCCCGACTACATGGCCGAGCTGGAGCAGCTCGCCCAGCTGAAGACGCAGGGGATCATCACCGACGAGGAGTTCGAGGCCAAGAAGAAGCAGATCCTCGGGCTCTAGACCGGCGAGCTCGGCCGGGACCGGTGGGCCACGAGCCCGCGGGTCCCGGCGACGTCCCGGCCGGTCGACCCCGTGGTGGACGAGCGATGATCGAGCCCCGCACCCTCGATTGAGCGCCGCCGCGGGATCTCGTCGTCGCACCGCTGGCTCCTGCCCGGGCCTCGTGGCCGCCCGCGATGCCTGAGCGCCTCACACGCTGGCTGCCGATCGCCACGTGGCTGCCGGCCTACGACCGAGCCTGGTTCCGCAGCGACGCGTCTGCGGCCGTGGCGGTGTGGGCGGTGCTCGTGCCGCAGGCGGTCGGCTATGCGGCGATCGCAGGAGCGCCGCCGCAGGCCGGCCTCTTCGCCGCGCTCGGCGCGGCCGTGCTCTATGCGGTCTTCGGCACCTGTCGGGAGCTCGACGTCGGTCCGAGCTCGACGATCGCGGTGACCGCGGCCGCCGTGGTCTTGCCAGTTGTGGCCGAGCAGCAGGGGAGCGACTACGCGGCGCTCCTCGCAGCGCTGGCGATCCTCACCGGGGCGGTGCTCGTCGCCGCCGGCGCCCTGCGGCTCGGGTTCGTCGCCGAGTTCCTGGCGCGCCCGGTCTTGCTGGGCTTCATCAGCGGGATCGGTGTCGTGATCGCGGTCGGCCAGCTTCCGGCCCTGCTCGGCCTCGACATCGACGGCGGCAACGTCCCCGAGACGCTGTGGCGGCTCGTCGCAGCACTCGACGAGCTCGGCTGGCGCACGCCCGTGATCGGGCTCGTCTCGCTCGCCGCGCTGCTCGGGCTCCGCCGGCTCACGCCGCAGGTGCCGTGGGCGCTCGTCGTCGCGGTCTGCTCGATCGCGCTCAGCCGTGCGCTCGATCTGGCATCGAAGGGCGTGGCCGTGATCGCGGATGTCCCCGCCGGCCTGCCGGTGCCGACGCTTCCGGACGTCGGGCTCGGAGAGCTCACGTCGCTCGGCGGCGGCGCGATGGCTGTCGCGCTCGTCGCGCTGGCCGAGTCCGTCGGCTCGGCACGGAGGCTGGCCGCCCAGCGCGGCTACGAGGTGGATGCGAACCAGGAGCTCGTCGCGCTCGGTGCCGCCAACGTCGGCGCCGGAGTGCTGCAGGGGTTTCCCGTCGACGCGAGCCTCTCGAGAAGTGCCGTCGCGGTCGGCGCGGGCGTCCGCTCGCGGCTCTCCGGCCTCGTGGTTGCCGTCCTGCTCGTCGCCACGATGCTCTTCCTCACGCCGTTGTTCGACGGTCTGCCGTACGCGACCCTCGCTGCGATCATCATCGCCGCCGTGATCGGCCTCGTCGACGTCGCCGGTTTCCGGAGGCTCTGGCGGCTCGACCGCGACGACGCCCGGCTCGCGCTGATCGCGTTCCTCGCCGTTCTGCTGTTCGGCGTGCTCACGGGGATCGTGATCGCCGTCATCGCGTCGCTGCTCGCACTCGTGCAGCGCGTCTACCGGCCGAGCGTGGCGGTGCTCGGCCGGGTCGCCTCCGAGACCGGGCCGGACGAGGACTTCCGCTTCCGGAGCATCGAGCGACACCCGGAGTACGAGACCGTTCCCGGCCTCGTCGTGTTCCGCTTCTCGGGTGAGCTCTTCTTCGCCAACGCGTCGTTCTTCCGCGACGAGACGCTGCGCCTCGTCGATGCTTCCGACCCGCCGGCGCGCATGGTGCTGGTGGACGCGTCCGCGATCTCGCACCTCGACACGACCGCCGCGGCGATGCTCGGCGACCTGCTCGACCGGCTGGAGGCACGAGGCGTCGCGTTCGAGCTCGCGCGCATGACCTCGTCGCTCCGTGACGCGCTGCGGCGAACCGGTCTCGAGGAGCGGATCGGCGCGGCGGGCGTCCACGCGACCGTGCGAGCGGGCGTCGCCTCGTTCCTCCTGAGGGCCGGCGGCAATGGATAGCTGGTCGCTCGCGATCGTCGCGCTGACGCTGCTCGCGTACGCCGGCGTGTCGCGCCGGCTCGACCGCACGGTCGTGACGGGGCCGATGGTGTTCGTCGGCGTCGGGCTCGCGGCCGGCGCCGCCGGGCTCGGGTGGCTGCACCCGAGCATCCGTACGTCGGCCATCCGCGCGACCGTGGAGGCGGCGCTCACCCTCGTGCTCTTCGCCGACGCCTCGCGAATCGACCTGCGGGCGCTGCGGAAGGAGGTGGCCGTGCCGGCCCGGCTGCTCGGGATCGGGCTGCCGCTGACCATCGCCGCCGGCACGCTCGTGGCGCTCGGGCTGCTCCCCACGATCACGTTCGCCGAGGCCCTCGTGCTCGCGATCGTGCTCGCTCCCACCGACGCGGCGCTCGGCCAGGCGGTGGTCACGGACCCGCGCCTGCCGTCGCGGATCCGCCAGGGCCTGAACGTCGAGAGCGGACTGAACGACGGCCTGTGCGTGCCGCTGCTCTTCGTGGCGCTCGCGATCGCCGAGACGCAGGACGGCAGCCTCAGCGTGTGGGAGTCGCTCCGCCTGGTCGTCGAGGAGATCGGCTGGGGCGTCGTCGGCGGCGTCGCGGCCGGTGTGCTGGGCGCGATCGTCGTCCGGCACGCGGTTCGGCGCAAGCTCGTCGACCCTGCCTGGCTGCAGGTGATCCCGGTCGCGGCGGCGCTGCTCGCATACGGAATCGCGGTCGGCCTCGGTGGCAGCGGCTTCATCGCCGCGTTCGTCGGCGGCGCGATCTTCGGTGCGATGCACCGGCGCGACGGCGGCGAGGTGACCTATCTCGTGGACGAGCTGGGTCTCGTGCTCGGCGCCTTCACGTTCCTCGTCTTCGGTGCCGTGATCCTCGGGCCCGTGCTGGGCGACGTGACCTGGCAGATGGTGGTCGTCGCCGTCCTCAGCCTCACCGTCGTGCGGATGGGCCCGGTCGCACTCGCCCTCATCGGCACGCGGGCTCGGCCGCCGACGGTCGCCTACCTGGGGTGGTTCGGCCCGCGCGGCCTCGCGTCGATCGTGTTCGCGGCGCTCATCGTCGACGAGGCGGAGCTGCCGCACACGAGCACGCTGCTGCTCACGATCTTCGTCACGATCGGCCTGTCGGTGCTGGCGCACGGCGTCTCGGCGAGGCCCCTTACCGACCGGTATGCGATGTGGTTCGCAGCGCACCCGAGAATGGCGATGGAGCGCGTCGAGGTCGACGAACATCGCTGGCGCTACTCCCCTGCGGCCGCGGTGGAGGCGGTGTCGGCCCGTCCAGGCGAATCGACCGACACACGGGCATAGGATGTGCGTCCCGTGAGCGCCCGGCCAACGATCCGCCGTCCGCCCACAGGCCGGCGTTCCGCGTGCGCGGTCGTGCAGCGACTCCCATCGACGACCGCCGAGGAGACCCCATGAGCGAGCCCGAGCCCGGGCCCGTGCCCGTGCGCCTTCCCTCCCGCGGCCGGCGCCTTGCCGCGACCATCCTGGTCGTGCTCGGCGTCCTCCTCGTCGTCGTCAGCATCCTCGCCAACTACGTCAAGCGCGAGGCACTCGACCCGGCCACGTTTCGGGGCACCTCGGAGGAGCTGATCGCGAACGAGCAGATTCGCAACCAGGTCGCTGCGACCATGGTCGAGCGGCTCTACGACAGCGTCGACGTCTCGACCGAGCTCGAGGATCAGCTCCCGAAGAACCTCAAGGGGCTGTCGGGGCCGCTCGCCGGCATCTCACGCGAGCTCGCCGACCGCGCGGCCCGCGAGCTGCTCCAGCGTCCCTCGGTACAGCAGCTCTTCGTCACCGCGTCGTCCGCGGCCCAGAAGGAGTTCATCGCCGTGCTCGAGGGCGACACGAAGGTCGTCGAGACGACCAACGGCAACGTCGTCCTCGACCTCCGGCCACTCGTGCTCGAGCTCGGGGACCGCTTCAACTTCGTCAGCGATCTGGCGGACCGCATCCCCCAGGACTCGGCGCAGGTGACGATCCTCAAGTCCGACGATCTGGCGACGGCGCAGGACATCACGCAAGCGCTGAAGGCGGTGGCGAACTGGATCTGGGCGCTCGCGGTGGCTGCCTGGGCGGCCGCGCTCTGGCTCGTCCCCGGCCGGCGGCGCCAGGCGGTGCGTTCGATCGGGATCGGCCTGATCGTCGCCGGCGCGCTCCTGCTCGTGATCCGTGCATTCGCGGGCGACTACTTCGTCGACAACATCGTCGTCACGGAGTCCGTCCGGCCCGCGGCCAGTGAGGTGTGGCGGATCCTCACCGACAGCCTCGCCGCGTCGGCGTGGGTGGCGGTCTGGGTCGGCGTGCTCGGGTCGGTCGGCGCCTGGCTGACCGGGCCTGGACGTCGCGCGACCGCGTCACGCAGGTGGCTGGCGCCGCATCTCCTGCGCCCGGAAGTCGCCTACGCGGTCTTCGCGGTCGTCGTCACGGTCGCGCTGTGGCTCCTGCCGATTCAGGACTTCAAGACCACGGTAATCCTGCTCCTGCTCTCCGTGCTCGGCTACGAGACGCTGAGGCGGCAGGTCGCACGAGAGGCGCCCAACGCCGAGCCCGTCGAGCTCTTCGGCGGGATGAAGGAGCGTCTCGCCGACGTGCGCGACTCGTTCGGCAACCAGCCGCAGGTATCGAAGACGGACGAGTTGGAACGCCTCGCGAAGCTGCACGCCGACGGGAAGCTGACCGACGAGGAGTTCGCGGCGGCGAAAGCGGATCTGTTCGGTTAGCGCTCGAGCCTGGAGCGCTGGTCAGGCAGTGCCGAACCGGGCCTGCGCGGCGCGCGAGCTGTATGACGCGATGTCGAACGCGAAGCCGAGCGCTACGAGCAGCCAGCCGGCGCCGCTCACCCCACCGACTGCGCCCCAGGCGAGCACGTAGCAGATCGACGTCCAGGGCAAAAAGATCAGCCCGAGGAGCGGCCAGATCCAGCCGTTGAAGGCCGCGTCCACCTTGTCGCCGAAGATCCACCAGGCGGCAAACGCAATCCGGGGGCCGAAGCCCCCGAGCAGGATCAGAAAGCAGCACACGCCGGGCCACCCTGACGGATCGCGGGGGACGCGTCAAGGCCCTTCGTGCGTGGGCGTCGCTCACCCGCCCCGATCGCGCGCCGCCACGCTGCGAAAGCCGCCAACGCGTTGGGCTACCATTGGCTCCCGCCTGGCGGCGTAGCTCAGCTGGTTAGAGCGCCGGACTCATAACCCGGAGGTCGGTGGTTCGAGCCCACCCGCCGCTATCCTCGCTTCTCGGAAGACGCGCGCAGGCAGGTCCCGCTAGACTCTTGCGGCCCGAAGGCGGTGCGTCAGCATGCCGCGGAGCCGATCGGAGCACCCACTCAGCCATGGCAAAGACCGGAGTCAGAGTCGCAATCACGCTCGCCTGCACCGAGTGCAAGCGGCGCAACTACCAGACGACCAAGTCGAAGCGGAACACGCCCGACCGCGTCGAGTTCAAGAAGTACTGCCGCTGGTGCGCGTCACACACGCCGCACCGGGAGACGCGCTGAGGCATGGCGCGCGAAGCGGACCTGCCGCGGCGGACGCCACCACTCGCCGACGACGCGCCCCGCAGGGGAGGTCGAGCGGCGCCGCAACTTCATCTTCGAGTCGTGGGCCGAGCTCAAGAAGGTCGAGTGGCCGAACCAGAACCAGGTGATCCAGGGCACGGTCGTCGTGCTCGTCGCCTGCGTCATCGCCGGCGTCTACCTGTGGCTCAACGACCAGCTCTGGAAGCAAGTCGTCCAGAAGCTCATCCTCGGGCAGTAGAGGCGGACTGCACCCATGTTTCGCTGGTACGTCGTCAACACCTATTCGGGCCACGAGAACAAGGTCAAGGCCAACCTCGAGCACCGCATCGAGTCGATGGGGCAGCGGCCGCGCTTCCGCCGCGTCGTCGTCCCGACCGAGCAGGTGATCGAGACGAAGGACGGGCAGAAGGTGCAGGCCGAGAAGCGCGTGCTTCCCGGCTACGTGCTCGTCAACATGGATCTGAACGACGACGCCTGGACGGTCGTGAAGAACACGCCCGGCGTGACCGGGCTTCGTCGGCGCCGGCTCCAAGCCCGTTCCGCTCTCGCAGGGCGAGGTCGACCGCATCCTCAAGACTGGGCGCGGCGACCGCCGACCGGCCGCGCGCGCAGGTCGAGTTCTCGCTCGGCGAGTCGGTCAAGGTGACGAGCGGCCCGCTCTCGGACTTCGACGGCGAGATCGTCGACGTCAACCCGGACCAGCAGAAGCTCAAGGTCCTGGTAGACATCTTCGAGCGCCAGGTGCCGGTCGAGCTCGGCTTCGACCAGGTCAAGAAGCTCGACTGAACACCTCGACGAGGGCGGACGAAACAGACGATGGCCAAGAAAGTCATGACACTGATCAAGCTCCAGATCCCGGGCGGGCAGGCCAACCCGGCGCCGCCGGTCGGTCCCGCGCTCGGCCAGCACGGGGTCAACATCATGGAGTTCTGCAAGGCGTTCAACGCCCAGACCGCGCAGGAGAACGGGCGTATCACGCCGGTCGAGATCACGGTCTACGAGGACCGGAGCTTCGACTTCATCACGAAGACGCCGCCGGCCGCCGTCCTGATCAAGGAGGCGCTGCGGCTCGAGAAGGGCTCGTCGGAGCCGAACCGCACCAAGGTCGGCCGCCTTACGCGCGACCAGGTGCGCGCGATCGCGGAGACGAAGCTCGTCGACCTGAACGCGCGCGACGTCGAGCAGGCGATGAAGGTGATCGCCGGCACCGCGCGCTCGATGGGCGTGGAGGTCGAGCGATGACGGAGGTCGAGAGATGACCCAGCACGGCAAGCGCTACGCGAGCGCCCGCAACGCGATCGACCGCGAGCGGGCCTACTCGCCCGTCGAGGCGGTCCGACTGCTCAAGTCGACGCGAGGGCGCGAAGTTCGACGAGACGGTCGAGGTGCACCTGAACCTCGGGCTCAACGTCCGCCACGCCGACGAGCAGCTGCGCGGGACGCTGATGCTTCCGCACGGCACCGGGCGCGAGGCCCGCGTCGCCGTCTTCGCCGAGGGCGAGAAGGCGAAGGAGGCCGAGGAGGCAGGCGCCGACGTCGTCGGCTCCGCCGATCTCGCGAAGCGCGTCGAGGAGGGCTTCACCGACTTCGACGTGGCGATCGCGACGCCCGACCAGATGGGCAACGTCGGCAAGCTCGGCCGCGTGCTCGGCCCGCGCGGGCTGATGCCGAACCCGAAGACGGGCACGGTCACCATCGACGTCGCGAAGGCGGTGCGCGAGGCCAAGGCCGGCAAGCTCGAGTACCGCACCGACCGCGGCGCGAACGTCCACGTCCCGATCGGCAAGCGGAGCTTCGACGAGCGGCAGCTGCGTCGAGAACTACGCCGCCGTGCTCGACGAGATCGTCCGTGCGAAGCCGGCGGTCGCGAAAGGCCGCTACATCAACAAGATCACCCTTGCGAGCACGATGGGCCCGGGCATCCACGTCGACCCGCACGCACGCGCGGCATCGTCGAGGAGCTCGACCAGCAGGAGGCTGAGCCGGTCACGGCCTAGTCGACACCAGCCCGTCGCCAGAGACAGGAAGCAGCGCTCGCCGCCCTAGGGCGATTTCGCGCGCAGAAGCCTTCCCGAGGCGGCTCCCGGAGCAGCACTCCTCTCCTGTGAGTCCGCCACGCCGGCGGGCTCGTTCTTGCGAAAGGAGGAGGTGGATGCAGAAAGAGGACAAGGAACGGTCGTCGCGGAGCTGACCGAGAGGCTTCGCACGGCCGAGACGCTGATCGTCGCCGACTACCGCGGCCTGACGCATGCCGCAGATCGACGCGCTGCGCGGCAAGCTGCTCGAGCACGGGGCGCGGCTGAGCGTGGTCAAGAACACGCTCACCCGCCGCGCGGCCGAGGCAGCGGGCGCCGATGCGCTGCTCGCGCTGCTCGAGGGCCCGTCGGCGATCGCGTTCATCGAGAGCGAGGGCGACGCGGCCGCGGTGGCGAAGGCGCTCTCCGACTCGGCCCGCGAGACGAAGGTGCTCGCGATCCGCGGCGGCGTCATGCAGGGCCGCCAGATCTCGGACGCCGACGTCGAGGAGCTCGCGAAGCTCCCGCCGCTCGACGTGCTGCGCGGGCAGGTGCTCGGCATCATCGTCGCACCGCTCACGCAGCTGCTCGGCGCTCGTGAACGCACCGCTCCAGAACCTGATCGGGCTGATCGACGCCCGCATCGAGCAGCTGCAGGCACAGGGCGACACGAGCGGCGAGACGGCACCGGCCGCCGAGCCGGAGCGGAGCCGACGGCCGAGGCAGCGACGAGCCGGTCGAGACGCGGAAGCCCAGGCTGGCCGGCGGCTGAAGCGCCGCAAGCCCGCGAGAGCGCCGAAGCCGAAGCGGAGCCAGCCACCGATGCAGTGGCCGAGCCCGTTGCGGAGCGGGACGCGAGACAGAGGCCGCCGAGCCCGAAGCGCAAGCCGAGGCTCCGGCAGACGAACCCGAACCAGACGACCAGGAGGCATGACGATGGCAGCAGTTGACACCGTCTTCGAGCAGCTCGGGAGCATGACGGTGCTCGAGCTGGTCGAGCTCAAGAAGAAGATCGAGGACGAGTGGGGCATCACGGCGGCGGCGCCCGTCGCGGTCGCGGCTCCCGGCGCGGTCGGTGGCGACGGCGCGGCGCGGCGGCCGAGGAGAAGACGTCGTTCGACGTCGTGCTGACCGGCGCCGGGCAGCAGAAGATCCAGGTGATCAAGGTCGTGCGCGCGGTCACCGGCCTCGGGCCTGAAGGAGGCGAAGGATCTCGTGGACGGCGCTCCGCAGCCCGTCAAGGAGGGCGTGAACCAGGAGGAGGCCGACGCGGTCAAGGCCCAGCTCGAGGAAGCCGGCGCCTCGGTCGAGCTCAAGTAGACGCCTGCCGTGACGGGAGGGCCTCGGGCGCTTTGCCCGGCCCTCCCGTCATCAGGTGGGAACCCGGCTGTGACCCGATTGTGGGCGGGTCACTGATATCCTGATGGCTTCGGCGCGCCACCCCATTCCTTCGCCTTGCGTGGAGGGGCTGCCTCCGCTATCCTCAGAGGTTCGCCGACGTCCGGCCCTGCCCGACTTTTCCGCCCGCTTTCCTGCCGTTTCCTCCGCCTCGCCCCTCATCCCATAAGCACCCTCGTCACGTAAAGGGAGGCTGTTCTCTGTGGCCCAGACGGTCACCGCGCCTCGCGCGCGCAAGTCGTTCTCTCGCCTCAAGCACGTCCTCGACCTCCCCAACCTCATCGATATCCAGCGGCAGTCCTTCGACTGGTTCCTCAGCGAAGGCCTCCGCGAGACGATCGACGACATCTCGCCGATCGAGGACTACACCGGCTCGCTCGCCGTCGAGTTCGGCGACTACCGCTTCGGAGACCCGCAGTTCTCGATTCAGGAGTGTCGCGAGAAGGACCTGACCTACCAGGCGCCGCTCTCGATGACCGTCCGCTTCGTCAACAAGGACACGGGCGAGATCCGCGAGCAGACGGTCTTCATGGGGGACTTCCCGATGATGACCGAGTGGGGAACGTTCATCATCAACGGCACCGAGCGCGTGATCGTCACGCAGCTCGTCCGCAGCCCCGGCGCCTACCTGATGGAGCCGAAGGACGCGACGAAGCAGGTCTTCATCGCCAACCTGATGCCGAGCCGCGGCTCGTGGCTCGAGCTCGAGATCGACAAGAAGGGCGTCGCCTACGCGCGCATCGACCGGAAGCGCAAGCTGCCGATCACGACGCTCCTGCGTGCCCTGCCGGCCGAGGACCCGGAGACGGGCTTCGTGCTCGACACGAGCTCGAACGAGGCGATCCTCGCGCTCTTCGACGACTCGATCTTCATTCGCAACACGCTCGACAAGGACACGACGACGCGCGAGGAGGAGGCGCTGATCGAGGTCTTCAAGAAGCAGCGGCCGGGTGAGCCGCCGACGCTCGACAACGCCCGCAACCTCCTGCGGACGCTGTTCTTCGACCCCAAGCGCTACGACCTGACGAAGGTCGGCCGCTACAAGCTGAACCAGCGGCTCGGCGTCGACGTGCCCGAAGGCACCCGCGTGCTGACGACGCAGGACATCCTCGCGCTCGTCCAGAAGCTCATCTCGCTGCCGCACCGGCTCGGCGTTCCCGAGGACTCGAAGGACTACGCCGCCGACGCGATCACGCTCGTCCGCGACCCGATCCGCGCGGAGCTCGACGAGTACGAGCACTTCGGCAACCGCCGGCTGCGCACGACCGGAGAGCTGATCCAGGAGGCGTTCCGCGTCGGGCTCTACCGCATGGAGCGCGTCGTCCGCGAGCGGATGACGACCGAGGACGTGGACACGATCACGCCGCAGACGATCATCAACATCCGCCCGGTGGTGGCCGCGCTGAAGGAGTTCTTCGGCTCCTCGCAGCTCTCGCAGTTCATGCAGCAGACGAACTCGCTCGACGGTCTCACGCATCGCCGGCGGCTGAGTGCCCTCGGAGCCGGCGGACTGACTCGCGAGCGCGCGCCGATCGAGGTGCGCGACGTGCACCCGACCCACTACGGCCGCATGTGCCCGATCGAGACGCCGGAAGGCCCGAACATCGGCCTGATCGGCTCGCTCGCGTCGATGGCGACGGTTTCCGAGTTCGGCTTCATCCAGACGCCGTACCGCAAGGTGGCGAAGGGCAAGGTGAGCGACGAGATCATCTATCTCGACGCCGCCGAGGAGGCGCAGTACACGATCGCCCAGGCCTCGGAGCCGGTCGACGAGAAGACGGGCAGGTTCGATTCACGAGCAGGTGCTCTGCCGCTCCCGCGAGGGCGAGGCCGTGATGGCGACGCCCCAGGAGATCGAGTTCATGGACGTCTCGCCGGCCCAGATCGTGTCGGTCGCGACGGCCATGATCCCGTTCCTCGAGCACAACGACGCGAACCGCGCGCTCATGGGCGCGAACATGCAGCGGCAGGCGGTGCCGCTGATGATCCCGCAGGCGCCGCTGGTCGGCACCGGCCTCGAGTACCGCGCTGCCGTCGACTCCGGCGACGTCGTCGTCTCACGCAGTGCCGGCGATGTCGTCGAGCTCGACGCGACCCACGTCGTGGTCGAGGGCAGGGGCACGCGCGAGAGCCTACGACCTGACCAAGTTCATGCGCTCGAACCAGGGCACCCTGATCCACCACAAGCCGATCGTGCGCCTCGGCGACAAGGTGCAGGCCGGCACCGTCCTGGCCGACGGCTCCTCGACGGATCACGGCGAGCTCGCGCTCGGCGCGAACCTGCTCGTCGCGTTCATGCCCTTCGAGGGCTACAACTTCGAGGACGCGATCGTGATCTCCGAGCGGCTCGTGAAGGACGAGGTGCTCACCTCGATCCACATCCACGAGTACGAGATCGACGCCCGCTCGACCAAGCTGGGCGACGAGGAGATCACGCGGGACATCCCGAATCGCTCCGAGGAGTCGCTCCGCAACCTCGACGACCGCGGCATCGTCCGCGTCGGCGCCGAGGTCGGCTCGGGCGACCTGCTGGTCGGCAAGGTGACCCCGAAGGGCGAGACCGAGCTGACCGCGGAGGAGAAGCTGATCCGCGCGATCTTCAAGGAGAAGGCGCGTGAGGTCCGCGACACGTCGCTGAAGGTCCCGCACGGCGAGGGCGGCGTCGTGATCGACGTCAAGACGTTCTCCCGGAACGAAGGCGACGACCTTTCCGCCGGCGTCAACGAGCTCGTCCGCGTCTACGTGGCGAAGAAGCGCAAGATCAGCGAGGGCGACAAGCTCGCCGGCCGCCACGGCAACAAGGGCGTGATCTCGAAGATCGTGGCGCAGGAGGACATGCCGTTCCTCGAGGACGGGCGCGCGGTCGACATCCTGTTGAACCCGCTCGGCGTGCCGAGCCGGATGAACATCGGCCAGATCCTCGAGACGCATCTCGGCTGGGCTGCCGCGCACGGCGTATTCGTCGGCGACGGCGTCGACGTGATGAACGGGAACGCGCGGCGCGTGATCAACGCTCCCGCGCCGACGCCGGTCGCCACGCCCGTCTTCGACGGTGCGACCGTCGAAGACGTCGACGAGGCGCTGGTCACGTGGGCCGAGACGAACAAGGACAGCCCGATCAAGCTGGCGATCGACCAGAAGCAGCCGGTCGGGCGCAAGACGTCCGGCAAGGTGCGGCTCTTCAGTGGCCGCACCGGCGAGCCGTTCGAGCAGAAGGTGACCGTCGGCTACATGTACATCCTCAAGCTGCTCCACCTGGTCGACGACAAGATCCACGCCCGGTCGACCGGCCCGTACTCGCTGGTCACCCAGCAGCCGCTCGGCGGGAAGGCGCAGTTCGGAGGTCAGCGCTTCGGCGAGATGGAGGTGTGGGCGCTCGAGGCCTACGGCGCCGCGTACACGCTGCAGGAGATGCTGACGATCAAGTCCGACGACACCGTCGGCCGCGTCAAGGCCTACGAGGCGATCGTGAAGGGCGAGAACATCGCCGAGCCGTCGATCCCCGAGTCCTTCAAGGTGCTGCTGAAGGAGATGCAGTCGCTTGCGCTCGACGTGAGCGTGCTCTCCGAGGGCGGCGGCGAGGTCGAGGTGCGCGAGGAGGACGACGAGCTGCTGCGCGCCGCGGAGGAGCTCGGCATCGACCTCTCGCCCGGCTCGCTACGCGCGGCCGCGCGCCAGCCGACGGGTCAGGAGATCGAGGAGGGGCAGGATCGGGTCGACACCGACGGCGAGCTGGCCCTCCCGGCCGACGAGGTGCTCGAGGACTTCGACGTGCTCGATCGCTCGACCCCGAGGTGGACGTCGCAGGACGCGCCCGTCGGCGCCGTCGACGACACCGCCGATGTGGAACTCGAGGACTGACCGCCGACGGACTCAGACCGCGCGGCAACGAGACCGCCCCCAACGAGACCGCCCCGCAAGAGACAGCACAGGAAAGAGGCGAGAGGACACATTGATCGACATCAACGATTTCGACGCGATCCGCATCGGGCTTGCGTCGAGCAAGCAGATCCGCGACTGGTCGTCCGGCGAGGTCACCAAGCCGGAGACGATCAACTACCGCACGCTCAAGCCCGAGCGCGACGGACTGTTCTGCGAGCGCATCTTCGGTCCGACGAAGGACTGGGAGTGCTACTGCGGCAAGTACAAGCGCGTCCGCTACAAGGGCATCATCTGCGAGCGCTGCGGCGTCGAGGTGACGCGCCAGAAGGTGCGTCGCGAGCGGATGGGCCACATCGACCTGGCCGCGCCGGTCTCGCACATCTGGTTCTTCAAGGGAGTGCCGAGCCGGATCGGCTACCTGCTCGACATCGCCCCGCGCGAGCTCGAGAAGGTGCTCTACTTCGCGGCCTCGATCGTCACGCATGTCGACGTCGACGCGCGCGCGAAGGATCTGAACGACCTCGAGGACAAGGTCAAGGCCGAGTTCGAGCGCATCTACATCGACCGCGACGAGCAGCTCGCCGCTCTCGAGCAGCGGCTTGCCCGCCGCCGCGCGTTCTTCGCACAGGGCAAGGACAAGGGCTTCGACGAGGACGACGACTTCTGGGTCCGCGGGCTTTCGTGCGTGGGCCGAGGAGCAGGTGCTGCCGCCGCTCGAGGAGGCGCGTACGCTCGTCAGCGGGCTTTTCGTCGAGCTCGTCGCGCAGATCACGACCGAGGACTCGAAGAAGATCCGCGAGCTGGTCCGGAACGCCGCGATCCGCGATGACCGCAAGCTCACGCCGCGCGAGCTCGAGCTCGTCGCCGTGGCGGCCGAGCAGATCCGGGCCGCCCTCGCGCCGCTCCGGCTGGAGCAGGACGGCGCGACCGGCTCCAAGAAGGGCGCCGTGTCGAAGCACATCAAGCGTGTTCTCGACTCGCTGCTCACCGGCGCCGACGTGCACGCCGAGGACGAGGAGCTCGTCTCGCAGGTCGAGGCGAAGAACCTCGAGAAGGCGCGTGAGCTCGGCAACGGCCTGCTGGCCGACGTGGTCGCTGCCGCGGAGGACGACTCGGACGTTCGCGAGCTCGCGAACGACCTCTGTCTGCGCACCGACGGCAAGATCCAGAAGGAGGACCTCGACGCGCTGATCCAGTGGGCGCTGAAGGTTCGCGAGATGTACCTCGACATCGAGTCGCGGCGCGCCGACACGCGTGAAGGAGCGGTCGACTCGGTCAACCGGCTCGAGCAGACGTGGCAGCTCTTCCGCGACCTCGAGCCGAAGATGGTCGTGAACGACGAGCAGCTGTTCCGTGAGCTGAAGGATCGCTTCGGCTCGCCGTACGGCTTCGGCGTCTACTTCCGGGGCGGCATGGGTGCGGAGTCGATCCGCGATCTCCTGCGCGACCTCGACCTGACGGAGGAGTCGCGCACGCTGCGTGACACGATCGGCACTTCGAAGGGCCAGAAGCAGCAGCGCGCGATCAAGCGGCTGAAGGTCGCCTCGGCGTTCATCAAGTCGGAGAACAAGCCCGAGTGGATGATCCTGGAGGCCGTGCCGGTGATCCCGCCGGAGCTCCGCCCGATGGTGCAGCTCGACGGCGGCCGCTTCGCGACCTCCGACCTGAACGACCTCTACCGGCGCGTGATCAACCGCAACAACCGCCTCAAGCGGCTGCTGGATCTCGGCGCTCCGGAGATCATCGTCAACAACGAGAAGCGCATGCTGCAGGAGGCCGTCGATGCGCTGTTCGACAACGGTCGCCGCGGCCGCGCCGTCACCGGACCGGGGAACCGGCCGCTGAAGTCGCTCTCGGACATGCTCAAGGGCAAGCAGGGGCGGTTCCGCCAGAACCTGCTCGGCAAGCGCGTCGACTACTCGGGCCGCTCGGTGATCGTCGCCGGGCCGAACCTGAAGCTGCACCAGTGCGGCCTCCCGAAGCTGATGGCGCTCGAGCTCTTCAAGCCGTTCATCATGAGCCGGCTCGTCGAGCGCAAGTCGGTGCAGAACATCAAGGCCGCGAAGAAGTACGTCGACTCGATGACGCCCGAGGTCTGGGACGTGCTCGAAGAGGTGATCGCGGAGCATCCGGTGCTGCTGAACCGCGCACCGACGCTGCACCGCCTCGGCATCCAGGCGTTCGAGCCGGTGCTGATCGAGGGCAAGGCGATCCAGGTTCACCCGCTCGTCTGCCATGCCTTCAACGCCGACTTCGACGGCGACCAGATGGCCGTGCACCTGCCGCTCTCGGCGGAGGCGCAGGCCGAGGCGCGGATCCTGATGCTGTCGTCGAACAACATCCTCTCGCCGGCCTCCGGGCGTCCGCTCGCGACGCCGACGCAGGACATGGTGCTCGGGATCTATTTCCTGACCTACTCGGTCGTAGACCTCGCGAGTGTGGACGCGACGAAGCTCGACCCGCGTCCGGCGCGGTTCGATTCTGCCGACGACGTCGAGTTGGCAGTCGAGGGCGGTGGTGTGACGCTTCAGGAGCCGATCGAGTTCAACTTCCGGGGCGAGGTGCATCTGACGACGCCCGGCCGCGTGCTCTTCAACTCGGCGGTCTACCGCCAGCTGGCGGAGATCATCGGCGACGAGAGCGGCTCGATCGCAGAGTTCGACTTCGTCAACCAGACGCTCGCGAAGCCCGACACCGATCGCTACGTCCTCACGTTCGCCGAGCGCTACGGCGCGCACACCCTGGCGCCGGTGCTCGACACGATCAAGGCGCTCGGGTTCCGCTACTCCACGAAGGCAGGCGTCACGATCTCGAAGAACGACATCGTGATCCCGCCCGAAAAGGAGAGGATCCTCGCGGGCTACGAGAAGCGCGTCGAGGAGGTCCACCACCAGTACGACCGCGGCCTGATCACCGAGGACGAGCGGCACGAGACGATCGTCAACATCTGGACCGAGGCCACGGACGAGGTCGCCGACGCCATGCAGGCGAACCTCGACGAGTTGAACCCGATCTTCATGATGGCCAGCTCGGGCGCCCGCGGCTCGTTCAAGCAGATCCGCCAGCTCGCCGGCATGCGCGGCCTGATGGCGAATCCGAAGGGTGAGATCATCGAGCGCCCGATCAAGGCCAACTTCATGGAGGGCCTCTCGGTGCTCGAGTACTTCATCTCGACCCACGGCGCCCGCAAGGGCCTCGCGGACACCGCGCTGCGCACGGCCGACTCGGGCTACCTCACGCGCCGCCTCGTCGACGTCTCCCAGGACGTGATCGTCCGCGAGGCGGACTGCGGCACCGATGACCACCTCGAGCTGACGATCCGCGTGAGCGACGGGCTCAACAAGTCCCTGCTCGGCCGTCTTGTGGCGAAGGACGTGTACCGGCCGCTTGCCTCCGGCCGTCCGGGCAAGACGGCAGTGGCCGCCGCGGGCACGGTCGTGACGGTTGCTCTGCTCGAGGAGCTCGAGACCGAGCTCGGCCCTGACGCGACCGTGCCGGTTCGCTCGGTGCTCAAGTGCCGTGCCGAGACCGGCCTCTGCCAGGCGTGCTACGGGATCTTCCTCGCCACCGGTGAGATGTCCGAGATCGGCGATGCGGTGGGGATCATCGCTGCGCAGTCGATCGGCGAGCCCGGCACGCAGCTGACGATGCGTACCTTCCACACGGGCGGCGTCGCGGGCGCCGACATCACGCACGGCCTGCCGCGCGTGGTCGAGATCTTCGAGGCGCGGAATCCGAAGGGCGCCGCGACCCTCGCCGAGATCGGCGGCCGTGTCGAGATCGAGCAAACCGAGCGTGGGCCGAAGCTGTCGGTCGTGCCGACCGAGCTCAAGTCCGACGGCGAGCTCGCGGACCCGGTCGAGTACCAGCTGCCGCGGAGGACGCGGCTGCTCGTCACGGCCGGAGAGGTGATCGAGCCCGGCGACGCCCTCAACGAGGGCTCGCGGAGCCCGGCAGACCTGCTCGCGCTCAAGGGCTCGACGGCGACGGAGCTGTACCTGGTCGCCGAGGTGCAGAAGGTCTACAAGTCACAGGGCGTCGAGATCCACGACAAGCACATCGAGCTGATCGTCCGCCAGATGCTGAAGAAGGTGCGGGTCGAGGGCGCGGGAGAGACCGAGTTGCTCCCCGGCCAGCTCGTCGACCGGATCGTGCTGGAGCGCGAGAACGTGCGCGTCAAGAAGGAGAAGCACGAGCAGGCGACGTTCGAGCCGCTGATTCTCGGGATCACGAAGGCGTCGCTCGCAACCGAGTCGTTCCTTTCCGCAGCGTCGTTCCAGGAGACGACCAAGGTGCTGACCGACGCGTCGATCGAAGGCAAGATCGACCGCCTCCTCGGTCTCAAGGAGAACGTGATCATCGGCAAGCTGATCCCGGCTGCGACCGGCCTCAAGCGCTATCGCTCGATCGAGATCGGCCCGACCGAGCCGGTCACCCGCGAGCCGTTCCAGCGCGACGAGCTGATCCAGGCTCTCGAGGAGATCGGCCAGGACGGCGGCACGCTGCCGTTCGGCGAGATGACGTTCGGCGGCCCGACCGGTGGCGACGCCGGCGACGCAGCCGAGCTTCCCGAGGTGGACTCGCCGCTCGACGACTGAGCTCGTGCCACGTCGGGGGAGATTCTCCGGCGAACTCCGTGTGAGCGAGGCCGGGCCGAGCCCGGCCTCGCCGTCGTGTGAGGCTTCCGTTCGGCATGGGAGACGGCTGCGCTCAGGCGGTGCGAGCCTTGGCGGCGTCTTTCGCGCGATACAGGGCGTGGTCCGCGCGCTCGAAGAGGTCGGCGACGGTGTCGTCGCGCATCAGCTCGGCGACGCCTGCCGAGGCGTGGAGCATCCCTGCCTTCCCGATCGGCTTGGCGGAGACGGCTCGCATGATCCTGTCGGCGAGCAGCTCGGCGTCCGTCCTGCCCGACTCCGGGAGGATGATCCCGAACTCGTCGCCGCCGAAGCGGCACGCGATGTCCGTGGTGCGGACGATCGCGAGGATCCGCTGGCCGACCTCGGAGAGCACCGCGTCGCCGGCGAGGTGGCCGACCGAGTCGTTCACGTGCTTGAAGTCGTCCAGATCGAGCACGATCAGCGCCAGCCGGCGCTCGTAGCGAAGTGCACGGGCGACCTCGCGGTCGAGCGCTTCGTGGAACGCTCGCCGGTTGTAGAGCCCGGTGAGCGAGTCGAGGTCGGCGAGTTGCCGGGCCTCGGCGAAGCGACGGGCCGTCAGGAGCGCCGGCCCGGCCCGGCGCGCGATGCCCTCGAGCGCGCCGACCGCTTCGTCCGTGAAGCTTGCGTTCGGGGAGCGACTCAGCGCGGCGAGCGACCCGAGCGCCTGGTCGTCCGCACGGAGCGGCACGACCACGCCAGCGCGGGGTCGCGCCGAGAGACCGCCCGCGTCGTCGAGGCGGTAGCGGTAGACGACCTCGATTGCCCGGAGGTTCGTGCTCGGCGGCGCCTGCAGCGCAGCCCGCTCAGCCTCTTCTGGCGAGAGGCCGAAAGCCGCGACGCGTCGCTCGCCGCCCTCGCCGACGAGCATCAGCGCCGCGTCGACGCCGGGAAGCGCCGCGACCTCCGAGAGCGTCTGGTCGATCAGGGCCGCGGGATCGAGTGAGGCGGCGAGCTCGGGCCGCGAGGCCCATTCGCCCGCGATGCGATCGGCCGCGGCGGCCACGCGCTCGTCGAGCGTCCGGCGCAGGCGAAGACCGAACACGCCGGCAACCGCCCCTGCGGCGAGGGCGACAACGAGCACAAGGACGAGAGCCAGAAGCGCGGCGATCACGGCCCGGACAGTGTCCCAGCCGCATCGGGCGTCACTCACCGGCGCGGGAAATCGGCTCAGCTGAGCCGATTACGGGGACGATCGAGGCGTTTGACGGTCTTCGCCTCTTTGCTACCATGCCTCCTCGGTTCGGCCGGGGCCATGGCCCCAGCCGGCCTTTCGCGTGTAACGACCCAAACACGCGAGCAATCGCCGTCGAGATCTCAGGAGCCATGCCGACCGTTAACCAGCTCATTCGCAAGGGACGCACGTCCAAGCGCGAGAAGACGAAGACTCCGCACCTCCAGGGCGCGCCGCAGCGCCGCGGGGTCTGCACGCGCGTGTCGACCGTGACCCCGAAGAAGCCGAACTCGGCGCTGCGCAAGGTTGCGCGCGTCCGGCTCACGAATGGGCTCGAGGCCAACACGTACATCCCGGGCGAGGGGCATAACCTCCAGGAGCACTCGGTGGTGCTCGTGCGTGGTGGCCGCGTCAAGGACCTGCCTGGCTATCGCTACAAGGTGATCCGGGCGGCGCTCGACGCGTCCGGCGTCGCGGACCGCAAGCAAGGCCGCTCGAAGTACGGCGCAAAGCGAAGCAGCTGATGCTGCGCAGCCCGAAGACGCCGGGAAGGTCGTAGTGCCACGCCGCGCAGAGATCCAGCCGCGCCCCTTGAACCCGGATCCGGTGTACGACAGCCAACTCGTGACGCAGCTGATCAATCGCGTCATGATCCAGGGGAAGAAGTCGACCGCCGAGGCGATCGTCTACGGCGCACTCGACAAGGTCGGCACGAAGACGGGCCGCCCGCCGGCCGAGGTGCTCGAGCAGGCCGTGAAGACTGTCACGCCGGTGCTGGAGGTGCGCAGCCGCCGCGTCGGTGGCGCGAACTACCAGGTGCCCGTCGAGGTACCGCAGCGACGCGGTCGCACGCTCGCCCTGCGCTGGCTCGTGACCTACTCGCGCGACCGGCGCGAGAAGCGCATGGAGGACAAGCTTTCGGGCGAGATCCTCGATGCGCTCGAGCAACAGGGGAACGCGTTCAAGCGCAAGGACGACATGTATCGGATGGCGCAGGCCAACAAGGCCTTCGCCCACTATCGCTGGTAGAGAGAAAGGTTCAGGGGACACAGCTTGGCAGTGGCAGAGACGAGGGTCGCGCTCGAACGCGTCCGCAACATCGGGATCATGGCCCACATCGACGCGGGCAAGACGACCACGACCGAGCGGATCCTCTACTACACGGGCCGCACCCACAAGATGGGCGAGGTCCACGAGGGCGCGGCGACGATGGACTGGATGGCGCAGGAGCAGGAGCGCGGCATCACGATCACGTCCGCGGCGACGACGGCGTTCTGGCGCGACTTTCGAATCAACATTATTGATACGCCCGGACACGTGGACTTCACGGTCGAGGTCGAGCGCAGCCTGCGCGTCCTCGACGGCGCGGTGGCCGTTTCGACTCGGTCGCCGGCGTCCAGCCGCAGTCGGAGACGGTCTGGCGGCAGGCCGACAAGTACAAGGTCCCGCGCATCGCGTTCATCAACAAGATGGACCGCACCGGCGCGAACTTCTTCGCCGCCGTGCAGTCGATGCGCGACCGCCTCGGCGCGAACCCGGTGCCGGTGCAGCTCCCGATCGGCGCCGAGGAGAACTTCCGCGGCGTGATCGACCTCGTCGACATGCACGCGATCGTCTACAAGGACGACCTCGGGCAGGACCTCGAGATCGGCGAGATCCCCGAGGAGCTCGCCGAGCAGGCGCACGAGTACCACCACCAGCTGATCGACACGATCTCGCACTTCGACGACGAGGTGCTCGAGGCGTACATCGAGGACGAGAGCTCGGTCACGGCCGAGCAGATCAAGCGCGCGCTGCGCGCGGGCACGCTCTCCGACGAGATCACCCCGGTGCTGCTCGGCTCCGCGTTCAAGAACAAGGGCGTGCAGCCGCTGCTCGACGCGGTGATCGACTACCTGCCGAGCCCGCTCGACGTGCCGCCGGTGACGGGGCTCGATCCGAAGACGCAGGCCGAGGCGGTCCGGGAGCGCACGCTCGACGCGCCGTTCGCCGCTCTCGCCTTCAAGGTCATGTCCGACCCGTACGTCGGCAAGCTGACCTACTTCCGGGTCTACAGCGGCAAGCTGAAGGCCGGCGACCGCGTCCTCAACACGACGACCGGCAAGACCGAGCGCGTCGGCCGCATCCTCCAGATGCACGCGAACCACCGCGAGGAGCGCGAGGAGATCGGCGCCGGCGAGATCGCGGCCGGAGTCGGCCTCAAGACGACGACGACCGGCGACACGCTCTCCGCGGAGACCCATCCGATCGTGCTCGAGTCGATGACGTTCCCGGATCCGGTGATCTCGGTCGCCGTCGAGCCCAAGTCCAAGGCCGACCAGGACAAGCTCGGTCAAGGTCTTGCGCGCCTCGCCGAGGAGGATCCGACCTTCCGGGTCACCTCCGACGAGGAGACCGGGCAGACGCTCATCGCCGGGATGGGCGAACTGCACCTCGAGATCATCGTCGACCGGCTGAAGCGCGAGTTCAACGTCGATGCGAACGTCGGCCGGCCGCAGGTCGCCTATCGCGAGACCGCGTCGCGCCCCGCGGAGGACATCCGTGGCAGATTCGTGCGCCAGACGGGCGGCTCGGGCCAGTACGGCGACGTCGTGATCAGCCTCTTCCCGCAGCAGCCGGGCGACGGCTACGAGTTCAAGGACAAGATCGTCGGCGGCAAGATCCCCAAGGAGTACATCCCGGCCGTGAACAACGGCATCACCGAGGCCATGGGTGCGGGCATCCTGGCCGGCTATCCGGTGGTCGACGTGCGTGTCGAGCTGACCGACGGCTCCTACCACGACGTCGACTCGAGCGAGCGCGCGTTCAAGATCGCCGGCTCGATGGCGTTCAAGGAGGCGATGAAGCGCGCGAAGCCGATCCTCCTCGAGCCGATGATGGCCGTCGAGGTGACGACGCCCGAGGAGTACCTCGGCGACGTGATGGGCAACCTGAACTCGCGGCGCGGGCGCATCGAGTCGATGAACCCCGTCGGCAACGCCCAGGTGATCAAGGCGAGCGTGCCGCTCTCCGAGATGTTCGGCTACGCAACCGACATCCGCTCGATGTCGCAGGGCCGGGCCACGTTCCACATGGATTTCGACCACTACGAGGAAGTTCCGCAATCGATCGCCAGCGACATCGCCGAGCAGGGCGGCGGCGGCTCCTAACGAGTCAACGGAGGAAGAGAACCTAATGGCCAAGCAGAAGTTCGAGCGCTCGAAGCCGCACGTCAACGTCGGCACGATCGGGCATATCGACCACGGGAAGACGACCCTGACCGCCGCGATCACGAAGGTGCTCGCGGAGCAGGGTGGGAACACGGTCGTGCGCGATTTCGCGTCGATCGACAACGCTCCCGAGGAGCGCCAGCGCGGGATCACGATCAACACCGCGCACGTCGAGTACGAGACGGAGACCCGCCACTACGCTCACGTCGACTGCCCGGGTCACGCCGACTACATCAAGAACATGATCACCGGCGCGGCGCAGATGGACGGCGCGATCCTCGTCGTCTCGGCCGCCGACGGTCCGATGCCGCAGACGCGCGAGCACATCCTGCTCGCCCGCCAGGTCGAGGTGCCCGCGATCGTGGTCGCGCTCAACAAGGCCGACATGGTCGACGATCCCGAGCTGCTCGAGCTGGTCGAGCTCGAGGTCCGCGAGCTGCTCTCGAAGTACGACTTCCCGGGCGACGACATCCCGGTGGTGCAGGTCTCGGCGCTGAAGGCGCTCGAGGGCGACGCGGAGTGGACGCCGAAGATCCTCGAGCTCATGGAAGCGGTCGACACCTACATCCCGGAGCCGACGCGCGACGTCGACAAGCCGTTCCTGATGCCGATCGAGGACGTGTTCACGATCACCGGTCGCGGCACGGTCGTCACCGGTCGTATCGAGCAGGGCCAGTGCAAGGTCGGCGACGAGGTCGAGATCGTCGGCATCCATCCCGAGACGCAGAAGACCGTCGTCACGGGCCTCGAGATGTTCCTGAAGACGCTCGACTTCGCGCAGGCGGGCGACAACGCCGGCGCGCTCCTGCGTGGGGTCAAGCGCGAGGAGGTCGAGCGCGGCCAGGTGCTCGCGAAGCCCGGCTCGATCACGCCGCACACGGAGTTCAACGCCGAGGTCTACGTCCTCTCCAAGGACGAAGGCGGGCGCCACACGCCGTTCTTCAACGGCTACCGGCCGCAGTTCTACTTCCGCACGACCGACGTGACCGGCTCGATCAACCTGCCGGAGGGCCAGGAGATGGTCATGCCGGGCGACAACACGAACATGATGATCCAGATGGGCCAGCCGATCGCCATGGACGAGGGCCTCCGCTTCGCGATCCGCGAGGGCGGCCGCACCGTCGGCGCCGGCGTCGTCACGGCGATCATCAAATAAGCGATGGCGCAGGGGAAGATCCGCATCCGCTTGAAGGGTTACGACCACCAGCAACTGGATCGGTCGGCTCAGCAGATCGTCGACACCGCTCAGCGAAGCGGGGCGACGATCACCGGGCCGGTTCCCCTTCCGACCGAGAAGAACGTCTACTGCGTGATCCGCAGCCCGTTCAAGGACAAGGACTCGCGGGAGCACTTCGAGGTGCGCACGCACAAGCGCCTGATCGACATCCTCAGCCCGACGCCGAAGACGATCGACCAGCTGATGCGGCTCGATCTGCCAGCGGGCATCGACATCGAGATCAAGCTGTGATCGTTCTTTTGGGCGTTGCGCGCTTCTCTGGGAGAACCTCCCGGTTCCCCCAGACCCGCTCCACCGGTCCGCTGGAACGGACGGAGCTCCCTGCCCTCGAGAGTGGGGTGGCGGCGTGAAGGGGATCCTGGGCAGGAAGCTCGGCATGACCCAGGTCTTCGACCCTGACACCGGCACCGTCACCTCGGTGACGGTGCTCGCAGCCGGCCCGTGCCCGGTCGTGCAGGTGAAGACCGTGGACACCGACGGCTACGACGCCGTCCAGCTCGCGTTCGACGCCGTGCCCGAGCGGAAGCTCACCCGGCCCGAGCTCGGCCACCTCAAGCGCTTCGGCGTTGAGCCGCACCGCAAGCTGGTCGAGTTCCGCGGCGCGATCGACGGGGCCGTGGAGGGCGAGACGGTCACGGTCGAGACCTTCCAGCCCGGCGATGCGATCAAGGTCTCGGGGATCGGGATCGGCAAGGGCTTCCAGGGGACGATCAAGCGGCACAACTTCTCGAGCGGTCCGCGCTCGCACGGCTCGCACAACATCCGCAAGCCGGGCTCGATCGGCGCCTCGGCGACGCCCTCGCGCGTCTTCAAGGGCATCAAGATGGCCGGACGCATGGGCGGCAAGCGCGTGACGCAGGTCGGGTTGACCGTTCACGACGTCGACGTCGAGCAGAACCTGATGCTCGTGAAGGGCTCCGTTCCGGGCCCGAAGAACGGGCTCGTCGAGGTGCGGGGCTAGTGGCTGCGCCGAAGGCACCGTTGCTGGACGCAGCCGGCGCGACGTCGAAGGAGGTCACGCTCGAGGACGGAATCTTCGCCGCCGAGGTGAAGGCGCACCTCGTGCACGAGGCCGTCCGGTCGGAGCAGAACGCACACCGGGCCGGCACGTTCGCCACGAAGAGCCGCGGGCTCGTCTCCGGCGGCCGCGCGAAGCCGTGGCGCCAGAAGGGCACCGGCCGCGCTCGGCAGGGCACCATCCGCGCCCCCCAGTTCGAGGGCGGCGGTCACGCGTTCGCGAAGGTGCCGCGGAGCTTCGTCCAGAAGGTCAACCGCAAGGCGGCGAAGGCTGCGCTGCGCTCCGCGCTCGCGAGCCACGTCCAGGCGGGCTCGCTCGCGCTGCTCGACGCGACCGCGTTCGGCGAGCCCTCGACCAAGGCTGCGAAGAGCTTTCTCGAGGCGTCTGGCCTGGCCGCGCCGGTGGTGCTCGTCTTGACGGACGACGAGACGAACGCGGCCAAGTCGTTCCGCAACCTCGAGCGCGTCGTGATCGTCGCGCCGTCCGAGCTCGAGGTGAGCGCGGTCGTGTGGGCACGCACGCTGATCGTGTCAGAGACGGCCCTCCCGCTCGTCGAAACGAGGGCCAGCTGATGGACGCCAGCCAGATCGTTCTCGCCCCGGTCGTCTCGGAGAAGAGCTACGCCGGCACCCCCGAGGGCAAGTACACCTTCCGCGTCCACCCGGACGCGCACAAGCTGCAGGTCCGTCAGGCGATCGAGCAGCTGTTCGAGGTGAACGTCGAGCGCGTGAACATCGTCAAGGTGCAGCCGAAGCCGAAGCGCCGCGGCGCGATCAAGGGCGCGAAGCCCGGCTGGAAGAAGGCGATCGTGCAGCTGCGCGCGGGACAGTCGATCGAGTTCTTCGAAGGAGCGCAGATCTAGCCATGCCCGTCCGCCGTTTCAAGCCGACCTCGCCGGGCCGCCGCTTCATGACGCGTCTCCGACTTCGCCGAGGTGACGAAGTCGAAGCCCGAGAAGGCGCTGACCGAGAAGCTGACGAAGAAGGGCGGCCGCAACAACAACGGCCGGATCACGACGCGCCATCAGGGCGGCGGCCACAAGCGCCGCTACCGCGTGGTCGACTTCAAGCGCAGAAAGGACGGCATCCCGGCCAAGGTCGCCGCGATCGAGTACGACCCGAACCGCTCGGCCCGGATCGCGCTGCTCCACTACGCCGACGGCTTCAAGAGCTACATCCTCGCCCCCGCAGGCCTGCGCGTCGGCTCGTTCGTCCAGTCGGGCGCCTCGGCCGACATCAAGGCGGGGAACGCGCTGCCGCTCGAGAACATCCCGACCGGCACGCTCGTGCACAACGTCGAGCTCAAGCCGGGCAAGGGCGGCCAAATGGCGCGCTCGGCGGGCTCGGGCATCCAGCTCGTCGCCAAGGACGGCGGCTACGCGACGCTGCGTCTCCCCTCGGGCGAGATGCGCCGCGTGCTGCTCACCTGCCGTGCGACGATCGGCCAGGTCGGCAACGTAGACCACGGCAACATCACCGGCGGCAAGGCGGGCCGCAGCCGCTGGCTCGGCAAGCGCCCGACCGTCCGCGGCTCGGCGATGAACCCGGTCGACCACCCGCACGGCGGAGGCGAGGGCAAGTCGAAGGGCGGCCGCCATCCCGTCACCCCGTGGGGCGTGCCGACGCTCGGCAAGCGCACCCGCTCCAAGCACAAGGAATCGGACAAGCTCATCGTCCGCGGCCGCCGCCGCGGGAAGGAGAAGCGCTAAGTGTCTCGCAGCTCGAAGAAGGGCCCGTTCGTGGAGGAGCGCCTGCTGGCACGCATCCACGCGATGAACGACCGCCGGCTCGAAGCAGATGATCCGCACCTGGTCGCGAACGTCGACGGTCTTCCCCGACATGGTCGGCCACACGATCGCGGTCCACGACGGGAAGAGGCACGTGCCGGTCTTCATCTCCGAGCAGATGGTCGGGCACAAGCTGGGCGAGTTCGCGCCCACGCGCCACTTCCGCGGCCACGCCGGCGACTCAGCAGACGCAGGTGAAGCGGTGACCGCCGCGCCGTCCCGAGGTGCAGGCCGTGGCGAAGTTCGTGCACGTCTCGCCGCGCAAGGCGCGTCTCGTCGTCGATCACATCCGCGGCCGTTCCGTGCCCGAGGCGCGGACGATCCTGGCGTTCAGCGCCGCGCGCAGCCGCGCGCGACATCGAGAAGGTGCTGCGCAGCGCCGTCGCGAACGCCGAGACCGCGAAGCAGCTGGGACGGCGACGATCTCTTCATCTCTGCCGCCTACGTCGACGAGGGCCCGACGCTCAAGCGCTGGCGACGCCCGTGCGCGCGGGCGCGTGAACCACGATCTTCAAGCGCACCTGCCACATCACGATCAAGCTCGATCAGCTCGAGCCCGAGGCCTCCGAGGGCAAGGGCGGCAAGCGCAGGCAGCGGCGGATCCGCACGGGTGGCACGGCGGGTGGCGCGACAGCGGCCAAGCCGAAGACGCGGAAGAAGAAGGAGGCGGCGGTCTAGATGGGCCAGAAAGTGCATCCGGGCGGCCTGCGGGTCGGCGTCATCCACGACTGGAAGTCGAACTGGATGGTCAGCAAGAAGGAGTTCGCAGGCGCGCTGCTCGAGGATCTGAAGATCCGCGAGCACATCCTCAAGAAGCTCTCGCACGCGGGCCTCTCCGACATCCTGATCCGCAAGGACAAGCAGCGGATCACGATCGACATCTACACCGCGCGCCCCGGGATCGTGATCGGCAAGTCGGGCGTCGAGGTCGACGCGCTCCGCAAGGAGGTGCACGCGCATGACCCAGAAGAACGTCCACATCAACATCAACGAGATCAAGCGCCCCGAGCTCGACGCGAAGCTCGTCGCGCAGTCGATCGCCGAGCAGTTGCAGAACCGCGTCTCGTTCCGGCGCGCGATGAAGCGCTCGCTCGCCTCGGCGATCCGCTCGGGCGCCGCAGGCGTGAAGGTGCAGTGCTCCGGCCGTCTCGGCGGCTCCGAGATGAGCCGCTCCGAGCAGTACTCCGAGGGCCGCGTGCCGCTGCACACGATCAGCGCCGACATCGACTACGGCTTCACCGAGGCCAAGACACCGACAGGGCGCATCGGGGTGAAGGTGTGGATCAACAAGGGCGAGATCATGCCGCAGGGCTACGGCGGCGTCCCCGGCGGCGGCAAGGAGACGCGCCTCGGCGACCAGGACACCGCTCGCCGTCGCGGTGGGGCCGCGAAGGGCTCGGCGCCTCGCGCGAAGGCGGACGCGGCCGCAGCCAGGATCGCGAGGGCCTCGGCCCGGTGCGCCGCGGACGGCCCGGCCAGCGCGGCGGGAAGCCCGGCGGCCCGCGCCGCGGCGGCGGTGGCGGCCCGCGCAGGGACGCACAGACGCCGCCCGCGGGTGAGGCGCCCATCACCGAAGCTCCCGAGACACCCGTGGTCGCGCCGCCGGTCGCAGAGACGCCGCCGACCGAAGCCTCGAGCCCGGTCGCCGACGCGCCGACGTCCGACGGAGGTGACGCCTGATGCTGCTCCCGAGGAGGACCAAGTTCCGCAAGATGCACCGCGGTCGGCGCCGTGGCCAGGCGAAGGGCCAGAGCGAGGTGCAGTTCGGCGAGTACGGGATCAAGGCGCTCGAGTGCGGCTGGATCACGAACCGCCAGATCGAGGCCGCCCGGATCGCGATGACGCGCAAGATCAAGCGCGGCGGCAAGGTCTGGATCAACGTCTTCCCCGACAAGTCGTTCACGAAGAAGCCCGCCGAGACTCGCATGGGCAAGGGCAAGGGCTCGCCCGAAGGCTGGGTCGCCGTGATCAAACCGGGCCGCGTCATGTTCGAGCTGGCCGGCGTGCCGGAGCCGCTTGCCCGCGAGGCGCTGCGCCTCGCCGGGCAGAAGCTGCCGCTGAAGACGAAGTTCGTCCGCCGGGAAGGCGGAGATCTCTTTGCTGGCTAAGAACCTGCGAGAGCTGACGCGACGAGGAGCTCATCGAGCGCCTCGCAGGGACGCGCAAGGAGCTGTTCAACCTGCGCTTCCAGTCGGCCACGGGCGCGCTGGAGAACAGCACGCGGCTGCGACTCGCCCGCCGCGAGATCGCCCGCATACTGACCGTGCAGCACGAGCGAACCGCAACGGAGAGGGTCGAGAGCTAGATGGCGGACGAGAAGAAGCCGAAGAAGAAGAGCACCGAGGAGGCCGCGGAGGCGAGCGCGCCCGCCGTCGACGAGACGGAGGCTGCCGCCGTCACCGAGAAGGCCGCCGAGGAGGCGGTGGAGGACGTGACGGAGCCGGTCGCCGAGGCCGATGCGTCCGTGGCCGACGAGCCTGCCGCGGAGGAGCTGGTGGCCGACGAGAGCGCAGCCGAGCCGGTCGCCGAGGGTGACGACCCGCCCGCCGCCGCCGTCGAGGAGGCAGCCGCGGAAGCACCCGCCTCCGACGAACCGCCGGCCGAAGTAGAGCCCGCCGCCGACGCGGAAGAGCCGGCCGCCGAGGCCGAAGCGCCCGCTGCTGAAGCTCCGGCTGCCGAGGAGCCCGCCGCTCCGGCCGAGCCGGTCGTACCGAAGCGCTCGAAGAAACGGCTCCCGCGCGAGCTCCGGCACAAGCACTCCAAGACCAAGCGTGAGCCCGCCGCGAAGCGCAAGCCGATCACCCGCATCCCGAAGCCGGAGTCCGAGCTCGGTCGCCGCCAGGAGCGGCGCGGTGTCGTGGTCTCCGACAAGGGCGACAAGACGATTGTCGTCAAGGTCTCGGTGACCAAGGCGCACCCGAAGTACAAGAAGGTCGTCCGGCGGACGCGCAAGTTCCACGCGCACGACGAGGCGAACAGCGCCGCGATCGGCGACACCGTCCGCATCATCGAGACGAGGCCGCTCTCGAAGACCAAGAACTGGCGCCTGGCCGAGATCGTGGAGCGCGCACGGTAGTGGGGGAGACAGCGTGATCCAGCAGGAGACACGGCTCAAGGTGGCCGACAACACGGGCGCCCGCGAGATCCTCTGCATCCGCGTCGCCGGCGGCTCGAAGCGCCGCTACGCGCGGGTCGGGGACATCATCACCGCCACCGTGAAGACGGCGGCGCCGCAGGCTGCCGTCAAGAAGGGCGAGGTCGTGAAGGCGGTCGTCGTCCGCACGAAGAAGCCGTTCGGCCGCGACGACGGCACCCTGATCGCGTTCGACGAGAACGCGGCCGTGATCATCGACGCGCAGCGCAACCCGCGCGGCACCCGCATCTTCGGGCCCGTCGCCCGCGAGTTGCGCGAGAAGAACTTCATGAAGATCGTCAGCCTTGCCCCGGAGGTGCTCTAGAACATGTCTGCGAAGACCGCGTTTGCCGGCGTCAAGACGCCCGCGCAGAAGATGAAGGTGAAGAAGGGCGACCTCGTCCAGATGCTCGCCGGCAAGGATCGCGGCAAGCAGGGCCGCGTGCTCGACGCGCGTCCGCGCGAAGGCAAGGTCCTGGTCGAGAACCTCAACGTGGCCCGCCGTCACCAGAAGCCGAGGCCGCTGCGCGACACGAGCCGGATGGGCGGTCCGCAGATGATTCCCGGCGGGATCCACGACCGGCCGATGGCCGTGCCGGTCAGCAACGTGATGCTCGTCTGCCCGGTCTGCAAGCTGCCGACGCGGGTCGGCCATCGGACGGCCGAGATCGCGGGCCGGACCGTGAGAATCCGCGTCTGCAAGCGCGACGGCTGCCGCCAGGACATCGACAACTGATGGCCGTGTCCGAGACATACGTGCCGCGCCTGAAGCAGCGCTATCACGACGAGCTGCGCAACGAATTGCAGGAGCAGCTCGGGCTGTCGTCGATCATGCAGGTGCCGACGATCTCGAAGATCACGCTGAACATGGGCGTCGGCGAGGGCAAGACCGACGCGAAGGTGCTCGACGCCGCGATCGAGGAGCTCACGATCATCGCTGGGCAGCGTGCTCAGCTGCGCCGCGCCCGCAAGTCGATTGCGCAGTTCAAGCTCCGCGAGGGGATGCCCGTGGGTGCCCGTGCGACTTTGCGCGGGGATCGGATGTGGGAGTTCTTCGACCGTCTGGTCTCCATCGCGCTGCCGCGCATCCGCGACTTCCGCGGGCTCAACCCTGAGTCGTTCGACGGCCGCGGCAACTACTCGCTCGGCCTGCGCGAGCAGATCATCTTCCCCGAGATCGACTACGACAGTGTCAACACGATCCGCGGCCTCGACGTCGCGATCACGACCACCGCCGAGACGGACGAGCAGGCAGAGGCGCTGTTGCGCGGATTGGGCCTGCCGCTCGCGTCCGAGGCCCGGCGCGACTGAGGAAGGGGCTAAGGGGACTCCATGGCCAAGAAGTCATTGATCGCGAAGGCCGCGCGCCCGGCGAAGTACAAGACGCGCAACTACAGCCGCTGCAACAAGTGCGGCCGGCCTCGCGCCGTGTTCAAGAAGTTCGGGCTCTGCCGCATCTGTCTGCGGGAGCTCGCCCACCAGGGCGTCATTCCCGGCATGACCAAGAGCTCGTGGTAGGAGACAATCCATGCTGACCGATCCCGTCGCCGACATGCTCACGCGCATCCGCAACGCCAACAAGGCGCTGCACGACCGCGTCGAGATGCCGAACTCCAAGCTCAAGGAGCAGATCGCGCGGATCCTCACCGAAGAGGGCTACGTGCGCGACTACTACGTCGAGGAGCGCGGGCTGCCCTACAAGGTGCTCGTGATCGAGCTCAAGTACGGCCGCAGCCGCGAGCGCGTCCTCAACGGGCTGAAGCGCATCTCGAAGCCCGGGCGCCGCATCTACGCCGGCAAGGACCGGCTTCCGCGCGTCCTCGGCGGCATGGGAACGGCGATCCTGTCCACCTCCCGCGGTGTGATCACGAGCCGCACGGCCGAGAAGGAAGGGATCGGCGGCGAAGTGATCTGCTTCGTCTGGTAGCGCGATGAGTCGTATCGGCAAGCAGCCAATCGAAGTCCCCGCGGGCGTCACCGTCATGGTCGACCCCGGGCGGGTCACCGTGCACGGACCGAAGGGCGAGTTGCGCCAGGTCGTCCCGCAGCGGATCGCGATCGAGCAGGAAGACGGCCAGATCGTCGTCACGCGCCCCACCGACCGTGGCCCCGACCGGGCCCTGCACGGGCTCACGCGCACGCTCGTCGCGAACATGGTCGAGGGCGTCACCAAGGGGTTCGAGAAGCGCCTGGAGATCCAGGGCGTCGGCTATCGCGCCGTGCTCTCCGGAACCGACCTCGAGCTCCAGGTCGGCTACTCCCACATCGTCCGGATCGTGCCCCGGACGGGAATCGAGTTCGAGGTGCCCGTGCCAACCCAGGTGGTCGTGCGTGGGATCGACAAGCAGATGGTCGGCCAAACCGCGGCCGAGATCCGCAAGGTGCGCCCACCGGAGCCGTACAAGGGCAAGGGAATCCGCTACGAGGGCGAACACGTACGGAGAAAGGTGGGGAAGCGGGCATGAGCCGTAGGCTTGACGGAGGCCCCAATAGAGCGGAGGTGCCGGCTTTGCCGGCGCGTAGGCTTGACGGAGGCTCCAAAGAGCGGAGGTGCCGGCTTTGCCGGCGCCGGGAGCGGGCATGAGCAGTCTCACCGTCCGCCAGGCGCGCGAGCGCCGTCATCGCCGCGTCCGCGGCAAGGTCGCCGGTACGGCCGAGCGGCCGAGGCTCGCCGTGTTCCGCTCGAACCGCGGCGTCTTCGCGCAAATCGTCGACGACGACAGCGGCAAGACGCTCGCCGGCGCGAGCTGGGTCACCATCAAGGGCTTCGAGGGCAACAAGACCGACCAGGCGCACGCCGTCGGGCGCGCCCTGGCCGAGGCCGCAAAGAAGGTGGGCGTTCGCTCGGTCGTCTTCGACCGGGGCGGTTACCTGTACCACGGACGCGTCAAGGCCCTCGCCGAGGGCGCGCGCAAAGGGGGGCTGGAGTTCTAGTGTCGACCCAGGTCGCAGAGTCGAGAGAGCTGAAGGAGCGCGTGGTCGAGATCAACCGCGTCGCCAAGGTGGTCAAGGGCGGCAGGCGCTTCTCGTTCACGGCACTGGTCGTGGTCGGGGACGAGGTGGATCGCGTCGGCGTCGGGTACGGCAAGGCGCGCGAGGTCCCGCTCGCGATCTCGAAGGCCGTCGAGGATGCGAAGAAGAACCTCTTCACCGTCCCCAAGCACGGCCAGACGATCACGCACCACGTGCTCGGACGCTTCGGCGCCGCCAGGGTGATGCTCCGCCCGGCCTCGCCCGGCACCGGTGTGATCGCCGGCGGCGGCGTGCGCGCCGTGCTCGAGCTCGGCGGCATCCGCGACGTGCTCGCGAAGTCGCTGGGAACGTCGAACCCGATCAACATGCTGAAGGCCGCCGAGCAGGCGCTCCGCGACCTGCGCCGGCCCGAGGACGTGGCCAAGGCACGCGGCATGGCGGTGCGCGACGTGCTGCCGTGGAAGGCTCCGGTCGAGGAGCAGCAGGACGCGGCGCCGGCCGTGGAAGCCGTTCCGGCCGCAGAGGAGACGGCAAGTGCCGAGGCTTAGGGTCACCCAGACCGGAAGCGAGATCGGGCAGAGCCCCCGCCACCGGGGCACCCTGCGTGCGCTCGGGCTCGGCCGGATCGGCAAGAGTCGCGAGCACGACGACAGCAAGGTGATCGCAGGCATGCTTCGCAGGGTGCGCCACCTGGTCAAGGTCGAGGACGCCTGATGGCAGGGGATCTGAACCTCTCCAATCTGAGCCCGGCGCAGCCGCGCAAGGATCGCAAGCGCGTGGGCCGCGGGATGGGCTCCGGAAAGGGCCGCTACTCGGGTCGCGGGATCAAGGGCCAGAAGTCGCGCGCAGGCTCGCACACCATGCGCGCCGGGTTCGAGGGCGGCCAGATGCCGCTCGCGATGCGCGTTCCGAAGCTGCGCGGCTCGACCTCCAAGGACGCGATGCCGGTCGGGCCGTTCCGTACCTACACCCAGCCGGTGAACATCCGCGACCTCGATCGCTTCGAGGCCGGTGACGAGGTAACACCGGAGACGCTGAAGGCCAAGGGGCTGATTCGCTCGATCCGGAAAGACGTGAAACTGCTCGGCGTCGGTGAGCTGACGAAGAAGCTCTCGATCTCGGTCCACGGCGCGTCGGCGACCGCCCGCGAGAAGGTCGAGGCTTCCGGCAGCACGCTCACGCTGCTCAAGGAGCCGAAGGTCAAGAAGGCGAAGAAGCACAAGCCCGCGGTCGCGACGCCCGACGAGACGGAGGGCGACGCGGTGCCGGAGCCAGAAGCAGACGCCACCGACACGGCGGCCGGCGAGCAGGAGAGCGAGGCGTAGGGCACTGCTCTCCTGGCTCGCCAACGCATGGCGCGTCCCGGAGCTGCGGCGCCGGGTGCTGTTCACGGCCTTCATCCTCGCGATGTACCGCCTCGGCTCGTGGGTGCCCGCACCCGGAGTCGACTCGGGGACGATTCAGGACTACTTCAACGGACAGGGTGGCACTGTCCTCGGCCTGCTCAATCTCTTCAGCGGCTCGGCGCTCTCCCGGTTCTCGCTGTTCGCGCTCGGGATCATGCCGTACGTCACGGCCTCGATCATCATCCAGCTCATGACCGTCGTGATGCCGAAACTCGAGCAGTTGCAGAAGGAGGGCGAGGCCGGCTACGCGAAGATCAACCAGTACACGCGCTACTTCACTGTCGTGCTGGCTGCCGCGCAGAGCGTCGGGTACGCCTACCTCTTCAAGCGGCAGGGCGCGCTGAACATCGATTCAGGCCGGATGGTGCTGATCGTGATCACGCTCACCGCCGGGACGACGCTGCTCATGTGGATGGGCGAGTTGATCACGAAGCGCGGCATCGGCAACGGTATCTCGCTGCTGATCTTCGCCTCGATCCTCACGTCCGCACCCGCGGGCGTGAACGCTTGGATCAACGGCGGGCCGATGGAGAAGCTCTTCTTCCCGATCGTCGCCCTCGGGATCGTCGTCGCGGTCGTCTTCATGCAGGAGGGCCAGCGGCGGATCCCGATCCAGTACGCGAAGCGCATGGTGGGGCGGCGGCAGACGGCCGGCGGCTCCACCTACATGCCGCTCCGCGTGAACATGGCGGGCGTGATCCCGGTCATCTTCGCGGCAGCGGTCATGGCGTTCCCGCCCACGATCGGGCAGTTCTTCCCGCAGACTCAGGGCTTCATCAACGCCCACTTCTCGCCCTCGAACTGGGCCTACCTGCTCCTCGAGGGGGCGCTGATCGTGGTCTTCACCTACTTCTACACGGCGGTGCAGTTCAACCCCGTCGACCAGGCCGACAACCTGCGCAAGTACGGCGGCTACATCCCCGGTATCCGGCCCGGGCCGCCGACGGCGCAGTACCTCGACCGCGTGCTCACGCGGCTGACGCTGCCGGGTTCGCTCTACCTGGCGCTGATCGCGATCCTGCCGTCGATCTTCATCCGTTACGGAGGGTTCTCGCAGGCGACCTCGCGCGCGCTCGGCGGCACCTCGGTGCTGATCGTCGTCGGCGTCGCGCTCGACACGATGCGACAGATGCAGTCGCAGATGATGATGCGCTCCTACGAGGGCTTCCTGAAGTGAACCTGCTGGTCCTCGGCCCGTCGGGGGCCGGCAAGGGAACGCAGGCGAAGCGTGTCGCGGCCGAATACGGGATCCCGCACGTCTCCACCGGCGACATGTTCCGCGCAGCCGTCACGGCGCAGACGGAGATCGGCCGCCAGGTCGAACCGATCCTCGCGGGAGGCGAGCTCGTCCCCGACGAACTGACGGTTGCGATGATTCGCGCGCGACTCGGGGAGTCCGATGCCGGCGGAGGCTTCGTCCTCGACGGCTTCCCGCGCAACGAGGCCCAGGGAGATGCGCTCGACGAGATGCTCCGCGAGATCGAGCGCGAGCTCGACGCGATTCTCTTCTTCGACGTGCCCGACGACGTCGTCACCGAGCGGATGCTCGGCCGAGCGCGGGAGGAGGGGCGCGCCGACGACACGTCACAGGTGATCGCCCGTCGGCTCGAGGTCTACCACTCCGAGACCAAGCCTCTCGTCGAGCACTACCGCGCCACCGGCAAGCTGGTGCCGCTCCACGCCGAACGCAGCGCCGACGAGGTCTGGCTCGAGATCCAGCAGGCGCTGCAGCGCTTCGAGGACGCTGCATGATCATTCGCAAGAGTGCTGCCGAGATCGAACTGATGGCGCGCGCCGGCGAGGTCGTCGCCAGCACGCTGAATCTGGTGGAGGAGCGCCTCGAGCCAGGCGTGTCGATGTCCGAGCTCGACCGGATCGCCGACGACCACATCCACGCTCAGGGCGCCGTTCCGACCTCGAAGGGCTACAAGGGCTTCCCCGCCGCGACGTGCATCTCGCCGAACGCGATGATCGTCCACGGCATCCCCGACGGCTACGTCGCGAAGGAGGGCGACATCGTCTCGGTCGACGTCGGCGTCACGAAGGAGGGGCTGATCGCCGACTCAGCCGCCACCTTCCCCGTCGGCGAGATCTCATCCGAGGCGCAGCGGCTCCTCGATGTCTGCCAGGCCGCGCTCGAGGCCGGAATCGACGCGGCGCGCGTGGGGGCGACCGTCAACGACATCTCTGCCGCCGTCCAGTCGACGACCGAGGACGCCGGCTTCTCGATCGTGCGCAGCCTCGTCGGGCACGGGGTCGGCCGCCTCTACCACGAGGACCCGCAGGTGCCGAACTTCGTCACCTCCTACGCCGGTCCGGAGCTGCGCGAGGGGATGACGATCGCGATCGAGCCGATGATCACCGCTGGTGGTCCCGACATCTACGTCCACGACGACGAATGGTCGATCTCGACCGTCGACGGCTCGCTCGCAGCCCATTTCGAGCACACGGTCGCGATCACTACAGAAGGCCCGCGCGTGCTCACGAGGAGGGCGAAGGTCCTGGTACGATGACCCGTCCGCGGCCGAGCGCCGTGCTTTTTTGTGTCCGAAACGAGACTTGAGAAGGAAAGGATGGCGAGTAAGGAAGAGAAGATCGAGGTCGAGGGCGAGGTAACGGAAGCCCTGCCGAGCACCATGTTCCGGGTACAGCTCGATGGTGGGCACGACGTCCTCGCAACGATCTCCGGCAAGATGCGCAAGCACTACATCCGCATCCTTCCGGGAGACAAGGTCAAGGTCGAGTTATCGCCATACGACCTGACCCGCGGCCGCATCACCTATCGCCATCGCACCTGACGCAAATCCCATTGACGACGGAGAAACGATGAAGGTTCGCCCCTCAGTCAAGCCCATGTGTGAGCGCTGCCGCGTGATCAAGCGGCATGGGCGCACGCTCGTGATCTGCTCCAACCCGCGCCACAAGCAGCGTCAGGGGTAGCTCGGGCATGGCTCGCATCGCAGGCGTCAACCTGCCCAACCAGAAGCGGCTCGAGGTCGGGCTCACGTACATCTACGGCATCGGCCAGCCAACGGCGCGCCAGATCTGCGCAGCGCTCGGGCTGTCCCAGGACACGAAGGTCCGCGACCTGACCGAGGAGGAGGTCGCGAAGCTCCGGGAGCACATCGACGCCAACTTTCAGGTCGAGGGCGACCTCCGGCGAGAGCGGACGCAGGCGATCAAGCGGCTCTCCGAGATCGGTGCCTACCGTGGTCTCCGGCACCGGCGCAACCTGCCGGTGAACGGCCAGCGCACGAAGACGAACGCTCGCACGCGCAAGGGCCCCAAGAAGACCGTCGGCCGCGGGAAGAAGGCCAAGTAAGTGGCGCCTCCTCGTAAGGCAGCGACCCGGGGTCGCGCCCGCCGCCGCGCGCGGAAGAACATCGCGATCGGCCAGGCGCACATCAAGACGTCGTTCAACAACACGATCGTCGCCCTGACCGATCCCGAGGGCAACGTGATCGTCTGGGAGTCGGCCGGCTCCGCGGGTTTCAAGGGCTCGCGCAAGTCGACTCCGTTCGCCGCGCAGGTGACCGCCGACGCGGCGGCCCGCAAGGGCATGGAGCACGGCCTGCAGAAGGTCGAGGTCTTCGTGAAGGGCCCCGGCTCCGGACGCGAGACCGCGATCCGTTCGCTCCAGGCCGCGGGGCTCGAGATCCTCGGCGTCAAGGACGTCTCGCCGCAGGCGCACAACGGCGTTCGCCCCAAGAAGCGGAGGCGCGTCTAGTGGCGAGGGACACGGGACCGAAGTGCAAGCAGTGCCGCCGGGAGGGCATGAAGCTCTTCCTCAAGGGCGAGCGCTGCCTGACCGAGAAGTGCGCGATCGAGCGCCGCAGCTATCCGCCGGGCGAGCACGGACGCGGCCGCATCAAGCAGTCCGAGTACCTGCTGCAGCTGCGCGAGAAGCAGAAGGCGCGGCGCTACTACGGTCTGCTCGAGACCCAGTTCCGCACCTACTACGCGAAGGCGACCAGGCAGGGAGGCGTCACCGGCGAGAACCTGCTGCGGATGCTCGAGACCCGGCTCGACAACGTCGTGTACCGGCTCGGCTTCGCGGCCTCGCGCGCCCAGGCGCGTCAGCTCGTCCGCCACGGGCACTTCCTGGTCAACGGCCGCCGCGTCAACATCCCGAGCTACGGCACGAAGCCAGACGACGTCGTCATGCTCAAGACCGGTTCCACCGCCGAGCAGGTCGTTCGCGACGCTACCGACCTCACCGCCGCAGTTGCCCCGTGGTTGCAGGCAGACCACGAAGGGCTGACCGGCAAGGTGCTGAAGTGGCCGGAGCGCACGGAGATCGACACGCCGGTGCAGGAACAGCTGATCGTCGAGCTCTACTCCAAGTAGCTCGACACCCTGGTTCTCGAGAAGACCGAGGATCTTTGCAGAATCCGAAGAAAGGACAATTTTGGCCGCTCGCAGTACCGTGATGGACTTCCAGGTTCCGAAGATCACCCACGAGGAGGTCAAGGAGCACCGCGGCGTTTTCGTGATCGAGCCGCTCGACCGCGGCTTCGGTCACACGTTCGGCAACTCGCTGCGCCGCGTGCTGCTTTCCTCGCTCGAGGGCGCCGCCGTTACTTCGGTGAAGATCGAGGGCGTCGCGCACGAGTTCACGACCCTTCCGGGCGTCCGCGAGGACGTCACGGACATCATCCTCAACCTCAAGCAGCTCATCTGCATCCTCCACGGAGAGTCGCCGGAGGTCGAGGTGCGGCTGAGCGTCAAGGGCGAGGGCACGATCACCGCCGCCGACATCGAGGCGCCCGCCGACCTCGAGATCCTCAACCCGGAGCTCGAGATCGCGAACCTCTCGTCGAAGGGCCGGCTCGAGATCACGCTCACCGTCGGCCGCGGCCGCGGCTACGTCCCGGCCGAGGGCAATCGCGGCCAGGCGCACACGATCGGCGTGATTCCCGTCGACTCGATGTTCTCGCCGATCCGCCGTGTCGCCTACGACGTCGAGTCCTCCCGCGTCGGGCAGCGCACCGACTACGACAAGCTCATCCTCGACATCACCACCGACGGCTCGATCGAGCCCAAGGAGGCGATCGCGCAGGGCGCCGAGATCCTGATCCGACAGCTCGCGATCTTCACCGACATCGAGCGGATCGAGGGCTTCGGCGTCGAGGCGCCGGCGGTCGAGGGCGGCGGCCACGACGTCTCGCTCGCGCATGGGATGGAGAACTTCCCGATCGAGGAGCTCGAGCTCGGGGTGCGATCGTACAACTGCCTGAAGCGCGTCGGCATCGAGACGATCGGCGACCTGGTGACGAAGACCGAGAACGAGCTCGCCTCGATCCCGAACTTCGGCAAGAAGTCGATCGAGGAGGTCAAGGAGACGCTCGCCCAGCACGGTCTCCGCCTCCGCGGCGACAACGGTCTCGAGGGCTAGCCGCGCTCCGATGCGACACCAGCGCTCCGGGAAGAAGCTGGGCCGGGACTCGGCCCACCGCAAGGCTCTCTACGCGAACCTCACCGGAGCGCTGATCGAGCACGGCCGGATCAAGACGACCGTGACGAAGGCCAAGGCCGTGAAGCCGATCGCCGAGCAGATGATCACGCTCGGCCGGCGCGGCGACATGCACGCGCGCCGCCAGGCGGTTGCCTTCCTCCGCTCGAAGGACGTCGTGCACAAGCTCTTCGCCGAGGTCGGCCCGCAGCTTCGCCGAGCGTCCAGGCGGCTACCTGCGGATCGTGAAGCTCGGGCCGCGCCCGGGCGACGCCGCCGAGATGGCCTACCTCGAGCTCGTCGACTCGCAGCTCGTCTTCAAGACGCGGCTGCCGGTTGAGGAGATCGACGAGGTGGACGAGGCTGATTTCGACGAGGTGGAGGCGGAAACGGACCGTCGACGTCGACGACGAGGCGGAGGTCGCCGCCGAAGCGGAGCTCGAAGCCGAGGACGACGCTGCCGATGACGGGGCGGAGTCCGAGGAGCCCGAGCCTGCAGACGAGGCCGACGAACCGACGGCGGACGAGCCCGAGAAGTAGCGTCCGACGGCCGCTACGCGGCGGTGCCGAGGGCGGCGCTGATGCCCACGATCACGGTGGCGGCGAAGCAGACCCAGCCGAGCGAGGCCAGGTAGTTGGCGTGGAAGAAGCGCCAGCGGATCCAGGCGAGGCCGAGCATCTCGAAGCCGACCACGATCAGTGCCGCCACGATCGCGGCCTCGTAGTGGGGGATCAGGAACGGCAGGGTGTGCAGGACGCCCGCCGACGAACGTCCCGATGCCGGTGATCGCACCGCGCATCACCGGGTGACCGCGGCCCGTCAGCTCGCCGGTATCGGAGAGCCCCTCGGAGTACGCCATCGAGACGCCTGCGGCCAGCGCGCTCGCGAGGCCGGCGACGAAGGCGTAGTGCGGCTTGTGCGTCGCGAGCGCCACGGCGAAGATCGGCGCCAGCGTCGCCAGCGAGCCGTCGACGAGCCCCACCATCGCGGGCTGCACGCGTTGCAGCAGGAACGATTCTTCGGACATCATCCGAGTGTAACGAGTGAGTTACAAGACGATCAGAGCATAAGGCACTCCTTACAAAGAGGGTCAGGAGTGCCTGACGTGCGCCTGAAGCTCACGCTCGCCTACGTCGGCACGGGCTTCCGAGGCTGGGCTCGCCAGCCCGGCGAGCGGACGGTCGAAGGTGAGCTGCGTGAGGCGCTGGATGCGGTCTTCGGGCTGTTCGGCGAGCTCTCGGTCGCCGGCCGCACCGACGCCGGCGTGCACGCGCTCGCGAACGTGGTCTCGGCCGACGTGCAAGGCGGGCCGCCCGTCGGGCGTGCGGTCGAGGCGCTCAACGCCGTGCTGCCCGAGGACATCGCGGTGATCGCGGCCGAGGAGGCGCCGGGCGACTTCCACGCGCGCTTCTCGGCCCGCTCGCGCTCGTACCGCTACCGCATCTGGCGCCGGCGGGAACGGTCGCCGTTCGAGCTGCACCGTGCGCTCTGGCACCCGAGGCCGCTCGACTTGGAGCGGCTGAACCGGGCGGCCGCGCAGCTGGTCGGCGAGCACGACTTCCGCGCGTTCACGCCGACAGACACCCAGCACGAGGTGTTCGTGCGGGTCGTCGCAGCGCGGCGCGCTGGGACGAGCGCGGCGACGCGGTCGAGCTCGAGATCACCGCCGACTCGTTCCTGCGCCACATGGTGCGAACGCTTGTCGGAACGATGCTCGAGCGCGAGCCCGACGAGGTCGCGGAGCTCCTGCGCGGCGCGCCTCGCTCGGCCGCCGGCTCGACGGCGCCGCCCGGGGGGCTCTACCTGACGCACGTGCGGTACTGACCCGGGAACCCTCGTGGCTACGATCGCACGATGCGGTTTCCGGTCGTCCTGTTCGATCTCGACGGCACCGTCGTCGACTCCGGCGCGATCATCCTCGCGTCGATGCGCCACGCCACGAAGACCGTCCTCGAGCGCGAAATTCCCGACCACGAGCTGATGGCCTCCGTCGGCGGGCCGGGCCTGGAGGCGCAGATGCGCTCGTTCGGGCCGGACCGCGTCGATGAGCTCGTGCGCGTCTATCGCGAGCACAACGAGCCGCTGCACGAGCAGCTTGCCGCCTTCGCCGGGCATGGCCGACGTGCTCGTGCAGCTGAAGGAGGAGGGCCGGCGGCTCGGAATCGTCTCGGCGAAGCGGCGGGGGACGGTGGAGCTGGCGTTCGCGCGGGTGCCGCTCGGGCACCTCTTCGACACGATCGTCGGCGGTGACGAGACCGAGCGCCAGAAGCCCGATCCGGCTCCGCTCGCTGCTCGCGCTGGAGCGCCTCGACGCGATGCCCGCCGACGCTGCCTACGTCGGCGACTCCCCGTACGACATGCAGGCGGCACGCGGCGCGGGCGTGTTCGCGGTCGGCGTCACCTGGGGCGGGATCCACGACGGCGGCGCTCTTGTCGAGGCCGACGTGGTCGTCGATACGACGGAGGAGCTGCTGGATGTCCTCTAGGGCGACCGCTGCGCCCGCAGCCCGCGCGGCCGAGCTACGCGACCTGCTCACGCGGTGGGGCAACGCCTACCACGTGCTCGACGCCCCGGCGGTCGACGACGCCACCTACGACCGCCACTACGACGAGCTGGTCGAGCTGGAGCGCGTACACCCGGAGCTCGTGGTGGCCGACTCGCCGACCCAGCGCGTCGGCGCGCCCGTCTCCGCGAAGTTTGCGAAGGTGCGGCACCTCACGCCGATGGGCTCGCTGGAGAAGGTGACGACGGCCGAGGCGCTCGCGAAGTGGGCCGACGACGTGCGCAAGCGCCTTGACTCCGACGAGCCGGTCGCCTACGTGCTCGAGCCGAAGATCGACGGGCTCGCGATCAGCCTCACCTACGAGGAAGGCGTGCTGAAGCGCGGCGCGACCCGCGGCGACGGCGTCCAGGGCGAGGACGTGACGGTGAACCTCCGCACGATCGCGACGATCCCGCTACGGATGCTCGGCGACGATCCGCCCGCGCTGATCGAGGTGCGCGCAGAGGTGTACCTGCCGATCTCCGGCTTCCGTGCCCTCAACGAGCGCCTGGCCGGGACGGGCCAGAAGCTCGCTCCGAATCCGCGCAACGCCGCCGCCGGCTCGCTCCGGCAGAAGAACTCGGCGATCACGGCCGACCGCCCGCTCGCGGTGTGGGTCTACGGCGTCGGCGCGCGAGAGGGCGTCGACTTCGAGACGCACACCGCGTCGCTCGAGTGGCTGCGCGAGCACGGTTTCCGCACGAACCCGCACGTCGAGCGGCTCGACTCGATCGAGGAGGTCGCGAAGCGCTGCGAGGAGTGGGAGCGCCGCAGGGCGACGCTCGACTACGAGATCGATGGGATCGTGATCAAGCTCGACTCGCTCGACCAGCAGCGCCGGCTCGGCGCCCTCCACGACCGCCCGCGCTGGGCCCGCGCGTTCAAGTGGGCTCCGCTGACTGCCGAGACGAAGCTACTGAAGATCGCCGTCCGGGTCGGGCGCACCGGCGCGCTCAACCCGTGGGCGATGCTCGAGCCGGTCGCCGTCGGCGGCGTCACGGTCTCCCGGGCGACGCTGCACAACGAGGAGGACATCAATCGCAAGGACATCCGCGAAGGCGACAGGGTGGTCGTGCAGCGTGCGGGCGACGTGATCCCGCAGGTGGTCGGCCCGGTGCTGCCGCACGCGAAGGGGACGGAGCCGTTCCGGATGCCGGCGCGCTGCCCGCTCTGCGATACGCCCGTCGTCAAGCCCGAGGGTGAGGCGATGCATCGCTGCCCGAACCGCGCCTGCCCCTCGCGCGGGCTCGAGACGCTCAACAACTGGGTGATGGCAGCTGCTGACATCGATGGTGTGGGCGAGAAGCTCGTCTGGCGGCTGTGGCAGCTCGAGCTCGTGCGGTCGCTGCCCGACCTCTACCGGCTGACGAGGGAGCAGCTGCTCGAGCTGGACGGCTTCCAGGAGACGAGCGCGTCGAACGTGATCGACGCTATCGCCGCGGCGCGGTCGCTGCCGCTCGGGCGCGTGCTATTCGGCCTCAACATCCCCGACGTCGGCTGGGTCACCGCGCAATCGCTCGCGCGGCACTTCGGCACTGTCGAGCGGCTTGCGGCAGCGACGCAGGAGGAGATCATGGCCTGCGAGGGGATCGGCCCCGAGCGCGCCGAGGCGATCGCAGAGTGGTTCAGCGACGAGGAAAACGCGGCGCTCGTGGCGGAGCTCTGGCCGCTCCTCGATGTGCAGGACGAGGAGCCGGCGGCGGACGGCCCGCTCACCGGCAGGCAGTACGTCGTCACCGGCACGCTCGAGTCGATGACGCGCGAGGAGGCCAGGGCCGCCCTCGAGCAGCTCGGCGCGAAGGTCTCCGACAACGTCTCGAAGAAGACGGCGGGCGTGATCGTCGGCGAGAGCCCCGGCTCGAAGGTCGCCAAGGCCGAGAAGGCGGGTGTGCCGCTCCTGACCGAGGACGACCTCAAGGCGCTCCTCAGCGGCGAGTTGCCGTGACCGGGTCGAGCCACGACGCCGGCCCCGACACGGTGGTCGTCTTCGCAGGCGGTGCGGCGCCACACCCTAGGAGCGCCGGGTCGGTCCCGGTCGGGGCGCCGATCGTCGCGGCGGACAGCGGCGCCGAGCACGCGCTCGCGCTCGGGCTGCGCGTCGACGTCGCGGTCGGCGACTTCGACTCGATCGCGCCCGCGGCGCTCGAGGCGGTCGAGCGGGCCGGCGGCCGGCTGGAGCGCCATCCCCCCGGCAAGGACGCCACCGATCTCGCGCTTGCGCTCGACACCGCGGCGGCGCTGCGGCCGCGGCGGATCCTCGTCGTGGGCGGCGACGGCGGTCGGCTCGACCACCTACTCGGCGAGTTGCTCCTGCTGGGGGCCGAGGCTTACGCCGGGATCGAGCTGGACGCGCTGCTCGGGCCGTCGAGGATCCACGTCGTGCGCGGGGAACGCTCGCTGACCGGGCGCATCGGAGAGCTGATCTCGCTGGTCGCGCTCCACGGCCCGGCGGTCGGGGTCGTGACCGAGGGCCTCGCCTATCCGCTCGGCGGCGAGACGCTCGCTCCCGGATCCAGCCGGGGCGTCTCGAACCGGTTCGCCGCGCCGGAGGCGCGCGTGGCGCTCGCGAGCGGCGTCGTCCTCGCCGTCTGCCCGGGCGAGCCGCCGGGCTGACGGCCGCTCACCGCTTGCAGCGCGCGGGCAGGAAGCGCGTCGTCATGACGGTGGCGGCGGGGATCCGTTTCGCCAGCAGCTTCCGCGCGTGCATCCAGCCACCGAAGCGCTGCCACTGCGTGGCGCTCAGGCAACCGACGCCTTGCGGGCCTGCGAGGAGCGCGAGGGTGGCGGGCGTCGCGCGGGCGAGGAAGTCCGCGTCACCCTCGGTCGCCTTACGCAGGACCGCGAGCGACCCGGCCGGGTTCCCGCGAGCCGCCGCCGTGCCGCGCAGGAAGGCGCGCACGAAGCGCCCGACCGTGCTCACGTAGGTCGGGTCGGAGCGGAGTCGCTTCGCACTCGCGACCAGCACCAGCTCGTCGTAGGTGGGAACGCCGGCCCGGTCGAGCGGGATCACGGTCGGCTTCAGGCCGCGGCGCTCGAGCTCGATGCCCTCGACGTTGCGGTACACGCCGAGCACCGCGTCGACGCGGTGGGCGAGCAGGGCAGGAAGCAGGTTGTAGCCGATGGTGACCACCTTCACGTCCTCGCGATCGAGCCGCGCGCCGGCGAGTGCGGTGTCGAGCGCGGCGTAGTCGGACGGAGCGCCGGTGATGCCGATCGTCTTGCCGCGCAGATCGGCGACCCGGCGGATCTTCGGCGTCGATCGCCATGATCGAGTTCAGCGGCCTGGGGACGACAGCCGCCACCGCCGTGACGGGAAGCCCGCGCGCCCCGGCGAGGAAGAGCTCCTGCTCGTAGGAGACGGCGAGGTCGCTGCTGCCGACCGCGACGAGCTTCAGGGCCGCGGTGGGGTCGGACGGCGCCCGGATGTCGACGTCGAGGCCCGCCTTCGCGAAGAGCCCGTGCTCGCGCGAGTAGTAGAAGCCGACGTGGTCCGGGTTCGGCGTCCAGTCGAGCGTGAGCGTCACCTTCGAGCCGCCGCCGGACGCCGCGGGAACGAGCGCGACGGCGAGCGCGGCGAGGGCGAAGCGGATCCGTCTAGGCATGGCCGACTTCCTTGTGCCAGGGGGCGATGAGCCGCTCGGCGAGCGAGACGAGTCCGTACAGGCCGAGCGCGATCGCCGAGAGGATCAAGACGGCGGCGAAGATCCGCGCGGTCTCGAGCGACGGCTGCGCTTGGAGCATGACGAAGCCGAGCCCGGAGGATGACCCGGCCCACTCGCCGAAGACCGCCCCGACCGCGGCGTAGGTGGCCGCGATCCGGGCGCCGGAGAAGATCGCGGGTAGCGCTCCCGGCAACTCGACCCGGCGGAAGATCGCGATCCGGCTCGCCGTCGAGCGTACGCATCATCCGCACCAGCTCGGGATCGGACGAGCGCAGGCCGTCGACGGCGTTGACCACGATCGGGAAGAAGCAGACGATCGCGATGACGACCAGCTTCGGCCCGATCCCGTACCCGAGCACGATCGCGAGGATCGGCGCGATCACGACGGTCGGGACGGTCTGCGAGAGCACGAGGATCGGCAGCAGCGCCCGCCGGAGGGCGGCCGAGAAGTGCAGGAGCACGGCGAGCCCGAGGCCGAGCGCAACCGCGAGCAGGTAGCCGAGCAACACCTCGCGCGCCGTCACGGCGGCCGCCCGGGCGAGCAGCCCGGCGTCGTCGTGCAGCGACGAGGCGACCGCGGATGGGGCGGGGAAGAGGTAGTCAGGAACGTCCGCAGCCCACACGACAAGCTCCCACACGCCGACCGCTGCCGCCAGCAGCAGGAGCGGGGGCCAGACGCGGCTCGGCTCATTCGATCGCCTCCAGTGCCCGCTCACGCAGCTCCACGAACGCCCGGTTCGTGACGATCTCGCGCCTCGGCCCGTCGCGCGGAACGTCGACCTCGAGGTCGGCCGAGACGCGCCCGCCGGCGAGCACCGCGACCCGGTCGCAGAGCAGGAGCGCCTCCTCGACGTCATGGGTGACGAGCAGCACCGTCCGCGGCTCGTCGCCGAGCGCGGTAGCGAGCCAGCCCTGGAGCTCCGCCCGTGTGATCGCGTCGAGCGCGCCGAACGGCTCGTCCAGGAGGAGCACGTCCTTGCCCGCGAGCAGCGTGCGCAGGAACGCGACGCGCTGGCGCATGCCGCCCGAGAGCCGCGCGGGGCGCAGACCCTCCGAGCCGCCGAGGCCGAACCGGTCGAACAGCGGTGCCGCCCGGCGACGTGCCTCCGCGCGCGACGCGCCCCGGTTCTCGAGCGCCAGGACGGCGTTGTCGAGCGCTGTTCGCCACGGCAGTAGGCAGTCGTGCTGCGGCATCAGCGCGCAGCGGGCGAGCCGGCCCGCCGCCGAGGTCTCCCCGCCGACCGACGACGAGCCCGCGGTCGGGGTCGTCGAGACCGGCGACGAGCGAGAGCAGCGTCGACTTGCCGGCGCCGCTGCGCCCGACGACGCCCAGCCGTCCGTGCGGAGGAACGTGGAGCTCGAGCCCGTCGAGCACCCGCGTGCCGCCGAGCACGCGCCCGACGCCGGTCAGCGTGACTCCGGTCGCCAACGCGACCGGAGTGACGGATCTCGGTTCGGTTGTTGATCCCATGGCGCGCTCCCTTCGCCGGCATGACCCGGATCAGGTTCGGCGGGTACGCGCTAGGAAGCGCTCTCTCAGCCCCTCACACAGGGACTCCCCGGTCTCCCTCAGCATAGCCGCCCATGCCGCGCGCTTCGCGGGCACGAGCGCCGGCTCTACAGCTGAGCCGCGCGGCGATCGTCGTGGCTTCGGTTTGCCGACGATGCGCTGCGGTGCAGCCGCGGGCGACCCGGGCCGCGCGGACGCTCAGCCCTGCGCAGTCAGGGCGGCGAGCTTCGTCACGAAGCGGTCCTGCGCCGCGCGAGCTGCCCAGTAGTCGACCGGCGAGCCGTTCTGTACGACGACGAAGGCGTAGCGGCTGCCCACGTACCCCGAGAGCGCCGAGGCGATCGCGGTCGTGCCCGTCTTCGCGCGGATCCGCCCGAGCGTGGGCCGCTGGCCGAGCCGGTGCTTCAGCGTGCCGCTGACGCCGGCGACGGCGAGCGAGTCGCGCACGAGCGGCCGCAGCTTCGGGTCCCGCCAGATCGCGACGAGCAGCGCCGCGAGCTCCCGGGCTGTGACGCGGTTGTCGCGCGAGAGGCCCGAGCCGTCGACGACGCGCACACCGGCAAGAGGGATGCCGGCGGCCGCGAGGTCGCGTCTCACGATCGTCGCGCCGGCGGCCGAGGTGCCCTTGCCGAGCACCTCGCGACCGATTGCCTTCAGCACGAGCTCGGCGGCGAAGTTGTCGCTGTCGGCGTCGATCGAGGTCAGCAGCCGGGAGAGCGGTGCTGACTCGGTCTTCGCAAGCCGGACGGCGCCGGGTGCGGCGCGGCCGGTCTGCGCGTCGCGTACCTCGATCCCGCGGGCCCGGAGCTGCCGGAAGAGCTGCGCGGCCGCGGCGAGCGCGGGGTCGGCCACGGGGCGGCCGTTCCGCCAGCCACGGTCGACGACGAGCGCCGAGAGTGGTGGCGACTCCGCGATGAAGAAGGACGGGAGCCACCCGGCCACGGTCCAACGCCGGTCGAACCAGGAGGCGTCGCCGACGACGTGACCGGTCACCCGGCGGATGCCGCGGCGCCGCGATCCGGCCGGCGAGGCGTCGGAGGTCACCGGAGTCGAGCGTCGGGTCGCCGTGGCCAGTGAGCACCAGGCGGCCATGCCAGACGGAGCCGACCTGCCGCCCCTCGCCGAGCACCTCGGTGCGGAAGCGGTAGTCCGGGCCGAGCTCGAGCAGCGCCGTGTAGGCGACCGAGAGCTTCTCGTTGGACGCCGGCTGCAGCGGCGTGTCCGGGTTCTGCGCGAACAAGGTTGCGCCCGTGCTCAGATCGACGGCGACGGCGGCCGACGACGCCGGAGCGACGCCGGGCGCCACGAGCGCCTGGCGCAGGCTCCCCGTCAGGCTGGGAGCGATCGCGCCGGCCGCAAGCGGCAGGCAGAGAGCGCAGGCGAGCACGAACCCGACCGCGCGGTGGCGCCTCGAACGCACCTCCCGATTGTGCCCGAGCCGTCGGCGGCTCATTGGAAACGTGGGTCTGCCAGGGGTCGCGAATGGGCCGCTCGGCCCATGACGAGAGTGTGCACGCGGGCGAATACTCGCTCTCCATGAGCGAGGTGGAGCCCCTCCTGGTCGAGATCGCGGAGCTGCTCGACCGGGCCGAGCGGGACGACGATCCCGTCCGGCTCGAGCGGACGCTGACCGACGGCTACGCCTGCGCGCTCAGCCTGGAGGCCGAGCGATCGAGCCTCCAGCGTCGCGTCCGGGCCCTGACCGCGACGCTCGGCGAGCATGGTGGCTCGAGTCCCCGCGAGGTGTCCGCTCTGGCGCGGCGGCTGGAGGCCTGCGACGTCTCGTTCGAGCTGCTTCGAGACGGGCTCGTCCTCCTGCGGCGTCGCCACTCGCGGGCGGTCCGAGCGGCGAAGAGCTGGTCGTGTCAGACGAGCCCGGAACGGACCGCGTAGACCGCAGCCTGGATCCGGTTCTCGATCTGCAGCTTCATCAGGATGTTCGAGATGTGGTTCTTGACGGTCTTCGGGCTGATGTGCAGGTCGGCCGCGATCTGACCGTTGTCCTTGCCGTTCGCGATCAGCTTCAGCACCTGGATCTCGCGGTCGGAGAGCTCCGAGCGGATCGACTCCAGGTCGCGCGGCGACGAGTTCGTCGCCCGCAGGCGCTGCAGCAGCTTCGCTGCGATCGCGGGCGAGACGAGCGACTCCCCGGCCGCCGCGGCGCGGATGCCGGCCATCAGCTCGTGGATCGCCGCATCCTTGAGCAGGTAGCCGCAGGCACCGGCCAGGATCGCGTCCATCACGTCGTCGTCCTGGTCCGAGATGGTGAGCACGAGCACCCGCGTGAGCGGCGCGATCATCGCGATCTGGCGCGTCGCCTCGACGCCACCGATCCCGGGCATGTTCAGGTCCATCACCACGACCTCGGGCGCGACCTCCCGAATCTGGGAGAGCGCTCCGTTCCCGGTCTCCGCCTCGCCCACGACGTCGACCCCCTGCCCCTCGAGCAGCGTTCGCAGCCCGGTGCGGAACAGGTCGTGATCGTCGACGAGGAGGACCCTCGGCGAGAGCTGCGACGGTGTCGGGTCGGGTGCCTGGCTCAGCTCGTTCCTACCTGGGTTTCGGCCCACCGGGGTTCGGAGACTGTGCGAGAGCGGCGAGCGGGGAAGTCTAGTCAGTCGAACGTGATCGTGACCGACCGCCGGCCCCACGCCCTCGCCTGAGCCAGCGTCGGGAACCAGAGGTCGATGATCGGGCCCACCACGGCCGTGCCCGTGTCGGCAGCGATGGCTTCGCCGTACCCCGGAACCGTCATGTGCGTTCCGAGCGGGATCACGCTCGGGTCCACGGCAACGACGCCCCAGCCGACCGGGAGCCCGGTCGCCGTGTGGCCGGGGAGGGAGTAGGCAACCGCATCGACGGCCATCGTCCCGCCGTGTCCCCCGGCCGCAGCCGTGAGGACGGTGCTCGTTGCCGGGCGCGCGGCCGAGAGCTGCTCTGTGCGCACCCCGGCGGTGCGCACGCGAGCTTCGATACCCGCAATTTGCGCGGAGTTCAGCTCGAGCCGCTGCCGGAGCGCTGCGATGTACGCGACCCGCTCGGCGCGCGCCGCCGCGAGGGCGCGGGTCGTCGCGGCCTGGGCGCGCGTCGCTGCTGCGAGTTGCGAAGCCCGCGCCGCGAGCGCACGCGAGGCACGGCTGATGCGTGTCCTCGCCGATCGCAGCTCCGAGAGCACGTCCTGGTTGATGGAGGTCACGCGCCGCAGGTTGTCGAGCCCGACCAGCGCCTCGTCGAGCGAGCGTGCGCCGAAGATGACCTCGAGCGGGCTCGTGTCACCGTGGTCGAAGAGCAACCGGATCCGCGAGGCGAGCCGCTCCTGCGACTGCCGGGCACCGACGCGCGCCACCTTCAGCTCGGTTGCGAGGGCGATCCGCTCGCGCCGCAGCCGGGCCGCCCGCGCCTCGAGCACCTCGAGCCGCGCCCGGGCGGCCGCGAGCCGCGATTCGAGCGCGTACAGGCTGAGCACGGCCGACCGCGAGCGGGACTGGAGCGCCGCGTTCTCGGCCGCCAGGCTCGCGCTCGACCGAGACGGGTCGGCTCCGCTCACCGAGGGGAGCGCGAGGACGAACGAGGCGGCGACGGCAATGCCAAGGAGCCGCCGCCACGGCGCATGTGCCTGCCCAAGCACCGCGCCACCCTACCAGCCTTGCGCCCGAAAAGCTGCTGGAAGCGCCCCTTTCGGGTGCCGAACCGGCCGCAATCGCCCTGGCTGCGAATGTTCACGTTTCGTGAGCCGGATGTTCGAGGTCGGTTGCTCTCGTCCGAACACCTTGCTAACGTCCCGGGCTCGTGACGCCCCGGCTCCCCCCGGCGCGCTTGCCCTGTCAGCTACGCGAGGACTGTCATCAGCCTAAGACGAGGACAAGCGCCGTACCTGCTCCTAGTCTCGCTCGCGGCCCTCCTGGTCGCAGTGCCGGCGTTCGCGACTCCTTCACCGTCGGTCTCGGCCAAGCGTGCCGAGGCTCAGCGGGTGCTCGGTGAGATCAGCCAGCTCGACGAAAGCCTCGGACGGGCGAACGAGCGACTCAACCTGGCGAACCTGCAACTCGATCACGTTCAGAGCAAGATCAAGGAGAACAGGCACGAGCTCCACGTCGCGCAGCACAACTTGCAACGCGGCCAGCAGGCGATCGCGAAGCGGCTCGTCACGCTCTACACGAAGGGCCAGGTCTCGCCGCTCGAGGTGATCCTGGGTGCGCGGAGCCTCGTCGAGGTGCTGAACCGGATCGACACCGAGGACCGCGTCTCCTCGCTCGACGCACAGGTGATCAGCGAGGTGAGGATCTACAAGACCGCTGTCAAGCGGCACGCGCGCCAGCTCAAGCACCAGCGCATCCAGATGCGGCAGCTCGTCGCCCAGCGTGCGGCCGAGCAGCGCTCCGTCGAGGGGCAGCTCGCCGAGCGGCAGCAGCTTCTGTCCTCGCTGAACGGCGAGATCGAGCGCCTTCTGGCGGCCCAGCAGGCACGCGAGCTCCAGCAGGCGCGCGCGGCCCGCACCGCGTACCTCGAGTCACGGTCGCGGCAGTCGCAGTCCGCCGCGATCAGCGCCTTCGGCGCCACGGCCGCCACGCCCGAGGGTGCGACCGTCGTTCCCCCGTCCGGCTACTCGGGAGCAGCCGGCGTCGCGCTCTCCTACATCGGGACGCCGTACGTCTGGGCCGGCGCCTCGCCGGGAGGCTTCGACTGCTCCGGTCTCGTCATGTACGCCTATCGGGCGGATCGGCGTCTCGCTGCCGCACTCCTCCTACGCGCTGTGGGGCGTGGGGGTGTCGGTGCCGAAGAGCCAGCTCCAGTCGGGCGACCTCGTCTTCTTCGACGGGCTCGGCCACGTCGGGATCTACATCGGCGGCGGGCAGTTCGTGCATTCCCCGCACACCGGCGACGTCGTGAAGGTGTCGAGCCTCGATTCCGGCTCGTACGCGTACTCGTACGTCGGCGCGCGCCGCGTGATCTAGCGTCCGGGCGCAGGAGAGGGGTTCGCGGAGGCGAATCCAGGACGTCCCGCCTACACTTCTTCACTCCAATGCGGACCACCTGGAACGGATCGATCAGCTTCGGCCTCGTCAGCATCCCCGTCGGCCTCTCGCCGGCGACAGCGTCGACGGCCCGGCAGTCCGACGTGCAGTTCCGGATGCTGCACCGCGAGTGCCTGACGCCGATCAAGCAGAAGCGGTGGTGCCCAGTCCACGACGTCGAGGTGGGGCCGGACGAGCTCGTCCGCGGCTGGGAGGTCGTGAAGGGCCAGTTCGTCCCGATCGAGGACGAGGAGCTCGAAGCGCTCGAGCGGCACGACACCTCGCGTGCGATCGAGATCAGGCGCTTCGTCGGCGCAGAAGAGGTCGACCCCGTCTACTTCGACCGCACCTACTACCTCGTCCCGGCGGGCGCCGAGGCGCAGCGCCGCCCGTACGCGCTCCTGCTCTCCGCGATGCGCGACGCCGGCGTCGTCGGCATCGGGTCGTTCGTGCTCGCGGGTAAGGAGAAGCTCGCCCTGATCCGGCCGAAGGGCGACGCGCTCGCGCTCGAGACGCTCTACGTCGCCGACGATGTGAAGAGCCAGGCCGAGATCGACGAGGTGGTCGAGGCGACCCAGGTGCGTACGGAGGAGCTCGCGCTCGCCGAGCAGCTGATCGGCGGCCTCCGCGGCACGTTCGAGCCCGCCGAGCTGAGGAGCGAGTACCGGGCTCAGCTCCGCGAGCTGCTCGAGGCGAAGGCCCAGGGCCGCGAGCTGCCGCCGCCGGAGGAGACGGAGCCCGAGACGCCGGTGATCGACCTCATGGATGCGTTGCGCGCCTCGGTCGCCGCCTCGAAGACGGGCGATTCGAAGACGGGCGATTCGAAGACGACGGCGAAGAAGCCGGCGGCGCCGCGCAAGCGCGCAGCGGCCGGGTAACCACCCGGCGGGCCGACCGGGGCGCCTGCGTGCGCCCGCGGTCCGTCGGCGGCGGCGTACGTGGTTGGAGCGCTAGTGGTGCTGGAGTGCCTTGTTCGCCTCGAGCTGCGCCTGGAACAGCGTCTTGTCGATCTTTCCGTGGTAGATCGGCACGTGCTCCTCGAGGCAGATCCGGATCACCTCTTCACGGTCGATCCCGATCTCCTTCGAAAGCTCTTCCGGCGTCAGATGATTTGCCACGTCGCTCTCCTCTCTCGCGTCACGTTCCGTCGCTGTACGAAAAAGCCCGCCGCGCTCGAAGCGCCGCGGGCTAGTGGTCTAGCTCCCATCGGGTGTCGAGGTGGGACCTCACTGGCCCCGACCTTTCCGCAAAGTGCTCATCCTGAACACAAGATAATCGACGGGACGGACGCGCGCAAAATCGAGGTGCCGCTCGAACGGGCCGGCGGCGAATGGCTAGGATTCGCCGGCTCGGGGTGTGGCGCAGCCTGGTAGCGCGCTCCGTTCGGGTCGGAGAGGTCCCCAGTTCGAATCTGGGCACCCCGATGGAAGGTCGAGCACGGCAGCACTCGAGGGGGACGACGCTCCCCCGGAGTGTTCCCGTGCCTCTCCGACGGCGCTTTCGCTCGCGTTCTGCGTCGGACCGCGGGCCTCGCACGACCGTCGTACGGGCCGTTCGAAGGAGCGATCGCCGGACTCGCCGGTCGCGTGTCGACTGCAGCCGCTTCCCCGCCTCTCACGGATCGTCGGGCCGGCGGCGGGCGACGCACCTGCCCTATCCTCGCTGGCGTGTTGCGAGCGGTCGTCTTCGACGTCGACTTCACGCTTGCGCGGCCGGGCCCGGATCTCGGTCCGCAGGGCTACCGGCGGCTCGGGCTCCGTTACGGCCTCGACCTCGATCCGGCGCGCTACGAGGCGGCACGCGCCGCGGCGTTCACCGAGGTGAAGCGGCATCCCGAGCTCGACCACGACGAGGAGATCTGGGTGCTCTTCACCGAGCGCATCATCCAGGGGATGGGTGGCACCGGGAACACGTACCAGGCGGCAGTCGAGATGGAGCGGCGCTGGTCGCAGTCGGTGCACTTCGAGCTGTACGACGACGCGCTGCCGGTGCTCGACGCTTTGCGCGACCGCGGGCTCAAGATCGGTCTGCTCTCGAACTCCTCGCGCGATCTGGACGAGTTCGTCTCGCACCACGGGCTCGCCGCCGACGCCGTGCTCACCTCGCACGTCCACGGCAAGACGAAGCCGCACGGGACGATTTTCCGGGCGATGCTCGAGCGGCTCGCGGTCTTGCCCGGCGAAGCCGTGATGGTCGGCGACACGATCGAGGACGACGTCGAAGGCGCGATCGCGGCCGGTATGGGGGCGGTTCTGCTCGACCGCGAGGGGCGCTATCCGGAGCGGGCGGGTCGTCTCGACGACCTCCGCGAGTTGCTGGCCGCGCTCGGGCTCTTCTGAGAAACCTCAGGTTCTCTTAGGAAAGGGTGATACAACCGAGGGCTACAGGCGCCCACGGTGGCTGCCGATAGATCCCTTTGTGCGGCTGAAGCGTCTCCTCAACACTCTCGCCGTCGCCTTTGCCCTTGCGGTCGGCGGACTGGCCGTTCGCCACTTTGTCGTCAACGGCTGGCCGATCCACCACGCGAACGTCTGGCTCGTCGTGCTCGCGGCGCTCATCTTCCTCGCTGCGTACGCGTTCAAGGCGTGGGGCTGGCAGCGGCTCTTCCGCCGCGACGGGCGTCCGGCGATGGTGACACTCGCCGCCGCGGGCGGTGCCGCGTCGGTCGGCGGGATCGCGCTTCCCGGCCGGTTCGACGAGCTGCTCCGGATCGCCGTGGTGCGGCGCTGCCGACGTCCGCGCGCCAGTCTCGGCGCGGTCGCCTTCTCGCTCTTTCTGCTTGGGCTGATCGACAGCGCGGCGCTCGTGCCGCTCGCGTCGGTCGCTGCGGGAGTCACGGACGTCTCCGGCGTCGGGCGTGCGGCCCTGATCGTCGTCGCCGTCGCGGGCGTCGCGGCCGCCGGGCTCGTGGTCGCGCTGCCGCGGCTCGTGCGGATCCGCCGGTTGCAGCGCTTCCGTGTCTGCGGCTGGGTGTTGGAGCACGCGACGCCGCCGCGCGACGCGCTGACCGCCTGGGCGGCGGTCGCGGTCTCGTGGACGCTGCGCGGGCTCGCGCTGTTCGTCCTGCTGGGCGCGCTCGGCCTGCGGACGAGCTTCGTGCTCGCGCTCGCGTTCCTCTGCGCGTCGTCGGCGTCTGCCGTGCTCCCGATCGCTCCGGCCGGCGCCGTCACGCAGGCTGGCGCGGGCGCTGCGATCCTCGTTGCCGCCGGAATGCATCCCGACGAGGCGCTCGCGTTCGGTGTCGCCGCCCAGGGCCTCGTGATCGCCGCCGGCGCCGTCTGCGTGATGGTGATGGCTGCCTGGCACGCGCACGGCCGCTTCCGGCCCATGCTCGTCCGGTAGCTCCTCCCGGCGCCTGTCGCGGCTGGCACGATGGGCGTGTGGAATCTGCAGCCGGCATCTCGCCGTTGAGGAAACAGCGCTCGGAGCGGCTCCTGTTCGTCGTCGGCACCGCCGCCGTGCTGGCCGCCCTCGACCTGGCTGTGAAGGCGTCGGTGCCCACCCCGCCCTGGGACGTCCATCAGCGCTCGACCGCGTGGGTCGCACTGTCGCTCGTGGTGGTCGTCGCGCTGCTCGTGCTCTCGTACGTCCACTCGCGCGGAGTCGCGATCGCGGCCGGCGTGATGATGGGCGGCGTGCTCGGGAACCTGACCTCGGCGCGCCTGGACGGCAACCGCGTCCCGAACCCGCTCCTGCTCGGCGACCAGGTCAACGGGATCGCGTTCAACCTCGCGGACGTGTTCGTGCTCTCCGGGAACTTTCTGCTCGTCGTCGCGCTGATGGTGGTGACGATCCGCAACCGGCATCGGCTGCTCCCGCCGCGCGCCTGGGAGCGCGAGCTTCGGCGGCGCCTCCGCTCCTGAAGCCGAGGTGCGAGGATGCGCTCGTGTGCAGGGTGAACCTCCACCGACCCGAGTACGAGCACTCCTCGGAGCGGAAGGGCTACCGCTGGCGCACGGCACGGATCGGGGCGAGGATCGGCGCCGAGCGGATCGGCGGCTCGCTGTATGAGCTCGGCGACGGCGAGCGGACGTTCCCGTACCACCTCCACCACGGCATGGAGGAGTGGCTGGTCGTGGTAGACGGGTCGCCGACCGTGCGCACGCCCGACGGCGAGCGTGTGCTGCGACGCGGAGACGTGCTCTGTTTCCCGCCGGGGCCGGCGGGCGCTCATCAGGTTCGCGGACCGGGCGTCGTGCTTCTGCTCTCGGCCAACACTGCGCCGGAGACGGTCGAGTACCTCGACAGCGGCAAGGTCGGTGCGCGACCGCCGGGGAAGATGTTTCGCGTCGGCGACGCCGTCGACTACTGGGAGGGCGAGTGAGCGAGCCCGTGAACCTCTACGAGGTCGCCGTCGCCGGCGACGAGGGCGATCCGGAGGGCTACCGCGCGCGTATGGGGCGCTTCGGCCCGGCGATCGGCGCCCATCAGCTCGGCGGCTCCGTCTACGAGCTCGACCCGGGCCAGAGCGTGTGCCCGTATCACTACGAGCATCCCGAGGAGGAATGGCTGCTCGTGCTGACGGGGCGGCCGACCCTGCGCAACCCGGACGGCGAGCACGAGCTCGAGGAGGGCGACGTCGTCTGCTTCCCGGAGGGGCCTGACGGCGCGCACAAGGTGACGAACCGCTCGGGCGAGCCGGTGCGGGTCCTGATGCTCTCGACGAAGGCGAAGACGGCGGTGGCGGTCTATCCCGACAGCGGCAAAGTGGGCGTGTGGCCGCTCGGCAAGATCTTCCGGCTCGAGGACGCGGTCGACTACTGGGACGGCGAAGTCTGAGGGCAACCGTGGTCGGGCGCGCGCAGGCCGACCCCGCACCTGTCCCAAAGCGCCGTGTCCGGGGACAGGCCCCGGCCATGGCCAGCCGGGACGCGTCCCAGCGTCGCGCTCGAGGCGCCACCCTGCACCGATTCTCGCTTCCGGCAGGTCGGTGTCGCGGCCGAGGGCCACGTCTGGGGCCTGTCCCCGGACACGGCCAAAGGAGCCGATGCGCGCAGCCCCTTCGCCAGGTAGGTTCGCGGGAGTGGCCCGCTTGCCTCGCTCGGCGCTTCCGCCGCACGGCATCTACCACGTCACTTCGCGCGGGGTCGATCGCTGCGCGATCTTCCGCGACGACGACGACCGCGCGGCGTTCGTTCGCCGCCTCCGGCTTGTCGCCCGCCGCTGGCAGTGGGTCGGCCATGCCTACTGCCTGATGGATAACCACTATCACCTCGTCGTCGAGACCTCGCTCGACCGCCTCTCAGCCGGGTTCCACCGGCTCAACGGGACGCACGCGCAGCGCTTCAACGAGCGCCACGGTCGCGCCGGTCATCTCTTCCAGGGCCGTTTCGACGCACGAGTCCTTCGCGACGACGAGCACCTCGCCGCCGCCGTCGCCTACACCCGGGCGAACCCGGTCCGCGCCGGGCTCTGCGACGCCGCCGCGCAGTGGCCCTGGGCCGGGCGCCTCTGACCGCGGCGCTTACGCCTGCGCGTGCACCGGCGACAGCGCCGGCGCCCACGAGCACAACGGCGACACCTCGCCGCCTGCGCCGTTCAGCTTGCGGTAGCCGAGTGCGTGCTCGGCCTGCATCAGCTTGTGGATCTGGGTCGTGCCCTCGTAGATGATCGGTGCGCGCGCGTTTCGGAAGTACCGCTCGATTCCGACCTCCGCGCTGTAGCCGTACGACCCGAACACCTGCACCGCGAGATGCGCGGCCTCGAACGCCGACTCGGTGGCATGCCACTTCGCGAGCGACGTCTCGCGGGTCGAGCGCCTGCCCTGATCCTTCATCCAGGCGGCCTGCATCACGAGCAGCTTGGACGTCTCGTACCCGAGCACCATCGTCGCGATCATGTCCTGGACGAACTGGTAGCGGCCGATCTCCTCGCCGAAGGTCTTCCGCTCCCGCGCGTACTCGACCGAGCGCTCGAGGCACGCGCGCACGACGCCGCACGCCCCCGCCGCGACCGTGAAGCGGCCGTGGTCGAGGGAGTGCATCGCGATCTGGAAGCCCTGGCCCTCGTCGCCGATCAGGTTCGCGGCCGGCACCTCGACGTTGTCGAAGAAGAGCTCGCCCGTCGAGCCGGCCCAGATGCCGAGCTTGTGCTCCTGGTCGCGCGTCGTGAAGCCCGGCATGCCGCGCTCGAGGACGAACGCGCTGATCCCCTTGTGCGCCGCATCCGGGTCGGTCTTGGCGAACACGAGCGCGTGGTCGGCAACCGACGCGTACGAGATCCAGTTCTTCTGTCCGTTCAGGACGTACGTGTCGCCCTCGCGCCGCGCGGTGGCGCGCATCGCTGCCACGTCCGAGCCGGCTCCCGGCTCCGTCAGCCCGAAGCACGCGAGCTTCTCGCCCTTCGCCTGCGGCACGAGCCAGCGCAGCTTCTGCTCCTCGGTCGCGTACCGCAGGAGCGAGAGCGAGTTCAGCCCGACGTGGACGGAGATCAGCGTCCGGAACGCCGCCTCGCCGCGCTCGATCTCCTCGCAGGCCAGCGCCTCGGAGACGAAGTCGAGCCCGGCGCCGCCGTAGGCCTCCGGGATCACGACGCCGAGGATCCCGAGCTCGGCCATGCCCTCGATCAGCTCGAGGTCGAGCTTGTGGTCGATGTCGTTCTGGACCGCGACCGGCAGGACCCGCTCGTCGACGAACGCCCGCACGGTCTCCTGGATCAGGCGCTGCTCCTGCGTCAACTCGAAGTCCACGCCGCTCAGCCGCCGGCGCCGGATGTGAAGGCAGGCAGGCCGTCGATCGACTCGCTGTTGCGCTCGACCACGTACTCGCGCAGGCCGTCCGGGCCCTTCTGCGCGAGCCACCGGTCCCGCTGCGGGCGTTGGCCGGTGAGCTCCATCAGCGGGACGCCGAAGCCGCACGAGTCCGTGATCCGCTCGAGCGCGACGCGGACCACCGCACGGACGCCGTTCTCCCCGGGATCCGCGGCCGGCATGACCTCGCCCGTGCCGTGCAGGCGGACGATCCGCGGCGGGCCGGAGAAGGCGCAGAGCATGATGCAGACGCGGCCGTTCTGGCGGAGGTGCGCGGCCGTCTCGGCACCGCTGCCAACGTGGTCGTCGTACTCCACCGTCAGCCCGTCGACGATGCGAAGCGAGTCGATCGGCCCCTTCGGCGAGAGGTTCACGTGCCCTCCGCTGCCGGGTGCCGTCGCAACGAAGAACAGCGCCTGGTCGCGGATCCAGGCGGCGAGCTTCTCGTCGATCTCCGCAAAGTGCTTGCCCACAAGTGCGAGCCTAGACGCTGTAGCGCCGGTAACGGGCGCCGAGCGACGGCCCGAGCCGCGGTGGTCTCCAAATCTTCACCTTCGGCCGGTGCAGTCATCGCTAGAGTGCCGAGATCTTGAGCGTGCAAGAGTCGACTACGGTGGGACGTGTCCGCCGCAGACAGGCGACCGTGCGCCGAGGCCGGGTCCGCCTGCTCACGCTTGCGGCAGTCATCGGTCTCGTCGTCGTGGCGCTCGCGATCGGGCTGGCGTTCGCGGGCTCGTCCGGGCGGATCGCCGACGGCATCACCATCGCCGGCGTCGACGTCGGCGGCATGACCCCGAAGGCCGCGAAGGCGGCTCTGCTCCACCGTGCGAGAACGGGCGCCGACACTCCGGTCACCTTCGTCGCGGGCTCGAAGACGTGGCAGATCGCCCCGAGCGACCTGGGCGTCGCCGAGGACTGGTCGCGTGCGGTCGACGCCGCCGTGCAAAAGGGAGAGGGATCCAGTCTCGTCCGCGGCTACCGGCGGCTCGGTCTCCGCCTCTTCCCGAAGGACGTCGAGCCCTACGTGCGCTCCTACAACGCCGCCGTCGAGTACAAGGTCAGCCTGCTCGCGAAGGAGATCGACCGGCCCCACCGGGATGCGCGACTCGTCCGCCACGGTCTCAGCTTCGACGTCGTCCGGGGTCAGACCGGTCAACTGCTCGATCGCAAGGCGGCAGCCGCGACCGTCGTCGCGGCGCTCGCCGACTTCGTCGCGCCACCGGGTCGAGCTGCCCGTGACGGTCGACGAGCCGCGTGTCACCGCCGCGCAGCTCGCGAGCGTGAAGCGCCGCGCCGAGCACGTCGTCTCGGCGCCGGTCACGTTGAAGATCGGCATCGCGAACTTCGTCGTCGAGCGGACGGCAGCTCGCCGCGATGCTCCGGTTGCCGGAGGGTGGGGCGACGAAGCTGTCGTTCGGCGGGCCGGCCGCGAACGCCTACTTCAAGCGGCTCGATCGGCAGGTCAGCTCTCCGGCGAAGAACGCCGACTTCGTCGTGGGCAGCGACGGCTCGATCTCGGTCTCCCCGGCGCAGCAAGGCGTTGCGCTGAACGTGCTCAAGACCGCTGCGGGGCTCCTGGCCGCGGCGCAGCGCACGAACGCGCGCGCCGCGCCCATCGTCGTCGGCACGGCACAGCCCGAGCGCACGACGGCCGAGGCTCGGGCGATGGGGATCACCAGCGTCGTGGGCTCGTACGAGACGATCTACGGCGGGATCGCGAACCGCATCCACAACGTGCAGCTCGTCGCCCGACTGATCGACGGCAAGCTGATCGCACCCGGCGCGACCTTCTCGTTCAACAACGCGACGGGCGAGCGCACGGCCGACAAGGGGTTCCTCGAGGCGCCGGTGATCATCAACGGCGAGCTCGAGAACGGGCTCGGCGGCGGCGTCTGCCAAGTCTCGACGACGGTCTTCAACGCCGCCTACGAGGCGGGCCTGCCGATCACCTCGCGCACGAACCACGCGCTCTACATCTCCCACTACCCGCTCGGCCGCGACGCGACGGTGGACTACCCGAACGTCGACCTCAAGTTCGTCAACGACACCGACAAGTGGCTGCTGCTGCGGACGTTCGTCGGCTCATCGTCGCTGGTCGTGAACCTCTATGGCACGCCGCAGAATCGCCGCGTCGAGACGGAGACTGCGCCGCTGCGAGTCGTGTCGCCCGCCCCGATCGAGAAGATCGACGACGACTCTGTGCCGGCGGGGGAGACCGTGATCGAGTCCTACGGTGTGCCCGCGCAGGCGACGTCGGTGCACCGCCTCGTCTACTCGCCGAGCGGCGAGCTGCTGTCCGACGCGACGTGGTACTCGAGCTACCGCTCCGAGCCGAGGATCGTCCTGATCGGGCCGAAGAAGGTGAAGGAGAAGAAGAAGAAGCCGAAGCCCGCCGAGGCCACGCCGGCCGACGCAGGCGAGCCGGTCGTCACGGCGACGGCACCGGCTCCTCCGCAGTAGCAATCGCGTCCAGGAGCCAGGCCGGGATCCGGGTCGGCCGGAGCGTCGTCGCGTCGACCGTCCCATGCCTCGTCCAGCCGTCCGCGATCGCCGTCCCGTCGCGCTCGACCGCGTACTCGAAGCCGAAGCGCGCGCCCCGCACGTTCACGCAGCGGGCGTGCACGAGCAGCCGGTCGTCGAAGACCGCCGGCACGAGGAACCGCGCGTGCGATTCGAGCACGAGCGACTCGATCCCCTCGTCGCGCAGCCGCTGGTAGCCGCCTGCGTAACGCTCGAGGTAGTCGATGCGCGCGACCTCGAACCAGACGAAGTAGTTCGAGTTGTGCGCCACGCCCTGCGCGTCGGTCTCGGCGAAGCGCACGCGGATCTCGGTCTCGAAGCTGAAGCCGTCCACGACGGAGGACTCTAAAGGCGGGCGAAGAGGAAGAGGCCGAAGCCGAGCGCCTCGCGGCCACCGAGCTCGATGTAGCGCCGCCGGCCGTTGCGGATCCACGCGAGGAACTCGTCGACGCCGGGCTCGTTCGGGTTTGCGGCGGCGTAGCGCTCGCCGTTCATGCTCCAGCGCCACTCGTAGCGGTCGAAGTCGTCCGTGTTCGCCGTGACGGCGTAGCGCGGCTCGAGGCCGTGCTCCGCGGCAGCGGCGAACAGGCCGGGGTAGTCCGGCAGCTCGTCGCGCGACGCCTCGAGGGCGGCGAGGTAGTCGTCGCTCGGCTCGCGGCGCCAGTAGCCCTCTCCGAGCAGGACGAGCCCGCCGGGATCGACGTGCCCGGCGAGGCGGGCGAGCGTCGCGCGGTAGCCGCCGACGCTGGCCCCGAGCGCGGCGGCGAGGTCGAAGCGCGCGCCGGTCGAGAACGCGGTCAGGTCGGCGACGACGAACGTGACGCCCGCCGGCGCACGACGGCGCGCCTCGTCGAGCAGTGCCGCCGAGTGGTCGACCCCCATGCCCCGGATCTCGTATCGCGCTGCGAGCCGGCGCAGGAGCTCGCCTTTGCCGCAGCCGAGGTCGATCACCCGCGCGCCCGGCTCGAGCGCTAGAAGCTCGAGCACCTCGTCGAGCTTCGCGACCGGCAGCGGGTTCATCAGGTCGATGCCGGTGTGGGCGATCCGCGACCAGTCCGCGCGTTCCATTACGCGCTCTCCCGCCAGCGCAAGCTCCAGCTGCGCGTGCTCGGCTGATGCCCGAGACACCGACACCGACGAGCCGCAGCGGGCCCGGCCGGTCGCGGAGTGCGCGGTCGAGGAGACCGCACGCGAGCTCGCCGATGCGCTCCGGGTCGTCGGTGCCGACCGGGAGCGAGGTCGAGCGGGTGCGGATCGCGAAGTCGGGATAGCGGAGCTTCGTCGTCACCGTGCGCGCGACCTGAGCGCGGGCGCGCAGGTGCTCCGCGAGGCGATCGGCCATCCGGCCGAGCTCGTCGTGCAGCCGCTCGGGGTCGCCGACGTCCCGCGGGAACGTCTCCTCGTGCGAGATCGAGATGCGCTCGGTCGAGACCTCGAGCCGCCGCGGGTCGATGCCGCGGGCGCGGTCGCGCACGAGCCGGCCGACCTTCCCCGGCAGGAGCGCGCCAAGCTGCTCGTCCGACGAGCGCGGCCAGGCCGCCGATCGTCTCGACGCCGCCCGCCGCGAGCCGTGCCTCGGCGCGCGGGCCGACACCCGGCAGCAGTCGGATCGCGAGCGGCGCCAGGAACGCCGCCTCTTGCCCGGGCCGGACGATCGTCAGCCCGCCGGGCTTGCGGCGGTCGGAGGCGATCTTCGCGACCACCTTCGAGCTCGCGAGGCCGAGCGAGCACGAGAGGCGCGTACGGACGCGGATCGCCGCCTGAACGGCCTCGGCGAGCGGCGCGCGCGTCGTCGAAGGCGGGCGCGAGCTCGCCGAGGTCGAGGTAGCCCTCGTCGATCCCGGCCTGCTCGACGGTCGGCACGACCTCGCGCACGAGCGACCACACCTCCTGCGAGTACTGGCGGTAGACGCCCATACGCGGCCGCACGAACGTGACGGCCGGGCAGCGCCGCAGCGCTTCGGCGCACGACATCGCCGAGAAGATCCCGTAGCGCCGGGCCGCGTAGTTCGCGGTCGCGACGACGCCGCGGCCGTGCGGGTCGCCGCCGACGACGAGCGGCCGGCCGCGCAGCTCCGGGCTCTCCAGCTCCTCCACGGCGGCGAAGAACGCATCGAGGTCGAGGTGCGCGACGATCATGCCCCGAGCGTAGACGCGCTGCCGGGTGGCGTGGGTCCGCGTATCGTTCGGCCGGTCGGCGGCCAAGGAGCGTTGTGATGGTGAAACGCACGATGATCTCCCAGCTCGCCTCGGTGAGCGAGGGCGCGCTCGGGCGCCTCGCCTCCAGCGACATGACGAAGTCGGCCTTGCAGGGCGCGCTCGTCCTCAAGGAGCGCGTCGAGCGGCTGATGAAGGGAATGGCCGAGCTGGACGACCGCGTGGACGCGCTCGAGACCCGCGTCGCCGCGCTCGAGAAGCCGGCCCGCAAGCCGCCCGCCCGCACCACCACCACCGCCCGGAAGCCGGCCGCGAAGAAGCCCGCCGCCGCGAAGACGGCAGCCGCGAAGACGGCAGCTACGAAGCCCGCGGCGACCAAGACTCCGACGCCCGCGCCCGCGGCGAAGAAGGCCACGAAGGCCAAGCCGAGCGCCTCCCCGAGCAAGCGCACGACCGCCCGCTGAGCGGCCCTTCCGGCCGCCGCCGGACACCGGCCTGGCGCACCTGTCCGAGACGACGGGCAACGGCCCGCGCAAGATCCGGTAGGAACGAGTCAGAGCCCCCCGGCGAGGGGAGAGACGTTCCCCTCGCCGGCCGGGACGCGAACCCACAGCGCGTGCGGGACGATGGTGAAGCGGGCCGGGGTGGTGCCCACCGGCTCGCCTTCGAGCTCGATCGGCAGCGGCGCTGCGGCGTCGACCGTAACGGTCGCGCTTCGCAGCACCTCGACCCGCGGGTGCGTCACGTGGCGGCCGGAGTACAGCTTCGGGGCGGTCGTCGCGAAGTCGAGCTTCGTCACGTCCCCGATCAGCACCACGTCGAAGAGGCCGTCGTCGGGCTCGGCGCCCGGCGCGAGCTTCATCCCTCCGCCGTGCCAGCGGCCGTTCGCGACGATCACGTCGTGCATCGGGCCGCTCCGCTCGGCCCCGTCGAGGGTGACCCTGACCTCGGTGTTCTTCCATGCAATGAACTCGCGAGCGAGGGCGTAGAAGAAGGTCGCCTTGCCGCCGAACCGCTTCGACATCCCGTTCGCGCGCCCGGCGACGGCGCCGCTCATCCCGGCCGAGGCGACGTTCGCGAACAGCCGCGAGGCCTCGTTGCCGGCGGTGTCGCGGAACTCGGCGCGTCCGAGGTCGACCGGCTTCGCCGTGCCCTCGAGCGCCACGCGCACGGCCTCGTCGAAGCCGTTCGGGATCGCGTGCGTCCGACCGAAGTCCTGCCCCGTACCGGCGGGCAGCACCGCGATCTCCGCGGTCGTGCCTGCGATCCCGTTCACGACCTCGTTCAGCGTGCCGTCGCCGCCGACCACGACCAGCAGATCGCCCGTCTTCGCCGCCTCGCGCGCGAGCTCGGCGAGGTGCCCCGGCCGCTCCGAGAGGAGCGCCTCTCCGCTCAGCCCCAGCTCGGCCGCACGCCGCCGGAGCTCGGGCCAGCGCTTGCCCGTCGAGCCGTTCGCGCTCGCCGGGTTGACCAGGAAGACGACCGCCGCGGCCACGCGCGCAGGCTAGACGAATCGTTCGGCAAGCTCGCTCAGTCTCGCCCGAGGCGCACGCGTGCGAGCTCCCGGCGCCGGTCCGGCGCCGGGCTCATGCTCGGCGGAGAGCTCGTCGGACGGCATGACGCGGGACCTCGCGTTCGCAGCACCAGGCGCGGGCGGCGAACGGGGGCAACTACCCCTTCTCCGAGACGGCGACGTCCAGTGCGAGCCTCGTCATCCGGTCGACCGCCGCCCGGAGCTCCTCGTCGGAGATCCGCGTGAACGTGCCCTCGACCACGATGTCGCTCACCGTCAGCAGACATGCCGACTCCACGCCGCGCAGCGCCGCCACGGTGAAGAGCGCCGCTGCCTCCATCTCGACTGCGAGCACGCCCCGCTTCGACCAGCGCTCGTACCTGGCCCTCGTCCGGGTTGTAGAAGAGGTCGCTCGAGACGATCGGCCCGACGTGGAGTTGCGTGTCGCTGTGCTTCGCGATGTGCACCGCCTCGTGCACGAGACGCCAGGAGGCCGTTGGGCAGTGCGGCTCGTTGTTCACCAGGTGCATCGCGGTCGAGTCGGCCGGCACCGCGCTGAGCGCGACGATCAGCTCGCCGAGCGCGTGGCTGGGCTGGAGGCCCGCCGCAGGTGCCGACGCGGATCAGCTTCTTGCAGCCGAGCTGGATCAGCTCCTCGAAGACGATCGTCGCGCCGGGGCAGCCCATGCCCGTGCCCTGCACCGAGACCGGCTTGCCGTTGTAGGTGCCGGTGTAGCCGAGCAGGCCGCGCTCGGCGTTCCGCTGCACGACGTCGTCGAGGTAGGTCTCGGCGATGTACTTCGCCCGGAGCGGGTCGCCGGGAAGGAGCACCGCCTCTGCGTACTCGCCCGGTTCGGCGCGGACGTGGATCGGCATGGCGCGAGACTCTACAGCGGCGTAGGCTCGACGGAGCCGCCAGGAGCGGAGGTGCCGGCTTTGCCGGTGCCGGAGCGGGAACCAGCGGCGTAGTCGACGGAGCCGCCGGAGCGGAGGTGCCGGCTTCGCCGCGCCGACGCGATGCGCGGTGCCCGCCGTGATGCGCGAGGATTCACCCGTGGCTGCTCTGGTCGACCCTCCCTTCGAGCAGGTGCTCGAGTTCTGCTGCACGATCGCCGGTCGAGCGCGTGTTCCTGGAGGAGATGGCGCTGCGGGCGATCGGCCGCTTCGTCGGGCTCACGGGCGAGGACGGGGCGCTCGCAGGCGCTGTGCCACGCGGGCGCGAACCTCGTTCCCTCCGGCCACGGCTGCGAGGCGTTCGCCGAGACTGCAGTGCGCAGCAGCTCGCGGATGATCATCGGCGAGGAGCGCGCCGTCGACGACCTCTGGGCGGCGGCCGGCGGGCTGCTGCCGCTGCCGCGCGAGGACCGGCCCGGGCAGCCGGTGTACGAGATCTCCGCGCCGCCGCCCTCCGGCGACACCGGACTGCGCCGTGCGACGGTGGCCGACCTCGAGCGGCTGCTGCCGGCCTGCGCCGCCGCACACGAGCTGGAGCTCGGCGATCGACCCGCGCCGCCGCGACGAGGACGGCTTCCGCTGGCGTGTCCGCAACCAGATCGAGGAGGGCCGCTCGTGGCTCTGGCTCGAGGACGGCGTGATCCTGTTCAAGGCCGAGGCCTCGGCCTGGACGCCCGCCGCCGTGCAGATGCAGCAGGTGTGGGTCGACCCAGAGGCGCGCGGGCGGGGCAACGCGAACGCGTGGCCTGCGCGACCTCTGCCGGCTGCTGCTCGAGTCGACGCCGATCGTGACGCTGTTCGTGCGCACCGACAACGTGCCGGCGATCCGGCTCTACGAGTCGATCGGGATGCGGCGTGTGCTCTCCTATCGCAGCATCCTCTTCCCGTGAGGCGCGCCTTCTTCGCCCGCCACGGCGAGAGCGAGTACAGCGCCATCGGGTTGCTGAACGGAGACACGCAGGTCCCGGTCGGCCTCACCGAGGTGGGGCTCGAGCAGGCGCGACAGCTCGGCGAGGTGCTGCGTGCGGAGCCGTTCGACCTCTGCGTGACGACCGAGCTCGAGCGCGTCCGCGCGACCGCGGACGTGGCTCTCGCGGGACGAGACGTGCCCCGGCTCGTCGTACCCGAGCTGAACGATCCGCTGTACGGCCCGTTCGAGGGCTCCGCGATCGACGAGTACCGGGCGTGGGCCGCCGGCGCGCCGTCGTCGGAGACGCCGGGCGACGGCGGCGAGAGCCGCCACGCGATCGTCGAGCGCTACGCGCGCGGGCTGCGGATCGTGCTCGATCGGGAGGAGGAGACGATCCTGGTAGTTGCGCACTCGCTTCCGATCTCGTATCTCGCTCGGCGCGCTCGAAGGGCTCGAGCCGGGCGCGCGCGCTCCACTGGTTCCCTACGCGATCCCCTACGGGCTCACCTCCGAGGAGCTCGAGCCCGCGATCGAGGTCCTCGAGCAGTGGGTCGCGGCGCCGACTTGGTGAATGGTGCAGCGGGCGCCGTCGGCTGGAACACTGTGCGCGGGTGAACGTCCTCGAACGGATCGACGATCACATCCGCCGCCACGAGCTGATCGAGCCGGGCGGCGAGGTGCTCTGCCTGGTCTCGGGCGGCGCCGACTCGACGTGCCTCTTCCACGCACTTCGCGAGCTCGGCTTCCGGGTCTCGGCGCTGCACGTGAACTACTGCCTGCGCGGCGAGGAGTCCGAGGCTGACGCGCGCCTCTGCGTGGACGAGCTCGGCGCGACCGTCGTGCGGGTCGACGCGCGCGGCGCGAGCGAAGCGGAGCTGCGGGCGATCCGCTACGGCCAGGCGTCAGGCGCGCTGCGAGCGACCGGGCACACAGCATCGGACCAGGTCGAGACGATCCTCTACCGGCTCGTCACGGGCGGGAGCCGCAAGGGGATCAAGGCGCACCGAGAGGACGGTGTCGTCCGTCCGCTGCTGCCCCTGTGGCGCGAGGAGACCGAGGCGTTCTGCCACGAGCGAGAGCTGCGGTTCCGGGTCGACTCGTCGAATCCCGGGACGGTACGGGGCCTGATCCGCGGGCAGATCCTGCCCCTGCTCGAGGAGATCCATCCGGCCGCGCGCGAGAACGTGCTGCGCGCGCTCGAGGAGCGGCGGACGATGCCGCCGGCGCTCGCCGAGCTGGTCGACTCGCCCGTCGGCTCCCGCCGCGTCGACCTCGGCGGCGGCGTGCAGGCGGTACGCGAGCACGATCGCCTGTGGCTCGAGCGGAGCCCGGTCGAGCTCGCCGGCGAGGTGCGCTGGGGCAGCTGGCGGATCCGCTCCGAGCTGCCGGGCCTGCGCGTGCGCGGCTGGCGCCCGGGCGACCGGCTCGCCGGTCGGTCGAAGAAGGTGCAGGACGTGTTCGTGGACGCGAAGGTGCCGCGCTCGGACCGCGAGGGATGGCCGCTCGTCGTACGCGGCGACGAGGTCGTCGCCGTCCCCGGGATCGTGGAAGCCAAGGGCATCGACGCGGTACGGGAGCGGGCATGAGCCGTAGGCTCGACGGAGGCTCACAAGGAGTGCAGGTGCCGGCTTGGCCGACACCGGAGCGGGGCATGAGCCGTAGGCTCGACGGAGGCTCACAAGGAGCGCAGGTGCCGGCTTGGCCGGCACCGGAGCGGGGCATGAGCCGTAGGCTCGACGGAGGCTCACAAGGAGTGCAGGTGCCGGCTTGGCCGACACCGGAGCGGGGCATGAGCCGTAGGCTCGACGGAGGCTCACAAGGAGCGCAGGTGCCACCGGAGCGGGAGCGATGAGCGGCACCGAGCTCGAACGTGCCGTCGGGGAGGTCCTGATCGACGAGGATGGCCTGCAAGCGCGCATCCGCGAGCTCGGCGGCGAGGTGTCGGCCGACTACGCCGGCAGGGAGTTGCTGCTCGTGGGCGTGCTCAAGGGCGCGGTGTTCTTCATGGCGGATCTGATGCGATCGATCACCGTCCCGTGCGAGATCGACTTCATGGCGATCTCGAGCTACGGCGCCTCGACCGACTCCTCGGGCGTCGTGCGCATCCTCAAGGACCTCGACATCAACATCGAGGGCCGGCACGTGCTCGTCGTCGAGGACATCATCGACTCGGGCCTCACACTGTCCTACCTCGTCCGCAACCTCGAGTCGCGCGCGCCCGCGAGCCTCGCGGTGTGCGCCCTGATGACGAAGCCCGCGCGGCGCGAGATCGAGGTCGACGTCCGCTACGTCGGCTTCGAGATCCCGAATCGGTTCGTGATCGGCTACGGCCTCGATTTCGCCGAGCGGTACCGAAACCTGCCCTACGTCGGTGTTCTCCACGACGATCTGATGCCGGAGGGCGTCTGAGACCGGATAAACCGCCCTCTGCAGGGAAGAGGGCTCCTGTACGCTGAGCGTCCGTGAATCGCTTCTTCCGCAGCGCCTTCTTCCCGCTCATCATCATCGTCGGGCTCGTGTGGCTCGCGAGCGAGACGCTCTTCCCGAAGAGCGCCAAGACGGAGAAGCTCACCTACTCGCAGCTCCAGGGCGAGATCAAGACCGCCCCGAGCACGTTCGAGGAGATCCTCTTCGACCCGAACAAGCGCTCGATCGTCGCGACGATGAAGGCCGATCCGGAGTCGGGCAAGCAGACGAAAGTGACGGTGCACTATCCGTCCGACCAGTCGCAGCTCGAGTTCCAGAACCTCCTCGACCGCCAGAAGGTCAAGTACGACTCCAAGGGCACTGGTGGGTTCTCGTGGGCCGCCGCGCTGATCGGCTTCCTGCCGTTCCTGTTGCTGATCGGGTTCTGGATCTTCCTGATGAACCAGGTGCAGGGCGGTGGCTCGAAGGTGATGAGCTTCGGCAAGTCGCGCGCGAAGCGGATGGCGCCGGACTCGCCCAAGATCGGCTTCAAGGACGTGGCCGGCGTGGACGAGGCGGTCGAGGAGCTCCAGGAGATCAAGGAGTTCCTCGAGAACCCGAAGAAGTTCCAGGCGCTGGGTGCTCGAATTCCGAAGGGCGTACTGCTGTACGGCCCGCCGGGTACGGGCAAGACGCTGCTCGCACGCGCGGTCGCAGGCGAGGCGGGCGTGCCGTTCTTCTCGATCTCGGGCTCGGACTTCGTCGAGATGTTCGTCGGCGTCGGCGCCTCGCGCGTCCGCGACCTGTTCGAGCAGGCCAAGCAGGCGAACCCCTGCATCATCTTCATGGACGAGATCGACGCGGTCGGCCGCCATCGCGGAGCCGGCCTCGGCGGCGGCCACGACGAGCGCGAGCAGACGCTGAACCAGCTGCTCGTCGAGATGGACGGCTTCGAGATGAAGGACAACATCATCCTGATCGCGGCGACGAACCGTCCCGACATCCTCGACCCGGCGCTTCTGCGCCCCGGCCGCTTCGATCGACAGATCGTGGTCGACCGGCCTGATCGCAACGGCCGCAAGAAGATCCTCGAGGTGCACTCGAAGGGCAAGCCGTTGGCGCCGTCGATCGACCTCGACGCGCTCGCCGCCGGCACGCCGGGCTTCACGGGCGCCGACCTCGCGAACCTCGTCAACGAGGCCGCCCTGCTCGCCGCCCGTCACGGGAAGAAGACGATCGAGCAGGACGACCTGGAAGAGGGGATCATGCGCGTGATCGCGGGCCCCGAGAAGAAGGCGCGACTCCTCTCGGAGAAGGAGCAGCGGATCACCGCGTACCACGAGATGGGGCACGCGCTCGTCGGGCACTTCCTCGAGAACACGAACCCGATCCACAAGATCACGATCGTCTCCCGCGGCCAGGCGCTCGGGCTCACGATCTCGCTCCCGACCGAGGATCGCTACATGCAGACCAAGCAGGCGCTCCAGGAGGAGATCGCGATGACGCTGGGTGGTCGCGCCGCCGAGGAGCTCGTCTTCAACGAGGTCACGACCGGAGCTGCGAACGACATCGAGCGGATCACGCACACGGCCAAGCAGATGGTGATGCGCTACGGGATGAGCGAGAAGCTCGGCCCCCGCGTGCTCGGCCGCGATTCGGGCATGCCCTTCCTCGGCCGCGACATGGGCCACGAGCCCGACTACTCGGACGAGCTCGCGCGCGAGATCGACGATGAGGTGCGGCGGATCATCGAGGACGGACATGAGCTGGCGCTGAAGGTGCTCCGCGACCATATGGAGGAGCTGCACCGCATCTCGCAGATCCTGATCGAGCGCGAGACGATCGACAAGGACCAGTTCGAGCGTCTGCTCGCCGGCGAGGATGACGCCAGTGTGTTCGCCGAGATCGATGCGAAGGCCGCAGCGGACGAGAAGCCGGCCGAGCCGGAACGGCGTCCCGCGCCGAAGCCACGGCCCTTCCCGCTGCCGGGCGCCACGATGCAGCCGCCCGAGCCCGAAGGCATCGGCTAGCTCCTTCGCCGAGAATGCCGGCGTGCCCGGTTTGAGAGGGTGCCCGATGTGAGCATCCATCGGCCGGCGATCGACGTGCGCTTCCGGCGGCCGTCGGTGATGGGGGTGATCAACGTCACGCCCGACTCGTTCTCGGACGGCGGCGTCCACCTGCGTCCGGAGGTGGCCGCGGCGTCGGCGTTCCGGATGCTCGATGACGGCGCTGCGATCGTCGACGTGGGTGGCGAGTCCACGCGCCCGGGGTCGGACGGCGTCTCGACGGAAGAGGAGCTGCAGCCGCGTCGTACCGGTGCTCGAGGCGCTTGCAGGCGAGCCGGTCTCGATCGACACCTCGAAGGCGACGGTCGCGGAGCGCGCGCTCGAGCTCGGGCGCCGAGCTCGTGAACGACGTGACCGCGTTGCGCGGCGATCCGGCGCTCGCCGGCGTGGTGGCGGAGGCGGGCGCGTACCTCTGCCTCATGCACATGCGCGGCGAGCCGCGGACGATGCAGGCCGATCCCGTCTACGACGACGTCGTCTCGGAAGTGAAGGCGTTTCTGGAGCAGCGACTCGCGTTCGCGGTCGCGGAGGGGATGCGCGAGGAGCTCGTCTGCCTCGATCCCGGGATCGGCTTCGGCAAGACGGTCGAGCAGAACTTCGAGCTCGTGCGCCGGCTCGACGAGCTGGTCGCGCTCGGGCGGCCGGTGCTCGTCGGCTTCTCGCGCAAGAGCTCGCTCGGGCGGATCATGGGCGATCCGGACGCGACCACCGGGACCGCTGCGGCCTCCGTCGGCGCCGCGGTGGCCGCCTACGACCGGGGCGCGACGATCCTGCGCGCGCACGACGTGCGCGAGCACGTCGAGGCGCTCCGCGCGGCCGAGGCGGTGCGCGGGTGAAGATCGAGTTGCGCGGTCTTCGAGCTGTTCGGCCACCACGGCGTCACCGAGGAGGAGCGCGAGCGCGGGCAGCTGTTCGTCTACGACGTCGAGCTGGAGGTCGGCGAGCGCGGCGCGGACGACCGGATCGAGGACGGCGGTCGACTACCGCGAGGTGGCAGCCGTGGTGAGAGAGGTCGCCGAGCGGCGCCACCGCCTGCTCGAGGCCCTCGCGACCGCAATCGCCGAAGCGCTCGTCGAGCGCTTTTCGGCCGAGCGCGTGACGGTGCGGGTGCGCAAGCCGGAAGTCCGCCCGGCCGGCATCGAGCTGGAGTTCGCCGCGGTCACGGCGGAGCGCCCGTGACCTCGATGACGCGGGCCTACGTCGGGCTCGGCGCGAACCTCGGCGACCGCGAGGGAACGATCAGGCGCGCCGCGGAGCTGCTCGGCACAGCGCGGCTCTCGACGATCCGTGAGACCGAGCCGTGGGGCTATGCCGACCAGCCGCGGTTCCTGAACGCGGTCGCCGAGCTCGACACCGACCTGACGCCGCGCGCCCTGCTCGACCGGCTGCTCGAGGTCGAGACGGCGCTCGGCCGCACGCGGGAAGGCCCACGCTACGGGCCGCGGGCGATCGACCTCGACCTCCTGCTCCACGGCGAGGAGAAGGTCGACGAGCCGGGCCTGACCGTGCCGCACCAGCGGCTGCACGAGCGGCTGTTCGTGCTCGAGCCGCTCGCCGAGTTGGCGCCCGACGCCGAGGTTCCCGGCCGCGGCCGCGTGTCGGTGCTCCTCGCGAAGCTACAATCGCCGGCGTGAGCCACCTGGACGAGCTCGACGATTTCGAGGCCGAGCTCGAGCTCCGCCTCAAGCGGGAGTACAGCGCGGTCTACTCGCTGTTCCGCTACTGCGTTCTCACCCAGAACGAGACCTACCTCTGCAACAAGCTCGACCTGAAGGCGATCCCCCAGCCGGCCTACCCGTTCTTCCACGTCAAGATGGAGGACGTCTGGGTGTGGGACAAGAACCGTCCCACGCGGATGATCCCGCGGGTCGAGGTCTACACCTCGGGTGACGTGACGGTCGAGGAGCTCAAGGGAGACGGCGACGAGGAGCCGACCCTCACCGCCGACGCGCTCGCAAAGCGCATGAGCGACCTCGCCCACGAAGACGACGTCTAGCCCTCCCGCGCGGGCGCGACGACGATGCTGCTCGCGATCGACGTCGGCAATACGCAGACGGTCTTCGGGCTCTTCGACGGCGGAGTGCTGAGCGACCAGTTCCGCGTCGGCACCGATCCGTCGCACACGGCCGACGAGCTCGCCGTGATGCTGCGCGCATTCGTCCAGCTCGACGCGCTCCGCGGGATCGTTCTCTCCACGACGGTACCGCCGCTCGTGCGCGAGTACGAGTCGTTCGCCGAGCGCTGGGCGGGCGCGGATCTGCTCGTGCTCGGGCCGGGCGTGCAGACGGGCGTTCCGATCCGCTACGACGACCCGCGCGAGGTCGGCCCCGACCGGATCGCGAACGCGGTCGCGGCGCGGGAGCGCCACGGCGCGCCGGCGATCGTCGTCGACTTCGGCACGTCGACGAACTTCGACGTCGTGTCGAGCTGCCGGCGAGTACGTCGGCGGCGTGCTCGCGCCCGGGATCGAGATCTCGATGGATGCGCTGTTCGCCCGCGCGGCGCGGCTGACCAAGGTGCCGTTCGAGGCGCCGGAGCGCGTGATCGGCAAGACGACGACGTCGGCGCTCCAGTCGGGCCTCGTCTACGGCTTCGCCGGGCAGGTCGATGCTATCGTGACGCGGATTCGCGCCGAGCTCGAGGCGCCGGAGGCGCCGGTGATCGCCACGGGAGGGCTCGCCGAGCTGATCGCCCCGCATTCGGAGACGATCACGAAGCTCGATCCGGAGCTGACGCTCCAGGGGCTGCGGCTGGTCTGGGAGCGGAACCGCTAACGCCTCGCAACGTCGTGACGCTTTCGCCGCGGTTGCTCGTCCTGCCGACGAAGCGAAATCGTGAACGGCAGGCGCGCATCCTGGCTCAGCTCGGCGAGCACGACCGTCTCAGACCCGGATCAGCGATTCGGCCGCCGATCGATCACAAGGAGAAGGGGCTCGCGGGAAACATGGTTTACCCCGCGCTCCTAGCCGCCGCCGTAGATCGAGATCGGCAGCGAATCCAGCAGCACCTCGTCGACCGGGTCGAGCTCCGCTCGAGCCGTTCCAGCGCCTCTCGTGCGCCGGGCGCTGCGGCGAGCAGGCGCGTCTCGACCTCCGCGAGAGTCGGCAGCATCACGAGCTCCTGCTTGAACGGCCGCGGGAAGCGGCCACGGCCGAGGTACCAGCCGTAGAACTTCTTCAGGAAGCCGGTGGCGCGGAGCTCGCCGAGCTCGCGCACCGTCTCGCGGATGAAGAGGAGCAGCTCCGCGACGACCTCCTCGCGCGTCGGCTCGGCCGGCTCGCCCATGATCTCAGCGAGCGCCCAGGGGTTGCCCTGCGCCGCGCGGCCGACCATCACCGCCGCGGCGCCGGTCGTCGCGAGCACCGCCCTTGCCCGCGCGTGCGACGTGATGTCGCCCGAGGCGATCACGGGCACGTCGACGAGCGACACGAGCTCCGCGGTCAGCGAGTGGTCGGCCGTCCCCGTGTACATCTGGCTGCGCCGAGCGCGGATGAAGCGTCAGCGACGCGGCGCCGGCGTCCACGAGCTTCGGGCCGACGGCGAGGCACGCGCGCGAGCCGTTCGCGGTGCCGCGGCGCATCTTCACCGAGACCGGCAGCGGCGTCGCCTCCGCGACCGCACCCGACGATCCGCGCCGCGTGATCCGGGTCGTCGAGCAGCGACGCGCCCGCGCCGGTCTTCGTCACCTTCTTGACGGGGCAGCCGAAGTTGATGTCGATGATGTCGGCGCCGGCCGCTTCGACCGTGCGCGCGGCCTCGGCCATCGCGACCGGGATCGGAGCCGAAGATCTGTATCGCGAGCGGGTGCTCGTCGGAGGCGACGCGCAGGTAGCCGAGTGTCCGCTCGTTGCCGTGCTGGATGCCCGCCACCGACACCATCTCGGAGCAGACGAGCCCCGCTCCGTAGCGCCGTCCCTGGCGGCGAAACGCCTGGACGCTGACGCCCGCCATCGGCGCGAGCACGAGACGGCTCGGGATCTCGACGTCCCCGATGAACCACGACTCGCGAAGATCGACCTGCACGGCGCCTGATGGTAGCGGTGGGCCTTGCGGCGACCCTGAGCGCGTCGCTACTATTCCCGCCCGCTTCGGGCCGCTAACCGGCCCGGACGATGGGTCAGGAGGCCCGTGTCTTGAAGGAAGTCATCCTTACGCCCGAGGGCTACGAGAAGCTGAAGCAGGAGATCGACTACCTGCAGACCGACAAGCGCCGCGAGGTTGCCGATCGGATCCGCGTCGCTCGCGAGTTCGGTGACATCGCCGAGAACGCCGAGTACGACGACGCGAAGAACGAGCAGGCGATGCTCGAGCACCGGATCGCCCAACTCGAGGAGCGGCTGCTGTCGGCGCGCGTGATCACGAAGAAGGAGATCTCGAAGGACACGGTGTCCGTCGGCGCCACGGTGCGCCTGCGCGACATGGCGGCCAACAAGACGGTCGAGTACCACATCGTCGGCTCGGCCGAGGCGAACCCGGCCGAGAACAAGCTCTCGAACGAGTCGCCGGTCGGCAAGGCGATCATCGGCCACAAGAAGGGCGAGGTGGTCGAGGTCGCCGCACCGCGCGGCTCGCTCAAGTTCAAGATCCTCGAGATCAAGGCCGCCTGACGGCACGAGTCGATTGGCCGCGGCGGTTTCGGTCAGCTCGATGCGCCGCTCGATGAACCCCTGGTCGATCCGGTCATGGCTCACTCCGCGGACTCGACGTGCCGTTCACCGAAAGTTCCAGAGACGTCACACATTCGCGCGGAAGTCGTTGCACTTCGCTGATAGCGTCGATGTCTGAGGGCGGTGGGTCGGTCCCCACCCAACCGGGCGGGGGTGCGCGCGTAGAACGTCGGCGAGGCGTTGTCCGGAAAGGCCTGTGCCGGCGCCGGCCGACGTACCGGGTCGCCGCGGTCTAGGGTCGCGGCGTGGAGATCGTCAGGCTTCGCGACGACCAGTTGCCCGAAGCGAGCGCAGTGCTCGGGCGCGCGTTTCAGGACGACCCGGCGTGGCGCTGGGTGCTTCCCGACCCGCGCCGGCGTGCGACGGCTCCTGCCCTGGCTCTTCCAGGTGGGGTTCGAGCTCCTCGACGCCGATCTCTGGACGACCGACTGGGCCCATCGTCGGCTGCGCCCGCTGGCTGCCGCCCGGCCGCTCGCGGATGCACGTCGGCCCGGCACTGCGGGCTATCGTCGCGACGCCGGTGAAGGTTCGCGAGGCGACCTCGCGCTTCCTCGCCTACGGCCGTGCGGTCGACGCCGTGCGGTGGCGCGCGGTTCCCGGCCCGCACTGGTACCTCGCCGGGATCGGCGTCGATCCGTCCGAGCAGCGCCGTGGCGTCGGGAGCGCTCTCCTCGGCGCCCGGGATCGAGGCGGCCGACCGCGCCGGCATCCCGGCCGCGCTGCTCACGAACTCCGAGGCGAACCTCTCCTTCTACCGCGCCCACGGCTTCGAGGTCGTGCTCGAGGACGCGACGCCGGCCGGCGGCCCGCACGCCTGGATGATGGCTCGGCCTCCCCGATAGACGCTGCACGGCCCCGCGGCGGCTGTCTCTAGACTCGCGACGTGCTGGCGAAGCGCTTTCCCGACCGCGACGGATCGCGGCCGCGCACGCCAGGGCGCTCGCCGAGGAGCTCGCAGCCGGGCGACGACGCCGGCCCCGCGGTTCGCGTCGCCGGACGCGTCATGGCGCGGCGCGAGCTCGGCAAGCTCGTCTTCCTCGACCTCGTCGATCGCTCCGGCCGTCTCCAGCTCTTCGTGCCCGTCATCGCTGGCCGCGAAAGCGCACGACCTGCATCTCGGCGACATCGTCGGTGCCGCCGGCTCGCCGGATCGAGTCGCGGGCGCGGCGAGCCGTCGCTGTTCGTCGACAGCCTCGAGCCGCTCGCGAAGATCCACGCGCCGCTGCCGGACACCTTCCACGGGCTGACCGACGTCGAGCAGCGCTACCGGCGCCGCTACCTCGACCTGCTGATGAACGACGAGACGCGCGCCGACTTCATGCTCCGGGCGCGCATGGTGACCGCGATCCGGCGCGCGCTCGACGACGAGGGGTTCGTCGAGGTCGAGACGCCCGTGCTGCAGCCGCGCTACGGCGGCGCGTTCGCACGGCCGTTCTCGACCCACCACAACGAGCTCGACCAGACCCTCTACCTGCGGATCGCGACCGAGCTCTACCTCAAGCGGCTGATCGTGGGCGGGCTCGAGCGCGTCTACGAGATCGGCAAGGACTTCCGCAACGAGGGCATCTCCTTCAAGCACAACCCGGAGTTCACGATGCTCGAGTGGTACGAGGCCTACGCCGACTACGGGGACACGATGGGCCGGATGGAGCGGCTCGTCGCGCGGGTCGCCGAGGAGACCGTCGGCACGACGACCGTCACCTTCCGCGGCCACGAGGTCGACCTCGTCGAGCTGGCGCCGGCTCAAGCTCGTCGACGCGCTCGCCGAGCACGACCTCTGGACGCGCGACGCGGCCGAGCTGCGTGCGCGGCTCGAGGAGCGCGACGTCGAGACGCAGCACGACCGCACCTGGGCGCAGCTGGTCGACCACGCCCTCTCGCACTTCGTCGAGCCGCGCCTGATCCAGCCGACGATCCTCCACGACTACCCGGTCGAGCTCTCGCCGTTCGCGCGCATGAGCGACGAGGAGGGGATCGTCGAGCGCTTCGAGTACTTCGTCGGCGGCATGGAGCTCGGCAACGCGTTCACCGAGATCAACGACTCCGAGCGAGCAGGAGGAGCGCTTCTCGCTGCAGGAGGCCGAAGGCGCGGGCGGAAACGCCGAGGCCGAGCCGGGCGACCCCGACTACGTCGAGGCGCTCTCCTACGGCATGCCGCCGACGGGCGGTCTCGGGATGGGAATCGACCGGCTCGCGATGGTGCTCGGCGGAAAGGACTCGATCCGCGACGTGATCCTGTTCCCGGCGCTTCGCGAGCTCGACGTAGCCGCCGTTACGGCCGATTCCGATCCGCTGGGACGCCGCAGCCGGCGTTTCGGGAGCGACCCGACCCCTCCCCCGCGCACGTGGCTACCATGTGCGACTCGGAAATTCCACCCGGTGGCTCCGCCGGTCGAGGCGGAAGAAAGGCACCCACGTGTTCGAGAGATTCACAGAGCGAGCTCGCCAGGTCGTGGTTCTCGCGCAGGACGAGGCGCGGGCGCTGAAGCACAACTACATCGGCACCGAGCACATCCTGCTCGGCCTGCTGCGCGAAGAGGAAGGCCTCGCCGCGCGGGTGCTCGAGTCGCTCGACATCACGGTCGAGGAGGTGCGCGCGCAGGTCGCGCGGATCGTCGGCCAGGGCGACGAGGTCACCACCGGTCAGATCCCCTTCACGCCGCGCGCGAAGAAGGTGCTCGAGCTGGCGCTGCGCGAGGCGCTGTCGCTCGGCCACAACTACATCGGCACCGAGCACATCCTGCTCGGGCCTCGTCCGCGAGAACGAAGGGCGTCGCAGCCCGCATCCTGCTCGACTTCGACGCCGACGCGGAGAAGATCCGCAACGAGATCATCCGCATGCTCTCGGGCCCCGGCCGTCGCCAGCAGGGCCAGGGCGGGCGCGACCGGCGAGAAGTCGAAGAGCTCGAAGCTTCTCGACCAGTTCGGCCGCAACCTGACCAAGCTCGCGGCCGACGGCAAGCTCGACCCCGTCGTCGGGCGCCAGACCGAGATCGAGCGCGTGATGCAGATCCTCTCGCGCCGCACGAAGAACAACCCCGTCCTGATCGGCGAGCCGGGCGTCGGCAAGACGGCCGTCGTCGAGGGCCTCGCGACGCGGATCAGCTCGAACCAGGTGCCGGACCTGCTCAAGAACAAGCAGATCTACACGCTCGACCTGGCGGCGCTGGTCGCCGGCTCGAAGTACCGCGGCGAGTTCGAGGAGCGCCTGAAGAAGGTGATGAAGGAGATCACCCAGCGCGGCGACATCATCCTGTTCATCGACGAGCTCCACAACCTCGTCGGCGCAGGTGCCGCCGAGGGCGCGATCGACGCCGCCTCGATCCTCAAGCCGGCGCTCGCGCGCGGCGAGCTGCAGACGATCGGCGCGACGACGCTCGACGAGTACCGCAAGTACCTCGAGCGCGACGCGGCGCTCGAGCGGCGCTTCCAGCAGATCCGCGTCGAGGAGCCCTCGACCGAGGACACCGTCCAGATCCTGCGCGGGCTGCGCGACCGCTACGAGGCGCATCACCGGTGCAAGATCACCGACGACGCGCTCGAGGCGGCGGCGACGCTGGCGGACCGGTACATCCAGGACCGGCACCTCCCGGACAAGGCGATCGACCTGATCGACGAGGCCGCTTCGCGCATGCGGATCAAGACGATGAGCGCTCCGCCGCGCTACCGCGAGCTCGAGGAGGAGATCGAGAAGGTCCGCAAGGACAAGGAAGACGCGATCGAGGGCCAGGAGTTCGAGAAGGCCGCCTCGCTCCGCGACAAGGAGCGCAAGCTCACGCAGAAGAAGCGCGAGCTCGAGGAGGAGTGGCGCAGCCAGGAGCAGATCGAGCAGCCGCAGATCGGCGAGGACGAGATCGCCGACATCGTCTCGATGTGGACGGGCATCCCGGTCTTCAAGCTGACCGAGGCCGAGTCGCAGAAGCTGATCCGCATGGAGGACGAGCTGCACAAGCGCGTGATCGGCCAGGACGCGGCGATCATCGCCGTCTCGAAGGCGATCCGCCGCGCCCGCGCCGGGATCAAGGACCCGAAGCGGCCGACCGGCTCGTTCATCTTCCTCGGCCCCTCGGGCGTCGGGAAGACCGAGCTCGCCCGCACGCTCGCCGAGTTCCTCTTCGGCGACGAGGAGGCCATGATCCAGATCGACATGTCCGAGTACATGGAGAAGCACGCCGTCTCGCGGCTCGTCGGCTCGCCGCCCGGCTACATCGGCTACGACGAGGGCGGCCAGCTCACCGAGTCCGTGCGTCGCAAGCCGTACTCGGTCGTCCTCTTCGACGAGATCGAGAAGGCCCACCCGGACGTCTTCAACATCCTGCTGCAGATCCTCGAGGACGGGAAGCTGACCGACTCGCAGGGCCGCAAGGTCGACTTCCGGAACGTGATCGTGATCATGACCTCGAACATCGGCTCGGCGTCGATCTCGAAGAACGTCTCGCTCGGCTTCACGGTCTCGAACGAGGAAGGCCTCTCGTACGACGACATGAAGGCCCGCGTGATGGGCGACCTGAAGAAGGTCTTCCGCCCCGAGCTCCTGAACCGGATCGACGAGATCATCGTCTTCCCGAAGCTCGCGAAGGACGAGATCCTCCAGATCGTCGACCTGATGCTCAACCGGCTGCGCGTGCAGATGGCCGAGCACGAGGTGACGATCGAGCTGACCGAAGAGGCGAAGGAGATGCTCGTCGACAAGGGCTACGACCCGGCGATGGGCGCCCGGCCGCTGCGCCGCGCGATCCAGCGCCTGATCGAGGACCCGCTCGCCGACTACGTGCTCGGCCGCAACCTCGATCCGGGCTCGACGATCGTCGTCGCACGCAAGAACGAGGAAGAGGTCGACATCACGATCCTTCCGCCGACCCCGCCGGAGCCCGAGAAGGTGGGCGCGGTGTCGGACGGCGAAACGCCTTCGGGCGACGCCTCCGAGTAGGGCTCGAGCAGAGATCGCAGGACCGCGGCCGCCGGGCAACCGGCGGCCGCACCCGTTTCGGCGGACTACGACGCTCAGGTGTCCGTCGGCACGGTGTCCCAGCTCCTGCCGAGGCCGCAGAGCCAGTTGAGCGCGCGGTGCCGCTGCCAGGCGATCTGGTGCGCCTCTGCCCGCTGCTCCGCATTCAGCTCCCGGTAGACGACGCCGAACGCTGGCAGGTCGCCCCGCAGCGGTCGCGGCAGCAGCCCTTGCTCGAAGCTGCGCATCGCCGTCGCGCCGACGAGCTGGTCGAACGACTGCCACGGCGCCGGGAGCGCGACCTCGCCGTTCGCCTGGAGCGCTGCCGTCCGGGCGCGCCAGTGCCAGAGCCGCGCCGTCTCGCGGGCGCGTCCGATCTCCTCGTCGGGCCGCAGCACCGCGTCGCCGACGCTCGTCTCGAGCAGTGCTCCGGCCTCGAACGGCCGATCGTAGGGCGGCAACTGGGCGAGCTCGAGCGCCCAGAGCAGCATCCCGAGCCCTTCACCGGCCCAGACCGTGTCGACCACGCCCGGATCGTCCGCTCCCTCGGGAAGCCGCGCCAGCGCGACGCGCAGCCCTTCCGAGAGCGCCTGCGCGCGATCGGCCACCTCGCGCCGGGTCCGGAGCTTGACGCGCGCCATCGCGGTGAGGCTAGCCGAGCGCCCGGTGCGATCCCCGGGGAAGCTCGGCCGGCGCCTCACGGGGCCCTGGCGCGGTCGCGCGCAGATTTGTTGCGAAGTCGGCGCAGATGCCGTCGGGAGGCCTCCGTACAGTGGTCGGTGTGGCGAAAGCGGCGGCCGTTCAGCACGCGTGCACGGAATGCGGGACGATCTCCGGCCGATGGCTCGGACGATGCCCTGGTTGCGGGGCGTTCGGGACCATGGTCGAGGAGACCGCACCTGCCCGCGGCGCCCAGCCTGCCCAGGCACGGCCGCTGCTTCGCCTCGTCGACGTCGTCGCAGACGAGTCGTCCCGGATCCCGACCGGGATCGACGAGCTCGACCGTGTGCTCGGCGGCGGCCTCGTCCCGGCCTCGCTCGTGCTCGTCGGCGGCGAACCCGGTGTCGGCAAGTCGACGCTGCTCCTGAGCGCGCTCGGCGCCGTCTCGCGGTCCCGCCGCGGGCTGCTCGTCACGGGCGAGGAGTCGGTGGCGCAGGTGAAGCTGCGCGCAGCGCGCCTCGGCGGCTGCGAGCAGGTCGAGATCCTGGCCGAGACCGAGCTCGACGCCGTCTGCGCGACGCTCGAGCGCGAGCGGCCCGACGTCTGCGTGATCGACTCCGTGCAGACGCTGTACGCAGCCGACCTCGGCTCCACGCCCGGCTCGGTGGCGCAGGTGCGCGAGGCCGCAAGCCGGATCCTGCGCGTCTCGAAGGAGGCCGGCGTCGCGACGTTCCTCGTCGGCCACGTCACGAAGGACGGCTCGGTCGCCGGGCCGCGCGTGCTCGAGCATCTCGTCGACTGCGTGCTCCAGTTCGAGGGCGACCGCTACCACGCGCACCGCATCCTGCGCGCGGTCAAGAACCGCTTCGGCTCGACGAACGAGCTCGGCGTCTTCGAGATGACGGGCGCGGGGCTCGTCGGCGTGCCCGACGCCTCGGCGCTCTTCGGCCGCAGCGAGGTGGGGGAGGTAGGCGCCGCCGTCACCTGCACGATCGAGGGCACGCGGCCGCTGCTGCTCGAGATCCAGGCGCTCGTCGCGCCGAGCGACCTCGCGATGCCACGCCGTGTCGCCACCGGGGTCGACCCGAAGCGCCTCGCAATGATCCTCGCCGTGCTCTCGCGGCACGCCGGGCTGCCGCTCGGCTCGCGCCGACGTCTTCGTGAACGTCGCCGGCGGCGTCCGGATCGACGAGCCCGGCGCCGACCTCGGGATCGCGCTCGCCGTCGCCTCGGCGGCGCGCAGCGTGCCTGTGCGCGAGAGGACGGCTGCGTTCGGCGAGATCGGCCTGACCGGGCGATTGCGGCCGGCGGCCCAGGCTTCGCGGCGCGTCGAGGAGTGCCGGAAGCTCGGCCTGACCTCGGTCGTCGCGCCTGCCGGCACCGAAGGCGCCGCGGTCCGAGGCGGGCACGCTCCGTGATGCGCTCGCCGCGCTCGGCGAGAAGCCTGTCTGAGCAGGGATTTTCTCCTCAACACCCTCAAAAACCCCTGCAAAAGTCGCGCTTTTAAGCCAAATCTGGTAAGCTGGCCTCTCTTCGCCGGTGGCCCTGGAGGCCCCGGCGCTTTGGTGAACAGACGGGAGAGGGAGTCAGCTTGTACAAGGTCGGCGACAAGGTGGTGTATCCCCACCACGGGGCAGGCACGGTCGTGAAGAAGGAACGGCGCGACGTCCTAGGGGAGAAGCGTGAGTACCTGACGATCAAGATCCTGCACAACGACATGACCGTGAACGTGCCTGCCGAGAACGCCGAGCGGGTCGGGCTCCGCAAGGTGATCGACGAGGAAGCGGTCAAGAAGGTCGTGAAGTACCTGACGAGCGGTGGCACCGAGATGCCGAAGAACTGGAACCGTCGCTTCAAGCACAATCGCGACAAGATGAAGACCGGCGACATCTACGAGCTCGCCGAGGTGGTCCGGAACCTGTCGCTCCGCGACGGAGAGAAGGGCCTCTCGACCGGCGAGAAGCAGATGTACGTCAAGGCGAAGAAGATCCTCGCCTCCGAGCTGATGTACGCGAAGAACCTCTCCGAGGAGGACGCGTTCCTCTGGCTCGAGGACGTGCTCACCGGTCCCGACGATAAGCCCGTCGCGGTCAAGCGGCCGGCTGCCGTGAAGAAGCCTGCAGCCGAAGTCGGCATCGAAGGCTCCAGCTGCCGCCTAAGTAGTGCAGACGGGCGTCTGGGCCGTGCTCGTCGCCGCAGGACGCGGCGAGCGGCTCGGGGAGGAGCGCCCGAAAGCGTTCGCGCGTCTCGGCGAGCTCCCGTTGCTCGCCGAGTCGCTGCGGCGTCTCGACGAGTGCGAATGGATCGAGGCGATCGTCGTGGTCGCGCCGGAGGGCTGGGAGGAGCCGGCGATCCTGCTCGCCGAGGAGCTCGGCGCGACGAAGGTGACCGCGTGCGTCCCCGGCGGCGAGAGCCGGTCGGCCTCGGTGCGGGCGGGGCTCGCGGAGATCCCCGACGAGGCCGCGGTGATCCTCGTGCACGACGCCGCGCGGCCGCTCCTGCCGCCCGAGCTCGTGCGGCGGCTGCTCGACGCGCTCGGCGAGGGGTTCGACGGGGCAGTCCCGGGGCTGCCGGTCGCGGACACGGTGAAGCGCGTCCGCGACGGCGTGGTCGTGGAGACGCCGCCCCGCGACGGGCTCGTGGCGGTGCAGACGCCGCAGGCGTTCGTCGCTGACGTTCTGCGCGCCGCCGCAGCCGGCGAGGGCTCCGACTGCGCCTCGCTCGTCGAGGAGGCGGGCGGACGCGTGAAGGTCGTCGCCGGCGACGAGCGGCTGCTCAAGGTGACGACCCCGGCCGATCTCGCGCGGGCCGAGACGCTGCTGGCCGCCGAAGCCCGCAAGTGACAAGTTCTCACTTGCCCGGCGCGGCGGTCGCGTAGCCTGCGCCGGTGGGCGATCATCGCGTCGGCATCGGTGTGGACGCGCACGCGCTCGAGGAGGGCGTTGCGCTCGTGCTCGGCGGGGTCGAGCTCGACCATCCGCGCGGGCTCGCCGGGCACTCGGACGGCGACGTGCTCGCGCACGCGCTGATCGACGCGCTGCTCGGCGCCGCGGGGCTCGGGGACATCGGCTCGCTGTTCCCGTCCGGCGAGGAGCGGTTCCGCGGCGTCTCGTCGCTCGTGCTCGCTGACGGAGGCTTACGCGCAGGTACGCGACGACCGGCTGGCGGCTCGTCAACGCCGACTGCGTTCTGGTCGGGGAGGAGCCGCGCATCGCGCCTCACCGCGACGAGATGCGCCGTCGCCTCCAGGTGGCGGTGGGCGAGGGCGAGGTCAACGTGCGCGCGACGACGACCGACAGGCTTGGCTTCACCGGCCGCCGCGAGGGTCTCGCCGCCCACGCTGTGGCGCTGCTCGAGCGCGCGACCTAGCCGGCCTCGGGGAGCACGACCGCGCCGTCCGCGCGGACCGTCACGAGCCCGTCTCGCCGGAGCGACGCGATCGCCTCGGCGTCGTCGGCCTCGAGGCCCTGCGCGACCGCGCGCAGCGCGACGGCGCGTCGTTGCCGGAACGAGCCCTCGAACGGCGACTGCTTCCGGGCCGGCTCGAACCGCCGACCCCGCGACGGGCACGCCGCAGCGAGCGGGCACCGGTCACAGCGGGGAATCCGTGCGAGGCACACGGTGGCTCCGAGATCGAACAGTGCCTGTGCGCAGGCGCCGTCGAAGTCCGTGCCCGTGCGCTCCTGCACCCGGCGGACGTTCGTGTCGACCGGCAGCACGCCGCGTCCGAAGGCGAAGTTCGCGATCGCCGCCGCGGTGTACGGCCCGACGCCGGGCAACTCGGTCAGGTCGTCCGGCCAACCGCTGTCGGCGACGGCGCGCGCGGCGCGATGCAGGTTGAGCGCGCGCCGGTTGTAGCCGAGGCCCTGCCACTCGACGATCACCTCGGCCGCAGGGGCGGCGGCGAGCGCTCGACGCGGTCGGCCAGCGCCCGAGCCAGCGCAGGTAGCGCGGCACTACACGTTCGACCTGCGTCTGCTGCAGCATCATCTCGGAGACGAGAATCGCGTACGGGTCGCGGGTGTGCCGCCACGGCAGATCGCGCCCGTTGCGGCCATACCAGGCGAGGAGTGACTCGCGCATCGAGGCGATGCTAGACGCCGCTCGGGACGGAACGCGAAGAGAGCGGTCGAGTAACCGTTTGCAACGCAAGCGCGCAGTTTCCGCGACCTATTCCGCTCGTAATCGTCAGGAATCCGGAATAGATTCATCTGAACCATTGCGTGATTCGCACGCTTGCTCTATCCTGCCCCGGCAACCGAGAACGAGGCGATCACGATTCACCCTGACATCCATTCACTTCCCACCGAAGACCTGATGGCGCCCTTGACGGGGTCGTGCTCGCGCACGGCCGTCGCCAACGGGAGCCGTGACGGCTTCGCCCAGTCCCTCGCAGAAGGGCGCCTGCGCTAGCGATCTAGCCGCATAGCAGCCGGAGCGAGGGCGACCCAGCGGGTCGCCTTCGTCGTTTTCGACCAAGCCGCAATCGAGTCAAGAAAGGTGATGCTCAGCTTGAGAAAGCTCTGATCGAACGTGAGGCCCCGCCTGAGAGAGAAAGGCCCTCAGCGCTGCACCCCCGGAAAAGACGCGAATCGAATAATTGGCGCCTTTCGCCGAAGGTTTTGGCAGCTGCAGACGAGCGCCGGGCTCCAAAGCTCCTCCACGTAGGACGACGGATCCGCAGCTGCGTGGCTGCGAACCGGCGATCCAGGGTCGAAGGGTTGGCGAGTGGCATGGAAAACAACGGTCGCAATCAGCCGGCCGTGCCATGAACGACGAGGACGCTTTGCGTCGATCTCCCCGAAGGAGATGGACGGAGAGCGGCTTCTACACCGATCCGGGACCGTCGAGCCGGCGGGACGCCACGCTCTGAACGGGAGCTCGAGGTTCGGATCCTTGTCCCGAAGACTGCTTGTCTCGGAACCAACGCACGCTCACGGGCGGATAGCTCAACCGGGAGAGCGCCTGTCTTACAAACAGGAGGCTGCTGGTTCGATTCCAGCTCTGCCCACTCGCGCCTCATTGCAGGCGGATAGCTCATGCGGCAAGCGCCTCCGCGTACTCTCACGTGGCTGTAGCTCAGCGGTAGAGCGCTCGCCCGAAACGCGGGGCGCCGCAGGTTCGATCCCTGCCGCCGGAGCCTCGCATGCCCCGTTGTCGAACGGGAGCTGACGCTTGGCCCTCAACCCGGAAACTGCTGGTTCGAGCCCCGCCGGGGTGCCTGTTTCCCGAGTAGCCTTCCGCGGGTGGCGGGCGCGCGGGCGATTACGAACGAGGTCGAGCTGCGCGAGATCATCGGCTCGCCGGCCGAGGTCGTGGTCTCGAAGCTCGCCGACCGCCTCAATCACCTGACCCGGCAGTTCATCGAGCGGTCGCCGTTTGTCTGCGTCGCCACGAAGATGCCGGGCGGCGGCGTCGACGTCTCGCCGCGCGGAGACCCGGCGTCGTTCGTGCGGATCCTCGACGACCGGACGCTGCTCATTCCGGAGCGTCCGGGCAACCGCCTCGCGGACACGCTCACGAACCTGATCGCCGACCCGTCGATCGGCCTGCTCTTCCTGATCCCGGGCGTCGGCGACTCGTTCCGCGTGAACGGGCGAGGCGTGATCACCGACGAAGCCGACCTGCTCGCGCCGAGCGAGGTCGAGGGCTCCGTGCCCAAGCTCGGGATTCTCGTCTCGATCGAGGAGGCCTACACGCAGTGCTCGAAGGCGCTGATTCGCTCCGACCTCTGGAACCCCGAGCAGCACATCGACCGCTCGGCGCTGCCGAGCTCGGGCGAGATCCTGCGCTCGCTGAACGACCCGGAGTTCGATGCGGAGACCTACGACCGCGAGCGCGCCGAGCGCTACGCCCGGCGCGAAGGCCTGTACTAGGCGGACTCGCCTCGGCGCGTTCCCACGCCTCGCTGTGGGGGAGGATGGCCAGCCGCCGTTTTCGGGAACCGGTGATCGCAGGTTCGACTCCTGCCGGCCAGACCGGTTCTGAGCACGACGCTGCGCGGTAGAGGAGCGGCTGTCCTCGCGAGCCTCATGAGCTCGAGACCGTGGGTTCGAATCCCACCCGCGCGATCACTGGGGGAAGAACCTCCGGTTCTCCCCCAGGTCCCTCTCTCCGACACTTTGTAATTCGTCGGGGGCGAGCGCCGGCGGAGCCGGCACTCGCGACGAGATCGAGGTGGCGCGTGCAAACCGCTTCAGAACAATCCTCGGGGACGTAGCTCAGCCGGGGGAGAGCGCTCGGTTGTCAGCCGAGAGGTCGCCGGTTCGAGTCCGGTCGTCCCCGTTCGATCCAGATCCAGCCGTGGCGATTACACCGCCGCCACCGATCCCCTCGCAGCAGCCTCCGAGATCTCCCGCAGATACGCCCTCTCCGCCACAACCGCGAATGGTACGAGCGGGACCCGCCACGGCTATCCCGACGCCGGGCCCCGCCCGATCGACGGATCGTGGAGCGCCACGAACTCGGCGATCCCCTCTTCCGAGCCCAGGTAGGGGGCGAGCGTGCGCGGGTCGTTGGTCGCGTTCGCGAGCCCGTCCGCGACCGCAGGCGAGCGGGCGCCGGCCTCGAAGAGCGCGCCGACGTGCGCGGGTGGCGAGAGCATCGTGTTCGTGAAGTGCGTGGCCGCTGCGACCGCGCCCCAGTACTCGTCGCCCACGACTCGCAGCCAGTCCTCGTCGGCGAGCGGTCCCTGCCTCCTCGCGTCGATCGCGGCGGCGACCGCGGTTGCGCCCTTGGCCGCGTTGTTCGCTCCCTGACCGACGAGCGGGTCGTTCAGCACGACTGCGTCCCCGATCCCGAGCACGGGCCGTCCGGACGGCAGACGGCCAACTCGGGACCGCACGACCGGCGCGATTGATCCGCCGAGCGTCGCCTTGGCGTCGGTGACCTCGACAGAGCGGCACCGCTCGGCCTCCCAGGGGAAGTGGCGGTCGAGGACCGCCAGGAGCGCGGCCAGCCAGTGCTCGGGCTGCTCGGGGGCAGTGTGGCCCCAGGCGTCCATTGGGCCGCCGGGAATCGCCTCGAGGCACATCGTCCAGCACGGGCCCGAGAGCGTGAGCGCCGGCCCTGCGAAGTACTCGCCGACCCCGGGGACGATCGAGATCGAGAACTCGCCGGGACGGGGCAGTGGCTCCATGCCGCGGACGTAGGCGACCCCGAGCTCCCGCTGGGCGGTGTCGAAAGGCGACTCCTCGGCGATCCGGGGGAAGAGCGCGGGCAGTTCCCGCCCGATCGGCCCCTTGGTCGAAGCGACGACGAGCAGGTCGTGCTCGGCGGCGAGCTGCTCGAGGGTGGCGACGTCGAGCGGGCCGTGGGCGACACGTCCGCCTGCCGCCTCGAGATCGTCGAGCCAGCGCGGCATCTTCAGCCGCTGGTCGACGGACTGCGCCGGTGCCGGCAGCCTCCCGGAGAAGCACATAGCGCGCCCGCCTTCGGGCGATCCGAGGCTGTACTGGACGCCGTCGATCTGGGGGCACTCGTCCTGCCAGTGATCGATCCCGATCGCGCGCTCGGTCGCGAGAGCGTCGTCGAACATGCACTGTGTCGAGAGGATGCGGCCGGTGGTGATGTCGGCGCCGGGGCGGTCGGTCGCGAGCGTCACCTCGTGGCGGTACGACACGAGCGCGAGCGCCAGCTGGAGACCTGCCTGGCCGGCGCCCACGACGGCGATCCTGCTCACTCCGCCGCCCCCGGCGGGTGGCCGCCGAACGCCTTCCACATCATCGCCGTGTCCGTGAACGCCTCCATCCGGACGACCTTGCCGGCGGTCAGCGTCCAGACGTTGCAGAACATGCCGCGGTACGGCGCGCCCGTTGCCCGCGCGACGCCTCGCTGCACCCCGGTGACGACGACGTCGTCGCCCGCGTCGAGGAAGCGCTCGGGCACCAGCGCGAACTCGCTCCACGCCTCCGGGTACGCTGCGAGGACCTGCTCGACGGCGGCGACCCCGCGCACTCCTCCGGCGCCTGCGAAGTAGCCGTACGGCTCCACCCACTCGATGTCCTCGTCGAACGCCGAGAACACCGCGCCGAGGTCTCCCGCCTCGAAGTCCGCGAACAGCTTGCGGACGATGTCGACGTTCTCTGCGCTCACTGCGATCGTCCCCGTCCCCGGGTGCATGGCCGATACAGCACGGCCGTGGGCGCCGCACGTCGTCCGGCCGCGTGTGCCCGGACTCCGGGTGGACCGTTCCGGGACACGCTGCTAGCGGTCACTCCGGTTGATTCGTGTGTTTGCGCGGCGACGACGTTGCCGGTGCATGTCCGTGCCCCTTTTCCTTGCAGAGCCCCGGTGTGTTGTACACCAATGCTCGAGCTGACTCGCCGGCTCGCGTGGGGCCTGCGCGGTCCGCGAGGACGTGGGTCCCTCGATCTCCGGGCGACGTCGCGACGGCATTGGCCGAGGCTAACCGATGGATCCCGCCGCGGTTTGGAGCGGAGCCGCTGCGGCGACGTTCCCCTTCGCCTCGAAGAGACGGATCGCTTCCGCAACGGCGGAGTCCGCTACCGTTGCCCTGTCCGGCTTTCGCAGGACTTCGGCGAGCACCAGCCGGATCCACGCCTGGTGGTTGAGCGCGCTCGTGCGATCGGCCTCCGTGACCACATCGTGTGCAGTCCTCAGCGCGCTGGCGGTTTCTCCGGCTTGCGTCGCGATTCTCGCCTCGACGGCCAGCCTTCCCGGCCAGAGCAAGGTCATGCCCTTGCGTGCGCCGGCGTTCTCGGCTCGCGCCCTCCACTGGGCGGCTTCCTCCCACCGGCCCTCGTCGCAAGCGAGCCCGAGAGCCGCAGCCTCTGCCTGGCGGCCGGAGCCACCTTCGGTTCCGATCCGCCAGGTCGCCGGCAGCTCCCGCTCGGCCGCAGCCGTGTCGCCGAGCAGCAGGTTCGCCTCTGCGGCCGGAAGACGGGAGAACGGCGGGAAGATGTAGCCGAGGTCGTCGAGAACGAGGGCGCTGCGTCTGCCGTACTCACGCGCCTCCTCGTCCCGTCCGGCCATGGCGCAGAGGGCGAACAGGCCACGCTCGACGGTCGCTTCCAGTCACGCGTCGTTCGCGCTCGACCGGCGCAGCTCCTCCCAGTGGCAGCCGCCCCGCCGCCGATCCAGACCTCCAGCGGGCCGAGCAACCTGTACTCCGTCGCGCCTTCCGAGGACCGCACTAGGTACCGCCTTCTCGCCGGCTCTCTTCTACCGCAGCGGGCAGTGGCATGCCAGCCCTCCTCGAAGGCGAGCTCAGCGGGCCGTAACCCGCCGCTTCGACGCCGTGGCGATCCGACCCAACCGTCCGCGTGCCCTTCTTCGCCCGGGGATGTAGTTCAACTGGCAGAGCGCCTCGCTTGCAACGAGAAGGATGCGGGTTCGACTCCCGCCGTCTCCACTCTCGCCTTCGGCCTCGGCGAGACCTATCCACGAGAGGCCGCTAGAGAGGAACGTCCGATGTCCACTTCGACTCACGACGAGGCGGGAGGTTCGGCGCTCGCCACGACCTGGGAGCTCGACCTCTGCAACGTCACGCACGCCCGCTTCGCGCGACTCGTCGTGCAGCGGGAGCTGGAACACGTCGGCTCGTCCTCGTGGTCGACGGAGAAGATGACCCTCGAGGGGGTGCTCGATCGCGCCCTCTCGACGCAGCGGAACGAGCTCCGGCGAGCGGCCGTCCTCGATCTCACCGAGGTGGTAGGCGAGGAGTGCCTCGCGCTCGTCGTGCTCCAGTTCGGCCGGCTCTACTTCGACCTCGCCGCACGTGGGGTCGACGCTCTCGCGACGGCGAAGGCGCGGCTGCGCGAGTGGTATCCGGTTGCCCGTCCCGAGGAGGCACAGCGAATCGGGATCACGTTCTGGTCGCTCGGCGGGCATGGCGCCCGCTCCACCGGCCGGCAGATCGACGTGCCGACGTGGGCGGAGATCGGCGGGAACTACCCGGCGGCGGTGCGGCCGCGGCTCGGCGCGCTCATGGGCACGAGCTTCGAGCCCGGCGTCGGAGGGCGGCTCGTCCTCTGGCACGGCGAGCCGGGAACCGGCAAGACGTACGCGCTGCGTGCGCTCGGCTGGGAGTGGCGGAGCTGGTGCGACCTGCACTACATCACCGACCCGGAGACGTTCTTCGGGTCGAGCCCGGCGTACATGCTCGACGTGCTCCTCGCAGAGGACGGCGACGAGGACGAGGGCACGGATCGCTGGCGGCTCCTCATCCTCGAGGACACCGGCGAGCTGCTCGCCGCCGATGCGAAGGAGCGCACGGGGCAGGGCCTGTCTCGCCTCCTGAACGTCGTCGACGGACTGATCGGGCAGGGCCTGCGCGTGCTGGTGCTGGTGACCACGAACGAGCCGCTTCGGCGGCTTCACCCGGCCGTCTCGCGTCCGGGTCGGTGTGCGATGCAGGTGGAGTTCGTACCGTTCACCGCTGACGAGGCGCGGGACTGGCTCGATCGCAACGGGCGGCCAGACGCGGGGAGCGCCGGAACGCTCGCCTCCCTGTACGCCCGTGAGGGCGACCTCGAGCTGCCCGAGCCGGTGCGGCTCCGGGTGGGCTTCTCGACCTGAGCACGGGCGAGTAGCGGACCGTCACTCGCCCGGGCCGGCCCGCGGACGACGTAGGTCATGCCTCCGTCGCGTCAGCGGCAAGTACGAGCCCTTTGTGCGGCCGAGATGCTCGTTCGACTACCGGCAGCTCCACCGTTGCTGTCGGAGAGGAGGGCAACAGGCTGTTCTGTCGCACCACCTGGGGCGTCCCGCGAGGCGGTAGGTTCCTGCCGTGGAGCAGCGCCCCGCACTCTTCTGGCAGCCCGCCTGCGCTTCGTGCCGGGCGTCCAAGGAGTTCCTCACCGCGCGGGGTGTCGAGTTCGACTCGGTCAACATCCGCGAGCCGGACGGCAACGAGCGCTGGATCGCCGCGGGCAAGCCGATCGTCCCGTCCTTGCTCGTCGACGGTGTCGCGTCGCCGATCCTCCACGTCTCGCAGCTCGCTCCGATGCTCGGTCTGGATGCGCCTGCCCAGCTCGAGGTGTCGCGGCTCGCATGGGACGCGATCGCGGTGCTGGACGCCTGGGTGAAGGTGATACGGCCACTCGACTTCGACCTGCTGATCGAGCCGACTCCGTCTCGCGGTCGGTCGCTTCGGAACCTGACCGTCAACGTGTTCCACCCGATCGAGCTGCTGCCTGCTGCCTTCGATGACGGCCGGTTCGACTGGGATCCCGACCGCGACGACGAACGCGAGGCAGCGCTCCAGACCGCCGACGGGGTCGTCGCCTACGCGACCGACCGCCGGCTCGCCTGGCAGGACTGGCTCCTTGCGCGCGAAGACGACCTCCTCGTCCGCGACCCCGAGGTCGGCTCGCCGCGCGGCAAGGTGACCTACGCGAACCTCCTCGCCTCGCAACGCTGGCACGCGGCCTTTCACTACCGGCAGCTGCTCGCGTTCCTCGAGAGCCGCGGCCACGACGTCACCGGCGCGCTGTCGCTCCGCAGCCTCGATGGCCTCGACCTCCCGCCCGAGGTCTTCTGACCCCGGTCGCCATCACGCCTCCGTAGTGTCAACGGCAAGCACGCGCCCTTTGTACGGCCGAGGTGCGGGTTCGACTCCAGCCGGGCGTGCTCCCTGTGGACGTAGCTCAGACCGAAGAGCACCGGGGCCCACTCCGGGGAGGCTCGTTCGAGGGGGCGTCGCTTTCGAAGGCCTGTGGTGTAACGGCAGCATGGCGAGCTCCAACCTCGCCGGTCCGGGTTCGACCCCTGGCAGGCCTGCTCAGCTCGATTCGCCCAGCTCGATTCGCCCAGCTCGATTCGCGCTGCGGGCCGGAGCGGCTCGGTTATCCGGAACGCGGGAGAGCCCTCCCGCAGCGGTTCAAGTCCGCACGGCGCCGGCCGGATGACGAGACGCGTGGCTAGTGCTCTTGGAGGACTGCGCCGCGGAGCGGTCCGTCCGGGAAGTCCGTCGCCGCGACGACGAGTGTGGCGCGTCCCTTCGCCATCGCGGTGGCCTGCGTCGGCGTGAGCAGCGTGAAGCCGGCGCCCGGCTGGACGCACCGCTCGCAGTCGAGCTTGATCGCCTTGAGGTGCCGTCCCGTGGGGGTGACGAGCAGGAGCCGGCTCACCGACGGCTGCGTGGTGACGCCGCCGACGTGAACCTGCCAGCGCAGCGCCCGCCCGGCAAGCGTCGCGGTAAAGTGCCCCCCGACCTTGGACTGCGCGTTCACGAGCGGAGCGGCGAGCTCGACCGGGATCGGCGGCTTCACGGTCGCGCCCTTGACCGGGCCGGGCTTGCCGGCGTACATCGCAACGAACTTGGCGACGTCGTAGATCTGCGTGAACGTGAGCTGCTGGAGCAGCTGCTTCGAGGGCAGGCCGCCGCCGCCGCCCTGCGCAATCAGCGTCACGATCTTCGAGTAGGTCGGCTTGCGGCCGTCGAGGTCCGAGCCCGGCTTGTTGTCGCCCTGCAGGCCCGCGGCCATGGAGTTGTGGCAGCCGGAGCAGAAGACGCGGAAGACCTCGAGGCCCGCTTCGGGGTCGCCCGGGAGGTTCTTGAGATTCCCTTCCTGCTTCAGCCCGACGGCGCCCGGCAGGCCCGGTATGCCCGCGGCGTGCGTCGACTTGCCACTAGGCATCGCGTAGGCGACGAGCGCGCTCGGTGCTAGCACGGCAGCTGCCACGAGGAAGAGCATGAGTCTCGAGCGCCGGGACATCACCCGCAAACTATTGCAAAATAATCGGCGCTCCGCACTCCGTAAAAAACCACCACTTCGCCGATCTTGCGGCGCCTCCGAAGCTCGGTGACCGCCTTGCCGCGCGGCGGGCGCGGCTCGTGGTCGAAGGTCCGGCCGGGCCCACCCATTTCGGCTGCGAGCCGGAGCAGCAGCGTTCTGAGTGGCTGAAAGTCCGCGGGTTCGCGGCGCCTCACCAACACCAACCCTCGAACGGAGGTCGCCGCGATGAGCTAGCGCACGCGTCAGAGCAAGACACCTCCGTCGGCCTCGATCCCGCCCGAGGCGTCCGCGGCGCTTGCGCCCGTGACCGCTGCGAGTGAAATGCGGCGCGAGGTGGGCGGCTTCTTCGCCGGCCCCGGCGCTTCCGCAGGCAGGGTCGTTCGGCGTGGCGTGGGCTCACTGACGGCCTGACACCGCTCTCGATCAGTCCGCGGCGGCGGCTCGACATGCCGTGCGGAAGGTCGCCGATCTCCCGTTCGGCGGCACCGACTGCGCGCTGCCGATGCTGTACGCGCTCGACCGCGAGCGCGAGGTCGACGCGTTCGTGATCTACACCCACTCGTAGACGTGGGCGGGGGACGTCCACCCGGCGCGGGCGCTCACCGCTGACCGGCGCGCGTCCAGCATCGACGCCCGTCTGGTCGTGGTCGGCATGGTCTCGAATGGCTTCTCGATCGCCGACCCGAACGACCCGGGATGCTCGGCTTCGTGGGCTTTCAGTCCACGAAGCCGCAGCTCCTCTCTGACTTCGCCCGCGGCGCGCCCTGATCGGGCGGGCGGTGGGCGGACGACGCGCCCCCGCCGGGACTTCGGGCAGGGGTGCCGGCCTCTGAACCGCCAACCCCGAAGGAGACGACATGCACCGTCTGTATCTCGTGCGGTCCGTCGCGCCCCAGCTTCCGGACAAGCGCTCGGCGAAGGTGATCGAGCTGCGCGTCCGTCGCGAGGCATGGAAGGACGCACGCAAGCCACCGCCGCTGCCGGACCACCCGGCTGCGGCGTGACGACCGTGCGATTCCGGCGCGTCACGGCTGCTCCAGGCCGCGGCGCTCCGGAGTCGCACACGTGCGGCCGCCGGCTCACACGGCGGCCCGAAGCCACTTGCGGGCACGCGTCTCGCGGGTGCCACCAAAGGATTCCCCCGCCCGGGTGGGGCGTCGTCCCGCCGCCCTCACGGGCGACGATACCCACGAAGAGCGCACGTGTCCGTGACAGATGCGTGCCGATTCTGCAACGTTCGATGAGCGGCGGTCCGCAGCACGCTGCGTCGGCACGTCGACTCGCCGCAGACAGCCGGCGAGGGGGATACCGACGCCCGGCGGGCCCGGGGGCGGGACCCGCGCCGCCGCCCGACCGTCCGGGGCGGCGCTTGGCGAACGCATGCGGATGTGGCGGAACCTGGCAGCCGCACGGTCTCGGAGGCCGGCGGGGCAACGCATGGGGTTCGACTCCCTCCATCCGCACTCGAGCCGACCGACGAGAGGGGCCGAGGATCGACGGCGAAGTCGTGCGACCCGGGATCAAGATTCCGAGGATCTGCTCCTTCTTCGCCTGGAACGCTTCCTCGGTGAGACTCTCCCTGGCCTTTCAACTGGCGAGTTGCTCCAGCTCCGCGGTAGTCAGGCACGGCCGGGGCGGCGGGCGGCGGTCCCGCATATGCCCGCAGCGGCGACTTGCTGCCGCACGAACCAGACCTGGGCCTCTCGTCATCAACACCGTCTCGCTCCTTTCCGGGCACTGCTCTTTGTCACGAGCGGTCGGCCCCGGCCCTCCGGAGCCAGATAGCGCGTTTCAGGTGCCCGTGGCCGAGGAACGAGCAGCCGTTGCCGCGGCTCGCGGCGTGCCACACTTCGCCGGCGATGGGTCGCCGTCGAATCACGATCCCGCGCCGGGCAGTACCGGCGCTTGTCGCCCTCGGCCTTGCGGCGATCGTCCCGGCGGGGGCGGCGCCGTCGAGCCCCGAGCTCCGCCTCTACTCACCGCCTCGACTTGGCGGATTGTCGTTCGGACTCCCGACCGACTGGGGCCAGAGTTACGCCGACCGCGGTTGGGTCTTCGCGGCGAAGGCGCCCGGGCACGTCGCGGACGTCCATGTCGGCACCGATCGCGCGAAGCCGCTGCCGTTCGCCACCTTTGCCTCAGGCCTCGCCGCGGTGATTCGCAGGGAGCTCGGCCGGGCCGACCCGAAGGCGTCGGTCGTGGGGAGGACGCTGCGGGTCGGCTCGCTGCGCGTCGTCGAGATCGTCGCGAAGTATCGAGGGGCCGGCGGGGTGTCGATGATGCCCGGCGACAGGCTCGTCGTCTTCGTCTACGGCTTCCAGCACGGCGGCCGCATCTACCTGATCCAGTACACGACCACCGGGCCGTGGCTCGCACGCAAGCGGCCGGAGTTCAAGCGGTCGATCGCGTCCGTGCGGTTCGCGAACGTCGCCTGAGGCTCGACTCGCCGGGTGAGCTACGGGGCGATCTCTGCCGCCGGCCGCGCCTCCGGCTCGTCGCGCGGCGCGTGTTCGTGCAGGCGGAGCAGTCGGTCGAGGTCGACGGTGATCGCGCGCTCGTTGCGGCCCGAGCCGAGGAAGCTCATCGACCAGTGGATGAGCGCCGAGAAGCGGTTCTTGAAACCCGTCATGAACGTGATGTGGACGACGAGCCAGCCGAGCCACGCGATCCAGCCCGACAGGCGCAGCCCGCGCACGCTGATCACGGCTCTGCGGCGGGCGATCGCGGCCATGCTGCCGAGGTCGCGGTACTTCCACGGCTTCGGCTCGGCGCCGTCCTTCACCCGCTTGCGGATCGTCTGCGCGGCGTGGATGCCCGACTGGAGGGCGACCTCGGCGACGCCGGGAAGGTCGTCGAAGTTCATCATGTCGCCGACCGCGAAGACCTCCGGCCGGCCGGGGAGGGAGCAGTCCGGCTGCACCTTGATCCGGCCTGCGCGGTCGAGCTCGGCGCCGGTCGCCTCGGCCAGCTGCTTCGCGAGCGGGGAGGCGGAAACGCCCGCTGCCCAGATCTTCGTCTTCGCCGGGACGCGCCGCACCGTCCCGTCCGGCCCCTTGACGTCGACGCCGCCGGCGTCCACGTGGGTCACGATCGAGCCGGCGTTGACCTCGACGCCGATCTGCTCGAGCGCCTGGGCTGCTTTGTGCGAGAGCCTGTCGCCGAACGTGGCGAGGATCTCCTTCCCGCCCTCGAACAGGATCACCTTGATCTCCGCCGGGTCGAAGCGGCGGAAGTCGTCCTTGAGCGCACGCTGCGACAGCTCGGCGATCTGCCCCGCGATCTCGACGCCGGTCGGGCCGCCGCCGACGACCACGAAGGTGAGCCACGCGCGACGTTCCTCGTCGTCGGCCTCGAGCTCGGCCAGCTCGAACGCGCCGAAGATGCGCGCCCGCTGCTCGAGCGCGTCGGCGAGCGTCTTCATCCCGGGCGCCCACTCGGCGAACTCGTCGTGACCGAAGTACGACTGGCCGACGCCCGCCGCGACGATCAGGCTGTCGTAGGGCAGCGTCACCTCCCGTCCGCCCGGTTGCACCGTGTGCACCTCGCGCGCGTCGAGGTCGAAGCCCGTCACCTCGGCGAGCTCCACCGACACGTTCCGGTGCTTCTTCAGCACGTTCCGGGTCGCGGGTGCGACCTCGCCCTCGGAGAGGATTCCCGTGGCGAGCTGGTACAGCAGCGGCTGGAAGAGGTGATGGTTCGTCCGGTCGACCAGCGTCACCTCGATCGTGTCGGGGTCGCGCCCGAGGAACTTGGCGGCGAAGAGCCCGCCGAAGCCCGAGCCGACGATCACGACCCGGTGGCGCTGTCCGCCCGCCGCTGAGCTTCCGTCTGGCACGTCGGCCGGATGATGTCACAGAGCCGCCGGCTCGAATCCGTAGAAACGACAGTGCTGCGCGAACCGTCCGCGGACCTATAGGGTCGCGCCGTGATCGCGCGGTCTGACCGGGCCCGTGAGGCATGAGCCTCCTCGCTGACACGACGGTGAACCTGGCTCGCGTGCAGTTTGCGACGACGTCGATCTACCACTTCCTGTTCGTGCCGCTGACGCTCGGGCTCGGCCCGATCGTCGCGACCTTCCAGACGCTCTGGCTGCGGACTCGCGACGAGGCGTGGCTGAAGCTGACGCACTTCTTCGGGACGCTCTTCCTGATCAACTTCGCCATCGGGGTTGCCACCGGTCTCGTCCAGGAGTTCCAGTTCGGGATGAACTGGTCCGTCTACTCGAAGTTCGTCGGGAACGTCTTCGGCGCGCCGCTGGCGATCGAAGCGCTCGCGGCCTTCTTCCTCGAGTCGACGTTCCTCGGCCTCTGGATCTTCGGCTGGAACCGGCTGCCGCCGCGCCTGCACCTGGCGACGCTCTACCTGGCCGTGCTGGGCACGTGGCTCTCGGCCTACTTCATCCTTGTCGCCAACTCATGGATGCAGGACCCAGTCGGCTACAAGCTCGTGAACGGCGAGGCGCAGCTGACCAGTGTTTGGGCGCTGCTCTCCAACGACTGGGCGCTCTGGGCGTTCGGGCACACGATCTTCGTAGGGCTCACCGCCGGCGCGGCGGTCGTCTTCGGCGTCTGCTGCTGGAACCTCGCGCGCGGCCGGAACCCGGATCTCTTCAAGCGCGCCGCGAAGGTGGCGCTGATCGTGCTCGTGCCCGTGTCGGTGCTCAACCTGTGGTTCGGCAGCCACTTCGGGATCCTCGTCACCGAGCTCCAGCCGATGAAGATCTCGGCCAGCGAAGCCCAGTGGGACGACTGCCAACCGTGCGCGTTCTCGCTGTTCCAGATCGGCGGCTTCACGCAATCCGACCAGACGCCGAGCTTCTCGATCCAGATCCCGCGCATGCTCTCGTTCCTGGCCACCGGCTCCTTCAACGGCGCCGTCACGGGGCTGAACGAGCTGAACCGGCAGGAGGAGCTGAAGCACGGCCCCGGCAACTACGAGCCACACGTGCGGACGATCTACTGGAGCATGCGCGTGATGGCCTACGCCGGGTCGCTGGTCGCGCTCGTGGCGGTCGTGGGCGCGTTCCTGCTCCGGCGGCGGCAGCTCGAGCGGTGGCGGTGGTTCCTCTGGCTCGGTGTCGCCACCACGTTCTTACCGTTCGTCGCGGCTGCGGCCGGCTGGGTGCTCACCGAGCTGGGCCGCCAGCCGTGGATCGTGCAGGACCTGCTGAAGACCGCCGACGCCAACTCGCCCGCGCGTCAGCACGAGCTGGATCGTCGCGAGCCTCGTCGTCTTCGTCTCGCTGTACGCGGCGTTGCTCGTCCTCGACATCTTCCTGATGCGGCGCTTCGCGGGCCGCGACCCGTCCGTGCCCGCCGACGAAGGTGAGGGCGCCGCGCTGCCCGCGGCGAGCTACTGATGGATCTCGTCAACCTCTGGTTCGTGCTGATCGCCGTCCTCTGGAGCGGCTACTTCCTGCTCGAGGGGTTCGATTTCGGCGTCGGGATGCTGCTGCCGTTCCTGCCACGCGACGAGGAGCAGCGGAGCGTGATGCTCCGCACGATCGGGCCGGTCTGGGACGGCAACGAGGTGTGGCTCGTGACGGCCGGCGGCGCGACCTTCGCGGCGTTCCCTGCCTGGTACGCGACGATGTTCTCCGGCTTCTACCTCGCGCTGCTGCTCGTGCTCTTCTTCCTGATCGTGCGCGTGCTCTCGTTCGAGTGGCGCTCGAAGGTCGAGAGCCCGCGCTGGCGGACGGTCTGGACGTGGGCTAACGCGGTCGGCAGCTTCGGCGCCGCACTGATCTGGGGAATCGCGCTCTCGAGCCTGCTCTACGGCGTGCCGATCAACTCGGACGGCGATTTCACGGGCAACCTTGCCGACCTGTTCAACGCCTACACGGTCACAGCCGGCGTCGCCGTCGTGCTCATCTTCGTCTTCCACGGGGCGACCTTCTTGACGCTTCGCACCACAGGCGAGCTGTGTGAGCGGGCAGCCGCCGCGGCTCGGCGTCTCGCGATCGCGGCCGTTGTCGTCGGCGCCGCGTTCATCGTCTGGACGGTCGTCGTCGCCGTCGACCGCAACGACAAGGACGTGTTCCCGCCCGCGCTCCCGGCGGCGCTTGCGATCGCGGCGTTCCTGGGGGCGATGGTCGCCCTCCACCTGCGGCGAAACGGCTGGGCGTTCGTCGCGACCGGGACGGGCGTCGTCCTTCTCGTAGCGACGCTGTTCACGAGCCTCTATCCGCGCGTGATGGTCTCGAGCACCGACTTCGGCAACAGCCTCACGGTGGACAACGCCTCGTCGGCGCACTACACGCTGGCGGTGATGAGCGTCGTCGCGCTGATCTTCGTCCCGCTCGTGCTCGTCTACCAGGGCTGGACCTACCACGTCTTCCGCCAGCGCGTCGGCGGCGAGCCCGAGGGCGCCGAGGCGGTCGAGCCGGCCTGACGCGGTGCCGGGCACGGCTCGCATCCGGCTCATCCGGGGCGACATCACGGCGCAGGCCGCCGACGCGATCGTGAACGCGGCCAACAGCTCGCTGCTCGGCGGCGGCGGCGTCGACGGCGCGATCCACGAGGCGGGCGGCCCGTCGATCCTGGAGGAGTGCCGCCTGCTGGGCGGCTGCGTGACGGGAGAGGCGAAGGCGACGGGTGCGGGACTGCTCGCGGCGCGCCACGTGATCCATGCCGTCGGCCCGATCTGGCGCGGCGGCGGCGTGGGGGAGGACGAGGCGCTCGCCTCGTGCCACCGAGCTGCGCTCGGACTCGCGTCCGAGCTCGACTGCCGGACGGTCGCCTTCCCGGCGATCTCCACCGGAGCGTTCGGCTTCCCGCTGGACCGCGCGGCGCGGATCGCGCTCGCCACGACCGCGGAGGAGCTCGACCGGCGCACGGAGATCGAGCAGGTCACGTTCGTCCTCTTCGACGCCGAGGCGCTCGGCGTGTTCGAGACGGCGATTGCGCGGTAGTCAGACCGGGCGCTCGGAGAGGACGCGATCGACGCTGAGAAGAGACGCGAGCACCTGCGAACGCCTACGGCCTTCGCCCGTCGCCCACGCAGCTCGCACACGCTTGCGTCCGCTCGCGACGCGATGGCCGACCAGACGTGATCGATCCGTCCGAGGACTGAGAGCAGCTAGGTGGCCCCGTTTTGGGGCCTTCGGTCGTTCCGGGCGCGCGCCGTCCGGCGGGCGGTTCTACTAGAGGCTTGATGCGTATTGGACGTCCGTCGTGGGGCCGTTCCAGGCCAAGCCAGGGTGGCTCGACGTCCGCAGCCCAGGCGGGTGGCCTGGGCAAGGGCGACGAGACGGCATGGCGCCGCGCTTGGGGCGGCACCGCGGCCACGGCTAATGCGCATCAAGCCTCTAGGATCGGTGCGTGCCAAGCTGGCTCCTCTGGGTGCTCCTGGCGCTCGCGCTTGCCGTCGGGGAGATCCTCACGCCCGGACTGTTCTTCCTCGGCCCGGTCGCGCTCGCGGCCGGGGCCGCCGCGATCGTGGCTGCCGCCGGCGGCGGCTGGGTCGTCTCGCTGATCGTGTTCGGGCTCGGATCGATCGCGTCGCTCCTCGTGCTTCGGCCGATCGCCCGCTCCCACATCCGCCAGCCGCCGCAGATGCGGACCGGTACGGCGGCGCTCGTCGGCGCGCGCGCGGTGGTGGTCGACCGCGTGGACGTGAACGGCGGCCGTGTGAAGATCGGCGGCGAGGTCTGGAGTGCGCGCGCTCTCGACGAGAGCACCGTGATCGAGCCGGGCGCCCGCGTCCAGGTTGCGGAAATCGAGGGCGCGACGGCGCTCGTCTACGAATAGGAGGCGTCAATGCTTGCTGCGCTCATCGTCATCGTCGCGGTCGTGCTGTTCTTCCTGCTCGTCCTGGCGCGGACGATCAAGGTCATCCCGCAGGCCCGTGCGGGCGTCGTCGAGCGGCTCGGCCGGTTCCACAAGACGCTGAACCCGGGCCTCACGCTCGTCGTCCCGTTCGTCGACAAGCTGGGGCCGCTGATCGACCTCCGCGAGCAGGTCGTCTCGTTCGAGCCGCAGCCGGTGATCACCGAGGACAACCTCGTCGTCTCGATCGACTCGGTCATCTTCTTCCAGGTCACCGATCCGAAGGCGGCGACCTACGAGATCGCCGACTTCATCCGCGGGATCGAGCAGCTCACGGTCACGACGCTCCGGAACGTGATCGGCGGTATGGCGCTCGAGCGGACGCTCACCTCGCGCGACGAGATCAACAGCCAGCTCCGCGGCGTCCTGGACGAGGCAACCGGCAAGTGGGGCATCCGCGTCAACCGCGTCGAGCTGAAGGCGATCGACCCGCCGATGTCGATCCAGGAGACGATGGAGAAGCAGATGCGCGCCGACCGCGAGAAGCGCGCCGCGATCCTCACCGCGGAGGGGGTCAAGCAGTCACAGATCCTGACGGCCGAGGGAGACAAGCAGTCGTCGATCCTGCGGGCCGAGGGGCAGCGGCAGTCGACGATCCTGCAGGCCGAGGGGCAGGCACAGGCGATCGACACCGTGTTCCGCGCGATCCACGCGGGCGACGCAGACCCGAAGCTGCTCGCCTACCAGTACCTCCAGATGCTGCCGCAGCTCGCCCAGGGCGAGGCAAACAAGATCTGGATCATCCCGAGCGAGTTCACGCAGGCGCTGGGGCGGCTCGGCGAGCTCGGCAAGCCGGACGGCGACTCCGGGCCGTAACTCGGTTCGCCAGCTGTTGCAGCGTGTGGACGCGGCCCGTTGCACATCGCGATCCGCCGCGTGGCACGTGCCCGCAACCCCGGATCGGTGTATGGTCGCGCCGTGATTCGCCTCCTCGTCCGGCTCCTGATCATGCTCGCGGCCAACGCCGTGGGGCTGATCGTCGCCTCGGTCGTCCTCAGCGGGATGGACATCGACGTCACCTCGTTCATCGTGGCCGTCGCCATCTTCACGGCTTGTGTCGCGCTTCTGACGCCTTTCCTGGCCGCCCAGCTCCGGCGGCGTAGCTCGTCGGCGCTCGGAGGCGTCGCGCTGATCGCGACGCTCGTCTCGCTCATCATCACCGACCTCGTCTCGGACGGGTTCTCGATCGACGGCCTCGCCACCTGGCTCGCCGCCGCCGTGATCGTCTGGGCCGCGTCCCTGATCGCGGCGTTCATCCTGCCGTACCTCGGGCTGAAGAAGTACCTCGAGACCAATCGCGCAGAGAGCTGACACGCGACGTCGCGGGCGCCGGTCGCGCCTAGACTCAGGACGATGATCGCGGCGCTGTCGCGTGAGGAAACCCTACGGAGGATCGATGGAGCTCTTTGACACGTACACGAAGTCGCTCGTAGATCTGCCTCTGCCGCGCGGCCCCGTCCGGATGTACATCTGCGGCCCGACGGTCTACGCCCGTGCGCATGTCGGCAACGCGCGGCCGTTCGTGGTCGGCATGTGGTGGCGCTCGTGGCTCAAGGTGACGGGGTACGACGTGACGTTCGTGCACAACATCACTGACGTCAACGACAAGATCTACGACGCCGCCCCGGGCGCGAGCGCGGCGCTCGCGAAGGAGGCCACGGCGTGGTACCTCGAGGACACCGAGGCGCTCGGCCTGGGCATGCCCGACGAGCTGCCGAAGGTGTCGCAGAACGTGCCGGTGATCGTGGAGTTCATCGAGGAGTTGATCGAGGCAGGTCACGCCTACGAGGTCGAGGGCGACGTCTACTTCCGCGTGTCGAGCTTTCCCGACTACGGCAAGCTCTCGGGCCAGGATCCCGACCAGGTCGAGGAGCAGGAGCCGAACGCGCTCAAGGAGGATCCGCGCGACTTCGCGCTCTGGAAGAAGCGGAAGGAGGGCGAGGACACCTCATGGGTCTCGCCGTGGGGGAAAGGCCGCCCTGGCTGGCACATCGAGTGCTCCGCGATGGCCGAGAAGGCGTTCGGCGAGGCATTCGAGATCCACGGCGGCGGGCTCGACCTCGTCTTCCCGCACCACGAGAACGAGCTCGCACAGTCGCGGGCGCTCGGCCACGAGTTCGCCTCCATCTGGGCTCACAACGGCCTCGTCCGCTTCACGGGCGACAAGATGTCGAAGTCGGAGGGCTCGCTCGTGACGCTGCGCGAGGCGATCGACCAGTGGGGGCGCGAGGCGTTACTGATGTTCTTCCTCTCCGGGCACTGGCGGAAGCCGATCGACTTCTCCGAGGAGACGATGGCACAGGCGCAGGCACGCGTGGAGACGTTCCGCAACGCGTTCACCCAGACCGGGGGGAAGAAGAAGCTCCAGCTCTGGGACGACTTCACGGACGCGCTCGAGGACGACTTCGACACGCCGGCCGCGCTCGCCGTGATGCACGACTGGGCCACGAACGGGCAGCACGATCTGCTCAGGGAGGCGCTCGAGATCTTCGGCCTCAAGTCGCTCGCCGCCGTCGACGAGGCGCCGCCCGAGATCGTCGCGCTCGCCGACAAGCGCATGGCCGCCCGCGAGGCGGATGACTACGAGGAGGCCGACCGCCTACGCACCGAGCTCGACGCCGCCGGCTGGCGCGATGCGCGACCTGCCGGGAGGCAGCTACCTCCTTCGCCGCAAGCGTTGACGCCCGACCTCGTCTACGGCCGGCGCGCGGTTCGCGAGGCGCTGCGCGGCCGTCGCGAGGTGCTGGAAGTTTGGGCGACGGAGCGGGCGCTGCAGGCGGAGCCGTGGCTCGGCGACGGCTCCGGTGGGGCGTCGGCGAAGGTCCGGCAGGAGCGGGAGCTGACCGAGCTCGCCGGTACGCGCGACCACCAGGGCGTGGTCGCGCGCGTAGAGCCGTACCGGTACGCGGACGCCTACGAGCTCGCCGCGGTCGAGCGGCCGCTGCTCGCCGTGCTCGACCGCGTCACCGATCCGCGCAACCTCGGCGCCGTCTGCCGCAGCGCGGAAGGCGCGGGAGCGACCGGCGTCGTCGTGCCGGCGCACGGCGCGGCGGTCGTGACGCCTGCGGTTGTGCGGTCGTCGGCCGGCGCGGTCGAGCACCTGCCGATCGCGGTGGTCACGAACCTCGCGCGCTACCTCGAGGAGGTGAAGGGGCCCGAGCTCTGGGTACACGGTGCGACCGGCGAGGGCGGGACGGCGATGTGGGACGCGGACCTGGCGGGCGGTGTCGCGCTCGTCTTCGGCGCCGAGGGCAAGGGCCTGCGGCCGCTCGTCCGCCGCAGCTGCGACGTGCTCGTCTCGATCCCGCTCCTGGGCTCGGTCGAGTCGCTGAACGTGAGCGTCGCGGCGGCGCTGCTCCTGTACGAGGCACGGCGGCAGCGTCGCGATGGCTGACGCCTCGCTCTACCTGTTCGACGGCTACAACCTGCTGCACGCGGGCCCGTTCGCCGACCGGCGTGAGCTCGTCGACGCCCTCGCGAGCTTCGTCGCGACCACCGGCGCGCGCGGCGTGGTCGTCTTCGACGGCGTCGGCGACGACGCCGAGCGGGGGCCGCTCTCGGTTCGCTTCGTCCCGCATGCCGACACGCTGCTCGAACGGCTCGCGGCCGAGCACCGAGAGCGCGAGCGCGTCCTGCTCGTCTCGTCGGATGCGACGGTGCTCGGCACGGCCGGCCGCGAGGTGGCGAACCTCTCGTCCCAGACGTTCTTCCGCGACTTCGCCCCTCCGGGCCAGCGCCCAGCGGCGCCCGGAGGCCTGGCCGACAAGCTCGACGACGAGACGCGTGCGCGCCTCGAACGTCTCCGGCGGGGGGAGTAAGCGGGACCCCTGCAAGTCGGGCTTGTGTTCTCTGCGGCCACTTGCTAAATTCACCTCAAGTTCAGGGTGAGAGTTTGAAGCATGGCCGGCAGTGTTCGAGTAGAGTTCGCGCTCGATAAATGCCCGCTCACAAGCGAGGATCCGCAAATGTCTGTCCGCTACGCCACCGCAGCCAAGAGCCCGCAGAAGGCTCAACGGGAGCTTGAGGATCTCCAGCTCGTCCTCAAGGCGCGCAACGGCAACAGCGCCGCGCTCGACGCGCTGATCCGCCGCTACACCTCGTTCGTCCGGCTGAAGGCGAGCTCGTACTTCCTCGTCGGCGGCGACGGCGAGGACCTCGTGCAGGAGGGCCTGATCGGCCTCTACAAGGCGGTGCGCGACTTCCGGCCCGACAAGGAGACGTCGTTCCGCTCGTTCGCCGAGCTGTGCGTGACGCGGCAGATCATCACGGCGATCAAGACCGCCACCCGCTACAAGCACGTGCCGCTGAACAGCTACGTCTCGTTCAGCCACACGCCGGCCGGCCAGGACTCCGACTCGGAGTGCACGCTCGGCGACGCCCTCCCGGGCCCGAAGGTGAACGATCCGTCGGTCCGCGTGATCTCGACCGAGGAGCTGCAGAGCCTCGTCGGCTGCCTCGGCAGCACCCTCTCCCCGCTCGAGTCCGACGCGCTGCGCCTGTACCTCGAGGGCTCCTCCTACGAGGAGATGGCCGACGAGCTCGGTTGCGACACGAAGACGATCGACAACGCGCTCCAGCGCGTCAAGCGCAAGATCCTGAACCATCAGCGCGAGCGGCAAGTCCTCCAGTGAACGACCCGGGGAACCTCCGGTTTCCCCTCGCGGACCCCTTCCGACACCTCAGCTTCTCGCAGCCGCGAGCACGGGCGGAGCCCCCGCTCGCGGTGGCTCGTGCTCCACGGGCCAGCCGGGCGAAACCGGACGACCTACGATGTCGGACACGCCGGAGTAGCTCAGTGGTAGAGCACCTGCCTTGTAAGCAGGCGGTCGTGGGTTCGAGTCCCACCTCCGGCTCTTCGTTGCGGAACTTCCTAACGCATGCGTGACACCGCCCGAACCGGCCGGGCGTAGGCTGGGGAGCGGTGCGGAAGACCGTTCTCGTCGCCCTGTTCATGGCCCTCGCGCTGCCTGCGGTGGCCGCGGCGCTGCCCGTTCCGAGCCCCGCACTGCTCTCGATCGACCGGAAGGCGGGCAACCGCAACTTCCTGCCGACGCGGATGCTGCCCAGCTTCGAGTACGCATCCTGGTCTTACGGGCACGGGGTGCTGCGCGTCCATTTCCGCAGCAAGGCAGGTCGGAGGATCGACTGGACGGTGGCGCCGATGGCCGGCGGCTGCGACTCGGGCAAGCAGAAGAGCTTCCAGCTCGCTGGCAACAAGGTGTGGTGGGCCGAGAGCCGTGGCGTTCAACGCGCATGGCGGTGCGTCTTCGGCCAGGACGGCCGTGCCCTGCGGATCAGCGCATCCAGCAGGACGACGCCGACGAAGCTCGCCGACGTCGGCCTCGGTCGCGTCGTCGCATCCGGCAAGCGCTACTGACCGCCGCTCACAGAAAGTCACGGATTTGGCTGCAAGACGGCGCAGTCACGTCACATTTCGGCTGGTAGCGTCGCCGTTGAGGGCGGCGGGCCGGCTCCCCACCCCAGGGGTGGGGCCCGCGCAAGACACGGCCCGCGAGAACACGGCCCGCGCAAGACACGGCCCGCGAGAACACGGCCCGCGCGGACACGGCCCGCGAGAACACGGCCCGCGGGGACACCGCGAGCGGGACGCGGCCCGCGGGGACACCGGCTAGCGAGAGCACGGCCCGCGCGGACACGGCCCGCAAGGACAGGGGCCTGGCACGAGAGGGGCCCGTCAGGAGAGAGGGGCCCTCGAGGAGCGAGGCCTTCGCCGCCCGTGACCCTCTCGCGGTGGTGCTCCTACTCTCCTATCGCCTTGAGCACGACGCGCTTGCGGCGGCGGCCGTCGAACTCGGCGTAGTACACCGCCTCCCAGGGGCCGAGGTCGAGGCGGCCGTCGGTGATCGGGAGCACGACCTGGTGCGACATCAGGTGCCGTTTCAGGTGCGCGTCCGCGTTGTCTTCACCGCGGTTGTGGCGGTAGCTCGAGACCGGCTCGTGCGGGGCGAGCCGCTCGAGCCAGTCGTCGATGTCGGCGATCAGGCCGTTCTCGGCGTCGTTGACGTAGACGGCCGCGGTGATGTGCATCGGGTTCACCAGGCACAGGCCGTGCTGGATGCCCGACTCGCGCACGAACGTCTCGACGCGGTCGGTGATGTTGACGTAGTCGCGCCGGTTCGGCGTCTCGAAGGTGAGGTAATCGGTCGCGTGCTTCACGACCGTGCGATCCTGCCACGCGGATGGACGTCACGCGCTGCGAATGGGCTGAGGGATCCTCCGCCGCGATGCTCGCCTACCACGACGAGGAGTGGGGCGTTCCGTCGCACGACGACCGGCACCTGTTCGAGCTGCTGACGCTCGAGGGCGCGCAGGCCGGGCTCTCGTGGAACACGATCCTGAACAAGCGCGACGGATACCGGCGGGCGTTCGCCGGCTTCGACGCCGCCGCGGTCGCCGTGCTTCGGCCCGGAGGACGTCGCGCGGCTCCTCGCGGATCCGGGGATCGTCCGCAACCGGCTGAAGGTCGCCTCCGCGATCGAGAACGCTGCGCGGATCCTCGAAGTGCGCGACGAGCTCGGGAGCTTCGACGCCTACCTCTGGAGCTTCGTCGACGGAACGCCGCTCGTCGGAGGCTGGGCGCGACTGGCCGACCTGCCGGCCGAGACCGAGCTCTCGCGAGCGCTCTCCCGTGACCTGAAGCGGCGCGGGTTCCGCTTCGTCGGCCCGACCGTCTGCTACGCGTTCATGCAGGCGGTCGGCCTCGTGAACGACCACACGACCGCCTGCTTCCGCTTCGGCGAGCTCGGGTAGTCACGCCACGTAGCCGAGCCGCTTCGCCTGTGCCTGCAAGCGCCTGGCGAACGCGCGATCGAGCCGCGCAAGGTCGGCGATCCCGATCGACGACGACGGGTTCGACAGGACGATCAGCGACCCGGCAAGCCTCCCGTTCGCCATGAAGACGTAGGCGGCGTCGAGCTTGCCGAACGGCGTGCCGAGCCGCAGCACGATCTCGTTCGCCCTGGCGGCGGGCAGCTTGAACGTCCGGCGATGGATGACCGAGAACGACGTCAGCTTGAAGCCGGCGCCCTGGGCGAACGCATCCATCAGGAACTTCTTGAACGTGCTCTTCCCTGGATCGAACGTGCTGCTCATGCTGTCCAGGAACAGCGTTGCCTCGGATTCGGTGGCGTACAGGGTGACGTCGCTCTCCACGCTCAGCAGCCGTGACTTGCCGTACTCGACGCCGCCGAACTCGCGCTCGTAAGCCGCGACCGCGGTGCTGTCGCGCACGTACTCCTGGCGCGTGACCTTCGCGCCCCGCAGATCGGCCGGGGTCAGCGCGCCCGCCGCGATCGGCACGGCCGGCTTCGAGCTGTGGGCGGAGGGCTTCTCCGGCGCGAGCTTTGCGGGCGGAGTCGTGATCTTTCCCGCGAGCACACCTGCGACACGCGCCGACGCCTCATGCGCGAGCCGGAGCGCGAACGCGGCCTCGTCCCGCGTGTCGGTTCGTACGAGCCCGATCGACACGGTCAGCTCGCGCCGCTGGAAGATGACGCCGGTGAACCAGGCCTTCGCCGAGCCCAGCTCGATCGCGACGCGGACGCCGCGAGCCTGGCTCCCGAGCCCCGGCACTGCGAAGCGCGAGCTCGACAGCACGACGAGGCCGCCCGCCGGGTCGTCGGCCGCAAAGTCGCGGAGGTCGCGGCGGATTCCGGCGGACGCCTGCCGGGCCGTGCCGAACAGCTGGACCTCCGTCGAGGCATAGGCGAGCTTCCCAGGCTTGCCGAACAGGCCGTAGTCGGCGAACGAGACGGTGAAGCCGGTGATCCGGCCCGCAGCCCTCAGGCTCGCCGCGGAGTCCTTCTCGTCGGTCGTCGTGTCGGCCGCTTCGGCGTTGTCGGTCACGCCGCTCTCGTCTCCGTCCAGCTTCAAGGCCGCCGCGTCGCGCCCGTAGGCGGCCTGCGGCAGCGGCATCAGCGCGAGCTTCGCCGAGGGCACGGCTCTCGGGATCGCCGGCGCCGCGACCCCCGGGGACGACAGGCAGACGAGTGCAGCAGCCGCGACGAGGGACAGGCGGAGCGCCATCGCCCGACTCTAGTCAGCGCCCTGCGCGAGTGCCAGCGCGAGATCCGCCCACAGCTCCTCGACGTTTTCGAGCCCGACCGAGAGCCGCAGCAGGCCGCGCGGGATGCGGTCGCCCTCCCACCGGTGGCGGCTCTCCATCGTCGAGTTGACGCCCCCCAGGCTGGTCGCGTTCACGATCACGCGGGTGCGCGTCTCGACCGCGCGCGGGTCGGCGACGTCGAAGGAGATCAGGCCGGAGAAGCCGGGATAGCGGACGAGCTCGACGGCCGGGTGCGCCTCGAGACGGCGCGCAAGCTCGGTCGCGCTCGCGGTGATCAGCCGCATGCGCCGCTCCAGCGAGTCGAGCCCGCGCAGCAGCTGCCCGGCCGCGTCGGGCGCGGCGACGATCCCGGCGCGGGAGCGCACCTCGCGCAGGCGCGCGGTGCGCGCGGGGTCGCGTGTGACGGTGGCCCCGAGCAGCGCGTTGTGGCTGCCGGCGAGGAACTTCGTCGCCGAGTGGACGACGATGTCGGCGCCCTCGTCGAGCGCCCGGAGGAACGCCGGCGTCGAGGCGGTCGCGTCGCAGACGACGAGCCCCGGATGGGCGCGCAGGGCGTCCCAGTCGGGCAGCGGTCAGCAACGGGTTGGCGGGCGACTCGACCCAGACGATGTCGGCCTGCGGCGGCGCGGCCGTCTGGTCGTACTCGACGAAGCGGAGCCCCCAGCGCTCGAGGTCGCGCAGCAGCACGGAGGTGCCGTAGTACGCGCCCTCGGCCAGGGCGACCGTCGTCCCCGGCGCGGCGAAGGCGAGCAGCACCGCCGTCTCGGCCCCCATGCCGGAGGCGAAGAGCAGCGCGTCGCCGCCCTCCAGCGCGCCGAGCCGAGCCTCCGCGGCCGCACCGGTCGGGTGTCCGTAGCGCGCGTAGAAGAACTCGCGCGGCTCGCCGTCGGCGTCGTAGGGCCAGATCGTCGAGCGGTCGACGCGTTCCACGCGCCGAGGGTAGCCCGTTACGCTCCGGACGTGACCACGGAGAAGCGCATCCACGAGACGACGGCGGAGAAGCTCGCGTGGCTCGAGGAGCAGCGCGCCTCGTCTCTGCACGCGGACTCGGAACCGGCGGCGGCGCGGCGGCGGGAGGCCGGAAAGCTGCTCGCGCGCGAGCGGGCCGAGCGGCTGTGCGACCCGGGGACGTTCGTCGAGCTCGACCGCTACGTCCGTCACCGCGAGACGCAGTTCGGGATGGACGGGCGGCGGCCGGCCGGCGACGCGGTGGTCACCGGCTACGGCAACGTCCTCGGCCGGCGCGTGATGGTCTTCAGCCAGGACGCGACCGTCTTCGGCGGCTCGCTGAGCGAGGCGGTCGCGGAGAAGATCTGCAAGGTGCTCGACCTGGCCGGGAAGTACGGCTGCCCGGTGATCGGGATCAACGACTCGGGTGGCGCGCGCATCCAGGAGGGCGTCGCCTCGCTCGCCGGCTACGCGGAGATCTTCTGGCGCAACGTCCAGCTCTCGGGCGTCGTCCCGCAGCTCTCGCTCGTGATGGGGCCGTGCGCCGGCGGCGCCGTCTATTCGCCTGCGATGACCGATTTCGTGCTCATGGTCGAGGGCTCCTCGTTCATGTTCATCACCGGTCCTGACGTGGTGAAGACGGTCACCGGCGAGGAAGTCACGCTGGAGGAGCTCGGCGGCGCGGACGCCCACGCGGTCAAGTCCGGCGTTGCGCACCTGACGGCCGACGACGACGAGAAGGTGCTGGAGGAGGCGCGCTACCTGCTCAGCTTCCTGCCGCAGTCGAACCGGCACGCGACGCCCTACGACGACCCGGCCGACCCGGTCGACCGCGAGGCGCCCGAGCTCGACGGGCTGGTCCCGGACGAGCCGACGAAGCCGTACGACATGAAGCGAGTGATCCGGCTCGTCGTCGACGACGGCCACTTCCTCGAGCTGCAGCCGCGCTTCGCCGAGAACATCGTCTGCGGCCTCGCTCGGCTCGGCGGGTGGAGCGTGGGCGTCGTCGGCAACCAGCCGCACTCGCTCGCGGGCGTCCTCGACATCGACGCGGCGTCGAAGGCCGCGCGCTTCGTCCGCACCTGCGACGCGTTCAACATCCCGGTCGTCACGTTCGTCGACGTGCCGGGCTTCCTGCCCGGGACCGCGCAGGAGTGGGGCGGGATCATCCGCCACGGCGCGAAGCTGCTCTACGCCTACTGCGAGGCGACCGTGCCCGAAGCTCGCGGTGATCACGCGCAAGGCCTACGGCGGCGCGTACGACGTGATGAGCTCGAAGCACGTCCGCGCCGACTTCAATGTCGCCTGGCCGACCGCGGAGGTCGCGGTGATGGGGCCGGAGGGCGCGGTGAACATCGTCTTCCGCCGCGAGCTCGCCGAGGCAGACGACGCCGATGCCCGGCGCGAGGAGCTGATCGCCGACTATCGCGAGCGCTTTGCGAACCCGTACGTCGCGGCCGAGCGCGGCTTCATCGACGACGTGATCGAGCCGCGCCGGACGAGGCCGGTGCTGATCGACGCGTTGCAGACCGCGATCACGAAGCGCGAGCCGCGGCCGGCGCGCAAGCACGGCAACATCCCGCTGTAGGCGCGGCGCGGCGGAAACGCCCGGCTACGAGATCCGGGCGATGCCGGTCAGAAGGCCGTTCGAGCAGGAGATCTTCACCCGGTCACCGAGCTTGTAGTCGCCGAGCTTGGGCGAAGCGGCGTTGACCGCGCACGTCGTGTCGCGGTCGCCGTGGACGCCGATCGAGGACTCGCCGATCGCGGTGATCGCGCCGGTGGCCGAGAGGGTGACGGTCGCGGTGGTCGGCGCGGTGAGTGCGATCGCCGAGAGCACACCCTCCACACACGTGATCTTGACCTTGTCGCCGACCTTGTAGTCGCCGAGCTTCGGCGAGGCCGGGCCGACGGTGCACGTGAGGTCGTGCTCGCCCTTGACGGAGATCGACGTCGGTGCGATCGCGCTGATGGCGCCAGTGCCGTACGTGGCCGTCGAGTGCTCGGTCGTGGTCGTCGTGGTCGTGATCGTGGGCGCCGATTCGGGGCGGGCGATGGAGGTGAGCACGCCGTTCAGGCAGGAGATCCGGACGTGGTCGCCGATCTTGAACCCGGTGAGCGAGGGGGAGCCGTCCGTCAGCCGGCAGGCCAGGTCGCGCTCCCCGACGAGCTTGATCGAGGTCGAGGTGAGCGCGTCGATCTCACCGGTTGCCGTGACCGGCGAGGTCGTCGTCGTGGCGGGCTCGGCTGCGCGTGGCAGACGCACGATCTTCACGACCACGCCGTCGACGCACGCGATGCCAACCTGGTCTCCGACCTCGAACTCGCGGCTGATCGGCGAGTCGGCGGTCAGGCGGCACGTGAGGTTCCGCTCGCCCCGGACGGTGATCGACGACGCGTCGAGAGCGGTGACGGTCCCGCCGGCGGTGGTCACCTCGGGCTGGGCCGACGGCTGCGCAAGCTTCACGAGCACGCCGTCGGCGCACGCGATCGCGACCTTGTCGCCGACCTCGATCTCGGCCACGTCCGGGGAGCGGTCGCCGAGCCTGCAGGTGAGCTTGCGGTCGCCGGCGACGGCGATCGTGCGGCGCCCGAGGACGCGGACAGTGCCCGAGGTCGCAGCGCCCGCGGGAAGTCTCTTCATCCTGCGGAGCGCGCCGTGCGAGCAGCCGATGCCGACGCGGTCGCCGACGGCGAACCCGGCCAGGCTCGGCGAGAGCTTGCCGACGCGGCAGGTGAGAGCGTGCTTCCCGTCGACCGTGATCGACTTCGCGGTGAGCGCTCCGATCTTCCCGACGGCCGCCGACTCGGTCGCGCGATGCGAGGAGCCGAACGCGCCGCCCGTCCAGAGCCCGAGGAGCACGACCGGGATCAGAGCGAGCCGCCGCATCGCGCATTCATCGGCCGTAGGCGCTCCCGGGTCGCGTCCTGAATCGGGTGATTCGCGCGGGCGCGACAGCGTCTACGCGCGTCGCTAGCCGATGTCGGTGACGGGCGCTTCTGCGGCCGGCGCTGTGTCCGGGCCCGGGTCGGGTGCGTCCGGCCCGGGATCGCGGCCCTCGGCCCGTTCGCGCAGGCGGTCGAGGTAGCGCTCCCAGCCCTGGCGATGGTGCTCCGCGACCGGCGGCGGGGCGAGCGAGCTGTGGGTCAGCCGGAGTAGCGTGCCGTCGCGGTCGGGCTCGAGCTCGATCACGACGGTCGTCGAGCCCGGCGGGACGGGCGGCGCCTCGCCCTCCCAGCCCCAGCTGAAGACGAGCTTCCGGCCCGGGTCGACCTCGACGAAGTTGCCGGAGGCGACCTGGCCACCGGGCATGCGGATCTGGAAGATGCCGCCCGGCCTGGCGTCGATCTCGCCGTCGATGCCTTGCCACGACGTCCAGCGCTCGCTGTCGGTGAAGAACGAGTAGACGGTCGCCGGCGAGGCGGCGATCAGGCGTGTGACGACGATCTCCGTCACGTGTGCTCCGCTTCTTCTGCGAGGGCGGCGAGACGGTCGATCTGGTCTCCCCAGAACGCTTCGAGGAACTCCTTCAGCGGCCCGAGCCGGTCGGTGTCGGCGCGGTAGAAGCGCTGCTTGCCGGCCCGGCGGACGGTGACGAAGCCGGCGTCGCGCAGAAGCGCGAGGTGCTGCGACACGCCGGCGTAGCTCAGGTCGAGCCGTTCGACGAGCTCTCCGACGGGCAGTTCCTCGCGCCAGACGTGGCGGAGAATCTCCTGCCGGCGAGGCTCCGCCACGAGCTGCAGTGCGTCCATCGCGCCTCATTTTAGCGGCGAACGAAATGGTGGTACATTTCCGTCGCCACTGAAATGAGAGGAGACGACATGACCGACGTGCTCTTTCGCTTCGACGTCGAGGCCGCCCCGGAGGCGGTGCTCGAGGCGGTCAAGACGACCGAGGGGATCAAGAGCTTCTGGACGAGCCGCGCCGAGGTTCCGGCCGAGATCGGTGAGACGCTCAAGCTGGAGTTCGCCGTCGCGCCGATGCCGTTCGATCTTCGGCTCGAGCGGTCCGACGAGCGCACGGTCGTCTGGCGGACCGAGACGTTCCCGCCGCACTGGGTCGGCACGACGGTGCGCTGGGACGTCGAGCCTGGCGAGGGCGGCTCGACCGTCTCGTTCCGGCACGCCGGCTTCACGGACGAGGCAGAGGTCGGCAGCGTTGCGTATACCTGGGGTCAGATCATGGTGCGGCTCAAGGAATACGCGGAGTCGGGCGCCCGGAATCCCGTGTTTGCCTAGATGGCGGTCGACGTCCGAACCGCGATCGAGATCGAGCGGCCTCGGCAGGAGGTCGCCGCGTACGCGGCCGATCCGGACAACGTGACGGCGTGGTACGCGAACATCAGGAGCGTCGAGTGGAAGTCGCCGAGGCCGGTCGCCGCCGGCTCGCGGCTCGCGTTCGTCGCTCGCTTCCTCGGGCGCGAGCTCGCCTACATCTACGAGGTCGCCGAGCTCGTCCCGGGCGAGCGGCTCGTGATGCGGACGGCTGACGGGCCGTTCGCGATGGAGACGACCTACACGTGGGAGGACGCTGCGAGCGACCGGACCCGGATGACACTTCGCAACCGCGGCGAGCCGGACGGGTTCTCGAGGCTCGCGGCGCCGCTCATGGGCCGGGCGATCCAGCGCGCGAACCGCAAGGATCTGGCACGGCTCAAGGAGCTCCTGGAGTCGCGGCCGGACGGCTGAGCCGGGAAGGGCGGTCCGCGACGGCTCGACATCCGGCGTCGCTCAGGGTGATGCGACGGCGCGGCCGCGGAGGATGCCCGGAGCGGAGCGCGCGTAGTCGAGGCCGGAGACCCACGTCAGCGCGACCGAGACGAGGAGGAGCCACCACGAGACGGTGTCCGACCAGGCGCCGGCCGCTGCGAGGCCGCCGCCGGCGGCGGCGACCGCCTGGGACCACGTCTTCAACTTGCCCAGATCGCGCGCGGGGATCACGACGCCGCGCTCGAGCGCCGCGAGGCGGAGGCCGCTGACGAGCAACTCGCGCCCGACGATCGCCGCGACCATCCAGGCGGGGAAGACGTCGGCGTCGAGCAGGACGACCAGGGTCGCCAGCACGAGCACCTTGTCCGCGACCGGATCGAGCAGCGAGCCGAACGACGAGGCGTTGCCGGAGCGGCGGGCGACCCGCCCGTCGAACCAGTCGGTCGACATCGCGATGCAGAAGACCGCGGTTCCCCAGTACGCGTGGCCGTTGAAATCGACGGCGAAGAGCAGGACGACGACCGGCGCGAGAGCCACGCGGGCGACGGTGAGCTGGTCGGCGAACGTCATCGTCCCGGGAGAATACGTCTCGTGTTCTCCAAGGTTCTCGTCGCCAACCGGGGTGAGATCGCGATTCGCGTCTTTCGAGCGCTGCGCGAGCTCGGCCTGACGTCGGTCGCGGTCTACTCGGACGCCGACCGCTCGGCACTCCACGCGACTCTTGCGGACGAGGCATATGCACTCGGCGGGAGCACGGCGGCCGAGAGCTACCTCGACGGCTCGAAGCTTCTCGCGGTCGCCGCGAGGTCGGGCGTGGAGGCGATCCACCCGGGCTACGGGTTCCTCGCCGAGAACGCCGGCTTCGCACGCGCCGTCGAGGAGGCGGGCATCGTCTGGATCGGGCCGCCGCCGGACGCGATCGAGCTGATGGGCCGCAAGACGACCGCGCGCGCCCGGATGCACGCGGCGGGCGTGCCGATCGTGCCCGGGAGCACCGACCCCGTCGGCTCGGCCGACGAGGTGGTGGCGGTCGGCGAGCAGCTCGGGTACCCGCTCGTGGTCAAGGCAGCCGCCGGCGGCGGCGGGAAGGGGATGCGCATCGTCTCCTCGCCTGCCGAGGCCGGGCCCGCGTTCGAGGCCGCGCGGCGCGAAGGCGGTGCCTATTTCGCCGACGCTGCCGTCTACGTCGAGCGCTACCTCGCGGACCCGCGGCACGTCGAGGTGCAGGTCCTCGCGGACACCCACGGCAACGTGCTCCATCTCGGCGAGCGTGACTGCACGATCCAGCGTCGCCACCAGAAGCTCGTCGAGGAGTCTCCGTCGCCCGCGGTCGCGCCGGAGCTTCGACAGCACATCGGGAAGCTCGCCGTCGAGGCGGCGCGCGCTGCCGACTACCGCTCGGCGGGGACGATCGAGGGGCTCCTGACCGGCGACGGCGCGTATTTCTTCCTCGAGATGAACACGCGCATCCAGGTCGAGCACACCGTGACGGAACTCGTGACCGGCGTCGATCTCGTCCGCGAGCAGATTCTCATCGCAGCAGGTGAGCCGCTATCGCTGCGCCAGGAGGACGTCGTCCTGCGCGGTCATGCGATCGAGTGCCGCATCAACGCCGAGGACCCGTCCAACGGCTTCAGGCCCTCGCCCGGGCGGATCACGGGCTACCGAGAGCCGGCGGGCCCGGGGGTGCGTGTCGATTCGGGCGTGACGGCCGGATCGGAGGTGAGCGAGCACTACGACCCTCTGATCGCGAAGCTGGTCGTCCATGACGCCGACCGCGAGAGGCGCGCGCCGCCGAATGCTGCGGGCGCTGGACGAGTTCGAGATCGGCGGCGTTGAGACGCTGGTCGGGTTCCACCGTGCACTGCTCTCGCACGACTGCTTCATCCGTGGCGAGACTTGTCATGCGCTCGTCGAGTCGGAGGAGATGGCGCAGCTTGCGAAGCAGCTTTCTCATCGGCAAACAACGCTAGCGGCAAGGTCGGATGTCCCGTTGTCTTCGTCGAAGACGGAGGTCGAGGTCGACGGGCGCCGCGTGGAGGTGACGGTGCTGCGGCCGGAGCCGCCGCTATCGAGAGCTGGCCCGGCGCCGCGAGGAGCGCGCGGCCATCTCTCGCCGTGGTCGCGCGGCAGACGCGGTCGTCAGCCCGATGCAGGGCACCGTCCTCGAGTTGCGCGTCGGCGAGGGCGACCAGGTCGAGCGCGGCGCCGTGATCTGCATCGTCGAGGCGATGAAGATGGAGAACGAGCTCGCGGCGCACCAGACCGGGATCGTCACCGGCCTCTCGGTCGTCGTCGGCGATCCGGTGGCCTACGGCCAGACGATCTGCGTGGTGATACCGAACGGCGAGCCGCAGGGCTCCGGCGAGCCCGGCTGAGCGGGCGCGAGGCGCTCGCACATCGACCCTCGAGCCGAACCGGACGGGCCGTGCGAATCGAGGCCGCGCGCGAGGCCCCGCTCGGTCAGGTCACTTCAGCGGCCTCGAGCGCGCCGCGCGAGCCAGTTCGCGGACGGCCCACTCTCCGGCGGCCCGCGCCTGGGCGTGGTCGAGTCGGAGCACGTCGCGGAGGACGATCATGGCCTCGACGCCGACGAGCATCGAGAGCGCAGTTCGGAGGCGTTCGACATCGTCTGCCGGCAGCTCACCGGCAAGCGGCTCGAGGGCCTCGTCGAGCAGCGCCGTTCGGCGTGCACCGCGGAAGAGGTCCGGTCCAGCGCGCTGGTCGAGCGCGCGCAGCAGGCTCGTGCGAAGGAACAGTCGGAACTCCGCCTCGTGATCACGGGTGAGGTCGTAGAGCGCGTTCTGCACGAGCGCCACGCGGTCCTCGGGATCCGAGGGCGCGTCGTCGCCGAAGAGCGCGTCGACGCTCGGCGCGGCGACGTCTAGCGGCACCTCGACGAGGAGCGACTCCTGGCTCGAGGTCTTACAAAGGAGCTGATTGTGAACATGACGATTGAGCGACCGACGGCGTTGCGTTCGCTGTGGGTGCTGGGGCACCGCGTCACCCCGCTGACCTGCGACGGGCAGATCGTGGCACTGGAAGTCGCAACGCCCGTCGGCGTTCCGGGGCCGCCGCCGCATCACCACGAGGACTGCGCCGAGTTCTTCTACGTGACGGCCGGCCGTCTCGGCGTGATGAGAGGCGGCGAGTGGCTCTCGCTCGGTCCCGGCGAGCATGCCGAGGTACCGAGGGGTGTCGTCCACACGTTCCGCAACGACGGCGACGACGAGGTGCGCACGATCACCGGCTTCGAGCCAAGAGGCTTCGAGGCGTTCTTCCTCGAGTACGGCTTCGACGCCGCCGATCCCGGCGCGTTCGAGGCCTCGGTCAGCGAGGAGACGATCCGGCGGGTCGTCGAGGGCTGTAGCCGGTTCGGGATGATCCTCTCGCCGGAAGCGGCCTGACCGCGGCGCGTGGGATCGACTCGCGAGGCCGGGCCGCCCCTCGATCGGCGGGACCGGCCTCGCGCACGGGCCGCGGAGATCGGGGCGTGACGCCGCGCGCCACCTACCGCGGGCCGCCGGGCCCTGCCAGCGGCGATGCCACCGGCGTGCCTCGGAAGCAACCGAGCGTGTACGGGTACTCCAGCGTCGCGTGGTAGTGATAGATGCGGACGCGCTTACCGCGGAGCGTGACCCAACCTACGTGGCCGTGGCAGGCGTCGAGGGCCGCGTTCGTGAGTAGCTTCCCGTTCTCTCCACGCGGCCCGAAGATCGGGAAGCCGTCGAGCGCGTAGCCGACCAGGGCCTGCTGTGCCTTGACGGTCTTCCCGGCGAGGCAGGCCGGGATCGCGTGGTAGTGGTAGATGCCGCGCCTCTGCGGATGGCCCTCGCAGGCGTCCTGCGTCTCGTGGGCGACTGCGTCGCGGTGCGAGTCGTCGAGCGCGTTGAACAGGGCGACGCCGTTGACCGCGATCCCGATCATCCCCATCGGCACGCACGACGGCGACGCCGCGACCTTCGGGCTCGCCGGCAGGCTGAGCGAGACGGACTGGGACGCGATCGCGTTCGGGTTCGGGTCGTACGCGTAGGCGTCGTCGTCCGGGGCGATCGGGAACAGCCCGGTCGGCGTCGACTTGGGCAGGGCGTTGCCGCTGATCACCAGCCGGCTCCCGCGCACGGCGCGGCGGACCTTCCCGTTCCAGCGGACGCTGCCGTCGACCACGGCCTTCGCGGTCAGGTCGAACGTCGAGCCGTGGATCCAGGGGCCGGCGTGCGAGGCGCCACCCGGCCTGCCGGGGCCCTGCTGGCACGCCCACAAGTACCCGCGTTTCGCCGAGGTCGAGACGCGCCCGTCGCCGAGCGGCAGGCGGGTGAGATCGGTGGCCGACGGTGACGTCGTGCCGGCCTCGGTCGCGAGCGGGACGAAGGCCGCCGCGACGAGCACGAGGAGCGCGAGCCTGCCGGACAGCAGCCTCACCGGCTCGGGCCCCTCCCCGCCGTGTCGATCACGGGCTGTCGTCTACGCATGGAGCCTCCTCGGTAGGACGCGTCGGCGACATGATCGCGCCCCCACGTCAACGCCGCGTCATGCCCGTGTAAACGCACGTAAGCAGCGCGCTCAGAGTGAGCGCCGGTAGACACCGAGCGTCCAGTTCGCGAACGCGGCCGTGACCACGCACAGTCCGAACAGGTAGCCGAGGTGGAGCCCGACCGAGCTCCAGTCCGTTTGCGGCAGCACGACCGCGCGCGATGCCTTCACGCCCCAGTCGACGGGGTTGAAGGCGGAGGCCGTCTGCATCCAGCCGGGCATCTGCGACCTCGCGATCAGCGTCGAGGAGAGGAAGAGCAGCGGCAGGCCGATGAAGTTCGCGAGCGTGATCATCGTCGCGTCGCGGCGGGTCAGCAGCGCCAGGCCCTGCGAGAAGCCGGCGAACGCGGCGTTCACGAGCATCGCCACGAGTAGCACCACGACCCACCCGGCGATCCCGGCGTCGACGCGCACGCCGAGCGCCATCGCGACCACGAGGATGATCACCGCCTGCACGGCCGCAGTCAGCGCCGAGCGGACGATCTGCGACAGCACCAGCGAGATGCGCGCCACCGGCGTCGCGAGGAAGCGCTCGACGAACTTGCGGTCGAGGTCCGCCACCATCGACATGCCGCTCCACGTGGCGCCGAAGAACGAGTTCATGATCACGATCGCGGGTGCGAGGAACGTGATGTACGACGTGGTGCCGAACCCGCCGAGGCGGGTGACGTTCTTGAACAGCTGGCCGTAGAGGAGCAGCCACACCATCGGCTGGATCAGGAGCAGCACGATCCAGATCGGCTCGCGCATCAGGTTGCGCGACTGCCGCTGGATCATGAACCAGGTGTGCGAGACGACCCTCACGGGCACCCGTTCACAGGCCGCGGTCCTCGGCCTGGAACTCCCGGCCCGTGTAGTGCAGGTAGACATCGTCGAGCGAGGGGCGGCTGACCGAGACCGACGCGACGCCGATGCCGGCGTCGGAGAGCGCGGAGAGGATCCCCGGGAGCGCGCGCCCGCCGTCGGCTACGCGGGAGATCAGCGTCCGGCCTTCGCCGATCGTCTGCTCGACCGGCGCGCCGACCGCGGCGAGCACGCGCTGCGCGTCCTCGGCCTGCCCGTTCGCCAGCTCGACCTGCACGGCGTCGCCGCTGAGGTTCGCCTTCAGCGCCTCGGGCGTCCCCTCGATCACGACCTTGCCGTGCGAGACGATCGCGAGCCGGTCGGCGAGCTCGTCCGCCTCCTCGAGGTAGTGCGTCGTGAGCAGGATCGTCAGCGACTCCTGCGCAGCGAGCCGGCCGACCTCCTCCCACAGGACGACGCGCGCTTCGGGGTCGAGGCCGGTGGTCGGCTCGTCGAGGAACAGCACCCGCGGCCGGTGGACGAGGCCGAGCGCGATATCGAGCCGCCGCTTCATCCCGCCCGAGTAGCCGAGCACGACCCGGTTCGCGGCGTCGGCGATGCCGACCAGCTCGAGGAGCTCGTCGACACGGGCGCGCAGCTCGCGGCCGCGCAGTCCCTGGACGCGGCCCTGGAGCGTGAGGTTCTCGCGCCCGGTGCCGTAGCGGTCGACGCCTGACTCCTGCGGCACGTACCCGATCGCGCGGCGGACGGCCTGCGGGTCGCGTGCGAGGTCGTGGCCGGCGACCGTGGCGCTGCCCTCGTCCGGCTTGGTCAACGTGACCAGGACGCGGACGGTGGTCGACTTGCCGGCGCCGTTCGGGCCGAGGAGGCCGAAGATCTCGCCCTCGCGAACCGCGAACGAGACGCCGTCGAGCGCCTGAACCTCGCCGTAGCGCTTGCGCAGCCCGTCGACGGCGATCGCGTCCACGCGGGCGAGGCTACCCGTGCTCGCTCGGCTGCCGACGATTAGTGTCGCGGCCGTGGACCTGTACGAGCACCAGGGCAAGGAGGTCTTCCAGCGGTTCGGCATCCCGGTCTCGGAGGGGCGCGTCGCGACGACGCCCGAGGAAGCGCGCGCGGCGGCGGAGGAGCTCGGCGGGCGCGTGGTCGTGAAGGCGCAGGTGCTCACCGGCGGGCGCGGCAAGGCCGGCGGCGTGCAGCTCGCCGGCGGCCCGGTCGAGGCGGAGGAGAAGGCGCGCGCGATCCTCGGCCTCGACATCCGCGGCCACGTCGTGCGGCGGCTTTGGATCGAGCGGGCGGCGGAGATCGCCAAGGAGTACTACCTCTCGGTCACGCTCGATCGGGGCGCTTCGGCAGTCGCTACTCATGTTCACGACGCGCGGCGGAGTCGAGATCGAGCAGGTCGCGGCGGAGACGCCCGAGGCGCTCGTGCGCGTGCACGTCGACCCGCTCGAGGGCTACCGGGGCCACCACGGCCGGAGGCTGATCTTCGGCGCCGGGATCGCCGATTCTGGCGAGCAGCGGCAGATCGCCGCCATCGTCGAGCAGCTCCATCGCTGCTTCGCGGAGACCGACGCGATGCTCTGCGAGATCAACCCGCTGATCGTCACCGCCGCGGGCGAGGTGGTCGCGCTCGACGCCAAGGTGACGGTCGACGACTCGGCGCTCTTCCGCCGGCCCGAGCTCGCGGGGCTGCGCGACACGACCGCCGCCGACCCGCTCGAGGCGTTCGCGCGTGAGAAAGGCGTCACCTACGTCAAGCTCGACGGCTCGGTCGGCATTCTCGGCAACGGCGCCGGGCTCTCGATGGCGACGCGTCGACGTGGTCGTGGTCGCGGGCGGGCGGCCCGCGAACTTCTGCGATCTCGGCGGCGGTGGCTCGGCCGAGGGCGTGGTCGACGCGCTGGAGGTGATCGCCCGCGACGAGCAGGTTCGGTCGATCCTGTTCAACATCTTCGGCGGGATCACGCGCTGCGACGAGGTCGCACGTGGGATCCTCGCCGCGCTCGAGCGGGTCGAGATCGCGGTGCCGCTCGTGGTTCGCCTCGACGGCACGAACGCCGAGGAGGGCCGGCGCATCCTCGCAGAGGCGGCCGGCGCGGGACATCCACGTCGAGCCGACGATGCTCGACGCCGCCCGTCGGGCCGTGGAGCTCGCAGCATGAGCGACCCCTGGGACGAGCGGGCGCAGCTCTACCGCGAGAGCAAGGCACACAGCGAGGGGGCCGACCTCGACCTCGTGGTCGAATGGGCCGCCGGGGCGAGGACGGCAATCGACGTCGCGACCGGCGGCGGGCACGTCGCGCGGCGGCTGCGCGAGGCCGGGCTCCAGGTCGTGAGCTGCGACCCGTCGCCGGGAATGGCGCCCGACGTGATCTGCTTCGCCGAGGAGCTTCCGTTCGCAGACGCCAGCTTCGACTACGCGGTGACGCGGGTCGCCGCGCACCACTTCGCCGACGTCGGCGCCGCCGTCTCCGAGCTCGCCCGGGTCGCACGAGACCGCGTGGTCGTCGTCGACAACCTCCAGCTCGGCGAGGCCGTCGAGGAGGCCGAGCGGATCCGCGACCCGTCGCACGTCCGTAACTACAGCGAGGCGGAGTGGCGCGACTTCTTCGCCGCGGCCGGCCTCGCGGTCGAGGAGGTGCGCCGGTTCGACTTCCCGATCGAGCTCGAGCCCTGGCTCGAGCGGACCGCCTGCACCGGCGACGACGCCGTACGCGTCCGGGAGCTGCTCGCCGACCGGATCGCCGACGGCTGGCTCGTGCTCGACCGGATCGCGCTGCTCGGGCGGCCGCGGTAGTGGCGATCCTCGTCGACCGCGAGACGCGGCTCGTCGTGCAGGGCCTGACCGGCAGCGAGGGCCGGTTCTTCGGCCTGCGCAACCGCGACTACGGGACGAACGTCGTCGCCGGTGTCACGCCCGGGGAAGGGCGGCCAGGAGGTAGACGGCATCCCGGTCTTCGACACCGTGGCCGCTGCTGTCCGAGAGACAGGCAGCGAACACGACGCCTCGTGTTCGTCCCGGCGCGCTTCGCGGCAGACGCGGTGTACGAGGCGGCCGACGCCGGGATCGGCACCGCGATCTGCATCACCGAGCACATCCCGGCGCACGACATGCTGCGGCTGTCGGCGTACCTGCGCGCGCGCGGCGTCACGCTGATCGGCCCGAACTGCCCGGGCGTGCTCTCGCCCGGGCAAGGCGAACGCCGGGATCATCCCCGCCGAGGTCTTCCGCGAGGGCAGCGTCGGGCTCGTCTCGCGCTCGGGGACGCTGACCTACCAGATCGGCTACGAGCTGGCCCAGCTCGGGCTCGGCAACTCGACGCATCGTCGGCATCGGCGGCGACCCCGTCGTCGGCTCGACGTTCGTCGACGTGCTCGAGCGCTTCGAGGCCGACCCCGAGACCGAGACGGTCGTGCTCGTCGGCGAGATCGGCGGCGACGAGGAGGAGAAGGCGGCGCGCCATGTCGCCGAGCGGATGCGCAAGCCGGTCTTCGCCTACATCGCGGGCTTCTCGGCCCCGCCGGGGAAGACGATGGGCCACGCCGGGGCGATCATCTCCGGCTCGTCCGGCACGGCGCAGGCGAAGAAGGAGGCGCTCGAGGCGGCCGGGATCGCGGTCGGCACGACGCCGACCGAAGTTGCGCTGCTCGTCGCGGCGCACGCCGCCGGCTGACGCAGCCCGCCGGTCGTCGGCGGCCGGTCGGCGCCACGCGAAGGGAACGCCTCTCGCCGAGGAACGGTTGGCCCGGCGCGTGGGGGTATCGGAGTGCCTAGACTCCGGCGCATGGACGAGACGACGCCTCAGGAGGCAGCCGCCGCGACGGCGCCCGAGGAGAAGAGGCCCCCGACGAAGATGGTCTCGTTTGCGCGCGGCGTGCCTGCGCCCGAGTGCCTGGCGGTCGAGGAGCTCGCCGACTGCGCGCGCACGGTGCTCGAGCAGGACGGCAAGACGATCCTGTCCTACGGCTCCGCGGCCGGCTACACGCCGCTCCGCGACGTACATCGCCGAGTGGTTCGGCGTCCATCCGGCCCGCGTGGTGATCACGAACGGTGCGCTCCAGGGCTTCGTGCTGCTGGCACGGAACCTCTCGCGCGGCCGGCGTGTGCTGATCGAGGAGCCGACCTACGACCGGGCGATCAAGATCCTGCTCGAGAGCGGCGCCTCGCTTGCCACCGTGTCGCTCGACGACGAGGGGATCGTTCCCCAGGCGCTCGAGGACGCGCTCCGGATGGGCGAGGACGCCGCGTTCCTCTACACCATCCCGACCTTCCAGAACCCGAGCGGCCGGACGATGTCGGCGGAGCGGCGGAAGCAGATCGTCGAGATCGCGCGGTTCCACAGCCTGCAGCTCGTCGAGGACGACCCGTACGGCCTGATCCGGTACGAGGGCGAGCCCCAGCCGGCGCTCTTCGACCTCTCCGACAAGACGTTCATCTACAGCTCCTCGTTCTCCAAGACGATCGCGCCCGGCCTGCGGGTCGGCTGGTACATCCTCCCGGAGGAGCTCGCCGGCGAGATCACGGAAGCGGCGGCGGACACCTACATCACGCCCGTGCTCATGAACCAGGCGGTCGCGTACGAGTTCATCCGCCGCGGCAACTTCCAGCCGAACCTCGAGCGCGTGAACGGCCTGCTCCGCGCGCGCCGCGACGCGATGCTCGCGGCCCTCGAGAAGCACCTCTCGGGCTGCAAGTGGACGCGGCCCGAGGGCGGGTACTTCATCTGGCTCGAGTTCCCCCAGGGCACCTTCGCCAACCAGGTGCTCGAGCGGGTCGAGGGCGTCACGTTCGTCCCCGGCACCGACTTCGGCGGGATGCCGAACACCGCGCGGCTCGCCTTCAGCTTCGTCTCCCCCGAGGAGATCGAGCTCGGCGTCGAGCGCATCGCCGCCGCGCTGTAGGGGTCCGTACGCGGTCGCCACGGCGGCCCCGGTGGACACGGTCGGACGCGGAACGAGTCGAGGCTGGGGCGGAGGCTGAAGCGTCTTGCCGGCGGCTCGGAACGTCGGGCATGGCCGCTCAAGGTTGAGCGCACAGAGGCTGTGGCGGTGGAAGTAGCAGTCCTGGCACTTGGGGGTCGGGTGGCTCATCGTTCCTCGGTCTCGACTGGAAAGGGGGGGTTGGGGGAGCCGCAGGAGAGAGGCCGATCCTATGGCTGCGCCCGCGCCGGTCAATGGCTTGTCTCCAAAGAAAACGCGGAGTTTCCGGCCGTTCTCTCGGGCCGAGATCGTGCCGTTTGTTACGCGGAATCGGGCAGCGTTGCCAGGGCCCGTAACGCCTGTTGAAAACTCTTCACAGGGATGATCCGGAGCCCGTGCGCATACTTGCGCGCCTCGCGGGCGTTGTCCCCGCCGGCACGAGGAAGGCGTCCACACCCGCGCGGCGTGCGCCGATCGTCTTTTGCTTGACGCCGCCGATCGGGCCCGACCGCGCCGTTCAGAAAGAGCTCGCCGGTCGCCGCGATCTTGTGGCCGCCGTCCACGTTCCGGCCGAGCTCCTCGCAGCACGTCGAGGGCGAACGCGAGCCCGGCGGAAGGCCCGCCGATGCCCTTCGCGTCGATCGAGACGTCGAGCGGAAGTCGGATGTCGGTCGCCTGCTCGAGGAAGACGCCGACGACGGGACGGCGCGGACCGGTCGACGCGGCGACGGTCTCGATGTCGACCACCTCCTGCTTCGCGCCGCGCCGAACCGTGAAGCGGATCGGCACGCCGATCGCCTTGCGGCGCATCGCCCTCGAGACGTCCTCCGGCGAGCGCACCTGCGTGCCGTCGACCGCGACGATGACGTCCGACGGCTCGAGCTTTCCGCGTGCCGGCAGATCGGGCTGCACCGCCGTGACGAGCGCGCCGCTCTTCGACGGCCTGCACCTTCCGGCCCAGCGTCGCGCAGCGCGACCGCGGCTGCGATCCGCTGCGAGCGCCGCATGTCCGCCAGATCGACCCGCCGCTGCTCGCCTGCGCTCAGGCCGTGCGGGACGACCTGCTGCGGGCCGGTAGAGGTCGGCGCCCTCGTGCAGCCCGCCGAGCAGGCGCTCGAGCAGCGTGGCCTTGCGCACGATCACGTCGACGAAGTAGATGCCGCCGCCGTCTTTCGGGTCCTGCCCGCCCGTGACCGTGACGAGCGGCGCTACGGCATGCGCGCTGTCGGGCAGGAAGATGTACTGCTTCGACGGCAGCAGCCAGAGGACGAACACGGCGACGAGCAGGACGAGACCTGCCGTCAGCAGCCGCACCGGTGTGAAGAACCGCACAGAGTGAGCTTAGAGCGCGCCTCACTCGTCAGCGTGCGCCGCAGGGCGCTCGCCAAGGGAAGATTTAAGGTCGTCGCGAGGCTACGTACTGAGCACGCTGACGACCTCGCGCACGGCGGCGGCCGAGCTGCGTGAGCGCCTCGCGCTCGCCGTCGTCGAGGTCGAGCTCGATGATCGCCTCCATGCCGCTCTGGCCGAGCCTCACGGGCACGCCCATGTAGAGGTCGTCGATCCCGTACTCGCCCTGCAGGTAGGCGGTGCACGGAAGCACGCGCTTCTCGTCGAGCATGATCGCGTCGACCATCTGGGCCGCGGCGGCGCCGGGCGCGTACCACGCCGACGTGCCGAGCAGGCCCACGAGCTCGCCGCCGCCCTTGGCGGTGCGCTCGACGAGCTCGCTGATGCGCTCGTCCGGCACGAGCCGCCGAAGAGGCACGCCGCCGACGGTGGCCGCGCTGACGACGGGCACCATCTGGTCGCCGTGGCCACCGAGCACGAGCGCAGTCACGTCCTTCACCGACGAGCCCGTCTCCCACGCGATGAACGTCGCGAAGCGCGACGCGTCCAGGACGCCGGCCATCCCGAGCACGCGCTCGCGCGGCCAGCCCGAGGCGTTCTTCGCGACGTGGCACATCGCGTCGAGCGGGTTCGAGACGACGATCAGGATCGCGTCGGGCGACGCGGCGGCGATCTTCGCTGTCACGTCGGCGACGATCCTCTCGTTCGTCGTCACGAGGTCGTCGCGGCTCATCCCGGGGCCCCGAGGCAGACCGGCTGTGACGACGACGACGCTCGAGCCGGCCGTCTCCTCGTAGCCGTTCGTGCCGGTGACGTTCGGCTCGTAGCCGAGCAGCCTGCCCATCTCGTCGATGTCGAGCGCCTTGCCCTGCGGCAGGCCCTCCTTGATGTCGACGAGGACGATGTCCGCGTAGTCGCGCGTCGCGAGCACCTGCGCGCACGTCGCGCCGACGTTCCCGGCGCCCACCACGGTGATCTTGCGACGACCGCTCACGCGCGCGCGGCTGTCCGTTCGAGCTTCGCGATCAGGGCGTCCGCGACCTCGCTCGTGCCGACGGCGGTCGGGTCGTCGCGCGTGCGGCTTCATGTCGTAGGTGACGCTCTCGCCCTCGCGGATCAGCTCGCCGATCGCCGCCTCGAGGCGCGCCGCGGCGTCGCCCTCGTCCAGGTAGCGGAGCATCAGCATCCCCGAGAGCATGTGCGCGATCGGGTTCACGCGGTTCCGGCCCGCGTACTTCGGTGCGGAGCCGTGCGTCGGCTCGAAGACCGCGACGTGCTCGCCGAAGTTGGCGCCCGGTGCAACGCCGAGGCCGCCGATCAGGCCGGCCGCGAGGTCGGAGAGGATGTCGCCGTACAGGTTCGGCATCACGAGCACGTCGTACTCCTCCGGCCGCTGCACGAGCTGCATGCACATGTTGTCGACGATACGGTCGTCGAACTCGATGTCGGGGTTCTCGGCGGCGACGGCGCGCGCGGTGCGCAGCCAGAGGCCGTCGGTGAACTTCATGATGTTCGCCTTGTGGACGGCCGTGACCTTGCGGCGGCCCATCCGGCGCGCGTAGTCGAAGGCGAACTCGAAGATGCGTCGCGTGCCGGAGATCGAGATCGGCTTGATCGATGATCCCGGCGTCCTCGTGCGGCAGCTGCCCGCCGTGCGCGCCCAGCCACTCGATCAGCTCCTCGGTGTCGGGCGCGCCCTGCTCGAACTCGATCCCGACGTAGAGATCCTCGGTGTTCTCGCGCACGATCACGAGGTCGATGTCGTCGTAGCGTGTGCGCACGCCCTGATAGGTCTTGCAGGGGCGCACCTGGGCGTAGAGGTCGAGTCGCTTCCGCAACGCGACGTTGACGGAGCGGAACCCCTCGCCGATCGGCGTCGTGATCGGCCCTTTCAGCGCTACGCCGTTGCGCCGGATCGAGTCGAGCGTCGCCTCGGGAAGCGGCTCGCCGCCGTGCTCGTGCATCACGTCTGCGCCGGCCGGCCGGACGTCCCACTCGAAGTCGACGCCGGTCGCCTCGAGCACGCGGCGCGTCGCCTCGGTGAGCTCCGGGCCCGTGCCGTCGCCGGGGATGAGTGTCACGATGTGTGTCACGAGCCAGCGATTGTACGGACGAATCCGCGACGTCCTGCCTGCACCCGTCCGCATTCGCCGGCGAGCCGCGCGGAAGGATGCGCTAGCGTTGGCGTGGTGAACGACTTCCGCCCGGGGCTCGAGGGCGTGATCGCCTTCGAGACGGAGATCGCGGAGCCCGACAAAGAAGGCTCGGCCCTCCGGTACCGGGGCGATCGACATCGAGGAGCTCGTCGGCCACTACCCGTTCGAGCAGGTGTGGGGCCTGCTCGTCGACGAGAGCTTCGACCCGGGCATGCCGAAGGCGGAGCGGATCGAGTTGCAGGACCCGAGTGGATCGGTGATGGCCGACCTGCAGGCGGCGCTCGCGACGCTCGGCCCGAAGTGGGGCCTGAAGCAGCTCGTCGACATCGGGCCGGAGCAGGCGCGCGACGACCTTGCGCGGCTGTCGGCGGCGACGCTCTCGATCGTCGCCCAGGCGGCGCGCGGCGTGGGCGCCGGCCGTGCCCGAGTCCGAGATCGACCAGGGCGAGAACGTCGCCGCGCAGTTCCTGATCCGCTGGCGCGGCGAGGCCGACCCGCGCCACGTGGAGGCAGTCGACACCTACTGGGTCTCGGCCGCCGAGCACGGGCTCAACTCGTCCACTTTCACCGCGCGCATCGTCGCCTCGACGGGAGCCGACTGCGCCGCCGCGATGTCGTCGGCGGTCGGCGCGCTCTCGGGCCCGCTTCACGGCGGCGCACCCACGCGTGTCCTCCGGATGCTCGACGAGGTCGAGGCGCTCGGCGACGCCGACGCCTACGTCCGCGACCTGATCGACCGCGGCGAGCGGATCATGGGCTTCGGCCATCGTGTCTACCGCGCCGAGGACCCGCGCGCCCGCGTCCTGCGACGCACGGCGAAGAAGCTTGGTTCCGCCCGGGTCGAGGTCGCCGAGGCGCTCGAAGAAGCGGCGCGCACGGCGTTGCGCGAGAAGTCACCCGACCGCGTGCTCGAGACGAACGTCGAGTTCTGGGCCGCAGTCGTGCTCGAGATCGCCGACATCCCGCCTGCGATGTACCCGCCGATGTTCGGCTGTGCGCGGGTCGCCGGCTGGTCGGCGCACATCATCGAGCAGAAGCGCACGGGCCGCCTGATCCGCCCGTCGGCGCGGTACGTCGGTCCGTCGGTCCGCTCGCTCGCCGGAACTCCTTGACGCTCGCCGAGGCTGCGGCTCAGGCCGACGCGCTCGCCGACCAGGGCTCCGAGCGTGAGCTGGCGGAGCTCCGCTCGGCCTGGGGCGAGGAGCTCGAGGCGGCCGCCCGTGCTCGCCGACTACCGCGAGCGCGCGGTCGCCTATCGCGCGATCGGCCAGTTCCGCTTTCGGGCGAAGCTCGAGCTGCTCCGGCGCGGGCTCGAGGACGAGAGCCCGGCGTGCCGTGGCTCCGCACTCCTCTCGCTCGAGCGGCTTTCGCGCGACCATCCCGGCGATGTGAACGTCGGTGCGCCCGCTGCTGCACGAGCTCGCGACGCGGGACGACAACCAGGCGGTGCGCCGACTCGCGATCATGGCGCTCCGCAACGGCTCGCCCCAGCGTGACACGATCGGCATCCTCGCTGCGCTCGGCGACGACGACGAGCAGGATCGCGAGCTGCGCGAGGCGGCAGCGAAGGTCGCGCAGTTCCTCCGCAAGAAGGCAGGCCCGGGGAAGTAGTGGCGGCTTCGGCCGCCCGACGGGCCGATCGTGGATGTCCCGCCCGGGCCCGGCGCGACGCCCGCCAGGGTCGGGGCGCCAGGGACGGCCTGCCAGCCGCCGACCCCCGGGGCGACAGATCGTCCGGTCCGGCCAGGTGTGGACGAAGAGTTGTGAAATCGGCACGGATCCTTGACGGACACGCGCCGAATTCGCTGGTAGCGTCGGTTGTCAGAGGGCGGAGGGAGCGGCCCCACCCAATGAGGGCGGGGGTGCGCATGCAAGACGCACGCTGCGGGGCGGTCCGCGATCCGGCGGCGATCTGGCGGCGACCCTGACTAGCTCCCGTCCTCGCCGTGCTCTGACACACGGGTCGCGCCCGGTCTCGGTGTCCGGCGCCTGGCGTGCGGATGGGCCTGGAAGTACGACTCCCGGCGTCTCCGGTCGGTGACGTGGGTGTAGAGCTCCGTCGTGCCGAGGTCGGCGTGACCCAGCATCTCCTGAACGCTTCTGAGGTCGGCTCCGCCCTCGAGCAGGTGGGTCGCGAACGAGTGGCGCAGCAGGTGGGGGTGGACGCGCTGCGGGTCGAGGCCCGCCGCGGCCGCGAGCTTGCGAAGGATCAGGAACGCGCCGGCTCGGGTCAGCGCGCCGCCCTTCGCGTTCAGGAAGAGCTCCGGGCGGTGCCGCCGGTCGAGGTGGGGCCGGCCGCGGGCGAGGTAACGGCGGAGCGCCTCGGCGGCCTCGCGGCCGAGCGGCACGATCCGCTCCTTACCGCCCTTGCCGACGACGCGCACGAGCCGGTCGTCGAGGTCGACGCCGCCCTTCTCGAGCGCCATCGCCTCCGAGACGCGGAGGCCGGCGCCGTACAGCAGCTCGACGAGCGCGCGGTCGCGCAGGGCACGCGGCGCGGTGCCGTTCGCCGCGGCGATCAGCCGTTCCGCCTCGCCTGCCGAGAGCGTCCGCGGCAGCTTGCGCGTCGCGGCGCGGCAGCTGGAGCTCGGCCGCCGGATTGTCGTCGCGCGCGCCGATCAGCTGCAGGTGGCGGAAGAAGCTCCGCGCGGACGCGGCGCGCCGGGCGAGCGTCGCCGTCGAGAGCCCGTCGGCCCGGAGGCGAGCCGTGTAGCGCTCGAGCTCGTCGAGGCGCGCTTCCGCGACCGGCTTGCCCAGGAACGTCCGCAATCGGGCCAGGTCGCGGCGGTAGGCGTCGACCGTCCGCGGCGAGCGGCGCGCCGCGAGCAGGGCGAGGAACGCCTCGACCTCGCGGTCAGGAGCCACGCGGTCAGGACCGGGGGTGGGCGCGGTCGTAGACACGGCGGAGGCGTTTCGCGTCGACGTGGCTGTAGACCTGCGTCGTCGACAGCGACGAGTGGCCGAGAAGCTCCTGAATCACCCGCAGGTCGGCGCCGCCCTCGAGCAGGTGCGTGGCGAACGCGTGGCGGAGACGGTGCGGATGTGAGGTCAGCCGGCGGAGAGTCGACGTGTCGAGGCGGCGGCCGCGCGCCGAGAGGAACAGCGCGTCCGCGGCGCCGAGCGCCAGCTCCGGCCGCGACTCGCGCAGGTAGCGCGCGAGCCAGTAGGCGGCCTCCTCGCCCAGCGGCACGACGCGGTCCTTCGCGCCCTTGCCGCTGCGTACGTGGATGTGCTCCTGCTCGAAGTCGACGTCCCCGAGGTCGAGGCTCGACCGCCTCAGCGCTCCGCAGCCCGGCCGAGTAGACGAGCTCGACGAGCGCGCGGTTGCGCAGGGCGCGCGCGCGCGCGTGCGGGTGGGCGCCGGCGTGCGCGCCCGGGTCGAGCGACGACAGCAGCGCGTCGACCTCGTCCGCCTTCGGCGCATCCGGCAGGCGCTGGACGCGCCGCGGGGCGAGCGGGATCTCGGGAACGCGGGCACGTCCGAGCGAGAAGCGGAGCAGCGAGCGCACCGCCGACAGCCGTCGCGAGATCGTCGCCGGTGCGAGCTTCCCGCCCGGACGCGCGCGGCCGAGATCGGCCGTGTACTCCGACAGGGCGCGCACGTCGACCTGCTCGAGCTGCGCATTCTCGCCGTACCAGCCGGCGAAGTCGCGGAGGTCGGTGCGCGTAGGCGCGGCGTGTCGACTCGGCGAGCGCAGGGGAGGCGAGGAAGCGGTCGATCGCGTGCGCGATGGTCACTCGCATCGAGTTCGCGGCGTCGTATACGATCGCCTGCCGTGAGCGATCGCTTCGAGGCTCTCGCCGAGCTAGCCGTGTTCGGCGCCAACGTACAGCCGGGTCAGGTCGTCGCCGTTGCGGCGACGGTCGGGCAGGAGCCCCTCGCGCGCGCCGTCGCCGCGGCCTCGTACCGGAAGGGGGCGCTTTTCGTCGACGTCGCCTACTTCGATCCCTACGTCAAGCGGATGCGCATCGAGAACGCCGACCCCGAGACGCTCGGGTTCGTGCCGCCGTGGTACGGCAGCCGGGTCGAGCAGCTGGCCGAGCGCGGAGACGCGCGGATCGCGCTCGCCGGAGTGGTCGACCCGGACGTCTTCGCCGGTCTCGATCCGGCCGTCCTCGGGCGCGACCGGCTGCCGAGCCTGAAAGAGACCTCGCGGATCGTGGGCGAGCGCTCCACCAACTGGACGATCGTGCCGTGCCCGCATCCGGCCTGGGCCAAGCTCGTGTACCCCGACCTCGAGGAGTCCGCCGCCTACGAGCGGCTGTGGGACGAGCTGACACACATCCTGCGTCTCGACGAGCCCGACCCGATCGCCGCCTGGGAGGAGCGCGTCGCCGCGCTCACACGCTCGGCCGCGGCGCTCACCGAGCGGCAGTTCGACGCGATCGAGTTGCGCGGCCCCGGCACCGAGCTGACCGTCGGCCTGTTCCCGACCGGCGCGTGGGTCGCCGGCGACTTCACCACGCGATCCGGGCTCCGACACCTCCCGAACCTGCCCACCGAGGAGGCCTTCACGACTCCCGACCCGACGCGGACCGAGGGGCACGTCACCTCGACGAAGCCGTTGGTGCTGAAGGACGGCACGATCGTTCGCGGCCTGCGGATGCGGTTCGAGGGCGGCAGCGTCGTCGAGATCGAGGCCGCCGAGAACGGCGACGCGATCCGCGCCCACACCGAGGTCGACGAGGGGGCAGCCCGTCTCGGCGAGCTCGCGTTGGTCGACCGCCAGGGCCGCATCGGCCCACTCGGCACGATCTTCTACGACACGCTGCTCGACGAGAACGCCGTCAGCCACCTTGCGCTCGGCTTCGGCTTCCCGTTCGCGGTCGCCGACGGTGACGTCGGCCTGATCAACGAGAGCGAGATCCACATCGACTTCATGATCGGCTCGCCCGAGCTCGAGGTCACCGGCGTGACCCGTGAGGGCGAGCGCGTGCCCGTCCTCCGCAACGGCGACTGGCAGATCTAGTAGCGCACAGCGTTTCGCGTCGGCTTCCCGGCGCTCGAGTCCTTGCCGGATCGAGCGTCTCCCGTCGGGCGCGGTGGGCGGGACGGGGCAAATTCCGGTCCCGCGTCGTTGCTGCGGCAGCCCACGTGTCGGCTCCGTACGATGGTGCGATGGCGAGCAAGACCGACGAGCGGCGCGGTCGCGGACGGCCTCGAGCCGCAGCGCCAGGTCTTCTGGAACCCGACCACCCCGGTGCTCTACACGCACGCTTTGCGGCGCGAAGAGGGCACGCTGGCGCGCGGCGGGCCGCTCGTCGTCGACACCGGCGAGCACACCGGGCGCTCGCCGAACGACAAGTTCGTCGCCCGCGAACCCGGCTCGGAGGAGCGCATCTGGTGGGGCAAGGTCAACCAGGTGCTCGAGGAGGACCGGTACGACGCGCTTCGCGCCAAGGTGGTCGAGCACCTGGGACCGCGCGACCTCTACGTCGTCGACGCATTCGCCGGCGCCGACCCCGAGCACCGCGTCGCGATCCGCGTCGTCACCGACCGGCCCTACCACGCGCTGTTCGCGCGGACGATGTTCATCACGCCGTCGGACCGGGAACTGGTCGGCTTCGAACCGCAGGCGGTCGTTCTGCACGCGCCCGGCCTCGAAGCAGACCCCGTCGAGGACGGCACGCGCACCGGGACGTTCATCGTGCTGCACCCGTCTCGTCGCGAGGTGCTGATCGGCGGCACCTTCTACGCGGGCGAGATCAAGAAGTCGATCTTCACGCTGATGAACGACCGGCTGCCGCTCGAAGGCGTACTGCCGATGCACTGCTCGGCGAACGTCGGCGAGGACGGCGACGTGGCGATCTTCTTCGGCCTCTCCGGCACCGGCAAGACGACGCTCTCGGCCGATCCCCAGCGTCAACTGATCGGCGACGACGAGCACGGCTGGGGCGACTCGGGCATCTTCAACGTCGAGGGCGGCTGCTACGCGAAGGTGATCCGCCTCTCGGCCGAGGCCGAGCCCGAGATCTTCCAGACGACGCGCACGTTCGGGACGATCCTCGAGAACGTGGTCGTCGACGAGCGCGGCCGGCTCGACCTCGACGACGAGTCGAAGACCGAGAACACGCGAGCCGCGTACAAGCTCGAACGGATCTCGAACGCGCTGCGCTCGAAGCTGGCAGGCCATCCGACGAACGTCGTCTTCCTCACTGCCGACGCCTTCGCAATCCTGCCGCCGATCGCGCGGCTCACCGAGCAGCAGGCTCGCTACTGGTTCCTCGCCGGCTTCACGGCGAAGCTCGCCGGCACCGAGATCGGCGTCACCGAGCCGGAGCCGACGTTCTCCGCCTGCTTCGGCTCGCCGTTCCTGCCGCAGCGACCGGCGGTCTACTCGAAGATGCTCGGCGAGAAGCTCGCCCGCCACCGGCCGAACGTCTGGCTCGTGAACACGGGCTGGAGCGGAGGGCCGCCCGGCGTGGGCCACCGGATGCCGATTCAGGCCACGCGCGCGCTGCTGCACGCCGCGCTCTCCGGCCGGCTCGACGGCGTCGAGCACCGAACCGACGAGGTGTTCGGGTTCGCGGTGCCGATCATGGTTCCCGGCGTCGACCCGGCGCTGCTCGACCCGCGCGGGACGTGGCGCGATCAGGCCGCCTACGACGCGAAGGCGCGCGAGCTGGCAGAAATGTTCCGCGCGAACTTCGAGAAGTTCGAGGACGTCGAGCCGGACGTCGCCGCGGCCGGCCCTCGCATCTGACCCGGATGGCGCCCCTCAGGCGCTCAGGCCGGCGGCGCGCTCGAGCAGCATCGTGCGCTCACGCTCGTTCCGCGTCAACGAGGCGGCAAGCGCCAGTTCGGCCCGCGCCTCGTCGAGCCGGCCGAGCCTCGCGAGGAAGTCGCCGCGCACGCTGGGGAGGAGGTGGTAGCGCGCGAGCGCCGGCTCCGAGGCCAGCCCGTCGACGAGGTCCAGTCCCGCTTGCGGACCGAAGGCCATCGCGACCGCGACCGCGCGGTTCAGCTCCACGATCGGCGACGGCGCGATCTGCGCGAGTGCGTCGTAGAGAGCCGCGATGCGCTGCCAGTCGGTCTCCTCGGCGGTGCGTGCGCCTGCGTGGCAGGCGGCGATCGCGGCCTGGAGCGCGTACGGGCCGAGCGAGCCGCCGAGCGCCTCGGCCCGCTCGAGCGCTGCGAGGCCGCGGCGGATCAGGAGCTGGTCCCAGCGCCCGCGGTCCTGGTCGAGCAGCAGCACCGGCTCGCCAGTGAGCCCCATCCGCGCGCGCGTGCGCGAAGCCTGGATCTCCATCAGCGCCACGAGGCCGTGAACCTCCGGCTCGCGCGGCGCAAGCTCCGCCAGGATACGGCCGAGCCGGAGAGCGTCCTCGCAGAGCGCCGGCCGCAGCCAGTCGTCGCCGGCGGTTGCCGAGTAGCCCTCGTTGAACACGAGGTACACGACCTCCAGCACCGACGCGAGCCGTTCGGCGAGCTCGGGGCCGCTCGGGACCTCGAACGGCACGCGGGACTCGGCGAGCGTCCGCTTTGCGCGGACGATGCGCTGGGCGACGGTCGCCTCGGGGACCAGGAACGCGCGCGCGATCTCGTCGGTCGTCAACCCGCCGAGCAGCCGCAGCGTGAGCGCGACCCGCGCGTCGGGCGAGAGGACCGGATGGCACGTCGTGAAGACGAGGCTCAGCAGGTCGTCGCCGATCTCGTCGTCGAGCGCCGCGTCGAGCTCGTCGGGCAACGCCTCCTGCCGCCGATCGAGCTCGCGGCCGAGCTGCTCGTGCTTGCGCTCGAGCCGCTCGCGGCGGCGGAGCAGGTCGATCGCGCGATGCTTCGCCGTGGCCATGAGCCAGGCGCCCGGGTTGTCCGGGACGCCCGACTCCGGCCAGCGCTCGAGCGCGGCGACGAGGGCGTCCTGCGCGAGCTCCTCGGCCAGGCCGAGGTCGCGCACGAACCGCGCGAGGCCGGCGATCAGCCGCGCCGACTCGATCCGCCACACCGCCTCGATCGCCCGGTGCGTCGCGGTGGCCGTCACGGCCGAGGATGCCGGCGCCGCCGCGCGTGCCACGGCTACCGCGTCGCGTTCCCCGCGACCTGCGAGGCGAGGCGCTCCTCGGCCTCGCGCAGCTCGGGTGTGAACGCTTCGCCGAAGTCGTCTGCCTCCAGCACCCGGCGGATCTCGAGCTCGGAGTCCTCCATCGGGCAGCGCTTGACCCACTCGATCGCCTCGTCCTTCGACTTCGCCTCGATCAGCCAGAAGCCGGCAATCAGCTCCTTCGTCTCGGTGAACGGGCCGTCGATCACGGTGCGCCGCGCGCCGTCGAACCGGACGCGCGCGCCCGTGGAGCTCGGATGGAGCCCCTCGCTCGCGAGCAGCACGCCCGCTTTCACGAGCTCCTCGTTGTAGGCGCCCATCGCGGCGAGCACCTCGGTGCTCGGGGCACAGCCCGCCTCGGTGTCCTTGTCGGCCCTGACCATGATCATGAAGCGCATGTCGTGTCTCCTTCCTGTCGGGTTGGAGGCGGAGGAAGTTCGGCCTCTACCAACGCGTCGAACAAGGCGCCGCGAAATCGACACGCCCCGAGGATTTCTTCCGCGGCGGTCAGACGCGGCCGAAGCGCTCGGCCGCGCGGGCGCGCCGCCGGGCGGCCTCGACCTCGCGATCGCGCGGCGCCGCGGAGGTAACGAGCTCGGCGAGCAGCCGGGCGGTCGCGTCGGCGACCTCCTCGACGGCACGCTCGAACGCAGCCTCGTTGGCACGCGACGGAGCGTTCATTCCGCTCACCTTGCGGACGTACTGCACGGCGGCGGCGTGAACCTCCTCCTCGGTCGTGGGCGGCTCGTAGTTGTAGAGCGGGCGGATGTTCCGGCACATGGGCCGAACTCTAGAGGCACCGTCGTAGTGACAGTGCGCCTGCTCGAGCCTTTCAGGTAGCGTCGATCGTCGGATGGATGCGTCCCACGACGTCCTCGTGATCGGTGCCGGCTGTGCCGGTATGCGGGCCGCGATCGAGGCCCACGACGCAGGCGCCGACGTCGGCGTGATCTCGAAGCTCCATCCGACGCGCAGCCACTCGGGCTCGGCGGAGGGCGGCATCAACGCTGCGCTCGGCAACTCGCAGGAGGACTCGCCCGAGACGCACGCCTTCGACACGGTCAAGGGCTCGGACTTCCTCGCCGACCAGGACGCGGTCGAGATCTTCACCCGTGAGGCGCCGGACGACATCTACCAGCTCGAGCACTGGGGAGCGATGTTCACGCGCGCCGACGACGGGAGGCTCGCGCAGCGGCCGTTCGGCGCCGCCGGGTCGCCCCGCACGGTCTTCGCGGCCGACATCACCGGGCACGTGCTGATCCAGGTGCTCTACGAGCAGCTCGTGAAGCGCGAGATCAAGGTGTACGAGGAGTACTTCGCCTGGAAGCTCGTCGAGGACGGAGGGCGCTGCCAGGGCGTCGTCGCCTGGGACCTCCTGCGCGGGGGCCTGAAGAGCCTCGCCGGGAAGGCGGTGATCCTCGCGACGGGTGGGATCGGCCGGATCTACCGCATCACGACGAACGCGTATGCCTGCACGGGCGACGGGGCCGCGATGGCGCTCCGGCTCGGGCTGCCGCTCAAGGACATGGAGTTCATGCAGTTCCACCCGACGACGCTCTACCCGACTGGGATCCTGATGACCGAGGGCTGCCGCGGCGAGGGCGCCTACCTGCTCAACGCCGACGCCGAGCGGTTCATGCAGCGCTACGCGCCGACCGCGCTCGAGCTCGCCTCGCGTGACGTCGTCTCGCGGTCGGAGCAGAGCGAGATCGACGCGGGGCGCGGGGTCGACGGAAGCGTGCTGCTCGACATGCGCCACCTCGGCGCGGCCAGGATCATCGACCGCCTGCCCGGGTCGCGGGAGCTCGCGATCACCTACGCGGGCGTCGATCCGATCTACGACCCCGTCCCGGTCAGGCCGGGCGCCCATTACCACATGGGCGGCGTCGCGACCGACGCCGACGGGCTGACCGAGCTGCCCGGCCTGTACGCCGCCGGCGAGACCGCCTGCGTCTCGGTGCACGGCGCGAACCGGCTCGGGGGCAACTCGCTGATGGAGACGATCACCTTCGGACGCCGTGCGGGACGGGCGGCCGCCGAGGCGGCGCTCGCTCACGACGGCCCGGTCGCGGTTCCGGCCGCGGCGCAGAGCGACGCCGAGTCCGAGCTCGAGACCCTGCTCGACCGGGGTGACGGCGAGCGTGCCTGGAAGATCCGCGAGGAGCTCGGCGCGTCGATGCTCGAGAACTTCGGCGTCTTCCGCCGCGCCGATCAGATGGAGGAGCAGATCGGGATCATCGACGGGCTGCTCGAGCGCTACGAGCACGTCGTCGTCGAGGACAAGGGCGAGGTGTTCAACAGCGACCTGACGCAGGCACTCGAGCTCGGCGGCTGCCTCGAGCTCGCCGCGTGCATGCTCCTCGGCGGGCTCGAGCGGAAGGAGAGCCGCGGCGCCCACGCGCGCCCGGCCGACCATCCCGACCGGGACGACGAGCACTTCCTCAAGCATTCGGAGATCCGCTGGGTCGACGGACGGCCCGCGCTCGCGTGGACGCCGGTGACGATGACCAAGTGGCAGCCCTCCGAGAGGACGTACTGATGCGCAAGCTTCTGCTGCTCGTGCCCCTCGCCGTCGTCCTTGCCGCGTGCGGCGGCGGCAAGTCGACTCCGACGCTCGGACGATCCGGTCGTCGATGCCGCCGACGCAACCGCTGCGGCGGGGAGCGAGAAGACCTCGATCGTGGGCTCGGTGACCTACGGGCCCACGAAGCTCACGCTGGACGGCAACGGCGGCTACAACCACACGACCGACGAGGGCTGGCAGCAGGTGCTCGTCACGGTGCCGTCCGCAGGCAAGCCCTCGATCGACCAGATCTTCATCGAGAACGTGCTCTGGATGAAGTCGACGCTGTTCGCGAATGCCCTGCCGGCCGGCAAGGAATGGGTGAAGGTCGACGTCGACAAGGCCGGCAAGAACCTCGGCTTCAACTTCAAGGCGCTGATGGGTCAGACGCCCGCCGACGTGCTGAAGCAGCTGGAGCGAACCGGCAAGCCCGTGACGACCGTCGGCACGGAGGAGATCGACGGCGTCGAGACGACCCACTATCGTGCGCCGATCGACCCCGCGAAGACCCCCGCCGTCGACAACCTCGAGAAGCTGACGATGGCCGTCTACAAGCCGGTCGATGTCTGGGTCGACGCCGACGGCCTCGTCCGCCAGGTGCGGTTCGATTACATGGCCACGATCGACCCGGCGCAGGCGGCGCGGGCGCGGGTGCTGCTCACGATGAAGCTCTTCGATTTCGGCTCGACCGTCGACGTCGAGGCGCCTGCGCCGAAGCTCGTGGTCAACATCACCGATCCGGTGGCGAGCGGCTGATGCAGCTCGCGCTCAAGATCTGGCGTGTCGACCCGTCCTCGGGTGAGCGGGCGCTCCGCGAGTACGAGGTGGATGCGCCCGAATGGGCGACGCTCCTCGACGTGCTCGACATCGTCAAGGACCGCCACGACGGCACGCTCGCCTACCGCAAGAGCTGCCGCATGATGATCTGCGGCTCGTGCGCGATGCGCGTGGACGGCGCCGCGGCGCTCGCGTGCAAGCTGCGGGTGTTCGACATGGCGCAGTCGGGGCACGTGCCGGTCGTCTCGGCGATGGGCAACCTGCCGATCGTGAAGGACCTCGTCGTCGACATGGACCCGTTCTGGGCCAAGTTCCGCGCCGTCGACCCGTACCTGCGACCGGGCTCCGCACGAGGCGCCGGGCGGCCGCGAGCACGTCGTCTCACAGGAGCGGATGAACGTGATCCACAAGGAGTCGCTCTGCATCAACTGCGGCGCGTGCGTCTCGGAGTGCAACGCGATGGAGGCCGACCCCGCCTTCCTCGGCCCCCAGGCGCTCGCGAAGGTCGATGCGCTTCGTCGGCGACCCGCGCGACGGCGCGAAGCTCGAGCGGCTGAAGTCGGTCAACGGCAAGAACGGCGATCTGGCAGTGCACCCGCTGCTACTTCTGCAACGAGCGCTGCCCGAAGGGCGTCGACCCGCGCGACGCGATCGCAAAGCTCGGCGCCGAGTCGATCAAGGAGGGGATCGACCGCGACATGGGCGCCAAGCACGCGAAGTGGTTCGTCACCTCTGCCCGCACCACCGGCTGGCTCCGCGAGACGGAGCTCGTGCCGCACACGCAGGGGATCGTCGAGTCGATCCGCCAGACGCGCTTCGCGCTCAAGCTCCTGCGCGTCGGCAAGGTGCCGACGCCGTTCCCGCCGCACGTGGCGAAGAACGTCCGCGAGGCGAAGCAGCTCTACGACCTCGTGCGAGAGCAGGGTCTGAGCGGCTACGCCGGCATCGTCCAGGGCGAGGCCGCGCTGGCCAAGCTCGCGCACGGCCGCCACGGCGGCGAGCGCGATCCGTACGGCGCCGGGGCAGTTCCCGCAGGCCAAGCCGCTCGCGACCGAGGAGGCCTCCCGGTGAGCGCCAACGGGACCCCGCTCAGGCGGGTCGCCTACTACAAGGGCTGCCTCGCCTCGCTCTCGGCCAAGGAGCTCGACATCTCGACCCGCGCACTTGCGCCCAGGGTCGGGCTGGAGCTCGAGGAGCTCGAGTCGGTCACCTGTTGCGGCGCCGGCGACATCCACGAGGCCGAGCCCGACTACTACCTCCACCTGAATGCGCGCATCCTCGCCTACGCGGCTGCGACCGGCTGCGACACGCTGCTCACCGTCTGCAATGTCTGCACGCTGAACCTGCGCCAGGCCAACTGGCAGCTGACCGGGGACGACGAGCTGCGGGCGCGCGTCAACGAGAACCTGGCCGCCGTCGGCGTTCCCGCCTACGAGCGGGACGTCGACGTGCGCCACCTGCTCTGGGAGCTCGCCGAGGGCGAGGGCTTCGAGCGGCTCCAGGCCGCGGCGCACAAGGGCCTGAAAGGGCTCAGGATCGCGCCGTTCTACGGCTGCCAGATCCTGCGGCCCGTCGCGCGTGCTCGGGTTCGAGGACCCCGACAGCCCATCGTCGCTCGAGCGCATCATCGAGGCCTGCGGCGGCGAGGTGGTCGACTACCCCGCGAAGCTCAAGTGCTGCGGCTTCCCGATCATCCAGGCGCGCGAGGAGACCGCGCTCGGCGAGCTGATCCAGCCGATCCAGCAGGCGGTCGAGGCGGGAGCCGACGCGATGGTGACGCCGTGCCCGCTCTGCCACCTCTCGCTCGACGCGTGGCAGCAGAAGCTGAAGCCTCCGTCCGGCGTGCGGTTCGACCTGCCGATCCTCCACCTCTCGCAGCTGATCGGCGTCGCCGCCGGGTTCGCCGAGTCGGAGCTGAAGTTCAAGCGTCACGTCGTCTCGGTGGCGCCGTTCACCGAGAAGCTCGAGGCGTAGGTGGCCCAGAGCGTCGTCGCGCCGGAGGTTGTCGGGCGCTACGCGCAGGACGCCGCGCTGGAGGTGGCCGGCGTCGTGCGCGTGGTCGAGGGCGTGCGCAAGGGCGTGCGGGTCGACGGCGGCGAGATCGTGCTCCACCTGGCGCTCGACGAGGGCGTCTCGATCCCGGACGTCGGCGCCGCGGTGCAGCGCAGCGTCGCCGACTACCTCGAGCGCATGACAGAGGTCAGGCCCACGGCGGTCGATCTCGTCGTCGAGGAGATCGGTGCCCCCGCCTAGGTTCGCGGGACTGACGAAGCTGACGCTGGAGACGGCCCCCTCGCCGTGCCACGACTGTGTGTGGTGGCAGGTGCGCGGCCGCCGCGAGCTCGACAAGGAGCGGTGGATGGAGCGCGTCGAGCTCGACTTCGGCCCGTTCGGGACCGTCTACTACGACGGTGACGGCCGGGTGCTCGGCTCGATGCAGTACGGCCCGGCGCCGCTGTTCCCACGCGCGGCCGAGCTGCCGGCGGGCCCGCCGTCGGACGACGCGATGCTCGTCACGTGCGCCTACCTGACCGACGACTCCAGCCCGTGGGTGCTCCAGTCGCTCTTGCTGGCCGCGATCGGCGAGGCCCGCGACCGGGGCGTCCCGGCGATCGAGGCGTTCGCCTATCGCTACGCCGAGGGCGAGTCGGCCTACGAGCGCTTCCGCGTGCACAAGACGGTGTTCCCGGCGGACTTCCTCGAGGATTTCGGCTTCCGCATCGTGCGCTCGTCGGGCCGCGTGGGTCTCGCGAGGCTCGAGCTCGGCGGCCTCGTGCCGGTGCTCGAGGGGCGCCGCGCCAGCGTGCTGCGGGCGCTGAAGGAGGCGTTCCTCCCCGAGCCCGTCCCGGCGCCGCGCCCGTAAGCGCCGCCCTGACCGTCGCGATCGCACACGTCCGCGGCGAGAACCGATCCGGCCGCAACGCCGGTAGAGCCGGTGGGATGGGGATGTCCGCGGTGCGTCTCAAGTTCGCCCTGTACGCCGTGGCGATCGGCGGGCTCCTGTGGTGGAACCCGATCTACGGCATGCCGAGGTGGCTCGGCTTGCCCCTCTTCGTCGGCGTCGTCTACCTGCTCGGCGAGGGCGTCGAAGCCCTCGTCAAGGCAATCCGCCGCGGCCGGACGCTCGCCGACCGCACGCCCGAGTAGCCGCGGCGTTTCAGCCACCCGAAGGTGAAGAGTCAGGCGGCCGCGGCGCGCGCGTCTTCGAGCAGGAGCTCCGCGATCTGGATCGCGTTCAGCGCCGCGCCCTTGCGGAGGTTGTCGCTCGCGAGGAACAGGGCGAGGCCCTGCTCCACGGTCGGGTCGCGGCGGATGCGGCCGACGAGCACCTCGTCGATCGCCCTCGCCTTGCCCGGGGAGGGGAAGTCCTCGACGCGCACCGACGGCGCGGCGGCGAGCAGCTCGCGGGCGCGCTCGGCGGAGAGCGGCTGCTCGGTCTCGATCCACACGGCCTCGGCGTGGCCGACCATCACCGGGACGCGTACGCACGTGGCCTGGATCGGGAGGTCGGGCAGCTCCATGATCTTGCGCGTCTCGTCGCGGAGCTTCGACTCCTCGTCGAACTCCTCGCCGTCGAAGTCCCAGTCCATGCGCAGGTCGTGCTCGTCGGGCGCTTCGTTCGCGAGGCGGTCCATCGCCTGCGCGCCCGCGCCCGAGACCGACTGGTAGGTCGCGACGCGCACGCGGACGAGACCCGCCTCGTCGTGAATCGGCTTGAGGACGCACGTCAGCGGGATCGTGCAGCAGTTCGGATTCGCGACGATGCCGCCGTCGTCCGTCTCCAGAGCGCGGACGCCGTTCACCTCGGGGACGACGAGCGGGATCCCCGGCTCGAGCCGGTAGGCCGACGACTTGTCGACCGCGACCGCGCCGCCGCGCACCGCGTGCGGGACGAGCTCGCGCGAGGCGCCGGTGCCGACGGAGAAGAGGAAGATGTCGACGTCGCCGCGCGAGAGCGCCTCGGGCGTCGCCTCCTCGACGACGTGCCCGCCGGCGAGCTGCTTGCCGGCCGAGCGGGCCGAGGCGAAGACGCGCACGTTCTCGAAGCCGTGCTCGCCGAGCAGGCCGAGCGTGACCGTACCGACGGCTCCGGTGCCGCCGACGACGCCGATGCGGGTGTCGCGAGCCATCGCGTAAGGGTAGCGGCGGGCCTCGCCTGCTCCCGTGCGTCGGGTCAGCCGAGGCCGAACGCGTCGTGGAGCGCCGCGACGGCCCGGTCGACGTGGTCGGTCTGCACGTGGCAGGCGATCTTGATCGGCGAGGTCGAGACGATGACGGCGCGATGCCCTCTCGCTCGAGCGTCGCGAACGTGGTCGCGGCGATGCCGGGATGGCTCTTCATGCCGGCGCCGATCACCGAGACCTTGCCGAGATCGTCGCGGGCGCTCCAGGCGGCGCCGAGCGAGTCGAGCGCACGGCCGGCGTCTCGGCGATCCTCGACAGGGGCGGAGAAGACGATCTCCGGGCCGGTCTGCACGATCGTGTCGACGTTCACCGCCGCTCGGCGAGCACGGCGAAGAGCGTCGCCGCCGCGACGCCGTCCACGCGGTACACGGTCTCCTCGCGCTGGTGGACGACGGCGGAGATGAGCGCCTTCTCGAGCATCCGACCCTCCTCCTCGCGTATCCAGGTACCCGCCGCGTCGTCGAATGACGAGCGGACGTGCAGGCGGACATTGTGGCTGCGTGCGACCTCGACCGAGCGCGTCGCCACGACGCCGGCGCCCGACGCGGCCATCTCGAGCATCTCCTCGTGCGAGACCTCGTCGAGCTTGCGCGCGGTTGGGACGAGTCGCGGGTCGGCGGTGAAGACCCCTGCCACGTCGGTGTAGATCTCGCACACGTCGGCGCCGAGCGCGGCCGCGAGCGCGACGGCGGTGGTGTCGGAGCCGCCCCGGCCGAGCGTGGTCACGTCGTGCGACTGCGCCGAGACGCCCTGAAAGCCGGCGACCAGCACGATCTCGCCGCGGTCGAGTGCTTCGTGGATGCGGTGCGCGCGCACCTCGACGATCTTGGCCTTGGTGTGCGCGGCGTCGGTCACGATCCCGGCCTGCGAGCCGGTGAGCGAAGTTGCGGTGTGGCCGAGGTCGATGATCGCCATCGCGACGAGCGCGCAGGAGATGCGCTCGCCGACCGAGACGAGCATGTCGACCTCGCGCGGCGCGGGGTGGTCGGAGATCTCGCGCGCGAGCCGGAAGAGCTCGTCGGTCGTGGCGCCCATCGCCGAGACGACGGCGACGACGCGGTTGCCGTCGTTGCTCGCGGCGACGCAGCGGCGGGCGACCCGCTTCAGCTTGTCGGTGTCACCGACGGACGTCCCGCCGAACTTCATCACCACCAGGCCCGGCGAGCGGGGCGCCGGCTCGACGACCGGGACGGCCTCGTAGTCGGCGGGCGCGGGGTCGGGCGCGGCCGGCGGCGTGCCGGTCACATCTCGCGCCGGCCCGAGAGGGCGCGGCCGAGCGTCACCTCGTCGGCGTACTCGAGGTCGCCGCCGACCGGGAGGCCGCTGGCGAGCCTCGTGACGCGGACGCGGTCGCCCTCGCAGCCGGTCGGCGAGGAAGGCGGCGGTCGCCTCGCCCGTCATCGTCGGGTTCGTCGCCAGCACGACCTCCTGCACGCCGTTGCCGTCGACACGCAGGAACAGCTCGTCGATGCGGAGGTCGCCGGGCTCGACGCCGTCGAGCGGGCTGAGCGCGCCGCCGAGGACGTGGTAGAGCCCGCGGTACTCGTGCGTGCGCTCGAGCGAGACGACGTCGACGGGCTGCTCGACGACGCAGATCGTGGTGTGGTCGCGGCGCGCGTCGAGGCAGATCGCGCAGGTCTCGTCCTCGGTCAGGTTGCCGCACTCGCGGCAGAAGCGGACGCGCTCCTTCACCTCGGTGAGCGCGGCGGCGAGGGCGGCGACCTCCTCGGTCGGCCGCTGGAGGATGTGGAAGGCCAGCCGCTGCGCCGTGCGCTGGCCGATCCCGGGGAGCCGTGTCAGCTGGGCGACGAGGTTCTCGACAGAGGGGCTGAACACCGCGTCATTGTGCCCGCGACCATCGGCCGGACTGGCTCTTCGGGACGTGTCCGGGGACAGGCCCCGGCCGTGGCCGGAAGGGACGGTGGGAGCTCCGGCGCAACGGCTTGGCTGCTGGGATACCGGTGCCGAGGCGGGACATGTCCAGGGCCTGTCCCCGGACACGGCGCCGATGGACACGTCGCGAGCGGGCGTGATGAGGCGCCCAGCCGCTCTCTGTCGGTAGTCCCTCGCCGAGCAAGGCGAGCGTCTGCGGGACGCGCCGCGCTAGAAGCCCGGCAGGTGTCCGAGCCCCTCGAGGCCGCCCGGCATCAGCTCGCTCACCTTCGACTCGAGCAGCGCGTGGCCGTCGCGGAGCGCCTGGTTCACGGCCGCGGTGACGACGTCGGCGAGGAGCTCCGCGTCGTCGGGGTCGATCGCTTTCGGGTCGATCTCGATCTTGAGGATCTCACCGCCGGCGGTCGCCGTCACCTTCACCGTGCCGCCGCCGGCGCTCGCGGTGACGGCTCGCTCGCTGCCTCCTCCTGCACGCGCTGCAGCTCCTGCTGCATCTTCATCGCCTGCGCCGCGAGCTTCTCGAAGTCCATGCTCACGGCAGCTCCAGCTCCTGCGCGTCGAACGTCCGCTTCATCAGCTCCACGATCTCCTCCTCGGTCGCCGGCCGCTCGGCCTCGGCGCCGCGTGCTCCCGCTCCGCGCCGAGCGCGAACACGAGCGCGAGCCTGCGGCCCGTCACCTCGTAGAGCGCGTCGTGCAGGAACTCGACGTTCTTCGGCTCCTCGGCCTTGGCTCAGGTGGAACTTGGCGGCCGGCGGGAACTCGAGCGTCAGCGTGTCGCCGGCGAGCGCCGCCGGGTGCGCCTCGGCGAGCATCGCCGCGGTCGGGATCGACCGCTCCTCGACTGCCGGCAGCACCGTCCGCCGCCACGCCTCCTGGAGCTGCTCGAGCTCGAGCGACGGTGGCTCGAGCGCGGCGTCCTCGGCGGCGCTCGCTTCAGCCGGCCGCGCGTCTGCCGGCCGGCTCAGGCGCAAGACGACGAGCTCTGTCATTCGCAGCTTTCGGCGGCGGCGCCGGGCGGAGGCGGCTCCGTGGCCCTGCTCGAGCCGGTCGAGCCGGAAGGCGAGCGCCTCGCGCGAGAGGTCCGAGCTCGGGCCGCGTCACCTTGACGAGCGCCGAGCTCGAGCGGCAGGCGCGGGTCGCCGCCCTGGCGCATGTCGTCGACCGCGACGTGCAGCAGGTCGATCAGCCGGATCACGGTCGGCGCGCCGAGCTGGTTTGCCTGCTCGCGCAGCCGCTCGCGCGTCTCGTCGGTCACCGGCAGCGTGTCGGGCACCTCGCCGGTGTGCTGGACGAGCATCAGGTGGCGCAGGTGCTCGAGCAGGTCCAGCACGAGCCGTCCCAGGTCCTGGCCCTGCTCGGAGAGCTCCTCGAGGAAGACGAGCGCGCCGGCGGTGTCGCCGTCGACGACGAGGTCGCAGAGCCGGAAGAGCACCTCCTCCTCGATCGCGCCGAGCAGCTGGAGCACGTCCTGGACGGTGATCGTGCCGCCGGTCGCCGACGCGAGCTGGTCGAGCGTCGAGACCGCGTCGCGGAACGAGCCGCGCGCCGAGCGCGCGACGAGCGCCGAGCGCGGCGTCGGGCACGTCCATGCCCTCGCCGTCGGCGACGCGGCGCAGCAGCCGCACGCAGGTCGGGCAGCCGCGGCCGCTGGAAGACGAACGTCTGGCAGCGCGAGCGCACCGTCGGCAGCACCTTCTGCAGCTCGGTCGTGCAGAAGACGAAGAGCAGGTGCGGCGGCGGCTCCTCGATCAGCTTGAGGAGCGCGTTCCACGCCGCGTCGGTCAGCTGGTGCGCCTCGTCGAGGATGTAGACCTTCGAGCGGCCCTCGACCGGCTGGAGCACGACGCGGTCGCGGATCTCGCGGATGTCGTCGATGCCGCGCTGCGAGGCGGCGTCCATCTCGATCACGTCGAGCGAGGTGCCGTTCGAGATCGCGACGCACGCGTGGCACGTGTTGTCGGGCTGCTGGCGTCGGGCCGTGGGCGCAGTTGACCGACTTCGCGAGGATGCGGGCGAGCGACGTCTTGCCCGTGCCGCGCGGGCCCGGCGAAGAGGTAGGCCTGGCGCACCTTGTCGCCCTCGATCGCGTTCGTCAGCGTCCGCACGACCGCTTCCTGCCCGACGACCTCGCCGAACGTCTGCGGGCGGTACTTGCGGTACAGGGCGGCCACGTGACGATTCAAGCAGATCGGGACGCTGCCGGTTCGACCCCGAGACCACCCTGATAGGCTCGCCGACGGGTCATGGTGTCGTGTCGAGCAGGCCTTCAACCGCCGCTTCAGCCGCTCGGCAGGCGCGACCGCAAGTATTAGCCAAACACGATCGAAAAGACAGAAACTTCTTATTTGCGTTCTATTTGTCAGTCGCTTACCCTCGCAGCATCTGATCGAACGGCAGTGCCCATCGAACGAGCGGGAGAGACAATTCCATGAGTCCGTCACCTGTACCGGCCGGCAGCAGCCTCGAGAAGAAGGACCGCTGGTCGGCAGGCGTCACCCCGTACGCGGAAATGGGGTACTACGACGCCGACTACGTCCCGAAGGACACCGACATCCTGTGTGCCTTCCGCATCATCGCCGCAGCCCGGCATCGACGCGATCGAAGCGGCTGCTGCCGTTGCGGGAGAGTCGTCCACCGCAACGTGGACGGTCGTCTGGACCGACCGCCTGACCGACCACAAGCACTACCAGGCGAAGGCGTACCAGGTCGAGCCGGTCCCCGGCACCGACCAGTTCATCGCGCGGATCGCCTACGACATCGACCTGTTCGAGGAGGGCTCGATCGCGAACCTCACCTCGTCGATCATCGGCAACGTCTTCGGCTTCAAGGCGCTCAAGGCGCTGCGCCTCGAGGACATGCGCATCCCGACGCACTACGTCAAGACCTTCCAGGGCCCGGCGCACGGGATCGTGATGGAGCGCGAGTACCTCGACAAGTTCGGCCGCCCGATCCTCGGCGCGACCGTGAAGCCGAAGCTCGGCCTCTCGGCCAAGAACTACGGCCGCGTGGTCTACGAGGCGCTCGTCGGCGGCCTCGACTTCACGAAGGACGACGAGAACATCAACTCGCAGCCGTTCATGCGCTGGCGCGACCGCTTCCTCTACGCGATCGAGGGCGTCCAGAACGCGCGAGTCCGGCAGCGGCGAGGTCAAGGGCCACTACATGAACGTCACCGCCGGGACGATGGAGGACATGTACGAGCGGGCCGAGTTCGCCAAGGAGGTCGGCAGCGATCATCTGCATGATCGACCTGACGATCGGCTACACCGCGATCCAGTCGATGGCGAAGTGGTGCCGCGCGAACGGCCTGATCCTGCACCTCCACCGCGCCGGCCACGGCACCTACACCCGCCAGAAGACGCACGGCGTCAGCTTCCGCGTGATCGCCAAGTGGTTCGCCTGATGGGCGTCGACCACATCCACGCGGGCACGGTCGTCGGCAAGCTCGAGGGCGACCCGCACGACGACCAAGGGCTTCTACGACACGCTGCGCGACAACTTCATCCCGGAGAACCCGCGCCAACGGCATCTACTTCGACCAGGAGTGGGCCTCGATGCCCGGCGTGATGCCGGTCGCCTCGGGCGGCATCCACGCCGGCCAGATGCACCAGCTCCTCCACTACCTCGGCGAGGACGTCATCCTCCAGTTCGGCGGCGGCACGATCGGCCATCCGATGGGGATCGCGCGCCGGCGCGACCGCGAACCGCGTCGCCGTCGAGGCGATGATCCAGGCCCGCAACGAGGGGAAGGACTACTTCCAGGAGGGCCCGGACATCCTCGAGAAGGCAGCCAAGGGCTGCCCCGAGCTGAATGCCGCGCTGCAGATCTGGAAGGACATCACGTTCAACTTCGAGTCGACCGACGTGCCCGACGCGATCGCGACTCCGTCCGTCGGGTACTAGGGAGGTAGCCGGAGATGAGAATCACACAAGGCACCTTCTCGTTCCTGCCCGACTTCACGGACGAGCAGATCGAGGCGCAGATGCTCTACGCCGTCCGCAACGGCTGGTCGCTCTCGATCGAGTACACCGACGAGCCGCACCCGCGGAACGCCTACTGGGAGATGTGGGGCCTGCCGCACTTCGACCTCCCCGAGGACGGGATCGAGACGGTCATGCGCGAGGTGCGCGCCTGCCGCGAGGCCTTCCCCGAGGCCTACATCAAGGTGATCGCCTACGACGCGACCTACGGCAGGCAGACGAGCGCGCTCAGCTTCATCGTCAACCGCCCGTCGGTCGAGCACGGCTTCGAGCTCGAGCGCTACGAGGATCCGCGACCGCGTCATCCGCTACCGGATGGTCTACAAGCGCGCCGCGCCCGGCACCGTCGAAGTCGGCAACGCGCCGATGCGCGGCGCCGACCCGGCCGCGAACGGCTCGTGAGCGGCACGCCCTTCGGGATGGTGCGCAACCCGCCGGCGGCTCCCGTCGAGGAGCCGCCGAGCCGTCGCGCACGACGACGCCGGACGGAGGCCGACGTCCGATCCCGGACGAGGCCGACCTCGGCGCCGCGCTCGAGGAGACGAACGTCGTCGAGGTGCTCGAGCAGCTCGACCGCGAGCTGATCGCGCTCGTCCCGGTCAAGACGCGGATCCGCGAGATCGCGGCGCTGCTGCTGATCGACCGGCTGCGCAACGAGGTCGGGCCTCGGCTCCGACCGGCCGTCGCTGCACATGTCCTTCACGGGCAATCCCGGCACCGGCAAGACGACGGTGGCGATGAAGATGGCCGCAGATCCTGCACCGCCTCGGCTACATCGCCGAGCCGCGCGTCGTCGCGTGTACTCGCGACGACCTCGTCGGCCAGTACGTCGGCCACACGGCGCCGAAGACGAAGGAGGTCCTTCGCCGCGCCTACGGCGGCGTGCTCTTCATCGACGAGGCGTACTACCTCTACCGCCCGGAGAACGAGCGCGACTACGGCCAGGAGGCGATCGAGATCCTGCTCCAGGTGATGGAGGCCGAGCGCGACAAGCTCGTCGTGATCTTCGCCGGCTACAAGGACCGGATGGACGAGTTCTTCCGCTCGAACCCGGGCCTCTCCTCGCGCGTCGCCCACCACATCGACTTCCCCGACTACGACGTCGACGAGCTGATGGCGATCGCGCACCTGATGATGGACCAGCAGAGCTACCGGTTCGGCGCGGGCGCCGAGGACGCCGTTCCGCGCCTACCTCGAGCGGCGGGTGAAGCGCCCGCGCTTCGCGCACGGCCGCAGCGTCCGCAACTCGATCGACCGGGCGCGCCTGCGCCAGGCGAACCGGCTCTTCGCCGACGGCAAGGGCCTGCTCTCGCGCGACGACCTCATGACGATCACGCCCGACGACATCCTGAAGAGCAGCGTCTTCGCGGAGGACCGCGAGCCCGAGGACGACGAACCGGCGCTGGGCGCCCACTAGACCAGGAGGCGCACATGGCACGGCCGATCATCCTCGGCGTCGTCGGCGACTCGGCGGCGGGGAAGACCACCCTCACCCGCGGGCTCGTGCGCGTGCTCGGCGAGGACAACGTCACGCACGTCTGCGTCGACGACTACCACCGCTACGACCGCAAGCAGCGCGCCGAACGGAACATCACGCCGCTGCACCCGGACTGCAACTACATGGACATCATGGCCCAGCACCTCGCGCACATGCGCGCCGGCGAGCCGTTCCTGAAGCCGGTCTACCGGCACGACGACGGTACCTTCGGGCCGCCCGTCCGGATCGAGCCCAAGCAGTTCGCCGTGATCGACGGCCTGCTCGGCTACTACACCGAGGATCTGCGCCGCCTCTACGACGTGCGCGTCTACCTGGCCCCGCCCGAGGAGCTCCGCCGCAAGTGGAAGGTGCAGCGCGACTGCTCGCGCCGCGGTTACACGACCGACCAGGTGCTCGCCGAGCTCGACAGGCGCGAGCCCGACTCGGAGTCGTTCATCCGGCCCCAGCAGCATCACGCAGACATCGTCGTCTCGTTCCTCCCGAAGGCGGGCGAGGACCAGGAGCACCTCGACGCCGAGCTGGTGCTGCGCTCGTCGCTGAAGCACCCCGACCTGAGCTCGGTGCTCGACGGCGGGCTCGACCAGGGCATCAAGCTGACCGAGAAGGACGGCGAGGTGCAGATGTTCATTCCCGGCCGCTTCGACCGCAAGCTCGCGGAGCAGATCGAGGAGACGATCTGGGAGCGGCTGCACTTCGCGAGCCACCTGCGCACCGAGCGGCTCGGCGAGTTCACGATCGGCACCGACCTGCACCGCTCGGAGTCGCTCGCGCTGATCCAGCTGCTGATCCTCTACCACCTCTTCACCGCCACGGCGAGCGTCGCGCTCGGCGGCGAGGGGACGCGCGAGCCCGAGTCCGAGACCGAGCCGGTCGCAGGCTAGGCCGGACGGTCGGCCGCCGGCGTCTCGTCTCGAGCCTAGGCCGCGCGGGCGGCCGAGCGCGCGAAGTCGAGTGCGTCCCCGTGTGGGTCGTCTGCGACGCGGACGTCGTCCCAGTCGAGGATGAACTCGCCGAGCTCGGCGTCCCAGCGCGCCGCCGACGGCGAGAGCGTGGCGGTCTCGAATCCGGCCGGTGCCGGGCGTGCGTATGCGTAGAACGCGGCGCGCGGGTAGCGGCCGTCGCCGGGCCACCAGCCGACCGCGATCTCCTGCGACTCCGTCGAGTCGAGCGTTCCGATGTTCCCGGCCGGCGGGTCGGCGGGCAGCTCCGAGTACAGGCTGACCGCGAGGTCGAACGAACCCCACCAGGCGTTGACGGGCGTCCGGCGGCCACGGTGCGGCGCGCGCCAAGCCGCGAGGACGAGCGCAGCACGGGTGGCCGCGGCGAAGTACGCAACCACCTGTGCGGGATCGTAGGTCGCATGCTCGTCGTCCTCGTCGAGAGGCCTCGTCCAGGTGGTCTCCTGGGGCGCGAGCTCGACCTCGACGGGCCCGCCGAACGAGCGAACCGCCTCGAGGACGTTGCGCGTGACCTCGCCGACCGATCGATCGGGCGCCAGCGCGACCTGGTGTCGTCGCCCGTCGCTGTGCTCGACGAGCGCGCGGTGACTCTGCAGGTCGAGCGCGACGACGAGCGCGCCCGATCCGTCGGGCGCCCGCAGCAGACGCGTCTCCAAGCCCCGGGCGGTGAGGCGCAGCGCGAGGTGCTGGGCCTCCGGCTCCGGCGGCGTGAGCGCCGCGGAGAGCTTGCCCAGCACCTGGGTGTGCGCGTGCAGCGTGTCGCGCGTCTCACGCCAGGCGTCGTACGGAAGCGCGGGCCACTCCCCGGACATGGGTCGCACGTTACCGTGCTTCGAGCGCCGCTTCGAGTGCGGCGCTCAGCTCGACGAGCATCAGCTCGTACTCGGCGCCTGACCGCCGAGATGCGCCGCCCATGCGCGTTCGCGCCGGGCCCGTTGCCCACGTCGCCGCGTGGCTGCAGTCGCACCGGCTCGCCGCCGCGTGAGGCAGGCCCGCCGCGGGGTCGCGGCGAGCGCTGCCTCGAACGGCCGGTCGCTCAGCGGCTCTCGACGGAGACCACCGCGAACTGCGCGTCGACGTAGACCGTGACGGGCGTGCCGTCGGTCTTCGTCATGTGCGCCTCGTACATGGCGTGGCCGTCGGCGTCCGTCTCGACCCGGACGAGCGTGCCGCCCGGCACCTCGGCCTGCGCAGCCGCCGTCACCTTGCTCGCGGTGTCGCCCGTGAGCAGCGTCTCGTCGCTTCGCTGCCCGCCACCGCCGCCCCAGGCGCCGTGACCGCCCGGCGGGGCGGGCATCGCCGCCGTCGGCGTCGTCGTCGTGGTGGTCGTCGTCGTGCCGGAGCCGCTCGCCGCGCTCGCGATCCCGTAGCTGCCGGCGGCGAGCCCGAAGACCACTGCTCCGATCGCCGCGAGCCGCGGGAGCGACCTCTTACGGGCGTCCATCCTGATCACGTCCTCTCTTGGGTTCCCGGCAAGAGTCGCGTTCCGGTCTCACAGGGGCCTGAGGCGGACCTGAGAGAGTGGTGTGAGTCGCTGACAGCCCGTGCACCGCTTTCTCACAGGCGGCTCACAGGAATCGCTGCCACGATGGCATCCGTGAGCCTCTCCGATGCTGCACTTGCCCCCGGCGCCGGCCGCCGGATCCTGGTGGTCGACGACGAGCCGTCGATCGTCGACGCCGTTGCAACCGCGCTCCGCTACGAGGGCTACGACGTCGACGAGGCCGCGAACGGCCGCGACGCGCTCGTCGCCGTGGCCAAGAGCGAGCCGGATCTGATCGTGCTCGACTGGATGCTGCCTGACCTCGACGGGATCGAAGTCGGCAGGCGGCTTCGTGACCAGGGCTTCAAGACGGCGATCCTCTTCCTGACCGCGAAGGACTCGACCGAGAACAAGGTCGAGGCGCTGCGCGCCGGCGGCGACGACTACGTGACGAAGCCGTTCAGCCTCGCCGAGATCGTCGCGCGGATCCAGGCGATCCTCCGGCGCTCGGGCGGCGATCTGCCCGGCGACGTGCTCCGCGCAGGCGACCTCGTCCTCGACGAGGTCCGTCACGAGGTCTTCCGCGGCGAGACGCAGGTCGTCCTCACCGCGACCGAGTTCGCGCTCCTGCGCTTCTTCATGCTCAATCCGCGCCGCGTCCTCACCAAGGGACAGATCCTCCAGAATGTCTGGCACTACGACTTCGGCGGCAACGCGAACGTGGTCGAGACGTACGTGAGCTACCTGCGCAAGAAGCTCGACAAGCTCGGGCCGCCGCTGATCAAGACGGTGCGGCAGGCCGGCTACATGCTCGAAGCCGCCCGGCATGCGCCGTAGGCTCGACGGAGGCGCACAGGGAGCGGAGGTGCCGGCTTCGCCGGCTCCGGGAGCGGGGACGAGCAGACTCTCACTGCGGGCACGGCTCGTGCTCGGAGTGCTCGTGGCCGCGGCGATCGGGCTGGTCGCGGCCGACGTAGCCACGTATGCGTCGCTGCGCTCGTTCCTGCTCACGCGCGTTGACCGGACGCTCGACGACGACCACCGCGGCGCGGGGCGCCTCGTCTCGCGCGGTGACTTCGAGGGCGGGCTCGGGCCCGGCCCCGGCCCCGGCGTGTTCGTTCAGCTGCGCTCGAGCAGCGGGCGGGTGCTCTACACATCGGCCGTCCCGCACTTCCCGGGCGCCGAGGAGCCGTCGCCGCCGAGCCTGCCCGACTCGATCGACGTGTCCGAGACGGACGGGCCCGGCGGCGACCGCGTCGCGTACTTCACGGTGCCGTCGACGACCGGCGACCAGCGCTTCCGCGTGCGCGCCTCGCTCGACCCCGGGTCGAACGTGATGCTGATCATCGCCACGCCGCTCAGCGACGTCGAGGGGACGCTGCACCGGCTGCTGCGGATCGAGGTCGTGGTGACGCTCGGCGTGCTTGCGGCGATCGCGCTGCTCGCGCTCTGGATCGTCCGCCTCGGGCTGAGGCCCCTCGCGGCGATCGGTCGAACGGCCGACCAGATCACCGAAGGCGACCTCTCGCATCGCGTCGAGCGCGCCGAGTCCCGCACCGAGGTCGGCCGCCTCGGGCTCGCGCTCAACACGATGCTCGACCGGATCGAGGCCTCCGACCGGCGCCTGCGCCGCTTCGTCGCCGACGCCTCGCACGAGCTGCGCACGCCGCTCGCCGCCGTGAGCGCCTACGCCGAGCTCTTCCAGCGCGGCGCCGACAAGCGGCCGGACGACCTTGCGCGCGCGATGACCGGGATCAGCCGCGAGAGCGACCGCATGAAGGAGCTCGTCGAGGACCTGCTGCTGCTCGCCCGCCTCGACGAGGGTCAGCCGCTCGAGCGCGAGCCCGTCGATCTCGCCGAGCTTGCCGCCGAGGCGGTCGATACGGCCAGGGCGCTCGACCCGTCGCGGCCGCTCGACCTGCAGGCCGCCCCCGCGGTCGTGCTCGGCGATCGCGCAAGCCTGCGCCGCGTGCTCGACAACCTGCTCGGCAACGTCCGCTCGCACACCCCGCCCGACACGCCCGCGCATGTCCGCGTCTCCTCGGTGAACGGCTCGGCCGTGCTCGAGGTCGCCGACGAGGGTCCGGGCCTGCCGCAGGAGGAGCTCGGCCGCGTCTTCCACCGCTTCTATCGCGCCGACGCCTCTCGCTCGCGCGAGAGCGGCGGCGTCGGCCTCGGCCTCTCGATCGTCGCCGCCATCACGGAGGCGCACGAGGGAACCGTCGCGGTCGCGGAGGTGCCGGGCGGCGGTGCGCTCTTCCGCGTCGAGTTGCCGCTCGCGACTGCCTCGGGCTGACGCTGTACGCGACTCCACAGCCGGCTCCCAGCCGGGCCACAGCTTCGCGGCGCAGTCTGGAGGCGAGCAACCCGCCGACCCGAAGGGAGCCTTCGATGAACACCGTGAACCCCGAGAAGATCCTCGTCCTCGCCAACGAGACCGCCGACACCGCTGCGCTCGTCGACGTGATCGCCACGTCGGCGCGGGGCAGGCCTGCCGAGGTCCTGGCCGTTGCGCCCGCGCTCAACTCGCGCGTCCGTCACTGGCTCTCTGACGACGACCGCGCTCGGCGGCTCGCGAAGGAGCGACTCCAGCGGTGCGTCGAGCGCCTCCAGCTGGCGGGGGTGGACGCGACCGGCCTGATCGGCGACGCCGACCCGCTGCAGGCGCTGCGCGACGCGCTCGCCTTCTTCGAGCCGGACCTCGTAATCGTCGCGACCCACCCGCCGGGCCGCTCGAACTGGCTGGCGGACAACGTCGTCGAGCGCGCGAGCCGCCACTACGCCGGGCCGATCCTGCACGTGCCGGTTGTCGGCGCGCGCGAGCTCGCGCACGCGGCTTGACCCGGCGAGCTCCGCCCGTGTCAGCGCGAGCTCAGGAAGGTGCGCGTCGCGACCACACGGCGATCGCGGATGCCCGAAGGGCTGAGCCCGAGCTTGCGGAAGATCGCCTTGACGTGCTTCTCGACGGCGCGCTTCGTCACCACGAGCCGCTCGGCGATCGCCTGATTCGAGAGGCCCTCGGCGACCAGCTCGAGCACCTCGAGCTCTCTCGGGCTCAGCTCGTCGAGCGGGTTCGTGGCGCCGACGAGCTCCGGAACGATCGCGGGGTCGAGTGCGGCCGCACCCTCGGCGACCCGCCGGACCGCGGCGACGAACTCGTCGCGGGCGAGCCCGTCCTTGAGCAGGTACCCGACGCCCTCGGCGTAGCTCCCGAGGAGCTCGCGCGCCGAGGCCAGCTGGAGATGCTCGGCGAGAACGAGAACGGCGACTCCCGGAAAGCGCGCGCGGATCTCGGCGGCGACGTCCACGCCCTTGGCGGTGTCGGCCTCGCGGAAGTCGATGATCGCGACGTCGGGCCGGTACTTCTCGACCTTGAGGAGGAGCGTCGCCGGCGTGTTCGCATGGCTCACGACCTCGATGTCCGAGCCCGCGAGCGCCTCGATGAAGGGGTCGCGGAGAAACGCGTAGTTCTCGGCCAGGACGACCCGTAGCGGCTCCGCCTTCGGCTTCCGGTCCTTGCGGTAGCGGTGCCCGAAGCGGCTCCCCCGGGACTGCTCGCCAAGCCAGACTGTGACCCTGCACTCGGCGTCGCCGACGGCGATCCGGCGATCGAGCTGGACGGTGCTCGAGCCCGCGTTTCGTGCCGCGATGCCTCCGAAAACGCTCGAGGTCATGCGGCAGAGGCCCGGCGCGCGGCGGACGACGTCGCCGAACGGGCACCGCCGGTTGCCGAGGACGATGCGCTCGTCGGTCGCCTCGACCACGTAGAAGTCGCCGTCGATCGCGTGCTTCAGCCGGACGTAGAGATCGGCGATCTCCCGCGGTCGAAGCCGTTCGACGATGCCGCGGGCGCGCCGGTACTCGTCCTCCATGCGGCTGCCGACGTCCGTCCCGACCTGGGCGACCGCGGCCTCTGCGGCTTCCGGCCCGTGCTCGCGCTCCACCTCGCTCGCCAACTGGACGACCAGGGCGCGCAGAAACGACTCCCTGCCGAACGTCCCGTCCTCGGCGGCCTCGTCCGGCGCGGGCAGGCTCTCGACGGGCTGGCGCTGCGGGTCGATCGAGCGCTCGCTGCGCCTCCGAACCGGGAGCTCGATCGAGACCCGGGCGCCGCCACCGGGATCGCCCGCGACCTCGACCGGCCCGGCGAAGCTCGCGACGTCGCCCAGACCCGTGCTGCGGCGGGCTGCGGCGGGCGCCTCGAACCCGGGCCCGTCGTCGAAGACCTCGAGCCTCGCGACCTCGGCGCTCCAGTCGAGGTGCACCCAGGCGCCGCCGCCCCCGTGCTCCGCGACGTTCCCGAGCAGCTCGTGAAGCGCCAGCTCTGCGGCGGCGTAGTCGGAGTCGGGGACGCCGTACCGGCGCAGGAAGGAGCCGAAGTCACGCTGCAACTCGGCGGCGGCCGCCTCGTCGCGCGCGTCGAGATGCCAGTCCATCCCGATACCAATACCGGTCGCGCGCGGCGGCGACTCGTGCAAGCCGTACGGTCCGGACACCTGGGCGGCGTATCGACAGGGGTTGCCGGGCGGGGAAGACTTGAGGAGTCGTGGTTGACAGGAGCGACGCGCCGGTACGGAACGAGGGTGCGACACCCGGGGCCTCCATCGACCGGGTCGAGCTGAGGAGGAAGCTCGACGCTCGCGATCCCTTCAAGCTCGTGATGACGCTCGGCCCGTTCGGGTTCCGCGCCAAGCACATCCCGGGCTCGCTCGAGTTCGGCTCGCCCGAGGACGCACTCGCGCACCTGGAGCCGGGCGACGAGATCGTGGTCTACTGCGCGAACGAGGCGTGTGCCGCGAGCGTCCATGCCCAGCGCCTGCTGGAGAGTCGCGGCTACCGCAACGTGCGCCGGTACGCCGGCGGGGTCGCGGACTGGGAAGCCGCAGGGCTTCCGCTGGAGGGGGAGCTCGTCGAGCCGTAGAGCCCCGGGGGTGCGGCCCGTCACACCGGGTAGACGCCTGCCCGCGCGACTGACGCCACGGACCTCGGCTGGCACGCTCGAACCGGTGCACGTGACGCCGCACACATCGCAACTGCCCGCCGCCGGCCTCGCCGCGCGCGCCGAGCGAGGAGCCGGATGGCGACGCTGACCCGGTGGGTCCTCTCTCACAAGCTGCTCGTCACCGGCCTCTGGGCCGTCGTCACCGTCGTCGCGTTCGCGGCGATGCAACCGGCGGGGAACGCGCTCTCGGATCAGTTCTCGGTCCCGGGCAAGGAGGGCTACGAGACCAACCGCGAGATCGCGGCTCTGTACGGGAACGGCGGCGACGTCGCTCCGATCGTCCCGGTCGTCACGCTTCCCGAGGGGACGACCGTCGACTCCACCGGCGTCGCAGAGGAGCTCGACGCAGCGCTCGCCAGGGTGCAGGCCGCCCTGCCGGACGCCCGTCTCGCCTCCTACGCCTCGACGGGGAGCCCGGCGTTCGTCTCCGCCGACCGCCGCACGACGTTCGCGCTCGTTTACATCCCGGCGATCGGAGGGCTCGAGCCAGGCCAGGAGGAGGCGCGCCTGGCCCAGGAGGCGCTCGACGGGGTCACCGTCGGCGGCTCGCCGGTCGAGGTGACCGGCCTCGAGGCGCTCCGCGGCGCAGCCGTGGGCGACGGCGAGGGGGCGAGCGTCGGCGTCATGCTCGAGGTGCTGGTGGCGGCGCTCGGCGCGCTCGTCATCCTCGCGTTCGTCTTCGGCTCGTTCATGGCGATCGTGCCGCTGCTGATGGCGGCGGTCGCGATCCCGACGACGTTCCTGCTCGTGTGGCCGCTTGCGGCCGTCACCGACGTGTCGGTCGTGATCCAGTTCCTCGTCGGACTGGTCGGGCTCGGGATCGCGATCGACTATGCGCTCCTGGTGGTGATGCGCTGGCGCGAGGAGCGTCAGGCCGCCCCGTCCAACGAGGTCGCGGTCCAGCGTGCGATGGCGCATGCGGGCACGGCCGTCGTCTTCAGCGGCACGACGGTGGCGATCGCGCTGCTCGCGCTCGTCGCCCTTCCCGTGCCGTTCCTCCGCAGCATCGGCATCGCGGGGATGCTGATTCCGCTCGTGAGCGTTGCGGTCGCGACCACGCTGCTCCCGGTCGTCCTCGCGACGATCGGGCCCAGGCTCGACTGGCCGCGCGGTCGCAGAGAGGGTCGCGCCAGCCGCGCGTGGACGGCCTGGGCGAGCATCGTCGTGCGGCACCGCTGGCCGGCCGCGATCGCGTCCACCGCGGTGCTCGGCGCGCTCGTCGTCGCGGCGTCCTCGATCCAGCTCGGGAACCCGCGCGCCGAATCGCTCGCGCAGTCCGGGGCGGCGCGGACCGGCTTCCAGGCGCTCGAGGAGTCGGGCATCGGCCCCGGGCCGCTCACGCCGGTTGACGCGCTCGTGCGCTCAGGCGATCCGGAGGCGGTCGCCGAGGCGCTGGCCGGGGTCGAGGGCGTCCACGGCGCCACCGCCCCGCCGGACTGGCGGCGCGGCGATGCGGCGCTCGTCACGGTCGTCCCGGCCGCGGACGGGAACTCGGCGCAGGGCAGGGCGACGCTCGACCGGATCCGGGCGACGGCGCACGGGCTCCCGGCCGAGGTCACGACGGGCGGCCAGGCCGCTCAGAGCTCCGACGTGGCCGACGCCGTCTACGGCAACTTCCCGCTCATGATCGCGCTGATCTCCGCCCTCACGTTCATCCTCCTCGCCCGCGCCTTCCGGTCGCTGATCCTGCCGCTCAAGGCGGTGCTCCTGAACCTGTTCTCCGTGGCCGCCGCCTGGGGGCTGATGGTGCTCGTCTGGCAGAAGGGGCTCGGCTCCGACGCGATCTGGGGGATCGAGGCGACCCGGGCGATCAACGTCGAGATGCCGATCATGGTCTTCGCGTTCCTGTTCGGCGTCTCGATGGACTACCAGGTGTTCATCATCAGCCGGATGCGCGAGGCGTACGACCGGACAGGCTCGACCGAGAAGGCCGTCGTCGAGGGCATCGGCCGCACCGGCCGCCTGGTCACGAGCGCAGCGCTGATCCTCGGACTCGCCTTCGTCGCGTTGAGCGCGAGCCCGGGCACGGAGATCAAGATCTTCGCGACCGCCCTTGCGGCCGGGATCCTGCTGGACGCCACGATCGTCCGCGGGGTGCTCGCACCCGCGGCGGTTGCGATCCTCGGTCGCTGGAACTGGTGGCTCCCGCGACGGCCCGCGCGCGTGCTCGGGGTGCAGCCCTCACTCGTCCGCCGCTCGACCGCGGAGGAGATCTAGGAGCCGTCCGTCGCGCGCGCCTCCCCTCAAGGGCGTTAGTCTCTCGGCCGGGAGCTCTTGTGACGGATCGCGACAACAACGAGTCCGCCGGTGCCTCCCGAGCGCCGGCAGACGGAGCGCTCGTGACGCCGGCGGGGACACCGCCCGACCCGGACGCACGCCCCGGGCTCGTCGCGTCGGTGAAGAACGTCGCCGCGCACGTGAGCTCGCTCGTGCGGCTCGAGAAGGAGCTCGCGCAGTCGGAGCTCCAGCGCAAGGGCGCGACGATCGGCGTCGGTGCGGCGCTCGCGATCGGGGCCTGCGTCCTGCTGTTCTTCGCGGTCGCGTTCGGGCTCGCGACGGTCGCCGCGGCGCTCGCGCTCGTTGTGGACTGGTGGCTCGCGCTGCTGATCGTGTTCGCGGCCCTCGTGCTGCTTGCGGTCGGCCTCGTGCTGATCGCACGGAGCCTCGTCCAGAAGGGGATGCCGCTCGCGCCGGAGCAAGCGATCGAGGAAGCCCGCCTGACGAGGCAGGCTCTGCGAGGCCCGCGTGCCGGGTGAGAGCCGGACCAACGCGGAGATCCGCCGGGAGATCACGACCGAGCGGGAGCAGCTCGTCGGCGCGCTCGCCGAGCTGCGCGTGAGCGCGGCCGTGGCGCGCAAACGGGCGATGATCGTCGGCGGCGCGCTCGCCGCAGGCTTCGCGACCGCCGCCGTGGTGAAGGTTGTGTGGCGCCGCACCCGCGGGTAGGGCCCGTCAGCCGGCGGCCTGGCTCGGCGCGACGTCGTAGAGCACGTCGTCGGCCAGGCGCAGGCGCTCGTGGATCACGTTCACGGCGCGCTCGGCCTCGCTCGCCCGCACCACGCACGAGACCCGGATCGCCGAGGTGGAGATGATCTCGATGTTGATACCGGCGTCGGCGAGCGTCTCGAAGATGTCGGCCGCGACGCCCGGGTGGCTCCGCATGCCGGCGCCGACGACCGAGACCTTCGCGATGTCGTCATCGATGCTGAAGCCCGCGGCCTCGACCAGTTCGGCGAGCGCCTTCAGCACCGGCTCGGCGCGGGCGACGTGCTCCTGCGGCAGCGTGAACGAGATGTCGGTGTGGCCCTCGGCCGAGACGTTCTGGACGATCATGTCGACGTTGATGCCGGCGTCAGCTAGCGGCCGGAAGACGCGGCCCGCCACGCCCGGCTGGTCGGGCACGCCGAGGATGGTCACCTTCGCCTCTCCGGTGTCGTGCGCGACGCCGGAGACGATTGCCTGTTCGAGCACGTCCTCCTCCTTGACGACCCACGTCCCCTCGTCGGTCGTGAACGACGAGCGGACGTGGAGCTTGACCCCGTGGTTGCGAGCGTACTCGACCGAGCGCAGCATCAGCACGCGCGCGCCGGACGCCGACAGCTCGAGCATCTCCTCGTAGGAGACGACGTTCAGTTTCCGGACACGACCGACGATGCGCGGGTCGGCAGTGAAGACACCCTCGACGTCGGTGTAGATCTCGCACACGTCCGCATCGAGCGCCGCCGCGAGGGCGACGGCCGTGGTGTCGGAGCCGCCGCGGCCGAGCGTCGTCACGTCCTTGTCGGTCGAGACGCCCTGGAAGCCGGCGACGATCGCGACCTGGCCGGCCGCGAGCGCCTCGTGGACGCGACCGCGCCGCATCTCGACGATGCGCGCCTTGCCGTGGCTCGTGTCGGTGACGATCCCGGCCTGCGAGCCGGTGAACGACACGGCGTGCCGACCGAGGTCGTTGATCGCCATCGAGACGAGCGCGACCGAGATCCGCTCGCCCGCAGTCAGCAGCATGTCCTGCTCGCGCGGGTGCGGGTCCTCGGACACCTGGCGCGCCAGGTCGATCAGCCGGTCGGTCGTGTCACCCATCGCCGAGACGACGACACAAACCTGGTTCCCTTCGGCTGCGGTCTCGACCACGCGACGCGCGACGCGTTTGATCTCCTCCGGGCCGGCGACCGACGTGCCGCCGTACTTCTGGACGATGACGCTCATGCCGAGGAAAGCTACCGCCGCCGGGCGAAGAGGCTCAGCCCTGCGTACGGATACGCGTTCAGCGCCCAGAGCGTCGCCGGCAGCTCGCCGACGCGGAGGAGCTTCCCTGCGATCTTGCGGCGCTCGAGCTCGGCGCGCCCCTCCGCGTACTCCAGTAGCTGCGGGCGCAGACCCGCGCGGACGAACGCCCAGGCGTAAGCCCACATCGTGTGCACGTGCTCGTTGATGCCGATCTCCTTCTCGCGTTCCTGCTCCGGGTTCGCGCCGCTGCGGTACGGAGCTCGGGTGCCTTCGTTCAGTCCCGCGACGACACCGCCGCGGCGGGTCACGCGGGCGAGCTCGCCGACCATCGCGCGGAGGTCGAGGGCGTGGTGGAGAGTGGCGACGCAGAAGGCGACGTCGAAGGCGCCGTCCGCGAGCGGCAGACGCTCGCCGTCGGCCTGGAGGCGGAGGTACGGACCGACGCGCTCCTCGAAGAAGGCACCGCGGCCGAGCCCGATCACCGGGTCGACGACGAGATCGCAGGCGACGTACTCGCAACCGAGCGGGAGCAGGTGCTGCGAGGCCCAGCTCTTCGCGGCGCCGACCTCGAGCACGCGGTCGCCCGGGCGCACGTAGCGGTCGAGCAGGAGCTGGAAGCCGTGCTCGGTCGCGCCCCAGGCGCGGTCGCTCCATCCGAGGTCGCGGTTGAGGAACGGCAGCGCTGCGTCGATGCGGTCGTCGGTCTCGTACCAGCCCTGCTCGCGGGCGAGCACGGGCCAGGCATCGAGCTCGCGTAGCTTCGCGTCGAGCCCGGGTGCGGCGGCGTCGAGCAGCCGCGCGATCCCGTCCTCGCGCTCGTACCGCCGTCCGCACGACGCGCAGACGAGGTCGTCGGCCAGCTCGCCACGGCAGGCGGGACAGCGCACATACGGCGGCAGGCTCAGGAGGGGCTGACGGCGGCGGTGAACTTGACCGTCTGCGGCCCGCATTCCGCACCGCCCTGCTCCTGCGAGAACGTGATCTTCCCGATCGCCTTCCGGGTGCCGCGGAACGAGCCCTTGATCGTCGCGGTCAGGGTGCCCGCGTCGGCAGCCGGCGAGGTCGCAGTGACCTTCGCCGAGTAGACGCCCTTCTTGTTCACCGGAATCGCCTTCACTCGCCACGGCGACTCGAAGTACGGATCGACCCCGACCGGGAAGGCGCCCGAGCCGAAGCAGCCGAGCGTCTCGAACACGAAGTTGCGCAGCACCCGCCGGCCGGCCGGTGCCGCGAACCGGACCGTCGCCTTGTACCCGTTGATGGGGCGCTCCGAGGTGACGCCCATGAAGACCGAGGGCTTGGTCGGAACGGCGAGCGCCGAGGCCGCGAGGATCACGGTCCCCACCATCGTCGCCGTCACGATCCCCGTGCGCATCAGCCGCTGTCTCATCGCGAAGAAGTACATCCCGGACCCCGCGGGCCACGGTACAGCGGGCTCTACCTGCGGTCAATCGGAGTCCGCTCGCAGCGTTCCGGTGTCGGCCGGGCGCAACTGTCTCTCATACCCTCTGGGGTATGATCGAATCGAGGCCCATGGCTGCCGAAACCGACATCCGTCTCGACCTCGAGGGCATGTCGTGCGCCTCGTGTGCCGCGCGGATCGAGCGCGGCCTCAACAGGCTCGACGGCGTCGAGGCGACGGTGAACCTCGCGACGGCGCAGGCGACCGTTCGGGCTGCGCCCGAGGTGACGGTCGACGAGCTCGTCGGGGCGGTCGAGGGCGCCGGCTACCACGCGCGTCCGGTGATCGCGGGGGGCGAGGGCGCGCACGTCCACGACGAGCCGCTCGACACCCTCGCGCGCAGACTGGCTGTCGCAGCGGTGCTCACGGTGCCGACGGCGCTTCTGGCGATGGCGTCGCCGCTGCAGTTCTCGGGCTGGGAGTGGGCGGCGCTTGCGCTCTCGACCCCGGTCGTCTTCTTCTCCGGCGCAGGCTTCCACCGCGCGGCGCTCAACGCGGCCCGGCATCACAGCACGACGATGGACACGCTGATCTCGATCGGCACGCTCGCGGCCTGGCTCTGGTCGACGGTCGTCCTGCTCGGCGGGCTCGACGCAGACACCTACTTCGAGGTCGCGACCGCGATCACGACCCTGATCCTGCTCGGCCGCTACCTCGAGGCGCGCGCCAAGCGGCGCTCGAGCGACGCGATCCGCCGGCTGCTCGAGCTGGGCGCGAAGGAGGCGCGCGTGCTCCGCGACGGCATCGAGGTGCTCGTCCCCGCCGACGAGCTGCGGCTGGGCGACCGGTTCGTCGTCCGGCCCGGAGAGAAGGTCGCCACCGACGGCATCGTCGAGGAGGGCGACTCGGCGATCGACCAGTCTCTGTTGACCGGCGAGTCGGTGCCCGTCGAGGTGGGCCCGGGCAGCGAGGTGGCCGGGGCCACGATCAACAGCTACGGCCGGCTCGTGATCCGCGCTACCCGCGTCGGCGCCGACACGACGCTCGCCCAGATCGCGCGGCTCGTCGACGAGGCGCAGTCCGGCAAGGCGCCGGTGCAGCGTCTCGCCGACCGCGTGTCGGCCGTGTTCGTGCCGGTCGTGATCGCGATCGCGCTGGCGACGCTCGTCGGCTGGCTCGCGTTCGGCGCCTCCGGGTCGGCCGCGTTCACGGCTTCCGTCGCGGTACTGATCATCGCCTGCCCCTGTGCGCTCGGGCTCGCGACGCCGACGGCGCTGATGGTCGGCACGGGCCGTGGCGCGCAGCTCGGGATCGTCATTCGCGGGCCGGAAGTGCTGGAGCAGACCCGGCGGATCGGGACGATCGTGCTCGACAAGACGGGCACGATCACCGAGGGGAAGGTGGAGCTCGTCGAGATCCGGCCCCTCGACGGCGCAGGGCAGGCCGAGATCCTGCGGCTGGCCGGCGCCGTCGAGGCAGCCTCCGAGCATCCGATCGCGCGCGCGATCGCCGATGCAGCCGCACGCGAGGGCGCGTTGCCGGCGGTGGAGGGGTTCCGCAACGTGCCGGGTGTCGGCGTGCGCGGGGTCGTCGAGGGCCACGAGGTTCAGATCGGTCGCTCGAACGGGGCGATCACCGTCGCCTGGGATGGTGAGGAGCGTGCGACGCTGGTGGTGCAGGACACGGTCAAGCCGACGAGCGCCGAGGCGATCGCCGACCTCAAGCTGCTCGGGCTGACGCCCGTGCTCCTGACCGGCGACAGCCGCGAGGCGGCCGAGCGCGTTGCGCGGGAGGTCGGGATCGACCGGCTGCTCGCAGAGGTCCACCCGGAAGGCAAGGTCGCCGAGGTCGCGCGGCTCCAGGCCGAAGGGGCAGTGGTGGCGATGGTCGGCGACGGCGTGAACGACGCGCCCGCGCTCGCGCGCGCCGACCTCGGCCTGGCGATCGGCACCGGCGCCGATGTCGCGATCGAGGCATCCGACCTGACGCTCGTCTCGGGTGACCTGCGCGCAGCCGCCGACGCGATCCGGCTCGCGCGGCGCACGCTGCGCACGATCAAGGTCAACCTCTTCTGGGCGTTCGCCTACAACGTGGCCGCGATCCCGCTCGCGGTGGCCGGGCTGCTGAGCCCGATCGTGGCGTCGGCTGCGATGGCATGCTCGAGCCTCTTCGTCGTCGGGAACAGCCTCCGGCTGCGGCGCTTCCGAAGCGTTCGCGAGAGCCTGTGACGCGCGTCGCCCCAGCGGCGTAGAAGAGCGCGAGAGAGCACCCGAGAGGAGGCCCGATGAATCGGAGAGAGCTCGTTCTGGCCGCGGCCGTTCTGGTCGCCGTGGTCGTCGTGGTCCTGGTCGGCTTCGCGCTCGGCCGTTCCGGCGACGACTCGGACGGCGAGAGCCGGCAGACGATCACGGCCACCGGAACGGGGAAGGTCGAGGTCGTTCCGGACGTGGCCGAGCTGAGCATCGGCGTCTCGGTGACCGAGAGGACCTCGCGCGCCGCGCGGGCCGCCGCTGACCAGCGCATGATCCGCGTGCTGGCGCTGCTCAAGGCGCGGGGCATCGACGCCGCCGACATCCAGACCTCCCAGGTCTCCCTCTCGCCGAACTTCGGCCCGACCGGCGCCACCGTCGTCGGCTTCACGGCGACGAACGTCGCCACCGCCCGCATTCGCGACCTCGACGCCGCGGGCGCGATCCTCGCCTCCGCCGCCGGCGTGGGAGCGAATCAGATCAACGGGCCGTTCCTGATCGTGTCGAACGAGCAGGCCGTCTACGAGAAGGCGCTCGAGGGCGCGGTCGCGAACGCGCGCGCCCACGCCGAGGCGATCGCCTCGGCGAGCGGTCAGACGCTCGGGAAGATGCGTGCGGCTTCGGAAGGCAGCGAGAGCGGGCCGATCGCGCTCGAGTCGAAGGCGGCCGACCTCGCGGCGACGCCGATCGAGCCCGGGACGATCGAGGTCCAGGCGAACGTCACCGCGACCTTCGACGTCGACTAGAGGCGCGAGGCCGCGCTCAGCGAAGCTTGATCGTGTAGATGTTCCGAGCCGCGCCGTCAGGAGCGATCACGATCGTCCCCTTGGCGCCGGCGTACTTGCCGGTGCCGCCGTTGATCGAGACCACGAAGGGCTGCTGGATCGGCGCCTTGTTGGCAGCGGCGGTGATCGTTCCGCCCGGGAGCTTCGTCATCGTCTTGATGTCCACTGTTCCCTTGCACCTGCCGTCGATGGAGACGCTGCAACTCCCGTGCAGGAGGTACGAGAAGCTCATGTTCCCGACGCGCGTGTTCGGAGCCGCGTCGAACTCGTCTTTGATCGTGAAGAGCGTGAGGTTGACCGAGAACACGTCGCCCTTGTCGCCGCTCGGCGGGTGGGGATGCCTGACGGTGACACCCTGGTCGATCCGGAGTGTGATCACAAGCTTGCTCGGCTTGGTCGCGCTCTGGCTCACGGCGACTGCCGAGGCCGACAGGAGCAGAACGAACAGAATCGCGGCGAGCCGTTGCTTCATCGGAATCGCAACCTCATCGTGAGGCATTGTGGCACGCGCACGTTGTCGTTGTGCAAACGACAGGAAGCCCGCGGTTGCCGGGCTTCCTGTCGTTGCACAGGACCGACCAGCGCGTTCTTACGCGCATTCCTCACACGTCTTGCGCGTCCCCGAGTACTTGGAGACGAACGTGCCGACGTCATCGACCTGGGTCGCGTCGAGGACGTTCTTGTAACCGACCATCTGGGTCGGGTACAGCGGCAGTGCCGCCGGGAGGCCGTTGATCACGACCGCCTTGGCTGTATCGAACGAGACCCCGCCCTTGACCTTGTTGAGGTTCACACCGAGCTGTCCGTACGCCTCGGGCCCGGCGGCCTTGAGCGTGTGGCAAGCGGCGCAGAAGTACTCATTGAAGATCGTCTGGCCCTTCGCCACGTCTCCGGGGCCCGGATTCGCTGGCGTGCTGATGGTCGCACGGATCGCGAGCGCAGCCGGCGCAGCAAGCGCTACCGCGCAGGCGAAGACAGCGATCCCGATCCCAGTACGACCAATCTTGATCTGACGCATCGTCCTCCTCTGGTTCGACACCCGTCTCGGTCTCCGGACCGAGCCCGCGCGAATGTGCGCACCACGATTCTTACCACGGCAGGCGACGAGACTCCAGGGAGTGCGGACTGAACGGCGAAGGGCCAAAGCGCGCATGGTTCTGCCACGGTCGTCCTGAATGCACTCGGTGGTGTGCTCGGGTACACGACAGACGCGCTGTGGCGATCGCCGCGTGTTCGCGAAGAAGCACGCCGTTGCGGCGACGGGTGCGAGGCGGATGCCCTCTTTCCGCTTGCTGGCGCACCTCTGGAGAGGCTCTATCGATAACGCAACAGCTGCTTCCGGCATGGCACTGCGCGGCGAGGCGAGGACGCTCCAGGCCCTGAAATGCTGTACCCATACACTCCTCCGCGGCGCCGGGCGGTCGTTCGGGAATGGCGGTAGGTCGGGAGACGCCCGATCGGCGGCATCGGGTCAGTTATCGCCGATACGTCCGCTTGCGGCTATTGCCACCCGCCGGGCTCCCTTGTAAAGTCGCGGTGCGCTGCGGTTCGGGCAGCGATTTGTCCGTGTTCCGCAGGTTGTTGCCGTAGGTGCATGACGCGCCGCGGCTATTTCTAACTGGAGGGACGAATGGCGAGCAAGTTGAAGATCAAGGTGAACGGTCTGGTCCATAGCGTGACCGCGAGCCTCGACACACCGCTGCTGTACGTGTTGCACAACGAGTTGCATCTGCACGGTCCGCGTTTCGGTTGCGGTCTGGCGCAGTGTGGTGCGTGTTCGGTGTTGCTGGACGGCAAGGAGATCAGGTCGTGTGTGACGCCGGTTGCCGCCGTCAGCGGCAGGGCGATCACGACGCTCGAGGGCATGCCCGCACTCTGGGCCTCCTCGCGCGGCACGACCGCCGCGACACCCGCCGCGTTGCATCCGTTGCAGCAGGCGTGGATCGATGTTCAGGTTCCGCATTGTGGTTACTGCCAGAACGGAATGATGATCCAGGCTGCTGATCTGTTGGCGACGACGAAGCGTCCGACGGAGGCGCAGATCCGGACGGCGATGAACGGGCACCTCTGCCGCTGTGGCACGTATCCGAGGATCCTGACGGCGATTCAGAAGGCTGCTGCTGTGATGGCGAAGGGTGGGAAGTAACCATGACCGAGATGCTCAAGAAGGAGTTTTCGCGCAGGTCGTTTCTGAAGGGTGGCGGCGCGATGGTGATCGGTTTCAGCGCTCTTACGGGTGCGGCTCAGGCTGCGACGGGGAACACGCCGTTCAACGAGCGGGGGCCGCAGGATTTTCTGCCTGATCTGCAGACGATCGACGCGTGGATTGCGATCAAGGCCGACAACACTGTGATCGTTACGCACGGTGAGCCGGAGTTCGCGGGCACTCCGACGGGGATCTTGATGATGGTCGCCGAGGAGCTCGACGTGAGCATGGCGCAGATGCAGTACGCGCATCCGGAGACGTGGTTGAACGCGACCGGTGGTGGTGGTGGTAGCGGCGGTATCTCGTCGCGTTCGACCCGCACCCGTGCTGCGGCCGCGTATGCCAAGCAGGAGCTGCTCAAGATGGCCTCGTCGAAGTTGGGCGTCCCGGTCGCGAGCCTGTCGGTCGCGAACGGTGTCGTTTCGGGTGGTAGCGGGAAGGTCACCTACGGCGAGTTGATCGGCGGCAAGAACTTCAACTACACCTTCCCGGGCAGCTCGATTCCCGGCCAGGGGATCGCGAAGCCGGTGAGTGAGTACAAGGTCGTGGGGAGGCATAACCCGCGTATCGATATTCCGGCGAAGGTGTCGGGGCATTACACGTATGTCCAGAATGTGCGGATTCCGGGGATGGTGCATGCGCGGAGTGTGCGTCCGCGTGGTGCAGGTGCGAATACGTCGCAGAACCACGTTCCGCTGAAGATCGACGAGAGCTCGATCAAGCACATTCCGGGTGCTCAGGTTGTTCAGATCAACAACATGGTTGCGGTGGTGGCGCCGAACGAGTACGACGCGATCCAGGCTGCTTCGCAGCTGAAGGTGGAGTGGACGAGCGATCCGAAGCTGTCGGGCTCGGGCAACTACTGGTCGTGGATGCGCCAGGCCGGCGATTCGAACACGGACAATCCGGCCCGGTATTCGGTGAACGTCGGCAATGTGGATGCGGCGCTGAAGGGTGCGGCGAAGACGGTGTCGGCGACGTATCGCTACCACTACAACACGTTCGTCCCGATCGGGCCGCACGCTGCTGTCGCGGATGTGCGTGGGAACAGTGCGACCGTGTTCGTGCAGGGTCAGTCGTTGCAGGGGATCCCGCCGAACCTCGGGACGATGCTGGGTATTCCGGCTGAGAATGTTCGGGTGATCTGGTACGAGGGCTCGAGCTCCTACGGTGGTGGTCAGCAGGGTGAGGCGGCCGAGCAGGCGGCGATGATCTCGCAGAAGATCGGCAAGCCGGTGCGCATGCAGTGGATGCGCTGGGACCAGCACGGCTGGGACACCTTCGGGCCGTCGCATCAGTACGACGTGACGATGGGTGTTGATGCGAACGGGAAGATCGTGGCGGCCGATTGGACTGCCTACGGTCAGGCGGGCTCGTCGATCGATACGACGAAGGAGCTGCTCGGGACGGCGACGTGGGCGGCGGTTCCGCCGAATGGCGGGCCGACGCCTTCGGACACGCTGTACTCGTTCGCGGCCAACGCGACGGGTGCGAAGCGTGTGTTGTTGAAGACGCAGCCGATGTATGGCGGCTCGTTCAAGATCAGCCCGCTGCGGGCTCCGAACGGGCCGCAGTCCTACTTCGCAAGCGAGCAGATCGTGGACGAGCTCGCGTATGCGGCGAACATGGACCCGATCGCGTTCCGGCGCCAGAACATCGACGGGTCGAGCGTGGCCGGTGCCCGTTGGCTGTCGGTGCTCGATGCTGTGACGCAGGCGGTCGGTTGGAAGTCGAAGGTTGCTGCTTCCAACCTGAAGAGCGGTCAGGTCGTGACCGGCCGTGGCTTCGGCTTCGGCACCTTCGCCTCCAGCCAGGTCGGCGTGGTTGCCGACATCGAGGTGGACAAGAAGACCGGCAAGATCGTGGTCACGCACGCGGCGGTCGCGCAGAACAACGGGATCACGATCATGCCCGACGGCGTCGCCAACCAGATGAGCGGCGCGCTGATCCAGGGCCTCTCGCGGGCGCTGTACGAGGCTCCGACGTTCAACAAGGAGCGGATCACGAGCCTGGACTGGGTCACCTACCCGATCCTGCGCTTCAAGGACGCCCCGAAGGTCACGCTCATCAACGTCCACCCGGGCGAGTACACGACCGTCGTCCCGGGCGACACGACCGTCGATGTGAGTGCGGGCAACACCGCCGCGTTCAACAACGGCTGGCTGCTGAGCGGGTCGGGCGAGCCGCCCACCGTCGGCATCGGCTCCGCGGTCGCAAACGCGTTCTTCGACGCCACGGGTGTCCGCATCCGCCAAGCGCCGATGAACCCCGCAACCGTCCGCGGCACCCTCAAAGCCGCAGGCGTCAGCTAGGCGGCCGATGGCCTGTCGATCGAGTCGGGGAAGGGCCTGGAAACGGGCCCTTCCCTCCTCTCTGCCCATGTGGGAGGATGGGGGTGTCCCGATGCTTGTTCTCGTACGGCGCTTCTCTACGCTGACCGCGGTGCTTGCTCTGGCCGCAGTGCTCGTACCTGCGGGCGGCGCCCGCTCGCACGAGACCGTTCTGCCGACGCTGTACGTCGAGTACACGATCAACTGCGTCTTCACGATCACCGACGACGCCGGCAAGAGGGTCAGCTCGATCGCTCCGGGCACCTACCAGATCCATGTCACCACGCCGCTCGTCTTCTCGGAGGTCGACCTCTCGGGGATCAGCGACATGACGGCCTGCAAGAGCTTCGTCCAGTTCGAGCTCACCGGCCCGGGAGTGAACCTCGCCACGACGCTGCAGGATGGCGACGACGACGACGACGACCTCAAGACGACGTTCCATGCCAGCTCGACGTACACGGCGCGCGACCTGAACCAGCCGACGGTTGCCCGTGTGGTGTTCACCACCACGGCCACGGGATCGCCGACCGCGCCCACGAGCCCCTACAAGCCGAGCACCTCGCCGACCAAGTCCACGACGAGCACGGACATCGTCGGCTCGGCGGTGAAGTCGACTCCGTTCCGCGGCGCGCTGAAGGCGACGGTCAGCGCGGCCGGCAAGCTCACGCTGACGTTCAAGGGCAAGGCTGTCGACAAGCTGACCGCCGGGCGCTACTCGGTCAAGGTCGTCGACCGGAGCAAGAAGGCCGGCTTCGTCCTCCAGCAGCTTCACAAGTCGGCGATCACGCTGACGAAGACGAAGTTCGTCGGAAACTCCGCCGGGAATGTGACCATGAAGCCCGGGCAGTGGCTCTATTTCCGTGGTGGCGGCAAAGCCCATTACTTCCTGGTTTTCGGCGCCGCATGAGACGCGTTGCGAACGTGGGCTACGATTGGCAACGATTTTTGACTCGGAGGTGGTTCTGATGGTGCTTCGCGTACGCCGGACTTCGATCTTTCTCGTAGTGCTGGCAGCGGCCGCGGTCCTCGCACCGGCGGGCGTGGCCGGCAAGCGGGCAAGCGCTCCCCCTGCGTACCCGACGCTGTACGTCAAGTACACGATGAACTGCACCTTCACGATTCAGGACGACGACGGCAAGAGGGTGAGCTCGATCGCTCCGGGCACCTACCAGGTCGAGGTCAGCACCCCGCTCATGTTCAAGCTCGTCGTTCCGGGCGGCGAGGGCATCGACCATCTCGAGCCCAACGACTTCACCGGCTGTCGCGGCTGGGTCCAGTTCCAGCTCACCGGCCCGGGCGTCGATCTCTTCACGACGCTCGACACCGGTTGCGACGCCTTCCTGCTTCTGCCCCCGCAGAACTTCAAGGCCGGCTCGTCCTACACGGCGCAGGACCTGAACCAGCCGGCGGTCACGCGCACGGCGCTCACGGTCCTGCAGTCGGGGACGGCTCCGGTACCGAAGACGCCCTATACGGCGACGTCGGACAAGGGTCAGACGTTCTCAGACATCGTCGGTTCGGCGGTCCGGAACGTGCTCAGAACGAAGCTCACGGGCACGTTGAGCGCGACCGGCAAGCCCACCCTGACGAAACAGGGAGCTGCGGTGTCGAAGCTCAAGGCCGGCAACTACAGGTTCGTGATCACCGATCGAGACTCGAAGCACAGCTTCACGCTCAAGGCGGTGAACGGAAAGTCGACCGGCCTTTCCGGCGTCAGGTTCGTCGGCAAGAAGACGACGAACATCAGGCTCAGTCCCGGTCGGTGGATGTACACCGCGGGCGGGAAAGCGTACTACTTCCAGGTGACGTGACGCGGCTGCCGTTTCCGGTCCCTTCGCGCACGGCATTTTCCACCCGAATAACCGTTTCGAAGCGTGTCACCGCCATCGGGCGGTGGCCGCGGTCCGGGGCGAGAACCTGCCGGCGGAGCCTCACTTGACTGGTTGCGTCACGTCAGGTTCGATTGGAGGAGGATGGTGAACACGTTGAAGATCTCCTCGGGAATGATGGTCGTACGCAGGGCGATGCCTCGGGGTTTGCGTGCCCACCTCTTCCTCAGTGTGATCATCGCCGGTGTGTTGCTCGGGGTCGGGCTGCGTCTCGTCCCGACAAGCGCATCGGCTGCGGGCGAGTCGAATTCGGCCGGTCGGGGGTCGCCGCCTCGACCGCCTGCGCCGCCTCATGACGGCCGGCACGGCGACGCAGCGCGGCGCGCGCCCAGAGATGAACATTCGTGCGCGGATCGGCCGCTGGCCTCGCTCGGCGATCTTCTACGGAATCGTGGTAGCCGTCCTCGCCGGCGTCGCCGGCGAGTGGCTCGGCGTTTCGCCGCCGGCTGCCTACGGCGTCTGCTCGGCCTGTCACGGCCGCGATCTCGCCGACTGGGTGCTCAACAAGACCGAGGGCAAGAGCCTGTTCGTCGCCTCAGCCGGCGCCAGTTGGCCCCTGCTGACGGTCGTGGGCCTCGTCCTGGGCTCGTTCCTCGCGTCGCGGAGAAACGGAGAGTTCGGGTCGGTCAATCTCGGTGGGAATGTGCGCCAGTTCCTCTTCGGCGGAGTCGTGATGTGCGCGGCCCTGTTCGTCGCCGGGTGCCCGACGCGACTCATCATCCGCACCGGCTACGGCGATCTCGGGGGTGCGCTCGCGCTCGGTGGAGTCGCGGTGGGTGTCGTGATCGCGACGCTCTCGCTGCGATGGGTGGCGCGGCGGTGATCGTCTCCCTCTCCTCTCTCGCGGTCGGCACGATCATCGGGTACCTCGGTCAGCGGTCGCGCATGTGCACGATCGGCGGGCTCCGCGACTACGTGCTCGTCCGCGACACCGGCTTGCTGAAGGGAGTCGCGGCGATGCTCGTCGCCTCGTGGGTCGTCTTCGGCGTGCTCGGGTTCATCGCGACTGACGCCGGAAGCGGCCTGATCGCGGCGGGCACGACGCCGTCGGGCGCACGGGCCGGCGTCGCACTCGTCCTCGGCGGGGTCGTGCTCGGGCTCGTGGCCACGCTGTCGGGCGCGTGCCCGCTGCGGCAGCACGTGCTCGCCGGACAGGGACGGGTCGGGGCCTGGTCGTTCCTGGCGGGCTTCTACATCGCGGCAGTCGTGTACACGAGCTGGTTCTCACCGACGCTCGGGCCGTGGACGACATGAGAGAGGTGTACCTCGACCATGCGGCGACGTCCTGGCCCAAGCCGCGGCGTCGTTCTCGAGGCGATCGTGGACTTCTTCGCGAACGCGGGCGGCAACACCGGGCGTTCGGGTCATCGCCGCTCGATCGCCGCATCGCGTGCGGTCAGCCTTGCGAGGGAGCGGCTCGCCGACCTGCTTGGCGCCGAGTCGCCGGACGAGCTGATCTTCACCAAGAACGCCACGGAGGCGCTCAACGTGGCCATCTGTGGGTTGGCAGTCGAGGGCGCCCGGGTCGTAACGACCTCGCTCGAGCACAACTCGGTGATGCGGCCCCTGCGCGATCTGGAGCAGCGTGGTCGTTGCTCCGTCGAGGTCGTGCGCGTGGACGGGAACTCCGGCGAGATCGACCTCGAGGAATGGGCCGACCGGCTTGCCGGGGCAGGCCCGCGCCTGGCGGTAGCTACGCACGCGTCGAACGTCACCGGTGTCGTCCTGCCGATCGCAGCCATGGCGAAGATCGCGAACGACGCCGGCGCGCCGCTCGTCGTCGACGCGTCTCAGACCGCCGGCCACGTCCCGCTCACGCTCTCGTCCTTCGGCGCATCCGCCGTGGCGATGCCCGGCCACAAGGGCTTGCTCGGCCCGTCGGGAACGGGCCTCCTGTATCTCGCCCCCGGAGTCGAGGTCGAGCCGCTGATCAGAGGCGGCACCGGCAGCCAGTCCGAGCTCGAGGTCCAGCCCGACTTCGCCCCCGACCGGTACGAGAGCGGGACGCTGAATGCCATGGGCATCGTCGGTCTCGGCGCCGCTGCGGAACATCTGCGCGAGGCGGGCCTCGACCGGGTCCACGCGCGCGCGACCGCTCTCGGCCGCCGCTTTCGAGATGCTCTGGCCGGCCTTGCCGGTGTCACGTTGTACGGGCCCGGCCGACGCGGGCGACAGTGTCGGGATCGCCTCGCTGAACATCGAGGGAATGCCGTGCGCGACCGCTGCCCGACTTCTGGACGATGAGTGGGGGGTCATGACTCGCGCCGGGCTCCATTGCTCGCCGGCCGCACATCGCTCGCTCGGCACGGCGCCGGCCGGGACGCTTCGCCTCTCCTGGGGCCCCGAGACGACCGACGACGACATCGACGTCGCGGTCGAGGCGCTGCGCGCCGTCGCCGAGAGAGCCCGCAGCGCCGAGCCGGCGAGGACCGTCGCTTGAGATGGGGTGGGGTCGTGTCCTTCTACGCTTCGGAGCACGCAATGAGGTCGGAGCGCGTCCTGGAGCGGGCCGGCCTGCCGGCGCGGCTGGTTCCCGGACCACGGGAGGTCAGTCCGAACTGTGGGGTCGCGGTTGCCTTCGTCTGGGAGGACGAGCCGCGGGTTGCGGAGGCGCTCAGGGAATCCAAGATCCGTTTCGAGGCGATACACCGGTATGAGCTCGACGATGACGGTCACGCAAGCGCGATTGCTTCGAAGAGTGACTAGGGGATCTGTGAGAGGATTCGCGCGACAGGTGCCCCGAGGAACGAAGTGAGGATCTTCACCCGGAACAGGCTGGTCGCCGCGGCTTGCGTCGGGGCTTTCGTCGTGGTGTTCGCCGCAATCGGCGCGGTTTCGAGATCCTCGCCGACCGTTGCCGCGCCCGCCGTCGCGGCAGCCTTGCCGTCGGTGCCTTGGTACTGGACGATGGTCGTGTCGCCCACGGATTCGGACGTGCTCGTTCTCGCGACCAACAAAGGCCTCTACCGCTCCGGGGATGGTGGCAAGACCTGGCGGCCGACGGGTCCGAAGGGCGTCAACGCGACGAGTGTGGTGCAGACGGGCAAGGCGCTGTTCGTCGGCGGCGTGGTGGGGACATCCGGGGCGGGCCTGATCAGGAAGAACAACGCGAGAGCCGCCCCTGACGGCCCAGCGGTGGTCGCAACGAGCACCGACGACGGCAAGACCTGGCGGAAGCTCCACCCCCGCGGCCTCCCGAACGTCTCCGTGCAGGCGCTCGCGGTCGACCCGGCGAACAGCGCGGTGCTCTACGCCCTGCTCAACACGGGGGCCCTGTATCGCTCGTCCGACGGCGCGCGTTCCTTCAAGCTCGTGACGCCGAAGGTCGGGATCGCGCCGTGGGCGCTCGCGGTCACCCATGACCAGCGCTTCGTGGGCGGCGACATGGACGGCGGCTCCTTCCTGAGCACGAACGCCAAGGCGTGGAAGCGGACGCCGTTCACGGATTCGAGCGGCGGCCGGATGGTGATGGAGTACGCGGTCCATCCGTCCGACACGAAGCGCGTCCTCATGACGAGCGACGGAATCATGATGTCCACGGACGGCGGCAAGACCTGGCACCTCACGCTGAAGTCGGATGTGATGTTCGGGCCGGTCGCCTGGGCGCCGACGAAGTCCGACGTCGCGTACGCGGTCGGGTTCGACCGCTCTCTCTGGCGCACCGATGACGCCGGGAAGACCTGGAAGAAGGTTTCCTAGGGCGTCCCTCGCTGTTCTCGGCGGAGGCTTTGACTCGGCGGAGTGGCTTCGCTCGCGGGATTCGGGGCGTAATGCGGCGCAGCACTTTTCGCTGTGCTTTACACCCTCTTGCTCCAAGCGTAGACTAGCCCCGTCCCGAGAACGGATTTCCCCAGAAAGGACGTGAGACGATGGGCCGTGGAGCTCACAGGCTGCGTCTGGCTGCGATCGCGATCGTAACCGTCTTCGGCGTCGTGACTGCCGTCGCTGCGGCACAGCCGGTATCGGTGAAGGCTCTGGTGACGGTGAAGAGCACGCAGAACCTGTCGCTCGGCAAGATCCTGGTCAACGCGAAAGGTCGGACGCTCTATCACTATTCGTCCGAGAGGAAGAACGCCGTCAAGTGCACCGCGGCGTGTGCTGCGAAATGGCCGCCGCTGCTGATCGGCGCGGGCGCGAAGCCGATCGCTGCGCCGGGCGTGACTGCCAAGCTGCTCGGGACGGTGAAGCGGCCCGATGGCAAGCTCCAGGTCACCTACCGCGGGTTTGCTCTGTACCTCTACTCCGGTGACAAGAAGACCGGCGACGTGGAGGGGCAGGGCAACGGCGGCATCTGGCACGCGATCGCCGCGCCGTCCGGTTCGCTCGTGATGAAGACCGTGACGACCGGCTCGAAATCGGGCTCCAGTTCGGGCTCCGGCTCCGGCTCCGGCTCCGGGCTCCAGCTCCGGCTCCGGCTCCGGCTCGGGCTCCAGCTCCGGCTCCGGCTCGGGCAACGCCGGCGGTGGCGGTGTCGGGACGTCCGTCGACTGTGACGCACATCCCGAAGCCAACGGCTGCGGAATGTAGGCACCAGGACGACGCTCTGCCGGCGCCCGCCGAGGTGCCGGCAGAGCTCGATCCTCCAGCAGAGGGGCTGCATCGGGACTCTGAGCACCCGTCCGGGTTTGGGAGCGACGAGACTGCTCGGGCTCGCCGCGGCCGTTCTCGCGGCTTCGGCTCCACTGGGTACGGTGGCTGGGGCCAATGCCACCGCCGCCTCCGTGCATCCGCAGATCCCTGTCGGCGGCTTTCCGACCGGCATCGCGTTGAATCCGTCGACCCACACGCTCTACGTCGGGAACGGCACGACGGGGACGCTTTCGCTGGTCGACGCGAGGACCTGCAACGCCGGCGACACGAGTGGGTGTGCGCAGCGGGTGACCGCCGTGACGGCCGGCGCCGATCCGATCGGGATCGCGGTCGGTGAGTCGACGAACACGGTGTACGTGGTGAACGGGTCGGGGACGATGGCGGTCGTCGACGGCCGCAAGTGCGATGCCGCGAAGACCAGTGGCTGCCGTATCCAGCCGACGACCGTCCGCGTCGGGGCACGACCGCAGTTCCTGGCGGTCGACGAGACCACGGACACGATCTACGTGGCGAATGTCGGCTCCAACACGGTCTCGGTGGTCGACGGCGCCTCGTGCCACGCAGCCTCGTCGGCCGTCTGCGCACGGCCTCGAGCAGCGATTCCTGTCGGTCCGGGGCCGTTCACGCTGGCCTTGAACAGTGTCACGAGCTCCCTGTACGTCACGACGCTCGGAGCGCCGACCGTCGCGATCGTCGACACAAGGGCTTGCAACGCGAAGGACGTGAGCGGGTGCCGGCGTCCGCAGGTCACTGTCGACGTCGGCGAGGCGCCCGGCGGGATCGCCATCAACAAGAGAACCGACACGATCTACGTGACCGGGGAGTTCTCCAACGACGTCACGGTGATCGACGGGAGGACGTGCAACGCGACGACGACGCGCGGCTGTCGGCGAAAGCCCGTACGCGTGCTCGCCGGAGCCGGTGCGAGAGGGATCGCCGTCAACGAGGTGACGAACACCGTCTATGTGGCCAATACCGTGGCGAACACGGTGAGCGTGATCGACGGCGCGACCTGCAACGCTGCGGTGCACACGGGCTGCAGCCAGAAGGCGGCGCTCGCGCCCGTCGGAGTCAGCCCGCGCCGGGTGGCCGTCGACGAGCTGACGAACACGATCTACGTCACGAACGCCGGGTCGAACACCGTCACGATGCTGAACGGCCGCACCTGCAACGGCCGGGTTCGCACGGGGTGCCGGCGCGCGGGCAACATCGCCTGACGGGCCGTCGCCGCGGGCGTCAGGCGACGACCGCGAAGGAGCTCTTCGACTTCTTGCCGGCCGACGTGTAGAACGTCCAGCGCCCGGCCTTGAAGTCGACGATCACCGAGTGCTTGCCAACGAAAGAGACGCCGCTGACCGTGATCGGTGAGCGCTTGCTTCCCTTCACCACGAAGCTCCGGGTCGGGGTCTTGTCGACGACCGTGATCCGGTAGCGGCCCGACTTGAGCTTGGAGACCGCTTTGCCCTTGAAGACGAGCTTCAGCTTGCCGGTCGCCGCGACCGTTCCGGCCAGCGTTCCGCGAAGCGTACGGACCGCCGATCCGCTCGTCTTCGTCGAGGACTTGGTGCCCGACGACGAGGAGCCGCTAGAGGCTGAGCCGCCGGAGGACGAGCCGCTCGAGGAGCCGCTCGAGGAGCCGCTCGAGGATCCGCTCGATGAGCCACCCGACGACCCGCTGGAGCCCGAAGAGCCCGATGATCCGCCGCCGCTCGTCGCGATGAACGCTCCGAACATGAAGTCCGAATGCGTGTCGCAGACGAACCTGTACGTGCCGCCGGCCTGGAACGTGACCGTCCAGGTCGCCGAGCCGGTACCGCCGGTGCTGGTCGCCATGTCGACCCCCGGCCCGACCAGGTGGAAGTTGTGCTCTACCGCGTCGTCGGTCACCCGGATCGTGTACGTGCCGGCCGGAATGGTCGGCGTGTCCCTCGCCTGCGTGCCGACGGGCGTGCCGTCGTCGAAGGTGAGCCCGATCTCGTTGTTCTCGTGCACGACCGCGTGCATGGTCGACGACACCGCGGCGCCGGAGGATCCGACGCCGAGCTCGAGCGCGACCGTCGCCGCCAGGACGATCATCCCGAGAAACACGGGAATCAACCGCGGGTGATTCATCGACGAGATCTGTGATCTCAAGCTGTGTGGCTCTCCTGGCCCGACCGCATCGCGGACGTTACGTAGTCCATACGAGGCCCGGCGTCCCTTCGGTTTTCGGCGCCGCTCACCCGCGCGGGCCTGCTACTTCTTGGCTTTGAGGATGGCGGCCTGGAGCGATTCTTTGTAGGAGACGGTGATGTCGGTGGCGCCGCTGATCACTTCGAGGTTGGCGCTCTGGAGGGAGAGTGTGTCCTCGCGGAGGAGCGGCAGCGCCTGTTTGTTGATGTAGACGGAGCGGAAGGTGGCGTCGGGCCAGGTGGGCCAGGTGACGTCGAGGATCTTCACCTTCACGATCGTCCGTTTGCCGATTGTCGTGGTCGTCTTCTTGACCTTGATCGCGACGACGATTTGGCCCCAGCGCTTGCACTGGACGCTCGGGCCGGCGACCGTGACGGTCTGGTTGACGACCTTCTTCTTCGGCTTGGTGGCGTTGTGGCCTCTCGTCGCGGCCCAGGCGTTGAGGGGCGGGAGCGCGATGACCGCGGCGGTTGCGAGGGCGGTGATGGTCTTCTGGGGCGACATCGTTCTCCTTTCCCTCGCACGCTTACGGGTCAGAGCGCGAACCGCTCGACGTGCAGGTGCCTGCGGGGGACGCCGGCGCGGCGGAGCTCGCTTCGCAGCACGTCGATGAACGCATTGGGACCACAGAGGTATACCTCGCGCTCGGCCACGATGGGGGATGAACGTCCTCCGTGACGAGTGCACGCGGCTTGCCGGCCACGGCGTTGCGCAGCCCCGATCGTCCCGATTTCGGCCGTGGATCCAGGTACAATCCCGCGATGCTCGTGGCCACGATGATCGAGGACCCGCTCAGTACCGATGCCCAGCCTGCCCCGCATCCGGCGTCTGCGCACGGGCGAGGTCGCGACGGTCGCCACGACTCCGCGGGTCGAGCCCGCTGAGCTCAGCGCCGCAGGCCTGACCTGGATCCACCTCGACGCACCCACGCTCGAGGCCGCGCAGTCCCTGGCCGAGAGCTACGGCTGGCACGCGCTCGACGTCGAAGACGTGATGTCGAAGCGGCAGCGGCCGAAGGTCGACGACTACGCCGACGAGGGCTACCTGTTCGTCGTTCTTCACTTTCCGGTCTACGACCGCTCGATCCAGCGCCTGAACGCCGCCGAGCTCGATGCCTTCGTCGGGCCCGACTACCTCGTCACCATGCCGACGAGCGAGCTACTGCCGGTCACCCGCCTCTTCCATCGCTGTCAGGAGGACGACCTCTTCCGCGAGCAGCTGTTCTCGAAGGGCTCGGGCCGTCTGCTCTACGAGATCCTCGACGATCTCTTCGACTACTGCTTCCCGATCCTCGACAAGATCGGGCACAAGCTCGACTCACTCGAGGACGACGTCTTCGAGGGCCGCTCCGACGCTGTCGTACGCGACATCTCGAACGCGAAGCAGGAGATCATCAGCTATCGGAAGATCATGAAGCCCGAGCGCTCGACCCTGCGGGTACTCGAGCGCCACGTGGAGCGGTTCCTCCCCGAGGAGCTCGAGCTCTACTTCGACGACATCGTCGACGCCTCCGAGCGTATCTGGGACATCCTCGACAACTACAAGGAGGTCGTCGAGGCGCTCGAGGATACGAACGAGTCGGTGATCTCGCACCGCCAGAACGACGTCCTGCGCGTCCTCACCGTGTTCGCCTCGGTCGTGCTGCCGCTCACGCTGATCACCGGCATCTTCGGGATGAACGTGAAGTTCCCGGGCTTCGACACCGTGTGGGCCTTCTGGGTCATCTTCGCCGGGATGCTGGTGACGCTCGTCGGCCTGCTCGGCTTCTTCCGCTACAAGCGCTGGCTCTGACCGAAGCGCCCGGACGACTGCCAGACTCCGCTGCATGTTCCTCGTCGCCGCGATCGTGCTTCTGCTTCTGCTTCCGTCACCGTGGGGCCTCGTCGCGTTCGTGGCGGGCGTGGCGCTCTTCGCTGCCGAGCTCGTCTTCTGGAACCGAACAGCGCGCGGGCGTCGCGTCCAGGTCGGTGTCGAAACCATGATCGGCGAGCCGGCAACCGTGGTGACCGCGTGCCGTCCGAACGGCCAGGTGCGTCTCCACGGCGAGATCTGGGAGTCGCGCTGCGCAGAGGGAGCGGACGTGGGCGATTCGGTCGTCGTCACCGCACAGGAGAGGCTCGTGCTCGTCGTCGAGCACGCCTCCTCCACCTAGAGGCTGTGTCGCCCCGATCCCGCCGCCGTCCGGCGAGCGGGCTCGCCGGACGGCGTAGACTCGGCCGTCGATGATGGCAAAGCCGCTCTGGGCCCCATGGCGGCTCGAGTACATCGAGCAGGCCGACGAGTTGACGGGCTGCATCTTCTGCGACCCCGAGGACGAGCTGGTGCTCGACCGGGGCGAGTTCGCGCTCGCGCTGCTGAATCGCTTCCCCTACGCCCCGGGGCACCTGATGGTCGCGCCGCTGCGGCACATCGGCGACTACGGCGCGCTCACCGACCACGAGGCGCTCGAGATCCACCGGCTCGCCACCGCGGGCCTCGAAGCGCTCGCGGCCGTCTACAAGCCGCAGGGGCACAACCTCGGCTGGAACCTCGGCCGGGCCGCCGGCGCAGGCATCGTCGACCACGTCCACCAGCACGTCGTTCCGCGCTGGCAGGGCGACACCAACTTCATGCCGGTGCTCGCGGACGTTCGCGTGCTACCGGAGGCGCTGGTCGAGTCGGCGCGGCGTCTGCGCGCGGCGTGGCCGGCGCCCGCCTGACCCCGGCGCGAAACGACGCTCTCCAAGTCTGGAGCCGGTCGGCTATCCTCCTCGAGGTGTCCGTCCCGTTCCGTGTGGTCATCTTCCTGTTCGTCTCAGCCGCACTGATCGCCCCTGCCGCCTACGCGGTTGCCACGGCGCAAACGCCCAAGCGGCTCGACGGCGGCAAGAAGCTCTACCGGAAGTTCTGCGGCCAGTGCCACTCGCTGAAGGAGGCACGGGCAGTGGGTTTCGGGGCCGCGGACAAGAAGGCCAACGGTGAGCTCGGCGGCCCGAGCTTCAACGAGCTCCGGATCTCGTCGCAGCTGAGCCTGCTCGCGATCACCGGCGTCTGGGACGGTCACGGCAAGGTGATGACGCGGATGACGCGTTCTCAGATCAAGCTCGTGTCCGACTACGTCGAGGCCGCGACACGCGACCATCCGCACCGCGCGAAGCTTCCGTCGGATACCTTCCGCTAGCGCTCGCGGGAAGACGTTCGCGGCCGTCGCCTCAGGCGACGACGATGAAGAAGCTCTTCTTCCCCGGCGGGGAGTAGTAGAACCACTGGCCGACCTTGAAGTTGAGTGTCACGACGTGCCGGCCGAGGAATGTCTTCCCGGTCACCGTCGTCGACTTCGTCCCACGCCGTTGGATCGTGAAGCCCTTCTTCGCCGTCTCGTCGAGCACGGTGACGTTGTAGCGGCCGGCCTTCAGCGACGAGACGGGCTTGCCCTTGAACGTCAGCGTCAGCTTGCCGGCGGTGTTCACCCCGCCCTTCAGCGTCCCGCGGATCCGGATCGAGCCGGCGGTCTTGTTCGACTTGACGTTCGTCTTCGTGGCGGAGCCCCCCTCGAGCCGCTGCTCGAGCCGCTGTTCGAGCCGCTGTTCGAGCCGCCGCCGGTGCTCGCAGCCGAGCCCGACACCGTGAAGGCGAGCCGCGCGACGGTCGGGCGGCGATCCTCCACGGCGACGTAGGTTCCGGCCTGGAACGTCGCCTGAAACTGCTCGACCGCGGCATCGCCACCGTCCAGAGTCGTGTGAATGTTCACGCCCGGTCCCGTGAGGTTGAACGAGAGCGAGCCGCCGCACGCATAGTTTGGATCCGTCACGCCCGACAGGTCGGGCTCGGCGAATCCCACCGGCGAGGTGACGAGAACCTGGTAGTTGCCGGGCGGGATCACGCTGACGGCCGCGCCGTTGTCGCCGACGATCGTGAACGTGCAGGTCATCGTGTAGTGCACGTAGAGCGTCGGGTCGACGGCGCGGGCGCTCCGTGCCCCGAACAGGGCGACAGCGGAGCAGACGAGCAGCGGGACGAGCAGGCCACGACGGGCCACATGCACCTCCGGGACGTCTGTCAGCCTGCCACAAACCCGCGGGTGATGGGTCGCCGACCCTTCCCGCACGGAATGCCTGCACGGCTCGCCGCCGCAACGCGGGTCCGGGCCTGACCGCGGAGGAGGGTCAGTAGTCGGCGAGGCTGCCGTCGGATCGGTAGCGGCGTGGAAGCAGCGCGTCACGGGAGGGGCGCCTGAGCGCTTCTGCCTCGTCGAGCTCGAGCCCGAGCCCGGGCCCCGGAGGCGGGACGACGTAGCCGGCCTGCGCCCGAGGCGCGTTCGGAAAGAGCTCGTAGAGCGGCTCGAGCTCGGCCCACTCCTGGATGCCGAAGTTCGGTATCGCCATGTCGACGTGCAGGCAGGCCACGGCGTTGACGGGCGCGCTCATGTGGTGGAGCGCGGAGCGCTGCCCGTGCGCCTCGCCCATCGCGAGGATCTTCTTCGCCTCGGTGATCCCGCCGGCGTGGACCATGTCGATGCGGAGGTAGTCGACGAGCTCCTGCTCGATCAGCGGCTGGAACTCCCACTTGTGCGCGAGCTGCTCGCCGGTCGCGATCGGGAGGTTCACCTTTTCGCGCACGAGCCGGAGCGAGGTGGGATTGAGCGGGCGGATCGGGTCCTCGTAGAAGAAGAGTCTGTACGGCTCGAGTGCGTGTCCGAGGTAGGCGGCTTCCGCGGGGCCGAGCATTGTGTGTGCATCGAGGAGCAGGTCGACATCGTCGCCGAGCGCCTCGCGCAGCGCCGCCGTGCCTTCGATCGTGGCCACGATCGCTGCCTGCGGGTTCCAGTCGGTGAGCGAGGCGCCCAGCATCCCGTATCGAAGGGCGGTGAACCCGGCCTCCTTCTGGCGCAGCCCGTCTTCGATCAGCTCCTCGACCGTCCGGCCCCTGAGGTGGACGTAGACGCGCACCCGATCGCGGGTGGGCCCGCCGAGCAGGCTCGAGACGGGAACGCCGAGCGCTTTCCCCTTGAGATCCCAGAGGGCGATGTCGACCCCGGCGACGGCGCTCATGATCACCTGACCGTTCGACCAGAACGTGCCGCGCACCAGCTCGCTCCACCAGTGCTCGATCTTCGCGGGGTCCTGTCCCACGAGGATCTCGCCGAAGTGGTCGAGGACGCCGATCACCCCGCGTCCCTGGCCGGCCAGGCTCGCCTCCCCGATGCCGGTGAGCCCCTCGTCGGTCCGGACGAGCACGATGATCACGGCGAACGCGTAGTCCTCGCCGTATCCCTCTGCGTAGCCGCCGCCCCGGCCCCGGCCGTGGCCCGGGCCGACGGCCACGGGTAGTGTCGCGATCTCGGTGATCTTCATGCGCCCAGCCGCCTCTCCGGTCTCGCTCGCGAGCATAGACCGACCTCTCCGCGGGCCGTCGTGATCCGGTGATCGTCGATGTTCACACGCACGTCGGCGAGTATCCGGCGCACATCGGCGAGAAGTTCGCCGCAGAAGTGCGCGAGGCGTGGCCCGAAGTCGTCCTCGGCAGGAGCCTCGACGACCACTATCGGGAGGCGCTCGCAGATGTCGACCGGGCGATCGTCCTCGCATTCAACGCCCCGGCCGCCGGCTTCGTCGTGCCGAACGACTACGTCGCCTCGTACGTGGCGCGGGACCCGGAGCGCCTCGTCGGCTTCGGCGCCGTCGACCCGCACGACCCGGCCGCCGCGATCGAAGAGCTCGAGCGCATGAAGGGAGAGCTCGGACTGGTCGGCTGCAAGCTCGCCCCGATCTACCAGGACATCGACCCGCTCGGCCCCGAGTTCCTCGCGGTGTGCGAGGCGCTCGAGCGGCTCGAGCTCCCGATGCTGATCCACCAGGGAACGACCTTCGCCCGAGCGGGCTCCCTCCTTCAGGCCCGTCCGGTTCTGATCGACGCGATCGCACTGCGCTACCCGGCGCTCAAGATCGTGATCGCGCACCTCGGCCACCCGTGGTTCGACGAGGCGATCGCCGTGATCAGACGTCACCCGTTCGTCTACGCCGACCTCTCGGCCCTCGTCGGCCGAAGGTGGCTCCTCTACCAGGCGCTGGTGAGCGCGACCGAGTACCGGATCACCCACAAGCTGCTCTTCGGCACCGACTTCCCGTTCTTCACGGCGAAGCAGACGATCGACGGCCTGCGGTCGGTGACCGGAGAAGCCTTCGGCCGGTCGCTGCCGGCGATCGACGAGCAGGTGATCGAGGACATCATCCACCGGCCGTCGCTGGAGCTGCTCGAGATCCCCGGTCGGACGGCGAGTCGACCCTCTCGATGAGCTCGACGACGAGGGTCCACGAGTACGGGCGCTACTGCGGCGCTTCCAGCTGACGCTGCTCGGCGCGCGGTGGGCGCGCCTCGCCGCCACGGGTGAAGATCACGAGGACGCTCAGCCCCTCGTATCCCGTGAACCGGTGCTCGGCGCCCGCTCGAACGAAGGCGGCCTGCCCCCTGCTCAGCGAGATCCTCTCGCCCTCGATCGTCAGTTCGCCCCGCCCGTCGAGGACGACGTACAGCTCGTCGTCGGCGTGCACTCCCTGGCTGTCCGGCTCCGGGGCGACGAGCACGTACACGCCGACCTCGAGCCCGGGTGAGGCGTGCACGACCTCGTAGCCGCCGCCCGCGTCCGCGAGCCGCCGCCGAGCCGTCTCGACCTCGATTGCGCCCACCGCGCCCAGCCTAACGGACGGCACCCGGCCGGTTCGGCGCCGGCGCCCGGCCTCGTGGACGCGCGTCGTTCACCCGTCGCGGCCGCGGCGGATGATCAGGTCGGCCACGAGCCCCGTCCACCCGGTCTGGTGCGAGGCGCCGAGCCCCGCGCCCGTGTCGCCGTGGAAGTACTCGTGGAACGGGATCTGATCGTGCCAGCTCGGATCGCGCTGGAAGAGCTCGTAGTTCGCGAACACCGGCCGTCGGCCTTCGTCGTTCTCGAGGAAGATTCCCGTCAGCCGCGCCGAGAGCTCGTCGGCGACCTGCGCCAGGTTCAGCTCGCGGCCGGAGCCGGTCGGGAACTCGACCGTGAAGCCATCGCCGAGGTAGCGGTGGTAGACGCGCAGCGCGTCGATCAGGAGGTAGTTGGTCGGGAACCAGATCGGGCCGCGCCAGTTCGAGTTGCCGCCGAACAGGCCGCTCGTCGACTCGCCCGGCTCGTAGTCGAGCACCGACGAGACGCCGTCGAGCTCGATGTGGAGCGGGCTCGCCTCGTGGAACTTCGAGAGCGCGCGCAGGCCGTGGTCGGAGAGGAACTCGTTCGGATCGAGCATGGGGCGGAGGATCCGGCGCAGCCGCTCCTCGTCCACGATCGAGAGCATCCGCCAGCCGGCGTGCTCTGCGTCCTCCATGTGCTGGACGACCGCGCGGGCCTCCGGGCGATTGGCCGTGAACCACGCGACGCGGGCCATGAAATCGGGCAGCCGCGCCATCGTCTCCGGGCCGAGCGTCGTCACCGCCGCGAGCGGAAGCAGGCCGACGACCGAGCGCGCGCGCAGCGGGATGGCGCTGCCGTCCACCTGCAGCTGGTCGTAGTAGAAGCCGTCGTCGTCGTGCCATAAGCCCTTCTCGTTCAGCGCCGATGCGATCAGCGCGAAGTGCTCGAAGAACTTGGTCGCGAGGTCCTCGTAGGTCGGGTCGTGCTGGGCGAGTAGCAGCGCCAGCTCGAGCAGGTTCTGGCAGTACAGCGCCATCCAGGCCGTGCCGTCGGACTGCTCGAGGCGGCCGCTGACCGGCAGCGACGATCGGTCGAACGGGCCGATGTTGTCGAGGCCGAGGAAGCCGCCCTCGAAGAGGTTGTTGCCCTCGGCGTCCTTGCGGTTGACCCACCAGGTGAAGTTGAGGAGCAGCTTGTGGAACACGCGCTCGAGGAAGTCGTAGTCCTCGTCGCCGGCGATCTCGTACACCCGCAGCGCCGCCCACGCGTGCACGGGCGGGTTGACGTCCGAGAACGACCACTCGTAAGCGGGCAGCTGCCCGTTCGGGTGCATGTACCACTCGCGGCAGAGCAAGACGAGCTGCGACTTCGCGAACTCGGGATCGACGTGGGCAAGCGCGACGCAGTGGAACGCGAGGTCCCATGCGGCGTACCACGGGTACTCCCATGGGTCCGGCATCGAGATCACGTCCATGTTGTTCAGGTGCGTCCACTCACGGTTGCGGCCCGCCCAGCGAGAGTCGGGCGGGCGCGGGCCGGCAGGGTCGCCCTCGAGCCAGCGCAGGACGTCGTAGTGGAAGAACTGCTTGCCCCAGAGCATCCCGGCGAGCGCCTGGCGCAGCACGTTCGCCTCGTCCGGCGACGCGCCTGCGGGTGTGAGCTCGGCATAGAACTCGTCGGCCTCGCGCCGGCGCGCGGCCGGCACCGAGGCGAAGTCCTTGCCGAGGCCGGGCTGCTCGCCGAGGCGGAGCTCGACGGTCGCCGTCTCGCCGGCCGCCACCTCGAGCCGGTATCGGAACGCCGCCTTCGTGCCCGTGTGCTCGGGGTTGACGGCTGCGGCGCCGTTGACGACGTGGTCCGCGATCCCGTCCTTCGGGAACGGCGCCGCCGCCTCGCCGGAGAAGCGAGCGGCATTCGTCTCGTTCTCGCAGAAGAGCGGCTCGGGCTCGCCCGACGCGGAGAGGTAGCGCGTGCCGAGCTCGGCGTGCTCGGCGACGAGCGCGCCGTTCTCCAGTCGGATCGTCGGCTTCGGCGGGCCGTCACCCCACGACCACGTGTTGCGGAACCAGAGCGTCGGCAGGACGTCGATCGTCGCCGCGTCGGGCCCGGCGTTGCGCACCGTGATGCGGACGAGGATCTCCTCCGGCGAGGCCTTCGCGTACTCGGCGGTGATCTCCCAGTACCGATCCTCGTCGAAGACGCCGGTGTCGACGAGCTCGAGCTCCGGCTCGTGGAAGCCGCGCGACCCGTTCTCGGCGACGAGCCGCTCGTACGGGAACTCGGCCTGCGGGTACATGTAGCGCCAGCGCATCCACGAGTGGGTCGGCGTCGAGTCGAGGTACCACCAGTACTCCTTGGCGTCCTCGCCGTGGTTGCCCTCGGGGCCGGTGAGGCCGAAGATCCGCTCCTTCAGGATCGGGTCGCGGCCGTTCCAGAACGCGAGCGCGAAGCAGAGCGTCTGGCGGTCGTCGCAGATACCGGCGAGGCCGTCCTCGTTCCAGCGGTAGACGCGCGAGCGGGCGTGGTCGTGCGGGAAGAAGCTCCAGGCGTCGCCGCCGGCGGAGTAGTCCTCGCGCACGGTGCCCCAAGCGCGCTCGCTCACGTACGGCCCCCAGTGCCGCCACGGCGCGCGACCCTTCGGCACCTCGTTCAGGCGGTCGCGCTCTGCGCTCACAGCCCGTACGCCTCGAGCAGCCGCAGCCAGATCTCGCTCCGCGTCGGGAAGCACGGCGTCGCGTGCCAGAGGCGCTCGAGCGGCACCTCGCCCACGACCGCGATCGTCGCTGCGTGGACGAACTCCGAGACGTCTGCGCCCACGAACGTCGCGCCGACGAGCACGCGCCGCGCTTCGTCGACGACCAGGCGCGAGGTGCCGGCCGCGCCGCGGCCGTAGAACGAGCCGCCGGCGGTGCCGGAGGTCTCGGTGTCGACGGCGCGTGCGTCGATCCCCGCAGCCAGCGCCGAGTCGAGTGTGTGCCCGACGGCGGCGACCTGCGGGTCGCTGAAGACGACGCGAGGCGAGAGTGGGCCTCCCGCGTGATCGTCGAGGCGCGCGTCCTTGCCGAGGATCACGTCGGACGCGATCCGGCCGTGGTACTTGCCCATGTGCGTGAGCTGTGCGCGGCCGTTGACGTCGCCGATCGCGTAGAGCCAATCGCTGCCGGGCACGCGGAGCGTCTCGTCGACGTCGATCGGCCGGCCGGGCTCGAGGCCTACCGCCTCGAGGCCGAGCTCGCGCGTCGCCGCACGCCGGCCGACGCCGACGAGCAGCTCGTCGCCGTGCAGCTTCTCGCCCGACTCGAGCTCGACCGTGACTCCGCCGCGCTGGCGCGAGACCGCGACCGCGGGCGACCCGGTGTGAACGTCGACGCCGCGCTCGACGAGCGACTCGTGTACGAGCTTCGCCGCGAACTCCTCCTCGCGGCCGAGGAGCCGCGGGAAGGCCTCGACGATCGTCACCTTCGAGCCGAGCGTGAACCACGCCTGGCCGAGCTCGACGCCGACGACGCCACCGCCGAGCACGATCAGCCGCTCGGGCACCACCTCGGAGGTCGTCGCCTTCGCGGTTCGTCCAGCCGTGGGCCTCGGCGAGGCCGGGAATCGGCGGGATCGCCGCCTCGCTGCCGGTCGCGATCACGACCGCGCGCCGCGCCTCGAGTTGCCGCCCGTCCACGTCGACGAGGCGCTCGCCCACGATTCGGGCGTCGCCGCGTACGACGGTGACGCCGCGCGTCTCGAGCCAGGGAAGCTGCACCGAGTCGTCGAGGTGGTGGATCACCTCGTCGCGCCGCCGCAGCACCGCGCCCACGTCGAGCTCGCCGCTTACCGCCTCGGCTGCGCCCGGAATGCGCCGTGCCTCCGCGAGAGCCTCGGCCGGCCGTAGCAGCGACTTCGACGGCATGCAGCCGTAGAAGGAGCACTCGCCGCCGACGAGGTGCTTCTCGATCACGGCCACGCTCAGCCCGGCCTCGCCGAGGCGGCCCGAGCAGACCTCGCCGGCCGGCCCGGCGCCGATCACGATCACGTCGAAGGGTTCGATCGACATGCTCAGCGGTGCGCCGGAAAGAGGATGCGAAACACGTCGCCGGGATCCTTCCAGAGTCGACCGAGCTTCGGCGCCGGAGCGCCGTGAGCGACGCGCGTGGCGCGGCAGTTGTAACGATTTGCGCGCCCGCGGGTCATAGTTGCACGATGGCCGAGCCCGAGGAGATCAGCTGCGCCGAGTTCGTCGAGGTCGTCACCGACTACCTCGAGGGCGCGCTCGACGACGGGAACCGCCGGCGCTTCGAGGCGCACCTCGCTGAATGCGACGGCTGCGACACCTACCTCGACCAGATCCGCACGACGGTCGCGGGCGCCGGCAGGTTGAGGGAGCACGAGCTCGCGCCGGAGACGCGGGAGGCGCTGCTGGGGCTCTTCCGCGACTGGCAGGAACCCTCGCCCGGATGATTCGCACCGCGGGTGCTGTCGTCGCGGCCAGGCTGTGCGAGGCTCCGCAGGATGAAGGTCGTCGCTTCCGTCTCCGGCGTATCGAATCGCCTCGGCGTCCCAGGGTGCGTGCACTGGTTCGCGCAGCTCGGCACGGATGCGAGTCGCAGGTGAGCCTGTCCGACCAGGCGGCGGCGCTCGAGGAGCAACGCCTTTGCGAAGCACTTCGCCGGGGCGACGAGGACGCGTTCGCGACGCTGGTCGACCGTCACCACGCCGCGATGCGGCGGCTGGCGCTCGGCATCGTGCGCGTCCCGGCGGTCGCGGACGAAGTCGTCCAGGAGACGTGGCTCCATGTCGTTCGCGGCATCTCGCGCTTCGAGGGCCGCTCGTCGCTGAAGACCTGGATCTTCCGGATCCTCACCAACACGGCGTGGAAGCGCGCCGAGCGCGAGGGGCGTACGGTGCCTGTCTCGGCGCTCGCCGGTGACGACGACCCGGCGGTTGACCCTTCACGGTTCCTCGACGAGCAGCACGAGCGCTGGCCCGGCCATTGGGCGAGCCCGCCGGCGCGCTGGGACGAGATCCCCGAGGAGCATCTCCTCGGCCGAGAGACGCTCGACCTGATCGAAAGCGCGATCGAGGCGCTGCCGGACGCGCAGCGCCAGGTGATCGTGCTCCGCGACGTCGAGGGCTGGCCCGCCGACGAGGTCTGCGACCTGCTCGGGATCACGGAGGCGAACCAGCGTGTCCTACTCCACCGCGCCCGCTCGAAGGTACGGAACGCGCTCGAGCTCCACTTCGCCGTTGCGTGACGCAGCCTGCCGGGATCCGGAGAGCTTCTTGGAGGTACGGCGAAGAACCGACTTGCGGCCTGCGCACCGGTGGGTCACGACGTGGAACGTGAGCGTCTCGCCTGGTAGCTGCACGGGCCGGGCGAGGCGGCCGCCGCGGCGGCCTGCGAGCCCCACCTCGAGGGGGAAAGGTCGGATCATCCGATTCGGACGATGAGCGCGCGCCCGCGAAGGCGGAAGCTGTCCGTGGTTGCCCGTCGAGGTCAGAGGGCCTGTCTTCGAGTTCATGGGCGAGCCCTCGACCGATCGAACGGGCACGGCCCCTGTGGAAGCGTCAGGGACGTAATCGGAGACAAGGAGGTAGGACATGGCAATCGGACCCGTCCAGCTGCTCGTGCTCGGTTTCGAGCATCCGGACTTTCACGGTGAGGTCATCACGGAGCTCGAGAAGCTCCGCGAGACCGACACCGTGCGCGTCATCGACTCGCTCGCCGTGTACAAGGACGTCGCAGGCGAGATCGAGGTGATGCATCTCAGCAACCTCTCGAGGGACGAGGCGATCGAGTTCGGCAGCAAGGTTGCCGCGCTCATCGGTCTCGGCATCGAGGGTGAGGAAGGCCTGGAGGCCGGGGCGGAGATCGGCGCCGAGATGGCCGCAGAGGAAGGGGTGCACGTCTTCTCCGACGAGGATGCCTGGGATGTCCTCGAGGAGATCCCGAACGACTCGGCCGCGGCGCTGCTCCTGATCGAGCATCACTGGGCCGTTCCGCTGCGCGATGCGATCGCGAGGGCGGGAGGCTTCCGTCTCGCGGACGGCTTCATCAGCCCGCTCGACCTCGTCCAGATCGGCCTCGCCACGGCGGAAGAGGCAGCCGAGCTCCATGCTCAGGACAAGAGCGCCGCACCGGTAGCCATCGTGAGGCGTCGCTCACACCCCACAAGGCCGAGAGGAGGTGTGTGATGCTCGGACGTCATCGCAGAGTTGCGAGGCGCACGTCCCGGCGCGTCGCGCGGCGGCGCTAGCCGAGTTCCTGCGAATCGTCGCGGCTCGTAACTCCGGAGCCGCAACGAGCCCGTCGAGCCGCCGCGGCCGCCCTCACCGGCCGCGGCCGGCGGCGAGGGGCGGTGCGGCGCCACCTACCCGGTCTCCCTTCCGCGATGGGGCCGGGTAGTGTCGCGCCGACGCATCGAGGTCGAGTCGTCGATGTCGCAGAAGAACGCCAGAATCCAACGCGGTGAGGAGGGTCGGATGAGCGCCACAAGGGTTGAGCATCCCAGCATCGACGAGCGTCGAGCGGCGGGAAAGGAAGCACGGAGCCGGACCTCGCCGGCCAGCCACGCAGGCTGGACGCCGTCCGCTGACCGTCCGGACCCGGTTGCCCTGCTCGAGGAGCAGAACGAGACCCGCGAGCCCGACCTCGTGCCGGTGCGCCACGGGCGGATGATGGCCTCCCCGTTCACGTTCTACCGCGGTGCGGCCAAGATCATGGCCGCCGACCTCGCGGCCACACCCACCGCGGGCCTCGATGCGCAGCTTTGCGGAGACGCCCACCTCTCGAACTTCGGGGTGTACGCCTCGCCCGAGCGGACGCTTCTCTTCGACCTGAACGACTTCGACGAGACGCTTCCCGGTCCGTTCGAATACGACGTGAAGCGCATGTCGGCGAGCTTCACGATTGCCGCCCGCAACAACGGCTTCGGCAAGGCGGTTGCCCGCGATGCGACGCTCGCCTCGGTTCGCGCGTATCGCGAGGCCATGGCCGGGTTCGCGGAGATGTCCACGATGGAGATCTGGTATGCGCGCCTCTCGGAGGAGACGCTGATGTCGGCGATCGAAAGCTTCTCGCGCACGAACGAGTCGGGGTCGAAGTCGAAGAAGCAGCGCAAGGCCGCCAAGGGAGAGCCGACCCCGTCCGGAACGGGCAAGGACGCGGCCAAGTCGGCGAGGAAAGCGGCGGACAAGGCGCGCTCGCGCGACAGCCTGCAGGCGCTCTCGAAGCTCGCCGAGGTCGTCGACGGGAGCTACCGCATCGTCAGCCAGCCGCCCGTGATCGTCCCGGCGCGCGACTTCGAGTCGGCGTACGGCATCTCGGCCGAGCAGCTGCAGGACATGATCCACGAGCAGCTCCGTGCCTATCGCGCCACGTTGCAGGAAGACCGCCGCCACCTGCTCGAGCGGTTCCAGCTGATCGACATGGCTCGCAAGGTCGTCGGTGTCGGCAGCGTCGGCACGCGAGCCTTCATCGTGCTGCTCCAGGGCCGCGACCAGGGAGATCCACTCTTCCTGCAGGTCAAGGAGGCGACGGCTTCTGTGCTGGAGGGCCATCTTCCGAAGAGCCGGTACAAGCAGCCCGGCGAGCGCGTCGTCCAGGGCCAGCGGATGATGCAGGCCGCGAGCGACATCTTCCTGGGCTGGACGAAGGGTGTGGAGGCCGACCGCTTCCTGTACTGGCGCCAGCTCCGCGACATGAAGGGGTCGGCGGACGTCGAGTCGATGTCGCCCGGCGCCCTCACGTTCTACGCCCGCCAGTGCGGCTGGACGCTCGCCCGCGCGCACGCCCGCTCCGGAGACCCGATCGCGATCACGGCGTACCTCGGCAAGAGCGACCGATTCGACGAGGCGGTGACCGACTTCTCGGAGCGGTACGCGGATCGGAACGACCTCGACTTCGAGGCCTTCCGCGACGCGATCGGGTCCGGACGGCTGTCGGCGATCGAGGGCATCTGAGAGGGATGGCGGGCCGCGTCGGCGACGACGGGGCGCCGCTGGGTCGGGGTCGCGTCCAGGCGGTGCAGGAGTGGTTCGGGCGCCGAGCCGATACGAGTCTCGGCCGGCCGCAGCCTCTGCGCCCGGACTAGTGCGCACTGCGCCTTCGCCTCGTAGGCGGTTATTCCATCGCAAACAGTTCTCTGAGCTCAGAGATGAAGCGAGCGAGATCGTAAGCGCTGGGACGAGCGGCTCTCATTCGACGATCGGAGGTTCATCGAGCGCTCTTGCGATGGTGAACTGCGCATCCCGCGGGTGTTCGTAGATGTTTTCAGCCGTGCGGGAGCACGGAACAGATCTACGCCGTTCTCCGATCGGCGGTCCGCTGGTCGAATCCCGATCTTCATCGCGCAGCGCCAGCGCTTCCAAATTGACTCGCGAACTCGTCAGGGATCAAATCTCATGAAGTCGAGGATCACGGCTTCGTGGCTTGCCCAGATTGCGAGAAGAAGGCGGTGCTCATCGATATCGGACGCCGAGAGCCGATGCGGGGAACTACGGTCGTCGCGAGGGCGGGACCGCCCTGCCGGGAGACGGCCCGGCTAGGCGACGACGACGGCACGCGTCAGCTCGACCAGCTGCACTCGGGTGAGCTCTTCACGCAGCGTCTGACGGCTGTCTGCCTGAACGGCGGCGACGAACTGCTCGGCCGTCGCGCGCTCGGCACCAGGATGAGCGCCGACCTGCCGTACGGAAGGACATCCGGTGTAGCGTCCGCCTGTGGCCAGACCGCGCCTGATCGAGGGGAAGGTCTCGCGGTTCCTGAGGGAGCCGATGTCGGTGCGGAGTGCGGCCAACATCATCGTCCTCGCGACGTTCCTGATCGTCGTCGTCGGCGGTGTGCTGATGCGTGTCCTGGACCACGACGAGTACCCCACGATCTGGCTGGGCATGTGGTGGGCGCTCCAGACCGTGACCACGGTCGGGTACGGAGACGTGACGCCGCACAACACGTCCGGCCGGATCGTCGCGGTGTTCGTGATGCTCGAGGGCGTGGCGTTCCTGTCGATCATCGTCGCGGCGATCACCTCGGTGTTCGTCACGCGCGCGCGCCGGGAGCGCGAGGCCGAGCCGGAAGGCGAGGACACCCCCGGCCCGACGAGGATGGACCAGCGCTTCGACGAGGTCGAGGCGCGGCTGGAGCGCATCGAGGCGCTCTTCGGCCAGTCGAAGGGGCGCTAGGGGCGGTCTCAGCGGGCGTGGAACGCGGCGATCGCGTCTTCGGCCGACTCGAAATAGCGCTCCTCGCCGATCAGCGCGGTCAGTCCGAAGAGATCGAGCTCGCGGCGAACCGCGTCATTCGCCGCGGCGACGGCGAACACGACCCCGCGCTCGGCGAGTTGCTCGGCGAGCTCGACCATCGTCTCGCCGCCCGTGTAGTCGACGTCGTCGATCCCATCGGCGAGCAGCACGAACCACTGCGGAGGGTCGGGCCCGTCGACGAGCCCCAGGGCATCCTCCGCGAAGCGAGAGGCGTTCGCGTAGAAGAGTCCGATCGGGAAGCGGTAGACGACGAGGCCCGGCTCGGTCACCGTCCCCGGTATGGGCTTCGCCAGAACGATCCGGCCCTGCTCGTCGTGTGTCATCACGGCGTCGCTCGGCTGGTAGTGGCGCTTCACGTGCAGGATCACCGACAGGACGATCGCGAGGATGATCCCCTGCTCGACGCCGACGCCCACGACCACGGCGGCTGTCAACGCCGCGACCCAGAACTCGTCGCGTCGCACCCGCCAGATCGCCTTCATGTTCGCGAGGTCGACCAGCTTCACCCCGATCACGAAGACCACGGCCGAGAGCACGGCGTTCGGCATGAACTGGAGCGGGTAGGTCAGGAAGAGCAGGACGATCGCGACCGTCGCCGCCATCGTGAGCATGGCGACCTGCGTGCGGCTCTTGGCTTCGTCGGCCATCTCGGTCTTCGTCGGGCTGCCGTTGACGACGAACGTGCTGCTCAGGCCTGCGGCGAGGTTCGCGAAGCTCAGCCCGACGAGGTCGTTGTTCTCGACGAAGCGCTCCTTGTACTTGACGGCGTACGCGCGCGAGGTGGCGGCGCTCTGGGTGATGATCACGAGGAACATCGAGACCGACGTGGCGAAGAGCTCCGGCACCTGATCCCAGCCGACGCCGCTCGGCAGTCCGATCGACGGTAGCCCGCTGGGAACGGGGCCGAGGATGGAGACGCCGTCGCTCTCGAGGTCGAACGCCCAGCTGATCGCGATCGCGCCGACGACGGCGACGAGCCCGCCCGGGATCGCCTTGATCCATTTCTCGAAGACGATCAGGGTCGCGATCACCGAGAGCGACACCGCGAGCGTCGCACCCGAGGTGTCCGGGATCTCCTTGAGGGTGTCCCAGAACTTGATCACCGTGTCGGCCACGTGATCGACGGAGACGCTGGGTGACGGCACGCCGAGCATGCCGGCGAACTGTCCCAGTGCCACCTGGATCCCGACGCCGGTGAGGAAGCCCACGAGCACGGTGCGGGAGATGAAGTCGGCGAGGAAGCCGAGCCTCGCGATCCGCGCCAGGATGAGGAGCCCGCCCGTGATGAGCGCGGCGAGGCTCGCGTAGGAGAGCCACTCGTTGGTGCCGGGCTGGAGGCCCGAGACGCTCAGCCCCGCGATTCCGGCATAGAGGATCGCGGCGGTGGCGGAGTCTCCACCGACGACGAGGTGACGCGACGAGCCGAGGACGGCGAAGGCGGCCGCCGGCAGCAGGATCGTGTAGAGGCCGGTGATCACCGGTGTGCCGGCGATCTTCGTGTACCCCATCACCTCCGGGATCGCGAGGGCGGCGAGTGTGACCCCCGCGATCATGTCCCGGGACAACAGGTCGCGCTTGTAGGGCCTGATCCCCTCGAGGAGCGTGACGAAGCGGCCGAGCCCGTGCGCCTGCTGTGTCTCCGTCACGGCAGCAGGGCTTCCGTCGCGGCCGTCACCTGGTCAAGCGAACACGGCCAGCGCGGCGACGGCATCATCCATTCGGGGTGAGCGCGGCCGGGTCGAGCGGCGCGCACCTTCGGGCCGGCCTCGGCTGCGGTCGCGATAGATTCGCCGAGAACCGCGGGCGTTCATCCGAGGAGTATGAGGAAGCTGAAGACGCCGGGGTGCAAGATGGCTCTTGTCGGTCGGCCTTCGATCACAAAGGCGATGGTGACCCGAACCGAGCGACACCAGTACGACGGACCCGAGGCCGCTGCCCGTGTCTGACGCCCCGTCTATCTTCGCGTACGGCCTCGTTGCAGCGGCGAGTCCCACGGTCCTGCTCGCGACGCTTGCAGTGCTCGCAAGCGGGCGTGGCCGCATCAACGGTGCCGTCTTCACGTTCGCGTTCGTGGTCGGTCAGTCGCTCGCGTACATCGCGGCGTTTCTCCTCGGGGCGGCGGTGTCTCCCGGCGAGGAGGGCTCGGGTCAGCTGCAGGGCGTGCTCGAGCTCGCCGGCGGCACCGCACTCCTCGTGGTCGGACTGCTGCGCCTGGCCGGCCACCTCGCAGACGACGTGGGCGAGCGGCGCATCTCGGTCGCGCTCTTCGAGCGTCTGTCCCGTGTCGGCCCCACTGTCTCGTTCGGGGCGGGCCTGCCACTCGGGATCGGCGTGAAGCGGCTCGTGATCACGATCCTCGCGGGCGCGTCCGTCGCAAACGCGGGCGTCTCGAGCGACGACCAGGTCAGGCTCAGTGTCGAGTACGTCCTCGTCGCGACCGTCGTCGTCTGGCTGCCGGTCTTCCTCTACCTGCTCTTCGGGGCCCGCTCGGACCGGTTGATGGGCGAGGCGCGGACATGGATCACAGGACACGAGGGCGGGATCGCCGTCGGGTTCGCGCTCGCCGTCGGAGCGTTCCTGATTCTCGACGGCCTCCGCCAGTTGCTCTGACGTTCGGCTCGCGTGCGGGCGGCGCGGAGGCGCAGATCATGCCAAGAGGATGATGAGCTCGACGAGCCGGGCAGCAACGATGCTCCGTTGCGCGGACTTCGCGCGGACTGCGCGAAAACGGAATGGAGAGGAGATCGATGTCGACACAAGTCGTGGATGACCAGACCCGCCGGTCGGGTCAGGGTTTCGCCAGGTAGCTTCGGCCGGCGCGAACCGTGACTTGCCTTCTCTGCGGTAGGTCGGAGACCTCGATGACACCGCGGACCACTCGTATCCGGGTTCCGTCGCAACGGTCGGCGGTGAGCCAGTTCGTGCCGCGGACGGTCGCGGCCGCGTACCTGCCCCGCGTCCGGAAACGCCCGGTTCCGTTGCCCCAGAGCTGCCGGACGGTGGTCGCCGCAACCCTCGTCGCGCTGCTCTTCTTGCGCTTGGGGCAGACGCCGAAGTTGCCCGCAACGAGCCGCAACTCGACGATCGGCTTCTTCTTGTCCTTGCCGCGACGGAGCTTGAAGACCGCGGGGATGCCGCCGGCGCCGCGGAGGGTCAGCGTGCCGGTGTCGGCCTTGAGCAGGAGGGTGCCCCGGGTCACGTCCACCGTCGAGTTGTACGGGATCCGGCCTCCCGTGAAGGGCCTGCCGTTCACGAGCACCGCGCCCGTCGGAGTCCCGGTGGGCGGCGCGGCGGTGCCGCTCGTCGGCGTCGTGGTCGTCGTCGTGGGCGGGCCGCCGCCGGGCGGCGCGCCGCTCAGCGAGTAGGAGACGAGGAAGCTCGCCGCGGCGTTGCCGGCCACGCTCGTGAAGTTGCCGCCGGCATAGAGCTTCCCGCCGAAGACGGCCAGGGCGTGCACGTCGGCCCTGAGCGCTCCGTTCCCTGCCCCGTCCGACCCGACGGGCTGCCAGCTCTTGCCGTCGAAGACAGCGAGGTTGTCCGCCAGCGGGTTGCCGTTCGCGTTCGTGAACGCACCACCGGCGAAGACACGCGAGCCCGAGGCCAGGATGGCGTACACGCTGGACCTCGGCGGGAAGATCCCGTTTCCCCCGCCGGCGTTCGCGCCGAGCGCGCTCCACGCCGAGCCGTTCCACTTCGCGATGTTGTCGGCCTGCGGGATCCCGGCGACGTCCGTCCCGTCGGTGCCGACGTAGACGTTCTTCCCGTCGGCGGTCACCGTGCGCCCCCAGCTCGTCAAGGCGGCGCCCCCGGGGCCCGTCCCGAGCGCGTGCCATGCGCCGCCGCTGTAGGCGGCGATCCAGTCGGCGGCGGCGATGCCGTCGAGATCGCCGAACCCGCCGCTCGCGTAGAGGGTGCCGCGGCTGTCGACGGCGAGCCCGAAGACCGAACTCGAGGTGTAGCCCGCGACCACCGCGCGCGCGGCGCCGGTGTTCAGGTCGCAGGCGAGCAGGTAGTCGGCGTTCGCGATCCCCGCCCCGTTCTGGAACGCGCCCCCGATGTAGAGCGTCGAGCCCGAGATCTGCAGCGCGTAGACGTTGCCCTTCGGCCCCGACGGCTTGCAGGCGGGCGCCCACGTCTTCCCGTCCCAGACCGCGACGGAGCTGGCGTCGGCGTTTCCTCCCGCTGCGGTGAAGTTGCCACCTGCGTACACCTTGCCGTTGCGGTAGGCGATCGAGGTCACCTCGGCGTTGAGCTTGGGCGCGCCGAGGGCCTTCCAGGCCTTGCCGTCCCACTGCGCGATGTAGTCCGCGTTCGGATCCCCGCCCGCGTCGGTGAAGTTCCCGCCCACGTACATGACGCCCGGCTTGTCCGTGTTCAGCGCGAGGACGATGCCGTTCAATGCAGGCGAGGTGGCCGTGGCGCCGTTCCCGACCTGCTCCCACCCGCCCGGAAGCGGAGCCGCCGCACTGCCGCGGCCGAGCACGAAGACCGCGAGGCAGAGACCGAGAGCGAAAGCGACGATCGGCGTCGAGCGGTGCACCAAGCCTCCTTGCCTCCTGACCGGGTTCGATTCGTTGAGAGGGAAATGCACAGCGACCTGCCGGCTCGGAGGCCACTCGTCCCGGCTGACCTTAGTTCGAGCGGCGGTCGGGGGGAAGCGTGTCGAGCAGGTCGACGAGTACCGACTCATGATCCAGCCGGCGGCGCTTGGCGCAGGGTTGCCGGAAGCGAATCAGCGATGATCCGCGTCGATGGATCGGCAGGAGGAGACGCCGAAGTGGGTAAGTTCGAGGCCGATGAGGACGACTGGGGGGCGGATGAAACTGTTCGTGCTGCTGCTTGCGGTTGCGGCCTGCGTCGCTGCGAGCTCGGTTCAGGCGTCAAGCGGGATCCGATACGGGATCCAGGATGACGCGTGGTTGGAGTCCGGCCCGGGGACGCTCGAGCAGCGGCTGACGAAGTTCAAGCGGCTCGGTGTGCCGCTCGTCCGTTTCACGCTCCACTGGAACGAGATCGTCCGGCGGCGGCCGAAAAATCCGACCTCGCCGCGCGATCGCGCCTACGACTGGCGTCGTCCGGACAGGGTTCTGCGCGGGCTTCGCCGCCACGGTCTGACGCCCGTGCTCACGCTGGTCGGGACGCCGGCGTGGGCGAACGGGGGGCACTCGCCGGCATACGCCCCGCGGCGGCCCCAAGACTTCCGCAACTTCGCCACTGCGGCCGCCAAGCGCTACCCGTGGGTTCGCAATTGGCTGATCTGGAACGAGCCGAACAAGCACCTCTGGCTCAGGCCGACGAGGCCGCGAACCTATGTCCGGTATCTGCTCAATCCAGCGTACGAGGCGATCCATGCAGTGCTGCCACACGCTCGGGTCGGCGGCGGCGTGACAGGGCCTCGTGGCGGGTTAGGAGGCATTCCACCCACCACCTGGGTTCGCGGCATGTTTGCCGCCCGCGCGAAGATCGACGCCTATGCCCACCACCCTTACCCCTCGACGCCGTCCGAGACGCCGTCCGGCGGCGGCTGCCGTAACTGCCCTGCGATCACGATGGCGACGATCAAGAAGCTCCTCATCCTCGTCAAGCTCTACTTCGGGCCGAAGCCGATCTGGCTCACCGAGTACGGCTACCAGTCGAATCCGCCGGACACGATCCTGGGCGTTCCGCTCAAGAGGCAGGCGAGGCTGGTCAGCCTCGCCGCGCTGCGCGCGTGGAGGTTGCCACGGGTCACGATGCTGATCCAGTACCTCTATCGCGACGAGCGCGTGCTGACCCGCTTCCAGACCGCGCTCGTCTTCGCGAACGACCGCCCGAAGCCCTCGCTGCAGGGATTCAAGCTGCCGTTCGCGCAAGTGCAGCGACACGGGTCTCGAACAGTCGTCTGGGGTCAGATCCGCGACGGACGGCCCGGACGCAAGCCGTATCGGCTGCAGGTGCTCCACAAGAACGTGTGGGAGGCAGTCGGCCGCGACCGGCTGACAGACGGCACCGGCGTCTTCACCCGGACGATTCGAGTTGGGCGCGGAGCCCTTCTCCGGGTCTGGTCGCCTCGCCAGCGGCGCTTCAGTCTGCAGCTGCGGATCAGGTGAGTCACGACGCGCGGCGACTCGTAGGTCGAGCTCGACGCTCGTTACCGTTGCCGCCCCGAGACCCGTGCCCCGGCCCGGGGCGGCGGCTCGATCCGGGTCGGGCACCCCTCGATGCGGTTCGAGCCAGTACTCCGGCGGTTGCTTGCGCGTCGGTCGGTTGTCTCGGCGGCGGACTTGATCGTGCCCAGGGCCCCGAGGAACCAGCGAGCATCGCCCTGCCCTGGCTGGAGCGCGATCGGTGCGATAGCGATGCCGGATCTACGGACGGTGCAGTCGGCGCCGGCTGACGGCCGTCCGGCGATAGAGCAGCGCGCTCAACACGAGCCAGACGATCGGGAACACGACGAGTCCGCCGAGTGTCGCGCCGCGGGCTGCGACCCAGACCAGGAATGCCACGCAGAGAGTCGCCGAGAGCATCAGCCAGACCATGGTCACCACGGCGACGAACGCGGCGTGACGGACGCGCTCTGCAAGGCGCTCGACTTCGCTCCACCGCGGCAGCCGCCGGAGCGCGATCCGTAGCTCGCGGCTCCTTCGAGCCCGCAGCGCCATCTCGAGTCGTTCCGAAAGCTCCGCGTCATCGAGCCGGCCCTCGACGTAGTGACGCCGCAGCGCCAGCACGGTGCGCTCCCGTTCACGATCGCCCACAAGCGTCATCTCGTCCCGATCGTAGCGCTGCTCAGGGTTCTCGATCGTCAGCCGTCCACGCCGGGCGAGCGTTCGGGGCGTCCGGTCGCACGATCGGCGGCGAGCTGGGACTCGACGGCGCGGTGGACGTTGCCGTGGATGCGGTCATGGCCGAGGCGGTCGAGGACGCCGTCCTTCTCGAGTACGGCGGCAACGGCCGGCTTGACGCGGGCGAGCCGCAGCTCCACCTGGATGCTCTCGGTGTAGTCGAGAATCTCGGCGAGCTTCGCGGCTCCCTGGGAATCGATGAGGCTCACGCCTTCGAGGTCGAGCACAACGGCGTGGACGGGCTCGTCGCGTTGCTGCGCGAGCGCACGGACCCGTTCCTCGAGCGCCTCGGCGGTCGCGAAGAAGAGCCCCCCGTCGAGACGGAGGACGGCGACGCCGGGGAACGTCTCGTCGCCCGCGTTCTCGACCAAGTCGCGGAACACCTGCGTGCCGGGCTCGCGGCCGAGGAGCGGCATTCCGGGGGCGGTGGCGACGTAGACGAGCCAGACGAGCGAGAGCGCGATCCCGATCACGACGCCGGCGAGCACCCCCGCGGAGAGCACCGCGATGATCGCTACGGCCGCTATCCAGAAGTCGAAGCGCTTCACGCGGTAGAGGCGCCGCAGTTCGGAGATGTCGATCATCCCGAAGACGACCGCGTCGATGATGATCGCCGCGAGCACGGCCTTCGGAAGCTGGGAGAAGAGCGGTGCGAATGCGACCAGGGTCAGGATCACGAACCCGCCGGTGGCCAGCGATGCCATCGCGCTGCGTGCTCCGGCGGCCTCGTTGAGTGAGCTCGCCGAGAGGCTCGTCGAGACCGGCATCCCCTGGAAGACGCCGGAGGCGGCGTTTGCCATCCCCTGGGCCACCGACTCCTGGTTGAGGTCGATGCGGTAGCGATGGCGGACCGCGAACGCGCGGGCGTCCCCTGCCGTCTGCGAGAAGCCGATCAGGAGCAGGCCCGCCGCGGCCGCGAGGATGGTCGAGTAGTGCTGCTGGAAGATGTCGGCCCCGGGCAGGGCCGGAGCCGGGAGGCCACGAGGCACAGGCCCCACGAGCGCGACCCCGCGTGCGCCCAGGTCGAACAACCAGGTAGCAAGGAGGCCCGCGATCACGAGTACAAGTGCGCCCGGGACGCGTGGCGCGGAGAAGCGCAAGGCGAGGATGAGCCCCAGTGCCAGCAGGCCCACCAGCAGGGTCGTCCAGCTGATGTCGCCGAGCGTCCGCAGCCACGAGGCGAGCTCCTGCCAGACGTTGTCGCCGGAGTTCGACGTTCCGGTGAGCTTCGGCAGCTCGCCGACGACGACATCGATCGCTGCTCCAGCGAGAAAGCCGGTCACGACGGCGCGGGAGAGGAACCGCGCGATCCACCCCAGGCGCAGCAGGGCGAGCAGCAGGAACAGCGCCCCCGTCACCAGCGTGATCGCCGCCACCAGCTGGGCGGCGTCGGCACCCGCGACCCCCGTGAACAGCACTGCCCCACCCGCGACCGCCGCGAGGGACGAGCTCGGCCCCGTCGAGATGTGCCGTGAGGTGCAGAACAGCGCGTAGACGAGCGCGCCGGCCGCCGCGGCATACAGCCCGTTCTGGACCGGCACCCCGGCGATGCCCGCATAGCCGAGGTCCTTGGGCACGATCATCGCCGTGACGGCGAGTCCCGCGAGCACGTCACCACGCAACATTCCCCGGTCGTAGCGCGGCAGCCAGGCCACGATCGGAACCAGCCGACCCACGCCCCGAGCCCGAGTGTCGGCGGCTTCGTCCACGCCGCCGATCCTCTCAGACCGCAGTGGCGGCGCCTGAGGTCCCCGCCGCCGTCCACAACGCGAGGCCGCGCGCCCGCGAGCCGGTCAGCGCCGAGAGCAGCGCCAGCGTTCCTGCCGGCAGCATCGCCGAGCCCGCCCCTGCAGGCACCGCGCCACGATCAGCCCACCGAGGCTCCGCGCGGCGGCGCAGCCGATCGAGTCGACACAGAACGGGACGAGCCCGGCTCTACTCAAACTCCCGACGTCGATCCACGTCACCACCGGCACGAGCATTGACCACCGTCGCCACGGCAAGCGTGAGCACGCGCGGGCTGCGGAGGCGGCGTCCGCTTCCGCAGAGGCCGACCGTCGGCGTAGTTGGCGACCGCGAGCTGGCTGTATCCGCGAGCCGGATGGCGCCGGCGTCGAGCCAGCGCGCAAGCCGCTGCTGCACGGCTGAGATCAGCTCTACGAGCACGCGCAGCCTGCGGGTGTACCGCGACTGGTCAGGCAGCTGAGGGAACCAGCCTGGCAGCACCCGGCCGTTCAAGCCGAGGAACTGCCGGTCGGAGCTGATCCTCATCGCAGCCGGCGCGACCGCATTCGCGCTCAACTTCGCGTCGCTGACCAGCGGCGGCCGACCGCCGCGGGGAGGGCGCGTAGTCTCTGCCGGAGGAGCATGAAGTCCTCCTGCGCGCTCTGGTGATCAGATTCCGAGGATCTGCTTCTTCTTCGCCTCGAACTCCTCGTCGGTGATGATCCCCTGGTTCTTCAGCTGCGCGAGCTGCTCGAGCTCGGCCGTGTAGTCCGGCGCAGCGGGAGCAGCCGCCGGTGGCGCTGCATACGCTTGCTCCCCGGCGACCTGCTCGTCGTATGCCGCCTGGTCCTGCGCGGCGTACTTCTGATCCTGGCGGTGCCGGACCGCCCCTGCGGTCCCCGCGACGACCGCCGTTGTGGCTGCGGCGCGTACGAGACCTCCTCTACGACGGAACATCTCAAGCCTCCTGTGTCGTTGCGTTCGCGGCCGAAAGCACGTACTCGCGCGCCTCCATGACGACGTCGTGTGGGAGCCGGCCGAGGGCGACGAGGTCGCCGCCCGCGCCCCGCAATGCGTCTGCGAGCTCCGCTGCCCAGATGTCCTCCCAGAGCAGCATCGCGGCGGACGAGTTCGGCTCGAGATCAGCCGCGGCATCCATCAAGTCCTCCTCGCCGAGGAACCCGCTCCCCTCGAGCCCGAGGGCATCGAGGCCGCGCCGAACCTCCTCGTCGAGGTCGCTGAGCTCGAACGCCGCGACCTCGCCGTCGGCGCCTTTGCTCACAAACGCCAAGTCGATGATCCGAATCGTGTTCGACTCGACGAGCTTCGCCAGTGCGGGCGCGATCTCGCCTGTGAATCGGTTGCCGGGGAAGGACACGATCATGTACTCGACTGGCCCGATCTCTGTCATCTGACTCCTTCCTCGGCCCGCGCGTACGCGAGGGCCTCTGTTCTTTGCATGGGTCCGCTCACTCTACGCATGCGCACGCTTGAAGTTCTGTTAGGTCGGCACGCCTTCGCGCAGCCGGAGCATCACGGGGTTCATCGCCGAGCGCGTATGTGAGGCTCGCCGGCGCCCGAGCAGGCCGCCGGTGGCGAGATGGAGCGAGGCGATGACGGGCGCCACTCCTGCTGAACGCGAGCGAAGGCCGCCACGGCGCTGCATCCTCTCGCGCGCAGGGGATGAAGCAGGGGATGAAGTTGCCTGCCGCAGGCGTCTCTCATGGGCGAGCGGTCGCGAGCCGATAACGACGGTGTGGAATTCGGGCCTGGAGGCGATCTGCAGCCGTCATGCTCCACCTCGCCGGCGGAGCCGTTCCGGTTCGGCGAGCGCAACGCAAGACTCGCCAACGACGCGCTCGCGAAGCGACGCGCCGAGATCCACAGACTCGCCCGTGAGACCGCGGCGAAGCTGTCGAGGCTCACTCCGTCATCCAATTCGGAGCGAGCTCGGCGGCCGAGCTTGCGGCTGGTCGAGGATCAGATAGAGCGGCCGGGCGGCGGGTAGCTGCTGCTGCTCGCGTCGACGCTGTCCTGGTCGGCCTGAAGGCTTGTCGCTCGCGGGGGTGGCGATGCCGTCCTCGAACGTCAGAGCCTCTCGGACTTTGAGGAACCCAGTCCTGCGGGGCAGCTACGGGTTCCGTCGGCGTTTGCGAGCTGTCGCGCTAGCGTTCGGCCGCGAACGGCGAGAGGGGGACGGAGCGATGGAGACGTGGAACGCGATCAGATCGCGACGCGACGTGCGGCAGTTCGAGGATAGAGCCATTCCCGGGGAACAGCTCGACCAGATCCTCGAAGCCGGAAGACGCTCGCCCTCAGCCGGCAATGGGCAGCCGTGGGACTTCATCGCGGTGACGGGGCGGGAGCGGCTTGTCGAGCTCGCGGAGGTCTGGCGCTTCAGTCACATCGCCGGTTCGGCCGCAACCGTCGCGATCGTCGTGACGCGGATCGACGACGCGCGTCGGCGTGAGCTCCAGATGTTCGATGTCGGTCAGGTCGTGATGAGCATCATGCTCGCGGCCGCCGATCTCGGCATCGGAAGCGGTCACTCGGTCGTCGAAGACGAGCAGCTCGCGCGCCGCCTCCTCGGCTATCCCGATGATCACGTGTGCGCGCACCTCGTCCCGCTGGGGTATCCGGTCGGGCGGCCGCTTTCCCCGCTCCGCCACCCGAACCGCCGCCCGTTCGGCGAGGTGGTTCACCGCGACCGCTGGTAGGCATGCACCGGCGTGGGCACGACCCACCCGGGCCGCGGCGGAGTGATCAGCAGGTCCAGGTGCCGGTTGCAAGACCGACGTTCTTGAGCTTCCCGTTCTTGACCCGCATGGTCGCCGTGCCGCTGAAGGAGCCCTTCTTCAGGGTCGCGGCGACCACGACCTTGTTGTCGAACACCGCGAAGCCTCTGCTTGGCAGCTGCCAGCTGACCGCCTGATCGGTGAAGGTTCCTCCCTTCGCCTTGTCCAGAAGCACGCCGAAATACGCGCGTTTCGGCGCGGCCGGCGGGAGCGTCTCCGTCCCGATGTTGATCGAGAGCACCTTGCTCCCTTTGGTAAACCCCTCGCTCTTGAGGCAGGTGCCCTGCCTGAAGTGGTAGGTCTTGCCTGCCACGTGGACCGTGGCCTTCGCCGGCCCGCAGAAGGCGTGGGCGGAAGCGCCGCCTACGGTCGTCGGCCCCTGGGTGCACCCTGCCTGCGTGTTCACTTCGGCCGCCGAGCTTCCCGGCAAGGCGCCCGCGGCGGCGCAGAGCGCAACCATCCATACGAGTCGCACCGTCCCACTCGCTCGGCGCGGGCGTTCGGTCCTGTCCCTCACGGTCGACCTCCCTCGGTCTTTCACCGTTCCCGCCGTCAAGTGACCCGTTCCCCCAGCCAGAGCGATCATGCTGCACATAGCCGTACGACGTCTGACCACCTGCGCCGCGCGATCGCTGCCGATCAGAGAAGAGCTCCGATTCTAACGGCGCCAAGCCGCCGCGCCACAACCGCTTCTGACGCCCTATCTATCACCTCGCGCGGCGACCTCCGTGCCTTCGGAGCGTTGAGGAGGCGCCGAGAGGTATAGATCGGTGCGGACGAACCCAACCGGCGGGGATCGGCCCAGAGTGGGTCACGCCTCCCGTGGTCTCGTCACTGCCAGGCGGGGCTACGATCGGCTACGGCATCGAGACCGAGACGCTGTGCCCCGGCAACCGGCTCCGATTGGGCCAACAATGTCGAGGATGTGGAACTGCCAGCCTCCGACGAACCCTGCGGAAACGGCTTGGTTGAGCGATGGGCGCACCTGGGATCGAACCAGGGACCTCTCGCGTGTGAAGCGCAAGCGGGCGCCCACGGAGCCCATTCGTGCCCTACTGAACCGCATGGTTGAGCCGTTTTCTCTCACGGCGTGAGGCGCGGTGGAGCTCGATCTGAGTAGCGTCCCCGCTTGTGGTGTACGAGCCGGTTGAGGTCTTCGCCGCCGCGGCTGTGGAGCGCGAGCCGTAGGCGAGCGCGGAGCAGCTGCGGCGGGGTCCGGGTGATAGCTGACCACCGCGTCATCCTCGCGATGTCCTGGAAGACACTCAGCGAGGAGGAACACGGTGGTCGAGCACACGATGGACGTCTCGGGCTGGCTGCGCAAGCAGCTCGAGGAGACGAGCCCGGATCTGTTGCGGGTGATGGTGAAGGACTTCGCCGAGGCGCTGATGAGCGCGGATGCTGACGCGGTCTGCGGCGCCGGCTACGGGGAGCGGAGCCCCGAGCGCCTCAACCGACGAAACGGCTACCGGGAGCGTGACTGGGACACGCGGGTCGGCTCGATCGAGCTCGCGGTGCCAAAGCTGCGGGAGGGCAGCTACGGATGAAAGTCAAGTTCGTGGGCGCGTTGATCTCCAGTCGCTGATGAGACGGAGGTAGGCGGCTTCGGCCTGCTCGAGCATCGCCCGCTCGGCGGCGCGTTGCGGCGCGGTCGGGTAGATCCGGACGGGCGGGCGCTTGCCGGTCAGCGCCGGGGCGCCGCAGCGCAGCTCGAGGCGACGCAGCTTGACGCGGGTGAGCGACGGCCGTGCGTAGGCGTAGTCCTGTTCGTTGCGGAGCATGTGCCAGGCGAGCGTGGCGAGCTTGCGGGCGGTGGCGACGGTCGCGATCTGCGATCCGCGGCGGGCGCGAATGCGGGCGTGGAAGGCGTGCAGCGGTCCGGGCGTGTGCGAGGCGGTCCAGGCGGCTTCGACGAGCAGTCGTCGCGTCATGCTGCTGCCCTGCTTGGAGATCCGGCCGTGCCTGGCGGGCTCGCTGCCGGACTGGCTGACGGTTGGGTCGAGGCCGAGGTAGCTGGTCAGCTTGCGCGGATCGTCGAAGCGGCTGATCTCGCCGATCGCCGCTACGAGCGCGGCCGCGACCACGACGTCGACGCCGGGGATCGTCATCAGCCGGCGGATGCGCCCGTCGCCGAGCGCGCGCTCGGCGATCGCGCGATCGATCGCGGCCAGCTCCTCGTCGATCAGGTCGACTTGGCGCAGGCAGCTGTCGATCGTGTGGCGTTCGTGACTGGGCAGCTCGAGCTGCGCGAGCCAACGCCTCCCCCGGCGACCGAAGAGGTCGCTGACCGGCGAGCGGAGCAGGTTGCGGTGCAGCGCCGCGTGGATCTCGTTCTTGGCGCGGGTGCGCTGCCGCACCAGCTGATCGCGGCGCGCGAGCAGGCGGCGCAGCACCCTGGTCAGGTCGTCGGCGATCCAGACTGGCGTCAGCAGCCCGCGGGCGCCGAGCTCGGCGAGCGAGCGGGCATCGGCGCGATCGGTCTTTGCCTTCGTCTGGCTGAGCGCACGCAACGGTCGCGCGTCGGCGACGAGCACCTGCGCGTACTCGGACAGCAAGCGCGCGATCGACCAGGCGCCACCGGTCGCCTCCAACACGACCGTGTCGGTCGAGACGAGCTGCTCACCGAAGCGGCGAAGAGCCGCCTCGCTCGTCTCCACCCGCGGCGCGCGGCGCGTCTCTCCCTCCTGGTGGATCGCAACCTCGCAGAAGTCGACATGAACGTCCAACCCGATCCAGCGCATCAGCGCCTCCCTTCGATCGCCACTGGGGGAGCGCGGCGGGCGCGACGACAGCTACGGATCCGTGCTCGCGGCACACCTGGGCGGGTCGCAGGGGCGGCCACCTACTTCCTCGAGCTCGCAGCTCATAACTACCTCGGCCTGCCCTACCTGTCACTCCCGGAACGCCCCTGACCCAGTGCCGACGACCGTACGGCTGACGGCGGACGGAGCTGTGGCGCCCCAGCGCAGTTTCATGCCCCTACTTCCCGGACTGGCTGCTGCAGCCGCGCCGCCGGGCCGAGCAGGCGTTCGTGTCGGTGATCGCGGATGCCTACCTCGCCGGCGTCTCGACCCGCCGGGTGGAGAAGCTCGTGCAGCAGCTCGGGGTCGAGCGGATGTGCAAGAGCCAGGTCTCGCGGCTCGCGAAGTGCCTCGACCAGATCGTCGAGGACTTCCGCACCCGGCCGCTCGACGGCGCCCCGTACGCCTACGTGACCTTGGACGCGCTGGTGAAGTGCCGCGAGGGCGGCCGCACCGTCAACGTCTGCGTCGTCCACGCGGTCGGCGTCAACAGGGACGGCTTCCGCGAGTCGCTCGGCCTCGACGTCGTCACCGCCGAGGACGGCGCCGCCTGGCTCGCCTACGTGCGCGGCCTGGTCGCGCGCGGCCTCGCCGGCGTGAAGCTGGTCAGCTCGGACGCGCACCCCGGCCTCGTCGACGCGATCGCCGCCACCTTGACCGGGGCGGCCTGGCAGCGCTGCCGCACCCACTTCATGCGCAACCTGCTCACCCGCGTCCCGAAGAGCGCGCAGTCGTTCGTCGCGACGATGGTCCGCACGATCTTCGCCCAGCCCGACGCCGCCACCGTGCATGAACAGCACGCCCGGATCGTCGCCCAGCTCGAGACCCGCTTCCCCGAGGCCGCTGCGCTCCTGGACGAGGCCGGGCCCGACCTGCTCGCCTTCACCTCGTTTCCGAAGGAGCACTGGCGGCAGCTCTGGAGCAACAACTCGCTCGAAAGACTGAACAAGGAGATCCGCCGCCGCACCGACGTCGTCGGCATCTTCCCCGACCGACCCTCGATCATCCGCCTCGTCGGCGCCGTCCTCGCCGAGCAAAACGACGAGTGGGCCATCGCCCGCCGCTACATGAGCGCCGACTCGATCACCAAAGCACTCGCCGACCCCGCCGACGAGCCCGAGGAGGTGATCGCGATCGCCCAAGCCGCGTGAACGTCAGGCGAGGATGACGCGGTCAGCCTCGTACACCACTTGACGGGACGTGGCCTCGATCTGGCCTGGCAAGTCACCAAGAACTCACGAAGACGCACGCTTTGAGCGCGGGTGGCCTGGACCCCGCGCGGTTGACATTTCAGGCCGCTGTTTTCACTAGTCGCTGTCCATCCTCCCAGGTCTGCCGGACCTCTGCCGGGGTCCGGTAGCGGAGGCCGGAGTGCGGGCGGTGGTGGTAGCTGTCGATGTAGGCGGCGATCTCCTTTCTCGCCTGGTCGAGGGTCTCGAACTCGGAGCGCCAGACGAGCCGCTCCTTGAGCTTGCCGAACCAGGTTTCGATGAAGGCCTGGCTCTCGGGGTCGCGGTAGCCGCCGCGGCGGTGGGTGATGCCGAGCTCGCCGAGGCGGGCGCGGAAGCGCTCGGCTGGTGAAGGCGGAGCCGTTGTCGGTGCCGAGCGTCAGCTCGCCCGGCTCGATCCCGCGAGCGAGCGACGCCTGCTCGACGAGCGTCGTCGCCTCCTCGGTGCGGCAGCGCAGCTCGAGCGACCAGCCGACGATCTCGCGGGTGCAGCAGTCGATCGCCGCCTGCAGGTAACACCAGCCGTGCTCGGCGACCCAGACGAGCTCAGGTCGAGGTGCCAGAGCTGGTCGGGCCGCTCGACCCGGAAGAAGCCGGGCCGCCGCCGCCGCCGGGCGGCCGGTGCGCTGCAACAGCCGCTGCTCTCGCATCACCCGCTGGGCCCGCTTGCGGTTCACCGGCCGGCCGAGCCCGCGGCTTGTCGAGCGCCGCGACCATCCGGGTGCCGTCGGTCGGGTTTGCGTGGGCGACCTCGACGATCGCCGCGTCGACCGGACCGGCACGGCCGGCCTGCGCTGCGGCGGCCGCCTCGGCTTCGGCTTCCGTAGATCGCCTGCCGACTGACCCGGCGCACGCGCGCCACCACCGCCGGCCTGCGGCCGGCAGCGACCAGTTCGCGGGAGCGGGCGACGCGCACGCTCACTCCCACCCCCGCGACATGTTCCCCCGCGATCTCCAACTCGTAGGTCTTGCGGCCGAGCGCCCGCTCCAGCTGGGCGATCCGCCGCTTCAGCTCCCGCTCGCCCTGCCGCTCCTGCCTTCCCGGCGAGCGCCTCCCGGCCGCCCTCGAGCAGCTTCTCCCGCCACGAGTAGTACAGCGTCTCGGCGATCTCGTGCTGCCGGCAGAGCTCCTTCACCGTCACGTCCCCGCGCAGACCCGCGACCACGATCTCCAGCTTCTGCTGCGCCGTAAACGTCCGGTACTTGCGTTGCTCGCTCAACCTCGTCTCCTTCTCTGTCGAGCGGCCCATCCTGCGAGGCCCGCCGGACGCGATCGCCGCTCCGCCTCGGCCCTACGGGCCTCGGCTCCACGCCGACCGCGTCCGACAAACCTCAGCCAGGCAACTGTCTACCGACTACCGGGGTCCAGGCCACCGACTCCATTCATCTGTGGTTCCCTTCCGACTGGGGCGGATGGTCGATCTCGTCGATCGACCTCCTGTTGGACAAGTTGCGGCGTCAGACCCCGGTGTTCGTCAATGACCTGTTCCGGCCGGCTTCGCGGAAGGTGACGAGCCGACGTTGATCCTGGTCCCAGAGTTTCAGCCGGACGGCACGGATGCCGTCTCGGAGCGACAGCGTGGTCACTGACTCGAGTTTGCCCGCCTCGTGGGCGGCCTGCAGGTTGTAGTTCGGGATCCGCGCGCTCAGGTGGTGGACGTGGTGGAGACCGATGTTGCCGGTGAAGAAGCGGAGGATCCGCGGGAGGTCGAGGTGGGAGCTTCCCTGTAGGGCCGACTCGTCGAAGCTCCACGCATCGCTTGTCTGCCAGTAGGCGTCCTCGAACTGATGCTGCACGTAGAAGAGCCAGATCCCGGCCGCGCCTGCGAGCAGCAGTGGAGGGCTCTGCACGAGCAGGAACTCTCTCCAACCGACCAGCCAGCAGAGTCCCGCGATGACCAGTGCCAGTGAGAGATCGGTGCCGAGGACGCTGTGTCGGAGCCTCGGGCGCATCTCTCGCGTGACCAGTCGCTGGCCGATCAGAAGAACCCACAACGGCCCGAACAGGAACATCACGAACGGGTTTCGGAACAGCCGGTAGTGGAACCGGCCCTGCCACGATCGGGCGCGGTACTCGTTGACCGTCAGGGTCTGGATGTCGCCGACGCCCCTCCTGTCGAGGTCGCCGGTCGTCGCGTGGTGGACGGCGTGCTCGTGGCGCCACCACGCAAAGGGCGTATAGAGGAGGATGCCCAGCACGGCGCCGAGCGTTGCATTCGCGCGCTTCGAGCGCACGAACGAGCCGTGCGTGCAGTCGTGGAAGACGATGAAGGTGCGGACCAGGAATCCGGCCGCGGGAATCGCCAGCGCGAGCACGAGGAGATACGAGATCCGGAAGGCAACGAACATCGCCGCCATCAGCCCCAGATAAGGGACGACGGACGTCGCCACATCGAGCAGCGCAGGTCGGAGTCGAGGAGTCATGTGAGGCGCGAGAACCGTGCGCCAGGATGCGTCCGCGGCTTGAGCGCCGTCCGAGCTCATTCCCTCTCGTCCCCTGGGCAGCTGTCCGATCGGCGGTATCCGCACACGCCGCCTGGGCGGCGCTCGAAAGAAGGGCATGCGACAGACGATGATTGTCTCGAGAAGTTGATGAAGGGGCCCTTCCTCGTGAGGTTCTGCGCCGAGCCGCGCCGTGGAGCATGGATGTTAGACGCCCTGCCGCCTCCGCTGATCGGGACCAACCCGCAACGGCGGAGTCAAGTAAGGCGCGCGCAGGTCGGGAGGCGCACCGCCGAGTACTACAGAAGGGCACTCGACCAAGTCCTCCTCCCGCGCTTCGGGGGCTGGCAGGTGCAGGCGATCGATGCTGACGCCATCGCTCGCATCACGCACGACCTCGAGAACAAGGGCCTCAACGCCGTCGATCCCAGTCGGAGCGTGCGGCAGCTCGGGTTCTCGAGCATCGACAACTACTTGAAGCCGCTGCGGCGTGTGCTTGCGCTCGCAGTCCGGCGCCGCCCGATCACCGCCAATCCGTTCGATCATCTGACCGCCGACGACCGACCGCGGCGTGGCGAAAGGAAGCCGGCACGCGAGTGGGCGCCGGAGGAAGTCACCGCGCTTCTCGAGGCGTCCGAGCGGGTGGCCGCGAAGGCCGAAGCCCGCTCCACCTACACACCGCTCCTGCGTCTCGTCGCATGTCTCGGGCTCCGCCTCGGAGAGGTGCTCGGCCTTCGCTGGGAAGACTTCGACAGGGACGAGGGCGTGCTCCACGTCCGGCGTCAGTGGACGCGCTTCGGTGAGTACGGGCCCACCAAGACCCCGGCAGGTGTCCGGCGAATCGCGCTCCCGCCGAGCATCAAGGACGAGCTGGTCATCCTTCGGCTGAGGAGTAGCTTCTCCGACGACGGACACCCGATCTTCGCGTCGCAGAAGGGGACACCGCTGGTGCACCGCAACGTGACCCGCCGCGGCTTCGAGGCCGCTGCGAAAGAAGCAGGGCTGACGGGCGTCACGTTCCACCAGCTGCGCCACGCTGCCGCTTCGAGGCTGATCAACGGTGGTCTCGATCCCGTCACCGTGGCAAGCGTGCTCGGTCACGAGAACGCCAACATCACGCTCGGGATCTACAGCCACCTCTACGACCGACAGCGAACAGACGAGGCGGTGAGGGCGGCTCTTGCTGTATAGGCATGGCATAGGCCCTTCCTCTGGGCTGATCGTTGACACGCGTTTTGGCGTCCCGCGCCGAAACCAGGGGCAAGCAGCACGAAGGCAACAAGGTGATGATGATGATCAGCGCCGAGGTCGCCATCGTCAGGAGCCTCTGAGACGGTCGCCGTCGACGGCGTTGGCATTCATCACGGCGAGCTCAGTAATCCTCTAAAACCGGCTATTGGCTATAGGGATTAGTAGAACGATGTGGGCTGTCTGCCTACTATTCCCTGCTAAACCCTTTAAAATACTGCTCTTATTAGAGGTATTATGGCATAGTTGGGGGGATGAAGAGCTTCGTAGACTTGGACCGCACCTTCGCTAGGCAGCCACCGCATCTCGGCGTGGTGTTGTCACGGATCGACGTGGGCCGCGGGCGTGAGGAGCTCCACCGCGACCAAGTGCCCGAGCTACTCAAGTCGCTGGCGAACCAGACAAAGGTAGCTTCAGTCAGAGCCTCGAGCGCAATCGAGGGCGTCACGGTCGATCCCGACCGGGCCGAGCGAATCATCGAGGCCGGCGCGCCTGCGCGGTTTCGCAACCGCAACGAGCGCGAGTTTGCCGGATACCGGGACGCAATCGATGTGATCACCAACGCCGAGCAGCAGGAGCCGATGTCGGTGCCTTTGATTCTGGGCGTCCACCGCGACCTTTTCCGGCACACACAGGCGCGTGGTGGCTACCTCAAGACCGACGACAACCTGATCGTCAGCTACGAGAAGGGCTACCGCGAGGAGCTCTTCGCGCCCCCGCCGTGGCAGCACACGGAGTGGTTCCTGACGGAACTTGTCGACCGCTACAACGAGGCTGTCGCTGACGAGGTAGCGCATGCAATCGTCCTCGTCTCGGCCTTCATCCTCGACCTGCTCGCGATTCATCCCGTCGCCGACGGTAATGGACGGGTGGCTCGTATCCTCACAACACAACAGCTGCTGGCTCGCGGCTACGGGGTGTCCCGCTACGTTAGCGTCGAGCAGCGGATCTACGAAACGAAGAACGGCTACTACGACTCGCTCTACCAGTCGCAGCGCAAGTGGCACGAGGGTGAACACTCAATCTGGCCGTGGACCGAGTACCTCGCCGGAGTGCTCGCCGAATCCTACGACGCCTTCGAGACGGGCGTCGCCACGGCGCGCGGCCTCGACACGCTATCCAAGCAGGAGCGCGTTCGGGTCTGGGCGCTCGAGCACGCGCCTCCCATCTTCCGCCTTCGCGACGTCCGGCGCGCACTCCCGGGCATCAGCGATCAGACGATTGGGCTCGTGCTGCGGCGCTTGCGCGACCAAGGCCTGCTTCGGTCATCAGAAGATGGGCGGAACTCAGCGTGGCACAGGCTGTAGCCGAGAGCAGCCGGCGACAAGCCCACCGTTCGTATCAGCCCTCGCGTAAGCCAGCGAATCGGCGAGATCAACGCTGCCCAGCCGGACAAACTCACCAAAACTCACCAATTTGGCCTTGAGAGGCGCTGCCAGCCTCCGACGAACCCTGCGAAAACGGCTTGGTTGATGTCATGACGAGGCGGGCTGCCTGAGTCCGTCTTGTCTCGGCGCTATGCCGGGGTGGTCAGCTCAGGAAAGGAGACGGCTGTGGTGTACGTCGGCATTGATCTGCATCGCAAGACCTCGCACGTAGCTGCCTTCGACGATGATGGGCTCGAGTTGCTCTCGCGCCGGGTGGTGAACGACCCTGAGACGCTTCGCGCGATCTTCGCTGAGTTGGGCGGAGAGGCTCGGGTTGCGCTCGAGGCTGCTTACGGGTGGGAGTGGCTGGCAGATCTCCTCGAGGCGGAGGGGATCGAGCTGCACCTTGCCCATCCGCGTCAGACGAAGGCGATCGCGGCGGCGCGGGTGAAGACGGACGCCGTCGACGCGCGGACGCTCGCGCATCTGCTGCGCGCCGATCTGCTCCCGGAGGCCTACGTCGCACCTCGCGAGCTGCGAGACCTGCGCGAGCTTCTCCGCCACCACATCGGGCTCACCCACCTGCGCACCGCGCTCAAGAATCGTGTCCATGCCGTACTTGCCCGCCAGGGGATCCAGCGCGGACGCGCCGAACTCTTCGGACCGAAGGGGCGGCAGTTCCTCGCCGGGCTCTCGCTCCCGGAGTCGACCCGTAGTCGGCTCGAGTCGCTGCTGGCGCTGATCGCCGACTTCGACCGCGAGCTCTCGGTGGTGAAGCGGGAGATCCAAGCGCGCGCCAAGAACGACCCGCGCGTCACCGTCCTCACCCGTATCCCAGGAGTCGGGGTCTTCACCGCCCTGCTCGTGATCGCCGAGGTCGGTGAGGTCACCCGGTTCCCGAGCGCTCGTCATCTCGGCTCCTGGGCCGGCCTCACACCCCGCGTGCGCAACTCCGGCGAGCGCGTCCGGCTCGGCTCGATCACACATCAGGGCTCACCGCATCTGCGCTGGGGACTCGTTCAAGCAGCGCAGACGGCAGTGCAGGCCGACGGGCCACTCAAAGCGTTCTACGAGAGGATCAAGCACCGGCGCGGCAGCAAAGTGGCGAAGGTCGCGGTCGCGCGCGAGATCCTCACCCTCTGTTACTACGGCCTTCGCGACGGCGAGATCCGCCGCCTCGAAGCAGCGGCTGCCCGGGCGAACTCGCCTTTGGCTATGGCCCCCACAAGCGGGCCGACTGGTTGATTGAGTCCCCGGGCGATCCGCACCGACACCCTGGCCCCACCACGGCCGAATAGATGAGTGGACCACCGACCCCAGCACCCAGATGACACAGCAACCCAGATCACCCTGAACAAGAACCCCGACCCATCAACCCTTGACACGGGTCGGCCTCGTCATAGATGAGCCATGGGCGCACCTGGGATCGAACCAGGGACCTCTCGCGTGTGAAGCGAGCGCTCTCCCGCTGAGCTATGCGCCCTGACGCCGCGGCACCTGCGAGGGATCCTTAGGGCTGCTTCCTCCCGGATCTGACCCGGTTCGGAATCTCGCAGCGCCGCGGGCGCGGACAGTCTAGCGCCGTCACGTTGCTCGTCTGGCGGCTCGGGCGTTCCGGTACAAGGGCCCCGATGCCCGTGTTTGCCGCCGCCGCCGCTGCGCTCGCGCTGGCTCTGCCTCTGCAGGGGAAGACGATCGCGATCGACCCCGGCCACAACGGGCGCAACTGGGCGCACACGGCCGAGATCGGGCGGCTGGTCGACGCCGGCACGCTTCGGAAGGCCTGCGACACGACCGGCACCTCGACTGCGACCGGCTACTCGGAAGCCGCGTACAACCTCGACGTCGCGCGCCGGCTGGCCCGGCTCCTGCGGGCGGCCGGCGCGCGTGTTGTGCTCACGCGCACGACGAATACCGGCTGGGGGCCGTGCATCACGACCCGGGCGGCGATCGGGAACCGCGCCCATGCCGACGCGGCGATCTCGATCCACGCCGACGGCGGGCCGGCGGGCCGGCGCGGGTTCCACGTCATCTACCCGCCGCCGGTCGCGGGCCTGACCGACGACATCGCGGCCGAGTCTCGGCGGCTCGCGCTCGCGGTTCGCTCCGCCTTCCGGGCGGGCACGGGCGAGCCGTTCGCGGACTACGTCGGCCGTCGCGGGCTCGACGTCCGCTCCGACCTCGGCGGGCTCAACCTCTCCGACGTGCCGAAGGTCTTCGTCGAGACCGGGAACATGCGCAACGCGGTCGACGCGCGGCGGCTGGCGTCGGCCGCCTACCGCCAGCGTGAGGCGGTCGCGCTCGCGCGCGGGCTCGAGGCGTTCCTGCGCTGACTGCGGGTTTCTGCGCACCGCGGATCGGTGCCGGTACCGACGAACGGCCCGGGCCGGCGGGCGACACTCCCGTGTATGAGCCGGATCACGACCTTGATCGCGCTCGCCGTCATCGCGCTCGTCGTGCAAGGCTCCGCGACCGGCGCCAAGGTGCCGGTGTTGCACAACTACGTCGGCGCGCCCGGGTCGCTCCAGGCCGAGAAGCCGAGCGTGAGCGACCTGAACAACGTGCGCAGCCAGATCACGACATGGCTCGTCCGGAGCGGCTTCCGCGGCTACTGGGTCTCCGAGGTGATGGCGTTCACGAACAACGACTACGTCGCCGTCACGAACCCGAAAGGCAAGCCCGCCTTCGAGCTGCTTGCCGCGCCGAGCGCCGGGTGGCTGATGCTGGAGCCACCGAGCATGCTGTGGAACACCCGCTACGGAATGATGGCCGGGAGCAGCCTCCAGACGAACTGGTCGGGCTCCGGGATGATGGCGACGATGATGGGCGGCAGCCGCGCGGCGGGACAGTGGAACGGCTGGTACGCGACCGGCCACACCAAGGTCACCTCCGTGGCCCAGGCGGTCAGGATCGCGAACCACTGGCTCGCGAACGCCCGTCCCGGCGAGCGCGCTGAGTCCGACGGACGGGCGTTTCCGGGCTACTTCACGCTGGACACCGTCGTGCGCGGCAAGACAGCCGGGATGCTGTCGGTCAACGCTGCGAGCGGCGCCGTCTGGTACCACGGCTGGCACGGCGGCTTCCTCGCCGAGCGCGTGTACTCGCCCTAGGAGCGCCCCGCCTGTCAGAGTCGTCGTGCCGTGCAGACGACGAGCACCCAGGCGAACAAGGCAGCGGCGTTCCGGGAACTGCACGACGGTGAGCCGTTCGTGCTCCCGAACCCGTGGGACGCCGGCTCGGCGCGGGTGCTCGCGGCGCTCGGGTTCGAGGCGCTCGCGACCACGAGCTCAGGGTTTGCATTCACGCTCGGCCGGCTCGACGGCCGAGCGACGCTGGACGAGGTCACCGAGCACGTCGCGGCGCTCGTCCGCGCGACCGACCTTCCGGTCGCGGTCGACCTCGAGAACGGCTACGGCCCCGACCCGGAGAGCGCCGCTCGCGCGATCGTGCGTGCGGCCGAGGCGGGCGCGGTCGGCGGCTCGATCGAGGACTGGGATCCGGCCGGCTTCCTGTACGAGCCCGGCCACGCAGCCGAGCGGATGGCCGCTGCCGCCGAGGCGGCGGACGGGCTCGGGTTCCCGTTCATGCTGGCGGGGCGCGCCGAGAACCACATCCGCGGCAACTCAGACCTCGCCGACACGATCGCCCGCCTGCAGGCCTACGAGCGGGCCGGCGCCGACGTCCTCTATGCGCCCGGGCTGCGGAGCGTGGAGGAGATCCGCGCGGTCTGCGACGCGGTCGGCAAGCCGGTCAACGTGCTCGCGCTTCCGGGTCTGACGGTGGATGCGATCGTGGCCGCCGGCGCGCAGCGGATCAGCGTCGGCGGCGCTCTGACGTGGGTCGCGGTCAAGGCGATGGTGGACGCGGCGGTCGCGCTGCGCGACACCGGCGACCTGTCGGCCCTCGTCGCGCGGCTGCCGCTCGGCGAGTGGCTCGGCGGCTGAGCTGCCGTCAGCCCAGGAGGGCGCGGCCGACGACGGCGGCCTCCGCGCCGGCCTCGGCGAGCGCCGCGACGTCGGCTGGCGAGCGCACGCCGCCCGCGGCGAGCACGGAGCAGGCCCGAGCCGGCGACGCGCGCGCACCAGCTCGAGGTCGGGGCCGGCGAGCGTCCCGTCGCGGTCGATCGCCGTGCAGAGGACGCGCGTGACGCCCGCGGCGAGGCAGCGCTCGACCGCGTCCGCCGAGCGAGAGTCCCGAGCCTTCCGTCCAGCCCGCCGTGCGCACCTGGCCGTCGCGCACGTCGAGCGCGATCGACGAGCCGCGCGCCGAGCGCCTCGACCCAGGGCGCGGGGTCGCGCGACAGCGCGGCGGTGCCGACGACGACGCGGTCGGCGCCCGCGGCGAGCAGCGCCGCGCGCGTCCTCGAGCGAGCGGATCCCGCCCGAGGCCTGAAGGCGCGCCGGCGCCGCGGCCCCGGCGACGAGCCGCACGAGCTCGGGCCGCACGCGTCCGGAGCGCGCGCCGTCGAGGTCGACGAGGTGGATCGCGTCGCGCGCCCGCCTCGGCGAACCGCCGCGCGAGCGCGACCGGCTCGCCGGCCCGCTCGACGACCGCGTCGTAGTCGCCCTGGTGCAGGCGCACGGCGCCGTCGCCGAGCACGTCCACGGCGGGGATCACCTCGATCGGCTGCGTCAGCCACTCTTCCAGCATGTCCCCATGTTAACGTGCTAACATGCCGCCGCGCGAGAGACGCAGCACGATGGCAGACAGGGGACGACATACATGGCAGACGCCGGAGATGACGGAGCTCTTCGAGGCGATCTCGAGGCTGGAGACGCGCGGAGGAGGTGGAGACGTTCTGCCGGGATCTCTGCACGCTGGCGGAGCTGGAGGCGATGGCGCACCGCTGGGCGGTGGCGCGGCTGCTGGAGCAGGGGCTGCCGTACGTGGAGATCGCGCAGAGGACGGGCGCCTCGACGACGACGGTGACGCGGGTCGCGCACTGGCTGCGCCACGGCGAGGGCGGCTACCGGCTGGCGCTCGATCGGCTGAAGGAGGCGACGTCGACCGCCTGACGATCGCCGTCCCGGTGAAGGGACGGCTGCGCGAGCCGTCGGTCTCGCTGCTCGAGGACGCCGGGCTCGGCCCCGAGCAGCCGGGCGACCGCGCGCTCGCGTTCCCGTGCCGCAACGCGCCGGTCGACGTGCTGCTCGTGCGCGCGGCCGACGTCCCGGAGTACGTGCAGGACGGCGTCGTCGACTGCGGGATCACCGGGCAGGACCTCGTTCGCGAGCGCGGCGCGCGCGTCGAAGAGCTGCTCGAGCTCGGGTTCGGCGGGTGCCGGCTCGAGGCGGCCGTGCCCGAGGAGTCGCGGTACCAGAGCGCTGGAGCGACCTCGCCGGCGCGACGGTCGCGACGGTCTACCCGCGGCTGACGCGCGAGCTGCTGCCGGTCGAGGTCGAGCTCGTCGACGTCACCGGCTCGGTCGAGATCGCGCCGCGGCTCGGGCTCGCGGACGGGATCGTCGACCTCGTCTCGTCCGGCAACACGCTGCGGACGAACGGGCTGCGCTCGCTCGGCACGCTCTTCTCCTCGCAGGCCGTGCTGATCGGGCGGCCGGGCGCCGACGCCGGCGCAGCTCGTCTCGATGATGCGCGCGGTGGTCGAGGCGCGCGCGCACCGGTACCTGATGCTGAACGCGCCGCGACGCGAAGCTCGACGAGATCTGCGGGATCATCGGCTCGCGCTCGCCGAGCGTGCTGCCGCTGGCCGAGGCGGGCATGGTCGCGGTGCACGCGCTCGTGCCCGCGAAGGACGTGTGGCGGCTGCTGCCGCGAGCTCGAGGAGGCCGGCGCGTCGTCGATCCTGGTCGTGCCCGTGGAGCGGATGACGCGATGAGCGGGCTGTCAACGGCTGTCGTCGCCCGCGGGCTCTGCTCGGACGCCGCGTCCCGCCGAAGCGGACACGTCTGGTTCGGGCTCTGTCCCGGCGACGCGCCCCGCCGAAGAGGACACGTCTGGTTCGGCTTGCTCGGGTTACCCACCTCCCGCCCCGATGCGATCGAGCCTACCCGCGGAATCGTCACGTGTCTGTCACGGAAGTGCATCGATTCGTCCACAGCCTCGACGGACGGCCTTGCAGGGCACGGGGTCGGAGCGGGGGCGCGCGGCACAGGCATGAGCATCGTCGCCGAGATCAAGGCCGAGGGCGACGCGGCGGTGCGGCGGTGGGCGCTCGAGCTGGACGGCGCCGAGCCTGCGCCGCGCCGTGCCGGAGCCGGACCTGCTGCCGCGCGAGGCCGTGCTCGCGCTCGCCGACCGCGTGCGCCGCTGGCACGAGGCGCAGCGGCCGGCCGACGTCGCGCTCGAGGTCGAGCCCGGGCGTGCGTGCTCGAGCGCCGCTGGGTGCCGCTCGGCACAGTCGGCGTGTACGTGCCGCGGAACCTCGTCTCGACGCTCGTCATGTGCGCCGTGCCGGCGCAGGTCGCGGGCGTCGAGCGGATCGTCGTCTGCACGCCGCCCGCCGGCGCCGGCCTCGTCGCCGCCGCGGCCGAGCTGCTCGGGATCGACGAGGTATGGGCGCTCGGCGGGCCGCAGGCGATCGGCTGGCTCGCGTACGTCCGCCGCGTCGACAAGATCGTCGGGCCGGGAAACGCGTACGTGAACGACGCGAAGCTCGAGGTCTCGCGCGACGTGCCCATCGACCTGCCCGGCGGGCCGTCCGAGGTCGTCGTCGTCGCCGACGACGACGCCGACCCGCGGATCGTCGAGCTCGAGCTCGCCGCCCAGCGCGAGCACGGGCACGAGGCGGTCTGCCGCGTGGTGGCGACGCTCGAGGAGGCCGAGGCGCTCGCGCCCGAGCACCTCGTGCTGCTCGGCGCGTCCGAGGCGCGCGCGGGCGAGGTGCGGAACGCGGGCGCGGTCTTCGTCGGGCCGTCGCGCGCCGGTCGCGGCCGGCGACTACGCGACCGGCGGCAACCACGTGCTGCCGACCGGCGGCTGGGCGCGCTCGGTCGGCGGGCTCGGGCTGGAGACGTTCCTCAAGCCGGTCACGATCCAGCGGATCACGGCCGAGGGCCTCGCGCTGCTCCGGCCGACCGTCGAGGCGCTCGCCGCCGCCGAGGGCATGACCGGCGCACGCGGAGGCGGTGCAGCGGTGAAGCCGCTCGCGCCGGAGTTCGCGCGCCTACACCTGGGCGACGCCGACCGACGAGGTCGCCCGGCTCGCGGGGATCGACCCCTCGCAGGTCGTGCGCTACGACCAGAACACGCCGCCGCTGCCGCTCCCCTCGACCCGCCCGGGCGCGCTCGCCGGCGCGCTCGCCGGGATCAGCAGCTACCCGCCCGGCGGCTACCCCGAGCTGCGGCACGCGATCGCCGACTACGCCGGCGTCGAGCCCGACCAGATCGTGCTCGGCGCCGGCGCCGACGACCTGATCCTGCTGTGCGCGCGCGCGTTCGCCGGCCCGGGCGACACGATCGCGATCCCGGCCGCTCCGACCTACCCGCTCTACCGCATCGCGGCGCAGCTCGCCGGCGCCGAGGTCGGCGACGACGATCCGGCGCTCACCTTCGCATGCCGGCCGAGCAGCCCCGACGGCGCGGTTGCGCCCGCTGCCGGACGCGCGACCGCTCGTCGTCGACGAGGCGTACTTCGAGTACTTCGGCGAGACCGCGATCCCGCTGGTCGCGGACGGCGACGTGATCGTGCTGCGCACGTTCTCGAAGGCGTTCGCGCTCGCGGGCGCGCGGATCGGCTACGCGGTCGCCTCGCGCGAGCTCGCCGACGAGCTGAACGCGCGGCAGGCGCCCGCGCCGGTGTCGAGCCTCTCGGCGCGCGCTCGCGGTCGCGGCGCTCGCCTCGCCGCCCGACGTGCGCGCCGGTGCTCGAGGAGCGCGAGCGGCTCGCCTCGTCGCTGCGCGCGCTCGGCCTCGCTCCGCTCGACGTCGAACGCGAACTTCCTCTTCGTGCCGGCCGACGACGGGCGCGCGCTCGGCGGATTCGCCTGCTCCGGCAGGGCCTCGTCGTGCGCGCCTACGACGACGGGATCCGGATCACGGTCCGCGACCGCGAGGACGACGACCTGATCGTCGAGACGCTCGCGCGAATCCTCGACCGGCCCTCGCCCGTCGCGCCGAGACGGCCGCGCGCCGCGTGCGCCACCTGCGCGCGACGGCCGAGACGCGCATCGCGGTCCGCCTCGGTCTCGACGGCGCGAGCCGCGTGCGCGGTCGACACGGGCGCCGGCATCTACGACCACTTCCTCGAGCAGCTCGCCTTCCACGCCGGCCTCGACCTCGTCGTCGAGGGCGCGGGCGACCTCGAGACGGGCGACCACCACACGGTCGAGGACACCGCGCTCGCGTTCGGCGAGGCGCTCGACCGGGCGCTCGGCGACCGCCGCGGGATCGCCCGCTACGGCGATGCGGTCGTGCCGATGGACGACGCGCTCGCGCGCGCCGCCGTCGATCTCGGCGGCCGGCCGCACGCCGAGCTGGTGATCGAGCCCGAGCCCGGGATGGCCGCGCACTTCTTCGGCTCGCTCGCGCAGGCGGGCCGGCTGGCGGTGCACGTCGAGGCGTCGGGCCGCGACGCGCACCACGTCGCCGAGGCCGCGTACAAGGCGGTCGGCCGCGCGCTGCGCGACGGCGCTCCGCGTCGAGTCGTCCGGCATCCCGTCCACGAAGGGCCTCCTGTGAGCGTAGGCTCGACGGAGCTCACCCGAGGGCGAAGGCGCCGGCTCTGCCGGCGCCGGGAGCGGGAATGAGGGTCGCCGTCTGCGACTACCGCGCCGGGAACATCCGCTCGGTCGAGATCGCGATGCGCCGCCTCGGCGCCGAGCTCGTCGACGACGTCGCGGGGGCGGACCTCGCGGTGCTTCCGGGCGTCGGCTCGGCGGGCTCGGCGATGGCCGAGCTGCGGCAAGCAGGGGCTCGACGAGGCGCTGCGCGCGCGGATCGCCGATGGGCGGCCCGTGCTCGGCATCTGCCTCGGCCTGCAGCTCGCGCTCGATCACTCGGAGGAGGACGGCGGCGTCGACGGCCTCGGCATCCTCGCCGGGCCGGTCGGTGCGCCTCACCGAGGGCCGCGTGCCGCGCATCGGCTGGGCCCCGGTTGAAGGCGAGCGGCTCGAGGGCACCGCCTACTACTTCGCGCACTCCTACGCGGCCGAGACGCCGTACGCGACGGCGTGGTCGGAGGGGATCGTCGCCGAGGTGCGCTCGGGCTCGTTCCTCGGCGTGCAGTTCCACCCGGAGAAGAGCGGCGCCGCAGGCGCGCGCTACCTCGACGGCGTGCTGAAGGAGGTGAGGGAGCGATCCCTCTCCCGCGCCTGATCCCGTGCCTCGACGTGGCCGGCGGCCGCGTCGTCAAGGGCGTGAAGTTCCAGGAGCTCCGCGACGTTGGCGACCCGGTCGAGCTCGGCGCCGCCTACTCCGACCGCGGCGCCGACGAGCTCGTCTTCCTCGACGTGAAAGCGACGCTCGAGGAGCGCGACACGCTCGTCGGCGTCGTGCGGCGCGTGGCGGAGCAGCTCGCGATCCCGTTCACGGTCGGCGGCGGCATCCGCAACGTGGCCGACGCCGACGCGCTGCTCTCGGCCGGGCGCCGACAAGGTCTCGGTCAACTCGGCTGCGCTCGCCGGGCCGAGCCTGATCACCGACCTGGCCGAGAAGCTCGGCTCGCAGGCGGTCGTGGTCGCGATCGACACCGAGGGCGGGCGCGTGCGCACGCGCGCCGGCACGACCGAGACGCTCGCGCGGCACGGTCGATTGGGCGCGCGAGGCGCAGGAGCGCGGCGCGGGCGAGATCCTGCTCACGTCGATCGACGCCGACGGCACGCGCGAGGGCTACGACCTGAGATCACCGGCGCCGTCGCCGACGCGGTCTCGATCCCGGTGATCGCCTCGGGCGGCGCCGGCGACGCGCGCCATGTCGCGGAGGCGCTCGAGGTCGCGCAGGCGGCGCTGCTGGCGTCGATCCTGCACGAGGACCCGGAGCGGCTCACGTCGCTGCGGGAGGAGCTGCGCGGGATGGGGGTGGCGCTCCGTGATGCTGCCTGAGTCGATTGGGCCTGAAGGCGAGCTGCGCGCGGCGATCGTGCAGGACGCCGACTCCGGGCCGCGTGCTGATGCTCGCGTGGATGGACGACGAGGCCGAGCGCCGCACGCGCGAGTCCGGCGAGGCCTGGTTCTGGAGCCGCTCGCGGCAGGAGTACTGGCACAAGGGCGCGACGAGCGGCAACACGATGGCGGTCGAGGAGCTCCGGGACGACTGCGACGGCGATGCGCTGCTCGTTGCGCGTACGACCGGCCGGGCCGGCGTGCCACACCGGGCTCGCTGTCGTGCTTCGCGCCGGCGCTGTGGCGGACGATCTCCGAGCGCGCAGCGACGCGGCCCGAGGGCTCGTACACGACGTCGCTTCTGGACGAGGGCACGGCGGCGTGCGCGCAGAAGGTGGGCGAGGAGGCGGTCGAGGTCGTGCGGGCCGCGCTGGTCGAGAGCGACGAGCGCGTCGTCTCGGAGGCGGCCGATCTCGTCTACCACCTCTACGTGCTGCTCGCGTCCCGCGGCATCGACGTCGCCGCGGTCGACGACGAGCTGATGCGCCGCGCGCGCTGAGCGGCCTCGGCCGAACTGCGCCCGTGTCCGACGAGGCCGTGTCCGGTTCGGACCGGTCCGGGGACAGGCCCCGGCCGTGTCCGGTGCGGACGGCGCCTCGGCTCGATTTCCCTGGTCGACGGGCCTTTCGTGCTCTCGCCTGGACGTGTCTGGGGCCTGTCCCTGGACACGTCCGAAACAGACGGTCAGCCGAGCAGAAGCGCCAGCAGCGCCTTCTGCGCGTGCAGGCGGTTCTCGGCCTCGTCCCACACCGCCGAGCGGGGGCCGTACAGCACGTCCGGGGTGATCTCCTCGCCCGGGTGGGCCGGGAGGCAGTGGAGGACGATCGCCTCCGGGCTTGCGAGCTCGAGCAGCGCGTCGTCGAGGCGGTACGGCTCGAGGTCGCGCAGGCGCCTGGCGCGCGTCGCCTCCTGGCCGAGCGAGACCCAGATGTCGGTGACGAGCACGTCCGCTCCCTCGCGCGGCCTCGCGCGGGTCGCGCACGAGCGTCACGTCGTCGCCCGCGGCGGTCGTAGCCCTCGGGGCATGCCGCGACGATCTCCATACCGACCAGCGCTCGCGAGCGCCGCCAGCGAGACGAGCACGTTCGTGCCGTCGCCGACCCACGCGACGCGCACGCCGGCGAGGCGCGCCGAGGCGCTCGCGGATCGTCATCGCGTCGGCGAGCGCCTGGCACGGGTGCTCGCCTCGGTCAGCGCGTTGATCACCGGGATCGTGGAGGCCTCGGCCCACGCCTCGAGCTCGGCGTGCGAGAGCGTGCGGATCGCGAGCGCGTCGAGGTAGCGCGAGAGCACCTGCGCGGTGTCCTCGAGCGACTCGCCGCGCGAGAGCTGCATCTCGCTCGGCAGCAGCGTGATCGGCGTGCCGCCGAGCTGGGCCATCGCGACCGAGAACGAGATGCGCGTGCGCGTCGAGGGCTGGCCGAAGAAGAGGCCGAGCGTGCGGCCGGGGCAGGAGCTGCTTCGGCGTCGCCTTCAGCTCGTCGGCGGCGTCGAGGATCGCCTCGACCTCGGCGGCCGACGAGGTCGGCGATGCGGAGCAGGTCGCGGCCGGCGAGCGCTCACGCCCAGCGCTCCTTCGCGGCGCGCGACGGCCGCGCGGACGTCGCCCAGGCGGGGCGCGGCGCGGAGGCGCCTCGAACGTGCCCGCTCGAACCTCGGCAGCGACCTGCTCGTGCGCGTCGCGGAACGGGACGCCCTCGCGGACGAGCGCCTCGGCCGCGTCGGTCGCGCGCAGGAGCGGGTCGGCGCACGCTGCGGCGAGTCGCTCGCGGTCGAACGCGAGGCCGCGCACGAGCACCGCCAGCGCGCCGAGCGCGCCCGCGACGTCGCGTCGCGCCGCGAACACCGGCGGCTTGTCCTCCTGCAGGTCGCGGTCGTAGGCGAGCGGCAGGCCCTTCACGACCGCGAGCAGTCCGGTCAGCCGGCCGATCGCCGTGCCCGCCTTGCCGCGCGCGAGCTCGGCGACGTCGGGGTTCAGCTTCTGCGGCATCATCGACGACCCGGTCGCGGCGTCCTCCGGCAGCCGCGCGAAGCCGAACTCGGTCGCCGTCCAGAGCACGAGCTCCTCGCCGATCCGCGAGAGGTGCGTGAACAGCACCGCCGCGGCGTAGAGGTAGTCGAGCGCGAAGTCGCGGTCGGAGACGGCGTCGAGCGAGTTGCGCATCGCGTCGGGCGGCGGCGGCAGCGGCAGCGTCGAGCCCGCGAGCGCGCCGGCGCCGAGCGGCGACGGCCGTGCCTGCTCCGCTGCGAACGCGAAGCCGCGCGCGGTCGCGCTCCAGCATCTCGACCCACGCAAGCAGGTGGTGGCCGAGCGTCACCGGGATCGCGCGCTGCAGGTGCGTGTAGCCGGGCATCGGCGTGTCGGCCTCCTCCTCGGCGCGCGTCGAGCACGGCGTCTGCGAACGCGCGCAGGCGCCGCCTCGGCCTCGCGCGCAGGCGTCGGCGACGTAGAGCCGGAACGCGGTCGCGACCTGGTCGTTCCGCGACCGCCCGGCGTGGATCTTCCGGCCGACGTCGCCGAGCAGCGCTCGATCGCCGAGTGCACGTCCTCGTCGGCCGGCGTCGAGGTCGTCGGACCGTGATCGCCGCGAGCCGTGCCTCGGCTTCGGCCAGCTCGGCGTCGGAGAGCAGCCCGGCCGCGTGCAGGCGCCCGGCGTGGATGAGCGTGCCCTCGAGGTCGTACGGCAGCAGCTCGGCGTCGTTCGCGCGCAGGAATGCCCAGACCTCGGGTGCGAGCCCCGTGCCGACCCGTCCCGCCCACAGCGTCACGGGCCGAGCTCCAGCGGATCGGCGCTCGAGGCCGGCGGGGAGAGGCGCAGCAGCCGGTGCTCCTCGAGCATCCGCCGCGAGTCGTCGATGTCGTTGATCTGCACCGCGAGCTGCCCGATGCGGTCCGCAGCGGTGAACGCCGTCGCGCTCCGCTCCATCGAGAGCCGCTCGGGGTCGTAGGTGACGGCCGCGCCGCGCGTGTCGAGGATCGTGTAGTCGTCGCCGCGGCGCAGCTCGATCGTGACCTCGCCGGTGACGACTGCCGCCACCCAGGTCTGCAGCGACTCGCGCAGCATCAGCGCCTGCGTGTCGAACCAGCGGCCCTCGTAGAGCAGCCGCCCGAGCCGCCGGCCGCTGCTCGGCGTACTGCTCGAGCGTCGCCTCGTTGTGGATCGCGGTCAGCAGCCGCTCGTAGGCGATCTGCAGCAGCGCCATCCCGGGCGCCTCGTAGATGCCGCGGCTCTTCGCCTCGATGATCCGGTTCTCGATCTGGTCGGACATGCCGAGCCCGTGGCGGCCGCCGATCGCGTTCGCGGCGCGCACGAGCGCCACCGGGTCGGCGATCTCCTCGCCGCTGATCGCAACCGGCCAGCCGTGCTCGAACGCGATCGTCACCTCCTCCGGCTCGATCTCCACGGAGGAGTCCCAGAACGCCGACGCCCATGATCGGCTCGACGATCCGCATGCTCGTCGAGAGCAGCTCGAGGTCCTTCGCCTCGTGCGTCGCGCCGAGCAGGTTCGCGTCGGTCGAGTACGCCTTCTCGACCGAGGCGCCGTGCGGCAGCCCGCGCGACTCGAGCCATTCGCTCATCTCCTTGCGGCCCGCCGAGCTCCGCCACGAAGGCGCTGTCGAGCCACGGCTTGTAGATGCGCAGGTGCCGCGTTCGCGAGCAGGCCGTAGCGGTAGAAGCGCTCGATGTCGTTGCCCTTGTAGGTCGAGCCGTCGCCCCAGATCTCGACGCCGTGCTCGGCCATCGCGCGCACGAGCATCGTCCCGGTGACGGCGCGGCCGAGCGGCGTCGTGTTGAAGTACGTCCGGCCCGCGGTGCGGATGTGGAACGCGCCGCACTGGAGCGCCTCGAGGCCCTGGCGCGCGAGCGCGCCGCGGCAGTCGACGAGCACCGCCTCCTCGGCGCCGTACTGCCTGGCCTTGTCCGGGACGGCGGCGACGTCGGGCTCGTCGTACTGGCCGAGGTCGGCCGTGAACGCGTACGGGAGCGCGCCGTGCTCGCGCATCCAGGCCAGCGCGCAGCAGGTGTCGAGGCCGCCGGAGAACGCGATCCCGACCCGCTCGCCGACCGGCAGCGAGTCGAGGATCACGCCCGTCATGCCCGCTCCCGGCAGCGGCTGAGCCGGCGGCCACGAATCATGGAGCGCCTTCGAGGTGGTGGCGGAGCTGCTCCTCGAGCTCGGCACCGGTCATGCCGTCGCGGGCGGCGACGAACACCGTGTTCTCGCCGGCGATCGTGCCCGCGACCTCGTCGAGCGCGGCCGCGTCGATCGCGTCCGCGAGCGGGGCGGCGAAGCCCGTTCGGCGTCGCGATCACGAGCAGTTGTCCCGCGGGCTTCATCCCGCTCGACCCAGCGGCGCAGCGCCGAGGTGAGCTGCTCGAGCCGATCGAGGTCGCCGGCGCCGGGCAGCGCGTAGACGAGCCGGCCGTTGCCGTTCCGCACCTTCACGAGCCCGAGCTGGGCGATGTCGCGCGAGACCGTCGCCTGCACGGCGTCGAACCCCTCCTCGCGCAGCGCGCTCGTCACCTCGGCCTGCGTCGAGAGCTGCCGCTGCTCGACGAGCCGGAGGATCGCGCCCTGCCGCTCGTACTTGGTCGTCACCGCGAGCACCTCGCGCAGCAGGTCGATCGCCGAGGTCGGCCTCCTCGGCCGAGATCGTCAGCGGCGGCGTGATGCGCAGCGCGGTCTCGCCCGCGGTGCCGACGAGCAGGCCGTGCTCGAGGGCGGCGTGGGCGACCGGGCCGGCAGGATGGCCGAGCTCGAGCGCGAGCAGCAGGCCCTGCGCCGCGCACGTCGTCGAACGCCGCCTCGAAGCGCGCGCCGATCTCGCGCACGTGGGCGAGCAGGTCGTCGTCGATCGCGTCCACCACGGCGCAAGCCGCGGCGCACGAGACCGGGTTGCCGCCGAAGGTCGAGGCGTGGTCGCCAGGGACGAAGCCGCTCGGCCTGCCGTCGGCGACGAGCAGCGCGCCGATCGGCAGTCCGTTCGCGAGCCCCTTCGCGAGCGTGACCGCGTCGGGCCGGACGCCGCTCGACTGCCACGCGTAGAACGCGCCGGTGCGGCCGATCCCGGTCTGCACCTCGTCGAAGACGAGCATCGCCTCGAACTCGTCGGCGAGCGCGCGTGCCGTCTCGAGCGTCTCGTGCGAGAGCGGCCGCACGCCGCCCTCGCCCTGGATCGGCTCCAGGAAGATCGCCGCCGTCTCGGGGCCGACCGCGTCAGCCGAGCGTCTCGGGCGTCGCGAAGCGTACGCCCGGCACGAGCGGCTCGAACGGCGCCCGCTTCGCGGGCTGGCCGGTGATCGAGAGCGCGCCCATCGTGCGCCCGTGGAAGGAGCCCTCGAGCGCGACGAGCTCGGTGCGGCCGGTCGCCTTGCGCGCCCACTTGATCGCCGCCTCGACCGCCTCGGTGCCGGAGTTGCAGTAGAAGGCTTGCGCGCCGCCGAAGCGTTCCGAGAGCTGCTCGGCCAGGCGCTCCATCGGCTCGGTCGAGTAGAGGTTCGAGACGTGCCAGAGGCGCTCGAGCTGCTCCTTCGCCGCCTCGAGCGGCGCCGGATGGCAGTGGCCGAGACTGACGACGGCGATTCCGGCGACGAGGTCGAGGTAGCGCTGGCCGTCGTCGGCGATCAGCCAGCAGCCCTCGCCGTCGACGAACGTGACGGGGAAGCGCGCGTACGCCGGGAGCAGCGGCGTGCCGGTGAGGACGTTCAATGCATGTCCTTTCGGGGGGTGTCCTTTCGGGACGTGTCCGGGGCCTGTCCCCGGCCGTGGCTCGGCGGGACGTGCCCTTCGCGGACGGCGGCTGCTTCGGACATGGACGGGGACTGTCCCCGGACATGGCCGACCAGGCCATGTCCGCTCGGGAGGCGCGCGCTCATCGCCCGAGGCTGCCTGCGACCGGAGGGGACTGCTCGACGGCGACGACTTCCGTGCGGCCGATGAAGGCTGCGACGCCATGCGCTGGCGGCGACGATCGCGGCGCCGAGCTTCGGGAGGATCCTGGGATCGAGGGTGCCGCCGTCAACGAGGCCCTCGGCGGTCGCGACGTCGAGCGAGTCGACGACCTCGCCATCGAGCATGAACCCTTCGACGTCGGTGAGGAAGAGCAGCCGGTCGCGCGTGCACGCCGACGGCGATCGCGGCTGCGGCGTCGTCGGCGTTGACGTTGAGCGGCCCGCTCGCGATCGGCGCGATCACCGGGATTCGGCCCGACTCGAGGATGCGTACGAGCACGGGCAGCTCGGCGGCGATCGGGTCGCCGACCAGGCCCAGCTCGGGCACCGGGTTCGCACGCAGGCCGATGTCGTCGCCGAAGTAGGGCACTGCGCGCGTGCCCGAGCGCCGACCAGAGCGCCTCGTTGACGGCCGTGAGCGAGGAGCGCACGATCGCGAGCCCCTCGGGAGTCGTCACGCGCCGCCCGCCGACGAACTCGACCGGGATGCCGGCCCGCTCCATCTCGAGCGAGATCTGCGGGCCCGGCGCCGTGCACGACGCACACCTCGTTGTCGCGCGCGAGCTCGAGCACGGCGCCGCCGAGTCGCCCGCGACCGCGCCGCCCACCTTCACGACGACCCGCGTCATGTCCTGTAGTCCGCGTTGATGCGGACGTAGTCGTAGGAGAGGTCGCTCGTCAGGTAGCTCGCGCTGCCGGCACCGAGGCCGAGGTCGAGCTCGATCGTGCAGCTCGGGCCCGAGACGTCCGGCTCGGCGTCGCTCGGCGCGCCGCGCGTCGAGCACGGCCGTGCCGTTGTAGAGGAGCGTGACGCGGCTCGGCGTCGACCGCCGCGTAGCCGCCGTTCCACGGCGCCGAGCCGGCCGCCATCAGCACGCGGCCCCAGTTCGCGTCGTGGCCGAAGAGCGCCGTCTTGACGAGCGGCGAGGTGGCGATCCGGCGGGCGATCGCCTTCGCCTGCTCGTCGTCGACCGCGCCGGTGACGGTGATCTCGGCGAGCACGGTGATGCCCTCGCCGTCGGCGACCACCTGGCGCGCCAGGTCGGCGCACACGCTCGTTCAGCGCGGCCGCGAACGCCTCGTCGTCGCGCGCGCGCGCCGCTCGCACCGTTCGCGAGCAGGATCACGCAGTCGTTCGTGGACGGCTCGCCGTCGACCGAGATCGCGTTGAAGCTCGCGTCGACCGCCGGGCGGAGGAACTCGATCGCCTCGCCGGGCTCGAGCGGGTAGTCGGTCGTGACGACCGCGAGCATCGTCGCGAGGTCGGGGTGGATCATCCCCGAGCCCTTCGCCATCCCGCCGACCGTGAAGCCGCCGCGCGCGACGGTCGCCTCCTTCGAGCGCGTGTCGGTGGTCATGATCGCCTCGGCCGCGTCGCGCGCCTCCGTCGTCGGAGAGCGCCGCGACGGCCGGCTCGAGCGCCGGCAGCAGCTTGTGCAGCGGCAGCCGCGCGCCGATCACGCCGGTCGAGAGGACGAGCACCTCCTCGACGTCGAGGTCGAGCAGCCGCGCGGCCTCGGCGGCGCTCGCGAGCGCGTCGAGCTTGCCGCGCTCGCCCGTGGCGGCGTTCGCGACGCCCGAGTTGACCACCACCGCCTGCGGGTCGGCGAGCGCCAGGTGCTCGCGCGTCGATCTCGAGGCACGCCGCCTGCACGCGGTTGCGCGTGAACATCGCCGCTCCGGTCGCGTGCGGGTACGGAGCGCACGATCGCGAGGTCCTTGCGGTCGCGGTGCCGGATGCCTGCCGCCACGCCCGAGGCCACGAACCCCGTGGCCGCGGTCACGCTCACACCTTCACCCCGTGCAGCCGCAATCCGGCGGTCTCCGGCAGGCCGAGCGCGAGGTTCGCGTTCTGCAGCGCCTGGCCGGCGGCGCCCTTGCCGAGGTTGTCCTCGGCGGCGATCACGATCGTGCGGCCGCTCGGCGGGTCGGCGAAGACGCCGAGCTCGACCGCGTCGGTGTGGACGACGCGCGCGAGCTCGGGGACGACTCCCTCCGGCAGCACCGAGACGACGTCGGAGCCCGCGTACGCCGCCTCGAGCAGCGCGCGCGCGTCGGTCGCGCCGATGCCGTTCACGTAACAGGTCGCGAGCAGGCCGCGGCGGATCGGCAGCAGGTGCGGCACGAACGCCGGCGTGAAGCCGAGCAGCATCTGCATCTCGAGCACGTGCCGGTGGCGGCCGATCGAGTACGGCTTGAAGTTCTCGAGCACCGAGCCGGCGATGCGTCGTCTCGCTCGGAGTGCGGCCGGCGCCGGAGACGCCGGACTTGGCGTCGACGACGACCGTGGCCGGGTCGACCGCGTCGCGCAGCGGCGCGAGCGCGAGCAGCGGCCGCGGTGGCGTAGCAGCCGGGGTTCGCGATCAGCCGGCCGGTCGGCGGCTGCAGCTCGGGCAGGGCGTAGCACCAGTCGGCCTGGGCGTCGGGCTTCGGGTGCTCGAAGCCGTACCACTGCGGATAGAGCGACGTGTCGGCGATCCGGTGCGCGCCGGAGAGGTCGACGACGACACCGTCTGCGGGCGGCTCGAGCGCCGCGGCGCGCTCGTTCGAGAGGCACCAGAAGACGACGTCGGCACCGCTCGCGGCGGCCTCGTCGTTCGTGACGAGCGCGGGCAGCGACCCGTTGCGGGCAAGGCGCGGGTCGAGCGCGACCGCGGGCTGACCGGCCGGCGAGTCGGAGCCGAGCGCGATCGGCTCGAGCTCGGGATGGTTGAGCACCCGGTCGAGCGTCTCCTGGCCGGTGTAGCCGGCGCAGCCGAGGATGGCGGCCGTGAACATGTGCGTATTATGCACGACGATGAAATCTATGCAGAGCCGATCGTGAGGCAACGCGAGCAGCGGCTCGTGCTCGAGGACGGCACCGTCTTCCCCGGCATCTCGGTCGGCGCCGACGGGTTCGCGGCCGGCGAGGCGTGCTTCACGACCGCGATGACGGGCTACGAGGAGGCTGTCACCGACCCGAGCTACGTCGCGCAGGTGCTGTGCTTCTCGTATCCGCTGATCGGCACCTACGGGGTCGACGAGGCGCGGATGGAGTCGGAGCGGGTGCAGTGCGAGGGCGTCGTGATGCGCGACGCGCGGCCCGAGCTCGCGGCCTGGCTGCGCGAGCGCGGCGTCGTCGCGCTCACCGCGGTCGACACGCGGACGCTCGTGCGGAAGATCCGCGACGGCGGCGTGCTCCGCTGCGCGCTCGGCGATGCGCCCGCCGACGAGCTGCAGCGAGCTCGCGCTCGCCGAGCCGTTCATCGACGGCAACCGGCTGCCGCGGCAGCCGGGCGCGACCGAGCCGTTCTCGGTGGGCGCGGGGCCGCGTGTCGTCGTCGTCGACCTCGGCGCGAAGCGGTCGATCCCGCGCCGCCTGGCCGAGGCCGGCGTCGAGGCGTACGTCGTGCCCGGCTCGTGGGACGCGGACGCGATCCTCGAGGCGCGGCCCGCGCGCGGTGCTGATCGCCAACGGCCCCGGCGATCCCTCCGTCCTGGACGAGCAGGTCGAGGCGATCCGGGGACTGCTCGGCCGCGTGCCGCTCTTCGGCGTCTGCCTCGGCCATCAGCTGCTCGGGCTCGCGCTCGGCCACACGACGTTCAAGCTGCCGTTCGGCCACCGTGGCGCGAACCATCCGGTACGCGACGTTGCGACGGGTCGGGTGCTCGTGACCGTGCAGAACCACGGCTTCGCGGTGATCGCCGAAGGCGACGTCTCGCACGTCTCGCTGAACGACGGCACGTGCGAGGGCCTCGCGGGCGACGGCTTCGCGAGCGTCCAGTTCCATCCCGAGGCCTCGCCCGGGCCGCTCGACGCCCTGCCCTTCTTCGACCGCCTCGCCGACGCGTGCCGAAAAGAACCGACCTTCGCACGATCCTGATCCTCGGCTCCGGCCCGATCCGGATCGGGCAGGCGTGCGAGTTCGACTACTCGGGGGCGCAGGCGTGCCGCGTGCTCAGGCGCGAGGGCTACCGCGTCGTGCTCGTGAACTCGAACCCGGCCACGATCATGACCGACCCCGAGTGGGCCGACGCCACCTACCTCGAGCCGCTCGACGCCGGAACGGTCGCGCGAGGTGATCGAGCGCGAGAAGCCCGACGCGATCCTGCCGACGCTCGGCGGGCAGACGGCGCTCAACCTCGCGGTCGAGCTCGCGCCGCTCGCGGCGACACTGGGATCGAGCTGATCGGCGCCGACCTCGACGCGATCAACCGCGCCGAGGATCGGGAGCTCTTCCGCTCGACGGTGCAGGACGCGGGGCTGCCGGTGCCGCATTCGATCGTGGCGACCAGCCCCGACGTCGAGTTTCCGGTGCCCGCGATCGTGCGGCCGGCGTTCACGCTCGGCGGCCGCGGCGGCGGGGTCGCGCACACGCCCGAGGAGCTGCGCGCCGCGATTGCGCACGGGATCGCCGCGAGCCCGGTCGGCCAGGTGCTCGTCGAGGAGTACCTCGCGGGCTGGCAGGAGCACGAGCTCGAGGTGATGTGCGACGCGCGCGGCAACGCGGTCGTCGTCTGCTCGATCGAGAACCTCGACCAGATGGGCATCCACACCGGCGACTCGTGGACGATCGCGCCGCAGCAGACGCTCACCGACACGGCCTACCAGCAGCTCCGCGACGCGGCGTTCACGACCGCTCGCGCGGTCGGCGTTGCGACCGGCGGCGCGAACGTCCAGTTCGCGGTGAACCCGGCAACGAACGAGTTCCGCGTGATCGAGATGAACCCGCGCGTCTCACGCTCGTCGGCGCTCGCCTCGAAGGCGACCGGGTTCCCGATCGCGAAGCTCGCGGCGCTGCTCGCGGTCGGCTTCACGCTCGACGAGCTGCCGAACGACATCACGGGCAAGACGACGGCCGCATTCGAGCCGGCGCTCGACTACGTCGCGGTCAAGGCGCCGCGCTTCGACTTCGAGAAGTTCCCGCTCGCGGAACCGCGTCTCGGCGCCGAGATGCGGGCGGTGGGCGAGTCGCTCGGCCTCGGCCGCACGTTCGCCGAGGCGTTCGTGAAGGCGATGGATGGCCGCGAGGGGCGGGCAGTCGCGTTCGCGGCCGACGACGCCGAGCTGGTCGAGCGCGCAGCGCAGCCGGTGCCCGAGCGCTGGGACCTGCTGCTCGAGGCGGCGCGCCGCGGGCTCGAGCTGCCCGGCATCCACCCGTACTTCGCCGATCGCCTGCGCGAGGTCGCCGCGTGACGACGTCTCGCGGCGCCGGGCCGCCGATCCGGCTCGCGGTCGACTCGTGCGCCGGCGAGTTCGAGGCGCGGACGCCGTACTACTACGTCACCCACGAGGGCGAGGACGAGGGGCCGCCGCCGTCGGATCGCACGGTCGTCGTGGTCGGCGCGGGCCCGAACCGGATCGGGCAGGCGATCGAGTTCGACTACTGCTGCGTCCACGCCGTCCAGGCGCTGCAGAAGCTCGGCTACGAGGCGGTGATGGTGAACTCGAACCCCGAGACGGTGTCGACCGACTACGACACCTCGGACCGCCTCTACCTCGAGCCGCTGACCGACCACGACGTGCTCGACGTGTGCGAGCTCGAGCGGCCGGTCGGCGTCGCCGTCTCCTACGGCGGGCAGACGCCGCTCCGGCTGGCGCCGGCGCTCGCGGCCGCCGGCGTTCCGCTGCTCGGCGACCCGCTCGACGCGATCGACGCCGCCGAGGATCGCGGGCGGTTCGCGGCGCTGGCGGGCGAGCTGGCGCCGGAGTGGGGCACGGCCGCGGACGCCGACGAGGCGCGCGAGATCGCGCACCGGATCGGCTATCCGGTGCTCGTCCGGCCGCACCACGTGCTCGGCGGCCGCGGCATGCACGTCGCGCACTCGGCGGACGAGCTGCGCGTACGAGGGGCCGTGCCTCGTCGACCGGTACCTCGAGGGCGCGCTGGAGCTCGACGTCGACGCGCTCTGCGACGGCTCGGACGCCTGGGTCGCGGCCGTCCTCGAGCACGTCGAGCCGGCGGGCGTTCACTCGGGCGACTCGGCCTGCGTGCTGCCCGGGCCGTCCGTGTCGGAGGCGCTGGAGGTCGAGATCCGCGAGGTCGCGACGCGGATCGCGCGCGGTCTCGGCGCGCGCGGCCTGCTCAACCTGCAGCTCGCCGTCGCGCACGGGCGGCTGTGGGTGCTGGAGGCGAACCCGCGCGCCTCGCGCACCGTCCCGTTCGTGGCGAAAGCGACGGGGACGCCGCTGGTCGAGCACTCGGTGCGGCTGCTGCTCGGCGAGGAGCTCGGCGCCCTCGACCTGCCCGAGCGCGCGGCGCCGACGCGCGCGTGGGCGAAGGAGGCGGTCTTCCCCTCGGAGCGCTTCCCGGGCGCCGCCACGCGCGGCCCCGAGATGCGCTCGACCGGCGAGGTGATGGCCGGCGCGGCGACGGCGGTCGAGGCGTACCGCCGCGCGCTCCGCGCGGCCGGCCGCTCGAGCCGCGGCGGCGCGATCTGCCCGCCACTCCAGGCGACCGGGGTATCCTGAGCGCCCCATGCGCGACATCCTCGACGCGATCGACGCCGCCACCGAGGCGGGCGAGCAGGCTGCGGTGGCCACCGTTGTCGCCACGCTCCGGTCCGCTCCTCGCCAGCCGGGCGCGAAGATGGTCGTCACCGAGGGCGGCCGCATCGTCGGCTCCGTCTCGGGCGGGTGCGTCGAGGCCGACGTCGCCGAGCGCGCCAGGGCGGTCTTCGCAGGCGAGCCCGCCCGGCAGGTCCACTACGGCGTCTCCGACAGCGACGCGTTCGAGGTCGGGCTCTCGTGCGGCGGCGAGATCGACGTCTGGCTCGAGAAGGCCGACGTCGAGCTCTGGCGCGACGTGCGGGCGCTGCTCGACGCCGACGAGTACGGGATGCTCTACACGAACACCGAGACGGGCGAGAAGCGGCTCGAGCGCGGCGTGCTCGAGCGCACGGGCCTCCGCGACGACGGCACCTTCGCCGAGGTCGTCGAGGGTCCGCTGCGCGTGATGATCTTCGGCGCGGCCGAGGCCGCAGAGCACCTCTGCGCCTACGGGAAGCAACTCGGCTGGCGCACGACCGTTGTCGACGCACGGCCGGCGCTCGCGACGCGAGAGCGGATGCCGAGCGCGGGCGAGATCGTGAACGCGTGGCCCGACCAGGTGATCGACCGGATCGACGAGCGCACGGTGGTCGTCACGCTCAGCCACGAGGAGAGGCTCGACATCCCGGCCGTCGCGGCGGCACTCGAGCGGAACGCCCGCTACATCGGCGCCGTGGGCGCCAAGCGCACCGCCGAGCGGCGGCGTGCGAAGCTCAGCGAGCTGGGCTTCTCCGACACCGACTTCGAGCGGATCCACGGCCCGGCCGGTCTCGACCTCGGCGGCCGCTCACCGGCGCAGGTCGCGCTCGCGATCGCGGCCGAGATCGTCGCCGAGACCTCGGGCGGCCGCAAGCAGGACAAGGCCGCCGTCGCGGCCGCGTAGCTCGCGCCGCCGGTACCCGCTCAGGAAGGACGCGTGCCGAGCGTGACCGTCACGGTGGTCGCCTTGCTGTGGCGCACGTAGGTGACCTCCAGCTCGTCGCCCGGCTTCTTCTCGCCGATCACGGCCGAGAGGTCGTCGCCCGACTCGATCGGCTTGCCGTCGAGCTTGACGATCACGTCGTTGGCCTCGAGCCCCGCGTCGCCGGCCGGCGTGCCGTCGTACACCGCGGCGAGAAGAGCGCCCGCGGGCGTCGTCGATGTCGAGACGCTGACCCCGAGGTAGGCGTACTGCACCGTCTTGCCCGCGATCACCTGCGAGACGACCTTCTCGACGGTGTTGGAGGGGATCGCGAAGCCGACACCGTCGTTGCCGCCGGAGTCGCTCTGGATCTGGGTGTTGACGCCGATCACGCGCGCGCTCGTGTCGATCAGCGGGCCGCCCGAGTTGCCGTGGTTGATCGGCGCGTCCGTCTGGATCGAGTCGCTGATCGTGAACCTGTTGGGCGAGTCCATCTGGCGGTGGAGCGCGCTGACGATGCCGCTCGTCACGGTGTCGGCGAGCCCGAACGGGCTGCCGATCGCAACCACGCCATCACCGACCTCGACCGCGCTCGAGTCGCCGAGCGAGAGGGGATGGAGGACCGACGCGGGCGCGTCGACCTTGATCACCGCGAGGTCGGTCGAGCTGTCGCTGCCGACGAGTGTCGCCGAGTAGTGCTTCGGGTCGTCCCAGAACGTGACCTCGATCGTGCCGCCGTCGCTCACCACGTGCTGGTTCGTGACGATGTGCCCCTCCTTGTCGTAGACGAAGCCGGAGCCTTCCGCCTGTGACCCCGAGCCGCCGAAGGGGGAGCTGCTTCCGCCGCTCGTGACGGTGATGTCGACGACGCCCCGGTGGGTGCGTCTGTAGATCTCGTTGACGCTGAGCCCCATGGAGGTCGCGACGGGCTCGCCGCCGTCCACCGAGGAGACCACGGTCGTCGTCGTCGAGGAGGAGGAGTCGAGCGTGGCGTAGAGCCCGGCGCCTGCGCCGACCCCGGCGGCGGCGATCCCGATCGCGGCGGCTGCAGTCAGTACGGCACGGCTGGCACGGGTCATCTGCACGTTCCTTTCTGGTCGGTCACCCCGCCTAGTTTCCAGTTCGGAGCTGAGTGCCGCGTGAGAGCCGCCTAAGAAAGGCCTGAGAACGCCATTCGGCGCGGATTCTAGGGCCTCAGGCGGGCGTCGCCGCAGGCGCGATGATCGCGCCGTCGCGCATCGCGAGCCGGCGTGGGGCGCGTGCTGCGAGCCCCGCGTCGTGGGTCGCGACGACGACGGTTGCGCCGCGACTCGCCGCGAGGTTCTCGAGCAGGTCGATCACGTCGGCGCCCGTCTTCGTGTCGAGGTTCCCGGTCGGCTCGTCGGCCAGGATCACGCGCGGCTCGACCGACAGGGCGCGGGCGATCGCGACCCGCTGCTGCTCGCCGCCGGACAGCTCGCTCGGGAGGTGCGCGGCGCGGTCGGCCAGCCCGACCTCGCTCAGGAGCGCCGAGCGACCGCTCGCGCAGCTCGTCGCTCGACACCTTGACCGGCGCGAGCCCGACCTCGACGTTCTGCAGCGCGGTCAGCGTCGGGATCAGGTTGAACTGCTGGAACACGAACCCGAAGGCACGGAGCCGCAGGGCGGCGAGCTCGTGGTCGCGCAGGCGTGCGAGGTCGCGCCCCTCGAAGAGGACCTGGCCGTCGCTCGGCCGGTCGAGCGCGCCGAGGAGCTGGAGGAGCGTCGTCTTGCCCGAGCCGCTCGGGCCCTCGAGCGCGACGAACTCGCCGGCGTCGATGCGCAGGTTCACGTCGGCGAGCGCCCGCACCGTGAGCGAGCCTTTGCTGAACGACCTCGACGCGCCGCGGACTTCGTAGAGCGGCTCGGCGGCCATCTACTCCACCGTCCGGAGGGCATCGGCCGGGCGCAGCCGGGCCGCTCGGAACGCGCCGGCGGCGCCCGCGATCAGGCCGCCGGCGACCGCGAGGAGGAAGCCGAACAGCAGGACGGACGGCGCGAGCGGCGCGGTCAGGGAGATCTGGTCGGTGACGGTGCGCGCGGTCAGCTCGCCGAGGCCGAACGCGCCCGCGCCGCCACCGGTGGTCGACGTGGCGGTCAGCGTCGGCCCGAACGCGCCGATCGCGGCCGCGGCCGCGACGCCGAGTACGACGCCGAGCAGTCCGCCCGCGATGCCCTGCGCCGCGGACTCGCCGACGATCTGACGCAGGACGAGGCGCTGCGTCCAGCCGAGCGCCTTCAGCGTCCCGATCTCGCGGACGCGCTTGCCGACCGAGGCGAGCGTCAGCAGGGCGGCGAGCATGAACGCGGCCAGCGCGGCGAGGATCGCGAGCGCGACGCCGAGCCGGTGCGAGAGGTTCGAGGCGTCGACGAGCGAGCCGCTGATCTGGTCGGTGACCTCCTTCGCGCTCGCGACCTGGGCGTTCGGGAACTTCTTCTCGATCTCGCGCTGCACCTGGGTGACCGAGGCGCCGTCGTCAGCGCGCACGAGCACGACGTTCGCGAGGCCGGTCTGCGAGGAGAGCTTCTGCAGCTGCCCGATCGGGATGTAGACGTCGGCGGTCTGGCCACCGAGCGGCGGGCGGACGAGGCCGACGACGGTGAAGACGGTGCCGTTCAGGTCGAGCTTGGAGCCGACCTTTAGGCCCTCCCGGCTCGCGTAGCTGCTGGCGAGCAGCGCCTCCTTGCCGCCGGAGGTCCTCAGGAAGCGGCCGTGAGAGACGAGCGACGGCGTGACGACGCCGATCCCGGGCTGCGAGGTGTCGACGCCGCCGATCGTGTAGCTCGAGCTCTTGATGTTCGTCTGCGGCGGGTCGACGAGCTGCTGAATCGTCTCCTGAGGCGTCACGATCGTCCGCCGGAAGTTGCGCACCTGGGGCGGCAGGCACTGTGCGAACGCGCCCCGGTCGAAGCCGCGGAAGCCGCCGCCCGCGCCGCCGTTGCCGTTGCCCCCGCCACCGAGGCTGCCGCCGCCGTTTCCGACCCCACCGTTGCCACCCTGCCCTGGACCGGTCGTGCCCGGCGTCGTCGCTCCCCCGCCGCCCTCGCTCTGCAGCTTCTCGATGCACGCGCGGATCTTGTCCTGCTCGGCCTGCGTGAGCTGGACGCGCACCTGCCCGGTGACGGTCAGCCGGTCGCCGCCCGTCTTGATCTTCGCCACGATCTTCGGCACCGTCCCCTCCTGGTGCACGCCGCTGAGCAGCAGCCCGCTCGAGACGGCGGCGACGCCGTCGAGCTTGGCGATCTGCTTCGACTGGCTCTGCGGGAACGTCAGCTGCGTGCCCGGCAGGAAGAAGTCGTGCACGAAGTGCGCGCCCGGCTTGCCGAGCTTCGAGAGGTCGGTGATCGCGGCCTGGTTCGCCTGGACGACCTCGCGCCCGCCTCCACCCGGGCCGCCGAACGGGCCTCCCCCGAATCCGGTCGCGGTGTCGGCCTCCTGCGGCTCGAGCGTCACGGTCAGGTCGGTCCCGATGCTGGAGAGCGGGTCGAGGGCGGTCGCCTGCGCGGCGTCGAGCCCGCGCGAGAGGGACGAGATCGTGATCACGAGCGCGACGCCGATGGCAAGCCCGAGCAGCGTCAGGATCGTCCTGCCCTTGCGCCGGAACAGCTCGCTGCGGAGGTACGAGAGGTAGAACACCGCGCCGAAGCAAACCACGGTCGCCTAAGAACGGCGTAAAGAAGCTCGCGCAGCCGGCCGCCGGCCGGCTCGGCCTACGCCTCGATCGGTCCCGCGACCGGCTCGGGCTCGGGCGTGGACTCGGCGATCGTGCGGGTGTCGATGGTGAAGCGCATCAGCGTCCCGCCGCCCGGTGCCCCCTCCGCCGTCACCGTGCCGCCGTGGGCCTCTGCGACCTGCCGGACGATCGCGAGGCCGAGGCCCGAGCCGGGCATGCCCCGGGCCGACGTGGCGCGGTAGAAGCGGTCGAAGACGTGCGGCCTGTCGGCCTCGGCGATGCCCGGGCCGCGATCTCGCACCGTCAGCTCCCTTCCGGCGAGCGTCACGTCGACGGTCTCGCCGGGTGGGCTCCACTTGGCGGCGTTGTCCAGCAGGTTCGCGATCGCGCGCTCGAGCGTCGCGGGCATGCCGACCACCGTCGACGGGGCGAGGTCCGCGTCGATCGGGACGTCGGGATGGTTACGGGCCGTGCGCCGGATCGCGTCCTCGGTCACGATGTCGAGCCGCACCTCCTCGAGCGCCGTCTGCTGCTCCTCGCCGCGGGCGAGCTCCGTCAGCTCCCCGATCAGGTCGGTCATCTCCGCGAGCTGCGCCACGACGTCGTCGAGCAGCTGCTCGTGCTCCTCGGGCGGCAGTGCGCTGTCGCGTGTCGCGAGTACCTCGATGTTCGTGCGCAGGCTGGTCAGCGGCGTCCGAAGCTCGTGCGAGGCGTCCTGGACGAGCTGACGCTGGCGCCGCGCCGCCTCGTCGAGCGACTCGAGCATCGCGTTGAAGGTGCGGGCGAGGCGGCTGAGCTCGTCGTTGCCGGTGACCTCGATCCGTTGGGTCAGATCGCGCGTCGTGCGCACATGCTCGGCGGTCTCGCTGAGGTCGCGCACCGGCTTGAGCGCGGCACGGGCGACGAGGAAGCCGGCGCCCATCGCGATCCCGACGCCGCCGAAGGTGACGAGCAGCAGCCAGATGCGGATCTTCGAGAGCTCGTTGTCGACGTTCGTCAGCGGCGTCGCGACCTCGATCGCGAGGTCGTTCCCGAGGCGCGCCGCGAGGAGCCTCACGTGCTGGTCGTTGACGTGCGCCTCGAAGTAGTAGTCCGCGCGCTTCCCGTTGGCCACGAGCCGTGCCTGCTCGGAGCCGGGCAGCGGCGGCTGCACCGTTCCGAACGGCGTTCCCGGCCGGTAGGTCGCACCGTTCGTGTCGACGAGCTGGAACGGGCTGCCGAACGGGCTGCCGGGCACGTGCAGGAGGTACTGCTTCGGGCCGATCCTCGTTGTCAGGTCGACGCTCAACCGGCTCACCTGCCGCACCTGCGCCTGAAGGCTGCGGTCGATCTGGCCACGGAGCTCGTTCTCGACGATGAAGTAGACGACGACGGACGCGAGCGCCACCGCCGCGGCCACGGCGGCCGCCGCGACGAGGGCGAGGCGCGCGCGAAGGCTCATGCCCGCTCGGGTGCTCGGCCGGGCGGGCGCCTCGGCTTTCCGCGAGCCTCCGTCGAGCGAGCGGCTCATGGCTCGCGCAGTGCGTAGCCGACGCCGCGAACCGTGTGGATCAGCCGCGGCTTGCCGCCGCCCTCCGTCTTCTTGCGGAGGTAGCTGATGTACACGTCGAGCGAGTTGGAGCCGTAGCCGAAGTCGTAGCCCCAGACGCGGTCGAAGATCACCGAGCGCGTCAGCACCTGCTTCGGATTGCGGAGGAAGAGCTCGAGGAGGGCGAACTCGGTGCGGGTCAGCTGGAGGGGCTCGTCGCCGCGGCGAACCTCGCGAGTGCCGGTGTCGAGCTCCAGGTCGGCGAAGGTCAGCGTCGTCGCGGTCTCGTCGGCGCCCAGCCGTCGCAGGAGGGCGCGCACGCGCGCCACCAGCTCCTCGAGGGCGAACGGCTTCACGAGGTAGTCGTCGGCGCCGGCCTCGAGGCCGGCGACGCGGTCTGCGACCTGGTCGCGGGCGGTCAGCATCAGGATCGGCACCTGGCTGCCGTCGGCGCGGAGGCGGCGCGTCATCTCGAGCCCGTCGAGCCGCGGCATCAGGATGTCGACGATCAGCAGGTCGGTCGCGTTCGGGCTCGCGCGCAGCTTCAGCAGGGCCTCCTCGCCGTCGGCCGCCACGGTCACGTCGTAGCCCTGCATGCGCAGCGCGCGCCGGAGCGCGTCGCGGACCGCCTGGTCGTCGTCGACTACGAGGATCGCCATGTCGCTAATGGTGGACGTTCTGGCCGCCCTCGGGAAGTCCTCGGCGTGCCGGAGGTGCGACAAGGGACCCGAGCTCCGCCGGGTGAGTGCTCAGCGGGCGGCGGCCGCCGGGGTCCAATGGAACCCGGACGACCGCCACACCGAGGAGGGGCTTGACGCGCAGCCAGGCAGGGCCGCGCGTCTGTTTGTCTGGAGAGGGTGCGGCGCCCGAGAGTCCGGGCGCCGCTCTGAACGCAGGCCTTGCGTCGGAGGGTGAGTGAGGACCTGCGTCACAGTGTGAGAATCCTCTACGGCGCCCATTAGAGATTCCTTAGACCGGCGTAAGAAAGTCGGGAGGAGCAGGCGCGCCGCGGACGTGCGGATCCGCCACTCGCGTAGCTCAGGGCTGCGGCGGTGAGACGAGCAGGACGAACGGCCCGACGGTCGAGACGGCGTAGCCGTTCCGGATCAGAAGCCTCCGGTCGGCCGCAGTCGTCGGCTCCCCACGCAACAGGAGGTACGCGTGGCGCCTTGCCCCGCGGACGGCCCGGTCGTACGCCGGCTGGCGGTTTGCCGCATAGAAGCGTCCGCGGTCCGAGTAGGTGCTCAACGGCGCCGGCAACACGCGGTGAAGCCGAACGGGATGGAGGTTCGCGAGGTCGGCCTGGGACGCGATCACGCGCTCGCGCGTGTCGAACGTGATCCGGTAGGCGATCGCGTAGTCGGCATAAACCCGATCGACTCCCGCGCGATCGAGCGCCCGAATCGCCGGTGCCACATCCACCGTCTCGAGCCTGCGGCCGGCGGCGCTCGCGTTGTCGTCGCTCCAGGCGATCCACTTGCCGAGCACCACGGCCGACACAGCCCCGGTGATCGCGAGCACGAGGGCCGCTCTCGGAAGGGTGGTCGCCGGTGAGGCGACGAGCACGACGAGCGCCGGCACGACGATGACGACGTACCGCGGCTCGGTCGTGATCGAGGTCAGACTGGCGAGTGCGTAGAGGAACGGAAAGACCGCGACGATCAGGAAGAGCAGCGAGATCCGGCGGCGGCGCGTACGCCAGCCCGCGACCAGGAAAGCCGCCGCGAGCGCCACGTAGATCAACCCGCTCGCGGCCGCGCCGAACAGCCACTCGCCCGAGAACGGAACGCGCAGGCCCAGCTGCATCGGAATCGTCGCGGCGAGGCCGCCGTGCAGCCTCGTGACGTACGTCACGTCCGCCTGACGGAGGTTGAAGGACCACCAGTCGTGGCGGAGGTTCGAGACGAGCCACGGAGCAGCGCCGAGCACGGCCGCCGGCGCTGCGACCCAGGCGTGCCGCCAGACGCGCGGCGCCCGGATGGTCAGCCAGAGAAGCGCCGGGCCGGCGATCGGAACGATCTGGAGCGTCTGCCAGAACGCGAGTCCGAGCAAGAAACCGAATACCGCCGCATCCCGCCTGGACCCGTTCGCGTCGAGCCGCAGGGTGAACAGGATGATCAGGGCGGAGTAGAGGAGGCCGCTCCCGTAGAAGCCGTGCCAGACGTCCAGCTTCCAGATCACGTACGGCGGCCAGATCCAGGCGACGCAGGCGGCCACGATCGCCGGAAGCTCGCCGACCGTCCGTCGACCGACGCGCCAGACCACGAGCGCGGTCGCCGCCCCGAGCACGATCGGGACGAGCCGCATCACGAACACATGCGTTCCCGCCACGGCAAAGAGCGCACCGACGGCCGCCACCTCCTGCGTCCCTCCGTAGGCCTGACCCCAGTAGAAGGCGCCGATGTGGCCGTGCGCCGCATGGTGGGCCATCAACCCCCAGATCGCCTCGTCCGCGTCGACTCCGCCGATCGAGGATCGATAGACGACCACCCGCGCGACGATGCCGCCGAGCGCCGAGCAACCTACGAGCGACCACAGCACGAGGCGCCTCGCCGTCGTGCTCGAGACGACTGCACTCGGGCTGTCTGTCGCGGGGTGCGCCACCGAAGCTTCGGGTCTCCGCCGCTGCGGGCCGGCGACCCGTCAGAGCGTTGCAGTCCCGCCCGACGGCCGCAAGGCCGATCCGGCGCGAGCCTCGAGTGAGCTAGCCGGCCGCCGCGACGCGGCCGACGGTGTCCGTGTGCTCGTGGTCGTGATCGGAGATCAGCCACTCGTGGCCGAACGTCCGCATCTCCTCGATGATCGGCAGCAGCGACCGGCCCTTCGCGGTCAGCTCGTACTCGACCCGAGGCGGGGACTCGGGGTAGCTGCAGCGGATGCAGATGCCCTGCTGCTCCAGCATGTGGAGCCGTTCCGAGAGGGTGCGAGGGCTGATCCCGGGGCAGGCGTGCTCGAGCTGGGTGAAGCGGCGCGGGCCCTCGGAGAGGTCGTGCACGATCAGCGCCGTCCACTTCGAGCCGATCAACTCGGAGGTCGCTGCGACGGCGCAGCACGTCCCGTCGTGGACCTCTCTCATGCGCCGCTCGCTCATTCCGGACAAGTCTACTCGAGCGAGTGGCCGCAAAACCGGGCGCGGACGATCCTTGCGGGGCGTCCGCTCCGACTTGCGGTTCTCCCGCATTGTTTCTATCTTCTTTGAAGCATGCACGCGCCTGCGAAGCTGAACACGTCGAACATCGCCGTCGTGGCGCGCGTCAAGGCTGCCTGCTAGTCGGCGATCCACCTCCCGCCCCGCCGGCTAGCACACAAGAAGCGGCGGGAACCGACTCCCGAAAGGCCTTGTCAGTGACGAACCGCATGCACCCCGCGGGCACCCCCAATCCGAACGCATCGCGCCGCCATCAACCGCGACGCCGCCCGACCGAACCGGTCGGCCTGTACGACCCGTCGTTCGAGCACGACGCCTGCGGGGTCGCGTTCGTGGCGCGGCTCGACGCCGTGCCGAGTCACGAGACGGTGCAGCGGGGGATCGCAGCGCTCGAGAACCTCGAGCATCGTGGGGCTGCGGGCGCCGACCCGAAGACCGGCGACGGCGCGGGGATCCTGCTGCAGATGCCCGACGAGCTCTTCCGGGGGATCGTCGGGAACGAGCTGCCGCCGGCCGGGCAGTACGGCGTCGCCGTCTGCTTCCTCCCACGCGACGACCCCGCTCGCCAGGCCGAGCTCGAGCAGCTGCTGGCGCGGGACGGTCGAGGCCGAGGGTCAGCGGGTCGTCTGCTGGCGCGACGTCCCGGTCGACCTGAGCGCGATCGGCGCGACGGCGCGTGACGTCGCGCCGCTCATCCGGCAGCTCGTGGTGGCCGCATCGGACGAGCTTGCGACCGACCAGGAGGCGTTCGAGCGCAAGCTGTACGTGATCCGCCGCGTCGTCGCGCTCGCCGCCGGGCCGGACCTCGTCTTCCCGAGCTTCTCCTCGAAGACGATCGTCTACAAGGGGATGCTGATGGCGCCGCAGCTCGGTTCCTGCTTCCCGGACCTGCTCGACGAGCGCACGAAGACGGCCCTGGCGCTGGTCCACTCTCGCTTCTCGACCAACACCTTCCCGAGCTGGGAGCTCGCGCACCCCTACCGGATGATCGCCCACAACGGCGAGATCAACACGCTTCGCGGCAACGTCAACTGGATGCGCGCGCGCGAGAGCCAGCTCGCCTCGGCGCTCTTCGGCGCCGACCTGCGGAAGGTGCTGCCGGTCGTCCGCGCGGGCGGCTCCGACTCGGCGAACTTCGACAACGTGCTCGAGCTGCTCACGCTCGCGGGCCGCTCGCTTCCGCACGCGATCATGATGATGATCCCGGAGGCCTACGGCGGCCGCGACGACATCCCCGACCACCTGCGCGGCTTCTACGACTTCCACGGCTGCCTGATGGAGCCGTGGGACGGGCCGGCCGCCATCGCCTTCACCGACGGCACCCTGATCGGCGCGACGCTCGACCGGAACGGCCTGCGCCCCGGCCGCTGGTTGGAGACGAACGACGGCTGGGTCGTGATGGCCTCCGAGACGGGCGTGCTCGACATCCCTGCCGAGAACGTCCTCCGCAAGGGTCGCCTGCAGCCCGGCAAGCTCTTCCTCGTCGACCTGGCGCGGAACCGGATCGTTCGAGGACGAGGAGATCAAGCGCGAGATCGCCACGCGCCGGCCGTACGGCGAGTGGTTCGACCGGGGCGTCGCGCACCTGAACGACCTGCCGAAGCGGCCGCCGCGGGTGCAGCGCACCGAGCCGCTGCGAGCGCGCCAGCTCGCGTTCGGCTACACCCAGGAGGACCTGCGGGTGATCCTCGAGCCGCTCGCCCGCAACGCCGAGGAGCCGATCGGCTCGATGGGCAACGACCTGGCCCTCGCGGTGCTCTCCGACCAGCGGCCGCTCCTCTACTCGTATTTCAAGCAGCTGTTCGCCCAGGTGACGAACCCGCCGATCGACTCGACGCGCGAGGCAGTCGTCATGAGCGTCGCGACGAGCGTCGGCTCCGAGCACAACCTGCTCGACGAGACGCCCGAGCACGCCTTCCAGCTGGTGATCGACCAGCCGATCCTCCGGAACGCCGAGCTCGAGAGCCTGCGCCAGGTCGAATCCGAGATCTTCAAGGCGCGGACGCTGGATACCACCTGGCCGGTCGCCGAGGGCCCCGCCGGGCTCGAGAAGGCACTCGAGCGGGTCTGCGCCGACGCCGACCAGGCGCTCGCCGACGGCGTCAACATCCTCATCCTCTCCGACCGCAACCTCGGCGCCGACCGTGCCCCGGTTCCCGCGCTGCTCGCGGTCGCGGGCGTACACCACCACCTCGTGCGCCAGGGCACGCGGCTGCAGGCGGGGCTCGTGGTCGAGTCCGGCGAGCCGCGCGAGGTGCACCACTTCGCCACGCTGATCGGCTACGGCGCCGCGGCCGTCAACCCGTACGTGATGCTCGAGACGCTGAACGAGCTCGCCGCGACGGGCTGGCTCCCCGAGGAGATGGGCGCCGAGGAGGCGAAGGAGCGCGCGATCAAGGGGATCGCGAAGGCGCTGCTGAAGACGATCTCCAAGATGGGGATCTCGACGATCCCTTCCTATTGCGGCGCGCAGATCTTCGAGGCGGTCGGGCTCGATCGGGGGCTGATCGAGCGGCACTTCACGGGCACCCCGTCGCGGATCGGCGGCATCGGCGGCGATGTGCTCGCCCGCGAGGCGCTCGACCGGCATGCGCGCGCCTACCCGGACACCCACGGCGGTCTGCTTCCGCTCGGCGGGGTCTACGCGTGGCGCTCCGAGGGCGAGCACCACCAGTGGAACCCCGAGACGATCGCTCTCCTCCAGCACGCGGTCCGCCACGGCGGCGCGCAGACCTTCGAGGAGTACTCGCAGCTGGTGAACGACGACGCCGCCCGCAAGGCCACGCTGCGCGGGTTGCTCCGGTTCCGGTTCGCCGAGGACGGCGGCATCCCGCTCGACGCGTCGAGCCGGCGAAGGAGATCGTCAAGCGCTTCGCGACCGGGGCGATGTCGCTCGGCTCGCTCGGGCGAGAGGCGCACGAGACGCTCGCGATCGCGATGAACCGGCTCGGCGGCAAGTCGAACACGGGCGAGGGCGGCGAGGATCCGGTGCGCTACGCGCGCGACCCGAACGGCGACTCGCGGCGCTCGGCGATCAAGCAGGTCGCCTCGGGCCGCTTCGGCGTGAACATCCACTACCTCGTCAACGCCGACCAGCTCCAGATCAAGATGGCCCAGGGTGCGAAGCCGGGCGAGGGCGGCCAGCTGCCCGGCCACAAGGTCGACGCCTACATCGCGAAGATCCGCTTCACCACGCCCGGCGTGGGGCTGATCTCGCCGCCGCCGCACCACGACATCTACTCGATCGAGGACCTGAAGCAGCTGATCTACGACCTGCGCTGCGCGAACCCCGAGGCGCAGGTGTCGGTCAAGCTCGTCGCGGAGATGGGCGTCGGGACGGTCGCGGCGGGCGTCGCGAAGGCGAACGCCGACCACGTCCTCATCTCGGGGCACGACGGCGGCACCGGCGCCTCGCCGCTCTCCTCGATCCAGTCGGCGGGCATCCCGTGGGAGATCGGCCTCGCCGAGACGCAGCAGACGCTGGTCCTGAACGATCTCCGCTCACGCATCTGGGTGCAGACCGACGGCCAGCTGAAGACGGGCCGCGACGTCGTGATCGCAGGCCTGCTCGGCGCCGACGAGATGGGCTTCTCGACCGCGCCGCTGATCGCGGCCGGCTGCGTGATGATGCGCGCCTGCCACCTGAACACGTGTCCGGTCGGGATCGCGACCCAGGATCCCGAGCTGCGCAAGCGCTTCGCCGGCACGCCGGAGCACGTCGTGAACTTCTTCTTCTTCGTCGCCGAGGAGGTGCGGCAGCTCATGGCCCGTCTCGGAGTCGAGCGTTTCGACGACCTCATCGGCCGCGCCGACCTGCTCGAGGCCGACGACGCGATCGACCACTGGAAGGGCCGCGGCGTCGACCTCTCGGGCCTGCTCGCGAAGGCGCCGGTCGACGACGACGCGCCGCTGCGCCGCATGCACGCGCCCGACTCGCCGCTGCCCGGCGCGCTCGACTGGGAGCTGATCGAAATGGCACGTGACGACAACGGTGCTTTCAGTGGCGTCCGTCTTGACGGCGTGCCGATCCGGAACGTCAACAGAACGGTGGGCGGGCTGCTCTCGAGTGCGATCACGAAGGTGCACGGCATGGAGGGCCTTCCCGACGGAACGATCGGCATCACGTTCAAAGGCTCTGCCGGTCAGAGCTTCGGCGCGTGGCTCGCGCCCGGCGTGGAGTTGACGCTCCGCGGCGACGCAAACGACTACACCGGCAAGGGCCTCTCCGGCGGCGTGCTCGCGGTGCGGCCGCCGGAGGGCTCGACCTTCGCCGCCGAGGAGAACGTGATCGTCGGCAACACCGTTCTGTACGGCGCGACGAAGGGCAAGGCGTTCTTCCGCGGCCTCGCGGGCGAGCGCTTCGCCGTGCGCAACTCGGGCGCCGACGCCGTCGTCGAGGGCGTCGGCGACCACGGCTGCGAGTACATGACCGGCGGCCGTGTGGTCGTCCTCGGCCGCACCGGGCGCAACTTCGCTGCCGGGATGAGCGGTGGGATCGCGTACGTCCTCGACGAGGACGGCGGCTTCGGCGGGCGCTGCAACATGGAGCTCGTCGGCTTCGACCCGCTCGAGGACGACGACGTCGAGGCGATCCGCGCGCTCGTCCAGGAGCACCTGGAGCGCACCGAGCTCGCCGGTCGCTGCCCGTGTGCTCGAGTCGTGGGACGAGCTGCTGCCGCGGTTCGTCAAGGTGATGCCGCACGACTACAAGCGCGCGCTGGCCGAGCTCGCCACGGACGGCGACGTCCACTACCACGACGACCATCCGGTCTCGAGCCGCGGCGAGGGATTCGTGACCGCGGAGACCGAGGACGAGGCTGCCGAGCGGGTCGCGTAGTGGACGAGCTGTCACATGGCTGAAGTGTCACATGGGTGAGTTGTCACATGGGTGAACTGTTTCATGGGTGAATTGGGCGCCTTCCTCCGGCTCGCGCGAGTGGAGGGGCCCGAACGCGACCCGGCCGACCGCGTCCACGACTTCCGCGAGTTCGTCAGCCCGTTGCCCGACGCCGGGCTTCGCGAGCAGGGCGCGCGCTGCATGGAGTGCGGCGTGCCCTTCTGCCACAGCGGCTGCCCTGTCAACAACCTGATCCCGGACTGGAACGATCTCGTCTATCGCGACCGCTGGCGCGAGGCGATCGAACAGCTCCACCGGACGAACAACTTCCCCGACTGGACTGGCCGCCTCTGCCCGGCGCCGTGCGAGGCCGCGTGCGTGCTCGAGATCCGCGAAGGCGACGCGGTCTCGATCAAGCAGATCGAGCTCGCGATCGTGAACCGCGCGTGGGACGAGGGCTGGATCGAGCCGCGCCCGCCGGCTGCGCGCACGGGCCGCTCGGTCGCGGTGATCGGCTCGGGCCCTGCGGGGCTCGCGTGCGCCCAGCAGCTGAACCGCGCCGGGCACACGGTGACGGTGCTCGAGCGTGACGAGGCCGGCGGCGGGCTCGTGCGCTTCGGCGTGCCCGACTTCAAGATCGAGAAGACGGTGGTCGAGCGCCGGATCGCGCAGCTCGAGGCCGAGGGCGTCGAGTTCCGCTTCGGCGTCGATGTCGGTGTGGACGTCGACGCGAACGAGCTGCGCGAAAGCCACGACGCGGTCGTGATCGCGACCGGCTCGCGCGTCCCGCGCGATCTACCCGTGCCCGGCCGCGACCTGCCCGGCGTGCACTTCGCGATGGAGTACCTCTACCAGCGGAACCGCTTCGTGGCCCGCGAGCTCGGGCCGCCGGTTCCCGGCGCGCCGCCCGCGCCCGACCCGGGCGAGACGATCACCGCCGCCGGCAAGCACGTGGTCGTGATCGGCGGCGGCGACACGGGTGCCGACTGCGTCGCCAACGCCCACCGCGAGGGTCCGGCGTCGGTGACCCAAGTCGAATTGGTTGCCGAGCCACCGCGCTCGCGGCCGGACGAAGCCACCCCTTGGCCGCGCTGGCCACTCAAGCTTCGGATCCCGTACGCGCTCAAGGAGGGCGGCGAGCGCGACTTCTCGGTCTCGACCACCGCGTTCCTGGGCAACGGCAGCGTCGAGGAGATCCGCTGGGCCCAGAACAGCGGCCGCCCGCCGTTCGAGCTCGTCCCGGGCACCGACGAGGCCCATCCGGCCGGCCTCGTGCTCCTCGCGATGGGCTTCGTCGGCCCTGAGCCCCAACTCCTCGACCAGCTCGGCGTCGAGCGCGACGACCGCGGCAACGCCGCCGCGAAGCGCTATGCGACCTCCGTCGACGGCGTCTTCGCGGCCGGCGACGCCCGACGCGGGCAGTCGCTGATCGTGTGGGCGATCAACGAGGGCCGCAGCTGCGCGCGTGCGGTCGAGAGCTGGCTCGCGCGCGATGCCGGCCACACCCTCTCCGCGAGGGCGTGACGATCGCCGCGAACGCCCAAACGACGCGATTTGACAGCCCGAATGGCCTGGGGCAGACTGGGTCGGCCATGACGTCTGTCACCCGTGACGTGTCCTTCGGGACCTCCATGCTCGTCGTGGTGTTTTCGATTCTCCCCTTCTAGGGGGAGAATGTTGCTCACGCGGCCCTGGACGCCGCAGACGCCGACCTCATCACAGGAGAGGTGCGCCGCGCAGTGGGCGCCGACGACGACAGGAGCGAGAGAGTGGCAGCACGCGAGATTTCGAGAGACGACCGACAGAGACCCTTCGAGGAGGTCTGGCGATGACACGCATGTACGGCTCCGACGCGACCCTGCGCTCCCTGGAGGCAGAGGGCGTCGACGTGATGTTCGGCATCCCGGGCGGCGCCATCCTTCCGACCTACGACGCGATCGCGCGCGGCACGACCGTGCGGCACATCCTGGCGCGCCACGAGCAGGGCGCCGGGCACATGGCCGAGGGCTACGCCCGCGCCTCCGGCAGGGTCGGCGTTGCGATGGCCACCTCCGGCCCCGGCGCGACGAACCTCGTGACGCCGATCGCGGACGCCTGGATGGACTCGACGCCGATCGTCTGCATCACCGGCCAGGTGCGGTCGAACCTGATCGGCACCGACGCCTTCCAGGAGACCGACGCGACCGGTATCACGATGCCGATCGTCAAGCACTCCTGGCTCGTCCAGGACGTCCGGGAGCTGCCGGGCGTGATGAAGTCGGCGTTCCACGTCGCCCGCACCGGCCGGCCGGGCCCTGTCCTCGTCGACATCGCCAAGGACGTCCAGGAGGCCGAGCTCGACTTCTCCTACCCCGACGAGGTCGACCTGCCGGGCTGGAAGCCGCCGACGAAGGTGCACGAGCGCCAGGTTCGCGAGGCGGCCAAGGCGATCGCAGAGGCGAAGCAGCCGATCGTCTACGCGGGCGGCGGCGTGATCAACGCCGAGGCCTCCGCGGAGCTGCTCGCGCTCGTCGAGGCCGGGCGGCTGCCGGCGGTCGTGACCCTGATGGGGAAGGGCTGCCTGCCCGACTCGCACCCGCTGAACTACGGCGCCCCCGGGATGCACGGCTCCAAGTACGGCAACTGGGCGCTGAACAAGTCCGACCTGATCATCGCGGTCGGCACGCGCTTCGACGACCGCGTCACCGGCAAGCTGTCCGCGTTCGCGCCCGGCGCGAAGGTGATCCACTTCGACATCGACGCGGCCGAGGTCGACAAGATCCGCCACGCCGAGATCCCCGTCGTCGGGCCGCTGAAGCTGGCGCTCGGCCTGCTCACGCGAGAGGTGAAGGCGCTCGAGGCCGACCGGCCGTTCGATCGCGCCGCCTGGATCGGCCAGCTCGACGAGTGGCGCCGGCTCTACCCGTACAAGTACCGCCGCGCCGAGGGTGTGCTCAAGCCGCAGACCGTGGTCGAGACGCTGCGCGACATGACGGCCGGCCGTGACGACGTGATCTGGACCACCGGCGTCGGGCAGCACCAGATGTGGGCGATGCAGTACCTCACGTGCGAACGGCCGCGCACGTTCATCACCTCGGGCGGGCTCGGGACGATGGGCTACGGCGTTCCGGCCGCGATCGGCGCGAAGGCGGCCAGGCCCGACGCGACCGTGGTCTGTATCGACGGCGACGGCTGCTTCCAGATGACCGCGCAGGAGCTCGCGACGGCCGCGCTCGAGCGGCTACCGATCGTGGTGGTGATCATCAACAACGGTTGGCTGGGGATGGTGCGGCAGTGGCAGGAGCTCTTCTACGCCGAGCGCTACGCGGAGACGCATCTCACGAAGCAGGTGCCCGACTACGCGGAGCTCGCCGACGCGCTCGGCTGCGCCGGCTTCATGGTCGACTCCGACGACGACCTCGAGTCGACGCTGCAGGCAGCCTTCGACTGCGGCCGGACCGCGGTCGTGGACGCCCGCGTCGACCCGAACGAGAACTGCTACCCGATGGTGCCGGCGGGCGCCGCCTCGGTCGACGTGATCGAGATGCCCGACGAGCTGCCGGACGTCGAGGCTGAGGTGACGGGATGAGCCTGCACACGGTCTCCGTCCAGCTCGAGAACAAGCCGGGCGCCCTCGCGCGCGTCTCGCAGCTCTTCGCGCGGCGCGGTTACAACATCCAGAGCCTCGCCGTCGGGCCCACCGAGCGGCCGGACATCTCGCGGCTCACGCTCCGCGTCGACTGCAGCGAGCACTCGTTCGAGCAGATCGAGAAGCAGATCCACAAGCTCGTGAACGTCCTGCGCGTGACCGAGCTGAAGCCCGGTGAGTCGGTCGAGCGGGAGCTCGCACTGATCACCGTCGGCGCGGCGCCCGACAAGCGGGCGGAGGTGATCGCGCTCGGCGAGGTGTTCGGCGCGCGTGTGGCCGACATCGGCCGCGACGCTCTCACGTTCGAGCTCGTCGGGCGCCCCGAGGAGCTCGATGCCTTCGAGGAGCTCGTCCGCCCGCACGGCGTCCGCGAGCTCGCCCGCACCGGGCGGATCGGCCTGCGCCGGCCGGGCCCGCGTCCAACGCGGCAGTCAGCCGCGACCGTTTCTTAAGCGAAAGGAAGAACTCATGGCGGAAGTGATCAAGACGGAAGACGTCGGACTCCTGACGGGCAAGATCGCGGTGCTCGGCTACGGCAGCCAGGGGCACGCGCATGCCCTCAACCTGAGCGACTCCGGCCTCGACGTGGAGGTCGGGCTGCGGCCCGACAGCTCCTCGCGTGCGGCCGCCGAGCAGGCGGGCCTGACCGTGAGCGACGTACCAGACGCGGTGCGCGACGCGCAGGTCGTCGCCTTCCTCGTCCCTGACGGCTCACAGGCGGCGCTCTTCCGTGACGAGGTCGCGCCGAACCTGGCGCCGGGCGCGGCGCTGCTCTTCGCCCACGGCTTCGCTGTCCATTACAAGCTTGTCGAGCCGCCGGCCGGGCACGACGTGATCATGGTCGCGCCCAAGGGGCCGGGACACATCGTCCGGCGGATCTTCGAGGAGGGCCACGGCACGCCGGCGCTGATCGCGGTCGCCCAGGACGCAAGCGGCCAGGCACGCGAGGTCGCGCTCGCCTACGCGGCCGGCATCGGCGCAGGGCGTGCGGGGATCATCGAGACCACGTTCCAGGAGGAGACCGAGAGCGACCTGTTCGGTGAGCAGTCGGTGCTCTGCGGCGGGGTGACGCAGCTGATCCAGCTCGGCTTCGAGACGCTCGTCGAGGCCGGCTACCAGCCGGAGATCGCCTACTACGAGTGCCTGCACGAGCTGAAGCTGATCGTCGACCTGATCTACGAGGGCGGCATCGAGCGAATGCACTACTCGATCTCGGACACCGCCGAGTACGGCTCGCACGCCGTCGGCCCCGAGGTCGTCGACGACCATGTGCGCGACAACATGCGCAAGGTGCTCGCGAACATCCGCGACGGGTCGTTCGCGCGCGAGTGGATCGCCGAGATGGACAAGGGCTCGCCGAGCCTCGACGAGTACCGCCGCAAGCTCGCAGAGACGCAGATCGAGCAGGTCGGCAAGCGCCTGCGCGCGCTCGGCAAGCGCGAGGCCGCGGAGGCGCATGGCGTCAGTTGACGTCCCGGTCGCCCTCCTGGGCTACGGCACGGTCGGTGCGGCCGTCAACCGCCTGCTCAACGAGCAGGCGGACGACATCGAGCGTGCGACCGGGCACCGGCTGCGCGTCGTCAAGGCGCTCGTCCGCAACCCCGGCAAGGCGCGCGGGTTCCCGATCGACGGCGACGTCCTGACGACGGAGATCCAGGACGTCCTCGACGACCCGCGGATCGCAGATCGTCGCCGAGGTGATGGGTGGCACCGAGCCCACGGGCGAGTACGTCCTCGAGCTGCTGCGCAGCGGCAAGCACGTCGTCACCGCGAACAAGCAGCTGGTCGCACGCCGTGGGGCGGAGCTGTTCGAGGCCGCGTCGGCCGCCGGCGTGCAGCTGCGCTTCGAGGCGAGCGTCTGCGCCGCGATCCCCGTGATCAAGGTGCTGCGCGAGTCGCTCGTCGTCACCAACGTCCACCGAGTGCTCGGGATCGTCAACGGCACGACCAACTTCATGCTCACCGAGATGGAGGCGGGGAAGACCTACGCCGAGGCGCTCGCGGACGCGCAGGAGCGGGGCTTTGCCGAGGCTGACCCCACCGACGACGTCTCGGGTGCCGACGCGGCGGCGAAGATGGCGATCCTCGCCACGGTCGCGTTCAACTCGCGCTATGAGCTCGGCGACGTCGCGGTGGTCGGGATCGACCGCATCGACCCGCTCGACGTGGCGGCCGCGCGCGAGCTCGAGATGGTGATCCGCCTCGTCGGCGCGGCCCGGCTCGTGGACGGGCACGTCGACGTCCGTGTCGGCCCGGCGCTCGTCGACCGCCACCATCCGCTCGCGGCGGTCGAGGGCGCGTTCAACGCGGTGATGCTCCAGGGCGACGCGATCCGCGAGATCACCTCGAAGGGCCGGGCGCCGGCGGCGTCGAGACCGCCTCGGCCGTGATCGCCGACATGGCGAGCGTGATCGGGACGATGGGCACCGGCTTCCTCCAGAACGACGCCGTCTGGCGCTCCCTGCCGCGGCTCGCGCCGGGCGACCACCGGTCACCGTTCTACTTCCACCTCTCGGTCGACGACCGCCCCGGCGTGCTCGCGCGCGTCACGGTGGAGCTGGCCGAGCGCGAGATCTCGATCGCGCGGATCCTGCAGCACGCAGAACGGCGACGGCGCCGCCGTGCACGTCGTCACGCACGAGGCGCGCGAGGGAGCGCTCGACCGAGGCGCTCGCGGCGATCTCGGCGACTGGACGAGGTACGCCGCCCGCCGCTGCCGTTCGCGGTCGTCTCCGACCGTGGCGTCGCGGAGCTCGGATGGGCGTGATCGAGCGCTACGCCGACCGCCTGCCGGTCGGCGCTGATACACCCCGGATCACGTCTCGGCGAGGGCAGCACGCCGCTGATCCGCTCCGAGCGGCTCTCGGAGAAGCTCGGCGTCGAGCTCTGGTTCAAGTTCGAGGGCGTGAACCCGACGGGCAGCTTCAAGGACCGCGGGATGTGCGTCGCGGTGGCGAAGGCGGTCGAGGACGGCTACGAGGGCATCGTCTGCGCGTCCACCGGCAACACCGCTGCGTCCGCTGCGGCCTATGCGGCTCGGGCGGGCGTGACCGCGATCGTCATGCACCCGGCAGGCGCCATCGCCGCCGCGAAGCAGGCGCAGGCACGCGCGGTGGGCGCACGCGTGCTCGAGGTGCGCGGCAGCTTCGACGAGGCGCTGCGAGGCTGCCTCGAGCTCGCCGAGCGCGGCGTCTACATGCTCGTCAACTCGCTCAACCCGCACCGGATCGAGGGCCAGAAGACCGCCGCGTTCGAGATCGTCGAGGAGCTCGGCCGAGCGCCCGACGTGCTCGCGCTGCCCTACGGCGGCGGCGGCAACACGGTCGCCTACGCCAAGGGCTTCGCCGAGGAGGGCGCGGCCACGCGCCTCGTTTCGGCTCAGGCGGCCGAGCGCGCGGTCACCTTCGCCTCCGCGATCCGCATCATCGAGCCGGCCCATGCTCAGCGAGGTCGACGCGCTGATCGCCGAGCGTCGCGTCGAGATCGTCACCGTCGACGACGGCGAGATCACGGACGCCTGGCTCGAGATCGCGAGCAGCGAGGGCATCTTCTGCGAGCCGTCGTCGGCCGCCGGCTTCGCCGGGCTCGCCCGCATCGAGCTCGAGCCCGGGAGCCACGGTCGTCTGCGTCCTCACCGGACACGGCCTGAAGGACGCGGCCGCGGTGGACGTGCTCACCGAGTCGACGACGGTGGTCGAGCCGAGCCGTCGACGCGATCCTCGCCGGCGTCGGTCAGCCGGAGGCCGTGCGGTGAGTGTCCTCGTCCGCGCGCCGGCCACGACCGCGAACCTCGGCCCCGGCTTCGACTGCGCGGCCGCCGCGCTCGACCTCTGGAACGAGCTCGAGGTGACGGCGGCCGACGGCGACGGCCCGGTCGTGACCCTGGAGGGCGAGGGCGCGGACGAGTTGCCGCGCGATGCCGGGCACCTCGCGCTGCGCGCGTTCGCGCTCGTGGCGCCGCTTCGAGGGCCACCGCTTCCGCTTCGTCAACCGCATCCCGCTCGAGCGCGGGCTCGGCTCGTCGGCGGCGACGATCGCCGCCGGGCTCGTCGCCGGCCTCGCCGTCGCGGGTCGCGAGGCCACCGCCGACGAGGTGCTCGCGCTCGGGCTGCCGCTCGAGGGCCACGCCGACAACCTCGCGGCTGCCGTGCGCGGCGGCGTCTGCCTGATCTGGCGGAACGGCGGCGGCCACGCGCGCACCCGGCGCCTGGCGACCGATCTCCCGCTCGCGCCGGTCGTGGTCGTGCCCGAGACGCGCGTGAACACGGAGGCCTCTCGCGGACGCCTGCCCGCGACGCTGTCGCACGAGGATGCCGCCGCCGCGAGTGCCCAGGCGGCGCTGCTCGGCGCGGCCGTCGCGGCCGGCGACGCCGAGCTGCTCGCCGCGGCGTTCCACGACCTGCTGCACGAGCCGTACCGCGGCGAGGACGCGCCGCTGCTCGAGGAGCTGCGCGCGAACCCCGTCCCGGGCACGCTCGGCGTCACCCTCTCCGGCTCCGGGCCGTCCGTCGTCGTCTGGGCCGCCAAGGACGGCGCCGACGCCGTCGCAGCCGCATTGCAGACCCGCGTCCCCGACGCGCGCGTCCTCCCACTTCGCATCGCCGACGAAGGAGTTACAACCGTATGAGCGTCTACTCGCAGCCGACCGACCCCGCCAAGCGCCACAGCGCGCTCCTCACCGACGGCGTCGACCGCGCGCGGTGCCCGCGCGATGCTGAAGGCCGTCGGCTTCACCGACGACGACCTCGCGAAGCCGCTCGTCGGCGTCGCGACGACGTGGATCGAGACGATGCCGTGCAACCTGAACCAGCGCGAGCTCGCCCTGCACGTGAAGGAGGGCATCCGCGCCGCCGGCGGCACGCCGATCGAGTTCAACACGATCTCGGTCTCCGACGGCGTCTCGATGGGGACGGGCGGCATGCGCGCCTCGCTGATCTCGCGCGAGGTGATCGCCGACTCGATCGAGCTCGTCTGCGCGGGCCATCTGCTCGACGGGCTCGTCTGCCTCGTCGGCTGCGACAAGACGCATCCCGGGCGCGGTGATGGCGCTCGCGCGGCTCGACATCCCGGGCCTCGTCTTCTACAACGGCTCGATCGCGCCGGGCCGCTTCGAGGATCGCGACGTCACGATCCAGGACGTGTTCGAGGCGATCGGCGCGCGCGCCGCCGGGAAGATGACCGACGAGGAGGTGCACGAGCTCGAGAGCGTGCGCCTGCCCCGGCGCCGGCGCGTGCGGCGGACAGTTCACCGCGAACACGATGGCGCTGGTGATCGACTTCCTCGGCGTGTCGCCTCGCGGCCTCACCGGCATTCCGGCGACCCATCCCGACAAGGCCTCGGCCGCGGTCGAGGCGGGCCGGCTCGCGATGACGCTCGTCGAGAACGACACGCGGCCGTCCTCAGATCCTCACCCGCGACGCGTTCGAGAACGCGATCGCCGCGGTCGCCGGGCACCGGCGGCTCGACGAACGGCGTCCTGCACCTGCTCGCGATCGCCCGCGAGGCGGGCGTCCCGCTCGAGCTCGAGGACTTCGACTCGATCGCGGCGCGCACGCCGATCGTCGCCGACCTGAAGCCCGGCGGCCGCTACGTCGCGACCGACCTGCACGCGGCCGGCGGGGTCGGGCTCGTCGCGCGCGAGCTCGTCGCGGCCGGCGTCGCTCCACGAGGGCGCGCGCGGCGTCGACGGGCGCACGCTCGGCGAGGTCGGCGCGGCGGTGGAGGAGCGGCCAGGCCAGGACGTGGTCGTCCCGTTCGCCGCGCCGCTGAAGCCGACCGGCGGCCTCGCGATCCTGCGCGGCTCGCTCGCGCCGGAGGGCTGCGTCGTCAAGCTCGCCGGCCACGAGCGGCTCTTCCACCGCGGCCCGGCGCGCGTGTTCGACTCCGAGGAGGAGTGCTTCGCCGCGGTCAAGGCGCGCTCGATCCAGCCCGGCGACGTGATCGTGATCCGCTACGAGGGGCCGGCCGGCGGGCCCGGCATGCGCGAGATGCTGCACGTGACCGCGGCGCTCGTCGGCGAGGGGCTCGGCGACGAGGTCGCGCTGATCACCGACGGCCGCTTCTCGGGCGCGACGCACGGGCTGATGGTCGGCCACATCGCGCCGGAGGCGGCACGCGGCGGCCCGATCGCCGCCGTCCGCGACGGCGACACGATCGTGCTCGACGTCGACCGGCGCCGGCTCGACCTGATCGTCCCCGACGAGGAGATCGCAGAGCGCCTCGCCGCATGGACGGCGCCCGAGCCGCGCTACTCGCCGGGCGTGTTCGCCAAGTACGCGCGGGACGTCGGCTCGGCGTCGGAAGGGGCGCCGACCTGGTGAGCCGGTCAGCCGTGAAGCAGCTTGCGGATGGAGCGCGTGGCCTGCGTGATCCGCTGCTCGTTCTCGACGAGGGCGAAGCGGACGTGCTCGTCGCCGCCGGGGCCGAAGCCGATGCCCGGGCTGACGGCGACGTCGGCGTCGCGTGCGAGCTTCAGCGCGAACTCGAGCGAGCCCAGGTGGGCGTGCTCCGCAGGGATCGGCGCCCAGACGAACATCGTCCCGAGCGGCGGCTCGATGTGCCAGCCGGCGCGCGCGAGCCCCGCGCAGAGCGCGTCGCGGCGGCCCTTGTAGATCTCGCAGACCTCGACCGGGTAGTCGCCCGCCTCGCGCAGCGCCACGATCGAGGCGATCTGGATCGGCTGGAAGGTGCCGTAGTCGAGGTAGGACTTGAGCTTCGCGAGCGCGGCGACGACGTCGGGCCGGCCGATCGTGAAGCCCATCCGCCAGCCGGCCATCGAGAAGGACTTCGTCAGGCTAGTAGAGCTCGACCGCGCAGTCGAACGCGCCCTCGGCCTGAAGCACCGAGGGCGGAACGTGGCCGTCGAAGGCGATGTCGGCGTAGGCGAAGTCGTGGACGAGGATGAACTCGTGCTCGCGCGCCAGGTCGACGAGGCGCTGCATCAGCTCGGGCGTCGCGATCGCGGTGGTCGGGTTGTGCGGGAACGACGCGATCACGACGCGCGGCACGGGCTCGGCCACGTCGAGCGCCTCCTCGATGCCGCTGAGCACGTCGCCGCCGTCGATCCGCGCGTGCACGACCGTGGCGCCCGCAAGCCGCGGTGCCACCAGGTGGATCGGGTAAGCGGGGCTCGGCACGACCACGCTGTCGCCCTGCTCGACCAGCACCCACATCAGGTGCGCGAGGCCTTCCTTGGCGCCGATCGTGCTGACGACGTGCAGGTCGGGATCGAGCTTCACGCCGAAGACCTGCTCGTACCGCTCGCAGACCGCCTCACGGAGGTTCGGCAGCCCGCGGCTCGCCGAGTAGCGATGGTTCGTCGGCTTCGCCGCCGCCTCGCAGAGCTTGTCCACCGCAACTTGGGGCGACGGGATGTCGGGGTTGCCGAAGCCGAGGTCGATCACGTCGCGCCCGTCGCGCCGCAGCTCGCGCTTCAGCTGGTCGACCGTCGCGAAGACGTAAGGGGGAAGATCGTGGATGCGCCGGAATTCCAAGGTTCTCGCCAGTCTAGGACGTGGGAGTTTGGGAGGTGCCATGCCGGTTGACGTCCTCCGCTGTCGCGTCTGCGAGAGCGAGTATCCGGCGGTCGCCAACGGTATCTGCGCCCGCTGCTTCGGGCCGCTGGAGCCGGTCTACGACTGGGACGCGCTCGCCGCGTTGGTCACGCGCGAGCGGATCGAGGCGGGGCCGCGCTCGCTCTGGCGGTACGCCGACCTGCTGCCCGCGATCCCGCCCGAGGACGCGGCGAGCGGGCCGGGGATGACGCCCCTCGTCCCGGCTCCGAGGCTGGCACAGGCGCTCGGCATCGGTGAGGTGTGGCTGAAGCTCGACCTCTCGAACCCGACCCACTCGTTCAAGGACCGCGTGGTCGCGATTGCGGCTGCGAAGGCGATGGAGTTCGGCCTCGACACGCTCTCGGCCACCTCGACGGGGAACCTCGCGAACGCGGTCGCGGCCCGCGCGGCGGCCACCGGCAAGACCGCCGTCATCTTCTGTCCGGCCGGCCTCGAGGTCGAGAAGTTCCGGGCGACGACCGTCTACGGCGCCAGAGTCTTCGGCGGTCAGGGGCAGCTACGACGACTGCAGCCGTCTCGTCAGCGAGCTTGCCGGCGAGGTCGACTGGGGGATTGTGAACGTGAACCTTCGCTCCTACTACGCCGAGGGCTCGAAGACACTCGCGTTCGAGATCGTCGAGCAGCTCGGGTGGGAGACGCCCGACGCGGTCGTGATGCCGATCGGCTCGGGCGCGATGTACACGAAGGTCTCGCTCGGCTTCGAGCAGTTCGAGCGGCTCGGGCTGGGCGACGGCGGCCGGCCGAGGCTCTACGGCGGCCAGGCCGAGGGCTGCGCGCCCGTCGCGGATGCGTTCGCCGAGGATCGCCGCGTCGCGCCGGTGCGTCCCGATTCGACCATCTCGTCGATCGCGATCGGCAACCCGGCCGACGGCGACCTCGCGGTCGCGACGGCCCGGGCAACGGGCGGCGCGATCTACTCGGTACCGGAGGACGAGGTCGGCGAGCACATCGCGCTGCTCGCCGAGACGGGCGGCATCTTCGGCGAGGGCGCAACCGGCGTCACGATCGGTGCGCTTCGCGAGGCGGTCGCGCGCGGGGAGATCGGCGAGCAGGATCGCGTCGTCGTCCTCGCCACCGGCACCGGCCTGAAGACGCCCCAACTCGCGCGGGCGACCGGATCGCTCGTCGAGATCGACGCCGACGTGGACGCGCTCCTCGACGTGCTGGGCGTGACCGCGTGAGCGACGCCGTCGTCACCGAGCTGCGCGCCGAGATCACGGCGCTCGACCGCGAGCTCGTCGCGGCTGTGAACCGGAGGCTCGAAGTCGTGCGGCGCCTGCACGACCACAAGCTGGAGCACGGCATCCCGCTCCGCGACCACGGCCGTGAGGACGCGATGCTCGCACTCCTCTCCGGCGAGAACGGCGGGCCGCTGTCCGAGGCCGGCCTGACCGAGTTCTACCGGCACGTGCTCGACCTGACCCGGCGGGAGCTGCATGGCGCCTAGCAAAGTCGTCTGCCTGCCCGGCGACGGGATCGGGCCCGAGGTGATGGCCGAGGCGGTGCGCGTGCTGGCCGCGCTGCCGCTCGAGGTCGAGCTCGAGGAGCACGCCTTCGGCGGCGCCGCGATCGACGGGCACGGCGTTCCGCTTCCGGCCGAGACGCTTGCCGCCTGTCACTCGGCCGACGCGGTGCTGGTCGGGGCGGTCGGCGGCCCGAAGTGGGAGGGCGGCGTCGAGAGGCCCGAGCTGGGTCTGATCGGCCTGCGCGCCGAGCTCGACGTCTACGCGAACCTGCGCCCGGCGCTCGGCGAGGGCGTCGACCTGCTGATCGTGCGCGAGCTCGTCGGCGGCCTCTACTACGGGCGCCGGGGCACGCTCGCCGACGGCACCGTCTTCGACACGTGCGAGTACCACCCGCGCGAGGTCGAGCGCATCGCGCGCCGCGCCTTCGAGCTCGCCCGCTCGCGCGGCGGGCGACTGCTGTCGGTGGACAAGGCGAACGTCCTGGAGACGTCGCGCATGTGGCGGCGCGTCGTTACGGAAGTCGCAGCCGGCCATCCCGACGTCGAGGTGCGACACGGCCTCGTCGACTCGGTCGCGATGCAGATCGTCACCGAGCCTGAGTCGCTCGACGTGCTCGTGACCGAGAACACCTTCGGCGACATCCTCTCCGACATCGCCGCAGCGGTCACCGGCGGCCTTGGGCTGGCGTCGTCGGCCAGCCTCGGCGACGGCGGCCCCGGCATCTACGAGCCGGTGCACGGCTCGGCCCCGGACATCGCCGGCACGGGCGGCGCGAACCCGACCGCGATGCTTCGCTCGCTGGCGCTCGCGCTCGAGCACGGGCTCGGACGCCCCGACCTCGCCCGGAGCGTGGAGGCAGCGGTCGACGGCGCGCTCGTGACGGCCGCCGACGCCGGACGTCGGCGGCACCGCGTCCACCGGCGCCTTCGGCGACGCGGTGCTGGCCGCGCTCGACGCGCTGGTCGCGTCGTGAGCGCTGTGGTCGGCTATCCCGGCCCTGCGGGGAGCCACAGCTCGGCCGCTTCGGCGGCGCTCGCGCCGGACGGCGCGACGACGACGCCGCTACGCGAGCTTCCTCGCCGTGGTCGAAGCCGCGGTCGCGGCCGAGGTCGCGCTCGGCGTCCTGCCGATCGAGAACTCGCTGCACGGCCCGGTCGCGGAGACGCACGACTTGCTCTACGAGGCGCCGCTCTCGATCGTGTCCGAGGTGACGTTGCCGATCGTGCACTGTGTGGCCGCGCGGTCGCCGATCCAGCTCTCCGAGGTGCGGACGGTCCGCTCCCACCCGGTCGCCTTCGACCAGTGTCGCGACCTGATCCACCGCCTCGACGTGAAGTGCATCCCCTCGGCCACGACCGCCGACGCCGCGCGCGAGGTGGCCGAGTCGGACGATCCGACGCAGGCCGCGATTGCGAGCGTCGAAGCCGCGCGCGCATACGGGCTGCACCCGATCGCCGAGGACGTCGGCGACCGGCCCGCGGCGTTCACGCGCTTCGTCGGCGTCGCGCCGTACACGCGCGTCGACCGGGACCGGCGCTGGCGTATCGCGCTCTCCTTCGTGACCGACCACCAGCCAGGCTCCCTCTACCATGCGCTTGGCCCTTTCTCGCGACATGGACTGAACCTCGTGCAACTCGTCTCTCGCCCGATCCCGCACTCCACGTTCAGGTATCGCTTCGACATGGTGCTCGACGGCCACCCGCTCGACCGCGAGGTGCAGACGGCGCTCGCCGAGATGCGCGAGTGGACGCGTGAGGTGCGCATCTTCGGGAGCTACGCCGCCACCGGGAGCAGCGAGATTTGAGCACGGCCGCGAAGACGCTGTTCGAGCGGATCTGGGAGCCCCACCTGGTCGACGAGCGACCCGATGAGCCGGCGCTGCTCTACGTCGACCTGCATCTCGTGCACGAGGTGACGAGCCCGCAGGCGTTCGAGGCGCTCCGCCTCGCGGGCCGGCAGGTGCGGCGTCCCGACCTGACGATCGCGACGATGGATCACAACGTGCCGACGGAGCCGGGCCCGATCCGCGACCCGCTCGCGAAGGCGCAGCTCGACGCGCTTGCTCGCAACTGCGCGGAATTCGGTGTGCCGCTGAACGCGACCGGATCGGGGCGCGAGGGGATCGTGCACGTGATGGGGCCCGAGCTCGGGCTCACGCAGCCGGGGATGACGATTGTCTGCGGCGACTCGCACACCTCCACCCACGGCGCGTTCGGCGCGCTCGCCTTCGGGATCGGAACGTCCGAGGTGGAGCACGTGCTCGCGACGCAGACGCTGCTCCAGACGCGGCCGAAGACGATGCTCATCCGGTTCGTCGGCGAGCTGCCGTTCGGCGTCACCGCGAAGGACATGGTGCTCGGCGCGATCGGGCGGATCGGTGTTGCCGGAGGCGTCGGCCATGCGATCGAGTACGCGGGGCCGGCGATCGAAGCGCTGTCGATGGAAGGGCGGCTGACCGTCTGCAACATGACGATCGAGGCGGGCGCTCGGTCGGGCATGGTCGCGCCCGACGACACGACGTTCGCCTACCTCGATGGCCGGCCGGGCGCGCCGTCCGGCGCCGCGTGGGAGCGCGCGCTCGACGGCTGGCGCGAGCTGCGGACGGACGCGGACGCCGAGTTCGACCGCGCGATCGAGATCGATGTGTCCGCGCTGACGCCGCAGGTGACGTGGGGAACGAACCCCGGCATGGTCGCACCGGTTGACGGGCGCGTGCCCGACCCGGCGACGTTCGAGGATCCGGCCGAGCGCGAGGCGGTCGAGCGGGCGTTGGTCTACATGGGCCTCGATCCGGGTACGCCGATCCGTGAGATCGGCGTCGACCGTGTCTTCATCGGCTCGTGCACGAACGCGCGGATCGAGGACCTGCGCGCCGCCGCTGCGGTCGCGTCGGGGCGTCACGTCGCGAGCACCGTCCGGGCGATGGTCGTGCCGGGGTCGGCGAAGGTGAAGCGCCAGGCCGAGGAGGAGGGGCTCGACCGCGTGTTCACGAGTGCCGGCTTCGAGTGGCGCCAGGCGGGCTGCTCGATGTGCCTCGGCATGAACCCGGACGTCCTCGAGCCGGGCGAGCGCTGCGCATCCACCTCGAACCGGAACTTCGAGGGCCGGCAGGGCCGCGGCGGGCGCACGCACCTCGTCTCGCCCGCGATGGCGGCCGCGGCGGCAATCGAGGGCCGCTTCACGGACGTGCGGGAGCTCGGATGAGCCGCGTCTTTTCGGGACGTGGCCGGGGACAGGCCCCGGACAGGGCCGATTGGGACACGCGTTGCGCGCGATTCCGCTGCAAGGGGCGCTCTTTCGCGGACGCTGCCGACAGGTCCGGGGCCTGTCCCCAGACATGGCCGAAAGCGGCGGTCCCGCGGTGAGGGAGCTGCGGCAGGTGACCGGCAGCGCGGCCGTGCTCGACCGCGCCGACGTCGACACCGACCAGATCGTCCCGAAGCAGTTCCTGAAGCGGATCGAGCGCTCCGGCTATGGCGAGTTCCTCTTCTACGACTGGATGAAGGATCCCGGGTTCGAGCTCCACCGGCCCGAGTACCAGGGCGCCCGGATCCTTGTCGCCGGCCGTAACTTCGGCTGCGGTTCCTCGCGCGAGCACGCGGCCTGGGCGCTCGAGGACTACGGCTTCCGCGCCGTCCTCGCGCCGAGCTACGGCGACATCTTCCGCTCGAACGCGGTCAAGTCGGGGCTCGCGCCGCTCGAGCTGTCCGAGGAGACGCTCGGCCGGATCAAGGCGGCGCTGGCGGAGCGGAACGAGCTCACCGTCGATCTCGAAACGCTCGAGATCACCCATCCGGACGGCCTGCGCATCGCGATCGAGCTCGACGAGTACTCGCGCGAGACGCTCGTCAACGGCCTCGACGACGTTGCGCGCACGCTCCTCCGTGAGGAGCGGATCGCCGCCTACGAGGCGACGGCCTCGCCGCGGTTCGACACGACCGCGCTCGCAAGGTAGTCGCCGACGGCGACCACGTCGCCGACCACGAGCAGCGCCGGCGACTCGAGCCCTTCGGCCAGTCGTGCCACCTCGTGCAGCCGGCCCGTGACCGAACGGCCGTCGCGTGCGTGCCGCGCGAGACGACCGCTGCGGGCGTCTCGGGCGAGGCGCCGTGCTCGATCAGGCGCGCCGCGATGCCGCTGAGATGGGCGAGGCCCATGAAGACGACGAGCGTGCCCGGCGTCGCCGCCAGGTGCGCGTAGTCGAGGTCGTCGCCGTAGGCGGAGTGGCCGCTCACGAGCGTCACCTGCGCCGACACGCCGCGATGCGTGACGGGATGCCCGCCGACGCCGGCACCGCCGAGATCGCCGACACGCCCGGAACGACCTCGAACGGCGAGCCCGGCGGCCGCGAGGGCGAGCGCCTCCTCGCCGCCGCGCCCGAACACGAACGGGTCGCCGCCCTTCAGCCGCACCGTCTCGAGGCCCTGCCGCCCCAGATCGACGAGCAGCTCGTTCAGCTCCTCCTGCCGGAGCTTGGCGCGCGGGATCACGAGCGCGTCCTCGGGCGCCTCGGCGACGAGCTCCGGCGCGACGAGCACGTCGTACACGAGCGCGTCGCACGAACGCACGAGGTCGAGCCCGCGCGCGGTGATCAGCCCGGGGTCGCCCGGGCCTGCGCCGACCAGGAAACCGTCACGAAAGGCGCTCCGTGACGAGGTCCTCGAAGTAGTCGCGCCGCTCCTCGTAGGTCGAGAAGCGCCGCTTCACCTCGGGGCGCAGCGCGCGCAGCTCCTCGGCGAGCTCGGCGTGGCGCGGTGCCGACGACCTGCGCGATCTGACGCGCGCAGCCGCTTGGCGAGCGCCGGCGAGGCGCCGCCCGTCGAGACCGCGACGGCGATCGGGCCCTCGCGGTGCACGGCGGGGAGGATGAAGTTGCAGAGCTCCGGCACGTCGGCGACGTTGCAGAGCATCGCGCGCGCCTCGGCGTCGCGGTGCACTGCCTCGTTGACGGCGCGGTCCGAGGTGGCGGCGATCACGAGGAACATGCCCTCGAGGTCGCGCCGGCTCGTAGCGCCGCGCACGCCACTCGACGCCGAGCACGTGCGAAGTCGTCGTGTAGCTCCGGCGAGACGACGGTGACCAGCGCACCGCAGGCGGCGAGCCCGGCGGCCTTCTCGAGCCCGACCGCGCCGCCGCCGACGACGAGGCAGCGCCGGCCCGCGACGTCGAGGCAGGCCATGTAGTACTGCTTCGTCAAGGAATCTCTCGCGGGTTGTCCGCGTCGAGGCCGTGCTCGTCGGCGTACGCCTCGACGAGCTTCTCGACCGCCGGGATGCCCTGGTTGAACGCGTAGTTGATCTTGACGAACGGCTCCCAGTCGGCCGGAATCGCGTCCTCGGGGAGGATCGCCTCCACCGGGCACTCCGGCTCGCAGGCGCCGCAGTCGATGCACTCCTCCGCGTCGATCACGAGCATCCGGTCGGTCTCGTGGATGCAGTCGACGGGGCAGACGCTCTGGCACGAGATGTCCTTCACGTCGATGCAGGCTTCTCCGATGATGTAGGTCATGTCACGCTCCGATGGTCGCGAGGCGGGCTCCGGCTCGTCCGAGCCGGAGCACGATCTCGTACTCGTCGGTCGATAGTGTTACCCCATACTCGCCGGGTCCCAGAGCGTTGACCGCGACGCGCTCGATCGTCCGGCCCTCCAGCGCCTGCAGCGCCTCGTTCAGGTCCCGCGTCGACTCGGTCAGCTCGCGTCCGAGCGGCAGCCGGCGGAAGAGCGCGAGTGCTGCCTGCTCGCCCTCCGGCCCGTAGACGGCGCGCACGCGGCCGGTCTGCAGGCCGAGCTCGAGCAGCTCCGCGAGCGCGTCGGCGTCGGCGCCCGCGACCTCGCCGTCGGCGATCGCGGCGACGACGTCGGCGAGGCGCCCGCGGCGCTCCTCGTCCTGCACCATCGCGAGCACGGCCTGCGCCTCGGCGCTCGCGACCTCGGCCGCCTCGCCGCTCACTCGCACCCGAACCGTCTCGTCGCGCGAAGCCACGTCCGTCATGCGTCGTCGCCGAGCAGCGCGTGCAGCTCGTGCTCGAGGCCGCCGCTCTCGACCGAGCAGTGGATGCCGCATTCCTTCGGCGCGTTCGACTCCCACCACCAGCGGCCCGCGCGGCCGGCTTCGCCGGCCGCGATCGCGCGCGTGCACGGCGCGCAGCCGATCGAGGTGTAGCCGCGGTCGTAGAGCGAGTGGTACGGCACGTCGCGCTCGCGCACGTAGTCCCAGACCTCCTCCTCCGTCCACTCGGCGAGCGGGTTGAGCTTGACGATCGCGCCGTGGTCGTGGTCGATCTCGACCTTGCGGATGTTGGTACGGCTCGCCCACTGGTCGCGCCGGAGGCCGGTGACCCACGCGTCGAGCGTGTGCAGGTGCTTGGTCAGCGGGCGCACCTTGCGGAGGTTGCAGCAGAGGAGCCGCAGGTCGACGCTGGTCTTGAACAGATCCACGCCGTGCTTGCCGACCATGCTCTCGAGCTCGGCCGGGTCGGGCTCGACGAGCTCGAGCTGAAGTCCGGGGTAGCGGGCGCGCAGGCGGTCGGCGAGCTCGTGCGTCTCGGCCGGCAGCCGGCCCGTGTCGACGCTGAAGACCGGGATGTCGGGGTCGATCTCGAAGGCCATGTCGATCAGGACGACGCTGTCGATCTGGAACGAGGTCGAGATCGCGATGCCCGGGCGCGAACTCGGCGATCGCCCACTCGAGCACCGTCTGCGGCTCCTCGCCCTCGAACTGGATCGAGAGCTCGCCCGCCTCGAGCTCGTCGAACAACTCCATACTGCGTCATGCGGCCTCCACCTCCTCCACCCGGACACGTCCTCTCGCCGGCTCGAGGCCGGCCAGCTCGCCCAGCTCGTCGTCGCTCACGCGGCGTGAGAACGCGGTGAAGGTCTCGCCGGGCCCGCGCCGCTCGAGCCAGCCCGCGACGAGTCCCTCGACGGCTGCGTCGAGCTCGTCCGTCGGCACGCGGCGGAAGAGCGACTTGCCGATCTGCGGGCTCGGGGCCGAGGCTGCCGCGGACGAAGATGTCGTAGGCCTGCCGCCGGACGCCGCCCTCGTCGCGCGAGGTCGTGCCCTGGAAGCCGAGGTCGCCGACCCAGTGCTGGGCGCAGGCGTGCGGGCAGCCGTCGAGGTGCAGCCGCAGGTCGGCGATCTGCTCGCCGAAGCGCTCCTCGAGCCCGTCGATCAGCCGGCCGAGGCGCGTCTTCGTCTCGGCGACCGAGAAGTTGCAGTGCGGCTCGCCGGTGCAGGCGATCGAGTTGCCGCGCACCGGGTTGATGTCCAGCGGGAAGCCGATCCGATCGAGCTCCGCGATCGCCTCGGGAATCGACTCGTTCGGCACGCCGGTGACGATGAAGTTCTGCTGGCGCGTCAGCCGGACGTCGCCGCCGAAGCGATCGGCCAGCTCGGCGATCGCGATCATCTGGTCGCCCGAGATCGAGACCGAGGTGGACGGGGACGCCGATGTACGAGAGGCCGTCCTGCTTCTGCGGATGGACGCCCATGTGGTGCGACGGCTCGACCGCGATCGGGGGCAGCGCGTAGTCCTCGAGCTTCCTGCCGAGCCTGGTCTCGACCGCTCGCGCAGCCCATCGGCGCCGATGTCGTCGACCATGAACTTGAGCCGGGCCTTCACGCGCGAGACGCGGTAGCGCAGGTCCTCGGACCAGACCGACGTGATCGCGCCCAGGATCTCGTTCGCCTCCTCCCTGCGGGACGAACACGCCCATGTCCCTCGCGATCCGCGGCACCGAGGAGAGCCCGCCGCCGACGATGCACGCCGAAGCCCTCGCGGCCTTCGTTGATCGTCCCGATCAGCGAGATGCAGTTGATCTCGGGCGCGTTGCAGCGGTCGGCGCAGGCGGCGATCGAGTACTTGTGCTTCCGGGGCAGGTTCGCCCAGTCGGGGTTGCCGTAGAACTGGTCGGCGGCCGCGTCGACGACCGGCGTTGCAGTCGAAGAGCTCGTCGGCTGCGAGCCCCTGCACGGGGCAGCCGGTGATGTTGCGGACGGTGTCGCCGCAGCCGCCGGCGGTGGTCGTCCCGGCGGCTTCGAGGTGGGCGAAGACGTCCGGCAGCTTCGCCGAGCTCGAGCCAGTGGAGCTGGATGTTCTGGCGAGTCGAGAGCTCGCCGTCGCCGCGTGCCGAAGAGGTTCGAGGTCTCGCCGATCGCGCGCAGCTCCTTCGGGCGAGAGCTTGCCCGCCGGAACCTTGACGCGGAGCATGAACGTGCCGATCTTCGGCTTGTCGTGGTAGAGGCCCCACCACTGCAGGCGGACGACGTCCTCCTCGGCGACGCTCTCGTAGCCGGCCGCGATCAGCGCGGGCAGCTCGTCGCGGATCCCGAGCGGCGCCTTCTCGCGCTTCAGGCGCTCGACGGGGTTGCGCTTGAGGACGAGCTCCCAGTCGGCCGGCGGCTTCTCGCGCTTCGAGACGGCGCTCATCCCAGCGGTGTTCCGCGTCTCTCGGCGCGGAGTGCGAGCGGACTGGTCGGCGGGCATCGCGGGACTGTAGCCCGCGCGGTACAAAAAGTAAAGTTTTGAGCTGTCATGCGGCGCACGCCACTTCACTTTGTACAGTTTTGCACCTGGATCGCCTGTCGCCGCCGGGGTGCCTTCCGGGCACGTACCGTTGGGTCAGTGAACGCTCGCCCGAGAGTCCTCGTCCGGGAGGAGATCGCCGAGGCCGGCGTCGACCTGCTGCGGTCGCGCTTCGACGTCGACGTGGACGGCGACAGCGACCTCGCCTCGATCATCGGCATCGCTACGACGCGATCGTGATCCGCTCGGCCACCAAGCTGACCGGCCGACCTGATCGCGAAGGCGGACAACCTGAAGGTGATCGGCCGGGCCGGCGTGGGCGTCGACAACGTCGACGTCGAGGCGGCGACGCGGCGCGGGATCGTGGTCGCGAACGCGCCCGACTCGAACATCGTCTCGGCCGCCGAGCACACCGTCGGCCTCGCTCGTCGCGCTCGCCCGCAACATCCCGCAGGCGCACGCGGCGCTGATCGAGGGCCGCTGGGAGCGCTCGCGCTGGGGCGGTGTCGAGCTCGCGGAGAAGACCCTCGGAGTGCTCGGGTTCGGACGGATCGGGCAGCAGGTCGCGCGGCGCGGCGTCGGGCTGCAGATGCGCGTCGTCGCCTACGACCCCTTCGTCTCCGCCGACCGCTTCCGCGAGCTCGGCGTCGAGAGCGACACCCTCGAGGGCGTGCTGGAGCGCGCCGACTTCATCACGCTCCACCTGCCGCTGAACGACGACACGCGTGGCGCGATCGACGCGGCCGCGATCGGGCGGATGAAGGACGGCGTGCGCATCGTGAACGCCGCGCGCGGCGAGCTCGTCGACGAGCCGGCGCTGATCGCGGCGCTCGAGTCGGGCAAGGTGGCCGGCGCCGCGATCGACGTCTTCTCGGCGGAGCCGTACTCGGGGCCGCTGCTCGCGGCGCCGAACGTCGTCGTCACCCCGCATCTCGCCGCCTCGACCGACGAGGCGCAGGACCGCGCCGGCGTGATCGTCGCCGAGCAGGTCGTGGCCGCGCTCGAGGGCGGCCTGGTCACGAACGCGGTCAACATCCCGTCGGTCGGCGCCGAGGACCTCGAGGTGCTCGGCGCCGTTCGTGCCGCTCGCTGCGAGCCTCGGCCGGCTCGCGCTCGAGCTTGCCCGCGGCGAGCCGAGCCAGATCACGCTCGAGTACTTCGGCGAGCTCGCGGAGTACGACACGCGGCTGCTTACCGTCGCCGCGCTGAACGGCGCCTTCCGCGGCCGTGTCGACCAGCCGGTGAACTACGTCAACGCGCCGCTGATCGCAGCCGAGCGCGGGATCGAGGTCGTCGAGGAGCGCCGACGCGCGTCGCGCGACTTCACGAACCTGATCGCCGTCTCCGCCGGCGACGTGCGCGTCGCAGGCACGACGATCGGCACCGAGAACCGGCAGTGGCTCGTCTCGGCGCTCGGCTTCGAGCTCGAGATCGAGCTCGCGCCGCGGATGATCTTCCTCCGCTACGACGACGTGCCCGGCGTGATCGGCCGCGTCGGCACGCTGCTCGGCGAGGCGGGCGTCAACATCGCGAACATGGCCGTCTCCCGCAACCGCGAGGCCGGGAAGGCGCTGATGGTGCTCTCGCTTGACGCGCCGGCCTCGGCCGAGGTGCTCGCGCGGCTGCGCGAAGGCGTCGACGACGCCTACCTCGTCACGGACACGGGCGCGTAGCCGCTTCCCCGGGCGCCCGCCGGGGATTCGTGTACCATCGCCCGAAGTTCGTGCGCCGGCGTGGGCGCGCGGCGAGGCATCGAGGCCTCAGGAGTCAGTGCAGTTCGCTGGCTCCTGGGGCCTCTTTTTTGTTGGCCGAGCAGCGTTGGTCGAATCAAAGGAGGAGCGGAATGGTGAAGGTTGAGGCGGTCGTGATCCGCGAGCGGATCGAGACCGTGATCGACGCCGTCGAGGAGGCGACGGGTCACGTGGGCGTGACCGTCGTCGAGGCTGTCGGCCACGGCAGGCAGCGCGGCATCACGCACGAGTACCGCGGGCGCGTCTTCGAGTCGCGGTTCCTGCCCAAGGCCGTCCTGACCTTCCTCGTTCGGGACGAGCTCGCGGACGCGGTGTCGCATGCGATCTCGGACGCCGCGCGGAGCGGGCACGAGTCAGGGGACGGGCTCGTCTGGCAGTCGGCAGTCGACCAATGTCGTCCACAACCGCACGGGCATGAAGCTGGAGGAGGTGGAGGCAGGTGTCTAACAAGGACCTGGCACTCGCAACGAGCACCGTCTGGGTCGTGATCGCAGCGGTCCTCGTCATGTTCATGCAGGCCGGCTTCGCCTTCCTCGAGGCGGGCCTGACCCGGATGAAGAACGTCGGCCACATCGCGGCCAAGAACGTCCTGATCTTCGCGCTCGCGTCGATCGTCTACTACCTCGTCGGCTTCGGGCTCGCGTTCGGCGACGGCGGCAACGGCCTCTGGGGCGGCTCCGGCTTCCTGCCGACGGTCGACCAGCTGCTCGCGGTCGGCACGTCGCCGTTCAGCTGGTTCGGCGCGATTCCGGCCTCGGCGGCGTACATGTTCGAGGTCGTGTTCGCGGGCGTCTCGCTCGCGATCGTGTGGGGAGCGATGGCCGAGCGGACGCAGCCTCTGGGTCTACTTCGCCTTCGGGATCGCGTACACGCTGATCTACTCGATCGTGTCGCACTGGATCTGGAGCGGCGACGGCTGGCTCTTCAAGCACGGCATGCAGGACTTCGCAGGGTCGACGGTCGTCCACTACCAGGGTGCGCTCGCTGGGCTTGCCGGAGCGCTCTTGCTCGGCCCGCGAATCGGCAAGTTCGGCGACGACGGGAAGCCGAACGCGATCCCCGGGCACAACATGGCGTTCACGACGCTTGGCGTGATCATTCTCTGGTTCGGGTGGTTCGGGTTCAATCCCGGCTCGACGCTGAGCGTCGACTACGGCGGCGTCGGCTTCTTCGCCTACGTCGCGGTGAACACGAACATCGCCGCCGCGGCCGGCGTGCTCGGCGCCGTGCTCACCTCGTGGATCATCATCAAGAAGCCCGACCTCTCGATGATGCTGAACGGGGCGATCGGGGCGCTCGTGGCGATCACCGCCGCCTGCGCGTTCGTCGCTCCGTGGGCGGCGATCGTGATCGGCTTCTTCGCCGGCGTGATCGTCGTTGTCGGCGTCCTCACGGTCGAGCGGATCGGGATCGACGACCCGATCGGCGCGGTCGCGGCGCACGGCATGTCCGGTGTGTGGGGCACGCTCGCGCTCGGGTTCTTCACGGTTCCGAAGCTGGCGGATCAGCTCGACTGGGGGACCGGCGGGCTGTTCTACGGTGGCGGCCTTCACCAGTTGGGAGTCCAGGCGCTCGGGCTCGTCGCGGTCGGCGTCTTCACGTTCGGCGCCTCGTTCCTGATCCTGTGGATCTTCAAGGTCACGATCGGCATCCGCACCGAGCCGGAGGTCGAAGAGGCCGGGCTGGACGTCTCCGAGCACGGCATGTGGGGCTACCCCGAGTTCTACATCCCGGTCCCGGGCGGCTACGGCACGCAGTCGCATGGCCACCTGACCGGATCGGGAGCCATGCCGCAGCACGCGGCCGAGACCGCCGCGCAGGCGCACAGTCACTCGCCGGCGGTCGAAGGCACGTAGTCCGGCGGGTGTGGCGGGGCGGCCTCGAGGCCACCCCGCCACACCCTCGCCGGCAGGGCTCAGCTCGGAGCCCGACCGCCGGCCACGGCGGGCAGCAGGATCAACGTCGCGTCCGCCGTGACGGGCGTCTCGAGGCCGTCGAAGAGGCGGACGTCCGAGCCGTCGATGAAGACGTTGAGGAACTGCGGCAGCTCGTCGCCCTCGAAGATGCGCTCGCGCAGCGGGGGATAGGTCGCGACGAGGCCCTCGAGCACCTCGCGCACCGTCTGGCCGGCCACCTCGAGCTGGCGGTTGTTGCCCGCTTCGGGGCGGAGGATCGGGGGGATGCGGACGGTTGCCATAGGTGCCTGAACGTAACACCTACGGCTCGGCCGGGCGGAGGTCCTCGAGCCGGCCGACGCCTGCGAGCTCGGGGAAGACGCGCGACCAGCCGGCGGCGAGCGCGATCGTCGCGAGGCCGCCGGCGACGACGGCCGGGACGGTGCCGATCAGCGCGGCGGCCGCGCCGGACTCGAACGCGCCCAGCTCGTTCGAGGCGCTGATGAACACCATTTCGACCGCGAGCACCCGTCCGCGGAGCTCGTCGGGCGTGACCACCGCGACGGTGGTGCTGCGGATGTTCATGCTCACCATGTCCACGAATCCGCTCACCGCGAGCGCCGCCAGCGAGAGCGGCAGCGAGCGCGACAGGCCGAACACGACCATGCACGCGCCGAAGATCGCGACCACGACGAGCAGCGTCCTCCCGGCGGCCGTGCGCAGCGGTCGGTGCGCGAGCATCAGTCCGGCCGAGAGCGCTCCCACCGCCGGCGCGCTGCGGAGCAGGCCGAGGCCGACCGGGCCCGTGTCGAGGATCGTGCGGGCGAAGACCGGTGCGAGTGCGATCGCGCCGCCGAACAGCACGGCGAAGAGGTCGAGCGTGATCGCCCCGAACACGACCGGCGTCCGCCGGATGAAGCGGATGCCTGCGAGCACCGTCTCCCAGGTCGGCGCCTCGTGATTCGGTTCCCGGGGCGGCTCGTGCATGACGAGGACGCAGACGAAGCCCGTTGCCAACAGGCCGGCCGCGACGCCGTACACGAGCTCGGCCGAGGCGAGGAAGAGCAGCCCGCCGATCGCGGGGCCGACGATCATCGCTCCCTGGTACGCGATCGAGCGCAGCGCCATCGCGTTCGCGATCAGGCCGAACGGAACGACCGTCGCCGGCAGCGCACGACCGGGCGGCGTGGCGAGCGCCGCCGACGAGCCGGCGATGACGGCGAGCACGATGAACGGCCAGAGCCTGGTTGCGCCGCTCAGCGAGACGACGAGCAACAGGAGCGCGACGACGATCATGATCGCCGTCGCGCCCGCGAACATGAGCCGCCGCGAGAAGCGGTCGGCCAGGTGCCCGGCGGGGAGCGCGAGCAGCGGCAGCGGCGCGAACTCGGCCAGCCCGATCAGGCCGAGGTCGAGAGGCGAGTTGCGGATCTCGTAGACCTGCCAGCCGACCGCCACGGCGGCCATCTGCAGGCCGAGCCCCTCCGCGAGCAGCGCCGCCCAGAGCAGCGCGAAGTCACGGCGCCGGAGCGCGGGCGGCAGCCGATCCAACCAGCCCCTGCGCCGCCTCCCGGGGTCGGCTTGCATGCGCCGGAGTATGGAGGTCGGAGACCTCGCCCCGGGACGGGCGGCGCGGGCTTCCTAGCTCGCGTTCGGTGGTGAGGGAGCGGGCGGTGTCTCGTCGTCGGCGAGGATGCGGTACAGCGAGCGCCGCGTCTCGGCGATCAACTCCGACGCCGCCGCGACCTGAGCCTCGGTGCCGGCGTGCATCACCTGCCGGACCGCGACGGCCACCTGGCCGAGCAACCCGCCGAGCTCACGGAGCCCTTCGGGGACGCCCTCGCCGGCCTGCTGCCACGGCGAGCCGAACCGCTCGCGGTGCTCGTCGACGTGGCTCCTACCGGCGTCGGTCAGCTCGAAGATGTTGCCGCCGTCCCTTGCCTCGCTGCGGATCAGGCCCTCGTCGGCGAGCAGCTGGAGCGCCGGATAGACCGAGCCGGGGCTCGGGCGCCAGACGCCGCCGCTGCGGCTTTCGAGCTCCTGCATGATCTGGTAGCCGTTGCGCGGCTCCTCCTCGACGAGCAGCAGGATCGCGGCCCGCACGTCGCCGCGCCGGATCCGCCGGCCGCGACGCATCTTCCAGCGCGGGCCGAAGCCGCCCGGTCCGCCGTGGAGTGGCATCGTGAACGGTCCGCCGGCCCCGCCGGGGAAGCCGGGGCCGCCCGGGCCTTCCGGACCTCCGGCGAAGAAGTAGATGTGATCTCTCTTGTGCATGTCGCGATAGTACTTCGATATATCGGTATCTGTCAAGGCATGTCGCCGCCATCGCACCGAGGCGCCGCCGGGCGGCACGTATCCTTGCGACATGAAGGTCGTCCTCCCCGACAGCACCGAGCTCGAGCTACCCGATGGCGCAACCGGCCTCGACGCCGCGCGCGCGATCGGGCCGAAGCTCGCCGAGCAGGCCGTGCTCGTGCGCTCGAACGGCGCCGTCCAGGACCTACGGCTGCCGCTCCAAGACGGCGAGCCGATCCAGATCCTGACCACACGGGACAAGGCCGACCCCGACGCGCTGTCTGTGCTCCGCCATTCGAGCGCGCACCTGCTCGCCGAGGCGGTGCGCCGCCTCTACCCGGGCGTGAAGATCGCGATCGGCCCGCCGATCGAGCACGGCTTCTACTACGACTTCGAGTTTCCGGAGCCGATCGGCGAGGAGGCGCTCGAGCGGATCGAGGCCGAGATGGCGCGCGAGCTGGCCGAGGGCCGCGAGTGGGCGCGTGAGGAGATCGGCGCGGACGAGGCGCGGCGCCGCTTCGAGGCCGAGGGCGAGCCGTACAAGGTCGAGCTCGTCGACACGGCCGAGGGCGCGATCACCCTCTACACCCAAGCGCACGACGGCACGAGCGAGTTCACCGATCTCTGCCGTGGTCCGCACCTGCAGAACTCCGCACCGATCAAGGCCTTCAAGCTGACGGGACTCGCGGGCGCCTACTGGCGCGGCGACGAGCGCAACAAGCAGCTGACGCGCATCTACGGCACCGCCTTCTACTCACGGGCCGACCTCGACGCCTACCTCGCGCGGCTCGAGGAGGCGAGGAAGCGCGACCACCGCCGGCTCGGGCGCGAGCTCGATCTCTTCCATCTCTCGGAGCACTCGCCCGGCTCGCCGTTCTGGCACCCGAAGGGGATGGTGATCTGGAACGAGCTCGAGGACCTCCGACGGCGCGAGAACCTCCGGCGCGGCTACGTCGAGGTGAAGACGCCGCTGCTCTACGACCAGAGCACCTACGAGACCTCGGGCCACCTCCAGAACTACGAGGAGAACATCTTCTGGGTCGAAAGCCACGAGGAGCACGATCGCCGCTTCGCGATGAAGCCGATGAACTGCCCCGGTCACATGCTTCTCTTCGGCTCGGCGCTCCGCTCCTACCGTGACCTCCCGTTCCGCTTCGCCGAGTCGTCGACGCTGCACCGCGACGAGAAGACCGGCACGCTGCACGGGCTGCTCCGCGTCAAGCACATCACCCAGGACGACGCGCACATCTTCTGCTCGGCCGAGCAGATCGAGGACGAGATCTTCGGCTGCCTCGACTACGCCTCCTACCTCTACGACCTGTTCGAGATGGAGGCTCGGTTCGAGCTCTCGACGCGCCCCGAGAAGAAGCTCGGCACCGAGGAGGAGTGGGACTTCACCGAGGCTGCGCTCCGCTCGGCGCTCGACCGGCGAGGGATCGAGTACGTCGTGAACGAGGGCGACGGCGCCTTCTACGGGCCGAAGATCGATCTGCACATGACTCGACTGCTCGGCCGGTCGTGGCAGATCGGGCACGATCCAGCTCGACGTCGCAGATGCCGCAGCGCTTCGGGCTCAGCTACATGGGCGCCGACAACGCCGAGCATGTGCCCTATGTGATCCATCGCGCCCTTCTCGGCTCGCTCGAGCGCTTCATCGGGATCCTCACCGAGCACTTCGGCGGTGCGTTCCCGTTCTGGCTCGCGCCGGTGCAGGTCCGCGTGCTGCCTGTCGGCGAGGCGCACCGGGCCCCTGCGCAGGTGCTCGCAGAGAACCTGTCGCCCTATCGCGTCGAGGTGGACGTCTCGGACGAGACGGTCGGCAAGAAGATCCGCAACGCCGAGCTCGAGAAGATCCCGTTCGTCGTCGTCTACGGCGACAAGGAGTCCGACGAGTCGCTCGCGGTCCGCGAGCACGGCGGTGTGCAGTCCACGATGTCGCTCTCGGAGTTCCGCGCGTCTCTTGGTACGCTGACCCCCTGGCAAGCAGGGGCGGAGAGGTCTCTCACCTCCTGAACAGCGTCTTCGAAGGCCCCACGGCCGTCGAAAGCACTGGTCTCGGAGGTTCAACCGAGCAGGTTGAGACTCGACTTCGCCGCTGCGTGTCAGCGGTTTTTCCATTTCCGAAGGAGGTCAACGAGAGCTTGGTGGAGAGAATTTGAGGCCACGGCGAGGGTCCTGGGAGCCCCCGCGTCGCCCCGAGCCGCAGGTGCGAATCAACGACGCGATTCGCGTCCCGCGGGTCCGCCTGATCGGCGAGGAAGGTCAGCAACTCGGGATCAAGCAGACGGACGAAGCGCGGACATACGCCTACGAGAAAGGACTGGACCTCGTCGAAGTGGCCGCGCAGGCCGACCCGCCCGTCGCGAAGGTGATGGATTACGGGAAGTACCGCTACGAGCAGGAGCAGAAGGCGAAGCAGGCGCGGAAGAACCAGGTCCAGATTCACGTCAAGGAGATCAAGCTCAGACCGAAGATCGGACATGCACGACTACGAGACCAAGATGGGCCACGTCGTCCGCTTCCTGAACCAGCGGGCGAAGGTGAAGGTCACGATCATGTTCCGGGGCCGCGAGCGCGAGCATCCGGATCGGGGACGTGACCTGCTGATGCGGCTTGCCGAGGACGTGAAGGAGCTGGGCGCGATCGAGACCCAGCCGCTGCTCGAAGGTCGCAACATGACGATGGTGCTGGCGCCGACGAAGAACGCGGGAGTCAAACGAGATGCCGAAACAGAAGACAAGCTCGGGAGCGAAGAAGAAGTTCAAGGTGACGGGGACGGGCAAGCTGCTGCGCCGGAAGGCGGGGCAGAGCCATCTCCTCGGGCACAAGTCGCCGAAGCAGAAGCGGGCGTTCAGTAAGGACCAGCCGGTCGCGGACGCCAACGCGAAGACCGTCAAGCAAGCTCCTCGGGAAGGCCTGACCCATGCCTCGCGTCAAGCGATCCGTCCACGCGCGCAAGAAGCGGCGCAAGGTTCTCGAGCAGGCGAAGGGCTACTGGGGCCTCAAGAGCACGAACTACACCTACGCGAAGGAGCAGGTCGAGCACTCGCTCGTCTACGCCTACCGCGACCGCAAGAACAAGAAGCGCGCCTTCCGGCGGCTGTGGATCGTCCGCATCAACGCCGGCGCGCGCCAGCATGGGCTCTCGTACAACCAGTTCATCTCGGGGTTGAAGGCCGCGAACGTCGAGCTCGACCGCAAGATGCTCGCCGACCTCGCGGTTCACGATCCGGCGGCGTTCGGCAAGCTCGCCGACCAGGCCAAGTCGGCTCTGGCCGCGTAAGCCGGCGGCGCGGGCCTGATCACCTCCCGCGACAACGAGAAGCTCAAGCTCATCCGCAAGCTGCACGAGCGCCGGTGGCGGGAGAAGCTCGGCCTGTTCGTCTGCGAGGGGGAGGACCTCGTCGACGCGGCCACGGCCGAGCCGGTCGAGCTGCTCGTCGCGGGAGAGAACGTCGAGCCGCGCCTGCTCGCCGAGGTCTCGACCGCCGCGCACCCGCCGCGGGTGGTCGGCGTCTACCGGCGCGACGCGCTGCCCCGTCCCGCGGCTCGCCCCGTGACGCTGGCGCTCTGGCGCGTGGCCGATCCGGGGAACGTCGGCACGCTGATCCGGACCGCGGACGCCTTCGGTGCGGCCGTCGCGCTCTCCGAGGGGTGCGCCGACCCGACCGGACCCAGGGCGCTGCGGGCGTCGGCCGGGTCGATCTGGCATGTGCCGCTCGCGCCGTTCGGGCTCTTCACGGGCAAGCGGGTCGCGCTGCTCGCCCACGGCGGCGAGCCGCTCGGCCGGGTCGACCTGAGCGGGGAGGTGACCCTGCTCGTCGGCTCGGAACGCGAGGGGCTGCCGGCCGGGCTCGAGCGGGACGTCGAGGCGCGGATCCCGATCGAGAGCGCGGAGTCGCTGAATGCCGCGGTCGCCGGTGCGATCGCGCTCTGGGAGTGGCGCTGCCAGAACGGCGACGATCAGCGCCGCCCGCCGTCGCGTCGTTAGGTCTTCTGCGGGCCCGGGATCGGTGGATCGTGCGTGATCGGCGGGTCGGTGATCACGACGGTGAAGTTGCCCGTCGCCGGGGGCGGCGTGGGTGTAGGCGTGGGGGTCGGCTCGGGGGCCGGAGAGGGGTTCGGGGCCGGGGCCGGAGCCGGAGCCGGAGATGGGGCCGGAGCCGGAGACGGGGCCGGAGCCGGAGACGGGGCGGGAGCCGGAGATGGGGCCGGAGCCGGTGCCGGCGTGGGAGCCGGCGTCGGCGAGGCTGGTGTGCTCGGGGCGGGCTGCGGCCGGACCGGCTGGGGCTTGGCGGGCGCGGGCGCGGCGGGGGCGGGGGCGGCCGGCTTCGGAGGGATCGGCTTCGCGCGGCTCGGAGCAGGCCGTTTTGCCGGGGCTGCTGGTGACGGCTCGGCTTTCGCGGCGGAGGGCTGCGACGAGGGCTTGGCGGGCGCGGCGTCCGGCTGATCCGGCGTCGCCGTGGGCGCCGGTGTCGGCGCGGCCGCGGCGTCGCCACCGGCGGTTTCGAGGTCGGGCGTCGCGGTCGAGACGGGCTGCGGCTGCGCCGTCAGCCCTGAGCCCAGGGCCGGAGCGAGTCGGGTCGGTGTGACTGTGACGGCCGGCCCCGCGAACGGGTTGCCGGTCAGCCTCAGAGAGCCGCGGGCCGTGGCCCGCCGCAACGCGTCCGCCAGCGCCGCCGGCACGGGCTGAAGCTGTGCCGCGACGATCGCTGGGCCATTGAGGCCCGGAAGCGCCGCCGACGGGCTCTCGGATGGCTGAGCGACCGCTGGCGGAGGCTGCGGTGCGCCGGGTTGGGCGGCGGGCGGCTGTTCGGACCGGGCGACGGTTTGAGGGCCGAAGAGGATCTCCTGGACCGAGGTCCCGGCCAGCGCCGCCGTCCAGAGGTACCCGGCCGCCGCGGTGGCGGCGACGAAGGCGAGGAGACGGCTGAGGAGTCCGGATGGGCGCACTACCTATCAGTATTCCCGAGCGGAGGGACGGCGGGGGCGCGGCACGCGGATCCAGGCTAGTGTGACTCGGCAGCGACGACCCGGTTTTTGCCCTGCTCTTTCGCGCGGTACAGGGCGTCGTCCGCCCGCCGCAGCAGCTCTTCGGGCGAGCCGGAGTGGTACTCGACGACGCCGATGCTCGTCGTCAGCCCTTTCCCGCCGGCGTTCTCCCGCAGGATCGCCTGGTCGGCGAGGCGCTGGCGGATGCGCTCGCCCACGACGACGGCGCCTTCGAGGTCGGTTCCGGGGAGCAGGATCGCGAACTCCTCGCCTCCGAGCCGCGCCGCGGTGTCGATCGTGCGCAACTCGCGGCGGAGGAACTCGGCGAACGTCCGCAGCGCACCGTCCCCGGCCGGATGCCCGAAGCGGTCGTTGATTCGCTTGAAGTCGTCGAGGTCGGCGAAGAGCACCGACAGCGTGGCGCCGAGCCGGCTTGTCCGTGCGATCTCCGCGTCGAGCACCTCGATGAAGCGCCGCCGGTTGACGAGGCCGGTGAGATCGTCGGTGAAGGCCTGCCGGCGGACGACGTGGTGCAGGCGCGCGTTCTCCAGCGCGATCGCGGCCTGCGAGGCGAGCCACTCGGCGAGCTCGGTCGCATCCTGGGAGAACCCGCCCTCGGGCGGCTCGACGAGGAGCCGGATCGCGCTGCCGGAGGCCGACTCGCCGAGGCGGAACTCGAGCGGCTGCTCTGCCGGCTCGACTCGCCGACCTGCGCGATCGCGCGGTCGCCTTCGAGCACGCGTCCCCCGACGGCGCCCGTCGCCTCGACCGTTGTCTCGAGGATCACGGGCAGCAGCCCCCTCGCGTCGTGCGTGGCGGCGAGCGCGTTGCCGACCAGAGAGATCGCCTCGCGCGGGTCGCGGGAAGGCACGCTCCCGTCCGATTCAGCGTCCGATCGCCTCTCCCGGCGGGCGCGCATCTCGGCCCGTCCGAAGACGAGGAGCAGGCCGAGCGCGACGATGGTCGTGGCGACGGCAAGGAGGAAGAGGACGGGGTCCATGTGCTCACCCGCGCGCTGGGTCGCGCTCCCGGGAAGACGTTCGCCGCATTGCGAGGTCCTGAGTCGATGAGTCTAGCTCGCGCCGCCCCGAGAGGTCGGTCGTGGTAGTTCGCAGGCAACCGGGACGCGGCACCGTCGACCCCGTCAGTCTCGCCTGCTGCAGATCCAGATCGAGTCCTCGTGGCCCTGCCACGGCGTGCGGTCGAACCAGCCGTAGAGGCCGTCGACGGCGAAGCCCTCCTCCGACAGCAGGATGCGCCACTCGGCGACCGACAGCCAGCTGAGGCTCAGCGCCACCTCGGCGTCGTGCCCGCGTACGTGCAGGACGAGCGTGCGCTCCTGCTCGTTCCAGTCGGCGCGCTCGAAGATGCCCTGTTCGCGTTCGATCCAGCGGCCCTGCGTCTCCTCGATGTCGTCGGGCGCAGGGCGCGAACACGTCGAAGACGAGGCGTCCGTCCGGCTCGAGCAGCTTCCGCACCGCCCGGAGCGCGGCGCGCCGGTCGGCATCGGACTGCATGTGCAGGAGCGACCGGAACGCGATCACGACCAGCGGGAACTGTCCCTCGACCGGCGGGTCGCGCAGGTCGCCGAAGCGCAGGTCGACCTCGACCCCCTCGGCCGCCGCCGCGGCGCGCGCGACCTCGAGCATTCCCTCCGAGGAATCGACGCCGATGACGGCGATTCCCGCGGCGGCGATCGGGACGGCGATCCGCCCCGTGCCGACCGCGAGCTCGACCACCGGACCGCCCGAGCGCCGCGCTTCCTCGACGTAGAAGTCGATGTCCTCGACCACGCTCACCGACCACGGGTCGTAGAGGTGGGCGATCTTGTCGTAGAGGGACACGGCGGTATGCTGCCCGTCTGTGAACGCGCGCGCGAGTTCGATCCTGTTTACGTGGCCCCGGCTCGAGCCGGGGACGCCGGCGCGCGACGCCGATCCCGCGCTGCCTAGTCCTCCGAGATACGAGCCGGGCTTCTCTCGATCGTCGGCCCGCGAGCAAAGGAGGAACTGGATGACGACAACCGACTGGGAGGCGCACGAGGCGGAGGCGGGCCGCGCGATCGCGGAGGCCTCGTCGACCGACGATGCTCGAGGAGGCGCGGGTCCGCTTCCTCGGCCGCAAGAGCGAGCTGGCCCAGGCGCTCCGCGGCGTTCGCGACCGCGAGAGCGGCATGCTGCTGAACGGCATCCGCACGCGCCTCGAGGCAGGCCGTCGACGCGCGCGAGCGCGAGCTCGCCGAGGAGGAGCTCGACCGGCGGCTCCGCGACGAGGTGGTCGACGTCACGCTCCCCGGCGAGGAGCTGCCGCTCGGCCGGCTGCACCCGATCACGCAGGTCCGGCGCGCGGTCGAGGACGCGTTCCTCGGACTCGGCTACGAGGTTCGCGACGACCGCGAGGTCGAGACGGTCGAATACAACTTCGACAAGCTCGCCTTCCTGCCGACGCACTCGGCGCGCTCGCCGCGCGACACGTTCTTCTTCGACGAGACGCACGTGCTGCGCACCGAGACGAGCCCGTCGCAGATCCACATCCTGGAGGAGAAGCCGCCGCCGATCTACATGGTCTCGATCGGCCGCGTCTACCGCCGCGACGCGATCACGGCGACGCGCTACCCGATCTTCCACCAGTTCGAGGGCCTCGCCGTCGACCGAGGGCCTGACGCTCGCCGACCTGAAGGGCACGCTGCTGCACGTGATGCGCGCGCTCTACGGCCCCGAGCGGCGCGTGCGCTTCCGGACGCACTACTTCCCCTTCACCGAGCCGTCGATCGAGCCCGACGTCTCGTGCGGGATCTGCGGCGGCGCGGGCTGCCGCACGTGCAAGCACTCGGGCTGGATCGAGATGGGCGGCGCCGGGATGGTCGACCCGCAGGTGTTCGAGAACGTCGGCCTCGACCCCGAGGAGTGGGGCGGCTTCGCGTTCGGCTGCGGCCTCGAGCGCACCGCGCAGCTCCGCCACGACATCCCCGACATCCGCGCGTTCTGGGAGGGCGACCTGCGCGTGCTGAGGCAGTTCTGATGCGCGTCCCCGTCTCCTGGCTCCGCGAGTACGTCGCGATCGAGATGCCGCTCGAGGAGCTCGCGACGCGCCTCTCGATCGCGACCGCCGAGGTCGAGGGGATCGAGCGGCGCGGCGTCGACGACGCCGGCGGCAACCTCGGCCTCTTCCGCGTCGGTCAGGTGCTCGAGGCGGTCAAGCACCCGAACGCCGACCGGCTGCAGTTGACGAAGGTCGACGTCGGCGAGCGCGAGCCGCGCGTCGATCGTCTGCGGCGCCTGGAACTTCGGCGTCGGCGCCACCGTCGCGGTCGCGCTTGCCCGGCGCGGTGCTGCCGAACGGCCTGACGGCTCGAGCGGCGCGAGGTGCGCGGCGAGGTCTCCGACGGGATGATCCTGGCCGAGGACGAGGTCGGCCTCGGCACCGAGCACAGCGGGATCATGCTGCTCGACGAGGCCGAGCCCGGGACGCCGCTCGCCGACGTGCTGCCGCTGGTCGACGACGTGCTGCTCGTCGAGTCGACCGGCAACCGGCCCGACCTGCAGTCGATCTACGGCCTCGCGCGCGAGATCGCGGCGCTCTACGACCTCGAGCTCGAGCCGCCGTTCGTGCTGCCCGCCGGAGGTGCTCCCCGCGGCGCCGGTGCGAGATCGCGATCGACGACTACGGCGGCTGCCCGCGCTACATCGGGCGGCTCTTCGAGGGCGTGAGCGATCGCGCCCTCGCCGATGTGGCTGCGCGCGCGGCTGGACGCGGCCGGGATGCGCCCGATCTCGAACGTCGTCGACGTGACGAACTACGTGATGCTCGCGCTCGGAAACCCGCTGCACGCGTTCGACCACACGACGCTCGCGGGCGGCCGGATCGTCGTGCGCCGCGCGGCGCCGGCTGAGCGGCTGCGCACGCTCGACGGCGTCGACCGCGAGCTCGTCCCCGACGACCTGGTGATCGCCGACGCCGAGCGTGCGGTCGCGCTCGCCGGGATCATGGGCGGCGAGGAGACCGAGATCGGCGAGCAGACGACGACCGTCCTGCTGGAGGCGGCGAACTTCGAGCCGCACGGGATCTACCGCTCCTCCGAGCGCCATCGGCTGCGCACCGAGGGCTCGAACCGCTGGGAGAAGGGCGTCGACCCGTACCTCGCGCGACCTGCGGCCGACCTCGCGACACGAGCTCCTGCTCGAGCTCGCCGGCGGCACGCTCGTCGCGCACTCCGACGTGCACGCCGGGCCTGCCCGAGCGGCCGGTGGTCCGCTTCCGGCCCGGGCGCGCCGACGCGCTGATCGGTGATCGAGACGCCGCCCGAGCGGCAGGTCGCGCTGCTGGAGCGGCTCGGCTTCGAGCGCCGTGGGCGAGGACGTCGCCGTGCCGACCTGGCGCGCGCGCGACGTCACTGCGCGAGGTCGACGTGATCGAGGAGGTCGCCCGCTTCCGGCTGGAGGACGTGCCCAACACGCTGCCCGCACGCCGCGAGATGTTCGGCCGTCTCACGCGCGAGCAGCAGCTCCGCCGCCGCGCTCGAGGACGCGCTCGTCGGCCTCGGCTTCGCCGAGACGTACACGCCGAGCCTCCGGCCCGACGACGAGACGACGTGGAAGCTGCCGGAGCCGATCTCGGTCGAGCTGACGGCGCTGCGAACGACGCTGCTGCCGAGCCTCGTCGAGGCCGCTCGGCGGAACGTCGACGCCGGCGCGCGCTGCGATCGCGCTGTTCGAGATCGCGCGTGTCTACCTGCCTGCCGACGGCGACCTCCCGAACGAGCGGCTCCGGGTCGCCGGAGTCACCGAGGGCGACTTCCTCCATGCGAAGGGCGTGGTCGAGACGCTGCACGCGGCGCTCAAGGCCGAGCCGACGTTCGAGCGTGCCGAGCATCCGCTGCTCCATCCGGGCAAGACGCGCGCGCACGCATGCCGGCCTCGTCGGCGAGCTGCACCCGCGGCTGCTCGACGGCACCTGGGGCGCGTTCGAGCTCGACCTGGACGATCTCTTCGCGATCGCCCACGAGCCGGTCACCTACGAGGACGTGATCAGCTACCCGGCCGTCCGCCAGGACATCGCCGTCTCCGTGCCCGAGGAGGTGACCGCCGGCGACCTCGTCGCGGCGGCCCGTGCCGTCGCCGGCCCGGAGCTGCGCGAGATCCGCGTCTTCGACGTCTACCGCGGCGAGCAGGTCGGCGAAGGCCGCAAGTCCGTCGCGTTCTCGGTCGCCTACCAGTCGAGCGAGGGAACGCTCTCCGAGGAGCACGCCACGAGCCTGCGCGACCGCGTCGTCGCCGCCCTCGCCGAGCAGTTCGGCGCCGAGCTCCGGGTCTAGAGCGCGGGCGCCGTCGCCGCCTCCGCCTCGATTCGCTCCACGTCTCTGCGTCGCAGGAGGACGAGGAACGCGCCGAGCGCGACGACCATGAAGGCCGCCCCGCCGGCGAACGCGACGTGGAAGCCCTCGACCAGCGCCTCCTGCTGCGAGGCGCCGGCGGCGCTCGCCGTCTTGCTCGCGGCGAGGGAGGAGAGGATCGCGAGCCCGAGCGCTCCGCCGATCTGCTGGGACGTGTTGAAGATCCCGGACGCGAGACCCTGGTCGTCGTTCTCGAGGCCGGTGGTCGCAATCAGCGTCAGCGGCACGAACACGGCGCCGAGCCCGAGGGCGGTCAGCACGAGCGCGGGCATCACGTCGGCCGCATACGAGCCGTCGACGGAGATTCGCGTGAGCAGCAGCATCCCGGCGATCGTCACGATCATCCCCGCGATCGCGACGGGCCGCACCCCGACACGCGGCGCGAACTTCGACGCGAGGCCGGCCGAGACCATGATCCCGGCGGTGAAGGGGAGGAACGCGAGCCCGGCCTCGAGCGGGCCGTACCCGAGCACGCGCTGGATGTAGAGCGTGTTGAAGAAGAACATCGCGAAGAGGCCCGAGGCGACGAGGAACATGCTGATGTTGGCTGCGCGCAGCGAGCGGACCCGGAAGATCGAGAGCCGGACGAGCGGCGCTCTCGATCGCTGCTCGATCCACACGAAGCCCACGAGCAGCACCGCCGAGAGCACGAAGGTCGCGAGCGTGCGTGCGGACGTCCAGCCGTGCTCGGTGGCTTCGACGATCGCGTAGACGAGCGCCATCAGCCCGCCGGTCACGGCTACCGCACCGGCGACGTCGAAGCTCCGGTGTGCCGCCTCGTCCCTCGACTCGGGCACGTAGCGGGCCGAAAGCAGGAAGACGGCCACCCCGACCGGGACGTTGATGAAGAAGATCCAGGGCCACGAAAGGAGTTGCGTCAGTGCCCCGCCGACGATCAGCCCGACCGCGCTGCCGCCGATCGCGATCGCGGCCCAGACGCCGAGCGCCTTCGCCCGCTCCGCGCCCTCCTGGAAGGTCGTCGTGATGATCGCGAGCGCGGCCGGCGAGATGAACGCCGCGCCCAGCCCCTGCAGCGCACGGCAGGCGATGAGCATGCCGGAGTTGACGGCGAGGCCGTTCAGGAGCGATGCAGCGGTGAAGACGATGAGGCCGAAGAGGAACAGGCGCTTGCGTCCGAGCAGGTCGCCGGCGCGCCCGCCGAGCAGCAGGAAGCCGCCAAAGACGAGCGTGTAGGCGTTGACGATCCACTGCAGGTTCGCCTCCGAGAGCCCCAGGTCGCTCTGGATCGACGGCAACGCGACGTTCACGACCGTCGCGTCGAGCACGACCATGAACTGGGCGAAGCAGATGAGGACCAGGATCAGCCAGGGGTTCGTCGAGTGGCGGCTCATGAGCCTCCTTCCGCCTGTCGGGAGCTCACAGAGTTGCAGAGGCGCTGCGGCAGAGCGAAGCGGTACCGCGGCAGGGTTGGCTCGCGCCGCAGCCGGCCCGGAGCTGCGGGAGATCCGCGTCTTCGGGTCGCCGAGGGCCGCACGTCAGTCGTGCCGTCGGCGGACCGCGGTCAGACTCGGTCAGACCGTGCGGCCGGAGATCTGCCAGACAGGGCCCTGCGTCTGCGCCGGGTGCGTGTCCGAGAGCGCTCGCAGGACGTGCACGCTGCCCCCGATCCCTTCCTCGTCGCAGCGTTCGAGGCAGCGCCTGACCATCTGCGGCGAGGCGCCGTAGCCGGCCGTGCGCGCGCAGCGGAAGCGCAACGCGAGGCGGTCGCCCTCGCGGCGCGGGTTGACCGGCGCGAGGTGGAGCGCTGCGCGGTCGAACGAGTCGGCCACGTCGAGGTCGATCTCGCCCAGCAGGTCGCTCCAGTCGGCAGGCAGCGTCGCGAGCGCGGCAGCCCATGACTCGGGCAGGCTCACCGCGGGCTCTGCCATTGCCGGACCGGCTTCACGCGGCAAAACGTACACTCAGTGCTCAGTGGCGAAGGTGGAGAAGAGGCGGGCGCTTTCCGAAGAGCGGCTCCGGGACCTGCTTCGGGAGATGCTCCTGATCCGGCGCTTCGAGGAGAAGGTCGAGGAGCGGTTCCGCGCCGGCGAGTTGCCCGGCTTCCTCCATGTCGCGATCGGCCAGGAGGCGGCCGAGGTCGGCGTCTGCGAGGCGATGGAGGACGGCGACGTGTTCGCGTCGACCCACCGCGCACACGGCCACGTGCTGGCGCGCGGTACGCATCCGAACGCGGTTATGGCCGAGCTCTACGGCAAGCTCGAGGGCTGCTCGCACGGCTACGGCGGCTCGATGCACCTCTACGACATCGAGCGCGGCAACCTCGGTGCGAACGCTGTCGTGGGCGGCGGGCTGCCGGCGGTCGTCGGCGCGGGTCTCGCGTTCAAGCTGCGCGACGAGCCGCGTGTCGCCGTCGCCTTCTTCGGCGACGGTGCGACCAACACCGGCACCTTCCACGAGTCGCTCAACCTCGCGCAGCTCTGGAAGACGAAGACGCTCTTCGTCTGCGAGAACAACGAGTGGGCCGAGTCGACGCCCGGCTGGCAGCACTCTCCGGTCTGGGACGACATGTCCAAGCGGGCGCTCGCCTACGACATGCCCGCCCTCAAGGTCGACGGGCAGGACGTCGAGGCCGTGTACGAGAAGGCACGCGAGGCGCTCGAGCACGCCCGCTCCGGGCGCGGCCCCGTCTTCCTCGACGTCGAGACCTCCCGTATGCACGGCCACTACATCGGCGACCCGCAGGTCTACCGCACCAAGGACGATCGCGACGAGGCCGTCGAGCGCGACCCGATCGTGCGGCTCCGCGAGCAACTCGGCGTGCCGCAGGAGGAGTGGGAAGCGCTCGAGGCCGAGGTGCGCGAGATCGTCGAGGGCGCGGTCGAGTTCGCGAAGAACGGCACCGACCCCCAGCCGGAGGATGCCCTCAAGAATGTGTACGCCTGAGGCTCGGGGTGCCTGAGGTCTCCTATCGCGAGGCCGTCCGCGGCACGCTGGCCGAGGCGATGCGGGCCGACGAGGACGTGTTCCTGATGGGCGAGGACATCGCCGAGATGGGCGGCTCGATGGGGGTCACGCAGGGGCTGCTCGACGAGTTCGGCCCCGAACGCGTTCGCAACACACCGATCTCCGAGATGGCGATCGTCGGCGCCGGGATCGGGGCGGCGATGCAGGGCATGCGCCCGGTGGTCGAGATCATGTACGAGGACTTCCTCACGCTCTCGCTGGAGCAGATCGTCAATCAGGCGGCGAAGCACCGCTACATGTCGGGCGGCCAGGTGAAGGTGCCGCTGACGATCCGCACGCAGGGTGGCGCAGGCTGGTCGCCGGGCGCGCAGCACGCACAGCAGCTCGAGGCGTGGCTCGTGCACGTTCCCGGCCTCAAGGTCGTCTTCGCCTCGTCGCCGAACGACGTCCGCGGCCTGCTCTGGTCGTCGATCTACGACGACAACCCCGTGATCTTCTTCGAGCATCGGCTGCTCTACCCCGTGAAGGAGGAGGTAGCGGAGAAGATCGAGCCGATCCCGCTCGGCAAGGCACGCGTCGTGCGCGAGGGCACCGACGTCACGGTGATCGCGACCGGGCCGCTCGTCCACCGCTCGCTGGAGGCTGCCGAGCAGGCGGCGCGGGGAGGGCATCTCCGTCGAGGTGGTCGACCCGCGCACGCTGCAGCCGCTCGACGAGGAAGGGCTCGTCGAGTCGGTCAAGAAGACGAATCGCGCGGTGGTCGCGCACGAGGCGGTGACGCGGATGGGCTTCGGCGCCGAGGTGGCGGCGGTCCTGCAGGAGCAGGCGTTCGACTGGCTCGACGCGCCGATCGAGCGCGTCGGGGCCAAGTTCGCGCCGCTCGCGTTCTCACCCGCGATGGAGCAGTTCGTGATCCCGCAGGTCGAGGACGTGCTGGCGGCGATCAGGCGGACGGTCGCCCGTGCCTAGCAGGTCGGTAGCGGCCAGACTGGCGAGCGCCGCGCTCGTCGGGCTCGCAATCGGGTGGGTCGACTCGCGCCCCGGCTACGACGCGACCGGCCTGACTGCGGTGGCGCTCCTTGTCGCGGGCGCGGCCTTCGCGCTCCTGACCCCGGCCCGCTGGTGGCTCGCCGGGCTGCTCGTCGGGGTGTGGGTGCCGCTTCTCGAGCGGTCGGCTGCCCCGCTCGCCGCCGTCGCCTTCGCCCTCGCCGGCGCGTCCGCCGGGCGGCTGCTCCACGATCGGGAGCGCGCGCATGGCCAGTGAGGTCAAGCTGCCGCGGCTGGGCCAGGGCATGGAGGCCGGCACGATCGTCCGCTGGCTGAAGGGCGAGGGCGATCCCGTCCAGAAGGGCGAGCCGCTCTACGAGCTCGATACCGACAAGGTGACCCAGGAGGTCGAGGCCGAGGCCTCGGGTGTGCTGCTCAAGATCTCCGTCCCCTCCGGCGAGGTGCCGGTCGGCCGGACCGTCGCCGTGATCGGCGAGGCGGGCGAGTCGGTGTCGCTCGCCGCCGAGGAGCCGCCGCCCACGCCTGCGGCCGCCTCCGAGGCTCCGGCGCCCGCTGCGGCCCCCGCGCCTCCGGCCGCGTCGGCTCTGACGAACGGCGGCCGGATCAAGGCCTCGCCGCTCGCGCGGCGCATGGCGCGCGAGCGCGGGATCGACCTCTCGACGGTGCGGGGCACGGGCCCCGAAGGCCGGATCGTTGCCGAGGACGTCGAGGCCGCCCCGGACGCGGGCACGGCGCCAGCGCTGCCGGCGCCGGCCCCGGTTGCAACGGGCGAGGTCGAGTCGGTCCCGCTCACGAACACCCGCAAGACGATCGCGCGCCGCCTGACCGCGGCGTGGACCGTGCCCATCTTCGAGCTCACGACCTCGGTCGAGATGACGCGCGCGAATGCGCTCGTGCAGCGTGTCCGCGAGCTCGACCCCGATGTCCGCGTCACCGTCACCGACGTGCTCGTCAAGGTGTGCGCGCAGGCGCTCGCGCGGCATCCCGACGTCAACGTGCAGTTCACGGAGGAGGCGCTGCTGCGCTTCCCGAGCGCGAACGTCGGCATCGCCGTCGCCGCGCCGCAGGGGCTCGTTGTGCCCGTGATCCGCTCGGCGGAGCGCCTCTCGCTGGCCGAGCTCGCTCGGGCCCGCACCGACCTCGTCGCCCGCGCCCGCAGCGGCAAGCTCCAGCGTGACGACCTCGACGCCGGGACGTTCACCGTCTCGAACCTCGGCATGTTCGCCGTGGAGCAGTTCGTCGCCGTCCTCAACCCGCCGCAGGCCGCGATTCTCGCTGTCGGCGCGACCGAGGAACGTGTGGTCGTCCGCGACGGCGAGGTGGCCGTCCGGCCGATCATGACCGTCACGCTCACGGTCGACCACCGCGCTGTCGACGGCGCGCCCGCCGCGGAGTTCCTGCAGACGGTGAAGGCGCTCCTCGAGGACCCGGCGCTCGCGTTGTGAGACGCGGGGCGCCGCCGGAGGGGGCCGCCGACCGCCGGTGACAGTGGTGATCCGGAACGGCGGGCACCTCGACGTGCCGTTCATGCGCTCGATGATCTCGCACGCGTACAACTGGCACGTGACGAAGCTCGAGACCGACATTCCCACCTCCGGCTACGTCGACGGCTGGGGCCGCAAGGGCGACGCCGTCCTGATCGCGATCGACGAGGGTCACCGGCTCGGCGCCGGCTGGTACCGCCTCTTCCGCGCCGCGGCGCCGGGGTACGGATTCGTCGACGAGCAGACGCCGGAGCTCACGATCGCCGTCGTGCCCGGCCGGCGCGGTGAGGGCATCGGCCACGCGTTGCTGCACAAGCTGATCGCGCGCGCGGAGGCCGACGGCCATCCGGCGCTCTCGGCCTCGGTGGAGCGGAACCATCCCGACGCGACCATCTTCGTGCAGGAGGGCTTCGAGACGGTCGGCGAGACGGAGTACGCGGTCACGATGTGTCGTTCGTTCGGCTCGAACTAGTCCTCAAGAAATACTCAGGTTTCTCGTTCATGATCCCGCGGTGCGCGAAGGGAGGGGACGGGTCGGAAGGATCACCTGTGCGGCGATCGTCGCAGCGCTCGCGCTGACCGGCTCCGGCGGAGGCGCGCCGGGCGCGCCGGCGTGGAGCAGCTACGGCAACGGGCCGGAGCGCACGAGCGCCACCGGAGTGACCCCGATCCGGATCGCTCGCGGCTTCGTGCTGCCGTTGCGTGGGCGGATCACGGGCCAGGTGCTTGCCGCGGCAGGCGACTTCTTCGCCGCCTCCTCGGCCGGCGAGGTCGCAGCGTTCACGCCGGACGGCTATGTCCGCTGGAAGGTCGAGCTCGGCCAGCTCGCCCACGCCTGCCCGCAGCTCGACGGCTACGGCGTGACCGGCACCGGCGTGATCGACCTCGCGTCGAGAACGTTCTACGTCGCGGACGCGTTCGGCCGGCTGCACGCCCTTGCGCTCGCCACCGGCGTCGAGCGGCGGGGGTGGCCGGTGCGCGTCTTCGCCGACCACGACGAGCAGCTCGTCTGGGGTGCGCTCTCCCTTGCCGGCGGTGCCGTGTACGTCCCGACCGCCTCGTACTGCGACAGCCCGATGGTGGGCGGGATCTACCGCGTCGACCTCGGCAGCCGGCACGTGACGCAGTGGGTCAGCGTGCCGGCGTCGCTCGGCGGCGGCGGCGGCGTGTGGGGCTGGGGCGGGACGGCGTTCAGCAAGTCGGACCGTGCTCTCTACGCGGTCACCGCCAACGCGTTCGCGGGCGGGTCGAACGTCGGCGACTCCTTCACGGAGTCGGCCGGCTACGGCGAGCACCTCGTTCGGCTCTCGCCGAGCCTCACCGTGCAGGCGGCGAGCCACCCGGCCGACCTCGAGGCGCCGCTCGACCTCGACTTCGCCGGCTCGCCGGTCGTTCTCGAGCGGCGCCGCTGCGGCGAGCTCGTGGTCGGCGCCGACAAGGACGACGACGTGTACGCGTGGAAGGCGAACGCGGTCGCCGCCGGGCCGATCTGGAAGGTGAGCCTGGAGCCCTTCGACGAGGGCGACCCGTTCCTGACCCAGCTCGCGTGGTCGGGCACGCACTCGTCGCTGTACGCGGTCACGGGGACGCAGCTCGTGCGGATCACGATCGCGAGGGACTGCACGCCGCGGGTCGCCTGGCGGCGGGCGCTCGGTACGCACACCGAAAACGGCTCGCCGACCGTCGCCGGGAACCGCGTCTTCTTCGCGGTGAACGGCCGCACGACGCTCGAAGGCTACGACGCGCGCACCGGCAAGCGCGTCTTCCGGCAGCGACTCGGCGGCACGGCGCTCGTCGCGCCGACGGTCGCCTACAACCGGATCGTGCTCGGCACGTTCACGGGGCTGATCCAGGCATTCGCTTTCGGGCGCTCGACCCTGTCGGCGTCGAGCAAGGTCGCCGCGCGCGCCCCGCCGGGCCTGGCGAGCTGGGTCGGCTCGCAGTACGGCTTCGAGAGCCGCCCCGCCGGCGTCTTCGCGACCGACGATGGCGGGCGGTCGTGGCGTGAGGTGTACGCCGCGCCCGCGACAGCCGTGCTGCGCCTCTCCCGCACGGCGGGCGTGATCGACGTGCCGGTCGCCCCGCGCAAGTGCATGTGCGTGACGCGGAAGCTGTGGACGACCGACGACGGCCGGACGTGGCACGAGACGAAGGTGATCGGCGACGCGTTCACGGGCAGCGCCGAGGGTGTCTACTGGTGGGAGGCAGGCTCGCTCTACCTCGTCCGCGGCTTCCCGCCGCGAGCCTCCAAGCTGGCGACGAAGGTCGCCGACGGCACGATCGTCGCGGCCGTCCCGATCCCGGGCGGCGTCGCCGCGCTCGTCTCGAACCGCGTGTTCGGCAAGGGCTGGGATAGAGCGCCGCGCGTCCTCATCGCTCGCAAGGAGGAGGTGACCACTGTCGAGCTACCGGCGGTCGAGGGCGACATCCTTGTCGCCGGGATCGAGGCCGACTGGCCTGCGGTCACCGTCACGGGCACGGACTTCGCCGCCGACCCGGTCCGCCCGGTTGCCTGGAGCTCGAGCGACGGCGGCGAGAGCTGGGAAGCGAGCTCCCAGTAGCCAGCGCGTCGCCCGTCGTCGTTGGATCACATCGGCGGCGGCGTTTCCTCCCGGCGGGCGGCCTCGAGGCCGGCGTTCCAACCGGGAGCGCGTCCGCCGGCCGGCGGCCGGATCGACTCCACGGCCAGGCCGCTCCGGGCGAGCAGCCACGAGACGATCGAGTTGGAGTTCCACATCTCGCCGGCACCCAGCTCGTCACGGCCCCAGACGGGCGTCGGAACGGAGGGCACGAGGTCGAGCAGCCTGTGCGCGCGATACGGATCCTCGCTCAGCCGCCTCGGGCTCTCGACCGCTTCGGCAGTGTCCGGGATGACGCCGTCGCGCCAGCGGCGCACCTCGTAGCGAAAGAGCCGGAACCGCCCGGCCCACCGGTGTCCGACCGCCCCCTCGGCGACGACGCCGCGCTTCGTACCACGGGTATCACGGATCGGGGCCTGCTCGACCACGAACCGCCCCTCGGGCACGAGCACCTCGAGCGCCGAGTGGTAGAGGTCGCACGCCGGACGGCGCGCGAGGCGCGCAGCGACCGCCTCGTAGACGCGTCCGTTCAGCCGCACCGAGTGACCACCCGCACCGAGCGGGAGCCAGTACAGGTCGATCGAGCTCCCGGACGACATGTGAGGTCATTGTCGCGCAGCGACGATCCCGCGAACCAGGTGGAGCCTAGACTCGACGCATGTCAGTTCCGATCGGGACGAGGTTCGTCCAGGCAGTCGCCGCCCGGGACGGGTCGGCGATCGCGGCGTGCTTCACGTCCGGTGTCGAGCTTCGGGCGCTCCTTCCGCCCGGTCTACGCGAACGCACCGGGGCCGAGGCGGCCGCGGCGCTGGTCATCGGTTGGTTCGCGGACTCGACAGAGCTCCAGCTCGTCGAGTTCGAGACGGAGGAGGTCGGCGACCGACTCCACGTCGCGTACAGGTTCGACGGCGTCGAAGACGGCAAGCCCTACGTCGTCGAGCAGCACCTCTACTGCACGCTCGCCGGCGGTGTCATCCAGCGCGCCGATCTGCTGTGCTCCGGCTTTCGCCCTCGCGGCCAACCTTAGGGACGTTCGCGTTGCGCCGAGAGGGGCTGACTGGGCTCGATCGGGTGGTTCGTGTCGACTTGGCCCTCGTCCATTCGAGAGCGGAAACTGCTCTCGAATGGACGAGGGTGCGTCCCGGCTGGTCCGACTCGACTGGCGCGCCGCGGCTCCTACGACCGAGCAACGATCTCGTTCACCACATCGTGTCAGCCGAGATTGTGGATCCGCATCGTGATGTTGGAGATGTCGTAGGTGGTGTTTCCGTTGCCAGCGCAGAGGAACTCGACGGTTCCGGCGCTGGGTGCGGTGAACGCGCCGACGGAGCTGCCGGCCACTGTCGCGCCTGAGGTGGTCTCGACGCCCGCGGCGCCGATCAGGTTGCCGTTGAACCGGAAGGCGCAGTTGAGGTACTCGTCGCTTGCCCCGGTGTTGTGCACCGTCAGATTCGTGAAGATCACATAGTCGCCGCTGACCGGGAGCGGGTAGCTGGCAAGGGGTGTGAAGTCCGGATAGTCGCTGACATCAGCTCCGCTGGTCGTGGCGGTGGTGACGCCTGCACCGGGGGATCCTTGCGGGCCGGTGGCTCCCTGCGGGACCCGCCGGACCCTGCGAACCTCCCGGACCCTGCGGACCCGCCGGACCCTGCGGCCCTTGGGTGCCTTGCTGGCCTTGAGGGCCTGCCGGACCCACGGTTCCTGTCAGCCTTGTGCGGGCGGCGGGACTGAGTGTCTTGAACCCGAGTGAGCCGGCCTTGATATCGAGGCCGGTAAGGGAGTGGTTCTTGACGTTCGCTCCCGTGACGAGCAGCTTTGCTCCTGCCACGGCCGTTCCGCCGAGCGCGAAGAACAGCGCCAGCGTTGCTGCGAGGTTGGCATAGGTCAGACGACGAACCAGTAGACGCATCAGGAACCTCCGAACGACAGGGGACGCACCAACATCAGGGCGGGATGCCTCGATCGAGGTATCGGTCGAAACCAGCACCACACCACCCCCGAAAGGGGGTGGTCACGCCGCGCCCAGCCCGTCGCCGTCGCGATCAGACGAGATACGCGCGCTGATGCCGGCTCGGACTGCTGTCGCCGCTCAGGGGAACACACGGGAGCACTCGCATACAAGAGCGCGGTGCAGCTCGATCAGGGACTGCACGCCCTGGTTCGTAAAGCCGCTGGGCGGCGTATCGTCAGCGGAATGAGCGCGAGCCGTGAGCGGCCGGTGTTACCTGAACCAATGGCCGGGACGCCAATCATGCACAGCGTGTTGCGGGACGGCGACCTGTGGGTGGCTGAGACAGGACCGGGTGTCTTCGCCGTGACCTGGTGGCCCCACCGGGAGGATCACCCGGACTTCCCTGGCGTGACGATCGAGTCGAGCCGGAACCCGATGCCGATTGAGGGCGGCCTCGACGTCGTCTCTGACTGGGCGCACGACCGGTTCGACGGCCGCGACCCGCGCGACCTTCTCGAAGTGCACCTGGACGTCGGAGCTGACGAGCAGGAGATCGCCGCCGTCTCGCGCGCGTACGACGAAGCCGGCGTCCCGGCCATCGTCACTGCCAGCATCGTCCGACGATCGGCCATCACGGAGCTCCTTCCGTGGACGATGGTGGTCAAAGTCTCGCTGACGGTGTTCCTCTTGAGGTTCGCGAACAATGCCGCCGACGACGCATATAGGGCGCTCCAGACCCTGATCCGGCGCGTCTACGAGGCCCGACGCGGCCGCCCGGGGAGCATCTGCCTCGAGGACGGCGAGCGGAAGGTCATCCTCACCGACGAGGTCCCCGACGAGGGGTTACGCGAACTCGTCGAGGGCAAGCTCGACGCGCCCGGCTACTACGTGTGGGACGCCGGCCGCGGCGTCTGGCGACGCCACTGAGCCGAGCCGCGGTGCCGTAATCGGCCTCGCCCGGTGTAGCCGTGCCGGCCCCGCCCGGGCCTTCCTAGAGCCTGTTGCGACCTCGGGGAACATTCGTGACGCTGGCATACGCAACCGTCCTCCCGCTTGAGCCTAGTCCGAGACCGCCCCGCGTAGCCACGGCTGCAGCTCCGCGATCACCTGCGGGTCGATCTGGTGGGCGAGCGGCGACTCGCGGTAGAGCACCTCGGCTCCCGCTTCCTCGAGACGCGCGCGGGCGCGGTGCCCGAACTCCACCGGGATCACCTGGTCGTACGTGCCGTGCGCGACGGCGACCGGCGGGAACGGCGCCTCGGTGTCGAGCTCCCAGCCCTCGACCTCCGGGATGAACGTCGAGAGGGCGATGATCGCCGCGGGTCGCGGGCGGCCGCGGCCGAGGCCGGCCGCGAACGCCATCACGCCGCCCTGCGAGAAGCCGCCGAGCACGATCCGCTCGTGCGGGAGCGAGTCCACGAAGTCCGTCGCCGTCGCGTAGCCCTGCGCGAACGTCTCCGGGTCCGGGTAGCCGACCCGCTGCACGACGTACCAGTGCGCTCCGCCCGGCGGCAGCGCCAGCGGCGCGCGCGGGCAGAAGCCGTCGAGCCGGCGCTCCGGGTCGAGTGCGTCGAGCAGCGGCAGCAGGTCGTACTCGTCGGCGCCGCGGCCGTGGAAGAGCACGAGCGCGCCCTCGGCCTCGCCCGCGGCGGGACGCTCGGGCGACGCTGCATGCGCGCGGGTCGGGGAGCGGTGTCAGGCGGCGCTCGAGCTGCTCGCGCAGCGGCTCGAACTTCGGCGGCAGCGAGAGCCGCTCGCCGAGCGACTCGAGCGGCTCGTCGGCCGCGAAGCCGTCGCCGCCGAGCGTCGCGATCTCGAACAGCACGCCGCTCGGCTCGCGGAAGTAGATCGAGCGGAAGTAGAAGCGGTCGATCACGGGCGTCGGCTGGCCGCCGGCGGCGGTCACCTTCTCGCGCCAGGCCTCGTGCTCCTCGGGCCGCGAGGCCCACGCGACGTGGTGCACCGTGCCGCCGCCCGGGAGCCCGCGCTCGGCCGGCGGGTCGTCGTAGACGTAGAAGGCACGCCGCTCGTCGCCGCGGAGATCCCAGCCGGGCTTGAACCCGAGCTGGAAGAGGAGGTACGCGCTGCGACCGAGCTCGGACGCGTAGGCCCGGACGCCGGCGAAGCCGCGCAGGGCGTGCTCCTCGGGGATCTCGGGGTGCTTCGCGACGAGCGGCGGGTCGCCGGAGTCGTCGACCATGAGCTCGAGCGCGAGCCCCTCGGGGTCGTGCAGCAGCACCGAGCCGAACCGCCGCTCGCCGCCCGCGCGCTCGGCCCAGAAGTCGAGCGCCTCCTCCGAGCGCGACCCGGAAGACGATGCGGTGCACCATCCCGTCGCCGGCGCGGCCGCGCGCAGCGCCCGGGTACTCGAAGAAGGTGATGTCGGCTCCGGCGCTCCCGTGCTCGTCGGCGTAGAAGAGGTGGTAGACGGTCGGGTCGTCCTGGTTGACGGTCTTCTTCACGAGCCGCAGTCCGAGCGTGCCGGCGTAGAACTCGACGTTCCGCGGCGCGTCGCCGGTGATGCACGTGACGTGGTGGATGCCCTCGAGCTTCACGACCGTCAAGGCTATTCGACCTGTGGATGGATCGGCACAGAGTCGGCACACGCGGGCGGCGCGCTCGCGGCTACCGTGACCCGTAGGGGCGGCGCCGATCCGCTTGCGCCGGATGCTCCGGCCCTCGATGGGCCGGATCGAGGGGGCGGGCTAAGCTCGCGGCGCGTGCGCAGAGTTCTCGTGATCGGCTCGGGCGGTGCGGGGAAGTCGACCTTCGCACGCGAGCTCGCCGTCGTCACCGGGCTGCCGCTCGTCCACCTGGACCGGCTCTACTGGCGGCCGGGCTGGACGCCGACACCCATCGACGAGTGGGAGACGGTCGTGCGCGAGGCGATCGCGGCGGAGCAGTGGGTGATCGACGGCAACTACGGGGGCACGCTCGCGCTCCGGCTCGAGGTGGCGGACACCGCGGTCTTCCTCGACGTGCCGCGCCTCGTCTGCCTGAGGCGTGTGGTCTGGCGCTCGCTCCGCCACCTCGGTAGTACGCGCGACGACATGGGGCCCGGCTGCGCGGAGCAGGTGAGTCTCGAGTTCTGGCGCTGGGTCTGGTCGTTCCCGCGGCGGGTGCGGCCGGACGTGCTCGCACAGCTTGTCGAGTTCGAGCGGCGCGGCGGCCGTGCGGTGACGCTGCGCAGCGACACGGAAGTGCGCGCGTTCCTGGCCGCGACGCGCACCGCGGCGGCCGGGCGACCCGGCGTCGTTAGCATCGCGGAGCAGTGACCGAATCGAAGGAGAGACATGGACTGTGACGTCGCCGTCCTCGGCGGTGGCCCCGGCGGGTATTCGGCCGCGATCCGCGCGGCGCAGCTCGGGGCGAAGGTGGTCTGTATCGAGAAGGAGCCGGAGCTCGGCGGCACCTGCCTGCGCGTCGGGTGCGTTCCGACGAAGGCCTGGGTGCAGACCGCGCACTTCCTGCACCAGGCGCGCGACTCGTTCGGCAAGCTCGGCGTCTCGGTGTCCGAGCCGCAGCTCGACTTCGGCCGGGCGAACGAGTGGAAGGACGCGGTCGTGAAGCAGATGACCGGCGGCGTCGCCTCGCTCTTCAAGTCGGCCGGCGTCGAGTGGGTTCGCGGCACCGGCACCTTCCGAGACGCGAACACGATCGCAGTCGCCGGCCCGGACGGCGAGGCCGGCGAGGATGTCACCTTCCGCTCCGTGATCGTCGCCACCGGGTCGTACCCGATCCGCCCGCCGATCGAGGGCATCGACGCCGAGCTCTGCGTCGACTCGACCGGCTTGCTGGCGCAGACCGAGGTGCCGAAGCGGCTGGTCGTGCTCGGCGGCGGGATCATCGGCTGCGAGTTCGCCTCGATCTTCGACACGTTCGGCACCGAGGTCACGGTCGTCGAGATGCTCGACCGGCTGATTCCGGCCGAGGACGACGACGCTGCCGCCGAGCTCGCCAAGCAGTTCGGCAAGCGCGGGATCGCGCTCCAGCTCGGCAAGCAGTGCTCGAAGGTGGAGCAGAACGGCGCAACGCTCACCGTCCACTTCGGCGCGGGCGAGACGGTGGAGGCCGACCTGATGCTGGTCGCGGTCGGCCGCGCACCGCGCGTCGAGGGCTTCGGCCTGGACGTGACCGGCGTCGCGTACGACGCCCGCACCGGGATCGGGAGCGACGAGCACCGGCGCACCAACGTCCCGCACGTCTACGCCGTCGGCGACTGCGCCGGCTACTGGCAGCTCGCGCATACGGCGTTCCGCGAGGGCGAGGTCGCCGCGGAGAACGCGACCGGCCACGACGCCGTGGTCGACAACCGGGGAGTCCCGCGCCCGATCTACACCGACCCCGAGATCGCCGCGGTCGGCTTGACCGAGGCCGAGGCCCGCGCGCAGTACGGCGACGACGTCGCGGTCGGCCGCTTCCCTTGGGTCGCGAACGCGCGCGCGGTGATGCAGGACGCGACTGTCGGCTGGGTCAAGTCGATCCACGAGACGCACTACGGCGAGCTGCTCGGGCTGGTGATGGTCGGCCCGCACGTGACCGATCTGATCGAGGTCGGCGTGATCGCGATCGACGCCGAGTCGACCGTCGAGACGCTGGCCGACGGCATGGCGCCGCATCCGACGCTCGCAGAGGGGATCAAGGAAGCGGGCCTGCTCGCCCTCGGTCGCGCGATCCACATGCCGAACCGCAAGCCACGCGCCCCTGCGAAGGCATGAGCCCGTATCCCGCCCCGCCGATGGCCTCCGATCATGAGCACGCCTTCGCCGCGTGGGGTGGGCTCTCTTGTACGCTCGCGGGATGAGCGTGATGAATCGTCGCAACGCACTGCTCGGCTGGGCGACCTGGACCGTGCTCAAGCAGGTGCTGAGGCGGAACTCCAGGGCACGGGCGGCCGAGGCCGAGGGCGAGACCAGGCGGCTGCCGAGGTTCGGGCGGGCCGACGAGCCCGCCGAAACGAAGAAGCGGTCGAAACGGCCTCTCGTCGGTCTCGTCGCGGCGACCGCCGTCGGAGTCGGCGTCTGGATGAGGGCGCGTCGCCCCAAGGAGAACGGCGAGTTTGAGTAGCGCCCCCGGAGCGACCGGCGCCGGTGCCCGGACGCTGCGGACCGAGATCGGCGCGTACGCCCTCGCGGGCGCAGCCGACGGCCCGCTCGCGGCGTTCGCACGGCAGCTCGGAGTCGCCCTCGAAGCGGCGGGCTTCGTCCTCACCGACGACCCGGCCGAGGCGGGTCTCGTGCTCAACCTGATCGACGCCGAGCAGCCGAAGCCCTTCCGGCGCAAGTCGCGCGGCACCTTCGTGGCAGCGCTCTACGCGCAGGACGAGGCGCCGCAAGACGGCCTCCGCCAGTCGTATCCGTTGCTCGTCCGCGCGCTCGCGAACGTGGTGCTCTGCTACGTGCCGTCGCACGGCGTCTCCTTCACCACGATGGAGCGCGGGCACTACAACGTCGAGGAGAACGGCGACGGGCTCAGCCTCGCCGATGCGGTCGCCGAGCGGCTGCTGCCGCTCGCTCGCTCGCGGCTCGTGATCGAGAACGAGTTCCGTACCGACCTCGAGCCGGAGCTGTGGTCGGGCGACGAGCTCACCGAGGGAATCGGCGCGGCCGGCCGGCGGCTCGACCTGCTCGGCCTGCTGCCGGCGCCGTTCCCGATCGAGGAGCTGCTCGACGAGCGCGACCTCCGCCACGTCTCGCGCCTGTACGGGATCGGCGGCCTCTCGTACGGCAACCTCTCGGCGCGCAAGGACGGCGAGCGCTTCTGGATGAGCGCGAGCGGCGTCGACAAGTCGCAGCTCGACGAGGCCGGGCGCGACATCCTGCTCGTCTCGGGCTACGACTCGGAGAACGCCCGCATGATCCTCTCGGTGCCGCCGAATATCGAGCCGCGGCGCGTGTCGGTCGACGCGATCGAGCACTGGATCATCTACAAGCGCCACCCGGACGTGAATGCGATCCTCCACGTGCACGCGTGGATGGAGGGCATCGCCGCGACCGACATCAACTACCCGTGCGGGACGGCGGAGCTCGCCGAGGCGGTCTCCGCGGTGCTCGCCGCAGAGCCCGACCCATCGCACGCCGTGATCGGCCTGCGCAACCACGGGATCACCGCCACCGGAGAGAGCCTCGACGAGATCCTCGACCGGATCGAGCCGAGCCTGCTCCGGCAGGTGCCGATGAGCTGAGCGGCAGCGCCCGGCCCGCTACTTCTTCTTGTAGGCGGCCACGATCTCGCCCGCGGCGCGCTGGCCCTCGGTCGCGGCGCCCTCGATGTAGCCCTGGAAGTCCTGCGAGGTGTGCTCGCCCGCGAAGTGGATCGGGCCGATCGGCGTCGCCTCGTAGGTCGAGTAGTCGTGCAGGTATCCCGGCGTCCAGTAGGAGTACGCGCCGTAGGAGTACGGGTTCACGTGCCACGCGGCGAGGGTCGCCTTCCCGGTCCAGCGGGCGGTCATGCCGGGGAAGACCGGCTCGATCTGGGCGAGGAACGCCTGCGCTGCGCTCGTGACGTAGGTGCGTGCGGGCGGGCTCGGGTCGCTCGTGTCGCTCCAGGGTTTCGACGGGTTGAGCTGCCGCGAGACGTCGCCGCCGGTGTAGTCGACGATCAGCCCGGTCTCGCCCGGCTGCCCGGCTGTCCCGTGCCAGGCGAGCTGGTAGCCGGTGTCGGCGAACGACTCGCCGTTTCCCTTGCCCCATGGCCCACTGCCGGTCCAGAAGCGGTCGGCGATCTCGAGGTGCAGCTTGTTGTTGGCGCCGAAGCCGAGCGCGTCGATCAGGCCGAGCTTGCGCGCGTCGCCGCCGAAGGCGCCCGCGAACCCGCCGGCCGCCCTGATCTGCTTCATCACGCCGAGCGGGAGCGCGAGCACGATCTCGTCGGCCTCGACGACGTGCAGGTGGCGGCCCACGTCGAACGAAGCGGACACCGTGCCGTCGGCGTTCCGTTCGAGCCCGGTCAGCTGCCAGCCGAAGCGGATGTTCGATGCGCCGAGGTCGTCGGCCTGGGCGAGCGCGATCTGCTGGGTGCCTCCGTCGATGCGCCAGCGCTCGTCCGAGGCGCCGTACACCCACCAGGCACCCTTCGTTGGGAAGCCGAGCAGTCCGAGCAGGTCGACCGCCCCCTGGCGCTGCGTCTCCTCGCCGAACTCGATGTTGTAGGCGACGTCGATGAACCGGCCGAGCCGCGAGGAGTGGCCGCCGGGAATCCGCGTCTCGATCCAGTCGTGGAGCGTCATCGCGTCGATCTCGAGGCCGGCCGCCGTCCAGCGCCGGTCGTCGAAGGCCCACGGGTACGGAGGCAGGGCGCGCATGTCGCGCCTGATCGCGGCATCGACCTTGCCACGCTTCCAGTCGTCGACCATCACGTCCCACGGGTAGTAGCCACCGTCGAACCAGAGCGTGTCCGCCGCGCCCTTCGCCGTGAGCTTCTCGACGTCGATCACGTCGAAGCCGAACCGCTTGCAGAGCGCCAACACGAGCTCGTGGTCCGAGTCGATCAGCTCGCCGCCCCAGTCGCTCCACTGCCCGTGCGCCCAGAAGCCGCCTCCGTTCCGCGTGTACGTGCGACCCCCGACGCGATCGTTCGACTCGTAGACGGTCACGTCACTGAAGCCCGCGTCCTTGAGTGTCATCGCCGCTGTGAGTCCCGAGATCCCGGCGCCGACGACCGCGACCCGCGGCTGGGCGCGGTGACGGCCGCCGAACGCCGACTCCGGGTCGAGCACCAGACGGCCGAGCACCGTCGCTGCCGCACCGGCGACCACGGCCTTCTTGAGCAGCGCCTGGCGGGTGAGGCCTGCGTCGCTCGCGAGCGCCTCGGCGTGGCGGCCGACGACCTCGGCGACGTCGGTCCCGACCTCCTCCGCTCGTCGTGACGCGGCGGCAAGCTCGACGAGGTGTGAGAGCAGTGGGGTCCTGGGCATGACGATCGCTCCTCGGTCCGCGGGGCTTGGCCGCGAGAGCCTAGTCGTGCGATCGGTCTGGTCTCGCAGATCTTTAAGTTGCTTCTAACGTAAGAAGATGCTTACATACGGCAAATGGAGACCGCACTCAAGGCGATCGCCGCGCCGCGCCGCCGCCAGATCCTGCGGCTCGTCCGGGACGGAGAGCTCTCGGCCGGCGAGATCGCCTCACATTTCGACGTGACACGCCCCGCGGTCTCCCAGGATCTGACGCTGCTGAAGGAGGCCGGGCTCGTGGACGAACGACGCAACGGCACCAGGCGCCTCTACCGCGCGCGCCCCGAGGGCCTCGCCGACCTGCGAGCGTTCCTCGAGGAGTTCTGGGACGCGCGGCTCGAAGCGCTCAAACGTGAGGTGGAACGAGAGGAGAGGAAGAACGATGGAGACTACGACTGAGATCCTCGTCGAGCGTGTGCTCAGGATCGCCGCGCCGCCCGAGACGGTCTGGGAGTTCCTCGTCGACCCCGAGAAGGTGATCCGCTGGAAGGGTCAGCTGGCGACGGAGTACGATTCGAGGCCCGGTGGCGGCTACCGGATCGAGGTCCTTCCCGGACACGTCGCAAGTGGCGAGTTCGTGGAGCTCGACCGCCCGCGCCGGCTCGTCTACACGTGGGGCTGGGAGCCCGACGACGACGGCCCGAACCCGGTCCCGCCGGGGTCGTCGACGATCGAGATCGACCTCGTCGCCGAGGACGGCGGCACGACGGTGAGGTTCGTCCACCGCGACCTGCCGAATCCCGAGGCGGCCGAGTCGCACGCACGCGGGTGGGACCACTACCTCGAGCGCCTCACGATCGCAGCCGCGGGAGGCGATCCCGGAGCCGATCCGTGGCTCAGTGCCGGCCCGTAAGAGCAGTATCCGACGATTCACGTAACCGGAGACGAAGGGAGAGGACATGGGGAAGTTCGTGCTGGTCTACAAGGGCGGCGGCATTCCGCAGACCGAGGAGGAGCAGAAGCGCGTCATGGACGCGTGGACGGCCTGGTTCGGAAGCCTCGGCGACTCGGTCGTGGACATGGGCAACCCGTTCGGCCCGTCGGCGGCGGTCAACGGCGGCTCCACGTCGGGCCTCACCGGCTACTCGATCCTGAGCGCGGACAGCCTCAACGACGCGCTGGACAAGGCGAAGAGCTGCCCGATCCTCGAGGGCGACGGCGGCGGCGTCGAGGTGTACGAAACGCTCGAGATGTAACTCCCGTCCTGCGGATGCGCGCGGGTCGAAGCTCCTCCGGGGGCTCGACCGGCGCGTCCCGGGCGGGCTCAGGAGCCGGCGCGGCGCTGCCAGCCCGGCTCGGCCCAGAGCTTCAACAGCTCGACGACCGTCGCGGCCGAGACGGCCATGTCCTGAACGCTGATCCACTCGCGCACCGAGTGGAACTCGTTCCCGCCCGTGAAGACGTTCGGCGTCGGTAGGCCCATCTCCGTCAGCCGTGACCCGTCCGTGCCACCGCGGATCGAGGCGAGGCGCGGCTCGAGCCCGGCTCGCCGGGTCGCCTCGAGCGCCGCTTCGACGACGTGCGGATAGCGCGTCGAGCGTCTCGCGCATGTTCCGGTACTGCTCCCAGCGCTCGAACGTCACGCTCGCGCGCGGCTCGCCGGCGATCGCCTCCTCGGCGAGTCGGCGGACGAGCGCCTCGTGGCCCTCCAGCGTGTCCCAGTCGAAGTCGCGGAGGATCAGCGTGACCGTCACCGCCTCGGCGCCGCCCTCGATGTCGTGCGGGTGGACGAAGCCCTCGCGCCCCTCGGTCGTCTCGGGTGAGAGCGAGTCGGGCGGCAGGCTCGCCACGAAGCGCGCGGCCGCCTTGAGCGGGTTGACGAGCTTCCCCTTCGCCGTGCCGGGGTGGACGCCGACGCCGTGGAAGGTCACCTTCAGCTCGATCGCCGACCAGGTCTCGTTCTCGATCTCGCCGACCTCGGCCCCGTCGAGCGTGTAGGCGAAGTCGGCGCCGAACCGGGCGAGGTCGAAGTGGTCGGTGCCGTGGCCGACCTCCTCGTCGACGGTGAACCCGATCCGGGCGCGGGCGCGCGGAACCTCGGGATGCGCGACGAGCCAGGCGACGGCGGCCATGATCTCGGCGACGCCGGCCTTGTCGTCGGCCCCGAGCAGGGTCGTCCCGTCCGAGGTCACGATGTCGTGCCCGATCCGCTCGGCGAGGAGCGCGCTCGTCGCCGGCGAGAGCCCGGCCGCGAAGCTCGCCGCCCTCGTAGGCCGCATGAACCTGCGGATCGACGCCGGCAGCGGGCGCGTCGGGGCTCGTGTCGACGTGAGCGCAGAAGCCCGACGGTCGGCCCGGCGGCGCCCGGCAGCGTCGCGAAGCACGTACCCGTGCTCGGTCAGCTCGACGTCGTCGAGCCCGAGCCCGCGCAGCTCGTCGGCGAGCAGCCGCGAAAGGTCGAGCTGCTTCGCAGTGCTCGGGTAGGTCGTCGACTCGCGAGCCGACTGCGTGTCGATGCGGACGTAGCGCAGGAAGCGGCCGAGCGCATCCTCGCGGAGCTCGGCGGCGAGTGGCGAGTCGTGCGGCGCGGACACGTCGTGGAACGTACTCCACGTTCGAGCTTGCGTTGCGCCTCGCCCGTCCCGAACCGGCGTCGGGCCGGACGAAGACTGCGCGGCTGCGGGCCTGGTCGAGTGCGCCCGTAAGAGCCGGCCGCGCCGGGGCGGATACTCCACCCAATGGAACGGCGTGACGGCGTCATCTTCCTTTCGCCCTCGGACCTGACCGGGTTCCTGGCGTGCGAGCACCTGACCGCGCTCGCGCTTCGCGACACGCCGTCGCCGCCGCGGGACGATCCCCAGGTCGAGCTCGTCCGGCGCAAGGGCGAGGAGCACGAGCGCGCCTACCTCGACTCGCTCAGGGCGCTCGGCCTCGACGTGTGCGAGATCGACTTCGACGGCGACTGGGGCGCCGCCGCGGCCGCGACCGAGCAGGCGCTCCGGGACGGTGTCGACGTCGTCTACCAGGGCGTCTTCTTCGACGGGCGCTGGCGCGGGATCGCGGATTTCCTCGAGCGGCAGGCCGACGGCTCCTACGTCGCGGTCGACACCAAGCTCGCGCGACACGCGAAGCCGGCCTACATCCTCCAGCTCTGCTTCTACAACGAGCAGCTCGCGCGCATCACAGGGACGAGAGCCGGCGCTGATCCAGGTCGTCCTCGGCTCGGGCGAGCGGCAGTCGTTCAGGCCGGACGAGTTCGGCGCGTACTACCGGCGCGTGCGGGCGCGGCTCGAGGGGTTCGTCGCCGACCCGCCCGCGACCGTGGCGTGGCCGAACGACCACTGCGGGATCTGCGACTTCAAGCCCGTCTGCGACGAGCACTGGGACACCGTCGATCACCTGAGCCGCGTCGCCGGGATGCGGCGAACGCAGATCGAGAGGCTCCTTGCGGGCGGGATCTCGACGCTCGCCGGGCTCGGCCGCGCCACATCCGAGGCGCCCGTGGGCGTCGCGGCCGAGACCTACGCGAAGCTCCGCGAGCAAGCCGCGCTGCAGCTCTGGGCCCGTGAGCACGGACGCGACCGCTACGCCCTGCTGCCGCCGCAGGCGGGCACCGGCTTCGCGCTGCTTCCCGAGCCCTCACCCGGCGACCTCTTCTTCGACTTCGAGGGCAACCCGTTCTGGGATGCGGACGGCAGCCTCGAGTACCTGTGGGGCATCCTGGACACGGGCCGCGCGTTCACGCCGCTGCACGCCCACGACCGCGAGAGCGAGCGGCTCGCGTTCGAGACGTTCGTCGACCTCGTGCACGCGCGCCTCGCCGTGCACCCCGACCTGCACGTCTACCACTACGCGCAGTACGAGATCGTTGCACTGAGGCGGCTAATGGGCCGGTACGGCACGCGCGAGGACGAGCTCGACGACCTGCTGCGCCGCGGCGTCTTCGTCGACCTGCTGCGCGTCGTGCGCAACGGGCTCCGCACCTCGCGACCGGGGTACGGGCTCAAGGAGCTGGAGGCGTTCCTCCCCTTCGAGCGAGCCGCCGAGGTGAAGGACGGCGGCACGTCGATCGTCGTCTTCGAGCGCTGGATGCAGACGCGTGACGGCGCGTTGCTCACGCAGCTGGACGAGTACAACCGCGAGGACTGCGTCGCGACGCTGCTGCTTCGCGACTGGCTGCTGGATCTCAGGGCCGAAGTCGTGGCGCAGTTCGGGCCGATCCCGCCGCTCGAGCCCGAGGAGCCTAAGCCGGTGCCCGAGCGCAAGCTCGACCGCGCAGCGCTCCAGCGCAAGCTCGCGGACGCGGGCGAGGAGGTCGCCGCCCACCTGCTCGACTACCACGACCGCGAGCGCAAGCCGGTCTGGTGGTGGTTCTTCGACCGGCTGGAGATGACGCCGCGGGAGCTGCTCGAGGACGCCGACTCGATCGGCGGGCTCGTTCCCATCGGCGAGCCCGCGCAGGTGACGAAGCAGTCGAAGGCGCACACGTTCACCTTCCCGGCGCAGGAGCACAAGCTCCGCGGGGAGGCGATCGATCCCGCGACGGGCCGGTCGGCGGGCGAGATCACGTCGCTCGACCGCGAGGCGCGACTGGTCGTCCTCAAGCGCGGACCGAGTTTCGCCGACGTCCCGCTGCCGCAGGCCCTGATCCCTGGGCGCCCGTACGACACGCGCGCCCAGGAGGACGCGCTCGAGCGCTTCGGGCGCTCGCTGCTCGCGGGCGACGGCGCCTATCCGGCGCTCGAGTCGATCCTCCGCCGGGCACCGTTCGACCGCGACGTGCAGACGAACGACCTCGACGAGATGCAGGCGCTCGTCCGCTCGCTCGACGGCCGCCACCTCGTGATCCAGGGACCGCCCGGCTCCGGGAAGACGTGGACGTCGGGCCGGCTGATCGCCGACCTGATCGCGGCCGGCCGCACGGTGGGCGCCGCCTCGACGAGCCACAGGGCGATCCACAACCTGCTCGACGCGGTCGAGGACGCGGCCCGCGACGCGGGCCTCCAGTTCGCCGGCCGGAAGAAGGCGAGCGCCGGCAACCCGGAGTCGTTCTACGAGCACGACCACATCGAGAGCGTCACCGAGTCGGACGCCGCCGCCGGCTGCGAGTTGAGCGCGGGTACGTCCTGGCACTTCGCGCGGCACGCGCACGACGGGACGCTCGACTACCTGTTCGTCGACGAGGCCGGCCAGGTTGCGCTCGCGGACGCGCTGGCGATGGGCACCGCGGCGCGCAACGTCGTCCTCGTCGGCGATCCGCAGCAACTCGCGCAGGTGATCCAGGGGACGCATCCGGCCGGCATCGAGGCGTCCGTGCTGACGTGGCTCCTCGACGGGGCCGAGACGATCCCGCCCGACCGTGGCCTGTTCCTCGAGCGCACGTTCCGGCTCCATCCAGACGTCTGCCGCTACGTCTCGGAGGAGTTCTACGAAGGCCGTCTGCGCCCCGACGCGAGGGCGATCGCGCGCACGACCCCGCTCGGGACGGGCCTGCGGTTCGTCCCGGTCGAGCACGCGGGGAACCGGCAGGAGTCGCAGGCGGAGGCGGCCGCGGTGGTCGCCACCGTCGGCGCCGCGCTCGACCTGGGTGTCGTGGCGGGCGAGGTGATGGTCGTCGCGCCGTACAACGCCCAGGTCAACCTGCTCCGCGAGGCGCTGCCCGACGCGGTGCGCGTCGGCACGGTGGACAAGTTCCAGGGCCAGGAGGCCGACGTCGTCGTCTACTCGCTGGCGAGCTCGAGCGGCGACGACGTTCCGCGTGGCCTCGAGTTCCTGCTCTCGCGGAACCGGCTCAACGTGGCCGTCTCGCGGGCGCGCTGCCTCGCGTACCTCGTCGCGAGCCCGCGCCTGCTCGAGGTGAACTGCCGCACGATTCCGCAGCTGCGGCTCGCGAACGCCCTCTGTCGGTTCGTCGAGCTCGCCGAGCGCCCGTAGCGCGCCGTGCGGCGGGGAGCACACGCCGGGCGGCGGGCCTGTGCACGAGTTGTTGCAGAGTTGGCGCAAAGCGGCGCCGTTTCGCTGCTTTCATCGAGTGATGCGATCCCAGGGACCTCCGACGACCCGGCAGATCTACGCGCTCGCAGCCGCCTTCTGCGAGCAGACCGGCGAGACGTTCCCCGAGACACTCGCCGACGCATCCGACCTGATCGAACGCCTTCGCATCGAGCTCGGCCACCCCGCGCCGTTCCTCGTCGACGTGCCGCGCCGTCGGCGTCGAGCGGGCGGTGGGACGGAGAAGCTCGCTCGCGCGATCGCGGCCGAGCTCGCCAGAGAGATGCGATGAGGGAGATTGCGACGCAGGAGAAGCGGTGAGGAGGTGATCGAAGGGGCCCAGCGGTGACAACCGAGGTGCGCGGCGCGCTGCTTCCAGGCGACGCGCGGCCGTCTCCTGCGGCGGTCCCGTCGAACGGCCACGGCCGGGGCCGGGTGTCCGGAACGCCGTCGCGCGGCAGCGGCGGCTGGCGTCTCGCAGGTCGGGATCGGCGTCGGTTCTCGGCCTCGCCGCCGAGCATCGCGGCCGGCCGGAGGACGCCGCATGCCCGTCCCCGGGACCGGTTGGCGCTCGTTGCGACCTCCGGGGCGAGGCCCGGGCCGTGCCCTCCGGAGTCCGTCGTACACTGACCACCTCGATGCCGCCCGCCGCCTCGAACAGCGCTCCGTTCGTCCACCTCCACGTTCACTCCGAGTACTCGATCCTCGACGGCGCGTGCCGCATCCCCGACCTCGTCAAGCGCGCGGCAGAGCTCGAGATGCCGGCGGTCTCGCTCACCGACCACGGCTCGATGGCGGGCGCGGTCCAGCTCGTCAAGTCGGCGCGCGGCACCGGCGTCAAGCCCGTGATCGGCTGCGAGGTCTACGTCGCCGACGACCGCCGCGTCCAGGCGAAGGGCTACGCTCACCTGACGCTGCTCGCCGCCGACAACGTCGGCTACTCGAACCTCGTCAAGCTCTCGAGCCTCGGCTACCTGGAGGGCTACTACTACAAGCCGCGCGTCGACTGGGAGCTGCTCGAGCGCCACTCGGCCGGGGTGATCGCGCTCTCCGGCTGCCTCTCCGGCCGCGTCTGCAAGGCGCTCGAGGAGAACCGCCCGGCCGACGCGCACAGCCGAGCTCGACCGGCTCGCGCAGGTGTTCGGGCGCGACAGCGTCTACGTCGAGCTCCAGAACGCCCACCTCGAGGTGCAGGGCCGGATCCTGCCGCAGCTCGCCGAGCTCGCGGCCACGACGGGGCTGCCGACCGTCGCGACCGGCGACGTCCACTACCTCCGCGCCGAGGATGCGCGCGCCCACGAGGCGCTGCTCTGCATCCAGTCGGGCGACTCGCTCAAGAACCCGAACCACTGGAAGTTCGACACCGACCACTTCTTCTTCAAGACCCAGGCCGAGATGGCCGGCGACTTCCCCGGGCACGAGGACGCGCTCCGCCGCACGCTCGAAGTCGCCGAGCGCTGCAACGTCGAGATCGAGCTCGGACGGATCCTGCTGCCGGAGTTCCCCGTCCCGGACGGGCGCGAGGCCTTCGACTTCCTGGTCGAGCTCTGCGAGAAAGGCCTGCAAAAGCGCTATGGCGCCGCCACGCCGGAGCTGACCGAGCGACTCCGTTCGAGCTCAAGACGATCAAGGAGATGGGCTTCACCGACTACTTCCTGATCGTCTGGGACTTCATCCACTTCGCCAAGCAGCACCGGGTCAGCGTCGGCCCGGGCCGCGGCTCGGCCGCCGGCAGCCTCGTCGCGTACTGCCTCGAGATCACCGACCTCGACCCGATCCGCTACGAGCTCCTGTTCGAGCGCTTCCTCAATCCCGGCCGCAAGGAGATGCCCGACATGGACATCGACTTCGCCGTCGCCGGCCGCGAGCGCGTCATCAACTACGTGACCGAGAAGTACGGCCGCGACCGGGTCGCGCAGATCATCACCTTCTCGACCATGGCCGCGCGCGCCGCCGTGCGCGACGCCGGGCAGCGTGCTCGAGATCCCGTACGGCGTCGTCGACAAGATCGCGAAGCTGATCCCGGAAGGCCCCGGCCAGACGCTCGAGGAGTGTCTGAAGCCCGGCTCCGAGCTGCGCAAGGAGCTCGACTCGAACCCGGTCGCGAAGGAGATCGTCGACCTCGCCCGGCCGCTCGAGGGGCTGACGCGTGCCGACTCGATCCACGCCGCCGGCGTCGTGATCGGCGCCGAGCCGCTGATGAACCTCGTCCCGCTGCAGCAGAAGGGCGCGGACCAGGAGGTCGTGACGCAGTTCCCGATGAACGACGTCGAGGCGACCTCGGCCTGCTCAAGATCGACTTCCTCGGCCTGCGCAACCTCGACGTGATCGACAAGGCCGTCGAGCTCGTCGGCGATGGGCTCGATATCACGCAGATCCCGATGGACGACAAGAAGACCTACGAGATGCTCGCGCGCGGCGAGGCGACCGGCGTCTTCCAGTTCGAGTCGTCGGGCATGCGCGAGGCGCTGCGCCAGGTCAAGCCGACCGAGTTCGAGGACCTGGTCGCGCTCGTCGCCCTCTACCGCCCGGGCCCGATGCAGTACATCCCGAACTACGCGAACCGCAAGCACGGCAAGGAGGCGGTCACCTACCCCGACCCGCGGCTCAAGCCGATCACCGGGGGTACCTACGCGATCTGCATCTACCAGGAGCAGTCGATGCAGATCGCGCAGGAGATCGGCCGGCTTCTCGCTCGTTCGAGGCAGAAGACCTCCGCAAGGCGATCGGCAAGAAGATCCACGCGCTGATGGCGTCGCTCAAGGACAAGTTCCTCGAGGGCTGCGCGTGCGAACGACGTCACTCCGGCCGTCGCCACGCGGGCTCTGGGACGACATGGAGAAGGCGCAGGACTACTCCTTCAACAAGTCGCACGCCGCCTGCTACGCGCTGATCTCCTACCGCACCGCCTGGCTGCGGGCGAACCATCCGTGCGAGTACATGGCCGCGCTGATCAGCTCGGTGATGAACACGAAGGACCGCGTGCCGTTCTACGTCAACGCCTGCCACGAGCTCGGGATCGAGGTGCTGCCGCCCGACGTGAACGAGTCGCAGCTCGACTTCGCGGTGGTCGACGGCAAGATCCGCTTCGGGCTGAACGCGGTCAAGGGCGTCGGCGAGCTCGCCAGCCGAACGATCATCCGCGCGCGCGAGGAGGGCGGTCCGTTCGAGTCGCTCTGGGACTTCACCGAGCGGGTCGACCCGTCGGTCGTGAACAAGCGCGCGCTGGAGTCGCTCGTCAAGTGCGGTGCGCTGCCGGGCTCGCGGCAGGGGATGCTGCTCGTGCTCGAGCAGGCGCTCGCCTACGGCCAGAAGCAGCAGGCCGACCGCCTCGCCGGCCAGGCCTCGATCTTCGACAACGACTTCGGCGCCGTCGACGCGGCGAGCGAGAAGCACCACCCGCCGATCGCCGCAGCCGAGTTCGACAAGCCCGAGCTGCTGCGGATGGAGAAGGAGACGCTCGGCCTGTACGTCTCCGAGCACCCGCTCTCGTCGCTGCGCGCCGAGCTGCGCGCCAAGACCGACGCGACGATCGCCGAGCTCGAGCGCCGGCGCGACGGCGAGTCGGTCACGGTCGGCGGGATCGTCGGCGAGGTCAAGCAGCTGACGACGAAGCGCGGCGAGCCGATGGTCTTCCTCCGCCTCGACGACGTCACAGGCGGCGTCGACTGCGTCGTCTTCAACTCGACCTACGCCTCGGCGGCCGAGCTGTGCGTCACCGACCGCATCCTGATCCTGAAGGGCCGCGTCGACCACAAGGAGGGCGAGACGAAGCTCGTCGTCCAGGAGGTGAACGCCTTCGAGTCGGTCGCGGCCAAGCGCGACGTGCGGCTGCGGATCGATGCGACGAGGATCGGCGCCGGCGTGATCGGCGAGCTCGCCGCCGTGATCCGTGACTTCCCCGGCGAGAGCCCCGTGCTGCTCGACTGCATGACGTCCGAGGGCAAGAAGGTCTACGAGTTCGGGCACAAGTTCCGCGTCGAGCCGGCGCCCGACTTCTACGCCGAGGTGCGCGCGCTCCTCGGCGAGTCCGCGCTCGCGTAGCCGGACACCCGGCCGCTCCCATCACCGTACGTCGACGAACGGCGAGCGGCGGTCCCGGATCGCCGAGCGGCAGTCCCGGCAAGCCAGTCTTACAGCGGGCTTAGAAGTCGGTTAATCCTTCTGTTCATGCGGTATCAAGCGGGCTCGGTCGGCGTTTTACCGGATACATGGACACGGACGAGGAGGGCCACATGAGTGCGACCGAAGTCCACATCACTCGAGACCGAGAGCGATCGCGTCGAGCGCTGGCGCGCCGAGGCGCTCGAGCGGGCCGGGTACGACATCCCGACGGCGGCGGTGCTCGCGATCCGGACCGACGTCGACCTTCACCTCGCGATCGAGCTCGTCGAGCACGGCTGCACGCCCGAGCTCGCGATGCGGATCCTGCTCTAGCGACGCGCTCCCGGCGCCGTTCGTCGCCCCTGTTGCGGCAGGGGCGGCGAGCGAAGGGCAGAATCGTGTCCTCGTGCCGGCTCTGATCGCATCGATCCCCTCGCCGAGCAGGGGCGCGTTCGACCTCGGCCCGCTGACGATCCACATGTACGGGCTGACGTTGCTCGTTGCGATCCTGGCCGCCACCTGGCTTACCGCGGTGCGCTGGAAGAAGGTCGGCGGCGACCCGGAGCTCGTGCTGCGCGCGGCCGTGTGGGGCGTCGCCGCGGGCGTTGTCGGCGCGCGCGCCTACCACGTTCTCACCTCGTGGAGCGAGGTGCCCACGCCGAAGTGGAAGGGCGCGTTCGAGATCTGGGAGGGCGGCCTCGGCGTATGGGGCGGGATCCTGCTCGGGACGCTCGTCGGCGTGTGGATCGTCCGTCGTTCGGGTGCGTCGGGGACGCTGATGATGGACGCGGTCGCACCGGGCATGCTGCTCGCACAGGGCATCGGCCGGATCGGTAACTGGTTCAACCAGGAGCTGTACGGCAAGCCCACCGACCTTCCGTGGGGGCTCGAGATCGACGGGGCGCACCGCTCGACGCAGTACCTCACGAGCGCGACGTTCCACCCGACGTTCCTCTACGAGTTCATCTGGGACATGATCGGCGTCGTCCTGCTGATCTACGTCGGCCGGCGCTTCAAGATCTGGCCGCCGGCGTTGTTCGCGCTGTACGTCGCCTACTACACCTTCGGCCGCTTCTTCGAGGAGCTCCTGCGCATCGACCACGCGCACCAGTTCGGCCCGCTGCGGCTGAACGCGTGGGTCTCGATCGTCCTCTTCGTCTGCTCGGTGTCGTTCTTCGTCTGGTGGCAGGTGCTCGGGCATGGAGGCGAGGGACCGGAGCGCGGCGTCGGCCGGCGCCGCCGTCCGCCGGCGCCGCGAGGGCCGAAGATGGCTGTCCCGAAGAGTCGCGTCCGGGGCCGCGGTTAGCCTGCGGCACTGTGACGGCCACCCTCGTCGGCGAGCTCGAGCTCGACCTCGACGCGTTCGAGGGGCCGTTCGACCTCCTGCTCTCGCTGGTGCTCCGCGACGAGCTGGCGCTGAGCGAGGTCGACCTCGCCGGGATCGTGCTCGCGTTCGTCGAGCGGCTCGCCGAGCGCGACGAGCTCGACCTGGAGATGTGCGGCGAGTTCCTCGTCCTGATCTCGGCGCTGCTCGAGCTGAAGGCGCGCGCGCTCTTCCCGGATGAGGGCGCCGAGCTCGCCGACCTCGACCCCGAGGAGGCCGCCGAGGAGCTGGCACGGCGGCTGGCCGAATACAGGCGCGCGAAGGACGGCGCGGCGTGGCTCGCCGAGCAGCTCGAGCAGGGTCGCGACCGCTTCTTCCGCCTCGGTCCGGCACCGCTTGCGCCGGCGCGGCCGGAGCCCCGCTTCGCGTCGCAGGAGCCCGAGCGTCTCGCCGAGGTGCTGCGCCTGCTCGCGATCGAGCCGCCGTCGCCTTCGACTGCGCACATGGCGCTGCGCTTCCCGCCGGTGGCGCAGTTCGTCGAGCGCTTTCGCTCGCTGCTGCGGCGGCGCGCGCGCATCGACTTCGATCACGAGGTCGCAGGGCTCTCGCGCGTCGAGGTCGCGGTCGCGTTCCTCGCGCTGCTCGAGCTGTCGAAGCAGGGCGAGCTGGCGCTCGCGCAGGCCGCGCCGTTCGCCCCGATCAGGATTTCCCGTCCCGAGCGCGAAAGGAGCTTCCAGTGGAACGTCCGCTCCGCCTGATTCCGTCGAGTCCCGTCGAAGAGCTCGCCCGCACGATCGAGGCGCTGCTCGTCGTGGCCTCGCAGCCGCTCGGGGCCGACGACCTGGCCATCGCGACCGAGGACGAGCCGGAGCGCGTCGAGGAGGCCCTCGAGCTGCTCGGCGAGCGCTTCCGCGAGGGGCGCAGCGGGATCGTGATCGAGCACGTCGCGGGCGGGTGGGCGTTCCGGGCGTCGACCGCCGCCGCCCCCGCGTGCGCGCGGCTGTTCGAGCGGCCGGTCGAGCGGGGGCTCTCGCAGGCTGCGCTGGAGGTGCTCTCGATCGTGGCCTACCTCGGCCCGTGCTCGCGTCCTGAGATCGCGCGGATCCGCGGCGTCAACGTGGACGGCGTCGTCGCCGGCCTCGTGGAGCGCGGCCTGATCACCGAGTCGGGCCGCGAGCAGGATTTCGGTGCCGTTCGTTACCGCGCGACGTCGCTCTTCGAACGCGTCTTCGGGCTCGAGTCGCTCGCGGCTCTCCCGCGTGTCGACGACCTCGGCGCCGACGTGGCGGAGATCCGGGAGCGTCTCGAGGCCGTCGCCGAGAAGCGACCCGCGTAGCCGTTCCAGACCAGCTCGGGCGCGGTAGCGTTCCGGGCCGTGGAGGTCGACGAGAAGAGCTGGGAGGCCGAGGTGATCCGGCGCTCGGCCGAGAAGCCGGTGGTGGTGGACTTCTGGGCCGAGTGGTGCAAGCCGTGCAAGCAGCTGACGCCGGTGCTCGAGGAGGCCGTCGAGGGCCGCGAGGTCGTGCTGGCGACGGTCGACATCGAGGCGAACAAGGGTCTCGCCCGCGAGTACGGCATCGCCGGCATCCCCGCGGTGAAGGCGTTCAAGGACGGCCGCGTCGTGGCCGAGTTCGTCGGCGCGAAATCGCGCGTCGCCGTCGACGGGTTCCTCGACGAGCTGACGAAGCCGCCCGTCGCCGAGCAACTCGACGACGAGGAGGTCGGCCAGGCACTCGCGGCCGGCGACTACGAGAGCGCGCTCCGGATCCTGCTCGAGCGCGCGGCCGACCCGGATCAGCGCGAGGAGGCCAGGCGGGTGATGGTCGCCCTCTTCGGTGAGCTGGGCCAGGACCACCCCCTTTCGACGCAGTACCGCAAGCGGCTCGCGACGCTGCTCTTCTGAGTGCTGGTGGGCGGCGCCGTCGACCGTGGTTGCAAGCGGCGCCGTCTCGCGGCGCGACGGCCGCGCACCGATACACGCGGTGCGACGGCTGCTTGGCGCGCCTGCCCTCTGCTGCTGGCGGGCGAACGCCTGCCGCTGGTCTCGACGTGCCCCGACGTGCCCCGACGTGCCCCCAAGGGGGCGCGAGCCCCCCTGCCGACGACGCTACCGAGGAAGGTGTGACGCGTGTGTGACCGCTCCGTGCCGAATGCGTGAAGATCGGCGCACAGTCCCGATGCCCGCGACGGCGCGGGTGGGACGGCTCGGGCCCGTCGCCGCCGGCCGGAGTGGCACGCGCCGGAGTCCGGCACTATCGTCCCGCCCGGCGAGTCACCCTGAGGAGCGCAACACGTGAACGAGACGAAGAATCCCCTGCGGCGCGAGTTCTGGCGCCCGGAGGAGCGCAAGGTCTGGGTCCGCAAGCAACCCCGTTGGGGCTGGGGCTGGACGATCAACTGGGCCGAGGTCATGAGGCGGCTGCGCCGCGGCCGTTAGGCGCGGTCCACGTCCGCGTGCCGAGAGCGACACGTCCGTCATGCGCCTGAACGCGTGGCTGGCGCGCGCCGGGGTCGCCTCGCGACGGGGGGCCGACGAGCTGATCAAGGCGGGCCGCGTCACCGTCAACGGCGAGCCCGGACAGCTGAACACCTTCGTCGCCGCGCGCGACCGGGTCGAGCTCGACGGGCGGCTGCTCGTCAAGCAGCAGCTCGCGTACGTCCTCCTGCACAAGCCCGCGGGCGTGGTGACGACCGCGCGCGACCCGCAGGGCCGTGAGACCGTCGTCGACCTCGTCGGCCACGAGGCGCGGGTCGTTCCGGTGGGCAGGCTCGACGCCGATACGACCGGGGCGCTGCTGCTGACGAACGACGGCGACCTCGCCCACCGGCTCGCACATCCACGCTACGAGGTCGACAAGGTGTACGTCGCCGAGGTCGAGGGTGATCCTTCGGCCGCCGTACTCGCCGCCCTCGAGCAGGGCGTGGAGCTCGACGACGGTCCGACGGCGCCGGCCACTGCGCGTCGGCTCGCGGCCGGGCGCGTCGAGTTGACGATCCACGAGGGTCGCACGCATCAGGTCAAGCGGATGCTCGCCGCCGTCGGCCACCCGGTGACGAGCCTCCACCGGCCTCGCTACGGGCCGCTCGGCGTGGACGGCCTGACCTCCGGCGAGTGGCGCGAGCTCACCCCGGCCGAGGTCGAGGCCCTTCGCCGTGCAGCTTCGCTGTGAGAGGGTCATCACCGTGAGCGACGCCGCGCGTCCGCACGTTCGCCCTCCGAACCCCGCCGACGTCGAGGCGCTCGCCCGCTTGCACCGCGAATTCGCTGCCTACTACCTCGAGCTCGCGCCGGGCGACTTCCGGATGCCGGACGAGGACGGCCTCCCCGCTTACATCGGGTCCGAGCTCGACGGCGGCGCGGACACGCTCGAGCTCGTCGCCGAGCTGGACGGCGAGGTCGTGGGCGCCCTGTGGGCGCGCGTCGAGCCGCCGCACCCGGACGCCCGCTACCAGGTGCTCCCGGCCGTCGGTCAGACGCGGCTCCACGTCGACTACGTCGTGACGGGCGAGGCCCACCGTCGCGAGGGCGTCGGCACGAAGCTCGTCGCGGCCGCCGAGGACTGGGGCCGCGAGCGTGGCGCCACGGTCGCGCTCACCGTGACCTTCGCCGCGAGCCCGCTCTCGATCCCCTTCTGGCAGGAGCGCATGGGTTACCGCACCCGCTCGGTCAACCTCGTCAAGCCGCTCGCCTGACGCGTTTCGCGTTCGGCCGCTCGGACGCCACGCCGACGCCCGAGCAAGCTAGGCCGGAAGGACGAACCCCATCCGCTCGTACATCGCCGCGAGCGTCGGCGCCGATGCCTCGCGCGCCTTGCCGGCGCCGAGGGCGAGCAACCGGGCCAGCTCGCCCGGGTCACTGCGGAGCTCGGCGTAGCGCGTCTGGATCGGCTCGAGCAGCGCGATCACGGCCTCGCCGACGTCGTTCTTGAACTGCCCGTACCCGCCGGCGGAGTAGCGCGCCTCGATCGCCTCGGCCGTCTCGCCCGTGGCGACGGTCATCACGTCGATCAGGTTCGTGACCCCGGCCTTGTCCTCGCCGCGGCGCACATCGCTGCCCGAGTCCGTGACCGCGCTCTTCACTTTCTTGCGGATCACCTCCGGCGGGTCGAGCATCAGCAGCGTGCCCTGCGACGTGCCGCCCGTCGTGGACATCTTGTTGGCCGGCTCCTGCAGGTCCATGATCCGGGCGCCGACCGTCGGGTAGACGCCGTCCGGCACGACGAACGTCTCGCCGAAGCGGCTGTTGAAGCGCTCGGCGATGTCGCGTGCGAGCTCGAGGTGCTGGCGCTGGTCATCGCCGATCGGCACGCGATCGGTCTGGTAGAGCAGGATGTCGCCCGCCATCAGGATCGGGTAGGTGAAGAGGCCGGCGCTGAGGAACTCCTGCCGGTCGCCCTTCTCCTTGAACTGCGTCATCCGCCCGAGGTGCCCGTAGCTCGTGACCGCCGAGAGCAGCCACGCCGCCTCTGCGTGCGCGGTCACGTGCTACTGCGCGAACACGGTCGAGCGCTCCGGGTCGAGGCCCGTTGCGAAGAGCAGCGCGGCCAGGTCGAGCGAGCGCTCGCGCAGGTCGGCCGGGTCGTAGTCGACGGTGATCGAGTGCAGGTCGACGATGCAGAAGAAGGCGTCGCCCTGCTCCTGTGTGGCCGCGTACTGGCGGAAGCCGCCGGAGTAGTTGCCGAAGTGCTTTGCGCCCGTCGGCTGGATGCCCGAGAAGATCCGCATGGGTGCCGAGCTTAGCGACGCGTCCTCGCGCCTACACTGACGACGTGGCCGTCGTCGATTCGACCTGGTCGCCGTCCTCGTGGCGCGACTTCGAAGCGCTCCAGCAGCCGGAGTGGCCCGACGCCGCGCTCGCCGGCGCCGTGTTCGAGCGGCTCAAGTCGCTGCCGCCGCTCGTCTTCGCTGGCGAGGCGCGACAGCTCCAGTCCTCGCTCGGCGAGGTCGCGGCAGGCCGCGCGTTCCTGCTCCAGGCGGGGGACTGCGCCGAGTCGTTCCGCGACTTCACCGCGCCCAGCATCCGCGAACGGCTGAAGATCCTCCTGCAGATGGCGGCAGTCCTCACCTACGGCGCAGCGCTGCCGGTGCTGAAGGTGGGCCGCGTCGCCGGCCAGTTCGTGAAGCCTCGGTCATCGCCGTTCGAGCGCACGGGTGACGTCGAGATCCCGTCGTTCCGCGGCCACATGGTCAACGACGACGCGCCGACCCCGGCCGCGCGCGTGCCCGACCCGGAGCGGATGGTGCACGGCTACCACCAATCGGCCGCGACGCTCAACCTGCTGCGCGCGTTCACGAAGGGTGGCTTCGCCGACCTGAACCAGGTGCACGCGTGGAACCAGCAGTTCGTCGCCGACTCCCCACAGGGCCTGCGCTACGAGGCGCTCGCATCCGAGATCGAGCGCGCGCTCGCCTTCATGGCCGCGTGCGGGATCGACCTCGCCGCCACGCCACAGCTGCACCAGGTCGACGTCTACACGAGCCACGAAGGGCTGCTGCTCGACTACGAGGAGGGACTCACCCGCCGCGACTCGCTCACCGGCGACTGGTTCGACTGCTCGGCGCACATGCTCTGGATCGGCGAGCGTACGCGGCGGCCGGACGGCGCGCACGTCGAGTTCTTCTCGGGCGTCAACAACCCGCTCGGGGTGAAGCTCGGCCCGGCGGCGACCGCGGACGAGGTGGTCGAGCTCTGCGAGCGGCTGAACCCGGAGAGGATCGCGGGCCGGCTGACGCTCGTGACGCGGCTCGGTGCCGAGCGCGTCGGGGAGCTTCTGCCGCCGCTCCTGCGGGCGGTCCGCGACGCCGGACATCCGGTCGTCTGGGCCTGCGACCCGATGCACGCGAACGTGTTCACGGCCGGCCGCCGCAAGACGCGGCACTTCGACGCGATCATGCGCGAGATCGAGGGCTTCTTCGCGACCTGCCGCGCCGAGGGCGCGTGGCCGGGCGGCGTCCACCTCGAGTACACGGGCGAGGATGTGACCGAATGCCTCGGCGGCTCGGACGATCTCGGCGAGGAGCAGCTCGACCACCGCTACGAGACGCTCTGCGACCCGCGCCTGAACGCGCGCCAGTCGCTCGATCTCGCGTTCCGGCTTGCCGAGCTGATGCGGCGGTAGTGCCTCGTGGTCAGACGGCTCACCGTGGTCGGCACCGGTCTGATCGGCGCCTCGGTCGGCCTGGCCGCGAAGGAGCGCGGTGCGTTCGTCGCGGCCTGGGATCCCGACCCGGAGGCGCTCGCAGCGGCGGTCGCACGCGGCGCGGTCGACGAGGCCGCGGCCTCGCTCGAGGACGCGCTCGCCGGCGCCGAGCTCGCGGTCGTCGCGGCGCCGATCGCGGCGCTGCCGGCCGAGGTCGCGGCCGTGCTCGCGGCAGCCGGCGAGGAGTCGACCGTCACCGACGTCGGTTCGACGAAGGCGAGCGTTGTCGCCGCCGCTGCCGGGTCGCCGCGCTTCGTCGGCGGGCATCCGATCTGCGGGTCGGAGGCGCGCGGCGCGGAGCATGCCTCGGCGGGCATCTTCACCGGCGCGACCTGGTTCCTCACGCCGACCTCGCACACCGATCCGGGGCGGCACCGCCTCGTGCACGGCTTCGCGGCCGAGCTCGGCGCCGTCCCGGTCGCGATCGACCCGGCGGCACACGACCGGCTCGTCGCACTCACGAGCCACGTGCCGCACGTGCTCGCGAACGTGGTCGTGAACCAGGCCGGCGCGGCGCGGGTCGAGGGCCACGAGCCGCTCGCGAACGCCGGCGGCTCGCTGCGCGACATGACCCGCGTCGCGGGCGCGAACCCGCGGATCTGGGTCGACATCTTCCTCGACAACGCCGCGGCGCTGCGAGAGTCGCTCGCCGAGCACCGGCGCCGGATCGAGCAGGTCGAGGCGGCCCTCGAGGCGGGTGACGCGGGGTTCCTCGCGCGCTGGATCGGCGAGGCGTCGCAGAACCGCCGGCAGATGCTCGACAGCGCGTACGACGACGCCGGCGCGCTGCACCAGGTGCGCGTCCACGTCCCCGACCGGCCGGGCGTGCTCGCCGCGATCACGCAGGCGCTCGGCGCCGAGCGGATCAACATCGCGGACTTCGAGCTGCAGCACCTCTCGCCCGAGCGCGGCGGCACCGTGACCCTGCTCGTGACGGGCGAGGGCGAGGCCCGGCGGGCCGCCGAGCTGCTGGAGCGGCAGGGCTACGGCGTCGTCGTCTCCGCGGTGCTCGATGCGCGATAGGCGGCACGCGGGCGTGGCCGCGGCCCGCGCGACCGCGCGCCGAAGGCCTGTGGATGAAACGGCACGAAACCGGCACAAAAGGGGCGGCTCCGCGCGGCTATCGTTCCAGAAGGGGGTCGCGGCCCCCCTAGGGGGAGTACGCCCTGCCGCTTCGGGACAGGTCCAGGCCGGCGGGGTTGAGGCGGGCTCGTCCGAGTTGGACGTGGCTGGCGCGGGCACGTGTGGCGTGGGCATGTTGCGCGTCGGCATGGTGCGCGTCGGCATGGTGCGCGTCGGCACGTTGGGCTCAGGCAGCTTTGCCATGGCACGCTCGGCCGGAACGGACTGGCTCACCGTGAGTGTGGTCGCGACCGCTCTCGAGGCGCCGCGTGAAGATTGAGCCTGCCGCGCTAGTCGAGGGTCACATTGCGGTCCCGGGCGACAAGTCCATCTCGCACCGCGCGCTGCTCGTCGGGGCGCTTGCCGAGGGCGAGACGCTCGTCCGCGGCTGGGGCCGCTCCGGTGACACCGAGTCGACGCTCGGTGCCGTTCGCGCCCTCGGGGTGCGCGTGGACGAGGATGACGTCGACACGCTGCACGTCCACGGCGCCGGCCTTCGCGGGCTCGCCGCACCGGTCGCGCAGATCGACTGCGGCAACGCCGGAACGCTCGCGCGGCTCGTCATGGGAATGCTCGCGTTCCAGCCCGGCCGCTTCGTGCTCGTCGGGGACGAGTCGCTCTCGGGCCGGCCGATGGAGCGGGTGGCCGCGCCGCTGCGGCTGATGGGTGCCGAGCTGACTGCGACCGACGGCCGTCTGCCGCTCACGATCGAGGGACGTGAACTGGCGGCGATCGAGTACGAACTGCCGGTCGCGAGCGCGCAGGTGAAGTCGGCGATCCTGCTCGCCGGGCTCGGCGCGACGGGCCGCACGACCGTCGTCGAGCCTGCGCCCACGCGTGACCACACCGAGCTGATGCTGCGCGCAGCGGGCGCGAACGTCGAGACCAGGCCGGGCTCGGTCAGCGTCGAGGGCGGACCGACCCTGCGGCTGCCCGAGGTGCAGGTGCCGGGCGACATCTCGTCGGCCGCCCCGTTCCTCGTCGCGGCCGCGCTCGTGCCCGGCTCGCACCTGACCGTGCACGACGTCGGCCTCAACCCGCGCCGCACGGGACTCCTCGACGTGCTCGAGCGGATGGGCGGCCGCGTCGCCGTCCACGCGCGCCACCGGGTCGCAGGCGAGCTGATCGGCGACGTCGAGGTCGTCGCGCAGCCGCTCGTCGCGACACGGATCCAGGCCGAGGAGGTGCCGTTGCTCGTCGACGAGCTGCCGCTCTTCGGCCTGCTCGCGGCCTGCGCGCACGGCAAGAGCTACGTCAACGGAGCGCAGGAGCTGCGCGTGAAGGAGAGCGACCGGATCGAAGCGGTCGTCGACGCGCTGCGCGCGATCGGCGTTCGGGCTCGGGCGACACCCGACGGCTTCGCGGTCACCGGCGTCCCGACGCGCCCGCGCGGCGGCAAGGTCGACGCGGGCGGCGACCACCGGATCGCGATGCTCGGCGCGATCGCCGGCATCGCCTCGCGCGAGGGCGTGCGACTCGAGGGCGCGGAATCGGCGGCGATAAGCTTCCCCGGCTTCTTCGACCTCCTGCGAGTCGGTGATCAAAGCGTTGATGTCGCCATCGACGGCCCTGCCGGGGCCGGCAAGAGCACGGTCGCGCGCACGCTCGCGGAGCGGCTGGGCTTCCGGTACCTCGACACGGGCGCGATGTACCGCGGCCTCACGTGGCTCGCGCTCCAGCGTGGCGTGCCGCTCGGCGAGGAGGACGCGATCGGGATGCTTGCCCGCGAGACCGAGATCACCTTCGACGCGGGCGGGCGAGTCTTCGTCGCACGGAACCGACGTCACTGCGGCGATCCGCCAGTCGCGCGTCGATCGGATGGTGCCGGTGGTCGCGCGGAACCCGCAGGTGCGCGCCGTGATGCGTGAGCGCCAGCGCGAGCTCGGCGCGCGAGGGCGACGTCGTGATCGAGGGTCGCGACATCGGCACGGTCGTCGCGCCCGACGCCGAGGTGAAGGTCTATCTCGTCGCCGATCCCGAGGTGCGCGCTCAGCGGCGCGAGGCGGAGCGGCCGGACATCGGAGCGGACGCGCTCGCGACCGACCTCAAGCTGCGCGACGAGTCCGACCGGGTGCGCATGCAGCCCGCCGAGGACGCGGAGGAGATCGACACCACGCGGCTCGAGGTAGACGACGTGGTCGCCCGGATCGAGGATCTCGTCCGCGCTCGCTCCCTCGCCTGAGGTCGGCCTTGTCGTACGGTGACCTCGCCTGGAAGACCTCGCGGCTCTACATGGCGCCGCTCACGAAGCTGTTCACCCGGGGCCGCGGCTACGGCGTCGACCGCATCCCGCCGAGCGGCGGCTGCGTGCTCGCGATCAACCACCTCGAGTGGATCGACGTGCCGCTCGTCGGCTCGCTCTCGCCGCGGAACCTGAACTACGTGGCGAAGGTCGAGGCGCACCGCGCGCCGGGGCTCGGGCCGCTGATCCGCTGGCACGGCACGCTGTCGGTTCGCCGCGGCGAGTCCGACCGCGACGCGGTTCGGCTGATGCGGCAGGCGGTGCGCGACGGCCGCGCGCTCGGCCTGTTCGTCGAGGGGACGCGCCAGCGGTCGGGCGTGCCTGGCGAGGCGCAGCCCGGCGCGGCGATGGTCGCGATCCAGGAGGGCGTGCCCGTCGTCCCGGTCGGGGTCTACGGCACGCAGTTCTGGAAGCTCGGCAACTTCGCGCCGTGCTCGATCGCGGTCGGCGAGCCGTTCCTGCTCGAGGGGATGCCGAAGGGCGGCCGCGGCTACAGGGAGGGCTCGCACGAGATCGAGCGGCGCATCCGCGTCCTCTTCGACTGGCTCGAGGGCGTGCACGCGCGCGGCCGCCCGCGCGACGAGGTGCCGCCTTCGGCTGCGCCCGACGTCGGCGTCCCGGTCGAGGTGCCGCCGACGTGACCGGGCTGAGGACGGCGATCTCGTCCAGGAAGGTCCGGGCGAGGCCGACGACGAGGGTCGCGTCGACCCGGCCGACGACGAGCTGCTGCTCGGGACGGTGGCGATCGTCGGCTTCCCGAACGTCGGCAAGTCGACGCTGATCAACCGGCTGACGGCGAGCCGCGCGGCGGTCGTTCACGAGACGGAAGGAACGACCCGCGACCGGAAGGAGCTCGTCTGCGAGTGGGCCGGCAAGCGCTTCCTGCTCGTCGACACGGGCGGCGTCGACGTGACCGCGAAGGACGCGATCGCGCGCTCGATCGTCGAGCACGCGCGCGCGGCGGTCGCCGAGGCCGACCTGGTCCTCTTCGTCGTCGACGCGCGCGCGGGCGTGACCCCCGGCGACGAGGAGCTCGCGACGATCATCCGCAACGCCCGCACGCCCGTGCTCGTGATCGCGAACAAGATCGACGACCCGGGCCAGGAGTCGCTCGCGCTCGAGTTTCACCGCCTCGGCCTCGGCGACCCGTTGCCGCTCTCCGGCATGCACGGCCACAACACCGGCGACCTGCTCGACGAGGTCGTCGCTCGGCTCGAGGACGGCGAGGCCGTCCGCCGCCATGTCACCGGCGAAGCGGCGATCCGTGTTGCGATCCTCGGCCGCCCGAACGTCGGCAAGTCGTCGCTCTTCAACGCCCTGATCGGTGCCGAGCGCACGCTCGTCTCGGAGGTGCCCGGCACGACCCGTGACGCGATCGACACCGTGCTCGAGCACGAGGGCCGCACGTACCTGCTGATCGACACCGCCGGCCTGCGCCGCAAGCGCAAGCAGCGTCAGGGGATCGAGTACTACTCCGAGCTGCGTGCGCTCCAGGCCGCCGAGCGGGCCGACGTCGCGCTGGTGATGATCGACTCGGGCGAGGGGATCGTCGAAGGCGATCTCGCCGCGGCGGACGTCGCCCGGAAAGCACAGTGCTCGACGCTCGTCGTACTCGCGAAGTGGGACATTTCGCAGGTGACGATCGAGGACGTCCGTCCCGAGCTGCAGCGGCGGCTGCGCCAGCGCCCGCCGTTCATCACCACCTCGGCGCTCACCGGCCGCGGGATCACGCGCGTGCTCGGCAAGGTTGCCGAGCTGTACGACAAGCACGCCGGCCGGATTCCAACGCCCGAGCTCAACCGCTTCCTCGGCGAGCTGAAGGAGGCGCGCCAGCCGCCGTCGCGCGGCCGCAAGAGCCTGAACCTCCTCTACGGCGCGCAGGTCGCCTCGCGCCCGCCGCGCTTCCGCTTCACCGTCAACGACACGAGCCTCGTCACCCGCGACTACGCCTACTGGGTCGAGAACCAGATCCGGGAGCGCTTCGAGCTCGAGGGCGTGCCCGTCTCGATCGACTTCCGGCGGCGCTCGTGAGGACCGTCGTCGTCGGGGGAGGCACCTGGGGCACCGGCTTCTCGCGCCTGCTCGCCGACCGCGGCCACTCGGTCGTGCTCGCGACCCACCGCGCCGCGGACGCCGCGGCGATCTGCGAACGGGGGCGCAACCCGCGCTACCTGACCGAGGTCGCACTGGACGGGGTGGAGGCGACCACGGTCGCCGAGGCGCCGCTCGACGACGCCGAGCTCGTCGTCGTCGCGGTGCCGAGCCGCGCGTTCCGCTCGGTCGTCGAGGCGCTGCCGGGCGAGGCGCCGGTGCTCGGCCTCACGAAGGGCCTCGACCCGAAGACGGGCGAGCGGCTCTCGACCCTCGTCCGCGACCGCCCGGTGGCGGTGCTCTCGGGCCCGAACATGGCCGAGGAGGTGGCCGAAGGGCTGCCCGCGGCGACGGTGATCGCGAGCAAGGACGGCGAGCTCGCGCGGCGGCTGCAGGACGCGATCAACTCGAGCCTCTTCCGCGTGTACGTGAACGACGACGTGATCGGCGTCGAGCTGTGCGCCGCCGCGAAGAACGTGATCGCGCTCGCTGCGGGCGCCGTCGACGGCCTCGGGCTCGGCGACAACGCGAAGGCGGCGCTCGTCACCCGCGGGCTCGTCGAGATGGCGCGGCTCGGCGAGGCGCTCGGCGCCGATCCCGAGACGTTCTCCGGGCTCGCGGGAATGGGCGACCTCATGGTCACCTGCTGGCATCCGAGCGGCCGCAACCGCCGGGCCGGAGAGCTGATCGCGAAGGGGGCGACGCCGGAACAGGCGAGCGCCGAGATCGCCCAGGTCGTCGAGGGGCTGACGACGGCGCCGGTGCTGCGCGACGTGTCGCGCCGCCTCGGGATCGAGCTGCCGATCACCGAGGGGGTGTGCTCGGTCCTCGACGGCCGGCCGCTGCTCGAGCTCGCCGGCGACCTGATGGGCCGCCGCCCGACCGATGAGTAACGGTTCGCTTCAACCAAGCCCTGTGCTCATCGTGGGACGAGTTGCAAGGCCCGCGTCCGGAAAGCGTGTGCGATCGGCGCGGCGTTCGTCCGACCGGTGAGTGGGATGCCTTCACGTGGAGACGCGGACGATCGGCGCCGCGGTCCGCTACTGCAGTCGAACGTTCCGGAGTCGACACGAAGTCGTCATGGTCACGTGCGCCTTCTGCCGGCACGGTCGCCCTCGAGGTGGCGGGATCGACCCCACCCCGTGGGTGGGGCGCGGCCAACGGCGCGGTTGGTCCACGCGGCGGCGCTGCCTCGATGAAGGCAGCGTCGGCGAGTGCGCCGGCACCCGCATCGTCTAGGGTTCCCGGATCGCTGCGAGAAGCTTCACCTTCACGTCGGAGTCGGTCACGGAGGGCCATCCGGACAAGGTCGCCGACCAGGTCTCCGACTCCGTCCTCGACGCCGTCCTCGCCGACGACCCGGACGGGCGCGTCGCCTGCGAGACGCTGATCACGACGGGCCTCGTCGTCGTCGCCGGCGAGATCACGACCTCGACCTACGTCGACATCCCGCGGCTCGTCCGCGAGCGGATTACGCAGATCGGATACACGCGCGCCAAGTACGGGTTCGACGCGGAGACGTGCGGCGTGATCGTCGCGATCGACGAGCAGTCGGCCGACATCGCGCAAGGCGTCGACAACGCGTTCGAGGTGCAGCACGACCCGGGCGACGACGACCCGCTCGACCGGGTCGGCGCGGGCGACCAGGGGATGATGTTCGGGTACGCGAGCGACGAGACCCCGGAGCTGATGCCGCTGCCGATCATGCTCGCGCACAAGCTCGCGAAGCGGCTCTCGGAGGTGCGCAAGGCCGAGGTGCTTCCGTACCTCCGGCCCGACGGGAAGGTGCAGGTCTCGATCCGCTACGAGGTCGACGAGCACGGTCACCAGCGGCCGGTCGAGATCGAGCGTGTGCTCGTCTCGTCGCAGCATCGCGAAGGGCTCGACCCGGAGACGATGATCAAGCCGGACATCGTCGAGTACGTTCTCAAGCCGATCCTCCCGGACGACCTCTACGACCCGAAGCGGCTGGCCGACAAGGAGTTCGTCTACGTCAACCCGACCGGCAAGTTCGTGATCGGCGGCCCGATGGGCGACACGGGGCTCACCGGGCGGAAGATCATCGTCGACACCTACGGCGGCGCGGCGCCGCACGGCGGCGGCGCGTTCTCCGGCAAGGACCCGACGAAGGTCGATCGCTCGGCCGTCGTATGCCGCGCGGTACGTCGCGAAGAACGTCGTCGCGGCCGGGCTCGCCGAGCCGTTGCCAGATCCAGGTCGCCTACGCGATCGGCGTCGCGCACCCCTTCTCGATCCTGGTCGACTGCTTCGGCACGGAGCGGCTATCGGTCGCGCGGATCGAGGAGCTCGTGCACGGAGCACTTCGACCTGCGCCCGGCGGCGATCCTGCGCGACCTCGACCTGCGCCGGCCGATCTACGCGAAGACGGCGGCGTACGGCCACTTCGGCCGCGACGACCACGACTTCACGTGGGAGCGCACGGACAAGGCCGACGCCCTCCGCGACGCTGCCGGCCTCCAAGCGGCTTCGACCGCGTAGTCGCGCCCTAGGCTGCGGGCCTGACGAAGAGGCCGGCGGCCGCCTTCTCGCCGATCGCCTTCTCGTCGCCGTTCAGGCGGACGCGGAGCTGGCCTGCCGCCGGCTCGGCCGCCTCGATCCGGACGTTCGCACCGGGCACGAAGCCCTCGTCGTAGAACCAGTGCAGGAGGTCGCCGTCGTGCTCGGCGAGCCGCACGATCTCGGCCTGCGCACCCTGCTCGAGCGCCGAGAGCGGCTCGAGCTCCATGTTCTCCGTCTGCTCGAACTCGGTGTCGACGGGCCACCCGTGCGGGCAGCGCTCCGGATGGCCGAGGCGCTCGTCGATCCGCTCCACCATGTCGTCGGTGAAGGTGTCGCCGAGCTCGTCGGCGTGCACGTGCGCCTCGGCGGCCGTGTAGCCCATGAAGTCGGTGAGGAGCCGCTCGATGATCCGGTGCTTGCGCACCACACGCTCGGCACGCACGCGGCCCGGCGCCGTGAGGATCGCTTCCTTGTGCTCGCCGCGCTCGACGAGGCCGTCGGCCTCGAGCCGCTTCAGCATCTCGCCGGCCGACGCGCGCGACACGCCGAGCATCTCCGCCACCCGCGCCGACAGGGTCGGCAGGCTCGTCTCCTGCGGCCGGTACTCGCCGATCGGAAAGGCGAGGAAGTAGATCGTCTCGAGGTACTCGTCGACCGAATGTCCCTGCGCCATCGCCGAGGCATCGTAGCCGGGCCGACTTCGCGCTCGAAGGATCCGCGGCCGAGCCCAGCCTCTCCGACCCGGCCCGGCCGCTCCCGGCCGCCGTTGCCGTTGCCGATGCCGACCGCAGCGGATGCCGGCAAGGCCGGAGCGAAGACGAGCCCGACGAGGACGGCGCCGGCAGTGCCCGCGAGGCCTCCCGTGCGGGCCTCGTGGAAGCCGTCGTCGACGTGGACCTCCGCGTCCGCTCCACGCTGGACGGGCCTTCGCCTCCGATCTGCGAGTCGAACCCCGGGCGGGGCCTCGCGCGACGGCCTCGTAGGCTGTAGGCGTGGGTGAGTTCTTCCATGCGCTGCGCGTCTTCGGCGACGACCTCGCCGCGGTCCAGTGGCAGTACCTCGCGATCGCGCTCGGGTTGCATCTGCTGAAGCTCGTCTTCCGGGCGATCGCCTGGCGGACGATCCTGCGCGCCTCCTACCCGGGCCGGCCGATCAGCTTCTGGAGCACGCTCGGCGCGTACGTGGCGGGCGTCGGCGTCAACTCGATCGCACCCGCGCGCGGCGGCGACGTGGTCAAGCTCTACCTGATCAAGCACCGGATCCCGGATGCCTCGTACGCGACGCTCACGCCGACTCTGCTCGTCGAGACGCTGGCCGACTTCGTGATCGCCGGCGGCGCTGATCCTCTGGGCGCTCGCGATCGGCGCCCTGCCGGCGCACGAGGTCTACTCGCGGCTGCCGTCGGTCGATTGGGGCTTCTTCATCCGCACCGCAAGGAGACGGCCGCGGCGTTCTGCATCCTGGCGTCGATCGCGCTGATCGCGTTCTTCCATTTCGCACAGCGCGGCAGCGAGCTGCGCGCCCGGGTCTCGCGCGGCTTCGCGGTCCTGCGCCAGCCGCGGCGGTTCGCGCTCGGCGTCGTCGCGCCGCAGCTCGTCTCGTGGGTGCTCCGGATCGCCTCGATGTACTACTTCCTGCTCGCGTTCGGCGTGAACGCGACGGTGCACAACGCGCTGCTCGCGCAGGTCGTCGACTCGCTCGCGACGCTCTTCCCGGCCACGCCCGGCGGCGCCGGGACGAAGCAGGGGCTGATCGTCTTCCTGTTCGCCAGCGAGGCGATCGACAATTCGCTCCTGCTCGCGTTCAGCGTCGGGATGAACGTCGCGATCGTCGTCTTCAACCTGATCGCGGGCGCGATCGCGCTGTTCATGATGGCGCGCACGATCAGCTGGAAGCGCATCAAGCGCGCCCAGGCCCAGGATGCTCAGGCCCAGGACATCCAGGCCCGTGACGAGACTGTCTGAGTGCCGTTCGCGTCGGTGTACCCGCTGGTGACGGCGCGGGCCGTCGCCCGCGCGTTCAGCTACGAGGTCGAGGACGGGGTCGGCAAGGGCGCGATCGTGACCGTGCCGTTCGGAGGCCGCCGCGTCCGCGGGATCGTCGTCTCGGTCGAGGAGGCCGCGCCGGAGGGGATCGACGCCGTGCCGATCGACGCGGTCGTGGGCGACGTGCCGCCCGCGCTCGTCGACCTTGCGCTCTGGCTCGCCGAGTACTACGGGTCGACTCCGGCCCGCGCGCTGGCGCTCGTCGCGCCGACCGCGCCGAAGCGGCGGAAGGTGCAGGCGCCGCCGGCCGAGCGCCAGGCGCTCACCGGCGAGGACGAGCCGCCCGAGCTCTCCCCGGAGCAGCGTGCGGCGGTGGCGCGGATCGTCGAGGGGCTGGACGCCGGCGCCGGGACATTCCTGCTTCACGGCGCGACCGGGTCGGGCAAGACCGAGGTGTACCTCCAGGCGGCCGCGGCGGCGCTCGAGCGCGGGCTCGGCGCGATCGTGCTCGTGCCGGAGATCGTGCTCGCGCCGCAGACGGTCGGCCGCGTGCGCGCCCGCTTCGGCGACCGCGTCGCGATCCTGCACTCGGCGCTGACCGAGGCCGAGCGGCGCGACGAGCGCGAGCGGATCGCAAGCGGCGAGGCGCGGATCGTCGTCGGCGCGCGCTCGGCGATCTTCGCGCCGGTGCGCGGGCTCGGCCTGATCGTGGTCGACGAGGAGCACGACGCCTCGTACAAGCAGGACTCCGACCCGCGCTACGACGCCCGCACGCTCGCCGCCAAGCGCGCGGCGCTCGAGGGCGCGGTCGCGGTCTTCGGGTCGGCGACGCCGCGACCGGAGAGCTGGGAGCGGCTCGAGCGGCTCGAGCTCGGCGGCCGCGTCACGGGCTCCCTGCCGCCGGTGCAGGTCGTCGACCTGCGGCGCGAGGCGGGCTACCCGCTCTCGGCCCCGCTCCTGCGCGAGTTGCGCGGCGTGGCCGACCGAGGCGGCAAGGCGATCCTGCTGCTGAACCGCCGCGGCGTCGCGCCCGCGCTGCACTGCCGAGCCTGCGGCACCACGATCCGCTGCCCGAACTGCGACGTCGCGCTCGTGCTGCATGCCGAGGACGGACTGCGCTGCCACCACTGCGGCCACGCCGAGCCGCTGCCCGATGCCTGCCCGACGTGCGGCTCGACCGAGCTGGCGCGGCTCGGCGCCGGCACGCAGAAGCTCGAGCGCGAGCTCGCGAAGGCGTTCCCGGAGCTCGAGCTGATCCGCCTGGACGCCGACACGGCAGCGAAGCCGGAGGCGCTCGCGGCGGCGCTGCGCCGCTTCGCGGAGGCCGAGCGGGTCGTCCTGCTCGGCACGCAGATGGTCGCCAAGGGGCACCACTTCGCGGGGGTCGAGCTCGCGGCGGTGATCGACGCCGACACCGCGCTCGGGCTGCCCGACTTCCGCGCCGAGGAGCGGACGTTCCAGCTCATCACCCAGCTCGCCGGCCGCAGCGGACGCGACGCGCCCGGCCGCGTGCTCGTGCAGACGTTCCAGCCGGACGCGCGGCCGATCGCTCTACGCCGCGCGGCACGACGTCGTCCGCTTCCTCGCGGAGGAGGTCGATCGCCGCCGCGAGCTCGGCTACCCGCCGTTCCGCCATCTCGTGCGGATCGTCGTCTCCGGCCCCGACCCGCGCGATGTACAGCGGGCGCTCGAGGAGCTGCGCGACGGCCTGCCCGAAGCCGAGCTGCTCGGCCCGGCGCCGCTCCTGCGCCTGCGCGGTCGACACCGCGCGCAGCTCGTCGCGAAGACCGAGCGGCCGCGCGCCGTCGCCACGCAGGCCGCGCGCTTGCTCGCCTCGGCCGCGCCGGCGATGCGTCGCGTGGGCCTGACCGCCGTCGTCGACGTCGATCCGCAGTCGCTCTGACGGCCCGGCTCGATTCGGCAAACTGGACGGCGTGAGGCGGATACGGGCCGAAGAGATCCTCGGTGAGTGGGGCGTCCGGGACGTCACGCCGGACTCCTCGCGCGAGCGCGACCTGATCGAGTTGGACGGCGAGGTGAACCCGCTCGTCGGCGCGCCGCTCCGGCGGCGCATCCGCAACTTCAAGCCCGAGGCGGACAACTACATCGCCTCGCTCGGCGGCCCGCTTCCGTACATGCAGCGGCTGCGGCAGATCGAGCACGAGACCGAGCGCCACCTCGAGCGCCTCGCCGAGGCACACGCCGACGCCGGCGGCGACGCGGCCGCCTGGCGCCGCATCGCCGAGCGCTGGAACTTCTCCGAGGTCAACGAGCTGATCGATCGGCACAACCGCTGGTACCCGCTCGAGGCCCGGCTCGCGATGGACCCGCGCTCGCGCGACTTCGTCAAGGTCGGCGGCCGGCCCTACCGGCGCGAGCCGCTGGACGCTGCCTGGATCCTCGAGCAGTTCCCCGCGTAGACTTCCCCGCCGATGGCCGACGAGCACACCCACGAGCACGACCACGCCGCGCACGACCACGACCACGACCACGACGAGCACGGCGACGACGAGCACGAGCACGGCGACGACGGGAACGAGTTCGACCCCGAGGCGCGGAAGGAGCTCGAGGAGGCGCAGGCCGAGGCGATCCGGCGCCGGGCGCTCGCGCAGATCCGGCAGTACCCGGACGTCGCGCTGCGAATGAAGGCGCGTGAGATCGACGACTTCGACGAGGAGCTCGTCCAGCTCGTCGAGCGGATGCAGTTGCTGATGGAGGACGCACAGGGTGTCGGCCTCGCAGCCACGCAGCTCGGGATGCTCCGGCGCGTGTTCGTGTTCGCGCCCGACGACACCGGCGCGAAGGCGGTCGTCAACCCGGTGCTGCTCGACCCGTCGGACGAGAAGGAGACCGACGAGGAAGGGTGCCTCTCGCTCCGCGACGTGCGCGTGCCGGTCGAGCGCTCGGTGCGCGTCACGCTCGTCGGCAAGGATCCGACCGGCGACGACGTCCGCTACGAGCTCGACGGGCTCGGCGCGCGGGTCGTGCAGCACGAGGTCGACCACCTCGACGGCGTGCTGATCATCGACCGCACCGACGACGAGCACCGCAAGCAGGCACGGGGCGAGCTCCGCCCGCAGCCCGTCCTGCGCTGATGCGCCTCGCCGTCGCCGCGACGGCTCCGTTCGGCGCGGACGTCCTCGAGCGCCTCGCTGCCCGGCACGAGATCGCCTACCTGCTGACGCGGCCGGACGCGCCGCGGGGGCGGGGCCGGAAGCTCGCGCCGCCGCCGGCGAAGGAAGTCGCCGAGCGGCTCGGGATCGGTGTCCACCAGCCGGCCCGGCCGGAGCTGCCGGACGATCCGGTCGGAACGATCGTCATCTGCGCCTACGGGCTGCTCGTCCCGGCGTCGCTGCTCGAGCGGGCGCTGTGGCTGAACGTCCACCCGTCGCTCCTGCCCCGCTGGCGCGGCGCCGCGCCGGTCGAGCGGGCGATCCTCGCCGGCGACGAGGAGACGGGTGTCACGATCCACGAGACGGTCGAGGCGCTCGACGCAGGCCCAGTCGCGGCGCGCGAGGCCTTCCCGATCGGGCCCGACGACGACGCCGGCACCGTCTTCGCGCGGGCCGCCGAGGTGGCCGCCCGCCTGGTCGACCGCGTCCTGCCCGAGCCCACGTTCCAGCCGCAGGGCGAGGACGGGCTCACCTACGCGGAGAAGATCGGCCCGGCCGACCGCGAGCTCGATCTCTCGGACCCCCTCGACGCCTGGAGGCGCGTGCGCGCGCTCTCGCCGCACATCGGCGCCTGGACGACGCTGCACGGCCGCCGCGTCACCATCTGGCGCGCGCGGCTCGAGGACGGGACGTTCGTGCCCGAGGAGGTGCAGCCGGAGGGCCGGCGGCGCATGGGCTACGACGAGTTCCTCCGCGGCCTGCAGTCGTGATCGCACCTGCGCGTCGTGTCGCGTTCGAGGTCGTGCGGCGCGTCTTCGAGGACGATGCGTATGCCGACCGAGTCTTCGGCGCCGCGGCCGCCGGGCTCGACGACCGCGATCGCGCGCTGGCGCAGCGCATCGCGTACGGAACCGTCCAGCGCCGGCGCACGATCGACCACGGCATCGACGCGCTCGGCAGCCGGCCCGTGCGGAAGCTCGACCCGGCGGTTCGCTCGGCGCTTCGGATCGCTGCCTACGAGCTCGCCTGGAGCAGCGCGCCCGCGCACGCGGTGGCCGACGACGCGGTCGAGCTCGTGCGCGCGGCCGGGCTCGACCGCGCCGTCGGGTTCACGAACGCGGTCGCCCGGCGGCTCGCGGAGGGCTTCCCGGCGCTGGTCGCCGCGCTCCCCGAGGGCCCGCTCGGCCTCTCCTACCCCGACTGGATCTTCGAGACCTGGGTGCGGGACTGGGGCGAGGAGGAGGCACTCGCGCTGATGCGCGCCCAGAACGAGCCGGGTGAGCTCGTCGTCCGCTCGGCCGAGCCGGCCGGTGAGCCCACCGACGTCCCGGGCGCGTGGCGCGTCGACAAGATCGACGCTGCCGCGCTCGCCGCCGGCCGGATCTGGCCGCAGAGCCGCGGCGCGCAGCTCGCCGGGCTCGTGGTCGGCTCGCGCGAAGGGGAGCGCGTGCTCGACGCGTGCGCCGCCCCGGGAGGGAAGACGGCGATGCTTCGCGGCGAAGTCACCGCGGTCGAGGTGCACCCGGGCCGGGCCCGTGAGCTCGAGGAGAACCTGAGCCGTCTCGGCGCGACGAACGTCCGCGTCGTGACCGGCGACGTGCGCGCGCTCGCGGAGAGCGGTTTCGACCGCGCGCTCGTCGACGCACCGTGCTCGGGGCTCGGCGTGCTCGACCGTCGCCCGGACCTGCGCTGGCGCGCGCGCCCACTGCCCGACCTCCAGGCCGAGCTTCTGCGTGCCGCCGTCGAGCGCACGAAGCCGGGCGGCACGGTCGTCTACGCGGTGTGCACGCTGAACGCCGACGAGAACGAGGCGATCGTCGATGCCTCAGGCCTCGAGGTCGAGCCGCTCACCGTCGAATGGCCGCAGTTCGCCCACCCGACGCGCCCGGAGTTCCTGCTCACGACGCCGCACCGGCACGGCACGTCGGGCTTCTTCGTCGCGCGGCTGCGGGTGTCGGGGTAGTCGGCCGACCGCGAAAGATCCCCCGGCCGTCCGGCCCGGGCGGCGGTCCGTCAGGCCTGCGAGCGACAGCCTGTCACTTGCGCGAACCGGACCGCGGCCGTGGGGCAGGCCGGCTAGCCGAGCTCGTCGTGCCCGTCGACGGCCTCGACCGCGACGAGCGGGCGCTCGGACTCCGGGCGGCGGGACGGATCGTCCCAGGGGAGGTACGAGACCTCGGCGCCGTGGATCTCCGGCGCGAGGAACACGGCATCCTCGTCCGGGCGGCTCCACCAGAGGTTGCAGCGCCAGCCGTCGTCGACGCACGAAAGCCAGCCTTCGCCGCCCGCCTCGGCGATCGTGAGCAGCGCCTCGACCGGGTCTCCGAGCGGTTCGACGGAGACGTCGAGCTCGTAGTGGTACGGGTCCGACCAGTGACGCTCGGCCTCGATGGCGATCCGGCAGTGGCCGACGAGGTCGCGGAGCGCCAGCTCGATGTTCTCCGCCACCTGCGCCGCGAGGCTGCTATCGGTCAGCGGCGTCACCACCCGAAACTCGAGCACCGTGCGCCGCTCGGCCGCGGGAGGCACCGCGTCAGCGGGCAGTCGCTCGCCGTCCGGCCCCTCGGCAAACCCTGTCGACTCGAGCTCGTCCTCGCGAACGACCCACACCGACCGGCCGCCGCGGTCGGGCCGCTCGACCCAGACGGACACGGCCCATCCGACGCCCGCGTCGTCGGGTCCCGCGATGTCGTCGACGACGGCCTCGGTCGACCAGGAGCCCTCCTCGCCGGCGAGGCGGACGATCTCCCCTTCTCGGAAGCGTGGTTTCACAGGATGGAGCGTAACGCGGGAGCAGAACGGACTCCAGGCCACCGGGCCGGCCACGTGCTGGTACAAGCCGTTGCATGAACGGATCGCCCCGGGAGCAGGGATGAGCCTCGAACGGGCCCTGCAGATTGCGGCTCGGGAGGCCGGTCGCGCCTACCCGAAGCCGACCGTCGGCGCGGTCGTCGTCCGCGAAGGCGAGATCGTCGGCGAGGGCGTGACCGAGCCCGGCGGACGGCACGGCGAGGTGGTCGCGCTCGACGCCGCCGGCGCGAGGGCGCGCGGGGCAACCCTCTACGTGACGATGGAGCCGTGCGCGCACTGGGGCACGACGCCGCCGTGCACCGAGCGCGCCCTCGCGGCGGGCGTGACACGGGTCGTCGCCGGCTCGCGCGACCCGAACCCGGAGGCCGCCGGCGGCCTGGAGCGACTCCGTGAAGGCGGCGTCGAGACGGAGCTCGACGACCGCTGGGAGGCTCGGGCCCAGAACGAGGCGTGGCGGACGTGGGTCTCGCTCGGCCGGCCCTTCGTCACCTACAAGGCTGCGGTCACGCTCGACGGCCGGGTCACGGTTCGCGGCCGGCGCTGGGTGACGGGCGAGGAGAGCCGGCGGGTCGTTCACGAGCTGCGCGCCGTCTCGGACGCGGTCGCGGTCGGGATGGGGACGGTGCGCGCGGACGCGCCGCGCCTCGACGCGCGCGGCGTGCCGACACCGCGTGGGCAGCCGCGTCGCCTGGCGTTCGGCCGCGGGCCGCTTCCCGCGGGCTCGGAGCTCGAGCTTCGGACGGGCGCGCTCGCCGAGGAGCTGGGGTCGCTGGGTCGGGAGGGCGTGCAGTCGCTGCTGCTCGAGGGTGGCCCGACGCTCGCCGCCGCGTTCCTCGAAGCGGGCCTCGTCGACAAGCTCAGCGTGTTCGTGGCGCCGGTTCTCGCCGGAGGAGACGGCCCTTCCTTCCTGCCGCCGTTAGGATCGGCACAGCCGCTGTCCCACCTGACCGTCCGATCCGTGGGCGGGGACGTGCTACTCCAGGCCTATCTCCATGAACCGTGAATCCCAGAACCGTGAGTCCCAGCGCACCGATGACGAGATCGTCGGTCTGGCCTCGCAATGGCTGATGGGATCGCTCGGGAACGACGAGCTACGGAAGCGGATCGAGGAGGTCGGCACCGAGGAGCTCGCGCCCGGCCAGCGCCGGGCGGTCGACGAGCTGCTTGCCGCGCTCGGGAACGCCTACCCCGGCGAGCGCGGCGACCTCGAGATGGTGCTGCGCGAGACGATCGAGGCGCTCGCCTACGGCGAGTGAACGGCGCTGGCGGGCTTCCCCGCCTGACCTTCGGCCGGGCGCCGTCAAGCCGCTCGTCGAAAGTCACTGAATCGGCACAGAGGCGTCACCCACGTGTGACACATTCGCGGCTATTGTCGGTTGTGGGTGGAATTCCCCGGTGTGGGCGGGGTACGGACCCTAGGGCGCGAGCCATGAGTGTGGGCCGTGAATGCGGGCGATTGGTGCGACTGTCCCTTGTGGTCCCGCGTGTTGCAGCCCGGCGAGGACCGCGCAACGCGGCCGAGCGCAGACCGCCCGACGCTAGCCTTGCAGCATGTTCACGGGGATCGTGCGCGAGGTCGGACGCGTGGTCTCGCTCGGCGACGACGGTTCGTCGGGCGGAGCGCTCCGACTCGAGATCGAAGCGCCTGCGACGGCAGGTGGGCTCGCGATCGGCGACTCCGTCTCGGTGAGCGGGTGCTGCCTCACTGCCGCCTCGATCTCCGACGATCGGATCGGGTTCGACATCGTGCCGGAATCGCTTGCGCGCACCTCGCTCGGCCGGCTCGGCCCCGGTGGGCGCGTCAACGTCGAGCCCGCGCTGCGGGCCGGCGACCCGCTCGGCGGCCACTACGTCCAGGGCCACGTCGACGCGGTCGGCACGGTCCGGCGTGTCGAGGCCGACGACGCTGACGGCACTCGCGTCTGGTGCGACGCGCCCCCCGAGCTGCTCCGCTACGTCGTCGAGAAGGGCTCGATCACGGTCGACGGCACCAGCCTCACCGTGGCCGACCTCGACGCGAACGGCTTCTCGGTCGCCCTCGTGCCGCATACGCTTGCCGCCACGACGCTCGGCGAGCTCACGGCCGGCGACCCGGTGAACCTCGAGCCCGACGTACTCGCGAAGTACGTCGAGCGCCTGCTCGCGCGCGGGTAGCGCCCGTGCCACGGCTGCGCGGCGCCGGTCGACTAGCCTGTGGCCATGGCCGTGACCACCCCGTTCGCCACCATCGAGGAGGCCATCGAGGACATCCGCGAGGGCAGGTTCGTCGTCGTCGTCGACGACCCCGACCGCGAGAACGAGGGCGACCTCGTGATCGCAGCCCAGTTCGCGACGCCCGAGACGATCAACTTCATGGCCACCCACGCACGCGGCCTGATCTGCCTGTGTCTGACCGACGAGCGCACCGACCAACTCGGCCTCCGGCCGATGACCGAGCGCAACGAGGCGCCGCTCGGCACCGCGTTCACCGTCTCGATCGAGGCGCGCGAGGGCGTGACGACCGGCATCTCGGCGGCCGACCGGAGCCACACGATCCAGGTCGCGATCGCGCCCGACGCAACGCCGCACGACCTCGTCCAGCCGGGCCACGTGTTTCCGCTGCGCGCGAAGCCCGGCGGCGTGCTCGAGCGGATCGGCCAGACCGAGGCGGCCGTCGACCTCGCGCGCATGGCCGGCCTCAATGCCTCCGGCGTCGTCTGCGAGATCATGAACGAGGACGGAACGATGGCACGCGTGCCCGACCTCGTGCCCTACTGCGAGCGGCACGGCCTGAAGATGATCACCGTGGCCGACCTCGTCGAGCACCGCCGCCGGCGCGAGAAGCTCGTCGAGCGAGGAGCGGAGGTGCGCCTCCCGACCGAGTACGGCGAGTTCACGGCGATCGCGTTCCGCGAGAAGCTGACCGGGAAGCCCCACCTCGCACTCGTCGCCGGCAAGGTCGACGGCGAGGACGACGTGCTCGTCCGCGTCCACTCCGAGTGCCTCACCGGCGACGTGTTCCACTCGTTGCGCTGCGACTGCGGCGAGCAGCTCGAGCAGGCGCTCAGTCAGATTGCGCGCGAGGGCCGCGGCGTGCTCCTCTACATGGCGCAGGAGGGCCGCGGGATCGGGCTGCTGAACAAGCTGCGCGCCTACGAGTACCAGGAGCAGGGGCTCGACACCGTCGAGGCGAACGCGAAGCTTGGGTTCCCGGCCGACGCACGCGACTACGCAATCGGCAACCAGATCCTCGCCGACCTCGGCCTGACCACGATCCGCATCCTCACGAACAACCCCAAGAAGTTGACCGGCATCGACGGCTTCGGACTGACCGTCGTCGAGCAGGTGCCGATCGAGATCACGCCCAACGCCGAGAACCGGCGCTACCTCACGGTCAAGCGGGATAAGCTCGGCCACGTTCTGCACCACCAGGACCTGAGAAACCTCGACGAGGAGAGCCCGGCCACTTGACCAGTGACGAGTACGACGAGTTCACCGTCGCGGAGCGGCGCGACGAGCCTGAGGAGAGCCTCGACGGCGCCGAGCAGGCGACGGAGCCCGCGTTCGACGCCCGGCCCGAGTCCGACGACGGAGCCTGGTCGGCACTGCCGGTCGAGGGGGGAGAGCCGATCGAGTCTGCCGTCCTTCCCGACGAGGCGCCGGCCGACGTGTCCGAGGAGGAGGCGCCGACGCACCCCGAAGCCGAGGTCGACGCGGGGGATGAGCTCGACGCGGCTACCAGCGACCAGGCGCCGGCCGGAGAGGATCCCTTTGCCGCCTGGCCGCAGCCGCAGTCCGGCGTGGTGATCGAGGACGCCCCCGAGGAGGGCGCGAGCGTCGTGCACGTCGAGGGCGAGATCGACATCCCCGACGGCTACACCGTGCTCGAGGGCGTGCCCCTTGGCCGGCGCCGCGCGGTTGCGGTCGTCGTCTCGCGCTTCAACGGCGGGCTCACGAACCGGATGCTGGCCTGCGCGCTCGACGAGCTCGAGGACGCCGAGGTCGCGCCCGACGCGGTCACGGTCGTGCCGGTGCCGGGCGCGTTCGAGCTGCCGCTCGCCGCGATGGCCCTCGCGAAGACGCGCCGCTACGCCTGCGTCATCGCCCTCGGCGCGATCGTCCGGGGCGAGACGCCCCATTTCGACTACGTCGCCAGCGAGGCCGCTTCCGGTCTCCAGCTGGCCGCGATCGAGACGGGCGTGCCGGTCTCGTTCGGCGTGCTCACGGTCGAGACGGTCGAGCAGGGCGAGGCGCGAATCGGCCGCGCCGCCGACGCTGTCCGCAGCGCGCTCGAGATGGCCGACCTGTTCGCCCACCTGCGCGCCACCGCGCACTGACCGCTACACTGGCGCGCCGATGTCGAAGGTCTGCTCAGTTTGTGGCAAGAAGCCGGGGTTCGGGAACAACCGCTCCCACTCGATGGTCGCCACGAAGCGCCGCTTCAACCCGAACCTCCAGAAGGTTCGCGTGTTCGCGAACGGCGTGAAGACCCGCGCGTACGTCTGCACCCGCTGCCTCAAGGGCGGCAAGGTGCAGAAGGCCGTCTAATACCGCGGGGGAAACCGTGTTTCCGCCACGTGCCCCCTTCTTCGGGTGTCCGGTCAGCCGACTGCGAGGGTGATTCGCAGCCTCCGCCAGAGGCTCCTGCCGGTCCGGCAGAGGCACCGGCGAAGCCGGCGCCTCCGTCTCGAGCCCGCGTCGGAACGTGACCCAGTAACCCGACGTCGCGTCCCGCCGTCTAAGCCTGCGCCTTGTCTGCGCTCACCGTTTCGTCGTCCCGCGGCTCGATCTCGATCTCGGGTGACGTCGTCGCCGAGATCGTGGCCGAGACTGCGGCTCGCTGTTACGGCGTCGTCGGGCTCGAGCCCGCTTCGCGGCTCGGGAAGATCCTGCGCCGGGACGGCGTCACGGTCGGCGGCGATGCGCGGGGCGTCCAGGTCGCGCTGCACGTGGCTGTCGAGTACGGGCTCAACCTCGCCGAGGTGGCCGCGACGGTGCGCTCGCAGGTGGCGTACGAGGTCGAGCGGCTGACGGGCCTCTCGGTGGCGACGGTCGAGGTCGTCGTTCAGAGCGTGCGACAGAGCGCATGAGGTCGCGCGTCCTGGAGCTGGCCCGCGGAGCACTCTCCGCGATCGAGGCATCGCGGCAGCGGGTCGACGACCTGAACGTCTACCCGGTGCCCGACGGCGACACGGGCACGAATCTGACGCTGACCGTCCGCGCCGTGGTCGACGCGCTCGAGCAGCCGGGAGCCGACGACAGGGCCGCGCTCGCGAACGAGATCTCGCGGGCCGCGCTGATGGGGGCGCGCGGGAACTCCGGGGTGATCCTCTCGCAGATCGTGCGCGGCGCCGCCGAGTCGCTGCGGGAGTCCGACGACCTCTCCCTCGCGCTTCGGTCGGCGAGTGACGCCGCCTACCGCGCCGTGCGCACACCGGTCGAGGGAACGATGCTGACCGCGATCCGCGAGCTGGCCGAGGAGGCCGAGCTCGGCGGATCGCTGGCCGACGTGGTCGCGCGCGGCGACGACTGCGTGGTTCGGACACAGGCGATGCTGCCCGTCCTCACGGAGGCCGGCGTCGTCGACGCGGGCGCGGCCGGTCTGGTCGAGATCCTGCGCGGGCTCGCAGCCGCGCTCACCGGCGAGCCGCTGCCGGACCGGCCGCCCGAGGTCGCCTGGCGCCTCGACGAGGACGCGATCCACCAGGAGCTCTCGCGCTTCCGCTACTGCACGGTCTTCGTGGTCGAGGGCGAGGGCCTCGACGCCGACGCGCTCGAGGCCGAGCTCGAGCCGCTCGGCGACTCGCTGTTCGTGGTCGGGGACCCGAGCGCGCTCAAGGTGCACGTCCACACCGACGACCCCGGTCGCGCACTCTCGCTCGGGATCGCGCGCGGAGCCGTGGCGGGCGTCGAGATCGCGAACATGCACGAGCAGATGCGCGAGCGCGAGGAGCGCCTGCTCCACGCCGTCCCGAGCCGCGCGCCCGGCGACACCGCTGCGATCGCCGTCGCCGGCGGCGCGGGCAACCGCCGCCTGCTCGAGAGCCTCGGCGCACGCGTCGTCGACGGCGGCCGGACGATGAACCCGTCCACGGCCGAGCTGCTCGCGGCCGTCGAGGACGACCCGGCGCCCGAAGCGGTGATCCTGCCGAACGACCGCGACGTGCTCATGGCCGCCGAGCACGCAGCCGAGCAGGCGTCGAAGCCGGTGCTGGTCGTGCCGACGGTCTCGCTCCAGGCCGGCCTGGCAGCGATGGTCGCTTTCGACTCGACCGCGTCCGCCGAGGAGAACGCGACGGCGATGTCGGAGGCGGCCGCCGATGTCGTGACGGGCGCGGTCACCGTCGCCTCGCGCGACGTCGAGACGAACGGCCTCGCCGTCCGCAAGGGTGCCTGGCTCGGGCTCGCCGAGGGACGCCCGGTCGCCGGCGGCGGCTCCTTCGACGAGGTCGCGCGCGCAGTTCTCGACCGCCTGCTCGCCGAGCCGCGCAGCATCCTCACGCTCCTGACCGGCGAGGAGCCGCCGCCGCTCGACGTCGTCCTCGCCGCGCTCGAGGCCGGCCACCCGGAGCTCGAGCTCGAGGTACACGAGGGCGGTCAGCCACACTACGCCCTCCTGATCTCCGCCGAGTAGCCGAGCCCGACCGATCCCGACCGAGACGGGGCGTAAGCTCCGCCGGTGGACGCGCCCGTCCGGATCGTCCTCGTCGAGGACAACCAGATCTTCCGTGAGACGCTCGAGCTGCTGCTCGGCCTGAGGGACGACCTCGAGATCGTGGCCTCGGTCGCCACCGGGCAGGAGGCGGTCGAGCGGTGCACCGATCTCCTACCCGACGTCGTCCTCGTCGACTACCGCATGCCCGGCCTCTCCGGTGCGCAGACTGCGGAGGAGGTGATGCGCGTCGCGCCGGCGACCCGGGTGGTCTGCCTGACCGCGTCCGTCTCGAGCGCGGAGGTTGCGGCGCTGTACGAGGCGGGCGCCGTCGCGTGTGTGGGGAAGGACGAGGAGCTCGAGCGGATCGTGGCAGCGATCCACGGCGCCGCCGACCTCTCGCCCGCTGAATGGAGCTGACCACAGAGAACACGGCGATTGTCCTCGACTCGACCGCCGACTATCCCGAGGGCCCCTCGGTCTACCCGAACTGGCGGGTCGTCCCGCTCTACGTCCTCTTCGGCGGGGAGAGCTATCGCGACTACGCCGACCTCGGTCCCGCCGAGTTCTATGCCCGCCTCGCCGCCGCGCCGGAACTGCCGTCGACCTCGCAGCCGTCGCCGTCCGACTTCGCCGCCGTCTACGAGGAGCTGGCATCGGGCTACGAGCGGATCCTCTCGCTTCAGCTCTCCGGGACGCTCTCCGGCACGTGCGAGAGTGCGCAGGCCGCCGCGGAGGGCTTCGGCGGCGCGGTGCGGGTGATCGACACGCGCACCGTCTCGGCGGCCGTCGCGATGCTCGGCTTCGCCGTCCAGCGAAGGCTCGAGCAAGGGACGACCGACGAGGAGATCGACTTGCTCGTCGAACGGTTCCGGCGCGAGCACCAGCTGCTCTTCACGCTCGACACGCTCGACTACCTCGCCCGCGGCGGTCGCATCGGCCGAGCGTCGGCGTTCGCCGGGAGCCTGCTCGACGTGAAGCCGATCCTGACCATCCGCGACGGCGAGGTGGTGCCCCTCAAGCGCGTGCGCGGAAGCCGGAAGGCGTTCGCCGAGTTCGCCGCTTTGCTCGAGGCAGGGTCGACTGGCGCCCCCTCGCTCCGGGTCGGCCTCGCCCACGCGGCTGCGCCCGAGCGGCTAGCGGCACTCGAGGAGATCGTCGCCCGCGTTCGCCCGAGCGCGCAGGTCGAGGTCGCTACGTCGCTCGGCGCGGTGGTCGGTACGCACGCAGGCCCCGGGACGATCGGGCTGTTCTGGTTCGACGACGCCGGCTGATCGCCGCGCGCGCCCTGCCGCGGCCCTCGTACGTCGCGGGACAGGGCGCCGATCTGGGTGGTCGCCCTCGGAGAAAAGTCACGCAATTGTTCGAGATCCGTGACAGTTTCGTGCGCTCTCGACCGGTATCGTCGGTTGTCGAGGGCGGCGGGACGGCGCCCCACCCGGGTGGGGGTTCCGCATGAGGGCCTGCGCGAACCGTGGTCCGTCGAGGACCGGGCGATTTCCGACTCGTCGGCTCGAGCGAGTGCCTGCGGTTGCTGCGGTGTTCCGTGTCCGCCGGTCCGGGACCTATACTCGGCCGCGGTGACGACGATGACCCGCGCGCACACGGGCCTCGGCGGGAGCGCGCGCTCGGGCGAGCGGCCGCGCGGGTTCGCGCGGCCGGAGCAGCTCGAGCTTCCGCTCACGACGCTGGACGGGGTCGGAGCGCCGCTCGCCAAGAAGCTCCGCCCGCTCGGCCTCGAGACGGTGGGCGACCTGCTGCTGCGTCGCCCGCGCCGCTACGAGCCGGCCGCCGACGAGGTTGCGATCGCGAACCTCTGGGGCGACGAGGAGGCCGTGATCTGCGGTGTCGTGCACCGAGTGCGACTGCGCCGGCTGCGCGGACGGCGGACGATCGTGACCGCGACGATCGCGGACGCTTCCGGGGAGATCTCGGCGAGCTGGTTCAACCAGCCGTGGGTCGCGGAGCGCCTGCCTGCGGGCACGGCGGTGCGGCTGCGCGGCAAGCTCGGCCGCTACGGCTTCGACGTCAAGTCGTACGACGTCGGCGACGCGCGCGCGACGGCCGACTTTGCGCCGGTGTACGGCGCCAGCGAGCAGGTGCCGTCGTGGCGGCTGCGCGAGCTCGCACGGGCCGCTCTGGAAGCGCACGCCTGCGACGTCCTCGATCCGCTGCCCGCCGAGCTCGAGCTGCCGCTCCGGCGCGACGCGCTCTGGACGCTCCACTTCCCCGAGAGTCCGGGCGCGGCGGAGGAGGCGCGGAAGCGGCTCGCGCTCGGCGAGCTGCTCGCGCTCCAGCTCGCCGTGCTGCGCTCACGCGACGAGGACGCGGTCGCGACGCCGCTCGGCGAGCCCGGCGAGCTCGTCTTGCGCTATCGCAAGGCACTTCCGTTCGAGCTGACCACGCATCAGGAGCACGCGATCGGCGAGATCGACCGCGACCTCGACGGCACACGGCCGATGCAGCGGCTGCTGCAGGGCGACGTCGGCTCGGGCAAGACGGTCGTCGCGCTCTACGCGCTGCTGCGCGCGGTGGAGGCGGGCCGCCAGGGGGCGCTGATGGTGCCGACCGAGACGCTTGCCGAACAGCACTTCGTCACGGTCGAATCGCTGTGCACCGAGCTCGGCGTGCGCGCGGTGCTCCTGACGAGCGCCGCCGGCTCGAAGCGCGCGCGGGCGGCGATCGCAAGCGGCGAGGCGCAGATCGCGGTCGGTACCCACGCGCTGATCCAGAGCACGGTCGAGTTCGCCGATCTCGCCGTCGCGGTCGTGGACGAGCAGCACCGCTTCGGCGTCGAACAGCGCCAGGCGCTCGCCGAGCGGCGGACGCCGCACGTGCTCCACATGACGGCGACGCCGATCCCGCGCACACTCGCGCTGACGGTCTACGGCGACCTCGCCGTGACCGAGATCGCCAAGCCGCCCGCGAGCCGGCGGCCGATCGTGACCGCCTGGGTCGGCGAGGAGCGATCGAGCGCGGCGTACGAGCGGCTGTGCGCACACCTTGACGCCGGCCGCCAGGCCTACGTCGTCTGCCCGCTGATCGAGGCGTCGGAGACGCGGCTCGCGCGAGCGGCCGAGGTCGAGGCCGAGCGTCTCGCGCGCGCCGAGCTCGCGGGCTACCGCGTGGGGCTGATGCACGGGAAGCTGAAGGCGGCCGAGCGCCGCGAGGTGATGCGCGCGTTCAAGGACGGCGAGCTCGACGTGCTGGTCGCGACCACCGTGATCGAAGTCGGTGTCGACGTCCCGAACGCGACGATCATGATCGTCCAGGAGGCCGACCGTTTCGGTCTCGCCCAGCTCCACCAGCTGCGGGGCCGGGTCGGCCGCGGTGCCGAGCAGTCCTACTGCCTGCTGATCTCACGGGCGAAGGACGAGCTGACCGACTCCGCCCAGGCGCGCCTGCAGGCGCTCGTCGACTCCACCGACGGCTTCGAACTGGCCGAGCGCGACCTCGAGCTCCGAGGCGAGGGCGCGCTCCTCGGCACGCGCCAGTCGGGCCTGAGCGACCTGCGCTTCACCCGCCTCCGAGCGGACCGAGCCCTCCTCGAGCGCGCGCGGGAGCTCGCCCGCACTCTGGTGGGCGAGCCAGGCCCGTGGCACGACGAGGCGGATCGCCTGCTCGCGGGAGCAGATCCGGCCAAGCTGGCGTAGAGACGCTCGCGCAGGCGAGTGTTTGTGTATGTTACCTGAGTGGCAGTTGCGGTTCAGCTGGTGCCGGTTCGGGCGGGTGATCTATGCCCGGATCTCGTCTGATCGCGAGGCTGACGGGCTGGCGGTTGCGCGGCAGCTGGCGGACTGCCGGCGGCTGGCGGAGCGGAAGGGTTGGTCTGTTGTCGAGGAGTACGTCGACGACGATGTGAGCGCCTGGAGCGGCCGCGAGCGGCCGGAGTACGCGCGGATGCTGGCCGACCTGCGACGCGGGCGGGATCGACGGCGCTGCTGGTCTATGACCTCGATCGGCTGCACCGGCAGTTGAGCGGGTTGGAGGAGTTGATCGTGCTCTGCGAGGCGCATGCGTTGACGAACGTGGCCTCGGTCAGTGGCGATCTCGACCTGACCACACCCGATGGGCGGTTCCGGGCTCGTATCCTGGTCGCGGTGGCGACGAAGGAGAGCGACGACAAGAGCCGCCGGATCACCGCGCAAGCACGACGAGCTAGCCGAGTCGGGCAAGTGGTCGGGTGGCGGCAGCCGCCCGTTCGGGTACGAGCCGCGGACGGGCGCGAGCTGCGCGAGTCGGAAGCGGTGATCGTGCGCGAGTGCGCGAGACGGTTTCTTGCCGGGGAGCCGCTGCGAGCGCTCGACCTGCGATCTGAACACCCGCGGGATCCCCTCGGCAGGTGGCGGGCGGTGGACGCCGCAGTCGCTGCGGCAGGATGCTCGCTTCGGGGCGGATCGCGGGGTTGCGTGAGCACCACGGCCAGGTCGTCGCGACCGCGGAGTGGCCGGCGATCATCACGCCGGAGCAGAGCGAGACGATCCGGGCGATCCTCGGCCGACCCGGCCCGGCGCACGAACCGAAGCGCCCGCCGCTACCTGCTTGCACGGGCTCGTCCGCTGCGGCCTCTGCGGCTCGCGGATGGTCGCCCGGCCCCGCGCGGGCGGGCAGCGCCGCTACGCCTGCGTCACAGACAACGGCGGCTGCGGCCGGATCACCGTCAACGCCGACCCGCTCGAGCAGCTCGTCACCGAAGCGACCCTCTACCGGCTCGATACCCCCGAGCTCGCCGCCGCCCTCAACGGCCAGGCAAGCGAAGCGCCCGACGCGGCCCGCTTCCGCAGCGAGGTCGCCGAGGCCCAGGCGCAGCTGGCCGAGCTGGGCGAGGCCTACGCGAACAAGCAGATCGGGATGCCCGAGCTGATCGCGGCCCGCAACGTGATCGAGGCCCGCCTCGACGCCGCCCGCAAACAGCTCGCCAAGCTCACCCGCACCAACGCGCTCGACCGAGCACGTCGGCCAAGCCGCACCCTGCGCGAGTGCTGGGACGCGCTCGACCTCAGCCGCCAGCACGCGATCATCGAAGCGATCATCGACCGGCTCACGATCGCCCCGGCACGCCCGGCTACAACCGCTTCGACGAAAACCGCGTCACCCCGACCTGGCGCGTCTAACCACCCGCCCAGTCGCCGTCGTCTCTCGGGCTGGCCCCGGCCCCGTCGATCGCCTCCGGCTCCCGCCGGGCCCCCAAGCCGGGCCCAGCCCGGCCGCAGAGCCGACGACGGCTACCTCCAGCCCCGTTTACTGAAATGCAAACCTGCATGTTTGCAGGACTTTTGCACCTGAGCCGAGTTCCGTTGCAGTTCAGCCACAGCCGCCAACCAGGCCCTACAGCCCCTGACGAGTTTCGTTGCATATTCAAGTAAAGAAAACCCCCGCGGCGCCAAGGCGCCGCGGAGCCGACGCCCACCGGCCGCGCCAGGCGGGGCCGCCCTCCGGGCGGAACCCGCCCCGGCGCCAGCCGGCAGCACGCCGGCACCCCGCGACCAGCTCGGCCACTCGGGCGTCAACTCGCACACTCGCGCAGACGAGAGTCCGCCTGGCCAGACGACCAACCGACGATCAGCCCTTTCGGGCAGCCTCACCGCGCGTTGTGAGGACCACGCTGTATGCGTCACTCGGGTCCAGCGCCCAAGAGGAGGGATCGCTCAAGACTGCAACGGCTTCCTCGGCACTCAAGTCCTCGCCAGATGGGGCGCGCAGGTTGATGTAGCCCGCGCGCACCATTTCGATCATTGGCTGGTGTACGTCGCGAAACGCATCGGGGTTCGCGCTGACTCGCTCGATCCTGGAGTCGTCAGCGTCGCGGTGTCGCTGGCCACCAATGAACGCGAACTCCCAGAGACCATCGTTATCGGAGGCGAGGTCGAGGATCTCGACATAGAGCGGCTCGAGCGGGGCTGCCATCCGGCGTGGATGCTCGCAGACTTGCTCATGTGACATTCCCGAACGGTGGCACAATCGATTGTCCCCTCGTCAGACGCGGCGGAGGTGGTGCCCACCGTGAACCTATGCTTCCACCCGTGGCGAACGCTCTCGAGGGCTTCCTGGAGCACGACTGCGACGAACAACTCGCCGGTCGGCTCCGCGCTGAGGTCGAGGCTGCGCAGGGCACCGGCTACGACCACTTCGAGTTCAACCTGTTTGACCTAGAGCTGTTCTACGCCGAGAACCGCGTGACGATCAGGGACGCCGTAGGTCTCGATTGCAGCGACGCCGAAATGCCCCTGGCCGAATTCTTGGCCGCGTTACCCGACGTCCCGCCTACCGAGCGGATGCCGGGACGGCCGCGCCGGGCTACAGCCATGCCGCCTCCTTCAGCCGAGTAGGTCACTCTGCTCTGAGTGTCTTCGCGAACACTCATAATCTCGCCCAGGCGACGTGTGTTCCACCTCAGCTGGCTAACGTCTACGCGGTGATCGAGACCGATCGACTTCTGTTGCGTGTGCCGACTCCTCAGGACGCCGAGGCGGTCGCTGAAGCTATGGCTGACCAGGAAGTCATGCGCTTCATCGGTCTCGGGGAAACGAGCACCTTTGACGAGTCGCGAGCACACGTCGAGTGGATGCAACGGGCGTGGAGCAAGGACGGTTTCGGAGCGTTTATCGTCGTTCGGGGAGCCGACGCAGCGACCCTGGGTCACGTCGGTTTGTTTGCATGGGATCCGACAACTTGGCGACCGGGCATCCGAAGCGACATTGGCGACGACGCCGAAATCGAACTTGGTTGGATGCTCTCGCGCGATGCTTGGGGATACGGTTACGCCTCGGAGGCGGCTGCTGCCGCCCGTGACTGGGCGCTAAGCGAACTTCGCCCCCGCCGCCTGATCTCGCTGATCCACCCGCAGAATGACCGTTCAACGAGACTCGCAACGAAAATCGGCGAGCACTTCGAAACAGCGGTCACGACGTACCTCGGCGTCCTCACGGAGCTTTGGACGTTCTAGCACCGCTGTTGCGCGGACTAAGCTCGGGGTGTATTCGCGCGCACTGGCGCAGACGACGTTTCCTGTGGTTGAGCCGAGGCTGGTACCTCATCGAGCTGCATTGGCCTTGCGCGCAAGCGCCGCGGCGATCCGGGCGGAGGCCTCTGCATTGTCGCCGTGAATGCTCGCGATGGCGAGATATGGGCCCGACGGGGTGATCGCCGCATAATGGCCCCCAAACTGGCCGCCAGCCGGATAGTCGGGGAATCGCCAGATCTCGACCTTGCGACCTCCGATCAATTCCGTCCTGACTCGCATCGGCTTGCCCTTCACCTCGTTGTGCGCGTCCGAGAGCACCCAGTATCGAATTGCCTGCGGTGAGCCGATCCCGGCGATCCAGTGCCAGTAGGTGGGGCCGCTGTCGCCACCGTTGAAGCCCAGTAGATAGATGCGATCGGTCGGCGGCTTCAGGCGTGGAATGCTCGTGTTGCCGAGCAGCACCCCGCTTGATCCCGGGAACGGTCGGTACCGCGTCACCGGAACAAGCGGCGGACACACGATGGGCAGTGGCGGTCGCGATCGGCGAGCGGATGCGCAGACCTGCGTCACGAAGCGCGGCACGTGATGCGTCAGGTGTGGTGAGGAAGACGACCTCTGATCCCCACCAGCGGCCGCCGAGGTCGCGGTGATGAGAAACGAACAAGCGACCGCGCCTGTAGCCCAGGTCGATCGCTTTATCCGCCGTAGGCTAGCCGGACGCATATTCCGATCAAACGCTACCCCCCGGGGCTCGCGAGCCGCTCAGGAGTCATTGCGGAGCTCACTGGCGCAAGAAGCGTTGCTCGCGCCCGATTTGTCGTCGGCCGCTCTGGCCCGACAGTTTGAAGCCGTGCTGATCTATTCGATGAGCGTCTCGGTGGACGGCTTTATCGCCGACCGCGAGGGCGCGTTCGGGTGGAGCGTTCCCAACGAGGAGCAGTTTGCCTTTCACATCGTGGAGACACGCGAGCTGGGGGTCTTTCTGTGCGGCCGCAGGCTCTACGAGACGATGCTCGTGTGGGAGACGGATCTGTCGCTGCGCGACGACGAGGCCGGGGCGGAGTTCGCCGACGTTTGGTGCGCGATCCCGAAGGTCGTCTTCAGCCGTACCCTAGACGTCGTCCAGGGTAACGCCCGGCTCGCCAAGGCATCCGTGGCCGAGGAGGCCGCAGAGGCACTCGACGCGACAGACAAGGATGTAGGGATCGGCGGCGCCGGCCTGGCCGCGGCAGCGATCGAGCTTGGCCTTGTCGACGAGCTGCGCATGTTCCGCAACCCCCACGTTGTCGGTGGCGGCACTCCGTTCCTTCCACCGGTCACCGAACATGTCCATCTCGATCTGATCGAAACCAGGACGTTCGGCTCGCGTGTGATCTACGAGCGCTACCGACGCGTCCGCGATGACTCGGACTGAGGCACCGCTACGGAACAGCTCGCGACCGTCGTCTGAAACCTGATCAGGCGTCCTTTCTGAACTGGCGCAACCAGAGGGTACGGACATCTGAACCCGCGCGCCTCACGGATACCGGCGATCTTTTTCGATCCGCAAGAATTGGCCGCGTGGCGCTTCAACGGATGGACAACGTCGGCATCGTGGTGGAATCGCTTGATGCCGCCATCTCTTTTTTCGCCGAGCTGGGCCTCGAACTCGAAGGGCGAGCCATGATCGAAGGAGACTGGTCGGGGCGCGTCACTGGCCTGCGCGATCAGCGCGTCGAGATCGCCATGATGCGTACGCTGGACGGCCACGGCCGGATCGAACTCTCGCGATTTCTCTCACCGCCTGTGGTCGCCGATCACAGGAACGCCCCGGTGAACGCTCTGGGCTACCTGCGTGTCATGTTCGCCGTCGACGACCTCGAAGATACGCTCGCCCGGCTCCGCAGACATGGCGCGCAGCTGGTCGACGAAGTGGTCCAGTACAAAGACGTGTATCGGCTCTGCTACGTCCGAGGCCCCGAGGGGATTCTGATCGGGCTGGCCGAGCAAATCGGCTGACGCCCGACACGCGCTCAGCGGCTGACATCTACGACGTCGCTATCCCGGATCCTGCCTACTACGCCAATGGCGAGTCAGCCCACCAATCGCGCTGGCCATCGACGTCTTCGCGCGGATCCTCGCCGAGATTGGGCGCGCCGATGACGAGGATCTCGAGACCCTCTGGGCCGCCCTCGTAGCCTCGCCACGTGCCGGGCGGGACGCGCACCGCGTCCCATTCCTTCAGCTCGATGATCTCGTCGTCGACTTTCATCCGCCCGCTCCCGCGCAGGACCACGTACACCTCCTCTTGCGTCTCGTGTGTGTGGCCGTACGGAAACCGATAGCTGGGCGGGACGCGCTGGTAGCTCAGGGCTGCTTTCTCGAGCTCGAGCGCCTTGGTCGCAGCGCGGAACTCCAGGTCCGGCGCGCCGTCGAACCTAGGGCCGAGGTCCTCCAGATCCTCCTTGATGTTCCTGAGCGTGAACGGCACGGCGCAATCCTATGGCGTCATTCGCGCACTGGCGCATGCCACGGTCATCGGTCTCTTCGGCCGCTCGCCGGGTATCGCCGGGTCAGCGGGGCGTCGTGCTCGCTGCGGCGTGGAGGACGAGCGTCGCGATCTCGCTCGGTTTCTGGTTCAGCGTGAAGTGTCCGGCGTCCGAGATCTCCACCAGGCTCACGTGCGGCGTCGCCTCGAGTCGTTCTCGCTCGTCGGTGGTGATGCCGACGTCGTCGCGGTCGCCGAACACGACCCAGGCCCGCGTGCCGGAATCGCAGAATCGTTGCGCGAGCGAGCCGTGGCGGTCGAGATACGCGAGATACAGATGCGTCTGACGGCGGAGGAAGCGAGGGTCGTTGTTCTTCAGCTCGTCGATCAGAACTTCACGGCGGGCCGGCGGCAAGCTGCTCTTCATCGCTGGGCCGACGATCCTTAGCATCAGCGAATAGGGCAGGTGCCCGAGCAGGCGGCTGAGGCGATCGAGCACACGGGGAAACTTCGACTCGTCCACACGCGAGAAACTGGGCGAGAGCAGTACCAGAGGCCCGGAGAACTCCCCCGCCGATGCCATCTCGATCGCGACGTTCGCTCCCAAGCTGTGGCCGACGACCATGTCGCAGCCGAGCTCGGCAGCGAGCCGAGCAGCGAGCGCCGCGTAGCCCTCCATGCTCGGGTCATCAGGAGGGCTGGTACCACCGAATCCCGGGAGGGTGGTCGCGACGAAGCGGAGAGATGCGGCGCTGATGCTCGGCTCCGCGAGGAGATCGTCGTAGAAGCGCGCCGTGCAGAGAGCTCCGGGGAGCAGGAGGACCGTGTGATCAGCGTCCTCGGGCCCGAACTCGTTCAACACCCAACCGAGATGCTCTCGGCTCCCCTCGATCATCCCGTACCCCGGGCGTGCACGGTTGGAGATTCGCAAGCAAGCAACGTGAACACAAGCGCTGAACGGATCAAGACACCGGCGGACGGCGGGACGGGACGGATGGATGGATGCAATGGCCAGATGGTCGCGCATTGTGCGAGCGCTGGGTGCGCACGGCCTCGCTCTCCGAGAGGGGACCCTCCCCGAGGACTCATACCGGCGGCGAGATGGATACAGCCAGGCAGGCCGGTCGGTCGGGGCACCTGCTCCGGCGCGCAAGATGCCCTGAGCTGCCCGGATTCGTGGCGTGGCGACCCACGCGGGCCGCAATCATCTGCCGACGATTCGTTCCGAGGGGTGTGATCGGCGACGGGTGCTCGGCGCGGCCGGATAGATCGCTGGCAGCGACTCGCCCGAGGCTCGCGACGGTCAGGACCGTCGTCCGAAGGACGAGAACGACGACCGCGAAGGAGGAGGAATGCATGTACGAACGATCGCGCTGATCGGCGTCGCCGCTTGTGCGCTCGGCGCCGCCGGATCGGTCGAGGCAGCCGCCAAAGACCCTTTGCGAGTGGCGCTCCGCCAGGCCGATCTCACGGCCGGCGCCCATGGCAGCACCACCCGGAGCTCTGCCTCCGGCCTGCGCGTCTTCGGCGTCGCAGGGCTGAAAGGCGCCTCGTCCGGCTACTCCTTCCCCGCCGGCGGCTCGGTGAAGACGCCGCTCGGCCCCCTCGCCAAGGAATGGCGACTCGACGGTGACGTGTTCGTCTCGCCCGACCGGGACGGCGCTCAGAAGCTGTTCCAGCTCGGCAAGCGCGCCGGGGTCGGCCTGTTCTCCGACGTCCCCGAATCCCGCTTCGTCAAGACAGTCAAGCTGCCCGCCTACGGCGACGAGCAACTCGCCTACATCACCACAAACGCGGCACGAGGCATGCAGGCTGTCGTCTTCGTTCGCAAGGGACGCATTGTCTGGGAGCTGATGATCGTGGCGATCCCGTTGCAATGGCATGCATCGAAAGCCCAACTGATCGGGACGCTCAAGACCTACGCCTTCAAGCAGAAGACCCGCGTCGGGACCGGCTGACCACACCGCCATATCGCCGGCCTGGTAGCCGTCCGTCGCGCGGGCACGGAGCCTAACCCGACGCTCGGCGTCGTCTACTCGCGAGAAAGGGAGGAGCCATGATCCAGTTCACCATCGAAACGGAGATCGAGCGTCCCGTCGCCGAGATCTTCGCCTTCACCGACCCCGGAAGGCTTGCGACCTGGCAGAGCAATACGCTGACGGCGGTGCAGGAGGGCGACGGTTCCCCCGGGTTGGGCACGTGCATCCGCGAAGTCTCCTCGAGAACGAGCCTGCCGCCAGAGCGCCCGCCGATCGCGGAGCGGGATCGATCTAGCCCCTGAGGAGACATTCCCGGACTCACCGTCATCTCGGACGGGTCGCTCTCCGACGGAAGCCGGTGTAGTGTCCTCGTTCCGCCCCTCGTGAACGTCCCGGCGAGAACCTGGCGGAGTGTTTGACGGGTTCTCGTCGGCGAAGGAGAGGTGCATCACAGCACGGTTCTCCAGCGCGGGCGTACCATCGTTCGTCCCTACCCTCGGGACCGGAGAGAGGAGTGGAAGTGCGAGTCGCAGTCATCTACAAGCCGAGGAACGCGCCGCCTCAGGAGGCGCTCCCGATGCTGATGGGAGCGATGGGTCAGTGGGTCGAGAAGTACGGTGAGCGCTTCTCGACGCTCGAGTTCTTCGTCGGCGGCGGCGGCTTCGGAGTGATCGACGTGGACGATTCGATCGAGCTGCAGCGGATGACGGCAGAGAACCCGTTCACGCTGTTCTCGGAGGTCGAGATCAGGCCGGTGGTCGAGCCCGGCGCGGCGATCGAGAGCTGGCACGAGGTCATCGCCGCTCAGATGCAGGCTGCAGGCTGAGGGCGGGCGGGTCGCCCTTGTGGCCCGCCCGCGCCAGCTCAGCCTCCGAGGAGCGCATCGGCGAGGCTTCCCGCGCCATCGGGTGAGAGGCGCAGGAAGAGGTTCGGCTCCACCGCCTCGAGCTCGAGCACGAGCGGACGCCCGTCGGCTCCTGACACGAGGTCGACGCGAGCATAGAGCGGGCCGACGTCGAAGCGCTCGCGGGCGTACGCGATCGCTTCCGACGCGGCCTCGATCTGCTGGTCGGTCGCCGTCCCGGGACCCACGATCGTCGGGTCGTACATGACCTCCGCGCCCCCGATCTCGTCGTCGCGAACCGGGGCCTCCTCGTCGGGACGCAGGACCGCGCGCTTGTGCGCCGCATGATGAAAGCGCCCCCCGATGAACACGAGCGCGGCCTCGCCCGAGGCGTCCACGGAGGAGACGTACGGCTGCACCATCGCCGTGCGACCCTCACCCTGGAGGCGCGAGATCAGCGCGGTGGCCCGGTCGTGCGTCGAGGGGCCGAAGCGTCCGGTGTCGCGCCCGGCCGCTGAGATCGTCGGTTTGACCACGACCTCACCCTCCAGCGGCGGGATGGCGCTTCCCGGCTCGACGAAGGACGTCGGCACGACCGGTATCCCTGCGTCGGCGAGATCGGCGAGATGGTGCTTGTCGCTGTTCCAGCGCACCACGCGCGCAGGGTTCTGGACTCGGGGTTCGACCGCGTCCAGCCACTTCAGGAAGGCGCCGTACTTCCGGGGGTAGTCCCAGGTCGACCGGAGCACGACCGTGTCGAAGTCGTCCCAGCGCACGGCCGGGTCGTCCCAGACCACGCGCACGGCGTCGACAGCGCGTTCGCCGAGAGCCGCGACCAACAGCGCGTCGTCGTCGAACCCGGGCGGCACGGCGGCACAGGTCGCGATCGCGATCCTCAAGCGCGCGAGTGTAGGTCACGGATCGCTCGGCGCTTCCGACGCACTCCTGCGCGCGCTCGCGCCCGCGAAATCGCGGCCACCTCTTCAGTCTTCCTCTGCTCTCCGTTCGTGACCGAAGCCGTACTTCGCGACGACCCACGTCGCGAGAAACGCGAACAGCGCCACGGCGACTGCCGATGGAATCGTCGTGCTGGTCCCGACGCTTGATGCCCCTGAAGTGGACACGATCTCCGGGCCGACGATCGCGTCGACCAGCACCGCCAGCCACATCACGACGATCGCCAGGGACGCCCACATCTCGGGGACGAGCAGCCGCACCGACCAGCCCGGCCGCTCGGGGACAACCGCCGGCGGCTCGTGCGGAAGAGTCGTCATCTCGCACCTCCTTCCTGGCGACACCGTCACACACGCCGTCTCCCGGCGCATCGGGGCCGGGGCGGATCCCACCTGCGCGGACCTACTGCTTCGAGATGCGGTCGATCGTCAGACCGGGCTCGGCGTTACCCGGGCAGCCGGATGCTCTGGGCGAAGTGGAAGACGTTCTTCGGGTCGACGCTCTTCTTCACCGACTGCAGGCGCTGGTAGTTCGAGCCGTAGTAGGCGCGCGTCCAGTTCGGGAGGGCCGGGTCGATGTAGTTCACGTAGGCGGCCCCGGACACGTACGGCTGCATCGCCTGGCGGAAGTTCTCGACCCACCGTGTGCCCGTGCCGCCGTCGTTGCCGCTCCAGTAGGCGCCGTACTGGAAGCTGAACAGCATCTTCCGATGCGCGAACGCCGTCGCGGTCGGCGAGACGCGGTTGATCGCGCCGCCGTAGGAGTCGAGCACGACGACCCCGCTTCCGCCGCCCTGCTTCTGGCGCTGCTCGATCTGCTGCACGAGCGTGCCGATCCCCGCGCTCGACAGCGGCTTCAATGCGTAGTCGGAGGTTGCCTTGAAGGTCGCCCGCGGCAGGTCCCCCTCCGGCGGCAGGTGGCACTCCTGGACGCTCCCGGTGCAGCCCGCCCAGTGCATCACCGCGTTGATGTACGAGCGCTCGACGACCTCGGAGTAGCTCGCGCCCGCGAGCAGCGGCTGCAGCAGCGACTGGAGCTGCGCCTTCGAGCCGAAGAACTGCCCCGACGCCTGGACCTGCGGGCCTCCGCTCCCCGTCCCCAGGCTGCAGACGGAGAAGAGCCCGTCGGGGGCGTACGGCGCCCAGCGCTGCCATGCGTTGACCGCCGCCTTCGCGTTGCCCCACGGCCACGCGACGTAGAACGTCGACACGTTGCCGACGGGGTACGTCTTGAACTTGAAGGTCGTGACGATGCCGAAGTTCCCGCCGCCGCCGCCGCGGCAGGCCCAGAAGAGGTCGGCGTTCTCGCTCTTGCTGCAGGTCCGCACCTTGCCGGCGGCGTCGACGAGCGTGAGCGAGAGGATGTTGTCGGACGTCGTCCCGTGCAGCCGCGAGCTGAACCCCACACCGCCGCCGAGCGCGAGCCCGCCGATGCCGACGGTCGGGCACGAGCCTCCCGGGATCGTGCGGCGGCTGTTCCAGAGCGTCGAGTAGATGTCGATCAGCTGCGCGCCGGCGCCGACCGAGGCCGTGGTGCCGGACAGGTGCACGCCTTTCAGGCGAGAGACGTCGATCACGAGACCGGTCGTCGTCGAATAGCCGCCGTAGCTGTGGCCGCCGCTGCGGGCGGCGAACGGGACTTTGTTCTGCTGCGACCAGAGCAGGCATTTGGCCACGTCCGACGGGCCCTCGCAGTACGCGATCGCAAGCGGCTTCACGTTGTTGAAGCGCGTGTCGTAGACCAGCTTCGCCTGGGCGTACCCGGAGGCTCCTTGCTGGATCAGGTCGCCCTGGAGCTCCTTTCGCAGCGCCGAGAGCGGTGGCGAGGCCGCGCGGGCGGCCGCCTGAAGCGATCCGAGCGCGCTGCCGGCCAGGGCGACGCCGCCGGCGCGGCGCAGGAACTCCCTGCGATCGAGCACGTCTCGACTCTAGCGCGGCCCCGGTGTTGTTCGTCCGACACCCGTTCGCGTCGCCGGCGCCGCGACGGCTCGGCGGCCGGGAGGATGGGGCCGTTCGCGCGAGCCCGAGTCGCGCGCGGCCGTCGACCGGCGACGACGTGCGAATACGCTGCGCCCGTGCGGATCGTGGCGGGCAGCCGGAAGGGGCACCGGATCGAGGCGCCGAAGGGCGTTGCGACGCGGCCGACCTCCGACTTCGTGCGCGAGGCCGCGTTCAACCTGATCGGCCCCGTCGACGGCGCGGCCGTGATCGACCTCTACGCCGGCTCCGGTGGAATGGGGCTCGAGGCGCTCTCCCGGGGGGCCTCGAGCTGCGTCTTCGTCGAGTCCGACCGGGACGCCTGCCGCACGATCAACGCCAACCTGGACAAGCTCCGCCTCGACGCACGCGTGCTCTGCCAGGACGTGGCCCGTGCGCTCGCTGCCGAGCGCGGCGCCTACGACCTCGTGCTCCTCGACCCGCCCTACGACGACCCGCCGCACGGCCGGCTCGCGCGCGCACCTCGCCCGGATCCTCGCCCCTGACGGGCTGCTCGTCTACGAGACCGCGGCCGCCGTCGAGCCCGAGCTCGAGGGCCTCATCGTCCGAACCTCGCGCAAGTACGGGTCGGCACGGCTTACGCTGTTCGAGCCTTGAACACCGCGATCTGCCCCGGCTCCTACGACCCGGTCACGAACGGCCACGTCGACGTGATCACGCGAACCGCACAGATCTTCGACCGCGTCGTCGTCGGCATCGTCGGGAATCCGCAGCACAAGGCGCCGACGTTCGCGCTCGAGGAGCGCGTCGCGCTCGTCAAGGAGGCCCTCGCGAACGTCCCGAACGTCGAGGTCGACGTCTTCAAGGAGCTCGTCGTCGAGTTCGCCCGGCGCTGGGACGCGCGGGTGATCGTCAAAGGACTGCGCGTGATCTCGGACTTCGAGTGGGAGTTCCAGATGAACCAGCTCAACCGCACGCTCGCGCCGGAGATCGAGACGATCTACGTGATGGCGAGCGCAGAGGTCAGCTTCGTCTCCTCGAGCGGCGTGAAGGAGATCGCGTCCTTCGGCGGAAATGTCGAAGAGCTCGTACCGCCAGCCGTCGCGCGCCGCCTCCGGGAGCTGTTCCCGAACGGCCGCGGCGGGACCCCGCTCTCGGACCAGGAGTAAGATCGCGGCTATGGATGTCCTCGTTCTGATCGACAAGCTCGATGACCTGGTGCACAACGCGAAGGCGGTGCCGCTGACCGACCAGGTGCGGATCGATCGCGAGGAGATCTACGACATCCTCGACCAGATGCGCGCCACGATCCCGGAGGAGATCAAGCAGGCCCGGTGGATCGTCAAGGAGCGGCAGGAGATGCTCGCCGAGGCGAAGCGCGAGCAGGACCGGCTGCTGCAGGAAGCCCGCGAGCAGGCGGTGCGCGAGGCTTCCCAGACGGAGATCGTCAAGCTCGCCGAGCGGCAGGCGCAGGAGATCATCGACGAGTCGCGGCGCCAGGCGCGCGAGATGCGGCTCGAGATGGAGGACTGGGCCGACGGAATGCTCGCGACGCTCGAGTCGAACCTCGACCGCTTCCTCACCGCGGTGCGCCGCGGGCGCGAGCGGCTGCACGAGCGCTCGCAGGAGACGGTCGTCGCGGGGATCGGGCCGATCGACATCGGCGACGACGGCTCGTCGAGCTACCAGTAGCGCGCGCTCCACGGGTCGGCGACGGCGTACGCTCACGTCCATGACGAGCTTCAACCTGTCGCAGGTGAGGCTGCGTCCTGGCGAGGAACACCGGGAGGCGCTCGAGGTCGAGCTTCCGGCCTTCGCGTTCGGCGGCCAGCGCTACGTCTCCGTTCCGGACGAAGTGCCCGCGCTGCTCGTCATCACGCGCGCGATGTCGGGGACGGTGCTCGGGCTCGAGTTCACCGCGAGGCTTCACGGCCCGTGCTATCGCTGCCTCGGCGACGCGGTGCTCGAGGTGCCGATCCGCGCTCGCGAGTACCAGGCCGAGTCGACCGACGACGAGGAGCTGCTGACACCGTACGTTGAGGACGGCAATCTCGACGTCTCGGGCTGGGCTCGCGACGCGGTCGCGCTCGCGCTGCCGGAGAAGATCCTGTGCCGCCCCGACTGCGCCGGCCTCTGCCCCGAGTGCGGCAGGAACCTGAACGAGGAGCCGCACGAGCACGAGGAGGTCACCGTCGACCCCCGCTGGGCGGCGCTCGAGGTGCTTCGCGAGGAGCTGTAGCGCCGTTCGGCTACAGTGACGGCCGCTCATGGCGGTCCCGAAGAAGAAGACCTCGAAGTCCAGGCGCGACAAGCGGCGTGCGCAGCACTCGATCGAGGCGACCCGCGTGAACCTGTGCCCGCAGTGCAACTCGCCCAAGCGGCCGCACCATGTCTGCCCGACCTGCGGCACGTACCGTGGCCGCGAGGTCGAGCAGCTCCGCTTCGGCGCACCGTAGGGCTTGAGCCCGCGGATCGCTGTCGACGCGCTCGGCGGGGACCGCGCTCCCGGCGAGGTGGTCGCAGGCGCGCTCGAGGCCGCCGCCGACGGGATCGACGTCGTCCTCTTCGGCCCGGCCGGCCTCGACACGGGCGGGCTCGAGCTGATCGAGGCGCCCGACCGGATCGAGATGGCCGACAAGCCGGCCGAGGCCGTCCGTGCCAAGCCCGACTCCTCGCTCGTCGCGGCTGTCCGCGCGGTCGGGGACGGGAACGCCGCCGCGGTCGTCTCGGCCGGGAACACCGGCGCCGTGCTCGCCGCGGGCCTGCTCCACATGCGCCGCCAGCCGGGCGTGCTGCGACCGGCGATCGCGGTGCCGCTCCCGACCCGCGACGGCGTCGCGGTGCTGATCGACGCCGGCGCGAACGCGGACAACCGCGCCGAGCACCTGCTCCAGTTCGCCTTCATGGGCGTCGTCTTCGCGCAGGAGATCCTCGATGTCGAGCGGCCGCGCGTGTGCCTGCTCTCGATCGGCGAGGAACCGGAGAAGGGCAACCAGCTGACGCTGGAGGCGCACGCGCTGCTGCGCGACGCGCCGGGACTCGACTTCGTCGGCAACGCGGAGGGACGCGACATGCTCCGCGGCGCCGTCGATGTCTTCGTCACCGACGGCTTCACCGGAAACATGACGCTGAAGGTGCTCGAGGGCGCGGTCGGCGAGCTGCTCGACGCGCTGCGCGCCGAGATCACGGCCACCGCCCTCGGCAAGCTCGGCGGGCTCCTGATCCGGCCGGCCGCGCGGCGCCTCCGCACCAGGCTCGACCCGGACACCTATGGCGGCGCCTACCTGCTCGGCCTGCGCGGGCTGGCCGTGATCGCGCACGGGAACTCGGGCTGCACGCGCGGTCGGAAACGCGATCAGGCTCGCGGCGCGGGGCGTCGACCACGGCCTGGTCGAGCGCCTCGCCGAACGGCTCCCGAAGCGGGATGCGACGCTCGCCGGCTGATTCGGCTCAGCCTGCTCCACCTCGGGCCGATCCGCTCCGCGGACAGGCAGCTTCGCCGCCACTGTATTATCGGCGCGCTTTCGAAGCGCCCCCCAACGAACGAGGTGACATGGCAGCGTCGCGTGAAGAGGTTCTCGAGCGCGTGAAGGAAGTTCTCACGGAACAGCTCGGGGTCGAGGAGAGTGAAATCAGCGAGGAGGCGTCCTTCCAGGAGGACCTCGACGCGGACTCATTGGATCTCGTCGAGTTGATCATGGAGCTGGAGGACCAGTTCGGCATCAAGATCTCCGACGACGACGCCCAGAAGATCACGACGGTTGGGCAGGCAGTCGACTACGTCACGGCGCGTCAGTAACAAGACCCTCGGCGAGCTGATCGACGCTCTGCCGCCGGAGGGTGCGTCAGCCGTCTTCACGCACTCCAGCTGGGCCGCGGAGCGCAGCGACTCCTATGAGCGGCTGGAGTTCCTGGGCGACTCCGTGCTCGAGCTCGCGGTCGCGCACACGCTCTACGAGCGCTTCCCCGACTTCACCGAGGGGCAGATGGCGAAGCTCCGCTCGCACGTCGTGTCGCGCGCGAGCTGCGCCGTCGTCGCGCTCGAGCTCGGCCTCGGGGACCGCCTCCTCGCGCAGGCCGCCGGGCCGCCGGGGGAGGAGCTCTCACGGCTCGCGACCAACCGCAACGTGCTCGCGGCGGTGCTCGAGGCGGCGCTTGCGGCCCTCTACCTCGAGCACGGCTTCGAGCACGTCGCCGGCCCGCTCGTCGAGGCGTTCGAGAGCCGGATCCAGTTCGCGCTGTTCAACCAGGTCGACCACAAGACCGAGCTGCAGGAGACACTCGCCCGCAGCGGCCGGAGCGTGGCGTACGCGCTGCTCGAGGCGGAAGGCCCACCGCACGACCGCAGGTTCACTGCGGCCGCGATCGTGGACGGCGAGGAGCTCGGCGTCGGCCGTGGCACGTCGAAGAAGGCAGCGGAGCAGGATGCGGCTCGCCAGGCCCTCGATCGCCTCGCCGAAGGTGACGACTCCGTGGCGGGGCCCGCCGCCTCGGCGTAGCACCGACCCCGAGGGCCGGCCGGAGGCGCCCGACAGCGCGGCGCCCGGCCACGGGGCGCTACGGCTCGACGACCGCTCATCGAAAGTTCGAAAGTCGACTCGAAGCCGTGACTGTTTCGTCGCACGTGTCCGGTATCGTCGGTTGCCGAGGGCGGCGGGACGGCGCCCCGCCCTTCATGGGTGGGGGAGCGCCGGGAGAACGGGTCGAGCCGCGTCGAGCCGGAGTGCGGGTGCGGGCGAGCGGGCAGGGACGGATGTGGCTTCCTGACGCGCCGAGCGTCCTGCCGGCCTCGCGGGGACATCGCCTGACCGCGGGTATCGCCGGAACGGAGGCTGCACAGGGCGGCGTCCGTGGCGCGCGATAGCCTCCCTCCGCGTGCACCTGAAGGCGATCAAGCTGCGCGGCTTCAAGTCGTTCGTGGACCCGGTCGAGGTGCGCCTCGAGCCCGGCGTGGCCGTGGTGATCGGGCCGAACGGCTCCGGGAAGTCGAACGTCTCCGACTCGATCCTCTGGGCGACCGGATCGCTGAGCCCGCACGAGCTCCGGGCCGAGAAGCCCGATGACGTGCTCTTCTCCGGCTCGGCGACGCGGAAGCCGGTCGAGTTCTGCGAGGTCGAGCTGCTGTTCGACAACGAGGACGGCGCGTGGCCCGAGCTGCCGTTCGCCGAGGTGTCCGTCGCGCGGCGGCTCCACCGCGGCGGCGAAGGGCAGTACCTCGTGAACCGGGCGGCCGTGCGCCGCATCGATCTGGTCGAGCTGCTCTCCGACGTCGGCCTCGGCGGCGGCTTGCGCTCGGTGATCTCGCAGGGCAGCGTCGAGTCGGTGCTCGGCGCCAAACCGTCCGAGCGGCGTGAGCTGATCGAGGAGGCCGCCGGTCTCGGCCGCTTCAAGCGCCGCCGCCACCGCGCGGAGCTGAAGCTCGCACGCGTCGCGACTCAGGTCGAGCGCGCCCTCGACGTCGAGGCCGAGGTGCGCAAGCGCCTGCGGCCGCTGGCGCTCCAGGCCACCGCTGCCGAGCGCGCTGCGAAGCTCGGCGAGGAGATCGCCCGGCTGCAAGCCGCAATCGCGTCCCTCGACCTCGCCCGGCTCGGCTCGCGGCGCGGCGAGCTCGAGGCCGCGCGCGCCGAGGCGCTCGGCGCGCGCGCCGCCGTGGAGAGGAAGTTGGAGGCGTCGCTCGCGGCGCGCGCGGTCGCCGAGGAGGAGCTCACCGACGCCGCCGGGACGCGCGAGCAGGCCACCGCTGCGCTCTACCGCGTGCGCTCGGGTGCCGAGCGCATCGAGCTGCGCCGCGAGGCCGCGGCCGCGCTGGCCGCACGCCTGCGCGCCGATCTCGACGCATTGCCGACCACCTCCGATGCACCCGCACGTCAGAGCGCGGCGCAGCTCGCGCGCGCGGCGGACACGGCCGAGCGCGAGCGCGACGACCTGACTGCGCGCGCCCAACTCGCGCGCGAGCGGCTCACGGTGCTCGAGCAGTCGCTCGCAGAGCGGGAGGGACTGCCGCCCGCGGCGCGCGCGCTCGCCGAGGAGGGCGAGCGACTTCTGCTGTCGCAGCTCGTCGTTGACGAGGGCGACGAGCGCGCGGTCGCCGCGGCGCTGCGCCAGCGGGCATCGGCGGTCGTGGTCGACGACGCGGCACGCGCGCTCGAGCTCGTCGAGCGCGCATGGGCGGCCGGGCTCGGCCCGCTGACGGTTCTCGTCGGCGCCGAGCCGCACGAGCTTCTGCGCGAGCTGCCCGTGGTGCCGCGCGACGAGCTGCTCGCGTCGACGGTGCCGGCGGTGACGAAGGAGGGGATCGGCTGGGACCCCGGTCGCGGCGAGCTGTGGTTCGCGGGCGAGACCGCCGAGGCGGTGCTGCTCCAGCTCGAGGCGCGCCGGCGGCAGCTTGCGGCGGAGGCCGACGAGCTCACCCGCCGCGCAGCCGCGGCCGTCGAGCAGGCCGATCGCGCACGGCAGGTTGCGGAGACGTCGCCCCCACCGGCCGTGCCGCGGATCGACCGGCGCACGCTCGAACGGCTTGTCTCGGCCGCAGACCGGCTGGTGGCGGCGCTCGCGGTCGACGTGGAGCGCTTCGAGGCTCCGCTGCGAGGCGAGGCCGACGCGGCCCGCACGGCCGAGCTCGGCGCGGAGCTCCGGCGGCTCGGCGCGGACGAGGTCGAGTTGCGGCGGGCCTCCGGCGAGGCCGCCGGCCGTGTCACCGCCACCGAGGTCGAGCTCGCCCGCCTCGACGCCGAGCGCGACGAGGCCGCACGCCGCCTCGAGGCCGCCGCGCCGGCCGAGCCGGCCGACGGCGAGGATCGCGACGAGCTCGCCGCCCGGGTCGAGCGGCTCGAGCGCCGCCGCGAACAGCTAGGCCAGGTCAACCCGCTCGCGAAGGAGGAGTACGAGGCCGAGAAGGAGCGGCTCGACGAGCTCTCGACGCAGCGGGCCGACCTGGAGCAGAGCCTCGCCGAGCTCGAGCAGCTCCGGCGCGACCTGACCGAGACGGTCGAGCGCCGCTTCGCCGAGACATACGCGGCGGTGGAGCGCCACTTCGCCGAGGTTGCAGCGTCGCTGTTTCCCGGCGGCGACGGGCGGCTGCGTCTGGCCGAGCCCGAGGAGGAGGACGGCGAGCCTGGAATCGAGGTCGAGCTGCGCCCGGCAGGCAAGCGCGTCACCCGCCTGTCGCTGCTCTCGGGCGGCGAGAAGGCGCTCGGCGCGATCGCGTTCCTCTTCAGTCTCTTCCTCGCCCGGCCGAGCCCCTTCTACCTCCTCGACGAGGTCGAGGCCGCGCTCGACGACACGAACATCGGCCGCTTCACCGGCCTGCTCCGGCAGTACGCGGACCGTGCGCAGTTCATCGTCGTCACGCACCAGAAGCGGACGATGGAGGCCGCCGACGTGCTCTACGGCGTGACGATGGGCGGCGACGGCGTCTCGCAGATCGTCTCCCGCCGTCTGCCGCAGGACCAGGACGTGGCCGCCACCGCCTGAGCGGTACCGTTGGCCGGCGTGGCGCCCGCCCGTGTCCCGACGACCAGGCGCGCAGCGGCCGCCGTTGCGCTGCTCCTGTTGCCCGCGGCGGCCGGATGCGGCGGCTCGAGTAAGCCGAGCGACGACGAGGTGAGGAGCCGCGTCGAGCGGTTCATCGCCTCGGACATCCGCGCGAAGGCCATCGGCGCCGGGATCGGCGGCTCCCTCACCGTTCACGGTGTCACCTGCGCCGCGGTCGACCGCACGCACTTCACGTGCAGGATCCGCACCACGAGCGAGTTCGGCAGGCACGACGCCAATTCGATCGCCGACGCGATCTACGACCCGAAGACCGAGCGCATGGAGTACGACATCCGACCGACGGCCTTCGACGCTGATGAGGTCGACGCCTGAGCCGCCCGGACAGCCGGCCAGCTAGCGTTGGCCGCCGTGGCACGAAGCTGGACTCAACTCCTCGGCGACTCCGAGGGCCCGTACGAGACCGAGGTCGAGCGCGCGGGCTTCTTCGGCCGCCTGCGCGACTCGCTCGGGCGAAGCCGGCGCGCGCTCACCGAGCAGCTCGCGGTCGCGGCGTTCGACCCGGACGACGCCGAGTCGTGGGAGCGGCTCGAGGAAGCGCTGCTCACGGCCGACGTCGGTGTCCGCGCGACCGCCGAGCTCGTGCGCCGGCTGGAGGCGCGCGGCGACCTGACCGACTTCCCGACCGCGCTCTCCGAGGAGGTTGCCGCGCTCTTCGGCGACCCGCCGCGCCTCGACCTCGACCATCTGCCCGCCGTCATCCTCGTCGTGGGCGTGAACGGCACCGGCAAGACCACCACGATCGGCAAGCTCGCCCAGAAGCTGCGCGAGCACGGCCGCGAGGTGACGCTCGGCGCTGCGGACACCTTCCGGGCGGCGGCCGAGGAGCAGCTCGAGGTGTGGGCCCAGCGCGCCGGCGCGCGCTTCGTCGGCGGGGAGCGCGGCGGCGACCCGGCCTCGGTCGCCTACGACGCGATCGGCGCGGGCGGCGACGTCGTGATCGTCGACACGGCCGGTCGCCTGCACACCCAGACGAACCTGATGGACGAGCTCTCGAAGGTGCGCCGCGTGATCGCGGGCCGCCTCGAAGGCGCCCCGCACGAGACGCTGCTCGTGATCGACGCGACCACGGGCCAGAACGGCCTCGAGCAGGCGCGCCTCTTCACCGAGGCGGTCGGTGTCACGGGCGTCGTCCTGACGAAGCTCGACGGCTCGGCGAAGGGCGGCATCGCGGTCGCGATCGCCTACGAGCTCGGCCTGTCGGTGAAGCTCGTCGGCGTCGGCGAGGGCCTGGACGACCTGCGCCCGTTCGACCCGGCCGACTACGCCCGCGCGCTCGTCGCGGAATAGGCGAGCACTCGCTCGCCGATTTGGCAGCCTGAGGGAGAGGGCGGTGCATTGTCGCGCCGCCCTCTCCGTCGAACTCGGGCTCATCGAACGGCGCTGTCTTCAGCCGGGACGGCCCTCGTCTACACGCCGGCGCATTGACCCTTCTTGGCGCCGGTCACGACGTTCGAGCTGCCCTCCGAGTCGCCGATTTGCGGCGCCGGTGAGTTGCCACTGCAGCTGAGCTTGCCGTGAATCGTGTTCGTGACGTACTCGTTGCCGTCCTCATCGACGAGCACGTTGTTGTTGAGGTTGACCGAGCCGTTGACGGTATTCCGGATGAACCCCATCCAGAAACCGTTGTAGCCCTCGATCGTGACGCTGCCGTTGATCCTGCTGTCCTCGATCGTGTTCCACGTCACGTCGAACGGCCCGCCGAACGGGCCCGAGCCGCCGTGGATGTCGACGCCGCCGTTGATGGTCACGAAATGGATCTGGACCGACGCCGCGTTCGTGGCTTCGACGCTACCGGAGATCGTTCCGTTGTCGCCGGGCTCCTCTTCGCTGCCGAGCACGAACGTCGCTCCGGCACCGATGGAGAGACCACCGTTGATCGTGACCGGCGTCTCGACGAGGCACGTCGCTCCGGCGGGGACGACGACGTTGTGGTACCTGCCGGACGCGAGCACCCCGTCGCACGACGTGGCCTTCGAGGCAGCGCCCGCAACGACCGGCACAGCGACGAGCACAGCCGCAACGAGCGACCCTGCGAGAACCCAGCGAATCGAGCGTTTCATGAACCTTCACCCCTTTCCGTCTCGGACGGCCGGGTTAGCCGCGGGCGAGAGGCTACTGCAATCGAGCGGCTTTGACTACGACGCCGGCGGCAGCCTGACGACCCAGAGCTTCGCTGCTCGTCGCTGACGGCCTCTGCCGTCGTCGCGCCGCAGAGGGCCAAGGCGGAAGGGGTGTCTGCCGTACCTCAAGGTGCGGATGGCCGCACGGCGCAGGGCGGCGGCGTGCGAGATCCTGAGCGCATGGCAATCCGAGCGCAGGAGGTCGAGGTGAGCGCCATTGCACTACCGCCGTCGTTCGAGGCGATCGAGGAGCGCCCGGGCAGCGCCGATCGAGCCGCGACGGCGCTGTTCCGCGAGACTGCGGTGGTCCGCGCCGCGCTCGGGGTCATCGCGCTTCACGTGCTGGACGACAACTACCTCCAGCCTGCCTCCGGGACGTCGGCCGGAGACCACCTCGCCAGCGGGCTGATCCCGCTCGCGATCCTTGCTGCCGTCGCGGTCATCTACCCGCGCCTGCGTGCCGGTGCCCGCGCTGCCACCGCGATGACCTTCGGCGCGCTCGGGATCGCGACCGGCGTGCCCGCCGCGTACTACCTCTCGCACGGCAGCGCCTCGGGCGACCACTACTCGGGCCTGCTCGCGCTCGCCGCCGGCGTCGTGCTCGTGCTGAGCGGGCCGGTAACGCTGTGGAAGGCCCGCCGCCCGTACGCGAGCCGTCGCCGCCGCTACCTGAGCCGGTCGCTGACCGCGCTCGCGGGCGTCGTGAGCGCGATCGCGCTGATCTGGCTCGTCGTCTTTCCGGTCGGCGTCGCGTACGTCTACACGCACGCCGGGCGCACCGTCTCCACGCCGGACGTCGGCGTCTCGTTGGAGCCGGTCACCGTGGTGACGAGCGACTCGCTCGAGCTGAGCGCCTGGTATGTCCCGTCGAGGAACCGCGCCGCCGTTGTCGTCTACCCCGGGGCGACGCGTGCCGCGGAGGCCAGGATTCTCGTCCGGCACGGCTACGGCGTCTTGCTCCTCGAGCCGCGCGGCCAGGGAGCGAGCGAGGGCGACGTCGTACGCTGGGCCGGCGACCGCGACCTGCTCGCCGGCGCCGCCTACCTCCGGACCCGCCCCGACGTCGACCCCGGCCGCATCGGTGGGATCGGCTTCTCGATCGGCGGCGAGAACCTGCTCGAGGCCGCTGCCGAGTCGACCGCGTTCAAGGCGGTGGTCTCCGAAGGTGCCGGTGAGCGCATGGGAGAGGTCGACGCCTCCGGGCTCGACCGGGTGCTGACCGCACCGTCGATGGCGGTGATGACGGCGGCCGTCACGGTCTTCTCGAACCAGGGCCCGCCGCCGCCGATCGTCGGCCTCATCGACAAGATTGCGCCCCGCGCGGTCTTCCTGATCCACGCCGATCCCGGCATGGGCGGTGAGACCATTCGGCAGCCGAAGTACTACGCCGCGGCCGGCGAGCCGAAGCGGCTCTGGAAGGTGCCCGGCGCCGAGCACACCGGCGGGATCGACGCGCAGCCCGCCGAGTACGAGCGCCGCGTGATCGCTTTCTACAATCGCGCGCTGCTCGGCACCGACTGACCGAGCGGCGCGCCCGGGGCAGAACGAGGCGGCAGGTCGGCGAACGCGAGGGCGGGCGACTCCGCGCCGAGTTGCACGATCGCGCGACCGTCCGGCGCCCAGAACCCGCTCCTCCCGCAGGCCGGCCCGTCCCCGGTCGGCCCCGCGTGCTGTGCGAGCCCGACCCAAAGTCCGAAGCTCCGCGCCCGGGCGGCCATCCGCTGGGCCAGCATGTGCTCCTCTCCCTCGAGGAACATCGCGCCGACGAGGTAGGCATCGGCGCCTGCGGCCCGGCAGCGCTCGGCGTGCTCGGGATGGGCGCTGTCGAGGCAGATGGCGAGCGCGAGGCGCCGGCCGTCGACCTCGACGATCGCGTCCCGGTCGCCCGCCTCGAAGAACGGCGCCTCCTCGGCGGCCACGTGCTGCTTTGCGTACACCTCGCGCACGCCGAGGGCGTCGACCGCGACCGCGCCGAGGAGCCGCCTGCCGCCGCGCGACACGGGCGCACCGACGACCGCGACGCAATCCGACGCGCGGCACGCCTCGGCGAGCGGGCGCAACCGGTCGTCGTCGGCCGCGAGGGTGAGCCGCGGGTCGCGCCCGATCGCGTCGAGCTCGTAGCCCGTCAGCGAGAGCTCCGGAAAGACGACCACCCGGGCGCCCTCGCGCTGCGCCCGCCCGATCAGCTCGGCGTGCCTCGCGACGTTGGACGCCACGTCCCCCGGCAAGCTCGTGAGCTGAGCGACCGCGACCCGCAGCGCCCCGGCCGTCGTCTCGGGAGACACAGCGCTCATTCCGTCGGATGCTAGTCGGGGCCGACCGGGCTCTACGTGTTCCTTCGCTGGGACCGGGCCGCCGACGACGGGTGCGTGGTCTTCTCCACGATCAAACGAGACGGGCTCGCTCTCGGCGAGGGCGTCCGCTGCTCCTGATCGAACGCGGGCGCTCGCGCTGGACGCGGCTCACGGGCCGGCTCGCGGCGTACACACTAGGTCCTCATGGGCCTGTTCGATCAGTTCGTCCAGTGGGTGTCGGGGTCGTGGTGGACATATCCCGTCGTCTTCCTGGTCTCCATGCTCGACGCGTTCTTCCCGCTCGTCCCGAGCGAGTCGGTGGTGATCACCGCCGGCGTCGTGGCGGGGGCGGGCGACCTGAGCCTGCCGCTCGTGATCGCAGCCGCGAGCGTCGGCGCGATCGTCGGCGACAACATCTCCTATGGCATCGGCAGCTGGCTCGGCGAGCGCAGGGTCAAGCGCGTCTTCAGCGGCGACAAGAGCCGCCGCGCGTTCGAGTGGGCCGAGCACCAGCTCGAGCTGAGGGGCTTCTACCTGATCATCGTCGCCCGGTTCGTCCCGGGCGGGCGCACGGCCGTGACCTTCTCCTGCGGGTACACGCACGCGATGCGCTGGCGCCGCTTCATCGTCGCCGACGTGGTCGCCGGCGTGCTCTGGGGCAGCTACGCCGCCTTGCTCGGCTACATCGGCGGCACGCAGTTCGAGGACGCGCCATGGAAAGGCCTGCTGCTCGCATTCGGTGCCGCCGTCGCGATCAGCGGGCTCGTCGAGCTCGTGCGGTGGTCGCGCGACCGGAGGGCCGCGGCTCGCTCGCCCGACAGCGAGCCGACAGGCGACTGAGGAGCTAGCGTTCCACCATGAGCGAGCGCACGGTGCTCACCGCGATCGGGGCGGACAGAGTGGGACTCGTAGAGGAGGTCTCCGAGTTCGTCTTCGCACGTGGCGGGAGCATCGAGGACAGCCGGATGGCGAACATGCACGGGCAGTTCGCCATCGTCATGCTGATCGCCGGAGCGCAGGAGGCGATCGCCCGGATCACGAATGACCTCGACGCCCTGACCGGCCAAACGGCGATCGACGCCCGCCTGACGCCGGTGGCCCCGACTCCCGTCGAGGAGCCGCCGAGGCTCCCGTACCGGCTGACCGGGCGGGCGCTCGACCAGACAGGGCTGGTGCACCAGGTCGCGGCCCTCGTCCGCAGCCTCGACGTGAACATCGAGAGCATGGAGACAACGCTCGGCGCCGCGCCGGTGACAGGGGCACCCGTGTTCGCGATGGACCTGGTGCTCGCCGTGCCGGGCGACGCGTCGGTGCAGACGCTCCGAGCCGAGTTGGCCCGCGTGTGCGACTCGCTCAATATCGACTGGCAGCTCGCGCCGATCCAGCCGTAGGCCGCGCGGCGGCGGGACGCATCCGGCGAGCACGAACGGCTTATGATGGCCAAGTGCCAGAGTGCCGCGTCATCCGCGGCGGGGCCGGGTTTCCAAGGTGATGCGGGCCGAGGCGGGAGACTTCGTCTACATCCCGGGCCGGCGTTCCGCAGCAGCCGCACAACCCGACCGACAGCCCGGTTCGCGCCTGATCGCCCGCACCGACCCGAACGAGCAGGAAAGGGTCGTCGTGCTCGGCGGATGCGGAGTCGCGGTGAACCCCGTCGCGAACCATGGTTTTCCCGGATTCGGCAACGGCGATGGGGCGTAGGATCGCTTGGACGGAAAGGAGGAAACGATGGAAGGAACGGCATTTCAGGAGCTGATCGAAGGTGCACGCGACCTGATCACGGTGAAGCGCGTGTACGGGGAGCCATACGAAAAGAACGGCCTTACGGTGATTCCCGCTGCGGCCGTCCGCGGTGGAGGCGGAGGCGGCGGGGGCCAGCAGGGCGACGAGTCGGCGGGCAGCGGCGGCGGGTTCGGGATCATGGCCCGGCCGAGCGGCGCGTGGATCATCGAGGACGGGAACGCGACATGGAAGCCCGCGGTCGATGTGAACAGAGTGATCCTCGGCGGGCAGATCGTGGCACTGGCGGCGATCCTCGTCGCCGGACGCATCCTCCTCGCGCAGTCGAGTCGTCCGCGCCGCCGGCCGCAGGTCTCACGCGCTCTTCGATACATGAGGGAAAGGCAACTCGACCGAATCGGCTTGCCCACCTGGGCAAGGTGACATCGACGGAAGATCCGCGCCGTCCCTGAGCGCGACCCGAATGATTTGCCCGGAGGGATAGGGTCGGGCTCGTGCACATCGTCGTCAACCACCTGCACCTGCGCGAACCGGTGACGGACGCGACGGTGCAGGCATCGCGCGAAGCCGTGCAGCATGTCGTCGACGCGGGTGGGCTCGCGGCTCACGTTGCGAAGGTCGACGAACGGCACCTGATCCTGATCCTCCTGTTCGCGGTGCCGGAGGACGCTGACCGCATTTCGCGCGAGGTCGGAGGGTCGTGGATGCGAGAGCACATCCTGCCCCTCCTCGCGCGCGACACCGAGCGCAGCGTTGGGGAAGTAGTCGCCTCAGCTCAGACCTGAAGGCGACGACACTCGCGTACGCCCGGCCCGTTCGGGCGCGGCGCTCAGCGGCTAGACCGGCGAGTCCCGATCGGCGAGCGGGTTGAGCACGAAGGACGGCTCGGCCGTGTCGTGGTAGGTGGTGCCGAAGCCGGCGAGGATCTGCCGCGACGCGTCGTTCGGGTTCCCCCAGCAGCGGCAGGTGATCGTGGCGCTCGCGCCGATGACGGCCCCGAGCGGCGCCTTGCCCTTCTCGTTTGCGAGATGAGCCTGGAAGGCATCGTCGTTCGCGTAGATCTCGACCCACTCGCTCACACCCTCGGACGGATAGTCGACGTGGTAACAGATCACCCCGGGGTGTTCGTACATCACCGCGCAGAGCTGCTCCTGGCTGGCCCGGAATTCGGCCTCGCGGCCGTCCTCGATGTCCCACCGGATCTTGAGCATGATCGCCATGCATACCTCCTCTGATCGTGGAATCGCGTCCGGCTCACGGACGCGACCCAGCGTTCGTCGAGTGATGCCGAGTTCACAGCGCCGTAGGTCTCCCTGCGCCGCTCGGGATAGAGGACGCAGCATTCCACACGGGGCCTCGCCGGACACGATCGTTCACCGGACGGCTCGAACTCGCACCGTGTGCTCAACCCGCCTTTCGGCACCCTCGAGGAGCCGGTCAGTGCTCGGCGTCGGCGTCCGGCTCGTCGTCGTCGCCGCCCGCGACCAGCGGTAGGCCCCAAAGCTCGCGGAAGTCGTTGAACGTGACGGCGATCGTGTCCGACGGGTCGGTGCGGCCGGCCGTGATCTTGCCGTCGTCGTCGCGCTCGAACGGGGTCTCGAACGTGGCCTCCTCGCCCTCGGCGTTGAGGGCACTCAGGATGAGCACGTCCTCCTCGAGCTCCGCGTCGTCCGGCTCGTCGTCGTGGGCGCGTTTCGCCTCGGCGACGAAGTAGACGGCGTTGGCGCTCACGCCCTTTGCCCACGTGGCGACTCGGCTCCACGCATCGGCGACGTCGTGCTGGCCGGTTGCGTCGAAGCGCTGGGCGCGCACGCTGCCGTCGGGCATGCCGAGGAAGACGACCGAGGCGTGCTCTCCCTCGTCCACGAGCGCGGTGCGCGACTCGTCGGCGAGCCACTGGACCATGTCGACGAAGCGCGGCGGGCCGAGGTCGGCTTCCTCCTCGCCGTGGTCGTGGTCGTGCTCGTCGTCGTGGTCGGAAGCCATGCGGGCAATACTGCCGAACTCGACGATCGCGCGGGATGCGGTTCGCGCGGTGTCTACACTGGCCCACGGTGTTCGACGCCCTTTCCGACAAGCTCGGCGCCGCGCTCGGCGACCTCCGCAAGCGCGGCACGCTCGATGAGGAGGCGATCTCGCGTGCCATGCGCGAGATTCGCCTGGCGCTGCTCGAGGCCGACGTCAACCTCCAGGTCGTCCGCGACTTCGTCGCCCGCGTGCGGGAGCGCGCGCTCGGCGAGGAGGTGCTGAAGAGCCTCACGCCCGGCCAGCAGGTCGTCAAGGTCGTCCACGACGAGCTGACCGAGCTGATGGGCTCGGAGTCGACCGGGCTCGAGCTGCCGGGCCGCGCGGTGATCCTGCTCGCCGGCCTCCAGGGCTCGGGCAAGACGACGACCGCGGCGAAGCTCGCGCTCAACCTGCGCAAGCAAGGCCGCAAGCCGGGCCTCGTCGCCGCCGATCTCCAGCGCCCCGCCGCGATCGACCAGCTCGAGCAGCTCGGCCGCCAGATCGACATCCCGGTCTACCGCACCGACACACAGGACCCCGTCGAGGCGACCAGGGCGGGCCTCGCCCGTGCACGCGAAGAGGGCGTCGACACGGTGATCGTCGACACTGCCGGCCGCCTCCAGATCGACGAGGCGCTGATGGACGAGCTCGCGAACGTGCGGGAGGTCGCGAAGCCGACCAACGTCGTCCTCGTGCTCGACGCCATGACCGGCCAGGAGGCCGTGAACGTCGCGACCGCGTTCGAGGAGCGCATCGACTTCGACGGTGTGATCTTGACCAAGCTCGACGGCGACGCGCGCGGCGGCGCGGCGCTGTCGGTGAGGGCCGTCACCGACAAGCCGATCCTCTATGCCTCCACCGGCGAGAAGCTGGACGCGCTCGAGGTCTTCCATCCCGACCGGATGGCGTCGCGCATCCTCGGCATGGGCGACGTGCTGACCCTGATCGAGCGCGCCGAGGCGGCTGCCTCCGAGGACGAGACCGAGGCGATGGAAGCGCGCATGCGCAAGGGCCAGTTCACCTTCGACGACTTCCTCTCGGCTCAGAAGATGCTGCGCCGGATGGGCCCGCTCCAGGGCGTGCTGAAGATGGTCCCCGGCCTCGGCAAGCAGCTCGCCGGCGTCGACATGGACGAGAACAAGCTGAAGCAGGTCGAGGCGATCGTGCTCTCGATGACGCCGCGCGAGCGGGCGGTGCCGCATGTGATCGACGGCCGCCGCCGGCAGCGGATCGCGCGCGGGTCGGGCACCTCGGTCGAGCAGGTGAACCAGCTGATCGAGGCGCGCAAGATGATGGAGAAGATGATGAAGCAGATGGGGAAGGGCGGCACGCCCGCGATCCCGGGAATGCCGGGTCTCCCGGGCCAGCCCGGCGCGGCCGCGCAGGCGCCGCGGCAGTCGGGCGGCCCGAGCGCGAAGGAGCGCGCCCGGAAGAAGAAGGCGAAGCGCAAGGCGAGCCGTCGGTAAGGTGTCGGCATGGCAGTGAAGCTCCGGCTCACGCGGGTGGGCTCCAAGAAGAACCCGATCTACCGCGTGGTCGCGGCCGACTCGCGCTCGCCGCGCGACGGCAGGTTCCTCGAGATCGTCGGCCGCTACAACCCGCAGACCGACCCGTCGATCATCGAGCTCGACGAGAACAAGGTCCGGAGTTGGCTCGGCAAGGGCGCCCAGCCGACCGAGGCCGTCGCCCGCCTGATCAAGGTCAAGGGCATCTCCTAAGCCGGTGGCCGAGTTGCTCGCGTACCTCGCGCGGGAGCTCGTCGACGACCCCGAGGCGGTGCGCGTCGACGCCGAGGAGCGCGAGGGCACGCTCGTGCTGCGCCTGCACGTCGCCGAGGACGACGTCGGCAAGGTGATCGGCCGTGGCGGGCGCATCGTGCGCGCGTTGCGGACCGTCGTGCGCGCGAGCGCGGTTCGCGAGGGCAGACGGGTGCTTGTCGAGATCGCCGAGTAGGCGCCGCGCCCGTGCGTCCCGGCAAGTCGTCTGCGGCCGGTGTCTGAGCGCGTGGCCGTCGGGCGGGTCGGGCGGCCTCACGGGCTCGACGGGTCGTTCGTCGTCGAGGGCGCGAGCGAGAACGGCCGCTGGTTCGAGGTCGGCGCCAAGCTGTTCGTCGGAGGCGACGAGCTCGAAGTCGTCGCGGCTCGGCAGGCAGGCGGTCGGCCCGTCATCAGGCTCGCCGGGGAAGCGGCGCGCGGGGTGACGCTCGAGGTGCCGCGGGAGGCGCTGCCGCCCACCGAGGAGGACGAGTACTACGCCTTCCAGCTGGTCGGGCTCCAGGTGCTGGAAGGCGAGCGCCCACTCGGCCGCGTCGTCGCGGTGCTCCCGGGCGTCGCGAACGACGCGCTCGAGCTCGACGGCGGTGCCCTGCTGCCGCTCGTCGGCGAGTGTGTCCGCGACATCGACCTCGAAGCGGGACGTATCCTTGTCGCCCCCGGCTTCTCGAACCCCGACTGACCCCTTTGCAGCTAGACGTCTTCACACTGGTTCCGCACGCGTACTCGTGGCTCACCGAGCAGCGTCCGGTCGCGGCCGTCCTCGGGTCGGAGCTCGACCTGCGTCTCTTCTCCTACCGCGACACGAGCCCGCTTCGCTCGATGCAGGTCGACGACGAGCCTTACGGCGGCGGCGCGGGGATGGTCCTGCGCGTCGACGTCGTCGCCGCAGCGCTCGACGCTGTCTACGGCGGTCAGCCCGACCAGCGCGTGATCGCGCTGACGCCGCAAGGACGGCAGCTGACGCAGGCGGTCGTCGAGGAGCTCGCGACCGAGGAGCGGGTCACCCTGCTCTCCGCACGCTTCGAGGGCTTCGACGAGCGGATCGTCGAGCACCTCTGCACCGACTCGATCTCGATCGGCCCATACGTGCTCTCGAACGGCGACCTGCCGGCGATGGTGCTCGTCGACGCGATCGCGCGCCGCCTCCCCGGCGCGCTCGCCGAGGGGTCGGGCGAGCTGGAGTCGTTCTCGGACGAGCTCGACGGAGGGCTCGAGTACCCGCAGTACACGCGGCCGGCCGAGTTCCGCGGCTGGCGCGTTCCCGACGTGCTCCTCTCGGGCGACCACGCGAAGGTCGACCGCTGGCGCAGGGAGCACGTGCGGTGAGATACCCGGCGGAACAGCCGCCTGTCCTCGCAGCGGACCGGCGGAGGGGGTTGGGGGGAACCGGAAGGTTCCGCCGAGGGGGCACGTCGACGTGAGAAACCCCATCGACAGGCTGACCGCAGGGCTGCCGCGTGGCTGGCGGCTCACGATCGACTGGCTCGTCACGATCGTCGGCGCGATCCTGATCGTGCTCGCGATCAAGCAATGGGTGATCAACCCGTACCGGATCCCGTCGAGCTCGATGGAGCCGACCCTGCACTGCGCTCGCCCCGCGGCCGGCTGCGAGTCGTCGTTCTCCGACCGCGTGCTCGCCTGCCGCTTCTGCTACCGGTTCTGGAGTCCCAAGCGCGGCGACATCATCGTCTTCACGACCCCGCCGCAGGCCGCGCAGGACTGCGGCTCCGGCGGCGTGTTCGTCAAGCGCCTGATCGGCCTGCCGGGCGAGACGTGGGAGGAGCGGGACGGCTACGTCTTCATCAACGGCAAGCGGCTGGAGGAGCCGTACGTCAAGCAGGATCGCCGCGACAGCGAGACGCACGGGCCGCGCAAGATCCCCGAGGGCGAGTACTTCATGATGGGCGACAACCGCACGGGCTCCTGCGACTCGCGCCGCTGGGGCACGGTCGCGCGCGGTGCGCTGATCGGCAAGGTGATCGCCACGTACTGGCCGCCGTCGCGGATCTCGATCCAGTAGGCGCGACACGGCACGTGTGGCGGCGCGGCCGAGGGCCCGCGCTGAAAAGACACACAATCGGCACAGACACGGCACTTCTCGCCGGATAGCGTTCTGTCTTGTCTTCCCCCTGGCGGGAGGGGGGTGAGTGGGTGGGGGAGCGCCGGCCGTGGACCCGTTCCGCCACGGTTTCGCTAGCATGGCCCAGCCCTTCGGGCCCCTTTTCACATGAGCACGACGATCCAGGAACTCGAGCGCCGCCAGCTGCGCGACGTCCCTCGCTTCAAGGCGGGCGACACCGTGCGCGTGCACTTCCGCGTGATCGAGGGCAGCCGGCAGCGGATCCAGGTGTTCGAGGGGATCGTGATCAAGCGCCAGGGCGCCGGCGTCCGTGAGACGTTCACGGTGCGCAAGAACTCGTTCGGCGTCGGCGTCGAGCGGACGTTCCCGCTGCATTCGCCGAAGATCGACAAGATCGAGGTGAACGCGATCGGCGACGTCAACCGCGCGAAGCTCTACTACCTGCGCGGCAAGGTCGGCAAGAAGGCTCGCGTCCGCGAGTTGCGCCAGCGTTAGCCTGGACTGTCACCGCCTCTCTGCAACAACTTCGTGCCGATTCTGTGACGTGTGGTGGCGCCCGCCGCGGCCGGCGCTATCCTCGCTCGCGTGGCCTCGAAGCGCACCGGCCGGAAACTGCTCTCGTTCGATCGCAGGCTCGGCGCGCGGCTCGTAGCGGGCGCGGACGAGGCGGGCCGCGGGCCGCTCGCGGGGCCGCTCGTCGTCGCCGGCGTCCTGCTCGACCTGTCGTGCGTGCGCGACCATCGGGCGCGGCCGCTCGCGTTCCTGAACGACTCGAAGCAGGTCGATCCCCAGACGCGCGAGGAGCTCTATCGCGCGGTGCTCGCGTGCGCCGCGCGGGTGTCCGTTCACGTGTTCCCGCCCGGCGTGATCGATCGCGACGGCCTGCACAAGTCGAACCTCCGCGGCCTGCGGGCGGCGCTCTGGGCGTGCCAGCCTGCGGACGTCTGCCTCGTCGACGGGTTCAAGCTCGGGCCGTCCGCGCCGCCTCACCGAGCGGTCGTCGACGGCGACGAGAAGAGCGCCGCGATCGCCGCCGCGTCGATCGTCGCGAAGGTGACCCGCGACCGCTACATGCGCACCGCCGACGCGGTGTACCCCGCGTACGGGTTCTCGTCGCACGTCGGCTACATCACGCCCGCTCACAGCGCCGTCGTGCGGCGGATCGGGCCGTCCGAGATCCACCGCCGCTCGTTCCGCGCGCTCTGCTACCGAGGCGAGACCGACGCCGAGCTCGTCGCGGCCGAAGCCTAGGAACGCTGCGGAGCGCCGCGCGGCGCACTGGTACCGCCTGCGCGGCTACCGCGTCCTCGACACCAACGCGTGGCTTGCGGGAGGCGAGCTCGACGTGGTCGCGCGCCGCGGCGGGACGCTCGTGTTCTGCGAGGTGAAGTCGAAGTCCGGCAAGGGGTTCGGCGATCCGCTCGAGATGGTCACCCCGGTGAAGATGCGCCGCATCCGCCGCGCGGCGGATGCCTGGCTCGCAGCTCGCCCGGAGCTCGCCGAGCTGACCGTGCGGTTCGACGTGCTCGTCGAGCGGGGCGGCCGGCTCGAATGCGTGCGGGACGCGTTCTAGCGATCGTCGGGCCAGGCGCAGCCGGTCACGGTCACAGGCATGTCCCCGCTTCGGACTCGAGCTCTCACTCGGTCTCGGACGCTTGCTCGTTCGCCTCGGGTCGGTGGATGACCAGCCGCCGTTCGCGCTGGGGACGAGAAGTCACACTTTCGGCTCAGTTCGGTAACAGACACGTCACAGCTTCGCTCGTAGCGTGTCCGACGTGCTCGCGCGAACCGTCACCCATGCGCTTGTCGGGCTCGATCCGCGCCGCGTCGAGGTCGAAGCGCACCTGCAACGCGGCGTGCCCGCGTTCGCGATCGTCGGCCTGGCCGACCGCGCGTGCCAGGAGGCGAAGGAACGCGTTCGCAGCGGTATCGCCTCGGCCGAGCTCGAGTGGCCACTGCGCCGGATCACGGTGAACCTGGCGCCAGCCGATCTACGCAAGGAGGGCTCCGGATTCGACCTCCCGATCGCACTCGCGGTGCTGGCGGCGTCGCGCCAGCTACCGCCGGGCTCCCTCGCCGGGCACGAGGCGATCGGAGAGCTCGCGCTCGACGGGCGACTCCGGCCTGTGCCCGGGTCGCTCGCAGCCGCCGAGGGTGCCCGCCGAAACGGATCGACGCGGCTCGTCTGCGCGGCCGAGTCCGGGGCCGAGGTCGCGCTCGCCGGGATCGAGCCCGTGCCAGTCCACCACCTGGTCGAGGCGGTCGCCTACTTTCGAGGTGAGCGCGACCCTCCTCCACCGGAGCCTGCGAGCGCGGCGCCCGCACCGCTCGTGCCCGACCTCCGCGACGTACGAGGCCAAGAGCGGGCGAGACGCGTGCTCGAGATCGCCGCTGCCGGAGGGCACAACCTGCTGCTCGCGGGCCCGCCCGGCATCGGCAAGACGATGCTCGCCCGGCGCCTGCCGGGCATCCTGCCGCCACTCGAGTCCGACGCCGCGCTCGAGATCACGCGAATCCATTCGATCGCGGGGCTGCTCCCCAGCGGAGGCGGACTCGTCCAGACGCCCCCGTTCCGGGCGCCGCACCACACTGCGTCCACTGCCGCGATCGTCGGCGGCGGCGCCTCGCCAAGGCCCGGGGAAGCGACGCTCGCCCATCACGGCGTGCTGCTGCTCGACGAGCTGCCGGAGTTCCCGCGACCCGTGCTCGAGGCGCTGCGCCAGCCGCTCGAGGACGGCACGATCGCGGTCGCGCGAGTGGGCGGACGAGCCCTCTTCCCGGCCCGCTTCCAGCTCGTCGGCACGATGAATCTCTGTCCGTGTGGCGGCCGTGGCGACGCAGCCGTCGAGTGCACGTGCTCTCCATTGCAGCTCGACCGCTACCGCGACCGGCTCTCGCGTGCCCTGCTCGACCGGTTCGACCTCGTGGTGGCGTTGCCGCGACCGCGCGCGACAGAGCTCGCCGCGGCGCCCGGCGAGCCCTCCGGGGCGGTCCGTGCGCGGGTCGTCGCTGCCCGACGTCGTCTCGAGACGGACCCGCCGCCTGCGAGCCCCGAGGCAGGGGAGCTCCTTACCCGGGCGGTCGAGCGACTGCCCCTGTCCGGCCGGGGACGGGCGCGCGTCGCGCGCGTCGCGCGGACGGTCGCCGCGCTCGCCGGGGCAAGCAGGATCGCACCCGAGCACCTCGCCGAGGCGCTCTCCTACCGCTCGCCCACGGAGTTGAGCTCGTCATGACCGAGCTCGCTCTCGCTGTGTTCGCAGCGGCCCGCGACGAGCACGCACGCGACGACGAGACCCGGTCGCAGCGGTTCGCGCGCTTCCGGGAAGGGTTCGACGCTGCGGGCTATCTCCGCTCGCTCGAGGCCGGCGGCATGCGTTGGCTCTCCCGCGGCGACGGCTGCTTCCCTGGCCGCCTCCGCTCGATCCACGATCCGCCGCCGGGGCTGTTCCTGCGCGGCTCCGCGGCGCCCGAGCTCCTTGCGGAGCCGAGTGTGGCGGTCGTCGGCGCGCGGAGCTGCAGCTGACTACGGCGCTCACGTCGCCCGATCGCTCGGCTCGCGATCTCGCGGCGGCCGGGGTCGTCGTCGTATCGGGGCTCGCGCGCGGGGTCGACGGCTGGGCGCATCGCGGCGCGCTCGACGGCGACGGGAGAACGGTCGCCGTCCTCGGCTGCGGCATCGACCGCGACTACCCGCGGGCGCACGCAGCCCTGGCTCAGCAGATCGGTGCGCGTGGGTTGCTCGTCTCCGAGTACCCGCCTGGCGTTGCTCCCGCACCCTGGCGGTTCCCGGCGCGAAATCGCATCGTTGCAGGGCTCTGTGCCGCGACGGTTGTGGTCGAGGCGCGCGATCGCAGCGGAGCGCTGATCACCGCCGATCTCGCACTCGAGGAGGGACGGGAGGTGCTTGCCGTTCCGGGTGAGATCACCTCGGGCCTGTCAAGTGGGACGAACGCCCTGCTTCGCCTCGGAGCGATCCCCGTCACGTGCGCGGACGACGTCCTCGAGGCGATCGGGATCGTCCGGCCGGAGCCGCTGCCGGCCGCGACTCCGGACGGCCACGCCGCGACGGCGCTCGCGGCACTCGAGGGCGGAGCCGAGACGGCCGACGAGATCGTTCGGGCGACGAACCTCTCGTCGGCGGCGATCGCCGCGGCCCTGACGATGTTGGAGCTGGCGGGGCTGGTCGAGTGCCGAGCCGGCGTGTACAGGAGGTGATGCCACCGGCTTAGGATCGGAACGTGCTGACAACTTCATACTGGCTCGCGTCCGCGGACGACGCGCGGCCCGCACGCGAGGCCGCGTCCGGCCCGGTTGACGTGGTCGTCGTGGGAGCCGGCGTCACGGGATGCGCCTGCGCCCTGACGTTGGCTGAGCGAGGGCACCGCGTGCGCCTGCACGAGGCGCGGGAGGTTGCCGGCGGCGCGAGCGGTCGCAACGGCGGCTTCGCGCTCCGCGGCGGCGCCGAAAGCTACGTCGACGCGCGTCGGAGCATGGGGCGCGGCCGCGCTCGGCAACTCTGGGAGCTTTCCGAGCGGGCGCTCGACCGCATCGAGCTGGCTGCCGCCGGCGAGCTACGACGCGTCGGGAGCCTGCGCCTCGCTGCAGACGAGGCCGAGCGTGATGCGCTCGAAGCCGAGCTCGAGGCGCTGCGCGAGGACGGCTTCGACGCCGCCTGGCTCCCGCCGCCGCCGCCGCTCGATCGACTCTACGCAGCCGCGCTCGTCCATCCGCGGGACGGGGCGATGCACCCGGCCCGTTGGGTGCGCCGGCTCGCAGCGAGGGCGGTCGAGGCCGGCGCGGAGATCGTCGAGAGCAGCCGTGTCGGGCTCGACGCGCTCGACGCGCCGAACATCGTCGTCGCGACCGACGGGCTCACCTCGGCGCTGCTGCCCGAGCTCGAGCAGGTGATCCGACCCGTGCGCGGGCAGATGCTCGCGACCGAGCCGATCTCCGAGCGCCTGTTCGGCCGGCCGCACTACGCGCGTCACGGCTTCGACTACTGGCAGCAGCTGCCCGACGGGAGGCTCGTCGTCGGCGGGAAGCGCGACGTCAGCATCGAGGGCGAGAGCACCGGCGTGGAGGAGATCACGGCGGTCGTTCAACGTGAGCTCGACGCCCTCGTCGTGCAGCTGGTCGGCAGCCTTCCGTCGGTGACGCATCGCTGGGCCGGGATCTGGGGTGCTACGCCCGACAAGCTTCCGCTCGCGGGCAGGGTTCCTGGTCGCCCTGGCGTCTGGGTCGCTGCGGGCTATTCCGGCCATGGGAACGTCCTGGGCTTCGCGTGCGGCGAGCTCGTCGGACGCGCGATCGCAGGGGAGCGGCCGCTCGAGCTCGAGCTCTTCGACCCGGCGCGGTTCGGCTGACGGGCGTCCCCGAATGCGGCGCGTGCCTGCCGGTTAGAGGGCCGCCGACGAACCCAGGCCGTCGAGGACGGCACGTCCGCAGCGGTTTGCTGCAAGCGATCCGGGCGGACGCCCATTCACCCAGCAGCGAATCGCTGGGCGTTCCGGTGGCGGACGAAAGCGCGGACCACGTGCCGACCGACATGCGGCGCACGAGACTCGCGGCCGATCGCGGCGAGCCGTGCCGCATCAGTTGTTCGTGCCGGACGCGACCGCGGCGGAGATGTTGTCGGTCGCCGCGATCTTGCGAGGTGCCGCGGCAGCCAGGCAGGACGCGCGTCAGAGTGCGAGCAGGCACCGGGCGACCGTCGTGCCGAGAGCCACCAGGAGTCGCATCCGGCGCGAATATCGCGCCCGACCACCCAGGCGGCAACGGTGTCTCGGACGACGGTGCAGCTTTGCAGCGTCTCCGAGACCGAGGCCTCGACGGCTATCCCAGGATGCCTCCACGACCGTCTGCGACGCCGGTGGCCGGTTCAGAGGTCGAGCGACTGCAGCTCGAGCTCGTCCCGTCGCGAGAGCGCGGCGAGCGCGATCGCGAGGTCCTGGATCGCCAGGCCGGTCGAGTCGAAGGCCGTGATCTCGTCGGCACTCGTTCGTCCCGCCGCCTCGCCTACAAGGACGGCGCCGAGCTGCGCGACCTCGGCTTGCCCGACGAGACCGGCCTCGACCGCGTGCGCCAGCTCGCCGCTGTGGCTCGCCTGCTCCCAGTCGTCGCAGAAGACCCGGGCGCGGGCGAGCTCGGCGGAGGCGATCTCGGCCTTGCCCGGACCGTCGGCACCCATCAGGCTGACATGCTGGCCCGGTTGCAGCGCGCCCTCGCCGAGAAGCGTCTCGTGTCCCGGCGTTACCGTCACGAGCAGATCGGCCGCGAGCGCCTCCTCCTTGCACGCCGCCACCGAGCAGCCGAGCTCGGCCGCCGCCACGCGCGCTCGCGCCGCGTCGACGTCCCAGAGCAGCACCTGCCGGCCGTGCGCCAGGAACGTCCGTGCGGCCGCGCGCCCGTTCACTCCCGCGCCGACGACAGCTGCGGTGCCCGCGTCCGGACGGCCGAGCGTCTCCGCCGCGAGCACGGCCGCGGCGCCCGTCCGCAGCGCCGTCACTGCCGCCGCATCGAGCACGGCCTCGAGCCGCCCGTCGTCGGCGTTCGAGAGCAGCACCAGCCCCGTCACCGTCGGCAGGCCGCGCGCCGGGTTGCCGGGGAACGACGTCACCCACTTGAGGAGCGCGTGCCCGCCGCCGAGGGCGGGCATCGCGCGGAAGTCTCCGGCCGGGTAGTTCGTCACGTACAGCTTCGGCGGCATCGACCACTCGCCGAGTGCATGGGCGACGAACGCCGCCCGCACCGCCTCGACCGCCGCGGTCGGCGACACGGCGAGCTCGACGTGCCGGGCCGCGAAGACCGGAACGGCCGTCAAAGGGCCTTGACGCCCCCGACGAGCTTCACGACCGACTCCTTGGCGTCGCCGAACAGCATCGCGGTCTTCGGGATCGAGGAAGAGCGGGTTGTCGATCCCCGCGAACCCGGTCGCCATCGACCGCTTCATCACGACGATCTGGCTCGCCTGGTCGACGTTCAGGATCGGCATCCCGTAGATCGGGCTGCCTGGCTCGTTTCGCGCCGCCGGGTTGACGACGTCGTTCGCCCCGATCACGAGCACCACGTCGGTCTGCGGGAACTCGGGGTTGATCTCGTCCATCTCCTTGAGTGCCGTCGTAGGGCACGTTCGCCTCGGCGAGCAGCACGTTCATGTGCCCGGGCATGCGGCCCGCGACCGGATGGATCGCGTAGTCGACCTCGACGCCCTTCTTCTCGAGCTCGTCGGCGAGCTCGCGAACCGCGTGCTGGGCCTGCGCGACCGCCATGCCGTAGCCCGGCACGATCACCACCTTGCGCGCGAACGAGAGCATGATCGACACGTCCTCCACCGTCACCGAGCGCACGGTTCCCTCCAGCGCTGCGGCCGAGCCGGCGCCGACCTGCACCTTCCCGAACGCGCCGAAGAGGACGTTGCCGATCGACCGGTTCATCGCCCGACCCATCATCATCGTGAGCAGCGTTCCCGACGCGCCGACGAGCGCGCCGCTGACGATCAGCACGTTCGAGCCGAGCTCGAAGCCCGTCGCGGCTGCGGCCAGCCCCGTGAAGGCGTTCAGCAGCGAGATCACGACCGGCATGTCGGCGCCGCCGATCGGCAGCACGAACAGCACGCCGAAGACGAGCGACGCCGACGATGATCGCCACGAGCAGCCACTGCTGCTCGGCGCCGGCGACGATCGCGATCCCGGCGGCGACGATGGCCGCGAACAGAGACAGGTTCACGAACTGCTGCCCCGGGTAGGTGATCGGCCGGCCCTGGATCAGCTCCTGAAGCTTCGCGAACGCGACCATCGAGCCCGCGAACGAGATGGAGCCGATCAGGGCCGCGAGCACGATCGCGATCGAGACGTCCCCGTGCAGCCGGCCCGGTTCGTCCGCGATGTTGTGGAACTCCGCGAGCGCGACGAGCGCCGCCGCTCCGCCGCCGACGCCGTTGAACAGCGCCACCATCTGCGGCATCGCGGTCATCTTCACGCGGCGCGCGGCGACCGCACCGAAGACCGCGCCGATCGCGCCGCCGACGATCATGAGCCAGCCGACGTGCACGCCGGTCTGGGCGCCGGTGACGACGATCGCGAGCGCCATTCCGGCCGCGCCGATCCGGTTCCCGAGCCGCGCGTGCTTCGGCGAGGAGAGGAAGCGAAGCGCGAGGATGAAGCAGATGATCGTGACGAGGTAGAGCAGGTTCGAGGTCGTCTGGCTCACGGCCCGTCCTCGCTCTTGCTCCGGCCGTCCGGCGGCGGCGGCTCGCGCTTCTTGAACATCTCGAGCATTCGGTCGGTGACGACGAACCCGCCGACCACGTTCGCAGCGGCCAGGATCATCGCGACGAAGCCGATCCACCTCGTGAGCGCGTCGGGGTCGGACGCGCCGGCGACGTAGCATCGCGCCGACGATCACGATCCCGTGGATGGCGTTCGTGCCCGACATCAGCGGCGTGTGCAGCAGCGTCGGCACCTTCGAGATCACCTCGACGCCGAGGAAGATCGCGAGTGCGAGGATCGTCAGCTCGACGACGAGCTGGGCGTAATGGCTCACGCGGCCCCCGGCGTCGATTCGTGACGTGTTCCGGTGTCGGACACGTGTGGAAGAAGCGAATGGAACTGCAGCGGAACCGTGAGATGCCTGCTCGCCCGCGCCGCGCTCAGGCTCTTTCGGCCGGCTCCCGGTGTCGAACGCGAATCACAGAGGTGCAACGGACGATCCACGGCTCGACTCGCCGGGCTCACGACTCGAGCTTTCGCGTCACGCAGGTCCCGGCCGTGATCTCGTCGTCCCAGTCGAGCTTCAGCTCGCCGTCGGGGGCGAGGTGGCCGAGCAGCGCCGAGACGTTGCGGGCGTAGAGCTGGCTCGCGTGCGCGGGCATCGTGCTCGCCAGGTTGAGCGGGCCGAGGATCGACACGCCGGCCACGTCGATCGTCTCGCCCGGACGGGTCAGCTCGCAGTTGCCGCCGGTCTCGGCGGCGAGGTCGACGATCACCGAGCCGGGGCGCATCCGCTCGACCGCAGCGGCCGGGATCAGCTTCGGCGCGGGCCGGCCGGGGACGGCGGCAGTCGTGACCACGACGTCGAACTCGGGGATCCGCTCCTCGAGCGCGCACGCTGCTGCGCCTGCTGCTCCTCGGGCGTCAGCTCGCGCGCGTAGCCGCCTTCGGTCTCCTCGCCGACGACGCCGAGGTCGAGGAACGCTCGCGCCGAGCGACTGCACCTGCTCGCGCACCGCCGGGCGCACGTCGAAGCCCGAGACGACCGCGCCGAGCCGCCGTGCTGTCGCCAACGCCTGTAGGCCCGCGACGCCGGCACCGAGCACGAGCACGCGCGCCGGCGCGATCGTGCCGGCGGCGGTCGTCAGCATCGGGAAGAAGCGCGGCAGCCGCTCGGCCGCGAGCAGCACGGCCTTGTAGCCGGCGACCGTCGCCTGCGACGAGAGCGCGTCCATCGGCTGTGCGCGCGTCGTGCGAGGGATCGACTCCATCGCGAAGCCGAGCACGCCGGTGGCGGTGAGCCGCTCGATCAGCTCGCGGTCGGTCAGCGGCTGGAGGAAGGAGACGAGCAGTTCCCCTGCGCGCAGCTTGGTCAGCTCGTCCTCGCTCGGCTTGGCGACCTTGACGACTCCGTCCACGCCCTGCCATGCGTCGTCGACGAGCTCGGCACCCGCCTCCTCGTACGCAGCGTCTGCATGCCCGGCCGCGGAGCCCGCGCCGCGCTCGACCGAGACCGTGATTCCGTCGAGCCGCGCGATCGTCTCCGGGACGAGCGCCACCCGCCGCTCGTCAGCCGCCGTCTCCCTGGGAACGCCCACCCTCATGCGCGCGCCGACGGTATCGCAAAGGGCTGCTCCTGCAGCGAGGCGACGGCGGATGCCGCGCCGTCCGAAATCGATGGCCGGCGGGCGCTCGCGAGCGGTCGGAGGGCGCCGAGGAGGATCCCGGAGCAGATTCCGGGTCCAGCCAGAGCCGGATCCCCGGCGGCGAGCGCCTACACTCGCGGCGGTGACCGACCTCCTCCTCGAGCACGGGTTGATCATCCTGTTCGCCCTGATCGCGCTCGAGTCGGCCGGAGTGCCGCTGCCCGGCGAGGCGGCGCTCGTCGCCGCTGCGGTGCTCGCACAGCGAGGTCACTACTCCATCGTCACGGTGATCGTCGTGGCGGCGCTCGCGGCGATCATCGGCGACAACGGCGGCTACTGGATCGGCCGCAAGGGCGGGCGCGCGCTGCTGGCCCGAACGCCCGTCATCCGCGATGCGTTCGAGCGGGCGCTGCCGCCGTCGGAGCGATTCTTCGCCCGGCACGGCGCGAAGACGGTGTTCTTCGGCCGCTTCTTCGCATTTCTCCGCATCACGTCAGCCTGGCTTGCCGGAATCAGCCACATGTCGTGGTGGCGTTTCCTGTTCTGGAATGCGCTCGGCGGGATCGTCTGGGCGACCGCGATTGGGCTCGTCGCCTACAAGTTCGGAGAAGCGGCCGCGGAAGCGATAAACAGGTACGGCCTGATCGGAGGCGTCGTGGTCGTCGTCGCGCTCGTAATCCTCTTCATCGCGTTCCGGATCTGGAAGAAGCGCACGCTCGAAAACACCGAGGCCTAGTTCGCCTCGATACTCCGAGGCGAATGTGCACCTCCGGCACAAGGTTGTTCCAACGCCTTTCTTAACTCTTTTGTGCCTAGAATGCGGCCCCGCCAATCACCTTCTCAAAGGAGACGATTACTTGGCCCGGAGGACTGTTCTCGTTTGCGATAGCTGCGGCAAGGAAGTCGGTGAGAACAAGGGCGCCGCTTTGCGCCTGACGTACACCGACGCTCGGCGCGGGTCCAAGGTTGCGGATCTGTGCGATCCCTGTGCCGGCAAGATGCCGGGCCGCGCTGCGGCCCGCCGCGGCCGGCGGCCGAAGTCGGCCGTTCCGGCTGACTGACCTGCAGGTGAGCCGGTGCGGCCACCGTGGACGTTGCGGCCGCACCGGCTCCCGCTGTGCTCTCCGCCGCGCGGCAGGACGCCGTCGCGAGCAGGCCGAACTCTCGCTCGCAGCGCCGTTTCCGCGTGTCCGCCCTGCCTGATCCGTCGGTGTCCAGCACTACCATGGCTCGATGGGACTGAGCCTCCTCGCGGGGCCTGCCAACGCGGGCAAGGTTGCGCTCCTGCTCGAGCGCTATCTGGCGCGCCTCGACGACGAGCCGTTCCTGATCGTGCCCAACCGGTCGGATGTCGACCGGATCGAGCGCGACCTGCTCCGGCGGAGCGGTTGCCTGCTCGGCGGCACGATCGGCACGTTCGACGACCTCTTCGCGCAGATCGCGGCCGGCGACCCGGAGCCGCGGCCGGTAGCGACCGAGGCTCAGCGGCTCGCTGATCGCGCGCCGGGCCGTCGAGGGCGCCGTCCGCGACGGCACGACCTCGCTCTCGCGCTCCGCGCGGTTCGCCGGGTTCGTCGACGCGCTGCTCGGCACGGTCGGTGAGCTCGAGTCCGGCCTGCTCGACCCGGATCACCTCGACGGTGACGTCGCGGAGCTGTACGCCGCGTATCGCCGCGAGCTCGACCGGGTCGGGCTCTGGGATCGCGACCAGCTGCGCCGTCGGGCGAGCGAGCGCCTGCAGCGCGACCTCGACGCCTGGCGCGGCGAGCCGGTCTTCGCCTACGGCTTCGAGGACCTCACCGCCGCAGAGTGGTCGCTGCTCGAGGCGCTTGCGGGGCGGGCCGAGGTCGACGTCTCGCTGCCCTACGAGCCCGGTCGCGCCGCGTTCGCGTCGCTGCAGCGGACGGCCGAGGATCTGGCGGCGCTTGCAGGCGGCAGCACGCAGGAGCTGGCGCCGCGCTCCGCCGAGTATGCGCCGCCCGCGCTCGCCTGGCTCGAGCGGACGCTGTTCGAGGCGCCGCCGGGCTCGCCGCCGCCGATCGGCGGTGCGGTCGCCTTCCTCGAAGGCGCCGGCACGCGCGGCACGCTCCAGCTCGTCGCCGACGAGGTGCTGGCGCTCCTACGGGACGGCGTCGCCGCGGAGCAGGTCGCGCTCGTCGTCCCGTCGCTCGAGCGCTGGCGCGCGCCGCTCGAGACCGTGTTCGCGACGCTCGGGCATCCCCTACGCGATCGACGGCCGGGTGCGCCTGCCCGCGACGCCGCTCGGCCACGCGCTGCTCTCCCTGCTCCGCTTCGCGTGGGCGGCCGGCGGCCGCGCCGAGCTGTACGCCTTCCTCCGCTCGCCCTACTCGGGCATCGCCCGCTCGAGCGTCGACTTCGCCGAGGGGCGGCTGCGAGGCCGGGCCGTCGAGGCGCCCGAGTCGGTCGAGGCCGAGACGGAGCGGCTGCGCGAGGCGCCGCTCGTTGCGCTGCGTGAGCTGCGTGCGGCCGCTTCGCCGGTCGAGGGCGTGCGCGAGCTGCTCCGGACGATGGCCGGCGCGGCGTACGGGCTCGACGCGCCGCCGGTGGGCGACACGTCGCGGCTCGACCTCCGCTGCGTCGCGGCCGCCACCCGGCTGCTCGACGAGCTCGAGGGCTGGGAACGACTGGGCGAGCCGCTCGCGACCGCCGACCTCGCTCGCCGCGCTCGAGCGGGTCGAGGTGTCGGCCGGCGACGCGGGCGATCCGGGCCGCGTCGCCCGTGCTCGATCTGCATGCGGGCGCGCACGAGGCGGTTCGAGCATGTGTTCGTGCTCGGGCTCGAGGAGGGGTCGCTGCCGCGGCGCGGGCGCAGCTCGCCGTTCCTCGACGACGACCGACGACGCGAGCTCGGCGCACGGCTCGAGCGACCCGACCCGGTCAGCCGCGACCGCTATCTCTTCTACACGGCGTGCACGCGCGCGACGCGGCGTCTCTCGCTCGTCCGCGAGGCCGCGACGGACGACGGCGCGCCGTCCCAGCCGAGCTCGTTCTGGGACGACGTGGCGGCCGTCTTCGACCCCGAGGACGTCGCGCGGGCCACGCGGCGGCGAGCGCTCTCGCAGCTGACGCTGCCGATCGACGAGGCGCCGACCGCACGCGAGCGGCTGCGCTCGCTCGCCCGCCTCTCGGTCGAGGCCGGGTCGCCCGACCTCGCCGCCGCCCTCGCGGAGGCGAACGGCTGGACGCGGCGCCTGCGCCGCGCCCGGCTCGCGTTCGACCGGCGGACGCGGCTGCGCAACCCGGCCGTGCTCGAGGCGCTCGGCGGACGGACGACCTTCGGCGCGACCGAGCTCGAGCGCTTCGTCGACTGCTCGTCGGCGTGGCTCTTCGAGCGGGTGGTCGACCCGAAGACGATCGACGCCGAGGCCGACGCGATGCTGCGCGGGATGGTCGCCCACCAGGCGCTCTACGCCTTCTACAAGGGGCTGCCGAAGGAGCTCGGCGACCGAGCGCGTGACGGAGGCGAACCTCGACGCAGCGCTCGCCTTCCTCGAGCCGGTGCCTCGCCGACGCGCTCCGCGGCGGGCGTGCGCCTCGAGCTCGGCGAGGTCGACGCCGCCGAGCTGCGCGAGGGGCTGCGGCGCGACCTCGAGCGGTTCGTCCGCGACGAGGCGCGCTCGCCGCTCGGGCTCGTGCCGCGCAAGTTCGAGGTCGGCTTCGGCACCGACCGCTCGGCGCCCGAGCTACAGCGCGGGCTCGAGCTCGGCGACGGCCTCTTCGCGAGCGGCAAGATCGACCGCATCGACCTCGACCCGCACAGCGCGCGCGGGATCGTGCAGGACTACAAGTCGGGCAAGGGCTCGTTCTCGGCGCGTCAGATCGACGGCGAGCGCCGGCTGCAGGTGCCGCTCTACCTGCTCGTGCTGCGCGACCTCGTCGGGATCGAGCCGCTCGGCGGCGTCTACCGCGCGCTCGTCGGGCGTCGCGCGGCGCCCGCGGCATGCTGCGCGCCGAGGCCCGCGACGACCTGCCCGGCTTCAGCGCGAACGACTACCTCGACGAGGAGGCGTTCGCGGCGCAGCTCGAGACGGCGCGCGAGCGCGCGCTCGAGGCGGCGCGGCGGATGCGCGGCGGCGACGTCGCCCACGACCCGAAGGGCGGCGAGTGCCCGTCGTGGTGCGACGTCTGGCCGCTGTGCCGGGTGGAGCGCAGCTGATGAACGAGCAGCAGGCGGCGGCGGTCGCGGCGCGCGGAGAGGTCTTCGTCTCGGCGGGCGCGGGCACCGGCAAGACGACCGTGCTCGTCGAGCGCTTCGTGCGCGCCGTGTGCGACGAGGGGCTCGACGTCGAGTCGGTGCTCGTGATCACGTACACGCGCAAGGCCGCGGCCGAGCTGCGCGGGCGGATCCGCGCGGCGCTGCTCGAGCGCGGCCGCGACGACCTCGCGCGGCGGCTCGACGGCGCCTGGATCTCGACGATCCACGGCTTCTGCGCACGGCTGCTGCGCGCGCACCCGTTCGCGGTCGGGATCGACCCGCGCTTCCGCGAGCTCGACGAGCAGCACGGCGCGGTGATCCGCGGCGAGGCGTTCGACCGCGCGCTCGACCGGGTTCTGCGCCGTCGGCCTCGCCCGACCGCCTGCGGCTGCTCACCACCTACGGCGCGCGGCGCCTGCGGCGGATGCTCACCGGCGTCTACGAGACGCTCCGCTCGGCCGGCCGGCCGCTCGTGCTCGTGCCCGACGAGGAGCCCGATCTCGCCTCGCTCCTGGCCGAGCTGCGCGAGGCGGCCGAGTGCCTCGCCGCCGATACGGCCGCGACCGCCGGCCAGCGCGACGCCGCGCGGGCCGCGCTCGAGCTGCCTGCCGTCCCGGAGCGGCTGCTCGACCTGAGCGGCCTGCGCGCGCGGGGCGTTCGCGCGGCCACCTACGAGGAGGCGCGCGAAGCGTGTCGAGCAGGCCGCGCTCGAGCTCGTCGCGGGCCGCGACCGGGAGCTGCTCCAGGAGCTGCTCGACCTGTTCGCGGCCGAGTACGCGGCCGGGAAGGAGCGCGAGTCGGCGCTCGACTTCGAGGACCTGCAGCTGCTACGCGCGCGACCTGCTCGCCGGCGACGAGCGCGTCCGCGAGGCCGAGCAGCTGCGCTTCCGCACGATCATGGTCGACGAGTTCCAGGACACGAACGCGCTGCAGTGCGAGCTCGTCGACCTCCTCGCAGCCGGGCCGGAGAAGGACGTCTTCTTCGTCGGCGACGAGTTCCAGTCGATCTACGGCTTCCGCCACGCCGACGTCGAGGTCTTCCGCGCAGCGGCGCGCCGCGGCGGCCGCAGCGGCTGCCGCTGACGCAGAACTACCGCTCGCGGCCCGAGGTGCTCGCCGCCGTCAACCACCTCTTCGAGCCCGCGTTCGGCGACGGCTTCCAGCCGCTCGCGGCCTCGGGCGAGTTCCCCGACCCGGTCTTCGGCCATCCGGTCGAGCTGCTCGTCACCGACAAGGCGTCGTATCGCGAGCGGCGGCGAGCACTGGCGTCGGGCCGAGGCGCGGCACGTCGCGCGGCGCGTGCGCGAGCTCGTCGACGAGGGCGCCGCGAGCGCCGGGCGAGATCGTGCTCCTGTTCGCGGCCGGCACCGACGCCGAGTGGTACGAGGAGGAGCTGCGGACGCTCGGGCTGCCGACCTACCGCGCGCACCGGGCGCCGCTACTTCGGCCAGCAGCAGGTGGTCGACCTGCTGCTCTACCTGCGGCTGCTGCGCAACCGCTACGACGACGAGGCGCTCGTCGCGGTGCTCGCCTCGCCGTTCGTCGGCGTCTCGAACGACGCGCTCGTCCTGATCCGCCGCCACACCGGCCGGCGGCCGCTCTTCACCGGGATCGAGCGCTCGCTGCCGCCGGCGCTCGACGAGCGCGACGAGCAGCTGATCCGCGCGTTCAAGCAGCGCTACGAGCGGCTCGTCGCCGCCTCGGCTCGGGTCTCGCTCGAGCGGCTGTGCGAGCAGGTCGTCTCCGAGCACGACTACGACCTCGCGGTGCTCGCCCGGCTGGGACGGGCAGCGGCGCTACGCGAACCTCCGCAAGCTGATGCGGCTCGCGCGCTCCTACGAGGAGCTGCGCGGCCGCGACATCGAGGGCTTCGTCCGCTTCATCGACGAGCAGGAGGCGCTCGGCGCGGCGCAGCTCGAGGCGGTTTCGGAGGAGGAGGGCGCCGACGCGGTGCGGCTGCTCACGATCCACGCGGCGAAGGGCCTCGAGTTCAAGGTGGTCGTGGTCGCGGACGCGGGCCGCGACACGGGCGGCCCGCCTGCCGCCGACGAGATCCTCGCGCTCTCCGACGGCCGCTTCGGCTTCAAGGTCGTTCATCCCGCGACGGGCGTCTCGCACGGCGTGTTCGGCTACGACGAGGTGCGCGAGGCGGGCATGGAGGCAGACCGGCACGAGCGCCGCCGCCTCTACTACGTCGCGATGACGCGCGCGATCGACCGGCTGATCGTGTCGGGCGCGATCGACGAGCGGCGCGACACGCCGATCGGCTGGGTGCTCTCGCGGCTCGAGTGCGACGAGGAGGTCGACCGCGGCGGAGGCGCCGTTCGAGCTCGTGCGCGACCGGGCGGCGTTCCTCGTGCGGGTCGACCGCCGGAGCCCGGAGACGGCGTCGCCGGAGGAGCCGGCGCGCCGAGGACGAGGCCGGGCAGCTGACGCTCTTCGCCGAGCTGCCGGCGGCGCCGGCGCCGCGCGGCTACCGGCTGCCGGAGCTCGTGCCCGTCCCCTCGCCGCCGATCCACCGCGTGCGGCGCCTCTCGTACTCGGCGCTCGCGCTGTTCGAGCGCTGCTCCTACCGCTACTACGCCGAGCGCGTGGCCGGCCTGCGCGAGCGGCGCGGGGCGGTGCCGGGCACGGTCGGCCTGGCCGCCACGGAGATCGGCGACGCGGTGCACCGGCTGCTCGAGCTCGTCGATCCGGGCGCTCCGAAGACGCCGGCTGTGGATGTGGTGCGCGCGTGGTACCCGGCGGTGAGCGAGGAGGAGCTCGAGCGGATCGGCCGGCTCGTCGCGGCGTACTGCGAGTCCGACCTCGCCCGCCGGATCGCGCTGCTCGGGGGCGCGCGGCCGGAGCGGCCGTTCGCGTTCGAGCACGACGGCGTGCTGCTCCACGGCCGACTGGACGTGCTCCGCCGCGACGGGCCGAGCGCGCTCGTCGTCGACTACAAGACGAACGTGCTCGGCGAGCGGTCGCCGGAGGAGATCGTCGAGGCGGAGTACCGGCTGCAGCGGCTCGTCTACGCGCTCGCGTGCTTCCGGGCCGGGGCGGAGGAGGTCGAGGTCGCCTACGCGTTCCTCGAGCGTGCCGATGCTGTCGTCTCGACGTCGTTCTCCAGGTCCGAGATGGAGGGCGCTGGAAGCGGAGCTTTCGAGCGCGATCCGGCGCATCGATGCGGGTGAGTTCGTCCCGTCCCCGGACGAGTTCACCTGTCTCGGCTGCCCGGCGCTCGACGTCGTGTGCGCCGGGCCGCGTCTCCGCGGCGGTGCGGCGCGACCGGAAGCCGTCGTCAGCGGCTGAGCGGGTCGGCGTCGTCGCGCGCCGATACGCTCGCGGCGTGGGCGAGATGCGAGAGCGGATGCTGCGCGGCGAGCTCTACCGCTTCGACGACCCGGAGCTCGAGGTCGAGTACGCGCGCGCCCAGGACCTGCTCGAACGCTACAACGCCACCCCGAACGCCGAGCAGGATCTCCGCGACCGGCTGCTCCGCGAACTGCTCGGTGAGGTGGGCGAGGGCGTCGTGGTTCGATCGGCGCTGCGCTGCGACTACGGGATTCGCATCTCGATCGGGACGGGCACGTTCGTCAACTACGACTGCGTGCTGCTCGACGTTGCGTCGATCCGGATCGGGGCCGCGTGCCAGCTTGCGCCGCGGGTGCAGCTTCTGACCGCGACGCACCCGGTCGATCCGGGTCCGCGAAGGGACGGGTGGGAGTCGGCTGAGCCGATCACGCTCGGCGACAACGTCTGGCTCGGCGGAGGCGTCGTCGTCTGCCCGGGCGTCTCCATCGGCGACGACACCGTCGTCGGCGCCGGCGCCGTGGTGACGAAGGACCTGCCCGCCGGGGTGGTGGCGGCCGGCGTGCCGGCGAGAGTGCTGCGCGAGATCGATGCCGGCGACGCCGTGTCCGTCCCCGAGCCCTGACGACGGCGACGATGGCGCGGAGCTACGTCCAGGAAGCGCGGCGCCGCGTCGGGCGCAGGCGCGACCGGATCCGGCCCGTGATCGAGCGGCTGGCGGCCGAGCATGCGGACGCCGCGATCGCGCTCCGCTTCGAGAGCCCGCTCGAGCTGCTCGTGTCGGTGATGCTCTCCGCCCAGACGACCGACGTGAACGTCAACCGCGTCACCGGGCCGCTCTTCCGCAAGTACCGTCGGCCCGAGGACTACCTGGCCGTCCCGGTCGAGGAGCTCGAGCGGGACATCTTCGCCACCGGCTTCTACCGGCAGAAGGCGAAGTCGCTCCGCGGCACGATGCGGATCCTGATCGAGGAGCACGACGGCGAGGTGCCGACCGAGTTCGACGCGCTCCTGCGGCTGCCCGGCGTGGCGCGGAAGACCGCGAACGTCGTCTCGGCCGAGCGCGGCGAGGCGCAGGGGATCGTCGTCGACACGCACGTGAGGCGGCTGTCGCAGCGCCTCGGCTTCACGCGCCAGGAGGATCCGGTGAAGATCGAGCGCGACCTGATGCGCCTCGTCCCCCGACCAGACTGGGCGCGGTTCCCGCACCTGCTGATCTGGCACGGTCGGCGGGTCTGCGACGCGCGCCGGCCCGCCTGCGAGCGCTGTGTCGTCGCCGACCTCTGCCCGGCGAGCCGCGTCGAGCCCGCTACGCGGGCGTGAGGGCGACGAGCAGGCCGCCGTCGTCGTCGTAGGCGGGGAAGAAGTCGCCGACCACGTTCTTCTCGATCCCGCCCCGAGTCCGGAGGGACAGCGGCTGCTCGAGCTTCCGCACGCCCCATTCGCGCACCGTCTCGATGGGCTCGGTGTCGGACAGGCCGAGCGCCTCCGAGACGTCGCGGCCGAGCAGGTCGGCCTCCCGGAAGCCCGTCAGCTCGAACACGCCTTCGCCGGTCGCGAGCACCCGGCCGCCCTGGTCGCAGACGATGAACCCGGTCGCCTGCGCCGGGTAGTAGTCGGCCAGCAGCTCGAACATGAAGCCGAACCCGCAGTGCTGGCAGGCGGGTGGCTGCATCGTCAGCCCTTCACGCCCGTCGTCGTCGATCCGTCGCGTCTTGCAGCGGGGGCAGATGAAGAACGGCATGCGCCCAGCGTACCCAGCGAGTCCCGAGCCGCTCTCCTCGGCCGCCGGCTAGATCCAGCGCTTGCGGCGGAAGAAGAGGAGCTGGGCCACCGTGGTCACGATGATCAGGGCCCACGACCACCAGTAGCCGAAGCCCCAGGCGAGCTCGGGGATGTGCCGGAAGTTCTGGCCGTAGAGGCCGACGATGAACGTGGGGACGAGCAGGAGCGACGCGATCGCGGTCAGCCGCTTCGTCACCTCGTTCTGGTCGTTCGCGATCTTCGCCTGGAAGTAGTCGCGCACGCCGGCGAGCAGCTCGCGCGAGGTCTCGAGCCCCTCAGTCGCCCGCAGGAGCTTGTCGTAGGTGTCGGCGAAGTGGAGCGCGATCTCGCGCGGGAAGAGGTCGGCGCCGTCGAGCTCGACCCGCCCGTCGACGATCTTGTGGACGGCGTCGCGCAGCGGCGAGAGGTGCTTGCGGATGCGGAGCAGATCGTGCCGCAGCGTCGAGACCCGGCTGCGCACGATCTCGGCGCTGCCACGTCTCGACGTTCTCCTCGAGCTCGTCGATCTCGTCGTTCAGGTCGTCGACCAGATCGAGGTACCGCTCGGCGACCTCGTCGAGGAGGCGGAAGAAGGACATGCCGACCGGCTCGCCGGTGTGAATCGCCTCGCGGAAGGCTCCGGTGTCGAACGACTGCTCGCCGGCGGGCGCCTTGGTAACGACCAGCCCTCGGTCGGCGGTCAGGACGACGTCGACCTCCTGGGAGTAGACGCGATCCTCGGTCGGCACGGCGACGGCGACGAGCAGCATGCCGATCACGTAGCCGCCATGGCTCTCGATGCGCGGGCGCGGCTCGTCGTCGGGGACGAGCGGTGCCACAAGGAGCGCCTCCACGGTCGGGTGCACGTCTGCCGGAAGATGGGCGCGGAGCTCCTCGGCCGTCGGGTTCGTGCAGCTCGATCCAGCGTGGCGCTTCGCCCACACGGCGAGGCTAGCCGCGCGGTCGGCCGGACTGGTCAGGCCTCTGCGGGAACGGCGTCGGGCTCGAGCCGCGGTGCGGACGCCGCGGTGCCCGGGTGCCCTTCCAACTCGGCCAGGTAGCGCTCGGCGTCGAGCGCGCCCATGCAGCCCGATCCGGCGGCAGTGACCGCCTGCCGGTAGATGTGATCCTGGACGTCGCCGACCGCGAACACGCCCGGGATGTTCGTCTCGGTCGAGCCCGGCTTCGTGATCAGGTAGCCGTCGTCGTCGTGGTCGAGCTGGTCGACGAAGAGCTTCGTGTTCGGCTCGTGGCCGATTGCGACGAAGAAGCCCTGCGCGTCGACGTCGCGCGTCTCGCCGGTCTCGACGTGTCGCAGGCGCACGCCCGTGACGGTCGCGTCGCCGAGCACCTCTTCGACGACGTAGGGAGTGACGAACTCGATCTTCGGGTTCGCGCGGGCGCGGTTGACCATGATCTGCGAGGCGCGGAACTCGTCGCGCCGGTTGACGAGCGTCACCTTCGTCCCGAAGCGGGTGAGGAAGAGCGCCTCCTCGAACGCGGTGTCGCCGCCGCCGACGACGACGATCGGCTTGTCCTTGAAGAAGGAGCCGTCGCAGGTCGCGCAGGCCGACACGCCGCGGCCCTGCATCCGCTGCTCGGACTCGAGCCCGAGCCAGCGCGCGCTCGCCCCGGTGGCGACGATCACGGCTCGTGCGCGGTACTCGTCCCTGTCGACCCAGACGCGGAACGGCCGCTCGGAGAAGTCGACCCTCGGTGACGTCGTCGGTGACGTACTCGGCGCCGAAGCGCTCCGCCTGGCGGCGGAAGTCGGCCATCATCTCGGGCCCCATCACCCCGTCGGCGTAGCCGGGGTAGTTCTCGACGTCGCTGGTGATCATCAGCTGGCCGCCCCACTGGAATCCCTCGATCACCAGCGGCGTCGAGCTCGGCGCGCGCCGCGTAGAGCGCCGCGGTGTAGCCGGCGGGGCCGCCGCCGATGATGATCAGCTCGCGCACGTCGTTCGTATCGCTCAACGATTCCTCCTTGAAAGTGTCGCTCTATTAAACGTATGTCGGCCGGTCGATCCGTTCCCAGGCGGCGGCCCGTCAGGCGGCGTCGACGGCGCGCGGCGGCAGCTCGACGACCGGCTCGCGCGGCTGCGCAGCTCGGCTGCGACGAACGGGCCGCGGTCTGCCGCTCGATCGGGGCCACTTCCGGTAGCTCGTCGCCGCCCGCGCCGTGCTCGGGGAACTTGCGCGCTGTGACGAGCACGCGCGTCTCGAGCGAGCCGACCGCCTCGTTGTAGGCGCCGATCGCGCCGTCGAGCGACCGGCCGACCTTGGCGAAGTGGCGACCGAACACGCCGAGCCGCTCGTACAGCTCGCGGCCGAGGCGCCCGATCTCGCGGGCGCTCTCGGCGACCGTCTCCTGCTGCCAGCCGTAGGCGACGGTGCGGAGGAGCGCGATCAGCGTCGTCGGCGTCGCGATGATCACGCCGCTCTCGACCCCGGCCTCGAGCAGCGACGGGTCGTGGTCGAGCGCCGCCCGGAGGACGCCCTCGTCGCCGAGGAACATGAACGACGAACTCGGGCGTGGGGTCGAACTGCTGCCAGTAGCGCTTCTGGCCGAGCTTCGTCATGTGGTCGCGCACGAGCCGGGCGTGACGGTCGAGGTGGGAGGCCTGCAGCGTCCGTCGTCGTCGGCCTCGGCCGCGTCGAGGTAGGCCGCGAGCGGGACCTTCGAGTCGACCACGATGTTCTTCCCGCCCGGCAGCTTCACGACGAGGTCGGGCCGGAGCAGGCGCCCGTCGTCGTCGCGGGCGCTCGACTGCTCCACGAAGTCGCAGTGGGCGACCATGCCTGCGAGCTCGACGACGCGCTTGAGCTGCAGCTCGCCCCAGCGGCCGCGCACGTGCGGCGCGCGCAGCGCGGTGACGAGATTGCCCGTCTCCTTGCGGAGACGCTCCTGCCCCTGCGCCACGGTTCGCAGCACCTCGTCGATCGTGGTCACCGCCGTGAGCCGCTTCTGCTCGAGCGCCTGGGCCTGGCGCTCGAAGCGGTCGAGCGTCTCGGCGATCGGCTGCAGTTTCGCCTCGGCGAGACGGAGGAGCGACGAGGAGCTCGTCTCCAGCGCGTCGTGGGTGAGCGCCTTCAGCTGCTCCTCCCACTGGCCCTGCGTGTGCTCGACGAGCGCGAGCTTCTCGTCGCGACGCCGCGAGCAGCGTCGCGCTGACGGCGCGAGCTCGCCGCGCGCCCACAGCCAGTACGCAGAAGCCACCGAGTGGCGAGCCCGAGGATGAGAGCGAGCAGGGATCACGAGCCGACAAACGCTAGTGAGGCCGTCGGACGGTGCGGCCACAAGCGCACAGAAAATTCAGCCCCGGCGGGCCCGAAGACCTACCGGAGCTGAGTGCCGGATCCAGCGAGTCCGAAGACCTACCGGATCCGACGCGGCGCAAGCTATCCGGCCAGCCGGCGCGCCGGTCAATGGTCGCCGAGGCGAGAAAGGCCGCTCCGAGCGACATTTACGTCAGCGGTCGACTATTCGCCCTGCCCGGCGGGAACAGCCGTTCGCCTCGCGTACGCTTCCCGTCCGTGCGCGACGCTTTCGGCCCGGCCGGCGCGCTGGCCGCCACGCTCCCCGGCTTCGAGCCGCGGGCGGAGCAGGCCGCGCTCGCGACGCGCCGTCGAGCGGGCGCTCGCGACCGGCGAGCACCTCGTCGCCGAGGCGGGGACCGGCACCGGCAAGAGCCTCGCCTACCTGATCCCGGCGCTCGAGTCCGGCCAGCGCGTCGTCGTCGCGACCGCGACGAAGGCGCTCCAGGAGCAGCTGCTCGCGCAGGACGTCCCGGCGGCGGCGCGCGCGCTCGGCCGCGAGGTGCGCGTGGCCGTGCTCAAGGGCCGCCAGAACTACCTCTGCCGCAAGCAGCTGCAGGGCTTCGGCGCCGATGCTGCTGCGCGACCCGCGCGACGAGGCGGCGTTCGAGGCGCTGCAGCCGTGGCTCGACGAGACCGAGACCGGCGACCGCGCCGAGCTCCCGCTCGAGCCGTCCGAGGCGCTCTGGGCCGAGCTCGCCGTCGGCTCCGACCGCTGCTCCGGCCGCCGCTGCCCGTTCTCTCGGCACCTGCTTCGCCGAGGCGGCGCGCGCGACGGGCCGGCGAGGCCGAGCTCGTGATCGCCAACCACGCGCTCTACTTCGCCGACCTCGCGGCCGGCGGCGGCGTGCTGCCCGAGCACGACGCGGTCATCTTCGACGAGGCGCACCGGCTCGAGGAGACGGCCGCGACCTGGCTCGGCGGGCGCGTCTCGCGCGCCGGGCTGCGCCGCCTCGCCGCCGACGTCGAGCGCGCCTGCCGCGAGGCGGACGAGCCCGCGCCCGGCCGCGCGCTCGACCGCGTCGAGCGCGCGGGCGACCGGCTGCTGCGCGCCGTCGCGCCGCCGAGCGGGCGCCGCCGGCTGCGCGAGCCTCCCGGCCGACCTGCGCTCGTCCTCGATCGACGCGCTCGCCGGGCTCGCGGCCGAGCTGCAGGGCCGCGGCGAGGACCTCGACGGGCTCGCGCGCCGCACGCTCGCCGTCGCCGCGCAGGTCGAGGCCTGCCTCGAGCCGGGCGCGCTCGGAGCGCGTCGTCTGGGCCGAGCCCGACGCGATCGCGTGGGCGCCGGTCGACGTCTCGCACGAGCTGCGGCAGCGGCTCTGGGACGACGGGCCGACCGCGATCCTCGTCTCGGCGACGCTCACGACCGGCGAGGACGCGCGCTTCGTCCGCGGCCGGCTCGGGCTCGACCGCGCGCGCGAGCTCGTCGTCGGCTCGCCGTACGACTTCCGCGAGCAGGCGCTGCTCTACGTGCCGCGGACGATGCCCGACCCGCGCGCCGACGGCTTCACCGAGCGGGCCGCCGACGAGGTCGTGTCGCTGCTCGCGCTCTCCGAGGGCCGCGCGCTCGTGCTCACCTCGAGCTACCGCGCGCTCGACGTGCTGCGCGACCGCGTGTCGCGGCCGGGTGCCGTACGAGGTGCTCGTGCAGGGCGAGGCGCCGCGCGAGCGGCTGCTCGAGCGCTTCCGCGACGAGGTCGACTCGGTGCTGCTCGCGACGTCGACGTTCTGGCAGGGCGTCGACGTCCCCGGCGAGTCGCTCTCGCTGCTCGTGATCGACAAGCTGCCGTTCTCGGCGCCCGGCGACCCGCTGCACGAGGCGCGCTGCGAGGCGGTCGAGGCGGCGGGCGGCGACTGGTTCCGCGACTACGCGCTGCCGACGGCGGTGCTCCAGCTCCGGCAGGGCTTCGGCCGCCTGATCCGCGGGCCACGGCGACCGCGGCGTCGTCGCGATCCTCGACCCGCGGCTGCGGACGCGGGCATACGGCCGCGCGTTCCTCGACCGCGCTTCCCCGCTGCCCGCTGGTCGACGACCGCGCGGCCGTCGCGGCGTTCTTCGGCGCTCGCGTTCGCGCGTCCGGCCTGAGCGTTAGCCTTGGCCCCGCGCGCCGGGGTGGCGGAACTGGCAGACGCGCTCGGCTTAAAACCGGGTGCCCCTCGCGGGCGTGGGGGTTCGATTCCCTCCCCCGGCACTACCGGCACACAAGCGCGCGGCCGCTTCGCGGGCGCTCGTTTGCTTGCCGGGGATGGAGCGTCGGCCCCGACAGCGGCTCGGGGCGCAGGACGGGCGGAGCCCGCCCTCGCGGCGGGAAAGTCGGAGCAGCAGGGATTTCTTGCCGCTTAGGCCCTATAGTCCGCGCCGTGGTCGAGGTCGCCGACACCTCACCGGCGCTCGAATGGGATACGCCGCTCTTCCGGCAGGCTCGCGCGCAGCTCGAGCGGCGCCCTGCCGCAGGCCGACGATCCCCGAGTCGGTGGCCGAGCGGCTCCGCTACCCCGAGCGGGCCGTGATCCTGACGCTCCCGGTCGGCTCGACGACGGCAACGTCCGCTCGTTCCCGCCTACCGCGTCCAGCACTCCTCGGTGCTCGGGCCGACGAAGGGCGGCGTCCGCTACGACGCCGGGCGTGAGCCTCGGCGAGTGCGCCGCGCTCGCGATGTGGATGACCTGGAAGTGCGCGCTCCTGCGCCTGCCCTACGGTGGCGCCAAAGGCGGCGTCCGCTGCAACCCGCGCGAGCTGTCGCACGGCGAGCTCGTCGCGGATCACGCGGCGCTTCACCGCCGACCTGGCGCCGTTCATCGGCCCGAAGGTCGACATCCCGGCGCCGGACATGGCGACGAACGAGCAGACGATGGCCTGGATGATGGACACCTACTCGGTGCAGAAGGGCTACGCGGTGCCCGGAGATCGTCACCGGCAAGCCGGTCTCGATCGGCGGCTCGCGTGTTCCGGCACGAGGCGACCGGCGCCGGGCGTCGTGATGGTGATCGAGCGGGCGTGCGCCCGGCTCGGCTGGCAGCCTCGCCGGGCTGCGCTGCGCCGTCCAGGGCTTCGGCAACGTCGGCGGCATCGCCGCGACCGAGCTCGCCGAGAGGGGCGCGACCGTGGTCGCCGTCTCCGACGTCGGCGGCGGCGTCGTCGCCGCGGACGGGCTCGACGTGCCGACGCTCCACGAGCACGCGCGCGAGCACGGCTCCCTCGACGGCTTTCCCGGCGCGCGCCGCGATCACGAACGCCGAGCTGCTCGAGCTCGAGTGCGACGTGCTCGTGCTCGCGGCGCGCGAGGACCAGGTGACCGGGGCCAACGCGGGCAACCTCCGCTGCCGGCTCGTCGCCGAGGGCGCGAACGGGCCGACCTCCGTCGCGGGCGACACGATCCTCGCGCGAGCGCGGCATCCCGGTCCTGCCCGACGTGCTCACGAACGCGGGCGGCGTCACGGTTTCGTACTTCGAGTGGGTGCAGGACCTCGGCCGCCTCTTCTGGGACCGCGACGAGATCCGCCGGCGGCTCGCGGAGAAGCTCGGCGACGCGTTCGACCGCGTCTGGGCGCTCGCGGAGCGCGACGGCCTCTCGCTCCGCGACGCGGCGCTGGTTGCCGGGATCCGCGAGGTTGCAGCCGCGCTCGAGGCGCGGGGGATGTACCCGTGACCGCATCGGGCGGCGATCTGCGTGCGCGCGACGCGATGGTGACCGAGCCGCTCGCGCTCGAGGGCTCCGCGACGGCACAGGAGGCGGGCGAGGCGCTGCGCGGCCCGAGGTGCGCGCCGTGCTCGTCTGCGACGAGGGCCGCCTCGTCGGCGTGATCACGCGCAAGACGCTCGTGCGCGAGGTCGTCGCGACCGGCCGCGACCCGCGGACGACGGCGCTGCGCGAGCTCGCCGAGGAGCCGGTCGCGACGATCGAGTCGGACATGCTGCTTGACCGAGGCGTTCGCCCTGCTCGAGGAGCGCGACCTCGAGCGGGTCCCCGTCGTCGAGGGCGGCAAACTCGTCGGCGTGCTCTCGCGGGCGGTCGTGCAGCGGCGGCTCGCCGAGGACGAGCCGCCGCAGGATCCGGAAGAGGCCTAGGCCGCGATCTGCAGCGGCTGCGCCTCGGCAACCAGTGCGTCGAGGATGCCGTCGAGCCGCTGACGTTGCGTCTCGTCGACGAGACCGACATCGGGATCGAGCGTCTCGTGCGCCTGGCCGACTGGCAGCTCGCCGTCGACGACGCGTGCGCCCATCGCGGCGAGCACCTTACGGAGCTCGGCCTGGGCCCAGACGGCGCCGAAGAGGCCGGTGCTCGCGCCGATCACCGCCACCGGCTTGCCGCGGAACGCGTTCGTCGCGAGCGGCCGCGAGGCCCAGTCGAGCGCGTTCTTGAGCGCGCCCGGGACTGAGTGGTTGTACTCCGGCGTCGCGAACAAGACGGCGTCGGCTGGCGGCCACCGCCGTCGCGGAGCTCGGCGACTGCGGTGGGGGCCGGCTCGACGTCGTCGTCCTGGTCGTAGGGCGGGACGTCGCGCAGGCCCTCCCAAAGCTCGAGCTCGACCCCGGGCGGCAGGTGCTCCGCCGCGGCGCGCAGCATCGCGTGTTGTGCGAGTCGCGGCGGAGGCTGCCGGAGATGGCCAGGATGCGCATCGCTACGCCGCCTCGACCAGCGAGAGCTCGGCCTTCAGGGTGACCTTGTTCGCGAGCGCCTTCGTCCCGTCCGGCATGTCGGCGTTCCAGTCCAGCCCGAATTCGGTGCGGTCGATCGTCGTCGAGAGCTCGAGCCCGTAGCGCGCGTTCCCGTACGGGTCGCTGACCGGTCCCGTGATCGTGCCCCGGAGGACGGTGGGCTTCGTGACGCCCTTGATGCTGATCTCGCCGTCGACCTCGACGCCGTCCTCGGCGGGGACGAGTCGACCCGAGAAGGCGACCTCGGGGTAGCGCTCGGCGTCGAAGAACTCGGGGGCGAGCAGGTGCGCGTGCAGGTTCTCGTCCTTCGTCTCGAGGCTCGCGATCCGCGCCGCGCCGGCGAGGCGACCGTCGACGAGCGAGACGCCGAAGTCCTTCACAGCGCCCTTGAAGAACGAGATGCCCATGTATTGCACCTCGAACCCGAGCGAGGAGTGGACGACGTCCGCCTGGAGCGTCCCCGCCGGAAGGGCGGCCTGCTGGGGAGCCTGCTGAGTGATCGTGCTCATGGTGTGTTCCTCCCAGAAGATTGCTTGCTCAATAGTTGCCTACACAAGGAGTCTACCAGAAGAAATTTGAGGGAGCAAGTATCGCGACGCGACGCCCATGCCGATCGGCGCCGGGCACGAAGAGGCAGCGTCAGCGGGGGACGTAGGCGGTGACGCGCCCGACGAGCGCAACCGCCTCGTCGAAGGCGGCGAAGAGCACGCGCGCGCTCGCCACCGACTCCTGGAGGCTGGAGCGGGCCTCCTCGAGCCGCGTCGCCGTGTCGCCCGCCTTGGCGAGCCGTGGCTCGATCCCGTCCAGCAGCCGCGTGGTCTCGGTCGCGGCCAACTCGAACCGTCGCTCGAACGAGCGGAACGCCCGCCACGCGGCGAGCCCGCGCACGCCGGCGAACGCCATCCCGCCTGCGATCACGACGAGGAAGACGGCCAGCGTGATCCAGGGGAGCGACGCCATCGAGGCCATCGTAACCTCGCCCCTAGAATCCACCTCCATGACTCGCGTGCAGGCCGTCGTCTCGCGGCACTATGGGCTCACCCAGATCGCGATCGTCCTGGCCGGAATCGAGTGCTACGAGCTGGCCCGCAAGCTGATGACGCCGAACTGGCCGGTCGCGACGCGGCACGCGCACGACATCGTCTCGGCCGAGCGCGTCGCGCACATCGCCTGGGAGCAGCCGCTCCAGCGGGCCCTGCTTGGCGTGCCGGACGTCGTGCGTGCGCTGAACGTCTTCTACTTCGTCGGGCACTTCCTGCTCACGGGCGTCTTCTTCGTGTGGCTCTACCACCGTTCGCGGCCCGGGTACGACACCTTCCGCAACGGCTTCCTGACAGCGAGCGCGATTGCGCTGCTCGTCCACTGGCGCTATCCGACCGCGCCGCCGCGGCTCGCCGACGTCGGGCTCGTGGACACGCTTCGTCGGCTCTCAGGCCTCGACATCGGCTCGCCCGACTCCGTGTCGTTCTCGAACCCGGTCGCCGCCGTGCCGTCGCTGCATGCGGCGTTCGCCGTCGGGGTCGGCATCGGCCTCTGCCTCTACGCGACGCACACGTTCTGGAAGGCGATCGGCGTGATCTACCCGATCGCGGTCGTGCTGACGACGATCGTCACCGGCAACCACTTCGTCCTCGATTCGGTCGCGGGCGTGCTCGTGCTCGGCCTCGGCTTCGCGGCCGCGCACGTGCTCTTGGAGCGAGACGGTGCTAGACTCGCCCCAGCGACGCGGGGTGGAGCAGTCAGGTAGCTCGCCGGGCTCATAACCCGGAGGTCGCAGGTTCAAATCCTGCCCCCGCTATGACGATGCGAGAGCCCGGGAACGTCTTCGTTCCCAGAGGCCCGATACAGCTCCCAGAGGCCCGATACATCAGCCGGCCCGTCAACTGTCGAGAGTTCCAACGCCTACCCCGCGCCGTCTGGCGTGCCGCAGGAACAGCGTCCCGAGACCCAGCGCGGCCGGGATGCCAAGGGCGAGCGGGAGGATGCCGCCGGCGTCGAGCGTCCGTCGGTCCGCGACCGTGACCCTGACGATCGGGCTCGTCGAAGGCGCCGACGCGCCCGTTTGCTGCAGCGCGGCGATGTAGACGCCGAGCTGCCCCGGGCTGACCGCGTCGAGCTTCCACGCGAGCGTTGTCGAGCCGCCCGCAGGGATCGGCGCGAGGTACCTCGTTCGGCTCGATGACCAGTCTTCGGGGTCGACGTAGACGTCGCCGCGGAGGCTGAGGACGTTCAGATGCGCGATCAGGCCGCTCGCTGGAGCTGCGCGGTTGTTTGCGACCGTGGAGCGGACGACGAACGCGTGCCCCAGGGAGGCGTCGACGGCCACACGGTCGACCGACACCGTTACGCCTTCGGCAGGGAGGGCCGGCGCGGCGAACGCGAGCGCGGCCACCGCCGCGACGAGCAGCGCGCGCACCATCATCCGGCCGCGCCTCCGCGCAGGCCGGCAAAGCGTGAGCCGGCAACCAGCGCGAGCGCGCAGCAGGCGGTGGCGCAGACCGCCGGTGAGAGGAGCCACGACGCGTCGTCCGCCCACGCGTGTCCGTTGACCACGAGCCTGCCGACGTAGTGCTCGCCCGCCGTGATCGGGTTGACGCGCAGCAGCAGCTCGCCGGCCCAGCCGCGCTGCGCGCTCGACGGGAGCTGGGTCGGCGCGAACAGCGCGAGAAGCAGGAAGAGGCTCACCGAGAGGCTGGCGCGGTTCGATCGCGCGAAGACGCTGACGAGCATCCCGAGCGAAGCGAGGAAGACCGCGAGCAGGGTGCCGACGACGAGCCCGGCGGCGAGGGCGTCACCGGCGATCCCGACGCCGCGGCCGAGGAACCACACGTACGGGACCGTGACGGCGAACGCGGCAAGCCAGAGTGAGAGCGCCGAACCGAGCTTGCCCGCGGTGAGGTCGAGCTTCGAGACCGGTGTCAGCAGGATGCTCTCGAGGGTTCCGCGCTCGCGCTCGCCGCTGATCGCGTCGGCGGCGGCCAGCAGCGCGAGCAGCGAGCCGACCGCGATCGCCACCTGCAGGGTCAGGTTGACCGCCTCGCGCTGCTCCAGGAAGTTCAGCGCCTGGTTGGTTGCGACGAGGTAGGCGATCGCGCTCAGCAGCAGGCTGAACGCGAACGTGAGCACCGGTCCGCGGCCGCCGAGCCAGAGGTCGCGCAGCTCCCGCTCGAGGACGACGGGCGCCACGGTCGCCCGGCGCCCCGAGGCACCGAGCCCGGCGGCCGTCACGCCGCCTCCGTCATCGCCAGGAACGCGTCGCTGAGGCGGCTCGGCTCCAGCTCGTAGGTCAGAACGGGCACGCCCGTCTCCAGCAGTGCTCGCAGTGGGGCGTTCGCCTCGACGCCGTCGAGGGTGACCGCGAAGGCGCCGCCGCGTTGCTCGACCGCCTCGACCCCGGCGGCGGCGCCGAGCGCTTCGCGCGCGCGCGCCGCGTGGTCCGGCGCTACGCCGAGCGTCGCGGTCCGCGGAGCGGCCGCCTGGCGGGCGACCTCCGCGACCGTTCCATCCGCCACGACGCGACCCCGGTTGAGGATGAGGACGCGCGTGCACGTCTCCTCGACCTCCGCGAGCAGGTGTGTGCTCAGAAGCACCGTCGCCCCTCGCTCGCCGGCGATGCGCCGAACGATTGCCATCACGCTGCGCTGACCGGCCGGGTCGAGCCCGAGCGTCGGCTCGTCGAGGAACACGACCCGCGGGTCGTTGACGAGCGCACGCGCGATTCCGAGGCGCTGGCGCATTCCGCGGCTGAAGGTGCCGATCGGGCTTCCGGCGCGCTCCGTCAGGCCGACCTCGCCGAGCAGCGCCGTGGCAACAGCGCGGGCGCTCGCGCGCGAGAGGCCGAACAACCGGGCGTGGTAGCGGAGGTACTCCTCGCCGGTCTGCCACTCGGGATAGCCGGCGCTCTCGGGTAGCACGCCGGTGCGTCGGCGGATCTCGGCCGGTTGCGTGTGGGGCACGCCGTCGACCGCGAACGTCCCGTGGCTCGGCTCGAGAATCGTCGTCAGGATCCGGATCGCCGTGGTCTTGCCGGCGCCGTTCGGGCCGAGCACGCCCAGGATCTCGCCCGCCGGGACGGTGAGGTCGAGCGCCTCGACGGCAACGAGCGGCCCGTAGCGCTTGGTGACACCGGCGACCTCGACCGCCGCCGTCATCGCACCCTCGTGACCGAGACGAGCTCGGCGTGGTCCGTGCTGCCCTTCCGGGCCAGCTCGCTGACGATGCCGATGCCGCGGGCGTACAGCTTGCGGTCGATCGCTCCCGGCTCGAGCGGCGTCCACTCCTCGGTGAGGAGCGCGTTCGCAGCGACGCGCCCGGTGACCGTTCCGAGGACGCCGATCACCCGGAAGTGATCCTCGGCCTCGCCCTCGTAGTACTCCTGCCGGAAGGCCTGGCCGACCCGCGGGTGGGCTGGCATGTACACGCCGGCCTGCGCGCCGTCGACTCCGGCCAGCCAGGTGCCGTCCGTGTTCGTGACGTGCCCGTTGCGGTCGAGCTCGGCGGTCTCCTCGCCGAGGTACCAGACGTTTCCTTGCCGGTCCTGGCTGTACCAGTCGGTCGTTCGCTCGCGGAGCCGGCCGTCGACGTAGAAGCGGTCGAGGACGGCGGCGCATGGGACACCGTCGACCCTGCGCACTCGGTCGCTGACGGTGACGACGTCGCGGGACGGCCGCCCGTCCTTCACCCCGACGTAGACGTAGCGGGTGGCCGGCACGAGCGGGAACCAGGCGTTGTCGACGCGGGCGCTGAACTGGCTCGCCGGCGGCATTGGCGGGTTGGCGGCCCGGCGCGTCTGAGCGCCGGACCCGCCGACCGCCGCGAGGGCGACGATCGCGGCCACGACCGCGGTGAGGGGGAGGGTGGGGCGGCTGCGCATCGTCACGGGCTCCTTTCGCTCGGCTGCAGACGAGGCTACGGAGCGAAGATGAACGGGCGATGACTGCGTGTCATGGGTCCGTCATCTCGCGTTCATCCGCATCGCGGAGAATCGGCTCGTGCGTGTTCTGATCGTCGAGGACGAGCTGCGGATGGCGAGCCTGATCCGCCGCGGCCTCGTCGGCGAGGGGCTTGCCGCCGACGTCGCGGGCACGGGCGAGGACGCGCTCTGGATGGCCCAGGCACACGACTACGACGCGGTCGTGCTCGACGTAATGCTGCCGGGGCTCGACGGCTTCGAGACATGCCGCAGGCTTCGCGCTGCCGGAGTCTGGGCGCCCGTGCTGATGCTCACTGCGCGTGACTCGGTCGAGGACCGCGTCGCCGGCCTCGACGGGGGCGCCGACGACTACCTCGTGAAGCCGTTCGCGTTCGCCGAGCTGCTGGCGCGGCTGCGGGCGCTCGGCCGGCGCGGGGAGCAGGAGCGACCGGCAGTCCTGCACGTGGACGACCTGCGCCTCGACCCTGCGACGCGCGAGGTCGCGCGCGGCTCGACGCCGATCGAGCTCTCTTCGAAGGAGTTCGCGCTCCTCGAGACGTTCATGCGGCGGCCGGGGGAAGTGCTCTCGAGGCTGCATCTGCTCGAGCATGCTTGGGACTTCGCCTATGACAACCGCTCGAACGTCGTCGACGTGTACATGCGGCGGCTGCGCCGGAAGATCGACGAGCCGTTCGGGCGCGTGACGCTGGAGACGGTCCGTGGCGCCGGCTATCGGCTGCGGAAGGCAGGTGTGGATTGAGCCGACTGCCGATCCGCCTGCGCGTGAGCGCGGCCTTCGCGCTCGCGATGGCCGTCGTGCTCGCCGCGTCCGGGCTCTTCCTCTACCTCCGGCTCGGCTCGCACCTCGCGCTCGCCCTCGACCGGGAGCTTCGGCTCCGCGCACAGGACCTCACCGCGCTCGTCATGCAGCCGGACGTCTCACTCTCCGGCACGAGCGGCAGCCGCTTCGTCGAGCGCGGCGAGAGCTACGCGCAGCTGATTGCTACGGACGGGCGTGTTCTCGAAGCGACGCGGCCGCTCGGCGCCAGGCCGCTCCTCACAGGCCCGGAACTGCGCGCCGCCCTCCGCGCGCCGACGTTCGTCGAGAAGCGCTCGGTGCCCGGCCTGAACGAGCCCTCCCGCCTCCTTGCGACGAGGGTGACACGCGCCGGCCGGCCGCTCGTTCTCGTCGTCGGCGCGACGAGCCAGGACCGTGCCGAGACGCTTTCGAGCTTCCGCACCGAGTTGCTGATCGCCGGCCCGGCCGCCCTGATCCTCGCGACCGGCGTCGGCTACCTCCTCGCCGGCCTCTCGCTGGGGCAAGTCGAGTCGATGCGGCACCGCGCCTCCGGGATCTCCGCAGAGACCCCCGGCGAGCGGCTTCCCGTCCCGCCGACCGGGGACGAGCTCGAGCGGCTGGCCGAGACGCTGAACGAGATGCTCGGCCGGCTCGAGTCGGCCGTCGAGCGCGAACGCGACTTCGTCGCCGACGCGGGCCACGAGCTGCGCACTCCGCTTGCGCTCCTGCGTACCGAGCTCGAGCTCGCCCTGCGCCAGGCCGACACCGTGCCCGAGCTGAAGGAGGCCGTGCGGCGCGCGTCACGAGAAGCCGACCGACTCGCGCAGCTCGCCGCGGACCTGCTCCTGATCGCGAGCGCCGATCGCGGCCGCCTGCCCCTCCGCGTCGAGAGCGTCGAGGTCGACGCGCTCTTCGCCGCTGTGCTCAGCCGTGTGGAATGGCGCGCCGAGGCGGAGGGCAAGGCCGTCGGCGCCGACCCGGTTGCCGGTCTCCGCGTGCACGGCGATTCACTGCGCCTCGAGCAAGCGCTCGGGAACCTGGTCGACAACGCGCTCCGCTACGGTGGCGACGAGATCCGGCTCCTCGCGGCCCGGAACGGTGTCGAGACCGAGCTCCACGTCCGGGACAACGGCGACGGCTTCCCCGCGGACTATCTCGAGCGCGCGTTCGAGCGGTTCTCGCGCGCCGATGCCGCCCGGTCTCACGGCGGCGCGGGGCTTGGGCTGTCGATCAGCGAGACGATCGCGCGGGCCCACGGGGGCAGCGCGCACGTCGTCAACACCGTGCCCGCGGGCGCCGACGTCTGGATCTCGCTCCCCGACGCGGTCCCGGCTGCCTGACCGGCTCGCCCGGTCGAGGTGTTTGACTCGTCGAGTGTCTCCTGCGACGATCGCGCGTCGCCGATCGCACCAGTGCGCGGCGCTCTACGAAACGACCTGAAGGGGGCAATATGTCGCAGGGAACCGACGCCACGTACGGACGTGCGATGCCGGGCGCAGGCTGGATCGGCTTCGCCGGGATCATGCTGATCCTCGTCGGCTTCTTCAACGTGATCGACGGGATCGCGGCGATCGGGAACTCGAAGTACGTCGTCAACCAGCTGATGTTCTCGAACCTCGATGCCTGGGGCTGGTTCTTCGTCATCTGGGGCGTGCTCCAGATCATCGCCGGCGTGGCCGTGCTCGGCGGCGCCGCCTGGGCTGCGGTCGTCGGGGTCGTGACCGCGTTCTTCAACGCGATCGCGCAGCTGTCATGGATCGCCGTGAACCCGTGGTGGGCGACCATCGCCATCGTGATCGATGTGCTCGTGATCTACGGGCTGCTCGTGTACGGAGGTCGCGGCTCCGAGGCCTGACGGATCTCGGCCGTTCCGAGCGCGCCGGCTCACGTCACGGGCGTGACGGCTCAGCGCCCGCCGGCGACGGCGGCGCGCTCGGACGCGGTGGCGAGGTACTCGTGGACGGCCTGGATCGCGCTCGATCCTTCGCCGACCGCCGAGGTCACGCGCTTGATCGAGCCGTGCCTGACGTCGCCGGCCGCGAACACGCCCGGGATGCTCGTCTCGAGCAGGAGCGGCGGCCTCGCCGAGGAAGAGTCGACGCCGCGCTGGGCGACTCCGAAGTGGGCCAGATCACGCCCGGTGAGGATGAAGCCGGCGTCGTCGAGCGCGACGCTGCCCCCGAGCCACTCGGTGTTCGGTCGGCCGCCGATGAGCACGAAGACCGCGCCGGTGGCAATCGTCTCGGTGCGGCCGTCGGCGTCCAGGACGATCTCCTCGAGCCGGTCGGCGCCGTGCGCGTCGACGATCCGGGTGCGCAACCGCACCTCGATGTTCGGCGTGGACTCGATCTGGTTCTCGAGGTAGGCGGACATGCCCCTGCCGAGCGAGTCGGCGCGCACGACCATCGTCACCCGCTCGGCGTACTTCGCCAGGTGCACCGCAGCCTGACCGGCGGAGTTGGCGCCGCCGACGACGACTGCGTGCTCGCCTTCCAGGCCCTGCGCCTCGGTCGCTGCCGCACCGTAGAAGACGCCCGCGCCGACGAGCTCCTCGAGCCGTGGCACACCGAGGCGCCGCCACCGGACGCCCGTTGCGATCACGACTGCGCGGGCGGCGACCTCCTTGCCCTCTGCCGTCCGGATGACGGTCTCGTCGCCGCGCGGGGTCAGCGCGGCGACCTCGTTCGCGAAGACGAGGTTCGCACCGAACAGCCAGGCCTGCTCGCACGCGCGCACGGTCAGGATGCCGCCGGCGACACCGTGCGGGAACCCCGGGTAGTTGCGGATCAGCGAGCTCGACCCCGCCTGGCCGCCCGACGACTCCTGCTCGAGCACCACTGTGTCGAGCCCTTCCGATGCGGCGTAGATCGCCGCGGAGAGCCCGGCCGGGCCGGCCCCGACCACGGCGAGGTCGACGCGGTCGACGTCGAGGCGGGTGTTCGTCCCGAACGCCTCCAGGATCTCGGCCTTCGACGGATCCACCATCACGATTCCGTCGTACCGGATCACCACCGGGAGCCGGCTTCCGTCCTGGTGCGCCTCCGCCAGGAGCAGCCGGCCGTCGACGGAATCGGCGAGATGGGAGCGGAACGGAAGGCCGAAGCGCCTTAGAAGGTCGCGCAGCTCGGAGGAGCGTGCGTCTGTCCCGCCCACGACGCGGAACCACTCGAACTGTGCGTGCCGCGCCGTGGCCCAGTCGGCGAGGAACTCACTGATCGCGGGGTAGAGCGAGGTCTCGGTCAGCCAGGGCTTCGTGAGGTGGTAGTCGATCCGGCCGATCGCCATCGCGTGGACGCTCGGGCTCGTCGCGCGGTAGTCGCGCTCGACGAGCATCACCCGCTTCGCCTGCGGGTGCAGGACGTGCGCGCGCTCGAGGAGCTCGATGCCTGTGGGATCGCTCAGGCCGGCGTCGGCGAGCACGATCGCCACCTGGTCGCCGTTCGCCGCGAGGCGTTCGAGGCGAGGCGATCGAGTGCGGATGCCGACGACCGGGCGCCCTCGATCCGGTAGTCACGGCCGAAGCGCAGGTCGAGATCGCCGGTCAGTGCGTCGACGACCGCGGCTTCGTCGTCGACCACCAGCACGAGCGGACGCCGATCCTGCTGGACCCCGAGACCGCCTTTGCTCATGTCGCCTAGTCCCCCATTCGTCTCGTGGCTCGCCGGCCATTATCGCGACAGGCTTTCGGCTTGCGGCGGACACGGCCGATCATGCCGCCGCGGCGTGTCGTCGACCCGCTCTTGTGATCTTGAGGATCGCGCCCGCGCGGCGGTCGCATCGGCTCGACCGACGGAGACGGCATATCCGTTCGAAGCTCGTTCCCCCGCTCGGATGGCGTTTCGCGAGGCGTCGGCTGGGCATCCAAATCCGGTCGAACGAAGCGGCTCGGTCGGAACGGCCGGCCGACGGCGAAACCGACCTCGCTTGCCACGCGAGTCGGTTCGCGACAGGATCTCCCCATCACGCAGCGGAGAGGAGGTCGGAGTGGCGGCAGTTGCGTTCGAGGACGTCGGAAAGGTCTACCCGGACGGAACCGTTGGCGTCGCCGGCCTCGGGCTCGAAATCGGCGACGGCGAGTTCATGGTGCTGGTCGGGCCATCGGGCTGCGGGAAGACGACTGCGCTGCGCATGGTCGCCGGGCTGGAGTCGATCTCCTCTGGCGTCGTCCGGATCGGGGACAGGGTCGTCAACCACGTCCCGTCGCGCGACCGCGACATCGCGATGGTCTTCCAGAGCTACGCGCTGTACCCGCACCTGACCGTCTACGAGAACATCGCCTTCGGGCTCAAGGTGAAGAAGGTGCCGAAGGACGAGATCGACCGGCGCGTGCAGAACGCGGCGCAGATCCTCGGGCTCGAGCCACACCTGAAGCGCCGGCCGCGTGCGCTCTCCGGAGGGCAGCGCCAGCGGGTCGCGATGGGGCGCGCGATCGTACGCGAGCCCGCCGCGTTCCTGATGGACGAACCGCTCTCGAATCTCGACGCGAAGCTCCGGGTGCAGATGCGCGCCGAGATCAGCCGGCTGCAGGGCGATCTCGGCGTCACCACGCTCTACGTCACCCACGACCAGGTGGAGGCGATGACGATGGGCGACCGCGTCGCCGTGATGCGCAAGGGCGAGCTGCAGCAGGTGGGCTCGCCGCAGGAGCTCTACGACCACCCGCTGAACCTGTTCGTGGGTGGCTTCATCGGCAGCCCCTCGATGAACATGGTCGAGGCCACGGTCGACCGCTCGAACGGATCGTTCTCCACGACGCTTGGCGAGCAGCGGCTCGAGCTCGGCCCCGAGGCCGCCCGCGATCACCCGGCGCTCGAGGCGTACGTCGGGCGGAAGATCGTGCTCGGCATCAGGCCGGAGCACCTCGAGTCGGCCGAGCTCGCCCCGGACTCCGCGAAGGGCGCGCACCTCAAGGGCTCGGTCGAGCTGCGCGAGGCGCTCGGCTCCGAGCTGATCGTCCACTTCACCGTCCCCGGCGGTCGGGCCGCGATGACCGAGGACGTCGCCGAGCTCGCTCGCGACGTCGGGGCGCTCGAGCCCGGCTACACGCCGGAGACCGACGCGGTCTTCGTCGGCCGCTTCGGGGCGCGCGCAAGCGTGGCGGAGGGCGAGCCGGTGGAGGTCGCGGTCGACACGCGAGCGCTGCACTTTTTCGATTTCGAGACTGGTCTCGGGATCTACGACGACAACCCGTAGGGAAAGGAGCAACATTGTGAAGAGGCGACTGACGCCGATCGCGTACGGACTGGCCGTGGGTGCATTACTGCTCGCGGTTGCGGGTTGCGGCGGAAGCAGCAGCTCGAGCGACAACGGGAATGTCTCCGGCTCGATCTCGATCATGGGCACCTGGACCGGCCCGGAGCAGGATTCGTTCCAGGCCGTGTTGGATGGATTCACCAGCGAGAACCCCGACGTGACGGTGAACTACACGTCGGCCGGCGACCAGCTGCCGACTCAGCTCTCGACGGCCGTCGCCGGTGGGAACCCGCCCGATGTGGCCTTCGTGCCTCAGCCGGGCTTGCTGAACGAGTTCGCGGACAAGGGCGCGCTGACCCCGATCGACTACGCCAAGGACGACGTCGAGTCGAATCTCGGCGAGTCGGCGGTCGCGCTCGGTTCGGTCGACGGGACCCTCTACGGGTTCATCTTCAAGGCGGCCAACAAATCGACCGTCTGGTACAACGTCGCGGCGTTCGACGACGCCGGGGTCGAGCCGCCGACCACCTGGGACGACTTCACGGCCGACGCGGCGACGATCAAGGCCTCGGGACTTCCGGCCTACTCGATCGGCGGCGCGGACGGGTGGACGCTCACCGACCTGTTCGAGAACATCTACCTGCGCCAGGCCGGCGCGGACATGTACGACCAGCTCGCGAAGCACGAGATCCCGTGGACGGACGAGTCCGTGAAGACGGCGCTGACGACGATGGCGGATCTGTTCAAGGACACGTCGAACATCGCCGGCAACCCGCTTCAGGTCGACTTCACGACCTCGGTGTCGAACGTCCTCACCGACAGCCCGAAGGCGGCGCAGGTGATCGAGGGCGACTTCGTCCCGGGTGTCGTCGAGACGACGCTGGAGCCGGTCACCGGTTACAACGTCTTCGCCTTCCCGTCGATCGACGGGTCCGACCCGGCGGTCGTCGGCGGCGGTGACACCGTGGTCAGCTTCAACGACAACGACGCTACGAAGGCGCTGATCACATACCTGACCACGCCGGCAGCGGCGGAGATCTGGGCCAAGCGCGGCGGCTTCGCCTCGCTGAACAAGAAGGTCGACGCATCCGTCTACCCGGACGACATCTCGATGACGACGGCGGGGGCGATCGGCGAGGCGGCCGTGTTCCGGTTCGACCTCTCCGACCTGCAGCCGTCCGCTTTCGGCGGCACGGTGGGCCAGGGCCTGTTCAAGGAGTTCCAGGATCTCCTCGCCAACCCGAACGACGTCGACGGGGTCGCGAGCGCGATGGAGGCATCGGCACAGAAGGCGTACAACGGCTAGGTGGAGGCCGGCGGCGGACAATCTGTAGCCGCAGCTCCGCCGTCGGTTCAGGCCGACGGGAAGGAGCCCGGCGGCTGGCGCAAGTACGCGCTGGCCGCCGGGTTCCTCGCGCCTGCATCGTTCTTCCTGATCGTCTGGGTCGTCTACCCGATGGCCTACACGATCTACCTGAGCTTCCTCGACCGGAAACAGGACCACTTCGTCTGGTTCGACAACTACAAGGAGATCTTCACCAGCGACACGCTGACGACGGCGCTGAAGAACAACGCGCTCTGGGTGCTCGTCGTGCCGGCGTTCGTGACGGCGGTGGGGCTCGTGTTCGCGGTGCTCGTGGAGCGTGTTCGCTGGCGGGTCGCGTTCAAGACGGCCGTCTTCATGCCGCTCGCGATCTCGGCGTTCGCAGCGGGCATCACGTGGCGCATCGTCTACATCCAGGAGCCCGACCTGGGCGCACTGAACGCGGGCGTGAAGGTCGTCCACGACGTGGTCGTCGGCGGGTCGGGCGCGCTCTCCAGCGCCTCGCCCTCGACGGACGCCCTGACCGGGACGCCGAAGGGCGGCCTGACCCTCAAGGACCCGGTCCGCGCGGGCGACACCGTGCTGCTCGGCCTCACGGGCGTCACCGCGTCCGAGGTGCCCGACAGCGCGGAGCAGGCGAAGGCGCCGACGGTGTCCTCGAGCCAGATCGGCGGCGTCGTCTGGCGCGACTTCAGTCCTGGCGGCGGCATTCCGGGCAAGGTCGAGGAGGGCGAGGTCGGCTTGCCCGGTGTGACGATCGAGCTGCGCGACCCCGGAGGCGAGGCGTTCGCGACCACGAAGTCGGCCGACGACGGCAGCTTCACGTTCGACGACGTGACTGCGGGCGACGAGTTTCGGGTGGCGATCGGGTCAGCCACCTTCGCGAAGCCCTTCGGGGGCATCGCCTGGCTCGGGCCGAAGCTCGTGACGCCGTCGATCATGATGGCCTACATCTGGATCTGGGCCGGCTTCTCGATGGTCGTGATCGGCGCCGGCCTCGCGGCGATGCCGCGCGACGTGCTCGAGGCGGCGCGAACCGACGGCGCCACCGAGTGGCAGGTGTTCCGCCGCGTGACTGTCCCGCTGCTCGCGCCCGTCCTCACTGTCGTGTTCGTGACGATGCTGATCAACGTGCTCAAGATCTTCGACATCGTCATCGCCATCGCGCCCGGGTCCGTGCAGGACGACGCCAGTGTGCTCGCCCTCGCGATGTGGAGAACGGCGTTCTCCGGCGCGAACGACTACGGGGTCGGCTCTGCGATCGCGGTGCTGATCCTCGTGCTCGTGATCCCGATCCTGCTCCTGAACATCCGCAACTTCCGGAGGGAGGCCTGACGTGACCGAGATCGCGGCTCCTGCGCCCAAGACCGTCGTCGTCGAGGAGAGCACGGCGGCGAAGATCCTGCGCTGGGTCGGGAAGACCCCGGTGCACTTCATCCTCGTCTTCATCGGGCTCCTGTGGCTCATGCCGACGCTCGGGCTCCTCATCACGTCGCTCCTCGCGCCGGAGGACTTCCAGGACAAGGGCTGGTGGCAGGTGGTCAGCGCGCCCTCGAAGCTGACCTTCCAGAACTACGAGGACGTCTTCCACAACGACACGATCATGAGCGCGCTGCTGACGACGGCGATCGTCGCCGTCGGGTCGACGGTCGTCCCGATCCTGATCGGCGCGATGGCCGCATACGCGTTCGCGTGGCTCGAGTTCCCCGGCCGCGACTGGTGGTTCATCTTCGTGATCGCCCTGCTCGTGGTGCCGCTCCAGATGGCGCTGATCCCGATGTTCAAGCTCTACAGCTCGCTCGGCATCTTCGACACGCGGCTGTCGCTGATCCTCTTCCACACCGCGTTCGCGTTACCGTTCGCGATCTTCCTGCTGCGGAACTTCTTCATCGGGATCCCCAAGGACATTCTCGAATCGGCCCGGATCGACGGTGCGTCGGAGGTACGGATCTTCGTCAAGCTGATGCTGCCGCTGGGCCTCCCGGCGATCGCGTCGCTCGCGATCTTCCAGTTCCTCTGGACCTGGAACGACCTGATCGTCGCGCTCACGTTCGGGCGCTCGACCCAGCCGATCACGGTCGCGATCTTCTCGCAGCTGCGCCAGTTCGGCTCGAACATCGAGCTGATCGCGCCGGCGACGTTCATCTCGCTCGCGATCCCGCTCGCGGTGTTCTTCGCGTTCCAGCGCTACTTCGTCGAAGGGCTCCTGGCGGGCTCCGTGAAGTGAGCAGCGGCGACGTCGCGGTGGTGGGCGGCGGGCTGGCCGGGTTCGTCGCGCACGCGACGCTCCTGCACGGCGGGGTGCCGGCCGAGGACGTGACGGTCTTCGACGCGACGGGTCCTGACCCGGCCGCGGTCTGGCGCGTGCGGGCGGAGGCGATCGGCCAGCGGCGGATGCGCTCCGAGAGCGACGGGCACTGCCTGCCGACGGCGTTTCCCGGGCTCGCGGTGCGCGAGGCGTTGCGCCACGGTGCGCTGGAACCGCTCGTACTGAGCGTCCTCGACCGCTACCGCCCGTCGGTGGACGACTTCCTCGACCACGTCGCCGACCAGCGCGCGCGCACCGGCTGGGACGCCTGCGTGCGGAGCGCACGCGTCGAGCGGATCCGCGCCGTGGACGATGGCTTCGAGCTCGAGCAGGTCGGCGGGTCGACCCTCGGCGCGTTCCGGCACGTCCTCGTCTGCGTCGGCCATCCCGGTCTGAACATGCCGGCCGAGCTCGAGGGCGACCCGCGTGCCGTCCACGCCTACGAGCCGCACGGCTACGCCGGCGAGGTGGCCGTCGTCGGCGCCGGGATGGCCGCGGCGACCGAGTGGCTGAATGCGCTCGCAGCCGGCTCGACGGTCGTCTCGGTCCGGCGACGCGAGCCGCTGCGGCGGCCGCTGAACGTGCCGCGGCCGCTCTTCTCGCGTCGCGGCCTCGCCGCCTTCCAGGCGACCGAGCCCGGAGCGAGGGTCGAGCTGCTGCGCGATCTCGGCGCACCGTCCTATCCGAGCGGACGGGAGTGGGACGAGCCGCTCGACCGCGCCGCCGAGGAGGGGCGGTTCCGCGTCGCCGCCGCGCTGAACGGCGCCGAGCAGGTCGTCTGCGCGACCGGCTTCCGGCGCGGCTTCCGGCACGACCCGCTGCTAGCCGGGCTCGTGGACGAGCACGGGCTCGAGACGCACGACCGCTGGATCGCGCTCGCGCCGGACTGCACGGTGCCGTCGCTGACCGGGAGCGAGCGGACGCTGGCGCTCGCCGGCGTCGCCGCGCAGTGGACCTACCCGGCGGCGGACACGCTCGTGGGCGCGAAGTACGCGGCGCGCGGCTTCCTGCGGAAGGTGAGGGCATGGCGTACACGCTGAGGGGCCGTCTCGAGTCGCGGCTCGCGGCCACGCTCGTGCCGGCGCTCGTCGCGGCCGTGCTCGCCCTCGTGCTGCACCGTTGGTGGCCGGTCGAGCTCGTTGCGCTGATGATCGCGGCCGGGCTCGCGCTCGACCCGCTCTACCACCGCCTGCTCGACTACCAGCCCGGCTGGTTCGCGCTGCCGCTGGGTGCGCTCGAGCTCGGCGTCGTGATGGCGCTCGCGCTCGCGCTCGGCGTCCGCGCCCCGCTCGCGGCGGCGCTCGCACTCTTCGGCTGCTCCTGGCTCCTCGCGCAGGTGCTCGGCCACGCGGTCTACCCGCTGCTCAGCCTCTCCTATGGCGACGACGGCGGCGAGCTCGCACGGACGGGCGCCGCTGCGGGCGTCGGTCTCGTCGCGCTGTTCGCCGCGGCCGCCGGCACCGCGCTCGCGACGCAGCCGCCGACCGTCACCCTCGCCGCGGGAGTGCATGAGGGACCGCTGCTGCTCGACCACTCGCAGGTGCTCGTGGGCAGCCCCGGCGCGGTGGTCCGCGGAGGCATCGTCGTGCGTGCGAGCGACGTGACGATCCGCGACGTCACCGTCGTCGGCGGCGAGAACGGAATCGACGTCGAGGACGCTCGTCGCGTCACGCTCGAGCGCGTCTCGATCTCGGGCGCGCAGATGGACGGCATCCACGTTCGCCACGGGAGCGTGTCGATCCGCGACTGCACGATCGACTCCGGCGCGAACCCGTGGGCGCAGGGCATCGACATCTCGTTCGCCGCGGACCTGGGGCCGAGCGAGGTGCGCGGATGCACGGTCACCGGCGGCCGCGAGGGGATCGTCACGCACTCGGTGAACGTGATGGTGAAGGGCAACCGCGTCCGACGGACGCAGCTGCGTGGAATCGCCGTGACCGAGATGTCGATGGGCATGGTCGAGCACAACGACGTGCACGACTCGCTCGGCATCGGGATCTACTGTGGCGACCGCTCGATGTGCGAGATCGAGCACAACGTGGTCTCGAACACGCGCCCCGACACCGAGTCGAGCGATCCGGTCCGCGACGGCTGGGCGATCGTCTCGTGGTGGGACTCCGAGGCCGAGCTGGGCGCGAACACCCTGATCGACAACGAGCACGGCGCCGGCGCGTTCTCCTCGGCGACGATCCACTCGCCGCCGTAGCGCCGGTAGTCCGCGCGCTGCCACAATCTGCGAAGTCGCCGAGGGGCCGCGTTGCGCAGCAGCGCGATCGTCGCGAGCACGAGCGGCGGCTGATCGTTGTCGCGGTCTTCAGCGGCTTCGCCCGCGGCGACCTCGTGGTGTTCCAGCAGATGGGCTTCGGCGTCGCGGTCGCGTTGCTGCTGGATGCCACGATCGTTTGCTCGGTGCTCCTGCCCGGCGCGATGAAGCTCCTCGGCCCCTGGAACTGGTACCTCTTGCGCTCACTCGGGTGGCTGCCCCGCCTCGAGGTCGACCCCGGCTGATCGGCTTACCCGAAAGCAGCGGAAGTCGCCCTGCGGTGTGATGCCGAAGGTGGGACTCGAACCCACACTCCCCGAGGGGAACCGGATTTTGAGTCCGGCGCGTCTGCCAGTTCCGCCACTTCGGCCGGTCTGCGGCGGATCGTAGCGGCGTTCGGGCGGCCCGCCCGGTCTCCGTGCCGCATTCAGGGCCGGCCTCTCCGCGGGCTCCGACCCGTGCCGGCGGCCGGCGCGGCGACCCTCTCCGACGCGTTCGGAAGCGGTGTGCAGGTCGGGATTCGCCGCACCCCGGTTGCTTCTCGTTCCGAATCCTCCGATACTTCCCTCTCGGCGCGGGCCCCGGCGCGCGCGGGTGAGACATCGACGTCAAGCGCCAAGAGGAGGAGCAGTTGAGAAATCGCGGATTCCTTGCACTTTTGGCTGGCCTCGCCGTAGGGCTCTCCGTGGTTCTCACGGGGTGCGGCGGGAGCAGCAGCCCCAGCACGCTCAAGATCGTTTCCGACCTGCCGCTTCAGAGCTCCGACCGCGTCCAGACGACGCAGATGGTCCGCGCGATCGAGTTCGTGCTCGAGCAGGCCGGTGGAAAGGCCGGCGACTACTCGATCGAGTTCGAGTCGTTCGACGACGCGACGGCGGCCGCCGGGAAATGGGACGAGGCCAAGTGCTCGGAGAACGCACGCAACTACGTGGCCGACGACTCGATCGTCGCCGTGATCGGCACTTACAACTCCGGGTGCGCCGCGATCGAGGTTCCGATCCTGAACGAGGCTCCGCTCGCGATCGTCAGCCCGGCGAACACCTACACGGGCCTGACCAAGGGCGGCCCCGGGACCGAGGCGGGCGAGCCCGACAAGTACTACCCCTCCGGTGACCGCAACTACGCCCGCGTGGTCGCCTCCGACGACAACCAGGGTCGCATCGGCGCCTCGTACATGAAGGACGTGCTCGGCGTCACGAAGGTGTACATCCTGGACGACAAGGAGCTGTACGGGAAGGGTGTCGCCGACGCGTTCGAGGGCAGCGCCAACGACATCGGCCTCCAGGTCGTCGGGCACGAGGGCTGGGACAAGGACGCCCAGAACTACACCTCGCTGATGACGAAGATCAAGGCGAGCGGAGCCGACGGCATCTACATCGGCGGCGTCTCGACGAACAACGGCGGTCAGCTCGTGAAGAACAAGGTCGAGGTCGTGGGCGACAACGAGGCGGTCAAGCTGGTGGTCTCGGACGGCTTCGTGCTCTCCTCGCTCTTCGACGAGGCCGGCTCGGACAACGTCCAGGGCGCCTACGGCACCGCGCCGACCACGCCTCCGGACAAGCTCACCGGCTTCGGCAAGACGTTCGTCGACGACTTCTCGCAGGCCGAGGGTGGCAAGCCGCTCGAGGTCTACACGGTCTACGCCGCGACCGCGGCACAGGTCGTGCTCGACGCGATCAGCCGGTCCGACGGGAGCCGCGAGGACATCATCTCGAAGCTCTACGAGACCAACCTCCCCGACACGGTCGTCGGGTCGATGTCGTTCAACGAAGAGGGCGATCCGGAGAACGCCGCCGAGACGGTGTATCTGGCGAACAACGGCGCCTGGGAGTTCAAGGAGACGAAGACACTCGAGTAAGCAGTCGGAACGTGGGGGCCGGGGCATCCCGGCCCCCACGTACGCCTCCTTGTCAACGGCTGAATCCGCACCTCGCCTGATCGCACGTCGGCGCCGACCGCCGTCCGAGATCGCGCGCCTCGTCTTCGGGGTGCTCCTGTTGCTCGGCCTCGCCACCTGGCTGATCGACTCGTTCGTCGAGTCGCCGAGCCGCTTCACGCAGGTGACCCTGATCGGGTTCACGAACGGATCGATCTTCGCGCTCGTCGCGCTCGGCTACACGCTCGTCTACGGGATCATCGAGCTGATCAACTTCGCGCACGGCGACAACTTCATGCTCGGGACGTTCCAGACACAGTCGATCATCGTGGACGGCTCGTTCCAGATCCCGCTGCTCTTCGGCGTGATCGCCATCCCGCTCGGAACTGCCGCCACCGAGGACAGCTCGGCGTCCCAGCGTGCCTACGCGATCGCGGCGTCGCTGCTGCTGGCGATGCTCTTCTGCATGGTCATCAACGTCTCGATCGAGCGCATCGGCTACCGGCCGCTCCGCAACCAGCCGCGCCTCGCGCCGCTCATCACGGCGATCGGCTTCTCGTTCATCCTGCAGAACATCGGCCTCTCCTGGAAGGGGGCCGGGCGCGTGCCGATCCCGGACGTCCTTCCACGCGGGGACGTCTTCGACTGGAACGGGATTACCTACTCGTATTCCGACCTGATCGTCATCGGGCTGACGATCCCGCTGCTGATCGCGCTGACCATGCTCGTGCAGCACACGAAGGCCGGCAAGGCGATGCGGGCCACCGCCCAGGACCGCGACGCCTCGGCGATGATGGGCATCAACGTCGACCGGACGATCTCGTTCACCTTTGCCCTGGGGGGAGCGCTCGCCGGCGCCGCGGGTGTGATCTACGCCCTCTACATCGGCACGACGAACTTCCAGGTCGGCTTCCGGCTGGGGCTCTTCGCGTTCACCGCCGCGGTGCTGGGCGGGATCGGGAACCTGAGCGGCGCCGTGCTCGGCGGGATCCTGCTCGGGATGATCGCCGCCTACAACGACGGTTTCGGCGACGCCCGCTGGACGACCACGATCATCTTCTCGATCCTGATCCTGATCCTCGTCTTCAGGCCGTCCGGCCTGCTCGGCGAGCAGACACCGGAAGGCCAGTAGATGGGCCGGGTACGCGGCTTGCTCGCGTCGTTCCGCCGCTGGCGGGAGACCAACCCGCGCAGCCACATGATCATCGTCGCGGCGATCTTCCTCGTCGTGATCACGTACCCGTACTGGTACACGTGGCCCGGGATCCAGTTCTTCACGGTCGACATCCTCGGGCTCAAGCTCGACATCGTGATCGTGATCGCGGTCTACGTGATGCTCGCGCTCGGCCTCAACATCGTCGTCGGCTTCGCCGGGCTGCTCGACCTCGGCTACGTCGCGTTCTACGCGATCGGTGCGTACACGATCGGCTGGTTCGCCTCCGACCTCTTCACCGGCCGTGTCGACTTCCGCTTTTTCACGAACGCGCAGGAGGGGATCGGCGGGATCCACATCGGCTTCTGGCTCGTGCTCCCGCTCGCGGGGGTGATGGCGGCGATCGCCGGGATCATCATCGGCTGGCCGACCCTGCGGCTGCGCGGCGACTACCTCGCGATCGTGACGCTCGGCTTCGGCGAGATCATCCCCGACGTCTTCCGAAACGCCGACTCGCTGGCGGTGCCGGTCGGGCTGCTCGGCTCGCTGCCGTTCGTCGAGTTCGGCCACGCGAACCTGACGAACGGCGTCCGCGGCGTGAAGCAGATGGACCGCCCGGGGTTCGGCGAGCACCTGTCCGACTGGACCGGCGGCATCCTCCCCGACCGCTTCAGCGTGATCGAGCTGAACGCGTTCTTCTTCCTGATCGTGCTGCTCGTGCTGCTGACGATGTTCGTGAACGCCCGCCTGCGCGACTCGAAGATGGGCCGCGCCTGGATCGCGGTCCGCGAGGACGAGGTGGCGGCCTCGGCGATGGGCGTGCCGCTGATGCGCACGAAGCTCTGGGCCTACGCGATCGGCGCGGTCTTCGGCGGCGTTCGCAGGCGCATACTACGGCGCCTTCATCGGCTCCGTCTTCCCGACGAGCTTCTTCTTCAACATCTCGATCATCGTGCTCTGCATGGTGATCGTCGGCGGGATGGGGAACATCTACGGGGTCATGCTCGGGGCGATCCTGCTCGAGTATCTGAACCTGAAAGGCCTCGACAAGATCGGCCTGCGGATCAACGACGCCCTCGACACAGTCGGCATCTCGGCGACCGTCGACATCCCGAAGTACAAGTATCTGATCTTCGGGATCCTGCTCGTCGTCACCATGCTCTTCCGCCCGGAGGGGTTGATCCCGAGCGCGCGCCGCAAGGCCGAGTTCGAGGAAGGCGGCACCGACCACGATCTCTACGAGGCGCAGCACACATGAGCGCGCCCGAGGCTCCGCCGCTGCTCGAGGCGATCCAGATCCGCAAGGAGTTCGGCGGCCTCGTCGCGGTCAACGACGTGGACTTCACGATCCCGCAGGGGGCGATCGTCAGCCTGATCGGGCCGAACGGCGCCGGCAAGACGACGTTCTTCAACATCCTCACGGGCGTCTACAAGCCGACCCAGGGCACGATCGCGTTCAAGGGGCGCGAGATCACGGGGCTGTCCCCGCACCAGATCACGCCGCTCGGCATGGCCCGGACGTTCCAGAACATCCGCCTGTTCCACAACATGACGATGCTCGAGAACGTGCTTGTCGCCATGCACACCCGGATCAAGGGCGGCGTCTGGGCGTCGATCCTGCGCACGCGGCGCCTGGAGGAGGAGGAGGCCGGCGCCGAGGCGCGCGCCCGCGAGCTCCTCGCCTACTCGGGGCTGAAGGGGCGGACGCAGGAGTATGCGAAGAACCTCCCCTACGGCGACCAGCGCCGGCTCGAGGTCGCGCGGGCGCTCGCCACCGACCCGCAGCTCCTGCTGCTCGACGAGCCGACCGCCGGCATGAACCCGGAGGAGACGGCGCAGTTCACCGACTTCGTGGCGAAGCTCCGAGCCGAGCAGGACATGACCGTGCTCCTGATCGAGCACGACATGCGGGTCGTGATGGGCATCTCCGACCGCGTCACCGTGCTCGACTACGGCCAGAAGATCGCCGAGGGCACGCCGACCGAGGTGCAGAACGACCCGCGCGTGATCGAGGCGTACCTCGGAACCCAGGCCGAGGCGCCGTCGGCATGAATGCGGCGCCGCCCATCCTCGTGCTGGATGACATCCACACCTACTACGGGACGATCCACGCGCTCAAGGGGATCTCGCTCGAGGTGCGCGAGCGCGAGGTCGTGACGCTGATCGGGGCGAACGGCGCCGGCAAGTCGACCACGCTGCGCTCGATCAACGGGCTGAACCAGCCGCGCCAGGGATCGATCAGGTTCCAGGGCGACGACATCACCAAGCAGCCGGCCCACGAGATCGTGCGGCAGGGGATCTCCCAGTCGCCGGAGGGGCGGCGGGTGTTCCCGCGGATGACCGTGCTCGAGAACCTCGAGATGGGCGCCTATCAGCGCAAGAAGGGGAGCGAGGTGAACGAGGATCTCGACCGGGTCTTCGATCTCTTCCCCCGCCTCGCCGAAAGGAAGAGTCAGAAGGCCGGCACGCTCTCGGGTGGTGAGCAGCAGATGGTCGCGATGGGCCGCGCGCTGATGGCGCGGCCGAAGCTGCTCCTGCTCGACGAGCCGTCGATGGGCCTCGCGCCGATCTTCGTCGAGCGGATCTTCGAGATCATCCGGCAGATCAACGAGCAGGGAACCTCGATCCTGCTCGTCGAGCAGAATGCTCTCATGGCGCTCGACGCCGCCGACCGCGGCTACGTCCTCGAGACGGGCCGGATCGTGCTCGCCGACGAGGCCAAGGCGCTGATGACGAACGAGCAGGTCCGCAAGACCTACCTCGGCGAGTAGCTCTCTCGTAGCGGTGTCAGAAGGGCGGTCGCGCGAGCCGGAGCCCGCCCGTGCGCGACGCAGGGCCGACGGCATGGAGGGCGGGCACCACCTCGCTCGTCACGAGCCCGGTCTCGTCGGTGACCTCGTCGATCACCTGCCACAAGCGCTCCATGGCCGCGGGTGTGTCGATGACGGCGGTCACGACCGGCACGCCGCGCCGCAGCGACAGCAGCCGGTCGCCGTGCGGCTCGCGTGCGCCCGAGTAGCCCCAGATGCCCCGCAGGGCTGTGGCGCCGGCCGCGTCCTCCTCTCGCAGGCGCCGGATCAGCTGGAGATACAGGGCATGACCCTCGTGCCGCGCGTCCTCGGCAACGTGCACGCTGAGCTTCTGCCACAGGCCGAGGCCCGCGTCATCTGTGTCCCGCAAGGGGCGTGGGCGGGAGAGCAGCTTGCCGTCGCGCTTGCAGACGGTGACGCGCTCGAGCGTGAGCCGGGGTTGGACGAGCAGGCCCTCGAGCTCCTCGACTGCGTCGATGACGGCCTTCCCGCTGCCGACCGCCATGATCATGAGCGGGACGGCCGCGTTGTGCGAGAAGAACCTGCCCCGCCGGCGCTGCCCGTGCGCCATCCCGTCGACCCCGAGCAGGACGATGGCGCCGTCGAGCCCGTGGCGGCGGAGGAGCTCGACGGCGGCCACGTATGCGGGGCGCGCGCGGAAGCGCTCGGCGCGCCCGAGGTAGATCGTGAGCCTTGTCGCCTGGTCGGACTCCGGCGGAACGTCAGGGCCTGCGTCCGCCCGGGTGAGCAGCCGCGCTCGCTCGATCGTCACGAGGCCGCCGGCGACGGAATCGTTCACGTACGGCACGAGCCGCTCGATCTTCTCGGCCCGGTCGATGGCCACCGCGACGAGCGGCAGGTCCTCCGAGAGCGTGAGCAGCCGCTGCGTGTGGAGGCGCTGCTTGATCCCGAAGCCCTCGGTCGCGCGGAGCAGCACGGCCGTCTGGACGCCCTCGGCCTCGAAGCGGTCGACGAGTGCGTCCGAGAGCAGGTGGTGCCCCACCCGGTCGCTCTCGCCGAAGTAGACCGACAGCTTGAGGGCCCCGCCGGTCATACGGCGGCTCCGAGCGCCCAGCCGGCGGCTCCGGCGGCGAGCCCGGCGGCGAGGCTCGCGGCGAGGTTCCAGACCGCGACCGTCGTCTCGCCGTCCTCGGCAAGGCGCTGCGTCTCGAACATCCACGTCGAGAAGGTCGTCAGGGACCCGAGCAATCCCGTGCCGAGCACGAAGAGCGCGGTGCCGGCCACGTTCGCCCCGGTCAGGACGCCGAGGGCGAATGTGCCGGCGACGTTGACGGCGAACGTGCCCAGCGGGAAGTCGCCCTTGATGCGCGCCCCGATCGCCTCGTCGACGCCGTACCGCAACACGGCGCCCGCGCCGCCGAGCAGGGTGAGGGCGAGCCACGCGAGCGGGCTCATCGGATCCGGGTCCTGCGCACGAGCTTCGTGACGACGAACATGAGCGGCAGGCCGAGGGCGAGGCTGGCGGTGATGTAGGCCCCCGCGAGGGCGGTGTGGCCGTCGCGGGCGAGGTGGATCAGCTCGAGCTGGAGCGCCGAGAAGGTCGTGAGAGCGCCGCAGAGGCCGCTGCCGATGAGCGGCCGTCTGTAGGTCGAGGGCGGCAGGCGCTCCTGGAGTCGCGTGGCGAAGAAGGCGAGGAGCGCCGTCCCGATCAGGTTCGCGGCGAACGTGGCCCACGGCCAGCTTCCGGGCTCGGTCGGAACGGCTTCTTCGAGCGCGGCGCGCCCGAGCGCGCCCGCCGCGCCGCCGACGAACACGGACGCGAGCAGCAGGTGCCACGCCGTTCGCGCGGTCGCGAGCGGCGAGGGAACGTGCGGGAACCCGGAACCCGAGGTGTCGGCCGAGGCGGCCATCGCTCGCTAGCCGGCGCCGCCGACGAGCAGCGGAAAGTAGGGTGGCGAGAGCAGGAAGCCGATCCGCTTCGCGCCGCCGTCCGCGCGCCATCCCGAGTGCCGCGCCGACGCCGTGCACCGGCACGAAGCCGAGCTGGCGTGCCGCCGAAGCGTCGCGGCAGCCGGCGACGAGCACGCTGCCGAGGCGGCTTGCGACCGCGTCGCACGCGCTCCAGGCGAGGAACGGCTCGAGCGGGTGCACCGAGCGGCCCGCACGGTAGTCGCGCGAGCGCGCGCGGTGTCGGCTCGCGGCCGCGCGCTCGGCCTCGCCGAGCGCTGTCGCCGTCGCGGGCGGTGCGCGGCTCCGCGAAGAGCGCGCGGTACGGCGTCTGCGCGGGGGCGGGAAAGCGGCGCTGGAAGTCGTGCAGCAGGATCGCGGTGCCGCCGCGTGCGACGGGAAGGCGTTCCGCCACATCCGCAGCGCGAGGCCGAGGCCGAGGTAGGCGGCCGCGACCGGGTTCGGGCGCTCGCGCGGGTAGGAGAGCGTCGTCGGCGGGATCCCGATCACGATCGCGTCGAGCGGCTCGTCGAGCGCCGCGCCCTTGAACTCGATCGCACGCAGGAGCGCCTCGGTGTGCGCCGACGATGGCGTGCCGCCGAAGACCGCCGCCGCGGTGAGCTCGCGCGGGACCCGCTCGATCATCGGCGCGCCGCAGCCCGTCGGGCACGAGCGCGAAGGCCGCGACGCAGCCGCGACGGTGCGAGCCGCTCCAGGATCTGCTCCTCGTACGGGATAGCCGCCGAACACGTGCGGGAGGTTGAGGACGAGCGAGACGCCGAACACCGGGACGCGCGCGGCGAGCAGCCGCTCGAGCAGGCGCGAGAGTCCCAGCCCTGCGACGTGCCCGGCTCGAGCAGCGAGACCGCGCCCGAGGCTCGCAGCGCCTCGCGCCCGCAGGCCTTCAGCAGCGCGGCGGGCCCGCCGCTGCAGCACGGTCTCCGCGGCGGTGACGGTCACGATCAGGTCGGTCTCCACGAGCGCGCGCGAGACGCGCAGCGGCAGCGACCCTGCCTGGCCGAGCTCGACCAGATCCTCGGCCTCCGCGTCGTGGACGATCACGCTGCCCGCGGAAGCGGCGCCGGAACTCGGGCGGGACGAAGAAGCCGATCTCGCGCGCCGTCGGCCGCCGCAGCAGCCCGCATGCGACCAGGATCGTCACCCGCGAGACGCCGAGCCGCTCCGAGCTCGTCGACGGTGGCGGCGATCGCCTCGTGGCGCGGCTCCGGCGAGGCGCGAGGGGATCGGGAGCGTCGGCACCTCGATCACCACGGTCGCGGTGCCGCCGGGAGTGACGAGCTCCGAGAGCGGATCGCCGGAGAGCGGGAACCGCAGCGCCTGGCGTACCGCGGAGCCCACGTCGTCGATCGCGCCCCTGCGGCGCCGGCGGACGCAGCACGACACCGCCGTCGGGCACGTCGACGCGCGCGATACGCGAGCCGGAGAGGAGCGGGAGCCGTTGCAACGCGCTGCTTACGCGGCGCGCTTCGCGGTCGCGGCGGTCACGCCGAGCACGACGAAGACGCTTCCGGTCACGACTCGCCTGATGCGCCGGGCGCGCTCGCTCGCCCGCAGCCGCCCCGCGAGCGCCGCCGCCGCCACCGCGTACGCGCTGTCGGAGAGCGCGGCGAGCACGACGAAGAGACAGCCGAAGATCGCCACCTGCCCGGCCACCGAGCCGCGCGCGGGATCGACGAACTGCGGCAGGAAGGCGAGGAAGAACAGGGCCGTCTTCGGGTTCAGGACGTTCACGACCGCGCCCTGGACGAACAGCCGGCCGGGCGCCCCCGCCGCGGTCGGAGCGGCCTCCGCGTCGAGCTCGTCGCGGTCGCGCGCGAGCAGCCGCCGAAGCCCGATCGCGATCAGGTACACGGCGCCGACGAGCTTCACCGCCGTGAACGCCGTCGCCGATGACGCGAGCAGCGCCGAGAGGCCGACTGTCGCAGCGACGACGTGCACGATCCCGCCCGAGGCGATGCCGAGCGCCGAGACGAGGCCCGCGCTTCGCCCTTTGTCGACGCTCTGCGTGACGATGTAGGTCACGGCCGGCCCGGGCACGACGATCAGCGCCAGGGCGGCGGCGCAGAAGAGCGCGATCGTGGGCGCCGTCGGCACCGCCGAAACGTACACGGCGTCCCACCGGGCCGGCCCGGGCGCGACGCAATACAGTTCCCTCTGTGCCGAAGACGCTGACGGGGGCCGAGCTCGAGCTCGACGACGCGCCCGCGCGCGAGGCCGAGCTCTTCCTGGTCGACGGCAACAACCTCGCCTACCGCGCCTTCTTCGCGCTGCCCGAGGAGCTCGCGACGAGCGACGGGCATGCCGACGAACGCGCTGCTCGGCTTCACGAACATGCTCTTCAAGCTGCTCTCCGACTACAAGCCGAAGGGCGTCGCGGTCGCCTGGGACTCGCGCCCGGTCGAGCGCACCGCGGCGGCCGAGGCGGCCGGGGTCGTCTACAAGGAGGGCCGCAAGCCGATGCCGGACCTGCTGCGCGAGCAGTTCCCGCACTTCCGCCCGATCGTCGAGGCGTTCGGCTACGTGAACCTCGAGTTCGAGGGCTGGGAGGCCGACGACGTGATCGCGACGCTCGCGACGCGGGCCGACGCGGCCGGGATCCGGACCTGCGTCGTCTCGACCGACCGCGACGCGTTCCAGCTCTGCTCCGAGAACGTCTGCCTGATGATGACGCCGCGCGGCGTCGCCGACGTGAACGTCTACACGCCCGAGCGCGTCGAGGCCCGCTACGGCGTCCGGCCCGACCAGGTGCCCGACTTCATCGGCCTCAAGGGCGACACGAGCGACAACATCCCGGGCGTCCCGGGCATCGGCGACAAGACCGCCGGCCAGCTGATCGCGCAGTACGGCTCGCTCGAGGCCGTGATCGAGCACGCGGCCGAGCTCTCGCCCGCGCGGAGCGAAGAACGTCACCGAGCACGCCGAGCAGGCGCGTCGTCTCGAAGCAGCTCGCGACGATGCGGCGCGACCTCGACATCGACGCCGACCCGGCCGCGCTCGTGCTCTCGCCGCCCGACCGCTCGCAGCTGAAGGAGATCTTCCGCCGCTTCGAGTTCCGCGGGCTGCTCTCGCGCGTCGACACGCTCGACGAGGCGCTGCCCGCAGCGCCGATGGCCGTGACGGGCGTCGAGGTGCCGTGGCGCGAGGGCGAGCTCGCCTTCGCCGGCCGCGTCGGCTATGCGGCGACCGATGACCGGGCCGCCGTCGCCGCACGAGGACGGCGTGGTCGTCGGCCCCCGGCCCGTGCGGGTCGAGGGCGACCTCGTCGTCCACGACGCGAAGGCGCTGCGCGTCGACGCCGCCGACGACACGCTGCTCGCTGCGTACCTGATCGAGCCCGGCCGCTCGACGTACGAGCTCACCGACCTCGCGGCCGAGTACGGCGTCGAGCTCGCTGCCCGCGCCCGGCACCGACGAGGAGACGGCGGCGCTCGTCGCCGCGGCCGAAGCGCCGCGGCGGCTCGCAGCACCGCTGCTGGCGCGGCTCGAGGAGCGCGGCGCAGACGGCGCTCTACCGCGAGGTCGAGCTGCCGCTGACCCGCGTGCTCGCCGAGATGGAGGGCGCCGGCGTCAAGATCGACACCTACCGGATGGGCGAGATCACGGCGCGCCTCGACGAGCGCGTCGCCGAGCTCGAGGCGCGGGCGCACGAGCTCGCGGGCGAGGAGTTCATGCTCGGCTCGACCCAGCAGGTCGCGCGGATCCTGTTCGAGCAGCTCGGGCTGACCGCGGGCCGCAAGGGCAAGACCGGCTACTCGACCGACGCGAAGGTGCTGCGCTCGCTGCGCGGCGAGCACGAGCTCGTGCCGGTGATCGAGGAGTGGCGCGAGCTCTCGAAGCTGCTGAACACCTACCTCGTGCCCGCTGCCGACGCTGATCGACGAGCCACCGGCCGCCTGCACACGACGATCAACCAGACCGTCGCCTCGACCGGCCGGCTCTCGACCACGAGCCCGAACCTGCAGTCGATCCCGATCCGCACCGAGCTCGGGCGCGAGATCCGCTCGGCGTTCGTCGCCGAGGACGGCTCCAGGCTGATGTCGGCCGACTACTCGCAGATCGAGCTGCGAATCCTCGCCCACGTCTCGGGCGAGCCGAAGCTGCGCGAGGCGTTCGCGCGTGGCGAGGACATCCACCGCGCGACCGCCGCCGAGGTGCTCGGCAAGGACCCGGCGACGCTCACGACCGGCGAGCGGTCGGTGGCGAAGATGATCAACTTCGGGATCGTCTACGGCATCTCGGCGTTCGGCCTCTCGGAGAACCTGGAGATCCCGCGCGAGCAGGCGCAGGCCTACATCGACGCTTACCTGGCGCGGTTCCCGCACGTGCAGGACTTCATCGCGCGCACGATCGAGCAGGCGACGCGCGACGGCTACGTCACGTCGCTGCTCGGCCGTCGCCGCCCGGTCCCCGAGATCCGCGCGGGCAACCGCGCCACCCGGTCGCTCGGCGAGCGGCTCGCGGTCAACTTCGTGATGCAGGGCTCGAACGCCGACATCATCAAGGTGGCGATGATCCGCATCCACCACCGCCTGCGCGCGGAGGGCCGCGGTGCGCGGATGGTGCTCCAGGTGCACGACGAGCTGCTGCTCGAGGTGCCGGAGGCCGAAGTGAGCGGGGTGCGCGAGCTCGTCCGGGGCGAGATGTGCGGCGCGTACGACCTCGACCCGCCGCTCGCGGTCGACGTGGGGGTGGGTGAGAACTGGGCCGAGGCGAAGTGACGGGGTCTCGGTCCGGAAGTAAACGTTTCGCAAGGACGGTCTGCCGCCGGGGCGCGCCGGGCGGCCGGGGCTATACTTCCCCGTCGTTTTGGCAATCAATGACCTGATGCAGCAAGAGCCCGGTGTCTGGGTCGTCGGATCCGATGGCGAGCTCGTCCCGGACTACGACTCGACCTTCCCGGAGATCAACGAGGGCGAGGTCGTCCACGGGACGGTCGTCCGCGTCGACAAGGACGAGGTGCTCGTCGACATCGGCTACAAGTCGGAGGGCGTGATCCCGGTCTCCGAGCTGTCGATCCGCCGCTCGGTCAACCCGGCCGACGAGGTCACGCTCGGCGACGAGATCGACGCGCTCGTCCTCACGAAGGAGGACGCCGAGGGCCGCCTGATCCTGTCGAAGAAGCGCGCCCGCTTCGAGCTCGCGTGGAAGAGCATCGAGCGCGCTGCCGAGTCGGGCGAGCCGGTCGACGGCCGCGTGATCGAGGTCGTCAAGGGCGGGTTGATCCTGGATCTGGGCGTACGCGGCTTCCTGCCCGCGTCGCTCGTCGACATCCGCCGCGTGCAGGACCTCGACGAGTTCCTCGGCCAGGAGCTCCGCTGCAAGGTGATCGAGCTGAACAGGTCGCGCAACAACGTCGTGCTCTCGCGCCGCGCCGTGCTCGAGGAGGAGCGCAAGGAGCAGCGGCAGCAGATCCTCGACCGCCTGCAGCCCGGCGCCGTCGTCGAGGGCCAGATCTCGAACATCGTCGACTTCGGCGCGTTCGTCGACCTCGACGGCATGGACGGCCTGATCCACATCTCCGAGCTCTCGTGGTCGCACGTCAACCACCCGTCCGAGGTGCTCGAGATCGGACAAACCGTCCAAGTGAAGGTGCTCGATATCGACCGCGACCGGCAGCGCATCTCGCTCGGCCTCAAGCAGACCCAGAACGACCCGTGGCAGCAGGTGACCGAGAGCTACGGCGAGGGCGACGTGGTGGAAGGCCGTGTGACCAAGGTGGTCACGTTCGGCGCCTTCGTCGAGATCCTTCCCGGCGTCGAGGGGCTCGTGCACATCTCCGAGCTCGCGCAGCACCATGTCGAGAACCCGCGCGAGGTCGTGGCGCAGGGCCAGGCCGTCAACGTCAAGATCATCGAGATCGACGGCGAGCGCCGCCGGCTCTCGCTCTCGCTCAAGCGCGTCGAGGAGACCGACCCCGTCCAGCCGCGCGCCGACGGCGGCGAGTCCGTGCACCTGACGCCGAACCTCGACCTCTCATCCACGTACGGCGCCGACTCCGGCGACGCGCCGCCGCTCGAGGAGCCGGCGGCGGCCACGGTCGCCGAGGCCGAGGAGGTCGTTGCGGAGGCCGAGGCTACCGAGGAAGTCGCCGCCGAGGTCGAGGTTGCCGAGGAGGTCGCCGCCGAGGTCGAGGTTGCCGAGGAGGTCGAGGCCGAAGAAGAAGTTGCGGACGAGATCGTCGGGGAGCTCGACGTCGACGAGGCTGTCGCCGAGGCGGACGAGTCGAGCGCAGCCGAAGCCGAGCCCGAGACGGCCGCCGCGGCCGAGCCTCCCGCCAAGGGTTGACCCGCCCGCTTGCCGTCGCGATCACGGGCGGCATCGGGGCCGGAAAGAGCGAGGCGCTGAGGGCGTTCGCACGGCACGGCGCCGCGACGGTCTCGAGCGACGAGATCGTGCACGAGCTGCTGGGCCACGACGAGGTCAGGGACGCGGTCGTGGAGCGGCTCGGCCAGGGCGTGGTCGCGCCCGGCGGGCACCTCGACCGCAGCGCGATCGCGACCGTCGTGTTCAACGATCCGGAGGCGCTCGCGGAGCTCGAGCAGCTGCTGCACCCGCTGGTCTCGGCCGAGTACCTGCGCTGGCGCGAGCAGCTCGCGCAGCTGCCGGACGGGCCGCGCGTCTGCGTGACGGAGGTGCCGCTCCTCTACGAGGTCGGCTCGGACGCGCACTTCGACAAGGTCGTGGTCGTCACCGCGCCGGCCGGGCTCCGGCGGCAGCGGTCGGCGGCGGCGGTCGAGGAGCGCGAGCGGCGGCTGCTCGACGACGACGAGAAGGTGGGGCGCGCTGACTACGCCTACGTCAACGCCGGCTCGCTCGACGAGCTCGACGCGTTCGTGGCGGGGGTGATGGAGGAGCTCGGCTCGTGAGGCGGGCGGTCGTGCTCGCCGGCCTGCTCCTGGCGGTCGCGGCAGGTGCGACGCTGTACGTCGTCGAGACGAGCCCTCCGTGGTACGAGCGGCTGCGCTATCCGCTGCACTACGCCGCGATCGTCCGCGAGGAGGCCCGGGAGAAGCAGCTCGACCCGGCGCTGCTCGCCGCGGTCATCTACCAGGAGTCGAAGTTCGACAGCGGTGCCCGCTCGAGCTCGGGCGCAGTCGGGCTGATGCAGCTGCGACCCGAGACAGCGAAGGGCATCGCGCTGCGCACCGGCGGCACCGCGTTCCGCCTGAGTGACCTCACCGACCCGGCGATCAACATTCGTTACGGCTCGTGGTACTTGCAGAACCTGTTCGCGAAGTACGGCGACGAGCGGCTCGTCCTCGCGGCCTACAACGCCGGCCAGGGGAACGTTGACCGCTGGCTCGCGAGTGGGCAGGAGATCGCGTTTCCCGAGACGCGTGCGTACGTCGAGCGGGTCGCCCGGCTCAAGGGCGTGTACCGCGAAGCGTGGCACGCCGACCTCTACGCGGCGAAGTAGGCGGCGCCGCGGCGTTGCGCACACGAGCCTCGAGGAAGGAATGCTCGCCGACCCGGGGTACACTTGAGCGGACAACATGAGCGTTACCACCTCGACACGCACGAATCTCGCCGCCTGGATCGCCTTCCTGCGGACGCATGCTGCGATCAAGCGGCAGCTGAACGCGGACCTGCTCGAGGACCACGAATTGACGCTGAGCGACTACGAGGTCCTCCTCCATCTCTCGCACGCCGAGGGCCGAGTGATGCGCCGGGTCGATCTTGCCGACAGCGTGCTGCTGACGGCGTCAGGGATCACGCGACTGCTCGACGGGCTCGAGCGCGCGGGGTTCGTCGAGAAGGCTTCGTGCCCGTCGGATGCGCGCGTCTCGTACGCGAAGCTCACCGATGCGGGTCTCCGCAAGCTGAAGGAGGCGCGCGTGACGCACCTCGCCGGCGTGGAGGAGCTCTTCACGGGCCGCTATACCGACGAGGAGCTCGACTCGCTCGGAGAGCTGCTCTCGCGTCTGCCGACGACCGGCCGGCCCGACACGGTGTCCTGCGAGCCCGGCTAGCGCAGCCGCGCCGGCGGGCGCACGCCCGGCAGAGCACCGAGAGCAGGCTGTTCCCCGGAGACCGACAAGACCGCCGCGATCGCGCGTGCAGACGAGGGAGACGTGGGGCCCCGGGGGCACCGGCTAGGACGCTGACTGGAGCACCGATTCGTGCCTCGACCCGCCACACAAGGCCGTAGGGCACGCTGCACCACCCGCAAACCTCGACCTTCGTCTAGTGAAGACCTGACCCTCGCGTGCCTGGTAGCGGGGGTCGGGATGCGATAGGTTCGGAGCCCGGAGGGACGGACATGACAGAGATGATTCGCGAGCGCCACCTGATCGCGGTCGGCGAAGCGAGCGATGCGCCCGTGCGGCCGCGCTTCGGCGTCGCCTTCGTGCCCTGCGCCATCTGCTCGATGCCCGTCGACCTGGCGCTCATCGCAGGCGATGACCAGACGCCGCTCTGCGACCGCCACAAGGTCGGCGACCAGCTCTCGCCCCGGTGAGCGCGCGAGCGCACGAGCGCCGGTCGTGCTCCGCGATCGCCCGCCGGAGATAGCCGCGCCACGGCGTAGAACGAGCGTCCGCCCGCGACGCGCTCGACCGGATCGCGGTCGCAGGGTCGGGGGTGGTGGGCCACCGTGCGTTGGATGCGCCTGATTCGCCGGGCCGCGCGGTCCGGTTCGGTCCAGGCCGCGACCGGGTTCGCCCCGTGACGCGACCGTCCGCCGAGGTCAGTTGCGAGCGCCGAGCGCTGCGAGCAGCTCCTGGTGGCGGCGCTCCTCGTCCGGCAGCGCCTCCGGCTCGTCCCGCTTTCTTCGCTCCGCCAGAGCCTGCATCGGCTTGACGACGACGAAGAAGACCGCCGCCGCGATCGCGACGAACGTGACCACCTGCGTGATGAAGGCGCCGTAGCGGAAGACCGCGTCGTTGATCGTGAACGTGAGCGCGCTGAAGTCGGGCTTGCCGATGATCATCGCCACGAACGGCATGAGCAGGTCGTCGACCAGCGAGTTGATCACGGCCCCGAAGGCGACCCCGATCACGAAGGCCACTGCCAGCTCGACGATGTTCCCCCGCATCAGGAAGTCCTTGAAGTCCTTGAGCATCTTCATCCTCCCGTCTCGTGACTCGGTTACCGCCGCGCATGATCTCGCACGGCGCGCGGTGCGCAATCCGTTGCTTTCCTTTGTGAAGTAACGTCTCGACAGAACCCGAGAGACCGAGCGAACGGAGGGGCCCCATGGCAATTCTCGAGGAAGTTCTGTCCGCGAACGACCAGTACGCCGCCACGTTCGGGGCGAAGAGCGAGCTCACCCTGCCGCCCGCGCGGCGGTTCGCGATCCTGACCTGCATGGACGCGCGGCTCGACCCGGCGAAGTACGCGGGCCTGACCGAGGGAGACGCCCACGTGATCCGCAACGCCGGCGGGCGCGCGAGCGACGACGCGATCCGCTCGCTCGTCATCTCCTACAAGCTGCTCGGCACCCGCGAGTGGTTCGTGATCCACCACACCGACTGCGGGATGGAGTTCTTCTCGAACGACCTGATGAGCGACCTCTGCGGAGCGAGCCTCGAGACCGCGTCGCTCGGGGCTGATGGGTTCTCGGACAGCGGTGCCGGCAGCGGCTCCAACGAGGCCAAGTACATCGACTGGCTCACGATCGGCGACACCGAGGGGAGCATCGTCGACGACGTGACGCGGATCCGCGCGCACCCCCTCGTGCCGGGTCGGATCCCGATCTACGGCTATCTCTACGACGTCAGGACCGGGAAGCTCGGCGAGATCCCAGCCGCGACCGAGGCCGGCCGGGCGCGCTGAGCGCTACCCCGCCGGGCGCTGCCCGATCGGGACGTAGTCGCGCTCGTCGGAGCCGGTGTAGAGCTGCCGCGGCCGCGCGATCTTCTGCTCGGGGTCCTCGAGCAGCTCGACCCACTGCGCGAGCCAGCCGGCCGTTCGCGGGATCGCGAACATGACCGGGAACATCGAGACCGGCAGCCCGAGCGCCTGGTAGATCAGCCCCGAGTAGAAGTCGACGTTCGGGTAGAGCTTGCGCGAGACGAAGTACTCGTCGCCGAGCGCGATCTGCTCGAGCTCGAGCGCGATCTCGAGCAGCGGGTCGCGCCCCGTGATCTCGAACACGTCGTCGGCGATCTCCTTGATGATCTTCGCGCGCGGGTCGTAGTTCTTGTAGACGCGGTGGCCGAAGCCCATCAGCCGCCCTTCGCCGGCCTTCACACCCTCGATGAACGCGGGCACGCGCTTCACATCGCCGATCTCGACGAGCATCTTCAGCACCGCCTCGTTGGCGCCGCCGTGCAGCGGTCCGTAGAGCGCTGCAGCGGCACCGGCGAGCGCGCTGTAGGGATCGACGAGACTCGAGCCGATCGAGCGGATCGCGCTCGCCGAGCAGTTCTGCTCGTGGTCGGCGTGGAGGATGAACAGGACCTCGAGCGCCCGCTCCAGCGTGGGCTCGGTAGCGTAGGTCGGCTCCGCCATACGGAACATCATCGAGAGGAAGTTCGAGACGAAGCCGCGGTCGTTCTCGGGGTAGACGTACGGCAGACCTCGGTTGTGCCGGTACGAGAAGGCGGCGATCGTCGGTACCTTCGCGATCAGCCGGTGGATGTTCTCGAGCCGCTGCGCGGGGTCGTGGACGTCGCCGGCTTCGGGGTAGAACGTCGAGAGCGCCGCCACGACGCTGATGAACATCCCCATCGGGTGCGCGTCGTAGCGGAAGCCCTCCATCAGCCGCTTCACGTTCTCGTGCAGGAAGGTGTGGTGGGTGAGGGTGTCGGTCCACGACTTCAGCTCGGGACCGGTCGGAAGCTCGCCGAAGAGCAGCAGGTACGCGGTCTCGAGGTAGGTGCTCCGCTCGGCCAGCTGCTCGATCGGATAGCCGCGGTAGCGGAGGATGCCCCGGTCGCCGTCGACGAGCGTGACGGAGCTGCGCGTCGACGCCGTGTTGAGGAAGGCGGGGTCGTAGCTCAGGAGCCCGAAGTCGTCGTCGTCGACCTTGATCTCGCGCAACGCGGTCGCCCGGATCGCGCCCTCCTCGATCGGCACCTCGTAGGTGACGCCGGTGCGGTTGTCGGTGATGGTCAGCGTGTCGGGCATCTCGACCTCCGTCTCTTGTCGGCTGCCGCCGAGGATCGCTCGAACGACCTGGACTCGCAAAGCCTGCCGGACGGCCCTGCCGGGAAAACCTACTGACCGGCGATCAGCCGGCCGTCGCTTCCAGCTCGGGCGTGTAGCTCCCGGAGCGCGCGGCCCCGTTCATCCGCGCCCGGTGGAGGAAGGCCATCTGCGCCACCTCGACGTTCGCCGGCTCGCCGCGCCAGGCCTCGAGCACGGGCGCCTGGAGCGCGCGGCCGAACGAGAACGAAAGCTCCCACGGCTGCGGCCCGAGCAGGTTCAGCGCGTTCAGGTGCGCGGTCGCCGCCTCATCGCTCTGGCCGCCCGAGAGGAAGACGATCCCCGGGACCGCGACCGGCACACGGTTGCGCAGGCAGCGGAGCGTCGCGGCCGCCGCTTCCTCGACCGAAGCCTGCTGCGGGCAGTCGTACCCGGCGAGAACCATGTTCGGCTTCAGCAGCATCCCCTCGAGGGCGACGCGCTGGTCGTGCAACTCGGTGAAGACCGCGTGCTGGGTGCGCGAGGTGGCCTTGTAGGAGCGCTCGACCGTGTGGTCGCCGTCCATCAGCACCTCGGGCTCGACGATCGGCACGAGCCCGGCCGCCTGCGCCAGTGCCGCGTAACGCGCGAGCGCGTGCGCATTCGCCCAGATGCATTCGGCGCTCGGAATCTCGTCGCCGATCGCGATCACCGCGCGCCACTTGGCGAAGCGGGCACCGAGCTCGCGGTACTCGGTGAAGCGCTCGCCGAGCCCGTCGAGCCCCTCGGTCACCTTCTCGCCTTGCGAGAACGGGAGCTCGATCGTGCCGCGGTCGACCTTGATCCCGGGGATGATCCCGACCCGCTCGAGCAGTTGCGGGAAGGGCTCTCCCTCCGCGGACCGCTGCCGAATCGTCTCGTCGAAGAGAATGACGCCGCTGATGTGCCCGTCGGCGCCCGGGGCCGTGAACAGGAGCTCGCGATAGGCCCGGCGCAGCTCTTCGGTGGACTCGAGCCCGACCGCGGCGAAGCGCTTCGCGATCGTGGGGCGGCTCTCGTCGGCGGCGAGGATGCCCTTGCCGGCTGCGACGAGCGCCCGGGCCGTCGCCTCGAGCTCGGTCACGGACAAGCGTCTAGTACCACTTTCCCCTGACGAAGCCGCCGAAGGCGACGAGGCCGACGAGCACGACGAGGAGCCCGATCCAGAAGCTCCAGAAGACCGCGAGCACGATCCCCGCGACGACCAGGCCTCCGCCGATGTTCAGGCCTCCCCTGCGGCGGGCGAGTCCTCGTGCCATGTCGGGCTCCTTTCGTCGCTGTTTCCGGCGCCGTGGACACTACGCCACCTGGCTCAACGGGTGAAAACCAAGCTCAACGGGTGAAGGAGCCGAGCAGCCGGGCGAGCTCCTCGGGAGTGTTCGCGTTCGCGAGCCGGGCCGCGTCGATCGTGACCACGCGCGTGTCGAGCTCGGCGAGCGCGTCGCGAATCGCGAGGCGTCCCTCGGTGAGGCGTCGCTCGAGCACGGGCAGGGCGCTCTTGCGATAGGCGCCGGGGAGCGGTCCCGTCTGTGGCACCGCCGCGTCGGCGCAGGCCGCGGCCAGCGCGCGGAGGTCGGCGGGCTCGAGCAGCGGGCAGTCGACCGGGAGCGCCACGATCACCTCGCCCGAGGCCGTGCGGAGGCCGGCGACGAGGCCGGCGAGCGGCGCGCGCACGTCGCTCCCGTCGTCCACGACCGGGAATGGGAGACCGCCGCTCTCGTCCTGCTTCCCGACTGCGAGCCGCTCGTCGCACGCCTCGCCGAGCAGCTGCCAGGCGCGTTCGGCGAGCGTCTCCGACCCGAATCGGGCGAGTGCCTTCGGTGAGCCGAAGCGGCTGCTCGAGCCGCCCACGAGCAGCACCCCGGTCAGGGCGCCGGTCTCGGCTCGGGTACTCGCGGGCGGCACGGCGTCCAGCCCCGGGTCAGCCGACGTCGCGGCGGGCCGTCACGACGGCGCCCGCGACGACGAGTCCGAGCACCCACGCGACGAGCAACGCGCCACCCACTGCAGGTGCGACGAGGTTCGGGTCCGGGTCGCCGATCACCGCGTTCGTCGCGGCGGTCGGGAGGAGCTTGCCGACCGACGGCACGAGCGCGAACAGGAGCGGGTCGACGACGAACACCCAGGCGAGCACGGCGATCACCGCGGCGATCTGGTTGCGCAGGATCGTTCCGACCCCGACCCCGATGCCGCCCCAGAGCGCCGTCGAGGCCAGCGTCCCGAGCAGGAGCTGGGCGACCGCACTGTCGTCGAGCGACAGGGTCACGCCCCTCGTCGAGAGGATCAGCGCGCCGATCCCGAAGGCGAGCGCGACCCCGACGCACGGCGAACACGACCCCTGCGAGCATCCCTGCGACCAGTTTCGCGCCCACGACCGTCGAGCGCCGCGGCGTGAAGAGGAAGGTCGGGCGGATCGTGCCGAACCGGTACTCGCCCGTCACCAGGAGCACTCCGGCCAGCGCGGCGAAGAGCCCGGACAGGTTGCCGAGGGAGAGCAGGTCGCGCTGGTCCTGCTCCCGGGCGATCGAGACCGTCTCGGTGAGGAACCCCGTGAGCAGCACAGCGAGCAGCAGCAGGGAGACCATGCCGGCGACGAGCCCGAGCGTCGTGCGCGTCGAGCGGATCTTGAGCACCTCGGCCCGTGTCTGCGCGATCACGACGGCTGCGTCCGATGTCAGCTCGAGGAAGACCTGCTCGAGCGAGGAGCTGTGGGCGGTGAGCTCGTGCAGGACGATTCCGCCCGCGGCGGCGATCTCGCCGACGCGCTCGGTGGTCGACCCGTGCACGACCAGGACGCCGTCGCCGTCGGCGGCCGCTTCGAGGGACTCGCGGCGGAGCGCCTCCTGCAGCTCCGCGGCCTGCGGGCTGCGCACGCGTACGGCGCCGCCGAGCCGGGCGGTCAGCTCTGCGAGCGGCGACTCGATCACGAGGCGGCCGCGGTTCACGATCAGCACGCGGTCGACGGTCTGCGCCACCTCCGAAAGCACGTGGCTCGAGACGAACACGGTCTTCCCGTCAGCCGCGAAGGCCCGCAGGAAGTCGCGCAGCCAGCGCACGCCCTCGGGGTCGAGGCCGTTGGCGGGCTCGTCGAGGACGAGCAGCTCCGGGTCGCCGAGCAACGCCGCCGCGAGGCCGAGTCGCTGCCGCATCCCGAGCGAGTAACCCTTGACCCTGCGACCGGCGGCCCCGTCGAGCTCGACGAGGCGGAGCACCTCGTCGGCGCGCGCGTCGGGGAGGCCGGTTGCACGGCCGAGGGTCAGCAGGTGGTTCCGTCCGGAGCGGCCAGGGTGGAAGTCGGTGGCCTCGAGCACGGCGCCGACGCGCAGCGCCGGTTGCTCGAGTCTCGCGTACGGGCGGTCGAAGACGAGCGCGCTGCCGCGCGTGGGGGCGGCGAGCCCGAGCAGCATCCGCAGCGTCGTTGTCTTGCCGGCCCCGTTCGGGCCGAGGAAGCCGGTGATCGTGCCGCGCTCCAGCGCGAACGAGAGATCGTCGACGGCGACCAGCTCTCCGAACCGCTTGGTAAGGGACTCCGCGACGACGACGGGCGCCATGCGCGCACCCTAGACCCTCGCCTGGACGCGCGTCGCCGACCCCTGCGGTAGCCGCGTTCGCGGGCATTTCCCATCACTAGACTCGGGCCGGATGGAGACGGTCTCGTTCGCGCGCGGTGTCCCGGCGCCTGAGTTGCTCCCTGCGGAGGATCTCGCCGACTGCGCCCGGACGGTGCTCGAGCGCGAGGGCAGGTCGGTGCTCTCGTACGGCTCGGCTGCGGGGTACACGCCCCTCCGTGCGCTGATCGCAGAGTGGTTCGGCGTGCACCCCTACCGGGTGGTGCTGACGAACGGGGCGCTCCAGGGGCTCGGGCTGATCGCCGAGCACTCGGCGCGCGGCAACAACGTGGTCGTCGAGTGGCCCACCTACGACCGGGCGATCAAGGTGCTGCTCGACGCGGGTGGGTCGCTGCTCGCGGCGGTCGTGGACGACGACGGGATGAACATGGACGACCTCGAGGTCCAGCTGATGGGCCAGTCGAAGCCCGGCCTTCGTGTACACGATCCCGACCTTCCAGAACCCGACCGGGCGCACCCTTCCGGCCGATCGCCGCAGCCGGATGGTGCAGGTGCTCGGGAGCAGAGGGATCATGATCGTCGAGGACGACCCGTACGCGCTGATCCGCTTCGAGGGCGAGCCGCTCCCCGCGCTCTTCGACTACGCGGACAAGAACTCGATCTACATGTCGTCCTTCTCGAAGACGATCGCGCCGGGGCTCCGCGTCGGCTTCATGGTCGTGCCGGAGGACCTCGCCGGCGAGCTGACCGAGAGAGCGGCCTCGACCTACATCACGCCGTCGCTGCTCAGCCAGGCGATCGTGCACGAGTTCATCACCCGCGGGAGCTTCGAGCCGAACCTGCGCCGGATGAACAGGCTGCTCCGGGAGCGCCGGGACGCGATGATCGCGGCGCTCGAGAAGCACTTCTCGTTCGCGAAGTGGACGCGGCCCGAGGGCGGCTACTTCCTCTGGCTCGAGCTGCCGTTCGAGGCGAACGTGCCGGAGGTGCTGCAGCGCGCCGAGGGCGTCACGGCCGTGAACGGCACGGAGTTCAGCGCCCCCAGCAACTTCGTCCGCCTGGCCTACAGCTTCGCCTCGCCGGCGGAGATCGAGGTCGGGATCGAGCGGCTTGCCGCTGCGATGTAGCCGGCCGGCGCCGGGCCGCACCCCGTCGGCGCACGGCGAGCGGGCCTGCCTTGCGTCATGATGGGAGCCTGATCGCGTCCGACCCCAGCGGAGGAAGAGCGCACTGACGGCCGACGCGCCCGCGTTCGACCTGCACGCGCTCGGCTGGAGCGCCAGGCTCGCCGAAGGGCTCGAGCCGGGCCTCGAGCCCGGCCGCGTCGTCACCGTTCACCGCGGCGCGCTCGACATCGCGACCGCCGGCGGCATCCTGCGGTCGCAGCTGCCGGGCCGCTTCGCCTTCGACGGCACGGACATCGCGGTCGGGGACTGGATCGGTCTCGCAGACGGCGTCGTCGCCTCGGTTCTGCCGCGCTGGAGCGCGCTCGTCCGCAACGCGGCCGGCCGCACGAGCCGCTCGCAGACGCTCGTCGCGAACGTGGACATCGCGTTCCTGGTCAGCTCGCTCGGGCCCGAGCTCGACGCGCGCCGGATCGAGCGGTACCTCGTCACGATCTGGGAGAGCGGCGCGGTGCCCGAGATCGTCCTCACGAAGGCCGACCGTCTCGACGATCCCGGTCCGTTCCTCGCCGAGGTGGAGACGGCGGCCCCGGGCGTACCGGTGCACGTGGTCAGCGCGCGCACGGGCCAGGGCTGCGACGAGCTGCGCGCCCGGATCGAGCCGCAGAGGACGGCCGTCCTGCTCGGCTCGAGCGGCGTCGGCAAGTCGACGCTCGTCAATCGCTTCGCCGGGCGCGAGCTGATGACGACAACGACCGACCCGCGAGGACGACGACGAGGGCCGCCATACGACGAGTCATCGAGAGCTGATCCTCCTCCCGGGCGGCGGCGTCGTGATCGACACGCCCGGTCTGCGCGAGCTCCAACTCGACGCCGGAGCCGGTGGGCTCGACGAGACCTTCTCCGAGGTCGACGCGCTCGCCGCCGAGTGCCGGTTCTCCGACTGCACCCACGACAGCGAGCCGGGCTGCGCGGTCAGAGCCGCCGTCGAGGCCGGCACGCTCCTGCCGGATCGCCTCGAGAGCTGGCGCAAGCTCCAGCGCGAGCTGCGCGCGATCGCGATCCGCACGGATCGTCTGCTCCGCAAGGAGGAGACCCGCAAGTGGCGGCTCCTCAGCCGCGAGGCCCGGTCGCGAACGCGTCACCGCTGAGCCTCCTGCCGGTTTGACACGCCCGCACGCCGAGGGTTAACTCAGGGAGGCGAACGAGGACGAGAGGAACGAAGGCGTTGCGTGGTTCCCGGGAGAGGCAGCTGCGGCCCCCCATCGACGTTCTCGTCCTCGTGGCGGTGCGGCTCTATCGCGACGGGATCGCCGACGCCGTCGGCCGCGACGCGCGCTTCCGCGTGGTCGGGCGTGCGGCCGCCGTCGAGGAGGCGCAGGCCCTGCTCGAGGCGCTCGAGCGGCCGCCCGACGCCGCGCTCGTCGATCTCGGGCTGGTCGAGGGCACCGGCGCAGCGCGCGCTCTGCGCGACTCGTGGCCGGGTACCAGCGTGGTCGCACTCGGCGTGCGTGAGGCCGACCGCGACGTCGTCTCGCTGGCCGAGGCCGGCGTCTCGGGTCTCGTCTCGCGCGACGCGACGCTGCCGGAGTTGCTCGACGCGCTCGAGGCGACGGCCCGGGACGAGGCGCTCTGCTCGCCCACCGTGACGGCGGTGCTGCTGCGTCGCGTCGCGTCGCTGGCGGATCAACGGCAGCCCGCCGAGGGTCCGGCACTGACCCGCCGCGAACGCGAGATCGTGCACCTGATCGGCAAGGGTCTCACGAACAAGGAGATCGCCGGCTCACTCAGGATCGAGCTGCCGACCGTCAAGAACCACGTGCACCACATCCTCGAGAAGCTGCGAGTACACCGCCGCACGGACGCCGTCGCCGCCGCGCGGGCGCGCGGCGAGCTGAACCGCATCTAGTCGCGACGTGCCCCCCTCGTAGCAGCCGGTCCGCGATCTCGCCGACGGAGGCTCGTTGTGCCCCCGCCCGGGTGGGGCGCCGTCCCGCCGCCCTCGACAACCGACGATACCGGTCGAGGGCGCACGAGACTGTCACGGCGCTCGAACAATTCTGAGACTTCTCCTCCACAGGTCCAGTCCCTCGCGACGCCGGATCCGGGCACGCGGCTGAGCCGAAGTCGGATCCCGCGGTCCATTCACGCGCGGCTCGTGCGGACGGAGACTGGCTGCACCAGCCCCGAGGGGCAATGCCGTTGGAGTGCATCCGAATCGTGCTCATAGACATGCCACCGCTCCTGCGCGACATCGTGCGCGACGCGATCGCCCGTGAGCCGGACCTCGACGTGGTCGCCGAGCACGAGGTCGCGCGCCTGCGCGAGGCGGTCGAGCAGGACGAGCCTGACTTCGTGATCGTCGGCACGGACGCCGCGTCGGAGACCGTGCGCTCGGTCGTCGCGGACCGCTGCCGCGTCCGCGCCCTCGAGGTGCAGTCCGACGGCAAGGAGAGCGTCCTCTACGAGCTCCGGCCGCACCGCGTGCCGCTGGGTGAGATCTCGCCGGCGACGCTGGTGCAGACGATCCGCGCGATGCCGGCGTGGGACACGAACGCCGTTACGGACGAAACCAGCTGAGGGAGGAGAGCCCATGCCAGCGCCACTCACGTACCCGGGCGTCTACGTCGAGGAGATCCCGAGCGGCGTCCGCCCGATCACCGGCGTCGCGACCTCGATCACCGCGTTCGTCGGACGCGCGCTCCGCGGCCCGGTGGACGAGGCGATCACGATCACCTCGTACGCCGACTTCGAACGGATCTACGGCGGGCTCTGGCTCGAGAGCGCCCTGGGCTACGCCGTGAGCGACTTCTATCGCAACGGCGGGACGACCGCGATCGTCGTTCGCGTCCACAAGACGAAGACGAACGACACGGCCGGGATCACACTCGGCACCGGCGCACGCCAGCTCGCCCTGCTGGCCGCGTCACCTGGCGCGTGGGGCTCGAAGCTCTCGGCGACGATCGACTTCCTGGTCAAGGACACGACCGACACGACCACCTTCAACCTCACGGTGACCGACACGGGCACCGGCAAGACCGAGACGTTCCGCAACGTCTCGTACGCGGCCGGGAGCCCGCGCCGGGTCGACCTCGTGCTGGCGGCGGAGTCGTCGCTCGTGCGCGTGACCGGCACGCTGCCGACGCAGCCGCAGTCGTCGTTCCCGGTCACCGCGAACGCGACGAACGGCAACGACGGCGACCCCGTCGACGCGCCGCTCTACACGACCGGCGCCAACCTGCGCGACAACAAGAAGGGCCTCTACGCGCTCGAGAACGCCGACCTCGTGAACCTGCTCGTGATCCCGCCGTACCTCTCGACGGGCGAGATCGACTCGACCGTCCTCACCGACACGATCGCCTACGCCGAAGAGCGGCGCGCGGTCGTGATCATGGATCCGCCGGCTGCCTGGACGAGCCTCGACAACGCCGTCACCGGCGCGTCGGCCGCCTCGTTCACCTCCAGCACGAACGCCGCCGTCTACTTCCCGAAGGTCGATCAGGCGGACGGGCTCCGCGACGGCCAGATCGCTTCGTTCGCGCCGTCGGGCGCGATCGCGGGCGTGATCGCACGAACCGACGCGACGCGCGGGGTGTGGAAGGCGCCGGCCGGGCTCGACGCCTCGATCGCCGGCGTCTCGGCGCTCTCGATCCCGCTCACCGACCTCGAGATCGGCCGTCTCAACCCGCTCGGCGTCAACTGCCTGCGCGCCACGCCGGGCGCCGGCCACACGATCTGGGGCGCGCGCACCCGCGACGGCTCCGACCGGAACGCGTCGGAATGGAAGTACCTGCCCGTCCGCCGTACCGCCCTCTTCCTCGAGGAGTCGCTCTACCGCGGCACGCAGTGGGTCGTGTTCGAGCCGAACGACGCGCCGCTCTGGGCGCAGATCCGGCTCAACGTGGGGGCGTTCATGAACAACCTCTTCCGTCAGGGCGCCTTCGCGGGCACGACGCCGAAGGAGGCCTACTTCGTCAAGTGCGACGCCGAGTCGACGACGCAGGACGACGTCAACCTCGGGATCGTGAACATCGTGGTCGGCTTCGCGCCGCTGAAGCCGGCCGAATTCGTGGTCATCAAGCTGCAGCAGATGGCCGGCCAGACAGGGGGCGCATGATGGCTCAGTTCTCGGTCAACGCCCAGCGGTTCGACCCGTACAAGAACTTCAAGTTCCGCGTCAAGTGGGACGGCCGCTACGTGGCAGGCATCAGTAAGGTGGGGGCGCTCAAGCGGACGACCGAGGTGGTCGAGCACCGCGAGGGCGGCGACCCGTCGACGAGCCGCAAGTCGCCGGGTCGCGTCAAGTACGAGGCGATCACCCTCGAGCGCGGGGTCACGCACGACACCGAGTTCGAGGCGTGGGCGAACAAGGTCTGGAACTTCGGGTCGGGGCTCGGCGCCGAGGTCTCGCTCAAGGACTTCCGCAAGAACCTCATCATCGACGTCTACAACGAGGCGGGCCAGCTCGTGCTCGCCTACCTCGTCTACCGGGCCTGGGTCTCGGAGTACCAGGCGCTTCCCGACCTCGACGCCAACGCCAACGCGGTCGCGATTCAGACCCTCAAGCTCGAGCACGAGGGCTGGGAGCGCGACTACGACGTGCCCGAGCCCACCGAGCCGGTCTTCTCCGAGCCGTAGGAGGCGGGGCGATGGGGGGTCCATCGGCGCTTGCCGTACTCGAGCTGTGGGAGGCCGCCGAACGGCTGCCGCCGGTCGAGCGCACGCTCGCGCTCGCAGCCGCGGCAGGGCCGCCGGAGGACGCCGGCGAGCTCGCGCGGCTGCCGGTCGGCCGGCGTGACGCGCTGCTCCTGCGTCTGCGCGCCGGCCCGCAGCTCGAGGCGACGGCCGCATGCCCGGCCTGCGGCGAGCAGGCGGAGTTCTCGCTGGACGTGGATGCACTGCTCGCGCGAGCCGAGTCGCAGCAGCCCGCGCCGCTCGAGGCCGGCGGGCTCGTCGTGCGGTGGCGGCCGCCCGACTCGCGCGACGTCGCCGCGGCGGCCGAGGCTGATGACACGGGTGCGGCGGAGCGGGTGCTGCTCACGCGCTGCGTCGAGTCGGTCGAGGGCCCTGGAGGACGGATCGACGCGATCGCTCTGCCCGCCGGGCTGCGCGCGAAGCTCGCGCGGGCGATGGCCGACGCCGACCCGCTCGCCGAGGTGCTCGCCGACGTCACCTGCCCCGCGTGCGCGACGGAGTTCGTGGCCGACCTCGACGTGGCCGCCTTCGTCTGGGCCGAGCTGAGCGCGCAGGCGCGGCGGCTGATGCGCGAGGTGGACGTTCTCGCGCGCGCCTACGGCTGGACGGAGGCGGAGGCGCTCGCCCTCGGCGAGGGCCGGCGCGCCGCCTACCTCGAGCTCGCGGGGGCTGTCGGCCGGTGAGCGACTTCATCGCCCGGATCGCAGCTCGTGCGGTCGGCGAGGCGCCGGCCGCACGGCCGCGGCTGCCGTCCGTCTTCGAGGGTGCGACCCCGCACGGGCAGCTCGGCCTCGAGGTCGTGGAGGCGGAGGTGCCGGCGACCCGGCCGCCGGTGCCCGCGCAGGGACGGCTCGCTGTCCCGGGCCGCGACGCGCCCCCCGCGGCGAGCGAGGCCGAGCCCTCCGGGACGCGGCGCGAGCCGGAGGTCCGCGAGCAGACCGCGCCCCTCGTACCGCCGCCGGCCGAGCCGGAGACGCAGGCCACGCCGATCACGAGCGCCGAGCCGACAGGCTTGGAGCCGGAGCCCGTGCCCGCCGTCGCGCGGGCGGGTGATCCCGAGCCGACGCCGGCGGAGGCCGCGCGGGTCGTTGTGCCGCCGGCCGAGACCGTGCCCGCGGCGCCGTCGGTTGCGGTCCCGCCGCCGGTCGCGACAGCCGTTCCGCGGGTGGCGCGGCCTCGCGAGACGGAGCTTGCCACGGCTCGGGTGGCGGCCCTCGAGCCGTCGTCCGTGCGCGTCCACATCGGGCGGCTCGAAGTGCGAGCGAACCTGCAGCGGCCGGCGACGCCCAGGCCACGAGCCCGCGACGAGGAGCGGCCGCCCGAGCTGTCCCTCGCCGACTACCTCCGCGGCAGGCGGGTTGGCGCGTGAGCCTCCGCTCCGTCCAAGTGACGCTGTGTTGCTCGCAGGTTCCGGCCCGGCGCCGCGTTGCCGCCGAGGCCCGAGGCGGCGGATGAGCAGCCCGCTCGCGATCGGTGCGGTCAGCGCCGTGCTCCGCAACCTGCTCGACAACGGGCTCGTCGACGTCGGCTCGCCGCTCGGCTCGGTCCAGGTGACCGCCGTCGCGCCCGACACGATCAAGCTCGACGACCCCGACGCGCCGCCGTCGCTGAACCTCTTCCTCCACCGCACGAGCAGGAACCAGGGCTGGGCCGAGGTCGGGCTGCCCGCGTTCGACGGCAACGGCTCGCGCCTGGCGAACCCGCCGCTCGCGCTGAACCTCCACTACCTCGTGACGGCGTACGGGAGCGCCGACTTCCAGGCCGAGATCCTGCTCGGCTACGCGATGCACCTGCTCCACGAGCGGCCTGTGCTCGACCGCGCAGCGATGTTGCGCGCGCTCGACCCGAGCCCGCTCGGCTCGTCGATCCTGCCGCCGGCGTTCCAGACGCTTGCCGCCTCCGACCTCGCCGACCAGGTCGACGCGGTCACGATCACGCCCGAGCCGATGGACTCCGAGGAGATGTCGCGGCTCTGGTCGGCAATGCAGGCGCATTACCGTCCGAGTGCGCCGTACCTCGTCTCGGTGGTGTTGATCGAGGCCCGCAGGCCGACGCGTACGCCGCTGCCCGTGCTCACCCGCGGGCGGGCGGTGCCCGGCACGGGACGCGACGAGGGCGTGAAGGTCGAGCCGAGCCTGCTGCCGCCGTACCCGACGATCGAACGCGTCGTCCCCGCGGACGAGCAGCCCGCGGCACGCCTGGGCGAGACGGTGCGGCTCGCCGGCCATCACCTCGACGGCACCGCTGCAGTCGTCACCTTCGCCCACCGGCTGCTCGACGACCCGAACGAGGTCGCGGTCGGCGCGAGCGACGACGCGACCGGGATCGACGTCGCGCTCCCGACCGGCGCCGCTGCCGTGCAGGGCTGGCCTGCAGGCGTCTACACGGTCCAGGTCTCGCTGATCCGGCCCGGTGACGTCGACCCCAGCGAGTCGAACGTGGCCGCGATGCTGCTTGCGCCCGAACCGCAGTTGCCGCCGACGACCGTCACTCGGAACGCGACGACGCAGAACGTGACGGTCACGCTCGACGTCGCGCCGGAGGTGCGGGCGGCGCAGGAGGCGCGCCTCACGCTCGGCGGCGACACGGCGTTCGCCGTCGCGCATCCGGTGCAGACCGCGACGCTGACGTTCGAGCTCGGTCCCGTCCCGCCCAACGCGCAGTGGGTCCGGCTCACCGTCGACGGCGTCGAGAGCCTGCTCCTCGATCGCCACGCCGAGCCTCCGGCCTTCGATCCTTCCCAATCGGTGGTGGTGCCAGCATGACGGTGCTCGCAGGTCCGACAGCCGCCGAGCGCGAGCAGCCGCCGCTCGTAGCCGAGGTGGAGCACGTGCGCTTGCTGCTCGAGGCCTACCGCGACGGGGCTCCGGTTCACGGGCCCGGGCCGGAGCAGGCGCCAGGGTTCGAGCCCTCGGCCGACCGTCTGGCACGGCTGCTCGGGCTCTCGCCCTTCGAGCGGCAGCTCGTGCTGCTCGCGGCCGCGGTCGAGCTCGACGGCGACAGCGCGGCACTCGTCTCCTCGCTGCAGGACGGCGAGCCCCGGCCGACGTTCGGCCTCGCGCTCGCGGCGTTGCCCGGCGCGCACTGGGATGCGCTCGCGCCGGGCTCGCCGCTGCGCCGCTGGCGGCTCGTCGAGCTGGTCGCCGGACCGACGCTCGCCGCACGGCCGCTCCGGCTCGACGAGCGCGTCCTCCACTACCTCACCGGGCTGCAGGCGCCCGACGGGCGCCTCGACGGGCTCGTGCGCGTCGCCGTCGGCGCGCCGCTGCTGGGACCGTCGCAGCAGGCGCACGCGCGCGAGCTCGCATGCACCGTTCCCGCCGCCGGCCCACGCGTGCTCGTGCGGCTGGACGGCGAGGACGTGGAGGCGCGAGCCGGCGTCGCGCAGGCCCTGGCGCGCGAGCTCGGGCGGGTCGCGCTCGTCGTTCGCAGCGCCGCGCTCCCGCCCGCTGGGCCCGAGCTCGCCTCGCTCGCGCGCCTGCTCGACCGCGAGGCGTTCCTGCTCGAGGCCGTGCCGGTGATCGACGCCGAGGGTGGGGTGGACGCGGCCGTCGGTGCGCTGCTCGAGGATCTGGAGGCGCCGCTCGTCGTGCTCGCCGGCGAGTCGGCCACGCGCACGCCGGGACGCGTCGCACTCCACCGCACCGTCCATCTGCCGGCGCCGGCTGAGGGCCGCGCGCTCTGGAAGGCGGCGCTCGACGAGCCGACCGGTCGTGCGCTCGCGCAACCGGTGGAGGAGGTGGCGCAGCAGTTCCGGCTCGGCGCGGCGGCGGTCGACGCCGTCGCTCGCGAGCTGGCCGCGACCGCCACGCCCGGAACCGGCGCGGCCTCGACGCTCCGGCGTCTCTGCCGCGAGCGCGCGAGGGTCGGGCTCGAAGGCCTCGCCGAGCGGATCGACCCGGACGCCGGCTGGGTCGACCTCGTGCTTCCGCCGGGCCACCTCGAGCTGCTGCACGAGATCGTCAACCACGTCCGGCACCGCACGCAGGTGTACGAGCGCTGGGGCTTCGGCGACAGAACCTCGCGCGGTCTCGGCGTCACTGCCCTCTTCACCGGTGAGAGTGGGACCGGCAAGACGCTCGCCGCCGAGGTGCTCGCGCGCGAGCTCGGGCTCGACCTCTACCGGATCGACCTCGCCGCGACCGTGAGCAAGTACATCGGCGAGACCGAGAAGAACCTCCGCCGGCTGTTCGACGCAGCCGAGGCGAGCGGCGCGGTGCTCCTCTTCGACGAGGCCGACGCGCTGTTCGGCAAGCGCGGTGAGGTGAAGGACGGTCACGACCGCTACGCGAACCTCGAGGTCGCCTACCTGCTCCAGCGCATGGAGTCGTACCGCGGGCTCGCGATCCTGACCACGAACCTGCGCTCGAACGTCGACCGCGCCTTCCTCCGGCGGCTGCGGTTCGTGCTCCAGTTCCCGTTCCCGGGCGTCGCGGAACGGGCCGAGATCTGGCGCCGCACCTTCCCACCCGCCGTGCCGCTCGACGGGATCGACGCGGGGCGGCTCGCCCGGCTCACGGTCTCGGGCGGCTCGATCCGCTCGATCGCGCTCTCGGCCGCCTTCGCCGCGGCCGAGGACGGCACCGCGGTCACGCCGTCGCACGTGCTTCGCGCCGCCCGGGTCGAGTACGCGAAGGCCGAGCGCACGCTCACCGACTCCGAGACGGACGGCCTCGCATGAGAGTCGAGATCGTGATCGACGAGCTGATCCTGCGCGGCGTGCCGCCGGAGCAGGCGCGCGCGGTGCAGTCCTCGCTCGTGGCGCGGCTCGAGGCGCTTGCAGCGCGGTCGGACGCCGCCCTGCCCGAGCGCTCCGAGGCGCTCCGCCGCCTGCCGGCGGTCGAGACCGCGGCGGGCGGGCTCGGCGACGCGGTTGCGGAGGCGGTCTGGGGCGCGGTCTCGGGAGGCGCGCGATGAGCTCGCGGACGCACGCCGGCGCACGGCCGGAGAAAGGCGTCGCCCGGCCCGTCTCGAAGCCGGACGACCGCTTCGAGCGCGAGGCCGAGCAGGCCGCGGAGCAGGTCGTGCGCGGCGGCAGCGTTGCCGGCTACTCGTTCTCGGCCGTCCCGGCCTCGGCGCCCGAGCCGGTGCAGCGCGACGAGGCAGCGAAGCCGAAGACCGACGAGGAGAAGAAGAAGGAGGCCGACGACAAGAACACGACGGACGCGCTGAAGAAGGCGGGTGAGGCGGCGCTCGAGACGCCGCAGGGCAAGGCGCTGAAGGAGAAGGTGCTCGCCGACCCGCTCGTGAAGACGGCCGTCGACGCAGTGACTTCGCCCGCGGGCCTCGTCACGGCCGGGGCCGTGCTCGCGGGCGGCGTTACCGCGCTTGCGGCGACCGGCAAGGAGCTGCCGGTGCAGCCGCCCGAGATCCCGCTCGAGAAGCTGTCGTCGAAGCTCGCGGGCGTCTCGGCCAAGGTCACCTGGGAGGGGCCGGTCGGCAGGCCCACGAACATCGGGTTGACGATCACGATCAAGGAGCAGGGCAAGGGCAAGAGCAAGAAGACCGATCCGATCGCCGCCGACGTCGCGCGGCTCAACGCGCAGCGCGAGATGTTTCGCTCCGAGGGCGAGAAGGCCGCGGAGAAGGCGCAGGAGGACGAGATGGTGAAGGCCTGGCTCTCGCAGCAGCGCGGCAGTGCCTTCACGATCCCGATCCCGGCGCCGCCGCCGAAGAAGGACGAGCCCCTGTCGCCCGCGCAACCGGCGCCGGCCTCCCCGTCGGCCGCGCCGCCCGGTCATGCGAACGTCGACGATGCGCTCGCCTCACCCGGCCGGCCGCTCGACGGTCCCACGCGCCGGACGATGGAGGCGCGCTTCGGTTACGACTTCTCGGCCGTCCGCGTGCACGACGATGCCCGCGCCGCCGCGACGGTGCGCGGGATCGAGGCCGCGGCCTTCACGGTGGGCGAGGAGGTCGCCTTCGACACGGGCCGCTTCGACCCGGCCGGGCAGGAGGGCAAGCGCCTGCTCGCACACGAGCTCGCGCACGTCGTCCAGCAGTCCGGCGAGCGGGGCGAAGCTCGAGTCGGCGACGTCCCGGCGGGCGGCAGGCCGCTCGACCCGGAGCTGCGCGACTGGTTCGAGCAGCGACTCGATCTCGACCTCGGCAGCGTGTCCGTCCACGACGGTCCCGACGCGGCCGCCTCCGCCCGGCGACGGGGAGCGAAGGCCTACACCATCGGTTCCGACGTCGTCTTCGGCGACGGCCAGTACCGTCCGGAGACCGCGCCCGGCCGGTGGCTCCTCGCGCACGAGCTCGCGCACGTCGCTCAGGCGGGCAAGGGCGGAGCGGTGGATGGGACGCCGGCCGTCGAGCGCGACGCGAGCGAGGCCGCCACCTCCGCGCTGCGAGGCCGCCCAGCGCGCGTGCGCGCACGCCGCGACTCGGGCGCCGTCCACCTCTTCGGCGAGCCGGACAACGTCCCCGACCTCACGTTCGTCTCGACCTCCGGCACGGCCGGCTTCCTCAACGAGGCAACGGCGTACCACCGGACGTGGGGGCTCGCGCCGCAGCGCTTCGACTCGCTGCAGGGGCTGCTCGCCACGCTTGCGGCCGGCACCGGAACGATCTCGCGGCTCCGGATCGTCAGCCACGCGAACTTCGACAACATCTTCACGCCGCTCTTCGACGGCGGCGCGGCCGGGATCACCGAGCAGGATCTGCTTGCCTGGGGCGAGAGCGACGTCGTTGGACTGCGGCGGACGCTGCAGGCGCCGCTCGTCACGGGCCAGTTCCGGACGGACATCCTCACCACGGCGGAGGCGGGCGATCCGGCGATCTTCGCGTCGTTCGGGATCGACCCGGCGAACGCGCCGACGACCGGCCCGCTCGGTCAGTTGCTCGACGCGAGCGTCGACCTGGTGGTCGTCCGGAGCGCGACGGGCATGCCCGCGGCCCAGAAGACGAGGTTCGCGGCCGCGCTCACCGCCGAGCTCGACGGCCTGCGGGCGCAGGTGCAGCGGCCGGGCGGCGGGACCGCGGCCACCGCGGCGCAGGCCCAGGCGCTGCAGGACGCGATCACGGGCGTGATCGGCGTCTCCACCGAGATCCCGGCCCAGGACGCCGGCGTGATGCGGTCGATCACGGCCGCGACCGGAGGAGTCACACACGGGTTCCGGGCGAATCTCGACGCGGTGCGAGCGCGCCTCCCGGCCTCGAGCTGGGTGGACATCCGCGGCTGCCGCGTCGGCCAGCGGTCGGCGTACCTGACGGCGGTGGGCACGTTCTTCGGCGGCTCGTCCGGGGTGCCGCATGTCAGCGGGCCCGACCTCTGGCAGACCTTCCCGCGGCTCGGATGGCGCACCATCCCGGAGACCGGCCTGACGCGAAAGGCGGCCGAGGCCAACGTGCAAACCGCGCTCGACCACTGGGCCGACGTGACCGGCATCCGCTCGCGCCTCGCCTGGTGGCTCACGTTCCTGAACCGCGTCCTCCGGGACGACGCGCTCCGCTCCCTCCAACAGACGCAGTCGCTGCTGCGTCCGCCGAGCCTGCTGGGCGGGTTGACGATCCAGGCCGATCCGCTCATGCTCGACTTCAGCACCGACCTGCCGCCGCTGCCGCGCCTGGAGCAGCCGACGTTCGGGTCCGGCCTCGGATATCAGCCGCCCGCGCCGTCGCTGGGAGGCGGCATGGAGCTCCAGAACCCGCTTGTCCCGATCGCCCAGCGCGACATCGCGCGCTACGCGGGCGCCGACGGCCTGTTCCGCTACTACATGGACGCCGGCCTGCCGCTGCCCGTCCAGGAGGGCACGGACGTGAGGGCGATCTACCTCGAGTTCAAGGTCGGACGCGAACGGGATGCCATCGACGCCTGGACGGGGAGCGAATGGGAGTCGGCGGCGCCCGGGCTCGCCGCCGTGCAGAGCGGCTCGTGGTCGCGGGACGCGATCCGCCAGGTCGAGGCCATCGAGAACGAGGACGCGCAGCACCGCACCACCGAGATGTTCGTCTCGCCGGACCCGCTCTACGCCGCCCACATCAAGAAGACATGACGCGGCGCTTCCTCCATCCGCTCGAACGCGGCCCTGTCGGAGGCAGGTCGTGACCGCCGTCCTCGACACGCTCCGTGCCTTCGCGGTCGCCGACCTGACCGACTGGTGCGGCGTGCCTGGCGACCTCGGCGTCGCCTACGTCGGCGCGGCGCTCCCGCTCGACGAGGCGCCGATCGGGGAGGGTTTCCTCGGCGAGGAGCGGCGCCCCGCCTCCTGGGTCAGGGCGGAGTCGGCGACCTACCGGGGAGGGCTGCGCGTGTGGCACGAGAACGGCCGGGTACTCCTCCTCGAGGGACGCGACCCGGTCGACGAGGAAGGCGAGCCGGTCGTCGCGCCCGACCTCGGCCCGCCGGAGGTCGCGCTCGACACGGCGGTCGGCCGCCTGCTCGTGACCGGCGGCGAGCGGGTGTACGCCCTGCGCGGGCTCGCGGTCCGCGTTCACCCGGAGAACGCCGCTCTCCTGTGCGCAATGGGATTCGCGATCGCCACCGCCGACTTCTACCGGGCGCAGCGGCGGCCCGACGCCGAGCCGGAGCGGTTGCTGCCGATCCCGGACACCGGGGACGCGGCATGAGTTCGGCGAGGCGGCGTCGATGACACCCTTCTCGCCCCGGCTGCTCAAGGGCGGCCTCGTCGAGGTCGATCCCGAGACGGCGCGCGTGCTGCGCGTGATCGCGCTGCAGTACAACCCGGACACGCTCACACGGACGCTGCAGGTGCAGTCCTCGGGCGGCGAGGGCGGCGACCACTCCCAGGCGATGCGGCTGCGAGGCGCCGCGATCGAGACACTCAAGCTCGAGGTCGAGATCGATGCGACCGACGGCCTCGGCGACCCCGACTCGAATCCCGACACCGTCGCGCTCGGCATCCACCCGCAGCTCGCGGCGCTCGAGTCGCTCGTCCACCCGCGCGCCGACGCGCTGCAGGCGAACGACGCGCTGGCTGCCGCCGGCATCCTCGAGGTGCTGCCGCTCGAGGCGCCGCTGACGCTCTTCGTCTGGAGCAAGCAGCGCGTGGTGCCGGTGCGCCTCACCGACCTGTCGGTCACCGAGGAGGCGTTCGACGTGGCGCTGAACCCGATCCGCGCGAAGGTGTCGCTCGGGCTGCGCGTGCTCTCGGTGGACGACCTCGGCTTCGGCCATCGCGGCGGCACGCTGTTCATGGCGTACCTGCGGACGAAGGAGGGGCTCGCGGGGCGCGCCCAGTCGGGCCAGCTCTCGGCGCTCGGCGTGGAGGGGTTCTGATGGCCGATCCGCTGCAGGAGCTGCTCGCGGCCGGCGCCGTGCCGACGACGTCGTTTCCGCCGACCAGCCGCTACGCCGGTGTCGGCGTCGACGCCTGGGACCCGGGCAACGGGAACCCGCCGGTGCCATTCGTGCGCCGCCGGCTGTGCCCCCGCGCGGAGCGGTTCTCGCTCCTGTACGAGGTGTCGGTCGTCGAGGGCGACCGCCGCGACGTGCTCGCCGCGCGGCACGTCGGCGATGCGGCGCTCTGGTGGCGGCTCGCGGATGCGAACGGCGTCGTCGATCCGCGCACGCTCACGGAGCGCGTCGGGGTCCGGGTGCGGGTCACGCTGCCCGAGGACGTGCCGGGGTCGGGCGATGTCTAGTATGGCGCGCCGTTTGTCAAGGGGGCAGGGTCCAGCACCGCCGGCTGGTGTGGTCGACGGTGCTGGCGGCGGGCCTATGAGCGGCGTGGCGGGTGTGGGCGACCGGGCGGTCAGTCTGGTATTCGCGGGTTGGGTACCGCAGTCCGCTTGCTTCGCGGCCGGCGAGCGCGTTCTGAGATTGGGCGTGGCCGGTGTGGCTGCCCACAGCCATGTCGCGCGTGCCGGCGGAGCCCTGGTGCCGGGTGCCGCGGGTCGGTCCGTCGGTCTTTGTGGGTGGTTAGAGCGTTGCGGCGGCCCAGAGGAAGCCGGTGAGCTCGCGTGCGGCGGCGATGGTGGCGATGTTGGGGTGGCGGCCGCGTTGGCGCAGTCGGCGGTGGGTGTTGTAGAGCCGTTGTTGGGCGCGGTTGGCGATCGCGAGCACCTCGGCGGGTTGGCCTTGTTGGCGGTTTCGCAGCGTGACGCCGATCCGGGGCGGGCGCTGGTAGTGCCAGGCGGCCTCGACGAGGAGGCGGCGTGCGTGTTGGCTGCCGGTCTTGGTGATCGGCCCGCGCGTGGTCGTCTCGCCGGACTGCTCGAGGCTGGGTACGAGGCCGAGCCAGGATGCGAGGCGGGCCGGGCGGAAGCGTTCCCAGTCAATGATCTCGAGCTGGAGCGCGAGCGCTGTGAGCGTGTCGACGCCGCGGAAGCAGCGCAGCCGGGCAACCATCGGCCACAGCTCCGGGCGCTGGGCGACCCGGGCGAGGCGCTCGTCGAGGCTGGCGCGGCGGGTGAGCAGACCGTCGACCGTTGCGACGAGCTCGCCGAGCACGAGCTGGGTGTCGGCCTGCTCGAACTCCTGCGCTGCGATCCAGCGGCGATGTTCTTGCGTCCAGGTGCTGCCGGCGCGGCCCCAGACGCGTCCGTGCAGCATCAACAGCTTGGTTACGCGGTGTCGGGCTCGGAGGAGATCCTGGCGCAACTGCTCGCGCAGCCGCACCAGCTCGCGTGCAGCCTCTTCAGCCTCGGAGGGGATCCGCACCGCTCGAAGCTGGCCGGCCATCAGAAGCCGCAGGAGCAGCTCGGCGTCGCGGCGGTCGGTCTTGATCCGCTCGCCGCTGGGACGCGCGATCTTGCTTGGCGCGATCACCTCGACCTTGATTCCTGCGCTGGCGGCGGCGCGTGCGAGCACGAACCCGGTCGGGCCCGCCTCGTAGCAGCCGCGCACCGGCTGGGGCAACCCCCTCAACCAGCCGACCACCGGCTCGGCGTCACCCGGCAGCTTCCGCCGCGTCAGCTCGCCACTCACCACGTTGAACGCAGCTGCCTGCGTCGAACGCGCGTGGACATCAAGTCCAACCCACGTCATCGTCCCGGTCACGGCCAGGTCCTCCTTGCGTTGGCGGTGAGCCGGAGGCCCAATCTCCGACTCGAACAAACCGCAAGACGATTCAAGACGACCTGGCCGTCTCACCGCCTCACGAAGGGCGGCCATAGTGTCTGAGCCGGTGCGCCTGCAGCTCCTGATCGGCCCGGGCGTGCCGGTGCCGGTGCCGCGCGAGGTGCTCGATGCGGTCTCCGAGGTGAAAGTCGAGTCGAGCTCGGGCGACACGCAGAGCGGGTTCGAGATCACCTTCCGGCTCTCGACCCGCTCGCCGCTGCACACGCTCTTCCTGCTCACGGGCGGCTCCGCGATCCCGATCCTGCGTGTCGTGATCGCAGTCACCGTGCGCGGCCAGACGACGGTGCTGATGGACGGCGTGATGACCCACCAGGAGGTGCGCTCCGACGGCGGCCCGACCTCGACGTTCGCGATGAAGGGCAAGGACTCGACCGCGCTGATGGACATCGTCCCGCTCGACGGGCTGCCGTACCCGGCGATGTCGCCGGCGGTGCGCGTGCTCGCTGCGCTCTCGAAGTATGCGGCGTTCGGGATCGCACCGCTCGTGATCCCGAGCGTGCTCGAGGACATCCCGATCCCGATCGACCGGATCCCGCGCCACCAGGGAACCGACTACGCGTACATCAAGGCGCTCGCACAGGATGCCGGCTACGTCTTCTACGTCGATCCGGGCCCGCTGCCCGGCGTGAGCAAGGCCTACTGGGGACCGGAGCTCCGGCTGGGCACGCCGCAACCCGCGCTCAACGTGGCGCTCGACGGGCCGCACGGGAACGTGAAGAGCCTGTCGTTCAGGTTCGACAAGGAGAAGAAGGAGCTCCCGGTGATCTTCATCCAGGAGCCGGCGAGCAAGGTGCCGATCCCGATCCCGATCCCGGACATCACGCCGCTGAACCCGCCGCTCGGCCTGGTGCCGCCGCTGCCGCCGAAGATCACGTTCCTCAAGGACACGGCGAAGCTGAATCCGCTTGCGGCGGCGATGAAGGGCCTCGCCTACGCGGGCACGCATGCCGACGCGGTCTTCGGCACGGGCTCGCTCGACGTTGTGCGGTACGGGAACGTGCTGCGGTCGCGCGTCCTCGTGGGTGTGCGCGGCGCGGGCGAGGCGTTCGACGGGCTGCACTACGTGACGTCGGTCACCTCGACGCTGAAGCGCGGCGAGTTCACGCAGAGCTTTGCGCTGGCGCGGAACGGCTTGCTCTCGACGCTGCAGACGGTGCCCGCGTGACCCGGCTGTTTCAGACACGTCCGGGGACAGGCCCCGGCCGTGGCTCGAGCGGCCGTGGCCGGAGGAGGCGCCCCCCCTCGCCAATCCCTGTTGCAGCCACGGTTTGCGGGCTGCGCGCCAGCGGCCGGGGCGCCGTGCGGGGACATGTCCAGGGCCTGTCCCCGGACACGGCCGAAAGGGGCGGGTGCGCGTGACCGAGACGCAGGCACTGCACCGCTACTACGGCAAGTACCGGGCGACCGTGGTGAACAACGTCGACCCGATGCAGATCGGCCGGATCCAGGTGATCGCGCCGGACGTCTCCGGCGTCGCTCCGACCTCATGGGCCATGCCGTGCCTGCCCGGGGCGGGGATCAACACCGGCGTCTTCACCGTGCCGCAGATCGGGTCCGGCGTCTGGGTCGAGTTCGAGCAGGGTGACCCCGACCGGCCGATCTGGGTCGGCGGCTACTGGGGCACGGCGGCCGAGCTGCCGGTGCTCTCACATGCCGTGCCGCCGGCGATCAACGGCTTCACCATCCAGACGACGCTGAAGAACGGGATCGTCGTCTCGGACGTGCCCGGCCCGACCGGCGGGATCATGATCCAGACGACCACCGGCGCGATGATCTCCGTCAGCGACGTCGGGATCATGATCTCGAACGGCAAGGGCGCGGTGATCTCGATGATCGGGCCGACTGTCGACATCAACGCCGGCGCGCTGACGGTGGTGTAGCCGATGCCCGCGCCCGCACTCCATCTCGGCGCCGTGATCACCTGCGGGCACGCGGGACCCGCGCAGCCGGTCTCGCCGTTTCCGCGCGTGCTTCTCTCCGGGCAGCCGGCCGTGACGATCGCCTCGCCCTACGCGATCACGGGCTGCGCGCTCAGCGGAACCTCGGCGCCGCCGTGCGTGACCGGCCAGTGGCTCGTCGGCGCCGTCCGCGTCCTCGCCGGCGGCGTGCCCGTCGCCCTCATGACCGGCGCCTCGACCTGCATCCCCACCGGAACGCCGATGCTGCCGGCCTCCGCGCAGCCGCGGGTGCTCGTGACATGACCGTGAACGTCGACTTTCCCTACCACGTCGACGGGCGCGGGCGGACCGCCGGCACCGGCGCGGACGACCACCTCCGCGACCTGATCGAGCAGGTGCTCTTCACCGCGCCGGGCGAGCGTGTGATGCGGCCCGACTTCGGCAGCGGCCTGCTCGGGCTCGTCTTCGAGCCGGGTGGGCCGGAGCTCGTCGCCACGACGCAGCACCTCGTCCAGGGCGCGCTCCAGCACGAGCTCGGGCACCTGATCTCCGTCGAGTCGGTCGACGTCTCGCAGGACGAGGGCACGTTCTCGGTCGCCGTCTCGTACGTCGCGCTCCGCACGCAGGAGCGGGCGACGGCCTCGTTCTCGCGGAGCGGCGCATGAAGTACGCGTGCTGCGACGAGCGCCGCTTGCTGGCGGTCAAGGAGGCCGGCGTCCTCAACGGGATCGAGTACGTGGAGGTCTCCGACTCCGATGCGCCGACCCAGGCGCTGCGGCAGCGCACGCTCTTCGTGCGGCTGCTCGAGCCGGCGCCCGCGCTGACGAAGGGGAACGTCACGATCGCCGGCGGTGAGCGGATCGCGACCGTCGAGGTCGAGTGGATCGCGCCGGCGACGGCACTTCCGGCCGGCGAGGCCCCGGCGCTCGTCGCGGGCCTCGAGGACCCGGCGACCGTGCTGCTCGTCCGCACCGCCTCGCGCGGCGACTTCTCCCGCTACGTCCTGGGCCTCGTCGCGGGCCTTGGGGACGGCACGCCGCCGGCCGGCTTCGACCCGCTGCTCGCTTCGGTCGAGTTCTCGTTCAAGGTCGAGTGCCCATCCGACTTCGACTGCAAGCCCGACTGCAACTGCCCGCCCGAGCAGACGGACGCGCCGTCGATCGACTACCTGGCGAAGGACTTCTCCTCGTTCCGTGCGCTGATGCTCGACCGGCTCAGCCTGCTCGCGCCGGAGTGGACCGAGCGGACGCCGGCCGACCCGGGGATCGCGCTCGTCGAGGCGCTGGCCTACGTCGCCGACGAGCTCTCGTACCGGCAGGATGCGGTCGCGACCGAGGCCTACCTCGCGACGGCGCGGCGGCGGACGTCGCTTCGGCGGCACGCGCGGCTCGTCGACTACCTCGTCCACGAGGGCTCGAACGCCCGCGCCTGGGTGCGCGTCTTCGCGAACAGCGAGGCGGTGGCGCTCGAGCGCAGCACGCAGCTCCTCACGCGTGTCCCGGACGTTCCGGCCGTGATCGAGCCCGGGGGCCCCGAGTACCGCGCCGCGCTCGCTGCCGGTGCCGAGACGTTCGAGACGGTCGAGCCCGCGCTGCTCTACGCCTCGCACGAGCGTTTCGACTTCTGGACGTGGGGCGACGCCGGTTGCTGCCTGCCGCGCGGCGCAACCTCGGCCACGCTCGTCGGAGACCATCCCGAGCTGAAGGCGGGCGACGTGCTCGTGCTCGCGGAGGTCGCCGGCCCTCAGACCGGCAACCCCGACGACGCCGATCCGGCCAAGCGCGCCGCTGTCCGCCTGACGCACGTCTACGCCTCCGTCGATCCCTCGGGCGGGCTCTTCGCCGACCCGCCCACGAACGCGGCAGTCGCGGTCACAGAGCTCGCGTGGGACAAGGCGGACGCGCTTCGGCTTCCGCTCTGCGTCTCGGTGGAGGAGCGGCCGGGCCTGGTGGTCGGCGAGGCGTGGGGCAACGTCGTGCTCGCCGACCACGGCCGCACGATCGCCGGCGAGGCGCTCGGCGAGGCGCCCGACGCGATGCTGGCGGTGGTCGCGCCGCAGGGCTGCGACCCCTGCGAGCAGGAACCGCCGAGGAAGGTGCCGGTGCGCTTCCGGCCGACGCTCGCCGGGGCGCCCGTGACCCAGGCGCTGCCGCCGCCGTCGAGCGTGTCTGCGCAAGGGCCGGCGACACCCGCGCTCGTCGCCGACCTCGGTGTGCTGGCCTTCACGACGCTCGTGCACGACTGGCTCGAGGAGCGCGGCTTCTCGTTCCGCGCCGGCCCCGTGGTCGTGCGTGGCGGCGACGGCGCCTGGTCGGTCTCCGACGGCGGCACGGTCGCCGTGCTTCGTCTCGACGCGGGCGTGCTGACCGTGTCCGCCCGCCCGCTGGCCGCGCTTGCGACGCTGGCGGCGGACCCACGCTCGGCGCGACCGGCGGTGGCGCTCGAGGGAACGCTGCTCGGCGCGACCGAGCCGTGGTCGCCGCAGCAGGACCTGCTCGCGAGTGACGGCGACGCGGCCGAGTTCGTGGTCGAGGTGGAGTCGGACGGCGAGGCGACGCTGCGCTTCGGAGACGGCGTGCACGGCCGCCGGCCCGAGGTCGGCACGTCGTTCGAAGCCACCTACCGCATCGGCAACGGCGTCGCCGGCAACGTCGGCCGCGGCGCGATCGCGCACGTGGCGACGCTCCAGGGTGCGGTTGCGGGCGCCGCGAACCCGCTGCCTGCGGTGGGCGGCGCCGACCCGGAGCCGGCCGACGCGGTCCGCCGCGACGCGCCCGAGGCCTACCTCGTGCAGCAGCGTGCGGTCACGCCCGACGACTACGCACGCGTGAGCGAGCGCGACCCCGAGGTGCAGCGCGCGGCCGCGACCTTCCGCTGGACCGGCTCGTGGCACACCGTCTTCGTCACCGCCGACCGGGCCGGCGGTCTCGCGGTCGAGGAGACGTTCGAATCCGGCCTGCGCCGCCACCTGGAACCGCTCCGGATGGCCGGCTACGACCTCGAGGTGGACGGGCCGCAGTTCGTGCCGCTCGAAATAGCGCTCCACGTCTGCATCGAGGCTGAATATTTCCGAGCTCACGTCCTTGCGGCCGCGCTCGACGTACTCTCGAGCGGCGTCCGCGCCGACGGCACGCTCGGCCTCTTCCATCCGGATCGCTTCACCTTCGGCCAACCCGTCTACCTCTCGGCGATCGTCGCCGCCGCCCAGGCCGTACCCGGCGTCGAGTCGGTGATCCCGAAGACCTTCCAGCGCCAGCGCGACGACGCGTCGAGCGCGCTCGACACCGGCGTCCTGCCGATGGGCCGACTGGAGATCGCGCGGCTCGACGACGACCCGAGCTTCCCCGAGCACGGCGTGCTCGTCCTCACGGCGGGAGGTGGCAAGTGAGCGACGGCTGCTCCTGCGGCTGCTGTGCGGGTGTGACCGAGCGCACCCCGCTTCAGGTGCGGAACCGCCCCGGACTCTCGGCGATCGCCTATCGCGCCGGCACGCACGCCGACTTCCTCGCCTCGATGATCGCCGGCCTCACCGACGTCGACCGGCCGCGTCTCGCCGACCTCGGCACACGCGACCCCGACGACTTCTCGATCGCGCTGCTCGACGCCTGGGCGGTCGCCGCCGACGTGCTCTCCTTCTACACCGAGCGCCTCGCGCAGGAGTCGTACCTGCGCACCGCGCGCGAGCGGATCTCGCTGCAGGAGCTCGGGAGGCTGATCGGCTACCGCCTGCGGCCCGGTGTGGCCGCCGAGACGTACCTCGCCTTCGCGCTCGAGCCGCCTCCGGCCGTGCCGGCCGCGGCCTCGGCCGACCCGGGCTCGGCGCCGCCGGTCACGCCGGCCGCGGTCTCGATCGAGCCCGAGTTGCGGGTGCAGAGCATCCCCGGTCCGGGCGAGCAGCCGCAGACGTTCGAGACGGTGGAGGCGATCGAGGCGCGCCCCGAGTGGAACGCGATCCCGGCCTCGCAGACGCTCGCGATCGTGCCTGCGTTCGCGGACAAGCACGCCTACCTCCAGGGTGCCGGGCTCAACCTCAAGCCGGGCGACCCGCTCCTGCTCGCCGGCGCGGACGTGCTCGGCGAGCGCTGGGACGTACGGACGCTGACCGCCGTCACGGCTGACGCCGACCACGACCGAACGCGCGCCGACTGGGCCAAGGGTCTCGGCTCGGTCAGCCCGCACATCGATCCGGCCGCCGTGCCGCAGCCCTACGTGTTCCGGAAGCGGGTCAGCGTCTTCGGGCACAACGCGCCGTCGTGGCTGGCGATGTCCGGAGACTTCCGCAAGGACTACCTCGGCGGCGCGACCGACACCGGCCAGTGGCCCGGCTTCGACCTGGCCGACGTCTCGGGCACGGTCGTCGATCTCGACGGCTCGCACCCGGACATCGTGGTCGACTCGTGGGTCGTGCTCTCGAAGCCGAGCTACCGCGAGCTCTGGCAGGTGGACACCGTCTCCGAGCTCTCACGCGCCGAGTTCGCAATCTCGGGGAAGGTGACGCGGCTGAAGCTGAAGGGCGGCGAGAACTTCTCGTTCTTCGAGGGCGAGGTGCGGTCGACGACGGTGTTCGCGGTCAGCGAGCCGCTCGCGCTCGCAGAGGTCCCGGACGACTCCGACGTCGAGGGTGGCTGGGTCGACGTGGACGCGGACGTCTCGGGGATGGTGCCCGGTCGGCGGCTGGTCGTGCGCGGGACGACGACGGCCGGCGAGGAGCACGCCGAGCCGGTCGTCGTCGAGGAGGTGCAGGCGCTCGCCGGCGGCTGGCGGCTCGTGCTCGAGGATGACCTCTCGACGGCGTTCGAGCGCGGGTCGGTCGTCGTCCACGGCAACGTCGCCGCGGCGACGCACGGCGAGACCGTGCAGCAGCTGCTCGGGTCCGGCCGCGCGAGCGCGGCGTTCCAGCGATTCACGCTCGCGCATGATCCGCTCACCCACCTGCAGTCGAGCGCTGACCCGTCGGGCGCCGCGGCCGCGCTCACGGTGCGGGTCAACGAGGTGGCGTGGAGCGAGGCGCCGACCCTGTACGGGGCCGCGGCGGGCGACCGTGCGTACGCGCTGCGCACCGACGAGTCGGGGAAGGCGTACGTGCAGTTCGGCGACGGCGTCCACGGCGCGCGGCTGCCGACCGGCTCGAACAACGTCCGCGCGACCTATCGCAAGGGGCTCGGCGCAGCCGGCAACGTCCGGGCGGGCGCGCTCGCGCAGCTGCTCGACCGGCCGCTCGGCGCCAAGGGTGTCTCGAACCCGGCGGCGGCGAGCGGCGGCGTCGATCCGGAATCGGAGGAGTCGGCACGCGCGTCGATCCCGCTCGGCGTGCGGACGCTCGGGCGCGCCGTCTCGCTGCTCGACTACGAGGACTACGCGCTCGCGTTCAGCGGCGTCGTCAAGGCGCAGGCCGCGGTGCTCGCGCTGCGCGGCGGCCGCACGGTCGTCGTCTGCGTCGCGTTCGAGGGCGGCGACCGGCTCGACGACCTCGCGGCGTCGCTGCGCACGCACGGCGATCCGCGCGTCGAGGTGCTCGTACTCGCGGGAACGACGAAGACGTTCCGCCTCGCGCTCAACGTCGCAGTCGATCCGGCGTACGAGACGGACGCCGTCCTGGCCGCGGTCGACTCGGCGCTCCGCGGTTCGTATGCCTTCGCCACGCGCGGCTTCGGCGAGCCGGCGTACCGCTCCGAGGTGATGTCCGTCGCGCACTCGGTCGGAGGCGTGCTTGCGGTCGACGTCGACCGGTTGTACGTGGGCTCCACGCCCGGTGTCGTCGATCGGCTACTCGCCCAGCAGGCGGCCGTCGGCCCGACGGGCACCGCGATCCCGGCGGGCGTCCTCGTCCTCGACCCGGCTCCGCTCGACTGGCTGGGAACGATCACATGAGGTCGATGGCCTGTCGTACGTCGGGCTCCGTGACGGAGGTGTGGGCTCTGCCCACGACTCCGCTCCAGCGACGGCCGTTCCCCGCGAACGTGCGTATCACCTCGACAGTGGTTCGCCTCGAGCAGAAAGGAGGGGGCTCGTGGGGGAACCACGGGTCCCCCCACGTTCAATGAGCCCGACCAGGCTCTACACGACCGAGGAGCTCTACCGGCTGCTGCCGGCCGTCTTCCGCGCGCGCGACGAGGAGCAGGGCGGCACGCTGCGTGAGCTGCTCGACGTGCTCACCGACCAGGTCAACGTGCTCGCGGAGAGCCTCGAGCAGGCCTACGACGACCAGTTCGTGGAAACCTGCGCCGACTGGGTCGCGCCCTACATCGGCGACCTCGTCGGCTACCGGACGCTGCACGGCGTGGTGCCCGCCGTCGCGTCGCCGCGGGCCGAGGTTGCGAACACGATCCGCTACCGGCGGCGCAAGGGCACCGTGTCCGTCCTCGAGCAGCTCGCGGCCGACGTCACCGGCTGGCCCGCCCGCGCGGTCGAGTTCTTCGAGCTGCTCTGCGCGACGCAGTACATGAACCACGTCCGCCCGCAGGCCGCCGCGACCGCCGACCTGCGCGGCGCGGCGCGGCTCGAGCTCGCCGGCCGCTTCCAGGCGGGCGCCTTCGACGGCCTCGCGCACACCGCCGAGATGCGGCGGATCGGCTCGCGCTCCGGCCGTTACAACATCCGCAACGTCGGCATCTTCCTCTGGCGCGTGCAGGCGCTTCGCCTCGTCCGCTCGCCCCTCGTCGAGACCGACGTCTCGGGGCGGCGTTACCGCTTCGATCCGCTCGGAACCGACAAGCCGCTCTTCGCTGCGCGCCGGACCGAGCAGGAGATCACGCACCTCGCGGGCCCGCTCGACCTGCCGCTGCCGCTGCAGCGTCGCTTCCTCGGGGCGCATCTGGCCGACCTCTACGGCGCGGCCGGGTCGCTGCTGCTCGAGACCGAGACCGCCGCCGGCACGGGTGCGACGGTGTCGGGCGACGTCCACGTCTGCGACCTCTCCGAAGATCCGGCCGCGCCCGGCTCGTGGGCGCACGAGCCGCAGCCGGCCGACACCCACGTCGCGATCGACCCGGTGCTCGGCCGCGTCGCCTTCCCCGCCGCGCCCGCCGCGGGCGAGACGAGGCTCGCAAGCTTCCACTACGGTTCGGCGCTCGCCGCGGGCGGAGGCGGCTACGACCGCGCCGCCTCGCTGAGGCCGGTCGAGACGCTGCTCACCGTCTCCGGCGGCGATCCGCTCGCGCCGCCGCTCGCGACGGTGGCCGCCGGCGGCGCGGTGCAGATCCTCGACAGCCGCCGGTACGCCGCGCCCGCCACCATCGCCGCGACCACGCCCGCCGCCGGCCCGGGCGACCGCGAGGTGACGCTCCGCGCCGCGAACCGCGTTCGCCCGCTGCTCGAGCGCGGCGACCAGCTCCGGCTCGCGATGGATCCCGACACAACGGTCGTCCTCGACGGGCTGCTGCTCGCCGGCGCGCCGCTCGTGCTCGAGGAGGCCGCCGACGCCCGGCCGCGCACGCTCGTCCTGCGCCACTGCACGCTCGTCCCCGGGATCACGCGCGACTCCGACGGCGGGCCGCACTCGACCGGCCGCGCGTCGCTGATCGTCCTCCATCCGTTCGCGAAGGTGACGCTCGACCACTGCGTGGTCGGCCCGGTCGTCGCCGTCGAGGGCGCCGAGGTGACCGCGAACGACTCGGTGCTCGACGCGACCGCCGACGACGAGATCGCCTTCTGCGGACGGGCACCCGCGGGCGGCGGCGCGCTCCTCACCGTGAGCAACGCAGCTGATCGCCAGACCGGCGACGGCCTCGCGCCGGGCGGCCACCTGACGCTGGAGGCCTGCACCGTGCTCGGCAAGGTGCACGCGCAGATCCTCGACGTCTCGAACTCGCTGCTGCTCGCGGCGCGCAGCGCCGCCGCCGACCCGTGGCCCGCGCCCGTGTGGGCCGAGCGGCGGCAGGTCGGCTGCATCCGCTTCTCGTTCGTGCCGCCGGGCTCGCGGACGCCGCGCCGGTTCCACTGCGCCGGCGCCGACCCCGCGCAACGGCCGTTCCACACCTCGCTCCGCTACGGCGACCCCGGGTACATGCAGCTGCGCCGCTCGACGCACGCCGCGATCCGCACCGGCGCGAGCGACGAGAGCGAGCTGGGTGCCACGCACGAGCTGCAGGCGCCGCAGCGCGAGACCAACCTGCGGATTCGACTGGACGAGTACCTCCGCTACGGGCTGGAGGCCGGGTTCTTCTACGCCACATGAGCGATCGCGAAGGGAGAGAGTGATGGGTGCCGACCTCAGCCGCGTGAGATTCGACCCGCTGCGCGACTACGCGGGCGTCGTCCTCCAGCAGGGCAGGCTGCTGCTCGACGAGGACTTCAACGAGTACGTCGCGCTGCTCGACCGGCGCCTCCGCGCGGAGACGTGCGACCTGACGTCGTTCGGCCCCGACCCCGACCACGCGGGTGTCTCGTGGGTGCCGCGGCAGACGCCCGACGCGTTCCGGGTCACCGCCTCGGGCGGGAAGCTCACGATCGGCCGCGGGCGGATGTACGTCGACGGCTTGCTCGCCGAGAACCACGGCCTCTCTCCGTGGGGCTTCGACCCGCTGCTCTCGGAGCGCACCGGGACGGTCGACATGCCCTATGACAAGCAGCCGTACTGGAAGACGCCGGCTGCGCTGCCGTCGGGCGGGCCGCACCTCGCCTACCTCGACGTGTGGGAGCGCGAGGTCACGCACCTCGAGGAGCCCGAGCTGGTCGAGGTCGCGGTCGGCGTCGACACGACGGCCCGCGCGCAGACCGCATGGCAGGTGCGTCTGCTGCCGAACACCGGCAACGCGACCTGCGCCTCGGACGACAAGGACCTACCGGGCTGGCTCGACGTGATCCGGCCGTCGGCGGGACGGCTCACGACCGACACGATCGAGGTCGCCGCGACCGACGACCCGTGCGAGCTGCCGCCGAGCGGCGGCTACCGCGGGCTCGAGAACCAGACCTACCGCGTCGAGGTCCACGCCGGAGGCGCTCCCGGCACTGCCACGTTCAAGTGGTCGCGCGACAACGGCTCGGTCGCGATCCCCGTCGTGGAGATGGTCTCGACCACCGTGCTCCGGCTCGCGTCGGTCGGCAAGGACGACGTGCTGCGCGTCTCGACCGGCGACTGGGTCGAGATCCTCGACGACCACTACGAGCTGGGGCAGAAGCCCGGTGAGCTGCGCAAGGTGACGGTCGACGACGCCGCACGTACGATCACCTTCACCGGCGCGATCCCGGTCGACCTGCGGCCCGCGAACGCGGCCGACGCGGCGGTGCGGCACCTGCGCGTGCGGCGCTGGGACCAGGCGGGCGTCGTCTCGAGCGGCGCGGGCACGCAGCTCGTCGACCTCGACGCGCCCGGCTCGACCGGCCTGATCACGGTGCCGGCGAGCAGCTCGACCCAGGTCGTGCTCGAGCACGGCGTCGTGGTCGCGTTCTCGATCGCGTCCGGCGGCAGCGGCAAGTTCCGCGCCGGCGACCACTGGATCTTCGCGGCGCGCACGGCCGACACCTCGATCGAGCTGCTCGACGAGGCGCCGCCGCTTGGCGTGCACCACCATTACGCGCGCCTGGGCTTCGTCACCTTCCCGGGCTCCCAGACCGACTGCCGCCGCCTCTGGCCGCCGCTCGGCGGCGGCGACGACCACGGCTGCGACTGCACGGTCTGCGTCACGCCGCAGTCGCACTCGACCGGCACGCTCACGATCCAGAACGCGATCGACCAGGTGAAGGCGACCGGCGGCACGGTCTGCCTCGCGGCCGGCGTCTACGACATCGGGCCGGGCGTCGAGGTGACGGCCGGGCGCTCGGTGCGCATCAAGGGGCAGGGCCCGGCGACGATCCTGGTCGCGCGCGGCACCGCGCTCACGGTGACGCGGTCGTTCGCGATCACCGTCGAGAGCCTCGCGATCGTGAGCGGCGTCGCGGCGCCGGCGGCCGTGCGGCTGCGGAGCGTGATCGACACGACCGTGCAGGACGTCGTCGTGCTCTCGTACGGCTCGAGCGAGGGCGGCGGCTCGGGGATCGAGCTCTCCGGCCTCGGCCTGATCGTCGCGCTGCGCCGCAACGTCATCGTTGGCCGTACCGGGATCGACGCGGGCACGGGAGACAAGATCGGCCTGTTCGCCGCGGGCCTGCGCGTCGAGGACAACGTGGTCGTGGGACTCGACCGGGGCATCGACCTCGGCGGCCTCTCGGCCTACCTCTACGCCTGTCGCGTGGCGCGCAACGAGGTGCTCGCCGGCGAGGAGGGCGCGATCGTCGCGACCGGCGCTGTCGCGCCGGGCGGCACCCTCGACGTCGTCTCGAACAAGGTCGCGACGAGCGGTGCCGGGATCGTCGTCGGCGCTGACGCGACCGTCGACTCGAACGCGGTCGACCGGCTCGGCGACTCGCCGGGCGCGGACGGGATCGTGGTCGCCGCGGGGAGCTTCCAGGCGGCGGCCGGCCACGTCCGGATCACCGGCAACCGCGTGCACGACCGTACCGGCACCGGGATCGCGCTCCGCACCGCCGTGCGCTCGTGGCTGGTGAAGGAGAACGTGGTCGCGAACGTGGGGGAGGGGATCGCGATCGAGGGCCACGGCGTGGCCGAGCGGGTCGCCGTCGACAACAACCAGGTCTTCGACGTCGACCGCGCGCGGGAGGATGCCGACGCCGTCTTCGGCATCGTGCTGACGCGCGCCGCTTCCGCCGGGGTCGTCGGCAACACCGTCGCGCGCGTGGGCCTCTCCTCGCCGGGCGCCCGCGTCCGCGGCGGGATCGTCCTCCTCGCCGTCGACGACGCCCGCGTGAGCGGCAACGTCGTCGACACGGTCGGGCCGCCCGGCGGCTTCCTCGGGGTCGCGATCGGGATCGGTGTGATCGGTCCGTTCGACGCCGCCTCGGTGCAGGACAACTCGTCGCGGTTCGCCGCCGACCCGCCCGCGCCCGATCAGGGCGGCTGGTACGCACTGCTCGTCCAGTCCGCAGGGCTCGAGCTCGTGCGGCTGGGCGCCGGCAAGGCGGCCGTTCCGACGACGGGCGGCGCGGCGGTCGTGTTCACCGGCGCGTGGGCCTTCGCGGCCGTCGCCCGTGGCGACCACGCGGGCGTGGGCGCGAACACGCTCACCGGCGGCGGCTCGCTGCCGACCTGCCTCGTGCGCGTCAGCGGCGAGATCGTCGCCGAGGGCAACCAGTGCCGCCATCAGGAGGGCCAGCAGCTCGCCGGCATCCTGCTCCAGGCGTCGGCGCTCACCGCCTCGTCGAACCGCGTGCGCGGCGGGAAGTCGATGATCGTCCTCCAGGTGCCCGAGAACCGCTTCGCCGCGCTCGGGAACCTCGCGGCGGGTGGCACGCACCTGTCCGGCCCGGGGGCCGGACTGCCCGCGCCGTGGAAACCGCTCAACCCGACCGTGTCGTGACCGTTCCATTGGGAGGCCAGCCATGCCCGTGATCGTCGTCGGTACCGAGAAGAACTTCGCCGCGCTCAAGCCGCGCCTCGTCACCGGACGCGTCTCGACCGCGGCGGTGAGCGAGATCACCGCGGCGATCAGAGCCGCGAACCCTCGAGTCGATCTGGACAAGCTCGAGCCGGGCACGATCCTCACGATCCCCGAGGACGTGCCGCACGTGGAAGTGCGCGGTGACGTGTCGCTGGACGACACGACGAGGAGCGCGATCGAGGGCTTGACGAACGCCGGCGCGGCCGCGCTCGACGAGCTCGCAGCAGCCGCCGCGGCGAGCGCGAAGGAGGCCACGGCCGAGCGCAAGGCGCTTGCCAAGTCACTCGCCGCGAAGGAGGTCGACGCCGCCGGGCGCAAGGACAAGGCGCTCGGGCTCGACGTCAAGGCGGCCGAGCAGGCGATCGCCGACGAGGACGCGCGGGCGAAGGACCGCGCCGCCGCGCTGAAACAGGCGCAGGCCGACTGGAAGGCCGAACTCGCGGCGCTGAAGCAACTCGTGCCCTGACACGCGTCGGGAGGAGACCGCGGCCGGGCGGAGAATCTGCCCGGTCCGATGACGAAGGCTCTCGCCGCAACCATCGCGGCCGTGGTTGCCCTCGCCCTCGTCCCGCCGGCCGGAGCGGCCGGTCTGCGGGCGGCAGGTCAGGCGGCAGGGCTCCAGGTCGCGCTTCGCGCATGGGGCCTGTACGACGGCCCGATCGACGCGATCGCCGGGCCGGGAACGCGCACGGCGGTTCGCGCCTTCCAGCGGCAGGCCGGGCTGCCGGTGGACGGCATCGCGGGCCGGCGAACCCGGATCGCGCTCGGCCCGCTCGGGCGGCCGCTGCGGGCGCGGCCTGTTCTCGCCACGGGTGCGTTCGGCTGGGACGTGTCCGTGCTCCAGTACGCGCTTGCCCGCTCCGGCCTCTACCGCTGGCCGCTCGACGGCTACTTCGGCGCCGAGACCGCGACTGCGCTCCGTCGCTATCAGCGCGCGCACGGGATCCCGGCCGACGGAGTGGCGGGCCCGCAGACGCTCGCCCGGCTCGGCACCGGCGCCCCGGTGCCGGCACGACTCCGCGCGACGACCCCTGTCGCCTACGTCGTGCGCCCCGGCGACACCCTCACCGCGATCGCCGGCCGGCTCGGGACCACGATGCCCGCGCTCGCGCACGCGAACCGGATCGACCCGAACGGCGTGCTTCTGATCGGCACGAAGCTCCGCCTGCCGCGGCTCGCCGAGAAGCCGCCGGCCGCGGCGACCGGCACTGCGCCGAGCGCCGTGCGCGCCCTCGTCGACACCTGGGCCGGCCGCCTCGGCGTCGACCCGGCGCTCGCCCGTGCGCTCGCCTGGATGGAGTCGGGCTACCAGACGAATGTCACCTCCGACGCGGGCGCCTGGGGGGTGATGCAGATCATCCCGTCGGCCTGGAACTACGTCGAGGACGTCGTGCTCGGCGAGCAGGTCGCGCGCACCGCCGACGGCAACATCGAGGTCGGCGTCGCGCTCCTTCGACAACTCCTGCGCGAGTTCGGCGGCGACGAGCGGCTCGCCCTCGGGGCGTGGTATCAGGGCTCCCAGGCGGTCCGCGACGATGGGCTCTACCCCGAGACGAAGGTGTTCGTCGCGAACGTGCTCGCGCTGCGCACCCGGGTGTGACCGACCGTGCGCGTCGGCTGACCCTCGCGCGTCACGCGGGTCGAGCGTTCCTAGACGTCGTTGGCGATCGTGAAGGGCAGCCTCCGGCCGCCCTTGTTGCCGCGCACGTCGGAGGCCTGGACCTCCAGGACGTAGTTGCCGTCGGGGAACAGCGTCGTGCTCCAGGTGTGGGCGACGAAGAGGCGGTAGAGGCCGGGCTTGTCGGGACGGTTCTGCCGGGTGCCCGGAGCGTAGATCCGGTGGAAGTCCTCCTTCGGCAGCAGGCGCTTCGTCAGGTCGATCGGCGTGTGCCACGGCCGCACGGTGAGGCCGCCGCGGCGGACGCGCCAGCGCACCCGCGCGGGCGTCACCGGTAGGTCGTGCCACGGCTCCGCCACCTCGAGCGGCGGGAGTTGCTGTGCCTCGGCGATCACGTCCACCGGTCCCGAGACGGCGTCGGGCGAAAGCGCGCGACCGTTGCGGGAGAGCACGATCTTCGTCACCTGCGGCGAGGTCGTGTCTTCCCACGGCGTCAGCGCGCCCTTGCGCAGCGGGTCGAGGTAGACGCCGGCGCGGTGCTCTGCGAAGTGCACGTGCAGCCACGGCGCCTGGATGTGGCCGAGCAACTGGTGCTTGGCGACCCGTTGGCGGTGGGTGACGACCGGGACGATGTGCCAGTACGCGAAGTCGACGTCGCCGTCGGAGACCGCGAGCGAGCGCGGGCTCTCGAGGTGCACGACGCCGGCGCGCACCGCGTGCACCGGGGTGTCGTTCGGCGCCGAGATGTCGATCCCGAAGTGGAACGCGCGCGACGAGCCCGAGATGCGCGGGTCGTTGAAGTAGCCGCGCACGGGGTGCGCCACGTCGAACGGCTCCAGCGGCCACGAGTACACGTTCCGAAGCCTACGCCCGTCGTCCGGGTCCGTCGATCAGGAGGGAGCGGGCCCGGCGAGCCCGAACGGCGTGCCCTCGGAGTCGCGGCAGATCGCCCAGCGCTCGCCCGGATGGACGACCTCGCCGCCGAGCGCAACCACGTGCTCGAGTGCAGCCGCCACGTCCGGCACGGCGAAGTATGGAAGGGCGAAGCGGTCGCCGGGGCCGGTGCCGCGTTCGTGCACGCCTACCGTGACGCCGCCGTGCTCTGCCTGCCAGCCGCGGCCCTCCTCCGGCGCGCGCGGCTCGAGCCGCGCACCGAGCAACTCCTCCCAGAACTGCCGCGCCCGCTCGGCGTCGTCGGCGGGCAACTCGATCAGGAACCGCGCGGTCACGACCCGGACGGTACCCGGAGCTCGCCCGGATGGTCGGCCGGTCGAGGCCGGCGCCGTCCGGGCCGAAAGGAGGATGCGCTAGTCCGGGCCGAGGCGGGTGCGGCGGCGGAGACGGAGGCGCCGCTGGGTTGCGTCGTCGTGCTCGCCGTCCTTGACCGCGGCCCAGAAGAACAGGTACCCGACCAGGACAGCGCTCGCGACGAGCACGAGGACGGCGATGATGGCGAGGGTGGTGTCCATTCGTTCCGAAGTATCCTCCGAGCGCAAGTCCGGCGGCGTCACGGGGCCGAACGTCGGCCGGACGTACGCCCCGGATGCGATCGCACTCACGCCTCACCCATAGCCGACGACCGGACGGCGTTTGCTCGAACCTGAACGAGCGGCGCGCGGGAGGTCGTGTGCGACCTCGTCGATGCGCTCGGCCCGTAGCTCGCACCCACGGTTTGGGTTTCGTAAGGAAACGAGGGGTAATCTGCGAGGCGGCTCTAGGATCCCGCAAGTTGCCCTCGAGAAACCTGGAGGTTGGACGCATGCTCAGGCTCGTTTCCCTCGTCGCGGTGACCGCGGCGGTGCTGGTGCTGCCGACGGCGCAGGCGGCGCAGGCTCCGGTGACGTCGCTCTCGGCCTCGGCGTTCCAGGTCAGGTACGGGAACGCGCTGACGTTCGCGGGACGCGTCTCCGACCACCAAGCCGGCGTCCCGGTCTCCGTCTTCTCGCGGCCGTTCACGAAGTCCGGGTTCGCCCGGGTCGCCACCGTGACGACCGATGCCGACGGGCGCTGGGCGGTCGAGCTGAAGCCCTCGATCGCGACGGCATACCAGGCCCGCCTGGGCGGGCGCGAAAGCCGCACGCTGTCCGTCGCCGTCCGGCCGGCGCTCTCGCTGGTCCTGCTCGACAACGGGGGCCTCTGGGTCGACGTGGCCGCCGGGCGCTCGCTCGCGGGACGTTCGGTGAAGCTCCAGCGGCTCGAGTCTGGCTCTTGGACGACGCTCGCCAAGCTGCGGCTGAATGGCGCCTCGCGGGCGTTCGCCCCGCGGTCGGTGGTGCCGCTCGAGAGAGCGACGGTGCGGGCCACGATGAGCGTGAACCAGGCTGGGCAGGGTTACCTCGGAGGCTTCGCGCCCCCCGTCGTGCTGCCGGCGCGCTGGGTCTCGCTGTCGCTCTCGTCGTCGGAGCTCGTCGCCGGCGACCCGGTGCAGCTCTCCGGCGTGGTCTCGCTGAAGCAGCCCGGCCAGCAGCTCTCGATCCTCGCCCGTCCGGCCGCGAAGCCGGAGTTCCAGCCGCTCGCGCAGGTGACGACAGTCGCTGGCGGGCGCTGGAGCTTCAGCCTCCAGCCGCGGATCGGGACGATCTACAAGGCGCAATTCGCAGGCGCGTCCAGCCGGGCCCTCGGTGTGGGCGTCCACCCGGACGTGACGGTTCGGATCGTGAGCGACGCGCGCGTCCTGGCGCACGTCGGCGGGGGCCGCTGGCTCGCGGGCCGGCAGGTCAAGATCCAGCAGTTGAGCGAGGGCGAATGGCACACGCTCGGCAAGCGGACGCTGAATGGCCGCTTGGAGGCCGTGTTCCCGACCGCGATGCTGCCGGGCGGCGTCTCGACGCTGCGGATCGTGATGAGCGTGAACCAGGCGGGCCCCGGGTATCTCGGCGCGTCGAGCCCGAGCTTCGTCTACCAGCGGTAGCAGACGGTGGGAGCCGGGCGTCGGCCGCTCGGGCTCCCACCGTCTCTAGCGCGCGAGCTGCGCGTACCAGCGCTCGGCGAGCGTGCGGACCGCGACCTCGCACTCCTTCGACGGCTCGCCGGCATAGGGCGTCCAGCAGAAGACGTCCCCGACCACCTTGCCGGCGACGAACTGGAGCTCGTAGTTCGTGAACTGGAGGCGGAATGCGGCCTTGCCGCCGGTCGAGCCCGGGTCGAGCGCGGTTCTCGGGCTCTTCGCCACGCCGGCCCTGAACGGCGCCGACCACGCGGTTGCGGCGGCGCCGCTGCGAAAGGAGAACAGCGTCGTCTCGATCACCTCGTTGTGTGAGCCGGCGCGCAGATAGCGGCGAAACGCGAGCGTCGGGCTGCCGCCTCTGACGAGCGCGTTGCGCAGCTGCAGCCGGTTGCCGCTCCGCACGCTCATCGCCCATGCCTCTGCGGGCAGGACCGCCGTCCCGAGCACCTGGCCGGGCGCCTGGTGGGGCAGCTTGGCGAGCATCGTCGCGGGGATCGAGGACGGGCGCAGCTTCCCGGCGAGCAGCGCCCGGATGCGCTCGTCGATCGGGCGCGCGAGCCGCTCGATGTCTGCCTTCGTCCATGCAGCGTCGACCTCGATCGCGACCGCGACGGCGCCCCGCGTGAAGTGGAAGCGGGTCGCGGGCCTCGAGTCGGGCAGCGTCGTGCGGTAGAAGGCGTGGTCATCGCCGACGGCGGGCTTGTCCCGGTCGATCACGTCGCCGACGAGCGTGGCGTTGCTGAGGTGGAGGGCGCTGTCGCCGCGGTTGCGGAACGCGTACAACCGCGTGACGAGGCGCCGCTTGCCGCCGACCTCGGCGAACGCCTGCGTCACGGCTGCTTGCGGCATCGGGTCGTCCTGGAGGACGACCGTGTCGAAGCCGGGCGGCTCCGGCCACCACTGCGGGCCCGCGATCTGCTGCACCATCGACCAGGGCACGTCGGCTGCGAGCAGACCCTCCGCCGTGACGGTCGCGACGCTGCGTGAGGGAGCGCCGGTCCGGGCTCCGGCGCCGGTCGCCGCAACGAGCAGCAGGACGGAAACGACGACGGTCAGCCTCATCGGGATTGCCCAGGGTAGTCGCGCCGCTCGCGCGATGGCTCGTTGCAGACGCCACGACCTCAGCGTGGGCTAAGGCCTCCCGGCTACTGGCAGACGGCGAGCTTGGGGATCGTCAGCGCGAACCCGTAGATCACGCCGGAGGTGAGGTAGAAGGACGTCACGACGCCCGGCCGCGCAATCGACAGCGCTTCGAAGCCGACGCATTTCGAGTACTTCGGGCTCGGGTACAGGTCGTAGACCTTCGAGGCCGGGTCGGCGATCGTCACGCCCTGGGTGCTCCTCCAGCCCGGCACCGCGCCGAGCGTGAACACGGCGACCACGCGTTTGTGACGGAACCGCACGGCCGCGCCGAGCGGCTCGCCCGTGTGGAAGAAGTAGAGCCAGGTCGGGTCCTTGCAGGGCAGGGTGACGCAGTTGATGTAGTTGCGGCCCCAGAGCTTCTGCACCTTCGCCTGGGTCTGCCCGAGGCGCACGCCGGCGAGGCTCTTGCCGACGACGAGGATGCCCCGTGTCGGCAGCTTGCCGGTCGCGATCTGCTCCTTCGAAGCCGTAGCGCCCCCGTGGGGCAGCAACGCGACTGCGAGTGAAAGGACGATCGAGAGCACGATCTGGCGCCCACCATACCGCCGATGTCGAAGAATGTGTTGAGGAGTCCCCGGCGCGCCGCCCGGGTCAGGCGATCGGAGGCGTCGACGCCCCCTGCGGCGCGGGTGCGCGGCCGCCGCCGTCCTCGAGCACCGTGCGACAGACGCTCATCGCCTCGCGGATCTTCCCCATGTCAGGTGGCACCGAGAACCGGGTGCGGAAGCGCGGACGGTTGAAGTCGGCGCCCATCTCCTTCAGGCAGCTCCGGTAAGCGTCGCGCTCCCCCTTGCGAGCGGCCTCGGCGGCGCTGATCGCGTCAGCCTTGGGGCTCGCGTGCGCGCGCGGCGCCGGGCCGGCCTCCGAGCGCACGAAGCCGAAGAGGACGAGCGCCCCGACCACGGCCACCACGGGCACGAGCGACGTGAAGAGCACCTTCTGCATCGGCGACCAGTTGGCCTGCCCGTTCATCGCATCTCCGTCCCGGACGACCCGAGGGAGCTTACGCCCTCGCCGCGCTCGCGGCCGCTCGCGGGCCTGCCGGAACCGCCCGTTAGCATGGCGCTCATCGCGCTCCGGATCGCTCGATGACGCTCGGACAGCTCGCGGTCACCGTCGCGACCCTCGGTCTTCTCGGCCTGCTCGCGAGTCGCTTCGGGCTCTCGGCGATCCCGGCGTACATCCTGGCGGGGCTCCTGCTCGGCCCGAACGAGCCGAAGGTGCTGAGCGTGATCCGGCCGTCCGACGTGACCGAGTTCGTGGCCGAGCTCGGGATCGTCTTCCTGCTCTTCTTCCTCGGCCTCGAGTTCACGCTCGGCCGGCTCGCGCGCAGCCGGCGTCACGCGGTCGTCGGCGGGGCGATCGACTTCGTCCTCAACGCGGGGCTCGGGCTCGCGATCGGCGTCGCCGCGTTCGGGGCCTCGTTCGAGGCCTTGATCCTGGCGGGCGCGATCTACGTCTCCTCGAGCGCGATCACCGTGAAGGGGCTGATCGACTTCCGGCGGCTGGCCGACGACGAGACCGACCTCGTGCTTGCGATCCTCGTCGCGGAGGACCTGGTGATCGGCCTCGTACTCGGGTTCGCGGGCGGCGGCGGCGGCGCGCTCGACTCGACCCTCTTCCTCGTCGCGAAGGCGCTCGGCTTCATCACCGTCGCGCTCGCGGCGTCGAAGTGGCTGAGCGGGCCGATCGACCGCGCGCTGCAGCGCCTGCCGCGAGAGTTCTTCCTGCTCGCGAGCTTTGCCTTCCTCGTCGGGATGGCGGCAGTGGCGCAGGAGCTCGGCCTCTCGGAGGCGATCGGCGCCCTGATGGCCGGCGTCGTGCTCTCCGAGACCTCGGTGCGCGAAGAGCTCGAGGAGCGCTTCTTCAGCTTCCGCGACGTCTTCGCCGCGCTCTTCTTCTTCGTGTTCGGGCTCTCGATCGACCTCGGCGCGATCGACGAGGTCGGCTGGCTGGTCGCGGTCGCCGTGGTCGCGACGCTCTTCGGCAAGATCGGTGGCGGCTTCCTCTCGGGCGTGACAGGCGGCTACAACCGACGCCAGAGCCTGAACGCGGGGGTGGCGCTCGTGGCGCACGGCGAGTTCACGATCATCCTCGCGCAGATCGCCTCGACGAACCCGGCGCTCTCGGAGGCAACGCAGACCAAGCTCGTCGCGTTCTCCGGCCTCTACGTCCTCGTGACCGCGGCGGTCGGGATCGTGCTGATGAAGGAGTCGAAGGCGATCGGCCGCCGGATCTTCCCCTCTAGACTCACCGGGACCTAGATGCATGTGCCGATGAACGAGACCCGGCTGCCGGGAGTCGGTGTGAAGTACGCGCTCGAACTGGCCGGTGGCGGGCGGCTGTCCGTGATCCTCCACAACGACGGCAAGCGCGAGCTGTACTTCTTCGGCTCGGGCGACGACGAGCCGCGCGCGGTGATCACGCTCGACGACGACGAGGCCCGCGCGCTCGGCGCCGTGATCGGCGGCGCCTACGAGCGGCCGCGGCTGGTCGAGGAGCTGGAGATGGCGCTCGGGGAGCTGCAGATCGAGTGGGTGGCAGTGCCCGACACGAGCCCGTGTATCGGCAAGACGCTTGCCGAGTGCGCCTTCCGCAAGGAGACCGGGGTGACGGTGATCGCGATCCTGCGCGAGCCCGAGCCGATCTCGGGCGCGCAGGCCGACGACGTGCTCCAGCGCGGCGACACCGTGGTCACGGTCGGCAAGGCGGGCCAGTACCAGGCGTTCCGGCGGCTGCTCGAGGGGCAGGACCGGGCGCGGCGCGGCGTGCGGGTCAGGGCCAGCGCGGCGCGCGCGGCGTCTGGCGCTCGATTCCATCCCAGTCGCTTCGCGGCGGCGAGAAGACCTCGACGAGCACCGCGCCGGCCGGCCCCGTCGTCACCCCGTGCGGCACGTTCGCGCCGATGCACCAGGTGCCGCCGGGCGCGAGGTCGCGGGTCTCGTCGCCGACGCGGAACGTGAGCGAGCCCTCGATCAGGATGCCGAGCTGCTCGTTCTCGTGGGCGTGCTCGGGGACGACGGTGTCGGGATCGAGCTCGACCAGCGAGAGCGTCAAGCGCTCGCCGTGCACGCTCCGGCCGAGGATCCCGTCCCAGATCTGCTGCGGCGGAATCCCGGCCGCATCCGCGAACGCACTCATCGCGTCAACCTAGCGTAGGCGCGCGCTACCGCTCCGGGCCGCTGTCCTCGCAGAGATCCGCGATCTCGGCCTCGGCGAGCTTCAACAGATCCCTGACCTGCATGCGCACCGACTCGTTGTGCGAGCCGGCCTCGAGCACAACCGAGTCGAGCATCGCCAGCCTGCGGTCGACGATCGTGCGGTCGTGCACGGGCCCGCCCACGGGCGGCACCGCGCCGAGCTCGAACATCGGGTAGGCGGCAGCGAGCTCTGCCTCGGTCGCGAGGCGGACGTGCTTCGGATGGAGCAGCCGGGCGCGGACCTTGCCCAGGTCGAGCCGCTCGGACGCGGGGAGGACGGCGCGGAGGAAGCCGTCGGGCGTCGTCAGGACGATCGTCTTCGCGACCTCGTCGGCCGCGACGCCGATTGCGGATGCCTCCTCGCCGGCGGTCGCGGTCCGCCGGTGCGGGATCAACTCGTAGGAAACGTCTTCGCGATCGAGCTCTTGTGTCAGGTCGATGGTGGGCACGCCGCCTCCCTCGTCTCGTGAGTGCCGTCCGGTTGGTGCGTGGCCATGGTCGACGCTGTGGCGGCGGCGCGCATCCGCAGAAAGCACGCATCGACCGGCGGTTCCTACGGGACCGTGACGGCTCGTCCCGTGAGCGTGACCGCCCGCCCGGCGAGACGTCCGGCGAGACGCTCCGCCCAGGCTCTGATCGCGTCCGGGTCGCGCGCGTCGACCGCCGGCATGCGGTTGAGCGGAAAGCGCAGCTTCGACGGGTCGAGCACCCCGCCGAAGATCGCCACCGACACCGGCTCGAGCGTGGGCACAGCGGCGAGCGCCCGGTCGAGTTGGGCGCGCGAGCCGGCGACGTCGGCCTCGTCGAGCGAGCGCGGGCCCATCGCGAAGATGGCCAGCGGCATGGTGGCGAGTGCGTTGCGGTGCCGCGTGAGGAACCGGCGGGCGTCCGCGTGCAGGCGCCCCATGTAGAGGGCGCCGCCGAGGACGACCGCGTCGTAGCCGGTCAGGTCGGCGACCGCAGCGGACGACCGGACGTCGACGTCGATCCCGTGAGCCCGCAGCGTGGCGGCGACGTCACCCGCGACCTCGGCCGTCGAACCGTGCTTCGAGGCGTGGGCGACGAGCACTGCGAGTGGCGAGTTGTCAGCCGTACCCGGCGAATCGCGCATCGCGTCTCCTTTCGCACGAAGCGAAGCAGCATCGACGCGTCTCGCCATCGGCGAAATCACCGACGCCGATTCGGGGAACCGCGGATTCGGCTCGCCGCCGCCGCCGTAGGCATCGCGGCCGCGGCGGCGTCGTTCCTGTTCGAGCGCCGCGACCTTCGGAGTCGAGCGTCAGCCGGTGTTGCGGAGCGCCGCCGCGATCCCGGCGATCGAGCGCATCAGCGGCAGCCTGGCGCTCTCGTCGCCGTCGCGGAAGCGGCGCAGCAGCTCGACCTGGATCGCGTTCATCGGGTCGACGTACGGGTTGCGGATCCCGATCGAGCGGCGGACGACGGCGTGGCGCTCGAGCAGCCGCTCCTCGCCGACGATCGCGAGCACCGTCGACACTGTCAGCTCGTGCTCGGCGGCGATCTCGCCGAAGAGTCGCTCGGGCTCGAGCTCGGCCGGCACCAGCTCGAGGTACTCGCGCGCGACCTCGAGGCTCGACTTGGCGAGCGTCATCTCGAGGTTGTCGACCAGTGTGCGGAAGAAGGGGAGACCGGCGTGCAGGCTGCGCAAGGCGTCGAGGTCGGCGCTCGCGAACGCGGTACCGCAGCCGTACCAGGCGGGCAACAGCGTGCGGTTCTGCGTCCAGGCGAAGACCCACGGGATCGCCCGCAGCGAGCCCGAGGTAGTCGCCGCTCTCGGGCCGGCGCGCCGGGCGCGAGCCGAGGTCGAGAAGCGCCAGCTCGTCGACCGGCGTGAAGGCGCGGAAGAAATCGACGAAGCCGCGTGTCTGCCAGACGAGGGCGCGGTACCGCATCTCGGCCCGGCCGGCGAGCTCGTCGAGCAGCACTCGCTCGTCCGGCTCCGGCGTGCGGCCCGCGACCTCGGGTGAACGCGCTCAGCACAGTCCCCGCGAGCGCCGCCTCGAGGTTGCGGTACGCCATCGCCGGCAGGCCGTACTTGAAGGAGATCGTCTCGCCCTGCTCGGTGACCTTGAGCCGCCCGGGCGGGTGCCCCGGTGCCTGAGCGAGGATCGCAGCGTGGGTCGGCCCGCCGCCGCGCCCGGCGCTGCCGCCGCGGCCGTGGAAGATCGTCAGCGCGACGCCGGCCTCGCGGGCGACCGCTGCGAGCGCCTCCTGCGCGCGGTAGATCGCCCACCGCGCCGCGAGGTAGCCGCCGTCCTTGCCGGAGTCGGAGTAGCCGACCATCACCTCGACCCGCCCGCCGCGCTCGGCCACCCGTGCTGCGTAGCGCTCGTTCGCCAGCAGCGTTCGCAGCACATCCGGCGCTGCGTCGAGGTCGGCGATCGTCTCGAGCAGCGGCACGACCGACACCGGCTCGTCGGTCAGGTCGAGCACGGCCAGCACGTCGTCGGCCGACGTCGGTCGCCGAGACGATCACCGTGTCGAGCGCGTGCGGCCCATGTCGTTTGCGTGCGGCGGCGACGGCGGCGAACACCTCGCGCGTCCGCTCGGTCGGATCGCGCACCTCGCTCGGCATGGAGCCGGACGTCGAGTTTCGCGAGATGGAAGCCGAAGAGCTCGACGCGGCGCTCGAGCGCGGCCAGCCGTCCGTCGGCCACGCGCGCACCGCCGGCTCGCGTCGAGGCTGCGGCGGACCACTGCCAGGTCGGCGAGCAGCTCGTCGGGGGTGCAGGTAGCCGTCCTCGCCGATCCGCGCCCACATGAACGAGAGCTTCCGCCGGTACGGCTCGAACGTGTTCAGGTGACGGATCTCGGCCGCGTACAGCGGCAGCTCGCGCTCGTCGCGAGCGATCGACTCGTCGAGCTCGCGCGACACCGGCACCAGCGAGCGGCTCGACGCGATCGACGACCGCCAGCTCTGCGCACCTCCCGCCGGTAGCGCGCGAGGGCGAGCTCGCGCGAGCGGTCGAGCGCGGCCGCGATCGTCGCGCCGCCGACGGCCGGGTTGCCGTCGAGGTCGCCGCCGATCCAGGTGCCGAAGGAGAAGGGCGGCGCCGCCCCGGGGACGCGACGGCGGTAGGCGGCGAGCAGCGCCTCGCCCGCGTCGAGCAGGCTCTCCTCGAAGAACCAGAGACCGTGGCGGATCTCGTCGATCACGCGCGGCCGTTCGCTGCGCACCTCGTCGGTCTGCCAGAGGATCGTGATCTCCTCGGCGAGGCGGGCCTCGAGCGCGTCGTGCTCGCGCGCGGTGAGCATCGGGTCGTCGAATGCCGCCAGCAGGTCGGACGATCCGCACGTGCGCTTGGAGCAGCGTGCGACGCGTCGCCTCCGTCGGGTGCGCGGTCAGCACGAGCTCGAGGGAGACGTCGGCGAGCCGCCGGCGGAGCTCGTCCTCGGGCGTCGCCGAGAGCAGCTCGAAGGCCTCGTCGAGCGACTCGCGTGGCAGCTGGCCGGCGTGCTCGTACTCGCGGCGGCGGCGGATGCGGTGATGCTGCTCGGCTGTGTTCGCGAGCTGGAAGTAGAGCGCGAAGGCGCGCAGCATCTTCGCCTGGTGCGTCGGGAGCGAGCGCTCGAACCGCCTCACGGACGATCGCCGGGTCGCCGACCTCGCGCGAGCGCCGGGCGCTGGCCCGGACCTGCTCCTCGGTGGCGAGGAAGTCCTCGCCCTCCTGCTCGACGAGCACCTGCCCGAGCAGGGCGCCGAGCAGCCTTACGTCACGCCGGAGCGGGCCGAACGGCTCCTCCCGACTCGACTCGTCGAGCCGGCTCTCCTGGGGGGTCGGGTCGGCGGCCAAGGCACCCCGTACTCTGCCGGAGCGGCCGACGGCGAGCCGTCTTCTGCGTGGAGAACGACTGCGGGCCGGCGCACTCGAGGTGCGGCCGGCCCGCGACGAGCAGACGTCGGGAGGGGCTACTTGACCGTCAGCACGCCCTTCATGCCCGCGGCCGCATGGCCGGTCACGGTGCAGAGGAACGGGTACTTGCCGGGCTTCTTGAAGGTCACCTTGATCACCTGCGACTTACCGGGCGAGAGGTTCTTCGTCTTCTTGCCGGCGATCTTGAAGTCGTGGACGATCGCGCCGCTGTTCGTGACCTTGAAGACGACGACTCCCTTGGAGACCTTCGACTTCGACAGCTTGAAATTGAACTCGGTCGGCTTGCCCGCCGTGACCTTGACCGTCGTGACAGCCGCCGCGCGCGGCTGAGCGCCGGCGGGCAAGGCCCACGCAGAAGCGACCGTGATCGCCAAGAGAACGACGAGCCCGATCCGGAACTTCACCATGCAGGTAACCCTCCTCTATCCGATGATTGTCGACCCACCGTAGCCCTCGCCCGTAAAGCACTTGCAAGGATTCGATTTGCAAGTCCTCGACATCGTGCGGGAGGGCGACGGCCTGTGGCCATCGCCCTCCCGAGTCTCGACGTCCGCGGGGACGCTTGATCTATCGACGGTGGTGCTTCGAGCGGTGCTTCGAGTCGTACTTCGATTCGTGCTTGCCGTTCGAGACGCCAGTCAGCGTGTTCGCGCCGCTGACCACGTCACACTCGATCGTCGTGACGTCGTCGACCTTCAGTTGCGCGACGGTGGTCTTCAACGACTCAGGAACCGCGCAGGTCACGCCGGCAACCGTGATCGACGTGTCGGACACGGCTGTGACCTTTCCGGAAGCGGTGATGTGGTCGGGCTTGCTCGCCTCCGCTGGCTTACAGCCACTGCGCGTGATCAGGACTGCGCCGCCGCTCACATCCGTGCCGACCTTGCCGTTCGCGAAACCGGTCGTGGCCGCGTAGTCGGCCGAGAAGTTCGCGAGCAGCGTGACGTTCCCGGTGTCGGAATTGTGGCGCGAACGTCCGGCCGCGAGCCCCACCAGCTTTCCGTCCACGAAGACTCCGTCGAAATGGGCCTTCGTGCGCCCCCCGTCGGCCGTCTCGATGCGCAGGTCGCCCGACACGATGCCGATCTTCGTGGTCGTGTTGATCAAGCTCGTTGCCTCGATCGTCGCGTTGCCCTTCAGGGAGGCCTCAGTGCTGTCCGCCGTTCCCGTGTACGTCCCACGAGACTTCTCGTACGCTCCACCGTCGTCGCCGGTGCAGGTGGCGGTTCTGACGTTGGTCGCCGTCGTCGCGGTGAACGTGGCGTTGACTGCCTTCACGCCGCTCGAGTTGAACCCGTGCGCAACCGCGACTCCCGCTCCTACGAGCAGTGCGGCTGCTGAGACCAAGATCATCCGTCGCATGCTCACTCCCAATCTGTCGCTGCCCATTTGCCTACCATGACCCCGGAAACGCAAGAGACTTGCGCGATGGCTGTAAAGCTTCTGTAACGGTTTGTCGGGGGTCGGGTCTCCGCATCGTCACCTGACGCCGCGGAGGGATAACCCGTACGAGTGAGGCGCCCGCGCGCCGGACGTCTCCGCCCGCTCGGGCGTGCCGGTCGGAGCTCAGCTCGCACACTCGCTGACCCAGTTCGAGACTTCTCGCTAGATCTTCGATGACTATTTGCGCCGCCGCTCCGACGCGCTACCCTTCCTCAAGAAATACTGAGAACGTTACGAGAGCCGTATCCGGCCCTCGTTTCCTGTGTCTGCGGCGTTCAGCCGCAGCATGTCCCGGCAAGGATGGAGGAGTAAGTGGCGAGTAAGCTCAAGATCAAGGTCAACGGTCTCGTGCACAGCGTGACCGCGAGCCTCGACACACCGTTGCTGTACGTCCTGCACAACGAGCTCCACCTGCACGGCCCGCGCTTCGGTTGCGGTCTCGCGCAGTGCGGCGCCTGCTCGGTGTTGCTGGACGGCAAGGAGATCAGGTCGTGCGTGACCCCGGTTGCCGCTGTCAGCGGCAGGGCGATCACGACGCTCGAGGGCATGCCCGCGCTGTGGGCGAGCTCGCGCGGCACGACCGCCGCGACACCCGCCGCGCTGCATCCGCTGCAGCAGGCGTGGATCGATGTTCAGGTTCCGCACTGTGGTTACTGTCAGAACGGAATGATGATCCAGGCCGCCGATCTCTTGGCGACCACGAAGCGCCCCACCGAGGCGCAGATCCGGACCGCGATGAACGGTCACCTGTGCCGTTGTGGCACCTATCCGCGCATCCTCACCGCGATCCAGAAGGCCGCGGCAGTGATGGCGAAGGGGGCGAAGTAACCATGACGGAGATCCTGAAGAGGGAGTTCTCGCGTAAGTCGTTCGTCAAGGGTGGCGGCGCGATGATCGTCGGCTTCAGCGTCCTCGGCGCCGGTCTCGGTGCCAAGGCTGCGACGGCCGCGACCGATCCGTATGCGTCGATGGGCCCGTACGACCAGACCGCGGTCGACTCGTGGCTCACCATCCACGCCGACAACACCGCCAGCCTGAAGATGGGCAAGGTCGAGATGGGTCAGGGCACCCCGACGGCGCTGCTGATGATCGCGGCCGAGGAGCTCGACATGAGCTTCAGCCAGCTCAAGCCGATCTTCCACGACACGAATGTGACGCCGAACCAGGGCTCGAGCGTCGGCTGCACAGGGCGTGCAGACGGGCGGGAAGCAGACGCGTGCCGCGGCTGCCGCGGCGAAGAACGCACTGCTCGATCTTGCGGCCACGAGCCTCGGCGTCGCGAAGGCGAGCCTCACCGTCAAGGACGGTGTGGTCTCGGGCGGCGGCAAGACGGTCACCTACGGCGGCCTGATCGGCGACAAGCTGTTCAACGTCAAGATCACGGGCTTCTCGACCAACGGAACCGCGACCACGCCCGCGCAAGCAGTCGCCGGCTCGCCGGGCACGAAGCCGGTCAGTGAGTACAAGCTCATCGGGACGAACCCGCCCCGGATCGACATCCCGGACAAGGTCACCGGCAAGATGACCTACGTCCACAACATCCGCATCCCGGGCATGATCCACGCGCGGGTCGTGCGGCCACGCGGCCAGGGCGCCTACGGCGACGGTACCCATCCGAAGCTCCTCACGGTCGACGAGAACTCGATCAAGCACATCGAGGGTGCAAAGGTCGTTCGGTTCAACGACTTCCTCGCGTCGTCGCCGACCACGAGTACGCAGCGATCCAGGCAGCTGCCCAGCTGAAGGTGAACTGGGCGGACATGCCGGCGATCTCGGGCTCGGGCAACCTCTGGAAGAGCATGCGCGATCAGGACACCGCCGGCAAGGCGCCGGCGAGGGTCGTGTTGAACCGGGGCAACTTCGACAACGCGTTCAAGTCGGCGTCGCAGACGCTGCAGCAGTCATACAAGTTCCACTACACCGGACATCTGCCGATCGGGCCGCACTGCTGTGTCGCCGACGTGACGCCGAACGGCGCGCGCGTGTTCTCCAACACGCAGGATGCCTACGGCACGAGGCAGCAGATCAAGGATGCGCTCGACACGGTGATGGGCGCCAACACGCTGGCCCTGAACCGGATCCGCGTCACCTACGTCGAGGGCTCGAGCGTGTACGGCTCGGCGCCGTACCGCGATGCGGCGCAGTCGGCCTCGATCGTGTCGGCTCTGACCGGCAAGCCGGTGCGACTGCAGTTCATGCGCTGGGACGAGCACGGCTGGGACAACTACGGCCCCGCCCAGATGACCGACATCCGTGCCGGCATCGACGGCAGCGGCAACATCACGGCGTTCGAGTTCACGCACTTCGGAATCCCCTACTGGACGACGCCGGCGGCTCAGCAGCAGGTGCAGGGCAGCGCCGTCTTCGCGACGCACGGGGCGTGCTGAAACCACGATCAGCGGTGCTCAGTACTCGATCCCGAACTGGAGAGTCGTCGGGAAGAGCCTCCCGCTGGAGAACAACTACTTCAAGGTGACGTTCCTGCGGGCGCCTGACAACCCGCAGTCGGCGTTCGCCTCGGAGCAGGCGGTCGACGAGCTCGCCTACATGGCGAACATGGATCCGGTCGCGTTCCGGCTCCAGAATGTCGCCAGCCTGACCGACGATCCGGCGCAGCGCTGGCGGAACGTGCTCACTAGCGTGGCGAAGGACGTCAAGTGGCAGCCCAAGGTGGCGGCGTCGAACCTCTCGAGTGCCAACGTCGTCACGGGTCGCGGCATCGCGTTCGGCTACTACTCGAACACGATGACGTGCTGTGTGGCCGACGTCGAGGTGAACAAGAAGACCGGCAAGATCGTCGCCAAGGAGTTGCACATCGCGGGCGATGCCGGTTTGATCGTCTACCCGGCGGGGAGCGAGAACAACGAGGAGGGCGCTGCGATGCAGGGCCTCTCGCGTGCGCTCCACGAGGCGGTCGTGTTCGACAAGAAGGGCGTGACGAGCCTCGACTGGGTTTCGTACCCGATGGTCCGGTTCAAGGACGCCCCGAGCGTGCACATCCACGGGCTCTCGCGCACCGACGTTCCGGATCCATCCGGCCCCGGGTCACGGACGACCGGCTCGGGCGAGCCGGCACTGGCGCCCGTCCCGGCCGCACTGGCAAACGCGTTCTTCGACGCCACGGGAGCTCGCGTTCGCGAAGCCCCGATGACGCCGGCGCGCGTTCGCGCGGTGCTGAAGGCCGCCGGCAAGTGAGCTGACCCCGAAACGAAGCTCCAACCGGTAACGAGAGAGGGCCCCCGTCGGGGCCCTCTCTCGTTCTCTCTCGTGCGCGTAGCCGGCGCGAAAATCGCGCTCGTCCGCCGGTGAGGGCGCTAGCCGAGGAAGTTCGGCGGCGTTCTCTTGTTGATCGCGGCGATGCCCTTCTCGGCCACCGTGTCGCGCAGCGCGCCGAAGAGGCTGCCGCGGGTGTACCGGCGCTCCTCGATCGGGAGCTGCGCGGCCGCCTCGGCCTCAGCTGTTGCCGCCGCTGCGTCCCGGGCCGCCTCGCGACGGTGATCCGGCACCTCGCTCCCGCAGGTCCCGCAGATCGGCAGAGGATCCTCTTCGTCGCCGATCACGGCGGGGAGCACGACCATCGTGTCGCACCCCGGGCAGACCGCCGTGGCAGGAAGGTTCTGGATGTACGGTGCGCTCATTTTCGCTCGTCTTCCACCTTGGTGAGTCAACGTCCTGGGACAGAATCGTGCGTCGAACGCCAGCGTGCGCGCTCACGCGAGAAAAGTAGCAGGCGCTCGCGGGGGCCTCGATTTCCGCTTCCGAGCCTCGTTCGTCCGATGGGTCTCTTGCGAACCGCGCGGGCGTGTGGATTAATGTAGTTCAGGTTAAGCAACTATTAAGCGACTCTCCGGGAGGTCCCTCGTGACCAGGTTCGCCGTCGTTGTCGTCATCTTCGCTCTCGCTCTCGTTCCGCAAGCGCTGGCGGCGCCGGCGAAGAGCGGCGGCAAGTTCCTGCCGGCGCGCGGTGTGCTCCTTCCCGGCAAGAGCCTCGCCGGTGTGAAGCTCGGGGACTCGATGCAGCGGGTGAGGGATCTCTGGGGGAAGAACTACAAGGTCTGCAAGGGCAAGCAGTGCCCGTATCCGACCTGGTACTACATCTACCCCAAGGGCGAGCCTCTCGGCGCCTCGGTGCGCTTCAGGAAGGGCAAGGTCGTGACGATCTTCACGCTCGGGTCGCCGACGGGCTGGCGCACCTCGGAAGGGCTGTTGATCGGCGAGCAGATCGACCGCATCGCGGCGATCTACGGCAAGCTCAGTTGGAGCGTCTGCATCGGGTACGGCGCGATGAGCATGCGCACGACCCAGGCCGTCACGTCGATCTACACGACCGGCGAGGCCGTCTACGGGTTCTCGCTCTCGAGGCCGAGCGAGCCGGTCTGCAACTGAGCGCGTGACCGACGCGACACCCGGGGGTTCCGTCAGGCGGCGGGGCCGCCGGCACCGATCCGCCGTGCCGCGATCTTCGCGAGCGCCAGTTCGAATTTCAGGGGCGGCGGCTTCTGGAACTGCGAGATCGTGAGCTCGGTGATCGTCTGCTTGCTCGCAAGCAACACGACGTCGAAGTACGTCTTGAGCCGCTGCTTCTTCGTGGCCAGCGTGGCGATGACGCGGTAGGTGGCCGAGCGGTCGGCCAGGGTGCCCAGCGGGATCGTCGTCCTCGAGGTGATCGAGACGCTGACGCCCCGGCTCGTCAGCGCCTGGAGCGACTGGGCGACGCACTCGACGAGCCGCGGCTTCACGGTCCGCTGCCAGAGGGTCGCCGCGGTCTTCGGCGTCTCGTACACGCTCGTCTGCTGAAACACGTACGGCCCGACCGCGCTGGCCTTGAAGTTCGACGAGCTCGCCGCCCCGATCTCGACCAGATCGTTCTGCTTCGGCAGGAAGGCGGAACAGGAGAGGTTCAGGCCGGTGGCCTTCCCGCTTGCCGTCTCGGTCCAGCCCTTGCCGAAGTCCGCGAGGCGCAGGAGCGAGGCCTGCGCGCGGTTCGTGCCGTCGCTCGTGTGCTCTGCACGGGGAGGCGCGCTTGCGGCGACCGCCGTCGCCGTGCAGATCGCGGCGGCCGTCACGACGAGCGCGAGCTTCATGCGGGCCATCGTAGACGCTTCCGCGGGCCGTAGCCGGCCTCGGAGCGGGCTAGAGTGTCGCCGTGGGGACGACGTCACGCTCGACCGAGTTCGTCGCGCTGGGGCACCCCGGCAACGAGCGCTACGGCGGTCTCGAGACGTTCTCGAACCCGGGTGTGACCCAGGTCGAACTCGTGAGCGACGAGTTGACGAGCGTCTGCCCGATCACGGGTCAGCCCGACCTCTATCGCGTGACGATCGCCTGCCGTCCGGACGCGCTCTGCCTCGAGTCGAAGTCGCTCAAGCTCTACCTGAACGGCTTCCGTAACGAGGGCGTCTTCTGCGAGGGACTCGCCGTGAGGATCCGCGACGACGTCGCGGCGGCACTCGAGCTCGCTCCGGGGGCGTCACGGTCACGCTCGAGCAGAAGGCGCGCGGCGGCATCACGATCACTGCGACGACCTGACCGCCGCCTGCTGCGGATACGGTGCCGGCGCCGATGGAGGCGCCGCACACACTCGATTCCTTCGAGAACCTCTCGCTCGATGCTCTGCGCGCCCGGCGCAGCGTGAAGTGGCGGATGTACCCGGAAGACGTGCTGCCTGCGTGGGTGGCCGAGATGGACTTCGCGCTCGCCCCGCCGATCCGCGACGTCCTACGCGAGGCCGTCGAGCGCAGCGACTGCGGGTATCCGTATCGCAGGCCCTCTCGGCGCGGCGTTCGCGGCGTTCGCGGCCGCCCGCTTCGGGTGGCTCGTCGACCCGGAGCAGGTGCGCGCTCGTTCCCGACGTGATGTCGGCGGTCTCGGGACTGCTCGCCGCGCTCACGCCGCCTGACGCCGCGATCGTTCTCAACCCGCCGGTCTATGCACCGTTCTTCGCCGCGATCCGCGAGTCGGGCCGTCGCGTGGTCGAGGCGCCGCTTGCCCGCCGTGACGACGGCTGGGCGCTCGACCTCGACGCCCTCGAGCAAGCCTTCGCCGCGGGCGCCTCCGCCTACATCCTCTGCAACCCGCACAACCCGACCGGGCGCGTGTTCACGCGGACTGAGCTTGCGGGCGTCGTCGACCTTGCGACGAAGCACGGCGTGCTCGTGCTCTCGGACGAGATCCATGCGCCGCTCACCCTTGCGGGCGCGACCCATGCGCCGTATGTCGCGCTCGGAGAGGAGGCGGCGGCGCACGGGCTGACACTCGCGAGCGCGAGCAAGGCCTGGAACCTCGCCGGCCTCAAGTGCGGAGTGGTCGTCTCGGGCTCGGCGGCCGGAGCAGCGCTCGCAGCGAAGCTGCCACCGAGCCTGCGCTTCCACGCGGGCCATCTCGGCGTGCTCGCGTCGGTCGCCGCGTTCACCGACGGCGGCCCGTGGCTCGACGCGCTCCTCCGGCAACTCGATGCGAACCGGCGCCGGCTCGCCTCGCTCCTGGACGATGTTTTGCCTGCCGTCCGCTACGTGATGCCCGAGGGCGGCTACCTCGCCTGGCTCGACTGCCGCGAGCTCGGGCTGGGCGACGATCCAGCCGCCGCCTTCCTCGAGCGCGGCCGCGTGGCGCTCAGCCCGGGTCCGAGCTTCGGCTCGGGTGGTGAGGGCTTCGCACGGCTCAACTTCGGCACCTCCGGCGCGCTGCTCGATGAGGCCGTGCGGCGGATGGCGACGGCGCTTCTGCCTGCCGCGGGCTGAGCGGGCGCGAGCTCAGGGAACCGCGGCCGCAGTGCTGAACGCGCTCTGCTTGCCACCGGCAGAGCTCGCGGTGACGATCGCGACAAGCCCCTTGCCCGAGTCGGCCGCGGTGACGACGTAGACCGAGGCGGTGGCGCCCGCGATCGGTGCGCAGAGCCGGCCGCTCGCGTTGCAGCGCTGCCACGCGTAGGTGTAGGTCGGGGCGTTCGGCGACCACGTTCCGGGCGAGACGACGAGCGTCTGGCCGGGACGCGGATCGCCGCCGATCGTGGGCTGGCTCGTCGAGATGAGCACCGCGGGGATCGCTGCGATCGGCCCGATCAGGCTCGCGTAAGCAGTGACCGTGCCGGTCGCGTCCTTTGCCCGCAGCGTCAGCCCGACCGTCTTTCCCGTGTCGCGTCTCCCGAGCGTGTAGGTCTCCTTCGTCGCGCCGCGCACCAGGTTGCACCGAGCGCCGCCGGCGTCGCATCGCATCCACTGGTAGGCGAACGAGACCGGCTCGCGTCCCGACCAGGTGCCCGGCGAAGCGGTGAGCTTCCGGCCCTGCGCCGCCGTCCCGCTCACGGTCGGGCCCGCGACCTTCGTCGGCCCGACGACGTCCGCGGCGAGCGCCGGGGTCGTAGCGGTGCTGAAGGCGCTCAGTGCCGTTGTGCCGAACGACGCCTGGACGAGGGCGACCAGGGCGTGCCCGACGTCGTCCGGGCCGATCGTGTACGAGCTGCCGGTTGCGTCGGCGATGCGGCCGCACACGCGCCCGTTTCGGTTGCAGCGAAGCCAGCTGTAGGTGATCTGCGAGGGCGTCGGGCTCCAGGCGCCCGTCGAGGCCTGCACCGTGCCGCCCTGGACCGGCCGGCCGGTGACGATCGGCTGCGCGGTCGAGACGAGCAGCGGGGTGGGGCGGGCGACCGGGCCGACGAGACTCGCGTAGACGCGCGTCGCGCCACCCGTATCCGTGGCGGAGACCATCAGCCCGATCGTCTTGGCGACGTCCTTCGCGGCCAGCATGTATGTGGCCGCGGTCGCGCCCCGGATGGAGTTGCAGCGCGCGCCGCTGCCGTCACAGCGATACCACTGGAAGCCGTAGCGGATCGAGCCCGAGCCGGCCCAAGTGCCGGTGAGTGCGGTGAGGCGACGCCCGACGGCGGTCGTGCCGGCGATGCTCGGTGCTCCGGTTGCGACGGGGCCGCTGCGCACGGTTCCCAGCGACGTGCCGGGCGCGGCCAGCACGGCGGCGGCGGCCAGGGCGACGAGGACTGCTCGATTCGCACGCATCCTCCATTCATTCGACGCCGGACACCGGCTTCCGTTAGCCGCAGGCATCGTGCCCTATTTGCGGCGGGCGCGCAGCACATGGATCACGTAGATCGGGAGGACGAGGCCGAGGAACAGGAAGACGCCGATTCCCCACGCGGTCGTGTGGCGGCTGCCGTGCCGGTCGGCGTGCAGGAAGACGGCCACGCCGGCGACCGTCGCGATCGCGTACGCGGCGATGAACTGCGCCGTCGAGATCTCCCCGAGCACCCGGCCCAAAGCGTAGTGGCCGCCCCCTTCGGTCGCGTGTGGGGGGATGACGTCGGGTCAGAGCGCACGGCACGTCGCGTCGGCGTTCGCGGCGCGGGTCAGCTCCGGCGTCTTGTACTGCTCGCCGACCGCCTCGAAGAGCGTCGCGAGCCCGGATCGCTCGAACCCGAAGCGGGTGCCGAGCGTCTGCGTCTGCGTCGTGAACAGCTGCTCGTCGTCGACCGGGAGCGTTTTTGCCTTGGCTCGCGCCTCGACCAGGATCGGGCGGAAGACACGGAGCGACTTCAGCACGGCGGCCGCCACCTTCTCGCCGTTGTCCACGTCCGGCACACCGGCTGCCTCGATGTCGGCGAGCATGCCGTCGGTCTCGTCGATCGCGCCGCCGAAGAACGAGATGAACTCGGCGCGGACCTTCGTCAGGTCGTTCTCCGTGTTCGTCCGTTGCGCGAGCACGGCGCTCGCAGATTCGAGCTGCTGGTCCCAGACGCTGAGCGCGGTGCACACGGCGCCGGCGTACAGCGCGACGTCGACTGGCTTGCTTGCGCTGTCGCTGCTCCCGCCGCCACAGGCCGTGCCGACGAGCAGGAAGCAGGTGGCGAGTAGCGCGACCGTGAGCCTCCGCATCGCGTTCATTGTGGCCGCTTCTTTCGCCGCTCGTGCGGCCGGCCGGTTCCCGAGCGTGCCGGGCGGCTACCTGGTGACGCGGAAGAGGACGGCGCTCGCGGCCTCTCGTGGTGACGAGTAGAGCTTCCACGTGCCGGGCTCGAGCTTCGCCGTGAGCGTGCGCCGGCCGACGAACGCGACACCCGTCAACTTCTTGCCCGCGCTGCCGATGCGCCGGAGTGTGACGTCGTTCTTCGACGAGGAGTCGGTGATCACGAGCTTGTAGCGTCCCGGTCCGAGGCTCGTCACCCGCTTGCCCCTGAGCGTGAGCTTGACCTTGCCCGCAGCGTCGACCCCGGCCACCACCGTGGCGACCGACCGCACGACCTTGGGCTGCGAGACCTTCCCGCCGGTCGTGCCGCCGCTGCTCGAGCCGCCGGACGAGCCGCCGGACGTGGTTGGTCGGCGACGGCGCCGACGTCGAAGGACCCGGTCATGATGTCGGCGTGCGGGTCGCACATGAACTGGTATCTGCTGTTGTTGCGGAAAGTGACGTTCCAGGTGGTCGAGCCCGTTCCCTCGACTTGCGTCGACTCGTCGACGCCAGCGCCCACCAGGTGGAAGTTGTGATCCTCGGCGCGGTCGTTCACGACGACCCGGTACGCGCCGGGCGGTAGCTCGACGACGGGCGTCCCGTCGTCGAAGACGAGCGTGATCTCGTAGGCGGGGCCGACGGTGCCGTGCAGGGTCGAGGAGACGGCGGCCACCGAGACATCGGTGCCGAGCCGGAACGCGAGCGTCGCGACCAGGGTCACGAGGCCGAGCAGGACGAACACGGCGCGGACACGAGACGACACAGGGCTCCCTCCTCGACCGGGATACGGCCTTGAAGCTCGTTCGGATTGCCACGTTCACGGCTCCCCGGCGGGACGTCGCGACGAACCCTAGCCCTTTGCGTGTTGCTTGACCGCGGCGCAACTGGCACAGTCACGAGAGGGGTCTGCGGCAGAAAAGTGTCGGACAAGCAGCGCATCTTCGCTCGATCGGGGCGAGCGGCTCGGATGCTCGCCGGCTTCGCGCTGGTCGTCTGCGTTGCGTTCGTCACTGTCCTGTCCGCGGACGGGGCGCCGCCGACGAACGACGACTGGGCGAACGCGATCACGATCGACGGCGCGTCTGGGTCGTCGGCCGGCACGACCGTCGAGGCGACGGTCGAGACCCTCGAGCCGCTCTACCTGAACGAGGCAGGGGCCTACACCGATCGAACCGTCTGGTGGACGTGGCAGGCGCCGACCAGCGACACCTACTGGTTCGGCACCGCGCCAAGCGGACCGCCCAACGAGTTCACGTCGATCGCCGTCTTCACGGGGTCGAGCATCGACACGCTGACCGAGGTCACCTCCGACATCCTCGGCGGCGTCGGCGACTTCATCGAGCCGCGGGTGTTCGTCAACGCCGACGCCGGAACCACGTACTACATCCAGGTCGGTTCCCCCAGCAGCGGGGACGGCGTTCCCGGCGCGGTCACGCTCAAGTGGGCCCTGAACGTGGTGGAGAACGACGACTTTGCGGACGCAACGCTGCTCACAGACGACTCCAACGCGGTCGGTGGCTGGAACGTCGGGGCCACCCTCGAGCCGCCCGACGAGCCGGATCCATTCGGCGGCGGCCTCGGTAATACCGTCTGGTACTCGTGGACTCCGTCGGAGGACGGGCTCGGTGAGTTCGCGGTCAGCGCCCTTCCCGACTACCCGACGCCGACGCTCGCCGTCTACACGGGAACCGAGCTCGCGTCGCTCGAACCGGCCGGGACCGCGAGCTCGGGCGAAGGGCTCCTGAGCGACGAGTTCGACGTCGTGGGTGGCACGACCTACCACATCCAGGTCGGCACCGACGGTGGCACTCCCGGAAGGTTCACCGTCCTCGCCTATCTCTATCCGAGGCCCGACAACGACAACCTGACCGACGCGATCACGATCGACCCGGTTCTCGGGAGCGACATGGAACGTGGAGTCACCTACGGCGCGACGCTCGAGAACCAGGAGCCGACGGATGTTCAGTTCTCGGACGCGTCCCCCAGCGGGATCAACTCGGTCTGGTACCGCTGGACGCCGGCGGCGACCGGCGATGTGACGGTCTCGGTCCACACGCTCGGAGACATCGGCGTCCCACTCGTCCAGCTCTACCGCGGGCCCGCCGCGGACCCGACGATGGGCGACCTCGAGGTGGTGGTCGCTCACGGGCCCTACGTCCAGGACAGCGTCGACGTGCTCCATGCGCCGGTCGACGCGGGCCAGACCTACTACATCCAGGTGATGTCGGACTTCAACTCGGAAACGGATCCCAAGTTCGTGTTCGAGCTGAGCGCCGGGTTCGACAACGACCTGTTCGCGAACGCGACCGTGCTCGAGGGCACCGACGGCACGATCGCGGGCTCGACGATCGGCGCCACGTTTCCCGAAGGCGGCGAGCCCGACCCGAGCGGCGACATCGACAACACGGTGTGGTACGCGGTGACCGCCCCGGCCGACGGGCCGGCCACCATCACGATCTCCGCCGATTTCGGCGCGGCTGCGGCGGTCTACACCGGGACCGCTGTCGACAGCCTCACGGGCGTCAAGGACGACTCCGACTCGACCGACCTCACGCTTCCCTTCGACGCCGTCGCCGGCACGACGTACTACATCCAGGTCGGAACCTACTCCGGCGACGCCCCGGGGCTGTTCGAGCTCGCGTGGCACCTCCCGGCGCTGACGCCCGAAAACGATGACCTGGCGGACGCGATTGACGTGTCGGGACCGAACGGCGCGGTCGACGGAACCACGAACGCTGCGACCACAGAAGCCGGCGAGGTGACGCAGGTGGATGTCGGCGGCACTCCTCGCAACGGCAGCCACTCGGTCTGGTACCGCTGGATGCCAGGGGCGAGCGGTGAGGTGGTGCTCGCGGTCACCGCCCACCCCGAGGTTGGCATCGACCACGAGCCGTTGGTCCAGCTCTACGAGGGGCCGGCAGTCGCGCCGACCTATGGTGCGCTGCGGGCCACCGGCACGCACGATTCGCTCGGGACGGTGCGGGACACCGTGGACGGGGTCAACACCTACTACGTCCAGGTGATGTCGGACATCATCTCGGAGGGCAACCCCGATTTCGACTTCACGCTGACGTGGGCTTCGACGCGTGAGCTCAGCGGCTTCGTCCGGACGGCCGACGGATCGACCGTGCCCGGCGTGCTCGTGCGCGTGTGCCGCGGCGCTGTCTGCGAGGACACGACGTCGAACAGCGACGGGTTCTACGACTTCACCGACCTCGCGCCCGGCGCCTACGTCGTGCGCGCGCTGCCGGCGGATCCCGCGATGCTCGCGGTGCAGCTCGATGCGGATCTCACGCTCGCGTCGGTCCAGGGCCTCGACCTGCGGCTGGTCGCGAGCGGGGCGAGCTCGACCGAGAACGGGCCGAGCACGTTTCTTGTCAGCGGCTGCGCGGGAGGCTCGCTGCACTACGTCGCGACCGGCGACGGCACGCCGCTCGGCAGCGGCGACGTGGCCGACGGCGCGGGCGGGACGCCGATCGACGGCGTGTTCACGATCGACGTCTCGTCGCTCGCCCCCGGTCACTTCGCGATGCTGCGGCTCGACATCACGATCACCTGCGCGCTCGGGCCGTCGGAGACCCAGACCGCCCTGCTCTTCACCGACCCGAGCGGCACCGTCGTGGACGACGCCGCCGGCGGTGCGGGGCTGGCCGGTGCGACCGTGACGCTGCTCGACGCGAGCGGCACGCCGATCCCGGCTGGTGACCGGCGCCTCTCGCCCGCGACGGCCGCCAACCCCGAGACGAGCGACGCGCGTGGCGCCTGGGCGTGGGACGTCACGTCCGGCACCTACTACGTTCGCGCGCAGAAGACCGGCTGCGGGACGACGACGAGCGGCGCGCTGGTCGTGACCCCGGCCAACCCGGTGTCGGGCGTCGTGCTCCATCTCTCGTGCGGCACGCCTCCGGAAGAGCCGACGCCGACACCGACGCCTCCGGGATTCCCGCCTTCGCAGCCGCCGCCCTCGACGCTGCCCGATCCTGTCCAGGGCGTGAACTTCAACGTCGTCCCGATCTCGGGCACTGTGCTCGTGAACGGCGCCGTCCTGCCGGCCGGCCAGCAGATCCCGTTCGGGGCGACGATCGACGCGACCAACGGCGTCGTCTCGATCACCACGATTGGCCCCAACGGACAGGTGCAGACGGCGTACTTCTTCGGCGGCGAGTTCCAGCTCCTGCTCGACCCCGACGGTGTCACCAACCTCGCGCTGCGCGGCGGCGACTTCACCGCGTGCCCGGCCGGCACGGTGAACTCGGCCAAGGTCAAAGGGAGGATCGACCGGCGCGCGCAGGGGGTTCGGGCGACTGCCGCCAGCGCGAGGACGAAGGCCACGAAGATCGTCCGGTCGCTCTGGGGAACGGGGAAGGGGAGCTTCCGGACCAGCGGTCGCTTCAGCTCGGCAACCGTTCGCGGCACCCTCTGGTTCACCGCCGACCGCTGCGACGGGACGTACACGCGCGTGACCCAGGGCTCCGTGACCGTGCTCGACTTCTCGCGGAACACGCAGGTGGTCGTCCGCGCCTGGCATCCCGTGCTCGTCCAGCCTGGGTAAGGGGTACCGTTTACAGGCCTGATGAGCGTGCCCGCCCGCCCAGCTGCCCCGGAGCGGAGACCCGTGGCTGACGCTGCCGTCCCGGTGCCGTCGGCGGGGACGGCGTGAGGGCACAACGGCGCACCCGCACCCTGATCTTCGGCACGGTCGGCGCGGTCGCGGTCGCGATCACGCTCGCCGCCTACGCAGGGCACGTCCTCCGCTCGCTCGAGCTGAAGACGGTCGACACGCGGTTCAGCATCCGCGGCTCGCACGGCGCTCCCGCCGACCTCGCCGTCGTGCAGATCGACGACGTCACCTTCGGCGACACCCAGACGCAGTGGCCGTTCCCGCGCTGCTACTACCAGCGCGTACTCGACCAGATCACGAAGGGCCATCCGCGCGCGATCGCGGTCGACATCCAGTTCACGGAACAGAGCGCGAACGCCGAGTGCGACAACCGGCTCGTCAACGCGGTCGCGGAGGCAGGCAACGTCGTGCTCGCAACGACGGAGGTGGACGAGCGCGGCCGCACCGGGATCTTCGGCGGCGGCGACATCCTCGACCAGATCGGCGCGCGGGCCGGGAACGCGATCCTCCCGGCGGACTCAGACGGCGTGATCCGTCACGTGCCCTACGAGACCGACAACCTCAAGAGCTTCGGCATCGTCGCGGCCGAGGTCGCCTACGGGCGCACGATCGAGCCGCCCTCGGTGTCGAGCCCGTGGATCGACTTCGCCGGCCCCCCCGGGACGGTGAAGTTCTACTCCTTCTCACGCGTGATGAACGGCACGGTGTCGCCGTCGGTGTTCCGCGACAAGCTCGTGATGATCGGCCCGTCGGCGCCGTCGCTGCAGGACGTCCACGCCACGATGGGATCGCGCAGCCAGGTGATGTCGGGCGCCGAGCTCCAGGCGAACGTCGCCGAGACGGCGCTGCACGGCTTCCCGCTGCGCAGCCTCTCGCGTCCGTGGGACATCGCGCTGATCGTGATCTTCGGGCTGATCGCGCCGGCCGCGAGCCTGCGGCTGCGCGGCTGGCGCTCGCCGGCACTCGCGCTCGGGGTGGGTGCGCTGTTCGCGCTCGCGGCCCAGCTCGCGTTCGACCACGGCCGCGTCGTCCTCCTCACCTACCCGCTGCTGGCACTGCTCCTGTCGGCGATCGGCGTGCTCGTCGCCGAGTACCTGCTCGAGGCGTTCGAGCGCGTGCGCACGCACGACACCTTCTCGCGCTTCGTGCCGGAGGCGGTCGTCGACCAGGTGCTCGCGCGCACGGGCGGCGAGCTGCGCCTCGGCGGCGAGCTCGTCGAGGGCACGGCGATGTTCACCGACCTGCGCGGCTTCACGACCTTCTCCGAGGGCCTCGACGCCGAGGAGGTGATCGGCCTGCTGAACGGTTACCTGGGCGAGATCAGCGACGCGGTGCTCGCACACGGAGGCACGCTCGTCTCCTACCTGGGCGACGGCCTGATGGCGGTGTTCGGCGCGCCGCTTCCGCAGGTCGACCACGCCGACCGTGCCGTCGCCGCTGCGCGCGAGATGCTCGCCGAACGGCTGCCGAAGTACAACGAGACGCTGCTCGCCCGCGGGTTCGAGCGCGGCTTCAAGATGGGGATCGGGCTGAACAGCGGCGAGTTCATGTCGGGCAACGTCGGCTCCCAGCGCCGTCTCGAGTACACGGCGATCGGCGACACCATCAACACGGCGTCGCGGATCGAAGGGATGACGAAGGGCACCCCGTACGCGCTCTACCTGGCCGACTCGACGAAGGAAGCGCTCACCCGCACGGTCGACGATCTCGTCTACATCGACGAGATGCCGGTCCGCGGGCGCACTCACCCGATCAAGCTGTGGTCGCTGACGAGCGACTACGTGCTCAAGCAGGACTGGGAGTCCGAGGTCGCGAAGCCGACTCCCGCCGCGCCCGAGACGGCCCACGCGTAGCCGGATGCGAGGCTAGGCGCCGGGCCGTGCGAGCCCGCTGGTCGCGCTGAACCCGGTCACGATCGAGGTGGTGCACGGGATGGGCGCGAACGCGGGATGCGCGCACGACGGGAGGTAGCGCGCCGGCACCACGGCTTTCGCCTTCAGCGCCACCCCGGCACGTGGGAGCGCGACCGTCGTCGCGAAGGTCCCGGACGCGTTCGTCTTCGTCTTGCCGACGGTCTTCCCGGCGGCGAGGATGCGGACGGTCTGCCCTGCGACTCCCTCGCCCGCGAGCGTGAGCCGGCCCGAGACGGCCGCCCGCTTCGGGCGCGACCGCGGGCTCGCGGCGAGCGTCAGCCGACCCGGAAGTGCGTGCTGCACCTCGGCCTCCGTGGCCGCAGCCGGGTTCGCGGTTGCCGAGGCGGGCGCGTACGGCGTCGCCTTCAGGTGCCAGACATGCGTTCCGGCCGGCACCGTGAACAGGTTCGGGAACCTCAGCGCCAGGTAGACGATCTTCAGCCCGAGCGGGGCCCGGCCCGCCGTCCCCGTCGGAACGGCTGCGGGCTGCGGGCAGATGGAGAGGGCGAGCCCACCCGCGAGCGGGCCGTTCTCGACGCGCCGTACCGCGACCGCGAGCTGGAGCAGCTGACCGAAGCCCCTCAGCGTCAGGCTCCAGAGCGCCACGGTCGAGGTCGCGCCCGAGCAGGCCTGCGCCGCATCCTCGACGGTGCCCGCGGCGCCGCCGAGGGCGAGCGGCGTCGTCGCGGAGGCGACGACGAGGGCGCCGTCGAGCGTCACCGTGGAACCCGCCAGGTCGGCGGCCGTGGCGTTGGCCGTGGCGGTGGCGACGACGGTGCCGGCCTTCGTCGGCAGCTTCGCCACGTAGGTCGGCGGTGCGTAGAGCTCCAGCACGGCCGCGCCCTCGTTCGACGCCGGCTGGCTGTAGCGCACGATCACGCCTCTGGTGTCGCTTCTGGCCGACAGGAGGGGAGCGAACGCGCCGGAGGCTGCAGGTGCGAGTGCCAGCACCACCGCGGTCGCGAGCAGGGCGCCGAGCGCTCCTCTCCGTACCGCCGGCGGACCTGCCGCCCGAGCAGAGGCCGACCTTTCTTGCCGCAGTTTCAAGTGTTTCCGTTCTCTCCCGTGCCGGTAGGAGGACAAAGGATAGATGGCAGGCGCCGAAGCGTCCGGGGAGGCGGCGCGGGGCCGCGGGCCCTAGGCGAGCGAGTCCGGGTCGGGCTGCGGCTCGGTCGCCGCCGCCTCGCGGGCGTGTGGGTACGCACGCTGCGGCACGAATCCGTAGGAGTCGAAGCCGCCGTCGAACGAGAGGTGTCCGCTGTAGCCGAGCGTGTCGCCGCCTTCGGCTTTCGAGCGCCCTTCCGCGCCGGTGCCGGTCTCTCCGGCCGGGGGAAGCGAGAGGAAGAAGATCGCGGGCATCAGGCTCTCCTCGGGCTCGTCGTCGACTCGTACGGCGCGGTGTCGGGATGGAGCATGTGCCGCATTGTCACTTGCCCTCGGAGGTCTGCCCATCCCCCAACCGGTGGTTCATCGCTTCACTTCACCTCGTTTCACGACCCGCCACCGGGTGCCCGGGCCAGAAAGAATCCCTGCAAAAGGGGCTTAAACGCCCGTTCGAGCGAGCCGAAAACCGGTCATCTCCCCCGAAAAGGGGAGATCCGGAGCTTTCGGCGTGGCGATCCCTCGGGGAGGTGACGCCGGTATAGGCTTCTCGCCCCGCGGGCGAAGCTCGTCCGCCGATTCGACCCCGAGCAAACGAGCGTGACGACACCATGACCATTGCGTGGGCCGTGCTCATCGTCGTCGGCGTGACGGTGCTCGCCGTCACGACCATGCTGGTCGTCCGGCGCCGCGCGCCCGAGGGGAGCCATTTCGAGGACGGCGACCGTGCCGCCGGGGTGTTCGGCGTGCTCGCGACCGGCTTCGCCGTGTTGCTCGGGTTCGTGGTCTTCCTGGCCTTCGAGAGCTTCGACACGTCGCGCGCCGGCGGCGAGGCGGAGGCGCAGATCGTGGCTCAGCAGTTCGAGACGGCGCAGTTCCTGCCCGTCGCCGTGCGCGCGAGGCTCTCCGGCGAGCTCGTTTGCTACGCGCGGGCCGTTTTGCACCAGGAATGGCCGGCCATGGTCGCGGGCAAGCTCGGCGACAGCGTCAACCCCTGGGGCGTGGCCTCGTTCCGCACGCTGAAGCTGGTCGAGCCGCGCTCGGCGTCCGAGCAGACCGCGTACGACAAGTGGTTCGACCAGCGCTCGGACCGCGAGGACGCGCGCGCCGACCGCACGCACGGTGCCGAGGGAGTGATCCCCGCCACACTCTGGATCGTGCTCTTCCTGAGCGCCGGGGTCATCTTCGTGTTCATGCTCTTCTTCGCCGACAGCGGCGAGCACGCAATCGTGCAGGCGACGATGATCGCCAGCGTGGCGCTCGTGATCACGTCCACGCTCCTTCTGCTCTGGTTCCTCGACAACCCCTACCACCGCGGCCTCAGCGGCCTCAAACCGGTGGCGATGGAGCGCACGCTTCGGATCCTCGACGAGGAGACGGCGGTCGCGGGAATCCACCTCGAGCTCCCGTGTGACGAGAACGGGTTCGCGCTTGGCCGCTGACGGCGGCGAGGGCGGCAAGCCGTCGCACCGACACGTCCACTGGGTCGATCTGTTCTCGACGGTCCTGCTTGCGCTCGCCGCGGTCGCGACCGCGTGGGCGAGCTACCAGGCGACGCGCTGGCAGGGCCAGCAGTCGCTCGTCGCCAACCGCGCCACCGCCGCCCGGGTCGAGGCGAACCGCACCTCCGGCGTCGCGAACCGCCAGATCCAGGTCGACGTCGCCACCTTCATCCAGTGGGTGGACTCCTACACGGCGCACGACGCCGAGCTCGCCGGCTTCTACCTGCGGCGCTTCAGCCCCGAGTTCAGGCCGGCCGTCCTCGCGTGGATCGCGACGAAGCCGCTGGAGAACAAGAAGGCTCCGCTGACCCCCTTCGCGATGCCGGAGTACCGCTCGGCCGCGCTCGTCGAGGCAGACCGGCTCGAGGCGAAGGGGAACGCCGAGGCCGCGCTCGCGAAGGCCTACGTCGAGCGCGCCGGGCTCTACGTGCTCTGCGTGGTCCTCTTCGCGATGTCGCTGTTCTTCGCCGGGATCAGCGCGAGGCTCAGGACCGAGAGCTCGCGGCTCGCCGTGCTCGCCCTGGGCTGGGTCGTGTTCCTGGGGACACTGGCGTGGCTCGCGACGTTCCCGGTCAGCCTCCAGCTCTGACCGCGCGTCCAGGGGCGGCAACCAATTCGGCAGGACGACGTCCTACTGCGTTGAGAAACATGTTGTAAGGTGTCCCTTACATTCCTTGTAAGGTTTTCCTGATCGGAGGTTGCGGCCGGTGTTGCCGACGTTCGTGATCGGACTGCGTGAAGGCCTCGAGGCGGCGTTGATCGTCGGCATCGTCGCTGCGTTCCTTCGGCAGGAAGGTCGCGGCGACGCGCTTCGGTGGGTCTGGGCCGGCGTGGCGCTTGCGATCGGGATCTGCGTCGCGGTCGGCGTCGGGCTGAAGCTTCTCAGCGAGCAGCTCCCGTACCGTCAGCAGGAGGGGCTCGAGACGGTGGTCGCCCTCGTTGCCGTCGCTGCGGTCACGTTCATGGTCTTCTGGATGCGCAAGCACGGACGCGGGCTCAAGCGCGAGCTCGAGACCAGCGCCGGAGCGGCGCTCGCGGCCGGATCAGTTCTGGCGCTGATCGCGATGGCGTTCTTCGCCGTGATCCGGGAGGGCTTCGAGACGGCCGTGTTCCTGCTCGCGGCATTCGACGCGTCGACGCGCCCCGCCGCCGCCGGCGGCGGGGCGGTGCTCGGGCTCCTCGTCGCCGTCGCGCTCGGGTGGGGGATCTACCGCGGCGGCGTGAAGATCAACCTCGCGCGGTTCTTCCGCGTGACGAGCGTGGTGCTCGTCCTCGTCGCGGCGGGGCTCGTCGCGAGTGCGATCCACACGGCGCACGAGGCGGCCTGGCTCGAGGCGTGGCAGTCGCAGGTCTTCGATCTCGAATGGCTCGTCGCGCCCGGGAGCGTGCGCTCGGCGCTCCTGACCGGAATGCTCGGCCTGCAGCCGCGTCCGGTCGCCGCCGAGGTCAGCGGCTATCTGCTGTATGCGGTCCCGATGCTGCTGGTCATCCTCTGGCCGCGCAGCCTGCGCGCGCGGCTTCGAAGAGGGGAGGCGCAGTCGGCCCTCGGGCAGGTGCAGTGAGAGCGACGACGGGCGTTGTCGCGCGTGTGTCCGTTCTGGGAGGGCTCGCGTTGCCGCTCCTCCTCGCGGCCTGCGGTGGCTCGAGCAACGAGAGCGGCGGCTCCGCGAGCGCCTCGGCGGAGCACAGGACGATCGACGTGAAGATCGTCGAGGCCGGGTGCGAGCCTGCGGCGCTCTCTCTCGACGCAGGCCCGACCACCTTCAAGGTGCAGAACGAGGGAGCGTCGAGGATCACGGAGTTCGAGGTCCTCGACGGCGATCACATCCTCGGCGAGGCTGAGAACATCGCGTCCGGTCTCAGCGGTCAGTTCTCGGTCACGCTTCAGCCCGGCTCCTACACGACCTACTGTCCGGGCGGCACCACGGCCGAGCGCGGCACGCTGGAGGTGACCGGGAGCGCGGCGGCGGCGCCTACCGCAGCCGCGGCGCAGGCGGTGCGCGACTACCGTGCCTACGTCGAGAGTCAGACGACGCAGCTCGTCGCCGCGACCGAGGCGTTCGTCGACGCGGTCGAGGCCGGGGAGGTCGAGAAGGCGAAGCGGCTCTACGGCCCGGCCCGTGTCCCCTACGAGCGGATCGAGCCGGTGGCCGAGAGCTTCGGTGACCTCGACCCGCGCATCGACGCGCGCGAGGGCGACGTACCGGCGGCGACGTGGACGGGCTTCCACCCGCTCGAGAAGGCGCTCTGGACTCGCGGCAGCCTCGCAGGGACGGCGACGCTCGCCGACGGGCTGTTGAAGGACGTGAAGGAGCTTCAGAGACTCGCGGAATCGGTCGAGCTTGGAGGCCGCCCAGATCGCGAACGGGTCGGTCGAGCTCCTCGGCGAGGTGTCGAAGTCGAAGATCACCGGCGAGGAGGAACGCTATTCGCGCATCGACCTGCTCGACTTCGCCGCGAACCTCGACGGCGCCCGCGCCGCGTTCAACGCGGTGCGGCCGATCGTCCAGGCGAGCGACCCCGACCTGGCGTCGACAGATCGACGGGCGTTTCGACGAGGTGTTCGCGGCGCTCGAGGCGTATCGGGATGGCGACGGCTACGTCCCCTACACCGCGCTGACTCCGGCGGACACGCGCAAGCTCTCGCAGGCGATCGACGCGCTCGCCGAGCCGCTCTCCCGGGTCGGCGCAATCGTCGTCGCGGCTTCGTCGGCGCAATGACGGACGCGCCCAGGTTCAGCCGCCGGAAGCTCCTGGTCGGCGCGGGCGCCGGCGGCGCCGCGCTTGCGCTCGGCAGCTTCGGGGTCGAGCGGCTGCGCGAGGACGACGACCGGCGCTGTGCAAACCGTTCCGTTCTACGGGCCGCATCAGGCGGGAATCGCGACGCCCGCGCAGGACCGCCTCCACTTCGCGGCGTTCGACGTCGTGACCGACTCGGCCGACGACGTCCGCGACCTGCTGCGCACGTGGACCGAGGCGGCCGCGGCGATGACCGCCGGGCTGCCTGCCGGTCTCGAGAACGACAATCCGGACGCCCCGCCGGACGACACCGGCGAGGCGGTCGGGCTCGAGACGGCGCGGCTGTCGATCACGTTCGGTCTCGGCCCCTCTCTCTTCGTCCACGAAGGGAACGATCGTTTCGGGCTGGCTTCGCGGCGCCCGGCTGCGTTGCGCGAGCCGCCGGCGTTCGCGGACGACTCGCTCGATCCGGCGCGGAGCGGAGGCGACCTGTGCGTTCAGGCATGTGCCGACGACCCGCAGGTCGCCTTTCACGCGGTGCGCAACCTCACGCGTCTCGGCCGCGGCGGTGTCGTGATGCGCTGGTCGCAGCTCGGCTTCGGCCGTACCTCCTCGACGAGCCGGGCGCAGGACACGCCGCGCAACCTGATGGGCTTCAAGGACGGCACCAACAACCTCAAGCTCGAGGACACCGAGGCGCTCGACAAGCACGTCTGGCTTCCGCAGGGCTCCGACCCGGCGTGGATGGCCGGCGGCACCTACCTCGTCACCCGCCGGATCCGGATGCTGATCGAGGTCTGGGACCGGTCAACGCTTGCCGACCAGGAGCAGACGATCGGACGCGCGAAGCTGAGCGGCGCACCGCTCGGAGGCACGCACGAGTTCGACACCGTCGACCTGTCGGTGCCGAAGGCCGGCGAGCCCGTGGTGCCGCTGGACGCACACGTCCGGCTCGCGGCCCCGTCCGAGAACGACGACATCCGCATCCTCCGCCGTGGCTACTCGTTCACCGACGGGATGGACGAGCGGCTCGGACAGCTCGACGCCGGCCTCTTCTTCATCAGCTTCCAGCGCGACCCGCAGGCGTTCGTCACGCTTCAGGAGCGCCTCGGGAGGAACGACGCGCTCAACGAGTACATCTCGCACAAGACCGGCGCGGTCTTCGCCGTACCGCCCGGCGTCTCCCGCGGCGGGTTCGTCGCCGACCGGCTCTTCACCTGAGCCAGGGCGGCGACGCCATCGCCGCGTAGACTCGCGGCGATGCCGGAGACGGGCGGCGCGGTGGATTTCCGGATCCTCGGCTCGCTCGAGGTCGTCGCCGACGGCATCGCGCTCGACATCGGTGCGCCGAAGCTGCGGGCGGCGCTCGCGGTGCTGCTGCTCGAGCCGAACCGCGTCGTCTCGTCGGACCGGCTGATCGCAGCGCTCTGGGAGGAGAGCCCGCCGGAGACGGCGCCGAAAGCGCTTCAGGTGTACGTCTCACAGCTCCGCAAGCTGCTCGGCGGCGAGCGCATCCAGCGGAGCGGACCGGGATACGTCCTGCACGTCGGGCCGGACGAGCTCGACGTGGCGCGGTTCGAGCAGCTGCGCGAGGAGGGAAGACCCGGCGACGCGCTCGCGCTCTGGCGTGGGCCGCCGCTCGCCGACTTCGCGTACGACCGCTTCGCCACGGCCGAGATCGAGCGGCTCAAGGAGGTTCGTCTCGCCTGCCTCGAGGAACGCATCGAACGCGACCTCGAGTGCGGGCGGCATGCGGAGCTCGTGGGCGAGCTCGAGCAGCTCACGGGCGAGCATCCGCTGCGAGAGCGCCTGCGCGCGCAGCTGATGCTGGCGCTGTACCGGTCCGGCCGGCAGGCCGAGGCGCTCGAGGCCTACCAGGTCGGCCGGCGTGAGCTCGTCGAGACGCTGGGCATCGACCCGGGGCGTCCGCTGCGCGAGCTCGAGAAGGCGATCCTCGTCCAGGATCCCGCGCTCGACCTCGTGGCTCCTCCGGGGGAGGTCGAGGCCGACGAGCCGTCTCGCGGGGTCTTCGTCGGCCGCGGCGCCGAGCTGGCCGAGCTCGTCGCCGGGCTCGACGATGCGCTCGCCGGCCACGGGCGGCTGTTCCTGATCGCCGGCGAGCCGGGAATCGGCAAGAGCCGCCTGGCAGAGGAGCTGGCGTCCCGGGCCCGGCGGCGAGGCGCACTGGTGCTCGTCGGCCGCTGCTGGGAGGCCGGAGGCGCGCCCGCGTACTGGCCGTGGGTGCAGGCGCTCCGCTCGTACATCGCGGGCGTGGACCCCGAAGCGCTCCGGTCACAGCTAGGGCTGGGCGGCCCCGAGCTCGTGCAGCTCTTCCCGGAGCTCCACGAGCTGGTCCCCGCGGCGGCGCCCTCTCCGTCCGCCGTCGAGGGCGCCCGCTTCCGGCTCTTCGACGCGATGAGCGCGTTCCTGCAGAATGCCGCGGCGGCGCAGCCGCTCGTGCTCGTGCTCGACGACCTGCACGCGGCCGACGAGCCCTCGCTCCTGCTCCTTCGCTTCGTCGCGCGGGAGCTGCACGGCAGCCGGCTCCTGGTAGCCGCCGCCTACCGCGACGTCGATCCGGTGCTCGCGGATCCGCTGATCGCGACCCTGACCGAGCTCGGCCGCGAGCGGGTGACCCGGACGCTGACGCTCACCGGGCTCGACGAGCCCGAGGTCGCCGCGTTCATCGAGCTCTCCACGGCGCAGACGCCCGTGCCCGGCTTTGCCTCCGCGATGCACGCGGAGACGGACGGCAACCCGCTCTTCGTCGGCGAGATCGTTCGCCTGCTTGCCGCGGAGGGCCGTCTGGATGATGCGTCGCTCGACCTGTCCGTCGTGCCGGACAGCGTGCGCGCCGTGATCGGCCGCCGTCTCGGTCGCCTCTCGGAAGAGTGCCGCGCGCTCCTGATGCTCGCCTCGGTTCTCGGCCGCGAGTTCGACCTCGAGGTGCTCGCCCGGGTGAGCGGGCTCGACCGCACGGCGTTGCTCGAACAGCTCGACGAAGCAGTCGCGGCCCGGGTCGTCTCGGATGTCCCGGGCGTCGTCGGGCGTCTGCGCTTCGCCCACGCGTTGATTCGGGACGCGGTGTACGACGAGCTGCCGATGGCCCGTCGCGTGACGCTGCACGAGCGCGCAGGGGAAGCGATCGAGGCCATGCACGCGGCCGATCTCGACCCCGAGCTCGCCGAGCTCGCGCACCACTTCTTCGAGGCGGCGCCGGGCGGGAACCTGCAACGGGCGGCCGAGTACGCCCGTCTTGCCGGTGACCGGGCGGCCAGGCTCCTGGCCTTCGAGGAGGCAGTTCGGCTCTACGGGATGGCGCTCGGCCTCCGCCAGACGGCAGACGCCGATCGCTGCGCCGTACTCCTGGCGCTCGGCGACGCCCAGGCGCGGTCGGGAGACACGCCCGGGTCGAAGCAGACGTTCGACGAGGCCGCCGGTCTCGCGGGCGAGCTCGGGTTGCCCGAGCAGCTCGCGCGCGCGGCGCTCGGCTACGGCGGCAGGATCATCTGGGAGGTCTCGAGGGACTCGGATCACCTGAGACTGCTCCTCGAGCGCGCGCTGGCCGCCCTGTCGACGGCCGACAGCATCCTGCGCGTCCAGCTCCTCGCCCGGCTCGCGGGCGGCCCGCTGCGGGATGCGAGCATCCCGCGCGAGCGCAGTCAGGCGCTGAGCCTCGAGGCGCTCGAGATGGCGCGGCGAATCGGTGACCCTGCGACGCTCGCATACGCGCTCGCCGGCTACACCTTCAGCCGTCACTCACCCGACTTCACGCGCGAGCAGCTCGGGGTGGCCGGTGAGCAACTCGACCTCGCGCTTCGGGCTGGTGACCTCGAGCGAGCGGTGGAGGCTCAGGAGAACCGTCTCGCAGCCCTGATCGAGCTCGGCGAGATCGCGCAGGCGAAGGCAGAGCTCGCGGCGATGGCGAAGCTCGCGAAGGAGCTGCGGCAGCCGTCGCAGGACTGGCTGGTGACGGTCTACCGGGCGCAGCTATCCCTGCTCGACGGAGCGTTCGCCGAGGCCGAGCGCCTCATTCTCGAGGCGCGCGCGCTCGGCGAGCGCGCGCAGGGATGGAGTGCGTCCGTGTCGTACGCGCTCCAGCTCTACGTTCTGCGCTGCGAACAGGGCCGCTCGGAGGAGATGGAGGAGCTCGTCCGTCAGTCGACCGCCGACTCCCCGACATACCCGATCTGGCGTAGCGTCGACGCACACTTGGCCGCCCGGCTCGGCACGGACGACGCTCAGGCCCGTTTCGAGGCGCTCGCAGCGAATCGGTTCGCTGCTGTCCGCTTCGACGAGGCGTGGCTCGTCGGCCTTTCGTTCCTCGCGGAAGCGGCGGCGATCCTCGAGCACGAGGATGGAGCGGCCGTCCTCTACGAGCTCCTGCTCCCGTACGCCGACCGCGTTGCGATCAGCTACCCCGACATCTCCACCGGAGCCGTCGCACGTTACCTCGGCGTGCTTGCCGCGACGACGGCGCGCTGGAACGACGCGATCCGGCATCTGGAGCAGGCGCTCGCGCTGCACGAGCGGATCGGCGCTCGCTCCTGGCTCGCGCACACCCGCCACGATCTTGCAAGGGCTCTGCTCGCCGGCAACGGCGATCGCGAGCGCGCGGCGGGGCTCGTGCGCGACGCGCTCGCCACCTACCGCGAGCTCGGGATGGAGAGCTTCGCAGCGGACGCCACCGCGCTAGCGGCGGAGCCCGGCGCTTCGGCGTGACCCCGTCGTCTCCGCGCGCCCGGCACCCCGGGCGCGCGGAGAGCAGGGCGACTCACGCCGTGGTCGGCGCGACCGCGTAGCCGGGCTCACGCCGGCCGCGGTACAGCACGATGCTCGCGACGACGATCCAGACGAGCGTCAGGAGCAGCGCGGGAAAGTCCGCGAATGGGATGAAATTGCAAATGCCGAGCGGAAGCGCCGTCCAGCCGAGCCTGCGATGACTCTCGGTGCTCGTGAGCAGGCAGCCGGCCGCACCGAGCATCATGACGCCGAAGCCGGTGTTGTAGACGATCCACGTGTAGTAGTCGGCGACGTTCAACGCCTGGAGCCCCGTTCCGGAGACGCCCTCGGAGGGGGCGCTCGCGAGCGTGAGGTGCACCATTGCCGTGATCGTCACGCCGACGCCGGCGAGTGCCGTCCCGGCCGCGAGCATGAGCTCCCAGACCGGCGTGCGGCCCTCGCGGGTCGACCAGAACCTGGCCGCGGTTCCGATGCCGAAGAACGCGAGGAACGGGACCGAGGCGGCGAGCACGAACGCGGCGATCGACTGACGCGCCTCGTGCCCGTCGTAGAAGGCGCTGATCGTGGCGGCCGAGGCGTCGCTGTCCGGCGTGCTTCCGCTGAGGCCGATCACGGCGCCGAGGCCGAGGACGACGAACGCGATGCCGCTGAGGGGCAGAAGTCTCTTGCTCTCCATGATCTCTCCTTCGGCTCGCACTGGGATCTAGACGGTCGAGGGACGGTCACGCCGCTGACGGCTCATGGCCACGGCGCCGGCGGCGAGCACGGCGAGCAGCAGCAGAGCGCCGGCAGTGGCGCCTGCGCCCATGCCGAACTCGGACCAGCTGAAGCCGCGCGTCGAGCCGGTGGCGGCATGTGTGGCGGTGGTCGCCGAGGTGGAGACGCGCTCGCGCGTGTCGGGTGAGCGGAGATCGGCGACGGGGCTCGCCGAGGCTGCGAGTCGGACGATCTGCGCTGCGGTCTGCGTGTCGGGCGAGCGGACGTCGCCGAGCGACCCGCCGCCGGTGACGTTGACGACCGCGGCCGAGCGGGTGTCGGGCGAGCGTCCGTCGAAGGCGGCCGCTGACTGCGCCGCGATCACGAAGAGCGAGGCGACGATCGCGAACGCCGCCGTGATGCGCCTTGCCGGGTGAGCCTTGCCGTTCATCGTTCCCTCCCTGTGAGCGACCGCCCTGCGCGGTCGGTGCGCTCATCCCACACGGAGGCAGGAAAGGCGCCGCTAAGGCCGGGTAAAGGCGGGCGCGCGGCCCACGACGAGCCCGAGCTCGCGGCGGGTGACGTTGCCGGCCCTGTCGAGCGCGACCGCGGTCACGAGCCAGTAGCCGCGCGGGATCGCCGTAGCGCCCTTCGTCCGCTCGAGCGCGATCACGCGCCGCTCGCTGCCGTGGCTGAGCTCGAGCCGCAGGCGGCAGCAGGCACTCTCGCCGTCCTTCGCGCTCCAGAAGACGCGGCCGCCGCCCTTGGCCGCGGCGAGCTCGGGCGGGGTCGTATCGCGCTCGACGTCGAACGACGGGAGGCTCGTCTCGCCCGGGTTGCCGGCCGGATCGCGAGCGACGAGCCGCGCCGGGTACGTGCCGGCCGGGAGACGGAGCGGCGTCCAGCGGAACGTGTGCCAGCCGACGGAGAGGCTGTAGCCGTCCACGGCCTTCCCGTCGACGACGAGGGCGACCTTCGACGGCTTCGAGAGCCAGAAGCGCACGACGAGCGCGTCGCGGACGCCGTCCTGCGGGCGCGGGTAGACGACCCGCGTCGCGCTCGGCCTCGTCATCAGCGGCGGCTGCGTCTCGTAGAGCTCGAAGCGTGCGGCGGCGTCCTTCCACGACGTGTCGCCGGTGCGCCTCGCGATCGCCTTCAGCAGGTCGACCACGTAGTCCTGGTAGTGCAGGGTCGAGTAGGAGCCGAGCGAGTAGCGCGACCAGTGGCCCGTGTCGAACTGCGGCAGCATCGCCTTCGCCGCGGCCAGCATCCGGCGTGCGTAGTCGGCGGCGCCCGTGTCGTGCGTCAGCTCCGCGTATTCGCCGATCGAGATCGCGCTCTGGAGCTGTGCGTTCAGCACGACCTCGCCGCTACCGCTGTAGAGCCGGATCCACGGACCGGCCGGGAGGTCGCGGTCGAGCCGGCCGGGAATCGCGCGGAAGGCCCTCCGCGCGAGCTCGTCGTCGCCGGCGCGTGCGAGTGCCTGCGCGAGCACCGCCTGCGCCATCCCCGACGTCCACGGGGCGCGCACCGTGCCGTAGTCGAACTGGTACTCCCACACCACTGCGCTCCCGCGCGGCGTCGTGCGCGCCGCGAGCGCGGCCGCGAGCGCGGCCGCCTCGTCGGCCTTCCCGCTCGCGACCAGGGCGTTCAGCCGCGACCCGTTCGCGAGCGGATGGAACGCGAAGCCCTTGCCGGTGAAGAAGCGGTAGACGATCCCGTCGTCCGCGGTCACATCGGTGCCGTCGGCCGGGACCGGGTTCACGTCGAGGTACTCGGCGTTCTCGCTCAGGGCGCCGTAGAGAACGAGCGCCCGCGCCGCCGTCGGCGACTTCAGCGCCGACACCCGGGCGAGCACGTCTTCGAGGAGCTGCGCCTGCTCGGGCGGCACCCGGTCGCGCACGGCTCGCGCGTGCCGGAGGATCCGGAGGTAGCGATCGCGATCCGGGGCGGTCACGTAGCCGGCGTCGGCGGAGCGCTCGAGCGCGGTGCGCGCGGCCTTCGCCTGGCGCGTCCAGACGGCGTCGGCGGCGCTCGCGGCAGGCGCGAGCAGGAGGGCGACGAGCGCGGTGAGGAGGAGCCGGACGGCCATGACCCGCCTCGATGCTAGGCGCCGCTCGTTAGCGCGACGTAAGCAATCTCCCTGCATCGAGGAGTTTTCAGCCGCGGGGTCGAGGCTCCTTCCGTGCGCGGAGCGCCTCGAGGCGGCGGCGGGCCAGCTTCGTCGGCCGCGCGCCGGCGTCGCTGCCCGGCGGCCGCGCGAGCCGTAGCTCCAGCGCGCGCTGCTCGCGGGCGGCGACGGACTCGGGACTCTCGTCGTAGAGCGTCGCGGCGACGCTCACCGGGCCGCGCTTGTCGGCCAGCGCCGTGACCACGACCGTCCAGTGCAGGGGGCCGATCCGCACCTCGACCGCGTCACCGGCACGGAGCTCCTTGGAGGGCTTCGCCCGCGTGCCGTTCACCTGCACACGGCCGCCGTGCACCGCCTCGGTCGCGGCGCTCCGCGTCTTGAAGAACCGCGCGGCCCACAACCACTTGTCGACCCTGACCTGCTCCATCGCGTTGGACCGCATGATCGCAGGGGTCAGGCGGCCTCGAGCTCGCGAAGCGCCGCGATCGCCTCCTCGACCGACCAGCAGACGCGGCCGGCGGCCTCGATCGCGCCGACGACGAAGAGGTTCATCCCGTCGCCGACCGCGTTGCCGCGCCGCCGCTGCAGCCGCAGATCGGTGACGAGGCCGACGATCCCGCGGTGCTGCGAGTCGCCGCCCGCCACGAGCTGGGCGAACATGCCGATCTCGCACGCCGTGCCGTCGTCCACCACCGGCCCGTCGAGCCAGGCGAGCAACACGTTCGCGCCGCGCACACCGGCGGCGTCGACCCGGTAGACCTCGGCGGGTGTGAGCTCCCGGAGCTCGTCGAACTGCTCGTGCGGGACGAAGCAGTCGAAGCCCTCGGCTCGCAGCCGAGCGGCGAGCCCGTCGAGCCAGGTGCGCTCGGCCTCGGAGAACAGCGACCCTGCGACGTAGATCCGCACGCCCGAACGCTATCCGGTGCGGCCGGCGGCGCCTTGACAGCCGCCGTCGCAGCGGGTTGTACCCGCCGCCCGGGCGTGGAGAGCACGATTCAGCCGAGCGCGCCACCGAACCGGAGGTGCTCCGACGCGGCGACCACCACGGTTTCGGCCGGCTCGTCGACGCCCACTGGGGCTCGATGGAACGGCTCGCCGAGCTGCCGGCCGGTGTGCTCGCGCATCGGTCAGCGCGACGAGGATCCCTTCGCAGGCTGAGCGCGTCGTGCAGTCGCAGTGGCTCGCGCGACGCGCGTCGGCCTCGGCTAACCGTCCAGCTCGAGGCCGTCGAGGTCGCGGTCGGGAGCGTCTGGCAGCTGCTCGACGAGCAGGTCCCAGGTGGCGACGAACGGCGAACGCGCCTCGCCGAGCGCCTCCGGCCCGGGCGGTTCCGGGAAGACGAGCGCGGCGACGGCGTCGCCCTTGCGCGCCTCGACCAGGGGCAGCAGCTCCGCTTCGTCGACCGGCTCCAGGCCGAACGGAGCGCGCAGGCTCGCGGCACCGGCTGCGGCCTCGCCGGGCGGAGCCGAGAAGAGGCGCTCGATCGCCCGCTCGATCTGCTCGAGCGCGAACTTGCGCGTGTAGGCGTCGGGGCGGCCCTTCGGCGTGTGCACGTGGAAGAGGAAGGCGTGCAGGTTGGCGAGGCCGTGGGCGGCGAACGCGGCAGTGCGGTCGCCTGCCGCCCAGGCGACGTCCGCACGGACCCGGTGCAGGTTCGCCCGTACCTCCTCGTCCGGGCTCTCGGCAGCGAACTCGAGCAGAGCCGCCTCGCGCCAGGGCCCGCGGGCCTGGTCGACGGCGCCGTGGTCGACATGGAGCTCCGCGAGCTCGAACAGGCTCCAGGAGCGGTTCCACTCGTCGTCGTTCTGCGCGAACAGCGCCTCGGCTTCCGCGTAGTAGCGGACCGCGCGCTCGTAGAGTCGGCCACGCTCGACGTCGTCGGCGCCTTCGCGGTAGCGGCACGCGTGGGCGAGGAAGGTGCCGGTGAGCGCCCGCACGTGCCGGGCGTCCGGCGAATCGAGGGCATCCACGTCGCCGTCGACGCCGACCGACCGCCGCAGGCCGAGCAGGGCGCTCGTGGCCTCCGACCAGCGCGGCGCGCCCTGTTTCCGGTAGCCGGTCGGGTACGCAGCGTGGAACGCCTCCATGTCTGCCAGCCATTCCGACTCGTCGCGCGCGCAGGCGCGCCAGTCATGGATCAGATCGGTGCAGAACGGGTACGGCAGGTAGCACTCCCACCACCAGAACACGTCGAGGAAGACGCGCGCGAACCGGAGGCGGGGGAGGAGGTCGCCCGGTTTTGCGGCCGCCCGCTGGTGGAACAGCCACTCGCGCATCTGCTCCTGCCAGTGCGGGTCCTCGTACTGGTACCAGGCGTCGTAGTCGGGGGCGTCGTCTCCGCCCTCGGCCTCCTCCTCGTCGCCCGCGACCTGGGCGTAGTAGTAGTCGGCGGCGCGGGCGTTCAGCTCGCGACGGCGATTCGGGTCGACGCCCAGCGACTCCTGGAGCGGCAGGCGGACATAGGAGTGGAGGCGATAGAGCCCGCCGTCCTTGCCGCCGGCCCGCTCGGCGACGCCGCACGCCAGCAGCCGCTCGACCGCAGCGTCGGCACCGTCGGGGAGCGGCCCCGCGAGCGCCTCGAAGAGCCCGCAGTCGAAGCGGCGGGCGACCGAGCACGCCCGAACGGCCTCGCGCAGGTCCTCTGGAACGATCGCGAGCGCGATCCGCGCCTGCTCGTCGTCGGGCCAGAGCCCAGCGAGCTGCACCCTGAAATCGTCGGCGGAGCCTCCGCGACCCGTCTCGGCGTACAGCTTGGCGGCCACGTCCGCCGAGAACGGGTGCCCTTCGCTCCACGCGAGGACGATGTCGACGATCCTCTCGGGGACATCCTCGCCGGCCCGGGCCGAGAGCAGGTCGGCGACGTCCCGGCGCGTGAACGGCTCGAGCAGCGTCGGCAGCTCGGCGTCCTCTACGCGCGGCCCGGCGGGTGTCCGCGTGAGCACGACGAGGGTGTTGTCGAGGCGGCCGAAGAACTCGAGGCACCACTGGCCGAGCTCGGTCCCGCCGATCGCGCCGAACCCGTCGACCGTCACGAGCGCCGAGTGCGAGCGCATGAGCTCGTTGAAGCATTCGACGAAGTCGTCGACCAGCGCCCGCACGTGCTGGCGCTGGAGGTCGTCGATCGCCGCGCTCACGTCGGCCCGCTGGTTTCCCACCGGCGAGCCCGTGATCGTCGAGTTCTTCACGTTCGTCTTGTTGGACATGTCGAGGTGCAGCGTCTGCCGCTGCCGCGCGACCCGCTGCTCGAAGTCGGCGAAGGCGCGGGCCCCGCCGCCGGGGACGTCGCGGAGGATCTCGCTCAGCCCCTTCAGCCGCGTCTCCAGGACGTGGTAGGCCGCCGAAAGCGTGGTGGGCGGCGACGGAGCCTCGATCGCGATCGACAGGTCGACCACGCCCTCGGCGCGGCAACGCGCGCGCAGGTGCTCGACGAGTCGGGACTTGCCGATCCCCTCGACGCCCCAGGTGTCCGCCGTCACGCACGACCCTGAGGGCACGGCGGCGGCGAGCCTCTCGATCAGGCTGTCGCGGCCGACGAACGGCTCGGCGGCTACGTTCGAGCCCGTTTGCCTGCCTCCGCCGCGCTCATCTCAGGTCGACGTTCCCGATCTCGGAGTCGGTGACGGTGCTGTCCTCCACCGTCGTCTCCGCTGCGCTGCCGGCGCCCCTGACGTTGCCGACCTTCGAGCCCTCGAGCTTGCTCCGCCGCACCGCCGTCCCGGGGTGCTTGCGCGTCATCGCCTTCCACACGATCCAGGTTGCGAGCGCCGCGAGCAGAACGACGGCGACCACGACGAGCGCAACGGTGTTCCCCGTGACGCCGAGGACGAGCACGAGCACGAGCCCAGCCCCGATCCCGAAGAGCAGCGGGTACTCGTGGCGCAGCCCGATCACGACCTCGCGCATCGCCCCCCACAGGCCTGCGTCGGCCGAGGCCTTCGCTCCGCTGTCGTCCGCCACCTCTGCCCCCTTCGGTCTCGGGTATAGCGGCGCGGCCGCAACGCGAACGCCGCCGCCTAGTCTGCGGCGGCGCCGGGGCGAAGTCAAATACGGCGTCGCAGCGCCTGCGCTACTTCAGGCGGGGCGGAGGCAGGAGCGAGTACGTCGTCGGATCGGGCTCGAGCGTGGCGGTCGCAGGAGGCCCGGTCCCGGGGGTCGTTGCGGTCACCGCCTTGCGCGGGATCGGCCTGATCTTCCTGAGGATGCCCTTGACGCACACGATCTTCGCGCTCGCGCCGATCCGGAAGCCGAGGGCCTTGGGCACCACCGTGCCGAGCTTGCAGCGTAGGTCGTGCCGGCTTTCGATCGTGATGCCCGTGCGGGTCAGCGCGACGATCTTCCCGGTTGCGGAGACCTTGACCGGTCCCGAGACGCGCTTCGGCGTGCCCGCCGCGGCGAAGGTGACCGTCACGAGGCCCGACACGACGAACAACGTGATTGCAACTCCTCGCACATTCGCCAGTATGGCAGACGCGGCAGGAGCTTCGGCGGACGAAAACCGGCCGTCACCTGTGGCGGTAGATTCGGGCAGACGTCGCCGTCGAACGAAAGGCTCGAATTCGATGCGTCGCACCTTCCTGCTGTTCGCGATCGCCGCCGCGCTCGCGGTGCCCGCCGCGCTCGCCAAGGGCTCGTTTCCGGAGACGATCGCGCTCCCGGACGGATTCCAGCCGGAGGGGATCGCGATCGGCCCGGGCGCGACGTTCTACGTCGGATCGATCCCGAGCGGCGCGGTGTATGCCGGCAACCTGCGCACCGGCGTCGGGAAGATCCGCGTGCCCGGCGCGCCCGGCCGGGCGGCGACCGGGCTCGAGGTCGACCGCGGTCGCCTCTGGGTCTCGGGCGCGTCGACGGGGAAGGCGTTCGTCTACGACGCGAGGACGGGTGCGCTCATCCGCGGGTACCGGCTCGCGGCCGGTCCGACCCCGACGTTCGTCAACGACGTCGTCGTCACCGCGCGGGCGGCGTACTTCACCGACTCGTTCCGGCCTGTCATCTACCGGGTCGCGCTCTCGAAGAGTGGTGCGCCCGGCGCAGCATCGACGATCGCGCTGAGAGGCGACTACCGGCACCTGGACGGCTTCAACCTGAACGGCATCGACGCGACGCCGGACGGGAAGACCCTGCTCGTGGTGCAGAGCCCGAACGGGAAGCTCTTCTCCGTGAGCCCGAAGACCGGAGTGACACGGTCGATCGACCTCGGCGGCGTCGCCCTGACGAACGGCGACGGGATCCTGCTCGCAGGCAAGACGCTGTACGTCGTGCAGAACCGCGACAACCGGATCGCGGTCGTGAAGCTCGCCGAGAAGCTCGCGCGCGGCGCCGTCGGACGCCCGATCACCGACCCGGACTTCGACGTGCCCACGACCATCGCCCGTCTCGGTACGAGCCTCTACGCGGTCAACGCCCGTTTCGGCACCGCGAGCGGGCCCGACGCGGAGTACGACGTGGTGCGGGTCGGGTGATCGGCGGGCGGGAGCGGCGCGCGGGTCAGGTTCGGCGGAGCTTCGTGAGCCCGCGCTCGGTGAGCGAGGGCCGCTCGGGGTCGAAGTGGCCGCCAATCGCCTGCCCGTAGGGGCCGGCGACGCGACGCGCGTAGGCGGCGAAGCCCTCGTTCCGGAGCGGCTGCCAGTCCTCCTGGTAGGGGACGGCGACGTGACGGGCTCCCACCGAGCGAGCCGAGACGACGAAGGCGAGCCCGATGCCGGTCGAGACCTCGAGCATGCTGCGCCGCTCGCGCGCCGCCTCGTTGCGGAGGCCGGTGAAGAGAAGGGAGAGCTCCTCGGGCGACGGCAGCGAGCCGGCGTCCTCGCGCAGCTCGTCAAGCGTCTCCTTCAGCTCGGAGAGCGCGAGCGGCGGGATGTCGATCAGCCGCGCGGTGCTGCCCGAGGCGCCCTCGAATGCGCCGAGCAGGTCGTCGATCGTCTCGAACCGCGAGCCCTGCCTGAGCACGCCGGCGCGCTCGAGCTCGGCCACGAGCTCGTCGAGATAGACCCGGCTGCCCCGGAGTACGTCGGACGCCCCCGCGAGGAGCCAGAGCGGCGAGAAGCCGAACGCGACGATCGTGCCGAGCTCGACCGCGTTGCCGGCGCCCTTCCGGAGCGCCAGGCGTCCCGCGGGGATCGCCTCCGGCTCGGCCGCGCTGTCGCTCTCGACGCCTCCGACCAGCTCGATTGCGATCCTGAGCGCATTCTTGGCCGTCGCCTCGTAGAGCCGCGACCGGCGGGCGAACCGCGGCAGCACGAGCGCGGCGGTCTCGTGCACCGCCCCTCCGAGGAGCGCGGCGACGGAGCGCACGAGCCGCTCGGGCAGCGAGACGAGGAAGCCGGGCTGGGGCCGCACGCGACCATTGTCGCGGATTCGATGCTCCGGAATCAGCGCCTGCGAGCGGGCGCAGCGCGAAACGACGGGTCGATGTAGCTGTCCCCTCTGAGCACGGCCTCGACCGCGGCGACCAGGGAGGTCGGGGGAATGGCCTTGCGGGCGACCGCCCGGAATCCCGAGGCCAGAGCGCGGTCGGCAAGGCGGGCCGACCCGGTTCCCGTGTGCAGGATGAGCGCAGTGTCCAGCCGGCGGCGTGTGGCCGTGGCGGCGAAGTCGAAGCCGGTCATGTCGGGCAGCTCGAGCGCCACGACCGCAAGATCGGGCGACTCGCTCTCGAGCAGAGCGTGGGCGGCCACCCCGGTGCGCGCCGTCGCGGAGACGATGACGCCGACGTCCTCGAGCAGCTCCGTGAGCGCTTCGAGCATCGGGTCGTTGGAGTCGACCAGCACGCTGCGCGGGCGCGGGTCCTTCGGCTCGTCCGGAGAGGCCACCGACAGCATCTTTCCCACCCGCCGCGGAACTGGACATCCCTGAGATCGAGTGGGCGACCCCCTCTTTTCGAGGATTCGCTCGATCGTTGTTCGAGTCCCTCGGCGAGTGGTCGTCGAGGGCTCAGGTGATCAGCGACTGCCGCAACGCGCTGGCGACGGCCTGCGTCCGTGTGTCCGCCTCGAGCTTGTCCATCGCGCTCTTGACGTGCGACTGGACGGTCAGCGGCGAGATCGAGAGTGTGGTCGCCACCCGGTCGTTGCGCATCCCGTCGGCGAGCATCCGTAGGATCTCGCGTTCGCGCTTGCTCAGCGCGGGGAGGCGGTCGGCGGCTCGCGGGCCTGCAAGGACGCCTGCGAGCACGGGGTCGATGTAGGTGCCGCCGCCGGCGACGGCGCGGATCGCGCTCATCAGGTCGGAGAGCGGGGCCTCCTTGCGCAGGAAGCCGTGCGCGCCGGCGTCGAGCGCGTCGAGCAGGAGGCTCTGCTCGGCGTGACCCGTGTAGAGGATCACGGGTGGCGGCGCGTCGAGCTCGCGGAGCTTTCGGAGGATCTCGATCCCGCCGAAGCCGGGCATGCGGATGTCGAGCACTGCGACGTCCGGCCTGCGCCGTTCGATCATCGAGAGCGCCTCGTTGCCGTCGGCGGCCCGCGCGACCAGCTCGATGTCCTCCTCGTCGGCGACGTAGCGCGCGACGGCGTCGATGATCACGGGATGGTCGTCGGCGACGAGCAGTCGAAGTACGCGTCGGTTGTCCGAGCGTTGCGCCTCTGAGGCGCTGGGAGTCGTCATTGCGCCGGGGTCGAGAGCTTCATGTTCGATGACGAGATCGAACGAAACAAGCTGACAAAATGCAAACCCATACTAGACTGCAGCGCGACGGTCCGTGGAGTCGAGGGGGGAAGACGTGACCCGGGTTCTCGTAGCCGAGGACGAAGCGCCGCTCCAGGCGGCCATCAGCGACCTCATCGGTGGTGAGGCAGGTCTCGTGCTCGTGGGCGTCGCGGGTGACGTCGGCGTCGCGGCCGAGCTGGCACGCACCACCCGTCCGGACGTTGCGCTCGTCGACGTGCGCATGCCGGGAGGTGGCGGCCCGCAGGCGACACGTGAGATCCGCGCCGTCTCGCCGGCGACGAGAGTGGTCGCGCTCTCGGCCTACGACGAGCGCGCGAACGTGCTCGAGATGCTGCGCGCAGGGGCGATCGGCTACCTCGTCAAGGGCGTCGCGCCGGGTGAGATCCTCGAGGCGATCCACCGGGCCGTCCGCGGCCAGGCGAGCTTCTCTGCCGAGCTGGTCGCCGAGCTCGCCGGCGACCACTCGCCGGTCGGCAGCGATGAGCGACGCGCCTCCGAGAACGGACCCGGCCGCAGCGAGGAGCGGTTCCGGATGCTGCTCGACTCGGCGCCCGACGGCGTCGCGATCGTCGATGCGAGCGGCCGGATCGTGATGGTGAACCGTCGGACGGAAGCGCTCTTCGGGTACCGGCGCGAGCAGCTCGTCGGGCAGTCGATCGAAACCCTGCTGCCGAGGCGCCTGCGCGAGCGCCACGTCGCTCATCGTTCGGGCTTCTTCGCCGACCCGAGCACGAGACCGATGGGCGTCGGGCTGGAGCTCGTCGGTGTGCGGCGGGACGGCACCGAGTTTCCGGTCGACGTCTCGCTGTCGGCGATCGAGACCGACGACGGCCGGCTCGTCACCGCCTTCGTCCGGGACGTCACCGGCCCCGAGCTACGGCGGCGACTCGACGACGAGCACACGGCGCGGCAGGCCGTGCTCAGTCGACTCGTCGCCGCCGAGGAGGACGAGCGCCGGCGCCTCGCCGCCGAGATCCACGACGACTCGATTCAGGTGATGACCGCCGCGGGCATGCGGCTCCAGATCCTCCGGCGCGTGCTGGTCGATCCCGAGCAGATCCGGCGTCTCGACGACCTCGAGGAGGCGATCGTGCTCTCGATCGCGCGGCTGCGGCATCTGATCTTCGAGCTCCGCCCCGTCGTCCTCGATCACGAGGGGCTCGGTGCCGCACTCCAGATGTACATCGACGACGCCGACGGCGACGCCGAGACGACCTACGAGCTCGACGACGGGCTGCTGTCGAACCCGTCCGACGAGACCCGGATCGTCCTCTATCGCATCGCCCAGGAGATCCTGACGAACGTGCGGAAGCACGCCGGAGCGATGAACGTGTCGGTGACGCTCGGCGAGCGGAACGGGGGCTACTGCGTCAGCGTCAAGGACGACGGCGTCGGGTTCGCTCACGACCCGGAGGCGCCGCGTCGACCCGGCCAGTTCGGGCTGGCTGCGATACGCGAGCGGGCCGAGCTCGCGGGAGGATGGCTGCGCGTCGAGAGCGCCGAGGGTCGCGGCACGAGCGTGGAGGTGTGGGTGGCGCGCGCGCAGCCTGTCGCCGCGGAGTCGGAGAAGCAGGCGCTTCGCTCGTGACGGTCAAGCCCGTTCGGGTGCTCGTGGCGGAAGACGACGAGACCGTTCGCGCCGCGCTCGCCGCGCTGATCGAGCACGAGCCGTCCTTCCGGCTCGTCGCGGTCGCGCGCGACGCGACGGAGGCGGTCGCGCTGGCGTCCACGCACGTTCCGGACGTGGCCCTCGTCGACGTGCGCATGCCGGGCGGGGGCGGCCTGGCCGCGGTGCACGGGATCGCCAAGCACTCGCCGACGACGAGGGTGGTCGCGCTGTCCGCCCAGGGTGACCGGGACACGGTGCTCGAGATGCTCCAGGCGGGGGTCATCGGCTACCTCGTCAAGGGCGGCTCCGCCGATGAGATCGTCGACTCGGTCGCACGGGCGGCGGGAGGGCAGGGCACGCTGTCGGTCGAGCTGACGACCAACGTGATCGCTGAGCTCGCCAGCTTCCTCGCCGGCCAGACGCGCGAGCGTGAGCGCCACGACCAACGCGTACGGCGGATGCGGAACGCGATCACCGCGGAAAACGCTTTCGCGATGGTCTTCCAGCCGATCGTCTCCCTGGCCGACAGCGAGCTGGTGGGGGCTGAGGCGCTGGCCCGGTTCGCGCTCGCGCCGCGTCGCGGCCCGGCGCCGTGGTTCGCGGAGGCCGAGGAGCTCGGGCTGCGCGAGAAGCTCGAGCTCGCGGCTGTCCGCAAGGCGATCGCGGTCCTCCCCGAGCTTCCCGCGGAGATCTTCCTCGCGGTGAACGTGTCCCCGAGCACGCTCTCGTCGGCGAGGTTCCACAAGCTGGTCTCGCGGACGGACGGTCTCCGGCTGGTCGTCGAGATCACCGAGAACGCGGCGGTGAAGGACTACGAGGTCCTGGGAGCGAGGCTCGCTGCGCTGCGCGAGCTCGGCGTCCGGGTCGCGATCGACGACACCGGCGCCGGCTTCGCGAGCCTGACGCACATCCTGCGGCTGGGGCCCGAGGTGATCAAGCTCGACCGCACGCTCGTCGAGGCGATCGACGGCGACTCCGCGGCACAGGCGCTGGCGTCGGGCATCGTCGGCTTCGCCAACCGGAGCGGGGCCTCGATCGTCGCCGAGGGCATCGAGCGCCGGGCGCAGCTGAAGACGCTGATCGACCTCGGTGTGCAGCACGGGCAGGGCTACTGCTTCGCGAAGCCGGGCCCCCTGCCACTGCGGCGGCCGCGGCGGCGCGTCAAGTCGGGCGCCACGAGGTAGCGCGACGCGAGGCCCCGGCGAGCCACTCTCGCCGGGGCCTCGGTCGTTGCGTGGTCAGTCGCCTCTACTCGTACTGGAGCGCCTTCAGCACGTTCAGGCGGGAGGCGCGCCGCGCGGGCAGGAGCGCCGCGCCCAGGCCGGCGACGACGGCGACGACGACGAACACGCCGATCGCCCCGACCGGCACCTGGTAGGTGACGCCGTACTGCGCGAGCAGGTGCGTGACGGCGGCGGCGAGGCCGAGGCCGAGCGGAAGCCCGATCGCGGCGCCGATCAGCGCGGTGATGACGCTCTCGTGCCGCACCATCTGCCGCACCTGCCGTCGTGTCATCCCGACGGCGCGCAGCATGCCGAGCTCGCGGGTGCGCTCGAAGACCGAGAGCACGAGCGTGTTGACCATCCCGAACAGGCTCACGATCACCGAGAGGGCGAGGAGCACGTAGACCATGTTCAGCATCTGGCCGACGAACGCCGAGCGCTCCTCGATGAAGCTTGCGCGGGTGAAGACCTTCGTGCCGGGATACGCCTCCGTCGCCGAGGCGAGCGCGGCCGGGGTGCTCCCGTTCACGAACACGTACCGATCCTGCGGCCGCGGGAACGCCCGGTCGAACGTGGAGCGGGCGATCACGATCCCGTCGAGGATCTGGTCGAGCTTCGGCGGGTCGTAGATCCCGGCGACGGTCAGCTTCAGCGCGTCGCCTGAGGCCGTCTGCAGGGTGAAGTGGTCGCCGACCGCGAGGTGGCGGCTCCTGGCAAACGAGCCCTGCAGCGCAGCGCCGTCGCGGCCGAGGCCGGCGAGCGTCGCGTCGGAGCCTTGCGTCCAGTTGAAGTGCAGGAGCTCGCCGATGTTCCCGGCGACGCCGTTCACGCTCACGTTCGCCGTTCCCACGCGACCGCGGTCGAAGCGAACGGCCGAAGCGGCCGCGCCGGTGGACTCGAGCGCCTGTCCGGCTCCCGTCGAGAAGGCCGAGAAGCCGTCGCTCGCCTGCACGACGTAGTCGGCGTTCAGCTGCTGCTCGAGCGCGTGCTTGTCCGAGCCGCGGAGGCCCTGGGCAACCACGGCGAAGAGCGTGACCAGCGTCAGGCCGATCATCAGCGCCGCCGCGGCCGAGGCCGTGCGGGCCGGGCTGCGGGTGGCGTTCCGCTTCGCGAGGCGGCCGGCGATCCCGCCGAACGCCGACGACGGCCGGCCGACCACGGCGACGAGGCCGGGAACGAGCCGCGCCGCGACGGTGGCGATGCCGAGGAAGAGCAGCAGCGAGCCCGCTCCGATCAGCAGAGCGCTGCCCGCCCCGACGGTCGCCACGGCGACGAGCGCCGCGCCGATCGCAGACAGCGACCAGCCGACGATCTGCGTCCACTTGCGCGAGCCCTGCGGCAGCGTGCCTTCGCGGACGGCGGCGATCGGCGGCACTCGGGTCGCCTTCAGCGCCGGCAGCAGGCCCGCGAGCACGGCGATCAGGACGCCGACCCCGAGCGCAACCACCGCCGTGCGGGGTGCGAAGACGAGCGCCGCCTCGGGAAGAGCCAGCCCGGCCGCCGACATCAGCGCGGCGAGGCCCTTGGCCAGGCCGATCCCCGCGGCGAGCCCGACGAGCGAGGCGCCGAGACCCATCACGAACGACTCGAGCAGCACCGAGCGGAGCACCTGGCGGCGCGAGCCGCCGAGCGTCCGCAGCGTCGCGAACTCGCGTGAGCGCTGGGCGACGGTGATCGAGAGCGTGTTGAAGATCACGAACGCGCCCACGAACAGCGCGATGCCGCCGAAGGCGAGCAGGACGATCCGGATGAACGTGATCGCCGTCGAGATCTCGGCCTGGTCGGCCTCTTGCTGCTGCGCGCCGCTCTTCACCTGCGCGTAGGCGGGCACGATCCCCTGCAGCTCGGCGACGAGCCGCTCGGTCGGGACGCCGTCCTTGGCGGCCACGGCGATCGAGTCGTAGCCGTCCTTGCCGAGGAGGTCGCGAGCCGCCTGCACGGTGAAGACGGCGAACGTGGCGCCGCCGAGCGAGGTCAGGTCACCGAACTTCGCGACGCCGACGACCTCGTAGCTGCGGACGGGCCCGTCGGCCGAGACGCGGATCGTGTCGCCCGGCGCGAAGCTGTGGCCCGAGGCTGTTTCCGAGTCGATCACGACCTCGTTCGGGCCGGTCGCCCAGCGCCCGTCGGTCAGCTCGAACGGGTTGAAGCGCTGCGCGTCGCGGTCGAGCCCGAAGCCGCCGCTGTCGGACGTGCCGATCACCGTGCCGTCGCGGTCGAGCAGGCGGGCGGCATTGCTGCCCGAGGAGAGGTCGAGGATCGTGCCCGCCGCCTCCTCGACGTCCGGCAGCGCCCGCACCTTCGCGAGCAGCGACTCGGGCACGGTGGCGTTCCCGCTCGCCGACCAGTCGACGAGCTTCTTGCCGCTCACGACCGCGTCGGTCTCGGCGTAGGAGGCGTCGAAGACGGAGGTGAACGCGCGGTCGATCGTGTCGGTGAGCACGAACGTGCCGGCGACCATCGAGACGCCGATCACGATCGCGAACATGGTCAGGACGGTGCGGAGCTTGCGGCCGAGGAGGCCCTTGAGCGCGACGCGCTTCATGACGCGCTCACCTCCTGCATGGCCTCGAGGATCTCGTGAGCCGAGGACGGGCCGAGGTCCTTGACGATCAGGCCGTCGGCGAGGAAGAGGACACGGTCTGCGATCGCGGCCGCGTGGGCATCGTGGGTGACCATCACGGTCGTCTGGCCGAAGTCGGTGACGGACTCGCGCAGCAGCTCGAGGATCTCCGCCGAGGTGGTCGAGTCGAGGTTGCCCGTCGGCTCGTCTGCGAACATCACGGTCGGCCGCGAGACGAGCGCGCGGGCGACGGCGACGCGCTGCTGCTGACCGCCGGAGAGCTCCGAGGGCCGGTGCGAGAGCCGCTGCGAGAGGCCGACCCTGGTGGTCAGCTCGTCGACCCACGCCTGGTCCGCCTTCTTGCCGGCGAGCTCGAGCGGGAGGAGCACGTTCTCGCGGGCGGTGAGCATCGGCAGCAGGTTGAAGAACTGGAAGATGAACCCGATGTGCTCGCGACGCAGCTTCGTCAGCTGCTTGTCGCCGAGCTCGGTGATCTCGGTCCCGGCGATCTCGACGGTGCCGCCCGACGGGCGGTCGAGGCCGGCGAGAATGTGCATCAGGGTCGACTTGCCGGAGCCCGAGGGCCCCATCACGGCTGTGAGCTGGCCGCTCGCAACGTCGAGCGACACGCCGCGGAGGGCCTGCACGCTCGTGTCTCCCTCGCCGAAGCGACGGGTGACGTTCGCGGCGGTGATTGCTGCCGCGGGGGCGGGAGGCGCGTAGGTGCGCGCCTGCCGGACGGGACTGACGACGGCTTGCATCTCATTCACTCCTTCGGTATGGGAGAGAGCCGGCAGGCGCCTGGCTCCAGGGTCGGAAGTCATGGGCTGAGGCTCGCACCGGGCGGTCGCGGCGGCGATGCGGCGGGCAGGCCTCTTGGGGTGCGGGCAGCCGCACTCGAGCGGCCGGGCGCCCGCCGCGTGGCGGCCCGGCTAGGGTTCACGCGGCCCCCGTCCGCCGCCGAAACGGAGCCCGCATGACACTCGAGCGCCCACAGGTCGACAAGCCCGAAGGCGACATCCCGTTCGAGCTCGGCATCGACGACCTCGTGGTCGGCGACGGCGAGGAGGCGATCGAGGGCACCAAGGTCGCCGTCCACTACGTCGGCGTGGCGTTCTCCACGGGCGAGGAGTTCGACGCGTCGTGGAACCGCGGCGAGCCGTTCGTGTTCAGGCTCGGCCGGGGCCAGGTGATTCCGGGCTGGGACGCCGGCGTCCAGGGCATGAAGGTCGGCGGCCGGCGCAGGCTTACGATCCCGTCTGCGATGGCGTACGGCGCGCGCGGCGCCGGCGGCGTGATCCAGCCCCACGAGCCGCTCGTGTTCGTAGTCGACCTGCTCTCGGTCGAGTAGTCGGCGCTCGGCATCGAAGGGTGACGCTCTCGCGTCGGCGATACTGCGCCGCGTGGACGGGCTCACGGCTCTCGGCGTGGAGCAGCTGCTTCAGGCCTACGCGGCGCGGGACGCCTCGCCCGTGGAGGTGCTGGAGGCTGTTGCGGCGCGGATCGAGGCGGTCGACCCGCTCGTGGGCGCCTTCACGGCCCTCTGCCTCGAACGGGCGCGCGAGGAGGCGCTCGCGTCGGAGGCGGCGTGGGGGAACGGCACCGCGCGGGCGCTCGAGGGGATCCCGTTCGGGGCGAAGGACCTGTTCGACTCGGAGGGCGTGCGCACGGCGTACGGGTCGCCGATGTTCGCGTCGCACGTCCCGGACCGCGACGCGGAGGCGATCCGCCGCGGTCGCGCAGCGGGTGCGATCCTCGTCGGCAAGACGCAGACGCACGAGTTCGCGTGGGGCATCACGTCGGTGAACGAGCTCATGGGGACGGCCCGCAACCCGTGGGCGCTCGAACGGCTCTCGGGCGGATCGAGCGGAGGCTCGGCCGTCGCGCTGGCCGCCGGCGAGTTGCCGCTCGCGCTCGGGAGCGACACCGGCGGCTCGATCCGCGTGCCCGCCGCGTTCTGCGGGGTCGTCGGGCTGAAGCCGACGTTCGGGCGCATCAGCGGCGCCCGCGCCTGGCCGCTCGCCCGCTCGCTGGATCACCCTGGCCCCATGGCCCGGACGCCCGCCGACGCAGCGCTCATGCTCGAGGCGCTCGCGGGCGTCGACCCGGACGACCCGGGCACCGAGGACGTGCCGCTCGGCGATGTCCGCGGCGAGCTGCGACGCGGAGCCGCGGGGCTCGTCGTCGGGCTGTGCCCCGATCTCCACACCGTCCGGCTCGCAACGGACGTCCAGGCCGCGTTCGACGCCGCGATCCAGGCGCTCGAGGACGCCGGAGCGAGTGTCGTCGAGGTCGCGCTTCCCGAGGCGCCGCTGGTGTTCCCTGCCTTCGGCGTGATCCAGCGCGCCGAGGCGCTCGACACACACCGCCGCGCCGGGCTGTTCCCCGCCCGGCGGGGCGAGTACGGGGCGGACGTGCTCGGCCGGCTCGAGGCGGCGACCGAGGTGACGGTCGAGGAGTTCCTGGCGGCCTCGGCCGACCGGCAGCGGGTGCGGGCGGGATTCGCCCGGCTCTTCCGAACGTGCGACGTGCTGCTGACGCCCATCAGCGCAGGCTCGCCGCTCCCGATCGGGGACGAGGTCGTGGAGCACGAGGGTGCCGAGCTGACCTTCCGCGAGCTCGTGATGAGCTACACGACACCTCAGGACCTCGTCGGCCTCCCGGCGTGCGCGGTCCGTGGCGGCTTCGATGCGCTCGGCATTCCGGTGGGGGTGCAGCTCACAGGCCCGCCGTGGAGCGAGGCCCGCGTCCTGCGGGCCGCGCAGGCGCTCTTCGAGGCCACGCCCGACGTCCAGGCGCGCCGCCCGGCGCTCGACGCCGCGGCCTCCGGAGGCGCGACGGATGACCTGCCCGGCAACCTCGGAGGCTGAGGAAACGGCGCCGCGGCGCCGCAATCACGTCGGTTCAAGATGTTATAAGCACTGCTTGTCTTCCCTGCTCTCCCGGAACGGCACGGCCCCACGATGACGCTTCGCGACGAGACCATCCAGCGCGTGAGCATGGTGGACAACGTCACCGCACGGCTCCGGCGAGCACTGCTTTCGGGCGACATCAAGCCCGGCGAGCCGATCAGAGTCGCCCAGCTCGAGAAGCGGTTCGGCGTCAGCCATATCCCGATCCGGGAGGCAGTGCGCCGCCTCGAGGCCGAGGGGCTCATCGTCGCCGAGCCGCAGCGGGCGGCCGTCGCCGCGAACGTCGATCTCGACGACCTGGGCGGCCTCTACGACATCCGCAGGATCATCGAGTGCGAGGTGATCCGGCGCTCGGTCGCGCGGATGACCGACGAGCAGGTGGAGAAGGTGCGGTCGGCCCTCGAGGCGCTGGAGGCGGTGACCCCGGACAACGGCTCGACCGAGTTCTGGGACCTGCACATGGAGTTCCACCGGACGCTGCTCGAGCCCGGAGCGACCGCCTGGATCGAGCGCGTGCTGAGCCAGGTCTGGCTCGCCTCCCAGCGCTACGTGCGCCTCTTCGTCTCGGCGACGATCGACGACGCGATGCGCGACCACCGCGAGTTGCTCGCCGCCTGCGAGGCACGCGACGACGAGCGCGCCGAGCAGATCCTCCGCCGCCATCTCGACCGGACCGAGGCCGTCGTGCGTCAGGCGTTCGTGCCGACCGAACCGCCGCTCGAGCGGGGCGCGAAGACGTAGGCTCCGCCCCCGGGTCTCCATGCGCGCAGCCGTCGTCTCCGAATACCGTGTCCCGCCCGCGCTCGCCGAGCGCGCCGAGCCGCAGCCGTCCGAAGGGCAGGCGCTGCTCGAGCTTCGTGCCGCAGGGCTGAACCCCGCCGATCTGGCGGTCGCCTCGGGCACGTTCGCGTTCGGCAGCCCGCCGTTGCCCTACGTGCCCGGGATCGAGGGCGTCGGCACGGTCGTCCGCTCCGGGCGATTCGCGTCGGGGACGCGGGTCTGGGCCTCGGGACGCGGGCTCGGAGTGGGTGCCGACGGCAGCTTCGCGGAGCAGTTCGCGGCCTCGGACGACGTGCTCGTCGAGGTTCCCGAGGGTGTCGACGACCTCACTGCCGCGGCGCTCGGCGTCGTCGGGGTCGCCGCGTGGCTGCCGCTCGCCTGGCTCGCGCCGGTGCGCGAGGGCGAGACGGTGCTCGTGCTCGGCGCTACCGGCGTGGTCGGCTCGGTCGCCGTGCAGGTGGCCAAGCTCCTCGGCGCCGGCCGTGTCGTCGCCGTCGGTCGTGACGCTGGCCGGCTCGAGCGGGCTGCCGGGCTCGGCGCCGACGCCGTCGTCGAGATCGAGGGCGAGGGCCTGGCCGAGCGGATCACCGAGGCGTGCGCCGGCTCGCCGCCGACGCTGGTCTTCGATGCGCTGTGGGGCCCGCCGCTCGAGGCGGCGGCCGCGGCGGCCGCGCCGGGAGCGCGGATCGCCCACGTCGGCCAGTCGGCCGCCCCGACCGCAACGCTCCCCTCGGGGCTCGTGCGCGGCAAGCAGCTGCAGATCCTGGGCTACTCGAACTTCGTGGTCCCGCTCGATGCGGTCACCGACGGCTACCACGCCCTGCTCGGGCACGCCGCGGCGGGGCGGATCACGATCGACGCCGAGGCGGTTCCGTTCGGGAGTGTGGCCGAGGCCTGGGCCCGGCAAGCAGGAGGCGAGGGCAGGAAGCTCGTGATCGTTCCGTGACCGTGCCTGCAAGCGAACGCTATAAGCTATAAGCCCGATCGCACACCCGTCTGACGGAGGGTGATGGCCGTTCAGCCGATGATCATGCCGAAGCTCGGCGCGTATACCGAGGACATCCTCCTCTCCGTGTGGCTCGTGCGCGAGGGCGCCCAGGTCGCGCCGGGCGAGGCGGTGTTCGAGCTCGAGACCGACAAGACGACCTCGGAGGTGACGGCCGAGACGGCGGGCTTCGTCCACCGATTCGTCGAGGAGGGCGAGAAGGTGCCGATCGGCGCCACCGTGGGGGTCGTTGCCGAGACGCAGGCGGAGTACGACGCGCTCGTGGCGAACGGGCGCGGCGAGGCCCTGGCTGCCGCGCCGTCCGACGGCGCGGACGGCGGAGGCAACCCTTTCCTCGGCTACATCGCGCACGGAGGCGGGACCGCCGTGATGGAGATGGCCGGGCTGGCCTCCCGCGCTCCGGCTGCGCCGGCGAGCGCGCCCGCGCCCCGGCGTGGGCCGGGCGACGGCACTCGTGTCGCCGCGCGCCCGCGCCCTGCTCGTGCGGCTCGGCTACTCGGTCGAGGACGCGGCCGGAATCGCCGGCTCCGGCCCGGGCGGACGGGTCGTCGACCGCGACGTCACCGCCTGGGCCGAGGCCCGGTCGGGCACGCAGCCGGTCTCGACGGACGCGGTTCCCGGCGGGCTGACGGTGACCGGGACGATCCCGCTGCGCGGCCGCCGCGGCACGATCGCGGAGCGGATGACGTCGAGCCTGCAGACCGCGGCCCAGCTCACGTCGGTGCTCGAGCTCGACGTGAAGCCGCTCGTCGAGCTCCGCAGGCGCCTGAACGAGGAGGGCGCGAGCCCGCGGATCGGGGTCACCTCGATCGTGGTGAGGCTGGTCGCCGCGGCGCTCCGCGAGCACCCGCTGCTGAACGCGCGCGTCACCGAGACCGATGTCGAGCTGCTGGCCGAGATCAACATCGCGGTCGCCGTCGAGACGCCCGACGGGCTCGTCGCCCCGGTCGTGCACCACGCCGACCGGCTGTCGCTCGAGGAGGTCAACGCCCGCATCACCGGCCTCGCGCAGCGCGCCCGGGAGGACGCGCTCACACCCGACGACGTGGGCGGCGGCACCTTCACCGTCTCGAACGGCGGCATCCATCCGGTCGACATCACGACGGCCATCCTCAACCCGCCGCAGTGCGGGATCCTCTGGATCGGCCGTGTCCGCGACCGGCCCGTAGTCGTCGGAGACGGCGGCGATCGCCGTCCGGCCGACGCTCCAGGCCTGTCTCACCTTCGACCACCGGGCGGTCGACGGCGGCCCGGCCGCGGCGTTCCTCTCCACCTTCGAGGCGCTCGTCGCCGACCTGCCGCGGTTGCCGTCGTGAGCGCCGACGAGGGAGCAGCGATCGGCACCACCGCCGAGACGCGGCGGAAGCTCCACCGCACGATGCTCACGATCCGGCTCTTCGAGCAGCGTGTCGCGCGAGAGTTCCGCACCGGCGAGATTCCGGGCTTCGTCCACATGTACGTCGGCGAGGAAGCGGTCGCCGCGGGCGTGTGCGCGAACCTCGACGACGACGACTACGTCACGAGCACTCATCGCGGCCACGGGCACTGCATCGCCAAGGGCTGCGACCTCGACGGGATGATGGCCGAGATCTACGGCCGCGAGGACGGCCTCTGCAAGGGCCGCGGCGGGTCGATGCACATCGCCGACTTCTCGCGCGGGATGCTCGGCGCGAACGCGATCGTCGGCGGCGGGATCGCCCTCGCCACCGGCGCCGGGCTCGCGGCGAGCGTCCGCGGCAGCGGGCAGGTCGCAGTCGCGTTCTTCGGCGACGGAGCCGCGAACCAGGGCGTCCTCCACGAGAGCCTCAACCTCGCGGCGATCTGGAAGCTGCCCGTGCTCTACGTCTGCGAGAACAACGGCTTCGCCGAGTCGACGCCTGCCGCCTACGCGACGAGCGTGCCCGACGTGGCCTCCCGCGCCGCCGGCTACGGGATCCCCGGCGTCGTCGTGGACGGCGCGGACGCACTCGCCGTGTACGGGGCGGCGCGCACGGCGGTCGAACGAGCGCGGGCGGGCGAGGGGCCGACGCTGCTCGAGGTGAAGACGTACCGGTTCATGGGCCACTTCGAGGGCGACCCCGACCGCTACCGCGACCGACGAGGAACGCGAGGCCCTGCTCCGGTGGGACGCGCTGGCCGCGCTGCGCGGCGTCCTGCTCGCCGAGGGCGACGCGACCGAGGCCGACCTCGAGGCGGAGCGGGCCGAGCTCGACGCCGCGGTCGATCGGGCGGTCGCGTTCGCGCGCGCGAGCCCGATCCCCGACCCGGCGACGATCGAGCGACTACGTGTTCCCGGAGCCGGTTGCGCAGGCGGAGGTGCGGTGATGGCGGTCGCGACCGAGCGCAAGCTCTCGATGGTCAATGCGATCGGCGAGGCGATGCGCCAGGCGATGGAGGCCGACCCGGCCGTGATCGTGATGGGCGAGGACGTGGTCGGCGGCGCCGGGCGCGGCGGGTCGCAGGAGAACACGATGGGCGGCTCGTTCGGCGCGACCAAGAGCCTCTTTCCGCTCTTCGGGCCCGAAGCGGGTGCGCGACACGCCGATCTCGGAGGCGGGCTTCGTCGGCGCCGGCGTCGGAGCCGCGGCCGCCGGGCTGCGCCCGGTCGTCGACGTGATGTGGGCCGACTTCACCGGCCTCGCGTTCGACCAGATCTACAACCAGGCCGGGAAGATGTCGTACATGTTCGGCGGCCAGGCGAGGCTGCCGATCACGATCCGTGTCGCGATGGGCGCCGGCCTGAGCGCGGCGGCGCAGCACTCGGGGACGCTCTACTCGATCTACACGCACCTGCCGGGGATCAAGGTCGTCGTACCGTCGAGCCCCGTACGACGCGAAGGGCCTCCTGCTCGAGTCGATCTTCGACGACGGCCCGGTGATCTTCTTCGAGCACCTGAAGCTGTACGTGGCGCAGGGCGCTGTGCCCGAGGAGCCGTACCGCATCCCGCTCGGCGTCGCCGACGTGCGCCGGAGCGGCAGCGACGTGACGATCGTCGCGGTCGCGGCGATGGTCGGGCGGGCGCTCGAGGCCGCCGACGCGCTCGCCGCCGCGGGGGTGAGCGCCGAGGTGATCGACCCGCGGACGCTCTCGCCGCTCGACGAGCAGGCGATCCTGGCCTCGGTGGAGAAGACCGGCGGCCTGGTGATCGTCGACGAGAGCCCGCCGCGCTGCAGCGTCGCGTCGGAGATCGCCGCGGTCGTGGCCGAGAAGGGGTTCGACTTCCTCAACGGCCCGATCCAGCGGGTGACGGCACCGGACACGCCCGTCCCGTTCTCGCCGTCGCTCGAGGACGCGTACGTGCCGTCGGTGCAGGCGATCGTCGACGCCGTGAGGACGATCTACTGAACGGGAGCCCTGTGCGGGCGACTCCGTTCGGGTGACCAGCTAGGGCAACCCAGGGGGACGATGTGACAGAGCAGAGAGTGGTCGTCGATTCGCTCGAGATCAGTGTCGAGGAGGCGGGCGAGGGCATCGCCGGTCGTGCTGATCCACGGGCTCGGCCTGTCCGGCGCGCTCTGGAGCCGCGTGCGCGACACGCTTGGGCCCGGGCACAGGGTGGTCGCAGTCGACCTCAGAGGCGCGGGCGCGCACGCGCGAGCTCGTGCAGCAGGAGCTCGTCCCTGGCCCAGTGGGCGGCCGACCTTCGAGAGCTGCTCGCCGCTCTCGAGCTCGAGCGCCCGGTGCTCGTCGGCCACTCGCTCGGCGCGAGCGATCGCGCTCAAGTACGCACTCGAGCATCCCGACGGCGTGCGCGCCCTCGTGCTGATCGGGGCGGACGCGAACCTCTCGAACCTCGCGCCGCGCATGCTCGCCTCGGCCGAGCGGATCGAGGCGATGGGCATGGAGCGGTGGGTCGCCGAGTTCTGGTCGAAGAACCCGCCGTTCGCGGCCGCGTCGCTGGAGCGCGACCCGGCGATCCTCGACGAGTACCGCTCGGCGCTGCTCGCGAACGCCTGCCGCCGACTACGTGCGCCAGTGCCGCGCGATCGCGAACGCGGAGAGCCTGGGCGACCGGCTGGGCGAGATCGCGCTGCCGGCGCTCGTGCTGGTCGGCGGCAGCGACGACCGGACGCTGCCCGAGCACGGCCAGGCTGCTCGCGAGCAGCCTGGCGAACGCGCCGCGTCGTCGAGCTCGCCGGGATCGGGCACTCGGTCGCCGCTCGAGGCGCCGGCCGAGGTTTCGGCCGAGCTGTCGCACCTTTCTCGCAGAGGTCGCGGCGAAGGCGAACGGCGGGGCGCGGATCCTGCGCGCCGACACGACGCCGCGAAACGCGAGGGAGGGCCCGTTCGGCCACCTCGACGTCCGCTGGATCGTCGGCCCGCGAGTCCGGCGCGTCGCTGATCTCGTTCGGGCAGTCGACCTACCCGCAGCACGCGACCCACGAGAACCACTACCACCCGAACGCCGAAGAGGTGGTGATGGTCGTGAGCGGCCGCGGCACGCAGCAGGTCGGCGACGCCGCGCTCGAACTCGGGCCGGGCGACACCTGCTTCATCCCGCGCAACACGCCGCACCGGATCACGGGCACCTCCGAGGAGGATCTCGTGATCCTGTGGGCCTTCGGCGGGGCGGCGAGCATCGAGCAGGCGGGCTACGTCCCGCTCCCCGACTAAACCATGCGAAAGGAGTCGACATGAGCGAGGTCCGGACCGACCCGTTGACCGCCGAGGAGGTCGCCGAGTACCACGAGCGCGGCTTCATCCTCCCGATCCGCGTCCTCGACGACGCGCAGGTCGAGGAGGCCCGCGAGGCGCTCGACGACCACCTCGAGGGCCGCCGCCAGTCGCAGGCCTACGAGCTGACCGATCCGATCGTCGAGCACGACAAGGGGACGGCCACCGTCGGCTCGGGCACGGCGAGTGCGGTGCTGGAGGAGACCGACGAGAAGAAGCAGCCGCACTCCGTGCCGTTCCTCTACAACCTGTGGGAGCGCGACGAGCGCTTCTGGAAGATCGACGCGAACCCGGTGATCGCCGGCATGGCCCGCCAGCTCCTCGGTTCGAAGGAGGTCGTGCTGCTGGAGGACGGGGCGATCGTGAAGAAGCCGGTCGTCGGCGGCAGGCTCGGCTGGCACCAGGACTACGCCTACTGGCCGCTCGCCTCGCCCGGCGCCGTGACGTGCTGGATCGCGCTCGACGACGTCAGCCCGGAGAACGGCGGCATGCATGTCGCGGTCGGCTCGCACAAGCTCGGCGAGAAGCTGCCGGTCGAGTTCGGCGACGGCAGCTCGTTCATGCACGCCGAGCGGCCCGGGATCGGCGAGGTGGTGCCGCCGGAGGAGGCCGGCCTCGAGTCGTACGGCTACGAGCTGAAGGCCGGCGAGTGCGGCTTCCACCACGCGCTGATCTGGCATGCGTCCGGACCGAACACGAGCCCGAACCTGCGGCGCGGCTTCGTCCCCCGCTACGTCGCGGGCGGGACGCAATGGCTCGGCGCGCTCCGGTTCCCCTACAACTACACCGACGAGGAGCTCGAGTGCGCGCCCGGCGAGCCGATCCACGGGCCGCACTTCCCGGTGATCGAGACGGCCTTCTGAGCGAGCGGCACGGCCGGCGCGTCATGCGCCGGTGACCCGGCGCCAGTAGTCGGTGTAGGTCGTGACCTCGACGCCCTGCTCCCTGGCGTAGGCGAGGAAGCCGCGGAGCCAGCCGACCCGGCGCTCGTCGGAGGCGAGCATCGACCCAGTCGTGGAAGCACGCGCCGTAGACGAGGTCGCTGCTCGGCGACCTCGTCCACTGCTCCCTTCAGCGCCTCGAGCAGCGCAGGCCCCGATGTCGTAGCCGTGCTGGTCGAACCAGACCACGTCGAGCCAGAACTGGAACGGCAGCTCGAGGATGTCCGCGTAGCCCTCCTCCTCGTAGGCGAACGGCTGCACCCACGGCGTCGGGTTGCCGTTGTCGGCGTTCCGGCCCCACGAGGTGATGTACCGCAGCCCCGTTGCGCGGACGATCTCGAGCAGGTCGGGCCGGTCGCGCAGGCCGCGGTAGTAGCCGAACGGCGTCCGCAGCGCCGACGCACTCGTTGCCGACGTGCTCGCGGATCAGCCGCGAGGTGAAGGCGAGCTCCTCGAGGAGCGCCTCGGGCGGCGAGGCCGGGATCGTCGCGACGATTCCTGGCTCGGGCGAGTAGACGATGTCGCTGGAAGGGGACGTGGCTGAAGGTGTGCTGCTGGATGTCGAAGAGGCCCGATGCCTTCGCGGCGCGCACGGGCTCGAGCGCGTGCAGGAGCGTCCGGCCGCAGACGAACAGCGTCCCCGGGCACGCCGACGTCGGCGTGGATCCTCGGTCAGCAACTCGAGTGCCTCGCGCGCACGTTTCGGGGTCGAGCGCCTTCGCGTACAGCGGGAAGTTCGGGCTCTCCGTGAACAGCGAGAGCGCCTCGCCGACCGCGGCCGTCTCGGTGTCGTAGCCCACGAGGATCGTTGCCATCGCTCACGCCCTTCTGTCTCGGGAGAAGCCCGCTCTCACCAGGCAAGCAGCCCGCCGTCGACGGTATACGAGGAGCCGGTCACGAACGACGCGTCGTCGGAGGCGAGGAACGACGACCACGGCCGCGACCTCCTCCGGGCCGACCCATGCGGCCCATCGGATGCGCCGCGACGACCTCGCGTCGGCGCGGCGTCGGCGTCGTCGTGGCTTTCGATGTAGACGCGCACCTGCTCGGTCTCGATGAACCCCGGGCGCGACGCAGTTCACGCGGATCCCGTCCCGTGCGTAGTCGAGTGCCATCTGCCGCGTGAGCGCGTGCACCGCGCCCTTCGATGCGCAGTAGGCCGCATCGGTCGCGAAGCCGACCGTGGCTGCGACCGAGCCGATGTTCACGACCGAGCCGCCGCCCTGGCGCGACCATGTGCGGGATCGCGAAGCGCGAGCACGTGAACAGGCCCCAGAGGTTCGTGTCCAGCACGTCGTCGTACTCGGCACGCGACGTGTCGGTCACCGCCTTCAGCAGTCCGACGCCGGCGTTGTTGCAGAGCACGTCGACGCGCCCGTAGCGGTCGACCGTCTCGGCCACCAGGCGCTCGGCGTCGTGCTCGTCGCGGACGTCGGCGGCGACGAACGCGACCTCGGCTCCCTCCGCGAGCCGCGAGCGGCGCGAGCTCCTCGCCCTCGTCGACCGAACGCTGCGAGGCGACCACGGCCGCGCCCTCGGAGGCGCAGCCGCTCGACGATCGCCCGGCCGATGCCCCTGCCCGGCGCCGGTGACGATCGCGACTCTCCCGTCGAGGCGTCGCCCGTCGAGGCGGGTCCCTGCAGGGCTGCTGGAGGCGGCTGCGCTCACTTGTAATCTCGGATGATATGTTACGAGTATCTGACCTCGGACGCTGATCCGACCTTCGACGCTGGAGGAATCACGGCCCGGACGCCCGACTCCTGGCGCGGGATCTACCCCGCCATCTGCACCCCGTTCGCGGTCGCCGACGACGACAGTCGATCTCGAAGCGCAGCGTCGGGTCGTGCGCTTCGCGCTCGACTGCGGGGCCCACGGCATCGTCGCATTCGGGCTGGCCGGCGAGGTGCTGAAGCTCGCGAGCCGACGAGCGGCGCGCTCTGACGGACGTGATCGTCGACGAGGTCGCAGGCGCGGTACCGGTGCTCGTCGGCGCCGGCGCGCCGAGTGTGCGCGCCTCGGTCGAGCTGGCCCGTCATGCCGAGCAGGCCGGCGCCGAGCGGCGTCGTGCTGCCGGCGCCCATGAGCGGCGCAGTCGGTGACGCGGCGCTCGTCGACTACTTCGTCCGGGTCGCCTCGTCGGTGTCGCTGCCGGTGATGATCCAGGACGCGCCGGCCTACGTCGGAGTCGGCCTCGGTCCGGACCTCGTGCAGCGGATCGGTACGGCGGCCGCGAACGTCCGTCTCGTCAAGCTCGAGGCAGGGCCGGCCGAGATGGGCGAGTGGATCGAGCGGCTCGGTCGCCGAGTTCTCGATCTGGGGCGGCGACGGCGGCATGTACCTGCTCGACTGCCTGCGTGCTGGCGCGGCCGGGATCGTGCCCGGGGTCGACCTGGTCGACCTGCTCGTGCGCGTCTGCGAGGCCGAGCTCGCGGGCGACGGAGCGCTCGCCGAGCAGTACTTCCGCGACGATCCTCCCGATGCTCGTCTTCGAGATGCAGCACTCGATCGACCACTACAACGCTTGCGCCAAGCATGTGCTCGTCCGGCGCGGCGTGCTCGAGAGCGCCGTGTCTGCGTGCTGCCCGCAGCCCGCTTCGGAGAGGTCTCGAAGCAACTGCTCGAGCGCCATCTCGCGGGCCTGGCGCTCGTCGCGGAGGGCTCGCGTGCCGGGTGAGCAGCTCCAGGGCGTCGACGGCCTGCGGGAGCGCCAGCGCCTGAGCGACCAGATCTCGACCCTGCTCGCCGCCGAGATCGTGTCGGGCCGCATCGCCGTCGGCCAGGCGTTCCCGTCCGCGGACGAGATCGTGAACCGCTTCGGCGTCAGCCGGACGGTCGCGCGCGAGACGGTGCAGGCGCTCGCGATGCTCGGGCTCGTCCACGTGCAGCACGGGCGCCGCACCGAGGTCTGCCGGCCGGAGGACTGGGACATCCTCAGCTCCGTCGTGCAGGAGGCGCTGCGCCGCGAGGGCATGGCCGAGCCGCTCCTGCGCGACCTCTACGAGTTCCGGCTGCTGATCGAGCCACAGGCCGCAGCCTGGATGGCCGAGCACGGAAGCGCCGACGACCTCGCGCGCCTCGACGAGATCGCCGCCACGATGGACGCAGCTCGTCGAGCGGGGAGCCGGCGGTCGCCGACGTGATGCAGGCCGATCGCAGCTTCCACGACCTCGTCGCCCGGGCGAGCGAGAACCGCGTCGTCGCCGCGGTCAGCCGCGACATCCGCGAGCTGATCGGCACGCTCTGGGGCTTCTCGGCGCTCGGCGTCGAGCAGGCCCGCGTCGTCGCCGTGCACCATCGGGCGATCGCCGACGCGATCGGGCGACGCGACTCCGAGGCTGCCGCGGCCGCGATGCGCGACCACCTGCGCTGGGCCGCCCAGGCCGACCTGCACGGGGACGCGGGTCAGCCCGAGCTCCACGTCGACCGGCTGGTCAGGGCCTGAGCATGGGACTCGTGGTCGGGATCGACACCGGCGGCACGTTCACGGACCTGGTCGTGCTCGATCCGGACACGGGGCTGATCGACTCGCTGAAGACGTCATCGATGCCGAGCTCGCCCGGGCAGGCGATCGTGAACGCACTCGACGAGGGAGGCGTGCCTGCAGCCGAGGTCGGAGTCGTTCACCCACGGGACGACCGTGGGGACGAACGCGCTGATCGAGCGGACGGGGTGCAGGGTCGCGTTCGTGACCACGAAGGGGTTCGAGGACACGCCCTTCATCCAGCGGATCAACCGCAAGGTGCTATACGACCTGCGCTGGCGCAAGCCGGAGCCGCTCGTGGCGAGCCGCCGCCTGTGCCTCGGGGTCGACGAGCGCCTGAACGCCGCGGGCGAGACGCTGCGGCCGGTCGACGAGGCCGAGGTGCGCGCCCTGTGCGCGACGATCCGCGAGGAGGGCGCCGAGGCGGTGGCGCTCTGCGCTGCTCTTCTCCTACGTCAGCACCGACCACGAGGAGACGGTCAAGCGGATCGTCGAGGAGGAGCTGCCGGGGCTGCCGGTTTCGGTCTCGCACGAGGTGGCGCCGGTCTGGCGCGAGTACGAGCGCTCGTCGACGACGATCGCCGACGCCTACCTGCGCCCGCTGTTCGGCCGCTACGTCGAGAGCCTCGGCACCGCACTGCGTGACGCCGGCATGACCCGCGAGTGGACGCTGATGAAGTCGAACGGCGGCGCCATGCTCTCGGGCGCGGCGGCCGAGGCTCCGGTGCAGACGGTGATGTCGGGCCCGGCGGGCGGGATGACCGCGACCGAGCACATCGCGAAGGCGCTCGGCGAGCTGAACGTGCTCACGCTCGACATGGGCGGCACGAGCGCCGACGTCGGCATCCTCGTCGACGGCAAGCAGCGGCATACGACGGAGTACGAGATCGAGTGGGGCGTGCCCGCCGCGGTGCCGCTGATCGACATCAAGTCGATCGGCGCCGGCGGCGGCTCGATCGCCTGGGTCGACGCCGGAGGCTTCCTGCGGGTCGGCCCGCGGAGCGCCGGCGCGGAGCCGGGGCCGGTCTGTTACGGCCGCGGCGGCGTCGAGGCGACCGTCACCGACGCGAACCTCCTGCTCGGCCGGCTCGACCCCGCCTACTTCCTCGCGGGGCGGATGCAGCTCGACGAGGCGGCCGCGCGGCTGGCACTGGAGGAGCAGGGCGAACGGCTCGGCATGGATGCGCTCGAGCTCGCCGCCTCGATCGTCGAGATCGCGAACGAGAACATGGCGAGCGCGATCAAGATGGTCTCGCTCGAGCGCGGGCACGACCCGAGGCGCTTCGCGCTGCTCGCCTTCGGCGGCGCGGGGCCGCTGCACGCGGCCGCGGTGGCTCGCCTGCTCGGCATCCCGACGCGTGATCGTGCCGCGGTACCCGGGCGTCTTCTCGGCGCTCGGCCTCCTGCTGGCCGACATCCGCGTCGACAAGGTCTGGACGCAGGCGTTCCGCTCGAACGCCGTCGACGCCGCCGTCGTCAACCGGCAGATGGGCATGATCACCGACCGCGCAGTCGGCGAGCTGCGGCAGGAGGGCTTCGCCGGCGAGCCCGAGATCCGCCGCGCGATCAACATGCGCTACCTCGGCCAGAACTACGAGCACGAGGTCGAGATCGAGGACGGCGAGCTCGACGACGCCGCGCTCGAGCGGTCGTTCCGGCGCTTCGACGAGCTGCACGCGGAGCGCTACGGCTACCAGATCGACGGCGAGGTGATCGAGCTGGTCAGCTTCAAGGTCAGCGCGGTCGGCCGGCGGCGGACGCCCGACCTGACGCAGGCCGACGCGGCGACGGAGCTTCCGCGCGAGCACCCGCGAGGTGTACGTCCGCGGGCAGCGGCTTCGTCGAGGCCGCGGTCGCTCGCCGCTCCTCGCTCGAACCGGGCGAGCGGCTTACCGGGCCGGCCGTGATCGAGGAGGACGGGTCGACGACGTTCGTCGAGCCTGACATGACGGTGGAGCGCACCGACCAGGGCGCGCTCGTGATCGAGACGGGGGTGGGGGGATGAGCCGTAGGCTCGACGGAGGCTCGCAGGAGCGGAGGTGCCGGCTTTGCCGGCGCCGGGAGCGGGCATGAGCACGACGACGATCGACCCGGTCGCGCTGACCGTCGTCGACAACTACCTGACGAGCTGCTGCCGCGACATGGGCGTGACGATGATGACGACCGCCTACTCGCCGATCTTCAACGAGTCGCTCGACTTCTCGTGCGTGATCTTCGACCCGCGCGGCAACCTGCTCGCGCAGGCCGAGTTCTGCCCGTCGCAGATCGGGACGATCAAGTTCACGGTCGAGTGGACGATCGAGGAGCTCGGCCTGGAGGCGTTCGAGGAGGGCGACGTCGTGATCCACAACGACCCCTACCGCGGCTCCGGCCACGTGCCCGAGCACATGCTGCTGAAGCCGGTGTTCTGGGAGGGCGAGCTGGTCGCGTTCGTCGCGAACGTCGCGCACATGTCGGAGGTGGGCGCGAAGACGCCCGGGCGGGCTCTCCGGCGACGCGACCGAGATCTACCAGGAGGGCCTGCTGCTGCCGCCGGTGAAGATCAAGCGGCGCGGCGAGGACGTGGACGACGTCTGGAGGATCATCCTCTCCAACCACCGGACGCCGAGGGTCACGCTCGGCGACTTCCGCGCGATGATGGGCTCGCTCGACATGGCGGAGAAGCGGATCCACCAGCTGGTCGCGACGTACGGGCTCGACTTCGTGCAGCGCTCGACGACCGAGCTGCTCGCGATCGCCGAGCGGCGCATGCGCGCCGAGATCGAGGCGATCCCGGACGGCGTCTACTCGTTCGAGGACGCGATCGAGGACGACGGCATCACCGACCACGACTACCCGATCAAGCTGCTGCTGACGATCGACGGCGGCGAGGTGATCGCCGACTTCACCGGCTCGGCGGCGCAGGCCGCAGGCCCGGTGAACGCGATCTTCGCGGTCACGGCGTCGGCGGTCTACAACGCCTTCCTCCACCTGACCGATCCGACGATCCCGCGCAACGAGGGCTGCTACCGGCCCTTCACGATCATCGCGCCGCCGGGGACGATCGTGAACTGCGCCTTCCCGGCGCCGGTCGCGGGCGGCAACACCGAGACGAGCCCGCGGATCACCGACATGATCTTCGGCGCGCTCCAGGACGCGATCCCCGATGCGGTCGCCGCGTCGTGCGGCGGCACCTCGTCGCCGTTCCTGTTCGGCGGCATCGACCCGCGCCGGACGAGCCGTACGCCCATTTCCACTTCGAGGGCGTCGGCTGGGGCGGGCGCAAGGGGCTGGACGGCAACAACATGGTCGTCACGATCAACGGCAACTGCCGCAACACGCCGGTCGAGGTGTTCGAGACGCGCTACCCGGCGTTCCGGATCGAGTCGTACCGGCTCGTCACCGACTCGGGCGGCCCGGGCGAGTTCCGCGGCGGCCTCGGCGGCGAGCGTGTCTTCACCGTCACCGTCCCGGAGGTCACGGTCAGCGCGCTCCTGAACCGGATGAAGACCGAGCCGTGGGGCGTGCTCGGCGGCCGCGAAGGCGCTGTCGGCGGTCTGTGGGTGCGCCGGAGCGGGGTGGGGGAGTGGCGGACGTTCGTCGAGGAGTTCGGAACGCTCTCGCCGTCGAAGTTCTCGGGCGTCACGCTCCGCGAGGGCGACCAGGTGCGCATCCTCATGCCGGGCGGCGGCGGCTACGGCGACCCGCTGCGCCGCGACCGCGACCAGGTGCGCCGCGACGTGGCCGAGGGGTTCGTCAGCCCCGAGGCGGCGCGCGACGCCTACGGTCTCACCGACGGGACGGCGCCCGATGGGTGAGTGGAAGCGCAACGAGATCAGCTACCTCGAGGCCAACCGGGCCGCGTGCGAGCTGTGCGGGCACCCGATCGCCCGGCGCTACTGGGCAGCCGAGGTCGACGGCGTCGAGCGCATGTTCTGCTCGCCGGAGCACGAACGCCTCTATCACTCCTACTGGCTCCCTCGCTACGGGCCGAAGGCGGTCATCTGATGCCACGCACACCGGTTCTCTCCGACGCCGCGCCGGCACCGTCGGGCGGGTACTCGCAGGCGATCCGCGCCGGCGACTTCCTGTTCTGCTCCGGGCAGGGCCCGTACGACGCTGCCGGCGGGCGCGTCGGCGAGAGCGTCGCCGAGCAGGTCCGCCAGGTGCTGTCCAATCTCGATGCGGTGGCCCGCGCAGCGGGCGGCTCGCTGCAGGACGCGGTTCGCGTGGGCATGTACATCAGCGACATGCGCCACTTCGACGAGATGGATGCCGCCTACCGGGCCTTCTTCTCCGACCCGATGCCGGCGCGCACGACGATCCAGTCCGATCTCGTCGGGTTCGACGTCGAGGGCGACGCGGTCGTCTGGCTCGGCGGGTAGGCGCGTTGCAGGTCGAGTCGCTCGACACGCCGGTCGCGACGGTCGACCTCGACGCGGTCGAGCGCAACATCGCCCGGATGCAGGGCTACTGCGACGAGCACGGGCTCGCATTCCGGCCGCACATCAAGACGCACAAGCTCCCCGCGATCGCGTACATGCAGCTCCGCGCGGGCGCGGTCGGGATCACCTGCCAGAAGCTCGGCGAGGCCGAGGTGATGGAGGCAGCCGGCCTGCGCGACATCCTGATCACGTTCCCGCTCGTCGGCGCCGCCAAGGGCGAGCGGCTCGCGGCGCTCTCGTGCGAGGCGGCCGTGGCGGTCGTCGGCGACTCCGAGGCGGTCGTGCGCGGGCTCTCGGCGGTGCTCGAGCGCGAGGGCGCCGAGGTCGGCTTCCTCGTCGAGTGCGACACGGGGTTCCACCGCACCGGCGTGCAGTCGCCCGAAGCGGCCGCGGAGCTCGCCGCGCTCGCGGACTCGCTACCCGGCCTGCGCTTCGAGGGACTGATGACCTACCCGACCATGCCCGAGACGGGCGCCTGGCTGAAGGCCGCACGCGAGGCGATCGAGGCGCGCGGCCTCCGCGTCGCGACGGTCAGCGCCGGCGGCACGCCGACCTGGGCGCTCAACCACCTCGCGGGCGAGATCACCGAGGTGCGGGCCGGCACGTACGTCTACGGCGACCGCGCGTGCATCGCCGACGGCTCGGTCGCGCTCGCAGACTGCGCGCTGCGCATCCGGGCGACCGTGGTGAGCCGGCCGACCGGCGACCGCGCGATCCTCGACAGCGGGTCGAAGACGCTGACGAACGACCCGGCGGAAGGGACCGGCGACGGCGGGCCGCGGGCTCGTGGTCGAGTACCCGGAGGCCCGTATCTACGCGCTCTCCGAGGAGCATGGCCACGTCGACGTCGGCGCCTGCGTAACGGCGCCGGAGGTCGGCGAGGTGGTGACGATCGTGCCCAACCACGCCTGCGGCGTCACGAACATGCACGACGAGGTGGTCGTTCACCGCGGCGGCCGGATCGTCGGCGTCTGGCCGGTCGCCGCCCGCGGCAAGCTGCGCTGACCCAACGACCAAGGAGGACGGATGACACCCGAACAACGACTCATCGAGCTCGGCCACGAGCTGCCCGCCCCCAACCCGGCCGTCGGCAGCTACGTCGGTGCGGTCACCGTCGGCAACATCGTGTTCGTCTCCGGCCACGGGCCCTACAGGGAAGGCGGGTTCGTCTACCGCGGCAAGCTCGGCCGCGAGGTCGACGTCCCGACCGGCCAGGCCGCCGCACAGTTGACGATCCTGAACCTGCTGGCGAGCCTGAAGGAGGAGATCGGAGAGCTCGACCGCGTCCGCCGTGTCGTGAAGCTGCTCGTCCTCGTCAACTCCGACCCCGAGTTCGGCGAGCAGCCGAAGGTCGCGAACGGCGCCTCGGACCTGCTGCTCGAGGTGTTCGGCCCCGAGCGCGGCCCGCACGCCCGCTCCGCGATCGGCATGGGCGCGCTCCCGTTCGGGATCCCGGTCGAGATCGAAGGGATCTTCGAGCTCGAGTGAGCGATCCCGTCGCAATCGTTGAACGCGGTTACGACGCCATCGCCGATCGGTTCGAGGCGGTGGGGCGAGGCGGAGGGCGATCCGCGTGAGCGCTTCCTCGCCGAGCTCACGGGTCGACTCTCGGACCGGGCGCGTGTGCTCGGAGTCGGCTGTGGCAGCACCTGCCCGATGCGGCTTCGCCAGACTCACGCGTCACGGTGACCGCGGTCCCGGACACCGGCTCCCCGGGTGCCGGAAGGAGGCCTCTGTCATAGTCCGAGGCCGCGAGATCCAATCGAGAGGAGAACTCATGCCCGTCCTGATCCGCCACCGGGCCGCCGCCATGACGCGGGAGCTCTACGACCAGATATCGGGGCCGCTCGTGGAGCAAGTCAAGAAGCAGCCCGGCTTCATGCTCCACGTCAGCTACGCCGACGCGAATGGCTTCTGCGTGTCCGAGCTGTGGGAGACGCAGGAGCAGCACGACGCCTGGTTCAACACGAACGTCGCGCCGAACGTGCCCGCAGAGATCACTCAAGAAGTGATCGACATCCACAGCCTCCACCGGGTCTAGACATCCCCGTCCCGCTGGGGCCCACCTCACCGGGAAGCTGTTCGTTTCTCGGCGCGGTCACGACCGCATCGGAGGACACGACCATTGCCCTGCGCCGGCGTGACTGCGTCTGTTCCCGCTCGGCTCAGGTGCGGCTCGCGCGGAGCGCGGCGGTGCGGGGTTCGTCAACCGCTCCACCTCGCGCCGTGAGCACGACGCCGTAGGAGCGTTCCGCCTCTCCGGAGCTGACGAGGCCCGCGCCCACGTCGCCCAGGACGAGCTCCGGCTCGCGCTCGAGCGGGTTGCCGTAGCCGCCGCCGCCCGCGCTCTCGATCCGCACCACGTCGCCGCGCCGCAGGACGACGCCTGCGAACTTCGACGGGCTCACCGTGCCGAACGCGGCGGTGAAGTCGCGGAACTCCGTCTCGCAGTCACGGCGGACGAGGATTGCGGCGCAGCGGCCGGGCCTGCCGCCGAAGAGGCCCCACGCACCCACCTCGACGCGGTCGAGCAGCGCGCTCGCCGTCACCTCCGGGGCGAGCACCTCGAGGTCGCGGCGCACCGCGAGGCCGCCGCGGCGGCGGCCGGGGCCGCCCGAGTCGGGGACGAGCCCGTAGCCGTGCGTGAGGAACGGGAAGCGCGTCTCGAACACCTCGACCGGCGTGTTGCGGCAGTTGCCGTGGATGTGGTTCTGCGCGCTGTTGCCGTCTGTCGTGAACCGACCGCCCCAGCCGCTCGCCTCGAAGTGGTAGTGGGCGTACGGCTCGCCGGTGACGGGGTGGAGCCCGCCGAAGAGGAAGTTGCACGACGTCACGCCCTCGGCCGCCATCACGAGCTCCGGAAGCGCCGAGGCGAAGGCGCCCAGCAGCATGCCGACGAGCTTCGGCTGCGTCTCGGTGTTGCCGCCGACCGACGGGCCGGGGAAGCGGACGTTCACCACGGTGCCCGGCGGGGCGATCGTCCGGATGCAGCCGTAGGCGCCCGCGTTGCGCGGGATCTCGGCGCTGCTCAGCTGCAGGAACGCGTTGCACGCGGCCGACGCCGTCACGCCGAACGTCGCGTTGATCGGCCCGCGCGCCTGCGGGTCGGAGCCCGTGAAGTCGACGATCGCCTCGTCGCCGCGGATCGTGACGCGCACGCGCATGTGCACGTGGCCGGTCGAGGCGCCGTCGCCCTCCATCAGGTCGTCGAACGCGTACTCGCCGTCCGGGATCGCCCGGATCCGGCTGCGCATCAGGCGCTCGCCGTGGGCGAGCAGCTCCTCCCAGACGGTCAGCGCGAGGGGCCTGCCGACCCGGTCGAGCAGCGTCTGGATGCGGTGCGCTGCGAGCTCGAGCGAGCCGATCATCGCGTGGAGGTCACCCCAGGTGCTGCGCGGCGTCCGGTGGTTCGAGAGGATGATGTGCCACACGTCGTCGGCAGGCTCTCCGCGCCGGACCAGCTTGACGGGCGGCAGCCGCAGCCCCTCCTGGTAGACCTCGGTCGCGGTGCTCGCGAAGGAGCCGATCGTGACGGCGCCGATCTCCGCCATGTGGCCGATCGTGGCGGCGAAGGCGACGAGCTCGCCCTCGTGGAAGACCGGCGCGAGCAGCATGTGCTCGGGCAGGTGGCAGCCGCCGCGGAACGGGTCGTTGTGGAGGACGACGTCGCCTTCCTCGAGCGACTCCGTCCCGAGCTCGGCGAGCGTGCAGCGGACGGTCTCGCCGATCGCTCCGAGGTGTGCCGGGTTGAACATGCCCTGCGCGATCATGCGCCCGCGCCGGTCGAACAGCGCGCACGAGAAGTCGCGCGACTCGCTGAAGATCGGGGAGTAGGCGGCCCGCATCATGTGCGTTCCCATCTCCTGCGTGATCTGCACGAGCTGGTCGCCGATCACGCTGAGCGTCACCGGGTCGACGCGGCGCGCCTCCCGGTCGGCTGCGGCACGGACGCCCGACGAGACGCGGAGGATGCCGGTGGGGAGGACGCTGCAGCTCTGGCCGGGAAGCACGAGCGTCGTCGAGTCGAGCTCCTCGACGATCGCCGGCCCCTCGATCGCGACGCCGGCGGGAAGCTCGCCGCGCCGATAGACGGGTGAGCTGAGCCAGCCGTCGCGGCGGAAGTGGATCTCACGCACAGCCCGCGGCGCAGGCAGGGCTCCGTGCGGCAGCTCGGGGAGGCGGAGGTCGGCACCCGCGCCGAGCGCGGTCACGTTCGCGTGGATCAGCTCGACCGTCTCGCCGGGGAAGCTGTAGCCGTAGACCTCCTCGTGGCGGGCGTGGAAGTCTGCGACCACGTCGCGCAGCGCGACCTCGTCGAGGCGGCCGTCCGGCAGCGGGACGTCGCGCTCGTAGTTCTGGCCGGCGTAGCGGAGGCTCAGCGAGCGGAGCACCGTCGCCGGCCCGGCGAAGCCCTCCGCGGCGAGCGCTGCGACCGCGTCGGCGGCCATCGCCTGGAAGCGGTCGTCGAGGGCCGTCACGTCGACCGCGTCCGAGCGCGCGACGTGCGTCCAGCGCCGGTCGACGCGCCGGTCGGCGAGCAGCGTGCCAAGCGCGGACGCGAGCCCGGGGTGGGGCGGCACGACGACCGCGCCCAGGCCGAGCGCCTCGGCGATCTCGCCCGCATGGAGCGGTCCAGCGCCGCCGAAGGCGACGAGGTCGAGGTCGCGCGGGTCGGCGCCGCGCTCGACGGCGACGCGCCGGATCGTGCTCGCCATCGCCTCGTTCGAGATCTCCACGACCGCCTCGGCCGACGCGACTGCGTCGAGCCCGAGCGGCTCGCCCAGGCGCGCGAGCGCCTCCTCGGCGCGTTCGCGATCGAGCGGGATCTCCCCGCCGAGGAAGAAGTCGGCGTCGAGCCGACCGAGCACGAGGTTCGCGTCGGTGACGGTCGCCGCCGTGCCGCCGAGGCCGTAGCAGGCGGGGCCCGGGACGGCGCCGGCGCTCCGCGGCCCGACCCGGAGCAGCCCACCCTCGTCGACCCAGGCGATCGAGCCGCCGCCCGCGCCGACCGTGACGAGGTCGACGGCCGGCGTCGTCACCGGGACGCCGAACTCGAGCTCGAACTCGGCCACGTGCTGGATCTCGCCGCCCGCGACGAGACCGACGTCGGCACTCGTGCCGCCCATGTCGAAGGTGATCACGTCGGCGCTGCCGGCGAGCATGCCGAAGTAGCGGCCGGCGACGATGCCACCGGCGAGCCCCGAGAGCACCGTCTGGACAGCCTGCCCGCCCGCCGCCGACGCGAGCATGCGGCCGCCGTTCGACTTCATCAGCGACACCGGACCGACGCAGCCCCGCGCGGCGAGTCCGCGGCCGAACGCCTCGACGAGCCTCCGCACGACCGGCGTCAGGTAGGCGTCGAGGATCGTGGTCGAACCGCGCTCGAGCTCCCGCCAGACGGGAGCGGCGACGTGCGAGCACGAGACCGGGACGTCCGGGAAGCGCTCGCGAAGCCTCGCCGCGATCCGCCGCTCGTGCTCCGGCGCGACGAACGAGAACAGCGTGTTGACGGCGACTGCGACGTCGCCGCCGCCCTCGGCCAGCCGTTCGCCGACGCGCGCCGCGAGCCGGTCGAGCTCCTCGTCTTCGAGCGGGATCACGATCGTGCCGTCTGCCGCGGCCCGCTCGACGACGCCGATGCAGTCGCGCCGGGACACGAACGGCTCCGGCTTCAGCGCCTGGAGATCGTACGGGTCCTTCTTGTCGATCCGGCCGATCGCGGGCAGGTCCTCGAAGCCCGCGGTCGTGACGTAGACGACGCGCGCGCCCTTCCGCTCGAGGAGCGCGTTCGTGGCGATCGTCGTGCCGAGCGTGATCGTCGCCGCGGCCGCGGGGGCGACACCGGAGGCCTCGAGCGCGGCGAAGATCGCGACGGCGGGGTCGTCCGGGACCGACGGGCTCTTCGCGATCACGAGCGCGCCTGTCTCGTCGTCGAGCACCACGAGATCGGTGAACGTGCCGCCGGTGTCGATGCCCGCGTGGAGGGCCATCGCTCAGCCGCCGTCGCGGGCGGGACGGCCGTGGCGCGGCAGCCAGTAGTCGACGAAGAGCGTCTCGCAGCGCGCCTCGCAGAAGTCGTGCGCCGCGCCGTCGATCTCGGCGCGCCAAGCACGGCCGAGCACGGGTCTGCCGCAGCACGCGCACGGAAGGGGCATCGACTGCAGCCCGCCGGCGTCGAGCCGGCGCCAGGCTCCCGTCGCGTCGGTCAGGAGCGGCTCACAGGATGCCGTGCCGTTCGTACATCGCGGCCGCGCTCTCGCCGCCTTCGAGCGACGCCCTGGCGTGCCGCTCCAGGCCGAGCTTCTCCTCTGCGGCGGCGAGCGCGGATCCGGCGGCGTCCGCCGGCACGACGACGACGCCGTCCTCGTCGCCGAGCACCAGGTCGCCGGAGGTCACTCGCACCCCGCCGCAGACGACCGGATCGCCGAAGCCGATCACGAGCAGCCGGCCGCAGGAGTCGCGAGCGGAGATCGCCGCGGCGAAGGTCGGCAGGGCGATGCCGCGCAGCTCGGCGAGGTCGCGGACCGCGCCGTCGCTCACCGCCGCGACCGCCCCGCGCGCGACCGCGCGGGTGGCCAGCAGCCCGCCCCAGACCGCCGCCTCACGGCAGCCGCCCGTCGCGACCAGCACGACGGCTCCCGCCGGAATCGCGTCGACCGCCGCGAGCTCGTGCTCGTACGGGTGCTCGAGGATGGTGTCGTCCGCGACCGCGGCGATCGTGAAGGCCCGGCCGGCGAACGGCTCGCACGGTACGACCGGCCGGATGCGGTGGTCGAGTACCTGAGCCCGCAGGCCGAGGCGGTCGAGCACGTCGCCGACGGCCGCGACAGTGAGGCGGCCGAGTCGCGCGACGTCGGGGTCGGCGCCTGGGTGAGGGTTGAAGGTGGTCATCCGCCGGCCGGCCCAACCATAGGATACGACCCTTCCCGAAACGGACGGAGGTGCCTCGATGTTCAGCCAGTCCACGTTCATCGACCTGTGCGAGAGCGAGCTGCGGCTCTGCGCGCTCGCGCCGGGGGAGAACCTCGTCGTCCTCTCGCAGGGAGCCGAGCGCTCCGACTACGTCGACGCGTTCATGGCGGCCGGCCAGCGGCTCGGCGCGTCGGTGATGAACCTCCGCCTGCCGTACTCGTCCTCGGCGAGCGACGGCGACGTCGGCGTGTGGACGGTCGGGAACACGCCGCTCAAGGGCAACCGGGCTGCCGTCGACGTGCTCAAGGCCGCGGACATGGTGGTCGAGACGCTGTTCCTCCTCTTCTCCGAGGAGCTGACCGAGATCCAGGCCGCCGGGACGCGGATCCTCACGTGCATCGAGCCGGTCGATCTCCTGGCACGGCTGTTCCCGACCGAGGAGCTGCGCAGGCGCACCGACGTCGCGACCGAGCTGCTGAGCGCCGCGACCACGCTGCGCTTCACGAACCCGGCCGGGACCGACGTCACCTACCGGATCGGCTACCCGGTGAAGTCCCAGTACGGGTTCGTCGACACGCCGGGCGGGTGGGACCACTGGCCTTCCGGCGGGATCATCATCACGGGCGGCTACGACGACGGCGTCGACGGTCGGGTCGTGGTCGCGCCGGGCGACATCCTCCTGCCGTTCAAGCGGTACGTGAGCGAGCCGATCGAGTTCGCGATCCAGGCGGGGCGGATCACGAGCATCGAGGGTGGGGTCGACGCCGCGCTCGTGCGCCAGTACATGGCCGACTTCGACGATCCCGACGCCTACGGCCTCTCGCACATCGGCTGGGGCCTCGACGAGCGGGCGAAGTGGTCGGCACTCGCGACCGACCAGCGCGGCCACGGCATGGAGCTGCGGGCCTTCGCCGGGAACGTCCTCTTCTCGACGGGGCCGAACGAGCTCTTCGGGGGCCCGAACCACTCGCAGTGCCACCTCGACATCCCGATGCGCAACTGCAGCCTGTACCTCGACGACCGCCCGGTCATCGTCGACGGCGAGATCGTCGCGGACGGGATGCGTCCCGGCGGTCAGGCCGGAGCCGACGCCCCGGCCGTCCTCGCCCAGTAGTCGGTGTAGGTCGTGATCTCGACGCCGCACTCGCGGGCGTACTCGAGCAGGCCGCGGATCCAGCCGGTGCCCTCCTCGTTCGCCTCGACCGCGCACCACTCGTGGAACGCGGTCGCGAAGACCAGGTCGTGCTCGGCGACCTCGTCGATCGCGCCCCTGAGCGCCTCGCGGAACGCGCGGCCCTCGCCGTAGCCGTTCGCGTCGAACCAGACGCCGTCGAGCCAGAACTGGAACGGGATCTCGAGCAGGCCCGGGAAGCCCTCCTCCTCGTAGGCGAACGGCTGCACCCAGGGCGTCGGGTTGCCGTTCTGCTCGTTGCGGCCCCACGAGCTGACGTAGCGATGGCCGGTCTCCGCCACGATCTGCGAGCAGGTCGGGGCGCTCGCGCAGGCCGCGGTAGTAGCCGAACGGCGTCCGCAGCCCGACGCACTCGCGGCCGAGGTACCTGCCGATCAGCTCGGACGTGAACCGCAGCTCCTCGCGCAGCGCGACGTGCGGGCGTCTCGGGGATGCACCGCCTCGGCCCCCTCTCCGGCCCGGTAGCGGACGTCGCGGAAGACGACGTGGCTGTAGGTGTGCTGCTGGATGTCGAACAGCGCCTGGTCGGCGAGCGGTTCGAACGCGTCCGGCGCGTGCAGGAGCGTGCGGCCGCAGACGAAGAACGTGCACGGCGCCTCGAGCTCCGCGTGCAGGCGCGCGAGCAGCGCGACGCCTCGGCGGGTCGTCTCGGGGTCGAGCGCGCAGCGGTACTGGGGCACGTCGGGCCCGAGGAAGCGGGCGAGCCCCTCGCCGACCGCGGCCGCCTCAGTGTCGTAGCCGACGAGCAGCGTGGCCACGCCGCGTGCCCCTCGTTGTCGTCCCCGCGCGCGCTTGCACTTGCTCGCTCATACGCTCTGACGATCTTATAACGTATGACACGTCAGCCCGCCGGGGGGATCGGGAGTCAGGAGCCTGTGTCGAACGACGGTCAACTCGCGTACGCCGATCAGTCGCTTTCATCCCTCGTCGATCTCCGCGGCACCACCGCGCTCGTGACCGGGGCGGCCCAGGGCTTCGGGTTCGCGTGCGCGCGGCGGCTGGCCGAGGCCGGCGCGGCGGTCGTCCTCGCCGACGTGCGCGCAGACCGCCTCGAGCGCGGCGACCGCGAGGCTCGCTGCGGAGGGAGGGTCCGTGGCGGCCGCGACCGGCGACGTCTCGGTCGAGGAGGACGTGGCCGCGCTCGTCGCGACGGCGGTCGAGCGCTTCGGACGCCTCGACGTGCTCGTCAACAACGCAGGCGTCTTCTCGAACTTCCTGCTCCCGTCGATGTCGCCCGCCGAGTTCAACCGCATCCTCGGCGTCAACGTCGGCGGCGCCTTCCTCTGCACGAAGGCTGCGGCCGCGCAGATGCGCCTCCAGGGCGACGGCGGGTCGATCATCAACATCACCTCGATCGACGCCGTCCACCCGAGCGGCGCCGGCCTCTCGCACTACGGCACCTCCAAGCACGCGATCTGGGGCCTGACGAAGACGATGGCGCTCGAGCTCGGCCCGGACGGGATCCGCGTGAACGCGATCGCGCCCGGCCCGTCGCTGACCGAGGGCGCGGTCGAGTTCGTCGAGGCGGGCGCGCCGGAGGGGATCGACGTCGACGCGCAGTGGGCCGCCTACGAGGCCCGCATCCCGCTGCGGCGACTCGCGCAGTCGGACGATGTCGGGCGGACGGCGGTCTTCCTCGCCTCCGGCCTCGCGTCGTACGTGAACGGCGCGCAGGTGATCCTCGACGGAGGGCTGCTCGCCGCATGAGCGCGGCCGGCGCCAGGCCCGAGCGCTTCCCGGAGTTCATCCGGGCGCTGCCGATGGTGGACAGCCCGCTGGCCTCCCTCCGCGGCTGGATGCTGCAGACGGGCCGGGCGATGGCGATGTTCTACGAGATCCCCGACGGCGTCGATCTGCCGGAGCACGCGCACGGGGCGCAGTGGGGCGTGGTGCTCGAGGGCGCGATCGACTTCACGATCGGCGGCGAGACGCGGACGTACGGGCCGGGCGAGACGTACTTCGTCGACGAGGGCGAGCTGCACAGCGCCGTGATCCACCCCGGCTACGTCGGTATCGACGTGTTCGCAGACGCCGATCGCTACGGCGCGAAGGCGAAGCCCTGATGGTCGCTGCCTCGATCCGCCGACACGGCTCAGGCGAGCTCGCCCGCGTCGACGAGCAGCGTGCTGCCGGTCATCAGCAGCGACAGGTCGCTGGCGCAGAAGACGACCACGCGCGCGACGTCGTCGGGCACCGCGACGCGTCCGAGCGGCAGCGTCGACCCGAGCTCGTCGAGCACGAACCCGGCCGCCTCGAGCGCCTCGCGCTGCTCCTCGAGGCCGGGCGTCAGCGTCACCGTCGGCGCGATCGCGAGCACCCGGATGCGGTGGGCGCCGAGCTCGACGGCGAGGCTCTGGGTCAGCCCGCGGACGCCGAACTTCGAGGCGACGTAGTGCGCGACGCCGGGCCCGTCGGCACGGTGGGCGGCGGTCGACGCGATCGTCACGATCACGCCGCCCCGATCCTGCGGGACCATCACCCTCGCCGCCTCGCGGGCGCCGAGGAAAGCGCCCCGGAGATTGATGTCGAGCATGCGGTCCCACTCCTCGACCCCCAGCGAGAGCAGCGGCGTCGGCGGGTAGATCCCGGCGTTGCTCACCCAGATGTCGAGGCCGCCGAACGCCTCGACTGCCGTGTCGGCGAGGGCGCGCACGGTGCGCTCCTCGGCGACGTCGACGTGCGCCGCCAGGGCCGATTCCCCCAGGCGCGCAGCGGCGTCTCTCGCCGCCTGCTCGTCGACGTCGGCGACGACGACGCGCGCGCCGGCCTCCACCAGACGGGCCGCCGTCGCATGGCCGATTCCGCGTGCCGCACCCGTGATCACCGCCACCCGACCGTCGAGTCGCAGGAGGTCCGCGAGCGACGCCTGCGATACGTCGGCGATCCGGGTCAACGCAAACAGACCTGTGTTATAAGCGATACGGGTGAACCATTCAGGATTCCCAATCGGGCCATCAACGGATCGACAAGGAGGTAGAAGCTGTGGACGACGTGAGTGATCGCAGCAGCGAAGGTCCGCCGCTGGAGGACGATCGGCGCGAGCCGGAATCCAAGGCGTTCGGAAGAGGCGAGTTCCTCAGGAAAGCGGCCGTCGGCGTTCTCGCGCTGCCGGTCGGCGGAGCCCTCGCCGGCACGGCCGCGGCGCGGCCGCAGAGGATCCAGGTGCGCGACCGCGCGCGGGGACCGTACGAGGGTGTCACGCTCCAGTTCGCCAAGGCCCCGTTCGGCACCGACGAGAAGGACGTGATCGCGAAGCTGCTGAAGCCGTTCCAGGACAGCACCGGGATCAAGGTCGTGCACACGATCGTTCCGTGGAACGTCGAGGGCGCCACCTACGCGACGAACTACGCCGGGCCCGACCCGTTCGACGTCAGCTACCAGACGAGCACCGACCTCACGGGCCTCGGCACGAAGGGCGTGCTCGAGGTGCTGAACACGAAGAAATGGCTCAACGCCCCCTCGTTCGCCAAGACGAGGAAGAAGTTCATCACCAACACGATCATCAAGAGCACCTACCAGGGGAAGCTCTACGGCCTGCCGTGCATCATCGGCGGCACGGTCATCTACTACAACAAGGACCTGCTCGCAAAGGCCGGCGCGAGCGTGCCGACGAACGAGGGTCAGCTGCTGGCCTCCGCCAAGAAGATCCAGGCGCTCGGCAACGGCGTCTGGGGCCACAACGTGCCGCTCTCGAACAAGGACTTCACGTGGTACTTCCTCTACCACGGGATCCACAACCACGGCACCGACATCATCTCGCCGAAGGGCAACGCCGTGACCTTCGCCAACAAGAGGGCGGCCGCGGCGCTGCAGTTCTACGCCGACCTCGTCAACAAGCACAAGGTGCAGCCGCCCGTCGGGCAGTACGACCGCGAGGCCGGCGTGTCGCTGTTCAAGGCCGGCAGGATCGGCTTCCTGCACGACGAGCCGCTCCGCCTGGCGGTGTTCCGTGGCGAGAAGCTCCCGTTCAAGTGGGACTTCATCAACCCGGTCGGCTTCAGCGGGAAGCGGACGATCTTCTCCACCACCGGTCACTGGGTGATGGCCTCGAAGAGCAAGAACCAGGGAGCCGCGTGGGAGCTCGTGAAGTTCCTCTCGTCGCCGGCGTTCGCGAACGGCTTCGGCCAGCACTACGGCTGGGCACCCGTCCGCAGCGACGTCAACACGAGCAAGGACCCCGCAACGGGCAAGAACGACAAGCAGGTCGAGCGGATCAACAAGTACGTGCTCGACAGCTGGGACGGCCTCCCGACCGGGCCGAAGATGGCCCAGCTCACCGACGTCTACGGCCAGACGATCGAGGCCGCGGCCACCGGCAACAGCTCGGTGAAGGCAGCGCTCGCAAAGGCCCAGAAGGACGGCACTGCGATCCTGAAGAGCTGACCGGCGGAATCGACGAGGGCGAGCGAAGGGGAGGATGTCGGCGGAAACGACAGAGGAGGCCTGGGACGAGCTGACGCTGAGCCCGGCGGAGTACCGCCGGGCCGGCGCTCGATACCGGCGGCGGCGCAGCAGGACCGCGTACCTCTTCATCCTCCCCTACTTCGTCCCCTTCCTCGCCTTCCTCGTCGTCCCGGTCTTCTGGTCGATCTGGCTCAGCTTCAACAAGGGCGGCATCCTCGACTCGGCGCAGTACGTCGGGCTCCAGAACTGGCGGGAGATCGCCAACGACAGCGAGCTCACCGGATCGATCAAGAACACGGCGATCTACGTGGTCGAGGCGATCTTCCTCGTCTTCACGCTCGCCCTCCTGCTCGCACTGCTCCTCAACCGCTATCGCACGGGGAGCAACTTCTTCAAGCTGGCGCTCTACATCCCGCTGCTCGCACCCGCAGTGCTCGTCGGCCTGATCTGGCAGTTCGTGACGAACTACGACTTCGGACTGCTGAACCTGATCCTCACGAACCTCGGCTTCGGGCGGGTGAACATCTTCGGCAGCGGAACGCTCGCGCTGCTGACGATCGTGTTCGCGGAGGTCTGGCGAGGGCTCGGGTTCTGGACGCTCTACTTCCTCGCGAGTCTCCAGAGCGTTCCCGAGGAGCTCCTCGACGCTGCCAGGGTCGACGGGGCGAAAGGCGTCCAGCGCTTCAGGCGCGTCACCCTCCCGATGCTCCGTCCGATGCTGCTGTTCGCGGTGGTGATCGCGATCATCGCCAACTTCCAGGTGTTCGACACCGTGTACGTCCTCACCCAGGGTGGTCCGTACCAGTCGACCTCGACGATGGTCTGGTTCATCTGGAAGCGGCTGTTCCAGTTCCAGCAGACCGGCCAGGGCTACGCGGCGGCCGTGCTCCTGCTCGGGATCATCCTCGTGCTGACGGCGATCTCGTTCTGGCTGCTCGGATCGCGTCGACGCCATGAGAGGCGTGCCTGATGGCCGCGCCCGGCACGACCCTCGACCCGGTCGTCGCGGCGGACGCGCATGCCGACTACGCGCGGGCCGCGCGCCGGAACCGAGTCTTCCGGGCCGGCAAGGGCGTGGCCTCGTACGTGGTGCTGCTGCTCTTCGCGATCATCGCGATCGGGCCGTTCATCTACCTGCTCTCGCCGTCGCTCCGCCAGAGCTACGAGCTCTTCACCTACCCGCCGCAGTGGATCCCCGACACGCTCTACTGGGGCAACTTCAGCACTGTCCTGAACGACACGAGCTACTACCGCTGGGGGCTCAACACCCTCGTCTTCGCGACCTCCGTGACGCTGATCACGCTCGTGATCGACACGCTCGCGGGCTACGCCTTCGCGCGGCTTCGCTTCCCGGGCCGCACGGCGCTCTTCGCCCTTGTGATCTCGACGCTCATGATCCCGACGGCTGCGATCGTCGCGCCGCTCTACATCATGATCTCGCGGCTCCCGGAGTGGACGCACGCCGGCGTCAACACCTATCCGGGAATGATCCTGCCGATGGTCTGCACGCCGCTCGGCGTCTTCATGATGCGCCAGTTCATCTCGACGCTCCCCGAAGGCCTCGTCGAGGCGGCGCGGCTCGACGGCGCGAGCGAGTTCCAGATCTTCCGCAAGATCGTGCTACCGCTGATGAAGCCGGCGATCGTCGTGCTCGGCATCTTCACGTTCATGTTCCAGTGGGTGAACTTCCTCTGGCCGCTCGTGATCACGACGACCGACAACATGAAGACGCTCACCGTCGGTGTCGCCTCGCTGCAGGGACAGTTCGTGACCGACTGGGGCGTCATCTCCGCGGCGGCCGTGATGACCATGATCCCCGTGATCGTCGTCTTCCTGATCTTCCAGCGCTGGTTCGTCCAGGCGTCGATGGCCGGCGCGCTGAAGCAATGACCCGCCGTCCCGGACCCGCCCGACAAGGAGGGGCATGGCAGACATCCTGATCAAGCACCTGGTGAAGCGCTTCGGCAAGGTCGAGGCGGTCAGCGACGTCTCGCTGCAGATCGCGGACGGCGAGTTCCTCGTCCTCCTCGGGCCGTCGGGATGCGGGAAGAGCACGATCCTGCGCGCCGTCGCCGGCCTCGAGGACGCAGACTCGGGCGAGATCGTGATCGGGGGCCGGCTCGTGAACTTCATGGACCCGGTGAAGCGGAACGTGGCGATGGTCTTCCAGAACTACGCGCTGTACCCGCACATGACGGTGTTCAAGAACGTCGCCTTCCCGCTTCAGATCGCGAAGCGGCCGAAGAGCGAGATCGACGCCGCCGTGCGCCGCGCCGCCGGGATCCTCGCCCTCGAGGAGCTGCTGCACCGCTATCCGGGCCAGCTCTCCGGTGGCCAGCGGCAGCGCGTCGCGCTTGCACGGGCGATCGTGCGCGAGCCGCAGGCGTTCCTCATGGACGAGCCGCTCTCGAACCTCGACGCGCAGCTCCGCATCCAGACGCGCCTCGAGCTCATCCAGCTCCATCAGCGGCTCGGGATCACCACGATGTACGTGACCCACGACCAGGTCGAGGCGATGACGATGGGCCACCGGATCGCGGTGATGAGCGAGGGCGTGCTCCAGCAGATCGGCACGCCGCAGGACGTCTACCGCCGCCCTGCGAACGTGTTCGTGGCGACGTTCCTCGGCGCGCCACCGATGAACCTGATCGCCGGTGCGCTGGAGGCGGCCGCCGGCGGTGGCTGGCGCTTCCGCGGACAGGACGTCGACGTGCCGCTCTCGGTGGAGGTGCTGAGCGCGCCCGAGCTCGAGCATGAGATCGAGGCGCGCGGGGAAGTCCAGTTCGGGCTGCGCCCGGAGCACATCCGGGTGGGCGCGCCCGGCGAGAACGGCGGCATCGCGGGCCGGGTGCAGTTCCTCGAGCCCGTCGGCTCGGACCTCTACCTCACCGTCGAGGCCGGCGGCACGACCGTCCAGGTCCGCACCGATCCCGAGTCCCCGCTGCAGCCGGGCGAGAACGTCTCGCTCCAGTTCGACGCCGCGCGGGTGCACGTCTTCGGCGCCGACGGTCACAACCTTCGGCGGGACGCCGCCCCGGCTCCGTCGGTGGCAGCGCTCGCCTCGTAGCGCCATGAGCTCCGGGCCGCCCGTCGTCGAGGCCGTCGAGAGCTCGCGCGAGGGGCTGCAGAGCTTCCTGCGCGACCTGATCGGCTTCCGCACCGAGAGCCAGGCGAAGGAGGCCGTCCACTTTCCCGAGGAGGCCCGCCGCTGCATCGGCTACGTCACCGACTTCCTCGCCCCGCTCGGCTTCGAGATCGAGGGCTGGGACGTCGGCCCGTCGGCGACGTTCGAGGCCCATCCGCTGATCGTCGCCCGCCGGCGGGGATCGGACGGCGGGCGCTCGCTCGCGTTCAACGGCCACCTGGACGTCGTTCCGGTCGGCGAGAGGACCGCCTGGTCGCAGGATCCGTTCGGCGGCGAGCTCGTCGACGGCCGCCTGTACGGACGTGGCGCCACGGACATGAAGGGCGGGCTCGCCGCAGCGATGTGGGCGACGAAGCTGGCGCTCGAGCAGGGTTTCGAGCCGCGCGGGGACGTCGTCTTCCACCTGGTCACCGACGAGGAGGTGGTCGGGAACGGCACGCGCGAGATCGTCGCGCGCGCGCCGGCGGCAGACATCACGATCTCGGTCGAGCCGAGCGAGCTGAAGCTGTGCGCCGCCGAGGGCGGTCTCGTGCACTTCCGGATCGAGGTCGAGGGGGTCGAGGCACACGCGTCGACGCGGCACCTCGCCGTGCACGCGGGGCGGGACGGCGGCGGCGTCAACGCAATCGAGAAGACGATGAAGATCATCGCCGCGCTTCGAGAGCTCGAGCGGGAGTGGGCGAGCACGAAGTCGCACCCGATCCTGCCGCCCGGGTACGACACGCTCCTGCCGGGGATCATCGTCGGTGGGCCCGGGGGAGGCGCCGACGGCCGGCTCGCGCTGTTCTCGAACGCGGGCACGACGCCGAACTACTGCTCGGTGGAATACAACATGTGGTTCTACCCGGACGAGTCGCTCGAAGACGTGCAGGCCGAGGTCGAGGAGGCCGTCGCCGCCGTCGCCCGCGCCGACCCGTGGCTCCGCGAGCACCCGCCACGGTTCACCTGGAAGCTCGGCTCGATCTACTTCCCGCCGCTCGACGTGCCGCTCGACCACGCCGCGGTGCGCACGCTCGCCGGCTGCCTCGGCACGGTCGGCCTCGACCCGGAGCCGCAGGGGTTCGGCGCCGCGACCGACCTCGCCTGGTACGGCGAGCGCGGCCTGCCCGGGATCATCTGCGGGCCCGGGCGGCTCGCCCAGTGCCACGTTGCCGACGAGTATCTGGAGGCAGAGGAACTGGTGCGCGCCGCGAAGGTCTATGCGCTGATGCTGACCGAGTGGTGCGCGTGAGCGGGCCGGCGGAGGCCTACACCGACACGCCGATCGCCGCACTGCTCGACCTCGGCGGCAAGACCGCACTCGTCACCGGGGCCGCGCAGGGCTTCGGCTTCGCCGCCGCCCGGCGCCTGGCCGAGGCGGGTGCCTCCGTGCTCCTGACCGACCGCCGCGGCGACGCCGTCGAGGCAGCGGCGGGCCGCCTCACCGAGTACGGCGAGCGGGTCTCGTGGGCGGCCGGCGACGTCTCGGTGGCAGACGAGGTCGACGGCCTCGTCGCCGCCGCGCTCGATCGCTTCGGCAGCCTCGACGTGCTCGTCAACAACGCGGCCGCGTACTCGAACGTCCGGATCGACGAGATGCCTCTCGAACGCTTCGCCGGCGTGATCGACGTGAACGTCAACGGCGCCTTCTGGTGCGCCCGCCAGGCCGCCCGGCAGATGCTGGCGCAGGGCGCGGGAGGGGCGATCGTGAACGTGACCTCGATCGACGCCCTCCATCCCACCTCGAAGGGCATGTCGCACTACACGACCTCGAAGCACGCGCTCTGGGGCCTGACGAAGTGCCTGGCCCTCGAACTCGGCCCGTCCGGGATCCGCACGAACGCGGTCGCGCCCGGGCCGTCGCTGACCGAGGGCGCGATCGAGTACATCCAGGCCGGAGCGCCCGAAGGGATCGACGTCGAGGCGCAGTGGGCCGAGGCCTCGGGCCGCGTCCCGATGCGCCGCTGGGCCGACCCCGACGAGATCGGCCGCGTCGTCGTGTTTCTGGCGTCGGATCTCGCCGCCTACGTCAACGGCGCCCAGATCGTCGTCGACGGCGGCTACCTCCTGGGCTCGTAGCCCACGGCTCCATGCCGGCGAGCTGGCGCTATCGCGCCGCTGTCGCCGCGGATGACGAGGGCGCATCCTCACCGGTCATGACCGCCACGAGATCGGTCGGCGGTGTCGAAGGCGTACACGATCAGCATCCAACGCCAGGGCCCGAGGGACGACCCGACCGTGCGTTGGGACGACTTCGACACGGTCGCGCTCCGGTCGACTTGGGACTACCCCCGGAAGCACCGTGCCTTCCTGAAGTGGGTCGACGTGGTCGAGCCCCGAGTCCAGAACCCTGCGCGTGTGGTGCGCTGGAACAGCGACAAGCACCACCTCGCCGATCTTGCCGACGCGGCGATACCGGTCGTGCCGACGTCCTTCGTCGAGCCGGGAAGTCGCATCCCGCCGCTGGAGGGTGAGGTCGTGGTCAAGCCCACGATCTCGGCGGCCGGGCGCGACACCGGACGCTTCGGCCCCTCGACGCACGACCAGGCGACCGAGCTGATCTCCCGCCTCCAGGGTGAGGGCCGCGCGGCGATGGTGCAGCCGTACGTCTCCTCCGTGGACGCTTCGGGCGAGGTTGCACTCGTGTTCATCGGGGGGGGGCTTTCATCATGCGGCGCACAAGCGCGCGGTCCTGCGTCCCGACGAGGAGGCGCCTGTCGCCGGAAGGCGCAGGCAGGCTCGCCGACGCGCTCCTCGGAGGGTGAGCGAGCTCGGGCGGGCCAGCGCTTCGCCGTGACGCCTGACGCTCCGGCGACATCCCGACGTTTCGGCGAATGGGGCTACTCCACGACGTTCCCGTTGATGAGCGCGGTCGCCTCGATCTCGATCATCAGCTCCGGCAGCGCGAGCGCGGTCACGCCCACGATCGTGTCGGCGGGCCATGGCCTGCTGAAATGGCGGGCGCGCAACTCGATGATCTTCGGGAAGTGGCTCATGTCGGTGAGATAGATGTTGACCTTCACGACGTTCGCCAGGCTCGACCCTGCGGTTTCGAGAACGTGCTTCAAGTTCTTGAACACCTGCTCAGCCTGCGCATCGAAGTCGCCTGCGCCGACGACGTTCCCGTATTCGTCGATCGCAGCCTGGCCGGAGAGAAGCACGAGATCACCGATCCGGTAGCCGAGCGCGATGTTGAACTCGTCGAATGGGTCCGGATCGGTCTTGATCCGTTCGGCGTTCGTGGCTGTCGTGGACACTGGGATCTACCTCCTTGGCTGTGTGGCGGGAATCCATGACCCATGATGGCGGTGTCCCTCACTGCAGTCGCCGAACCGCCTACCGTCTACTGCCTACCGTCTGCATCGATGGAGGCGAACGACGAGATCCGTAACCTCATCGTCGGCTACGACCGCCGCACGGAAACAACCAGGACCAGGCGACGCGGCTCTCGGATGCGCCAGCGTGCGCGAATACACCCTGAGCGAACGCGTCATGATTCGACCGTGAAGCCGAGACCCGTCATCTGGAAGCCTCGGTACGCGACTCGGCGGATGCGCGAGAACGCGTGGGCGAAGGGTGAGATCCAACGCGAGCGAACGGTGCGCGGGACTCCTCATCGCCGCTCGTGGTTGGCGCGGCTACTACGTCGCTGATGGCCATCGCGCCCTGACCGGGCTACAGCCAACCGGAGTGCGCGAGTGCGCGCGAATACGCTCCGAAGCGTCGGCCCGCTGGTTCGTCAATGCGTAGCGACCGCTCCTCAGTACTCCTCCGGCGAAGCTCGACGGGAGCAGGCCGAAGGAGCTCGAACTCCGCGTCCCTGCAGAAGCGCCTGACACCGTGGCCCGCAGGCGCGGCATCGGCACTCGGGACCAATCAATGTGTCGCGGCGTAGATGAACTGCGCGACGGCCTCGACCTGTGCAGCACTGAGGGATCCGCCCTGTTCCGTGCCGAAGGGAGGCATGAACCGCCCGCCGCTCGTGACTTGGGAGATGGTCTTCGCCAAGGAGGGCTTCGTCTGGTCGAGGTTCGGCCCGACCGTGCCGTTCGTGCCGGCCGCCTTCAGCTCGTGGCAACTTCCGCACTGGGCCACGAAGATCGTCTTGCCGAGCGTCGCGTTCCCGCCTGCCGGCGGTTTCGCCGTCAACGTGAACGTGCCTTTGAGCCCTATGCGCGCGTCGCCGGGAAGCGTCGAGACGTAGGCGTACTTGCCGGCCTTCCCGAACACCACATACTGGAGTTCCGCCTTGCCGGGCTTCACCAGGGGCGTCTTCTGGCCGCCGATCCTGAAGTTGTGTGGGCGTGCGCCGAGGTTCTTGACCACGAACCGCACCGCTCCGAGGGGCGCGGACTTCGCCGACAGCGTGAAGCCGTTGTCACGAATCCTCACACCCACCGCCGTCAGCGCGGCAACCGACGCAAACGTGCCTCTGAGTCCCTTGCGCGCGTCGCCGGAAAGAGTCGAGGCATAGCCGTACTTGCCGGGTTTCTTCAACTCCACGATGAGGACCGCGGTCTTACCCGGCTTGAGCACCGGCGTCTTCTTCCCACCGATGCTGAAGTTGTGATTGCGTTTACCGAGGTTCTTGACCACGAACCGCACCGTTCCGGCCTTCGCCACCGGCGCGGACAGCGTGAAGCCGTTGTCGCGGGCCTTCACGCTCACCGCGGTCACCTTTGCAGCCGACCTCGTCGTCAGGCTCGCCACTGCGATCGGCACGGCCAGGGCACCAACGGCGGCCAAGGCCAGCGCGACGGAGAGCCAGCGCCCCCTCAACAGGCGGCCGATCCTCTTGGCGCGACGCGGTCCCATGGTTTTCAACGTACCCCATGATCGAGCGGAACCTGATTGGTGACCGGGTTGCGAACGAACTCTTTACTTCATCGATGGCCTCGCTTAGTTCGCAGGCGAACATCTCTAGGTCGATTCAGGATCTCAAACGCACGCGAGAAAATGACGCGCAATTTCGTGTGTCCGCCTCCAGTAGAAAGCGGGGTGTCTGACGCACAGGTGCCGGAGTTGGAATCGCCTCAACCCCCGAAGTCCTCTCGGGATCTCCACGTGGCGAAAGGCTGGCATGCGCGAATGTTCGTAAACACTCCGATTGGAAGGCGTCGACAGCTCCCGTTGACATCACCGGGGCGGGGGCGCTTACTCGTGTCGGCGCCGCGTGCGCAACCGGAAGACGACGCTGGTGACAATTCCGAGGAGCCAGCCGAGGACAGTCGCAACGACGATGATCCAGACGAGCGAGGCGTGGCTCGCGCCGACGATCCAGCTCAGCTTCACCTGGCGCGTGTTCGCTATCGCCAGAGCGATCACGACGACGAGGAGCCCCACCAGGACGAACGCCCAGGCGTACAGGCCGGTGTGGTGGCCGAGTCGCCGCAGCCGAGCGCCGCGCGACTCGACGGGCTCCGTGGCTGGCTGAGGTTGGGGCGGACGGGGTTCGACGTCCATCGCGGCCTCCCTTCGCTCCGACGGAGCGTAACGCGAAATCCGCGTCGGGCGAGAACGCTGACGGCTGCGCGAGTGTGTGCGCATGACGCCCGACGAACTAAAGTCGAGGCATCGAGGCGACGCCCTTCACGACGGACGACCTGCCTCCGCTCGGCACCACCGTTCGGATCGCCCGGTCGACCGACAAGCCGACGGGCGAGAAGTTCACGACCGGGGAACCGGGGATCGTCGCAGAACACGTGCTCGCCAAGGACGGACGGGTTGCGGTTGGGGCGCGGACGGCCGATGGACGTATCCTCCGGGCGACGTTCCGAGAGGCATTCATCGTCGCCCCCTAGCGGTCAGGCGGGATACCTCACGGCTGCGCCATATGAGTGTGCCGGAATGACCCCTGATCTCGAATGCCCGCGATCCGCACCGGCGGCTATTGCGGCTATCGCACGGAAGCAGAAGGGCCCAAGGGGTCGGGGACCTGGTCCGACTCCAGCGAACGCCTCAACGACTCCACGGTTCGGGCCCGCTCGCTTCTCGCCAACAGCGCCGCAAGCGGCTTCATCAACCGCATGACTCCGAAGAGCTCACCCTCCGCGACGTGATGCACGACCGTCTTGTCCCGGTCCGCCTCCAGGATGTAGTTCGGTCGCGCCTCCATCAGGTCGGAGCCAAACCAGTGGAGAGTCTCGCGGAAACCGATTCGCGCCGGTGGCTCGTAGTCGGTCACTTCACCGCGGAACGTGCCCATCCTCGTGGCGTCGAAGTAAGCGGTTCCCAGGCCGAGAGGGCCGTCGGAGGTTTGTCCGGACCGGCGGAACAAACCCGTGCGGCGCATCCACGTCCTGTAACCATCCAGGTCGGCCAAACGCGCGAACACGTCGCTGACGGGTCGGTCAATCGTCGTGCGTGTCTCGTATCGAACGGTGGTACTGGATCTCTTCGTCATCTGCTCACCCTCTTACGCGTCTGTCCTCCCTGATCGCATGGACATGACTCACAGCGGCCGCGTTTCACAGGACGATATATCGCAGTCGGGCCCGTGACCTCGGTGGGCAGCTTGCGCTTCTTCAACATCTGCTTCGTCAGGACGAGGGTGTTGACCTGCGTCTGGAGCCGTGTGGAGCGACTGACCACTCCCCGAGGTGGAGGACACAAGCTTGGGCGAGCGCTCCGGAATACACCCCAAGCGAGGGTCTAGCCTGTCCTATGGCCGGCGGCGTGATCGACGAGGTCTCTGCCTAGTTCCGCGTCCGCGGATTCGGTCTAGAGGTGTCCGAGGAACGCGGAGTCTGGTGGGCGAGGTTGACGCCGATCACCAATCCTGCCTCGGTGATCGAACGCTACGGGCGTGGCGATTCGCCCGAAGCGGCGGCAGTTAGAGCGCGTGAGCGATACGAGCAAGAGCAGTAGCGCCTGGCGACAGTGTTCCAGCCTGCCCGAGTGTTTCGGTATGACCTCCGACGCTGCGGTCAAGTGCTCGACGTGGCCGCAGTCGATGTTCGGCCGTCCTGGATCGTGACGACCGCGACCAGGTCGGCCTCATCGTCGTAGGCGTAGACGATGAGCATCCAGCGCCATGGGCCGAGGAGGAACCGAAAGTCGCTCCAGCGACCCTCGAGAGAGGCGCCGAGCAGCGGGAAATGCGCCAATGGCTCGATCGATCGACGCACCCGGGACCGTGTGTCGGCGGGGAGGCTGTGCGTGGTGATGAGGCGCGCGAGGTCGGCTGCAGCCTCGGGCGCGACAAGGACGCGGCTCACTCGAGGTCGGTCAGCGGCAGGCCTCGCCCGGCGTTGACCTCGGCAAGCCCGCGTTCGGCCCGCTCGTAAGCACCGGGGATCGCGTCGAGAAGCGCCGTGACGTTGGCAGGGTCGGGGTCGGCGTCGTCAAGGGCTGTCATCAGGAGCGATCGGGCAAGCGTTCCCTCGTTCACGTGCGTGCGATCCGCCAGTCGTCGAAGCTTCTCGGCATGGGCATCGTCGAGGGTCACGTTGACGCGGTTCGGGTTCGTGCGGGCCATCGCGTCCCACGATACACGCTGAAACACGCGGCGTGCACATCAGCCTGAAGGGAGTTCGCCTGGGCGAGCGTGCCGGAATGACCTCCGACCGCTACCAGCGCGGCGGCAGCGGGTCGGGGTCGAAGGCGCGTGCGGGGCACTTCGGATCGCCGCAAGCGATATCCGGGTCGGAGCTATACCCGACAGCGTGCTCGAACTCGTAGTGGAAGCAGGCCCAGTGCATCTTCTCGAAGACTTCGTAGCTGTCTCGATTGCGCTCGACAGGTCGCCCGCATCGGACACAGACCGGACATTCCTCCGAAGTCGCCACGGCGCTGACGCTACCTCAGGCATCCGGTCGCTGAGCTGCCCCAGTTCGCGAATGACCCCCGAGTCGGCGGCGTACGATTGCCTTCATGAAGCTAAGGGTTCGCTCCGCGGAGCCGCTGGCCGACGTGTGGCTGTATCTGACCGAGGCCGAGGCGGAGCAGCTCGCACATGCACTCCGCTCGCGCCTCGACGATGAGGACGGCTACCGCGGTCCGGGCTACCACCTGCACATAGACGACGGCGAAGGATCCGAGCTAACCGTCTGCGTGCTCGATCCGGCGTAGCGGACATCGGCTGATCCAGTGCTTGCTCACAGACGCCTGAACGGATGGCTGCATTTACCTTTACGAGGTGGTCTACGAACCGCCTTCGCACGTTCTGACGATGAACGGGCGGAGTTCCATGCAGCTGAAGAGCTATGAGCGCAGCAACGCTGACGAACTCCGTCGCCGTGTCCACCTGCTTGACGGTGTCACGCGGTACTCATTGAGCCTCTGGAAGCTCCCGGAGGGCGTGGCTTTCGATGACGTGGACCTCGCGACATGGCCTCAGGAGTATCTCCAGGCGGCAGGTCGGCAGGATCGCTTCACGGTTGAGGAGCGGCGGATCGCCCAGGGCGACGTCCATCACTTCGTCGTGGGTCACCTGAAGCGTTCCGCAGAGTCACCAGTCCCCGAGGAGACGATCGTCTGGAACGGGTGCGAAACCGTCGTCGGAGCGGGCGAGGTCTTCGCCCTCGATGAGGTCGCCGATCTGTTCGTCTCGTATTACCTCCACGGTCGGCTCACTGCAGGACACAGCCTGAGGCGCATCGAGCTGTAGCCGTAGCCAGGGACGAGGGTGGTGCCTTGGGCGAGCGTGCGGCTATGACCCCCGACGAGTCGCCGCCCGTGACCGGCAGACTGGAGTGGTGACGCTCGATGAGTCTCCGCTTGAGCGTGCCGTCCATCTAGGTGACGTCGAGGCGGCGAGATTCGCGCTCGCCGAGGGTGCAGATCCGAACGCGCTGGACTTGATCGGTGTCCCGGTCGCTCGATGGGCGCTTGATGCGGGGAACGAAGCGCTGGTTCAACTTCTCGCTTCGTTCGGCGCAACGTTCGCGTGGCCTGATGACCACGGGCGGCAACTGATGCATTCGGAAGCGTCGCGCGGGGATTCCGCGAAGCGGGTCGGGATGCTCCTGAGGGCAGGAGTCAATCCAAATCCCGTGACGCCCGACGGATGGACACCTCTCCACTTCGCCGCCAGCTACGGATATTCGAGAGTGGCGGATGAGCTTTTGCGCCACGACGCGGATCCGTGTGCGACCACCGGCACGGGGTTGAGCCCCGCTGACGTCGCGCGGACAAACGGCCACGAGAGGCTGGCTGAGCGTCTAGCGCGCGCCTGTGTGGAACATCTTCGAAGCAGATGAACGTCGGCTGCGCCAGTGCTCACAGACGCCCGAGGCGTCAGTCAGGCTCGATCGGGTCCCACCGGTATCGCTCGTCAACGCCGACCACCTTCTCGAAGTGCGCCCAGGCGTCCGGTTCTTCGTCGTCGGTCGTCATCCGAACCGGAGCGACGATCACCTCGCACGGCCATTCCCTTCCCTCATGGGTCGGCCACCAGTAGACGGCATCGAGCACGCGCACCCAGCTGACATCGTCCTGGCGTTCGGCGCGGACGCGCTGCGCTACGCCATCCTCCCACTCGCCCAGGAAGTAACGACGGGATTCGATCACCCACCGCGTCGAGTCGTCAGGCATGCGGAAAGAGTACGGGCGGTAGGAGACTGAGCTGCGCCGGCGTCCCTGAAGCCCGAGCCGCCTACGACGCTGTCAGGAAGAACTCGGTCACGATCCTGATCGCGTCCTGCGGGCACTCGACCAGGTCGGCGTGGCCGATGTCCGGGAACTCGACCACCTTGATCCGGTCGTTCTGCTCGGCCATCTTGCGGGCGCCGAGGCCCGACGGGGCGAGGTCGGGTGGGCAGAGGATGTCGTGCGTGCCGTTCGTCATCAGGAGCGGGCGCTCGATCCTCGGGACGAGCGGGGAGAGATCCATCGCCTCCATCGCGAGGCACGCCTGGCGCACGGTGTACGGGTCGTTCAGGCCGACGATGTCGCGGACGAGCTGGAAGATGTTCTCGCCCTCCGGGCTCTCCATGAACTTCGCGCCGACCGCCTGGGTGGTCACGTGGTCGGAGAACTCGTCCCACGGCATCGTCTCGGCCATGCGGCGCCAGACGCGGAAGAGCGTGCGCCGGTACAGGTCGGGCTTCGCGAAGGCGACGTCGGCGCACGCGGCGATCGTCCGCTCCGGGTACTTCGCGGTGAAGGCGATCGCGATCATGCCGCCCATCGACGTGCCGTGGACGTAGACGCGGTCGAGCCCGACGGCGTCGAGGAGCGCCGCGCCGTCGTCGGCCCAGCCCTCGATCGTGTACCGCTCGCGCGGGCAGTCGGAGGCGCCGTAGCCGCGCGCGTCGAACGAGAGCAGCCGGAAGCGCTCGCGGAAGCCGTCGTTGACGAGGCCGAAGTTGTGCCGGCCGAAGAGGCCACCTCCGAACTGGAGGATGACGGGTGCGTCCTCGGGGCCGGTCAGCTCGTAGTAGAGCCGCAGACCTCCGTCGAGCTCTGCGTGGGGCATCGGTTGCGCGGCTGGCGCCGGGGCCTAGCCCTTGCCCTTCCCCTTGGCCTTCTTCTTGCCGTCCGGCATCGACTTCGGGAACGAGGCGCTCGGGCGTGTGTCCGAGGCGCCGCCCATGTCATGCTTGCTCGGCATGTTGTGCCACGAGACGTTGTTCGGCATCCACTCCGTCGCGAACATCGAGTAGAGGCGTTTCGGCTTCTTCGACGCCGCAGCTCGGGCAGGGCGGGCCGCTGCTTCGCCGAGGCTGAGACGAGCTCCTCGAAGCGCGTCCCGCACGCCTCGCAGCGATACTCGTAGATCGGCATGGAGAACGAGTCTAGCGTCGAGTTCCTGCGGCAGCAGGCCGCCCGCGCGGGCGTCGCGGCGTCCGACGCCGACCTCGAGGCCGTGCGAGGGTTCCTCGACGCCATCCTGCCCGAGCTGGAACGGATCGAAGCCGAGCTCGAGACCGACGAGGGGCCGTGAGCCTCAGCGCGCTCGTGCGGCGGCTTCGGGCCGGAGAGCTGTCGCCGCGCGAAGCGGTCGAGTCGTACCTCGGGCGGATCGAGGCGCGCTGCGACCTGAACGCGTACATCACGGTGCGCGCGGAGGAGGCACTCGCCGAGAGCGCCGCGGCCGCTCCGCACGGGCCGCTGCACGGCGCCCCGATCGCGGTCAAGGACGTGATCGACGTCGCCGGCACGCGGACGACCGCCGGCTCCGCGATCCTGCGCGAGAACGTCGCGGAGCGCGACGCCGCCGTGGTCGCCCGGTTGCGCAGCGCGGGCGCGATCCTGCTCGGGAAGCTGAACACGCACGAGTTCGCCTACGGCGCGCTGACCACGAGCCCGCACTTCGGGCCCGCGCGCAACCCGTGGGCGCCCGAGCACGTCTGCGGTGGTTCGAGCGGCGGGTCGGGCGCCGCCGCAGCCGCCGACCTCGCCGCCGGCACACTCGGCACCGACACCGGCGGCTCGGTTCGCATCCCGGCGTGTCTCTGCGGCGTCACGGGGCTGCGGCCGACGATTGGGCTCGTCCCGAACGACGGCGTCTTCCCGACGGCCTGGACGTTCGACACCGTCGGCCCGATCGCTCGCAGCGCGGAGGACTGCGCGCTGCTGCTCGATGCGATCGCGGGCACCGAGACAGACGTCTCGGGCGGCGTCGAAGGCCTGCGGATCGGCGTCGTCCCGGCGCTGCTCGACCGCGCCGAGCCGGCCGTGGCGGCGTCCGTCGAGGCAGCGCTCGGGGAGCTCGCGGGTCTCGGCGCGCGGGTCGAGCCGGTCGAGGTGCCGGGGCTCGAGGACGCGGGCACGATCCAGCAGCTGATGATGCTGCCCGAGGCGACGAGCGTGCACCTGCCGTGGCTGCGGGAGCGGGCCGGCGACTATGGCGCCGACGTGCGCGTGCGGCTGCTCGCCGGCCTCCTCTTGCCCGGGTCGGCGTACGCGACGGGCCTGCGCGCGCGGCGCCGCTTTCGCCGTGGCCTCGACGAGCTGCTCCGGGGCTACGACCTGCTCGCGGCGCCCGCCATGCCCGTGACCGCGCCCAGGATCGGGGAGGAGACGGTCACCGTCCGCGGCGAGTCGATGCCCTACCGGCTCGCGCTGATCCCGTTCAACTCGCCGTGGAGCCTCGCCGGCTTGCCGACGGCGAGCGTGCCCTGCGGGTTCGTCGACGGACTGCCGGCCGGGCTTGCACTCGCCGGGCGGCCGTTCGGCGAGGAGACGGTGCTCCGCGCGGCGCACGCCTACCAGGGCGTGACCGACTGGCACGAGCGGCGGCCGCCGCGCGGCTGATGCGCCGCCGTCGGTACGTGCTCGCCGCGATCGTGCTCGCCGGAGCAGTCGTGGCGGCGCTCGTCGGCCTCGCGCTCGGCGGCCGCGGCGGCCACGAGCTGTCGAAGCAGGAGTACGCGAAGAGGGTCACCACGATCTGCCGTCCCTACGCGCAGCGGCTCGCGCGGGTTCCGGAGCCGCCGAGCGTGACCGCGTACGGAGACGTGGTCGAGTCGCTGAACAGGGTCCTGCCGATCCTCCGGCGCCAGGCGGCGGCGATGCAAGACGTCGAGCCGCCGGACGAGTTGCGCCCCCGGGTCGAGCGTCTCTTCGCGGCGAACCGGCGCGCAATCGGCGCCCTCGAGACGACGCTCGCGGCCGCCAACCGGCGTGACGGCGGCGGCGTGGTCGCGGGTCTCGGATCCTTCTCCGACACGCGCACCGAGTCCAAGGCGCTCGCGACCGCCATTGGCATCCGCTGCTAGCCCTCTAGACACGCCGCGCCCGTAGGCAGTTGCGCTGCGGGGCGCAAGATCGTATACAGGACCCCACTCTTCGACTGGACATTCCGACTGGACACCCGACTGGGAGGTGTGACCTCATGTCAGTCCTGATCAAAGGCGGGCGGATCGTCACTGCGGCCGACGACTACGTCGGCGACGTGTTCGTGGACAACGGCACCGTCTCGCTCATCGGCCGCTCGCTCGACGTCGCCGCCGACAAGGTGATCGACGCGACCGGGAAGCTCGTCATGCCGGGCGCCATCGACCCGCACACGCACATCGAGATGTTCTTCGGCGGCACAGTCACCTGCGACGACTTCACCACCGGCACCGTGTCCGCGGCATTCGGAGGCACGACGACGCTGGTCGATTTCTGCATGCAGGCGCCGGGCACGTCCTTCGCGCAGGCGCTCGAGACCTACCACGAGAAGATCGACCGCTGTAAGCCGGTGATCGACGTCGGCTTCCACATCGGCGTCACCGACCTGCACGACGGCGGCTCGCTCGAGGAGCTCGCGAAGCTCCCGGACGAGGGCATCACCTCGTACAAGCTGTTCATGGCCTACAAGGGCGCCGTCATGGTCGACGACGACACGCTCTTCCGCGTCATGCGCACCGCGCACGAGACCGGCGCGCTCGTGATGGTGCACGCCGAGAACGGCGACGCGATCGACATCCTCGTCAAGGAGGCGGTCGCGGCCGGCCGCACCGAGCCGATCTGGCACGCGCGCACGCGCCCGCCCGAGACAGAAGGCGAGGCCACGAACCGCGCGATCCAGCTCGCGCGTGTCGCCGACGCGCCGCTGTACGTCGTCCACGTCTCGTGCGCCGAGTCGATCGAGCCGATCCAGATCGCGCGCGAGAAGGGCTGGAACATCCACGGCGAGACCTGCACCCAGTACCTCTTCATCGACGAGTCGGCGCTCGACCAGCCGGACTTCGAGGGCGGCAAGTACATCTACACGCCGCCGCCGCGGGCGAAGGACAACCAGGAGCACCTCTGGAAGGCGCTCGGCAACGACGTCCTCTCGGTCGTCTCGACCGACCACTGCCCGTTCAACTGGCCCGAGCAGAAGGGCCTCGGCCGCGACGACTTCTCGAAGATCCCGAACGGCGGGCCGGGGATCGAGAACCGGCTTCACATGCTGTGGAACTTCGGCGTCGGCGAGGGCCGGATCTCGCTCAACCGTTTCGTCGAGCTCGTGTCGACGAACCCGGCGAAGTACTTCGGCCTCTACCCGCGCAAGGGCACGATCGCGCCGGGCTCCGACGCCGACATCGTCATCTGGGATCCGAAGAAGAAGCTGACGGTCTCGGCCTCGACGCACCACTCGAACGTCAACTACAACCTGTTCGAGGGCACCGAGGTCACCGGCGCGCCCGAGGCCGTGCTCGTGCGCGGCCAGATGATCATCGAGAACGGCGAGCTCGTCGGCGAGGCGGGCGCCGGGCAGTTCGTGAAGCGCGCGAAGTTCGGCGAGGAGCTGCTGCCGACCGGCGCGGAGGCCGCGCTGGTATGAGCCGCACGCCCGACGGAGGCGGTGCCAGATGAGCGACGAGGCCGCACGGGAGGTCTACGCGAAGGCGCGGCTCGGCGAGAGCGTCACGCTCGGCACGCGGCCGGCCGTGCTCGTCGTCGACTTCTCGTGCGGGTTCACCGATCCGGAGTGCACGCTCGGCTCCGACCTGACGGCCGAGGTCGACCGCCACGAAGCGTCTGCTCGACGCGGCCCGCGCGAAGGGGCTGCCGGTCGTCTTCACTACCATCGGCTTCGACGCGAGCCTCAAGGACGGCGGCCTCTGGCTGCAGAAGGTGCCGGCGCTCGGCGAGCTGCAGGTCGGCGGGCGCTGGGTCGAGATCGACCCGCGTCTCGAGGCGCGCGACGACGAGGCGGTCGTGCTCAAGAAGGGCGCGTCGGGATTCTTCGGCACGAACCTCGCCGCGATCCTCGTCACGCAGGGCGTCGACTCGGTGATCCTCTGCGGCGCGACGACGAGCGGCTGCATCCGCGCGACCGCGATCGACCTGCTCCAGAACGGCTGGCCGACGCTCGTGCCGCGCGAGTGCGTCGGCGACCGGGCCCAGGCGCCGCACGAGGCGAACCTGTTCGACATCCAGGCGAAGTACGCGGACGTCGTCTCCCTCGAGGAGGCGCTCGAGTACGTTGCGGGCGTCCCGGCGGCGGCGGGCGCGGCGGTGTGACGTATCGCGTTGCCCTGCTCCCCGGCGACGGAGTAGGGCCCGAGGTGACCGCGGAGGCCCGGCGCGCGGTCGACGCGCTGGGCCTCTCGCTCGAGTGGACGGAGCTGCCGTGGGGCTCGGCCTACTGGCACGAGCACGGGCAGATGATGCCGCCGGACGCGATCGACGTCGTCGGTGCGCATGACGCGGTGCTGATGGGCGCGATCGGCGACCCGTCGGTGCCGGATCACGTCTCGCTCTGGGGGCTCGTGCTCGAGCTGCGCCAGCGGCTCGACCTGTGGGCAAACCTGCGGCCCGCACGGCTGCTCGCCGGGATTCCCTGCCCGCTTGCGGGTCGCGGGCCGGCCGACGTCGACATGCTGTTCGTCCGCGAGAACACCGAGGGCGAGTACTCGGGTATCGGCGGCCGTGCGCATCGCGGCCTGCCCGGCGAGGTCGGAATCGAGACGAGCGTCTTCACACGCGGGGGCGTCGAGCGGGTGCTGCGCCACGCGTTCGAGCTGGCCGCCGGGCGTGGCGGTGTGCTCACGAGCGCGACCAAATCGAATGCGTCGCGGTTCGGCTACGTCCTCTGGGACGAGGTCGCGGAGGAAGTCGCGGCGGGCTTCCCGGGCGTCCGCTACGAGCGCGTGCTGGTCGACGCGCTCGCCGCACGGATGGTGCGCGATCCGGGCTCGCTCGACGTCGTGGTCGGGTCGAACCTGTTCGGAGACATCCTCACCGACCTCGCGGCGGCGATTCAGGGCGGGATGGGGATGGCAGCGAGCGCGAACGTTGCACCCGGGTCGGGCGTGCCGGGCGTGTTCGAACCGGTGCACGGCTCGGCGCCCGACATTGCCGGCCGCGGGATCGCGAACCCCGCCGGCGCGATCTGGAGCGCCTCGCTCATGCTCGAGCAACTCGGCGACCGGGAAGCGGCGGGCGTCTTGCTGGGCGCGCTCGAGGATGCCTGTCGCGGGGGCCCGCGCACGCGGGACGTGGGCGGCCAGGCGACGACGCGCGAAGTCGGCGAGGCGGTCGCGGCGCGCATCGCCGAGCTGCGTCGCTAGGCCGAGCGCTGCGCCAACCACGAAGCACGGGGACAGTCCCCGGACACGCCGCGAACGGTCGCGTACGCACGAGACCCTCGTTCCGGCGAGAAGGCGCCCGCTTGCAGGATGAACGTCGCGGCGGCCCACGTGGGGACAGTCCCCGGACACGCCGCAAACGGACGCGTCGCAAAGAGACCGCGACGGAGGCCTTCTCGCGATCAGTCAGCGGACCGCGCTGATGAACGCCGCGCCCGCGACGACGAGCGCGCCGGCGACGATCAGCCGCCGGCCGATCGCCTCGCTCGCGGTGCCGAGCACCACCGCCGAGAGCGCCACCGCCCACAGCGACTGCGTGGCGTTGAGCGGCGCGACGACCGACACGCGCCCGCGGTCGAACGCCACGAAGAGGCAGCCGTACGCGAGCCCGAGCATCACCCCCGCCGGAGCGAAGCTGCGCAGCGCCGGGCGCAGGCCGTTGCGGAGGTCGGCGCGCGTCACGAGCACGTAGCACGTCAGAAACACCGTCGCGGCCAGGAGGGAGACGGCCGCGGCGAGCAGTGGCGGCGGGTGCGCGTCTCGGGCGGCCCAGCGGACGACGTTGTCGCGGAGCGCGAACAGGCCCGCGCACGCGAGCGCGAACGCGACGCCGATCGCCCGGAAGTGCTCCGGCCGGTTGCGTTCACGGACGAGCAGCGATCCCCCGACGACGACGAGCGCAGTCCCGACGAGCAGAGCGGGCTCGAACGGCTCGTCCAGCAGCAGGAGGGCGATCGCCACCGAGAAGAGCGGGGCGGTCCCGATCAGGATCGCGGCGCGCGACGGCCCCGCGTCGCGAACCGAGAGGATGAAGAGGATCTGCGAGACGCCCGGCGCGAGCAAGCCGGCGACGACGAACGGCCAGAGCTCGGCGACGTCGACACTCCGGGACGCCGCCGACACGGCGGCCGGCGGAAGGAGCACCAGCGTGGCCACCCCCGCGACGACGACGCCGCCCGCGCGAGGGTCGGCGCCAGCCTGGATGCCGCGCCGCACCGCGACCGCGAGGGCTCCGAAGAGGGCCCCCGACAGCGCCGCGAAGGTGACGGCGGCCACCGACTACGCTCCTTCCGTGGCCGGCCCGGGAACCTTCACGGCGAGGATCATCGCCGCCGCCGCCGCCGGGCGCACAGAGGAGTACGCCGGGCTGCTCGAGGCGGCGCGTATCGGGCGCGGATGAGGCTCGGGATCGCCGGCGGGTGCGCGTTCGGCCTCGCGGCCGGCTGGAACATCGCGAACACCGGCGCGGTCGCAACGCAGCTCGCGGCCGCGTACGGCGTCGGCCTCGCGGTGGTCGGCCTGTTCACGACCGCGTTCTTCGCCACGCACATCGCCGTCCAGATCCCGGGCGGACGGTGGAGCGACCGCTACGGCGCGCGGCGGACCGGCCTGGTCGGCCTTGTCTTCATCGCCGTGTTCGCGAGCCTCTCGATGGTGGAGCCGGAGGCGTGGCTCGCGATCGCGACTCGGGCGCTGACCGGGATCGGCACCGGGATCGTGTTCATCGCGGGCAGTGCCTACATCCGCGCGGTGGGCGGCTCGCCCGCCGCGCAGGGCCTCTTCGGCGGGTTCGGGCTCGCCGGCGGCGGGGTGGCGCTCGCGGTCGTGCCGCAGGTCGAGAGCTGGCTCGGCTGGCGCGCGCCGTACGCGACCGCCGTCGCGATCGCGGCCGCCGCGCTCGTCGTCGTCGCTTTCGCCCCGCGCGACCGGCCTCGCGAGAGGCCCGCGCGCGAGCACGGTCTGCACGCGGGCGTTCTCCGCGACCGCCGGCTCTACCGGATCGCCGTGCTCTACTCGGCCTCGCTCGGGCTGAGCGTCACGATCGGGAACTGGGTCGTGACGCTGCTCGACCGGCACGGCGGGCTCGACAAGGGCGCCGGCGGCGCGATCGCCTCGTTGACGCTCGCAGTCGGGATCGTCACCCGGCCGCTCGGCGGCTGGATCCTCCGTGAGCACCCCGAGCGAATGCGTGCGGCGGTCGGCGCGAGCCTCGCCGGCGGCGCAGCCGGCACGCTCCTGCTCGCCGGCGCCGGCCCGCCCGCGCTCGCCGCGCTCGGCGCCGCGCTCGTCGGCATCGCGGCGGGCATCCCGTTCGCGCCGTCCTTCACGGGTCCGGTGCTCCTCCGGCCGGACGCGCCGGCGGCTGCGGTCGGTTTCGTCAACGGCGCCGCGGGTCTCGCGATCCTCGTCTGTACGCCGTTGCTCGGGCTCACCTTCTCGCTGCCTGGCGACGGGCGGGCCGGCTTCTTGATCGCCGCTGCCCTGTGGCTCGCCGCCCTCGCGGCGCTGCCGAGCGCCCGCCAGCTCGGCGCCGCACCTAGACCAGCGCTCGAATCGCGTTGAGGATGATCTCGGCCGCGAGGCCGGCGTCGGCCGGGTCGGCTTCCTCGAGCGGCGAGTGGCTGATCCCGTCCTTGCACGGGACGAAGACCATCGCGCTCGGCACGCGGTCGGCGACGCACATCGTGTCGTGCGCGGCACCCGACGGCATCAGCCGGTAGGGCTCGCCGGTCGCCTTCGCCGCCTCGTCGAGCGCGCCGACGATGCGCTCGTCGAGTGGCGTTGCCGGCAGCGTCTGGCGCACGCGGGTCTCGGCGGTCATCCCGCGCTTCGCCGCCGCCTCCTCCGCGAACGCCGCGACGTCGCGGGCGACGCTCTGGAACGCGTCCTCGTCGGTGCCTCGGATGTCGAGCGAGAAGCGGATCCGTTCGGGGATGACGTTGATCAGCGACGGATGCACCTCGATCTCGCCGACCGTGCCGACCGTGCCCCTGCCGGCCGCGCGCGCGAGCCGCTCGAGCTCGAGCTCGCACTCGGCCAGGACGAGGCCGGGGTCGAGGCGGAAGTCCATCGGGGTCGCGCCCGCGTGGTCGCCGCGCCCCAGGACGACGACGTCAGCGTGCACGTACCCCGCGATCGCGGTCACGATCCCGATCCTGTTGCCGGTGTCCTGCAGCACGCGCGCCTGCTCGATGTGCATCTCGATCCAGCCGGTGAGGTCGTCGAGCACGTTCGCGGAGTCGCGCCAGCGCTCGGGCGTGTAGCCGGCCTCGAGCGCGTGCTCCCAGAAGCTGCGGCCATCGTCGACGGCGAGGAACTGTTCCTTCAACTCGGCCTCGGTCACGCGCTGGGCCATGATCCGGCTCCCGAGCAGCATCTGCCCGAAACCCGAGCCCTCCTCCTCGAGGAAGGAGATCAGCTGCAGCGGCAGGTCGAGCCCGAGGTCGGCGTTCAGGCGGCACACCTCGAGCGCGGTGACGACGCCCATCGTGCCGTCGTAGCGGCCGCCGTTTCGGTTCGAGTCGCAGTGCGAGCCGATCCCGAACACCGGCGTCCCCACCGGGCGGTTCCGCGCGACGAGCGTCCCGACCGGATCCTCGTAGACGTCGAAGCCGAGCTGCTCGAGCGCGTGCGTGAAGTGGTCGAGCGTGTGGCGGTAGACGTCGGTGTAGGCGTAGCGGCGGATCGCCTCCGTCGAGAGCGTGTACGCAGGGCCCGACAGCGTCTCGATGTCGCGAGCGATCCGCTCGGTGCTCCTCGCCCGTTCGACGGCCACCATCGCCCCGGACCTTAACGGCTCGTAGAATCGCCCGATGGAGAACGGAGCAGCGGAGAGCTGGGCCAACCGCAAGACGCTCATCCTGAGCCGGACGGACATGATGGGCCTCGTCACGCCGGCCGAGTACGTGCAGTGCGTCGAGCAGGCCTACCGGATGCACGGCGAGGGCCGCTTCTACATGGATCCGAAGGGCCACATCGTGCTCGACCGGTATCCGGGCGAGTGGGAGGCGATGCCGTCGTACATCGAGGAGCCGGAGGCCGCCGCGTGCAAGTGGGTCTCGATCCGAGAGCGGAACCGCGAGCGCTTCGGGCTGCCGACCGTGTTCTCGATCCTGATCTACACGCACCCCGAGACGGGCTTCCCGCTCGCGATCTGCGACGGCTCGTACCACACCGTCATGCGTACGGGCGCCTCCGCGGCCGTCTCGGCGAAGTGGCTCGCGCGGCCCGACTCGAAGGTGCTCGCGATCGTCGGCGCCGGGCACATGGCCGAGGGCGCGATCGAGACGTGCAACGAGGTCTTCGAGTGGGGCGAGGTGCGCGTCTGGAGCCGCTCGCAGTCGACGCTCGACGCGTTCCTTGCCAAGTACGACGGGCGCTTCTCGTTCGCGCTGCGGCCGTCGACCGACCTGGAGTCGGTCGTCCGCGGCGCGGACGTGGTCGTCACGATCACGCCGGCGCGCGAGCCGATCGTGCGTGACGAATGGATCGCGCCCGGCACGCACGTGGCGGCGGTCGGGGCCGACAAGGGCGGTGACCAGGAGCTCGACGCGCGCATCCTCCAGCGGGCGCGCATCTTCGTCGACGACATCCGCCAGTGCCGCACCGACGGCGAGATCAACGTGCCCCTCTCCGACGGCCTGATCACCGAGGACGACATCGCGGGCGAGATCGGCGAGGTCGTGACCGGCCGAACGCCGGGCCGCACCTCCCGCGACGAGGTGACGCTCTTCGACTCGACGGGGATCGCGCTCCAGGATTCGGCGACCGTGCCGCTCGAGTACGAGCGCGCGGTCGCGGCCGGCGTCGGGATCGAGAAGAAGATGATCTCGACGTGAGCAGAAAAAGGACAAGGGGCGGCAATCCCCTGCCGGGCGTCACCGTCAAGAGCCGCCGCCCCTCACTTCCCTTCGACGCCGCCGAGCCCGTCGCGGTTTGAGCGTCGCCGTCGTCTTCGAGGCGCGCATGGCGCCCGAGCAGGTCGCGCGGCTCGCCGAATTGATGCGGGAGCACCTTCCGACGAGGCCGGAGGGCGTCGTCACCGCGGCGCTCCTCATCGACGGCGAGAACGCGCAGCTGGTCGCGTTCTGGCGCGACCGTGAGACACTCGACCGCTACCTCGCGAGCGTCGACGAGCCGCGCGGCGCGGAACTGATGCGCAAGGCCGGCGCCGTGCCGGAGTGGCGGATCGTCGACGTGCCGCAGCTCGGATGACCGCCGCTCGCGACCCCGATACTGCACCGGAGGTGTGACCCATGCCGTTCACGATCCTGAGACCCGACGAGCAGGAGTTCAAGGCGCCGAGCTGGCGCCCCGAGGAGCCGACGCGGCGCATCGTCGAGCTTCCCCTGTACGCGACGATGCGCCACTCGCGCGCGAACCTGTGGCGCTATCCGCCCGGCGTGCAGGGCCGGCTGCACAAGGAGCACTCGCAGGAAGAGGTGTTCGTGGTCGTGGCCGGCAACCCGTCGGTGATGCTCGGCGACCCGCCCACGCTCCACGAGGCGCCGCAGGGGACGCTCGTCGTCGTCGAGCCGGGCACGCCGCTCCGCTGGCAGAACGACAGCGACGAGGACGCGCTGATCTTCGCCTACGGCGCTCCCGCCGAGTCGCAGCCCGAGGTGATCGAGACCTGAGGCAGAGCCCTAGGCCGGCCGCGGCACGAGCTCCTCGCCCGCGAGGAAGCGCGCGAGGCCGCCCATGCCCCAGTGCGTCCCGCCGTCCGCGGCGAGGAGCGACGGAACGCCGCGTACGCCCGCGGCCTCCGCCTCACGACGGATCGCCCGGATCCGCTCGAAGCGCTCGTGCGAGTACGCGGCCTCGACCGCGGCGGCGCCGTCGAGGCCGATCCGCTCCGCAGCGCGGGCGATCTCGGCGTCGGTCGCGATGTCGAGGCCCTCGCAGAAGAACGCCTCGTACAGCGCGTGCTTGAAGTCGCGGAGGCGGCCCTCGTCGCCGGCCCAGAGGCACGCCGCCAGCGGCAGCGTCGAGCGCGGCTGGAAGCGGGGAAGGTGGATCTCGACCCCGCGCTCGAGCGCCCGGCGGTAGACGTTGTGCGTCCAGTCGGTACGCAGGTGGTCGCCGCGCACTGCCAGCAACGGTTTGGGCGCCGGCCGCAGCTCGAAGGGCAGCCACTCGACCTCGACCTCGCCCGCGTCCTCGGCCGCCTCGACCGCGCGCGACTCCATGTACGAGTACGGGCAGACGACGTCGTAGTAGAAGCGGATAGCTGGCATCCGAAAAATCAGACTATTAGACTCGCTCGGAGATGCGGGTCGCGGTTGCGCAGATCGAGCCAAGGCTCGGCGAGAAGGAGCGAAACCTCGAGACCTGCCTCGCGCGCATGGAGGAGGCGGCGGCGGAGGGAGCGCAGCTGCTCGTCCTGCCGGAGTGCGCGATCCCGGGCTACATCTTCGAGAGCGCCGACGAGGCGCTGCCGTTCGCCGAGGAGATCCCTGGCCCGTCGACCGAGCTGCTCGAGCGCGAAGCGCGGCGGCTCGGCCTGTACGTCGTCTGCGGCCTGCTCGAGCGCGACGCCGACATGCTCCGCAACGCCGCGGTGCTCGTCTCGCCCGACGACGGTCTGCTCGGCACCTACCGCAAGACGCATCTGCCCTTCCTCGGCGTCGACCGCTTCGTCGTGCCGGGCGACGAGCTGCCCGTCTGGGACACGCCGCTCGGCCGGATCGGGATCGAGATCTGCTACGACCTGCGCTTCCCGGAGGTCACTCGGACCCTCGCCCTCCGCGGCGCCGACATCGTCGCCCACCCGACGAACTTCCCGGTCGCCGCGCGAATCCAGACCGAGTTGATCACGGTCGCGCGCGCGGCCGAGAACCGCATCTACCTGCTGACCGCGAACCGCGTCGGCAAGGAACGCACCGGGGAGTTCTGCGGCTGGAGCCAGATCGTCGACCCGTTCGGGGTGCGGCTCGCGGAGGCGGACGGGACCGAGGAGACGCTGCTCGTCGCGGACGTCGATCTCGAGAAGGCGCGGAACAAGGACTACGTGATCCCCGGCGAGTACGAGCTCTACCTCTTCGGCCACCGCCGCCCCGAGCTGTACGGCGCGCTGGTCGAGGAGACGCAACCCGTTCAGGCGTAAACCACTCTCGAGGAGGCATCCATGCCACGTGACCCGGAGCTCGTCCCCGACACCGTCCTCAACCGCGGCGGAGTGAAGGTCTCGAAGAGCCCGTGGGGCCCGCGGGACGAGATCGGCCGTCTGAACTGGATCACGAAGGACTCCAACCGCGCGATCCTCGACCACCTTGACGGCAGCCACGTGTTCGACCTGAACGTGGACTACTTCATCGGCATGCCGTCGTGGGTCGCCGCCGGCGACCCCGCCTACGGGATCTGGATGACGCACACGCCGGACGGCTCGGTCGCCGACGACCTCTCGGGTGTGGGCTCCGCAGTGCACAAGAAGTACTCGTACTGCGGCGACTCGATCCACATGTACACGCACTGCGGCACGCACATCGACACGCTCAACCACCTCGGCCACTACGGCCAGTTCTGGAACGGCTGGACGCAGGACAAGCACCTCGGCAGCCGCATCTGGAACAAGGGCGGCCCGGAGAAGTACCCGCCGGTGATCGCGCGCGGCGTCATGCTCGACGTCGCAGCGATGAAGGGCGTCGACGTGCTGCCCGACGGCTACGCGATCACGCCGAAGGACCTCCAGCAGACGGCGAGGAAGCAGAAGGTCGAGCTGCGCAAGCAGGACGTCGTGCTCGTGCGCACCGGCCGCATGCGCGTCTGGCCCGACTTCGACGGCTACCTCGTCAACACGCCGGGCATCGGGCTCGACGCGGCGAAGTGGCTGTGCGAGGAGGCCGGCGCGATGTGCATCGGCGCCGACACGATCGCCCTCGAGGTGCTTCCGTCCGAGCAGGAGAAGGTCTTCCTGCCGGTGCACGCGTACATGTTCTCGACCGCGGGAGCGCAGATCATCGAGGTGATCGACATGGAGGAGATCGCGGCCGAGCAGCAGTACGAGTTCGCGTTCCTCGGCTTCCCGCTCAAGCTGCGCGGCGCGACGGGCGCGCCGATGCCGTCCTACGCGGTGCCGATCAGGAGCTGAGCAGCGTCTCGGCCGATCCGGGGAAGAGACCGGTCGATCGCGACGATCCTCGCGTCCGCGACCGCTCCGGAATGCACTCTTGGACTAAAGTCTCATGCGGACAGTGGGATCATGAGCTACCCGAAGGCCCGCCTCACGGCGGGCCTTCGTGTGTCCTGGACCCCGGGGGCCGGACTCGAACCGGCAACCGACCCATGGACAGTGGGACGCTCTACCAGTTGAGCTACCCCGGGGTCGTGAGCCGAGGTCTAGCGTGCCCGAGTCCGAGCAGCACGGTGTCTCTTTCCGACCGGTCCGAACCGTCGAGCACGAGGGCCGCACCTTGCCCCAGTGTGGCGCTACGACGCCCGAGCGCTCAGGCGAGCGGAACGCGCTCCTCGCGCGCTGCCGGATCGGCGGCCGGGCCGTAGCGCTTAACCGCATAGGCGCCTGGCCGCACCGGGAATCCAGCGAGGCATTCACTGATCGCGGCGAACATCTCGTCCGCGTCTAGCCCGTAGGTGAAGAGGACGGCCTCGCCGCCGCCGAACTCGTCGCCGTCGTGGTCTCCGCCGATCTGTTCGACCGCCGTGCTGATCCGGGCTTCGAGTTCGTGGATCGCGTCACGTTCGTCGGTCGTTCCGAAGCTGTCGTCGGACAGTGGCAAATGGGTGATGACAGCATGATCCAGCGACTTTGCGTCCTGCGTCTTGCTCTTCCTTCGACGAAACAGCGCCACAAACGCACCGTAACGACGTGAGCCGGACGTAGCAACGCCAGCTTGCGCGAGTGTTTCGGAAGACACCCTGAGCGAGGGCGTAGCCTGGGGGTGTGAAGCGGCGCTACCTCGTCTGTTACGACTACGGGATGGGTGGTCTTTGGAGCTACGTGCTCGCTGAGTCCGTCGAGGCGATCACACTCGCATACCCCGAACTCACCGTCTTCGAAGAGCGACCCGACTGGATGAGCCCCGACGAGGAAGCGTCGTGGAAGCTCAAGGTCGACGACGTCGACTCGCCTGACCCGTCGGGCCTCTTGCTTCTCCTCGCTACCGAGCGCTCGCATCCTTAGCCCCCGGGCGTCCGGGCCGTCACCTGCGCCAGTGCTCGCCGCTGACGCCCGACAAGACATGGAGGCTCGGCGCTATGAAGTCGATTCGCGCAGGAGCCTCTGAAGGCGGCGAACCTCCGCGACGAGCCGCGGCACGTCCTGCCGAGCCGCCGCGATGAAGTCCTGATTGCGGACGCGTACTTGGAAGTCGAGGGGCTCTTCGACGTAGTACGTGATGAATATGTCGGGGCCGCCGGTAAGGATCACGTTGTCGCCGCTCCAGTGATCCCGGTCCTCGATCGACGATCTCCACGGCGCCGCGGTCGCGGCCTCCGCGCGAAGCAGGATGCGCTCAAGCTCCTCTTCGGTGGCGGGGGTGTCGGCGTCCACCTTCTGATTATCGGCGGCGGGCTCGGTGGCGTGAGTGAACTCGGCTGAGCGAGTGCGCACTGTGACGCCTGGCAGCTGCTGCCCGGGATAGTTGCTGGTCTGGGCCGGCGGTCGTGGCCGGTCAAGGCGTAGCCGACCCCGGAGGGGTTGACGGGCTGCGGGCGGCGGTCATGCTGCGACGTCACGGGCGTCGGCCGGGTGGGCGCGGGTGCCGCGCCGGGGCGGGTGCCCCCGGCAGGGGGCGGGCCCGGCGGGGTCGCGCGCTCGGCCGCGCGTAGCGCGCGGGCGGGTCTTTCTTCACTTGAACTAGCAACGTAACTCGTCGGGGGAGTTGGCTTGGTTTGGTGGTGGTCGCCGTCGTCGTCTCTGCGGCCGGGATGGGCCCGGCTTGGGGGCCCGGCGGGAGCCGGAGGCGATCGACGGGGCCGGGGCCATCCCGAGAGACGACGGCGAGGGCCGGGTGGTGGGTTAGGCGCGCCAGGTGGCGCTGATGCGGTTTTCGTCGAAGCGGTTGTAGCCGCGGCGTGCGGGGGCGACGGTGATCCGGTCGATGATCGCTTCGATGATCGCGTGCTGGCGCGGGAGGTCGAGCGCGCTCCAGCGTTCGCGGAGGGTGTCGGCGTGGCCGACGTATTCGTCGAGGGCGACTGTGCGGGTGAGCTTGGCGAGCTGTTTGCGGGCGGTGTCGAGGCGGGCATCGATCAGCTTGCGGGCGGCGATCAGCTCGGGCATCCCGATCTGCTTGTTCGCGAACGCCTCGCCGAGTTCGGCCAGCTGCGCCTGCGCTTCCTCGACCTCGCTGCGGAACCGGGCCGCGTCGGGGGCTTCGGCGTTGCGGCCGTTGATCGCGGCGGCGAGCTCGGGGCTGTCGAGCCGGTAGAGGACGGCTTCGGTGATCAGTTGTTCGAGCGGGTCGGCGTTGACGGTGATCCGGCCGCAGCCGCCGTTGTCGGTGACGCAGGCGTAGCGGCGCTGTCCGCCTGCGCGGGGCCGGGCGACCATCCGTGAGCCGCAGAGGCCGCAGCGGACGAGCCCGGCCAGCAGGTAGCGGCGGGCGCTTCGGTTGGTGCGGCGGGCCGGGTCGGCGAGGATCGCCCGGATCGTCTCGCTCTGCTCCGGGGTGATGATCGCGGGCCACTCGGCAGCCGCGACGATCTCGCCGTGGTGCTCACGGAGCCCGGCGATCCGGCCCGAGCCGAGCATCCGCCGCAGCGACTGTGGCGTCCAGGCGCCGCCGCCGGCCGCTTTGACACCGCGCGCTTTCAGGTCGTTGCAGATCGAGCGGAGCGGTTCGCCAGCGATGAATCGGCGGGCGCACTCGCGCACCACCGCTGCCTCGGACTCCCGCAGCTTCTGCCCGCCGGGCTCGTAGCCGTAGGGGCGGCTGCCGCCACCCGACCACTTCCCGGACTCGGCAAGCTCGTCGTGCTTGCGCGTGATCCGGCGGCTCTTGTCGTCGCTCTCCTTCGTCGCCACCGCGACCAGGATACGAGCCCGAAAGCGCCCATCCGGTGTCGTCAGGTCGAGATCGCCGCTGACCGAAGCCACATTCGTGATCCCCCGCGCCTCGCACAACACGATCAACGCTTCGAGCCCGCTCAGCTGCCGGTGCAGGCGATCGAGGTCGTAGACCAGGAGCGCCTCGATCCCGCCCGCCTCGAGGTCGGCGAGCATCCGCGCATACGCGGGCCGCTCGCGGCCGCTCCAGGCGCTCACATCGTCGTCGACGTACTCCTCGACAACAGACCAGCCCTTCCGCTCCGCCAACCGGCGGCAATCCGCCAGCTGCCGCGCCACCGCCAGACCGTCCGCCTCGCGATCAGACGAGATCCGGGCGTAGATCCCCGCCCGAACGAACGCCAGCGAAACCGCAACCGCCACTCAGGTAACATACACGAACACTCGCCTGCGCGAGCGTCCCGATGCCCGATAGCCGAAGACCGTCAGACGGTCGTCTGGCCGCCGTCGACGGCCAGGTCCTGGCCTGTGATGTGACGGCCCCCTCGCCGGCGAGGAAGACGGCGAGCGCCGCCTGGTCGGACGGGTCCGCGAGGCGGCCGAGCGGGATCCCGAGGCGCCACTCCTCCGCGTTGCCGCGGACGATCGACTCGACGTCGCCTCTCGCCTGCACGTCGACCAGCATCTCCGTCGCGGTCGAGCCGGGGGAGATCGTGTTGACCGTGATCCCGTGCGGCGCCAGCTCGAGCGCCATGCAGCGTGCCGCCTGGATCATCGCCGCCTTCGAGGCGGCGTAGGCGGTGTTGTTGAGGCGGACGATGCTCCGGCCGACGATCGACGCGTACAGGACGATCCGGCCCGCGACACCCGCGGAGACGAAGTGACGCGCGCACGCCTGGGCGAGGAACACCGTCCCGCGCGCGTTCACGCCGAGCGTGCGGTCCCACTGCTCCGGCGTCAGCTCGAGGAACGGGGCCGGTGCGAGCGTGCCCGCGGCGGCGACGAGCACGTCGAGCCGGCCGTGCTGCTCCACGACTTCGGCGACGAGCGCGTCTGCCCGCTCGACCTCCGCGAGATCCGCCGGGTGCGCCGACGCCGCCGCGCCGAGCCGCTCGACCGCCGCTTCGAGGCCGCCGTCGGGAAGGTCGACGCAGGCGACGTGTGCGCCGGAGGCGACGAACGCCTCGGCGCACGCGAAGCCGATCCCGCGCTGGGCGCCCGTCACGAGCGCGACCCGGCCGTCGAGGCGCCAGGCCGCGGGGCTTGCGTTGCTCATGCCCGCTCCCGGCGCCGGCGAAGCCGGCACCTCCGCTCTCGGACGGGCTCCGTCGAGCCTACGCCGGCGGAGCCTCCGTCGAGCTTACGACTCATCGGAGGGCGACGATCGCGTCGACCTCGACCGGCATGTCGAACGGGAGGTGCGGCACGCCGATCGACGTGCGCGCCGCGAGGCGGTCCTCGCCGTAGAGGTCGAGCACGAGATCCGAGAAGCCGTTGATCACGGTCGCGTGCTCGGTGAAGCCGTCGACGGCGTTCACGAAGCCGTTGATCTTGAGCCAGCACGCGACCTGGTCGAGGTCGCCGAGCTCGCGCTCGATCGTGCCGAGCACGTTGAGTGCCGTCAGCTGCGCGGCCGCGACGGCCTCCTCGACGGTCAGCTCGCGGCCGACCTTGCCGAGCTTGCTGCCCCATTCGTCGCCGTTCGTGGGGCCGTGGCCCGCCACGTAGGCGACGTTCTCCCAGCGGACGAGGCGGCGGTACGTGAGCCTCACGCCGGGCGGGATCACCTGCGCCGGCGGGATCGTCAGGCCGCGCTCGGCCAGCTGCTCGGCTACTCCCATCGCGTCCTCCTCGCCTGCGGTCAGGGGTCGGTCGTCAACGCTACCTGCCGACGGACGATGGTCTAGCGTTGGCGCGTGGCGCAGCACCTCGAGACGTCGCTGTTCGCGTTCCCGAGCGACCTGGCGGACGAAGGCGTCGACACGGTGCTCGGGAACCTGCAGGAGCGCGCCGGCGTCGGCGGCATCACGGCCGCGTTCGTCTACCACGCCGCCCGCGACGTGTTCCCGCACAACCCTATGCGGAAAGTCGTCCTCCTCGACGGTGGCGAGCATCTCTTCCCGGCCTCGCCCGAGCTCTACGGGCGAATCGGGCCGCGCGTGAACGCGGACGCTCGCGCACGAGACGTGCTCGCCGAGACCTGCCGCGCCGCGGCCGAGCGCGGCATGCACGTGCGTGCATGGACGGTCTTCCTCCACGCGGACCGGTCCGAGGAGAACCTGGACTGCGTGACCGTGAACGCCTTCGGCGACGCCTATCCGGCCGACCTCTGCCCGGCGAACCCCGACGTGCGGGCCTACACGCGCGCGCTCGTCGCAGACATCGCCCGCTACGACGTGGCGTCGATCCTGGCCGAGTCGCTGCACTACCACCCGCTCGAGCACGGCCACCACCACGAGCGCTACTTCATCGAGCTGGGGGCGCGGGCGCGGTACCTGCTCGGCCTCTGCTTCTGCCTGCACTGCCTCGAGCGCGCCGGGCGGGCCGGGGTGGACGGCTCCGCCGTGCAGGCCGCCGCCCGCGCCGAGCTCGAGCGCGTGTTCGCCGAGCGGAGCGCCGTCGTCGCGGGCGAGCTCGAGCCGGAGGAGCTCGCCGATGTCGCGGGCGGCGACCTGCTCGCCTACCTCGGAGTGCGGGCGGATACGGTGACAACGCTGGCCGCCGAGGCCGCCGAGGTCGCCGAGGAGGCCGGCAAGCGGCTCGTCTACCTCGACCTCAGCGGCGCCGTGAAGGGCTACATGACCGGCCGTCCGGCCGGCGGGCCTGCGGTGGAGGTCGCCTGGCGGTACGGCATCGACGTGCCCGCGCTCGCGCGCGCCTGCCACGAGGTGCACGTCCTCGGCTATGCCGCCGACGTCGACCGCGTCCGGCTCGACCTCGAGACCTACCGCGCGATGCTTACCGACACGCGCGTCTCGGTCGCGCTGCGGCCGTCGCCGCCCGACTGCGAGGAGCCCGCGAACCTCGCGGCGAAGATCGCGATCGCCCGCGAGCTCGGGCTCACGGGCGTCGACTTCTACCACTACGGCTTCCTCCGGCTCGAGGCGCTCGACTCGATCCGCGCCGCCCTCGAGGAATGAGCGGGGATGTGCGCTTCGACCTGCTGATCCGCGGCGGCGAGGTCGTCGATCCCGGCGGCGGGAACGAGGGCCGGCTCGACGTCGGGATCGCCGGCGGCCGGATCGCCGCCGTCGACCGCGACCTCCCCGCTGATTCGGCGGCCCGCGAGATCGACGCCGGCCGGGCAGATCGTCACGCCCGGGCTCGTCGACCTGCACACGCACGTCTTCCACAAGGTCACCTACTGGGGCATCGACCCCGACCCGGTCGCGGCGGCGTCGGGCGTGACGACCTGGAACGACGCCGGCTCCGCGGGCGCGCTGACGCTGCCGGGCCTGCGCGAGTTCGTCGCCCGGCCCGCGCGGGCGCGGATCACGGCGTTCCTGAACATCTCGAACATCGGCCTCGTCGGCGAGAACTACGAGTGCGCGAACCTCGCGTACCTCGACGTCGACCTCTTCCGCCGCCTGGCCGACGCGAACCGCGACCTCGTGCGTGGCGTCAAGGTGCGGATGGGGACACCGACCGTGGGCGAGCACGGCCTGGAGCCGCTGCGGCTCGCACGCCGTGCCGCCGAGGAGTGCGGGCTGCCGCTGATGGTGCACGTCGCGTTCGGGCCGCCCGAGATCGAGGACGTGATCGCGCTGCTGCGGCCTGGCGACATCCTCACCCACTGCTTCACCGGCCTCTCGATGAAGATCGTCGACGACGACGGCCGGCTGCGCGAGGCCGCGGCGCGCGCCTGGGACGCGGGCGTGATCATGGACATCGGCCACGGCACGGGCTCGTTCGCCTACGCGACCGCCGAGCCGCTGATGGCGGCCGGTCGGCCGCCGGACGTGATCTCGACCGACCTGCACCAGCTGAGCGTGAACGGGCCCGCCTACGACCTGCCGACCTGCATGAGCAAGTTCCTCCACCTCGGGATGCCGCTACGGGACGTCGTCGGCGCCGCCACCGTCGCGCCCGGCGCGAATCCTCGGGATCGACGACGAGGTCGGCACGCTGCGGCCGGGGTCGGTCGCCGACGTCGCGCTCTTCCGGCTGCTCCCGGGGCGGTTCCCGCTCTACGACATCTGGGGCGAGATGCGCGAGGCCGGCGGGCTGCTCGTGAACGAGCTGACGATCGCCGGCGGCACGCCGCTCGAGAAGCTCCCGCCGTCGCCGCCCGCGCCGTGGGCCGAGGAGCCGTTCTGGCCCGAGGCGCAGAAGCCGTTCACCGAGCGCCAGCAGCTGCTGCGCGACCGCGGGCACACGCCCGCGGCGATGCGCGCAGCTGCCGAGTCGTCCGGCTGATCGCTACTGCACCTTGCCGCGCGCTGCCACCGGCCAGCGCCCGGCGGCGCGTCCGCCCTCGACCACGGTCACCGCGTAGGCGAGGTTGATCGTCGGGCAGACGTGGTTCGGGACGATCGACGAGCCGGTCGCCGATCCGGGCCCCTGCGTCGGGCGGCACCTCGATCACTCCGTGCTCCTCGCTCAGGCGGACGACGTCCCAGTCGTCGTGCCCGAGCACCCGGCCGAACGAGGCCGGCGGATCGTGGACGAGCATCCGGTCGGAGGTCAGCACCTTCGAGCCGGCGTCGACGACGACGCGCTCGGGCACCGGACGGCTGACGACCGTCGTCGACCACGAACGCGGCGAGGTCGGCATCGGGTCGCGGCGCCCTGGGCGATCTGGCTGCGATCGTTGAAGACGTACGTGCCCGGGCGCACCTCGGTCACGCCTGGAGCACCGGATCGCGAAGCGGAACGTCCCGGCCGAGCCGACCGAGACGACCGGCGCCGGCAGCCCACGGCCGCGGATCTCCTCGGCGGTGTCGACTGCGGCCCGGCACGCCTCGCAGGGTCAGCTGCTCGCGCTCGGCGTCGTCGCGGGCACGGGTGTAGACGTGGCCCTCGTGGGTGAAGACGCCGTCGAGCTCGACGCCGGGGAGCGCGGCGACCCGCTCGGCGAGGTCTGCGGCCGGTGTGCCCGGCGGGAGCCCGAGGCGACGCATCCCGGTATCGAGCTCGACCAGCACACGGATCGTGAGCCCGCGCTCCTGCGCCACACGGGAGATGCCCGCGGCAACCTCGTCGGAGTCGACCGTCACCGAGATCGGCGACGCGCTCGGCCAGGTCGGCGAGGCGCGCGAGCTTCTGTGCACCGACGATCGGGTAGCCGACGAGGATGTCCTCGATCCCGGCGTCGGCCATCACCTCGGCCTCGCCGAGCTTCGCGACCTGCACGCCGACCGCGCCGGCCTCGACCTGCAGGCGGGCGATCTCCGGCAGCTTGTGCGTCTTCGTGTGCGGTCGGAGCGAGACGCCGGCGTCGCGGGCCATCGCCGCGGCCCGGGCGACGTTCGCGCGTACGACGTCGAGGTCGAGGACGAGCTCCGGCGTGTCGGGCGCGAGCGCCGCCACGGCGGCGGCTCGTTCGAGCGGCGTGCTCATCGCCGTCACTGTGTCATGGGCCCGCGCTGTCCCAGCTCGGGAGCGGCTTGCGCAGCGGCTCGTCGATCCAGAGGAAGCGGCCGTTCACGTCGCTCTCGACGATGCGCAGGACGAGGTCGACGGCCTTCTCCGGCGGGTCGCCGCCCGTCTCCTCGACCCACGTGGCCCAGCGGGCGTGCGCCGCCGCCGGCTCGCCGAGCGCTTCGGCCTGGTCGCGGATGTCGGCCCACATCGCGGTCTTGATGTCGCCCGGGTGGATCACGTTCGCCGTCACGCCGGTGCCGTCGAGGTCGGCTGCGAGATGGCGCGTGAGGTGGTTCAGCGCGGCCTTCGCCGTCGCGTAGGCGCTGCCGATCCCGTCGGGCGGAAGCAGCGAGACAGCGGAGGTGAAGTTGACGATCCGACCCCAGCCGGCCTCGATCATGCCGCCCACGAAAGCGCGGCACGTCAGGTACGGGCCGATCGCGTCGACCATCACCGTCCGGATCCACGCCTCGGGATCGGTGTCGCGGAACCGGTCGAGCGGTCCGAAGACGCCGGCGGCGTTGACGAGGATCGTCGGCGCTCCGAACTCCTCCTCGACCACGCGCGCGAGCGCGGCGACCTGCTCCGGGTTGCTCACGTCGACGCGGAAGCGCTCGGCCGTGCGGGCGACCGGGATCACCGTCGCGCCGCGGGCGGCGAGCGCGTCGGCGACGTCCTTGCCGATCCCGCGGCTCGCGCCCGTGACCACCACGACCGCGCCGTCGACGCCGCTCATTGCTAGTGCGACACCGCCGCGGCGGCCAGCTCGGAGACGAGCGTGTCGGTGTGGAACCGCTCCAGCGTGAACGGCGCGATCAGGTCGCGGCGTCTTCCCGGTGGCGACGAGCTCGGCGAGCGTCGTCCCGACGATCGGCGCCGCCTTGAAGCCGTAGGTGCCCCAGCCGGCCGAGACGTGGAAGTTCTCGACCTCCGTCGCGCCCAGGATCGGGCTGTAGTCGGGCGAGAGGTCGCAGAGGCCCGTCCACGTCGCGCAGCACCTTGAGGCGCTCGAGCTGCGGGAAGAGCTCGAGCGTGTGACGCGAGGAGTACTCGAGGAACGGGAAGCGTGCCCGATCGACTTGTAGGTCGTGTACGGCTCGATCTCGGCGCCGATCAGGAACTCGCCGCGGTCGGTCTGCGAGACGTAGACGTGCATCTGCGCCGAGACGATCACCGCGTCGAGGAACGGCTTCACCGGCTCGGTGACGAACGCCTGGAGGATGTGCGTCGTGATCGGGAGCCGGACTCCGGCGAGGCCGCAGACGAGCGTCGACCAGCCCGCGACGGCGCTGATCACGACGTCGGCCTCGACGCGGCCCCGGTTCGTCTCGCACGCCGGTGACGCGGCCGTCCGGTCTGCTCGACGCCGGTCACCTCGGTGTACGGGTGGATCTCGACGCCCAGCGCGGTCGGCGCCGCGCGCGAAGCCCCAGACGACCGCGTCGTGGCGGATGATCCCGCCCGGCGGGTGGTAGAGCGCGCCGACGATCGGCCAGGTCGGGCGGTCCGAGAGGTCGAGCTGCGGGCAGAGCTGCGCGATCTCGTCCGGGCCGACGACGCGCGAGTCGATCCCGAGCAGCTGGTTGACCTCGGCGCGCTCCTGCATCGTGGCGCATCGAGCGGTCCGAGTGCGCGAGCGTCAGGTGGCCGTGCTGCGAGAACATCAGGTTGAAGTCGAGGTCGGCCGAGAGCCGCTCGTACAGCTCGACGCTCGCGCTGGTAGAACGCGGCGCCCTCGGGCGTCCGGTAGTTCGAGCGGATGATCGTCGTGTTGCGGCCGGACGCGCCCGAGCCGATGTAGCTCTGCTCGAGCACGGCGACGTCGCGGATGCCGTGGTTCTTCGCGAGGTAGTAGGCGGTTGCGAGGCCGTGCGAGCCGCCGCCGACGATCGACGACGTCGTAGCGGCGCTTCAGCTCGCCGCGCGGCCGCCACATCCTGCGAGACGCGGAAGAGGTCCTTCATCCGCGCAGCCCCCGGATGCAGGTCGGTGACGACCTCGGCGACGAAGTGGCCGAGCTCCTGCGGGACGAAGAGCCGGAAGCGCTCGCCGTCGACGCCGCTCGATCAGCGGCGGGCGTGCCGCGGGCGACCGAGCCGACCGCGGGCAGCCGGTCCGAGGTCGAGCTCGGTGAGCCGGCGCAGCAGCGTCCTCGCCCTCGAACTCGAGCGCCGCGAGGCGCGGCCGTCATGTCGTAGACGCGCAGGCCGGCCGCGCGCCAGGCGTTGCCGGGCAGCGGCGGGCGAGCCGTCCACGACGACCAGCGCGCGGCCCGGCGCGAGCGGCAGCACGCGCCTCGCCGTCGCCAGCCACGAGCGCGTCGAGGTCGCCGCGCACCTCGAGCTTGCCGAGCGACGAGACGTCGCACGACCACGTCCGAAGTCGAGTGGCGCAGCGGCGGAGGCGAGCGCCACCTCCGGCGCCGCATTCGCCGGGCGAGAGGAAGTCGAGGCGGCTCACGAGCGCAGCCGCTCGCCCTTCGGGTCGTAGAACGGCGCCAGCGTCACGGTCGCCGGCGTGGAGCGCGCCGTCCGACGCGCATCGCGATCGTCGGCACCCTCCTCGGCCTGCTCGGGCGCGCACCCAGGCGAGGCCGATCACGCGCCCGAGGCGCTCGCTCGAGCGGGCGCTCGTGACGCGCCCGGCGATGCGGCCGTCGCGCACGACCTGCGCGCCCTCGAGCGGCAGCACGCCGTTCGGCATCGTGAAGCCGACCAGCCGCTCGCGCGCCCCGCGCTCCTGGACGTGCTCGACGGCCCACTTGCCGACGAAGTCGTCCTTGTCGAGCTTGAGCGATCCACGGCATGCCGGCCGAGAGCAGGTTCGACTCGGAGTCGGTGTCCTGGCCGACGATGATGTGCGCCTTCTCGAGCCGGAGGACCCGCTGCGGCTCGAGGCCGAACGGCGTCGCGCCCGCGGCCGACGAGCGCGTCCCAGAGGTGCTCGCCGGCGGCTCGCGGTGCAGTGGAGCTCGTAGCCGAGCTCGCCGACGAAGCCGATCCGCAGCGCGAGGCAGGGCACGCCCGCGACGCGGATCTGCCGCGCGTCGAGGTACGTGAACGCCTCGGTCGAGACGTCGTCGTCCGTCAGCCGCGCCGAGCGCCTCGCGGGCGCCGCGGCCCGGCGATGTTGAGCGCGGCGAGCGCGCCGGTGACGTTGACGATCTCCGCGTCGTAGCCCCAGACCGCGTTCCACCACTCGAACCACTCGCAGACGCTGTCGGAGCCGGTCGAGGTCGTGGTCACGTAGAAGAGGTCGTCGGCGAGGCGGGCGACGGTGCCGTCGTCCATGATCCGGCCCGCGTCCGTCGTGAGTACGCCGTAGCGGATCCGCCCGACGGCGAGATCGGCGAAGCGGTTCGGGTAGAGCCGCTCGAGGAGCGCGCCGGCGTCGGGGCCCTCGACGAGGATCTTCCCGAGCGTGGAGACGTCGATCACGCCGAGCCCGTCGTGGACGGCGCGCACCTCGGCCGCGGGGTCGCCGTAGGCGAACGGCCGCTGCCAGGCGCCGGTCCACATCATCGTGGCCCCGGCCTGCTCGTGCCGGAAGTGCATCGGGGTGCGCTTCAGCGGCTCGTAGTGGCGGCCGGCGAGCAGGCCGAGCTCGACCGGCTGCCACGGCGGCCGGGCGGTCGTCGTGCCGATCGCCGTCTCGTCGGTCTCCGTCAGCTTGCGCGCATCAGCCGGATCGAGGAGAGGTGGCAGAGCCTGCCCTGGCACGGCCCCATCGTCACGGTCGTGTAGCGCTTGGCGAGCTCGATCGAGTCGAAGCCCTCGGCGACCGCCCGCTTCGACGTCCTTCTCGGTGACGTCCTCGCAGATGCAGACGAAGCACTTCTCGCGCGCGGCGCCGCCGTAGCTCGCCGCAGGCAGGGCCGACGCTGGCAGGTCGCCGGCCACGCTGCCGGCTGCCTCGACACCCGGCGGCAGCTCGGTGGGGACGAAGACGCCCCGGGCGGCGTCGTACTCGACCCGCGCCCCCGCCTGGGCGAGCAGCGAGTAGGCCGGCTGGCGTACCCCGGACGCCACGAGGAGGTCGCACTCGTGCGTGCGGCCGTCGATCGAGAGCGAGCGCACGTGGCCGCGGCGGCCGGCCGCGGAGATCAGCGCCGGGCTCGTCTCGCGGAGATCGACGACCTCGGCGACGTCGACGCCCGCGCGCTCGAGTTGCTCCGTGACGGCGAGCGCGCGGTCGTCCGTGCCGATGACGACTGCGCGGTGCCCGGGGCTGATCGACCACTCGTCGACGAGGCGGCGGACGGCCGTCGGCAGCATCACGCCGACGAGGTCGTTGCCGGGGAACACGAGCGGCTGCTCGATCGTCCCCGTCGCGACGACGATCCGCCCGGCGCGGATCCGGTAGAGGACGTCGCCGGCGTCGACCGGAACGAGGCCGCCCTCGTAGATGCCGATCGCGCGGGCGGGGGCGAGCACCTCGTACCCGCCCTCCTCGTGGCTGTCGGCCTGGTCGTCGACGAGCAGCACGCTTCTGCCGCGCCGGCTCGCCTCGGCCGCGGCCCGGCGCCCGGAGCTGCCGCCGCCGACCACGAGCACGTCGACGCGGCGATGCTCGGTGTCGTACCGGCGGGCATGGCCGCCGCGCTCGTCGACCCGCCCGAGCCCGGCGACGCTGCGCAGGAAGCGCTCGTACAGCGGCCACAGCCTGCGCGGCCGGATCATCGTCCGGTAGTAGAAGCCGACCGGCGTGAAGGGGCCGCCGAGCTTGGTCGACGACCGCCAGCAGGTCGCGGTCGAGCGAGCCGACGACGTTCTGCGCGCGCACGTCGGCGCCCTCGCGGAGCGGCTCGACGCAGACGCGGACGTTCGGCACGCCGTCGACCGTCATCAGGCAGTTCGGACAGCTGCCGACGCAGCAGAGGAGGCCGCGCGGTCGGTGGTACTTGAAGCTCCGCGAGAACACACGCCGGCCGGAGGCATAGAGGGCAGAGCCGATCGTGTCGCCTGCGAAGCCCGACACGGGCCGCCCGGCGAAGCGTGAAGCCGAGGCGTTGCGTGCGGTCGATCCGCTCGCCGGGCCTGGGGTCGAGCCGCATCAGGCCGCCGCGGGGGGCTCGGGCTCGGGCTCGGGCCCGCGGCGGAAGCTCCCGGTGCGGACGACCTCGTTCGTGCGCGTGTCGCGCTCGGCGACGAACCAGATCCCGCAGCCGACCCGGTGGTACCACCACTCGCTCTGCACGCCGGCGACGTTGTCGCGGAAGTAGACGTAGTCGGTCAGCTCGCGCAGCGTCGGTGTCGTCCTCGGACGCCGGGTCACCTCGCCCTGGAACCCGAACTCGTTCACGTCGCGCGAGCCCGCAGTGCGGGCAGCTCGAGCAAGAACGACATCTATTGCGCTATCCGCAACGGCATCCTCTTGACCTGCAATACTACCCCCGTGGCGAGAACGGGTCAACCGTCGCGGGAGCGGGTGGCGTCGGCCGAGCGGTCGTTCGCCATCCTCGACGTCCTGGCCGACGCGGGCCCGCTCGGCACGAACGAGATCGCCCGTCGCACCGGAACGACCGCCAGCACGGTCTCGCGCCAGCTCGGCACGCTCGTCGCGGCCCGGCTCGTCGAGCACGTGCCCGGGAGCGGGCAGTACCGCCTCGGCATCCGGCTCGTCGAGCTCGCGAACGCCGTGCTCGCGCGGCTCGACGTTCGCGCGCTCGCGCGGCCGCACCTCGAGGCGCTGGTCGCCGGATCGGGCGAGACGGCGACGCTCTCGGTGCCGGGCGAGCCCGACGCGATCACGGTCGACTTCGTCGCCACCGAGCACCACGTCCAGGGCGTGACGCAGCTCGGCCGGCCCTCGATCGCCCACGCGACCGCGGCGGGAAAGGTGATGCTCGCCTTCACGGGCCGCGACGCCGAGCCCACCGCTCGTCGCCTACACCGAGCGCACGATCACCGATCCGGCCGCGCTCGAGGAGGAGCTCGAGCGGATCCGGCGGCGCGGCTGGGCCGATGCCTACGAGGAGCGCGAGCGCGAGCTGAACGCGATCGCGGCGCCGGTGTTCGCAAGCGACGGCGCGCTCGCCGCGATCGTCGCGCTCCAGGGCCCGATGCCCCGGTTCGGCCGCACACGCCGCACGGAACGCGCTGCCGCTCCTGCTCGAGCACGCCGCGGCGATCTCCCGCGAGCTCGGTGCCGCCGCTACGGATCCCCGTTGACGCCGGGGATCCAGCTCGTCCCGGCGAGCGGCACCCGTGCCATCGCCGCCGCCTCGACCGTGAGCGCGACGAGGTCCTCCGGCTCCAGGTTGTGCACGTGCGACTTCCCGCACGCCCGCGCGAGCGTCTGCGCCTCGAGCGTCAGCACCCGCAGGTAGTTCGCGAGCCTCCTGCCGCCGACGACCGGGTCGAACCGCGCGGCGAGCTCGTCGTCCTGCGTCGAGATCCCGGCCGGGTCGCGGCCCGCCTGCCAGTCGTCGTAGAAGCCCGCAGCGCTGCCGAGCTCGCGGTAGCCCTCGTCGTGCTCCGGGCTGTTGTCGCCCATCGCGATCAGCGCGGCGGTGCCGATCGAGACCGCGTCGGCGCCGAGCGCGAGCGCCTTGGCCACGTCCGCGCCGCTGCGGATCCCGCCGGAGACGATCAGCTGCACCTGCCGGTGCATGCCGAGCTCCTGCAGTGCGTCGACCGCGAGCCGCACCGCCGGCAGCGTCGGGATTCCGACGTGCTCGATGAAGACCTCCTGCGTCGCCGCGGTCCCGCCCTGCATCCCGTCGACGACGATCACGTCCGCGCCGGCCTTGACCGCGAGCTGCACGTCGTAGTAGGTGCGCGTCGCGCCGACCTTGACGAAGACCGGCTTCTCCCAGTCGGTGATCTCGCGCAGCTCGACGATCTTGATCTCGAGGTCGTCCGGGCCCGTCCAGTCGGGATGGCGGGACGCGCTGCGCTGGTCGATGCCCTTCGGCAGGTCGCGCATCTCGGCGACGCGGTCGGAGATCTTGTGCCCGAGCAGCATGCCGCCGCCGCCCGGCTTCGCGCCCTGGCCGACCACGACCTCGATCGCGTCGGCGCGGCGCAGGTCGTCCGGGTTCATCCCGTAGCGCGACGGCAGCAGCTGGTAGACGAGCGTCTTCGAGCTCTCGCGCTCCTCGGGCGTCATCCCGCCGTCGCCGGTGGTGGTCGAGGTGCCCACCTCGGTCGCGCCGCGCCCGAGCGCCTCCTTCGCCGGCGCCGAGAGCGCGCCGAAGCTCATGCCGGCGATCGTGATCGGGATCTTCAGCTCGAGCGGCTTGTTCGCGAAGCGCGTGCCGAGCACGACGTCGGTGCCGCACCGCTCGCGGTAGCCCTCCAGCGGATAGCGCGAGATGCTCGCGCCGAGCAAGAGCAGGTCGTCGAAGTGCGGCAGCCGCCGCTTCGCGCCGAAGCCGCGGATGTCGTAGATGCCCTCGCGCGCGGCGCGCTGGATCTCGGCGATCACGTTGCGGTCGAAGAGGTAGGACTCGCGGAGGCCGCGGCTGCGGCGTCGTCCATCAGTAGGCCCCGGCGTTGTCGACCTGGAAGTTGTAGAGGCGGCGCGCCGAGCCGTAGCGGCGGAACGTCCGCCGGGTCGACGTCGTCGATGCCCGGCCCGCTCGAGCAGCCCGCGCAGCTCGGCGACGTGCTCGTCGCGCATCTCCTTCTCGACGCAGTCGGCGCCGAGGCTCGGCGACGTGCCGCGGACGTAGAGCCGCGCCTCGTAGATCGAGTCGCCGAGCGCCTCGCCCGCGTCGCCGCAGACGACGAGCCGCCCGCGTTGCGCCATGAACGCGCTCATGTGCCCGACCGAGCCGCGCACGACGATGTCGACGCCCTTCATCGAGATCCCGCACCGCGCGCCGGCGTCGCCGTGGACGACGAGCAGCCCGCCGCGGCCGGTCGCGCCCGCCGACTGGCTCGCGTTGCCGTCGACCACGACCGAGCCGGACATGATGTTCTCGGCGAGCCCGGTGCCGGCGTTGCCGCGGACGCGCACCGACGCGCGCTTGTTCATCCCCGCGCAGTAGTAGCCGACGTGCCCCTCGATCTCGACCTCGAGCGTCGGCGTCGAGCCCGCACGCGACCGCGTGCGCGCCGTTCGGGTTGTCGACCCGCCAGCGACGCGGCGCCGGCGCGTCGCGCGCGAAGTCGTGCAGCCGCTGGTTCAGCTCGCGCAGCGACGTCGACCGCGAGGTCGACGACCTCGACCGTCGCTCGGCCGCGACCGCCATCAGACCGACGCGCCTTCTCCCAGGCGTAGACGACGCCGGGCTCGGGCTCCCAGATCCGCGCGTCGGCCGCGCCGGGCAGCACCGCGATCGCGCGGTACTCGGACGCCATCGCGACCCAGTCGTCGGTCTCGGCGAGCACGGCCGGCTTGCAGGCGATCGGGTCGCGGAGCACCGCGAAGCCGTCGGCCGTGCCGACGAGGAAGGTGTAGAAGCCGTCGAGGTCGTCGAGGCAGCCCTCGAGCGCCTGCTCGAGCGAGGCGCCCTCGCGCAGGCGCCACGTCAGGTAGCCGGCCGCGACCTCGGTGTCGTTCTCGGTCTGGAACGCGATCCCCTCGCGGCGGAGCTTGCTCGGCGCAGCCGGTTGTGGTTCGAGAGCGAGCCGTTGTGGACGAGGCAGAGGTCGTGCCCGGTCGAGAACGGGTGCGAGCCCTCGGTCGTGACGCGGCTCTCGGTCGCCATGCGCGTGTGACCGAGGCCGTGCGTGCCCGCGAAGTCGGCGAGCGCGAACTGCTCGGCGAACGCGCGCGGGCGGCCGACCTCCTTGTAGATCTCGATCACGCGGCCGGCGCTCATCACGCGCAGCTCGGGCCGGCGCGCTGCGGATCCAGGCCTCGGCCTCGTCGGCGTCGGCCGCGACGAGCGACCACCGCGTGGCCCGGCGCGCGCGCTCGGCGCGCTCGGCGCCGCCGAACGCCTCGCCGAGCTCGGCCGCGACCGCGTCCCAGTCGGCGCGCGGGCTCGGCCGAGTAGAGCGTCAGCTTGCTCCAGCCCTCCGGGGCCGGGTCGCGGTAGACGCGACGCCGGCGCTGTCCGGGCCCGCGCTCGTCCATCTGGACGAGCATCGCCGAGAGGTGCGTCGCCGAGCTCCGGCTCCAGCTCGGGTGCCTTGCAGAAGAGCCCGACGATCCCGCACATGCCTTCAGCCCGCCTTCACGTTGGATGGGTCGGCCAGTCGATCCGACGACACGATCTCAGAACCGGGTGAGGTACTCGCCGAGCTCCCATGCGGTCACCTGCTCGTGGTAGCGGAACCACTCGTCGCGCTTGACCTTCGCGTAGTAGTCGACGTAGTCCTCGCCGCGGCCGCGGCCGAGCGCCTCGCGGAGGACGTCGTCCCGCTCGAGCTCGCCGATCGCCTCGAGCAGCGTTCGCCGGCAGGGTGCGGAGCCCGAGCCCGGTGAGCTCGTCGACCGGCTGCTCGTAGAGGTTCTCGCTTGTTGGGCTCGCCCGGGCTCGAGCCCGTTCGCGATGCCGTCGAGCCCGGCCGCGAGCACGGCCGCGGCGGCGAGGTACGGGTTCGCCGAGCCGTCGATCGTGCGGTCCTCGATGCGCCCGGCCGCGGGGATCCGCAGCATCTGCGTGCGGTTGTTGTAGCTCGTACGAGATCCAGACGGGCGACCAGGTGGCGCCGCTCCGCGTCGACCCGAGCTTCAGCCGCTTGTAGGAGTTCACCGTCGGCGCGGTCAGCGCGCTCGAGGCGCGCGCGTGCGTCAGCAGCCCGCCGATGAAGTGGTAGGCGAGCTGCGACAGCCCGAGCCCGGTCGGGTCGTCGTCGTCGTGGAACACGTTCCGGCCGTCGCGCCAGAGCGACATGTGGAAGTGGCAGCCGTTGCCGGTCAGGTGTGTGAACGGCTTCGGCATGAAGGTCGCGAGCATCCCGTGGCGCTCGGCGAGCGTATGAACCATGTAGCGGAAGAAGATCGCCCGGTCGCAGCTGACGAGCGCGTCGTCGTAGGTGAAGTTCTGCTCGAACTGGCCGTTCGCGTCCTCGTGGTCGTTCGCGTAGTTCCCCCAGCCGAGCTCGTTGCAGTACTTCGAGACCGTGGTGAGGAAGTCGTACTGGCGCGTGAGGCCGGCCATGTCGTAACAGGGCTTCTCGAGCGTGTCGAAGGCGTCCGCGAGCTCGATCGAGCCATCGTCGCGCCGCCGGACGAGGAAGTACTCGAGCTCGAGCCCCAGCTTGAAGTCGTAGCCGAGCTCCTTCGCCCTCTTCAGGACGTGCCGCAGGATCGTCCTCGGGCAGTACGCCCATTCCCTGCCGTCGACCGTGACGTCGCAGGCGAACCGCGCCAGGTTCGGCTGCCACGGGACCGGGGTGAACGAGTCGAGGTCGGGGATCGCCGCGATGTCGGGGTCGCTCGGCGTCTGGCCGATCTCACCTGCGGCGAACCCGGCGAAGCCGGCTCCCTCGGCGATGAGCTCGTCGAGGTGCGCCGCCGGGATGAGCTTCGCGCTCGGCCGGCCGTACAGATCGACGAACTGCGCGAAGTAGAACTCGATCCCGAGCTCCTCGCCGAGCCGACTCATCTCCTCGGGCGTCCTCACGTTCCCGCTGCGACCGCCATGCCGCCTCCTCCTCGTGGGTAGCCGCCGGTTATACCAACCGCCCGGGCACCGCGAACCGCCCTCGCGAAGCCGGTCAAAGGAGCGATCCGCCGTTGACCCGCAGCACGTGTCCCGTGACGAACGTCGCGAGGCCGCTCAGCAGGAAGACGCACCCTGCCGCGACCTCGTCCGGCTCTCCGAGGCGGCCGAAGAGCGTTCGCGCCCCCACGTCGGCCTTCTGCCCGGGCGTCGCGGCGCCGAGCGCGACGGTGTCGATCGGCCCGGGGGAGAGGGCGTTCACCCGCACGCCGAACGGGCTCGCCTCGCGGGCGAGCGACTTCGTCAGCCCGATCACGGCGCCCTTCGCCGCGGCGTAGTGCGCGCCCGGGGTGATGCTCCCGTACTCGCCGGCAGTCGAGGCGAAGTTGACGATCGAGCCCCGGCGCCGCGCGATCAGCTCCGGGAGCACGGACTGGCAGGCAACGAACGTGGTCGTGAAGTTCGCGGCCACGGAGCTCGCGAGCTCGGTCGCCGAGATCTCGTCGAACGGCCTCGGCGCCCAGAGGCCCGCGCAGTTGACCAGGCCGTCCACGGCTCCGAGCTCGGCCTGCACCCGCGCATGGAAGGCGCGGAACGCCTCGGCGTCCGAGACGTCGAGCGCGTCGCCGACCACCTCGAATCCGGTGCCGGAGAGGTCGTCGGACAGCGCCTCCACCGCGTCGGCCGAGATGTCGGTGAGGCCGATCCGCGCGCCGGCGGCCGCGAGCAGACGCGCGACGTGCCGGCCGATCCCACCGGTCGCTCCGGTGAGAATCACGGTCATGCCTTCGAGCAGCGGCGCTCCGCTCACGAGCTCCGTGATCGACTTCTCGCCGCCCGGTGCGGTGCGGCCGTCGGGCAGGCTCATGCATCCTCCGGCCGGAACTGGCCCAGGGTGATCGCGAACTGCGCGGCGAGCACCTCGCTCACCGCGTCGGCGTCGTAACGGGCGAGCGGCTCCAGCACGCGCTCGTGCGCCGCGAGGATCCGGTGGTAGTTCGAGGCCGGGTCCTCGCGCGCGAGGCGTCGGTTGCCGATCGAGATCACGGCCTGGATCACCGGTGCGAGCGCCAGCCAGGCGCTCGTGAGGAAGCGGCTCCCCCCGAACGCGACGAGGCTGCGGTGGAACTCGACGTCGAGCTCGACGAGATGCCCGGTCGTGGCTCCTTCGCTGCGAATCGCATCGAACGCCGCGCGGATCGGGGCGATGTCGGCACGGGCGGCGGCGCCGCGGCGCACAGCCGACGACTCGAGCTCATGGCGAACCGCGAGTAGGTCGCGGAGGTCGTCGGGCCCGAAGCTGACCGTGACCATGCGCCCGTTCGGCAACGTCTCGACCAGCCCTTCGCCCTGGAGCACGTGCAGCGCGCTGCGGACGGGCCCCCGGCTCACCCCGAGCTGCGACGCGAGCCGGCTCTCGATCAGCGGCGTCCCCGCCGGGAGGGCTCCGTCGACGATCGACTCGCGCAGCGCGCGGGCGATCCGGCCGGAATGGACGCTCCGGGCCAGCTTGATCGAGTGCTGGCCGGCGCTCCCGGGCGGGAGCCCGACCCTGGTGCGAAGCGACGCCGCCGCCTGCGCGTCGCCTTCGACCTCAGTCGTGCCCGGGTCGAGCTCTGTCGTCACGCACCGCCCCCGTCCTGGACCGGCGCCCGCCTCCCGGCGGCGCCGTATCAGTTAACGGTTGACAAATCGTGCTGGAGGATAGGACACTCCCGCAGCCGGGGTCAAGCCGAGCCGACGCTGCGGAGAGGCGTCGCCGATCACGAGTACGTTCTCCGGCACACGCCGTCATGCTCACCACCTTCACGCACACGTGACCACCGGCGAGGAGCCCCGCAAGGGCGGCATCCTGCGCGAGGGCTACGACTACGACTTCTCGCGCTGCGACCCGACGGGCGCGCACGTCGACCCGGCCTGGTGCGCCGTCTACGAGGTGATGACCGTCGCCGGCCCCGACGGCGAGCTCGGCCCGATGATCGCCGAGAGCTGGGGGCGGGACGCGTCCGGCGGGTCGGTCTGGCGGCTCCCGATCCGCCCGGGGCTGCGCTTCCAGTCGGGCGAGGCGTGCGACGCGGCGGCCGTCGCCGACGCGCTGCGGCTCCACGCCGATCCGGTCGAGGCGCCGATCAACGCGTTCTTCTGGCGCAACGTGAAGGCGATCGACTTCGACGGCGACGACGTCCTGGTCTCGTTGCACGAGCCGAGCGTCGGCATGCCGCGGCTGCTGCGCTCGTGGCACTCGGCGATCCACAACCAGGCGCGCCGCCGGCTCGTGGGCGACGAGTTCGGGTGGACCGAGTGCGACGGCACCGGCCCGTTCCGGTTCGTCGAGTCGGTCGCGGGGTCGCATCTCGACGTCGCCCGCTGGGACGGCTACGGCGGCACCAGGACCGCCTGGGAGGCGAACCGTGGTCCGGCCCACCTCGACGGGATCCGCTGGATCCCGATCCTCGACGACCGCGAGCGCGCCGCGGCGCTCGAGAAAGGCGAGGTGGACTGCATCCAGAACGCGTCGCTCCTCGACGTCGACCGGCTCTCGGCCAACCCCGACCTCGAGGTGATCGAGTTCCAGCAGTCGGCGCTCGTCTACCTCGGCCTCGACCACGGTGCGAGCGAGCTCGGGTTCGACGACGTCCGCGTCCGGCGCGCCGTCTCGCTCGCGATCGACCGAGTCGCGCTCGTCGCGCGCGATCTGGACGGGCACGGCTGGCCCGCCTATGGGCCGATCCCCTCGCACTCGCAGTGGTACGCGGCCGGGGTCGAGGCCTCGGGCGGCTACGACCCGCGCCGGGCGGCCGAGCTGCTCGACGAGGCCGGCTTCCCCGCCGGCCCGGACGGCGTCCGGTTCGAGCTCGAGGCGGTCGTGGTGGACGACGCGACCGTCCGCCGCGTCTCCGCGTCGATCGCGCGCATGCTGTCGGAGGTGGGGATCCGGCTCAAGCTCGTCGTGATCCCGGGCTTCGCCGACTTCTACGCGAGACTCCGCGAGCATCCGCAGGCGTTCATCTCCAAGTGGTTCTGGCCCGAGCCGATCGACGCGATCATCGGCTTCATCGCCTCGTGGGGGCGCGACGGCGGCCCGAACTTCCAGGGCTCGAGCGACGAGGCGATCGACCGCGCCTGCCGCGCCTGGGAGAGCGCGCAGGACGACGGCGAGCTGCGGGCCGCCGCGACCGAGATCCAGCTGCGCGCCGCCGAGGCCCTGCCGCTGATCCCGCTGTTCGCGCCGTCGGCCGTCTGGGCCCATCACCGCCGCGTGCGCAACTGGCGGCCGAACCGTCACGACCTCTACCCGCTCTACGGCGACGTCTGGCTCGCACACGAGCCCGGACGCCGCCTGACCAAGGGAGGAACACGCAATGGCCGAGATCAAGGCCGCAAAGCAGAAGAAGTGGTACGACCCGACGTACTCGCACGGCATGTCGCCCGAGGAGATCGACGCGTTCCTCGGCAGCGCGGACAGCAACTGGCTGCTCAAGCTCGCCGTGCTCAAGCCGGACGGCTGGCCGTTCGTGACCCCGATCTGGTACCAGTGGCGGGGCGGGGCGTTCTACGTCGTCGGCCGCAAGCGCTCGGCCTGGGTGCAGGACCTGATCCGCGATCCGCGCTGCTCGGTCTGCGTCGACGAGGAGGCGATGCCTCCCGCGGGTGGCCTGCGGAAGGTGCTTGCGCGCTGCACCGCCGAGGTGCTCGAGGGCCCGGTCGTCGCCGAGGGCTCGCAGTGGGAGCCGGTCGCCCGCGAGATGGCGCGGCGTTACGCCGGCGAGGCGGGCGCCGAGGGGCTGAAGGCCTCCTACGGCTGGGAGCGGTACCTCGTCAAGCTCACCCCCGTCGAGGGCGGGATGACCACCTGGCAGGGCGTCGGGTGGGCCGGCCGCTATCTCGACGCGAGCCAGCGCGCGGAGCTCCAGGCGCTCATGCAGGCGATGAAGGACTCGGCGTGACGGAGCCGAGCTTGCACGAGCTGTGCGAGCGCTACCGGCGCCTCTACCTGCCTGCCGTTTGCGACGCGCTCTTCCACCTCCACCTGCCGGAGCAGGTGCTGCCGACCACGCTCCGCCCGCTCTTCCCGGAGCAGCGGATCGTCGGCGAGGCGTTCACCGTCGAGGGGCACGACATTCCCGACGTCGGTTGGGACGAGGGGATCGGCCGCATGCGGCCCTACCTCGATGTGTTCGAGCAGCTGGCCCCCGACTCGCTGCTCGTCTCGACCACGCCGGGCGGCAAGGTCGGCCACTTCGGCGAGCTGACCGCGAACTCGGCGAGGGCGCACGGCTGCGTGGGCGCGATTCTCGACGGCAACCTGCGCGACATCGAGGGGCTGCGCGAGATCGGCTTCCAGGTCTTCTACCGCGACCTCTCGCCGCTGAACGGCATCGGGCGCTGGGAGATGATCGCCTCGCAGCAGCCGGTTGCGATCGGCGGCGTGGTCGTGAACGCCGGCGACATCGTCTTCGGCGAGTTCGACGGGATCCTCGTCGTCCCGAGGGCCGACGCGGTCACGGTGCTCGAGAAGGCGGAGGAGATCGCCGGCGCCGAAGGCCTCGTGCGCGACGAGGTGCGCGGCGGCAGCTCGCCCTGGTCGAGCTTCGAGCGCCATGGGCACATCTAGAGGCTTGATGCGCATCACCCGTAGCCGCGGTGCCGCCCCAGGCGCGGCGCCATGCCGTCTCGTCGTCCTGGCCCTGGCCCACCCGCCTGGGCTGCGGACGCCGAGTCACCCTGGCTTGGCCTGGAACGGCCCCACGACGGATGCCTGATACGCATCAAGCCTCTGGCGTCGGTATGCCACCGCTCTCCGAGCGGGCGTTCGCTGCCCGCCGCTCGGCGATCCGCGAGGTCTTCGACGCCGCGAACAGGCTGCCCGACGCGATCCGGCTCGAGATCGGCGAGCCGAGCTTCAAGACGCCGCAGTTCATCGTCGACGCGGCCTTCGGTGCGGCGGCGAGCGGGTGGACCGGATACACGCCGAACGGCGGCTACCTCAGCCTCCGGGAGTTGCTCGCGGAGAAGCTCGAGCGCGTCGACGGCTACACGGTCGACCCGGAGTGCATCGTCGTCACGCCCGGCGCGATGAACGCGCTCTTCTCGATCTACCTGGCCGTGCTCGAGCCCGGGGACGAGGTGCTGCTGCCGACGCCCGGTTTCCCGAACATGGACGAGATGGTCCGCCTCCTCGGCGGCGAGCCGGTCTTCTACCGCCTCGACCGGGCGGGCGGCTACCTCCCGTCGCCGGACGAGATCGAATCCCTGGTCACCCCGAGGACGAAGGTGATCTTCGCGAACACGCCCGGCAACCCGACCGGCGCCGTCTTCCCCGAGTCGACTGTCCGGGCCCTCGCCGAGCTGGCGGCCGAGCGCCGGATCTGGCTGATCTCGGACGAGGTCTACGACCAGCTGATCCTCGACGACGACGTGCCGCACGTGGCCGCGGCGGCGCTCGTCGCGGGCGCGCCGGTCGTCTCGGTCTACAGCTTCTCGAAGGTCTACGCGATGACCGGCTGGCGGGTTGGCTACTGCGCCGCGCCGCCGCAGCTGGCCGCACTGCTGCGCAAGCTCCAGGAGCCGCAGGTGTCGTGCCCGTCGGCGATCTCGCAGAAGGCGGCCGAGGCCGCGCTTCGCGGCCCGCACGAGGAGATCGAGCTGATGCGCCTCGCCTATCGCGAGCGGCGCGACCGGGCGGTCGAGGTCGCCGCCGAGGTCGGGCTCGACGTGTTCCGAACCGCCGGCACCTTCTACATGCTCGTCGACGTCTCGGCCTCCGGGCTCTCGCCGCACGCCTTCACGATGCGGCTCCTGGACGAGTTCCGCGTCGCGGTCGCTCCGGGCGAGGTCTTCGGTCCCGGCGGCAACGGCCTCGTGCGGATCTCGCTCGCCCGCGAGCCGGACGAGATCGCGGAGGGCATGACGCGGATCGCTCGCGCGATCGAGGCCTTCGCGGCGCCCGCGGCATGAACGGCGTCTCGGTGCCCGTGGGAACGGACGCGGCAGTGCTCCGCTTCCTCGACGAGCGCCGGGACGAGCTGGTCGGGTTCGCCCGCAAGCTTGTTGCGACACCCAGCCCGAACCCGCCCGGCGACGAGCGCGCCGTCGCGGCGGTCGTGGTCGAGAAGCTCCACGAGCTCGGCGTCGAGCGGATCGAGACGCTCGGTGCGAGCGACGAGCGCCCGAACCTGATCGCGCGGGTCGGGGCCGCGACCGGCCCGACTCTGCTCCTCTGCGGCCACCTCGACACGAAGCCTCCGGGCGACCTCGGCCAGTGGCAGCTCGACCCATACGGTGCGTCGATCGACGGCGGCGAGCTGCACGGCGTCGGCTCGGGCGACATGAAGGGCGCAGTCGCAGCGATGGTCTTCGCGGCCGGAGCGCTCCGGGCCGCGGGCGACCTGGCGGGCCGGCTGACGCTCGTTCTGACCGCGGACGAGGAGGCGGGCTCCCGCTTCGGCTCCCAGTGGCTGGCCGAGAACGGCCAGCTCGAGGCCGACGCGGCGGTGCTCGGCGAGCCGTGCGGGATCGTGCGCGAGTGGGAGGCGATCGACGTCGTCTCACGCGGCGCCGCGCTGTTTCGGGTGCGCGTGCTCGGGACGCAGATGCACTCGAGCATCTCCGACCGCCTGCCGTCGGTGAACGCCACGGTCAAGATGGCGCGGCTGATCGACCGCATGGAGCGCGAGCTCCTGGGGCGGCTGCGCTTCCCCGCATCGGCGGCGCCGGGCCTGACCCCGACCGTGAACGTCGGCGTCACCGCGCAGGCGGGCGTCTTCTACGGCGTCTATCCCGGCCACGCGGAGTTCGCCTGCGACATCCGCACCGTGCCCGGCATGACCCGCGAGGCAGCTCGAGGAGGATCTCGAGAGCTTCCTCCGCGACGCGGCCGCCGACGATCCGGAGCTGGCCGCGACGCTCGACTTCGAGGTCTGGGTTCCCGCGACCGAGATCGACGGCGCCCACCCGCTCGTGACCTCGCTGCGCGAGGCGAGCGCGGCGGTGCTCGGCGCCGAGTCCCCGCTCGGCGTCTTCCCGGGCGCGACCGACGCGCCCCACCTGCAGCTGACCGCCGGGATCCCGACCGTCGCGGCGTTCGGACCGGGCTTCCTCCCGCGCGCCCACGCCCCGAACGAGTCGGCGTCAGTCGAGGGCATCGTCCAGGCCGCGGCGATCTACGCCCTCGCGGCGCGCCGTTACCTGGGTGTCGGCTGATGGTCGTCGACAGCCACACCCATGTCTTCGCCGCCGTCTCCGACCGCTTCCCTCGCGACGTGCACGATCTGTACCCGGCGGAGCTCGAGGCGCCTGTCGAGGCGCTGATCGAGGCGATGGAGCAGGCGGGCGTCGACCGCGCGGTGCTCGTGCCGCTCTCGCATCACGATGAGTACGTGGCCGAGTGCCTGCGTCGGTACCCGGGCCGGTTCGCCGCGATCGGGGTGCAGCCCGCCGGCGCGTCCGACGTGGACGGCTACCGCCGCCGGCGCGAGACGGTCGGCCTCCAGGGGCTGCGCCTCTTCGAGCTGGGCGACCCGTCGGCGGCCGACCCCGAGCAGCTCGAGTGCTTTCCGCTCCTCACCGAGCTCGCCCGCTGCGGCGACAAGCTCTGGTTCTACGGCGGCGAGGAGCAGACCGCGCTGCTCGACCGCGTCCTCGGCGTGCTCCCCGAGCTGACGGTTGTCGTGAACCACCTCGGCTACTGGCCGTCCGGCTTCCACGCCGACGGGCGCGGCCGGCCGCGCTTCACCGGCCGGTACACCCCCGAGGGGCTCGCCGCGGCCGAGCGGCTCGCCCGCTTCCCGCGCGTCCACGTCCTGCTCGCCGGCCTCTACGCGTTCGCCGCCGGGCCGTGGCCGTACGACGACCTGCGCTGGGTCACCGAGGGCCTGCTGGCCGCCTTCGGGCCCGGGCGGCTCCTGCTCGCCTCCGACTTCCCGTGGATCCGCGACGAGCCGGGCTACGCGCGAGACGCTCGCGACGCTCGACGCCCACCTCCCCGACCTCGACCCGACCGATCGCGACCGCATCCGGGGCGGCAACGCCGCCGGGCTCTTCGGCTTCGCATGACCGTCGAGCTCTACCGGACGATGCGCACGATCCGCCGCTTCGAGGAGCGGGTGGTCGACCTCGTCAACGCGAACGAGATCGCCGGCGTGACGCACGAGTACGTCGGGCAGGAGGCGGTCGCGACGGGTGTCTGCGCGGCCCTCGAGCCGGACGACGTGATCACCTCGACGCACCGCGGCCACGGCCACGTGATCGCGAAGGGCGCCGACGTGCGGCGGATGATGGCCGAGCTGCTCGGCCGCGTCGACGGGTTGAACCGCGGCCGCGGCGGATCGATGCACATCGCCGATCTCGGTCTCGGCATCTACGGGGCGAACGGGATCGTGGCGGCCGGCGCGCCGTTCGCGGCCGGCGCCGCGTGGACGGCGAAGACGGCGGGCTCAGGCCGCGTCGCGGCCACGTTCTTCGGCGAGGGCGGCGCGAACCAGGGCGTGCTGCACGAGACGATGAACCTCGCCGCGCTCTGGTCGCTGCCGCTCGTGTTCGTCTGCGAGAACAACGGCTACGCGGTCACGCTGGCGCAGGCGGGCTCGACGGCCGGCTCGCTGGTCGAGCGGGCGGCCGCCTACGGCATGGCGGCCGAGGCGGTCGACGGGATGGACGTCGACGCCGTGCTCGCGGCGGCCACCCGCGCAGTCGCACGTGGGCGCGGCGGCGGCGGGCCGACGTTCCTCGAGTGCGAGACCTACCGCTTCTTCGGCCACCACACGGCCGAGCGGACGATGAAGCTCAGCTACCGCTCGGACGACGAGATCGAGCGGTGGCGGGCGCGCGATCCGCTCGCGCGCGCGGGCGCTGCGCTCGACCCGCCGGTGCGCGACCGGATCGACGCGGAGATCGAGACCCTGCTCGACGAGGCGATCGAGTTCGCCCGCGCGAGCCCGCGGCCCGAGCCGTCCGCGGCTTTCGACTTCGTCTACGCGAGCGGGCTCGAGCCACGCGCCGGGGTCGCTCCGTGACCGCCCTCCGCTACCTGCCGGCGCTCGGGAAGGCGCTGCGCGACGAGATGGCCCGCGACGCGAGCGTCTTCGTCGTCGGCGAGGACGTGCGGCAGTCGCTCCGCGGCGTGACGAAGGGGCTCGCTGCCGAGTTCGGCGACGACCGGGTGCTCGACATGCCGATCTCGGAGCAGATGTTCACGGGCTTCGCCACGGGCGCGGCGCTCGCGGGCCGCCGCTGCGTGGTCGAGTACCAGATCCCGTCGCTGCTCTATCTCGCCTTCGAGCAGATCGCGAACCAGGCGCAGAAGCTGCGGCTGATGACCGGCGGCCAGGCGAAGGTGCCGGTCGTCTACCTCGTCCCCGGCTCCGGCGCGCGCCTCGGCCTGGCGGCACAGCACTCCGACCATCCCTACACGCTGTTCGCACATGCGGGCGTCAAGACCGTGCTACCTGCGACGCCCGAGGACGCCTACGGCTTGCTCGTCTCGGCGATCCGCGACGACGACCCGGTGCTCTTCCTCGCGCCCGCCGCCGTGCTGCCTGTTCGCGGCGAGGTTCCGGACGACCCGGATGCCGTGCCGCTCGGGAGCGGCCGCATCCACCGCGTCGGCCGGGACGTCACGGTGGTGGCCGTCGGGCACCTCGTCCACGACGCGCTCGCCGTCGCCGGCGAGCTCGAGGACGAGGTGTCGGTCGAGGTGTTCGACCCGCGGACGCTCTACCCGTTCGACTGGCCGCTGCTCGCCGCCTCGCTCGAGCGGACGGGGCGCCTCGTCGTTTTCGACGACTCGAACCGGACGTGCGGATTCGCCGCCGAGGTCGTCGCGACCGCGGCCGAGGAGATGCCGCTCGTCGCGCCGCCGAGGCGCGTGACGCGGGCCGACACACCGATCGCCTTCGCCGTCGAGCTCGAGCTCGCAGCGCTGCCGTCGCGGCCGCAGCTCGCCGCGGCCATCCGTGCCGTCGTCAGAGAGGAGGCCCGGCGGTGATCGACGTCCAGATCCCGAAGATGGGCATGTCCACGATCGAGGTCGACGTCGTCGCCGTCCACGTCGGCGTCGGCGACGCCGTCGAGCCGAGCACGATCCTGATCGAGATCGAGTCCGAGAAGGCGAACTTCGAGCTCGTGGCCGGTCACGCGGGAACGGTGCTGGAGCTGTTGGTCGCCGAGGGCGACGAGGCACGGGTCGGCGACGTGGTCGCGAGGCTCGAGCCGCTCTGAGAAGCCTGCCGATTCGGAGCCCGCGTGTAACGAACACGGCGATGCCGGCCATGAGGAGGTGATGGGCACGTCGCCGACCGACGACGAACAGGCTGCTCGCGACCGCCTCGAGGCGCTGTTTCGGCGCCATCACGCGGCCGTCGCGCGCTACGCCCGTCGCCGCGCGGCCGCGGAGCTCGTCGACGACGTCGTGGCCGAGACGTTCCTCGTCGCCTGGCGGCGGCTGGAGGACGTGCCGGCGGACGAGCTTCCGTGGCTGCTCGGGGTCGCGCGGCGGACGCTCGCGACACAGCGGCGGGCCACGTCGAGACGGACTGCGCTCGTGCAGAAGCTCGCCGCCGACCATCCGGCGGGCGGCGACGGCCCGGGTGCCGGATCGGAGCTGGACGTCGCCGTTGCCGATGCGCTGGCGCGGCTCCGGCCGGCCGACCGGGAGGCGATCACGCTGGTGGCCTGGGACGGGCTGACCCCGGCGCAGGCCGCGGTCGCGCTCGGCCAGCCGCGCGTCGCGTTCCGGGTGCGGCTGCATCGCGCGAAGGCGCGGCTGCGCACGGAGCTCGAGCGGGATCTGCGGACGCAGGCCGTTCCGGCGCTGCCGCTCCTGGACGAGGCCGAGTGCCGATGAGGAGGACGCGCATGACCGACGACGATCTGCTGCGGCGGGTGCGCCTCGCCGACCCGCTGGCGGGTCGTGAGGACGCGGGCCGCGATTCCGAGGCCGTCCTCCGCAGGGTGCTCGCGGTGTCGCGCTCCGCCGCACTCGCGCCGGCCGGGCGCCGCTTCCGCGCGGTGCTCGTGGTCGCGCTCGGCGTGGCGGTCCTGCTCGTGCCGGCAGCGGTGGGGTTCCATCGCCAGCTGCTCGACCTGATGCGCTCGCCGCCGAGCGCGTACGCGGGCGATCTTCCGGGCGTCTACACCGCCGTCGTCACCGGGCTGAAGCCGCCGAGCAGGAACGGGCGCTGGGCGATCAGCTTCACGAACGCCTACAGCCACATGGGCGCCGAGCGGGGCGGCTACAGGCTCGTCCACCGCCGCAGGCTGGTGGCGGAGGGCGAGTACTCGTGGCAGTACTCGTCCGTGGGCCCGATGGTGCACCTGCGCGACATGAGCGGGCCCGGGCAGTGCAACGAGTCGATGATCGGCGGGAACTACACCGTCGTGATCAGGGGTCGCAAGCTGATCCTGGAGCCGTTCGCCGACCGGTGCGTCAAGCGGCGCGTCGTCCTGGGCTCGCGCACGTTCGTGCGGGCGAAGTAGCCGGGTTGCGCGGCGCGATCGGAACCGGCACGGCGCCCGGCGTGTAGGACTCGGGCCGATGCGCACGAAAACACCGTCCGCCTCGCCCGGCGGAGCGAAGCGGCGTGGCCGCCTGATCGCCGTGCAGTGGCGGCGCGCGCCGTTCGTGCTGCGCCACCACCCGAGCGTGCTCGTCGCCGTGTTCGTGGCCGCGTTCCTGGTCGGGCTCGCGGCGGCATCCTCGCCGTTCGTCCGTGCGTCTGCGGCGAGCGCGGCGCTGAGGAACAAGCTCGACGAGTTCACCCCGTTTGCGACCGGTTTGCAGATCAGAACGCGGGTCTCGGCGCCGGCCGGGATGAGCGCCGGGCGCCTCGCGCGAGACGCCGCTCGCAAGGATGCGGCGGTCCGGCGCATCGGGGACACGCTCGGCTTCGTCCGCGCGCCGGTGACGGCGATCGTGACCGACCCGATCAACGCCTCCTCGGCGCGCGGGTACGCACAGGTCCGGTTGATGGCGCGCACTGGTGCGCTGGCGCACGTGAAGGTGCTGTCGCGTGCCGACGGCGACGGCGTCTGGATCTCGAGCATCGCCGCGCGCGGACTGCGCGTGCGTGCGGGCGACGTCTTCGAGCTCGCCCCCTCGGGCCTCGAGGCCAGCGATGTCCCCGTGCGCGTGAAGGGCGTCTACCGGGCGCTCGCCTACGAGCCGCAGACGACGCCGTACTGGAACAACTTCTTCCGCGACATCTACCCGCGGACGCTCGACGAGCTGCCGCCGCCGTCGTTCGCATTCACCGACCGCGGCGAGCTGTTCCGTCTGGTGCACGCGGTCGGGGGTGCGACGCTCGCCGGCCTCTATGAGCTCCCGATCGACCCGCGCGGCCTGACGCTCGCCGACGCACGCCGGCTCGACGGGCGGTTCGTGGCGGTGCGGCGCTCGCTCAAGTCGGGCCGGACCGCGTTCTCCCGGACGCTCTGCCCGCCGGCGAATCGCAGCTTCGAGTTCGGACGCTCCGAGACGAGCTGCGGCGTCTTGAGCTCGCTGTCGGCCGCGATCTCGGTTGCGGACGCGAACGTGGACGCCGTCTCGCCCGCGGTGACGCTGCTCTCGAGCGTTGGGATCGGGATCGCGCTCGCCGTCGCGGCGGCAGCCGGCCTGTTCGCGGTCCGGCGACGGCGGGTCGAGGCTGCGCTGCGCTACGGCCGCGGGGAGCACGTGTCGGTGTTCGCAGCACGGACGGCGCTCGAGGCGCTGCTCGCGACCGCAGCCGGCGGCGCGGCCGGGCTCGCGCTCGCCTACCTGTTGACGGGCGTGCTCGCGCCGCGCGGGACGCTCGACCCGGCGACGTTCCGGGCGGGCGCCTCCCATGCCGCGGTCGCCGTCGCCGCGGGGCTCTGCCTGCTCACGCTGTGCGCGTCGTTCGCGTTCCTGCGCCTGTACGACACGGGCGTGCGCGGGCGGCCGTGGCTGCGCCGGCTCCCCTGGGAGCTGCCGCTGCTCGCCGTCGCCGTGATCCTGCTCGTGCAGGTGGAGCGGGGTGGAGGGCTGACGAGCAGCGGCTCGTCGGGGGCGCAGCACCCGACGCTCGCGGTGTTCCTGTTCCCGCTGCTCTTCGTGGCGGCGCTCGCGGGCCTCGCGGCGCGGCTGGCGCGCTGGCTCTTGCGGCGCGGCAGCCGGCGGGCGCGAGCCCTGCCGGTGCCCCCGTTCCTCGCGCTGCGGCGCCTGGCGGCGGCGCGCGGCCTGCTGGTCGTGCTCGCGGTCGTCTCGGCGGTCTCGTTCGGGGCGTTCTTCTACGCCCAGACGCTCGCGGCGTCGCTCGCGCAGACGACCGACGAGAAGGCCTACACCGGCAACGGCAGCGACGTCCAGGGCCTCGTGCTCGAGTCGGCCGTGCTGCCGCCAGGCTTCCCGTACCCGCTGACGAAGGTCGAGTTCGGCAACGAGGCCGGCGCAGCGAACGGCCCGATCGGCGCGCAGGTCGATGTGCTGCTGGTCGATCCGCGAACCCTGCCGGCCGTCCTCCACTGGCAGCGCGCCTGGGGGCCGAACCCGACGGCGCTCCTGGGCGCGCTCGCCGCCGCGCGGTCGGCGCCGCTGCCGCTGATCGCGACCGAGGGCACGCCGCCGATGCGGAAGCTCTCGCTCCAGGGGCACGACTTCCCGGTGAAGATCCTGGGCACGATCCACGCCTTCCCAGGCATGACCACGAACCCGCTCGTGATCACGTCGTTCGACGCGATGCAGGCCGCTTCGCATGCGGCGCACGTGCTCGACCCGCTCGACTTCACGCAGACCTACGTCTGGGCGAAGGGCCCGCCGGACCGAGGTCGTCCGCGCGCTCGACGCGTCCGGCATGGACGCCTTCTACGTGACCACCGTCGACACGTTCCGGCGCAATCCGGATGTGCTGCTCGCGACGCGCACCTACTCGTACCTGCGAACGATCGCGCTCGCGGCCGGGGTGCTCGTGCTGATCGGGCTGCTGCTCTACCTGCAGGCGCGGCAGCGCTCCCAGACGATCGCCTCGGCACTTGCCCGGCGAATGGGCCTCAGCCGGGTGGCGGAGACCCTGTCCCTCTGCCTCGAGGTCGCCGGGATCGTCCTGTTCGCTGCGGTCGTCGGCGCGGGCGTCGCGATCGCCGCCGCCGAGCCGATCGTGAGGCAGATCGACCCGCTCCCGGACTACGCGCCCTCGCCGGTGTTCGTGGTGCCGGTGACGACGATCCTGCTCGCTGCTGCCGGTCTGGCGGTGCTCGCGCTCGGCGCCGGCGCGCTCACGAGCTGGCTCGCGCGTCGTGCCGACGTCAACGAGGCGCTGCGCGTTGCCTGATCCGCTGATCGCCTGCCACGAACTCTCGAAGCTCTACCTCACGCCGGGCGGGGGCATCGAGGCGCTCCACTCCCTCGACGCGTCGTTCGCAGACGGCGAGCTCACCGCCGTCGTCGGCCCCTCGGGCAGCGGCAAATCGACGCTCCTGCGCGCGCTCGCCGGCCTCGACCGGCCAACCGGTGGCACCCTCACCGTGGGCGGGAGCAGGCTCGACCACGCTTCGCCGGCCGCGCTCCGACGGCACCGGCGCTCGACCGTCACCTTCGTGAACCAGAAGGCGGCCGACAACTTCGTGCCGCACCTCACCGTGCGCGAGCACGCCGAGGACGTCCAGTCCCGGGCCGAGCGGCTGCTGGCGGACTTCGGCCTTGCGCATCGCCTCGACTCCCGGCCGGCCGAGCTCTCGGGCGGAGAGCAGGCCCGGGCCGCGTTCGCGCTCGCGATCGCGCGGGCGACGCCGGCGGTCGTCGCCGACGAGCCGACCGCCGAGCTCGACCGAGGCTCCGCCGGGCAGCTGCTGACGGCGCTCCGCGACCAGGTCCGCGACGGCGTCGCCTTCGTCGTCGCGACGCACGATCCGGACGTGATTGCGATCGCCGATCGCGTCCTCCAGCTCGACCGCGGCCGCCTCGTCGCGGCCCCCGGCCGGCCGCACGCCGCGCGCACGCCCAAACGGCCGGTCGCCCAGGCCGGCGAGCCGCTGGCGACCGCCGAGGGCGTCGGCAAGCACTACCGGCGCGGCCCGGACACGATCCACGCGGTTCGCGACGCGACCATCGAGCTGCGCCGCGGCGAGCTGGCTGCGCTACTGGGCCGATCCGGTTCCGGCAAGTCGACGCTGCTCGCGCTCCTCGCCGGGCTGCAGACGCCCGACCGCGGCCAGATCCGCTACCGGCTAGGCCACTCCGACCCGGCCGCGCTCCCCTGGCGGGAGCTCGCGTTCCTCCCGCAGCGCTTCGGCCTTCTGCCCGAGCTCGGGGCCCGTGAGAACGTCGAGCTGCCTGCCCGCCTTGCAGGCGAGCTCGATGAGCGCACCGAGTGGATCGAGACGCTGATCTCGGCGCTCGGGCTCGTGGAGCTGGCCGATCGCCCGCCGCACGAGACGTCGATCGGCCAGCAGCAGCGGACGGCGCTCGCCCGCGCCCTCGTCCTCGAGCCGGACGTGCTGCTCGCCGACGAGCCGACCTCGCACCAGGACGCGGGCTGGCGCGACGAGGTGTGGGCCGTGCTCGAGCAGGCGGCGGAACGGGGTACGAGCTGTCTGATCGCCACGCACGAGGAACGGGTCGCCGACTACGCGACCCGCGTCTGGCAGATCGACGGCGGCGCCGTTCGCGGCGGCTGAGCGGCAGTCAGTCGTCGAGGTCGGTCGGGCGCCGACGCCGGCCGCTCGGCGGGCGGTATGTGACCTCGCTCAGGCGTCGATCCGCGATGGCGAGCGCCGTGATCGGGTCGCGGGCCTCGTCCGGGAGTTGCGCGAGGCCGAACGAGGGGGCGATCAGATACGCCTCGCCCTCCCGGCCGAGTACCCGCTCGACGAGCGCGAGGCGCGGCCGGAGGTCGGCCCGCAGGCCCGCCATCAGCGTCGCGAGCTCGTCTTCCCGCGACCGATAGCAGACGCCGGCTTCTCCGACGGCCTCCCTGAACGCTGCGGCGATCCGCGCCGTCAGTGCGTCGCCCGCCGGGTCGCCGAGGGCGAGCCGGTACTGCTCGAGGCCGGCGAGGTCGAAGAGCGCGAGGATCGACGGTGCGCTGCCGGGTGCGAGTGCTCGTTCCAGATCCCCGATCAGCGTGTGTCGATCGCCGAAGCCCGTGAGCCGGTCGCCCGCTTCGAGCGTCGAGCCGTCGATGCCGGCGGCGTACGGAGTCACTCCTTCGGGGTCGTCTCCGATTCCGACTGGCAACATCCCCCACGCGAGGGTGGTTACTGAGTCTGCCGCAGCGCGTGCTCCACGTCGTCCAGCCAGTCTCGCTGCAGCTGGATCAGCCGGGCTCCGAGCCGGCGCGCCGAAGCACCAGCGCCTGCGCGAGCTCAAGCGGACGTGGGACCCCGACAACTCTCTTCCACCTGAACCACAACATCGCTCCCTGAGCCACACGTCAGTCTCGGCGCGTGTGGAGCTCATGCAGGAGCGGCGGGACGATCGCGGCGAGCAGCGTCCAGGTGGCGCGATAGGTCTGGAGGTTCCCGCCGTAAGGATCCGGGACCGATCGGCTGAGCGTCGTCACCTGCCGGGCGCCGAGCCGGCTTGCGTACTCGGCATGGTGGCGCTGCATTCCGACGACGAGATCGGTCGTGTCGAGGAGCTCCCGGGTCAGCTGACGGGCGCGGTGGTCGGCGAGGCTCAGTCCGTTCTCCTCGGCCACGGCGATCGCCGTCCGGGTCGCGGCGCCTCCGGTGATCGCCGCGGTGCCCGCGCTCGCGACGTCGATGCCGGACGCGCCGATGCGGCCGAGCTCGTCACGCGCGATCGCGACCGCCATCGGGCTGCGGCAGATGTTGCCGGTGCAGAGGAAGAGGATGTTCATCGACGCATGATCCCGACGGAGCGACGAAGGAGTCGAACCCACCCTGCCGTGGGTTGCACGACCTGGCCGCTCTTGAAGACCGGCTGGGCCACCGGGTCCCGCCGCTCCATCGGGCGAGCCTAGCGGCGACCGTTCGCCAGTAGTCTGCGAGCCAGGCGGCGGTCTCCGCGTGAGGGACCTCTGCGTGGGAGGCGAGGACGTGAAGACAGCGGTGGACGAGGCGGCTGACGGAGCTCGTCACGTGAACGGAGGAGCGCGATGATCGGCGTCTTCGGCGGCTCCGGCCTCTACGAGCTCCTCACCGGTGCAAGCGAGGTCGAGGTCGAGACGCCGTACGGCAAGCCGTCGGCGCCGCTCGTCGTCGGAGAGTTCGCCGGCAAGGAGGTCGCCTTCCTGCCCCGGCACGGCCGCCGACACGAGCTGCCGGCACACCGCGTCCCGTACCGAGCGAACGTGTGGGCGATGCGCGAGGTCGGCGTCCGCAGGATCATCGGGCCGAACACCTCGGGCGCTCTCCGCGCCGACCTCGGCCTGGGCGAGTTCGTCGTCTGCGACCAGTTCGTCGATCGCACGAGCGGCCGTGCCGACACGTTCTACGACGGCCCCGAGACGACGCACGTCTCGGCGGCGGATCCCTACTGTCCGGAGCTCCGCCGGATCCTGCTCGACTCCGCGACGGAGCTCGGGATCCCGGCACGCGACGGCGGCACGATCGTCGTCATCCAGGGCCCGCGGTTCTCGACGCGCGCCGAGTCACGGTGGTTCGCGTCGATGGGCTGGGACGTCGTGAACATGACCGCCTACCCCGAGGCCCACCTCGCGCGCGAGCTCGAGCTCTGCTACGCGACCGTCTCGATGGTCACCGACCACGATGCGGGCGTCGCCGCCGAGCAGGGCGTCGACGCGGCGCAGGTCGTGAAGGTGTTCGCCGAGAACATCGAGCGGTTGCGCGCGCTCCTCCAGCACGCGATCCCGCGCATCGGCGAGCAGCCCGAGGACGTCTGCGCGACGGCGCTGCGCGGCGCGCGACTCTAGACCTACTCGGTCTCGAGGTTGCCTCGGAACAGCCGCCGGATCGCGCTTACGATCGCCCCGCAGACGAAGAGGATCGGCCAGGCGAGGGACACGACGATGACGACCCATGCCGCTGTGTCTCCCCAGGCGCTCATGCGCGGAGTCTAGAGCGCGCCGCCAAGCGCCTTGCCGCTCAGCGCGTAGCCGGCGGTTCCCGTGGTGTCGCGTCCGCGAGGGGGTGGGTGATCAGTCGCGCGCCGCGGCCGTGGGTGAGGAAGCTGAACGACCAACGGACGAGGACCACGAGGCGGTTCTGGAAGCCGACCAGGTACCAGAGGTGGACGACGAGCCAGCTGACCCAGGCGAGGAAGCCGCTGAGCCTCAGCCCCTTGATCTCGGCGACCGCGGCGGCGCGGCCGATCGTGGCGAGATTTCCCTTGTCGCGGTAGCGGAACGGCGTTGTTCGGCGACCGCGAAGGCGGGCTCGTATGACCGCCGCCGCGTGGCGGCCCTGCTGCATCGCCACCGGTGCGACCCCGGGCAGGAGCATCGAGGCGCCGTCGCGCGATCGCACGCGGACCATGTCGCCCAGTGCGAACACGTCGGGATGTCCCGGTAGCGTCAGATCCGGCTCCACGGTAACGCGGCCCGCGCTGTCCCGCTCGGCTCCCGTGAGCTCGCCGAGTCTGGCGGCCAGAGCGGAGGCTGTGACGCCGGCGGCCCAGATGACGGTTCGGCAGGCGAGTTGCTCGGCCGCGCCATCGCCGTCGTCGATGGTCACGCTGCCGGACGTGATGTCGACGACGGTTCGGCTGGTCAGCACCGTGACGCCGAGTCGCTCGAGCGAGCGCGTCGCCTTTGCAGAGAGCGAGGGCGGAAACGCCGTCAGCACCCGGTCAGCTGCCTCGACGAGCAGGATGCGGCTGCTGCGTGGATCGATCTCGCGGAAGTCGCGACGCACGGTGTCGTGGGCCAGCTCGGCGATCTGACCCGCCATCTCCACCCCGGTCGGCCCGGCGCCGACGACGGCGAATGTGAGCCAGGCGGCGCGCCGGTCGGGGTCGGGCTCGGCTTCGGCGGCTTCGAACGCGCCGAGGATCCGGCCGCGCACGACGAGCGCGCTCTCGAGCGACTTCACCTCGGCTGCGTGCTCGCGCCAGTCGTCGTGGCCGAAGTACGAGTACTGCGAGCCACCGGCGACGATCAGGCTGTCGTAGGCGAGCGAGGGCGGCGCCGGAACGCCGCCCACCGGGCGGAGCCGGACGCTGCGTCCCGTCAGGTCGAAGTCCACCACCTCGGCCATGAGGACGCGGACGTTGCCGTGACGCTTGAAGATCGTGCGAAGCGGATAGGCGATCTCACTGGCCGAGAGCGCCCCCGTCGCCACCTGGTAGGTGAGCGGCTGGAAGAGATGAAAGTTCTGCCGGTCGACGAGCGTCACCTCGACGGGCGCCCGCCGCAGCCGCAGGACGGCCTGGAGCCCCCCGAAACCGCCGCCGACGACGACGACCCGGTGGCGATCAGTGGCGGTCATCGTGCGACGCGATCGTAACGGGCGACCCCGGTCAGTACGGCACCTGGCACCTCGCCTCCTTCCCGAGCTGGCCGTTGACGATCCCTCAATCGAGGGAATTTGACGAAGCCGTTCTTCGGCTCCAGTCACGGCTGACCGACGGGGCAAGCCGTCTCTCTGATCTCGAACGTGCGGACCGCCTCGCGCGACGTTTGCCGTCGACCCGGCGACTCGTCCCTCGATCTGGGCTGCAATTTCGGTGGTCGTGCCCGAAGTGGGGCGTCGTCGTCGTCGGCCTCAGGGTTCGTTTCCGGCCGTCGGCGTCCGGGCGATCGTTCGACTCGTTCCCTTCGCGCTGCCGGCGAACGTCGGCCCAGGGCACCTCAAGTGAGGCATGCACGGTGCCGATACGGATGCCGATGCGGCTGTGGCGGCTGTGGTGTGTGGGTGTGCTCGAACGTGCGCGCAGGCACGTGCGCTCGCGTGCGCCCGGGCGGCGCGTCTCGTGCTCGCACGAGGCGGGGTTCTCGCTGATCGAGGTGGTGATGGCGATCACCCTGTTCGCGATCCTGTCGGCGGCCCTCGCCGGCGTGCTCACAGCTGCAATCGGCGCGCGTTCCGGAGCCCTCCAGCGGACGAAGGCGGAGCAGATCGCGAACCAGCAGCTGGAGTGGATCCGCTCGCTCGACTACCTGCAGGTGGGTCTCACCGCCACCGGCCAGGTTCGCGGCGTAATCGACAAGACCGGGAACCAGTCCGCCTACGACGGCCCGACCGTGCCCTCGGGCTACACGGTCGAGATCAAGATCGGCTGGGTCGACGATCCCACGCCGACGAGCTACACCCAGTTCGCAAGCTACAAGAACATCCTCGTCACGGTCTCCCGCGCGAGCGATTCGAAGCAGCTCACTCACCAGTCGACGCAGATCGGCCCGCGCACCCGCGCGGCCTTCGGCGGCATCGCTACAGGCGCCATCGAGGCTGTCGTGGTCGACTACTACTCCGGGGGAGTCGGCCCGATGCAGGGGGTCGACGTCACGCTCGGCACCGGGCCGAGCGCACCCCTGGACGAGACGACCAACCAGAACGGCGCCGTCCGCTTCTCGGCTCTGGCGCCGAACCCCTCCAGCGGAACGACTGCCTATTACGACCTCGACGTACCGACGTTCCAGGGCTACGTGCTGGCGGCGAACTCGCTCGCCACTCACATGAAGGTCGCGCCGGGCGAGACCGTCGGGCCGAAGACGCTGCAGGTCTACCGGCCGCTCATCCTCACCATCCCGATCAACAACTCGGACGGGACGCCGTTCACCGGCACCGCCCAGGTGAAGGTGTCGAACTCGCGGGGCTCACGGACGTTCACCTACTCGGGAACACCGCTGATCGTCACCCAGATCACGAACAGCACGAGCGGACAGCTCGAGTCGCTCGTACCCGAGCCGTACACGATCGTCGTGCTCACCGGAGTGCTCGCCGAGGACACCATCGTCTCGGTGCCCGCCGGGTACCCGACCACTACGAGCGTGACTGCGCCGATCACCGCGCTCGCGACCGGCGACCTCACGGCGACGGTCACGTGGGGCGGACTGCCGGTCAGCGGCGCGACCGTGACGGTCACCGGCGGGCCGAAGTCGGTCAACCTGTCGCAGACGACGAACGGCAGCGGCGTCGTCTCGTTCTCGACGCTGTCCGCCGGCGTCGGCTACACGGTGACGGCGACGAAGTCCGGCCAGTCCGCCTCGGCCGCGGCCGGGGTGACGCCGAACGTGACCACCAGCGTCCCGCTCGCTCTCCCCGTCGGCGGCGTGCTCGCGAGCGTCACCGCCTCCGGCAGCCCACTGGCGGGAGCCACGGTGAAGATCACCGGCGGCCCGATGTCGCTGACGGGCGTCTCCGCGACCACGGGCGCGACCGGTCAGGTCAGCTTCTCGGGTATTCCCGTCGGCAGCGGCTACACGGTCAGCGCGGAGGTCAACGGCAGCACGATCTCGGCCTCGGCGTCGGTGACGAGCGGTTCGACCACGAACGTGACGCTCGCCTGGCCGGTGGGATCGATCGCGGCGACCGTGCAGTGGCTCGGCGCGAACGTCTCAGGGGCGACCGTACTGCTGACGGGCGGGCCGTTCGTCGTCTCGCAGAGCCAGACAACGGGCGCGACCGGCAAGGTCACGTTCTCGAACCTCGCCGAGGGCGTCGGCTACACGCTGACCGTGACGAAGAGCGGGGCGTCGACCACGGCGAGCGTGGCGGTGACGGGCGGCTCCACCACCAACACGACCGTGGCGATGCCGACCGGCACGATCGCGCTGAGCGGCGGCACGCTCACGTGGGCCGGCACGTACGTTCCCTCCGCGTCCGTCACCGTGGCGGGTGGACCGCTCGGCAGCAGCTATGCCGGCACCACCAACTCGACCGGCGCCTTGTCGATCACCGTCCCCGCCACGACGAGCGCGAATCCGTACACGGTCACCGTGTCCAAGAACGGCTACTCGGCCGCCGCAACAGTCCCGTCCGTGCCGGCGGGGTCGACCGTAACGCCGACGGTGACCTTCTCCGCCACCGGCACGATCTCGTTCAGCGCCAGCACCCTCCAGTGGGCCGGCCAGTTCGTCCCCGGCGCCTCCGTGTCGATCACCGGCGGGCCGAACAGCGGTGTCACCTACGCCGCTACCACCGACTCGGCGGGCGCCGTGTCGGTCGCCGTCCCGGCCACGACTTCGACGTACCCGTACACGGTGTCCGTGTCGCAGAGCTCTGGCTCGGCCTCGGCGCTGATCAACTCCCTCGCTGCAGGGGCGACCACGAGCCCGACTGTCGACCTGACGCCGACCAAGTCGATCAGGATCACGGTTCAGCGCAACGGCTCCAACCTGACCTCGACCGCGGTGGTCGTCAGCATCACCGGCGGTCCTGCCGGATCGCCGGGAACACCACCCTCCTACGGCGGCACCTACACGACGGACACCAGCGGCAGGATCTCGAATATCACCGTCCCGTCCGGGTCGTCGGGGGGCTACACGGTCAAGGTGTACCTGGGCAACTGCGGCGCCTTCTCCACACTCCGGAGCGGCTCGGCCGCGGGCGTCAGCTCGACCGGCACCGGGACCACTTCCGTGACCGTGAGCCTCACCGCCAACGCTTGTCCGTTCTCACCGCTGCCGTGACGGACCGGTTCACACGCAGCCCCCGTGGCGAGGTCGGCTTCACGCTCGTCGAGCTGCTGGTCTCGATGGTCATCCTCGGCATCTTCATGACGATGTTCGCGGTCGCCATGAGCTCGACCATCCACCACTCGAGCGTCGTCCAGGAGCAATCGACACTGCAGGTCGAGGCGCGGGCGGCTGCTGACGTCCTCGTCCGCGATCTCCGGCAGGCGGCGAGCGGCGTCGACGGCGTGTGCCCGATCTCGTCGGCGACATCGACCTCGCTCCAGTTCCTCTCGCCCGACGGCGCGCAGCCGAGCCATCAGCGCACGATCGCCGTGCGGCTCACCGGCGGCTCGTTCCAGCGGGCGATGTCGCGCAGCACCAACACCGCGCCGCCCTGGACGGGAATGTGGACGACGCCGCCGGCGGACGCCTGGAGGACCCAGGTGGGGTCGATCACGAACACTGCCGTGTTCAGCTACTTCACTTCCGCAGGTGCGCCGATCTCGACGCCGGTTGCGGCGGGCTCGCTCGGCTCGATCAAGATGATCGGAATGACGTTGACGACGTCGGCGAAGGCTTCGAACGGGCAGAAGACCAAGTACGACACGCGCACGACCCTGCGGGTGACGAGTTGCTGAGGCGACTCCTCAGCCGGCTCCGCTGCGACGAGGGCGTGGCGATGGTGCTCGTCGTGTTCGCGATGGCGATGCTGACGACAGTGGCGCTCGTGCTCATGAACTCGGCGACGAGCGAGACCAAGCGAAGCGCCCAGGCCGAGCGCAAGCAGGCCGCGTTCGAGGCCGCCGAGTCGGGAATCGACGACTACATCGCGAAGCTGACCGACGACCAGCTGTACTACCTCCACTACGTCCACTCGGCCGAGTCGCCGCGCACTGACACCGCTACGGGCACGACGGTCGTCGGGCACGGCAGCCTGCACCGACCCCGCCTCGAGGCCCGCCCCGACACCGTGGACGCTGGGAACGTCCTGGAACTACGTCGGTGGCAAGACCCGCTGGTGCTCGCTCGGCAACGGCTACGAGTACAACCTCCAGATCACGCCGCCGAGCGCGTCGCTAGCGGGCGTCACGATCCTCGCCACCGGCCGTCCGGTGAACAGCACCACCGGCCAGCGGCAGATCCAGGTGACGGTCGATCGTTCCTCGATTGCCGACTTCCAGATGCTCGCCAAGGTCAGCATCACCTACGGCTCGGACGCGACCACGAACGGCCGCATCTACTCGGCGCAGAACATCACCCACAACGGACAGGCGACAGCCGATGTCTTCGCGGAGGCCAAGTTGACGGGGTCGGTGACCTTCAGCGGCGGCGCCAAGGGCTACGACGGGTCGTCCAGCACCTCCTATCCGGATTTGGGAACCGTGATCAAGGACCACCCGATCGACTTCCAGACCTTCCTCATCTCGTTCTCGGATATCGCCACCGCGGCATCCTCGAGCGGCATCGAGCTGAACGACTCGAGCAAGGACGCTTGGTGGTTGACGTTCAACTCGAACGGGACGGTGACGATCCAGTCGTGCAAGCGAGTCGGCGGCAGCAACATCGAGAACACGAAGCCGACCTGCAGCTCGTACGCCACGCAGGCGGTGCCGAACAACGGCGCCATCCACTCGGTGCAGAGCGTGATCGTGTCCGGCCAGGTGAACGGGCGCGTGACCGTCGCCTCCGAGTCGAACATCGTCGTCGGCGCCGACATCAGCTACGTGCAGGCGGACGACGACGTGCTCGGCCTCGAGGCCAGGAACGCCATGTACGTCCCGGCCTGGATCTCGTCGAACCTGAACTGGAGGGCTGCGACGCTGACGCAGTCGGGAAAGTGGGAGTCCGCCGGCTCGAGCGGGAGCAAGAACACGATGGTCTTCACCGGTTCGACGGCGACGGGCGACGGCGGCCAGATGGCGATGTTCGACACGCGCGTCTACAACTACGACCAGAACCTCCTCTTCCTCCCGCCTCCCTGGTTCCCGACGATCGAGCCCTCGTACTCGATCCTCTCCTTCCGAGAGTTGCCGGCACCCTGATCGCACCCTGACGGAGGGCCCCGGCTCCCCGAGAACGTTGCATCGGCTGCCGGCTCGCGACACATCGGAAGCCGATGACCTAACCCTCTGGTCGGAACCCTCGAGCGTGCCCGCGCGCGCAATCCGCCGTTGGACGCCGGTCAGTCAGGTTGCGTTCAGGTCGTTTCGGCGATGGTGCGGCGCATGACGGTCACTCGCCAGGAACCGCTCACGCGCGCCGAGGTTTCCACGCCGAGCGTTGCGAGGCAGATGCTGAACAAGGTCCCGGAGATCACCGTCTACTTCTGGGTGATCAAGGTGCTGTGCACCACGGTGGGCGAGACGGCGGCGGACTTCCTGAACGACAACATGGGCCTCGGCCTCACGAACACGACGTTCGTCATGGCTGGAGTGCTCGTCGCCGCGCTCGTCTACCAGTTCAGGCTGCGCCGCTACCTCCCAGGCCCCTACTGGCTCGCGGTAGTGCTGATCTCCGTCGTCGGAACCTTGATCACCGACAACCTGACCGACAACTTCGGTGTCTCGCTCGTGACGACCACGATCGCCTTCAGCATCGCGCTCGGTGCGACCTTCACGGCCTGGTACGCGAGCGAGAAGACGCTTTCGATCCACACGATCTACACGACCCGGCGCGAGGCCTTCTACTGGCTGGCCGTGCTGTTCACCTTCGCGCTCGGCACCGCGTCAGGCGACCTCACCGCGGAGAGGTTCGGGATCGGGTACTGGCAGTCCGCGCTGATCTTCGGCGGTCTGATCGCCGTCGTATACGTGGCGCACGTGCGCTTCGCGCTCAACGCCGTGCTCGCTTTCTGGGCCGCGTACATCCTGACACGACCGCTCGGAGCCTCGATCGGCGACTACCTCTCCCAACCGACGGCGGACGGCGGCCGAGGCTGGGGCACGACGGTGACGAGCGTGGTCTTCCTGCTCACGATCCTGGGTGTCGTCGTGTTCTTGACGGTCACGAAGCGAGATGTGATCGAGAGTGAGCCGGCACTTCCCGCGGTCGAGGCTCGGGGCCGACCCCGTGTGCTCGTGGTCACGAACAAGACCGCCGCGACCATGGCGCTCGTCGAGGCCGTGCGCGAGCGCGCTGCTGCCGGACCGGCCGACTTCGTGATGCTCGTTCCCAACCCCGCACACCTGGCGTTCGACCGCGTGAGCCACGACACGCACGAGGGCGAGCATCTGCTCGCGGAGGCGCTCCCGTCCCTCGAGCAGGCAGCCGGCACGTCGATCGAGGGCCATGTCGCGACGAGCCCCAACGCCTTCGACGACATCGTGGCGGAGCTCGACCGGCGGAGCTACAGCGAGATCATCCTCGAGACCGTCCCGAATCACGTTTCGCATTGGCTGCACGTCGACCTCGCGCAGCGGCTTGGCCACCTGGGCTATCCGCTGACGACGGTCACGGCGACGCACTGAGCGCCGGCGCGGGAGCGACTCCGTCCGACGACTCGACGCGCGGCGTTCGGGGGACGATCGGCGAAGGCGACGGCGACGGCGGTCCTGCAGCGGCCATCCGGGTCGCGGCGGCTTTCAGGCGGCATTCAGATGCGTCAGGCCAGAGTCCCTGGATCGAACAGGTATCCGGACGGCACCTGCTCGCCGTCTGCCGGGTCGGGCTCGGCCGCCGGCTCTGCGCATGGCTGGTCGTCAGTCCGGCCGCCAGAGGGCTCGCATGATCGTGCGTTCCACGGCCCGCCACGTCGTCCTCTGCGTCGGTGTGGCGGCCGTTCTCGCGTCGGTGCTCCTGTGGCTCGGGCCGCCGGGAACCGATCTCGCAGCGCACGTCTATCAGCGCCAGTTGTTTCTCCGGCACGGATTCGCGCTCTGGAACAACTTCTGGTACGCCGGCCGCTACAGCTTCGTGGGGTACAGCCTTCTCTACTACCCGCTGGCGGCGCTCGTCGGGATCAAGCTGCTCGGCGTTCTGAGTGTCGCGGGCGCTGCGGGGGCGTTCGCGGCCGTCGCGGAGCGCGAGTGGGGCGACGCCGCGCGGTGGCCGGCGCGCGTGTTCGCCGTCGTCGCCGTTGCGTCGCTCGTGTCGGCCGCGTTTCCCTACATGCTCGGGCTCGCGTTCGCGCTCGCCACCCTGGCAGCGTTGCAGTCGCGCCGTCCCATGGTCTTCGCGCTGCTCGCCGCTGGCACCTTCGCGGCGAGTCCGCTTGCGTTTCTCCTGCTCTTGGTCGTGCTGGTCGCCGCGGTGACGCGTTCCCGCCAGGTGCTTGTCGCACCGGCGCTCGCGATCGGATGCACGTCCGTCGCCGGCCTCGCGCTTTGGCGGGCCTTTCCCGCCGGCGGGCGATTCCCCTTCTCCGGGGCGGAGCTCGGGGCGGCGCTCGTCTTCTGTGGGATCGGGATGGGCTTCACCTGGCGCGTGCCGCGGGCGCGCCTGCTCTTCTCGATCTTCGCGATCTATGCCGTGGCCTGCGTGCTGGTCTATCTGATCCCGTCCGCGATCGGAGAGAACATTGCGCGGCTCCGGTACGTCGCAATCCCGGTCGCTCTGCTGACGCTGTCGCTCCGTCACTGGCGGCCTCTGCTCCCCGCGCTCGGCGCGTTCGCGCTCGCGCTCTTGTGGAACATGACACCGCTGGCCTACAGCGTTACGCGGGCGGCGCACGACCCCTCGTCGGCGCGGAGCTACTGGACACCCGCGGTGCACTTCCTGCGCATGAATCTGAGCCCGTCCTATCGGGTCGAGGCGGTCGACACCACCGGACACTGGGACGCCGTTTACCTTGCGGAGGCCGGCATCCCGATCGTTCGGGGCTGGTTTCGCCAGGACGACTTCCCCCAGAACGAGCTGCTCTACAGCCGGCTCGGCCGTCGGGCCTACCTCCGCTGGTTGCGCGGGATGGGCGTTCGGTACGTCGTGCTCACCACCGCGCCGACGGATTACAGCGCGCGCGGGGAGGCGCGGCTGCTCCGCAGCGGGCGCTCCGGCTTCGAGCTCGCCTACCGCTCGGCGGCGACCGCGATCTACGCTGTCCCCTCGCCGCAGCCGATCGTGACCGGCCCGGCTGGCGCGCAGGTGCTCGCGCTGCGCACGAGCAGTATCGCGTTCCGCGTCTCGCGGCCGGGCACCTATCACGTCGCGATCCGCTACACGCCGTACTGGTCCGGTCGCGACGTCTGTGTCGAGCCGACCGCCGACGGCATGTTCGACGTGGAGATCGAGCGCGCCGGGATCGTCCACCTCCGGTTCGCGGTCACTCCGACCGTCGCGCTGGCGACGATGGCGGGTGCGCGCCGCCAGTGCTCGGCGTCCTGAGGACACCCGGATCGGCGAGGCTCGGCTGAAGCCGAGACGCGGGCAGATCGTGGCGACGTCGTCGACCGCCTGAGCGCCGGGTGTTCAGGCGTCGTTCATCCCGGGGACGGCACGATCGTTCGATGGGGCCGTGTTGACGTCGATCGGTTGCGCCGGAACGGCACCACGTCAGCGCCTGGTCTCCGGCTGCGAGCCGGTGTCGAGCTTCGAGCCGGGTGCGCTCAGGCGGCGCCTCACCGGATGATCGCCAGCCTCCTCACCCTGCCTCCGCTGCTCGTCTACCTCACCCTGTTTGCCCTGATCGCGGGTGAGTCGGCCGGGCTGCCGCTTCCCGGCGAGACGAGCCTGATCGCGGCGGGTGCCCTCGCTGCCCAGCCCGGCCGTGTGTCGATCGCATTCGTGATTGCGGTTGCCGCTGCGGGCGCGATGGTCGGCGACAACGTCGGGTTCGTGCTCGGACGGCGTGGTGGCCGCTGGCTGCTGTCACGCGACGGACGTTGGGCGAACGCACGTCGCAGCTATCTCGAGCGGGGCGAGCGGTTCTTCGAGCGCCACGGCCCGAAGGCCGTCTTTCTCGCCCGCTGGGTGCCCGGCCTGCGCGTGATCGGCGCCTGGCTCGCCGGGACACATCACATGCGCTGGCGCTCGTTCCTGGTCTGGAACGCGCTCGGGGGCGTCGGCTGGGCTGTCTCGGTCGGCACCGCGGCCTACCTGCTCGGCCACGCCGCGAGTGGGATCTTCTCGGTGGTCGGGATTGCAGGCGCCGCCATCATCGCAGTCGCCGTCGCTGCTTTCGGCGCGTGGCATCTCCTGCGTCGCCGCCGCCGGTCCGCCGCGGCGGCCCCGGCGCCTGCCGGGACCGCCGGAGCCGACCGGTGAGGTTGCTGCTACTCCTGCCCCTCCGAACCGGTGGCCGGCGTTCGGGTTGCGAGGCTCGTCGGCATGGCTAACTGGGACTGCTGAACCGCGGTCGGTCGGCGCCGGACGATGCGGCTTCCGCAAGACCGGTTCAGAGGATTCGCCGACCCGAACGCTCGCTGAGCGGGCACTCGTAGTCGCAGCCACGGTTGCCTTCCCACCTCGTTGCCAAGCTGCCGGCGGGTACCGCGGTTGCGTCGAAGCTCGGCGGCTGGAACAGCGTTCAGGCGGCCGTCAGGAGGCGGCGCGCATGCTCGTTGGTATGGATCGGCGGGTTCTCGGTGGTGCGCTGCTGCCTCTCATGTCGGTGGCGGCGCTCGCGGTCGGGTGCGGCCGGGGAGTGAGCAGTACCTCCGTAACGGCGACCGAGACCGCAACGGCGGCGTCTCAACCGTCTACTTCTGGATCTGCGGCGGGATCGGCGTCCCAGGGATCGGGAGCGCTCACGGCCGAGGCCCAGCAGACCGCAGCAGGCGACATTCCCGACAACCAGGTCTTCCTCACGTTCCACGACACGGCAGCGGGGTACTCGATCGAGTATCCGGAAGGTTGGGCGCAACGCGGCGCCGCGAGTCGCGTCACGTTCGCGGACAAGAACAACCTCGTTCGCGTCCACGTCGAACAGGGATCGGCCGCAACGGTGGCGGTGGCTGCCGCCGAGATGAGCCGGCTGAAGCGGCAGACGCCGTCGCTGCTCTTCGACGCGCCGACACCGCTGACTGTCAGCGGCAAGCAGGTGGTCAAGGTGGTGTACTCGACCGAGAGCGCACCGAACCCGGTGACCGACAAACGCGTCAAGCTGGTCGTCGACCGCTACTACGTTCCGGGACCGGGCAGGCATGCGATCGTCGACCTCGGCACGCCGGAGGGCGTGGACAACGTCGACGCGTACAGGCTGATGATCGAGAGCTTCCGGTGGAAGTGACGAGCCTGTACCGCGAGCCCGAGACCGCCGGCGCGGCGATCGAGTGGCCGGCGCTGCAGTGCGTCGACGTGTTCAAGCTCTACCGCTCCGGTCCCGTCGAGACGGTCGCTCTCCGCGGCCTCGACCTGCGGATCGAGCGCGGCGAGTTCGTCGCCGTGCTGGGCCGCTCGGGCTCGGGGAAGAGCACGTTCCTGCACCTCGCCGCGGGACTCGAGGACACTTCGGCGGGGGAGATCCGCGCGTTCGGCCGACCGCTCGGCCGCATGGACGAGCGTGAGCTCGCCGCGTACCGTGCGACCTCGATCGCACTCGTGCTCCAGAGCGACAACCTCTGGGGCGCTCTGACCGTGCGGGAGAACGTCGTCACAGCCCTGCAGCTGGCCGGCATCCAGGACGCCGGCCGGAGAGCCGACACGGCTCTCGCTCAGTTCGGGCTCGGCGCCCGGATGCAGCACCGGCCGTCGGCTCTCTCCGGAGGCGAGCAGCAACGCGTCGCGATCGCCGCAGCCGCCGGGCGCGGGGCGCCGCTCGTGCTCGCAGACGAGCCCACGGGCGAGCTGGATCGGGCAAAAGAGCGGCTGGTGCTCGAGGCGCTGGCCCGGCTCCGCGACGCGAATGGAGCGACGATCGTGACGGTGACACACTCGCCCAGGGTCGCTGCGGCTGCCGACCGCGTCGTCACCTTGGTGGATGGGCGCGCGGTCGATTCGTGATGAACCGTGCCGTGGGCAACGCGACGGCTCCCGCGCGGCGGGTCAGCGCAGATGCCGCGGTGCTGGCGACGGCCCGTAATCTGCGCATCGTCTACGGCTCGGGCCAAGGCAGAGTAGTCGCGCTCGAGCGGGTGGATATCCAGCTCGCTCAGGGGGAGAGGGTCGCCCTCTGGGGCCCGTCGGGCTCCGGCAAGACGACGCTGCTGCACGCGCTCGGCGGCCTTGTCGTGCCGACGAGCGGCGTCGTCCTGTGGGAGGGCGGGCCGCTGTCGTCGCTCGACGCGTCCGCGCGGACGCGGGCGCGCGCGCGCGGGATCGCCTACGTCTTCCAGGGATCGAATCTCCTTCCCGTCTTCACGGCCTACGAGAACGTCGCCTTCGCCGCGTACGCAGCGGGCGCGCGAAGCGACGTGGAGCGGGGCGCGCTCGAGCTTCTCGCGCTCGTCGGGTTGGCGGACAAGGCCGACAGCTTGCCGTCCGAGCTCTCCGGCGGCGAGACGCAGCGGGTGGCGATCGCGCGTGCGCTTTCGCAGCAACCGAAGCTGTTGCTCTGCGATGAGCCGACCGGTCATCTCGATACGGACACGACGGCCAGGGTGCTGGAGCTGATCGACGCGTTGCAGTCCCGCTTCGGCTTCACCGTCGTCGTCGCGACGCACGACGCCGACGTCGCGGCGGGCCTTGGCCGGGTGATCGAGCTGCGCGACGGCCGTGTGGTCGAGGACGGGCAATGAGGGGCACGGCCCGGCTCGCGACCGCGGGGCCGCTGCGTTCGCCCGGGCAGACGATCCTTCGCATCGTCGTGCTCGCGCTGGCGACGGCGTTGCTGGGGGCGATGTTGCTGTTCATCGGGAACTCGCAGCGCACGATGACGGGGAGCGCCGTCCGCAGCGTTGCGCTGGACTGGCAGGGCCCGGTCCCCTCCCGGACGCAGGCTGCGAAGCTCGCCGCGCTCGTGTCGCGCCAGCCGGGTGTCGTTCAGGCGTCCGCGGTTGCCACGGCTCCGTTCGCAGCTGCAGGTCACAGCTTCTCTGCCGGCTCGATCCGGACCGGGGCGGGGTCCGTGCTGGCGGTTCCGAACGGCTATCTCGAGCAGCTCAAGACGTTCCGGCTGCTGCACGGCAGACTCCGGCCGGGTCAGGTGGTGCTCGACCAGCAGCTTGCGGCGACACTGCAGGCTCGGATCGGCGACGAGGTCACCCTGTCGCCGACGGCCCGGGCGAAACCCCGCGCGTACATGGTCAGCGGCGTTGCGCTGGTGACAGCGCCCGATGTGCTCTTCCAGCCGCTCGACCCGCGGCTCGGCCCGGCGCCGGCCCAGCCGCCGGCGCAGGTCGCGATCATGCCGTTCGGCACCTTCGGCCGCACGTACGCGCCCGCGCTGCGCGCCCTGACACCTGCCTCGATCGGCGGTTCGGCGGTGCCGGGCGCCCAAGACGGCGTGCAGTGGCAGGTGCAGGCGCAGATCGACCCGGCCGGGCTCGGCTCCTCCCCGGGGCAGGCGCGCAAGCGAGCCGGGCAGGTGCGAAACCGGGTGGAGCGGGCGCTGACCGGCCGGGTGCTGTTCGTCGACAACCTCTCGGAGAGCCTGACCACCGCCGCCGGGGATGCCCTGTACGCGCAGACCCTCTTCATCATGCTCGCGGTCCCGGGTGCTCTGGTCGCTCTCGGGCTCGCCTACCTTGCTGCGCTCGGGACGGCGGGCCGGGACCGTCGCGAACTTGCGCTTCTCCGCGCACGGGGCGCGTCGCGATTGATGGTGCTCGAGCTCGCCGCGGTCGAGAGTCTCGCTCTCGGTCTCGTCGCCGGGCTCGTTGGCGCCGGCCTCGCTGTCGGGACGACGTCGCTCCTCATCCACGGCGGCGTCGGCCTCACGCCGGGCCGGGCTGCGGTTGTAGTCATGGCGTGCGTGGGGCTGGCGTTCGCGGGCGCGCTCGCAGCGAGGGTTGCCGCGAGCGCGGGCGCGTTTGCCGGCACGGTCGGCGAAGCTCGTCGCCGAGGGGAGCGCGGGCACAAGCCGCTCTGGCAGCGGCTGTACCTCGACGTGGCGGCGCTCGCCGTCAGTGGCCTCATCTACTGGCTGACCGTGCGTACGGGCTTCTCGGCGGTCGTCAACCCGGACTCCAACCCGACGCTGACGCTGTCGGTCTACATGTTCTTCGCTCCGGCGCTCCTCTGGGTCGGTGCGACGCTGCTGCTGGTTCGCTTCCGCGGCCGTGTTGTCTCGGGGTTGGCGGGACGCGGGGCCGGCCGCCGCCCGACCTCGCCGCGCGGGTTCCTCCTCGCCAGTGCAGGCAGGCGCGGTGCGGCGATCAACCGGGGGCTCGTGCTGGTCGGGCTCCTGCTCGCCTTCGGTGTGAACCTCGGTCTCTTCACCGCCACCTACGACCAGCAGGCGCGCGTCGACGCGCAACTCACGCTCGGAGCCGATGTGGTCGCCACGGCGCCGCCGGGTGCGATCGCGAGCAAGGGCATCGCTGCGACGATCGCCGCCGTGCCGGGGGTGACCTCGGTCAGCGCCGTCGACCACTCCTACGCCTATGTCGGGCCAGACCTGCAGGACACGTACGGCATCGACCCGGCCACGATCGGCGCGACCACGAAGCTTCGCGACTCGTACTTCCTCGGCGGAACCGCCCGTCAGATGCTCACCCGTCTGGCATCGACATCCGACGGCATCCTCGTCTCGCGAGAGACGATCACCGACTACTCCCTCCGTACCGGCGACCTGCTCAAGCTCCGGGTCCTCGATCGCTCGAGCGGCCGCTTCCGGGTCGTGCCGTTCCACGTCGTCGGGACTGTGCAGGAGTTCCCGTCCGCACCGAAGGACTCGTTCATGGTCGCGAACCTCCGCTACCTCGACACGGCCGCGCACGACGGCGGCCCGAACGTCGTGTTCGCACGCACGAGCGGAGACCCCGTTGCCGTCGCGAGGCGCGTCGCGTCGGCAACGAAGACCGACGGAACATCCGTCCACAACATCCGCGAGCAGACGCGGCAGACCGTGAGCTCGATCACCACGGTCGACCTCACCGGAATCGCGAAGATCGAGAGCGCGTTCGCCGTGATCCTCGCTGCGGCAGCGATGGGGCTGTTCGTCGGGCTCGGCCTCGCGGAGCGCCGGCACGAGTTCGCCACGATGGCCGCGCTCGGCGCTTCGCTCCGCCAGATCTCCGCCTTTCTCTGGTCGGAGGCGGCGATCGTGCTCACCGCCGGGCTCGTCCTGGCCGCGGGACTCGGCTGGCTGCTCGCCCAGATGCTCGTCGCAATGCTCCAGCACGTCTTCGACCCGCCGCCGGACTCGCTGGCGATCCCCTGGACCTTCCTCGCACTCCTCGCCGGGGCCGCGGCGGGCGCCGCCGCTGCGGCCAGTCTGCTCGCAGCCCGGGGCATGCGCCGGCTGCCGCTCGGCGAGCTCCTGAGAGAACAGTGACCTCCAGCACGCCATCCCCGTCCACGGTCACACCCGTTGAAGCACACCCGAAGGAGGCAAGGTGATGAGATATCTCCGCACGCTCCCCACGAGCCATCTGCTCGCCGGGGCGGCCGCGAACCTCGCACTGTTCGCGATCCTGGCTGCGATGGCGGTGGCTGCAAGCGGCTCGGGCGGCACCGCGCCGGCACCGGCCGCGCTCCCGGACGCGATCCACGCCGCGCTTGCCGCGCCCGCGATCGACGGCCTCACCGCGCGCGTCACCTTCACCAACAGGCTCCTCCCGTCCGGCGCGCTGCTCGGGAACGCCGGCCCGGTGCTCATGTCGGGAGGGAGCGGCCGCCTCTGGATCACGAACGACGGGCGAGGCCGCCTCGAGCTCCAGTCGAACGCCGGCGACGCGCAGATCGTTTGGAGCGATACGTCCGTGACGGTCTACGACGCCTCGACGAACACGGTCTACAGGGCGGCGCTCCCGCCCGGTGAGAAGGACGCGACGAAAACGGCGACGCCGCCGTCGCTCACTCGTATCACCGACGCGCTTGCGAAGCTCGGCGAGCACTTTGTCCTTACCGGCGCGGTACCGACGAACGTGGCTGCTCAACCGGCGTACAGCATGTCGGTCTCGCCGAGGCGGAGCGGCGGCCGGCTCGGCTCGCTCGAGCTCGCCTGGGACGCGACGCACGGTGTCCCGCTGCGCATCGGGGTGTATGCGAAGGGCTCGAGCGCACCCGTGCTCGAGCTGGCCGTCGACGACGTCTCCTACGGTGCGGTCGCAGCGGGCACCGTCGACATCGCGCCGCCGGCGGACGCCAGGGTCGTCGAGCTCGGCACCCTCTCGCCCGGCGGCGGCGTGAGCGGCGCAGGGACGAGCGGGTTGGCGAGCGTTCAGGGGGCTGTGGACTTCCCGGTTGCGGCTCCCGACAGCCTCGCCGGCCTCGCGCGACGGCAGGTCAGGCTCTTCGCTGGCCCCGATCAGCAGTCGAAGGCAGCCGTCGTCGTCTACGGCGACGGCCCGGGCGCGATCGTCGTCGTCGAACGCCGTGCGGACGCAACCGCGAAGAGCCCGCTCGCGAGCCTCCCGGCCGTCTCCCTCGACGGTAAGACGGCGCATGAGCTGGCGACGCCGCTCGGCACGGTCGTCGACTGGGCGTCCAGCGGCGTCTCCCTCACGCTCGCCGGGTCGATCACGAGCGCTGCAGCCGAGGCTGCGGCGCGGGAGCTCGGATGAGCCGTACGCTCAACGGAGGGCCGAGACAGCGGCGGTGCCGGCTTCGCCGTCGCTGGGAGCGGGGATGAGCGCGGAGGCCCCGGTCGTCGCACGCGGGCTGGTGAAGCGCTACGGCGAGATCGTCGCGGTCGATGAGGTCGATCTGACCGTGGAGCCCGGGGACGTGTTCGGGTACCTCGGCCCGAACGGCGCCGGCAAGACCACGTCCCTGCGGATGCTGCTCGGCCTGATCCGCCCGACCGCCGGGTCCGCCGAGCTCTTCGGCCTCGACCCGATGATCGCCGGCGCCCGGGCGCTCGACGGCGTCGCCGGCTTCGTCGAGGGACCGCGCTTCTACCCGTACTTGAGCGGCCGAAAGAACCTACGGCTGCTCGCCGACTACGACGGCGGCGACTCGCCGGCGCGGATCGAGGAGGCGCTCGAGCTCGTCGAGCTCCGTGATCGTGCGAAGGACCGAGTCGGCGGCTACTCGCACGGAATGCGCCAGCGCCTCGGCCTCGCTGCCGCGCTCATCCGCAAGCCGCGGCTGCTGCTCCTGGACGAGCCGGCCACCGGTCTCGACCCGGCTGGCATGCGCGACATGCGCGACCTCGTGCGTCGGCTCGTGGGAGAGGGCATCACCGTGCTGCTCTCCAGCCATCTCCTCGCCGAGGTGGAGGAGCTCTGCAACCGGGTGGCGATCATCCGCAGCGGGCGGATCGTCTACCACGGTCCGCTCGACGAGCTGCTCGCCTCGGCGGCCGGGCGCTACCGGCTGCGCGCGGTTGAGCCGCAGCGGGCGCGCGTCGTGTGCCTTGCACAGCGCGGGGTACAAGACGTCGCCGTGGACGGTGCAGACGTTCTCTTCCGCGCGTCCGAGAAGGCGGTCGGCCCGCTCTCGGTCGCGCTCGGACAGGCGGGCGTCGAGTTCACGGTGCTCGCGCCTCAGTCCGCGAGCCTCGAGGAGCTGTTCCTCGACATGACCGAGAGGGCGCCGGAACCCGCGCCTCCGCGGGAGGCGGTGGCCTGATGCGCGGCGTTGCGACGGTCTACCGCTGGGAGCTCTCGAAGCTCGCCGCGCAAAAGCGGACCTACCTCGGCCTCGGAGCCGCCGTGCTCGTTCCGATCGCGTTCGTCGTCGCGCTCGTTCTGCAGAACGGCGCAGGCCCGACGGACGTTCCGCTCGGCCGCACGCTCCGCGACACCGGGCTCGCCACGCCTTTCGTCGTGCTCTTCTTCCTCTCGATCTGGGGGCTGCCGCTGATCACGGCGCTCGTCGCCGGCGACATCGTCGCCTCCGAGACGAACCACGGCACATTGAAGACGATCCTGACCCGCTCGCGGGAGCGCGGCGAGGTGTTCGCCGGCAAGGCGCTCGCCTCGATGACCTACACCGCCGTCGCCGTCTTCGCGATGGGGGCCATCGCTCTGCTCGCGGGAACGATCGCGTGGGGGATGCACCCGCTCACGTCGCTCTCGGGCACCCGCGTGCCCGTCGGCCACGGCCTCGCCCTTCTGAGCGAGACCCTCGGCATCTACACCGTTGCCCTCGCCGGCGTGGCTGCCTTCGGGCTCCTGCTCTCGACGGTCACCCGCAACAGCGCGGCCTCCGTCGTGGGGACGCTCATGTTCACCCTGCTCATGCAGCTGCTCGGCGTCCTGCCCGGCACCGAGATCATCCGGCCCTATCTGCTCGGCACTCAGTTCGACGCCTGGCACGGCTTCCTCCGTACGCCCACGGACTGGGCTCCGGTCGTTCGCGCGGCCTGGGTGTGCGCGCTCTACATCGTCGCCCCGCTGCTCGCCGGTTATCTCGTGTTCCTGCGGCGCGACGTCGCGGGCGAATAGCCGCGACCGCGGAGCGCGCTGCGGGACACGACCACGCAGATCGCTGCCAGAGGCAGCTCCACGGCGACCGCCGACGCGACCGCCACCCAGAGGTCGACCGGTCGCGCCGAGGTGACGACGTCGAACCAGGCGTCGCAGAGAAGCATTGCGGCGGCAGCCAGCGCCAGCCCCGTCAGCCATGCCGACCCGCGGACGGCGGCGACCACCGTTGCGAGCAGCACCGCTGCCATGCCGGCGTCGAAGCCCGCCCAGGCGACGTCCCAGTGGCGGGCGACGTGATGTGCAGGAAGCTGCATGTGAGCGCGACCGACCAGGGAACCAGCGCGATCGCGACTGCGCCCAGCAGCACGATCGTCCAGGCCGGAGCGCCACTGACCGGCTGCGACAGGCGTGAGCGCATTGTCCGGCTCATCGTCGCACAGCCGGCCGCCCTGACTGTGACCGGCCCGCGGGACCGTTCAGGCTGCGTTCAGGCGCCTCGCTCGAAACTCCAGGCGTGAAACACCGCCCCGCGACAGCGCGAAGCCTCGTGGCGTGACGAGGCGAGCCCGGATCGTCCGCGTCGAGCGGCACCCCTACGGGCCGCGCCTCTTCGTCGCCGGCCAACGGATCCACGAGGTCGCGGTCGGCGCGGCGGCAGCCGCAACCCTGCTCCTCGGCTACGAGGTCCGCGTGCTCCACCCGTCGGCGCCGGTGCTCGTCGCGGCGGCGACGGCAGCGTGGCTCATCGCCAAGGACTGGCGGGACGCAGTGCCCTCGCTCCGCGACACCGGAAGCTGGAAGCTCGGGGTCCACCGGCGTTTCGCCAGGCTGCGGCCGACGCGCCGGAGCGACGGTCTGCCTCTTTTCGCGGCGGCGGCTGCGCTCATCGCCGCAGCAGCGAACATCGTGTCAGCTCTGACGCCCGACGCCCCTGCCCGCGCACGGCTGCTCCGCCAGACCGAGCCGGTTCTCCTGCCGTCGCTCGCGCACGCCGCCGCGCTGCCGGTCGGAGGAGCGCTCGCGATCGTCGGGCTCTACCTGCTCAAGCGCCGCCGGCGCGCGCTCCAGGTCGCGGTCGCGCTGCTCGTGGTCGTCGGCTGCCTCGACGTCCTCAAGGGTCTCGACGTCGAGGAAGCGGCGCTGAGCTGGGTGTGCGCCGGGCTGCTCTGGTGGGGCCGGGCCGCTTTCTGTGTCCGGCACGACCCTGTGCGTAGGCTCGCGGCGCTCTGGCGGCTGCCGGCGCTGTGGCTCGCCGCCCTCGGCCTCGCCGGCCTGGCCGTCTGGGGAGCCACCGGCCGGCATGCAGGGCTGGCCGGCGTCGCGCGCGAGACGAGTGCGCTGCTCGTCTGGAGCACCGGGCCGCTCCCAATCGGCGAGGACTTCCGCTGGCTGCCGCTCGGCGTCGGCGCACTCGGGCTCTCGGCTCTTCTCGCCTCCGCGGCGGCCGTCTTCCGGCCGCTCGCGGTGACGCGCAGGCCCGCCGACGAGCAGGCTCGTCGAGCGGCGTTCCAGCTGATACGTGCGCACGGGCACGACACGCTTGCCTTCTTCAAGCTGCGCTGTGACAACCGGCTCTTCTTCTCGGCCGACGCAAGCGCGTTCGTCGCCTACCGCATCTCGGGCCCCATCCTCCTGCTCTCGGGCGACCCGGTGGGCCGCGCCGAGTCGCTCCCCGGGCTCCTCTCCGAGCTGTGCGAGTTCGCAGAGCGACGCGGCCTCGCCGTCGGAGCCGTCGGCGCGAGCGCCGGACTGCTCGAGCTCTACCGCGACGCAGGGCTTCGCGCCCTCTACATCGGCGACGAAGCCATCGTCGACACGCGCGAGTTCAGCCTCGAAGGGCGAAGGATCCGCAAGGTGCGCCAGTCCGTGAACCGGCTCACCACCGCAGGCTTCACGGCCCACGCCTGTCCGCTCGACGAGCTCGGCGCCGACACGCTCGGCGAGCTCGAGCGCATCTCGCTCGCCTGGCTCGACGGGGTGCCCGAGCGCGGCTTCGCGATGGCGATGGACGGCCTCGCGGGCGCACACAGCGCGAAGACGACAGTCGTGCTCGCGCGTGACGGGCAGGGAGTCGTGCGCGGCTTCCTCCACCTCGTGCCGACGTACGGCCGGCCGGCGGTCTCGCTGTCGCTCATGCGCCGCGAGCGCGATAGCCCGAACGGCCTGATGGAGTTCCTCGTCGTCCGCACCGTCGAGGAGCTCAAGGCGCGCGGCATCGACGAGCTTTCGCTCAACTTCGCGGCCTTCGCGCGCTGGATCCACGCACCGCGCAACCGGGTCGAGCGGCGGCTCGGGCAGCTCGTGTCGCTCGCGAACCCTCACTTCCAGATCGAGAGCCTCTACCGGTTCAACGCCAAGTTCAAACCGCGCTGGGCACCTCGCTATCTGCTCTTCGAGCGCCCACTCGACCTCCCGCGTGTCGCGCTCGCGACGATGCGCGTCGAGGGCCAACTTGCGGCCCTCCCCCGCCGCGTCGCGCCGCCGGTCGCGCCCGCGCTCAGCTCCCGATGAAGTAGACGCTGCACGCGAGCCCGAACGCGACGCACCAGATCGCGAACGGGATCAGCGTCCGCGTCTCGAAGTAGCGCATGAGGAACCGCACGGCGAGATATGCGGCGGCGGCCGAGCAGAGTGACGCGACGAGCGCCTGGCCGCGGATCCCGTCGCCCTCTGGCCCGAGCAGCTCGGGCAGCTTGAGCAGCGCGGCAGCGCCGATGATCGGAGTGGCGAGCAGGAACGCGAAGCGCGCAGCGTCCTTGTGTGAGAGGCCGACGAGCAGGCCGCCACCGATCGTCGTGCCCGAACGCGAGAACCCTGGAATGAGAGCGATCGCCTGGGCCGCGCCGACCATGAACGCCTGCGGGAACCGGACCTGCCGGGCGATCCGCGTGTCGTCGTCTTCGTCGGTCTGCGGTGCGCGCCGCCGCAGGGCCTCGGCGCCGAACAGGAGCATGCCGTTCAGGATGAGGAAGAACGACGCCGACTGGGCGGAGGCGAAGACGCCACGCAGCTTGTGCTCGAGCAGAAGGCCGAGCACACCGGCAGGGATGGTGCCGACGACGAGCAGCCAACCGAGCTTGGCGTCGGTGTCGTCCTCGGCGATGCCGCGGTCGCGGAGGCTGCGACCCATCCCCGCCAGGATCCGCATCCAGTCCCGGTAGAAGAAGAAGAACAGCACGATCGCCGTCGCGAGATGGGTGGCGACGAGGAACGTGATGAAGTACGCGTCGTTCTGGTGGATGTCCCAGCCGAAGAGCTGTGGGAGGATCACACTGTGACCCAGGCTCGAGATCGGGAAGAGCTCCGTCACTCCCTGGAGCAGGCCGAGGATGATCGCCTGCCAGTAGGTGATCACCTCCGCGGCGATCACGACGACGACGAGAGTCCCGTCTTGCGGTCGTCGCCCGTCTGGAACCACGCGTAGACGAGTAGCGCAACGCCCACGAAGAACGCCGCGATCCCGTGCTTGACGTGGTGATGGCCCGAGCCGGCCTCGTGACCGGGGATGAAGGAGGGCAGCGAGCCGGCGGGCTCGATCCAGTAGAGGACGGCGAGCGCGATCAGCGCGACGCCGACGACCACCGCTGCCCAGACAAGGGCCGGGTGTCTCACGTTCATGGGGAAGCTCCTTGTCGAGGTTGGGTCGGCCCGGCGTCTCCGGATCAGGCGCGCATAGACCGTAACCGCCACGGGGCCCGAGCAACCAGGAGGTTGCCCGGTGTTCAGGTCGCTGTCAGGTCGCCGGGATTCACTGGGTGATACTGGATCCGTGACCGACCCGCACATCATCCTGCTCGAGGACGATGAGGAGCTCGGCGCGCTCGTGACCCGTGGGCTCCAGGAGGAAGGATTCAAGGTCACAGCCGCCGCGACGGCCGGTGCGCTGCTGCGTCAGATCGGGGACGGCGATCCCGACGTGCTCGTGGTCGACATCGGGCTGCCCGACGCCGACGGCCGCGACGTCGTGCAGGCGCTTCGTGCGCAGGGCGTCGGCGCGCCCGTCATCTTCCTCACCGCACGCGACGCGCTCCCCGACCGCCTGTCCGGCTTCGCGGCGGGCGGCGACGACTACCTGACCAAGCCGTTCGCGTTTGCCGAGCTCGTCGTGCGTCTTCGGGCGCTGATCAGGCGGGGCGGCTCCGACCTAGCTGTCGAGGCCGGCGGTCTGCGCCTCGACCCGAGCACCCACGACGCGGCGTACGGCGACCACACCGTGGATCTGACGCCGACCGAGTTCCGGATCCTGGCCCGGCTTGCCGGAGCCCCGGGTGACGCGGTCCGGCGCCGCGAGCTCGTCCAGGCCGCCTGGCCCAACGGCGCGATCGTGCATGACAACACCCTCGACGTCTACATCGCCCGCATCCGACGCAAGCTCGCCTCGCTGAAGGAGGCGCCGGAGATCGTCACGGTTCACGGCGTCGGTTATTCGCTGCGATGAGCCGCCGCCGAATCGGCGTGCGCACGCGACTGCTCCTCGCGATCGTCGGCGCCGTCACGCTCGCCCTCGTCGTCGCCGTCGCCGCCTTCTCGTTTCTCCTCAGGCAGCGGATGGCGGCCAGCGCGACCTCGGTAGCGAAGGCTCAGGCCGCTGCGGAGGTGTCCTCGCTGGAGATCCGCAACGGGCGTCTGCTCTCGCCGGAGGGCCCGGACGAGGCGACAATCGCGAGCCAGGTTTGGGTCTTCGCGGGTTCGCGCGTGCTCGAGGCTTCACGCGCGTCGATCGAGGTCGACCGCGCCGCCCGGTCGCTCGCAACCGGCCCCGAGCGTTCGCTCGACGTCGGGGAGCAGACGCGTCTCTACTCGCTCCCCGTTGTACAAGACGGCGTGCGGTACGGCACCGTCGTCTCGGCGATCTCGCTCGACCCGTACGAGGAGACCGTCCGCACGGCGTTCATCGGCTCACTCATCCTCGCCCTCCTCCTACTCGGCGCCGTCACAGTGCTGTCGCATTGGATGCTCGGGCGTGCGCTGCTCCCCGTTTCACGCATGACGGAGGACGCCGCCAGCTGGAGCGAGGGCGATCTCGATCGCCGTTTCGAGCTCGGCGAGCCCTACGACGAGCTGACGACGCTCGCTTCGACGCTCGACAGCCTGCTCGAGCGGATCGCCGCGAGCCTGCGCCACGAGCAACGCTTCACCGCCGAGCTCTCGCACGAGCTCCGGACGCCTCTTGCCCGCGCCAAGAGCCAGACCGAGCTGGCCTTGAGACGTGAGCGCACCTCGACGGAGTACCGCGACGCGCTGGAGGCCATCGACCGCAACATCGACCAGATGACGCGCACCGTCGAGACCCTCGTCGCCGCAGCGCGCCAGGAGGCCGGACTGACGATGACGACCAGCGATGCCCATGACGCCGTTCGAGACGCGGTCAGCATCGTGCGCGACGCCGGCACGACCATCGAGCTTCGCCTCACCATCCCGCCCGAGCCCGCCCGTGTCGCGGTCGAGGAGGACCTCGTCGAGCGCATGATTCAGCCGCTCCTCGACAACGCCGTCCGTTACAGCCGATCTGTCGTTGAGGTCTCAGCCGTCCGTAACGGCTCCTTCGTGCTCGTCCACGTCGTCGACGATGGACCAGGCATCTCCGCGGCAGAGCAGACGACCATCTTCGAGCCGGGTGTCCGTGGAGAGGCAGCGGAAGGTCGAACCGACGGCGCGGGACTCGGTCTCGCGCTCGCCCGGCGACTCGCACGGAGCGCCGGCGGTGAGATCACCGCGGCGACGGGCAGCGCCGGTGGGCGGTTCACGCTCAGGCTGCCGCTCGCCCGCTGATGGGCGGGAGGGCGCGGGTCACTGTCGTTCCTCGCCTGGTCTGTCCGCTGCCGGCGAAGGAGGCGGAGCCGATCTTGTCGCGCGCAGCAGGGAAACGGCGACGATCGCAGGCACCGCCGACGGCAAGAGCCACCACGCGTCGACCGGGATGCGTGCCAGCACGGCAGTGAGGAGAACGGCGCCCGCGATCCCGACGCCGACCCAGACGTCGTCACCGACGACGAAGTCGATCACCCCTGCCACCAGCCGTTTCACGCGGCCTCCGTCACAGGTCGGCGGCGTCGGTCGAGCAACGCGACGAACGCGAGCGCCCAGGCGGCCGTCACGGCGATCAGGATCGCGAGCGCCACGTCACCGCCGGGCCAGTCGACCCCGGCGCCCTCCCCCGCCCAGAAGCTCCCGAACGACGCGAGCATCACACCGACCGCGAAGGCGAGCTGGTTTTCGGGCACGCGTGAGAGCGGCCGCCGGACGAGAACCGCGACCGCGACGACGGCGAGGATCGCGGCTGCGGCGCCGGCAGCCGCGAGCTGCGTCGAGCCGTGACTCGCCCCCAGCGTCAGCACGATGAAGGCGATCTCCAGCCCTTCGAGCAGGACGCTCTTGAACGAGACCGCGAACGAATAGCCGTCGAGGCCCTGGCTTGCGGCGCCCACCGTGAGCGCCTGCGCCGCCTCGTCCGCGTAGATGAGGTTCTCGTCGCGCGTCGCTTTGAACCCGCTCGCGCGCAGGATCGCCTTTCGCAGCCATTGCAGGCCGAACACGAGGAGCAGCGACCCGACCACCAGGCGAAGCGCGTCGATCGGGATCGCTCCGAGCGCGGGCCCGAGCACCGCGACGAGCACAGCGAGCACCGCGACTGCCGCAGCGGCCCCTGCGAGCGGGGCGCGCCAGCCGCGTACGGCCCCGAGCGCCAGCACGATCGTGACCGCCTCGACCGCCTCCACGGCACTCGCCGCCGCCGCGGCGAGCACAACCAGCAGATCACCCGTCATCGAGGACGACGGTACTCACGACCGCCCGATCACGCCGACGTTGCTGGTACGCGCGTCGTCGACCTAGGAATCGCTATTCACGTATTCGCTCCCTTCGGACGCGATCCGCGGGGATCCAGCGCGGGGAGCCCGCGACCTGCAACGGACTCGTGCGTGTCGACACCGCGCGTCTAGTGCGACGCCGTTGGTGGCTGTGGGAAGCATCGCCGGCAACGCCGCTTCCCGGCAGCCCTCAGCTCCTCAGTTGTCATTTCAGCCGAGGAGCCTTCGACGCCGAGCGAGTGACGGCGCGTCGGGCGATGGATCGTTCCAGTGGATTTGGTGACCCAGACCGTCTCCTTCGCGCTCATCAGTGTTCCCGGACTCGTTGGGCGAGTGGTTCGAGGCCGCGAGCCGGAAGCCCGCAACGCGAGGGCGACGACGAGCGCAGCGACGCCGATGAGAACTCCGAAGATCGGTTTCATTCGCGATCCACCACAGGGTTCATCGGCATCAACGTCCTCAGGCTGAAGGTTGCGAGGTCATTGCCGTCCTCGGGTCGCGGGAGGTTTGATCGGCGTGCGTGGGTTGCGCGGCGGGTAACGGCCCGGCGTCGATTCACCCAGGATCGCGGTGGGTCGGGGAAGGACGATTGGCATGCAGGCCGTAGCTATCGTCAGGCGGGAGGTTCGCGCGGCGGTATTTGACGGCCCGGAGCGCGGCTTCCCGCCCGTCTTCTCGTCGGCGTGTTCGAGCGCAAGTAGACCGAAGGCCGCGTGCGCGGCCTCCGATCCGGTGCCCCCAGCCCCGATACCGAGGCGAGGGAAGTGACCAAGCCCCCCAGGGCCTGGAGCTATCAGGATCGGTGCAGGGAACTCCAATGCAAGGCGTCCCGCACCCTCTTCACGCACGCCACAAGGTTCCTCATCACCTGACGCTAACTCTTCGACCCCACCCGATCAAGAGCCGAAACCCAGGACCCCCCGAATGTCTAGGGAGAGCTGAGCAACCCAAACGTGACCAAACTTGACGACGGCGCCATTTCCGCCGTTTCCACCGCCTCCGCGAGAACGAAAGCCTGCGTTTGCAGGCCGTTCAGAGGTGGGACTAGACGGAGCACTTTCGACCCCCATATGGAGGGTCGTGCCGAGCGAGAACCCGCTATTTCACAAAGGGGTCCGTGACCGCGATGTTCTTGACTCTGTTCCACCCGTAGGCGGGGGTGGGGAGGGGTTTGTTCGGGTCGGCCTTGACCTGCCAGACCACCGCGCTGTAGGTAAGCCCGATGTTTTCGGTCAGATCAGGGGTTGCCGTGCCGGAGACCGAGGAGAAGAAAGCTTGGCCGAGCGTGAAGACGGCGAAATCGGCTCCGTTCTTCCTCATCGTGATGACCACCTTGCCGAAGCCAGTGCCCGAGGCCAGGGACTGGTAAATAGCTGGCGAGACGGAGTCGACCAGCTTCGTGAAGTAAAGATTCGCGAACTCCACCTTGCTGGCGCCAGATCCGGAACCCTGGGCTCCGATCGAGCCATGCATGTCGTAGCCCCAGGTGAGCGACTGAGCGCGGATCTCGCCTTCATGTCCCTGAACCGCCGACTCGCCCTTGAACGCGGGGGCGGTCGAGTTGAACCTGAAGAAGTTGAGGAGGATGTCGTTCGCCATGGCAGGGACTCCTAGCTCGTGAAGGTGAAGTGGAAGTGAGCGGTGCCGTTGCCGCCGAGGCCGTGCGGGCTGAGGGTGGCGTCGTAGCTGCCGCGTGCGCCCGCATAGCGCCCGGTGCCTCCGGTGACGGCGAATGTTCCAACTCCGGCGATCGCGTGACCTGATCCGGTCACGGTGCCGTGCTGGAGCACGAAGACGTGCTGTTCAATCGTCGACGGGTGGCCGAGGAAGGGCGAGCGGATGACGACACCCGTGGCCGCAAACGTTCCGATCGGACTACCTCCCAGCCGATCGGCGAGTTGGCCGTGCGCAGTCACATGATCGTCGGGCTGTGCGGGCTGGCCGTGCGCCCGCCCGTGGACACGGGAGCCGAGCGCGGTCGCAACGAGTTCGAGCCTCGTCGCGGACCGAGCGTGGGACGCCGATGCGGGAGCCGCTGCGTCGAGCCCGATCGCTGCGACAAGAAACCCGAGCGAGCCCTTCAACATGCTTCGCCTCGTCGGCCCGCTCATGCCGCGAGCCCGTCAACGCAGTACTGGGACTCCGTCACACTCACCACCTTGCCCTCTCGCGGTCGTGATGCTCGGGTCAGGCTGACCCCTTTCCTCGATCGACGTCTGCCTGGCCGACTCGCAACTCTGTGGTGACTGGCCTGCCGGGTCAGTACGAATGACCGGAGTGTCCAGCAGACGCTCGCCTGTGCTCTCTGGAAACGCGAGCCAGCAGAGCGGGTGTGATCGCGCGACTCTCGACGACCAGGCTCGCGCAGAAACGAGCATGGCGCCAACGATGCCGCGCGGCCGGACCCCGATCCGCCGGGCGGGCGGGACTGCGTCTGTAGGGTGGGCGCGTGCATAGCGAGCGCGATCCTGCCGGCCTCCGTGGACTGGCACGGCGGATCGGGTGGGCACGGGTCGCGGGTTGTGGGTTCGCAGTGGCGCTGCTCGCGGTTGGCGGTGCGACCCTGCGAGCGAGTGAACCGGGTCCGCTCGCCCCCGTTTCGTCCGCTGTTCCGGTTGCGCTTGCTGCGGCCTTCTCGTCGTCGCTCGCCGCGCAGCGCCCGGCGTTCGCAGCGCGCGTTCGCCGCGGCGCGCTCGTCGCTCGGGGCGGCGGCCTCAGAACCGCGTTCGCGCCGGCCGGCCCGGACCTGCGCGCCGGCCGGTCGGGGCTGTCGCTGCGCCTCACCGCGGTCGGCCGCGGTGATCCGCTCACGCGCGTCGGCCCCGCGGTGCGGTCGGCGAAGGGCAGCCGTGTCTCCTACCGGCGCAGCGGGGTCGAGGAGTGGTACGTGAACGGCCCGCTCGGGCTCGAGCAGGGGTTCACGCTCGCACGACGGGCCTTCGGCCGGGGGGAGCTGACTCTTGCCGTGCGCGCTGCGGGGCTCCGGCCACGGTTGTCGGCGTCGGGTGTCGCGTTCACCGACGGGCTCGGCCGTACGCGGGCCACGTATTCGGGGTTGTTCGCGGTCGACGTCGACGGGAAGGCACTGCCAACCCGGCTCGACCTCAGCGAGAGCACGGTGCTGCTGAGGGTCGACGACGCGGGCGCGCGCTACCCGGTGACGGTCGATCCGTTCATCCAGCAGGGCGAGAAGCTGGCGCCGACGGGTGAGGCCGGCGCGAGTCGATTCGGCTTCAGTGTGGCGCTCTCGGCCGACGGCGATCTCGCTCTGATCGGAGGACCGAATGACGGCAATGGGAGAGGCGCCGTGTGGGTCTTCACGCGCTCGGGCGCGACCTGGAGTCAGTCGGGCGGCAAGCTGACGGGCGGGGTGGCCGAGGCCGGCAACGGCTACTTCGGGAGCAGCGTCGCGCTCTCGGCGGACGGCACCACTGCCCTGATCGGCGGGAGCGACGACGCGGGGTTCAGAGGCTCGATCTGGGTGTTCACGCGTACCGGCGCCAGTTGGGCCCAGCAGGGCCTCAAGATGACGGGCACGGGAGCTGTCGGGAGCCACCTCGGCTGGAGCGTGGCGCTGTCGGCGGACGGCGACACCGCGCTCGTCGGAGGGCCCGACGACGGGACGAGCTTCCAAGGCGCCGCCTGGGTCTTCGTCCGGAACGGGACAGCCTGGACGCAGCAAGGGAGCAAGCTGACGGGCGTCGGTGGGGTCGGCACCGCCGTCAAGTTCGGTGTCAGCGTCGCGCTCTCGGCAGACGGCAACACGGCCCTGATCGGGGGAGCGCTCGACAATGGCGCCGCGGGCGCCGCCTGGGTGTTCACCCGCGCAGGTGGTGCCTGGGCGCCGCAGGGCGGCAAGCTCGGAGGGATCGCCGGCCAGTTCGGCGCCGCCGTCGCGCTCTCGGGCGACGGCAACACCGCGTTTATCGGCGCTCCGCAGGCCCCGGGTGGGGGAGCGGCCTCGGTCTTCAGCCGGACCGGGACGGCCTGGGCCCAGGCGGTGCCCAACCTGACCGGCGGGGTGTCGAGCATGGGCGACTTCGGCGAGAGCGTCGCGCTGACGCCCGACGGTCGCACCGCGTTGATCGGCGGCCTGACCGGCGACGCAGGAACGGGCGCGGTGTGGACGTTCGCCCGCACTGGTGCGACCTGGACGCGGCAGGACGGCGAGCTCACCGGCGCCGGGGCAAGCTCCAACAGCCGCTTCGGCCTGCACATGGCGCTGTCGTCGGATGGGAAGACAGCGCTCGTGGGTGCCCCGTTCGACCGGGCCGGGTCTGCGTGGGCATTCACGGCCGAGGCGCCGGTCGTCACCGGGATCGCGCCTGCGACGGGTCCTGCCGCCGGCGGCAGCGCGGTCACGATCCGGGGCAGCAACCTGAGCGGCGCGACGGGTGTCAGGTTCGGCTCCTCGACGAGTGCCCTCGTCAAGGTCATCTCCGACGGCGAGCTCCGGGCGGTCGCCCCGGCCGGGAAGGCCGGGACGGTCGATCTCACCGTCGTCGGCCCGAACGGCACCTCGGCCACGACGGCGGCCGGCAGGTTCACCTACACCGAAACCGGCGCCCTTCCGCCCAAGCCCGCTGCCGTCATCGTGGCGCGGATCGTCTCGGTCAAGGTCGTCGGCCACGGCAAGCTGCGCAAGCTGGACCTACGGATTCGCATCTCCACCCCCGGGAAGGCCCGACTCACGTTACTCAGGCGCGGCACGAGCTCGCGGCTGAAGACGTTCACGGTCAGGGGGGGCGGCAACCGGCTGAAGACGCCGGTCGCCGCACGCGTCGCGAAGGGCACCTACAAGCTCAGGATCGGGCTCAGCGACACGAAGGGCCACAAGCGGACATACACGACCTCCGTCCGCGTTCCGATGTAGATCACCACGACGGCGCGGCCAACGTACGGCCGACGGAGTCGACGGCTCCCTCGCTCCCCGGTCGCGCGCGGACCCGACGCTTCTCAGCCGTCACGGCAAGCCTGGAGACCTGACGTCATACCGGATACGAACGCAATCAAGTGCTCTCCCCGGGAACTCCGCCGCCGATTCCACCGTCACTGAAGAGAACGAAAGGCGTAAGCGTTCAGGTGTTCCGCGAGGTCAGGCGAGTGCTGGGATGGGGTCGCCTCGGCTGTTGGCGTGGAAGACCTCGGTGAGGTAGGCGAAGAGCGAGCGCTTCTGGAGGCGGCAGGTGAGTGAGGCCGAGAGCAGCCGCTCGATCGTGTGCTCGCCGTGCTCGGATTGGCTGCCGAGCGAGAGCTTGCGATAGATGACGGCGCCGCGTAGGCCGCGTTCGGCGTGGTTGTTGGTCGGCTCGACTCCGTCGGTGTCGGTGAAGGTCCAGAGCGCGGGCCAGCGGTTGAGGAGGTTTCTGGCAAACGCGCGGTGGTACTTGGTGCGCGGGCTCTTCCGTGTCGCGTGTTCGAGCATCGCGTGGAGCCTCGCTTGCAGCGGCGCCGTCCGGGCTTGGAGACGAGCCCGGTCTCGATCGTGCTGGTAGGCGTCCCAGGCGTTGAAGAGGTCGTGGGCGATCTGGAGGCCGTCGAGGCCGAACCGCTGCTGCTCGCCCATACCCTCGCTGTGGGCGGTGAAGTCTCTGAGCAGGTGGGCCCAACACAGTTGTCGTTGGCTGGGATCGAGGTAGTCGTAGCCGCGCCAGCGGTCCGAGCAGACGATGCCGGCGAACCGCTCGCCGAGCAGCAGCCTTGCCTCAGAGCCGTGACGGCCGGCCGCGATCCGGAACACCGCGGTCTCGCTCGTCAGCGCGCTCCACAGCGTCCGGCGCCGACCAGCGGTCCGCCAGCCGGTCTCGTCGATGTTGACGACCGAGGCTGCTTTGAGCTGCTGCTCGAGCCGGGTGTGCGGAGCGGCGAGCGCCGCACCGGCCCGCTGGATGATCGCGTCGACCGACCCGGTCGCCAGCTCGACCCCGAACAGCTCCCGCGCGAGCTCAGTCGTGTCGCGGCGGGAGACACGGTTGCGGACCGCGACGGTCACGACCGCTGCCTGCAGCCGCGGCCCGAACGCCGACCGTGGCACCTCACGGGGAAGCTCGGCCCGTGTCCGGGTGGCGCACCCGGGGCAGCACACACCGTGCAGCCGGTGCTCGGTCACGCGCACCGCGGTCGGCGGCAACTCCGCGACCTGGTGCCGCCACGGCTCCGCCGCGTCCACCAGGTCCGGCGCGCCGAACACGTGCGCGCACGACCGGCACCGCTCGGGCCAATGCTCGACCACCTCGTCGACCTGCTCGGGCGGAAGCAACCGTCGGTGCTTGCCCTCATGCCCGGGCTGACCGCCCCTCCCACGACCCGAACCCTTCCCGCCCGCACGCGGCGGCGCCGACGGAGGATCCTGCGACGGCGGCAGCGACGAGTTCCGTGAACTCCGATTCAGCCGCCGCTCAAGCTCAGCCACTCGAGCCTCGAGCCGCCCGTTCGCCTCGACCAGCTCGCCCACCCGCAACAACAGCAAGATCGCCATCTCGCGCTCACCATCAAGGATCGCCTCCGCCTCAACCCGCTCCACACCACAAGATTCGCCGTCTGGACCGAGGACCCTCTATGAGGGTGAACGCTTACCGAAAGGCCCGCATTTGCAGGCCTTTCTGAGGTGGAGCTAGGCGGGCTCGAACCGCCGACCTCCTGGGTGCGATCTAACCGAAACCCCTCGCCACCCCTCGCCACCAGTCGCCATATCGCTCAACCGTGCCGGCGAAGAACGTCACAGCGGTCTTTGTCCGGAAACGTCCAATCGGGAGATAGGCGGAGCGGCGGCCCTCATCCACTCCCTTCGTTCGGGTGTTCGACTGGCGGCCCCGGTTTGGGTAACCGGGTCGCTGGCCTGCCCGGCGGGTTGAGCGAGTCCGGGTAGGGTCTGTGGCGGATGGATTGGTGTTCCGCGGTTGTGCGTTAGAGGCCTTCGGGCGTGTGCTTGGTCGCGAGGACCCGTGAGGTGGGTTGGGCGATGGCGGGTCGGGTGAGCGCGGTGCGAGCGTTGCTGGCTGTGCTGCTGTTTGGGGCTGTTCTGGCGGGCGTGGTTGGGTGTTCGTCGGGTTCCTCGACGTCGGGGTCTGGCGGGCGGGATGCTGCTCGTGCGTATCTGTATGAGACGACGTGGCCGGTGCCGACCGCCGATTCGTGGCGCACGAGCTCGGTCGCAAGCGGTGGGCTTCCAGACGACGTGCAGAGCGGCGACCTTCAGGCCGAGAGTGTCGAGCTCGGCCCGGCCCCGATCTTCGGTGTCACCTACGACGACTCGGTGTTTGTGCTCGGGGGCGCGCCGCATCTGCTCGACCTGTTCACCAAGGCGCAGGGCAACGACCTCCGCGACATGAGTCCGGCTGCGCTGGTCAGGGCGTATGCGAGCTACAAGGACAGCAGCTCGGCCACCCCGTATGTCGCCAAGATCGACCCGGCGACGATGAAGAAGGAGGTGCTCGAGCTCCCGAAGGGCGACACTCCGAACTATCCCGGCAGCATCGTCGCGCACGAGAACGGCAGGCTCTACGCTGTCGCGACGGCGACGCTGTTCGAGATCGACCCGGCGAGCCTCGAGGTCACCCGGTCGCTCGAGCTGCCGCGCAACTCGGTGAAGCCCGAGTCGACCATCTACAACACCCTCCAGATCTCGGCCCGTGACGGCAACCTCCTGCTGAAGACGTCGACGCAGCAGGGCCTGGGCCTCCTGGTGGCTGTCGACGTGGACAGCCTCCAGGTCCGCTCCCAGCTCGAGACCGCGCTCTCGAACGCCCGCATGACCGACGTCTTCCAGGACGGCACCGAGTACGTCTACCTGCCGGGTGACACCGACACGCTGCGTTTCACCGTGACCGACGACGGATTCACGCTCGACACGAGCTGGTCGAAGCCCTACCGCAGCGACGACGACGGCACGACACCGGGTGTGGCGATGACTCCCACCGGCGACAACGACACGGTCGTGTTCCCCAACAACAACACGGTGCTGGTCGGGGTCAGCGCGCCGCTCGAGCTGTTCTGGCAGTCGACCACCGACCCCTCCTCCGGCGTGTCGAGCGTGAACGCCACCTCGACCGATGCTGCAGGCGGGAGCTTCCCGCCTCCTCCGGCCGATCCGTTCGACACGTCGGTTGTCGTGGCTGCCGACGCTGTGAACGGACGGCTGGCCGCGTGGCAGATCGCGGCGGACGGCTCCCTTGAGCAGCTGTGGGCGACCGACCGCTACGCGGTCTCTGCCGGGGCTGCGATCGTCTCGGACCAGAAGCGCCTCTACACCGACGACCGCGAGTGCGACACCGAAGAACCGAGGTGCACCCTGTACCTGGTGGTCGCCGACCTGATGACCGGCCGCGAGCTCGCTCGCGTGCAGGTGGCCGGCTCACAACCGACGATCGGGCGGATCTTCGTCGGTCCCGACGCGGTCTACTACATCGCGACCCAGGGTGAGGGCGGCAACGGCTACGTCACCAAGGTGACCGCCAACAACTAAGCACCAAGCTCGCAGCGTCGCCAAGGAGCATCGTGATCGTCCCCTCGACGACGCAGAAGACCTCCTCTCGAACTGGTTCCCGATGCCGTCGACCGCGGGCGCCTGCCGGGTAAAGCCAGACGTTCGCCTGTGAGTGACGAACGTTCGCGTATAAGGCGCAGTTCGAGACGGCTGCGCCCCATCTATCCGGCCGCCAGCTTGCCTTCCGGAAGACCTGGACTAGCCTGAAACCGCATGGAGGCCAAGACACGGATCCGTCCGGCGAGCGAGGTCGCTGCGGCTGACTGGATAGCGGCGCGGCTCGGCCCGTTCGCAGCGCGGATCGACTCGCTCGTGCCGGGCGGCTTCGAGGCTTACGTGCGGATCCTTCACCCCGCCGAAGGTCCCGACGAGCAGCGCGCGACGTGGGCCGAGGCAGCGTCATGGTCGGGAGCGGTCATGCATCCGCATGTCGCGTTAACAGACGGGCCTCTGGCGGCCGGCGCCGACGCGCGTGGCTTCGAGCCGCTGGTCGGGGAGCTTCTGCCGGATCTCCTCGCCGCACTGTCGGAGGTGCTCGCGCGCCACACCGGATCGACGGAGCGGTGCTGGTTCTGCGTCTGGGATGGAGGGTGGATCCGAGGGCCCGGCTCGATTGGCGTCCTGGTGGGTACACCGGCGGCGCAGCGCGCGGAGATCCAGCGCGAGTGGGAAGCTGGGTGGGAGCTGCCGTTCGGTGGCGATGCGTTGGAAGGGGACCGCGTTCGGCTTCCGGGCCGCGACTACGTCTTGCTTGAGGGGCCACTCGACGCCGTAGGCGAGATCGGCGAGTGGATGCACTCGCAGGGCCGCTCTCGCTTCGATCCGCATTCTCCGAACCTCTGGTGGCCCGACGATCGCGTGTGGTGCGTCGCGACCGACATCGATCTCGACTCGACTCTCATCGCTGGCTCGACGGCGCTCATGCACGAACTCCTCACAGACGAGCGTTTCGAGACGCTGGAAGTACGCGGCTCAGACGCGCGCGGAGACACGACCAACCGGTAAATCGAGTTGCGTGACTCAAGCTCCCTCGCTTGCTCGACCTTACGTACACCTGACAGGCTCGAGCCCGCCCAGGAGGGTTCGCGCCCGCTCCGCGACCTTTGGCCGTGCTTGAATCCTGGGTTCCGTTGCTTCTGTGTGCCGGGTTCTGTGTTTCGCGAGCCGAAAGACTGCTCGAACGGGCAGCTAGGCAACGCGATGGGGTGGGCGTACGCTTGGCCGTGGGCCGGGTGCGCTGATGAGAGCCGGGGACACCCTCGACCGCGGCAGGCGTGACATCGCCACCCGGCCTGACCGGATACCTCCTCAGAGCCCACTCTGGGCATGCTCGAGGCGGCGCGGGCCAGCGGAGGGTAGTGGTGCGGCGTCGCGATCCCCCAGGGGCGGGTCGCAGTGTCTATTGGCCGGCCGACGACCTGCTGCGGCTGCGGCCGCGGAATGCGCGCCGTAATGCCAGCCCGCACGGGCCACGACTCCCGGCCAGGCCACCTCGTCGGCGTCGTGTGTATCTCCGCTTGTTCCTCGAAGACGGCGGCGACCTCGCGTGAGCTGATCGCCGCGACGGTGAACGCTCTCGCGGCGCCGAGATTCTCGGTTCGGCTCTCCAGCCCGGCCTGTTCCACGTGGGATGCCGGGATGACCTCGAAGTCTTTGGGCGCGCCGAAGCCCCTGCGCAGCGACGTCCATTCTCCCTGCCGCGTTCGGTCCCTTCAGAACGGCGCCGTTGGCGCCGAAGATGTACTCGATGGGCGTTCAAGACCGCGACTGGTTCTGGGACAGACCGAAGGACCGGTTTCCGAACGACCGCGCCGGTTTCTCTCCGCGACAGCCCGCCAACGGATCGCGCGCGCCTCAGTTCCGAATCCTCCGAATTCTCCTACTGGCAGTACTTGCCACCGGCGCGATCATGGCCTATGCAATCGCGAAGGATCAGCTCGGACGTTCGCCGTCGCCCGCACGATCCAGCCTCCACGTCGTGCCAGCACTCCCGTTTCCAGACCCGACTCCTAAGACTGTTCCTGCCGACCCGAAGGTCGTGCGCCTCGCGCCTCGACCGGGACTCGATGTTCCCGTAACGACCGTGACCCAGTGGTCGATCACTGACGCTCGATTCGGTCGCATCACGGTCTATGTTCCGCTCGGACAGACCCCGCGCAAGACCCTCACCATCGAGCTTGCCGAGCGCGGCTACCAGGTCGTCGGCTAGACACCACGAGGCGCCGCGACCCGTGTCGCCCTCGCCGCGACCATCCCGCCCCGTTTCCTGGTTCTTCGCCGTTAGCTCATCGAGTTTGCGCGAAGCGGCTTCCGGGACGTCCGTCCCCGAGGGGACGGGTTGCTATCACCAAAACGATTGGTGACGTGCCCTCGGACATCCGCGTTACCCGCCGCAGTCTTCTGGGAGGGCGGATCGTGGTCTCCCCGCACTTGTCTTGCTGGCGAACCATACGGCCGCTGCATCCATCCATCCATCCATCCATCCATCCATCCATCCGGTCGTCCCCCGTCCCTGGCGGCCAGAGAAAAACCGCGAGGCCCCAAGGGACCCCGCGGTTTGAGTAAGCACGAATTGGTGGAGCTAGGCGGGCTCGAACCGCCGACCTCCTGGGTGCGATGCAGCGGCGAGCGTTCGTGGGTGTCCGTGTCGGTTCGCTATATGCGTCTGTTGCGGGGATTCGGGTCAGAGCATCGGAACGGCTGCGCACCTGAGCGAGCGGTGAGCGTGACCATTGTGACCACGCGTGCTCGCCGAACGCTTCGTGGCCGCGCGAACGCCGTGGTGGTCCAAGCGCGGCGCCGGTCTGGTCATGGGATCAGCTCGAAGGCTGCGGTGTGGTTTGGACGCACGACGCCGAAGTGGCGCCGGTCGAGCGTGGCGATCCGGGTGGCCCCGAAGCGCTCGGCTACGGCTACCAGGCTGGCGTCGGTGCCACCGAGGCCCAGATCGGCGTACGTCTCGATCAATTCGGCGATCCGTCCAGCGTCGGCGGGCGTAATCGTTTCGATCTGGAGTTCACCTGCGGCTACGGCGCGGAAGAATCCCGCTTCCGCGGTTGCACCGATCTGTCGGCCGATCAGGTAGGCGGTTTCGGCGATGACGAGGGCTGTCGTTACGAGCGGGCTCGCACCGTCGATCGCCTGGACGCACCGGTTGTGATCTGGGTCGGCGTTGTCGGCAGCCGCGAGAAGGACACTCGTGTCGACGACGAGCAAGCGCTAGCTTCGGCCGAAGCCATCGGCGAGAAGCTCATCGGCGTCGCGCGCATATCGGCCGGAACTGGACGAGCCGAGCCCGATGAACGAGAGGGTCTGCTTCGCAGGCAGAGCCTCGGCCGGCAGTGCCCTGGTGAGTTCTGCAATCACCAGGTCGATGCTGACTCCACGCCTTGCCGCCTCGGCCTCGAGGCGAGCGAGCACGTCTTTGGGAAGATCAACCGTGACGGTCATGGACCAAGTATAGGAACCGGGAGCTGGGGACGAGGCGACTGGTTTCTCGCGGGCGAATCCGAGCGACTTGTAGGTGGTGAGCCTTCGTGTGTGCATCGCGCGTAGCACTGGCACGCGGCGGTCGGCGTAGTCGTAGACGCGGACGGTTGTCTTGCCTTCTTCGGCGCGCATGAGTCGGCCGGTGTATTGAACGAGGCGGCCTTTGAACGAGACGGGGAACGCGAGGAAGAGGGTGTCGAGTCGTGGGGAGTCGAACCCTTCGCCGAGGTACTGACCCGTCGCGACGATCACGAGTTGCTCCCCGGGCGGGCTGGTCTCGATCTGCTGGATGATCGCGGCGCGGGCGCGCTTGCCCAGGCTCCCTTCGAGAACAAGCGGTGAGACGCCTCGGGCGCGAAGCCCGTCGGCGAGCGAATGGCAGTGCTCCGTCCATTGGCTGAGAACGAGGCAGCGTCGTCCCTCGTTGAGCGCTTCGATCACGTCGTCGCAGACGAGCGCCGTGCGGGCCTCGTTTTCGACGAGGAGTCGGAACACTTCCTGGATCGGCGTCTCGCTTGCCGTTGCGATCGCGAGGTCGGTCTCGCGCACTCTGAGCTCGAGCGTGAGATCGCCGGCGGGGCCTTCGCTGCTCGCGATCCGATGGCGGATCGGCCCGCACTGCATGGTGATGATCTCCTGCAGCCCGTCTCTTCGGTACGGGGTTGCGGTCAGGCCGAGGAAGTGGCGGACCGGCGCCTGCCGGACGTACGACTCGAACGAGAACAGCCGGCAGGTGGTGGCACTCGTCGACCACGACCAGGCCATAGCCGCCGAAGAACGCGTCGAGATCGTCGATCGCTTTGAGGCTCTGGATCATCGCGAGGTCGACGACCCCGGTCAGCTTGCGCCTGCCGCCGCCTCTCTGGCCGATCTGCTTCGACGGGAGGCCGAGCAGCGCCTGAAGCTGCGCCCGCCACTGCTCGAGCAGCGGCTTGCTGTGGGCGAGGACCAGCGTCGGAAGCTTCCGCTCCGCGATCAGCGCGCAGGCGATCACCGTCTTGCCCGTTCCGGGCGGCGCGACCAAAACGCCGTCGTCGTGCGTGAGCATCGCGGCGGCCGCGCTCGCTTGCAGCGGCGTCAGCTCGCCGCGAAACTCGAGCGGCAGCCGCGTGTGGGTTGGTCGCCGGTCGTTGGTGACGAGCCGGCTACCCGCGCTCGCGACCGCATCCTCGAGCTGCGGGAGCAGGCCGCGCGGAAGATGGAGGTCGGTCAGGTCCTCCTCGTAGCAGCGAATCAGCCGCGGCGTCTGGTGGGTCGAGAGCCGCAGCCGCTGCCGCTCGTAGAACAGCGGGTTGTGCAGCGAGGCCAGGTGTTTGAGCTCGGTCAGCAGCGACGGCGGCAGGTCGGCTCGGGCGATCGCGAGGTCGGCGCCGATCGTGCACCGGATCTCCGTCGGCAGACGCTCGTCCCGCAGCAGCGTCCTTTGCGGCGAGAGCGCTGCCGCGCCTACCGCGATCTCCTCGTGCTCGCTCAGGAGACGCTCGAGCTGCTCGGGCGCGAGCTGTTCGAGCGAGTTGAGGAACGCCCACTGGTCTGGCCACGGCTCGAGCGTCGCGGGATCGAGAAAGACGCTCGTGCCGGCAGCGCGGCAGCGGCCCTGCAGCGGAAGCGCGATCAGGTTGCCGAACCCCTTCGCGGGCAGGAAGTCCTGGTTGGGGAAGAGCCGGTCGTAGCTTGCGAGGTCGAGCTCCCCCCGCCGGCTCATCGCCGCGCGGAGCAGCAGGGCGCCGAGCTGGCGGGCGGCCGAGGCCGCGACCGGAGCGGCGAAGAAGACCCAGACGTGGCCGCCCGCTCCCGAGCGGCTTCGTTCCAGCGCCGCCGGCACTCCGTACTCATCGCATGCCTCGAGCAGCGCGAGCGCATCGAGGCGCCACGTCGTGCCGTCCAGGTCGCAGGCGAGGAACCAGCACGTGTCGTCCTCGAGCAGCGGGTAGACGCCGATCGACTCCCGTCCGCGCAGATGGCGCTCGATCGCCTCGTTGCTCATCGGCAGATACGTCTTCGGGCCTGCCACGAGCTCCAGTCCATCCGCCGGTTACGCTGGCGCGTAGCCGGTCTTGCCGGTGCGTGCGCTCTCCCAGCGAAGCGCGCAACATCCTCACGGCCACGAAAGAGGTTTCGGATCAGTTCGACTTTTTCGGCCCGCGAGGATGTTCCGTGAACGAGGCGTCGGCTGCTGGTGCCGGTACGCGGCCGTTGATTTCTGCCGCCGTATGGATCGATGGCAAGCGTTGCGAGAGACCCAGCAGCGTCCGCAGGCGCTCGTTCTCGGCACGCAAACGCTCGACCTCGCGAGAGGCCTGATCGAGCCGGCGCTGGAGGTCACTTTCGGACACGTCCGTACTCGCCGAGGACTCTACGCTCCACGCCTGTCGGCGCTGCCTCCGCTGTCGGCTATCCAGAAGCTGGACCAGACGACCTTTCGCATCTCAGTGTGCTGTGTCGGCCTTTGTGCGCGTCCGTTTGGAAGCATGACGGGCCGGTGTCCGCCGGTCCAACGAAGGGACACAAGAATGAGACACCCGATCGCCGCTGGCAGCGTGTGTGGGTGGAGCGCGGGATCTACCTCCAGCCGAACGGCAAGTACGCGGTTCGAGTCGTGATCGACGGGAGAGCACGGCTGAGGACCGCGGCAACGACACTGGAAGGTGCACGCGAGCAGCGGCTGTTGCTGGCCGAGGCTGCGCGGCGCGGGGAGCTGCCCGTGTTTCCGCGACTGACCTTCGGTGAGGCGCGGCGCGCTGGCTGCAGCTGTTCGAGGCGAAGGTCGCCGTGGGCGAGCGTCGCGAGCGGACGCTCGAGAACTACCGCTACCACCTCGAAAAGCATCTGCTGCCGGCGCTCGGCCGGCGGCATCTGCAGTCGATCACGACGGACCACATCGCTGACCTGATCATCGACCTGCAAACACGCGGTCGGAGCGCGAAGACGGTCGCGGGTGCGCTCGTACCACTCGGCTGCGTTCTACGGTTCGCTCTCCGGCGCGGGTATATCGCCGACAATCCATTGCGGCGGCTCGAGCCGAGCGACCGCCCGCGGCCGTCCGCGCGCAGTGTCGAGTGCTCGGCCGCTCCGAGCTCGCTCGCCTGCTGGCCGCCTGCCCGAGCGCTACCGGCAGTTACTCGCAACCGCCGCCTATACCGGCGTGCGGCTCTCCGAGTTGCTCGGCCTGACGTGGCGCGACGTCGATTTCCCAGCCGGCGTCATCCATGTTCGCCACCAGCTCTCGCGGGCGCGGATCGGCAGCCCGGCACGCACAGTCCCGCCGAAGACCGCTGCCGCAGTGCGGGAGATTCCGCTTGCGCCTCAACTCGCCGTGCTGCTTCACGGCCACAAGCGGGCAGGGCGCTTCGCTGCTGAGTGCGACTACGTGTTCGCGACAAGCCTCGGGACGCCACTCGGCCACCGCAACGTCGAGGTGCGGGCGTTGGCGCGAGCTGCGGAACGGGCCGGAATCAACGTCGCGGGAGAGCGGCGGCTTCGCTTCCACGACCTGCGCCACACCTTCGCAAGCCACCTGATCGTCGACCTCCGGCTCGACGTCGCCCAGGTCAGCCGTATCCTCGGCCACGCGAGCACGAGCATCACCCTCGATACCTACACCCACCTCTTCGAACAAGCCGCCCACACAGCTGAAGTGCGCAAGCAGATAGGCCGCAGCGAGTTCGCGAACGTGCTGCGCGCCTACCTCGGCGACTCAGGCTGCAGCGAGCCACCACGACGGCGCCACCCCGACCCGGCTCGGGGCCGCCGCAGCACTCGTTTCACACCGGTCGCGCCACGCAGGCGCAGCCGATGCGAAAAGTGACGAAAAGCGACCTAGCGCAATCCGTCGCCCAACCAGAGAACAGAAGTCGTAAGCGTTCACCCTCATAGAGGGTCCTCGGTCCAGACGGCGAATCTTGTGGTGTGGAGCGGGTTGAGGCGGAGGCGATCCTTGATGGTGAGCGCGAGATGGCGATCTTGCTGTTGTTGCGGGTGGGCGAGCTGGTCGAGGCGAACGGGCGGCTCGAGGCTCGAGTGGCTGAGCTTGAGCGGCGGCTGAATCGGAGTTCACGGAACTCGTCGCTGCCGCCGTCGCAGGATCCTCCGTCGGCGCCGCCGCGTGCGGGCGGGAAGGGTTCGGGTCGTGGGAGGGGCGGTCAGCCCGGGCATGAGGGCAAGCACCGACGGTTGCTTCCGCCCGAGCAGGTCGACGAGGTGGTCGAGCATTGGCCCGAGCGGTGCCGGTCGTGCGCGCACGTGTTCGGCGCGCCGGACCTGGTGGACGCGGCGGAGCCGTGGCGGCACCAGGTCGCGGAGTTGCCGCCGACCGCGGTGCGCGTGACCGAGCACCGGCTGCACGGTGTGTGCTGCCCCGGGTGCGCCACCCGGACACGGGCCGAGCTTCCCCGTGAGGTGCCACGGTCGGCGTTCGGGCCGCGGCTGCAGGCAGCGGTCGTGACCGTCGCGGTCCGCAACCGTGTCTCCCGCCGCGACACGACTGAGCTCGCGCGGGAGCTGTTCGGGGTCGAGCTGGCGACCGGGTCGGTCGACGCGATCATCCAGCGGGCCGGTGCGGCGCTCGCCGCTCCGCACACCCGGCTCGAGCAGCAGCTCAAAGCAGCCTCGGTCGTCAACATCGACGAGACCGGCTGGCGGACCGCTGGTCGGCGCCGGACGCTGTGGAGCGCGCTGACGAGCGAGACCGCGGTGTTCCGGATCGCGGCCGGCCGTCACGGCTCTGAGGCAAGGCTGCTGCTCGGCGAGCGGTTCGCCGGCATCGTCTGCTCGGACCGCTGGCGCGGCTACGACTACCTCGATCCCAGCCAACGACAACTGTGTTGGGCCCACCTGCTCAGAGACTTCACCGCCCACAGCGAGGGTATGGGCGAGCAGCAGCGGTTCGGCCTCGACGGCCTCCAGATCGCCCACGACCTCTTCAACGCCTGGGACGCCTACCAGCACGATCGAGACCGGGCTCGTCTCCAAGCCCGGACGGCGCCGCTGCAAGCGAGGCTCCACGCGATGCTCGAACACGCGACACGGAAGAGCCCGCGCACCAAGTACCACCGCGCGTTTGCCAGAAACCTCCTCAACCGCTGGCCCGCGCTCTGGACCTTCACCGACACCGACGGAGTCGAGCCGACCAACAACCACGCCGAACGCGGCCTACGCGGCGCCGTCATCTATCGCAAGCTCTCGCTCGGCAGCCAATCCGAGCACGGCGAGCACACGATCGAGCGGCTGCTCTCGGCCTCACTCACCTGCCGCCTCCAGAAGCGCTCGCTCTTCGCCTACCTCACCGAGGTCTTCCACGCCAACAGCCGAGGCGACCCCATCCCAGCACTCGCCTGACCTCGCGGAACACCTGAACGCTTACCAGAAGTCCCGCGCATGCAGGACTTCCGATGGAGCTAGGCGGGCTCGAACCGCCGACCTCCTGGGTGCGATCCAGGCGCTCTCCCAGCTGAGCTATAGCCCCGGGAGCCGCCAAGTGTAGCGATCGATGCGCCGGAATTGGATGCTGTCTACACGCGGATGCCGTCTCGGGTTCCTGAGGCCGGACGGGCCGTGCCGTCTTGGCCGTTGCGATCGAGCTCGGTGGGTACGTCATGCGCATGTCCCGCTTGCCTCGCCTCCGCCTTGTCGAGGTGCTCGCTGGGGTCGCGCTCGCGGCTGTGCTCGCCTCATGCGCGGGAACGGTTCGGCGTCGCAGACGACGACTCAGAGGGCGAAGAGCGTCAGGTCCGGCTCGCGCTCGCCGCGCAGCACGGCCAGGTCGACCTCGACGCAGCGGATGCCGCGGGATTCGGCGAGCGTCGCGGCCTGCGGCTTGACCTGCTGCGCGGCCAGGATGCCCCGGCACTCGGCTCTGGCCGGGTCGAGCCGGATGCGGCCGAGATAGCGGGTCAGCTGCTCGACGGCGTCGATCGTGGCGACGCGCTTGATCTCGACGGCCACCCACTCGCCCTCGCCGTCGCGGCACATCAGGTCGACGGGGCCGACGTCGGTCGACCATTCGCGGCGCTCCAGGCGCAGGCCGTCCTCGAGCGACCCAGGGCTGGCCGCGAGCGCCTCCTGCAGGTCGCGCTCGACGCCGTCCTTCTCGAGCGCGGCGGCCTCGCCCATCTCGTGCTCGACGTCGGAGAGCACCTCGAGGAGCCGGATCTCGAGCCGGTCCTCGCTGCGACCGGCACGCTTGCGGACGACGAGGACGTCACCACCGTCGTCGATCACCGTAGGCGGGGTCATCCAGTTCAGGGGCTTGTAGCCGCCTGCGTCGGCGTGGACGAGCACCGAGCCGTCGGCCTTCACCATGAGCAGGCGGGTCGACTCCGGCAGGTACGCGGTCAGGCGGCCGGTGTAGGTGACTTCGCAGCGGGCGACGATCAGTCGCATCGCCGTCCAACCTACTGTCCTTTTCGGACGGGTGGCGCCTCAGGCAGCTTCGCCGCGCACGACCGACGAGCCGCCGACGATCGCGTCCTCGCCGTCGGCGAAGCGCACCCACGCCTTGCCGTTGCCGTCGTAGTCGTCGCTCCAGACGACGAGCGTCGCGTCGCGGCCGCCGACCTTGACGGCCTCGGTGCCCTCGGGGTCCTCGCCGCGCCAGACGCGGATGAACGGGTTGCTCGCCCACTCGGCGGCGATCGTGCTCAGGTCGGTGTGGCCCGGCATCAGAAGCCGGGTCTTCGGCATCTCCATGAACACGTCCATCACCGCGCTCTTGATCTGCTCGAAGTTGCCGCCGCCGATCGAGTTCTTGAAGAGCGTGTCGCCGGAGAAGACGTACTCCTCGCCGATCTCGTCGCTGACGACGAAGCAGACCATGTCGGCGGAGTGGCCGGGCGTCGGGATGGCCTCGATCTTGAGGCCGCCGATCTCGAACGAGCTGTTGACGACGGGCAGGCCGATCTCCTCCTCGTGGAGCACGTGATCGGCGTGCGAGTGGGTCCGCAGGACGGCTGCGGGGTGCAGCCCTGCTGGCTGACGAACGTGAGAAGCGGCGTCAGCGGCGCACCTGAGTCGACGAAGAGAGCGGTGCCGCCGCGCTTGTCGGCGACGACGTAGGCGTTCGAGAGGTAGCGGGGATGCATGCTTCTCTTGATCAGCACGGGCGGTAGGCTACCGTCCGCCAACTCGTACTGGGGGAGACATATGCCAGGCCTCATGGGACGCACGATGACGATCGTCAAGGCGAAGTGGTCGAAGCTTCTCGACCGCGCCGAGGACCCGGCCGAGACGCTCGACTACTCCTACGAGGAGCAGCTCCGGCAGCTCCAGAACGTCAAGCGCGGGATCGCCGACGTGACCACCGCGAAGAAGCGGCTGGAGCTGCAGTACACCTCGATGCAGCAGCAGTCAGAGAAGCTCGACGGCCAGGCGCGCGACGCGCTCAAGGCCGGTCGCGAGGACCTTGCGCGCGAGGCGCTCGTGCGCAAGGCAGCGCTCCAGGGTCAGCTCGAGGACCTGATGCAACAGGGCCAGCAGCTCGAGGCGCAGCAGGAGAAGCTGATCGAGGGCGAGAAGGCGCTCCAGGCGAAGGTCGAGTCCTTCCGGACGCAGAAGGAAGTGATCAAGGCGCAGTACTCGGCCGCCGAGGCGCAGGTCCGGATCGGCGAGGCCGCGACCGGGATCGGCGAGGAGATGGCCGATGTGGGGCTCGCGATCCAGCGCGCGAAGGACAAGACGGAGCAGATGCAGGCCCGCGCCGGCGCGATCGAGGAGCTGACGGCGTCCGGCGCGCTCGAGGACTTCACCTCCCAGGGCGACGACATCGACCGCGAGCTTGCGGCGATCTCGCAAGGCGGTCAGGTCGACGACGAGCTCGCGAAGATGAAGGCCGAGCTCGGGGCAGGTGAGGAGAAGCAGGAGCTCGAGTCGTGATCATCCGCCTGATGGGCGAGGGCCGGTGGCGCGTCGACGACGAGCTCGCGATTCGCCTGAACGAGCTCGACGACGAGGTGGGCCGGGCGTTCGAGGCTCGCGACCAGGCGGCGATGAGCGATGCCCTCACGCGGCTCGCGGCAGCCGTTCGCAGCGCCGGCACCCGGCTCGACGACGCCGACCTGACGCCTTCGGATGCGGTCGTGCCGCCCGGTGACCTCACGCTCGGCGAGGCGCGCGAGCTGGTCGAGGGCGAGGGCCTGATCCCCGATCTGCCTGTCTCGGCGTAGGGCTCAGTAGACCGCCAGCACCTGGCAGCGCATCCCGGGCGCCCACGGGAACATGTTGCGCCCGTCGGCGTCGACCATCTGCCAGACCGAGCGGCAGCTCACCGGCTCGTCGGGTGCCGTGAAGCGGACAGAGACGTCGACACTTGCGCCGGGCTCGGTGCGCGGGATCGGCACGAGCCGCCGTTCGGGCCGCGCGTGCTCGCTCGCGAGCTCTTGCAGCGACCGGCCCTCCCAGATGCAGAAGCCCGTGTTCTCGATCTTCCACGTTTGCTCGAAGGTCGAACCGACATCGACGAAGGCGCCGTCGCGGAGGGTCAGGGACACGAGCGCGGCGTCGTCGAGCGTGAACACCTCGTCCCTCAGCGTCCGCTCGAGGTCGTCACGGTCGTGCCAGAAGCGGATCAGCTTCCGGCGCGGATCGCGCTGCACCTCGTCCAGCAGCTTGCGCACCGCGCTGCTCGCCGCGCTCCAGACGTCGCGCCGCACGAGTACCACGTACGCGACGCCGTCGGTGAGAACCCGGGTCACCGCCGCCCGGAGCGGAGGCTCGACCGACTCGACGACGAGCACCGCCAGGTCGAACTCGGAGAGCGGCGCCGCCGGGTTCGAGACGACGTCGACCGGCACCGGGCACTCGGCCGCGATGAAGCTTCGGAGGGCCTTGTCGCTGCCGGGCAGGAGGATCGTCTTCCGGCGGGCAGGGGCCGCTTCCCCGCCGCCATGCTCCTGCCGGGCGTCGCTCAAGGAGGCGCGAGGCGGTGGCAGACGCCTGCCGCCGCGCCGTACGGGTCAGATCGGAGCGTCAAAGAGACCAAGCCACCGGGTGAGATCCTCCTCGATCGGAAGCTCTTTCTCCAGCTTCGCCTTCAGTTCCAGCTCCGTCGCGTTGTCGCGCTTCTGCTCCTCGCCGGTCGGGATGAAGGGCCAGAACGCGCCGCGCTTGAAGCCGTAGATCCAGTAGACGGGATGTTTCCCGCTGCCCTCGAAGCGAAACGGCGCCGCGAGCAGCTGCGCACCGAATCCCTGCGCCTTCAGCTCCGAGGCGACCAGGTGCACCGCGGTGACGAGATCCTCGAAGTCGCGGTCCCGGACGATCACCCACTCGTAGGAGTACTTGTCTGTCTTGCGCTCGACCTGCGAGCCCGCGGAGCGGGCGGCCGCCCGGAGGAGGGTCTCGACGTCGTCGTCCACGCGGTCGAAGTCGCCCGAGGAGAGCGGCTTGTAGGTGACGGCGGCCGACCCCGGCCGGCTTCAGGCCCAGCTCCGCCTGCATCGTGATCCGCGCCGTCGAGAGGGCGAAGAGCCGATCCTCGCGCGGCTCCGAGAGCTTCTTGCGCCCGGAGAGGATGTCGCGGAGACCCAACCGGGCTCGCCGCTAGGCGACCGGGCGGCCCATCTGCCGCGCGATCTCGGCGAGCGCCGCGAGGCGCTTCTCGATCGGCGGGTGGGACGCGAACAGCTCGCCGGCAACGACCTTCGCCTTCGCCGGGATGATGAAGAAGGCGTTCAGGCCCTCGACCTCGCGCAGGTCCTGCTGCGGGATCAGCGTCATCTGCGACGAGATCTTCTGCAGCGCGCTCATCAGCTGCTCGGGTGCGCCGGTGATGATCGCCGCGCCGCGATCTGCTGCGAACTCGCGGTAGCGCGAGATCGTCCGGATCAGGATGAAGCTGAGCGCGTAGACGACGATCGAGACGACCATCATGATCAGCCAGACCGGCGGACCGTTGTCGCGGTTGCCGGCCGCCGCCGAACATGCCGGCGTACATGCCGAAGCGCGTGAGCATCGCAGCCACCATCGCGAAGAAGCTGGCGACGGTCATGATCAGCACGTCGCGATTCGCGATGTGCGAGAGCTCGTGGGCGAGCACACCCTCGATCTCGGCCGGCTCGAGCCGGTTCCAGAGACCGGTGGTCACGGCGACCGCCGCGTGCTTGGGCGAGCGGCCCGTCGCGAACGCGTTCGGGATCGGCGTGTCCATGATCGCCACCTTCGGCTTCGGCAGGTCTGCCATCGCGCACAGCCTGCTCGACCATGTCGTGCAGCGCGGGCGCCTCCTCGCGGCTGACGACCTTCGCGCCGGAGGCCTTGAGGGCGAGCTTGTCCGAGGTGTAGTACTGGAAGAACGCGAGCCCGACGACGATCAGGAGCATCGGTGCGAGCCCGACGCCCGAGGATGTTGAAGAGGACGACCGCGAAGATGACGTACAGCAGGCCGAGCATCCCGGTGGTCAAGAGCATGCGGGCCGTGAGGCCAGCGTCACGGCCATAGGAGCGACGTTTCATGAGGGCATGGTACCCGTCGTCTGCGGCTAGACTCCGCGGCCGTGCGCCGACTCGTCCTGCTTGCGTTGCTCGCGGTCCTCGGCGCCTCGTGCTCCGTTCCGGGTGGCGAGATCACGACGGCGACGCCCGACACGGTGGTCGGACAGGTGCCCGTCGCGCCGGCCGAGACAGTGCCGCCGGAGTACGTGAACGGCGACCCGGTCGCCGGCAAGGACGTCTTCATGTCCAGTGGCTGCGGCAGCTGCCACACGCTGAGCGACGCGGGCACGTCCGGGACGATCGGGCCGAACCTCGACGAGAAGAAGCCGTCTCTGGGGCTCGTCGTCGACCGCGTCGTCAACGGGAAGGGCGTGATGCAGTCGTTCGAGAGCCAGCTCACGCCGCAGCAGATCGCGGACGTCGCCGCCTACGTCGTCCAGGCCACAAGCGGCTGATCGAGCTCCCGGAAGGCTTCCCCCGCGACGCCGACGTCGTCGCGACCGACCTCGACCACACGCTCATGTGGGAAGGTGCGCTCGATCCCGCGCACGCTGCGCGCCCTCGCAGCGGCGCGCGCGGCCGGGCTGAAGGTGATCGTCGTCACCGGCCGGATGGTGCAGTCGGCGCGCCGCGTGCTCGAGCCGGCTGCGCTCGACGAGCCGATCGTCTGCTACCAGGGCGCCGTCGTCGCCGACCGCGGACGGCCGCTGGCTGCGGCATGTGCCGATCGAGGTCGAGCTTGCGCGGGAGGCCCTGGTCGCGGTCGGCGCAGCAGGGTACGAGCCGAACCTCTACGTCGACGACGAGCTGTACGTCGCGCGCGTCACGCCCGAGGCCGAGGCCTACGCCGGCTTCCAGGGGCTCCAGATCCACGCGGTCGGCGACCTCGCCTCGTGGCTCACGGCGGAGCCGACGAAGCTCGTCTGCGTCGGCGAGCCGGGCGCGCTCGACGAGCTCGGCGTCCGCGCTGCGCGACCGTTTCGCCGGGCGCCTCCACGTCACGAAGTCGCTGCCGTACTTCCTCGAGCTCGCGACCGCCGGCGTCACCAAGGCCTCCGGGCTCGGCTTCCTCGCCGACCACCTCGGGTTCACGCCGGAGCGGACGATCGCCTTCGGCGACGGCGAGAACGACGTCGAGCTGATCGAATGGGCCGGCTACGGCGTCGCGGTCGAGAACGCGCACGAGCGGGTGAAGGAGATTGCCGACTGGATCTGCCCGCCGGCCGCCGAGCAGGGCGTCGCGTCGGTTCTCGAGGCGCTTGTAGATTCACGGGCGTGATCGACCTCCGCGCCGCCCGCGCCGACCCGGCCGCCGTTCCGCGCCGCGCTCGCCCGCAAGGGCGCGGCCGAGACGTTCGACGCGCTGCTCGCCGCCGACGAGTCGCTGGCTCGCCCTGCTCCCGCAGGTCGACGAGCTGCGGGGCCGGCAGAAGCTCAAGGGCAAGCCGACGCCGGAGCAGCTCGAGGAGCTGCACGCGGTGAAGGACGAGCTGCGCGCGCTCGAGGCGGAGCTGGCGACCGCCGAGGCCGAGCGGGACGCGCTGCTCGAGCAGGTGCCGAATCCGCCCGATCCCTCGGCCCCCGACGGCGACTCCGAGGAGGACGCAGAGGAGCTCCGCCGCGTCGGCGACCCCGCGCCCGAAGGGCCGGAGCACACCGAGGTCGGCCGCTTCGAGCTCGAGCGCGCTGCGCGCCTCTCCGGCTCGCGCTTCGGCTACCTCGTCGGCGACACGGCGCTCGTCGCGTTCGCGCTCTACCGCTTCGCGCTCGACCGCGCGGCCGCCCACGGGCACGTGCCGGTGCTGCCGCCGGTGCTCGTGCGCGAGGAGGCGATGTACGGCACCGGCTTCTTCCCGACCGACCGTACGAACATCTACGCGCTCGAGGCGGACGAGCTCTACCTCACCGGCACCTCGGAGGTCGCGCTCGCCGGCCTGCACATGACCGAGATCCTGGAGGACCTGCCGCTGCACTACGCCGCCTTCTCGACCGTGCTTCCGACGCGAGTCCGGCGCGGCCGGCAAGGACACGCGCGGGATGTTCCGCGTGCACCAGTTCAACAAGGTCGAGCTCTTCGCCTACTGCGCCCCGGAGCGCGTCGAGAGACGAGCACGAGCGGCTGCTCGCGATCGAGGAGGAGCTGGTGCAGGAGCTCGGCCTGCCGTACCGCGTCGTCAACGTCGCCGCCGGCGACCTGGGCGCGTCGGCGTCGAAGAAGTACGACATCGAGGCCTGGTTCCCGTCGCAGCAGCGCTACCGCGAGATCACGTCGACCTCGAACACGACCGACTTCCAGGCCCGCCGCCTGGGCATCCGCTATCGCACAGGCGAGAAGCAGCTCGAGGCGCCGCACACGCTGAACGGCACCGCGGTCACCGACCGCTGGCTGCTGGCGGTGCTGGAGAACTTCGGCGGCGACGTGCCGGAGGCGCTCCACGCCTTCGGCGCACCGGCGCGCGTGACGGCGTAGCGCGGCGCGGCGTGCTCCGGCGCTGGCCGATCCGGCTGCTGGCGGGAGCCGCCGCGGTCCTGGCCGTTGCAGGCGTCGCGATCCTCGTCGCGGGTGACGACTCGGCCATCCCGGGCACGATCGCGTTCGCGAGCACCCGCGACGGGAACGCCGAGGTCTACCTCGTGCGCGCCGACGGAACCGGGCTCGAGAACCTGACGAGCACCCTCGCGAACGACGGCCAACCGTCGTGGTCGCCCGACGGAGCGAAGCTCGTGTTCGTGAGCCTGCGCGACGGGAATGCCGAGCTGTACGTGATGAACGCCGACGGCACCGGACAGAAGCGGCTCACGCGGTCGCCGGCGATCAACGAGACGGCGCCGGTGTGGTCTCCGGACGGCGCCAGGATCGCCGCCGAGTGCACGACCGCGGACCCGGCGCCGGTGACGGAGATCTGTGGGCTGAACGCGGACGGCAGCGGCTTCAGCACGCTGACCGGCCCGGGGCGCGCCGACAGCCTCTTCCCGACGTGGTCTCCCGACAGCGCCGAGGTGCTCTACTCGAGCGCCCGCGACAGCACCGGCGGGAGGTACGCGATCTACGCGGTGCCGGCCGTCGGCGGCGCCGAGCGGAGGGTGACGGCGAACGCGGGCGGCGACGGCGAGCCGGCGGTTTCACCGGACGGAGCCGAGCTTGCGTTCATCAGTCGCGGCGCCTCGGCCCGGTCGCGCTGGCGGCTGTACGTGGCGCGGCGTGACGGCAGCGGCCAGAGGGAGGTGCCGGCTCCGCCCGGCCGCATCGACGCCCCGGCCTGGTCGCCGAACGGGCGGCGCCTCGCGTTCATGCTCCTCGCCGGCGCGGGTTCGCAGCGTGGAGACGTGTACGTCGTCAGTCCCGACGGCAACGACCTCGTCCGTGTGACCGACGGCCCGGGCTCGAGTCTCACCCCGGTGTGGTCGCCGGACGGTGAGCAGCTCGCGTTCGTGCGCCTGGTCGGCAGGCGGGCGGACGTCTACGTCGCAAGCGCGAGCGGCAGCGAGGAGAGGAGCCTCACGTCGGGCCCGGGCCAGAACGGCGGCCCGGTGTGGCGCCCAGGCTGAGCCGGCGCGGATGCGCCCGAGACTTCTGTTAGAAGACCCCGACGGCGGGGTGCCGGAGCGGTCGAACGGGGCGGTCTTGAAAACCGTTGACGGGGCAACTCGTTCGTGGGTTCGAATCCCACCCCCGCCGCTTTGATTGAGCCATCTACGGCTCAACCATGCTGGTTTGAGCGGCGCCGGGTTCGTTCCGTAGGGAGACCGATTTCCCGCTCAAGACCGCTCAAGACCCGCGCAAGAATGGCCCTCACTGTCCCACAGACTGTCCCGCAGTCGTGCGCTCGAGGTACGCGTCGACGAGCGCGACCGCCTCGCCCTCGTTCCCGGGGAAGAGGTGCCCGTACCGATCGAGCGTGATCGTGATCGACGCATGCCCGAGATACGTCGAGAGCGCCTTTGCGTTCACCCCGGCGGCGATGAAGATCGAGGCGCACGAGTGGCGGCACTCGTGGAGTCCGATCGGCTCGAGCAGCGTCGAGTTCTCATCCTCGGCGAGACGCCGCTTGTTCTCGGCCGCCCATGCCTTCGCCGCGCGCAGCACGAGGCCGTCGCGATTGAACGGTCGCGAGCCCTCGCCGAAGAAGAAGCCGGTATTCCAACCGCGGCGAAGCGTCCGTGCCGCGAGGTGTGGCCGGAGCGCGGCCACGATCGGGACGGAGCGGCGTCCGGCGCGGCTCTTTGGCTCGACCACGCCCTCCCGGCGGTCCCACGAGCGCTTGACCTGGATCGTGCCGAGCTCGAGGTCTACGTCCTCGTCTCGGAGCGCCTGCAGTTCGCCGAGACGCAGGCCCAGATAGAGAGCCGTGGCCCAGATTGCCCGGTTTTGGCGTTCCGCTGCCTGAGCGGGGAAGCGAAGACGACGACCGGGACGTCCGGATCGGGGGCAGCCGGCAAGAAGTGCCAGGCCGGCTACTCGCCGTGCCTCCCGATCGTCGGCGACCTGAACTGCGGCGAGATCCCCGACTCGCTGAAGCCGATCCGCGTCACCGGCAGGGACCCGTACCGGCTCGACGGCGACCGTAACGGCTACGGCTGCGAAGCTGGGTGACGCTTCGCTGCACACGGCACGCTGCCCGCAAGATCTGCCGGGGCCTGAAGGGTGCGCAAACTCGGTTTCACGCGGCGAGGTTGTATTCGTGGATGAGGCCGCCGAGCCGGTCGCGGCGCTCGATGGCGGCGTCGGTAGGGGCAGGGCGTGGAGCTTCCGCGCGGACGGTTCCGGCGGTCCGAGGTTCAGCGAGCGCTCACCTGCACATGGCTGGCGTCGACGACCGCCCGCGCCCACTCGATCTGGCCGGCAGCGCTCAGCCGCTCGAAATCGTCAAGGCCACCCGCATCGCTCGAGGTTCAAGATGCTCTGATCTCTCGTGGCTCGTCCGTCCGTAACCGCCTGAGCGGCTGCTGGCGAGGTGGCGTTCCGTCACGCGACGCGATTCCCTAGGCTAGCTGCGTGGATTGGGCGAGACGAGCTTTGCCCGGCTCCGCAGTCGGAAGGGCGCGGCTGGTCGTGATCTCGGTGGCTTCGGTCGTGACGGTCATGAAGCTCGAGGTCGCCGCGCGCACGGTCGGAACGAATGACGTCGGGTACTTCGGAGCGTTCGCGCAGGCGGTGCGCGACGTCGGTCCCGTCGGCATCTACGGCCACGACCTCCCCCGGCTGCCGGTGGTCTACAACCACGGTCCGCTGACCGGCTGGCTGCTCGTGGCGATCAACTGGGTCCTCGATCAGCACGTCCTGAGCTTCGAGTTCCTAATCCGTGCACCGGCCTGTCTCGCCGACTTCGCGACGGTGCTGATCGTGTTCGAACTCGTGCGGCTCGCCCGACCGCCGAGGCCGGCCGCGATCGCTGCGGTTCTCGTCGCGTGCAGCCCTGTCCTCTTCGTGATCTCCGGCTTTCACGGAAACACCGACCCGGTATTCGTGATGTTCTCGCTCCTCGGCGTCTACCTGCTCGTCGTCCGTCGCTGGGCGCTCGCGGCAGGTGTCGCCTTGGGAATCGCGTTGAGCATCAAGCTCGTGCCGATCGTGCTCCTACCGGTATTGCTGGTCGTGCTCGTCCGGCTCGGGTGGCGCCGGCTCGCGGCGTTCACCGGCGGCGGTGCGATCGTCTTCCTGCTCCTGTGGGTGCCCGTCCTCCTCAGCCACTGGCATTCATTTCGCGAGCAGGTGCTCAGCTACAACGGCAGCGCACTCCGGGAATGGGGTGTCCCCCAGTTTCTAGCGTGGGCGGACCTGTCCGGCGCGGGCAGCTGGCTGGCGGGCCCCGGTCGGTTCGGGATCCTGCTCGTGAGCGGGCTCACCGCTGCGGCCGTCGCCTGGCGACGACCGGACGGAGTCGTCCCCGCCGCCGGGCTGTCGTTCGTGCTGTTCCTGTTGCTGAGCCCGGCGTTCGGCATGCAGTACCTGGTCTGGCCGTTGGCGGCTGCGTACTTGATCGACACCGCAGCCGCGACGGCGTACAACGTCGCCGCGAGCATCTTCGTCGTGATCGTCTACAGCGACTGGAGCAACGCCTACCCATGGCACTGGTACGCCGCGTGGGCGGTCCCGTTCTCCTCGGGCGAGCTGGTGCTGATGACGCTCACCTGGGTGGCTCTCGCCGCAGTCGCACTCATGGGCCTACGGCTTCTGCGCGGCGGCATCGCCGACGCGACGACGACCGCCGACGAGACGCGACGCTGGAGCTTCACGACGGTGCGCGCGTGAGCCGGGCCCGTATCGGCATCCTCGTCGTCGCCTACAACGCCGTCTCGACGCTGGCGGACGTGCTCGACAGGATCCCGGAGTCGTTCCTGCCCTCGATCGACGTCGTTCTCGTCAGCGACGACCACTCGACGGACAGGACGTACAACGCAGCGCTCGAGTACAAGCGGACTCACGCGGCGTATCCCATTGCAATCGTGCGGCAGCCCCGTAACCTCGGCTACGGCGGTAACCAGAAGTTCGGCTATCGCTGGCTGGCTGAGCGCGGCGTCGACATCGCCGTGCTCCTCCACGGCGACGGCCAGTACGCGCCCGAGGTGCTGCCGGAGATGGTTGCGCCGCTGCTCGACGGCCGCGGCGACGTCGTGCTGGGATCACGGATGCTCGTCCGCGGAGGTGCCCTCGGCGGCGGCATGCCACCGTACAAGTTCGTCGGCAACAAGATCCTGAGCCGCTTCCAGAACCTCGTCTCTGGACTCGTCCTGTCGGAGTGGCACTCGGGATATCGCGCGTTCAGCCTCGAGGCACTCGCGAGGGTCCCGTTCGAGGAGAACAGCAACGGCTTCGACTTCGATACCGAGGTGCTACTGCAACTCTTCGATTCCGGCGCACGGATCACGGAGGTGCCGATCCCGACCTACTACGGCGACGAGATCTGCCGGGTGAACGGCCTCGCGTACGCCAGAGACGTCGCCTTCGATGTCGTGCGCTACCGCCTTGCCCGCCTCGGCTTCGGCGCGTCGCACCTCGCCCGGTGGTCGAGCGCGTACGAGTGGAAGGATGCGCCCGACGCGAGCCACCGCGTCGCTCTCAGCGCGGCGTCGGAGCTCGAGCTTCGGCCGGAACGGGCTCTCGATCTCGGCTGCGCCGGGGGGCTGCTCGCCCGCGAACTTCGCACACGCGGGCACTTCGTCGTCGGGGTCGACGCCCGCCCGCCCGCGGAGGCCGAGGAGAGCGTCGACCTACTCGTCGTCGCAGACCTCGACGCGGGCCTACCAGACGAGGCAGCCGGCCAGGGACCATTCGACCTCGTCCTCGCGCTCGACGTGCTGGAGCACCTCCGCGATCCAGCCGCTCTCCTCCGCGAGCTGCACGAGGTGTGCACGCCGGACGCAACGCTGATCTCGAGCGTCCCGAACATCGGACACTGGTATCCCCGAGTTCGTTTCGGGCTCGGGCGCTTCGACTACGACCGTCGCGGCATCCTCGATGCGACACATCTGCGCTTCTTCACCTGGCGCAGCTTTGCGGCGATGACGGCCCGCGTCGGCTGGCGGGCGGAGCGGCGTTTCCTCACGGGCCTCCCGCTCGAGGTGCTCGCATCTAGCGACCCGGGCGGCCGCCCTAGCGGGTTACGGAGCGCGCTCGCGCGGGTCGACCGTGCGGGACGAGCCGTCTGGCCGTCGCTGTTCGCGTACCAGTACGTTGCCGTGCTCCGCCGCGATCCCGCCTTCGCCCCGGTCGAAGCGTTTACCGGACCCTGAAGCCGAGGACGGCGCCGCAGCGGCGACCGCCGGCCGATCCGGTGAGGCTGCGATCGTCGAGGAGGCGATCGCGAGCCAGACCGACAGCGTTAAGCGCATCATCGGATAGGTCCCCCAGTCGAGGCTCTTCACGCCTGTCTTGATGAGTCGCTCTAATCTTGCCCGTCTTCTTGTTCACCTCGATCTCAACGATCGCGGCCGGCCGACCGGGACTGCCACGCCCGACGGCCGGCAACAAGTGCCAGGCTGGCTACTCGCCCTGCCTCCCGATCGTCGGCGACCTGAACTGCGGCGACATCGCCGACTCGCTGAAGCCGATCCGTGTTACCGGCAGCGACCCGTACCGGCTCGACGGAGACGGAGACGGCTACGGGTGCGAATTAGCCTCGTGCTTCCGGGCCGCCGTTAGGTTTCGTCCAAGCTCGTGACCGCTGGAAATGCGTTCGGGCCGACGCCCGGCCCGAGGTCCGGCCGCTGACGCGAGTAGGTTCGATCGGTGGAGTTGAGTTCGTCGTTCGTCAAGATCGCGGAGCAGTTCCGGATCGACTTCGACCAGCTCGCGGCGGAGACGGAGCACCGCGGCGAAGCTGGCATGGCTCGAGAGGGAGCGCTCCGCGAATTGCTCGCCCGCTACTTGCCAAAGCGGGCCGGCGTCGACACGGGGTTTGTCATCGACGCGACTGGAGCGAGGAGCAAGCAACTCGATATCGTCATCTATGACCGTACGGCAGCCACCGTCTTCGACATTCGCCGCGTGAAGTATTTCGCCTGCGAGACCGTCATCGCGGTCGGCCAGGTTAAGACGGGCATCCGGACACGGAAGATGTTGAGCGACGCCCTCGAGAACATCGCTTCCGTGAAGGAACTCGATCGCTCGAACAGAGACGCGAACACGACGCGGCCGATCACGGGCGCTGGATACTCGATGTCGCCGCCGTTCACCTTCGATCCGAAGCACAAGCATCGCGACCAGATTCTCGGATTCGTCTTCACGGGTGCCTCGCTCCGTGAGGAGACACTCGCTGAGGAACTCAGGCGATGGAACGCCTCACACCCGCGCACAGTCTGGCCGAACATCTACTGCGACCACAACGCTTTCCTCGCATCGTATGAGGCGAACGACGGCTTGACCACGTCGTCAATGGAAGCAGAGCGCCTCTACATCACCGGCGAGCCCGAACGCAAAAACCTCCTGCTGCTCTTCATCGCGCTGCTCTCGACCTTCGTGACCGAGGCCCACGTCGCACGTCCGAACCTCTTCGACTACGCCGGCGTTGGCGCCACGATGCATCGCGACTACCCGCTCACCTGACCTAATGACGGCGCGGAGCACGACGGGCTCGGCCGCCTCGAACGCGGATCCGAAGCTCGGTCAAACGCCTCTTCTGGCTCCGTTGGAGGGGGGTCGCATGCGACCGCCGTCCTGTCTGTCATAGATGTCGTGTGGGGTTGCTTGCGGTATCGGTGCAAGAAGCAACACTTGTGGCGGCGGCGGTTGCTGCCGCAGCTGCTGTCTTCAAACTTCTCGTTGACTCAGTTAACGCTCGCGGCGCCGAGGCGCGAGCTGCTGACAGATTCTCGCGCCTCACCTGATCGTCATTGGAATCGCTGTCCACGAGGTGGTTGCGGGCGCCGTCCTTATCCATCGCCGTGCCAAGCTCAGCCAGCTCCCTGGTGCCGCTGGGGCCTCTGCTCAGAGTGCATCTAGGACGCTCGGGCAGAAGCGGCTCGAGGTGCGCTACTCGCTCGCGGGAACCGAGGAAGCGATGCGCACACTCTCGCGGACATAAGACTGGGTGTCGACGTTCAAGGGAGATCCGAGCGGAGATCCCTTTATCGACGCCTTGGGTTCGAATCCCACCCCCGCCGTCTTTCAGGCCGTTTTCGCATAGCCATACGGGTTTGCGGGCTCTCAGCGATGTCTGATCGCGGCCTGCCCTCGAACACGAGCGGTTCCGAGAGCGTTGGCAGACAGCGACCGAAACGCCGCGCCGTGTGGAGGAGCCGGGGCGCATGGTGAGAACTCTCTCGCCATCACGGTGCCGCCAGGCTGGGACCGGTGATGCGAGAGCTCGGGTCACCACGGCGGCAGGCCGGATTCTGACAGGGAGGTAGATCATGAATGGCAAGGGCTCGATGGCTGGTTGGATCGGCTTTGCCGCCATCGTGATGATGGTGATCGGCGGCATCGACTTCTTTCAGGGCCTGATCGCTCTCTTCGAGGACGAGTACTTCGTCGTCACGCAGTCGGGCTTTCTCGTCGTCGACCTGACGGCCTGGGGATGGATCATGCTGATCTGGGGGGTGCTGCTCGCGCTCGCAGGCTGGGGGCTGATCATGGGTCAGGGATGGGCGCGCTGGTTCGCGATCGTGGTCGTGTTCGTGAATTTCTTTACCCAGCTCGGCTTCCTGGGCAACAGCCAGTACCCGCTCTGGGCGCTGACTGCCCTCACGCTCAACGTGATCGTGCTCTACGCGCTCACGGCGCGGTGGAGCGAGAGCCAGGCCGACATGGGCTCGCGAGCCCCGGCGGGGTAGACGTGCATCGTCGAGGCCGCCGACCGCGTGCGGCGCGGCGGCCTCGACGCACGGTCACTCGCCCGCGTCGTGTGCACGAGGATTTCGCTCGGTTGCGAAGGAGAGGAACGGGTCGTGTCGGTGTTTTGAGCGGTGGCAAGTCAGACGCGGCAGCGAGCAATGGGCCTCGGTGTCCGTCGAGCACCACCTTCGCCTCAGCTCGCTGTGTGTTTGCTCCCTCCTCGGGCCGGCTGCCGCCCACGTCCCCCGTTCAGGGCTGGCCACCGACCGATCCGCCCGTAACCATGATGGGATGCAGGTCCGGCGATTCGCGATCCGGACGCTCGAGCGGCTTCGCGCCCCGGACGCCGGCGCCGCAGTGGCGTCGACGGCGTTCCTGGGCGGGTCTCGGCGTTGAGCCTGCCCGTCTACCGCGGGCCGTTCGGGCTCTCAGAGGCCGAACGGCTGCTCTGGCGCGCCGGATTCGGCCCGCGCAAGGGCGAGGCGCGCGCGCTCGCGTCGCGCGGGCTCGACGACGCGGTGCGATCGCTGACACACCCGGGGCCCGAGCGCCTCGTCGGGCGTCCCCCGCGAGACGACAAGGGGCATCCGCTTGCTCCCGCAGCGGCCTACGGCCACGACCATCTCTGGTGGCTCGATCGCATGGTGCGCACGAACCGGCCGCTGGTCGAGCGGATGACGCTCGTCTGGCACGACTGGTTCGCGACCTCCAACGCCGGCGTCGGCTCGCAGCAGCTGATGCTGGACCAGAACCGTCTCTTCCGGAGGTTCGCGCTCGGCAACTTCCGCTTCCTGCTCCACTCGGTGACAGCCGACCCGGCGATGCTGATCTGGCTCTCGGGCGCCGACAACGCCAAGGACGCCCCGAACGAGAACTACGCCCGCGAGCTGATGGAGCTCTTCACACTCGGCGAGGGCAACGGCTACGACGAGCGCGATGTGCGTGAGCAGGCGCGCGCCCTCACCGGCTTTCGCTACACGTGGAAGCGCGGCCGCGGGCCCGTCAACTTCCGCTTCGACGCCGGTCGCCACGACGCCGGCTCGAAGGTCGTCTTCGGCAAGCGCGGGCCGTTCGACTTCCGCGACGCGTGCAATCTCTGCCTCGACCATCCGGCCCATCCGCGCTTCGTCGTGGAGAAGCTCTGGAGCTACTTCGTTCCGACACCGCCGGACGGAGCGACGCGGCGTGCGCTCGAAGCCGTGTACTCCGAGGGGCATGAGGTGCGTCCGCTGCTCGACGCGATCCTGCGTCACCCGATGCTCTACCTCGGTCCGACGATGGTGAAGCCGCCCGTCGTCTACACCGCGGGCCTCCTGCGCGGGCTCGGACGCCGCGTCGACGGGAACGCGTGGGTGTGGCTTCTCGAAGGGGCCGGCCAGCGGCTCTTCTACCCGCCGAACGTCGCGGGCTGGGACGATGCCCGGTGGCTCGACACGGCAACGTTCCGCGGCCGCTGGGGGATCGCGAACGAGGCGCTGCGGACGTTCGCCGTCGAGCAGAAGCGAGGCAAGAAGCCGCCGGACGTCCCACGGACCGCGGAGACCATCGTCGCGAACGCGATCTACCTGCTCGGCTCGCCGCGCATCCGCTCCGAGACGAATGCCGCGCTCGTCCGCTTTGCGCGCACGGCACTCGGCGCAGCGGACGAGGACTGGAAGCGCGACGCCTACCCGCCGCTCGTTCTCAACGCCGTCCGCCAGCTTCTCGCCGTGTCCCCCGACCTCCAGGCCGCGTAGTGGGCGACTGCACCGAGCACTCGCGGGCCGAGCTTCTGCGCCGCGGGATTGCGACCGCGGGGCGCGGGCTTCCGACGATCGAGCCGGGGATGCCCGCCCCTGCAGGGACAGGTCTCGACCGTCGAGACTTCCTCCTGAGCTCGCTCGGCCTGGCGGTCGCCGTGTACGGGGGTGCAGCGCTCCGGCCCGGGGCGATCGCGAACGGCATCTCCGCCGCCCGCGCGGCCGGAGCCGGAAAAGGACGCGTGATCGTGAGCGTGTTCCTCGACGGCGGCGCCGATGCGCTCTCGATGCTGTTCCCGGTCGATGATCCGCTCTATCGCAAGCTGCGGCCGCGGCTCGCGCTCGCTCCCGACGACGGAATCCCGTTCGCGGAGGACGCGCGGCTCCACTGGCATCCCTCACTCGCGCCGCTGGCGACGCTCCACGGGGAGGGCAAGGTCGGCGTGATTCCCGGGATCGGCTACGCGGACCCGAACCAGTCCCACTTCACCTCCCGTCACTTCTGGGAGGTCGGCGCGCTCGACGAGCGGCTCGCGACCGGTTGGCTCGGTCGCTACCTCGACCGCTACGGCGCTTCGGACAACCCGCTCCAGGGACTGGCCCTCGACTGGGGCCTTCAGCCGGCGCTCGCAACCAAGCGCGTGCCCGTGGCCTCGATCGACGGTCCGGACCGGTTCGACTTCTGGGCGCGTGGGGTGTGGGGCGACGTCCAGGAGCAGATGCTGGAGGCGATCGGGCTCCTCGGCCGGATCCCGACCGGCGGCGACACGGGGCTCGAGCAGGCGACGGGCGCGGCGCGGCAGACGGCGCAGCTCTATCGGCAGCTCTCGCCGTTCCGCTCGAAGGACGGAAAGGCCAAGGGGTTCGGCAGCCCCGTCACCTATCCCGGCGGCGACGATTCGTTCCCGCGCAGGCTCGCAGGCCTCGCCGCGATGCTCGACGCGGGGCTGCCGCTGCGCTGTGTCGCGCTGAGCGCTCCCGGCTCCTACGACACGCACGACAACCAGGCAGGTGACCTCGGGCCGGGCCTCAAGCTGACCGCCGACGCGCTCCTCGCTTTCCAGCGCGACCTCGAGGCGCGCGGGCTGGCCGACCGCGTGCTCGTCCATGTCTGGTCGGAGTTCGGTCGCAGGGCCCAGGAGAACGCCTCGGCCGGCACCGACCACGGCGCCGCCGGTGCCGGCTTCCTGATCGGTGCGAAAGCGGCCGGGAAGATGATCGGCGAGTTCCCGGGTCTGAAGACGCTCGATCGTGACGGCAACCTCCGAGCCACCACCGACTTCAGGGCGCTGTATGCCGCGCTTCTGGAGGACTGGCTCGGAGGCGACGCCGAGGCGATCCTGCCGGGCCGCGTGCCGGGCGCGCGCCCGAAGATCCTGCGGTGACGCCGGGTTCCGGCGGACCTGACCGAGGGGGTCGTCAGATACGACGCGACCGCTCGCGTCGACGCCCGCGCCGGCGGATCCGCATGAACCGGAGCGTGAAGGAAAGCGTCCACAGCAAGATGAGCCCGGCGACGGCCACCAGGCCGATGCGAATCTCCGTGCGATGGTTGCGGAGCGGATCGCGGGTGCTGCTGCGGGTCGACGAACGCGGCGTCGTCCGGGTCAGGCCTGCGCTCCGGTCGAACCCGCTGTTGGACTCGTCGGTGACCAGGCGGCCGACCGTCAGCGCGCCGTAGGCGAGACCCCCGACGGCGAGACAGATGAGCAGGACATCGACGGTCTTCTTGCGCACGAGGTCTGACTGTAGAGACGGCTCCCGCTGTCGTCGCCTCGGCCGGCTGGCAGTCGCCCCGAGGCGAGGCGAACACCGCCCGTTGATGGGGCGCGGTCGGCAGCGGCGCGCAGCACCGAGACACGACCTGTGCCGCCCGCCGTGCGCTCGTATGATCCGCGCGTGTCGGTCGATGAAAACGTCGTCGGAAAGTACGGTCGGGTCACCGGCACGATTGCCTCGGGCACGGTAGGCGAGGTGATGCTCGCCGTTCGTGGCGGCGTCGAGGCCTTCTATGCATATCCGGTCGAGGGCGGGGAGGAGATCGAGGTCGGAGCGCAGGTCGTGGTGCTCGAGTACGAGCCACCGAGGACAGTCGTCGTTACCCGTCTCTCGTGATGGCGGGACGAGCAAAGGAGTCGTTGCCATGAGAAGCCAAAGGGTCGCTGAGTCGAGCGAGGCGCTGATCCTCCCAGGCCTCGGGAACCACGAAACGGTGTCGCGCGACCCGAGCCCGCACGGTCGGAACTGCGGCGAACTGGTCAACGGATCAGCCCGAGGCGGAAACGCATGAGCCGGCTCTGGTTCCTGGTCAAGGCCAAGTTCTCGCGGGTGCTCGACCGGGCCGAGAACCCGAACCAGACGCTCGACTACGCGTACACGAAGCAGGTCGAGCTCCTGCAGGATGTGAAGGCGGGAATCGCGGAGGTCACGACCGCGAAGAAGCAGCTCGAGCTCCAGTCGGGCCGGCTCTCGCAGCAGTCGTCCAAGCTCGAGGAGCAGGCCCGCTTCGCCCTCCGCTCCGAGCGCGAGGACCTCGCACGCGTGGCGCTCGAGCGCAAGTCGGCGCTCGACCACCAGACCGCCGATCTGGACCAGCAGGTCGCCACCCTTCAGGCCAAGCAGGATCAGTTGATCGCGAGCCAGCGCACGCTCGCCGAGAAGGTCGCTCGCTTCCGGACCGAGAAGGAGACCCTCAAGGCGAGCTACAACGCCGCGCAGGCGATGGTCGCGATCGGCGAGGCGACCTCGGGCCTGGGGGAGGGGATGGCCGACGCGGGCATGGCGATCGAGCGGGCGCGGGACAAGACGGCTCAGCTCGAGGCGCGTGCGGGCGCGCTCGACGAGCTGATCTCGAGCGGAGCGCTCGAGGATCAGCTCTCGCCGGGCGAGACCGCGCTCGACCGCGAGCTCGCCCAGCTCGCCTCGGAGAGCCAGGTCGAGACCGATCTCGAACGGCTCAAGACCGAGCTCGCCCTGCCGCCCGCACCCGACTGAGCGCCGCCGCAAGAGGCACCGCTCCAGGGCGCTTCCGCCGCAGCGTGGCGAGGTCGGCCGTAGCCGGCGAGCGCCGGGCTCGTACGCCGAGTGAAGCACTCTCGTGAACCACCGAAATGGGGATTCATGAACCCGGCGAACCCCGTCATGACGTGTCAGTGAGGGTGATGGGGAAGCGGGGGGTAAGGATTTCGGTGCGATGCGGCGCGTACGCTGTCGCCCTCGTGGTGGCGTCCGTCGCGGCCGCCACCGCGATCGGGCCCGCGCTCGACCACGCCGTGTCGGGCCCGACGACCCTTGCAGCTTTCGGTACCGCTTCGTCCGCGTTGAGCGCGGTGAGCATGCTGTTTCTTGTGTGTCTCGCACCGTTGCGACGAGGTTGGTCGGCGAGGGCGCCGCGGAGGGTCGAGATCGCTCGTCTCGAGGCGGCTGCGCGGACGGACAGTCTCACGGGCCTCGATAACCACCGGTCGTTCCACAACGACCTCTCGATCGAGATCGATCGACGGTCGGCGACCGGCACGCATTTCACGCTCATGGCGATCGACCTCGACGGTCTCAAGCAGATCAACGATGCGAAGGGCCACCTGGCGGGCGATCTCTACATGAGGCGGGTGTCAGAGGCGATTCGTCGCGCGACCGGGAACATGGGAACCGTCTATCGCACGGGCGGCGACGAGTTCATGGTGCTGCTCCCGGGCCTGCGGAACTGGCACGGGCTCGCGCTCGCGCGGAGGATCAGCGACCAGACCCGCGAGGCGGCTGGCCGCAGGGCCGTCAGCATCGGCCTCGCCGAGTCGACCGGAACGGAGTCCCGCCAGGCGATCATCCATCAGGCCGATCTCGCCCTCTACGAGGCCAAGCGGACGAAGCTCACGGCGTTGACGTATCACCCAGGCCTCGAGCCCGCTGCCTCCGTCGCGTCGAGCGTCGGTCCGACACACCATCAGAAGACACTCGCGGCGGCGCTCGCCCGGTCGGTCGATGCGAAGGACATCGGGACTCGAAGCCACTCCGAGACCGTGGCAGAGCTCTGTGTCGGTATCGGTCGGCGTCTCGGTATCGACGGTGAGGGGCTCGAGCGGCTCCGCCTCGCCGGGCTCCTCCACGACGTGGGCAAGATCGGGGTCTCGGACGCGATCCTCCGGAAAGCCGCCCCGCTCGCAGCCGATGAGCAGCGCGAGATGAGGGAACACGTCAACATCGGGCACAGCATCCTGCTCTCCGCGGACCTGATCGTCGAGGCCGGATGGGTGCTCGATCACCACGAGCGGATCGACGGAACCGGCTACCCGGCGGGTCTGAGTGGCAACGAGATACCGCTGGAGTCGAGGATCATCTCGGTGGCTGATGCCTTCGAAGCGATGACCGGCGAGCGCCCCTATCGGAAGAGCGTGACCGCCGCGGAGGCGCTCGACGAGCTCCGGCGAAACATCGGCTCGCAGTTCGATCGGCTGTGCGTGCTGGCGCTCATCGACGTCGTCGACAGCGCGCCGGTCCGACTGGCCGGCCGGCTCTCGATCGTGCCGTTCAAGCGGCCGACCCGGTCGGTCGCCGTTTCCGACAGCCTCGTCGCCTGACTCGACGCCGAGAGGCAGACGGCCAGCGCGCACGGGCCGGGCGACGACGTGGTCACCGCTCCTGCTGAGCCTTCGCTCGCCGCCCGCCCGAGTTGACACCGCGGTCGACGCGGTCTAGAAACGAGACACGCGACGGAAGGATTGACCGCCTTGATGCGGGGCCTGATCGTTGCTGCGGCGCACCGGGCCGTCTTGGACGGCCGTTCATCTGAGCCTCGAACGCGTGCGCCGCCCGGTCCGGGCCGATCTTCGGCAATCCGTTGACACTCGAGGAGAGGAGACGATCAGTGCCCGACAGCGTCACCCAGATTCTGAAGTCGGGGCCTCCGGGGGCGAAGCTCAACATCGCGGTTCTCGGCGACGGCTGGGCGGCCGGCGACCAGGCCGCCTACAACGCCAAAGTGCAGGAGCTGCTGCTCGACGGGGTCTTCGCGCACGACTACTTCTACGAGGACAAGCAGGCCTACAACATCTACCGCGTCAATCTGATCTCGACCCAGTCGGGGGTGAGCCAGCGCAAGTACGACGAGAAGGGGACGCCGTCGGACCCCTCCGACGACACGATCATCTCGACGACGCTGAAGAACACGGCGCTCGGCTACATCTACAGCGGCTCCTGGGCGCACTGCTGGCTCGAAGGCGGTGCGAGCACCGGGACGAAGGTGCAGGCGGCACTCGACAAGTGGGTTCCCGACTACGACCTCGTCGTGGTGATCCTGAACGAGTCCGGCGGCGGCGGCTGTGGCGGCGGCGGCTTCCAGATCGTCACCTCGGGTGTCAGCTGGACGGTGATGGCACACGAGTTCGGCCACGGGACGGGCGGGCTCGCCGACGAGTACTGCGCGAAGCCCGGCACCTACACCGGCCCCGAGTCGGGCAAGGTCGACCTCACGGTCAACACGAACCGCTCGACGCTCAAATGGAAGAAGTTCGTCAACCCCTCCACTCCGGTCCCAACCGGGACGGGCTCGTGTGCCGGCTACAACACGGGCGCCAAGCCGGCCGGGTGGAGCGACAGCCTGGACGTCGGCCTGTTCGAGGGCGGCGGCACGTGGTCGAAGGGCCTCTACCGGCCGGTGATCAACTGCCGGATGCGGGGCAACTCGCCGCCCTTCTGCCCCGTCTGTTACACGGAGCTGAAGACGAAGGCCGAGCCGTACGCCCAGCACACGTTCAACAGCGTGTACACCGGTGACTTCAACGGCGACGGCAAGGACGACATCCTCGTCCACAACGGCAACTCGATCCTGATCTACCGCTCCGACGGGTCGCAGCTCGAGCTCGCGTTCAGCGCGGTCGAGCGGGTGCCGGGCTCATGGCAGTTCCAGCCCGGCGACCGCTTCTACGTCGGCGACTTCAACGGGGACGGGAAGGACGAAGTGGCCGTCTTCAACGGCACGAACTGGGTGATGGAGTACCTCGGCCTGCTCGCCGACGACGGCGCGGGTGGGCTCCGGCTGATCGCCCGCTACGACAACTCGATGCCGAGCTGGGACTTCCGCTCCAACGATCGCTTCTACGTCGCCGACTTCGACGGGAACGGCAAGAAGGACCTGTTCGTCTGGAACGGCGGCGACTGGTCGATCCCGTACCTGGGGATGCTCAAGTCGTCGGGCACCGGGTTCTCGCTCGTCCGCCGCTACGACGGGAGCATGCCCGGCTGGCAGATGAAGTCGGGCGACTCCCACCACGTGGGCGACTTCTCGGGCGACGGCAAGGAGGACCTCTGGGTCTTCAACGGCAACCAGTGGTCGATCCCGTATCTGGGGATGCTCAAGTCGAACGGCACCTCGCTGGGGATGTCGAAGCGCTACGACTCGACGATGCCGGGCTGGCAGATGAAGCCGGGCGACCAGCACTGGGTCGGCGACTTCGACAAGGACGGCAAGGCCGACCTGTACGTCTTCAACGGCAACAACTGGTCGATCGCCTACCTGGGCATGCTCCACTCGACCGGGACGCAGCTGACGATGACGCGCCGCTACGACGGCAACGCGCCCGGGTGGCAGATGCGCAAGAACGACAGGCACTGGATCGCGGACGTGAACAAGGACGGCAGGGCCGACCTGTTCGTCTACAACTCGGCCGACTGGGGCACCGAGTACCTCGGGACGATGACCTCGAGCGGCACCGACCTCGCCTGCGCGTGGAAGGCCGACTGGGTCGGCGAATGGAACCTCGGCTCGGTCGACAAGTTCGAGCCGTGCGACTACGAGGGCGTGGGCGGCAGGCGCGACCTGATCGTCCACAACACGAACTGGATCGGGATGATCCGCGCAACCCCGACCCTGTCCCTCCAGCGGCTGTACTTCCGCTGGATCCACAACTACCGCTACGGCCGGAACTGGTGAAGGGAGAGAGATGCCCGACGACCTGATCAAGCAGATGAAGATCGGCCGCAGCATCAAGCCCGTGGTCGAGAACCCGAAGCTCTCGCTGATGAGCGGGAAGACGCTCCGGCCGCGGCTGATCGGCGGCAAGCGGCTGCTGATGGCCGCCGCACCCAAGCCGGACGCCGGCAAGACGGGGCGGATGGCTCCCGTCTCGAAGAAAGCCGTTCGCGTCCCGCAGCCGACGCTGAAGCGTGGTCTCGCCGAGATGAAGGCCAGGCCCGAGGCGCGCACGGCCGCCTCGAAGGACGGGTACGTGCGGCTCCGGCTGCGCGTCACCGGCGATCGCGTGACCGTCGTCGGCGCAAAGGCCGTCGAGGGACCGCTCGTCGAGCGGCCCGACATACGCGGCTCGATGGCCTACGACGTGACGCTCGGCTCGAAGCGGGTCGCGGCCGGCTCGATTCTCGACGTCGGCGAGCGCCGGTCGTTCCCGAACGAGAGCCCGCGGGCGCCCGCCGAGCAGCGCGGGCACTTCATCTCGGAGGTGCCGACCTACGAGGTGACCGTTCGCGTGCCGGCGAGCGAGGTGAAGATGACGGCGCTGCCGCGTCTGAACATCCGGCTCTACCGGATCAAGGAGGACGTCGACGTGCGGCTGGCGAAGCCCGGCCCGCTCGGCGAGCACTTCACCCGCGAGCTGCGCGAGGTCGGCCGCGTCGCCGGGATCAAGCCGGCAACCCTCGCGGCGACGGACAGGGCGCAGCTGAAGAAGGCGCTCGGCTAGGAGCTCGTGTGGTCGGGCTCGCTGCGCCGAGCGGCGGGCCCGACCACGTCCACCAGGTAGCTCCGGCGGAGCGACTGCTCGAGCTCCGGCTCGGCTTCGAGCAGCTCCAGCTCGTACGGGTAGGCGCGCTCGGCGCGATAGCCGGCGAGGTGCGGCAGCACCCGGCCCCAGAGCTGGACGGTGCCGAGCACGACCCGGTAGGGCAGCGACGCTCGGGCCCACTCGGCCCACTCGAGCGCGCGCTCGCGGGTCGTGACCGCGTAGACGCCGCAGCCGCACGCGAGCGAGGGCACGAGGTGGTCGGGGCAGTCCGCGGTGAACGCCTGCCCGGGCGTCCACGGGTCGCCGTAGATCGGCGACTCGAGGGTCGCGTCGTCGGAGACGCGCCAGATGCGCCAGGCGCGGATCGGCTCGACCCGCGTCATGCGGGCACCGGCTCGTGCTCAGGTCGTGTCGGCGCGGGCGCGGGCAGCTCCAGCGGCGCCGGCACGGGGTCGACCGACGGGATCACGTCGATCTCCGGCTCCAGAGGGTCGGGAAGACCGATCTCGGTCATCGCAGTTCCTTTCGATGTCGACGCCGACCGCCTTGGCCGGCGTGGCCGCAGGGAGTAAGACGCCCCCGTTCGTAGCTTGGTTAGCCTCTGCCCGCGGTCACCGGTCGGACGGGCGGGATCGCCCTGGACCTACGGCTGGATCGACGCGCGAGGCACCGCTCCACTACGGTCCCGGCGTGACCGATCGCTTCGTCCGCGGGCGGCTCCGCGACGCCGCCGAGGCGCCGGCGGCCGGCGAGCGGGCCGAGCGCCTGCTCTCGTTCGGGAACGCCGTCGTCGAGCAGATCCTGAGCGGGCGCCTCGAACAGCCGGCGGACTACCTCCAGGCCGAGGACGAGTGGGTCGTGGTCCTTGCCGGGAGCGCGCGGCTCGAGGTCGGCGGCGAGACTGTCGAGCTCGCGGCCCGCGAGTGGCTGTTCCTCCCGGCCGGCCAACCGCACCGCCTGGTCGAGACCGAGCCCGGCACGGACTGGCTGGCCTTCCACGTCACGCGCCAGGTGTGAACCTGGGCGGCGCCGAGATCGGGGTCGGCTCCGCGTCGGATGTGCCTGCGAGCGCCGGGTGTGCGATCCCGAGGAGGCCCGGGGCGCCGATCGCCGTCGCGATGCCGGCGAGCGCGGGGAGAAGGCCGCCGCTCGCGATCACTGCTCCGCCGAGTGCGCCGCCGGCGGGCTCGGCTGCCTGCATCGTCGTGCGCAGGAGGCTGAACACCCGGCCACGCAGCTCCGGCGGGATGACGCGCATTCGGAGCGTCTGGGCCCAGATCGTCAGTGGCGCAGTGAGCAGCCCCGAGAGGAAGAGCAGGGCGAGCGTCTCTGTCGTTCCCGGTTCGAGCAGCAAGGGGAGGAAGGCGATGCCGACGGCCGCCTGGGCAATGGCGATCGAGCGGCCGAGCGGCCAGCGCCAGTCGATTGCGCCGATGACGAGCGAGCCGGCCAGGTCTCCGGCGAGGAGCGCGGTCACGAGTGCGGCGTACAGGGCGGCGCCGCCGCCGAGGATCGTGGTCGCGTAGATCGGGAGCACGACGAGGAGGGCGCCGAGACCCACGTTGAAGCTCGTGAACATCCAGGTGGTGACGGTGATCGGGGCGCTCGTCCTGATGAAGTCGACTGCCTCGCGGATCCGAAACGACGCCGGCCCGGGCGCGCGTGCCTCGTCGCGCAGCCCGTGCAGGCAGGCGGCGAACAGGAAGAAGGAGGCGGCGACGGCGATCAGCCCGCCGGCGAGCATGGGCGCGACGCCGCCGCTGAGGCCGTACGAGAGCGATTCCATCGCATTGGCCGTATCCAGCTGGTCCGGGTGGACGAGCGCCGGGATGACGGTCGGGACGCCCGCGAGCGGCACCATCTTGAGAAGCCCGTAACTCATCGCCACGCCGTACAGGGCCCACAGCGGCACGTCGCCTTGCGAGGCGAGGATCGGGATGGACGCCATCACGGCGCCTCGGAGCAGACTGTCGACGGGCATCACCCTCACTGCGCCGAAGCGGTCGAGCAGCGGACCGGTCGCGAGTCCGCCGACGAGCACCGGAGCGCCGTAGGCGAAGACGAGAAGGCCGACCTGTGCCGGGGAGCGCGTTTGCTCGTAGACGAGCCAGCTGAGTGCGATCCAGGTGGCGCCGTCGCCGAGCGCCGATGCGGTCGCGCCGATCCAAAGACGCCGGTACTCGCGGACCGCGAGCAGCCGACGGTAGCGGTTCATCGTTCGCGGAGCGCGCGCTCGGCCAGGACCCGAGCCTCGTGGTCGAGCAGCGCGCGTTTGGCGTCGAGTCCACCGCCGTAGCCCGTCAACGCGCCGTCCGCGCCCACGACGCGGTGGCACGGGAGCACGATCGAAAGCGGGTTCCGGCCGTTCGCGGCGCCGACGGCTCGCGCCGCGTTCGGGCGGCCGAGGCGGCGCGACTGCTCGCCGTAGCTGATCGTCGTGCCGTACGGAATCGACGGGAGCGCGAGCCAGGCCTGCTGTTGAAACCCGGTTCCCACGAGCTCGATCGGCAGGTCGAATGCCGTCCGCCTGCCGGTGAAGTACTCGCGCAGCTGCCGTTCGGCGGCAGCGAGCAGTGGATGAGGTCCCGCCGCTGCCCCTTCCGGCGGCGGCTCGCCCGGAAAGAGAACCGAGCGCAGCCCGCGATCGCCGGCCACGAGGGTAAGGGTCCCGACCGGCGTCTCGAGCTCGGTGAGCCTCATCCGTGCGTCGCCCACAGGTAGTGGGCTGCGTACGTACGCCACGGACGCCAGCCTTCGGCCCGTCGCAGGAGGCCCGAGGCGGTTTCCGGCAGGCCGAGCCGGGCCGCCGCGCGCCGGAGCCCGAGATCCGTTGCGGGGAAGGCATCGGGATCGCCGAGGGCACGCAGCGAGATGTACGCCGCCGTCCACGGGCCGACGCCGGGGATCGAGAGCAGCTGCCGCCGCACCTCGGCGCGGTCGGAACCGCTGTTGAGGGCGAGCTCGCCGGTCGTGAGTCGACGCGCCAGCTCGCGCAGCGCCTCACGGCGCGCCGGCGGCAGCCCGAGCCCTTCGAGTCCGGCCGAGGCGACGGCAGCGGAAGACGGGAACGCGTGGGTGAGGGCTCCGTCCGGCTCGTCGAGCGGCATGCCGAGCGAGGCGACGAGTCGCGCGGCGCTCGTCCGTGCGGCGCCGAGCGTGATCTGCTGGCCGAGCACCGCGCGAATCGCGCTCTCCGCTCCGTCGACGGCTCCCGGCGCGCGCAGGCCCGGGTTTCCTGCGACGAGCGGCGCGAGCGTCGCATCCGCCGCGAGCGCCGACCCGTAGGTCCGCGGATCGGCGTCGAGGTCGAGCAGGCGGCGGCAGCGATGCGCCGCTGTCGCGAGGTCGGCGACTCCGCCGAGGCGGAATGTCGCTCGCACGTGGTCGTTCTCCGGCTGGAGCGAGACGACCCCGATCCCGCCCGGCAGGCGCAGCGTGCGCCGGTACACGCGGTCGGTCACCTCCTCGATGCCGCGGATCGCACGCGCGGCGATCCAGTCGATGACGCCGTCACGGTCGTACGGCTGCCGCACCGCCAGTCGCAGCGTGAGCCGCCCGGGGTCGCCGACCTGGCCATGACGTCGCCGCCGGCGAAGCTGGGAGGGGGACGAGCCGAAGATCTGCCGGATCGTCTCGTTGAACTGCCTGATGCTGGCGAAGCCCGCGGCGAACGCGATCTCGCCGAACGGAAGCGGCGTCGTCTCGATCAAGACCAGCGCTGTCTGCGCCCGCTGCGAACGGGCGAGCGCGAGCGGCGGCGCGCCCACGTCCTCGACGAGCAGCCGGTGCAGGTGCCGCTCGCTGACCGCGAGCGTGCGCGCAAGGCCCGCGACGCCCGCGCGATCGACCATGCCGTCGGCGATCAGTCGCATGGCACGGCCGACGAGGTCGGCGCGTGTGTCCCATTCGGGCGAGCCCGGAACTGCGTCCGGTCGACACCGCTTGCAGGCCCGCAGACCGGCAACCTGGGCCGCGGCAGCTGCACGGTAGAACGTGACGTTGCGACGCTTGGGCATCACCGGGGACGGGCAGCTGGGACGGCAATAGACCCCTGTTGTCCGCACACCGACGATGAACAGCCCATCGAAGCGGGCATCACGACTCTCCGTCGCCCGGTAGCACCGGTCGAAGTCCAACGCGCTCACGCTCACAGCCCCGATCCTGCCCGGGCGAGGACGGCCGCGCTGGCGGAAATCGGCCAACCCGGTCCGCGCGATCTAGAAGCGGGAGAGTGGGCCGGTCAGCAGACGGCCGGCGCCGAGCGCCGCAAGCAGCAGCCCGGCCGCGGCGAAGGCGAACCACGACGTGACCTCGCGGCTCTTCGTCTCGCGGCCGATGCTCGAGCCGAGACCGCCGAACACCCCGCCGAGCTGGGAGGCGGTGCCCGCCGTGAACGTGCGGCCTCCGGTCCGCTCGGCGACCGCACGCATGAGCGCCGCGTCGGGCGGCACCGGCTGCAGGATCCCGGGCGGCACGCGCACCACGCCGTCCTTCGTCCCGAGCGCGACCGTGTCCACGCGGATGCCCGCCGCGCGGGCGAGCTCCGCGCCCTCGAGCGCTGCGAGCCGGCCATGGCTCTGGGTGCCGTCCGAGAGCAGGACGATCGCGCCCGGCGCCTCGCGGCCGGCGCCCGGAAGAGCCGCGTCCGCCTCCAGCGAGCGGCGCAGGACCTCGGTTGCCTCCGCCAGTCCGTCGCCGATGGCCGTTCCCGCGTCCGGATTGAGGTAGGCGAGCGTCTCGCGGACGAGGTCGCGCTCGCGCGTGGGCGGGACCAGCACGTACGGCTCGGAGCTGAACTGCACAAGGCCGACCTTGAAGCGCTCCGGCAGGCGGTCGAGGAATGTCCGCATGGCGGCCGTCGCGGCGTCGATCCGGGTGGGCTCGACGTCGCCGGCCCGCATCGACCCCGACACGTCCACGAGCAGGACGACCGTGGCGTTGTCGACCCGGGACGAGAGCTGCAGGTGCGGGCGCGCGAGCGCGCTCGCCGCGAATCCGAGCGCGAGCAGGAGCAGCGCGACCGGCACCCACGGGCGCCAGCTCCGCTGCTTCTCGACGACCGTGGCGAGCACCTCGAGGTTCGTGAACGCAACCGCGCCGCGCGAGGGGCGGCGCCGGATTGCGATCGCAAACGCCAGCGTGGCCGGGATGACGAGCAGCACGACCAGCCCCAGCGGCGACGCGAACGACATCGTCTGAGTCTAGGTCGCCGCCGGGCCGGATCGCCACCCGCCGGCCGGCGCGGGGCTCAGCCGAGGCCGAGGCGGTTGGGTGGCCAGTAGCGCACGATCAGCGGCCCGATCAGTCCTTCGCGCGGAACCGCGCCCCAGACGCGCGAGTCGCACGAGTCGCCGCGGTTGTCACCGAGCATGAAGTACTCGCCGTCGGGCACGTGCCAGGTGCGGTCGGAGTACGTGTCGCGGGCCCGCGCGAGGTCGGTCACGTACGGTTCACTCAGCCGCTTCCCGTCGACCCAGATGTACCCGGTCGCGTCCTCGTGGATCGTCTCGTTCGGGAGGCCGATCAGGCGCTTGACGTACGTGCCGCCGGTTCCACAGCGCTGGGCGGCGGCAGCCGGTGTCCGGAAGACGACGATCTGCCCGCGTTTCGGCGAGCCGAAGCGGTAGCAGAGGCGGCACGCGATCACGCGGTCGGAGGACGACGCCTCGCAGCCGTCCGCCGGCTTCGCACAGTGCAACGTCGGCTCCATCGACGACGACGGGATCCGGAACGGCTTCGCCACCTCGGTCTCGATCACGAGCACGATCGCGATCGCGACCGCGATCGTCAGCAGCCAGTCGACGATCGTCCGCCATGGCCGGGGCAGTCGCCCCAGTGTCCGGTCGCGCAGGCGCATCCCCTCAGAGTAGGGAAGAGCGGCGGCTACTGTCCGGCCGATGGACGAGGTCACGCCCTTGCCCCGCCGCGCGCGGCTCACCCGCCTGCACGTCGCGGTCGTCGGGCTCGCGTTCGCCTTCGCCGGGCTCGCGGCGCTCGTGGTCGGCGGGCGGCTGAGCGGACTCGACCATCACGCGCTGACGCACTGGATGCCCGGGTTCGATGCGTCGAGGGCCACGCACACGATCCCGTCCGTCAGGAGCCTCGTCGTCCCGTTGTCGCTCGGCACGCCGTGGTGGGACAAGGCTCTCGCTGTGCTTACCTACCCGGCCTCGGTGCTGATCTCGCTCCTCGTGTTCGCCGCCGCGTACGCCGTGCTCGTGCGCCGCGGCATGAGGACGGCGGCGCGTGTCTGGGCGGCCGTGTGGGTCGTCGCGAACGTGCTCGAGGTGGGCGCGAAGGTCGCGCTGGAAAAGCCGGCGCTGATCGTGGAGAGAGACGGGGCGCCGTTCCATGTCGTCCCCTTCGACCACTCCTTCCCGAGCGGCCACATGATGAGGGCCGTGCTCGTCGCGGCCGTCGTGGGGTTCGTGTGGAAGCGAGGCGCGTGGCCGGCGGCGGCCTGGGTGCTGCTCGTCCCCGTATGCCTGATCGTGACGGCCGCGCACGTGCCCTCGGACGTCGCCGGCGGGCTCGTCTTCGGGCTGCTCGTCGTGCTCGCGACCTACGCGGTGCTCGACACGGCGCGGTGACGGCCGACGCGGGTGTCGCGGCGCTACTCGAGCGGCTCGAGATGGGCGAGCTCGGCGATCCGCTGCCGGTGCTCGCCTACGTCGCGGGACAGGAGCTCGACTTGCCGGAGCGCGAGCTGAACGAGGCGCGGCGCCGTTCGCTGCTCGTGCTCGCGGCGGGCGGCGACCCGAACCGCGAGCTCGACGTGGACGATCCGGCCGTCAAGGCGCTCGCGGCCGACCTCTTCACCGACGAGCGCCGGACGCGGCTCGCGGCCGCGATCGACGAGCTCGCGCTGCTCGCGCGCGACCTGCCGCGCACCCGCGAGGCCGGCGCTCTTCCTCGCGGCCGACGCCGACCTCGCGTGGAGGCTGCTCGCCCTGGCACTGGTCGCAGAGGAGCTCGGTTCCGATGAGCTCGGCCCGGACGAGCCGGGCTCCGACGGCCTGGACGCGAATCGTCCGTTCGAGGGATAACGAAGGATCCAGCGGCGGCCGATTCGTCCTCCAGTCAGGCAGATCGTTGCTGAGGCATGGGAGGTTCCAGTCGTGCGCATCCGGATGCTTGCGCTCGTCGTCGTCGTCGCTGCGGTAGCGGCGCCGTGGGCGAGCGCGTCCGAGTTGATCGACCGTAACGCCACCAACATCAGGCTGTCGGTCAACGCGAAGGGCGAAGCGCTGCTCACCTACAAGAAAGGCGGCAAGGTGATGCGCGTGCTCGCGTGGGGAGCGGTCGACGCGGTCGCGCCGACCACCGACGCCCCGCAGGCCGCGCTCCAGCTCGACTACGTCGGCGGCTGGAAGAAGTACTACCTCGACGACCCGGCCGTCCGGACCCTGCAGTCGAAGTACAAGAAGCTGAAGAGCAGCGGCAAGCGGTACCTGGGCTCGCCGGTAGTCAGGAAGCTCTCCGCAAAGTCGGCCTTCGCGCGCACGTATGGGCAGAAGTTCTTCCACGGCTCGTGTCCCAAGTACACCGGCCCGGAGCTCGCGTGGTTCGTCACCGCGTGCACGGCGCCCGACGGCACCCACTGGGCGGTGCAGAGTTGGCAGCGGCAGCTGCCGAACTACGGTGTGACGCCGAACGCGACGGGGTCGGTCTGGGAGTTGCGCCTCGCGCACTGGACGACCGACCTGCCGGTGCTGAAGGTCGAGATGGACTGGTCATGGCACCGCTGGGATCACCTGTTCGGCACGTTCACCTACCGCGGCGCGCCCGTCTACGGCTTCAGGGCGACGCCGAGCGGCCAGCCGCTCGACCGCTTCGGCCGCAACCTCTATGTCGACACGCTCGACTCGGCGTACGGGCCTGGCTGGAAGCGGGAGAACAGCTTCCTCACGCACAAGGGCACCGGCGCCTTCTGCTACAGCATCAACCCGCACAACCCCCGTCCGGCCGGCAACGGCGTTCGCTACCGGGCGACGATCGTAGGCCCGGGCGTGACGCCGGACGTGATGTGGGAGGGCGTCCCGCGCGGCGCGTACGACAAGCAGGCCGACGCGGTCTCGAACGCCGCGATCGCCGAGTTGCACGACAAGCTCTGCAAGCCGAACTGAGCGGCCTCCGTCGCCGTGTGCCGGCGAGGCTTCTATAGCCTCGCGGCGTGGTGGGGATCGGGACCGAGCAGCGCGAGCTGTTCCGGCGCTGGCCTGCGGGCGTCTCGGTCGTCGTGGCCGAGTCCGACGGGCGGCGGGCCGGGCTGACGATGTCGTCGCTCGTCTCGCTCTCGCTCGAGCCGCCGCTCGTCGGCATCTCGCTCGCGCACGTGGCGTCACTGTACGAGGTGCTGCAGGAGGCGGGCGACTGGGCGGCCTCGATCCTCGGCGGCGACCAGGGCGCGGTCGCGCAGCACTTCGCGCGCAGCGTCCCGCCGCTCGTGCTGTGGGACGGGATCGCCGTTCGCGACGACGATCCGCGGCTGATCGAGGGCGCGGTCGGCTGGCTCCGGGTCCGCACCGTCGAGGAGCTGCGAACGGGTGACCACTCGCTGTTCGTGGGCGAGGTGATCGTGCTCGAGCGCGGCCCGGCGACGAGCTCGCTCGTCTATCTCGACCGACGGTATTCGGCCCTGTGATCGCCGCCGTCGTCTTCGATCTGGACGGTCTGCTCATCGACTCCGAGGGAGTCTGGGACGAGGTGCGCGAGCAGCTCGCGCACGAGCGCGGCGGACGCTGGCACGACGGGGCGCAGCGGGACATGATGGGGATGAGCTCGCCCGAGTGGTCGCGCTACATGCACGAGACGATCGGCCTCGCGGAGAGCCCCGAGGAGATCAACCGCGTCGTCGTCGAGCGCATGCTCGAGCGGTATGCAGCCGGGCCGCCGTGGCTCCCGGGCGCGCTCGAGGCTGTGCACCGGATGGCCGTAGCGCTGCCGCTCGGGCTCGCGTCGTCGTCGAACCGCGAGCTGATCGACCGGGTGCTCGAGGCGGGCGGGATCGCGCCGCTCTTCCGGGCCACCGTCTCGTCCGAGGAGGTCGCCCGCGGCAAGCCGGCGCCCGACGTCTACCTCGAGGCGGCGCGCCGCCTCGGTATCGAGCCCGGTGCGTGCGTGGCGGTCGAGGACTCGCACAACGGCATCCGCGCCGCGAAGGCGGCGGGGATGACCTGCATCGCGATCCCGAACCCGGCGTTCCCGCCCGGCGAGGCCGTCGAGGAAGCCGATCTCGTGCTCGGCTCCCTCGACGGGCTCACGCCCGACCTTGTCGCAGACCCGACGGCCGGGCCCGCGAGCTAGAAGCTCGCGATCACCACCTCGATCGCCGACCGTATCTCGCAGCCGAATGCCTGGTCGCGGCCGTTGCCGCCGTTGCAGGTGTCGGTGTTCCCGGGCGTCGGATCGACGCCCGGACCGCTGCCGACGTCGTTGTCGGGCGGAAGGTCGCCGTCCAGGAAGTCGTTGCCGTTGCCGCCGTTCAGGATGTCGTCACCGTAGGTGCCGAACAGGGAATCGTTCCCGTTCCCGCCGTCGACGACGTCAGGCCCCGTGCCGCCGAAGAGCTCGTCGTTCCCGTTCCCGCCCGACACGGTGTCGGAGCCCACGTTGCCGGTCGCGAAGTCGTCGCCGGTGCCGCCGTCGATCGTGTCGTTGCCGGCCTCGCCGAGGATCTCGTCGTCACCGTTGCCGCCGAGGATCGTGTCGTTGCCGCCCGGTGCGGCCTGGTCGCCGAACGACGTCGCGGCGTCTCCGGCGATCCTGTCGTTGCCGTTGCCGCCGTCGATCAGGTCGTCGCCGGGGCCGCCGCAGATCAGGTCGTTGCCGTTGCCGCCCGAGATCGTGTCGTTCCCGGCGCCGCCCACGATCACGTCGGGCCCGTTCGTACCGACGATCGTTCCGGAACCGACGATCGTGGCCGGCACACCGAAGCACTGCGCGGTCAGGTTGAGGCCGATCACGACCGGATCGTGGTCGGACGACCGGTACGGGCCGGCGTCGTAGAACGTGTTCACCTGGTTGGCCGTCTTGAACTCGACGTTGTAGTCGAGCACCGTCGGCTCGTCCGGGTTGATGTGCCAGTCGGTCGCGCCGGTCACCTGGGCCGCGAGCGCGGTCGAGGCGAGCCCGTGGTCGAGGTAGCCCGACTCCCCGTTGAACACGTACGAGTAGGCGGAGAGGCCGCCGAACTGGCGCACCAGGTTCGTGTACCCGTGGCTCGTGATCCAGTCGATCGGGTCCTCGAAGGTGTACGAGTTGAAGTCGCCGATCAGCAGGTAGTCGGGGTCGCCGCTGCCGGTCGGGTCGGTCGCGAGCCAGTCGACGAGGGCCTTTGCCGCGTTCGTTCGGGTCAGGTTGCAGTTGCCCTGGCCGTCGCCGGCGTCCGGGTCGCCGACCGAGTCGCACGCGGAGCCCTTGGACTTCAGATGCTGGACGACGACGGTGAGCACCCCGCCGTTTGCGTTCTTCTGGAAGGTCTGCGCGAGCGACGGGCGGTTGAAGGTGTCGAGGAAGCGGGAGTCGGTCGCCGTCGTGATGATCTTCCACGGCCCGACCGGCGTGACGACCGCAGGCTTGTAGATCAGCGCGACCTTGATCTCGTCCGTCCCGATCACGCCCGTGTCGATGTAGGCATACGTGCCGGGCGCGGTGGCGGCGTTGAGCGCGGCGACGAGCTCCGCGATCGCGCTGACCGGTCCCGCGTCGTTCTCGATCTCCATCAGGCCGACGACATCGGCGTCGATCGCCTCGAGCGCACTCACCTCCTTCGCCTTCTGGCGGTCGAGCTCGAGCTGCGTGTTCGCGCCGCGCGAGGTCGGGAAGCCGCCGCCGAGCCCGTCCCCGTTGAAGAAGTTGAGGACGTTGAACGAGGCGACCTTCAGGTTGCCGCCGACGGCTGCCGGCGCGGGCGTCCGTGGGTTCGCGTGGTCGAACGTGAGCGGTGCAACGGGCTGGATCCGGTAGTTGGAGAACCGGTAGTCCATCACTCCGGTCAGGCCGGGCAGGGTGTCGCCGACACGCAGCGTGTTCGTGGCCGAGAGGCCGCCCTGCGGGTAGATCGTCGGGTCGATGTTCTGCTGGTTGTCGCCGTCGTCGAGGATGATCCGGCTGCGGTTGTTCTGGTCGGCCACCGCCTGCGCCGGCGCGCCCGGCGCCGCGACGGCGGTCGGGTTGTAGAGCCGCCCGACGCCCGACAGGCTGACCTCGCCGAACCTCCCGAGGTTGAAGACCTCGGTCGCGGTCAGCGTCTGGCCGAAGTGCACGAGCATCCCCTCGAACGGCTCGAGGTCGTCGAGGCTCGCGACCGGAAGCGAGACTGCCGCGGCCGGGGGCAGGGGGTTGCCGGCCGAGCAGACCTGGACGGCGGTGACGTTCGTGAGCTCGGTCAGGTCGAAGAACTCCGTCACCGTCCCGTGGACGATCACCGAGTCGCCCGGGTGCACGTCGACGCCGAAGTTGCCGTCGAAGACGAAGATGCCCTCCGAAGTCGCTGGATTCGCGTCCTGGAAGGCGGCGGGCTCCTCCAGGTAGAAGCCGCCGAACGACCCGGCCGCCTGGAAGTCGCCGACGACGATGCCCTGGATGATCGGCTTGCCGCCGGGAACCGGGGTCGCGAGGCCGGCGCCCTGGACGTCGTGGATCGGCGTCACGCCGCTGCCGCAGACGAGTACCTCGACCGTCTGGAAGGAGAACGCGGAGCTCGCCGCCATGTTGTCCGGCGGATCCTCCGTGTCCTGGTCGGTGACGTTCGCGGCCAGCACGGTGACGGTGCACGTCTCGTCCGAGGCGAAGTCCGTCGTCGGGTCGAGGGTGAAGCTCGTCGGGCCGCCGCTCGCGCTCGCAGCGTGCGCGCCGCTCGTCCCGCAGACGATCGTGAACCAGCTGCCGGTCACGTTCACCGGCTCGGTGAAGGTGATCGTCAGGTTCGCGCCGAGCGCGACGCCGGATGCGCCGTTCGCAGGCGTCGTCGTGCTCACCGCGGGCGCCTGGTCGGCCGACGCGTGCGGGTCGGGCGTGCCGACGGTGAAGTCGGAAGCGTTGTTGTCGGTGTCGGTCGCGCCGCCGCCGTTGCGGAGGGCGGAGGTCGTGTTGCTGAGCCCGGCCGTCGGGCCGCTGCCCTCGAAGCAGCTTGCCGTCGCGCCGTAGCCGACGAAGTCGATGATCCCTCCGCCGGTCGGGCAGGCGCCCGAGAGCGCAGACGCGGACGAGACGAGCGCCACCTTGCCGCTCGTTGCGCTCATCGGGATCGACCCGGTAGCGTCGGGCGCCGGGAGCGTCGTCGTCCCGCCGGATCCGGCCGCCTCCTGGACGAGGTAGTTCTTGCCGGCCGGGATCGATCCCGAGAGGCTCGTCACCTGCCAGCTCGTGCCGCCGGCCGAGGCGTACTGCACCGACCAGCCGGTGAGGTCGATCGGCGAGGCCGTGCGGTTGTAGAGCTCGATGAAGTCGTTGGTGAGCGTCGCGCCGCTGTTGCCGCCGCCGCCGTAGACCTCGCTCACGACCACGCTGCCGGGCGAGGGAGGGCCGGCCGAGACGATCAGCCCGATCGAGGCCGAGCCGGTTCTTGCCTGGGCGTCGGTGATCGTGGCCGGCAGCGTCTTCCCGCCGGCAGAGGTGCCACCCGCGACCGTGGTCGCGAGGCTGAACGTGTTGTCGCCGGGCGTCACGTCGCCGTTCGTGCCGTCGTCGAAGAGCGACTGCGTCGCGGAACCGCCGATCGCGGTCAGATCGGCGACGACCGCGAGGTCGGTGCTCGTCGGGTTCGCTCCCGGCGTGACCGAGACGGTGAGCAGCACGGAGCCGCCGGCCGCGACCGGGCTGGGAACGGCGGCGCCGGCGCCGGAAGGATCGGTGCTCGCGGCACAGGAATGCGTCGGCGACGCGGTGTTGCGCGGGTTCGGTGTCCCGGCTGTGAATTCGTTGCCGTTCTGGTCGGTGTCCGTGCAACCGCCGACGGCCCTGAGCGCAGCGGTCGTGTTCGAGAGGCCAGGCGCCGCCGCGGCGCCCTCGAAGAAGTTCGCGCTTCCGTAGCCGACGAGGTCGGCGATCTGCGCGAGATCGGCGGGGGAGCACGGGGTCGAGCCGCCGTTGCACGCGAGGCCGGACGAGACGTTGGCGAGGACCACCTTCCCGGAGGAACCGCTCAGGTTCGCGGTGCCGATCGCGTCAGGCGTCGGCAGGCCCGAGCCGGTCGCTCCGCCCGCCAGTTGAACGAGGTAGTACTGGCCGGGTCCGAGGTTGCCGGACAACACCGTCACCGGGTTGCCGGAGAAGTTCCCTGTCCCGGTCGCGCTTGCGTACTGGACGGACCAGCCTGTGATGGGGAAGGTCGACGCCGTCGGGTTGAAGAGCTCGACGAAGTCGTTCGTGTAGGTCGCGCCGGTGTTGCCCCCGCCGCCGTAGACCTGGCTGATCACGGGCATCGTGCCTGCCGGATTGGCGATCGCCGGCAGCGCGCCAGTCAGCGTGACGAGCGCCGCCGCGAGACCGAACCCGAGAACCAGACGGACGCATCCCAGTAGCCGCTTCATGGTCTCCTCCCCAAGTCGCAGGATCGCAAGCTGTCCGAGCCGGATTGATCGACCCTACCACCGTCCAAAAGGACCGTCACGCGTGCCAGCGAGCCTGTAACCGTGCGTTCGACATCCGTTCACAGGCGCCCGGTCTGGCTCCGGGAACCGTCACGGTAGGCTGCCGCGATGCGCGTCGAGGCGATCACGATCGGCCCGTCGAATGCGCTTGCGCCGGTCGACTCGGTGCGGGCCCTGGCGGGGAAGGGCCTCGAGGGAGACCGCCATTTCCGGGAGGGCGGCGCCCGGTCGGGCGAGGCGCTGACGCTGATCGAGGCGGAGGTGCTCGCGGACGTCGGGCTGACCGGGCCGCAGTCGCGGCGGCAGGTCGTCGTCAGCGGTGTCAGGCTCAACGATCTGGTCGGCAAGCGGTTCACGGTCGGCGGCGTCGAGTGCCTCGGCGTCGAGCTGTGCGAGCCCTGCCTGCACCTGCAGTCGCTGACGCGCCCGGGCATCATCGACGAGCTCGTGCACCGCGGCGGGCTCAGCGCCGACGTTCTCACCGACGGCACGATCGCCGTCGGCGATGCCGTCGACGTCACGGCGGGCGCGTAACCGTCAGCTCGAACGACGCCAGCGCGGGCGGCGTGGCCGGCGCCGCGATCGACAGGCGACCCACGACGCGGTTGCCGCTGCTCTCCCGCCCGACCGTGAACGAGCACGACATCACGCCATCCTCGATTGCCCGCTGCGTGGCGATCGTCTGCCCGCCGATCGTGACCCGGCACTTCGGGGTCGCGCCGCCGACGACCGGCAGGCCGTCGCCCCAGCTCACCCGGATCCGGGCGGTCAACGTCGCACCCGCCACGCGCTTGCCGAGCACCCGAAGGCCGGCGAGCCGGAGCGCGTCGGTCGTCGGCTTGCCGCTCACGAGCTCGACCGCCGCCTTCGCGTCGACGACTCCCCAACCGAGCGTGGGGCCCCAATCGGCCCCGGGCTTCCGCGTGGCGGTGCTCTGGAGCACGCTCGCGACCTGGAACGCGGTCAGCTCCGGGCGCACGGACCAGACGAGCGCCGCGATCCCGGCCACCTCGGGCGCCGCGAAGCTCGTGCCGCTCGCATAGGCGTAGCGGTTTCCCCCGAGCTTGTCCAGCGTGGACTGGCACGCGTGGCCGGCATCGAAGTCTTCGGCCACCGGCGGCAGCGCGCCGACGATGCCGAAGCTGCAGCGGTTGTCGAGCGCGCCCGGCGCGACGAGCGAGAGCTGAGAGCCCCAGTTCGAGAACGGCACGCGCTGGTTGCGGCCGTCGACGGCGCCGACCGAGAGCGCAGGCGCTGTCTCGCCGTTCGGCGGCTGCAGGTAGGAGGCGGGGAAGTCGATCGTTCCCGAGCCCTCGTTCCCGCTCGCCGCCACCACGAGGACGCCCGCGCGTTGGGCGTAGTTGAGCGCGTCGATCATGGGCTGCGAGACGGTTCGGGAGACCACGCTCAGGTTGATGATCCGCACGTGGGCATCCGTCAGCCGCTGGATGCCGAGTGACAGCTGCACGTCGTCGAGCGGCATCGCCTTGAAGACCGCCACGCGGCAGGCGCCGCAGAAACCCGCCAGCCCCACGCCGTCGTCGTTCCGGGCCGCGATGATCGACGAGACGAACGTGCCGTGGCCGGTCGAGTCCGCGGCGGAGCGGCTGCGGTCCGTGTCCCAGTACGTTCCCGCGATCTTGCCGCGCAGGTCGGGGACGGGCGTGAGGCCGCTGTCGACGACGCCGACGAGGATCCGCGGATCGCCCTTCGCCACGTTGAGCGCCTGGTCGACGCCGACCTGGTGGAATGCCCACTGGTACGGCCGACCTGTCTTCGGGTCGAGCTGCCAGGTGAGCGGGTCATCCCGACGGTGGGCCGGGTCGAGCTGCGTCACTGGCTCGACGTAGCGGACGCGCACGTCGGCGCGCGCGGCCAGACCGGAGAGCGCCCGCGGGCTCCCTCCGACCTCGACCGCCCTCAGGCCCGGCAGCACCGTGGTGAGGCGGAGGCCGAGCGAGCGCGCGAACGCACGCCCGCCGACGCCGCCGGCGAGCCCGACGATTGCGCGGCCGCGCGCGAACGAGCCCGGCGTCAGGTCTGCTCGCGCACTTGGTGGGACGCGGGCCCAGTGCATCGGCTTCTGCGAGGCCGACGGTGGCATCACCGTCGGCAGCGGCACGGGCTGTGAGTGCCCGACGGCGTTCGCGGCTGCCGGCTGGACCGCGACCAGGCCGGCGACGGTCGCGAGCAGCGCCGTGGCGGCGAACGGCATGGTGATCACGCGTTTTCCGGCATGGCGTCCGTGCCCGGCGGCGACTGGAGACCACGGCCTGGGCGCCGAGGCAGGATAACGACGCCACTTCCCGTCCGGAAAACGAACGGCGGCCCGCCTGCCGAGCAGACGGGCCGCCGAGGAAAGTGCGGGTCGATCGAGTCGACTAGCTGACCTTCAGCACACCCTTCATGCCCGCTGCGGCGTGACCCGTCACGGTGCAGAGGTACGGGTACTTGCCGGCCTTCTTGAACGTCACGGTCAGCTTCGCCGACTTGCCCGGGTTGATGTTCGGCGTCTTCTTGCCGAGGATCTTGAAGTCGTGCACGATGGCGCCGCTGTTCGTCACGACGAACGTGACCTTGCCGTGCATGACCGCTTTCGGCTTGAGCGTGAAGGCGAACTCCGTCGGCTTGCCTGCGGTGACCTTGACCGTCGCCGCCATGTTGGCGGAACCACGGTTGGCCGAGGCGGGAAGCGCCCACATGAGCGCTGCGATCACGATAAGACCGAGGGACGCGACCCTGAATCGTTTCATCTGAATGAGAACCCCTTCGTGCTGGTGTGGAACGGGAAGAATGGGAAGGTAGATGAAACTCGTGGGAACCGCCCGTAGAACCGCCCGCCTCCTCGTGCTGGGCGGATCGGTCGCGGTCCTGGTCGCTGCGGCCGCCGGGTGCGGCGGCGGCGGGTCGTCGGCCGACGAGCCGCCGGTGACGGTGTTCGGCCGCCAGGCGCGTGAGCTCGCGGTCGGCGTTGCCGCGCAGCGTCTTGGGCAGACGGTCGGCGTCACCACCACGGTGCTCGCCCAGGACGGAACCGGCCGCCAGAACCTCCGCGTCGCGCTCGCCGGCACGCACGGCGGGTGGGTCGCCTCGGAGCCGTGCGGGCCTGGTCGCTACTGCGGCGAGCTTCCCGTCGCCGGCCCGAGCCCGCAGGTGCGCGTGCGCGTCACGCGGCCGGCCGGTCGCGTCTCGACCGTGTCCGTGAAGCTGCCGCAGGACCCGAAGCCCGAGCGGGCGGCGGCGCTCGTTCGCGCCTCGGGCGCCGCCGTGCGCGGGCTCCATTCGCTGATCATCAACGAGTACCTCGCTTCCGGCCCGCCATACGACCCACTCGTGACGCAGTTCAGCTACGTCGCCCCCGACCGGCTTTCCTACGCCACGGCGGGCGCGGGCTCCGCGGTCGTGATCGGTGGCCGTCGCTGGGACCGGCAGGGAGCGGCGAGCCCCTGGGAGGAGTCGGCGCAGGAGCCGCTCCAGGTGCCCGCGACCGACTGGCGCCGGGCACGCGACGCCTCGATCCTGGGCGCGGGGACGCGCGACGGACGACCGGTATGGCGGGTCTCGTTCTTCGACCCGACGGTGCCGGCGTGGTTCGAGGCCGAGATCGACAGGAAGACCGACCTGCCCCTGCGCCTGTGGATGACCGCGGCCGCGCACTTCATGACGCACTCCTTCCGCGCGTTCAACGCGCCGCTCGCGATCCTGCCGCCGGGCTGACGGCTCGCGCCGCGCTAGGAGAGAACCGTCGGGCGCGCGATCGAGGCGATGCGCTTCGTGCGCGCGACCACGTTCGACTCGATCATCTGGGTGGCGATCGTCACCGCGACCTCCTCGGGCGTCCGCGCCCCGATCTGCACGCCGATCGGGGCGTGGAGGCGGGCGAGGTCCGCCTCGCCGACTCCCGCATCGCGGAGCTTCTGCATCGCGGCCCGTGCGCGTCTTCTCGCTGCCGATCGCGCCGATGAAGCCGGCGTTCGACGCCAGCGCCAGCTCCAGCGCGGGGACGTCGAACTTCATGTCGTGGGTCATCATGCAGATCGCCGTCCGCGGGTCGACCGGCGCGTGCTCGAGGAAGCGGTCGGGCCACTCGATCACGAGCTCGTCGGCGTCCGGGAACCGCTCCTCGGTCACGAACGTCGCGCGCGGCGTCGCAGACCGTGACGCGGTAGCCGAGGAACTTCCCGATCGTCACGAGCGCCGTGACGTGGTCGCTCGCGCCGAAGATGTACATGTCGGGGCGCGGCGCGTACGACTCGACGAACACGAGCTCGCCCTCGGCTCGTCTCGACGATCCCGCTCTCGCCGATCTCGAGCAGCGACAGCGCCGCTGCGTCGAGGTCGGTCGTGCGCCGGGCGTGTCGCCGCGCGACGAGCCTCTGCTCGCCGAACCGCTCCTCGTCGAGCCGGACCGTCATCGCGATCGAGGTGTCGGCTCGCGACTGCCTCGGCGACCGGCGGCACGAGCGCCGGGTCGAGCGCGTAGACGGCGACGGCGATCGAGCCGCCGCAGGTGAGGCCGACGTCGAAGCCCTCGTCGTCGGAGAGGCCGTAGCGGCAGATCCGGCCCGGCGAGCCGTTCAGGACCTCGGTCGCCTCGCGGATCACGGCGGGCTCGACGCAGCCGCCGGTCACGGAGCCGGCCACCTCGCCGGTGCTCGCAGACCGCGAGCGTCGCGCCCGGGTCGCGAGGCGCCGAGCCGATCCGCTCGACCACGGACCCCACGGCGACGGCTGTCCCTTCGGACGTCCACCGCTCGAGAATGGAGATAATGTCCCTCATCGCTCGCCCGAATGTGCTTCTTCAAGAGGATAGCGCCGATCCTCGCTCTGCTCTAGCAGTTCCGCCGCATTTTCCAGCCGAACGTCGAGCATGACCGCGTCCGTCCGGGAGGGACTGAACACCGAATGCAACCTCAAGCTGCCACCCTGCGCCTCGCCGTGCTTCCCGCGCACGGGGCTGCTCACCGACGCGCTGCTCGTCTGCGCCGGTACGGCGTTCGTCGCGCTCGCGGCCCAGTTCTCGATCCACCTCGGCTTCACGCCGGTGCCGATCACGGGCCAGACGTTCGCGGTGCTGCTCGTGGCAGCGGCCTACGGCACGGTGCGCGGGACGGCGAGCCTGCTTCTCTACCTGCTGATCGGCATCGCCGGCGCGCCGGTCTACGCCGAGCACAAGCACGGCTGGGAGGTGTTCAGCGGCGCGACCGGCGGCTACATCGTCGGTTTCGTCGTCGCCGCAGCGCTGACGGGCTACCTCGCCGAGCGCGGGTGGGACCGGCGCTTCTCGACCGCGGTCTCGGTGATGCTCACGGGGAACGTGGTCATCTACGCCTTCGGCCTCGCTGTGGCTGCACCACACGCTCGACGTCAACTGGCCGACGGCGCTCGACTGCGGGCTCTATCCGTTCGTGCCGGGCGACATCGTCAAGCTCTACCTCGCCGCGCTCGCGCTTCCCGGCGCATGGAAGCTCGTCGAGCGTGCCAGGCGCAACGGTTAGACGAGCCCCTGGGCACCGGGCCCGGGCGGGCGCAGCACCGCGAACTGGTCGGTGATCTCGAGCGTCCGGGCGCGGAAGCCGAAGAGCGCGGCCGGCCGGCCGCCTGTCGGGCCCGGCTCGCGGCGGCGGCCGGTCGGGACGAGCAGGTGGCGGCGGAGAAGCACGCGCTGCAGGTTCGTCGCCGAGACGTCGTGCCCGAGCGCCGCGCGGTAGAGGTCGCGCAGCTCCGAGATCGTGAACGCGTCCGGCGCGAGCGCGAAGCCGATGTTCGTGTACGAGAGCTTGGCGCGCAGCCGCTCGCGGCCGGCGAGCACGATCGGCTCGTGGTCGAACGCGAGCGGCGGCAGCTTGTCGACCGGGTGCCAGCGCGTGTCCGGCGGAAGCTCCGGGTCGAGGTCGCTCGGGACGAGGCCGAGGTAGGCGGTCGCGAGCTCCCACCGCAGCGGGTTGCGGGCCGGGTCGCTCCGCGTCTCGAGCTGCTCGAGGTGGGCCAGCTCGCGGACGTCGACCTTCGCGGCAAGGTGGCGGCGGATCGACTGCTCGAGCGTCTCGCCCTCGACCAGCTCGCCGCCGGGGAGCGACCAGCTGCCCGCGAACGGCGTCGAGCGCGCGCTCCCAGAGGAGCACCTGAAGGCTGCCCGTCGCGCACCTGGAGGACGACGGCGAGCACGGTGTGCGCGGGGGTCGTTGTTTTCGCTTTCGGGGTCGGAAACCATGTAGACTCCACGCAAGGTTATCGACTTTGAGGAGAAAACCTCAGCAATGACCGAGCTGGTCGTCGGTCGGCGGCGGAGTCGCCGGGCTCTACGCAGCCCTGCTGTGCCGCCGACGACGCGGACGTGCTCCTGCTTGCGAAGGCACCGGTCGACGCCTCGAACAGCTGGCACGCGCAGGGCGGCGTCGCGGCGGCGCTCGGCGAGGACGACGAGCCGGCGCTGCACGCCGAGGACACGCTCCGCGCCGGGCGCGGCCTCTGCCGCGTGAGCGCGGTCGAGGTGCTCACTCGACGAGGCGCCGGCGCGGATCGCCGACCTGGTCGAGCCGGGCGTCGAGTTCGACGACGATCTCGGCCGCGAGGGCGGCCACTCGCGTCGCCGCGTCGCGCACGCCGGCGGCGCCGAGACCGGCAAGGCGATCGCCGCCGCGCTCGCCGGCGCGCGTACGCGAGCATCCGCGGATCACGTTCGCCGAAGGCGAGCGCGTCGTCTCGCTGCTCGGACGGCCGACGGGCGCTGTGCGGGCGTCGCTCACCGACCGCCGCGTCGTCGCGGCGCCGCGCGACGCTGCTCGCGACCGGCGGCTACGCAGCGCTCTGGGAGCGGACGACGAACCCGCCGGGCGCGCTCGGCGAGGGGCTCGCGCTCGCCTACCGCGCCGGGGCCGCGCTCGCCGACCTCGAGTTCGTCCAGTTCCATCCGACCGCGCTCGTCGACGACGGCTTCCTGCTCTCCGAGGCGCTGCGCGGCGAGGGCGCGCTGCTCGTGGACGACGAGCGGCGGCCGCTTCACCGACGAGCTCGCGCCGCGCGACGTGGTCGCGCGGGCGATCGCCGAGCGCGGCCAGGCCGGGCTCGACCTGCGCCCGATCGAGCGCGGCCGCTTCCCGGGCCTGATGGCGACCCTCGAGCGCGCGGGCTACGACCCGGCGCGCGAGCCGATCCCCGTCTCGCCGGCGGCGCACTACACGGTCGGCGGCATCGTCACCGACCTCGACGGCCGCAGCAGGCTGCCGGGCCTCTACGCTGCCGGCGAGTGCGCCTGCACCGGCGTCCACGGCGCGAACCGGCTCGCCTCGAACTCGCTGCTCGAATGCCTCGTCTTCGGCCGCCGGGCGCGCTCCGCCGCGCTGGCCGCCGAGCCGCTCCGCGGCCGCGAGCGGCGAGGCCCGGCTCGCCGCTCCGACCTCGGTCGGTGACGCCCGAGATCCGCCGTGCCCTGTGGCAGGATGCGGGCCTGATCCGCACCGCCGCCGGGCTCGAGCGGCTGCTCGACTCGCCGGCGCTGCTGCCGCGGCTCGTCGCCGAGAGCGCGCTCGCGCGGCGCGAGAGCCGCGGCGGCCACTTCCGCTCGGACTACCCGACCGAGGACAGCGGCGTTCGAGCGCCACGTCGTCCTCCGCCGCGGCCAAGAGCCGGTGCTCGAGCGATGGAGCTGACCGCCGAGGCGCTCGACCGCGTGGTGCGGACCGCGCTCGCCGAGGACGTCGGCGCGCGGCGACCGCACGACCGACGGCGTCGTGCCCGCGGACGCGCGCTGCCGCGCCGAGCTGCTGCTCGAGGAGCCGGGCGTCGCCTGCGGCGTTCGATGCCGCGCGCGCGGTGTTCCGGGCGCTCGACCCGCGCGTCGAGCTTCGATGCGCTGCGTCGAGGACGGAGCTCGCGTGACCGAGGCGCCTGACCCGCCTCGCGCGAGCTCGAGGGCCCGGCGCGCGCCGTGCTCACCGGCGAGCGCACGGCGCTCAACCTGCTCGGCCGCCTCTGCGGGATCGCGACGCTGACCGCGCGCTACGTCGGCGGCGGTCGAGGGCACCGGCGCGACCATCCTCGACACCCGCAAGACGACGCCGGGCCTGCGCGCGCTCGAGAAGTACGCGGTCCGCTGCGGCGGCGGCGCCAACCACCGCGCCGGCCTCGACGACGCGATCCTCGTCAAGGAGAACCACCTGCGCATCGCCGGCGGGATCGCGCCGGCGGTGGCCGCGCTGCGAAACGGCCTGCCGATCGAGGTCGAGGCGGAGACGCTCGCCGACGTCGCCGAGGCGCTCGAGGCGGGCGTCGACCGGATCCTGCTCGACAACATGAGCCCGGCCGGCGTCGCCGAGGCGGTCGAGCTCGTCGCCGGCCGCGTGCCGCTCGAGGCCTCCGGCGGCATCTCGCTCGCGAACGTCCGCGCGTACGCCGAGACGGGCGTCGACTTCATCTCGATCGGCGCGCTGACCCACTCGGCGCGCTCGCTCCACGTCTCGCTGGAGTGAGTCGACGATGACCGACCGCGATGACGACAGCCGACGCACGACCCTGCAGGAGGAGATCCGCGAGCTCGCGCGCGAGCGCGACGCGGTCATCCTCGCCCACAACTACCAGGTGCCCGCGGTCCAGGACGTGGCCGACTACGTCGGCGACTCGCTCGGCCTCTCGCGCCAGGCGGCGGCCACCGACGCGGCGGCGATCGTCTTCTGCGGCGTCCACTTCATGGCCGAGACCGCCGCGATCCTCGCGCCCGAGAAGACGGTGCTGATCCCCGACCTCGACGCCGGCTGCTCGCTCGCCGCCTCGATCACCGCCGACCAGCTCCGCGAGTGGAAGGCACAGCACCCCGGCGCGGTCGTCGTCTCCTACGTGAACACGACCGCCGAGGTGAAGGCCGAGAGCGACTACTGCTGCACCTCCGGCAACGCGAAGGCCGTGATCGAGGCGATCCCGGCCGACCGGGAGATCCTGTTCCTGCCGGACATGTTCCTCGGCCTCTGGCTGGAGCGCGTGACCGGCCGCAAGCTGCACGATCTGGATGGGCGAGTGCCACGTGCACGCCGGCATCCGGCCCGAGGACGTCGAGCGCTGGGCGACCGTCGCCCGACGCCGAGCTGCTCGTCCACCCCGAGTGCGGCTGCGCGAGCCAGGCGATGGCGTTCGCGAACGGCCGCACGCACATCCTCTCGACCGAGGGCATGGTCGACTTCGCCCAGCGCTCGGCGAAGGAGCGCTTCCTCGTCGCGACCGAGACCGGGATCCTCCACCGCCTCGAGCAAGGAGGCGCCGGGCAAGCGATTCGAGCCGGTGAACGAGAACGCGATCTGCGTGTTCATGAAGATGATCACGCTGAAGAAGGTGCGCGACGCGCTGCGCGACTGGCAGTTCGAGGTCACGGTCGAGCCCGAGATCGCCGCCCGCGCCCGCGGCGCGATCGACCGCATGGTCGCGCTCGGCTGAGCGTCGCCCGTCCATCGTTCCAAGCCCGGAGCGGAGAATGCGGTCTCGCCCGGGGCCAGCTACCTTTTGCCGGGAAGCCGCGTGTCTCAGGACAGTTCGAATGCGGTTCGAGGAAACCGGTCCGGTCAGCCGGAACAAACGAGTGCAGGAGGCCTTCATGGCAGATGAGCACGCCGTCCCGTCCGACACGGATCTTCTGGGCAAGCTCGAGGAGGCGCTGTTCGAGATCCGGCGGGTGATCGCAGGGCAGGAGGAGATGCTGGAACGGGTGCTCGTGTGCCTGCTCTCCGGCGGGCACCTCCTGATCGAAGGCGTCCCCGGCCTGGCAAAGACGCTTACGGTCAAATCCACCGCCTCGGTGCTCGGCGGGTCGTTCAAGCGCGTCCAGTTCACGCCTGACCTCGTCCCGAGCGACCTCGTCGGCACGCGCGTCTTCCGCCCCGACAAGGCCGACTTCGAGACCGATCTCGGGCCTGTCTTCTGCAACTTTCTCCTCGCCGACGAGATCAACCGCGCGCCCGCGAAGGTGCAATCTGCGCTGCTCGAGGTGATGCAGGAGCGGCAGGTCACGATCGGCCACAACACCTACCTCGTGCCGGAGCCGTTCCTCGTGCTCGCGACGCAGAACCCGATCGAGTCCGAGGGCACGTACCCCCTGCCGGAGGCACAGGTGGACAGGTTCATGCTCAAGGTGCTCGTCGACTACCCGGCGCACGACGAGGAGCTGACGGTGGTCGCGCGCTCGCTGAAGCCGCCCGTCGAGCTCAACCAGGTGCTCTCGCTGCCCGAGCTGAAGGCGCTCCAGGAGAAGGTTGCGGGCGTGTACGTCGACCCGGCGCTGATCAGCTGGTCGGTCGACCTGGCCTCGGCAACGCGCCGGCCCGCCGAGCTACGGCGCCGCGGAGATGGCGCCGTACGTCTCCTACGGCGCGAGCCCGCGCGGGCCGATCTCGCTCATCGGCGGCGCGCGCGCCCTCGCGATCATCCGCGGGCGGGACTACGTGCTGCCCTCCGACATGGAGGCGCTCGTGCGCGACGCCTTCCGGCACCGGATCGTCCTCTCCTACCAGGCGCTCGCCGAAGAGGTCGACGCCGACCGGGTGCTCGACGAGGTGCTGAAGAACGTCGTTACGCCCCAGATCGACCTCGGCCGGGCTCCCGCGGCGGCGTGAAGGGGCTCGTCGCCGCCGTCGGGCGCGAGCGGACGCCCTCCCGCCCGGGTCCCGGGCTGGTCACGTCCGAGAGCCTGCGCGCGCTCGACCTGGCCATTGGGCGAAGGGTCGACGGCCTGCTGGCCGGCGACTACCGCTCGGCGTTCGCAGGGCTCGGCAGCGAGTTGCTCCAGGTCAGGCCGTACGAGCCCGGTGACGACGTGCGTCGCATCGACTGGAACGTGACCGCGCGGACCGGCATGCCGCACATCCGCGTCGAGCTCGCCGAGCGCGTGCTCGTGACGTGGCTCGTCTACGACTCCTCCGCGTCGATGTCGTTCGGCACCGCCGACCGCCGCAAGGCCGACGTCGCCGAGGGTGTCGCGCTCGCCGTGGGCCACGTGGCCACGCGGCGCGGCAACCGGCTCGGCCTGGTCGCGTTCGGCCCCGAGAACCCCGACTGGCGACGCCCGCGCCAGGGCCGCCGCGGCCTGCTGCTCGCGCTCGGCGGCCTCCGCGAGGAGCCGACCGGCGGCGGCTCGCTCGGCGACGCGCTGCGGATGGTCGACGGTCTTGCGATCCAGCGCTCGCTCGTCGTCGTCGTCTCCGACTTCCGCGGCCCGTACGACTGGCACAAGCCGATGCTGCGCGTTGCCGGCCGCCACCCGACCGTCGCGATCGAGATCCGCGACCCGCGCGAGCAGGAGCTCGCCGATGTCGGCGAGCTTCGCCTCGTCGATCCCGAGACGGGCCGCCAGCTGCGCGTCGACACGAGCAGCCGGCAGCTGCGCGAGCGCTTCGCCGCGGCCGCCGACGAGGAGCGACGCGGGCTCGTGCGCCTGCTCAACTCCGCCGGCGTCCGCCATGCCGCGCTCTCGACCGAGGGCGACTGGCTGCGTCCGCTCGCCGCGTTCCTGCGCCGGAGCAGCGAGGCCCGATGAGCGCCCGCCCGGAGGCCGGCCGATGAGTTTCGCCTCGCCGTGGCTGCTGCTGTTCCTGCTCCTCGTGCCGCTCGCGATCGGGGGCTACATGCTGCTCGAGCGCCGGCGCGCGCGCCGCGCGGCGAGCTGGTCCTCGGCGGCGCTGCTGCCGAACATGGTGCCGTCGAGCCCCGGCTCCCGACGCTACATCCCGCTGGCGTTCTTCCTGATCGGGCTCATCCTGCTGCTCGCCGGATTCGCGCGGCCGCAGGCCAAGATCGACGTGCCGCGCGAGGGCGCGACGGTCGTGCTGGCGGTCGACATCTCTGGCTCGATGGACGCGACCGACGTCAAGCCGACGAGGCTTCTCGCCGCCCGTGCCGCGGCGCTGCAGTTCGCGAAGGACCTGCCGGACAAGTACCGGATCGCGCTTGTCACGTTCTCCGACCGCGGCACCGTCCGGGTCCCGCCGACGTACGACCACGAGCAGATCGGGCGCGCTCTCCCGTCGAAGGCGGTCGCGGAGGGTACGGCCCTTTCGAGCGGCGTCGAGCGGGCGGTGACGGTCGCGCAGCGCGCGATCGGCCCGCTCGAGCCGGGCGTCGCGCGGCCGCCGGCGGCGATCCTGCTCCTCTCCGACGGCTCCCAGACCGTCGGCGAGGTCAACCCGGCCGGACGTCGCCGCGAAGGCGCGCAAGCTCGGGATCCCGATCTCGACCGTCTCGCTCGGCACGCCTCGGGGCGAGCTCGTCACGCAGAAGTCCCCGGCCAGCCCGGCGTCGAGGACGTGATCCAGGTGCCGCCGGCGCCGGCCCAGCTCCGCGAGATCGCGCAGATCACGGGCGGCACCTTCTTCGAGGCACGCACGCCGAGCCAGCTCGCCCAGGTCTACAAGGACATCGGCTCGCAGATCGTCTCCGACAAGAAGAAGCGCGAGATCACGGCCGCCGCGGCCGGGGCTGCCGTCGTCTTCCTGATCGCGGGCGCCGTCCTGTCCGGGGTCTGGTTCCGGAGGATCGTGTGAGCCGGCGCGCCGCCCTGCCGCTGGTGCTCTGCGCCGCGCTGGCGCTGGGCGTGCTCGCCGCGCAGGCGGCCACGGCGACGAACGAGTGCAACGGCATCCGTGAGTGCCGGCGCGTCGCGGGGCCGTGGGTGATCGTTCCCGCGCGCGGGAGCGTCTCGTACCTGCTCGACTGTCCGCAGCGGCGCGGCATCGTCGGCGGTCTCGATGCGGTCGCTAGCTCGAACGACGTCCACGTCTCGTTCGACGGCCAGCTCGGCGCGCCGGTCGCACCGGGGCGCACGACCACCCGGTACGCGTTCTTCCATGCGCTCTCGGGCACGCACCGGCCGGGCGCCTTCCAGCCGCGGATCGGCTGCATCCCGACCGAGAGCAGCCGCTCGACGACGTCGGCGTTTGCCGTGCCCGGGCCACCGCTCGTACTCGCCGCGACGACCCTGCGGCTGCAGCCCGGCCTCGTGCGCACCGTCTCGATCGGCTGCGTCCCCGGGCAGAAGCTGGTCGACAGCTGGCACACGCTCGCGTTCCGCACCGTCCGCGCGCCGGACGTTGGGCTCGCCGCGGCGATCGACGTGCGCCGGACGACGCAAGGGAAGAAGGTCGCGGTCACGATCGTGACGAGCGAGGCTCTGCCGCGGGGCACGGCGGCCGAGGTGCAGCTCGGGGTGATGTGCTCCACGTCGTGAGCTTCCAGGCGCCACTCTTCCTGCTCGCACTCCTCGCCGTTCCCGCGCTCCTCGTGTTCGCGCTGCTGATGGACCGCCGCCGCGCGCGGTACCCGGTCGCGTTCACGAACCTCGAGCTGCTCGCCGACGTCGTCGAGGAACGCCGCGGCTCGTGGCGCCGTTGGGCGCCGCTCGTGCTCTTCCTGCTCTCGCTGACCTTTGCCGCCGGCGCGCTGGCGCGGCCGCGGACGCACCTGACCGTGCCCGAGGACAACGCGAGCGTCGTGCTCCTGGTCGACGTCTCGGGCTCGATGCGCGCCGACGACGTCGAGCCGACCCGCCTCGACGCGGCCATCTCGGCCATGCGCTCGTTCCTCGACCGGCTGCCGAAGCGGTTCAAGGTCGGCCTGGTCGCGTTCAGCTCGGAGGCAGAGGTGCTCTCGCAGCCGACGCGCGACCGGCAGGCGGTGCGCGAGGCACTCGGCTACCTGCAGCCGGAGGCGGGCACCGCGATCGGCGACGGGCTCGAAGTCGCCGTGAAGCAGGCCGTCGCGTCGCTCGCGAACGATGGCGTCGAGCGCAGGGGGAACGAGGACGTGCCCGCCGCGGTCGTGTTGCTGTCCGACGGGGCCCAGAACCGCGGCAAGCTTCAGCCGTCGGAGGCGGCGCAGCATGCGCGCGAGGCGGGCGTGCGTGTCTACACGGTCGCGCTCGGCACACCGGACGGCGTCGTCTCGTTCGGGTTCGGACTCTTCGTCAACTCGATCCCGGTCCCGCCCGACCCGCCGACGATGCGCGCGATCGCCCGCGCGACGGGCGGCAAGACCTACACGGCGCAGAGCTCGTCGAAGCTCTCGAGCGTCTACAAGACGCTCGGCTCGAGCATCGGCCGCCGTACCGACCTGCGCGAGATCACCTCCTGGTTCGTCGCGGCCTCGGCAGTCCTGCTCCTGGGCGCGCTCGCCACCGCGAGGGTCTGGGAGGGACGCGTCCCCTAGTGCAGCCGGGGAGCCGTCGGCGGAGGGCGCCGCCGGGCTGCTCGCCCGCGGGCCCTCCGCCGAGGACGACGACGTTCGGCTCAGAGCAGGCCGTTGGCCTGCAGGAACTGCTTGGCGACGCTCGCCGGCGCCTTCTTGTCGACGATCACCGCCTTGTTCATCGCGACGATCGCTGCCTGGCTCAGCTTCGCCGAGACCGCGTTCACCGTCGCCGCGAACTTCGGGCCGGCCGCCTTCACGACCGACGTCTTGACGATCGGCGCCACGTTCTGGAACCCGCCGATGTGCTTCGGGTCCTTCAGCACCGTGTACTTCGAGCCCTTGCCGAGTGGCGGGTCGGTCGAGAACACGTCGGCCGCCAGCACGTCACCCGCGTCGAGCGCCGCGTACGCCGAGATGCCCGCGAGCGGCACGAACGACGCCTTCTTCACGCCGTACGTCTTGGTCAGCCCGAGGAAGCAGGTCGGCCGCGTCTTGCACTCCGGGAAGCCGCCGAACTTGAAGCTCCCGACCTTCTTCAGGTCGCCGACGCTCTTGAGGCCGTACTTCTTCGCGGTCGCGTTCGTGACCGCGATCACGTCGGTGTCGAAGAACGGCGTCGCCTTCAGCAGGGTGAGTCCGCCTTTCGCCTCCAGCTTCTTGGCCAGCTTGTACGTGGCCGCTCCGGTCTTCGGCGAGGTCTTGCCGTGGACGACCTCGACGATCACACCGGTGTACTCGGGGTAGAAGTTGATCTGACCGCTCGTGAGCGCGGTGTGGATGAGCTCGGTCGAGCCGAGGCTGCCCTTGGAGGTGACGTCGAAGCCCTTGGCCTTCAACGCCTGCTGCGTAGAGCTCGCCGAGGATGTACTCCTCCGCGAAGTCCTTCGTTGGCGATCACGATCGTCGGCCCCACTTTCGACGCCGGTCGGGCCGTGCCGGCGAAGAGGCCGAGGATGATCGCGACCCCCAGGGAAATCGCAAACGCCGCCTTGGCAGCCCTACTCGTGTGCTTCCTGATCACTGCTCGCTCCTTTCATCGCCCTCCGGTCTCGGCCACCCTAACCACCCGGAGCGCCCTGGGAGTCAGGGCTCTTTGCAGCGCCACAAGAGCCAGCCAGACGCCGGCGGAGAGCGCCATCACGCAGATCGACGCGCCGATCACGCCCTCGAGCCGGTAGCTCGCCTGGTTCACGATCACGTCCCCGAGCCCGCCGCCGCCGGCGATCGCCGCGATCGGTGCGGTTGCGACCACCGTGACCGCGGAGATGCGGATTCCGGTGAAGATCAGCGGCACGGCGAGGGGCAGCTCGACTCGGCCGAGGATCTGCGGGGACGACATGCCCATGCCGCGCGCGGCCTCGACCACGTCGCGGTCGACGCCGTCCACACCCTCGTAGGAGTTCGTCAGGATCGGCCCGGTCGCGAGCACGGCGAGGGCGGTCATGTTGTTCACGAAGCCGATCCCGAGCACGGTGAGGAGCACGCCGATCAGGACGAGGCTCGGGAGCGCGCGACCGACGATCGACGAGCCGATCGCGACGTTTGCGCCGCGGTGGAAATGGCCGAGGAGCACGCCCGCGGGCAGCGCGATCGCGAGCGCGATCGCGAGCGCCGCGCCCGCGAGCTCGAGCTGCTCGACCGCCTTGCCGAGGAGGAAGCCGGGGTTGTCGGCGATGAACTGGAACGCGCGGCCGAACGTGCGCGCGTTGGCCTCGTCGAAGACGACGGCACCGAGGGTCATGTGCGCGCCGCCCTCGTCCACGGCACGAGCACGCGGCGCAGCAGCACGAGCAGGAGGTCGCACGTGAGAGCGAGCGCGACGACCAGGATCCCGGCCGCGTAGATCTCCGTCTTGAACGGCGTCGGCTGCTTGAGGGCGGTGAAGATCGGGGCGCCGAGGCCGCGCCCGCCGAGGAAGGCGGCGATCGTGGCGATCGAGACGGTCGAGACGACGGCAATGCGTAGCCCGCCGATGATCGCGGGCACGGCGAGCGGCAGCTCGACGCGGGTGAGCAGCTGGCGGCCCTGCAGTCCCATTCCGCGCGCGGCCTCCAGCACCTCCGGGGGCGCCGCCCGGAGGCCGGCGATGATGTTCGGGTACAGGATCACGAGCGAGTAGCCGACGAGCGGGATTTCGATCGTGGTGGTCGAGAGGCCGAAGAACGGGATCAGGATCTGGAAGATCGCGAGGCTCGGGATCGTGTAGATCAGCGCGGCGGTGACTCCGATCGGGTGGTCGAGCGCATGCAGGCGGTGAGCGAGGAGCGCGAGCGCGAACGCAAGCACGAAACCGATCCCGACCGCAATCAGCGTCAGCTCGATGTGGTCGATCAGCTTCGGCTCGAGCGTGTCACTCCAGTGCTCGCGCACCCAGTCCCAGCAGAAGGCGTGGTTGCCCGTGACACACTCGCTGCCCTTGCCGAAGTCGGGGATGACGACCGGATCGTCGGCGGCGGTCATCGCAGTAGCTCCTCCACCGCCGCGAGGCGCAGTAGGCCGAGGGCCTCACCGGCGTCGCCCACGACGAGCACGCGGTCGGTCGCGGCCTGCAACATCAGCGAGACCGCGTTCCTGACCGTCGTGGACGCGGCCACGACCGCCATGTCCGGGGACTGTCCCCGGTCATGTCCCGAAGGGACATGACCTTCGGGAACCGGCTCGAGCTCGATGTCGCCGACCCGGCGCAACGCGAGCCGGCGAAGGGCCCGGTCCTCGCCGACGAACTCCGCGACGAACTCGTCTGCGGGGCTTGCGAGGATCGCGTCCGGCGTGTCGTACTGGGCGAGCACACCGCCCTCGCGGAGGATCGCGATCCTGTCGCCCATCGTGATCGCCTCGTCGATGTCGTGCGTGACGAACACGATCGTCTTCGCGACCGCGTCGTGGAGGCGACGCACCTCCTGCTGCAGCCGCGCGCGGGTGATCGGGTCGAGCGCGCCGAAGGGCTCGTCCATCAGCAGCACGGGCGGGTCGGCCGCGAGCGCCCGCGCGAGGCCCACACGCTGGCGCTGGCCGCCCGAGAGCTGCGCCGGATAGCGCGCGGCGTCGTCGGCCTCGAGGCCGACGAGCTCGAGCAGCTCCGCGACCCGCTCGCGCCTCCGCGCCTTCGGCCAGCCGAGCAGGCGCGGCACCGTCGCGACGTTGTCCGCGATCGTCATGTGCGGGAAGAGCCCCACCTGCTGGATCACGTACCCGATCCCGCGGCGGAGCTCGACGACGGGCATGTCGCGGATCGAGCGCCCGTCGATGCGGATGTCGCCCTCGTCGAAGGCGACGAGGCGGTTCACGAGCTTGAGCGCCGTCGTCTTGCCGCCGCCCGACGGCCCGACGAGCACGCAGAACGTGCCGGCCGGGATGTCGAGCGAGAGCTCGTGGAGCGCGGCGCCGTCGCGCCCGGGATAGCGCTTCGTCACGCGGTCGAAGACGATCTCGGCGGCGCCTCCGCCTGTCACCGAATGCCGCCGAGGATCGGCCGGGTGCGCGTCCGCTCGCCCAGGTGGTCGATACTAGTGCGCTCCAGGCAGGCCACAGGAAGGCGGAAATGAGCGGATACACGATCAAGCGGCTCGACGAGGTCGCCGACGTCCTCGGCGACTACCCGGGCGAGATGCGCATGCTGACACGGGAGCTCGGAAACGAGCAGGTCGCGCTGACCTTCCGGCGGATGCCCCAGCACACCGGCGGCAAGGGCGGGTACGGCCACTATCACAAGACGCAGGAGGAGCTCTACTACGTGATCAGCGGCCGCCTCCAGTTCAAGCTCGGTGACGAGGTGATCGAGGCCGACGGCGGCACCGCCGTTCGCGTCTCGCCGGAGACACCGCGGTCGGTCTGGAACGACGAGCCCGAGGACGGGCACCTGCTGATCGTCTCCACGCGGCTCCCCGACTCGGCGGGCGACGACTCGGTCATCGTCGAGGGCTTCTGGCCCGCGTAGCAGGCAGGCGCTAGACGAGGCCGCGCGCGAACGAGCCGCCGCCGATCAGGCGCTCGACATGGCCTGCGACCCGGCTGCGCAGCTCGCGGTCGGAGGTGACGACCCACACCGGGCCGTCGGCGCGCTCGGCGAGCGCGACGATCTCGTCGTCGGCGTGTGCTGCGCCGGCGAGGTCACCGGCATCCTCCGGCGGCGCGCCGTCGAACACCACGCGCAGCTCGTGGCCCTCGCTTGCCGCCCAGTCGCGGGCGCGGGCGACCAGCTCTTCCGGGGTCAGGTTCGGCCAGAGCGAGCGCCGCACGTTCTCGGCATCGAGCAGCACGAGCGCCATCGTCAGCGTTCAACGGCCGGCGTCCGCATCCCGGCCTGACCCGTGCGGGGGCCGAGCGCGTGGAACGGCTCGGGCTCGCGCGCGCCTTCGATGCAGTCGCTGAGATACTCGGCCAGGGCGGGGCCGTGCTTGAAGCCGTGCCCCGAGCCGCCGCCGAGCAGCCACCAGTCGGCGCGCTCGGGGTGGCGGGCGGCGAGGAAATGCGTGTCGCCGGTGAGCGTGTACTGGCAGACGCGGCCGCCGATCACCGGTGCGCCCGCGAGCGCGGGAAAGCGGCGCTCCACGTACTCACGGACGAGCCGCTCGCCGGCTGCCGCCGGGATGCGCTGGAGCGTGTCGGGATCGACCGCTTCGCCGGGCAGGTCGGGCGCCACCTTCATGCCCAACCCGCCGAGCTCGCCGTGCCCGTAGAAGCAGTTGTCGTAGTCGCAGAAGCCCGGCGCGCCCGCCCAGGAGCCGTCGACCCCGAGGAAGTAGACGTCGCGGCGGGAGATCTTCAGCTCGACGAGGTCGGGGAAGAGCTGCGGAAGCCAGGCGCCGCAGGCCCAGACGACGACGTCGGCGCGGGGCGGTTCGGCCGGGTCGGCGCGGCGGGCGTCGAGCCGCAGCCCGCGGGCGAGCGCCCGCGTCGCCTCGCGCGCGTAGAGCACGCCGGCGTCCGGCTCGAAGAGCACCGACTGCAGGTCGTCGCCGCCAAGGGAGGGGAAGAGGCGCTGCGCCTCGCCCGGCGTCAGCCGCTCGGCGCGAACGCCGAGCCGCTCGAGCGTTGCGGCGCTGCCCTCCAGGAAGTCGCCACGTCCGGTGTCGAACCACGCGACGCCGACCGGCTCGAAGAGGCGCGTCCCGCTCACGGCCTCCAGCTCGCGCCAGAGCTCGAGCGCGCGGAGCGCCGAACGCGAGTACCAGTCCTCGTCGCCGTGGGAGAACCGGTGCAGCCGCGTGTCGCCGCCCGATGCCGACCGGACCGTGCCGGGCGCGTACTGCTCGACGAGCGTCACGTCCCAGCCCCGTCGGGCCAGCTCACGGGCGGTCGAGGCGCCGAAGACACCTGCCCCGACGACGGTCGCGCTGCTCATGGGCGCCGAGACTACCCTTGCCCGACCGCTTGCACAGTGCTAGCGTTCCGCAAGCATGGCGACGCTGCACGTCCGCAACTTCCCCGACGCGCTCTACGAGCGCCTGAGAGCCAACGCAGAGAGCAACGGACGCTCGATCGGGGCCGAGACGATCTTCCAGCTCCAGGCGATGCTCAGCTCGGGAATGACGGGGCGCATCCCGCGCTCTCGCCGGCGGCGCGGCGGCGCAGCGGCGACGACGCCGTTCGAGCACTTCAGCCCGCGTGCGCGCCAGATCGTCGTGCATGCCCAGGAGGAGGCGCGCGCGCTCGGCCACGCGGCGCTCGGCACAGAGCACCTTCTGCTCGGCGTGCTGCGCGACGCGACCGCTCCGGCTGCGCAGATGCTCGAGGCGGAGGGCCTCGACTACGACGCCGCGCACCGGGCAGTCGCAGAGACCGCCGGGCGCGGCGAGGCGCCGCCGGCGGGCGCGCTGCCGTTCACGCCCGGCGCGAAGAAGGCGATGGAGCTCGCGCTCCGCGAGTCCCTCGACCGCGCCGACGGCGTGATCTGGCCCTACCACGTCCTGTTCGGGATCGCGCGCGAGCAGGAGGGCCTCGGAGCGCGGCTCCTCGCCGAGCACGGACTTCCGGCGGCGACCCTCCGCCGCACGACGCAGCACTCGATGCGACCCGTCGCCGGGTCGTTCGTGGTCGGCTACGGCGGGCAGGACTTCCGGGTGGTCGAGCTCGAGGGCGACGCTGCGGGGTGGGAGGGACAGCTCAACGAGCTCGCGCGGCTCGGGTATGAGCTCGTCCAGATCGTCGACCGGCGAGCGATCTTCTCAGGCGGCTGGCGCGGCTATGGCGTCGATCGCGACCCGTAGCCCGCGGACGTAGTCGCGCAGCGCCGCCGGGCCGTCCTCGGCCACCTGCACCGCGCGTGAGCCGACGACCACGCCGTCCGCGAGCCCGGCGACCACGGCCGCCTGGTCGGGCGTCGAGATGCCGAAGCCGGCGTACAGCGGCAGGTCGGTCAGCGCACGCGTGCGCTCGACGAGGCCGGCGAGCGCGGGGGAGACGGTCTCGCGCGCTCCGGTCGTGCCGGTGAGGCTGACAAGGTAGAGCCAGCCGTCGGTGCCCGCCGCGCAGGCGGCGATCCGCTCGTCGGTCGAGGTCGGCGCGACGAGCTGGATCCGCGGCACCTCGGCATGCTCCTCGACGGGCAGGTCGACGACGATCGCGCTCGTCGCTCCGGCCTTGCGCGAGTCGGCGACGAAGCGGTCGTAGCCGTAGGCCTCCAGGATTGCGGCGTAGGTCATCGGCACGAGCGGCACGCCGACGCGTCGCCGCGTCTCGGCGATGCAGTCGATGCACTCGGCGGTCCGCATCCCGCGGGCGAGCGCACGCTCGGAGGCGATCCGGATCGTCGGCCCCTCTGCGAGCGGGTCCGAGAACGGGATCCCGAGCTCGACCAGATCGGCGCCGCCCTCCACAGCAGCCTCCGCGAGCGCCGGCGTCTCGGGCTCGCAGACGAGGTAGATCACGAGGCTTTTCCCGGCGTTCGTCGAAGTCACCGGCGGCGATGCCCCTCCCGCGCAGACCCTCGCTCCGCCTCGCGCCGGCCCGGCCGACCTGGATCACGGCCGGCATGCTGCGGCTCGCGGCGCTGTCGGCATGCGTGGTCGCGATCGGCATGATCCGCGCGCGGATGAGCACGGGCGGCGCCTGGACGATCGTCGGCGTCGGCGCAGCGCTCGTCGTGGTCGGCCTCGCTTTCCTCGCCGGCGCGACGCACCGGCTGGAGCAGCGCCTCCGCCTGCGCTGGACGAGCCAGGCGTTCGTGCTCGTGCTCCGCCGCACCGGCCTGCCGCTGCTCGGGCTCGTGTTCTTCCTCACGTGGACGCTCGTCTACGTCGCGCTCTGGGCGCTGCACCCGACCGACGCGTTCACGGGCCTGCCGGACGCGCCGCGCTTCGCCGACTTCTTCTACTACGCCGTCTGCACCGCGCTGATCTCGCCGCCCGGCGACATCTTCGCCACCTCGCGCGGCACCCGCAGCGCGACGATGATCGAGATGCTCGCCTCCTTCGCGCTCCTGACCGCGTACCTCTCGAGCTTCGTCGACTGGCAGGGCCGGGCCGAGCCGGCCCGTGACGAGTAGCGTCACCGCGCGAGCACCTCGGCGAGGTCCTTGTCGCCGCGACCGGAGAGGCACACGAGGACGAGCTCCTCGTCCACGTCGAGCGCGCGGGCGAGGGCGTGCGAGCTCTCGAGCGCGGGGATGATGCCCTCCGTCTCGGCGAGCCGGTGGAACGCGGCAAGCGCCTCGTCGTCGGTGCACGGGAGGTAGACGGCGCGGCCGGAGTCGCGCAGCGCTGCGTGCTCGGGGCCGACGCCCGGGTAGTCGAGGCCGGCCGAGATCGAGTGCGCGTCGGCGATCTGGCCGTCGGCGTCGGCGAGGATCGAGGAGCGCGCGCCGTGGAGGACGCCGCTGCGCCCGGTGCCGAGGCTGGCCGCGCCGGCCGCCTCGACGCCGACGAGCCGCACGTCGGCATCGTCGATGAAGGCGTAGAAGGCGCCGATCGCGTTCGAGCCCCCGCCGACGCAGGCGACCACGACCTCGGGCAGCCGGCCCTCCGCGGCGAGCATCTGCTCGCGCGCCTCGTCGCCGATCACGCGCTGGAGGTCGCGCACCAGCTCGGGGTACGGCGCCGGGCCGACGCACGAGCCGATCAGGTAGTAGGTCGTCTCGACGTTCGTGATCCAGTCGCGGATCGCCTCGCTCGTCGCCTCCTTCAGCGTCTTCGTGCCGAACTCGACCGGTCGCACCTCGGCCCCGAGCAGCTTCATCCGCTCGACGTTCGGAGCTTGGCGACGCATGTCCTCGGAGCCCATGTAGACGACGCAGTCGAGCCCGAACCGGGCACAGACGGTGGCGGTCGCGACCCCGTGCTGGCCCGCGCCGGTCTCGGCGACGATGCGCTGCTTGCCGAGGCGGCTGGCGAGGACGGCCTGGCCGAGCGCGTTGTTCAGCTTGTGCGCGCCGGTGTGGAGCAGGTCCTCGCGCTTGAGGTAGAGGCGCCTGTCGGGCGCGAAGCGTTCGGCGCGCGTCAGCGGAGTGGGGCGGCCGGCATAGAGCGTGAGCAGCTCGTGCAGCTCACGGTGGAAGGTCTCGTCCGCGCGGGCCGCGCGCCAGCCGGCCTCGAGCTCGTCGAGCGCCGGGATCAGCGTCTCGGGCACGTACCGCCCGCCGTAGTCGCCGAAGGTCCTGTTCATCGCGCCGCCTGCACCCACGCGCGAACGGCGTCGTGGTCCTTCACGCCGGGCTCGCTCTCGGTCGAGCGGGCAGAGTCGACCGCCCACGGGCGCACGGCGTCGATCGCCTCGCGGACGTTGGCGGGGCCGAGCCCGCCTGCGAGCATGACGCGGCCCTCGGTCGACCGGGCACGCTCGATGTGGGTCGGGTCCTCCGCTCCCCACGGCAGGTCGACGACCGTGCCGACACGCTCGTGGTCCGCGCAGCAGGACGCCGTCGCGCGCGCGATGGCCGTCCTGGCGGGCGTAGAACTGGACGACATCGGCGCCGGTCTCGCGCAGCTCGCCGACGAACACGGCGACGCGAAGAACGGTGTCGGGCGCGCCGAGCAGGTCGTCGATCCGGCGTGGGCTCTCGCGCGCGAGGATGAAGCCGACCAGGTCGGCGCCCGCGTCGACAGCAGCGTCGACGTCGTCCTGCCGCGTCAGCCCGCAGACCTTGACGAGCGGCCGCGTAATCAGCTCGGCGAGCTTCGCACCGGGGTCGGGCGCGCGCATCAGGGTCGAGCCGACGAGGATCGCGTTCGCGCCGGCGAGCTCGGCGGCGGCGCCCTGCGCACGCGTGGCGATCGCGGACTCGGCCACGACGACGCGGTCGCGTGGCGCACGCGCGAGCAGCTCGAGCTGCGCGTGCCGGTCGAGCTCGAACGTGGTCAGGTCGCGCGCGTTGACGCCTATCACCGGCGCGGGAAGGGTGATTGCCCGGTCGAGCTCCTCGCCGTCGTGCGCCTCGACGAGCGCGTCGATCCCGAGCGCCTTCGCCTCGCGCAGCAGGCGCATGCACGTGACATCGTCGAGGTCGCGGAGCAGGAGCAGCACGGCGTCCGCGCCCGCCTCGGCCGCGGTCCGGAGGTCGCCGGCCGTCCGGAAGAAGCCCTTTGCGATCAGCGGAAGCGTGGTGGCGGCGCGCGCGGCGCGCAGGTCGTCCCACGTGCCTCCGAACCGCTCGTCCACGAGAACGGACATGGCTCGCGCGCCGTTCGCCTCGTAGGAGCGAGCGACGGCAGGCACGTCGCCGTCAGGCCGCAGATCGCCGGCCGAGGGCGAGCGCCTCTTGAACTCGGCGATCGCTCCGAAGCCGGGTGCGGCGAGCGCGTCGGCGAACCTCAACGTGTCTCTCCGGAGCTGTCGCCGGCTGCGAGGTACCGGTTGCCCGGCTCGTGCTGACGCGCCGCGGCGTGAAGAGGCGTCGGAGGCGATGTTGCACGGCTGTGGAGGAATCGGCGCACTCTCGACGCGGTGTCGTTGCAGACACGTGACGATCTCGCGGGTAGGCTCGATCGCATCGGGGCGGGAGGTGGGTAACCCGAGCGGCCGAGCGGAACAGGTCCCTTTTCGCCATGGCCAACCGCTCGTCCGTTTCTGAAGCGGACCATGGAGGTGCCCGGTGCCGGCGTCCGGACGCGGCTCGCGAGCACCGTCATCGGGCCACCGCCTCCTGCGAGAAGGCGACCAACTGCTCCAGGCGCGCTGCGGCGGCGCCCGAGTCGACCGTCTCGCGGGCGGCCGCCAGCCCCTCGCGCAGGTCGGCGGCGTGGCCGCTCGCGGCGATCGCGCCGGCAGCGTTCAGCAGCACGGCGGAGCGGTGCCCTCCCGGCGCGCCCGCGAGCACCTCGCACAGCGCGCTCGCGTTCGTGTCGGGGTCGCCGCCGCGGAGCTCCGCCGGATCGCAGCGCGGGATGCCGAGCTCCGCCGGGTCGAGCTCGTACTCGCGCACGCTGCCCGCGACGACCTCGCAGACGAGGTTCGGGCCGGCGGGCGAGAGCTCGTCGATCCCGGCCGCGCCGTGTACGACGTACGCTCGCCGCGCGTCGAGCTGCACCAGCGCCTCGGCGATCGTGCGGGCGATCGCCGGGTCGTACACGCCGACGACCTGCGCCCGCGCGCCGGCCGGGTTCGTCAGCGGGCCGAGCACGTTGAAGACGGTTCGCGCGGCCAGCTCGCGGCGCACCGGCGCCGCGTACTTCATCGCCGGATGATGGGCCTGAGCGAAGAGGAAGCCGAAGCCGAGCTCGTCGATCGACCGCTCGATCCGCTCGGGCGCCATGGCCAGGTCGAACCCGAGCGCCTCCAGCACGTCCGCTGCGCCGGTCGCCGAGGACGCCGCGCGGTTACCGTGCTTCGCCACGCCCGCGCCGGCCGCCGCCGCGACGAGCGCCGCGGCCGTCGAGATGTTCCACGTGTTCGCGCCGTCGCCGCCCGTGCCGGCGGTGTCGACGAGGTCGTCGCGAGCCGGCCTGATTCGAAGCACGTGCTCGCGCATCGCCTCGGCGCAGCCGGCGATCTCGTCGGCCGTCTCGCCCTTCAGCCGTAGCGCCACCAGGAAGCCGCCGATCTGGGCCTGCGTCGCCTCGCCGGACATGATCGTGTCCATCACGGCTCGCGCGCCTCGTCGCGCGAGAGGTCGTGGCCGTCGAGGAGCCGCGCGAGCGCCTCCTGGATCACGACGAGCCCCCGAGGAAGTTCTTCGCGAGGTCGAGGCCCGGACGGCGTCAGCACCGACTCCGGGTGGAACTGCACGCCGTCGACCGCCAGCTCGCGGTGGCGCACGGCCATCACCTCGCCGTCGGCGGCGGTCGCCGACACCTCGAGCACAGTCGGGGATCGAGGTCGCCGCGAGCGAGTGGTAGCGGCCGGCGGGGAAGTCCTGCGGCAGGCCGGCGAAGAGCCCGAGCCCGTCGTGGTGGACGTCGGTCGCCTTGCCGTGCACGAGCTCGTGCGCGGCGCCGACCTCGCCGCCGAACACCGCCACGATCGCCTGGTGGCCGAGGCAGACGCCGAGCGTCGGCACGCGTCCGGCGAACGCGCGCACCATCTCCTCCGACACGCCCGGCATCCTCTGGCCGACCCGGCCCGGGCGAGATCGACGAGGTGCGTCGGCGCGAGCCGCTCGGCCTCCTCGACCGTGATCTCGTCGTTCCGCAGCACCACGACCTCCGCTCCCAGCTCGCCGAACAGGTGCGCCAGGTTGTACGTGAACGAGTCGTAGTTGTCGATCAGGAGGACCCGTCTTCCCGCTCCGGCGCCGGCCGGGCCGGCACCTGCGCCCCTGCGCGACTCCGTCGAGGCTGCGCCGCGTGTCGCTTCTCATCGCCCGGCCTCCGCCAGGTCGATTGCGGCCTCGAGGGCGGCCAGCTTGCGCAGGCACTCCTCGTGCTCGGCGCGCGGGTCCGAGTCCGCGACGATGCCGGCGCCCGCCTGGAGCAGCGCGACGCCGTCGTGCAGGACGATCGTCCGGATCGCGATGCACGCGTCGAGTGGCCCGTCCGGCAGCGCGTACAGCACCGCGCCGGCGTACGGCCCGCGGCGGTAGCCCTCGAGCTCGGAGATGATCTGCATCGCCCGCACCTTGGGCGCGCCCGAGACGGTGCCGGCGGGGAAGGTCGCGCGTAGCAGGTCGAACGGCGTCACCCCTTCGGAGAGCTCGCCGCTGACCTCCGAGACGAGGTGCGTGATGTGCGAGAAGCGCTCGGCCTCGAGGAACCGGTCGACCGTCACCGTGCCCGGCGCGGCACACCCGCGAGAGGTCGTTGCGGCCGAGGTCGACGAGCATCACGTGCTCGGCGCGGTCCTTCTCGGAGGCGAGCAACCGCTCGGCGTCGCCGTCGCCCGGCTGCGTCGAGCCGGCGATCGGGTTGACCGACGCGCGCGATCCCTCGCACTTGACGAGCGTCTCCGGCGAGGAGCCGACGAGGGCGAGCCCGTCCAGCTCGAGCAGGAAGAGGTAGGGCGACGGGTTGACGCGCCGCAGGAGCGGTAGAGCGCGAGCGCCGAGATCGACGTCGGCCGCTCGGCCCGCTGCGAGAGCACGATCTGGAACGCGTCGCCGTTGCGGATGTGCTCCTTGCACGCGACCACGCCGCGCTCGTAGTCGGCCTGCGTCGGCAGGCGGAGCGTCTCGGAGCGCGAGCCCGACTCGCGCGGCGGCCGGGGTGCGTCGCTCTCGAGCAGCCGCGTCGTCTCGTCCGGCTCGCCGCGCAGCACCTCGGCGACGCCGCGCACATGGTCGAAGCGCACGAGCATGTCGGCGACGACGAAGCGGCTCTCGGGCAGCCCCCGCCCCGCGTCCGGCATCGGCACGGTCGGCTCGAGCTTCGCGACGAAGTCGTAGGCGAGGTAGCCGACGACCGGCTCGCCGCAGGCCTCCGCCTCCTCGTAGGCGAGCACGCGCGAGCCGCAGCCGACGAGCGAGTAGCGGCCCAGCCGGCCCTGCTCCACCGACTCGAGCAGGAAGCTCGCGCGCCCCTCGGAGCGCAGGCGGAGGTAGGCCCCGAGCGGAGTGAGGAGGTCGGTGTCGAGCACGGTTGTCGTCTCTTGTTCGGGCAAAGAAAAAGACCCTCACACGTGGGTCTCGGGTCGAGCGGTGACGGGCTGTCTGTTGCGGCCTGGGCTCAGGCGCAGGCTCCCGCCCCGCTCGTGCGCCAGTGCCAGCCGGTGCGGGGGAAGGAGGTCATCGGCCGCCCACGATAGGCGCTTCGGCGCGCGCATGTCCGAGCCGACCGTCAGCGCCTATCGGCGGCGAGGCTGCCGCTCCCCGGGTTGCGCGCGGAGGCCCGCGCGTCGGGGCGCATCCGGCGTGGTTGAATCCGCGGGCCGTGCCGATCCCCGACCTCCTGCGCGAGCTGTTGCTCGCGCGCGGCCCCTCCGGCCACGAGGAGCCGGCAGCCCGCGTCTGGCGAGACGCCGCGTCGGCGTTCGCCGAGGTTCACTCCGACACGCTCGGCACCTCGTTCGCGCGCGTGCGCGCCGGCGAAGGCGCTCCCACGCTTGCGGTCGTCGGTCACATCGACGAGATCGGCGTCGCGATCACGAACATCGAGGAGAGTGGCCTGCTCTCGTTCAGCATCGTCGGCGGGTTCTCGGCCGAGACGCTTGCCGGACAGCGCGTGTCGCTCGCCGGCCGCGAGGGTGAGGTCGTCGGGGTCGTCGGGCGGCGGATGATCGCGAGCGAGAAGCGGAGCGAGCGATCGCAGCTCGAGCACTCCGACCTGCACATCGACATCGGCGCGAAGGATCGTCGAAGACGCGGCGCGGCTCGTCCGCCCGGGCGACGCGGGTGTCTGGCACGGCGAGCCGGTCGAGCTGCCGAACGGCCGCTTCGTCTCGCGTCGCTGCGACAACCGCCTCGGCGCCTACGTCGCGCTCGAGTCGGCGCGTCGGGTCGCGGAGGCGGGCGACGCGCAGGTCGACGTCGTCGCGGTCGCGGCGGTGCAGGAGGAGCTCGGCTACTACGGCGCGCGCACGGCTGCCTTCTCGCTCGATCCCGACGTCGCGATCGCGATCGACGTGACCTACGCGACCGACGTGCCCGGCGGCGATCCCAAGACGGCCGGGAAGATCGAGCTCGGCTCGGGCGCGGCGATCGGGCGCGGGCCGATCCTCAACACCGGCGTCTCCGACCTGCTCGCCGCCGCGGCGGAGGCGGAGGGCATCGCCCACACCTTCGAGGTGCTGACGAACCGCACCCACACCGACGCCGACGCGGTTCACGTCTCGCGCGCCGGCGTGCCTACGGGCCTCGTCTCGGTGCCGCTCCGCTACATGCACTCGCCCGTCGAGCTGGCCTCGCTCGACGACCTCGAGGCGGTGATCGCGCTCGTGGTCGCGTTCGCGAATCGGCTCACGCGCGAGACTCGAGCTTCGTCCGGTAGCGCTCGACGCATGGCCGGACGCAGCGTGATCGTCAGTGCGGTGCGGACGCCGTTCGGCAGGCTCGGCGGCGGCCTCGCCGCCTACCCGGCGACCGAGCTCGGGTCGATCGCGATCCGGGCGGCGCTCGACCGGGCCGGGATCGAGGCGCACGAGCCGGACTACGTGATCATGGGCCAGGTGCTCCAGGGCGGCGCCGGTCAGGCGCCCGCGCGCCAGGCGGCAATCGGCGCAGGCCTGCCGCTCGAGACGCCGAGCGACACGATCAACAAGGTGTGCGCGTCCTCGATCAGGGCGGTCGAGATCGCCGACTCGATGATCCGCGCCGGCGACGCCGAGCTCGTCGTCACCGGCGGCATGGAGTCGATGTCGAACGCGCCGTACGCGCTCGAGCAGGCTCGCTTCGGCTACCGGCTCGGCGACGGCTCGCTGATCGACCTCGTCACCCGTGACGGGCTCGTCTCGACGTTCGACGGCCGGCACATGGTCGAGCAGGCGTCGTTCGTCGCCCGCGAGCTCGGCATCTCGCGCGAGGAGCAGGATGCGTGGGCGCTGCGTTCGCACCGGCGCGCGGTGGCCGCGATCGACGCCGGCCTCCTCGGTGCGGAGCTCGTCGCGGTCGGCGAGCTCGACGCCGACGAGAGCCCGCGCCGCGACACCTCGCCGGAGAAGCTCGCGTCGCTCCGGCCGGTGTTCGACCCGGACGGCACGACCACCGCCGGCAACGCGCCGGGCGTGAACGACGGCGCCGCGTGCGTCGTGGTCGCGAGCGAGGAGTGGGCGCGCCGCCGCGCGATCGAGCCGCTGGCGACGATCCTCGCGCAGGGCTACGTCGCCGGCGAGGTCGCGTTCCTCGCCCGCACGCCGGCGTTGGCCGCCGCAGTCGCGCTCGGGCGCGCCGGCAAGACGATCGGCGAGGTGGCGCGCATCGAGATCAACGAGGCGTTCGCGTCGGTCGCACACCACTCGACCGAGCTGCTCGGCGCCGACGAGGAGCGCGTGAACGTGAACGGCGGCGCGGTCGCCCTCGGCCACCCGATCGGCGCGAGCGGCGGCCGGATCGTCGCCACGATGGTGCACGAGCTGCGCCGCACCGGCGGCGGCCTCGGCCTGGCCGCGATCTGCTCGGGCGGCGGCCAGGGCGACGCGCTGCTGATCGAGGTCTGAGCGCGGCCGAGGCGGCGCCCCGGGTCGGAAGGTCCGGGCGCGCCGGGCGGGAACGCGGTCGTAGGATCGCGGCTTGAGCGGATATCCGGCGCACCGGGAGACCGACGTCGTCCTGCGCGGCGGGAGCACCGTCCACATTCGCGCCGCGCGGCCCGACGACCTCGAGGCGCTCGAGGACTACTTCATCGGCCTCTCCGACGAGTCGCGCCGGCTCCGCTTCTCGGGCCTGGTCGTCGACGTCGGCGCGCAGGCGCGGAACGCGGTGCAGATCGACTACGCGGACCACCTGACGCTGCTCGCCTTCAGCGGCGGCGACAGCACCCAGGTCGTCGGGGGCGCGCAGTACATCCGCGAGTCGGGCCGGACCGCGGAGATCGCGCTCAGCGTCGCCGACGCCTTCCAGGGCCAGGGGCTCGCGTCGATCCTGATCGCGCACCTCGCGCAAGCGGCGAACGAGAGTGGGATCGAGCTCTTCCGGGCGCACGTGCTGCCCGAGAACCACCGGATGATCGACGTCTTCCGGCAGACCGGGTTTCCCGTCTCGGTCTCGACGAGACCCGGCGTCGTCGAGATCGAGTTCCCGACCGAGCTCACCGACGCGACGGCGGAGCACTACGAGGAGCGACTGCGGATCGCAGGCGCGAACGCGGCTCGCACGGTGCTCGAGGCGCGCTCGGTCGCGGTGATCGGCGCCTCACGCGACCGGGCGAGCATCGGTGGACGGTTGCTCGAGAACCTGCTCGGCCAACCGTTCGCAGGTGTCGTCCACCCGGTGAACCCGGCCGGCACGGCGATCCAGGGCGTGCACGCCTACCGGAGCGTGAACGAGATCCCCGAGCCCGTCGACCTCGCGTTCGTGGCGGTGCCTGCGCGGGCCGTTCTCGAGGTCGTGCGAGAGTGCGCCGGGAAGGGTGTCCGGGCGCTCGTCGTCATCTCGGCCGGGTTCGCCGAGACCGGCGAGGAGGGCCGCCGGCTGCAGGCGGAGCTGCTCGAGGTGTGCCGCGCGGCCGGCATGCGTCTGGTCGGCCCGAACTGCATGGGCGTGATCAACACGGATCCCGACGTGCGGCTGAACGGCACCTTCGCGCAGGCGTCGCCGCCCGAGGGCCGGATCGCGTTCATGTCGCAGTCGGGCGCGCTCGGGATCGCCGTCATCAACATGGCGACGGCTCTCTCGCTCGGCTTCTCGTCGTTCGTCTCGATCGGAAACAAGGCGGACGTCTCCCCGAACGACCTCCTCTGCTACTGGGAGGACGACCCTCGTACCGACGTCGTGCTCCTGTACCTGGAGTCGTTCGGCAACCCGCGGCGCTTCGCGCGGATCGTCAGGCGGGTCGGGCGCGGCAAGCCGGTGGTGGCGGTGAAGAGCGGCAGGAGCGCCTCCGGCCGTCGCGCCGCCACGTCGCACACCGGCGCCCTGCTCGCCGCGTCCGACAGCGTGGTCGACGCGCTGCTGCGTCAGGTCGGCGTGATCAGAACCGACACGCTCGAGGAGATGTTCGACGTGGCGGCGCTGCTCGCGAACCAGCCGATCCCCAGGGGCCCGAACGTCGCGATCGTGACCAACGCCGGCGGGCTCGGGATCCAGTGTGCGGACACCTGCGAGGCGCGGGGCCTGGCGGTCCCCGAGCTCTCGGCCGAGACGACGGCCGAGCTGCGGTCGTTCCTCCCCGCGGCGGCGGGCGTGGCGAACCCGGTCGACATGATCGCCTCGGCGACCGGCGACGACTACGGCCGAACGATCAGGACGGTTGCGGCCGACCCCTCCGTGGACGCGCTGATCGTGCTCTACATCCCTCCGCTCGAGGACGACGCGCCGGGCGTTGCGAGCGGCATGGTCGAGGCGATCGGCTCGCTGGAGCGCCGGCTCCCCGTGCTCACCTGCTTCATGTCGGCCCGCGGACTGCCTGCCGCGCTGACGTCCCCCGCCGTGCGGATCCCGTCGTTCGCGTTCCCGGAGCAGGCCGCGATCGCCCTCGCCCACGCCGCCCAGCACGGCGCCTGGCGCGAGCAGCCAGCCGGCGCCGTCCCGAGGATTCCGGGGCTCCGGGTCGACGAGGCAGCCGCGGCGATCGCGAGCGCGCTGACGCGCGGCGAGGGCTGGCTCGAGCCCGACGAGGTGGCCGCGCTCTTCGACTGCTACGGGCTGCCGACAGCTCGCCAGACTCGAGTCTCGACCCCGGACGAGGCGACCGCCGCGGCGATCTCGATGCACGGGCCGGTCGCGCTCAAGGCGGTCGGGCCGCTGCACAAGACGGAGGTCGGCGCCGTCGAGCTCGGGCTCTTGCCCACCGAAGTTCCGGTCGCGATGGCCGCGATGGCCGAGCGGATCCAGGCACTGGGCGAGCCGCTCGACGGCTTCACCGTGCAGGAGATGGTCGATGGCGGCGTCGAGATGTTCGTCGGCATGACGGCCGATCCGGAGTTCGGCCCGATCGTCGCCTGCGGCGCCGGAGGCGTGACCGTCGAGCTCACCCGCGACGTCGCGGTGCGGGTGGCGCCGCTCACGGACGTCGATGCCGCGGAGATGGTGCGTTCGCTTGCGACGTTCCCGCTCCTCGACGGGTTTCGCGGCGCGTCGAAGAAAGACGTGCGCGCGCTCGAGGACGTGATCCTCCGCGTCTCGGCGATGGCGGCGGGCCAGCCGGCGATCGCGGAGATGGACTGCAACCCGGTGATCGTCCTCGAGCGCGGCGCGGTGATCGTCGACGCGCGCGTGAGCGTACGCGCACCGGCGCTCGAGCCGCCGTTCGCGGGCCGCGCTGACATCTAGTTCGATGCGAGGCGCTTGCGGTAGCGCACCTCGGGCGGCGAGACGCCGAGGCGCTCGACCGTCTGGCGGCCGCCGTCCAGGTGCCAGCCGACCGCCTCGTAGAAGCGGCGGGCCCGGGGGTTGTCCTCGAGCACCCACAGCGTCGCCTCGCGGTACTCCTCGGCGAGACGCTCCTCGCCGCGTTCGAGCAGTGCGCGGCCGGCGCCTTGCCGCCAGTCGTCCGGATCGACGTAGACCGCGTACACCTCGCCGACTCCGGCCTCGTCGCGGCTCGGGCCGACCGAGACGAAGCCCAGCGTCCGCCCGTGACCCTCGGCGACGAACGTCGTCCAGCCGGCCGGCGGGCGCTCGAGTCGGCGCTCCCAGCGCGAGCGGTCGATCTCGAGCCGTTCGAGCTGCTCGGCTGGGAACACGTGCCGGTAGCCGACCTGCCAGCCGCCGACTCTGATCCGCTCGATCGCCTCGGCGTCGGCTCGGGTTGCGAGTCGGACGAGCATGCGCGAAGGGTAGGGTCCGGCGACGATGGAGCTGGGGCATGTGCTGGTCGTCGGTGCGGGTCAGATGGGTGCGGGGATCGCGCAGGTCGTGGCCGCGTCGGGCCGCCGCGTCTCGCTGCACGACTCGTTCCCCGGCGCCACCGACCTCGCCCGCCGGACGATGCACGCGAGCCTCGTGAAGCTGGCCGCGAAGGGCGGGGCGGACCCGGACGAGACGCTCGCGCGGGTGACCGTTGTCGACGAGCTGGTGCCGGCCGACCTGATCATCGAGGCCGTCGTCGAGGACGCCACGGTCAAGGAGGACGTGTTCCGCCGCGCCGACGCGGTCCTGCCGCCGGAGGCCATCCTCGCCTCGAACACCAGCTCGATCCCGATCGCCTCGCTCGCCGCCGCCACGCGGCGCCCCGACAAGGTCGTCGGGATGCACTTCTTCAACCCGGTGCCGGTGCTTCGCCTCGTCGAGGTGATCCGTGCCGAGCGGACGTCCGACGAGACCGCGGCCGCGATCGTGGCGCTCGCGCGCGACCTCGGCAAGGAGCCGGTCGAGGTGCGCGACGTCGCCGGCTTCGTCTCGAACCGGATCCTGATGCCGTTCATCAACGAGGCCGCCTACGCCCTCCGCGACGGCGTCGCCGACGCCGAGGCGATCGACACGGTCGCGAGGCTCGGCTTCGGGCACCGGCTCGGCCCTCTCGCCGTGGCCGACCTGATCGGCCTCGACACGTGCGTCGCGATCATGGAGGTCTTGCGCCGGGGTCTCGGCGACGACCGGTACGCGCCGTGCCCGCTGCTCGTCGAGCACGTCGAGGCAGGTCGCCTCGGCCGCAAGTCCGGCCGCGGGTTCTACGCGTACGAGTGAGCCGTCGCGGCGGCTGTCATGTGCCGCGGCGAGGGGCTCAGCAGCGCCTTGCGCACAGCGGAGAAGACCTCCTCGCCGAGCGAGTACGCCGCGGTGAAGTCGGCGGCGCCGTTCACCTCGAGCACCACCCAGCGGCCGTCGGGCATCGGCAGCAGGTCGACGCCGACCAGGTCGCCGCCGATCGCCTCGGCTGCGGCAACCGCGAGCTCCTTCGCCTCCGGCGGCGGGGAGACCGGGACGCGCTTCGCGCCGAGCGCGACGTTCGTCCGCCATTCGCCGGGCGTCGCCCGCCGTGACACCGCGCCGACGACGCAGCCGCCGGCGACGATCAGGCGCAGGTCGTAGCCGCACGGCGGGACGAGCCGCTGGAACACGCCGCCCGTGCTGTTGAACCAGGCCCGCTGCCGCGCGTCCTCGATCGCTCGGGCGACCTCCTCGTGCGTCTCGCAGCGGACGATGTCGCGGCCCCAGCTCCCGAAGCGCGGCTTCAGCACGAGCGGGGCCTCGAGCTCCGGAAGCGGCAGCCACGGCGCGGCGTGCACCGTCGGCGGGTGGGGAACGCCCGCGCCGTCGAGCGCGTGCGCGGTCGCGAGCTTGTCGTGGGCTCTCGCGAGGCTGTCGCCGTCGTTCAACACGGTGACGCCACGGCGCTCGAGCGTCTCGAGCGCCCACCAGCCGCCCTCGATCCCGTCGAGTGAGGGGAGCACGTCGAGCCGTCCGAGCGCCGTGTCGCCTGGGCGCAGCCGCGTGACCGCCTGGGCGGGCGTGAGCACGGCGCCCAGGCGCGTGTTCGTCGGCGTCGAACGCGTGGCGACCACGGCGAAGATCCCCATCGTGCAGGGATTATCGCGTGAGCCGTCCCGTCACGGAAGACTCATGGCCGGTCCGTCGCCGCTTCGCAACCATTCCGTTACCCGGCGCATGAACGGTTAGAAGGAGCTGCCGCGCCAGCCGCTCGCGATCACGATCACGATCAGCGCGGCGAGGGCGAGGCGGTAGAGCACGAACGGCAGGTAGCTGTGCCGCCGGACGTAGCCGAGCAGCAGGTCGATCGCGACCAGGCCGACGGCGGCGGAGGCGATCGTTCCGACGAGGAACGGGCCCGTCGAGCCGGCCGGCAGCGGGTCGAGGACGATGTGCTTCAGACCCTTGTAGAGCACCGCCCCGAGCACGATCGGGATCAGGAGCAGGAACGAGAAGCGCGCCGCGGCGTCGCGGTCGAGCTTCGCGAAGCGGCCGGCGGTGATCGTGATCCCCGAGCGCGAGACGCCCGGCATCAGGGCGAGCACCTGCGACAGGCCGACCGCGACGGCCGTCGGGAGCTGCAGCCGGGCCAGGTTGCCGCGCTGGATCGAGCGGTCGGCGACCCAGAGGAGCACGGCGAAGAAGGCGAGGAAGAACGCGATCTGCCACGGCTGGCCGAGGTGCTCGTCGATCGCGTTCTCGCCGAGCGCGCCGACCAGCGCCGCCGGGACGGTCGCGATCGCGATCGCCCAGGCAAGGCGCTCGTCGCTGTCGCGAATCGCGCGCGCGCGCACCGAGCGCAGCCAGGCGAGTGTGTAGCGAACGACATCGCTCCAGAAGTAGACGACGACGGCGACGAGCGTCCCCAGGTGAAGCGAGACGTCGAAGGTCTTGTTGAACACGGGGTTCTGCTCGAGGTAGTGCCAGTTCGCGAGCCAGGGCACGAGGATCAGGTGGCCGGAGGACGAGATCGGCAGCAGCTCACTTCCGCCCTGGGTGACGCCGAGCACGAGCGCCTGCCAGTCGGAGAGCCGTCCCGCCTGCTCCCCGACACGGAACGCCGCGAGCACGACGGCGAGCGCGAGCAGCAGCCCTGCGATCGCGTAGATGAGGCGGCGCGAGCGGGCGATCAGCGAGCGACCTGTGTCGGCGACGGCCTCGTCGTACGGGCGGTCGCGTCCCGGCGTCACGGCGGGCAGCTTCGCACACGCACTCCCGTGCGCAGAGCGGGTGCCGTCTCGTCACGAGTCGGGCACCGGACCGCAACCCGGCCACAGGCCTCGCCGTTCTAGCGTGCGCTGCGGGCTCGCCACCCTCTGCGGATCCGGGGACTTCGGTCCCCGGATCCGGTGGCCGGGACGCGGAGACCAAGGCCGCCGGTCAGGCGAGGAGCTCGCTCAGCGAGCGAAGGCGGCCCGGCACGAGGCGGAAGTACGCCCAGCTCCCGCGCTGCTCGCGCTCGACGAGGCCGGCGTTCAGGAGCACCTTGAGGTGGTGGCTGACGGTCGGCTGGGTCAGACCGAGCGGCTCGGTGAGGTGGCAGACGCACGCCTCGCCCGAGGGCTGCGAGCCGATCAGGCTGAGCAGCCGGAGCCGTGCCGGGTCGGCGAGCGCCTTCAGCGCCCGTGCGAGGCTGTCGGCCTCGTCGGCCGCGAGCGGCCCTGCCCCGAGCGGCGGGCACGCGGTCGGTACCAGGGTCAGCGGTTCCATCCGCACCATATTGACAGCCGTCGATGCCGTTGTCACACTCGCATGACATAGACCAGCATCGATATGGGAGGAGCGGCGATGAGCCAGGCACTCGACCCCGTGACCCAGCGTCACGTCCACCAGGCGGCCCAGCGGCTCAAGGACGAGTTCGCGGGCGTGTTCTCCGAGGAGACGATCGAGCGCTACATCGGCGAGTCCGTCGACCTGCTCGGCGGCTCGCGGATCAACGTCTTCGTGCCGGTGCTCGCGCACCGCTTCGCGCGCGAACGGCTGAGGGCGCTCGCGCAGGCGGACAACCTGATCGCGAAGGAGCAGCCGGAGGTGCTGTTCGTCTGCGTCCACAACGCGGGCCGGAGCCAGATGGCGGCCGGGCTCGTGAAGCTGCGCTCGGACGGGCGCATCCACGTCCGCTCGGCCGGAAGCGCGCCCGGCGACGAGGTCAACCCCGCCGTGATCGAGGCGATGACGGAGCTCGGCGTCGATATGGCCGAGGCGTTCCCGAAGCCGCTCACCGACGAGGTCGTCCGCGCCGCGGACGTCGTGATCACGATGGGTTGTGGTGATGCCTGTCCGATCTACCCCGGCAAGCGGTACGAGGACTGGACCCTCGACGACCCGGCCGGGCAGGACCTGGAGTCCGTCCGCGCGATCCGCGACGAGGTCGACGCCCGCGTCCGGACGCTCGTCGCCGAGCTGCTCCCCGGCTGAGCGCCTCCGACCCGTCCTGCCTTCCGGGCTGTTACGCGCGCGACAGCCCGACCAAGTCGCCGCTGCTCGTGCTGGCGAACGAGGGCAGCGGGACGACCACGATCTACAGGGTCGGCTCGTAAGGTGGATCCGAGCTTGACCCGCGCGCTGGCGGCCTTGCCCCCTGGCGGCCCTCGCGCGGGTCAGTCTCGGGAGGAGGACGCAGTCGCGTCCGGCACCGACGCTACTCGCCCGCAGCGCCCGATTGGGTGATCAGGTGGTGAACCTGTGGGGACGATCGGGATGCATGGAACACAGCTAGCCTGCACGTGGGGCGGCCTCGCTCGTCCGGGCGTCGCGAGATCGTCACCACCCCGTAACCCACCCGCAGGCGCGGCGAAGCGAGGATGATGCAGATGGTCGCAAAGGTGACAGAGGCCCCCGCGGGGCTACTGAATCGCGAGCTCTCGTGGCTCGACTTCAATGCCCGCGTCCTCGAGCTCGCCGCCGACGAGTCGATTCCGCTGCTCGAGCGGGTCAAGTTCTGCGCGATCTTCTCCTCCAACCTCGACGAGTTCTTCATGGTGCGCGTGGCAGGCTTGATGGACCAGGCCGCGTCGGGCCTGCCGGTCAGGTCGCACGACGGACTGACGCCGCGCGAGGCGCTGGCCGCGATCCGCGAACGGGTCGAGGGGCTGACCGCCGAGCAGTCGCGCCTGTGGCGGAAGGCGCTCCGGCCGGCACTCGCCGAGGAGGGGATCCACGTCGGCCGCATGAGCGACTGCGACGAGCACGAGCTGGCCGAGCTCGACCGTCTGTACGAGCGCGAGATCTTTCCGGTGCTGACGCCGCTCGGGGTCGGCCCGGGCCAGCCGTTCCCGTACATCTCGGGGCTCTCGATCAGCCTCGGTGTGCTTGCGCGCGACCCGGAGACCGGTGAGGAGCGCTTCGCGCGCGTGAAGGTGCCCGAGCAGCTGCCGCGCTTCGTCGCGGTCGGCGAGGCGTGTCTGCTGATCCCGCTCGAGGAGGTGATCGGCCACTACCTCGGATCGCTCTTCCCGGGCATGGAGATCCTCGAGCGTGCGTGCTTCCGCGTCTCGCGCGACGCCGACATGGAGCTCTCCGACGAGGCCGACGACCTGCTCGAGGCGGTGCAGGCGGAGATCCGCAAGCGCCGCTTCGGCGACGTGGTGCGCGTCGAGGTGGCCTCGCCGATGTCGTCGGCGATGCTCGAGCGGCTGCGGGTGGGCCTCCGTGTCGCGGACGCCGACCTGTATTCGATCCAGGGGCTGCTCGACCTGTCGGAGCTCACGCAGATCGTCTCGCTCGACCGTCCCGAGCTGAAGGAAGAGGCCTGGCGGCCGATCACGCAGGCCCGTCTGCAGACCGCCCACGACGCGGCGGACCTCTTCGCAGAGATCCGCCGCAGCGACGTCTTCGTCCACCACCCCTACGAGTCGTTCGCGACCAGCGTCGAGCGCTTCATCGCCGCGGCATCGACCGATCCGGCCGTGCGCGCGCTGAAGACGACCGTGTACCGGACGAGCGACGAGTCGCCGGTCGTCCCGGCGCTCGTCCGCGCGGCCGAGGCCGGCAAGCAGAGCGTGTGCCTCGTCGAGCTGAAGGCGCGCTTCGACGAGGGACGGAACATCGTGCAGGGCCAGCGGCTCGAGCAGGCGGGCGTCCACGTCGTCTACGGCTTCCCCGACCTCAAGATCCACGCGAAGACGACGCTCGTCGTCCGCCTCGAGGGCGACCGGCTCCGACGGTACGTCCACATCGGAACCGGCAACTACCACTCGGTCACCGCCCGGCTCTACGAGGACGTCGGCATCTTCACCGCCGACGAGGAGATCACGGCCGATGTCGCCGACCTCTTCAACTACCTCACCGGCTTCGGCCGGCCGCAGAAGTTCCGCAAGCTGCTCGTCGCGCCCGCGATGTTGCGGACCCGCCTCGTCGAGCTGATCCGCCAGGTAGCTGCGGCCGCGGAAGCCGGCGAGCGCGCCGAGATCAAGCTGAAGGTGAACGCGCTCACCGATCCCGGGATCATCGAGGAGTTGACGAACGCCGCCCAGGCGGGAGCGCGGGTCGACATCATCGCCCGGAGCATCTGCATGCTGCGACCGACGAACGACCGGATCACGGTGCGCAGCGTCGTCGGCCGCTTCCTCGAGCACAGCCGGATCCTCGTCTTCCATGCCGGCAAGCAGAGCCACTACCTGATGGGCAGCGCCGACCTGATGCCGCGCAACCTCGACCACCGGATCGAGATCCACGTTCCGGTGGAGTCGCCGCGGGCGCAGGCGGAGCTGAACACGATCTTCGAGACGCTGCTCGCCGACAACCGTCAGGCGTGGCAGCTCGGAGCCGATGGCACGTGGACGCGGCTCGGCGCCAACAACGGCAAGCGGGGGAAGATCGCTCAGATCGCGCTGATGCGACGCGCCCGGCTCCGCGAGCGTCGCCAGGCCGAGTATCGGAACCGTGAGCGGTAGGGCCTTCCTCAACCGCCTGATCCATCCGACCGGTGCGGACGCCAGAATCGAGCCGATGCGCGTTGCCGTGATCGACGTCGGTTCCAACACGGCTCGGCTCGTCGTCGTCGAGCAGGGCAGCCACGCGGTCGAGCGCGTCGGCGAGGCCAAGGTGTACCTCGGCCTCGGGGCAGAGATCCTGCGGCACGGCGAGGTCGGGGCCGAGAAGCTCGCAGAGGCCGCCCTCGAGACGCGGCGGTTCGCGGCGATCGCGGGCGAGCTGGACGCGGAGGAGATCGACGTCTTCGTGACCGCGCCGGCGCGGCAGGCGGAGAACGGCGACGAGCTGGTGGGAACGATCGCGCGTGCGACCGGGCAGTTCGCGCGCGTCCTCTCGGCGAAGGAGGAGGGCGAGCTCGCCTACGAGGGCGCGCTCGCGATGACCTCCGTCGCCGGCGAGCCGGTCGCTGTCTGCGACGTCGGCGGCGGCTCCACCGAGATCACCGTCGGCGATCGCAGCCGCGGGGCGTTCTGGAGCGATTCCGTCGACCTGGGCTCGCTACGGCTCACGGCGGCGACCCTGCACGACGATCCGCCGACGAAGAAGCAGCTCGCGGCAGCGGAGGAGCTCGTCTCCCGGCTCTTCGAGTCGGCGCGCCCGCCGCACGTCGAGACGGCGCTCGCGGTCGGAGGCAGCGCGCGCGCACTTGCCAAGCTCACCGGCAGGCGGCTGGACGAGCGGAGCCTCGAAGATGTGCTCGCGAAGATCGTCTCCCAGCCGTCCGACGAGCTCGCTCGGACGATGTCGCTCGACGCGCCCCGCGCGGCCACGCTCGCCGGCGGCGCCATCATCCTGCTCGAGCTGACCCGGCGGCTGGACGCGCCGCTCCAGCTCGCAGGCGGCGGCCTGCGCGAGGGCGCGGCGGCGCGCCTGTTCGCGACGCGTCGAGCGGCCTAGCCGCCGAGGATTCGCGGGCTCGCGAGCGCCGTCCTCGAAGAGCCAGACGGCGGCCTTGCGGAAGCGGTCGTCGAAGCCGAGCGCCCGCTCGATGCCGCCGTGGACGCAGGCGACCGCGTCGTCTTCGAGGAGCGCGCCGAGCAGCGGCGGACCGTCGAGCCACTGACGCTCCTCGCCGAGCTCGGGGGCCGGCTCGACCACGAGGCCGAGGGTCTTCGCCAGCGGCTCGACCGTCTGGATGCAGCGCAGGTACGGGCTGCTGACGATCCGCCGGATCGGCACATCCTCGAGGCGGCCGCGCAGCTCCTTCGCCTGCTTGCGGCCCCGCTTGTCGAGCGGCCGCAGACGGTCGTCCCCTTCCCACTCCGCGCGATCGCCGGCCGAGCCGTGGCGGACGAGAACGAGCGTCATGCGGCGAGCGCGGTTGCGGCGCCGGCTCGGGCGGCCGGCACGCTCAAACGCGGTGCGACGCGTCCGTCAGCTCGCGGAAGTCGCCCGTGACGAGGTACGCGATCTGCTCGCCGATGTCAACGGCGTGGTCGCCGATCCGTTCGACGCAGCGCGAGACGACGAGCATGCGCAGGCCGTACTCCCGCTCCTCGAGCGAGTCGCCGAGCATGAGCACGTCCTCGATCGCACGCCGGTTCGCGCGGTCGATCAGCTCGTCGAGCTCGTGGAGCGACTTCGCCTTCTCGACGTCGCGCTCGGCGAACGCGTCGAGCGCGACCCGGATCATCTGCTCCGCCCGCTGCCCCATGTCCTCGAGCGAGTTGAGGATCGCCTCGCCGCTCACGTCGAGCCCGCCCATCAGCTTCGTCAGCTTCGCGACGGTGACGCAGTAGTCGGCCATGCGCTCGAGGTGGAGGTTGATGCGGAGCACGGCCAGCACCAAGCGGAGGTCGACCGCGACCGGCGTCTGCCGGGCGAGCAGCGACTGCACGCCCTCCTCGATCCGCGCGTATCGGCGGTCGATCTCGTCGTCGAAGCCGATCACCTCGTCGGCCAGCTCGCTGTCCCCCCGGGCGAGGGCGTTCAGCGCCGAGCGGAGGACGCGGAGGACGAGCGCGCCCTCTTCCTGCAGGTCGGCTTCGAGTTGCTCGAGCTCCTCGTGGAACGGCTGTCTCATCGGTATCGCCTTGCCGTCACCCGAAGCGGCCCGTGACGTAGCCCTCCGTCCGCTCGTCGGCCGGCTGGGTGAAGATCTTCTCGGTCGAGTCGTACTCGACGAGGATGCCGTGGCGGCTCCCGTCGTCCTTGACCTCGAGGCTGAAGAACGCGGTCATCTCGGCGACGCGCGCCGCCTGCTGCATGTTGTGCGTGACGATCACGAGCGTGTAGTCCTGCTTCAGCTCGTGCATCAGGTCCTCGATCGCCTGGGTCGAGATCGGGTCGAGCGCCGACGCCGGCTCGTCGAGGAGCACCACGTCGGGCTCGACGGCGATCGTGCGCGCGATGCAGAGGCGCTGCTGCTGCCCGCCCGAGAGGCCGAGCGCCGAGCGCTTGAGCCGGTTCTTGACCTCGTCCCAGATCGCGGCGCGCTTGAGCGCGCGCTCGACGCGGCCGTCGAGGTCGTCCTTCATGCCGAGGATCCGCAGGCCGTAGGCGACGTTGTCGTAGATCGATTTCGGGAACGGGTTCGGCCGCTGGAAGACCATGCCGATGCGGCGCCTGACCTCGATCGGATCGACGTCCTTTCCGTACAGGTCGACGCCGTGGTAGAGCACCTTGCCCTCGACGCGTGCGCTCGGGACCAGGTCGTTCATCCGGTTCAGGCAGCGCAGGAAGGTCGACTTGCCGCAGCCCGACGGTCCGATCAGCGCGGTGATCGAGTTCTTGTAGATGTCGAGCGAGGCGCCCTTGACCGCCGGCGCCTCGCCGTACGACGACCGAGAGCTCGTCGATGTCGAAGACGGTGTCGCGCTTGACCGGTGCAGACGGCGGCGTCGGAACTCCGAGTCGCGCGACGGCAGGACCGGGGTTTGTCTGCGAGGGCTCCATGACGTTCAAGGGTGCCAGTTTCAACAGGCCGCGGCCGCGCCGGGGTGCACAGGATATGAACTTCTTGTGACGAGATGGTTACAGGCCCTCGCGCGGAAGGCGGGTGCCTGGAAAGCTGGCGCCGCGATGGAAGCGGCCTCGGCACCGCACGACCGTCCTGCGTCGGACGAGGCACGTCGCCGACCGGATCGGCGACGTCGCCCTCTACGGCATCACGGCCGCCGCTGCGGTCGCTCGCGCTGCTCACGATCGCCGGGATCGTCTGGAAGGTGCTCGAGGGCGCCTGGCCGGCGATCCAGGAGTTCGGGATCAGCTTCATCTGGACGAGCGCCTGGAACCCCGTGATCGGCGCTCTTCGGCGCCCGCGAGTTCATCATCGGCACGCTCGTCACCTCCTTCGGCGCGCTCCTCCTCGCGGCGCCGCTCTCGATCGCGATCGGCCTCTTCCTGAGCGAGCTCGCGCCGCCGGCGATTCGCGGCCCGATCGGAACGCTGATCGAGATGCTCGCTGCGGTGCCGAGCGTCGTCATCGGCCTCTGGGGCATCTTCGTGCTCGGCCCGTTCCTGCGCGCCCATTTCGAGCCGTTCCTCGGCAGCTACTTCGGATGGATCCCGATCTTCAGCGGCGACGCCGTCAGCAGGCCGGCGTGCTCGCGGCGATCATCGTGCTCACGATCATGATCATCCCGATCACGTCGTCGATCTGCCGCGAGCTGTTCGTCAGCGTGCCGCGCGACGTCAAGGAGGCCTCGCTCGGCCTCGGCGCGACCCGCTGGGAGATGGTGCGGGGCGTCGTCCTGCCGTACGTGCAGGGGCGGCGTCGTGGCCGCGGTCACGCTCGGGCTCGGGCGCGCGCTCGGCGAGGCGATCGCGGTCACCCAGGTGATCGGCAACAGTCTCCAGCCGTTCCACCTCTCGCTCTTCGCGACCGGCAACACGCTGGCGAGCCAGCTCGCCGGCAGCTACCAGAGCGCGCCGACGAACATCGAGGCCGACTCGCTGCTCTACCTCGGCGCTGATCCTGCTCGCGATCACGTTCGTGACGAACGTCGTCGCGCAGGTGATCGTGCGCCGCTTCGACCGACAGTTCACGAGGGCGCTGATGAGCACGATCGACGCCGATCTCGCTGCAGGCGCGCGGGCGCTCCGGCAGCCGGCTCGCGCATGAACCGGCTCGCCGAGGTCGGCGCGACGCTGGCGGCGCTGTTCGCGGTCGGCGTGCTGGTGATCCTCGTCGGCTCCGTGTTCGTCGCGCGCGTTCGACGCGCTCGACCTGGAACTTCCTCACCAAGGGCCCGGCGGTGTTCGGCGAGAGCGGGCGGCGGGATCGCGCCCGGCGATCGTCGGCACGCTCATGCTGGTCGCGATCGCGACCGCGATCGCGCTCCCGGTCGGCACGCTCGTCGCGATCTACGTGAGCGAGTTCGCCAGCGCCGGAGGTCGGCCGAACCAGGTGAAGCTCTGGCTCGACGTCCTCAACGGCTTCCCGTCGATCGTGATCGGCATCTTCGTCTTCGAGCTGCTCGTGGCAGACGACGTCCGCTCCTCGGCTTCGGGCACCACCAGAGCGCCTGGGCCGGCGGCTTCGCGCTCTCGATCATCATGCTCCCGCTCGTCTCGCGCACGACGATGGAGGTGCTCGCCCTCGTCCCGAACCACCTTCGCGAGGCGAGCTACGCGCTCGGCGTCTCGAAGTGGCGCACCGTCCTGAGCGTCGTCCTGCCGACCGCGATCGGCGGCATCCTCACCGGCACGACGCTCGCGGTCGCGCGGGCGGCGGGCGAGACGGCGCCGCTCCTCTTCACCTGCTCGATCTTCGGGCAGACGGTGAGCTACGGATCCCGTCGAACTCGGTCGCGTCGATCCCGGTGATCATCTTCGAGTACTCGGAGTCGCCGGACCGAGCACCTGAACGCGCAGGCCTGGGCGGCGGCGTTCATCCTGATCATGTTCGTGCTCGTGACGAGCCTGATCGCGCGGATCCTGCTCGACCGCTCGCGGCGCAAGCTCGGCCAGACGCACTGACGAGGCTTCGAGGGCCGTCGGGCGGAGCGCCCGTTCACCACTCCGTCACCGGGTCGTCACAGCCTCGCAGCCCACGCGCGGCGCCTCGGGTGGAAGCCTGTCGGCGCGTAGCGTGGGAAACCCCAGGACAAGGAGAGGAACATGATGAAGAAGGGACTCGCCCTTCTCGTAGTCGCGGTCGGTCGCGCTGCTCGCTGCGGCCGGCGCCGGTGCAAGGCACTCCGCGACGACCATCACGGGCGCGGGCAGCACGTTCGTCTCGCCGCTCGTCTCGGTGTGGACGCCGGCGCTCGGAACGGCGTTCGACTACACGGTCCAGTACAGCGCCGATCGGCTCGGGCGGCGGCATCCAGGCGATCACGAACCGCACCGTCGACTTCGGCGCCTCCGACGCGCCGCTGACGGCCGACCAGTTCGCCGCCTGCAACGGCTGCGTGCAGATCCCGTGGGCGCTCGCCGGCACGGCGATCCCGTACAACGTGCCGGGCATCACGCCGGCGAAGGCCGCGGCGCACCTCCAGCTCTCCGGTGACGTGATCGCGAAGATCTACATGGGCCAGATCACGAACTGGAACGACCCGGCGATCAAGAAGCTGAACCCGAAGGCGACGATGCCGGACCTGAAGATCACGCCCGGTCTACCGCACCGGCAACTCGGGCACGACCTACAACTTCACCGACTACCTCTCGGCGGTCAGCCCGACCTGGAAGTCGTCAGTTCGGCACGGGCCAGTCGGTCACCTGGCCGGCCGGAACCGGCGCGAGCGGCTCCTCCGGCGTCGCCGGCGTCGTCGCGAACACGCCGGGCGCCATCTGCTACGTCGACACCGCGTTCGCGATCGCGAACCACCTTCACTTCGCGGCCGATCCAGAACGCGCGGGCAAGTTCATCTACCCGAGCATCCGCAACGTCGCCGCGGCGGGCAACGCCGTGAGCAAGGTGCCGGCGAACAACGAGCTGCACATCGTCAACCCGCCGAAGACGCTGAACGACCGCGTATCCGATCGCCACCTACACCTACGTCATCCTCCCGACGAAGTCGGCGAAGGCGCTCGAGCTGCGGAAGATGGTCTTCTGGGCGCTGACCCAGGGTCAGAAGGCGCAGTACACGGCCAAGCTCTGGTTCTCGCCGATCCCGAAGGTCGTGCTCGTCGCATCGGAGAAGACGCTCAAGCAGATCCAGCCGGCGACCTAGGCCGGCACGAGTAGTCCCGTCCGGGGTAACCGGCGGAGAGGGCGCCCGCGAGGCGCCCTCTCCTCCTCCCACGTCGCCGGGCGGGTCACGGCCTCTACGATCGACGTGGCATGAGCGAGGGGGCGCGGCACCTGATCGAGGCCTACAACGAGGCGTGGAACCGCCAGGACCTCGACGCGATCTGCTCGCTGCACGCCGACGAGATCGTGTTCGCGAACCACACGGCCGGGGAGCAGGCGGTCGGTGCCGAAGCGGTGCGGGCGCACATCGGCGGCATCCTCGAGCGCTGGCCCTCGCTTCGATTTCGCGAACGGAGGCTCTACACCGCCCCGGACCTCGCCGTGAGCGAGTGGACGGCGTCCGCGACCCGGCCGGACGGCGCGCGCATCGAATGGGACGGCGTCGACGTCTTTCCGCTTCGCAACGGCAAGATCGTCCGCAAGGACGTCTACTCGTCCGCGCATGCGCCGCGTGTGGTCAGCTGAACCTTCGTCAGAAGACGCAGCGCACCTCGAGGCCGACGCCGCGGTCGCCTCGAGCCTCGACCGCGCCCCCGGCGGCGGTGACCACGTGCTTGACGATCGCGAGCCCGAGGCCGGTGCCGCGCGAGGCGCGCGCCGCGTCGGCGCGCCAGAAGCGCTCGAACAGGCGTGGCAGCTCGTCGGCAGGCACGCCGATCCCGTCGTCGGTCGCGGCGAGCACCGCGGTCCCGCCGTCGTGCCCGACCGCGAGCGTGAACGTGGCGCCGTGGCCGGCGTAGCGGATCGCGTTCTCGGCGAGGTTCTCGGCGACGATCCGGAGCATGCGCGGCCGCAGCGGCAGGTCGACCCCGGGATCGCCGGCGGCGCGCACCGTCACGCCGGCGCGGGCGGCGGCGTCCTCGAGCTGCTCGACCACCTGCTCGAGCACGGGCAAGGCGTTCGTCCGGCCGAGCGTGACCACCTCCTTGCCGCTCTCGAGCTCGGAGAGGAACAGGATCTCGTCGATCAGCGCGCCCGCGTGCTCGACCTCGGCGCGCGCCTGCTCGATCAGCCCGTCGACGTCGGCGCCCGGGAGATCCGCCGAGTCGAGCAGCACCAGGATGCGTGCCAGCGGCGTGCGGAGCTCGTGCGAGACCGCGGCGGTGAAGCCCATGCGGAGCTCGTCGAAGGAGGGCTCGTAGCGCGCGCCCGAACCGGCCCCGTCCTGGTCGTTCACCGGATCGTCACCACCCCGTCACCTGGTCAGAACCGGCCATCGAACTATCGTACGGCCGTGGCGAAGATCCTGATCGTCGAGGACGACAGCGTGATCGCCGACGGGATGGCACGGCACCTCTCGGCTGCGGGCTTCGATCCGATCGTCGTCGGCCGCGGCGAGCTCGGCCTCGCACGGCTGCGCTTCGAGAACCCGGACGTGTGCGTGCTCGACCTGATGCTGCCGGAGCTCGACGGCTGGAAGCTGATCGAGACGGCGCGCGCCGAGGGGATCGGCACGCCCGATCGTCGTCGTCTCCGCCCGCGGCACCGAGCACGACCGGGTGCACGCGCTCGAGATCGGCGCCGACGACTACCTCGTCAAGCCGTTCTCGATGCGCGAGCTGGTCGCGCGCGTCGGCGCCGCGGCGCGGCGCGGCGTGCAGCCGGCCGGCGATCGTCGCGGCGAACCGGTCGAGATCGAGGAGCTGCGGATCGACCCGCGCGAGGTGCAGGCGTTCGTCGACGGCCAGAGCGCCGGGCTGACGCCGACCGAGTTCAGGCTGCTCTACACGCTGGCGCTCGACCGCGGGCGCGTGGTCACGCGCGACGAGCTGCTGCAGAAGGTGTGGGGGAGACGCGAGACGCATCGCGACCGGACGGTCGACGTGTTCGTCCGCCGCCTGCGCCAGAAGCTCGACCGCCTCGCCCCGCGCCACTCGTTCATCCAGACCCGGTTCGGCGTCGGCTACAAGCTCGAGGCCGAGCCCAGAACGGAGCCGGCCCAGGAGCTCACGCAAAGCTGACGCAGAGCTGACGCGGCCGCGGCGGTGTGCCCCAGAAGCCGATGTGGCAGTGTTCGCGCGGCATGGTGGAACGGGTGGAGACGAGACTCGCCGGGATCGCGCTTGCGCTCGTGCTCGGGCTCGGGCTGGCCGCCTGCGGCGGCAGCAGCAGCAGCGGTGGAGACTCGGGGCCGACCACGATCGGCATCACCGGGACGACCGCGACGGGTGACGCCGAGGCGGGTCGCGAGGTGTTCATCTCGACGGGCTGCGGCAGCTGCCACACCCTGCAAGAGGCCGGCACGGACGGCGTCGTCGGTCCGAACCTCGACGAGTCCCTCGTGCTCGACGCCGAAGCCGCGGGGGCGCAGCTCGCCGACTACGTACGCACCTCGATCGTCGACCCGGACTCCGTGGTCATGCCGCAATTCTCCGGCGGCGTGATGCCGACGACATACGAGTCGCAGCTCTCCGACGAGCAGCTCGACGACCTGGTCGCGTTCCTGGTCGGCGTTGCCCAGTCCGGGTAGGCCGGCGGCACGGCGGCGTTAGGCTCCGCCCGTGGACTTCGCGCTCACGGGCGACCAGCGGGAGATCCAGGCGCTCGCCCGGGAGGTCGCGGCGGCGGAGATCGAGCCGCACGCTGCGGCGTGGGACCGGGCGCACGGCTTCCCGCCCGAGCTGCTGACGCGGCTCCGCGAGCTCGGCCTCCTCGGCGTGTGCGTGCCGGAGGAATACGGCGGCGCCGGCGCGGACTTCCTCTCGTACGTGCTCGTGCTCGAGGAGCTGTCGCGGGCCGATGCCGGAGTCGGCGTCACCGTCGCGGTGCACACGTCGGCGTGCACGCTGCCGCTGCTCGACTTCGGCACGCCCGAGCAGCGCGCGCGGTTCGTGCCGCGGCTCGCGCGCGGCGAGTCGATCGGTGCTTTCGCGCTCACCGAACCGGGCGCGGGCTCCGACGCCGGCGCGCTGATCAGCCGGGCCGACCGGAGCGACGGCGGCTGGCGGCTGTCCGGCGCGAAGCAGTGGATCACGAACGGGTCGTTCGCCGGGACGTTCCTCTTCTTCGCGCGAACCGACCAGGCGCAGGCGGGGCCGCGCGGCGTGTCGGCGTTCGTGCTCGACGCCGACCACGTCCAGGTGACGCGCGAGGAGGAGAAGCTCGGGTTGAACTCGTCCTCGACCGCCGACCTCGTGGTCGACGCCGAGGTGGCCGACGATCGCCTCCTCGGGAAGGAGAACGGTGGCTTCCGGATCGCGATGGCGACTCTCGACGGCGGCCGGATCGGGATCGGCGCACAGGCGGTCGGGATCGCCCAGGCCGCCTACGACGTAGCCCGCGCGTACGCCCTCGAGCGGCGCGCGTTCGGGTCGCGGATCGCGGACTTCCAGGCGATCCAGTACAAGCTGGCGGACATGGCGACCGAGCTCGACGCAGCTCGGCTGCTCGTCTACCGGGCGGCGTGGGCGAAGCAGAGCGGCCTGCCGCACACGGCCGAGGGCGCGAAGGCGAAGCTCTTCGCCTCCGAGATGGCGCGTCGACAGACCTCCGAAGCGATCCAGATCCTCGGAGGCTACGGCTACACGAAGGAGTTTCCCGTGGAGCGCTACTACCGCGACGCGAAGATCACCGAGCTCTACGAGGGCACGAGCGAGATCCAGCGCCTCGTGATCGCGCGCGACCTGCTCGGGGAGGCGCGGCGGTGAGCCCGCGCGAGCGCGATGAGCCGGTGCGGTTGACGCGCATCTACACGCGCGGTGGGGACGGCGGCGAGACCTCGCTCGGCGACGGGTCGCGCGTCTCGAAGCTCGACCCGCTCGTCCGTGCATTCGGCGCGGTCGACGAGCTGAACTCCGCTGTCGGCTGGGCGCAGGTCGAGGTGCGTCACGAGCGGCTCGAGCGAATCCAGAACGAGCTGTTCGACCTCGGTGCCGATCTGTGCGTGCCGTTCGCCGAGGGTGACGGCCGGCTCCGCGTCACCCGGGGTCAAATCGAGCGTCTCGAAGCCGATTGCGACGAGGCCAACGCGCCGTTGCCGGAGTTGCGCAGCTTCGTCCTTCCCGGCGGCAGCGAGGGCGCCGCGCGCCTCCACGTCGCCCGCGCGACGTGCCGCCGAGCCGAGCGCGAGGTGCTCGCCGCCGCCGGCGAGCGGCCCGTGAACCCGCTCGCGAGCGTCTACCTGAACCGGCTCTCCGACCTGCTCTTCGTGCTGGCCCGCGCTGCGAACCCGCCGGACGACGAGCCGCTCTGGAAGCCCGGCGGCGACGAGCCCCGCTGAGCCGCGCACCCTAGAATCCATCGCATGGCGGCGACCGATGATCGAGGCGCGGCCGACGCGATTGCACGCTGGAGGCGCGACGCCTACGACGCGAGGCCGGAGCGCGCCGGCGAGCTGCTCTCGACGATCTCGGGGCTCGAGAACGAGCCCCTCCACACGCCCGAGAACACGCCGGTCGACTACGAGCGCGACCTCGGCTATCCGGGCGAGTCGCCCTATACGCGCGGCATCTACCCGTCGATGTACCGCGGCCGGTTGTGGACGATGCGCCAGTTCGCGGGGTTCGGCAGCGCCGAGGAGACGAACGCGCGCTTCCGCTACCTGCTCGAGCACGGCCAGACCGGGCTCTCGACCGCCTTCGACATGCCGACGCTGATGGGCTACGACTCCGACCATCCGCGCGCCGAGGGCGAGGTCGGTCGCGAGGGCGTGGCGGTCGACTCGGTCGAGGACATGGCGAGGCTGTTCGAGGGGATCCCGCTCGACGAGGTCTCGACGTCGCTGACGATCAACGGGCCGGCGGCGATCGTGCTCGCGTTCTACGTCTGCGTCGGGGAGTGGCAGGGCGTGCCGCGCGACCGGCTCCGGGGAACGGTGCAGACCGACATCCTCAAGGAGTACATCGCGCAGAAGGAGTTCATCTTCCCGCCCGCGCAGTCGCTGCGGCTCGTGACGGACCTGATCGAGTGGAGCACGCAGGAGCTGCCGAAGCTGCACCCGGTGTCGATCTCCGGCTACCACATCCGCGAGGCAGGCTCGACCGCCGCGCAGGAGCTCGCGTTCACGCTCGCGAACGGCTTCACCTACGTCGAGCGGGCGCTCGAGCGCGGCCTCGGCGTCGACGAGTTCGCGCCGCGGCTCTCGTTCTTCTTCAACGCGCACCTGGACTTCTTCGAGGAGATCGCCAAGTACCGGGCCGCGCGCAGGATCTGGGCACGCGAGCTGCGGGAACGGTACGGCGCGAAGGACGAGCGCTCGCTGCGGATGCGCTTCCATGCGCAGACGGCCGGCGTGTCGCTGACCGCGCAGCAACCGGAGGTGAACATCGTCCGCACGGCGATCGAGGCGCTCGCGGCGGTGCTCGGCGGAACACAGTCGCTGCACACGAACTCGTTCGACGAGGCGCTGGCGCTGCCGAGCGAGGACGCCGTGCGACTTGCGCTGCGCACGCAGCAGGTGATCGCGCACGAGACCGGCGTCGTGAACACGATCGACCCGCTGGGAGGCTCGTACTACGTCGAGCACCTGACGAGCGAGCTCGAGCGCCAGGCGTACGCGTACTTCGAGCGGATCGAGCAACTCGGCGGCGTGCTCGTGGGGATCGAGCAGAACTTCTTCCAGCGCGAGATCGCGGACGCTGCCTTCCGCTACCAGCGCGAGGTCGAGGGCGAGCAGCGCGTCGTCGTGGGCGTCAACCGGTACGGGCTCGAGGAGGAGACGGCGCCGCCGCTCTTGCAGATCGACCCGGCGCTCGAGCGGGAGCAGGTGGAGCGCCTCGCCGCCCTGCGCGCGCGCCGCGAGGGGGCGGCGGTGGAGCGATCGCTCGCCCGGATGCGCGAGGAGGCCGCGCGCGACGCGAACCTGATGCCGGCGATCGTGGAGGCCTCGCGCTCGCTCGCGACGATGGGCGAGATGTGCGACGCGCTGCGCGAGGTGTGGGGAGTCTGGCGCGAGACGCCCGTGTTCTGAGAGGTCTCGGCCGCGGGCGCTGGCAGGCCCGCGGCGTGCGACGGTGGGACGCCGCTGCGCCACCGGGCCGTCCTGCACGACGACGGCCGCATCGGCCTCCGCACGAGATCGCCGGGAGCGAACGTCACCCAATTGGCGCAGAGCCGTGACAGTCAGGTGCGCATTTGCCCGCTAACGTCATCTTGACGTCGGTGGAGGGTCGCCCCCACCCCCGGGGGTGGGGGCCGGCCCGAGAACCGGCTGGAACGGCCATGGCTCTTGCGGGTCCTCCAACTCGCGTCGGCGTTCCGGTGGGCGTCGGACGGCGCGCGTGTTCTAGGCTCCGCGCATGAGCACGATCCGCGTCGTGATCGCGAAGCCGGGCCTCGACGGCCACGACCGTGGTGCGAAGGTGATCGCCCGCGCGCTCCGCGACGCCGGCATGGAGGTGATCTACACCGGGCTCCACCAGACGCCCGAACAGATCGTCGAGACCGCGATCCAGGAGGACGCCGACGCGATCGGGATCTCGATCCTCTCGGGCGCGCACATGACCCTGGTGCCGCGGATCCTCGACTTGCTCCGCGACCGGGACGCCGACGACGTGCTGGTCGTGCTCGGCGGGACGATCCCGGCCGACGACATCGACGAGCTGAAGCGGCGCGGGGTCGCCGAGGTGTTCACGCCGGGTGCGCCCACGGGCGCCATCGTCGAGTTCCTGCGCTCCCGTCTCGCGGTTTCTCCGTCGGCGTCGTGAAGCTCGCCGTCTGCGTCAAGGCCGTCCCGGACGCGGCGAGCGGGAGGCGGCTCGATGCGGCCACCGGGCGCCTCGACCGCAGCGGCGAGCTGGCGCTGTCGGAGCTCGACGCGCATGCGCTCGAGGAGGCGCTGCGCCTGCGCGAAGCGGCCGGGGAGGGCGAGGTCGTCGCCGTGTCGCTGGGGCCGGAGCGCGCCGCCGATGCGCTCCGCAAGGCCCTGGCGATGGGCGCCGACCGCTCGGTGCTCGTCTCGGACGGGGCGTTCGCGGGGGCGGACGTGCTCGTCACCGCCCGGGCGCTTGCCGGCGCGCTCGAGCGCGAGGCCGCCGACCTCGTGCTGTTCGGCCAGCAGTCGCCCGACGGCGACGGGGCGTGCCTGTGGGCGGCCGTCGCCGAGCTGCTCCGGCGGCCGGTGATCTCGCAGGTGGCCGGGCTCGAGGTCGACGGCGACGCGGTCACCGGGCGACGCCAGACGGAGCTCGGCTACGAACGTGTCCGGGCACCGCTTCCGGCGGTCGTCGCCGTGACGGACTCGATCAACGAGCCGCGCTACCCGTCCCTCAAGGGGATCATGGGCGCGAAGTCGAAGCCGCAGGAGACGCTGTCGGCCGCCGACGTCGGCGGCGCCGGCGCAGCGCGGACGACCGTGCTCGGCGTCGGCGCGCCGCCGCCGCGCGGAGAGACGCGGCGGATCGAGGGCGGCGCCGAGACGGCCGCCGAGATCGTCGCGTTCCTGGCCGAGAAGAGGCTGCTGTGAAGACGCTCGTCTTCCTCGAGCACCACGATGGCGCCCTGCTCCGACCGGGGCTCGGCGTGCTCGGCAAGGCCGCCGGGCTCGGCGGCGAGGTAGCCGCCGTCGTCGCGGGATCGGGGGTGCGCGCGCTTGCCGACGAGGCCGGCTCGTTCGGCGCGCGGACGGTGTTCGTCGCCGAGGACGAGCGGCTCGCGGCGCCGCTGCCGCAGCCGCGCGTCGACGTGCTCGCGCGTCTGGTGCGCGACGAGGGCTTCGACACGGTGCTGTTCGCGCAGTCGGTGCTCGCGAGCGACGTTGCCGCCGGGCTTGCGGCGCGGCTCGGCGCCGGCCTCAACTGGGATCTCGTCGACCTCTCCGAGCGCGACGGCGAGCTCGTCGGCATCCGGCCGGCGCTCGCCGACTCGGTGCGCGTCGAGGCCGGCTGGACGGGCGCGCCGCGAATCGGCGTCTTCCGCTCCGGCACCTTCGATCCGGCGGCGGCCGACGGGCCGGTCGAGGTGCGCGACGCGACGGTCGAGCTGGAGGAGCACTCGCTGCTCGCCGAGCTCGTCGAGGCGGCCGAGGAGGCCGATGCGGGCGGTGCCGTCGATCGAGGAGGCCGACGTCGTGGTTGCCGGAGGCCGCGGTCTCGGCGCGCCCGAGGGATTCGCGCTCCTCGAGGAGCTCGCAGACGCGCTCGGCGGCGCGGTCGCCGCGACGCGCGCCGTGGTCGACTCGGGCTGGTACCCGTACCCGGCCCAGGTCGGCCAGACAGGGAAGACGGTGTCGCCGAAGCTCTACGTCGCGGTCGGGATCTCGGGCGCGATCCAGCACAAGGTCGGGATGCAGGGCTCCGGCACGATCGTCGCGATCAACAAGGACGCGCACGCGCCGATGTTCGAGTTCGCCGACCTCGGCGTCGTGGGCGACCTGCACGCGATCGTCCCCGAGCTGACGCGGCTCGTGCGCGAGCGCAAGTCCACGTGAGACCGGCCGACTTCCCGCCGCCCTGGAGCGAGCGCGAGGCGATCGCGGCGCCCTCGGATGCGGAGCCGATCGAGGTGGGCGTGCTGGTCGTGGGCGCCGGGCCGGCCGGCCTCGCCACAGCGATTCGCCTGGGCCAGCTCGCGGCCGCCGACCCGGAGACGGCGGCCGGGCTCGGTGAGGTGCCCGTCGCGGTGCTCGAGAAGGGGAAGGCTCCCGGCTCGCACCTGCTCTCGGGAGCCGTCCTCGACCCACGTCCGCTACGGCGGCTGCTCGGCGACGATGACTTCCCGAGCTACGGCGAGGTGCCGGGCGAGGCGGTGCTCTTCCTGACGCGCGAGCGCGCGATCCGCGTCCCGCCGCCGCCGACGATGAGGAACAGGGGGAACGTCGTCGTCTCGCTCTCTCAGCTCGGCCGCTCGCTCGCCGAGCGCGCCGAAGGGCTCGGCGCGATGGTGCTGCCCGAGACCGCGGCGGAGCGGCTGCTCGTCGAGGACGGCGTGGTGGTGGGGGCGCGGACGGGCGACAAGGGACGCGGCCGGGACGGCGAGCCCCTCGGCCGCTTCGAGCCGGGCTCGGACATCCGGGCGCGCGTGACGATCCTCGCCGAGGGGAGCGCCGGTCACCTGACGACCGCGGCGCTCGAGCAGTTCGGTCTCGCCGGGTCGAGCCCGCAGACGTGGGCGCTCGGCGTGAAGGAGGTGTGGAAGGTGCCGCGGCCGCTGCGGCAGGTGATCCACACGCTGGGCTGGCCGCTGCGGCCGGGCGCGCGCTTCCGCGAGTTCGGCGGCTCGTTCGTCTATCCGCTGGGCGACGACCACGTGAGCATCGGCATGGTCGTCGGCCTGGACTACCGCGACGCGGCGCTCTCCGTCCACGACCTGCTCCAGGAGCTGAAGACCCACCCGCGCATCCGGCCGATCCTCGACGGCGGCGACCGGGTCGAGTGGGGCGCGAAGACGATTCCCGAGGGTGGCTTCGTCGCGCTGCCGCGGCGTCTGCACGCGCCGGGCCTGCTGCTGTGTGGCGACGGCGTCGGGCTCGTGAACGTGCCCGCGCTGAAGGGGATCCACTACGCGATCGAGTCGGGGCGGCTCGCGGCCGAGGCGGCGTGGGGATCGCTCCACGGCGCTCAGCTCGCGCGCTACGACGAGGCGCTGCAGGCGTCGTTCGTCTGGAGTGACCTGCGGCGGGTCCGGAACATGCGCCCGGCCTTCGCCGGCGGGCTCTGGCGCGGGGCCGCCTGGTCGGGCGCGGCGACGCTGACGGGAGGGCGGCTCCCGCGCGGCGACCGCTCGACCGAGCGCGACGCGGCGCAGGACGGTGTTCACGACCGGCCGCGCGGCCGAGTACCCGGCGCCGGACGGGACGCTGACGTTCGACAAGCTCTCGTCGGTCTTCCTCTCGGGGAACCGCACGCGGGACGACCAGCCGGGGCACATCCGCGTGCAGACGCAGGTACCGCGCGAGCTCGCGACGCTGTGGGCGAACATGTGCCCGGCGCAGGTGTACGAGGTCGTGCCCGGCGAGGGCATCTGACGGCGCTCGTCGAGGTGCAGCTCGCGCCGTCGAACTGCGTCCAGTGCGGCGCGATCACGGCCAAGGGCGGCAGGCTCACACCGCCCGAGGGCGCCTCCGGGCCCGAGTACACGCGTTCGTGATCACCTCGCCGGACAACCCGCGGGTCAAGGACGTCGTGCGCCTGCGCAGCGCCCGCGAGCGGCGGCGGCAGGGGCTCTTCCTCGCCGAGGGGCCGCGCGAGGTCGAGCGGGCGCGGGCGGCCGGACTGCGCTTGGTCGCCACCTACTTCGCGCCGTCGCTCCTCGAGTGGGACGAGGGCGAGGAGGTGAGCGAGCGCGTGCTCGCGAAGATGACCTACCGCGCCGAGCCCGAGGGTGTCCTCGCCGTCGTCGAGGCGCCGGCTCGTGAGCTGCCGCGCGGCGGGTCGCTGTACCTCGTGGCGGTCGGGATCGAGAAGCCGGGCAACCTCGGCGCGATGGCCCGCTCGGCCGAGGCCGCGGGCGCCGACGCGCTCGTCGTCGCCGACGCGCAGGCGGACGCCTGGAACCCGAACGCGATTCGCGCCTCCACGGGCGCGGTGTTCACGCTGCCCGTCGTCGAGGCGAGCCTCGACGAGGTGAAGCGGCTGGGCGTCACCCTCGTCGTCGCGCTCGTGGACGCGGAGACGAGGTACACGGACGCCGACCTGACGGCGCCGATCGCCGTCGCCGTCGGGGCCGAGGACGAGGGCCTCGGCGCGCCGTGGCGCGAAGCCGCCGACCTCGCCGTCACGATTCCGCTGCGGGGTCGCGCGGCCGACAGCCTCAACGCCGCGACCGCCGCTGCGATCCTCCTCTTCGAGGCGGTGCGCCAGCGTGGTTGACCGCGACGACGTCCTTCGGGCACGCGCGACGATCGGCGACCGCCTGCCGCGCACGCCGATGCTGAGCTCGCGCGCCCTCGGCGCCCGGCTCAAGTGCGAGCTCTTCCAGCGCACCGGCTCGTTCAAGGCCCGCGGCGCGCTGAACAAGCTGAGCTCGCTGACCGATGACGAGAAGCGGCGCGGCGTGATTGCGATCTCCGCCGGAAACCACGCCCAGGCAGTCGCGTACGCCGCCGCCGAGGAAGGCGTCGACGCGCTGCTCGTGATGTGGGAGGGCGCATCCGAGCAGAAGATCGCCGCCACGCTCGGCTACGGCGGCGCCGTCGACCTCGCCGCGACCGGCCCCGCCGAGGCGTTCGAGAGGCTCGACGTGCTGCTGGCCGAGACGGGCCGAACGCTTGTCCACCCGCACGTCGATCCGCATGTCCTCGCCGGCGCCGGGACCGTGGGGCTCGAGATCGAGGACGACGCGCCGGATGCCGACTGCGTGATCGTCGCTGTCGGAGGAGGTGGCCTGATCGCCGGGATCGTGGCCGCGCTCGGCGACCGCATGCGCGTCGTCGCCGTCGAGCCCGAGGTGAGCCGCGCGTTCGACGCGGCGATCGAGGCCGGCCGGCCGGTTCCGGTCGAGCCGCGGTCGATCGCCGACGGGCTGAACGTACCCTTCGCGGGCGCCCTCCCGGTCGAGCTGTGCCGCGACCTCGAGCGCGTCCTCGTCTCCGAGCAAGAGATCGAGAACGCCTTCCGTTTCCTCTATGAACGGGCGAAGCTCGCGTGCGAGCCGGCAGGCGCGGTCGCTGCGGCGGCGCTGCTCGCGGGGAAGGTGCAGGCGGAACGGCCGGTCGTGGTCGTCAGCGGCGGGAACGTGGCCGCGGAGACCGCCGCTGGTATCCTGGCCCGACCGTGAAGGCCGACATTCATCCCGAGTACGTCATGGCGACCGTGCACTGCTCGTGCGGGAACGAGTTCGTGACCCGTTCGACGAAGCCAGAGCTGCACGTCGAGATCTGCGCCCAGTGCCATCCGTTCTACACGGGCAAGCAGAAGCTCGTGGACACCGGCGGTCGCGTCGAACGCTTCCAGCGGCGGCTCGAGAAGGCCGGTCGTGCCGGCCAGTCGAGCGGGGCCGACAAGCCCGACTCGGCTACCTCGGCGAACTCCTAGCGCATGTCGCAAGCGATCGGCGGCCAGGCCGTCCTCGAGGGCGTCATGATGCGCGGACCCGCGCAACTGGGCGGTCGCGGTGCGCAAGCCCGACGGCGAGATCGCGCATGTCTGGCGCACGATCGACCCGCTGATGGCCCGCCACTGGACGCTGCGGCTGCCGATCGTCCGGGGCGTGGTGGCACTCGGAGAGTCGCTCGCGATCGGCTTTCGCGCGCTCTCGGTCTCGGCCAACTACGCCGCGCAGGAGGAGGCCGAGGGCGACACCGAGCCGGCGGAGATCGGCCGCTGGGCGATCTTCTTCTCGTTCGCGATCGCGATCGGCTTCGCGCTGATGCTGTTCAAGGTCGGCCCGGCGCTGCTCACCGACACGCTGCCGATCTCGAGCGGCAACTGGTTCGTGATCGTCGAGGGGCTGATCCGCGTCACGGTCTTCGTCACCTACCTCTCCCTGCTGAGCCTGATCCCGTCGCTGCGGCGCGTGTTCCAGTACCACGCTGCCGAGCACAAGGCGATCAACGCCTACGAGGCGGGCGAGGAGCTGACGCCCGAGGTGACCCAGCGCTACTCGCTGATCCATCCGCGCTGCGGCACCGCGTTCCTGCTCTGGGTGATGGTGATCGGCGTCTTCGTCTTCGCGCTCTTCGGTCGGCTGCCCTGGTACTGGCTGATCGTCATCGCGCATCGCGCTGCTGCCGGTGATCGCCGGCATCGCCTACGAGCTGATCCGCTTCGCCGGCAAGCACTCGCACAACCGCGTGCTGATGATCGCTGCTCGCGCCGGGGCTGTGGCTGCAAAGACTGACGACGCGCGAGCCGACGCCTCGACCAGCTCGAGGTTTCGATTCGCGCACTCCGTGAGGTGTTGGATCGCGAGGGGTCGCTGACCCCCGCAGACCGTCGAGTGGAGGTGATGGCGTAGATGGCGACGGAACGCAGAGCCGAGGTCGAATGGATCGGCGACCTGATGGAAGGCGAGGGCAAGATCATCTCGACGACGAGTGGTCGCATTCCCGAGCTCGACATCACCTGGGCCGCAAGGAACGACGAGACCGAGGAGAAGACGAGCCCCGAGGAGCTCCTCGCCGCAGCGCACGCGTCGTGCTTCACGATGCAGCTCGCGTCACGGCCTCGTCGGCGCCGGCTGGGATCCCGAGGTGATCACGGTCTCCGCGAACGTCTCGTTCGAGGTCGGGATCGGTGTGACGGGCATCAAGCTGACGGCGCAGGTCGAGTCGGAGGGCATCCCCGACGAGCTGCTCCGCGAGATCGCGGAGCGCGCGAAGGCGACGTGCCCGCTCTCGAAGGCGCTGGCGGGCGTCGAGATCTCGCTCGACCTGCCCGACCTGCCGCCGCCCGAGGACGAGGAAGAGCTCGGGGACGACGAGCTCGCGGCGGTCGACGCCGAGGAATAGCACCACCGGGCGCAGTGCGACCGCCGGCCCCGAGGGCGCGGCGGTCGCCGACGCCTCTAGTCTGAGCGGCCATGTCCGCCCTGGAAGCAACCGTCGAGGAGCTCGAGCGCTCCTACCTCGAGGCGCGGGAACGGCTCTCCGACCCTGCCGTCTACGGCGACCACCGCGAGGCGGCGGAGGTCGGCCGCCGCGTGAAGAAGCTCGAGGCGCCCGTACAAGCTGGCGCAGGAGTGGCGTCAGGCGAGGGCCGACCTGGAGGACGCGAAGAGCGACCCGGAGCTGGCCGTGATGGTCGCGCGACTACGAGGCGGAGGTGGCGCGGCTCGAGGAGGAGCTGAAGCTCGCGCTGGCCGAGCGCGATCCCGCCGACGAGCAAGGACGTGATCGTCGAGATCCGGCAGGGCGTCGGCGGCGACGAGGCGGCGCTCTGGGCGGCCGACCTCGCGCGGATGCTACCAGCGCTACGCCGAGCGCCGCGGCTTCAAGTGGGAGGAGCTCGAGCTCAGCCCGAGCGAGGGCGGCGGGATCAAGGAGGGCGTCTTCGCGGTCAAGGGCGACGGCGCCTACTCGGTCTACAAGCACGAAGGCGGCACCCACCGGGTCCAGCGGGTGCCCGAGACCGAGTCGCAGGGCCGCATCCACACCTCGACCGCCACCGTCGCGGTGATGCCGGAGGCCGAGGAGGTCGACGTCGAGCTCGAGGAGAAGGACCTCAAGATCGACGTCTACCGCTCCTCGGGTCCCGGCGGGCAGTCGGTGAACACGACCGACTCGGCGGTGCGGATCACGCACCTGCCGACCGGGATCGCGGTCGCGATGCAGGACGAGCGCACCCAGCTCCAGAACCGCGACAAGGCGATGCGCGTGCTCCGCGCGCGTCTCTACGAGGCGAGTCGCGAGCGCCAGGCCGCCGAGCAGGCGGCGACCCGGAAGGCACAGGTCGGCTCGGGGGGCCGCGCCGAGAAGATCCGCACCTACAACTTCCCGCAGGACCGCGTCACCGACCACCGCGTCGGCGTCAGCGCCCGGCTCGAGGACGTCCTGGCGGGTGGCCTCGAGTCGTTCACCGAGGCGCTGATCGCCGACGAGCAGCGCCGCGCGCTCGAAGGCGCGGGATGACGCTCGGCGAGGTGCTCCGCGCCGCCGCGGAGTACCTCGGGCGAAAGGGCGTCGACGCGCCGCGGCTCGACGCCGAGCTCCTGCTGGCGCGGGCGCTCGGTCTCTCGCGAATCGAGCTCTACACCCAGCACGACCGGCCGCTGAGCGAGGAGGAACGGGCAGCGGCCCGGGCGCTCGTCGAGCGGCGTGGCCGGCGCGAGCCGCTCGCCTACGTCCTCGGCGAGTGGGGGTTCCGACGCCTGACGCTCAAGACCGACGCGCGCGCGCTCGTGCCGCGGCCCGAGACGGAGATCGTGGTCGAGCGTGCGCTCGCACTGGTGGCGGGCTTCGACGCGCCGCGCGTCGTCGACGTCGGCACCGGCACCGGCGCGATCGCGCTCGCGATCGCAGACGAGCGGCCGGCGGCGCGTGTCGTCGCGACGGACGCCTCGGAGGCCGCGCTCGAGCTGGCGCGCGAGAACGCCGAGCGCCTCGAGCTCTCGGTCGAGCTCGTCGCGCACCAGTCTGCTCGACGGCCTCGACGGGCCCGTTCGACCTCGTCGTCTCCAACCCGCCGTACGTCCTCGCAGCTGAGCTGGCCGACCTCGGAGCCCGAGGTGCGCGACTGGGAGCCGCGCCTCGCTACGGTCGACGACGGGCAGACCGGCGAGCTCGTGCAGGCGGCTGCGAAGGTGCTCGGACCGGGCGGCTGGATCGTGCTGGAGGTGCACGAGCGGCGGGCCGCGGAGATCGCCGCGCGACTCTCGGACGCGGGCTATGCCGACGCTACGATCACGCGAGATCTGGCCGGCCGCGAGCGGGTGGTGGAGGCGCGATGGAGGGCGAGGTAGGCGATTCGGTGCAGCATGCGATCGACGCGATCCGTGCGGGTGAGCCCGTCCTGCTTCCGACCGACGGCGTCTACGGGCTCTGCACGACCGCCTACAGCGAGGGTCCGACCGCGCGGCTCTACGCGCTCAAGGCCGCGCCCGCAGAGTCAGCCGACGGCGCTTGTCGCCTCGAGCGTCGAGATGCTCTTCGAGTGCGTGCCCGAGCTGCGCGGGCGGGCCGGCGTGATCGTACGCGCGCTCCTGCCCGGCCCGTACACGCTGGTGCTGCCGAACCCGGCGCAGCGGTACGGCTGGCTGAACGGCGGGCGCGCCGACGCGATCGGCGTCCGCGTCGCCGAGTTGCCCGAGGCGTCGCAACGTGTGCTCGACGCTGTCGGCGCGGTCGTCGCGACGAGTGCGAACGACGCCGGCGACCCGTCGCCCGCGACCCTCGACGAGGTGCCCGAGCACATCCGCGTCGCCTGCAGCTGCGGAGCTCGACGGCGGTCGTCTCTCGGGGCGGCCGTCCACCGTGATCGACTTCACGGCCGCCGAGCCGGTCGTGTTGCGCGAGGGAAGCGCGCCGTCGGCAGAGGCGATCGCCCGCGTCCGGGAGGCGCTCTCCGACGCCGGCGCGGGCTGATTCGCGCTGGGCCGCGGCGGCTCGGGCCGGCTCGAGCCGCGGCGCCCACTACGATGGCGGGGAGTCCCCCGGCAAGGAGCGAAGCTGATGGCGATTGCGCAGGAGACCTTCGAGCACCTTCGGACGGCCGGGCTCGCCGAGATCGACCCGGAGATCGCCGACGCGCTCGCCCGTGAGCTCGAGCGGCAGCGCGGGCAGATCGAGCTGATCGCGTCCGAGAACTTCACGTGGCCCTCGGTGCTGGAAGCGATCGGCTCGACGCCGACGAACAAGTACGCCGAGGGCTATCCGGGCAAGCGCTACTACGGCGGCTGCGAGGTCGTCGACGAGATCGAGGAGCTGGCGCGCGAGCGGGCGAAGTCGCTCTTCGGCGCCGAGCACGCGAACGTGCAGCCGCACGCGGGCGCCCAGGCGAACATGGCGGTCTACTTCGCGGCGCTCTCGCCGGGCGACCGCGTCCTCGGCCTCTCGCTCGACCACGGCGGCCACCTCACGCACGGGCTGAAGGTGAACTTCTCCGGGAAGCTCTACGAGTTCCATCACTACGGCGTCGCTCGCGAGACGATGACGGTCGACTACGACGAGGTGCTCGCGCAGGCGAAGGAGGTACGGCCGAAGCTGATCGTCTGCGGCGGCTCGGCCTACCCGCGAACCGTCGAGGCCGACCGGTTCCGCGAGATCGCCGACGAGGTGGGGGCGCTGCTGATGACCGACATGGCGCACTTCGCGGGGCTCGTCGCCGCCGGGCTCCACCCGAACCCGGTGCCGCACTCGCACTTCGTCACCTCGACCACGCACAAGACCCTCGCGGGGCCGCGGGCCGGCTTCGTGCTCTGCGGCGAGGAGCACGCGCAGGCGGTCGACCGCGCGCTCTTCCCGGGGATGCAGGGCGGGCCGCTCGAGCACACGATCGCCGCCAAGGCGACGTGCTTCCGGATCGCGGCGACGGACGCCTTTCGCGCCTACCAGCAGCAGGTGCGGATGAACGCCGACACGCTTGCCGAGGGCCTCGTCGCCGGCGGCTTCGACGTGCTCACGGGCGGCACCGACACGCACCTCGTCCAGCTCGACCTGCGCGCGACCGATTGGACCGGCCTCTCGGCGCAGGAGCGGCTCGAGGCCTGCCGGCTGACGGTGAACCGGAACACGGTGCCCTTCGACGAGCGGCCGCCGATGGTCGCCTCAGGCGTCCGCATCGGTACGCCGGCGGCGACGATGCGAGGCTTCGACGAGGGAGACTTCCGCGAGGTCGCGTCGATCATCGTCGACGCGCTCCAGGAGGATGCGCCGACGTTCCGGCCCTTGCGGCCCGCGCGGGTGCCCTCTGCGACCGCCGCCCGCTCTACCCGGGCTTTCGCGGCTACACGACCTACGTCACGTGAGAGACGCCGTCGGCATTGGCTTCGGTTGCGGCAGGGAGGACAGTTCTGACGGCGGCGCGGGCCTCGCCCGAGTCGCCGCCGGAGTGCCGGACGCCCACCGGTCCGGGAAGAATCGTCGCGTCAGCGGCCGACCGGGAACAAGAAGGAGGGGGCTCATGGGGGAAGCATTGGTTCCCCCATGCTCATGAGCGTCACGCAGGTCACGCATCCGCTCGTCCGGCACAAGCTCGGGCTGCTGCGCGACGTGCGCACCGACACCGAGATGTTCCGCCGCCTCGTGAACGAGCTGACGCTGCTTCTCACCTACGAGGCGACGAAGGACATCGAGCTCGAGGACGTGGACGTCGAGACGCCGCTCGAGTGGACCCGCTCCGAGCGCATTCCCGGCAAGAAGATCGCCGTCTGCCCGATCCTTCGCGCCGGCGTCGGGATGCTCGACGGTGTCCTCTCGCTGATCCCGGTCGCGCGCGTCGGCTTCATCGGCCTCTACCGGAACGAGGAGACGCTCGAGCCGGTCGAGTACTACGTCAAGCTCCCCACCGACGTGGCGGAACGCGACGTGCTGGTGCTCGACCCGATGCTCGCGACCGGCAACTCGACTGCCGCCGCCGTCACGACTCTCAAGAACGCCGGCGCCCGTCACGTCACCGTGATCGCGCTGATCGCTGCGCCGGAGGGCGTCGGGCGCGTCGAGCGCGAGCACCCCGACGTCCACATCGTCGTCGCCTCGCTCGACTCCCATCTCAACGAGAAGGGCTATATCGTCCCCGGCCTGGGCGACGCGGGAGATCGCCTGTACGGGACGAAGTAGGCGCCGGATGGTCTGGGACGAGCTGACCTCGAATCTCGAAGTCGTCTGGGGCGCGCTCGTGGCGCTCGTGGTGGTCGTGCTGCTCACGCCCGCGGTCGGCGGGATGGCGCGCCTGCTCGGCGTCGTCGACCGCGCCGAGGGCGGCCGGCGGCCGAGCGCCGGCAGCGTGCCGCGCCTCGGCGGGATCGCGCTGTTCCTCGGGATCTTCGTGCCGGCACTCGCGTTCCTGCCGCTCGGAGGGGAGATGCGAGGGATCCTGCTCGGGGCCGCCGTCGCGACCACGGTCGGCGCGGTAGACGACTTCCGCGGCCTTCGCTGGTGGGAGAAGCTCGCCGGGCAGACGCTCGCCGCGTCGATCCCGTGCATGTTCGGCGTCTGGATCCACCGTTTCACGTTCCCTGTCGTCGGTGTGCACGAGGTGCCGGCGTGGATCGGGATCCCGGTGACGGTGATCGCGATCGTCGCCGTGATGAACATGGTCAACTTCCTCGACGGCCTCGACGGCCTGGCCGCCGGCGTCTGTGCGATCTCGGCGCTCTCGTTCTGCCTGATCGACCTCTCGCTCGGTCGCCCGGACGCTGCGATCCTGACCGCGATCGTCTTCGGCGCCTGCCTCGGCTTCCTTCGCCACAACTTCTACCCGGCCCGGATCTTCATGGGCGACTCGGGCGCGTTGCTGCTCGGGTTCACGCTTGCCGCGGTGTCGGTTCAGGGCATGCTCAAGACGGCCGCTCTGGCGACCCTCGTGCTGCCGCTGCTCGTGCTCGCCGTGCCGCTCCTCGACACCTCGTTCGTGGTCGCACGGCGCCTCAAGCACGGCCAGCCGCGTCCACGTCGCCGACCGGCAGCACCTGCACCACCGCTTCGAGGCGGTCGGCTTCTCGCAGCGCCGCGCGGTCGTCTACCTCTACGGCTGGTGCCTCACGCTCGCGCTGGCGGCGCTCGCGACACGCTTCGTGCACCCGCATCCGCGCGGCGACTGGGATCCGCTGAACCTCGGAATCGACGCAGCCGTGGCGTTACTCGCGCTCGCGGCGTCGGTCTACATCGTCTACCTGCTCGAGATCATCAAGCTCGCGAATCCGTTCATCCGCCGGCGCGAGGAGCTCGCGCGCGCCGAGCGGCGGAAGATCGCCTAGCTGGCAGCGCCAGCCGGACGCAACGGAACGTGACAAGCTCTCACTTCCGTCGTTTCGCGGGGGTGTGCGGCCGCTCGCAAGAGTTGCGACAAAGTCGCGGCGATTTGCGCGCAATCAAGCGACTTCCGCTGTTACATACTCCCTGTCCCACGCCGGCCGCTGCGCTATGCTGCCCGCCGATGGAGCCGGTCGCGCCCCGTGCGTTTCCGCCTGCCGAGGCAGGCGCCCTGTTGATCGTCCTGACCCTCGTCGTGATCGGCGTGGGCACGTTCGTCGGCTGGCTCGCCGGGTCGCTCAAGGCGGGCCTGATCGTCGGCGTCGTCCTCGGAGTCCCGGCCGGTGTCGCCGGCGTCTACGGCCGCTACCGCGGGGCGTTCTCCTGATGCCCTCCGAGATGTTCGCCACGCCGCGCGCGATCCCGGGCAAGCTGCTCCCCGCCCTGGGCGGAACCGCCGTGGTCGCGCTCGCACTGCCGGTGTTCCTGATCGCCGGCTGGCCGATCGCCTCCTGGGCGATCGCGGCCGGGCTCTGGATCGTCTTCCTCGCGATCGGACTGGTCCTGGAGCATCTGCCGCTCGGGATGGATAGTCTCGCGAGCGCCGGCGTCGTCGCCTTCGGGCGGATGTTCAGGGCAGGTGGGCTCGTGGGGATCCTGATCGCTCATCACCGTCAAGGACTCCGACCTCGGGTTTCCGGCCGCGATCGTGTACGCGCTCGCGTTCTCGGTCGAGTTCGGGCTGTCGCTGCTCGCGTATTTCGGAGAGGAGGGAGGGACGTGAGGTTGAAACGGCTCGTCGTCGCGCTGACCGGCCTCGCACTCGCCCTGCCGACGCCCGCGCTCGCACGGGGTGACTTCGACCCGTCGGACGAGTTCGAGCTCAAGGACTGGGTCCCGATCCACCTCGGCCCGCTCGACCTGTCGATCAACAAGGCGGTCGTCTACCTCCTGATCGTCCGCGGCGATCACCTGCCTGATCGGGATCGTCTGCATGCGCTGGAAGCTCTCGACCAGCCCGGATCGCCGTCAGACGTTCGGCGAGGTGATCTACGACATCGCCCAGACCCAGGTCGCCGAGACGGGCCTGCCGGGCAAGGCATCGCCCTCTGGTTCCCGTACGTGCGCGACGCTGATGATCTTCATCTGGGTGATCAACCTCCTCGGCTTCATCCCGCTGCCGCTCACCGGCGAGACCTACCACGGCGTCCCGGTGTGGGGGATCTACGCGGCGACGTCGTCGATCTCGGTCACGCTCGCGCTCTCGCTCATGACCTGGATCTTCACCGCACATCGAGGGCATCCGCTTCAACGGGCTCTGGTCAAGTACTTCAAGTCGTGGATCCCCGAGGTGCCGAAGGCGATCCTGCCGATGATCATCGTCGATCGAGGTGCTGTCGCAGTTCATGCGCCTGATCAGCCTCTCGGTCAGGCTCTACGCGAACATGCTCGCCGGCCACATCCTGATCCTGACCTTGATCGGCCTGATCTTCATCTTCCGACACGCTCTTCGCCGTGCCGCTCGTCGGGATCTCCGGCGCGTTCTCTTCTACATCTTCGAGGTCGTGATCGTCGTCTCGATCCAGGCGTTCATCTTCGCCGCCCTGTCCGCCATCTACATCGGCTCGGCGATCGAGCCCGAACACTGACAGGAGAGCTCACCCGGAATGCTCAGCAGTCTTCTCGTACTCGCCGAGGCGCCCGTGATCAGCGCCGGCAAGGCGATCGCGCTCGCGCTCGGCATCGGCCTGGGCGCGGCCGGCGCCGGCGCCGGCATCGGCAACATCTTCGGCTCCATGATCCAGTCCGTCGCCCGCCAGCCCGAGCTGCGCGGCGAGCTCCAGGGCCTGATGTGGCTCGGGTTCGCGCTCACCGAGGCAGTCGTGTTCTACGGCTTCGTCGGCGGCCTCCTCGGCTACGTCCTGGTCTAGGAGGGCGGCCAGTGCTGCTCGGCGCCAATCCACTGATCGAGTCATCCCGGGCCTGATGGTCTGGACGCTCGTCGCGTTCGTGATCTGCCTGTTCGTGCTCAAGCGCTACGCGTTCGGGCCCGATCCAGAAGGTGATCGACGACCGGCGCGACCGCATCCGCGCGTCGATCGAGGAGGCCGACCGCGCCCGCGAGGAGGCACGCAGCCTGCTCGAGGAGCACCGCAGGCTCGTCGGCCAGGCGAAGAGCGAGGCCGAGGAGATCCTCGCCGAGGCGCGCAAGATCGCCGACGCCCAGCGCGAGCGCATGCGCGAGGAGATCGAGGACGACCGCGCAGCGCCGCCTCGAGGAGACCAAGCGCCAGATCGAGCAGGCGACCCAGCAGGCGCTCGGCGAGATCCGCCGCGAGGTCGCGAGCCTCTCGCTGATCGCGGCCGAGAAGATCACCGGCAAGTCGCTCACCGACGACGACCAGCGGCGCCTGATCGACGAGGCGCTCGCCGAGATCGACTTCTCGCAGCTGGAGGCGAGCAGCTCATAGCCGCCGCGCACCGCATCTATGCCCGCGCGCTCTTCGAGGCTGCGCAGGGCCGCGGCCGGCTCGAGGTCGTCCGTGCGGAGCTTGCCGAGATCGCCGGCATGCTCGACGACGTGCCCGAGCTCGACGCCCTGCTCCGCGAACCCCGAGACCGACTCGCGCGTGAAGGCCGACGTGCTCGAGCGCGTGCTCGGCGACGCCGACGAGCTGGTTCGCAACTTCCTGCGGCTACTCGTCGAGAAGGGCCGCGCGGCCGAGGTGCGCGAGGTCGCCGACGAGTTCGAGGCGCTCGTCGCCGCGGAGGAGGGGGTGCTCGACGTCGAGCTGACGACGGCGTACGAGCTCTCCGACGAGGAGTTCTCGAGCATCGTCGGCCGGATCGAGAAGGCCTCCGGCCGCAAGGTGCAGGCGACGCGGAGCGTCGACCCGAGCCTGATCGGCGGCCTCGTCCTGCAGGCCGGCTCGATGCGGCTCGACGCGAGCGTGCGCGGCCGGCTCGACCGACTCCGCGCCGACCTCGCAACCGCGAGATGACCGAACGTCCGATGACCGAGACCTCCCCACCGCTACGAACGACGAAGGAGCAAGCCGGATGAAGCTGCGTCCAGAAGAGATCACCTCCATCCTGCGCGAGCGGATCGAGGAGTTCGACGTCCAGACGAACCTCGCCGAGGTCGGCAGCGTGCTGCAGCTCGGCGACGGCATCGCGCGCGTGCACGGGCTCGAGAACTGCGTCGCGCTCGAGATGCTCGAGCTCGACCACGGCGTCGTCGGCCTCGCGTTCAACCTCGAGGAGGACAACGTCGGCGTGGCGCTGTTCGGCCCGTGGGACAAGATCAAGGAGGGCGATCCGGTGCGCCGCACCGGCCAGGTCGCGTCGGTGCCCGTCGGCGAGGCGATGCTCGGCCGCGTCGTCGACCCGCTCGGCAACCCGCTCGACGGCAACGGGCCGATCGACGCCACCGAGCGCCGGCCGCTCGAGTTCAAGGCGCCGGGCGTCGTCCAGCGCCAGCCGGTGAAGGAGCCGCTGCAGACCGGGATCAAGGCGATCGACTCGATGACGAACGTCGGCCGCGGCCAGCGCGAGCTGATCATCGGCGACCGCTCGACCGGCAAGACGGCGATCGCGGTCGACACGATCCTGAACCAGCACGACCAGGACGTGAAGTGCATCTACGTCGCCGTCGGCCAGAAGGCGTCGACCGTGGCGCAGGTGTACGAGCGGCTGCGCGAGGCCGGCGCGATGGCCTACACGACGATCGTGACCGCGCCCGCGCACGAGGCCGCGCCGATCAAGTGGATGGCGCCGTTCGCCGGCGCCGCGATGGGCGAGTACTTCCTCTACAAGGGCGAGCACGCGCTCGTGATCTACGACGACCTGACCAAGCAGGCCGACGCCTACCGGCAGCTCTCGCTGCTGCTGCGCCGCCCGCCGGGCCGCGAGGCGTTCCCGGGCGACGTCTTCTACCTGCACTCGCGGCTGCTCGAGCGCGCCTGCAAGCTGAACGACGAGCTCGGCGCCGGCTCGCTGACGGCGCTGCCGATCATCGAGACGCAGGCGGGCGACGTCTCCGCGTACATCCCGACCAACGTGATCTCGATCACCGACGGCCAGATCTTCCTCCAGTCCGACCTCTTCTTCTCGGGCGTGCGCCCGGCGGTCAACGTCGGCATCTCGGTCTCGCGCGTCGGCTCGTCCGCGCAGACCAAGGCGATGAAGAAGGTCGCCGGCCGCCTGCGGCTCGACCTCGCCCAGTACCGCGAGCTCGAGGCGTTCGCGCAGTTCGGCTCCGAGCTCGACCAGGCGACGCAGCAGGCGCTGAACCGCGGCGAGAAGATGGTCGCGACGCTGAACCAGCCGCAGTACGCGCCGTGGCCGATGGAGGAGCAGGTGACCGCGCTGTACGCGGGCATCAACGGCTACCTCGACGACATCCCGACCGAGCAGGTGTCGCGTTTCCAGGATGAGCTCCGCGAGCAGCTGCGCTCGGAAGGGCGAGATCCTGAAGACGATCCGCGAGACGGCCGACCTGGACGACGCCACCGTCGAGAAGCTGAACGCCGCGATCGAGCGGTTCAAGGGCATGTTCAACGTCACCACCGCCGCCTAGGACCACGTGGCGTCGACTCAGGACCTCAAGCGGCGCGTCCGCTCGATCTCGAACACGCGCAAGCTGACGCGGGCGATGGAGCTCGTCGCGTCGGCCCGCCTGCGCCGCGCGCAGATGCGGATCGAGGGCATGCGGCCCTACGCCGACCGGATGCTCGAGTTGATGGCCGGTACCGCGCACGCGGCGGGCGCCGTTCGGCTGCCGCTGCTCGAGCAGCGCGAGACCGTCGAGACGGTCGCGATCGTGCCGATCACGGGCGACCGCGGACTTGCCGGCGCGTTCAACGCCCAGGTGCTGCGCCGCGCTTTCGCGATCATGCGCGACGAGGAGGCGGCGGGCCGCAAGGTGCGCTTCTACGGCTCCGGCAAGAAGGCACAGTCGACGCTCCGCTTCCGGCGGCTCGACGTGGGCGAGAGCTGGACCGGCTTCAGCGACCGGCCGTCGTACACCGATGCCCAGGCGATCGCGCACGCGGTGTCCGAAGCCTTCGTCGCCGGGGAGATCGACCGCGTCGTCCTCGTCTACAACGCGTTCGTCTCGCCGCTCGTGCAGCTCGTCACGGTGAGCGAGCTGCTGCCGATCCCCACCGCGGTGCTCGAGGGCACGACCGAAGGCGCCCCGCCGCCGCTGTCGCAGGCAGTCGACTTCTTCTTCGAGCCCGAGCCGCGGCAGATCCTCGAGCGGCTGCTTCCGGTGTACGTCGAGACCGAGCTCTACCGCGCGCTGCTCGAGTCGGCGGCCTCCGAGCAGGGCGCCCGGATGACGGCGATGCGGAACGCCTCGAAGTCCGCCGGCGAGCTGATCGACGCGCTCACGCTCGCGATGAACCGCGCCCGCCAGGCCGAGATCACGCAGGAGATCCTCGAGGTCGTCGCAGGAGCGGACGCGCTGACGCAGTAACCCGAGTCACCAGCACCAACCTGTCCGCCGAAAACACGTCCTATACTTGCGACCGGTGCCGGCCCCATACGCGATGCGCGAGGGACTTTGCGATGAGTGCGACGACTGACATGACGTCCGCAACCGAGCTGCTCCAGGGGAGCGACTCGTCGCAGATACACAGCCGGAGCGCGTTCCAGCTCTTCTGGGCGCGCTTGCGCGAGGACAAGGCCGCGCTCTTCGGCGGGATCGTGATCCTGATCCTCATCTTCATCGCCATCTTCGGCGGCCCGATCGCGCAGAAGGTCACCGGCCATCCGAACGAGACCGCCTACACGAGCATCATGGAGGACGAGTTCGGGATCCCGCTCGGGCCGAACAACGACTTCTGGTTCGGGGCCGACGGGAACGGCCGCGACCTGTTCGTGCGGACGATGTACGGCGCGCGCACGTCGCTGATCGTCGGCGTCGTCGCCACGTTCATCGCCGTCCTTATCGGCCTCGTCGTCGGCCTGATCGCCGGGTTCTTCGGCGGCTGGAGCGACACGGCGCTCTCCCGGAGCGGCGACGTGATGCTCGCGCTGCCGCAGCTCCTGATCTCGATCGGGATCGTCGCGGCGTGCAGCTCCACGAAGGAGGGATGCCTCAACGGCATCGTCCAACCGGGCGTACGCCTCGTCGTGGCGATCATCGCCCTCTTCTCCTGGCCGTACATCGCGCGGATCGTGCGCGGCTACACGCTCTCGCTGCGCGAGAACGAGTTCGTCGAGGCGAGCCGCTCGCTGGGCGCGAGCAACATCCGCATCATCTTCCGCGAGATCCTGCCGAACCTGTTCGGGCCGCTCCTCGTCTACACGACGCTGCTGATCCCGCAGGCGATCCTCTTCGAGGCCGCGCTCTCGTACCTCGGCCTCGGCGTCCCGCAGGACACGGCCTCGTGGGGCGGGCTCCTGAACCAGGCGTCGAGCTACTACGACGTCGCCTGGTGGCTGATGCTCTTCCCGGGCCTCTTCCTCGTCATCACGACGCTTGCCTTCAACCTGCTCGGCGACGGTCTCCGCGATGCTCTCGACGTGCGGGCCGATCGGTGAGCCAACTAACCGGTGACCTCGTCTGTCGTCAAAGGGTGCGGTCAACTGCAACCCCCCGCTCGTCAAGGTGACGTCGGGGAAGGAGGGAGACAGATAACGTGAACAAGCCATTTCGTAGGTTGGTCGTGGCCGGTGCGGTCGTGGCCATCGGAGCGACGATCCTCGTCGCCGCGAGCCTGGCGGCGAAGTCGAGCCCGGCCAAGCAGCAGGTCGCGACGGGTGGAACGCTCACCGTCGGCTGGGAGTCCTCGTTCGGCTTCACCGACAGCTTCGATCCGACCGGCGAGTATCTCGGCGACGCGTGGGGCATCTACGCGAACCTGCTGCTGCGGTCGCTCGATGGGCTACGAACCACGTCGACGGGTGCGGCGGGCAACAAGCTCGTCCCGGACCTCGCGACGTCGGTGCCGAAGCCGACCAACGGCGGGAAGACGTACACGTTCCACCTCAAGACGGCATCAAGTTCGGCCCGCCGGTCAACCGGACAGTCACCTCGAAGGACGTGAAGTACGCGTTGGAGCGGCTGGCGAACCCGAAGAACGGCGGCCAGTACGGCTTCTACTACACGTCGATCGTGGGTTGGGCGGCCGGTGCCAAGGGGAAGAACGATCTCCGGCATCAAGACGCCGAACAACTCGACGCTCGTGTTCGACCTGACGCAGCCGAGCGGCGACTTCCTCTACGCGCATGGCCATGCCGGCGACCGCGCCGATCCCGGACGAGGTCGCGAAGTGCTTCGAGGGCAAGCCCGGCGAGTACGGTCGGAACCTCGTCTCGACGGGCCCGTACATGATCGAGGGCTCGGACAGCGTCGACATCTCGTCGTGCGGCAAGATCAAGCCGACGAGCGGGTTCGACGGCCAGACGAAGCTCGACCTCGTCCGCAACCCGAACTACGACCCGAAGACCGACACGAAGAAGGCGCGGGAGAACTTCCCCGACGAGTTCGAGTTCATGGTCAACGCGAACGCGGACGACATCCTCAACAAGGTCGAGGCCGGCGAGCTACGACACCGCCACCTCGACGATCCCGCCGCAGTTCCTGAAGAAGTACTCGACCACGGCCGAGCCTGAAGCCGTACTTCCACCAGAACTCGGGTGACCGCACCTGGTACCTGACGATGAACCTCACGCAGCCGCCGTTCGACGACGTCCACGTCCGCCGGGCGATGAACTTCATCATGGACAAGCACGCGCTCGTCCAGGCCTGGGGCGGCCCGCTCGTCGGCGACGTCGCGAACCACATCGTCCCGGACTCGCTGCTCAGCAACCTGCTCTCCGACTACGCGCCGTACAAGACGGCCGGCGACCACGGCAGCGTCGCCAAGGCGAAGGAGGCGATGAAGGGCTCGAAGTACGACACCGACAAGAACGGCACGTGCGGCGCCACGGAGTGCAAGAACGTGCTCCTGATCGCCGACACGCGCCAGGTCGACACGAAGATGCTGCCGGTGATCGCAGCAGAGCGCGCAAGAAGATCGGCATCACCTTCACGGTGCGCACGGTCGAGGGCGCGTACCCGACGATCCAGACGCCGTCGAAGAACGTCCCGATCGCCGAGCGGCCCGGCTGGGGGAAGGACTACGCCGACCCGTACACCTTCTTCAGCCCGCTGTTCGACGGCCGCACGATCATCCCGACCGGCAACACGAACTACTCGCTCGTCGGGATCACGCCCGTCGCAGTGCAAGTCGCTGAAGGTCACGGGCAACTGCACCAACGTCCCGAGCGTCAACAAGCGACCTCGACAAGTGCGCCAACCTCGTCGGTCAGCCGCGCACACCGCGTGCTACGCCGCGCTCGACAAGAAGCTGATGACGCACGTCGTGCCGTGGGTGCCGTACCTCTGGTCGACGGTGACGCGCATCACGAGCAAGAACGTCACCAAGTACGAGTTCGACCAGTTCGCGACGACGCCCGCCTACGCGCACTTGGCGGTGAAGTAACGAAGCAGTCAGTACGACGGTTTCCGGGGCGCCCACACGGGCGCCCCGGAACCTGTTCATGACACCGGAACGATGCTGATCTACATCGCACGCCGGCTCGCCTGGACGGTGCTCGTCATCGTCGTCGTGCTGTTCATCACGTTCCTGGTCTTCTTCAAGCTGCCGGCCGGCGACCCGGCGCTCCGCTTCGCGGGCAAGTCGCCGACCGAGGAGTCGCTGGCGCTGATCCGCCACCGCCTCCACCTCGACCAGCCGTTCTACGTCGAGTTCGGCTACTTCGTGAAGAACTTCGTGACCGGCGACGAGAACGGCTGGCCCGGCCTCGGCTACTCCTACAGCGGCCTCGTGCCGGTCAAGGATCAGATCAAGGAGCGGGCACCGCGAACGCTCTGGCTGATCCTGGGCGCCGCGATCATCTGGCTCACGGTCGGGCGTCGGCATCGGCGTCCTCTCGGCCGTCAAGCGACGATCCGTGGTCGACCGCGCGGCCATGGGCTTCGCGCTCTTCGGCATCTCTGCGCCCGTGTTCTGGCTCGGCCTGATGGCCCTCTTCATCTTCTGGCGCAAGCTCCACTGGACGGCCGGCACCGGGCTACGCGCCGATATCCGACGGCGTCGGCGCGTGGTTCTCGCACCTGATCCTGCCGTGGATCGTGCTCGCGCTGCTCTACATGGCGATCTACGCGCGGATGACGCGCAACAACCTGCTCGAGACGCTCGGCGAGGACTACATCCGCACGGCGCGGGCGAAGGGGCTCTCGGAGCGGCAGGTGATCTTCAAGCACGGCGCTGCGCGCGAGCCTGACGCCGATCGTGACGCTGTTCGGCCTCGACGTCGCGCTCCTCGTCGGCGGGGCGATCATCACCGAGTCCGTGTTCAACCTCCAGGGCCTCGGCTGGCTCGCGATCACGGGTGCGCAGACCCAGGAGCTGCCGACGGTGCTCGGCGTGGTCCTGCTCACCGCCACCGCCGTCGCGATCATGAACCTCGTGGTCGACATCGTCTACGCGTTCCTCGACCCGCGCGTGAGGTACGCGTGACGCGACGGCGGCGCCGGCACGCCGCTGCTCGACGTCCGCGACCTGACCGTCCGCTTCAACACCCGCGACGGCGTCGTGCAGGCGGTCTCCGACCTCTCGTTCACGCTGCGCCGCGGCGAGACGCTCGGCGTCGTCGGCGAGTCGGGCTCGGGCAAGAGCGTCACCAGCCTCGCGATCATGGGCCTGCTGAACCCGGCGTACACCGACATCAGCGGCGAGGTGCTGCTTCGAGGGCACGGAACCTGCTCGAGCTTCGCGGGCGACGAGCTGCGCAAGATCCGCGGCCGCGACATCTCGATGATCTTCCAGGACCCGTTCGCGTGCCTGCACCCGATGTACCGCGTCGGCGACCAGATCGCCGAGGCCGTGCGCGCGCACTCGAGCGTGTCGAAGGGCCAGGCCGTTCGCCCGGGCGGTCGAGCTGCTCGACGCGGTCGGCATCCCGAACGCGCAGGGACGCGCGCGCGACTATCCCGCACCAGTTCTCGGGCGGCATGCGCCAGCGCGCGATGATCGCGATGGCGCTCGTCCACAACCCCGACGTGCTGATCGCCGACGAGCCGACGACCGCGCTCGACGTGACCGTGCAGGCGCAGATCCTCGAGCTGATCGACCGCGTGAAGAAGGAGTTCGACATCGGCGTGATCCTGATCACGCACGACCTCGGCGTCGTCGCCGAGACGGCGACGCACGTGCATGGTCATGTACGCCGGCCGCGCGATGGAGTACGGCCCTGCGCACGGAGATCTTCAACGCGGCCCAGCATCCCGTACACCTGGGGCCTGCTCGAGTCGATGCCGACCGTCGACCGGCGGCTCGACGCGCTCGTCGCGATCGAGGGGTCGCCGCCGTCGCTGCTCAACCCGCCGCCGGGCTGCCCGTTCCATCCGCGCTGCAAGTACCGCTTCGACGCCGTGCGACAACGAGCGGCCGCCGCTCGTGCCGATCCCCGGCGGCCATCTGCGACGCGTGCCATCTGCCCGCCGAGCGCAAGCGCGAGATCTGGTCGCAGCGCGTCGGCGTCGAGCTCGGCGTCGTCTGATGTGCCCCGCCGCACCCTCTGACGTGAGCGCGTTGGCCCCATGAGCAGGGGAGTTGCGATTCTCATCATCCTGGGCTGGGCGGCGGTCATGGTCGCGTGGCCGACACTCGTCGCCATGCGGATCGGCGACAGGAAGAATCACCGCCACGCCTGGATCTGGGGCCTCGTCCTCGGCTGGCTCGGCGTGATCGTCACGCTGCTCCTCCCGTCGAGGGACCCGGACGCCGCCACGTCGACGGCCATGCGTGTCCCGTCCGTCAGCTCGGCCTCGCCCACCGAGCCCGGCGAGCGCAGCGCCGCAGGCGACGCTCTCGTCGAGGTCGAGCACCTGACGAAGCACTTCCCGGTCAAGCAGGGCGTGTTCGCCCGCGGCAAGGACGTCGTGCACGCGGTCGAGGACGTGACGCTCACGGTCAATCGCGGCGAGACGCTCGGGATCGTGGGCGAGTCCGGCTGCGGCAAGTCGACCACTGCTCGGCTGATGGTGCGGCTGCTCGAGCCGACCGGCGGCAGGGTCCGCTTCGACGGCCGCGACATCACGCGCCTCTCGCAGCGCGCCATGCGACCGCTGCGGCGCGAGATGCAGATCATCTTCCAGGATCCCTATTCGTCGCTGAACCCGCGCAAGAGCGTCGGCCAGATCATCGGCGAGCCGTTCGCGATCCACAAGACGGAAAAGGACGCGAAGAACCGGGTGCGCGAGCTGCTCGGCCGCGTCGGCCTGAGCCCCGAGCACTACAACCGCTACCCGCACGAGTTCTCCGGGCGGCCAGCGGCAGCGGATCGGCATCGCGCGCGCGCTCGCGCTCCGGCCGAAGCTGATCGTGTGCGACGAGCCGGTGTCGGCGCTCGACGTCTCGGTGCAGGCCCAGATCCTGAACCTGCTGAAGAGCCTGCAGGACGAGTTCGACCTCACCTACGTCTTCATCTCGCACGACCTCTCGGTGATCCGCCAGGTCTCCGACCGCATCGCGGTGATGTACGTCGGCCGCGTCGTCGAGATCGGCGAGTCGGAGCTGCTCTATCAGCACCCGCGCCATCCGTACACGGCCGCGCTTGCTCTCGGCGGTGCCGCGCCCGGAGACGAACGGCGGCGTGGGCAAGCGCCAGCGGATCGTCCTCGGCGGCGACGTCCCGTCGCCGGTCGCGCCGCCGGCCGCCTGCGTCTTCCACCCGCGCTGCCCGCGGGCCGAGATCGGCCGCTGCGACGCCGAGACGCCGCTGCTGAGGCCGTTCGAGGCGCGATCACGAGGCGGCGTGCCACTACCCGGTCGAGCGGTGGCCGATGACCGAGGCGGAGCTGCGGCGCACCTCGTACGCTCCCTCCGCATCCGAATCCGCCGATGCGAGCTCGACCGGCTAACTTCCTGCGCGCGCAAGCGTCGCACTCGACGTGGGTTTGTATCGCCGGAGAGTGACGCCTTGCGAGCGGTGGGCCCGTACGGTCTCCCTACGGCTCGATGGTGAGGCGTCCGAGCTCGAGGTGGCGGCGCTCGAGACGCCACCTCGCAGGGCTGTCCGCGCTGTCGCGCCCTCGCCGCCGACATCGCCTCGACGACACAGCTTCTGCGCGAGGCGCCGCTGGTCGAGCTCCGGCATCCGATCGCCGTGACCTTGCCGGGACGCGCCCGCAGGCAGTTCGTCCGGCGTGGCGCCGCCGTGCTCGTCGTCGCGGCCGGCCTCGGGGCCGCCGCAGGCCTGGCGTTCTTCCCGGACTCGCGGCCGAAGCATCCGAGCTCGGCGCTGTCGTTTCGAAACCTGCGCGAGCAGCAGCAGTTCGTGCGCGCCGAGATGATACGGCTCGAGCCGAACGCCGACGATCGCAGCGGCGACGGCTCCGCGGTTCGCCGGGCACGACCTCCTATAGAGTGACGCTCGTTTTGGGGCAAGGAGCCGCTCGTTCGAGCCGCTCCCGCGCCCAATCGTCTTTTTCAGGGCCACTTCCCAGGAGACTCATCACATGGCCACGAACGGCAAGCAGGAGAACGTCGGCAAGCTGATCGAGATCAAGGGCGTCGTCATCGACGCCGTCTTCCCGAGCCGGCTGCCGGAGATCTACTCGGCGCTCCGCATCACGCGCCCCGAGGGCGGGCGTGATCGTGGCCGAGGTGCAGCAGCACCTCGGCGACGACCGGGTGCGCGCGGTCGCGATGGACACGACCGACGGGCTCGCCCGCGGCACCGATGTCGTCGACACGGGAGCGCCGATCTCGGTGCCGGTCGGCCAGGGGACGCTCGGCCGGCTCTGGAACGTGCTCGGCGAGCCGATCGACGACAAGGAGGCGCCGCCCGGCGATGGAGCGGTGGCCGATCCACCGCGACCCGCCGGACTTCCAGGACCTCTCGCCGAAGCTCGAGATCTTCGAGACGGGGATCAAGGTCGTCGACCTGATCGCGCCCTACGTGCGCGGCGGCAAGATCGGCCTCTTCGGCGGCGCCGGCGTCGGCAAGACGGTGCTGATCCAGGAGCTGATCGCAAACCTCGCCCGCGAGCACGGCGGCGTTTCGGTCTTCTCCGGCGTCGGCGAGCGGACCCGCGAGGGCAACGACCTCCTGCTCGAGATGAGCGAGGCCGAGTCGGGAGACGGTGGACACTCATCGACAAGGTCGCGCTCTGCTACGGCCAGATGAACGAGCCGCCGGGCGCGCGCCTGCGCGTCGGTCTCTCGGGCCTGACGATGGCCGAGTACTTCCGCGACGAGGGGCAGGACGTGCTGCTCTTCATCGACAACATCTTCCGCTTCGTCCAGGCCGGCTCCGAGGTCTCGGCGCTGCTCGGCCGGATGCCGAGCGCCGTCGGCTACCAGCCGACGCTCGCGACCGAGATGGGGCAGCTCCAGGAGCGCATCACCTCGACGAGCAAGGGCTCGGTCACCTCGGTCCAGGCGATCTATGTGCCCGCCGACGACCTCACCGACCCGGCGCCGGCGAACACGTTCGCCCACCTCGACTCGACGACCGTGCTCTCGCGCGCCCTCGTCGAGCAGGGGATCTACCCGGCGGTCGACCCGCTCGACTCGACCTCGCGCGCGCTCGGCCGCGGGATCGTCTCCGACGACCACTACGAGACGGCGACCCGCGTGCAGGAGATCCTCCAGCGCTACAAGGACCTCCAGGACATCATCGCCATCCTCGGGATCGAGGAGCTCTCGGACGAGGACCGGCTCACGGTCTCGCGCGCACGCAAGGTGCAGCGCTTCCTCTCGCAGCCGTTCTTCGTCGCCGAGATCTTCACCGGCACGCCGGGGCAGTACGTCAAGGCTCGAGGACACGATCCGCGGCTTCAAGGAGATCATCGAGGGCAAGCACGACGAACTGCCCGAGCAGGCCTTCTACATGGTCGGCGCGATCGAGGGCGCGGTCGAGCGCGGCAAGCAGCTCGCCGCGGCGTAGGGCTCGACGTGCCCGGCACCGGCAAGACGTTCGAGGTCTCGCTCGTGACCCCCGACGGCGCCGCGTTCGAGGGCGAGGCGGAGATGATGATCGTGCCCGGCCAGATCGGCGAGATCGGCGTGCTCGCCCGGCACGCGCCGCTGATCGCGACGCTGAAGGCGGGCTCGACGCGCATCCATCCGGGCGGTGACGCCGAGGTGCTCGAGTTCGCGACCGGCCCCGGGTTCTTCCAGGTGATCCACGATCGCGCGATCGCGCTCGTCGACGCACGCGGTGGGGGCGGCCGACATCGACGACGTCGCACGCGCGCGAGCAGCTCGAGGCGGCGCAGGCCGAGCTCGAGGCGATCGAGCGCGGGGAGTCGACCGCCGACCGCTGGCAGATCGAGCAGCGCATCCGCCACGCCGAGAACCAGCTCGCGGTCGCCGGGCGCGAATGACCGCCGCGGGGTCGGCGGCGACGCCCGCGGTCGCGGGCCGCAGCTCGCGATAGCCGCTACGAGCCGGTGCCGCAGGGCCGGCGCTCGTTCAGGCAGCGCTCGACGAGCTCCCTGAGCGCCTTCTCGTCCCAGGCGTTCAGGAAGTCGGCGTGGGCCGTGTAGACGTTGCCGGAGGAGAGGGCGACGATTCCTGTTGGAGGGGGGTACTGGTAGACGAGCGAGAGCTCGGGCACCGCGACTGGGTGGCCGCGCGGGCAGTGGCCGTCGACCGAGTAGGCCATGTGCCGGCGGTGGTCGACGCTGTCGGTCGTCTTGCCGTTCCAGCAGTCGGGGAAGTTGATGTGCAGCTGGAGCTTCGATGCGGGTGGGCAGGTCGGGGGCCTGCTCGAGGCGGCCGGCGGGGTGGCGACGGGCCGGCCTGTGCGTGACATCGTCCCGTAGAGGGTCGTCTTGACGAGGCCGCAGTCCCAGAACACGATCCGGCGGCTCTGCGGCCCGGCCGCGTGCGCGTCGCCGGCGACGATCTCCAGCCCTTCGGGGTAGGCGCGCACGGGCGCGGTCGTGAGCCGGCGGTAGTAGACGACCGCGCCGTAGGGGTCGAGCGGCCTGCCGTCGTCGTAGAGCGTCGGCGCCCAGTAGGCGGCGGTGTCCTTCTTCCGGTCGCAGGTCGTCTTGGCCGAACGGAGTGAGGAGAGCGTCGAGAACGCGTCGGTCGAGACGTTGCCGACGAACGTGTGCTCGTGCGAGACGCCGGGCCGCCCTGGGAGGACGATCGGGTCGTCGGCGTTGCGATGGCTGAACGCGCACAGGGTGATGAACGCGTGCTCGGCATTGGCGACCTGCCCTTCGGGCGCGGCTCCGAGCGCCGACCGCGCCGTGCCCGCGACCAGGGCGAGACCCGCGACGAGCACCACGACGGCCAGCCCGCCCCGCGCGTATCGCCGAACCGTCGTCACGGCGGCCCAGGGTAGCCCACCCTACCGGCCTCTCGAACCGGCCACTCGAACGCGCGTCGGAGACCTCGGGCCCGTCCGGCTGCCCATCGGGTTCGGACGCTCTCGGCCTGTCCATTCCGGCCGAGCCGAGAAGAGCCTTCAGACCGCACTCCCCGCCCGGGTGGGGCCGCTCCCGCCGCCCTCACCGGCGATGCTACCGCCCGAGGTGTGGCGTGTCCGTGACGGAAGCGTGCCGACTCTGCGGAAAGCGCGGCGATTGCGTGACAAGGTGCGCTGGTACCCTTTTTCGACCCCGGAGAGCTTTGAAGGCAGCTTGGCGACCGGGTCAAAAAACGCCTAAAGAGCCTGCGCGAGCGTTCGGCCCCGCGCTCCCTCTCTAGGCGGTCAAAGTGCGAAACGGCGGTGCACGACGTGGCAGCGAAGCGGGACGTGGCAGTGAAGCGGGACGTGGCAGCGGAGATCGGAAGGCTCGCACGGGAGCGAATCCTCGTGCTCGACGGCGCGTGGGGGACGATGATCCACGGTGCCGGCCTGCGGCCCGAGGATTACCGCGGCGAGCGCTTCGCGTCGCACCCCGCTGACGTGGCCGGCAACCCGGACGTCCTCAACCTCACGCGGCCCGAGCTCGTGCGCTCGATCCACGAGCGCTACCTCGAGGCCGGCGCCGACATCACGACGACGAACACCTTCACCGCGACCTCGATCGGGCAGGCCGACTACGGGCTCGAGGGTGCTGTCCACGAGCTCAACGTCGCCGGCGCGCGGATCGCCCGCGAGGCGGCCGGCGACCGTTCGTCGCCGGCTCGGTCGGCCCGCTGAACGTCACGCTCTCGCTCAGCCCGCAGGTCGACGACCCGTCGTTTCGCACGCACACCTTCGACCAGGTGAAGGACGCCTACGCCGAGCAGATCGCCGGCGCTCGCCGAGGGCGGCGTCGACCTGCTGCTGCTGGAGACGATCTTCGACACGCTGAACGCGAAGGCGGCGATCGCGGCCGCGCGCGAGACGGCGCCGCGACCTGCCGCTCTGGATCTCGGCGACGATCGTCGACCTCTCGGGCCGCACGCTCTCCGGTCAGACGATCGAGGCGTTCTGGATCTCGATCGAGCACGCCGAGCCGCTGATCGTCGGCGTCAACTGCTCGCTCGGCGCGAGCGAGATGCGTCCGTACGTCGCCGAGCTCGCCCAGCTCGCGTCGTGCCTCGTCGCGGCGCATCCGAACGCGGGTCTGCCGAACGCCTTCGGCGGCTACGACGAGACGCCCGAGCTGACGAGCGCGCTGCTCGGCGAGTTCGCCGCCGCCGGGCTCCTCAACGTCGCGGGGAGCTGCTGCGGCTCGACGCCCGAGCACACGCGCGCGATCGCCGCCGCCGTGCGCGGGCTGGCACCGCGCCCGAGCCCAGGTGACGAGTTGTCACCACGTGTTCGGCGACCGCGCTGGAGCGGGCTCGAGCCGTTCGAGATCGGCCCCGACACGGGCTTCGTCCTGATCGGCGAGCGCACGAACGTGACCGGCTCCGCGCGCTTCCGCGAGTCTCGTCGAGGCCGACGACTTCGCGGGCGCCGTCGAGGTCGCGCTCGAGCAGGTGCGCGGCGGCGCCAACATCCTCGACGTCAACATGGACGCCGACCTGCTCGACAGCGAGCAGGCGATCCGGACGTTCCTGAACGTGGTCGCGACCGAGCCCGAGGTGGCACGGCTGCCGATCATGGTCGACAGCTCGCGCTGGTCGGTGCTCGAGGCGGGCCTGCAGTGCGTCCAGGGCAAGGGGATCGTCAACTCGATCAGCCTGAAGGAGGGCGAGGCGAGCTTCCTCGAGCAGGCGCGTCGCATCCGCGACTACGGCGCCGGCGTCGTCGTGATGGCGTTCGACGAGGAGGGGCAGGCGACCGACGTCGAGCGGCGCGTCGCGATCTGCGGGCGCGCGTACGACCTGCTGACCGAGGAGGTCGGCTTCCCGCCCGAGGACGTGATCTTCGACCCGAACGTGCTCGCGGTCGCGACCGGGATCGAGGAGCACGACACCTATGCGCGCGACTTCCTTCGACGCGCTGCCGCTGATCAAGGAGCGCTGCCCCGGCGCGCGCACGAGCGGCGGCATCTCGAACCTCAGCTTCTCGTTCCGCGGCAACGACCGCCTGCGCGAGGCGATGCACGCGGTGTTCCTCTACCACGCGATCCGCGCCGGGCTCGACATGGGAATCGTCAACGCCGGCCAGCTCGCGGTCTACGAGGACGTCGAGCCCGAGACGCTCGAGCGGATCGAGGACGTGATCTTCGCGCGGCGTCCCGACGCGACCGAGCGGCTCGTCGAGCTCGCAGAGCAGGTGAAGGGCGAGGGCACGCGCCGCGAGCGCGACCTCTCGTGGCGCGACGCGCCGGTCGAGGAGCGGCTCGCGCACGCGCTCGTGCGCGGCATCGTCGACTTCATCGAGGCCGACACCGAGGAGGCGCGCCTGCACGGTGGAGCGGCCGCTCGACGTGATCGAGGGGCCGCTCATGGACGGGATGCGGATCGTGGGCGACCTCTTCGGCTCGGGAAAGATGTTCCTGCCGCAGGTGGTGAAGTCGGCGCGGGCGATGAAGCGCGCGGTCGCCTACCTCGAGCCGTTCATGGAGGACGAGAAGGCGGGCGGCAGCGCGCAGGGCAAGATCGTGCTCGCGACCGTCAAAGGCGATGTGCACGACATCGGCAAGAACATCGTCGGCGTCGTGCTCGGCTGCAACAACTACGAGGTGATCGACCTCGGCGTGATGGTGCCGGCCGAGAAGATCCTCGACACCGCGGTCGCCGAGGGCGCCGACGTCGTCGGCCTCTCGGGGCTGATCACGCCGTCGCTCGACCAGATGGTCGACGTCGCCGAGGAGATGGAGCGCCGCGGGCTCCAGCTGCCGCTCTTGATCGGCGGCGCGACCACCTCGCGGCAGCACACCGCCGTCCGGATCGCGCCCGCCTACTCGCACGAGACCGTGCACGTGCTCGACGCGAGCCGCGTGACCGACGTCGTCTCCGTCGCTGCTCGACCCGGCTCGCCGCACGGCGCTCGACGGCGAGAACCGCGAGCTTCAGGAGCGGCTCCGCGAGCAGCACGCCGAGAAGCAGCGCCGGCCGCTGCTGCCGCTCGAGGAGGCGCGGGCGAACCGCGCTGCGCGCCGTCTTCGACGAGCTGCCCGCGCCGCCGTTCACCGGCGTCCGCTCGCTCGAGCCCGAGCTCGGGCGAGCTCGTGCCGTTCGTCGACTGGCAGTTCTTCTTCCACGCCTGGGACCTCAAGGGCAAGTTCCCGACGATCCTCGAGCTTCCGGCGGCCACGCGAGCTCTACGACGACGCGCAGGCCGTGCTCGAGCAGATCGTGCGCGACGGGTCTCTGCGGCCGCGCGGCGTCTACGGCTTCTGGCCCGCGCGCGCCGAGGGCGACGACGTGGTCGTCGACGGCACGCGCTTCTGCTTCCTCCGCCAGCAGGCGGCGCAACACGACGGGCGGCCGAACCGCTGCCTCGCCGACTACGTGGCGGCCGACGCCGACCACGCAGGCGCGTTCGCCGTCTCCGATCCACGGCGCCGACGAGCTTGCCGCCTCGTTCGAGAGCGAGCACGACGACTACCGCGCGATCATCGTCAAGGCGCTCGCCGATCGTCTGGCCGAAGCCTTCGCGGAGTGGCTTCACCTGCGGGCCCGCCGCGAGTGGTACGCGCCCGACGAGCAGCTCGGGCGCGAGCAGCTCCTCCGGGAGCGCTTCCGCGGCATCCGGCCGGCGTTCGGCTACCCCGCCTGCCCCGATCACAGCGAGAAGGCGAAGCTCTTCGAGCTGCTCGGCGCGCGCGACGCGGGCCTCGACCTGACCGAGAGCTTCGCCATGACTCCTCGCCGCCGCAGTCAGCGGGATCTACCTCGCCCATCCCGATGCGAGGTACTTCGCGGTCGGCCGGATCGGGCGCGACCAGCTCGAGGACTATGCGGGTCGCAAAGGAGAATCCGTGCTACAAGTCGAGCGGTGGTTGCGATCAAATCTCTCGTAGCCTCCGCGCTGCTGGCACTGTTTCTCGTCCCGCCTGCGCTCTCCGGAAGCCCCGCTGTGAAGATCGACGCCGGCGACCAGGCCTGGGCGGCGCAGACGCTGCTGAAAACGGGCGACTTCGGTCTCGGCTGGCGCGGTGGCCCGACCCGATCGACCCGCCCGGTCGGTCCGTCCTGCCCCGGCTTCGACCCGAAGGCGTCGGATCTGGTGGTGACTGGGCATGCGAACGCGAGCTTCGAGAACCCGCGGGCGGGCGTGCAGGTCGCGGTCGACTCGCAGGTGCTCGAGACGAGCGAGGCGGTACGCACCGACTTCGCCCGCACGATTCGGCCGCCGCTCCCGGGCTGCCTCGCCTATCAGCTCAGGCTGGGGCCGGACATCGCGGCGGTGACCGTGGTGCGCCTCGACTTCCCGAAGATCGGCAGCGTGAGCGCCGCCTACCGGGCGACCATCACCGTAAGGGCGAAAGGGAGGACGGCTAAGGTGTTGAGCGACTTCGTCTTCTTCGGCAGCGGCCGACTGGAGTATTCGCTGAACGTCGTCGCACCTGCGCGTTACCGCCCACAACTCGTCCCGTTCGAGGCGGACATGGCCCGGATGCTCCTCCGGCGGGGAGCGCGGCCGGAATGAGGCGCCTCCTGATCGCATGCCTCCCGATCGCGCTGCCTGGATGGGTCGTGCTCGCGGCGCTCGCGCTCGCGGCGACGGCGCTCGCCGACCCGCTCGACCCGAAGGTCGCCTACAACGCGGCCGACCAGAAGCGCGCGAGGGCGGCGCTGCTCAAGCAGAGCGACCTCGGCGCCGCCTGGGCCGACCACTCGACGGCGACGCCGAGCTCGCTCAAGGCGCCCGTCTGCCCGTCGCTGCGGCCGAACTACTCCAAGCTCACGATCACGGGTCACGCCGAGTCGGTGTTCGACAACGGCAACGGCGGCATCCAGGTGGTCTCGGACGTCGAGGTGTGGAAGACGGCGAAGCAGGCGAAGCAGCATATGAGGGCACTCCTCCAGCCCAAGCTGCCGACCTGCATCAGGTACGCGCTCCAGAAGTCGCTGGGCGCCGCCGCCATCCTTCTGCCGGTGAAGGCGAGGAAGCTCGGGAAGTTCGCAGACGTCAGCGTCAGCTTCCGTGCCCCGATCGGCTTCAAGAGCGGCGGCAAGGTGCAAACGGTGCTCAGCGACCTCGTCCTCCTGCGCAAGGGACGCACCGAGATCTACATCAACGTGGTCGCGCCCTCGTCGGCCGAGAAGCAGCTGACGGCGTTCGAGACGCGGCTCGCGCGGACGCTCGTGGAGCGCGTTCGCGGCTGATCGGCGGTCCGGACAGTCGGGTATCCTGCTCGCGCGCTCGACGGTCGTCGGGCCCCTTCATGAGGCATTTCCACATCGACGCGTCCAGGGTTCCCGAGTTCCCGCGGTGGTGAGGGGAGCGCGATGAAGACGACCCTGAAACGCGGAGTCGGTCGCTCGGCCGCGGAGAACGGCAACGGCCACGCCGTGTTCCCGCCGGGGCCGATCAGCACGATCGTGCGCTACGGGCAGCCGCTGCCGCCCGAGCGCTCGGGGCTGCGCGTGCTCGTCCGCGTCCTGGTCGCGATGCTGCTCGTCGTCCTCTCGCTCGCGCTTGCCGGCGCAGGCGGCGCCTACCTCTGGTTCCACCAGTCGGTCGCAGCGGTGCGGGCGCACTCGATCGACGTGATCGAGACGCAGAAGAACCTCGACGTGAAGCTCCCCGGTGAGGCCGCGGTCGCGCTGGTCGTCGGCTACGACTTCCGCTACGGGGACGACCCGAACAGCTCGCGCTCGGACACGCTGATGCTGATCCGCGCCGACCCGGAGACGAAGTCGATCTCGATGCTCTCGTTCCCGCGCGACCTGATCGTCGACGTGTACTGCCCGGGCTCGACGCCGGTACGCGACCGGATCAACTCCGCCTACGCCCGCTGCGGCTCGAAGGGCACGCTCGAGACCGTCCGGAAGCTGACCGGGATCCCGATCCAACTACCTGATCACCGTCAACTTCCGCGGCTTCAAGCAGATCGTCGACAAGGTCGGCGGCGTCTGGCTCGACGTCGACCGCCGCTACTACAACAAGAACGTCGGGACGGAGGCGACGAACTTCGCCGACATCAACCTCAAGCCGGGCTACCAGCGCCTGAACGGCGGCGACGCGCTCGAGTTCGTCCGCTACCGCCACACCGACTCCGACTTCTACCGGCTCGCACGCCAGCAGGCGTTCGTGCGCGCGTTCAAGGATCAGGTCGCCCAGCACGTCGACCTCCGCACGGTGACCGGGATCATCTCCGCGATCACGCACAACGTCGAGGTCGGCGCCAAGTCGGACTTCAGCGACAAGACGGTGCTGCAGTACGCGCTCTTTGCCGCCACCCTTCCCGGCGGGCACCTGTTCCAGGTGAAGATCGACGGCGTCACCGGCTACGCCGAGCTGCAAGCGCCCGAGGGTGCGATTCCCACGGCCGTGAACAAGTTCGAGAACCCGGACGTCGGCGTCTCGCGAGTTGCGAACGCGTCCGCGCTCGGCAAGAAGATCAAGACGAAGACGCCGTCGCCGCAGAAGACGACGATCACGGTCCTGAACGGCAACGGCGTCGCCGGGTCCGCTGCGAGCGCCAACTACCTGCTCGCCCAGCGCGGCTACCTGACGCTGCTGCCGCCCGGGAACGCCGAGCCGAACGCGCCGATCCAGACGTACTTCCATTCGCAGGTCTACTTCGACAAGACGCAGAAGGGAGCCAAGGAGGCGGCCGTCGCGCTCAAGAAGCTCGTCGAGCCGGCGGACGTCCACCCGCTCCCGAAGGAGCGGGGCCTTCGCGCGCTCGACCCCGGCGCGATGCTGCTCTTCGTGACCGGCCAGACCTTCCACAACGCGATGGGCACCGCGCCGGTTGTCGAGGTGCCGAAGCGCGAGCCGGCGGTCGTGCGCTACGACGCGGGCTCGGGTCGCGATCTCGTGAAGCCTTACGCCGACCGTGTGCCATTCCGGCTGATGGTGCCGACGATTCTCGAGAGCTCGTCGTACCCCGACACCTATGGAGGCGACACACCGGCCCGCCTGTACTGGATCACGGACGACCACAAGGCGGTTCGGCTCGTCTTCCGCACCGGCGGGGGCGAGTACTGGGGAGTGCAGGAGACCGACTGGGAGGACGCGCCGGCGCTCGACGACCGGAGCTTCCACCACAAGCTGAAGGGCCGCGACTACGACCTCTACTACTCGGGCCAGCACCTGCACATGGTCGTGCTGAAGGTCGGCGACACGAGCTACTGGGTCGTCAACACGCTCCTCGACTCGCTCTCGAACGAGACGATGCTCGCGATCGCGAAGGGCCTCAAGCCGCTCGCAGGCGGCAAGTAGAGTCCCGCGGATGGCCAAGGTCGGAATCTTCGGCGCGGGTTGGGTGGGCCTCGTCACCGGCGTCTGCTTCGCGGATCTCGGCCACGATGTCGTGATCCGCGACGTCGTCCGCGCGAAGATCGAGGCGCTCGAGCGCGGGGAGGTGCCGTTCCACGAGGACGAGGTACCGGCTCTCCTCGAGCGGAACCGTGAGCGCCTGGCGTTCACGCTCGACGTGACCGACCTCGTCGACTGCGAGTTCCTGTTCGTCTGCGTCGACACGCCGCCGACGCACTCGGGCGACGCCGACCTCTCGCGGGTCTGGACCGTGATCGAGGAGCTACCGCCGCTCGTAGGCAGGCCCGTGCTCGTGATGAAGTCGACGGTGCCGGTCGGGACCGGCGAGAAGGTGCGCCACGGCCTCGACTCGCGCGGCCTCTCGCATGTCGGCTACGTCTCGAACCCGGAGTTCCTCGCCGAGGGGAACGCGGTGCGCGACTTCATGCACCCCGACCGGATCGTCGTCGGCGCCTTCGAGCCCGACGACGGCGAGGCCGTGGCGGAGCTGTACGCCTCGCTCGAAGCGGCGGTGGTGCGCAGCGACGTCAACTCGGCCGAGATGATCAAGCTCGCCGCCAACGCGTTCCTGATGACGCGCATCTCGTTCATCAACGAGATCGCCAACGTGTGCGAGGCGACGGGCGCCGACGTCGTCCGCGTCGCCGAGGGCATCGGCCTCGACCACCGTCTCGGCCCGCACTTCCTGCGTGCCGGCATCGGGTACGGCGGAAGTTGCTTCCCGAAGGACTCTCTCGCGCTGAAGCAGCTCGCGTCGAACTCCGGCTACCACTTCCAGCTGCTGACGGCCGTGATCGAGGTGAACGAGCTGCAGAAGCGGCGCGTGGTCGCGAAGCTCGAGCGCCACCTGGGCTCGCTGCGCGGGCGGAAGGTGGCGCTGCTCGGGCTCGCGTTCAAGCCGGACACCGATGACATGCGCGAGGCGCCGTCGATCGTGCTCGCGAGTCGCCTGCTCGCCGAGGGCGCGGACGTCCGCGCCTGGGACCCGGTCGCCGACGGGAACGCGCTGCCGAAGGGCGTCGACGTCGCCTCGTCCGTTCTCGACGCGGTGGACGGTGCCGACGCGGCTGTGATCGTGACCGAGTGGAAGGAGCTGCGCGAGCTCGCGCGCGAGGAGGTGCGCGTCGCGATGGCGAACCCCCTGATCGTGGACGGCCGGAACTTGCTCGACCCGGTTGCCGTCCGCGCGGCCGGGTTCGCCTACGAAGGCATCGGCCGCCCGCTCTCACCAGGAGATGTGCTCCCGACGGCGGCCGAGCGCGAGCACCAGCTCGAACGGTAACCCGGTGGAGGCGATCATCCTCGCGGGCGGCAAGGCGGAGCGCCTCGGCGACGCCGGCCGGCGGCCGGCCGAAGGCGCTCGTTGAGGTCGCCGGGACGCCGCTTGTCGCGTTCCAGGTGGTGCGGCTGTGGCGCGCCGGCGTCGGGCGCGTGATCATCTCTTGCGCCGCGGGCCAGGGCGAGCTCTTCGAGCGGGAGCTCGCGGGGATCGGCCCTGAGGTCGTCGCGGCCGAGGAGCCGGAGCGGCTCGGCCGCGGCGGCGGGATCAGGTTCGCCGCGAAAGAGCGGCGCGAGGGCGGCGACGTCTACGCGATGAACGGCGACGAGTTGGTCGCGGTCGACTTCGCCGGGCTGCTCGAGCGGCATCGTGAGACGGGCGCCGCGGCGACCGTGACCGTCGCGCGGCCCAGGTCGCCGTTCGCGATGGTCGAGCTCGGAGACGACGACTTGGTCGAGGGATTCGACGAGTCCGGGTACGTCGACTACTGGGTCAACTGCGGCATCTACGTGCTCTCGGAGGAGGCGGTCGAGCGGCTGCCCGAGCGCGGCGACCACGAGACGACGACGTTCCCCGAGCTCGTCAGGGAGCAGCGCCTCCGCGCCTTCCGATACGACGGGCTGTGGTTGACGGTGAACACGCCGAAGGAGCTGCGCGCAGCTGCCGAGCACGTGGCTGCGCATCCGGAGTGGCTGAGGGCATGAGCGGTGGGCTCGTCGGAGGCGATCTGTCAGCGGAGATGCCGGCTTTGCCGGCGTCGGAGCGGGCATGAGCCGTAGGCTCGACGGAGGCGATCTGGGAGCGGAGATACCGGCTTTGCCGGCGGCGGAGCGGGCATGACAGGATTGGCGCCGGTGGAAGACGGAGGCGACATTCGCGGCGGCACGCTGGACGCGTGGGCGTTCGAGTCGCGGCGGGTCGACAAGCCGTGGGGCCACGAGCTGATCTGGGCGCTGAGCGACGTCTACTGCGGCAAGCTCCTCTTCGTGAAGGCCGGCCACTCGCTCTCGCTCCAGCTGCATCGCGAGAAGGATGAGTCGTGGCTCGTGCACTCCGGCCTCGCGCGGGTCGAGTTGGGCGAGGAGGGCGACGCGGCGCTGGCCGATGACGAGGTGGGGCCGGGCGCCGCGTTCCGCTTCCGGCCGGGCACAGTGCATCGCGTCACCGCGCTCGAGGACACGACCATCCTCGAGGTGTCCACACCGCAGCTCGACGACGTCGTGCGGCTCGAAGACCGGTACGGCCGCGCCGGAACCTAGCCGGGGCGGCCCCACCGGCCGCGCGCCGCGCATCGGCGGGCCGGCGACGCCGACTTTTGATGCGCGACAGTGACGGCCGAGGCGCCCTGCGCGGCAGTGACCACGCCTGCGACCTGCGATGCGCCGCCCGCTCGGGCTCGCTGAGTACAGGCGCACCTACCGCTCGTCGAAAGTTGCAGAATCGACACGCTTCCGTCACGAAGTCGTGCGCTTTCGCCCGGTAACGTCGCCCGTGAGGGCGGCGGGACGGCGCCCCACCCAAGAGGGGCGGGGGAGGGAGCGCGGCCGCCGGTGCTTGGCCTGTCCGAAAGCGCCGGGCCGCCTGCTGAGGAAATGCGCCGGCCCGCGCCGGCGGTGGTGCTCGCGCCTACGCGACCGCGATCGCGGCGGCGAGATCGCAGGCGATCGCGTGCTCGCCGGTCGCGGAGCGGATCGTGATCGGCCCGTCGAACGGTGCCAGCGAGAGCACCTCGACCGCCGCGCCCGGGACGAGCCCGAGGTCGCCGAGGTAGCGGAGGAGCTCGGCGTCGCGGTCGGGGACGCGAACGACCGTCGTGCTATCGCCCGGCCTCAGCTCCGAGAGCAGCCGGCGGACGGCCGAATCGAGGCGGAGCTCGGGATCGGGGATCGGGTGGCCGTGCGGGTCGTGCGTGGGGTAGCCGAGCGCCGCGTCGATCCGTGCCTCGAGCTCTTCCGAGAGGACATGCTCGAGCCGGTCGGCCTCGGCATGTACCTCGTCGAGCGGGAGGCCGAGCGCGTCCGACAGGTAGAGCTCGAGCAGCCGATGATGGCGGAGCACCTCGAGCGCGACGCGCCGGCCGGGCTCGGTGAGCGTGACGCCGCGGTAGGGGACGCGGACGACGAGCCCGTCGGCTGCCAGCTTCTTCGTCATCCGCGTGACCGACGGCTGCGAGATGCCGAGCTCGAGTGCGATCGCGCTCGTGGACGCGGCTCCGGCGCTCTCCAGCTGCAGGATCGCCTTCAGGTAGTCCTCGGCGGATTTCGAGACGGTCGGCTTGCCCATTGAGTTCAGGTGTGACTATAGTCAAGAGTTAGCTATGACTAAACGTTTTACGCGTCGCGGACTGATCGCGGCGGCCGCTCCCATCGCGGCCGCTCCGATCGTAGGGAAGCTCGCGTTCGGCGCGAGCGCAGGCGCCGCGGCTCATGACGCGCACCTCTCGCTCGCCACAGCGCAGGCGGACCACGTGGCGATGGGCCACGCCGCGATGATCGGCGAGGGAGCGCCTGCCGTCGGCGGCCCGCACGACCTCGACCACCTCCTCTACCCGCCGCCGGCGCTGCCCGTTAGCCGCGGCCGCGTGCGCGAGTACACGATCACCGCGATCGACAAGGAGATCGAGGTCGCGCCCGGCGTCTTCTTCGCCGCCTGGACGTACAACGGCACCGTGCCCGGCCCCGTGCTGCGCGCGACCGAGGGCGACACGCTGCGCGTCCGGTTCGTGAACGCCGGCTCGCACCCGCACACGATGCACTTCCACGGGATCCACCCGACCAACATGGACGGCGTCTTCGAGATCGTCCATCCGGGAGACGAGTTCACCTACGAGTTCGAGGCGCGGCCCGCCGGATTCCACCCCTACCACTGCCACTCGACCCCACTCAAGAAGCACCTGCACAAGGGCCTCTACGGCGCGCTGATCATCGACCCGGCGAAGCCGCGCCCCGAGGCGCAGGAGCTCGTGATGGTGATGAACGGCTACGACACCGACGGCGACGGCGACAACAACTTCTACACCGTCAACGGCCGCACGTTCTACTACGCCCGCTACCCGATCGAGGTCAGCCGCTCCAAGCCTGTGCGGATCTACCTCGCGAACCTGACCGAGTTCGACCTGATCAACTCGTTCCACCTGCATGCCGACTTCTTCCGTTACCAGCCGACCGGCACGGGCGAGCACTGGGAGTACACCGACATCGTGATGCAGTGTCAGGCCCAGCGCGGCGTGATCGAGATCGACTTCGCGCACACGGGCACGTTCATGTTCCACGCACACCAGGCCGAGTTCACCGAGCTCGGCTGGATGGGCTTCTTCGACGTGACCGAGTGATGGAGGCGGGTACGGCCGAGGCCGGTTCGAGCGGGCTGCGCTGGCGGCTCTGGGCGCTCGGCCCGATCCTGCTGCTCGCGCTCGTCGTGGGTGCGTTCTCCCAGACCGGCTCGTCGCTCGTCGACCTGATCGGCAGCAATCCGCCGCCCGCCGACGCGTTCGACATCCGTCGCGTCGAATTTTCGCCGGGCGAGATCCGGATCAAGGTCACGAACCCGCAGCGCGAGGAGCTCACGATCGGCTCGGTGACCGTGGACGACGCGATCGTCCCGTACTCGCTCGACGGCCCGCGCGAGCTCGGCCGGCTGCGCTCGAGCACGATCGTGGTGCCGTTCGAGTGGGTCGAGAACGATCCGATCGCGGTCGGCGTCACGAGCTCGACGGGGATCGAGACGGTCAAGGCGCTTCCGGCCGCGGTCGAGACGCCGAGCGCGTCGGCCAAGGGTTTCCTCGGGTACGCGATCATCGGCTTCCTGGTGGGCGTGCTGCCGATCGCGCTCGGGTTGCTCTGGCTCCCGTCCCTTCGACGCGCCGATGCAAAGTGGCTCGCCGCGTTCATGGCGCTGACGGCGGGCCTGCTCACGTTCCTCGGCGTCGAGGCGCTCGCCGAGGCGTTCGAGCTTCAGGCGGCGCTGCCGGGCACGCTCGGCGGCCCCGGGCTCGTGCTGCTCGGCGTGGCGGTCAGCTTCCTCACGATCACGTTCTTCTCGGCCCGGACGTCGCGCCGGAAGGGCGTCGTCTCGGGCATGGCGCTCGCGACGCTCGTCGCGGTCGGGATCGGCCTCCACAACCTCGGCGAGGGGCTCGCGATCGGCACCTCGTTCGGCGTCGGCGAGCTCACGCTCGGCACGTTCCTGATCGTCGGCTTCATGATCCACAACGTCACCGAGGGCCTCGGCATCGCGGCGCCGCTGGCCGAGAAGGGCGAGCAGGCGCGAGTTCCGCTGCCGAAGCTCGTCGGTCTGGCGGCGATCGCAGGCACCCCGGCGATTCTCGGCGCCTGGATCGGCGGCTACACGGGCAGCGACCTCCTCGCGGTCGTCTTCTTCGCCGCCGCTGCTGGCGCCGCAGCGCAGGTCGTGGTCGAGGTCACGCGCTTCGTCGCCCGCCGCGCCCCGGGCGGGCTCACGTCCGGCTATGCGGTCGGCGGCTTCCTCACCGGCCTCGCGGTCATGTACGCGACCGGGTTGCTGGCGGCGTAGCGCTGACCCGATCAGGCCGCGTCCACGGAGGTCGATGGCGGGTGAGACCTTCGCATTCTCGATCCATCGGATCCATTCCACGGGATTCACGTCGATGCCGTCGCTGACCCGCGAGACGAAGTCGGGTGGAACCCAACTGACGAGGTACTGGTCAAGACGATCCTGTTCGGCGTCGCGAAGAAGTGCCACTCGGGCGTCGCACGGCGGCGCGCTGTGAAGGTCGAGAACCCGCCGGCTGGACAGGGGACGCCCCATCCGAGAGCGCGTTTCGTCGCCAGGAAGATCAGGAGCCTCCCACCTCTGAGGACGTGTCGAGTTCCGACGGAGCGACGTTGCGGATCTCAGCGTCGCGCGTGGTGTCGAAGCCGCATGTGTCAAGCCCAACCCGAGGCTCTCCCAAACCTTGACACAAACCTGCTAAGGTTTGCCGCGTGGAAGCGCTGACCGTTGGAGCCGCCGCGGCGACGACGAACTGGTCGCCCCGGATGCTCCGCTACGTCGAAGAGCTCGGCCTGGTGGTGCCACAGCGCACACCGGCCGGGTACCGCATCTACGGGCTTCCCGAGCTGAACCAGCTCCGGTCGCTGCAGCAGCTCCGCAGCGGCTTCGGGATCGACCTCGACGAGATGGCGTTCGCCGCCCGGCTCCGTCGGGAGCCCGAGCTACGCTCGGCAGTCGATTCCTGGCTCGCAACCGCCGACGACAGTCGCTCCTGGATCGAGTGGGAGCAGCGAAAGCACGAGCGCCTCCTGGCCGCCTAGGTCGCGACGCGCGACTCCCCCACTGACGAGAGAGGATCCATGGCGACGACGAAACGACACGACGTGAAGGACCTGTCGCTCGCGCCCGAGGGCGTGCAGCGCATCCTGTGGGCCGACCGGCAGATGCCGGTGCTCGCCGCGATCCGCGAGCGGTTCGAGGCGGAGCAGCCGCTCGCCGGCTACCGCATCGCCGCGTGCCTGCACGTGACCACCGAGACCGCCAACCTCATGCGCACGCTCAAGGCCGGCGGCGCCGACGTCGTGCTCTGCGCCTCGAACCCGCTTTCGACCCAGGACGAGACGGCCGCCGCCCTCGTCAATGACTACGACATCTCGGTCTTCGCGATCAAGGGCGAGGACAACGACACCTACTACCAGCACATCGAGGCCGCGGTCGACCACAAGCCGCAGCTGACGATGGACGACGGCGCCGACGTGATCGGCGTCCTTCACTCGGCCCGTCGCGAGCAGCTCGGCGACATCATCGCCGGCATGGAGGAGACCACCACCGGCGTCATCCGCCTCAAGGCGATGGAGGCCGACGGTGCCCTGGCGTTTCCCGTGATCGCGGTCAACGACGCGCGCACCAAGCACCTGTTCGACAACCGTTACGGCACCGGCCAGTCGACGATCGACGGGATCATCCGGGCGACGAACGTGCTGATCGCCGGCAAGCGGTTCGTCGTCGCCGGCTACGGCTGGACCGGGCGCGGCGTGGCGATGCGCGCGCGCGGGATGGGCGCGCATGTGATCGTCACCGAGGTCGACCCGATGCGCTCGCTCGAGGCGCTGATGGAGGGCTACGAGGTGATGCCGATGGCGCAGGCCGCAGAGGTCGGCGACATCTTCTGCACCGCGACCGGCGACAAGCACGTGATCGCGCGCGAGCACATCGAGCGGATGAAGGACGGCACGATCCTTTGCAACACGGGCCACTTCAACGTCGAGATCGACATCCCGGCGCTTCGCTCGCTCGCGACCGAGACGCGCGAGGCGCGGCGGTTCGTCGAGGAGTTCACCCTGGCCGACGGGCGGCGGCTCTACCTGCTCGCCGAGGGACGGCTCGTCAACATCTCCGCGGCCGAGGGCCATCCGGCGATCGTGATGGACATGTCTTTTGCGAACCAGGCGCTCTCGACCGAATACGCCGTGCAGCACGCGGCGACGCTGGAGAAGAAGGTCTATCCGGTGCCGACCGTGATCGACGAGGAGATCGCCCGCCTCAAGCTCGGGACGATGGGCGTCTCGATCGACAAGCTCACCGAGGAGCAGGCGAAGTACCTCGCATCCTGGGACGAAGGCACCTGAGCTAAGCAGCGCGACCGCGTTCGAGCGTGTGGTGAGTGGAGTGATGCTGGCCAGTCGACCGACGGCTGGCGCGGGCTGCGTTGCGAGCATCGCGGCGTGCCCCGTCGCCGGTCGTGATTGCACACGGCGCGCCAGCGGCTCAGCGGCCTCACTTCGCGGAACAGGGAGGTGCGAACGCGCGAGGGGTCCCGGCGGGCGGGCACGCTTTCGACGGGAGCTCTCCCGAACCCCCGCCCGGGTGGGGTCGCATCCCGCCGCCCTCAAATCTGACATTAGCGGCGAAACACGTACGCCTGTGTGCCTGATATGTGCCAATGTTGTGACTTTCGACGAGCGGTCGCTTCGGAGCCGAGTTGTCCGCACGCCCGCCGTCGGAGTGCGCGGCTGGACTCGGCGAAGCTCCGAGCGAAGCCGCGGCGCCCACATCCGTAGACTCCGCGACATGCTCGAGCCGGAGCGGATCCTGCGCCTCGAGGACGACAGGGTCGTCTTCCTCGACCAGCGGCTGCTGCCGCTCGAGGAGGTGGAGGTCGAATGCCGGACGGCCGCCGAGGTCGCGGACGCAATCCGAACGATGGTCGTGCGCGGCGCCCCCGCTATCGGGATCGCCGCGGCGTATGGCTACGCGCTCGCAGCGGCGCGCGGGGACGACCTCGACGAGGCCGAGCGCGTGCTGCGCGAGTCGCGACCGACGGCCGTCAACCTCGGCTGGGCGCTCGACGCGCTACGCAGCGATCCGTCGCCCGAGCAGGCCCGTGCGATTCATCGCGACGAAGTCGAGCGGTGCCGGCACATGGCTGCGCACGCGGCCGGCCTGCTCGCGGCCCGGAACGAGGGCGCTCACGCACTGCAACGCGGGTGGGCTGGCGACCGGCGGATACGGAAGCGCGGTCGGTGCCCTGATCGCCGCCTGGGAGCGCGACCTGCTCGCCCACGTGTGGGTCGACGAAACCCGCCCGCTGCTCCAGGGCGCGCGGCTGACCGCGTGGGAGCTCGAGGCCGCGGGGATCCCGCACACCGTGATCGTGGACGCTGCCGCCGCGTCGCTGATGGCGGCAGGCGATATCGATGCCGTGCTCACCGGCGCCGACCGGATCGCCGCGAACGGCGACACCGCGAACAAGATCGGCACCTACTCGCTCGCCGTGCTCGCCCGGCACCACGGGATCCCGTTCTACGTCGTCGCTCCGAGCTCCACCGTCGACCTCGCGACCGCGAGCGGCGACGGGATCCCGATCGAAGAGCGCGACCCGGCGGAGGTCAGCGTGCGCTTCACAGCTCGCAACCCGGCGTTCGACGTCACTCCCGCCGAGTTGATCGTCGCGATCGTCACCGAGCACGGCGTCCACGAGGCGCCGCTCGGCGTCTCGCTTGCCGGAGCGGTGGTCGGCGCGTGAGGGCGCTCCTGCTTGGCTGCCGGATATGCGACGCGACTCCGGCCGCTCACCGATGCCGTTGCGAAGCCGCTGCTGCCGGTCGGTGGGCGGCCGATGATCGACTGGATCGTCGATCGGGTGGAGAGCTCTCGGCGAGTTCGACCGCGTCGACGTCGTCACGAACGCGCGGCACGCGCCGGACGTTCGAGCGCTGGGCGGCCGGTCGAGCGATCGCTGTCCACGACGACGGCACCGCGCTCGAACGAGGACCGGCTCGGCGCGCTCGGCGACATCGCGTTCGCGATCGAGCAGGGCGGGCTCGGCGGGCGACGACCTGCTCGTGATCGCCGCCGACAACCTGTTCGAGTTCTCTCTCGCCGCGTACGTCGAGTTCTGGCGCGCAAGGGCGGGAGCGCGATCGCCGTGCACCGGCTCGCCGATCCGTCGCTGGCGTCGCTCTACGGCGTGGTCGAGCTCGACGACGACGACCGGGTCGTCGGCCTGGAGGAGAAGCCGGCCGCGCCGCGGAGCGATCTCGTCTCGACGGCGACGTACCTCTTCTCCCGGGAGCACCTCGCGCTGCTCGAGCGCTACCTCGCCGAGGGGAACCCGCCTGATCCGCCCGGCCGCTTCGTCGTGTGGCTGCACGAGCGCGAGCCCGTCTACGGCTACCGCTTCTCGGAGGACTGGCTCGACATCGGCGATCCCGGCGCAGCTGCTCGAGGCCGACAACCGCTACCGGGCCGCGAGCGGGGTTGCCGCTTCGACACGAGTACGCGCTGGAATAGCGGCACACATTCGTCACAGAGTTGGCACAGACACGGCACAGGTTTCGCCTTACCGTGGACTGAGTGGTTCGTCGACGTTCTCTTCCCGCCGCGCTGCGCCGCCTGTGGCTTGCCAGGTGGCATCCGGTCGCGCTGCGTCCTCCGTCGCCGAGACTGTCCCGCGTACCGGCTTCGGTCCGGACGACCGGATCATCAGGCTCGTCGGGCCGGGTCGTCTGCGAGTCGTGCAGGCGCTCGCTCACGCGGCTCCTTCCGCGCTGCTCTGCGAACGATGCGGCGCACCGACTGCGTGGCCGGTCGCCCGCTGCGCAGAGTGTTCCGGCCGCCGCCTCGCGTTCGCCTCCGCACGCGGCGCCGTTTCGTACACCGCCACGGCCCGTCCGCTTGTGCGCGCGTGGAAGGAGCGCGGCCTCCGCCCGTTCGCGCAGGTTGCCGCCGAGCTCGTCGACGAGGTCGTGCCTCGGCCGGCGGCAGACGTCATCACCTATATCCCGCCCGACGGTGATCGGAGCCTGAAGCGGGGTCATCAGCCGGCCGCGGCGCTCGCCCGGGAGCTTGCGGCCAGCTGGGGCCTCGAAGCGCTGCCGCTGCTCGAGCGGACTCGACCGGTCGCCCGGCAGGCGGGTCTGACCTTGCGCGAGCGCCGCGGCAACGTACGCGGCGCGTTCGTCGCCCGCGCGAGCCTCGCCCGCGACGGCGCGCCCGCGGCGGTGGTGCTCGTCGACGACGTCTACACGACCGGGGCGACGGCCGCGGCGGCCGCATCTGCGCTCCGCGCGGCGGGGGTTCGGCGCGTGCACGTCGTCACGTTCGCGCGGGCGGTCCGCTGACCGGCCGATGGGCCGCGCGGCGACTCGGGGCCTTCGGGAGCGCGCGCTCGCGCGGGGTCGTGCGTCGCACCTCGCGGCGTGAGCCGGCGCCATGCGATCGTCTAAGCTCAAGCGGGCGACTTGACGACCACCAAGGAGGACGCATGCGACTTCAGGTGAAGGGCAAGAACGTCGAGATCACGCCGGCCCTGCGCAGTACGCGGAGGCGAAGTTCGCGAAGCTCGACAAGCAACTCGCCGAACCGACCCAGGTCGAGCTCGAGCTCTCGGAGGAGAAGAACCCGTCGATCCAGGACAGCCACATCGCCGAGGGGACGATCTTCACCAAGGGGCCGACGCTGCGGGCGCGTGAGGCCTCGCGCGAGATTCGGGCTTCGATCGATCAGCTTGTGGACAACCTGGAGCGGCAGGTCAAGCGCTACCGCGAGAAGCGGACGCAAGAGCCCAGGCGTCGTGTTCCTCACCACGGCGAGTAGTCGTGGCGGTGGGCTCGTGGTCAGGACTCGTGTCGGGGACAACTCCGGCTTGAGCAGCGCGGCGCCGCGGGCGCGCGTTGCTGCTTCCCCGCGCCGCTCGCGGAGGCGGCGTGCCGCTCGGCGATGACGAAGGGCCGCGCGGGCCGTGGGACATCGCCGGCATCCACGGTCTCCAGCGGGCTCGGCAATGGGACGCTGTCGTCGACCGTCGAGGCGCCCGAGCTCGAAGGCGAGCGGGCGCTTTTCGTGGCGCTCCCGGCAGGCAGGCTCGTGGTCGAAGAGGGCTCCGGCGGGCTGGAGCGGCTCGCTGCCGCAGTCGACGCCGAGCTGCCGCGGCCCTACCGCGCTGAGGCGATCCGGCGCGACCGCGCGCTCTGGGCGGTCGCGGCGAACGCGATCGAGCTCGTCGAGCTGCCCGGGATCGCCGGCGACGAGATCGAGCTCGATCTCGCACGGGACGACCGGATGCTCTCGATCGACGGCGAGCGCTCGTTCGGCACGATCTCCGCGCTCGAGCGACCGCAGCACGTCGTCCGGGCACGCCGGATCGAGGGCGACGTCTGGGAGGTCGAGGTCGATCCACTTTGAGTGACGCCGGGGCAGCGCCTAAGGATCCTGTGACGACGCCTGCTTCGCCGGTCGTGCCGGGCGGAGCGAGCGGTACCCTGTCGCAATGCCGCAGGTAGGCGTCCTCGAGAAAGTTCCTTCGCTTCGGCGAGGGCCGTCGCATGAAGCGCCTGCAGTCAGCAGGCCGCGTACATCACCACGCTCGAGCCCGAGTTCCAGGCGCTCTCCGATGACGAGCTGCGCGCGAAGACGGCCGAGTTCCGGCGAGCGGCTCGCGAACGGCGAGGAGCTCGACGACCTGCTCTTCGAGGCCTACGCCGCCGTGCGCGAGGCACGCGTGCGCGAGTCCGACCAGCGCATGTTCGACGTGCAGCTGATGGGCGGCATCGTCCTCCACGAGGGCGACGTGGCCGAGATGAAGACCGGCGAGGGCAAGACCTTCGTCGCGAGCCTCGCGCTGTACCTCAACGCGCTCCCCACGGTCACCAGCCACGACGGCCGCGACGCTCGGCCAGGGCGTCCACCTCGTCACCGTCAACGACTACCTCGCCCAGCGCGACGCCGAATGGAACCGCGGTGTCTACGAGCGGCTCGGCCTGACGGTCGCATTCGATCGACACCGGGATGTCCCTCGAGGCCGCGCAAGGCCGCCTACGAGGCCGACATCACCTACGGCACGAACTCGGAGTTCGGCTTCGACTACCTGCGCGACAACATGTCGATCTCGCTCGAGGGAACGGTCCAGCGCGGGCATCCGTACGCGATCGTGGACGAGGTCGACTCGATCCTCATCGACGAAGCGCGGACGCCGCTGATCATCTCCGGCGAGCCGACCACCGCCGCGAAGACCTACTACGACTTCGCGCGCGTCGCGAAGGGCCTACGCGGAGCGCAGACGAAGAACAAGAAGCTCGAGGACCAGGCGCTCGGGCGCGAGTACGACTATCCTCTACGACGAGAAGCACAAGACGGTCTCGCCGACCGAGCTCGGGATCGACAAGGTCGAGCGGGCGCTCAAGATCGAGCACCTCTACGACGCGCGCAACGTGCAGCTCGTCAACCACCTGAGCCAGGCGCTCAAGGCCCAGGCGCTCTACAAGCGCGACATCGACTACGTCGTCGAGGACGGCGAGGTGAAGATCGTCGACGAGTTCACCGGCCGCATCATGGAGGGCCGCCGCTGGTCGGAGGGGCTGCACCAGGCGGTCGAGGCGAAGGAGGGCGTGGCGATCCAGGAGGAGCACCAGACCCTCGCCACGATCACGCTCCAGAACTACTTCCGCCTCTACGAGAAGCTCGGCGGCATGACCGGCACCGCCAAGACCGAGGAGAAGGAGTTCGTCGAGATCTACGGCCTCGACGTCGTGCCGATCCCGACGAACGTCGACGTCGCAGCGCCTCGACAAGAACGACCTGATCTTCAAGACGAAGGAGGCGAAGTTCGCGGCCGTTGTCGCCGACATCAAGGAGCGCTCACGCGAAGGGGCAGCCGGTGCTGGTCGGCACGATCGCCGTCGAGACCTCCGAGTACCTCGCCGAGCTGCTCAAGCGCCAGGGCATCCCGCACAACGTCCTGAACGCGAAGGAGCACGCGCGCGAGGCCGAGATCATCGTCAACGCCGGCCAGGTCGGCGCGGTCACGATCGCTACGAACATGGCCGGCCGCGGCGTCGACATCAAGATCGACGACGAGGTGCGCGCCCTCGGCGGCCTCTACGTCCTCGGCACCGAGCGCCACGAGGCGCGTCGCATCGACAACCAGCTCCGCGGGCGCTCGGGCCGCCAGGGCGATCCCGGCGAGACGCGCTTCTACCTCTCGGGCCAGGACGACCTCGTGCGCCTGTTCGCGGGTGACCGGATCTACAACATCATGGAGCGCTTCAAGCTTCCGGACGACCAGCCGATGGAGGCGAAGATCCTCTCGAGCCAGATCGAGAACGCCCAGAAGAAGGTCGAGGAGCAGAACTTCGTCGCGCGCAAGAACGTCCTCAAGTACGACGACGTGATGAACGTTCAGCGCCGCGTGATCTACGAGCAGCGGCGCCGCGTGCTCGAGGGCGCCGACCTCTCGGAGGACGTCCGTGAGGAGTGGCTCCCCGATGTGATCTCGAACGTCACTGCCGGATATCTCATCGAGGAGAACGCGGAGGACTGGGATCTCGACGGGCTCGTCGCGGCGATGGAGGCGCTCTACGGCAGCGGCGTCGCCCCCGACGAGCTTCACGGCCTCGACCACGAGGCGATCGTCGCGGAGTTCGTCGACGACGCTGTCGACGCCTACCGCGAGCGGGAGGCCGAGATCGAGGCGATCCACGAAGGTTTGATGCGCGACCTCGAGCGGTACATCGTGCTCCAGACCGTCGACACCCGCTGGCGCGAGCACCTCGAGAGCATGGACTACATGCGCGAGGGCATCCACCTCCGCGGCATGGCACAGAAGGATCCGCTGGTCGAGTACCGGAACGAGGGGCACATCATGTTCACGGAGTTGAACGCCGCGATCCGGGAGGAAGTGACCGCGCTCCTCTTCCACGCACAGGTCGAGGCGGCCGATGCCGCGCCGCGCTCGAGCAGCCGGCCGAGCCGCGGACGAACGGCAACCTGAGCTACGAGCACCAGTCGCTCGCGGGAGCCGACGCGATCGCAGCCGCCGGGGGGACGGCAGCGCTCGGCGGCGCGCTCGCCGCCGACGGTGGGCCCGAGCCGGCGCCTGTTGCTCAGCAGACGGTGGTGAAGTCGGAGCACGAGAGCATCGGTCGAAACGACCCGTGCTGGTGCGGCTCCGGCAAGAAGTACAAGCGCTGCCACGGCGCGTGAACGAGCCCGAGGCGCCACTCGTCGGCACGTCGATCTGCCCCGATCCGATCGCGGCCGAGACGGCGGGTGATCTCCAATGCCTCGCGCGCGACGAAGAGGTGCGCCGATTCACTCGAGTCCCGTCGGTCCCCCGCGGGACGGGTTCGGCGACGAGTGGGCGGCGCGCTGCGACTACGGCTGGCACGACGGCAGCAGTGCGGGCTTCCAGATCCGCTCGCTCGACCCGACGTCTCCCGGCGTGGCCAGGCTCGTCGAGCTCGACCACGATGGCCTCAAAGGCGAGCTCGGCTACGTCCTTGGCCCCTGTCACCCGAGACGCGGGGTCGCGACCGAGGCCGGCAGGCTGCTGACAGGCTGGGGCTCGGCCTGCAGCGGATCGAGCTCGTGATCGACGTGACGAACGAGACTTCGGCACGCGCCGCCGAGCGCTGCGACTACTCGCGCGAGGAGTCCTTCGCTCCATGCAGCGTGAAGGCGGGCCAGCACGCCGACGTCGGAGTCCGGTCGCGCCTCCCCGACGAGCCGTAGAGGACGGCCGGCCGACCTCTACGGATTCTCGTGCGCGCGCGACGAACGTGCGCGACGTGCGGGCGTCGCATGGTTCGTGGCGGAGCGGCGGTCCCGGCGGGCGAGCTGTGCTTTCGCCTGCAAGAGTGGGCTTCGCCGCCCTTCGCACCCCGAGCACGTCGGAGCAGCCGCCGGAGGTCAGACGAGTGGCGGACGATCCCGCAAACGACGGAGCACCGAGGGCCCCTTATCCGCAGGGGCAGCGCACGCGCCTCATCCGACGTCCTCGGCAGCCGGCCCACAGGCGCGGCCACGCGCCGCCGCTCTGCGCACCCCCACCCAATAAGGGTGGGGCGCCGTCCCGCCGCCCTCGACAACCGACCATACCGGACAAGTGCAACGAAACCGTCACGGCTTCGGGTCGACTCTGGAACTTTCGGTGAGCGGTCGGCCGTCCGCGCCTGCCCAGGGCTTCGGGGCGTCCCGTCGTCGGTCGGGCGCCGACGACGAGGCGCCGTGCCGCTACGATCGGGGCGTGGCCGAGACGGAAGGCACCCTCCAGGAGCAGCTCGACGAAATCGGGGTCCAGCTCAGCTGGGTCCGTGATTACCTTTGACCCGGCTGCTCTCGAACGCCGTCTCGCCGAGCTCGAGCAGGAGCTGAGCGAGCCCGGCTTCTGGAACGACCAGGAGCGCGCGCAGAAGATCTCGACCGAGCACTCCCGCGTCTCGAAGCGGCTCGGATGTACGACCGCCTCCGGACCGAGTACGAGGACGCGGCGGACCTGCTCGAGCTCGATCCCGAGATGGCCGCCGAGATCGAGGCGTCGATCGTCCCGCTTCGCCACGAGCTCGGCCTGCTGCAGGAGGCGGCGCTCTTCGACGGCGAGTACGACGCCGGCGACGCCGTCGTGACGCTGCAGTCCGGCACGGGCGGCACCGACGCGCAGGACTGGGCCGAGATGATGCTGCGGATGTACGAGCGCTGGGCCGCCGAGCGCGGTTCAAGGTCGAGCTGCTCGACGCGAGCCCGGGGGAGGAGGCCGGCCTGAAGAGCGCGACGTTCACGATCGGCGGGCGAGAACGCCTACGGGATCCTCAAGGCCGAGCGCGGCAAGCACCGCCTCGTGCGTCAGTCGCCGTTCGACAGCGCCCACCGGCGCCACACCGCGTTCGCGACCGTGATCGTCGCGCCGCTGCTGCCCGACGGACACCGACATCGAGATCGACGACGGCGACCTGAAGATCGACACCTACCGCGCACAGGGCGCCGGCGGGCAGCACGTGAACAAGACCGACAGCGCCGTCCGGATCACGCATCTCACGTCCGGGATCGTCGTCCAGTGCCAGAACGAGCGTTCGCAGTCGGCGAACAAGCAGACCGCGATGCGGGTGCTCAAGGCGCGCCTGGTCGAGCGGGCCGAGGAGGAGCGCGAGGCGACGCATGGCGAAAGAGCGCGGTGGCGCCGCCGACACGGGTTTCGGCGGCGATTCAATCCGCAGCTATGTGCTCCATCCCTACCAGCTCGTCAAGGACAGCCGCACCGGCCTACGAGGTCGGAAACGCCCAGGGCGTCCTCGACGGAAACCTCGATCCGTTCATCCACGAGTATCTGCTCGCGAAGGCCGCCGGGAAAGTCGTCTAGCGAGTCGGGTACACTCACGCGAACCCTTCGCACCAGGCGCGCCCGGTAAGCCGCGCGTCTTCAGAGACGACTCCCGTGCAGGAATCCGATTTCACCCCAATCGCCGCGACGGCCCTCGCCGAGCCGCCGGACGACACACGCGCGCTGACGACCAGCGCCGGCTCGATGATCGTCTTCGAGTCGGTCCGCAAGGTCTACGAGCCCGACGTGGTCGCCCTGCGCGACGTGACCTTCCACATCGACAAGGGCGAGTTCGTCTTCGTCGTCGGCGCGTCGGGCTCCGGCAAGTCGACGCTCGTGCGCCTGTTGCTCAAGGAGCTCGACGCCACCGCCGGCAAGATCGTCGTCGGCGGACGTGACCTCGCTCGGCTCAAGCGCTCGAAGGTGCCGATGCTGCGTCGCAACATCGGGTGCGTGTTCCAGGACTTCAAGCTGCTGCCGACCCGCACTGCGGCCGAGAATGTCGCCTACGCGCTCAAGGTGCAGGGTGAGAGCCGCGCCTCGATCCGCAAGAAGGTGCCGGAGGTGCTCTCGATGGTCGGCCTCTCGCACAAGATGAACTCGCTCCCCGACGAGCTCTCGGGCGGCGAGCAGCAGCGCGTCTCGATCGCGCGCGCGTTCGTCAACCATCCGCCGCTGCTCGTCTGCGACGAGCCGACCGGCAATCTCGACCCCGATACCTCCGTCGGGATCATGCAGCTCCTCTACCGGATCAACCGCAGCGGCACCACCATCCTGATGGTGACCCACGACCGCGAGATGGTCGACAAGATGCGCAAGCGCGTGATCCAGCTCGAGGAGGGCCGTCTGGCCCGCGACGAGCGGCGCGGAGGCTACACCGGCGAATGAGGCTGCGGCTGCTCGTCTCCGAGGCTTGGCGGAGCCTCGGCGCCAACGTCTCGACGACGTTCGCCGCGATGGTCACGGTGCTCGTCGGCATGTTCCTGCTCGGGCTCTTCATCGCGCTCGGAACGTGGACGCTCTCGTGGTCGAACCACGTCAAGCGGGAGTTGATCGTCAAGGTCGACTTCAAGACGAAGCCGCAGGCCACGCGCCAGCAGGAGAACGCGGTCGTGCGCACCCTCGCCTCGAACTCGCACGTGAAGTCCTGGAAGTTCGTGCCGAAGGAGGTCGGCGCTCGAGAGGATGAAGAAGCGCTACCCCGAGCTGACGCAGGAACCTCCCGTACAACCCGCTGCCCGACTCGCTCGAGGTGACGCCGACCAAGGCCGAGTACATCGACGACGTCTCGGAGAGCCTTCAGACCGCTCGCGCCCGGCGTGGCCGGGATCGAGACCGGCAAGCGATCGTCGAGCAAGGTGCTCCAGGTCGCACACGTGATCGAGCTGATCTTCACGATCGCGACCGCGATCCTGCTCGTAGCCGCGACGATGCTGATCGCGAACACGATCCGCCTCGCGATCTTCTCGCGACGCCGTGAGATCGAGGTGATGAAGCTCGTCGGCGCGACGAACTGGTTCATCCGCGGCCCGTTCATGATCGAGGGCCTGCTGGTCGGCGTGGGCGGGGCGCTGCTCGCGATCCTCTTCCTGTTGCTCGGCAAGGAGATCGCGCTGCCCGCGATCCTCCACAACGCGCTCTCGAGCGACCCCGACGTGCACGCGCTCGCGTTCCCGCTCACGTCGTTGATCCTGCTCGGCGTCGGGCTCGTGCTCGGCGCGCTCGGCTCGGGCTTGACGCTTCGACGCTTCCTCAAGGTCTAGTCGCACGACGTTTCTCCGCCGCTGCTACCGGCACGGCGCGTTGCGGCACCCCGGGGTCCCTCCCGATTCCCCACCCGCTAGCGGGGACCCGATCGTGGCAGGAAAGCCGTGACGGATGTGTGTCGCGTCGGTGAAAGCGGTGCGACAACCCATCGACGGCGCGCGCCGTGTTGCCGCGGGCGAACGTAGTCTGGCCCGGCCTTGGCCGTTCCCGAACCTCCGAGCCGCATCGTCGTCGAGATGTCGCGTCGCGGGAAGCTCGTCGTCGGCGAGCCGTACTTCACGCCCGGGGTGCCGATCGTGCTCGACACGAAAGGACTCGGCGACCTGCGGCCCGGCGACCTCGCCGTCGTCCGGCCGGGACGCGGGCGCGCACGGGTCGAGCGCGCGCTCGGATCGGCCGATCGAATCGAGAACGTGCTCGAGGCGCTCCTCGTCGAGCAGGGCGCGCGGGTCGACTTCGAGCCCCATTCGTTCCCGGAGCCGAACCTCGACGGCCGGGTCGACCTGCGCGACCTGACCACGTTCACGATCGACCCTGAGACGGCGAAGGACTTCGACGACGCGCTCTCGTTTCGCCGCGAGGCGGACGGGATCCGCGCCTGGGTCCACATCGCGGACGTCTCGTACTTCGTCCCGGCGGGCTCGCCGCTCGACCTCGGCGCCGCCGCGTCGCGCGTTCTCGACATACGTGCCCGGTCTCGTCGCGCCGATGCTCCCGCCCGCGCTCGCCGACGATGCCTGCTCGCTGCGCCCGCTCCAGGACCGCCTCTGTGTCACCGTCGAGATCCCGCCCGCACGGCGAGCCGCTCTTCTACCGCTCGGTGATCCGCTCGGACGCGCGGCTCTCCTACGGCCAGGCGCAGCGGCCGAGGGCCGAGCCCGCGATCCTCGACCAGCTCGACGCTCGCCGGCGAGGTCTCGACGGCGCTTCGGGAGCGGCGGTTCGCACGCGGCGCGCTCCAGGTGACGACACCCGAGATCGTCTTCCGCTTCGCCGACGGCCGGGTCGCCGACGCGTGGCAGGAAGGCGAGCCGTACGCACACCATGCTCGTCGAGGAGCTGATGCTGCTCGCGAACGAGCACGTCGCCTCCTTCCTTGCCGCGCGTGACCGCGATGCGCTCTACCGCGTCCACGAGCGACCCGACCCGCAGGCGATCGAGCTCCTGCTCGCGAAGCTGAGAGACCTGGGCGTGCCGACGCCGCCGGCGCCCGACGCGCTCTCGCCGCAGGCTGCAGCCGAGCTCGCAGGTGAGGTCTCGCGCCGCGTCGCCGCGTACGTCGAGCAGTCCGGCCGCGGCAAGGAGGCGTTCCCCAGCCTCGTCCTGCGAGCGCTCAAGCGGGCGCGCTACGACCAGCGGAACCTCGGCCACGCGGGGCTCGCGAGCCCCGCCTACTGCCACTTCACGTCGCCCGATCCGCCGCTACCCGGACCTCGTCGTCCACCGCGCGCTGCTGCACGAGCTCGGTCTCGGCGACGACACGCCTCCCGACGACCTGGCCGAGCTCGCCGAGCACGCGTCCGACCGCGAGCGCGAGGCGGCGAAGCTCGAATACCTTGCCGACGAGGTCTGCCTGGCCTGGCTGCTCGAGGACCGGCTGCGCGAGCACGGGTGGGACGAGCCGTGGCCGGGGGAGATCACCGGGCTGATCGGCTCCGGCCTGTTCGTCCGCTTCGGCGAGGTCTTCGAGGGCTTCCTGCCGGCGCGGAAGCTGCCCGGCGAGTTCTTCGAGGTGAACCCGACCGGCACCGCCCTCGTCGGCCGCCGCTCGGGCCGCACGTACCGCCTCGGCGATCCGATCGAGGTGCGCATCGAGTCGATCGCCCGCGGTGAGGGGAAGGTCGAGCTCTCGCTCGCGCGCGCCGAGGAGCGTTCGGGACGACGCGGCTAGCGACGGCTGCCGCCGACGTTCTCCGGTGGCTCCACGAATCGCGATGTTCTAGAAACCCGGAGAGTTTCCAGGAATCTTGCGGGAAGTATCCATTGTCGCAAGCAGCCTGCACGCCTAGCATCGGCGGGGCCGCAGTGATCGGAGGTCGTGCCGGCTCTCGTCGGCTCCTTTCTTCGCGGCTGCAGAGCCCACATCGTCGAGGATAAGGAGGGCGATCTCACGCATGGCAGGCAAGCTGACCATTTCCGTCAACGGGCAGGTCCATCAGCCGGAAGCGACGGCCGACACGCCGCTGCTCTACGTGCTCCGAAACGAGTTGAAGCTGCAGGGGCCGCGGTTCGGCTGCGGTCTTGCGCAGTGCGGTGCGTGCACCGTGCATCTGAACGGGAAGGCGATTCGTTCGTGCATCACGCCGGTGGCCGGTGTCGTCGGACAGAAGGTGACGACGCTCGAGGGTCTGGGGACGCTGGAGAAGCCGCATCCGCTCCAGACGGCCTTCATCGAGACGCAGGCGTCGCAGTGCGGGTACTGCCAGAACGGGTTTCTCATGACCGGTGCCGCGCTGCTCGGTCGGATAGCGGCTCCGACGGAGTTGCAGATCCGTCAGGAGCTTGCACCCCTGCAGTGCCGCTGCGGGACGCATATGCGCTACATCGGCGCGATCAGGCGCGTTGCCGGAACCAAGCCCGGATCCGGGATCGCGTGAGGAGGGTGGACACGATGACGATCACAGAGCCCATCCGGGAAAGCCGTGCGTTCTCTCGCAGGGACTTCCTGAAGGCCGCCGGCGGCGGCATGCTGCTCATCTATTTCGGTGGCCCGCTGGCAAAGGGCGCGATGGCCGCCACCGCTGTGTGGCCCGACGCCGACCCGCGGCGTCTCGACACGTGGATCGCGGTGCATCCCGACAACACGGTGACCGTGTTCCACGGCAAGACCGATCTCGGGCAGGGCCTCGAGACGACCTTCCGCCAGATCGTGGCGGAGGAGATGGACCTCACGTTCAAGCAGGTGAAGAGCGTCGTCGGCGACACCTCCCAAACGCCGCATCAGGGTGGCGCGTCGGGCTCGACCGGCGTCACGAACGGCGGCCCGCCTGTTCGCAACATGGCGGCGGAGGCCAGGCGTGTCCTAGTCGGGCTCGCTTCGACGAAGCTCGGAGTTCCGGTTGGACAGCTGTCGGTCCGTGAGGGTGTCGTGAGCTCGACCGGCGGTGCGAAGGTGAGCTACGGCGAGCTGCTCGGTGGCCAGCTGTTCAACACGACCGTCCAGAGCAACATGAACTTCGGGAACGGACTGACGGCGCAGGGTGTCGCGAGGCCGAAGAACCCGGCCGACCATCACATCGTGGGCTCGTCGGTGCCGCGGATCGACATTCCGGACAAGGTCTTCGGGAAGTACAACTTCAACGTCGATGCGAAGCTGCCGGGCATGGTCCACGCCCGGGTGATCCGGCCGACCGAGGCCGGGTCGACGATCGTGAAGATCAACGGCTTCAAGAAGAAGGTCCCCGGTCTCATCCGAGTGATGCCGATCGGGAACAACTTCGCCGTGGTGGTGGCGGAGCGTGAGGAGCAGGCGATCGCCGCCTCGCGGACGCTCGACATCACGTGGTCGAAGCCGGCGGCGGCGCCGTTCACCTCGACGGGAGGCCTTTACGACTGGATCCGGGCCCAGAAGCCGCGGTTCACGACGACGTCGACGAATACCGGCAACGTCGACAAGGGGCTCGCGGGGGCGGCGAAGACGATCCAGGCCGAGTACCTCTGGCCGCTGCAGTCCCATGCCGGCATGGCGCCCGGCGAGAGCCTTGCGAGCTACGACAAGGGCACCGACACGATCACCGTGTGGAGCGGGACGCAGAAGCCGCACCAGGTGCAGAACGGCGTCGCCGACCTGCTGGGGATGCCGAAGGACCGCGTGCGGGTGATCTGGCAGATGGGGCCGGGCTCGTACGGACGCGGCGACGCGGACGACGCGGCGCTCGAGGCCGCGTGGATCTCGAAGCAGATCGGCCGGCCGGTGCGGCTTCAGTGGATGCGCCATGAGGGCCACGCCTGGGACCCGAAGGCCCCGGCGACGATCATCAACCTGCGCGGCGGGATCGACGCGAACGGCAAGGTCGCCGCGTTCGACTACCACTGGAAGGGCGTCTCCGGCCAGGAGGTCGGGACGAGCGGTAACGAGGCCGGCGACACGCTGGTCGGCATGGCGCTCGGCTTCACGCGGCCGCAGCGGAACACGTTCGGCTCGCCGGCCGACCGCTACGAGTTCGCGAACAAGCGCGTGCAGGCGGAGATCGTCGAGTCGTTCTTCCCGATGGCGAACCCGCTGCGAAGCTCGCACATGCGGGACCCGCAGGGCCCGCAGACCGGCTTCGCGTCGGAGCAGTTCATGGACGAGCTGGCCTACGCGGCCGGAGCCGACCCGATCGCGTTCCGCCTCGCACATCTCGACCCGACGTCGAAGGATGCGGGTGTGCTCAAGGCGGCGGCGGCGAGGTGGGGCTGGGAGGCACGTCCTGCCGCCAGCATCGTCGACAAGTCGGCCGACGTGCTGACGGGCCGCGGCATCGCCTACCAGTTCCGCGGCGCTCATATCGGCGCGATCATCACGGAGCTGGACGTGATCCGGAAGACCGGGAAGATCCAGCTCAAGAAGGTGCTGATGACCGCGGACGTCGGTGAGGTCATCAACCCGGACGGCTTCCGCAACGTGATGGAGGGCAACTTCGTCCAGGCGGCGAGCCGCACGCTCAAGGAGGAGGTGCGGTTCAACAAGCGGTCGGTGACGAGCATCGACTGGGTGACGTACCCGATCCTCAACGCGATGGAGGTGCCTCTGCGCATCGACGTCGAGCTCGTGAACAACTCGCCCGGAAACGACCCGGGCCCGGCCGGCGAGGGCATGACCCGCGTCACGCCGGGGTCGATCGCGAACGCGTTCTTCGACGCGACGGGCGTCCGGCTCCGCCAGGCGCCGATGACGCCCGCTCGCGTGCGGGGCGTGCTCAGGGCAGCAGGGATGTAGGAACGCCGGGGCGCCCGCGGCTGTCTGTCGCGGGCGCCCCTCGTTCCCTGTGGCTGGCGGTTCGGGGGCGCCTGCGGCAGACTCCGGACATCATCTCGTACGAGCTCGAATTCGAGGACACGTTCGACGGGGAGGCGCTCGACCCGGGCCGGTGGCTCCCGTACTACCTGCCGCAGTGGAGCTCGCGGGCGCGGGCCGCGGCACGGTACGAGACGGGCGGCGGGCGCCTCCGGCTGCTGATCGCGGCCGACCAGGAGCCGTGGTGTCCCGAGCTCGACGGCGAGATCCGCGTGTCGTCGCTGCAGACGGGTCTCTTCGCCGGCCCGGTCGGCTCCACCGTCGGCCAGCACCGGTTCAACCCGGCGGCGGTGGTGCGCGAGGCGCAGTCGAACGTCCGCCTCTACACGCCTCGGTATGGGCGCTTCGAGTTGCGGGCGCGGGCGCCCACCGACCCGGGGGCGATGGTCGCGTTCTGGCTGATCGGGTATGAGGACGAGCCGGAGCGCTCGGCCGAGATCTGCGTGTGCGAGATCTTCGGCCGCGACGCGCACGCCGGGCGAGCCTCCATCGGGATGGGCGTGCACCCGTTCGGCGATCCGCTCATCGTCGACGAGTTCACGGCGAAGATGCTGCCGATCGACGTCACCGAGCTGCACGAGTACGCCGCCGAGTGGACGCCTGACCGCGTCTCCTTCTTCGTCGACGGGGTGCTCCTCAAGGCCGTTCCGCAGTCGCCCGCCTACGAGCTGCAGCTGATGCTGGGGATCTACGAGCTCGAGTCGCCCGCCGTCCGTGCTGAGGACGCGTACCCGAAGGTCTTCGAGGTCGACTCCGTCCGCGGCTACCGCCTCGCGGGCTGACTTCGGGTCTCAGATCAGCCGTCGCTCGGCCGCCCAGCGTGTCAGCTCGTGACGTGAGCTGAGCTGGAGCTTGCGTAGCACGTTCGAGACGTGGCTCTCCACCGTCTTGACCGAGAGATGGAGGCGCGCCGCGATCTCCTTGTAGCGATAGCCGCGGGCGATCAGCTGGAGCACCTCGCGCTCACGGGCGGTGAGCTCGTCGAGCTCCGTGTCCGAGTGCACGCGCTCACCTGCGCGGAAGGCGTCGAGCACGAAGCCCGCGAGTCGTGGCGAGAAGACCGCGTCGCCCTCGGACACGCGCCGTACTGCGTCGGCGAGCTCGCCGGCCGAGATCGTCTTCGTCACGTAGCCGCGCGCGCCGGCGCGGATCACGCCGATCACGTCCTCGGCCGCATCCGACACCGAGAGCGCGAGGAACTTCACGCCGGGCCGCTCGACCGAGACGCCGGCGATCACGGCCTCGCCGCCGCCGTCGGGCAGGTGCACGTCGAGCAGCACCACGTCCGGGTCGGTCTCCTTGATGAGCGGCACCGCGCTGGCGACGCTCTCGGCCTCGCCGACGATCTCGACGTTTGCGCCGAGCTCGTTGCGGACGCCCGCCCGGAAGAGCTCGTGGTCGTCGACGAGGACGACGCGCACCGTCATGACCGCTCCCGGCGCGGGCAAAGCCGGCACCTCCGCCGCTGCTCCGCTCCGGCGCCGCCAAAGCCGGCGCCTCCGCTCTTGACCGGCTTCGTCGAGCCTACGCCGGTGGAGCCTCCGTCGACCCTACGGCTCATGACGGGCTCCCCGGCAGGGTCAGCTCGACCTCGGTGCCCTCGCCGGGCGTCGAGGTCACCGCCGCCTTGCCGCCGACGCGGGCCATCCGGCCCTCGATCGACTCGGCCAGGCCGCGCCGGTCGGACGGCACGTCGGCGCGATCGAAGCCGGCGCCGCGGTCGCGGACGAAGACGCTGACGCGCTTGTCGTCGGCCTCGGCGTACACCGAGATCTCCTCGGCGCCCGAGAACTTGGCCGCGTTCGCCATCGCCTCGCGCGCCGCGAGCACGACCGCGCGTACGTCGTCGGTGAGCGGGCAGTCGCCGCCGCTCGCGAGCTCGACGCGGACGCCGTGCAGCTCCTCGATCTCGCTCGCCGCCACCGCGAGCGCGCCCTCGAGCGTGTCACCGAGCGTCGTGCCGTCGCCGTAGAGCCAGCTCCGCAGTTCGCGCTCCTGGCGGCGGGCGAGCGACGCCACACGGCGCGGCTCGTCGGCGTGCCGCTGGACGAGCGCGAGCGTCTGCAGCACCGAGTCGTGCACGCGCGCCGCGACCTCGGCCCGCTCGTCGGAGCGGATGCGCGCAGTGCGCTCGGCGTCGCGCTCGCGTGCGAGCTGCCAGAGCCACGGGCCGCCGATCAGCAGCAGCGCTCCGAGCACGGCGCCCGGCGCGAGCACGCCGAAGGAGGTGCCGCCGCGGGTGAGCAGCAGGCCGGCACCGGCGGCGACCGCGACGAGGCCGGCGAGCGAGAGCGGCTCGCCGGGCCGCAGAGAGCCGCCGTGACGCCAGAGCAGCCCGAGTCCGACGGCGATCAGGACGAGCGCGAGGATCGCGGTGGCCGATAGACCGAGCGCGTGGAGGACGGCGGAGCCTGCGACGAGCAGCGGCAGCACGGCGAGCCACGCGTGGCCACGCATGTAGAGCCAGAGCGCGAGGTACAGCGCGATCCCGGCGCCACCCGCGAGCGCGAGCAGCGCGAAGACGAGCCGCACCAGCGTCGGGTCGACGTCGATCGCCTCGGCGATGCCGCCGCAGACGCCGGCGATCACGCGCCTGTCCGGGCTCTGCCGGAGGCGTGGGAGGGACATCGCGGTCATCGTACGGCGCGGACAACCTCGACCTGGCCGATCCCGACGTCCGCGTCGAGGACGAGCCTCGGGAGGTCGGTGCCGGCAGGGCCCGTAAGCGTGTCGTCGACGCCGTGGCCGTTCTCCTCATGCCCGAGCACGACGCTCTCGCCCCAGTCGACGTGAGTCGTGATGTCGAGCACGACGCCCCGCGGGACGGTGACGAGCAGATGGCCGACGCCCAGGGTCGCCTTCACCTCGGTCTCGCCGGGTGGCAGGTCGAGGTCGCCGAGGTCGAGCTGGAGCTCGCCGACGCCGAGTCTGTACTCGTCGTGGAGGCGGTCGGCCGAGAGCGGCGCGTAGGTCTTGTCGCCGACGCCGTCCTCGAGCCTCAGGTCGATCGTCGAGGCGAGGATCGCCGCGGCGCCGAGCAGGAGCCCGATCAGGACGAGCCAGCCGACCCGGAGGTGCAGCACCGCGCCGACCACGACCGCGACGCCGACCGCACCGGCGGCAACGGCGAGCGCGAGCGCCCACGGAACGTCGACGCCGGCGGCGGCGAGCACGGCGAGCACGCCGGCCGCGACCACGAGCGCACCGAGCACGACCGACGCGATCGCGAAGGAGCGTGGGGGTGGGGACGACGGCGGAGCAGGCCCTTCGGCGGCCTCGGCCCCCGGCGTCACCGTCGCTTCCGTCCAGAGCCGTGGCCCGAACGAGAGCAGCGCGATTCCGGCGAGCAGCACGAGCACCCAGGCCAGGTGGCCGTCCCAGAGGTGAGTCTCGGAGAGGAGCACGATGGCCGAGACGGTGACGAGCGCCAGGCCGATGAGCCGCCAGGGCCGGTCGCGCCGCTCCCGTACCGCCGCCTCGACGATCGACTGGTCGCGGCCCTCGTCCGGGATGACGAGTGCGGCCACCGCGTAGATCAGGATCCCCGCGCCGCCGAGCAGCGCGAGCACGACGAACCCGACGCGGTAGAGCACGGGGTTGACGTCGAAGTAGCGGCCGAGGCCGCCGCTGACGCCGGCGACCATCCGATCCGAACGGCTCCGGCGCAGCTGCCTGTAACTCAATGTCTCGGTCATGGCTCCATCGTGCCGCGGCCGCCTACCCGCGTCGATCCGGCATCACCCCGAATCGACCCTACAATCGCCCGGATGGGAGAGAAGCTGATCGCAGACAATCGCCGCGCGCGGCACGACTACCAGCTCCTCGACCGGTTCGAGGCGGGCATCGTCCTGACCGGGACGGAGGTCAAGTCGCTGCGCGCCGGACGCGCGACGCTGGCGCAGTCGTACGCGGACGTCCGCGACGGCGAGGTGTGGCTGAACGGCGCCGAGATCTCGATCTACGACCAGGGCGGAACCGCGAACCACGAGCCGACGCGGCCGCGGAAGCTGCTCCTCCACCGGCGCGAGATCGAGCGCCTCTACGCGCAGGTGCGCGAGAAGGGCCTGACGCTCGTGCCGACGCGCCTCTACTTCAAGGACGGCCGCGTGAAGATCGAGCTCGCGCTCGCCCGCGGCAAGGACGTGCGCGACAAGCGACGCGCGGTCGTCGATCGCGAGGCCAAGCGCGACATGGAACGCGCGCTCAAGTCACGTCGGTAGGCGCCGCGGGCGTGGAGCGGCGGCATCGCGGGTAGGCTTTGCGAAACACATACGGGGGCGCCATGGTTTCGACGTGGTCGGTTCTCCGGCAGAGCTGCAAGCCGAGGTTTCCGGTCGGCCTCGTAAAACAACCGGAACAACAGTAAGTGCGGAGAGAGATCTCCCACTCGTCGCCTAGTCACTGACTAGCTGACGTGTCGCCCCGAGCTCGGCCCGTGGCTCGGAACGGCGGCATCAGAAAACGGGCTGGCGCCAAAGGAGAGTCAACCGCCGGCGGCGCGAGACCAAAGGGTGACTAGCTCGGCGGTAGGTCGGTCGCGAACCGGCCGTCCGGGCGAATCTGAAATCGCGGCCTAAGCTTGTAGACGCTCTGTCCGGTGCGTCCGCGGACGCGGGTTCGATTCCCGCCGCCTCCATTTTCCGCTCAACAGAGCCAAAGTCGATCGGAACGATTTCGGCGGAGGGCCCTCGATCGGAATCGTTGTCCGCAGTAGAGTCGAGGTCGTGATCGCGAGTCCACTCGACCGACTGTCCGACCGGGACGTGGAGATCGTCCGTCAGTGCCTCGCGGCGGCCGTGCGCGGCCCTTTCTTCCCGGACTGGGAGTTCGGCACGTTGATGGGGCTGACGCGCGACGAAGTTCAGGACGTGCTTCTGACCTGGCCGGCCTCTGGAGACGAGGAGCGCGCCGAGACGTTGCGGTCAACAACGTTCTGAACAACCTGCTCGGCTACCCGCACGGCGAAGAATCGAGCTGGTCGAAGTTCATCTCGGTTGACCCGGCTCAGGTCGCCGAGGTGCTGGCGCGGTGGCGAGGCGACGATCAGGCAGAGACGCGCGCGTACTTCGACAGGCTCGTCTGAATCTCGGGTCACTCGCCCCAGACCTTCCGCAGCTTCTCCTCGAGGTCGGCAGGCGAGCCCTGGACGTAGATGTTCGCAGTCGTGCTCACGTCCGCGTGACCGAGCAGCTGTTGCGTCGCGTAGATGTCGCCGGTCGCGAGGTAGAACTCCGTGCCGGACGTGTAGCGGGCGCCGTGCATCTTCTTGCCGCTAGTCGTGCCTTCGTCGACGACGCCGGCGCGCGTGAGGCAGCGGTACCACCAGCGATGTAGCGCCGGCCCGGAGAGCGGCTTGCGGCGGTCCTCCCAGATCACGGTTCCCTTCGGGCCGCGCTTCTGCGGGTAGAGCAGGTGCTCGAGCGGATCTCGGCGCCGCGAGAGCTCCGCGAGCTCCTGGCGCAGGTCTTCGGTCGGGATTGGCGTGTGCCGGATCTTCCCGCCCTTGCCGTGGACCCGCAGGCGGCGCCGGCCGAGGTCGAAGTCGCGGTAGCGGATCGCAGCGAGCTCGCCCTTGCGAAGGCCCATCAGGAAGAGCAGCTTGAGCGCGACGCGGTCGCGTAGCTCGGGCTGGACGGTGACGATCCGGGCGACGTCCTCCGCGGAGAAGAGCTCGCGCTCGACGTCGCGGAGACGCGGAGAGCGGATCGGAGCGACCGGGTTGCCGTGGAGCTTGAACTCGGCCTGCGCCCACTTGAAGAACGACATCAGGACGGCGCGAACCTTCTTCCGCGTGCGGGGCGCAGCCTCGCCCCAGCGCTCGTCGATGAACTCGCGCAGGCGCGTCGTGCCGTCGGGCGGCTCGAAGTCGCTGAGCTCGAGGTCGGCGTGGTCGATGGCGAGCTTCGCGAGGATCGCCTCGTAGTCGCGCAGCGTGTCCGTGGTCGCGCCGTACTCGTTGCGGAACCAGCGGATGAAGTGGGCGACTTCGAGACCGACCGGCGTCGACCGGTAGGACTTGTCCTTCACGGCCTCTCGCATCATCCGGGCGGCCTCGCCGAGCGTCAAGCGGGCACGGCTGACAACTGAGCTCTTCGGAGGTGTCGGCGCCAACACGCCTGCCTCCGCGACGGGGAGCTCGAGGCTCAGCTGGCTGAACGCAGCCTCGTTCATCGGTGACGTAACATATCAGTCACGCATGATTGACTTATTACGCGAGGTTAAACTCAGTCTGTGACGAGCGGGATGATCATCCGCGACGCCCGGCTGCGGGCTCGGCTGTCGCAGGCCGAGTTGGGTACGCGCGTGGGACGAGATCGCGCCCAGATCGCCCGGTGGGAGTCGGACGACGTCCAGCCTGCGTTCGAGACACTCATCGAGCTCGTGGAGGCGTGTGGCTTCGAGTTCGACTTCGTGCTCAGGCCGATGGACTCGGACGCGACCGGTGCTGCCCAGCTGAGCAAGAACCTCCTGCAGTCGCCGCAGGATCGTGTGCGCAAACTGCTGCGGGCTGTACGTCGCTGATCGTGGCCGAATCTCCGCCGGCACGCTTCGATCCCTATGCGGTCATCAAGGCTCTCGACCGACACCGTGTGGACTACCTCGTCGTTGGCGCCTTCGCCCGCGTGATCCACGGGGCGGAGGAGTTGACCCGAGGAATCGACATCGTCCCGTCGACGCGTCCTGAGAATCTGACCCGCTTGGGGGACGCGCTCGCGGAGGTAGCTGCGGCGCGAGTGGACGGCCAGGAACTCCGATTCGACGCGAGGTCTCTCGAACCCGTCGTCGAGCTTCGAAGTGACGCCGGCGAGCTTGAAGATCATTCCCGAGCCGCTGGGCACGCGCGGATACGACGACCTTCGACGCGCCGCCAGCCGAGAGCCTCTCGGTCAGGGCGTCCGCCCGCGCGTCGCGTCGACCGGAGACCTCGCACGCATGCTCGGTGCCCGAGGCGAGGACGCCGACCTCGAACGCCTGCGCATGCTCCGCCGCCTGATCGCACTCGAGCGCGGCCGCGGCCTCAGCCGCGAGCGGTAGGCGCGTGCCGTTAGCCCGACGGGATCAGAGCTATCAACGCCGATAGCAAGCGAGACACAGATGCACTTCTGCGAGAAGTGCTGAAAAGCGAGACGTACGGTGGTTCCGAGGACTCGCGAGCGGAACGATTCGAGGCTCCACATCGAACTGTTCCGCTCGCCCTCAAAGCGCTGGTGCGGGAAGCTCGAGCATCCGAGGGATGCATCTGCGTCTCGCTGGCTATTGCGGTGGACAACTCAGAGCGGCCGAGAAGTTTGCCGATGACGGCGAAGCGGACAAAGTCAACATACTCGACAAAGACGCCACCAAGAGCTATAGTGAGATCAGCGATGGCAACGAGAGAACTTCTGAACGTGCGCGACACAGCTCGAGCGCTAGGCGTGCACGAGAACACGGTCCGCAACTGGGAGGAGCGCGGCATCATCCGCGCTGTCCGGCTCCCCGGCAGCGGCTACCGGCGCTTCTCGGTCCAGGATGTCGAGCGGCTGCGCGCCGAGATGTTCGAGCAGCTCGCGCCGGCGACCGAGGGCCCGGTCGTGAACGCGGGCCGCAAGCGCAGCGGCCGGCTCGTCTTCGGCGACGCGACCGAGTAACGCGGTCGGAGCCGACCGGGCCGCCGATAGGCTGGCCCGCCGATGCCGTCGAGACCCGAACGACCCTCCGACGCCGACTACTACGAGCGCGATCGCGTCGAGCTCTTCAGCCAGGGCGACCTCTTCCGCGACGTGCCGCTCGCGTATCCGCTGCCGGCCGACGAGCTCGTCGTCGACGAGGAGAGCGGCGGCAGCCGCCGCTTCCTGAGCGGCCCGCTCGAGTTCGGACCGGCGATGTTGATCACGCCGAGCTGCTCGTTGGGTGCGCAGGGGACGGCTGGCTACGGTCATCCGGTCCGGACGCTCGTGCCGGTGCTGCCGCTCGCGGAGGTCGTCGAACGAGGCGTCGTTAAGGAGACCGCACTCGACGACCTACGTCGGTTCGACCACCTGATCAACTACATGTACCTCCCGCCGCTCGAGGTCGGCGAGCTTGAGTTCGCGATGCCGGAGAGCGTCGCGCTGCTGTACATGCCGGTCACGCTTCACCACGCCTTCCTCGAGGGTCAGCGTGTCTCGCAGCTCGCGTATCGAGGCGCCCAGCAGCTGCAGCGGAAGCTCGTGTGGTTCTACTCAGGGTGGCTCGAAGACGATCTCGAACTATTCGAGCCACCGATGGACTGATTGTCGGGGACCAGCAACTGCCTCGGCGGTCGACTTCCTCGCTCCGCGCGACGGGTTGGATCAGCTGCTTACCGACCGAACGCCGATCACCGACGCAGCGACCTCGAACTGGCAGCAGCTCTCAGATCGGGTCGCGAGGTCGAGGCAGCGAATCTGGAAAGAGTCCGTGTAGCCGCGGTGGTTCACCATGATCCATGCGAGCTCGATGGCCTTGTCTAGGAGACTCACGAGGACGTCGTTGTCTCGGATCTCCTCCAGGTCGGTCGCATCCTGCCGCGCGACCTCCACGACGATCTCGTCGGTATCGCCGTCGCACGTGAGGCGAAGAGTCCCGCGGTCGAACATCAACTCGAGTGTCTCGTAGCCCCCAGGCGCGGGGCGGCCCGAAATGCGGCGCAGCACGCCAGAGTCGAAAGCCAAGTCGCGTACGGCTTCGTTCATCGCATGAACCTCAGGGCCCATGAGGCTCGCGAGAGTTCACCCGTGCGTGATCGTGGCGTAGCCGTCCGTCCAGTGATCAGCGTCAACCTCGTACTCGTCTACAAGAAAACCGTCGGGCGCATCTACGAACCCAGGCAACCGCTTTGCCTCTTCGACGCGCGCTGACGCTCGCTCCCTAGACGAGTACACGCCGAGCAACTTCTCGTCTTCCTCGCCGTCGGGCTTCGGGTGCGTGTGCCACAGGAGATACACCCGGCCCGCTGTCTGCTCTCCCATACGGAATAGCGTACGTTGGCTGGCTCCGCTGTGACACAGGCGCATGCCCTCGGGCGCGAGTGCTGTCGCGCCTTCGACCGAGGGAAACCTTGCGCGGGTTCGATTCCCGCCGCCTCCATTGTCCCTGTAACCAAGCTGTTTTCGATCGGAACACTTGCGAGAGCATGTCAGGTGTCTCGGACATGTGGCCTCGGACATGCTCGCCTGACTCGCGGCAGCTCGCCGTCCGATGCGGTCCGCAAGCTCCGTGGGTTCAGGCTGTGGATCATTGGAACCAACGGAGGGAACCATGAGTTCGGAAGAGATCCGGGAAGTGCCCGCGACCGCATCGGACGGTGGGAAGACTCCCGCCGCTGAGGACGTTCTGTTGGAGCGCGGCCTCGGCGCGGACGCCCTACACGCTGCCGTCGTGGGCGCCGCGACGAGCGGGGCGAGTACGGCTGCTGTGCTGGGCGTGAAAGAGGTGTTTGATGTCGTGAAGGACAAGGTCTCTCGGCCAGAACCGGAGGCGTCGCAGGTGATCTTTCCATCGGGAGTGGATGACCCGAGCAGCGGCGAGTAACACCGGATTCGATTCCGCAACATGCTAGGCACCTCGGACGCGGGAAAGCGCTTCCATCGCTTGCTCGAGGTCGCCCTGGTCGCGGTGGCCGTAAATCGAGAGGATTGAACGCAAATCGGCCGGAATGTCGGGCGGGTTCGATTCCCGCCGCCTCGACCTCGGGCCTGGGCAGCGCGGACCCTGGGTCGCTGGGGAAGGCGGGTCCCGGGGTTCCGCACCGCCGGCTCGGTCTCCGCCGCCGAGCGTGCGCCTAGGCTTCGATGTAGGCCGTGAACGGAGGGACGACCCCGTGCGCTTCCATCTGTGCTGCGACCTCGGGAGCCGGCGAGGCCAGCATCGCCTCCATGGCCGCGAGGTCCTGGACGTCGGCGCTGACGGCGATGTTGTTGCTCCCGTCCTGAGCGACGTAGTCGGTGACGTTGCTACCCGAGCCCGACTCGATCGCCGCGGCGCGCTCGGCCTTGCCCTTCAGCCAGCGCTCGGTGTCGACGACCGCGTGGGTGATGACGACTCTTGGCATACGAGTTCCTTTCCGCCGGGGAACGTTCGGATGACGGCAATCTACTCCTGACCGGACTGCGCCAAGGGCGCCGCCGCCGCCATTCCTGCGCGTTCCGGGGAGCCGGGACGTCCGGGGCGGCTCGAGGTCAGGATTCCGAATGGGCGGCGCGGCGGCCCCAGCGGGCACCGCGTGCGAGCGCGCGTAGGCGCTGGCTCCCGGCGTGCATCGCCTTCGCATGGGTCTCGAGAGAGGCTCGACTCCTCGTCCGCTCGCGGGCGAACCGGAGCTCGCGTTCCAGGTGCAGCTGGCGGGTTTCGAACTGAACGACCTGCGGATACATCGCATCCCCTTTTCATCTCGGTAGCTCGTGCCGTGCCCACGACAGTAGGGCGCTGCCGGGACCGGCGAAATCGGCCGATCGGCTGGGATTAACGCGCTTTGTCGTGCGAGGAACCCGCCGGCCGGGACGGGTCGGGCCCGGCGGCGAGTCGCGCCGGAAGCTCGGTACGTGAGCTGATGTCGAGCTTGCGGTAGATCTTCGAGAGGTTCCACTGCACCGTCTTCGGGCTGATGAAGAGCGCGTCCGCCGTCTGTCGATACGACAGCCCGGATGCGATCAGCTCTGCGATCTGCTGCTCCGTCGGTGTCAGCTCGGCGGTCGCGGCCGCACGGCCGCCGACGCGTGCGAGCTCCGCGCGCGTCTTCGCCTCCCACAGGACGGCACCGAGGCGGCCGAAGGTCTCGAGCGCGCGCTCGAGCGCCTCGCGGGCGGCACGCTTCTTCTTGTCGCGTCGCAGGACGTTGCCGAGGACGACGAGCGTGCGGGCGCGCTCGAACGGCTCGTCGAGCCGGTCGTGCAGCACGACAGCTCGTTCGAGCTCCAGGTAGGCGGCTTGGAGGTCGCCGCGGGCGGCGCTCAGAAGCGCGCGGCCGCGGCAGGTCATGACGAGGACCCAAGGGCGGTCGAGAGTCGCCCCGAGCCGATCGAGCTCGGCAAGCAGCGCTTCGACCTCGTCCCACTGGCCGAGAACGATCTTCGCCTCGACCGCGTCGCCGTGGAAGCGGAACAGCGCCGGCTCGCGAAGCCCGGTCTCCTCGACCGCGGCCGCGAGGCGGCCGAGTGCCCGATCCGCTTCACGTGCGTTCCCGAGCGACAGCTCGAGAAAGCCGAGAATCGCGAGCAGCTCGAAACCCGCCGACCGGACGTCCAGCTCGTCCGCGACCGTCAACCCCTCCTCGATCTTCGCCCGGGCCGACTCGACGAGCCCGAGGTGGGCATCGACGAGCGCCTCGACCACGAGCGAGAATGCGTAGTGCATCGCAAGCCCGCTCTGCAGGGTTGTCTCGCGCGACTCGTGCGCGTGGATCGCCGCCTGTTCCCAGTCGCCGGTCAGAAGCTCGATGCGCGCGAAGTGGTAGAGGATGAAGGGCAGGGCGTGCTCATCGCCGCGGTCGACCGCAGCGCGGTAGAGCCCCTCGAACCGAGTGTGGGCGGTGCGCAGCTCGCCCGCCCATTCCAGGAGCATCGCGTGGATCCAGTCGGGTCGGCCGAGGATCTGCGACCACTCCGGCGAGTGGCCCAGCGCGACGGCGCGTTCGATCCTCGCCAACGGGATCGCCTCGCCCTTCAGCGCCTCGAGAAACGCAACGTGGGAGAGCGCGCCGGCCAGGAGCGCCGGCTCACCGAGCGATTCTGCGAGCTCGAGCGCGCTTCGCGCGTAGACCTCGGCTGCGTCGATGTCCCGTGTCATGTGAAGGCACCAGGCCAGCCCCTCTTCGATCTCGATGCGAAGCGTGATGTCGTCGCCGTGTTCGGCCAGCGCGGCGCGGAAGACCTCCTCGGCGGCATGGAACCCGTCGACGTGAGCGCACACCCAGCCGAGCCGCGTCCGCACCTGTGACCGCTCCCGGCCGGGCGGTGACTCGGCGACGACCTCTTCCAGCAGCGCCCGGGCGCGATCGACCTCGCCGGCGTCGAAGTGCCGTTCCGCCGCCTCGACACCGCGCCGCCGAGCCTCGATGCCCGCGTCCGCCGGCGTCAGCCTCCGAGCCTGCTCCCACAGCTCCGCTGCCGACGCCGGCGCTCCCCGAGCCCTTGCTCGGCGAGCGGCCTCGTCGAGCGCCGCGGCGACCGTGGCGTCGGGGTGCTCGACCGACAGGGCGAGATGACGCCCGCGCTCCTCCGGGTCCTCCAGCATCTCGGCCAGCCGTGCGTGCAGGGCGCGCCGCTGAGCCTGCGGGATCTGCGCATAGGTGATCGAGGCGAGCAGCGGGTGTGCGAACCGCACGCGGTCGCCCTCCAGCTCGAGGATGCCCGCCGTTCCCGCTGCTTCGAGCGCAGCGCTCGAATCGCCGCCGCCCGTAACTGCGTCGATCAGCGCCCGCGTGGGCCTCGACAAGGCCGCGGCGATCTCCGTGGCCTCGCGGGCGGGCCGAGACAGGAACGCAAGCCGGTCGCGCACGAGCTCGTGCAGGCTCGCCGGGATGGGGACGTCATCGGCGGTGGCGGGAAGATCCTCGCGTTGCTGCATCGCCCTGCCGAGCTCGAGGGCGAAGAACGGGTTTCCGCCGGATCGATCGTGAACGCGGGCGAGCGATTGCTCGGAGAGCTGCGCATCCAGGCGACCGGCGAGCAGACGATCCAGCTCGGCCGGTTCGAGCGACCCGACCCGCAGGTGGCCCAGGCGACCGTCGACGAAGGCACGCTCGAGCTCGAGGGGCAACGTCGACGAACCCTCGACTCGCCGGGTCACGAGCAGGCCGATTCGCTCGTCCTTCAGGCGGCGAGCCACGAACGCGAGCACACTCTCGGACTCCTGATCGAGCCACTGAACGTCGTCGATCCCGACGACGGTCGGACGTTCGCGCGCGAGCGCACGGAGCACGCCCAGCGTTCCCAGTGCCACCGCACGTTGCAAGGGCTGCCCCTCGGGCTCCCTCCGCAGCAATGCCATCTCGAGCGCCCGCCGCTGCGGCTCGGGAAGCTCTGCCATCGCCTCTTCGGAAACGTCGGCCAACAGATCCCCGATCGCGGCATACGCAAGCTGCGCCTCCGACTCGATCGGCCGACAGACAAGCACGAGGTACGAGCGGTCCGCGGCCGCTGCCAGCCCCGCCTTCCAGAGCACGGTCTTCCCGATCCCGAGCTCACCCTCGAACACGAGTGCGATCGGGCCGGCTTCGATTCCACCCAGGAACTCGCCGAGGTCCCCCAGTTCCTTCGCGCGACCGATGATCGTCTGCGGCTCCGCAAACACCCGCAAGGTCCTCCCTCCGCGGCCCGATCGCAACCCCGATTGCGAGGTCGAGAAGCGAGCCTGCGTTGCCTCGGAGAGTCCGCGATCCTGGCTTGTGACGGAACCTTACGCCGGAACGACAGCCAGTGGGTTTCCGTGTGCGACGAGGCGTTACGTCCTGAACTCCGGCGCTCGACCGAGTCCCGACGCCGGCCTAGCCGACCCGGCACCCACAACTTGAGGTACCGGGCTTGGCTCGCGGACCTGTGTCCCGGTGGACCGGCTCGCTCACGCAGCCGGCTCGATGTTCTGGTTCACGCGAAAGACGTTTTCTGGGTCGTACTGCGCTTTGGCCCGCGCGAGGCGGTCGTAGTTGCTGCCGTAGGTGGCCTTCACCCGCTCCTGGCCCTCCTCCATCATGAAGTTCACGTACGCGCCGCCTGCTGAATAGGGGGTGCAGCGCCTCCCAGTAGCCGATAGCCCACTCGCGCAGGGGCGGCGGCGCCGGTCGGATCGGGGTCGACGCCGATGATCACCTGTGACCAGCGGGTATCCCGAGGCCTGCAAGGGACGCGAAGTTGCGCCCCTTGCAGGCAAAACCGCCTGCAGCAATGCGAACCGGCGCGCGGGCGTGCTCCTACTCAGGTTGCTGCGTCAACACGCAGGCCGCGCGAGAGAATTGGAGAATCCTTCCTGAACCCCCACACACGCGGCGTAGATCCCAAGGGACAGCTCCCAAAGGAACTCCGGGATCGTCGCAAGGGCCTGCACCGTGCCGCCTGCGTCCCAGAGGTCGAACAGCACGCCTATCCCCGAAAGGATGATGAGAGGGCCTCCGATAAGTCCGAGCATGGCCATGCCGCGTGGGACGAGGGCGGATCGGTACATCAGGTAGCCCAGTATCAGTCCGTTCCCCCAGCCGACGATGAAGCCAGGCCCCAACAGGAACGTCCAATCCTTGATCGCAGCGAGCGATACGGCCAGCGAGGCCGCGCCGGGATCGTCCTGCCGCAAGCTGACGATCCCGAGAACCGCGACGATGCCGATCGCAATGAAGACGCTCTCGAGGATTCGAGCAGTGACATAGCCGAGCGCAAGGACTTCGTTCTGCCGCCTCAGTATCGGGAACACCACGACGGCGGTTCCGATGTTGGCGATGATGAGAAGTAGCTCCAAGAGGACCCCGAGGTAGATCTGGTTGTCCTCCCCGCCACCGGAGATGTAACCGGCTGGGTCGTCAAGAACGGGTTGAAAGAGGGCCAGCGCCGGTATCGACGTGAGGAACGTGATGATGAACAACACTCCGAAGATCCGAGCATTCCTCTGGTCGTCTTCCATCGGCGGCTCTCTCCTTTCGGTCGAGTTCAGCGGAAAGTACAGCTAGTGGGCCAGCCGCTTCGGCAACACGGTCGGGGCGAGCGAACCTCGACGGCTCCGGAGCCAACCCGAACTTCGTCACCGGCGCAATCGGGCCGTGGGGAGTCGCGATCTCAGGCCGCTACATCGACTGGACGAATCTATGGCGCGAACGGCGGCAGCGACGGCACGACGATCGGCCGCGCGAACCTCAACGGCAAAGGCGTGACTGAGAGCTTCATCACCGGCGCCGACTCGCCGGCGGGGCTCACGGTCAGCGGCTCCCACATCTACCGGGCGAACTTCGGAGGCACCCACGGCACGCGCGGCATGACGATCGGTCGGGCGAACCTCGACGGGACTGGCGCAAACCAGCGGTTCAGCACCTGCGCAAGGAGCCCGGGCGGCATCACCGTCGGCTGAACGCCCAAGACATCAACGCCGCGTCGCCTAGAGTTCGTGCCAATCCGGGACCGACGTGACCGCGATGTCGTGGCGCGTTGTTCGGGGAGCCATCTGACCAACTTCGAGCCGGGATCTGAGTGCGTGGCCGGCGAACGGCAACGACTGCTGGCGAGAGCGCGCCGGCCTTGACTTCCCCGGCTCGACGCCGTTTTCCGCTGAAGTCCGACAAGGAGGTTCTCGTGAGCGCATGGGGAGAGGTATTCGGAAGGCGGTTGCCGCTTGGCCTGTCGATCGCGGCGCTGGTCGTGGCCGTGCTTGGTTCGACACCGATCGGGCAGGCGGCCAAGGGGCTCGTGATCCCGGCGAACAGCGTCGGGACGGGGCAGCTCAAGAACGGTTCGGTGACGTCCAAGAAGGTGAAGAACGGCTCCCTCGTCGCCGCCGACTTCAAGCGGGGCCAGCTCGCGCGGGGAGGGACCGGTCCGGCGGGTCCGGTCGGTCCGCAGGGACCGCCGGGGGACAATGGCGCCCCTGCGACGGCTCTCTGGGGGGTTGTGCGCTCGGTGGCGCTGCAGAAGGGCAGCGGCATCAGCGGCGTGATGCTGACGGGGGCCGGGACATTCCGTGTCTCGTTCGCGCAGGACGTCTCGCAGTGCGCCGTGATCGCGACTCCGGTGTCCAACAGCACGACGCTCTCCGCGGGCGTATCGTCCACCAACAAGCAGGATGTGATCGTGGTCGCCTTCGACTCGAAGAACAACCTGTCGGACTTCTCGATCGCCGCCTTCTGCTGACGCAAACAAGAGCAGGGTGAGTGCCCGGCCGACCGCGGTCGCCAGAGGGCGGTGATCGATCCGTCTCACGCTCGTGGACCGGTGGCCCGTATCGCCAGGCCGCGGGCGAAGAATCTCGGGTCCGGCCCGGCGAACCGACAGCGCGCGTGATCGCGACGGACGAACACGCGTGCGGAAACGGGCGGTCGCCTGTCGAAGGCGGCCGCCTCCCAAGCGGCTGCCGACCGCGTCCGCGGCGCCGACGATATGTTGGTGACATGGCTGCCACGGCCGGTTCGTCCGGACCCGGGAGCATGACCCTCTCTGTCGAAGGCGCTGCGGCCGGAGGACACGGCCGTTCGCGGGCGAACGAGGTCTTGCCATGAGTTGGCAACGCGGAGAGCTTTGGCTCGACATCGATCTGCCCTGGTTCCGCGAGTGGGCCGGGGCTCCGGCTGTTGCCGGCCTCGCCGCTGCGTCGATGCCCAGCCCGGGGCCCCCGCCGGGGCTTGCGGCCTCGCTCCGGCGTCGGGAGGCGTGGAAGAAGCGTCGGTACGCGCGGCGGGTTCGCGCGACCGTGCTCGTGCTCTCGCCGGCCGTGATGCTCCCGTTCGCGCCGCTCCGGAACGCCGGCGGGCATGGAGCTGATCCTGTTGCCGACGACCCGCCGAGCCTGACCTTCCGGATCGACGCCGCGGCCGTCGCGGTTGCGGCCGGGCCGGTCGACCTGAAGGCTCTGCGTGAGAGCATGGGTGTCGCGGTTCCTGCATCGAACGCGAAGCAGGTGGCGCAGAGTGTCGCCCGTGAGGTCGCGGCGCCGAAGATCGAATGGAATCACGCGCTCTCGGTCGGCCTGCCCTACGGCGGCAGCCTGATCGACGGCACGCAACTGCCGATCGACGGGCCGGACTGGGTCACTTGGGACCCCGTCACCGACAGCGTCCCGAACGCCCCGAAGCGCCTGTACGGCAACGACCGCACGATCCATGCGATCGTCTCGATCAGCGCGGCGTATCGCGCGGCGAATCCAGGCGCGGCGCGCATCGTGGTCGGCGACATCAGCCGCGAGGGCGGCGGGCCGATGACCGACGAGCACGTCTCGCACCAGAATGGGCTCGACGTCGACGTCTACTACCCGAGGCTCGACGGGAAGCTGCTCGCGCCGGCGGCGACCGACGAGATCGACCGTCGGCTCGCGCAGGATCTGGTCGACCGCTTCGTCGCCGCCGGGGCGCAGATGATCTTCGTCGGATACTCGACCGGCCTCGACGGCCCGTCCGGAGTCGTCATCCCCTACCCGAGCCACGAGAACCACATGCACGTCCGCTTCCCGCGGCCCGGCGGCTAGGTCAGCGGGCGCTCACGTCTCGGCGGCCTCGAGCTCGTCCTGATCGACGGCGAGCGCGGCGCGCCTGAACGCCTCGGTATCGGGGAGGGCGAGGCTGAGCCGCGTCGTCTCGTCGGCCATGAGCGTGCCGCGCTCGACCGTCAGCGCGAGGACGTGCCCGCCGGAGGCGCGGTCGTGCGTGATGAAGTGCAGGTGCAGCCCGGGCACGCCGATGTGCGCCAGGAACTCCGGCGTGAAGAAGCCCACGACAGTTCCCTCGCATTCCTCGAGGGTCCGCACCGTCTGCGTCCGCGTCGCGTCGACCAGGCGCGTTCCCGGCTCCTGCGGCCTGACGCTTCGCACCGTGATCGACGCGAACCGGCCCTCGAGGCGGATCGCGTAGAGGTAGTTGTGCGACGACATCACCTCGTCGAGCGCGGACTGCAGCCCTGCCATGTCCGTGCCGGGAACGACCTCCACCGTGTGCTTCGGGACCCAGTGCGCGACGGTCGCGAACGGGGTGCGCGCCGCGTCGTCGGCGGGATGGGCTGCGCAATCTCCGTCGATCCGGTAGGCGACGCCGTCGACCAGCACCATCTCGCCGTCGAGCCCGTCGAACGTCCCGATCCCGAGATCGCCGTGCCGGCGCAGCTCACCGACCGTGAGCTCACCGTCGTAGACGCCGTCCATGACGGCGCCGATCGTCGAGGTCTGGAACGCCTCGTCGTCCTCGAGCCCGAACTGGGACTGCAGCGCCGCCGCGATGACGTCTCGCACGGTCTGCCCCGTCGCTTCGCTGCGCGCGCGGATCGCCTCCCACATCCGATCCCCGACCTGCACGTGGAGAAAACGCGATCCGGCCACCTCGCGGCCACGCTAGCAGGCGCTCGCGCGGGCCGCGCCATTCGTCGCGCTGCTCGTCCTCATTCCCGAGGGCCGACCATGTCGCCCGCCGCGGACGGGCTGCGAGACCGCGGACGAGATGCTCGTCATCTGCTCCTCCGCGAGATCGAGGATGTCCCAGGAGCAGCTCCAGAGCCATCCGTCGCGAGTCACCGGAGGCGAGAGGCGATTGCCGAGCGCCGTGATCGCCGCGCGGGCTGCCTCCGAGTCGGGCGCCCTGATCGCGATCCACTCGGCGCTCGGGCCCGTCGCGCGAGTATGACGATCCAGCGCACGCATTCACGCCGCCGCCGGCTGTCCGCGGGTACCTGTCGATTTCGGCGCCCGCCGATCGTCTCATGGGCGACCATTCCGACGAAGGGAGGAAGACGCGATGAAGTACATGCTCTTGATCCATCAGGTGGACGCGCCGACGCCGTTCGACCCGGACGCGTGGGCGACCCTGTCCGAAGCCGAGCAGCAGGAGATCTACGCCGCCTACAAGGCGATCAACGAGACGCCGGGCGTCACCCCGGGAAACGGCCTGCAGCCTCCCGAGACGGCCACGACCGTCCGGGTGCAGGACGGCAAGACGCTGACGACCGACGGCCCGTTCGTCGAGACCAAGGAAGCGCTGAACGGCTACCTGATCTACGAGTCCGACGACCTCGACGCCGCGATCGAGCTCGCGGCGCGAATTCCCGCGGCCCGGCTCGGCGGCGCGATCGAGGTGCGTCCGATCATGGAGTGGTAGCGATCCTCGAGCAGGCCTTCCGTGACGAGTGGGGACGCGTCCTCGCAGCGCTGATCGGCTACCTCGGCGACTTCGACCTCGCCGAGGAGGCTGCGCAGGAGGCATTCGCGATCGCGGCCGAGCGCTGGCCGCGAGACGGTACGCCCGCCAACCCGGGCGCCTGGCTCGTGACGACGGGGCGCAACCGGGCCATCGACCGCATTCGCCGCGATCGCACGCTGACCGCGAAGACGCGTCTGTTGGAGGTGCCCGACGCTGCGGAGGAGGACTCGATGGATGTGACGGCGTTTCCCGACGAGCGGCTCGAGCTCGTCTTCACCTGCTGCCACCCGGCGCTGGCCCTCGACGCGCAGGTCGCGCTCACCCTGCGCACGCTCGGCGGCCTGTCCACCGGTGAGATCGCCCGCGCCTTCGTCGTCCCCGAGGCGACCATGGCGCAGCGGCTCGTGCGGGCGAAGCGGAAGATCAAGGCGGCCGGGATCCCGTTCCGCGTGCCTGCCGACCACCTCCTGCCCGACCGCCTGGCGGCGGTGCTAGCGGTCGTCTACCTGATCTTCAACGAGGGCTACGGCGGCCGCGGCGATCTCGCGGCCGAGGCGCTGCGACTCGGGCGGGCGCTCGCGGAGCTCATGCCCGACGAGCCCGAGGTGCACGGTCTGCTCGCGCTGATGCTGCTGCACGACGCCCGAAGCGAGGCGCGGTTCCGGGACGGTGACCTCGTCCTGCTCGCAGACCAGGACCGCTCGCTCTGGGACGGCCCGCAGATCGCCGAGGGGCGTGCGGTGCTCGATCGCGCGCTCGCTCTGGGAGGCCGTGGCCCGTACGTCGTCCAGGCGGCGATCGCATCCCTTCACGCCGACGAGCCGCACGACTGGGACGGGATCGCGGCGCTCTACGGGGAGCTCGCCCGTCTCACGGGCTCGCCTGTCGTCGAGCTGAACCGGGCGGTCGCAGTCGCGGAGGCGCAGGGTCCCGAGGCGGGGCTCGAGATCGTCGAACGTCTCGACCTGGACGACTACCGCTACCTGCACTCGACCCGCGGTGAGTTGCTGCGCCGCCTCGGCCGCACCGACGAGGCCCGCGACGCTTACATGCGCGCGCTGGCGCTGGCCCACGACGACGCCGAGCGGCGGCTGCTCGAGCGGCGTCTCGGCGAGCTCACGGCGACCGTGGGGAGCGGGCCGTCGCCCTCGCGTGAGGCTTGATGCGCATTGGCCGTGGTGCCGCCCCAGGCGCGGCGCCGCAGATCGCCCACCCACAGACGACCGTCCGGAGCGCTGCGCCTGACGACGACCGATACGCGAAGGGCTCCGATGCTCCTCACCGGAGCGGCCGGCGCGGAGGGGCCCGCGGATCCCGGCGGCGCTCGCGCCCGAGCGCTATTTGGGGGTGTAGGCGAGCGTGCGGCTGAGCCCGCCGAGGTAGCCCGGCCCGGCCTGGTTCACGCTCATCGCGATGCGGATCGTCGAGCGCCCGCGTGGGAGCAGGCTCGCCGGGAAGAGCGCGACCGAGCTCGCGTTGAGCCGCTTCTGCTTGACGTTCACCCAGCGGCCGTTCACCCTCCGCTGGAGCTTCACGAACTTCCCGGTGAAGCCGGTAGCGCCGCTGACGCGGGTGGCGAACCTCGCCTTCGTGATCAGGCGAAGCGAGACAGCCGGCCGGACGCCGACCGTGAACGTGGCGCTTGTGCCGCCGTTTGCGCTCGCCTCGTAGGTTGTGGCGATCCTCGGCTGCGCGAGATACGTCCACACGCCGCCGCCGCCGGTCAGGACGGTTGCGACCTGTGAGAACTCGTTCGCGCCGAACGGCCGTGCGAGAACCGCCACGGTGAATCCCGGCTGGGCGCTGGTAACGGTGCCCGAGAGGGTGACGTACCGGCCGGCGACGACCGTCGAGGCCGGCTTCCTGAGCGTCACCGCCTGCGGCGTGGCGAACGTGGCGTCGGCACCGGTCGCCTTGCCCACCTTGTTCGAAGCGACCAGCCGGTAGTGGTAGGTCGTGCCCGGCTTCAGGTCCTTGAGCTGCTCGTCGACGGCGACGGAGCCCGGCTTGGAGCCCGCGTTGTTCGACCTCGTCTTCGACCCGTAGGCGGTCGTCGTCCCGTACTCGAACTGCCAGCTCGTCCCCCGGCCGCGAGGGTCGACCGACCCGGTGAGGGTGACGGTGGTGGGAGCGATGTTCTGAGGGGCGCCAGTGACGACGGTGGGCGGGCCGTCGGTGGTGACGCTCCTGTCCGCGCCGAGCGTGGTGCCGCTCCCGTTCGAGGCGACCAGGCGGAAGTGGTAGGTGGTCGCGGGCGCCAGGCCCGAGATCGTGGTCGAGGCGTTGACGGCCTTGCTCCCCGAGCCGGCGCTCTTGACGGTGGTCTTCGTGCCGTAGCTCGTCGAGGTCCCGAACTCGAAGTACCAGGCCGTGGCCTCGCGGTTCGGATCGACGGTGCCGTGGAGCTTCGCGGAGTTGGCCGACACCGCGCTCGCGTCCTTCGTGACGACGGTCGGCGGCGCGGCCGTGGCGCCGGGGACGAAAAGGAGGAAGGCGATCGCTGCGACGAGGATGGTGCGGCGTCCGCGCGTGGAAATCGGCCTCGTCATGTCGACAGACGACTATCCCAGAGAGCTGTTAGGAGTCGACGTGGATTGAGGAAGGGTTCCGAAAGCTCACGCGCCGACGAGGCGCCGACTTGCCGTCAGCCGTCCGTGGCGAGCGCGCCCGCGAGCTCATGGCGCGAGCCGACGCCGAGCTTGCGGTAGGCGTTGCTCAGGTGCACCTCGACCGTCTTCGGCGTCACGTACAGCGCCTGCGCGATATCGCGGTTCGACTGGCCGGTGGCTGCGCGGTCGACGATCCGGCGCTCGCTGGCGGTCAGCGAGCCGACACCGCGCAGCGCGGCCGCGCGCGGGCGCGCGCCGGTCGCATGGATCTCGGCCCGGACATGGTCGGCGAGGGGCACCGCGCCGCAGATCGTGGCGAGCTCGAGCGCGCGCCGCAGGGGCGGCCGTGCCTCGGTCGGCTTGCGGCCCCGGCGTAGTGTCGCCCCGAGCGCGGCGAGCGCCTTCGCCTGCTCGAGCAGCGCCGGCGCCGACGCGAGCAGCGCGCAGGCCTCCTCGAGGTGCGTCAGCCCGTCCTCGCGTTCGATCTCGCCCAGCACGCGCAGCGAGCGACCGACCGTGCCGGGCGAGCCCCAGCCGCGCGCGATCTCGAGCTCCTCGACTGCGATCGCGATCGCCTCGTCACGGCGGCCCAGGCGGTCCAGCGCCTGCGCCGTCGCCGAGCGCCAAAGTGTGTAGCGCGGGTGGCGCCTGAAGGCGGCGCGCTTCGCAGCGGCCTCGGATAGCGCGAGGGCCTCCGCGGGCTTCCCCTCGGCGAGGAGCAGCGTCAGCATCGCGCTGTCGAGGAGGACCGCCTGGTCGGACGCGGGAGACTCGTCGCCCGCGCTCTCGATCAGCTGCCGCGCCTCCGCGAGCGCGCCCTTCTCGACGAGCAGCTCGGCCAGGAACGCCGTCGGCCAACCGCTTTGCGCGGGAATGCCCCAGAGCTCCAGCGTCTCGATCGAGGCCCGGAGCTCCGACTCGGCGTCGGCCAGCTCGCCGCGCATGAACTGGGTGAACCCGTTCCACAGCTGTGCTCCCGAGATCGCGAACATCGAGCCGCGCCGGTGGGCGTCCGCGCGGACCGCCTCCCAGATGTCGAGGACGTCGTCGCTGTCGGCGAGCGCGAGTGGGATCGCCGCGACCACCGTCATCAACCCGCTGTCGGCGGCGAACAGCTGGCCGTCGGCGAGCGCCGAGCGCGAGAGCGCCGCGACCTCGTGCGACGGGTCGGCCGTCAGGGTCCAGCTCCAGGCGGAAACCGCCGCCAGCATGCGGGCGCCCGGGCCGCCGCCGGTCACGTTCACGCGGAGCTCGCCGAGCCGCTCGAGCTGCCCGTCGTCCGGCGCGCCGAAGAACAGCGAGAGCAGCTCGAGCGCCTCCAGCCGATCGCCGAGGTCCTCCAGCCCGGCCGGAAGCTCGAGCCGGGCTCGGCTCGCCACCGCGGCGGCCTCGGCCGGCTCGCCCATGAACAGCAGCGTCCGGGCCAGCCCGTCCGCCGCGTAGCCGCGCGCGCCCGGATCCGGCAGTGCCTCGTACGCGCCGCGCAGATGAACGGCCGCGTCCCGGACCGACGTCTCCGCCTCGGCGGCGCCGAGCTCCAGCAGCAGCTGTGGGCGAAGCTCCGGCTGCGCCGGCTCGCCGAGCGCCCGCTCGAGCGACGAGATCGCGGCGTCCGGAGCGCCTTTCGCGAGCGCGGCGTGGGCCGCGGTACGCAGCACGTCGACGACCCAGTCCTCGCCGCGCGCGGGCATTGCGAGCGCGTGCGCCGCGACCTGCTCGGCCGGTGCGCCGAGGCTCGAGAGCAGCTTGGCCGCGCGCTCGTGGCTGAGCTCGCGCTCGCCCGGGGCGAGGTCGCGGTAGACGGCCGCCTGCACCAGCGGATGCACGAAGCCGAGCGGCGACTCGGGGCGCAGGATCTCGGCGCGGACGAGCTCGCGGATCGCAGCGGCGGTCGCGTCGGCATCGAGCTCGGCGAGCGCGGCGACGGGTGTGAGCTCGGTGCCGTCGCCGAGCACTGCGATCGCGCGCGCGACGGGTACGGCGTCGGCCGACAGCCGCGCGAGCCGCAGGAGGACGGCGCGCGACGCGGCGCGCGGGCCGAGCTCTGAGACGACGCCGACGTTCGCGGCGTCCGGGGCCACGCGGTCGGCGACGAGCGCCTTCAACAGCTCGTTCAGGAGCAGCGGGTTGCCGTTGGTCGAGTCGTGGCAGGCTGCGGCGAACGCGGGCGCGACGTCGTCTCCGAGCCGGTCGCGGACGACCTCGGCCACGGCGTCACCGGTGAGCGGCCCGGGCACGAGCAGCTCGGTGCTCGGGTCGCCGGTCAGCTCGGCGAGCAGCGCCTGGTCGGCGCCTGGCTCCGACGGCCGGAGGCTGCCGACGACGAGGAGCGGGAGGTCGTCGAGCCGGCGTGCCAGGTAGGTGAGGAAGCGCAGCGACGCCCGGTCGCACCAGTGCAGGTCGTCCACCGCGAGCAGCAGCGGCCCTTCAGAGCAGAGGTTGACGGTGAGCCAGTAGAGGCCGTGCAGCGTCGAGAACGTGCCCTCGCCGGGCGCCTCGCCTGCGGCCGGCTCCTCGGCGAGGCCGAAAACCTGGCCGGCGGCTCTCGCCGCGCCGGCGAGCGCCCGCGAGCGGAGCTCGGCGTCGGCGAGCCGCACCTCGAAGAGCTGCCGCACGATCCCGAACGGGAAGTCGCGCTCGAGCTCGCCGCCGCGCGCCGTCAGCACCGTGAGGCCGTGCTCGACCGCGCGCCGGCGCGCCTCGGCCAGGAGCCGGGACTTGCCGATCCCGGCCGGGCCCTCGACGACGACGAGGCCGGGCGCGCTCGCCGTGGCAGCGGCGATCGCGAGGTCGAGCGCGCCGAGCTCGCGCTCTCGTTCGAGCAGGCGTGGGGGGCTTCCCGCCGGCACCGTTTGACCCCCGCCGGCGCTCACGCGGCAAATCCTAGTTTCGGGCCGGGATCGAGGCCGGATCTAGAGGCTTGATGCGCATTAGCCGTGGCCGCGGTGCCGCGCCAGGCGCGGCGCCATGCCGTCTCGTCGCCCTTGCCCAGGTCCACCGGCCTGGGCTGCGGACGCCGAGCCACCCTGGCTTGGCCTGGAACGGCCCCACGACGGATGCCCAACACGCTAGTCAAGCCTCTAGCGTCGCCAGCTCGCTGAGCAGGTTGGTTCGGCGCGTGAGCTTTGCCGGGTCGCGGGCCTGCGCTTGGAGGCTGAGGCGCTTACCTTGGCTGCTCGACTCCTACGAGCGGCTGCCGGTCCATCGGACGCTCTCGCATGCGCAGACGCGGCGCTTCAGCTCGATGGTCAGCTGTTCGAGCGTCTGTTCCTGCGCTCGGTCGCGCTCTGCTGTGAGCACGGTCTGGTCGAGGGCACGCATCTCTCGGTCGACGGTTTCCACGCCGAGGCGAACGCCGCGCTGGCGAGCCTGCGGGCGAGTCTGTGCTCTCGTTGCGGTTGAGTGGGCCGACGGCGGCGGCGCCGGCTGACTGAGCGAGCCGGTTCGAGCGGCCGCCGCGGCTCGCAGCTGTCGCTGGCCGAGCCGCGCTCGGATCCGACCCCGAAGCGCCGCAGTGTCGCGAAGCTGACGCCGGTCTCGCGCAGCGACCGCGGACGCGAAGCTGCGCGCGAGACGGCTCAGCGATGCCGCTCTGTCGACCGCGTCTCAGGTAGCGCTCGACCCGAATTGGTCGCGCTGCGCGGCTCGGCCTGCCTGGGCTCGAAGCCGGCCGACCGCTACGAGCGCTACGCGGCTCGAGCCGAGCCTCGACCACGCCCGCTGCTCCTGCCCGAAGCTCGGCTCGGATCGTCGCCGGCTCCGGCTTCGCCGCCGAGCGGGTCTGGCGCGGCCTGGACGGCGCGGCCTCGTCGCCTTCATCCCGCCGCAGCTGACCACGCCGCCGGCGGCCGACGCCGACCACCGACGCGCTACGAGAGGCGGTAGCCGCCCGTGCACGCTGCAAGATCGGGCGCATCGTCTGGGCGCACAAGCCGCGGCTCGCGCTACGCCGAGGTACGTCACCGGCGAGCTAAGGCAACCACCGCTGCCGGCTCGACCGTGTCCGCTCGCGCGGACGCCGCCTTCCACCGTCCAGCTTCGGCATCCGCTGCGCCGCGCTCATCTGCGACAACGGCCCCGCCGACCACGTCTCGCAGTCGTGAACGCGCTCGCCTGCCGGCAGCTGAAGAGCCGCACGCTGCGCAGCCTCGAGCCGTAGCGGCCGCAGACAAACGGGACAGCCGATCGACCCTTTCAGTCCGCACTTCACGCGTCAGCCGCGCCTTCGCCGCCTCACCGGCCAGCCGATCTACACCGTCTGTCTCAAGCTGATCCGAACGCACCGCCATCGGCCGTTCTTGACAGGCCCTTAGCTCGTGGCCGCGGTGCCGCGCCAGGCGCGGCGCCAGACACTCGTCGCCCTCGGCCCAGGCCCACCGGCCCGGGCTCGGACGCCGAGCCACCCTGGCTCGGCCTGGAACGGCCCCACGACGGATGCCCAACACGCATCAAGCCTCTAGGGGTTCGGCCCCGAAAGTCTGGGGTCGCGGTCCAGGGTCGGCCGCGATGCGAACCGGGCGCGTGAAGCCGATCCTGGGCACATGAGCAATTCAGCCATCGAGATCGTGATCGCGCTCGAGCTGGACGACGCAGCCGACTGCCCGCGCGGCACCGCTACGGCCGAGGGCCGGGCGCCGCGGCAGTTCCACGGCTGGCTGCGCCTCGCCGCCGCGATCACCGCCCTCGCGCTGGAAGGCGACGAAGCCGCGGGCGACATCCAGACACCTCTGATCGAAGGAGCAACGCCATGACCATCGTCGACCGGCCGTACGAGCTGGCCTCCCTGACCGAGCACCTCGTCGGTGACGTCGTCCTGCCGGGGGACCCCGGCTGGGACGCAGCCCGACAGGCCTACAACCTCACGATCGACCAGCAACCCGCCGCGGTCCTCTTCCCCGTCGACGAGCGCGACATCCAGACGGTCGTCCGCTATGCGGCGGCCCACGGGCTCACCGTCGCGCCGCAGCGCACCGGGCACAACGCAGGCCCGCTCGGTTCGCTCGACGACGTGATCCTGCTGAAGACCGACCGGCTCGACACGGTCGAGATCGACCCCGAGGGACTGCGTGCGCGCGTCGGCTCGGGCGTGAAGTGGGCGAGCGTCGTGCCGCGGCTCTCCGACCTCGGCCTCGCCGCGCTGCACGGCTCGACGCCCGACGTCTCGATCGCCGGCTACGGCCTCGGCGGCGGCGTCGGCTGGTACGGGCGCAAGCACGGCCTGTTCGCCAGCAGCATCACCGCGATCGAGCTCGTCACCGCAGACGGCCGGCTGCGCCGCGTCGACCACGAGCACGAGCCGGACCTCTTCTGGGCGCTGCGCGGCGGCGGCGGCAACTTCGGTGTCGTCACCGCGCTCGAGTTCCGCCTCTTTCCGATCTCGGAGGTGTACGCGGGCGTGCTGTTCTTCCCGTGGGAGCGCTCGGCCGAGGTGCTGCATGCGTGGCATGCCTGGACGGCGACCGTCCCCGACGAGATGACGTCGGTCGGCCGGCTGCTCCGGTTCCCGCCGCTCGAGGACATCCCCGAGCCGCTGCGCGGCAACTCGTTCGCGATCGTCGAGGCGTTCTTCGTCGGCAGCGCGGAGGAGGGCGACGCGCTGCTCGAGCCGCTGCGCCGGCTCGGCCCGGTGATGGACACGGTGGCGATGGTGCCGCCCGTCGGGCTCAGCGAGATCCACATGGACCCGCCAGACCCGGTTCCCTACCAGGGCGACGGCATCGTGCTCGGCGACCTGCCTCCCTCGGCAATCGACGACCTCATCGCGGTGGCCGGCCCGGAGTCCGGCTCGACGCTCGTCTCGGTCGAGGTCCGGCACACGGGCGGCGCGCTCGGGCGCGGTGGCGAGGGCCACGGCGCGCTCGACCGGCTGCAGGGCTCGTTCCTCGCGTTCGCCGTCGGCATGGTGATGGACGAGGCGACCGCGGCTGCCACGCGCGCGGACTTGAGCCGCGTGATCGGCTCGCTGTGCCCGCACCACGCCGGCGCCTACCTCAACTTCGAGGAGCAGAAGACGGAGACCTCCGGCTTCTGGACGGCCGCGAGCTATCGCCGCCTGCAAGAGGTGAGGGCCGCGGTCGACCCCGGCGAGCTGTTCCGGGCGAACCACGTGATCCCGCCCGCCGAGTGAGCGCGAGCAGCGGAGGAGCGGCCGGTCAGGCCGCTCCTCCCGGCGTCGCGGCGAAGACCCGCCACGTGCCGGGCACGCCGCGCAGCTCCTGCTCGCCTCGCTCCTCGAACGCGATCCCGGACCCGGCGACGATGTCCTTGACGGTGCTCGAGACGAGCACCTCGCGCGGCCCTGCGAGGGCCATGATCCGGGCGGCGATGTGGACGGCGATCCCGCGCGCCTCGCCGCCGGTCTGCTGGATCTCGCCCGTGTGCACGCCGGCACGTACCTCGATGCCGAGCGGACGCACCGCTTCGGCGATCGAGGCCGCGCAGCGGACGGCGCGGGCCGGGCCGTCGAAGGTGGCGAAGAGGCCGTCGCCCGTCGCGTCGACCTCGCGGCCGCGGAAGCGCGCCAGCCGGCCGCGGACGACGTCGCGGTACTGCGCGAGCAGCTCCTGCCAGCGGCGGTCGCCCAGCTCGGCAGCCTTCTCGGTCGAGCCGACGACGTCCAGGAAGACGAGGGTGGCGAGAACGCGGTCGGTGGCGATCTCGTCCCGGATGCCGGCGAGGAACCGTTCGATCTCGGCCAGGACGTCCTCCTGCTGGCCCTCCCACGGCAGGTGGTCGTTGCCCGGCACCTCCACGAGCCGCGCACCGGGAATCCGCGTTCCCAGGTAGCGCGTGCCCTCCCGGAAGTACTCGTCCGCCCGGTGCACCACGAGCGTCGGCACGGCAATCGTCGGGAGGATGTCGCGGATGTCGATCTCGGTGTTCATCAGCCGGCTCGTCCGGCTCGCCGCGGGGCTCGCGCTGCGCATCACGTACGAGACGTACCAGCGAACCGTGGCCTCGTCGCGAAGCAGGTCGGGGCCGACGCGACCGAGCCACTCCTCCGTCGTGGCCCTGGCCCAGTCGTCCTGGTCGAGGACGGCCAGGCGCCTGCGGTAGTCGTTCTCGGTCAGCCCGATCGGGTAGTCGGGTGCCCACATCACCCGTGCGAAGGCGCCCATGAGCACGAGCCCGTGCGTCCGCTCGGGGTAGGTCGCGGCGAAGAGCGTCGACATCGACCCGCCCTCGGAGACGCCGAGCACGACCGCACGCTCCGAGCCGACCGCGTCCATGACGGCGCGCACGTCGTCCATCCGCGTCTCGAGGTCGGGCAGCCGCTCCGCCGAGACCCGGTCGGACAGGCCGGTGCCGCGCTTGTCGAAGAGGATCAGCCGTCCCAGCGACGCGAGCCGACGATAGAAGGACGCCATGCGCCGGTTCTCCCAGGCCGGCTGGAACGAGCAGATCCAGCCGTGGACGAGGATCAGGTCGAGTGGACCGTCCCCCAGCACCTGGTAGGCGATCCGGACGTCGCCGCTGCGGGCGTAGTCGATCTCACCGTCGGCGGGCGACGCGGACGGGCCGGGCGCCGCGACGTCGAGCCCGGGGTCCTGCCGGAGGATCCGGCGCTCGAGCTCCCTCAGCGTGGCGGGAGGCTCGATCCCGAGCTCGTCGTCGAGCGTCCGCCGGAAGGCCTGGTAGCTCGCAAGCGCCTCCGCGTGGCGGCCCGAGCGGTAGAGCGCGAGGATGTGGTGCTCGCGAAGCCGCTCGCGCAGCGGGTGGCGGGCGATCAGCGACTCCAGCTCGCCCACGAGCTCCGCGTGGCGGCCGAGTTCGAGCTCGGCGGCGATCCGCGACTCGAGCGCCGAGAGGCGAAGCTCCTCGAGCCGGGCCCGCTCGTGGCGCGCGAACGGCTCCGTCAGCTCCGCGAGCGCGGGGCCGCGCCACAGCGCGAGCGCGTCCTGCAGCAGGTCGGCGGCCTCGGCCGTGTCCCCGGCTGCGAGTGCGCTCCGGCCCTCGCCGGCGAGGTGCTCGAACTGCTCCAGGTCGAGCTCGTTCGGGCCGACTTCGAGCAGGTAGCCCGGCGCGCTCGTGTGCAGGCGCGGCTCGGGCAGCACCTTACGAAGCTGAGAGACATAGACCTGCACCATCTTCTGCGCCGACTTCGGCACGTCCGCTCCCCAGAGCTCGTCCACGATCCGGTCGCGCGTCACGGGACGGTTCGCGTTCAGGAGCAGGATCGCCAGCAGCGCCCGCTGCTTTCCGGCTGCAATCGGCAGCGGTGAGCCGGCCGAGCTGACCTGCAGAGGCCCCAGTAGCCGAAACTGCATCCCCGGCCGGCGACGCTACCACGCCTCCGGCCTCGATTGCGCGCCCGACCGCAGCTACTGCGGCGGCCGCGAGGAACAGGCCTCCGACGAGGATCCCCAGCGCCGGATAACCGCCGGCGGCCAGCGCGATGCCTCCGGCGAGCGAGCCGCCGACGTAGCCGAACTGCATCGTCGCCGCCCGGCCGCCCATCGCCGCCCGCCGCAGCTCGGCCGGCATGGCGAGGCCGTAGGCGCTCGTGACCATCGTGCGCGCGCCGGCGGCGAACGATGCGCCAGCGAGGAGCGCGGCGCTCACGGCAACCGACAACAGGAATGTCCCGAAGCCGGCCGAGAGGACGGCAAGGGCGAGCGTCAGCGCCGCCAGGCTCGAGCGGGGATCACGGACGAGCCGTCGCCCGAAGCGGTTGCCGGCCACGTACGCAACCGCGGCCAGCGCGAGCACTGCGCCGGTGCGACCGCCTGAGGTGCCGAACGATTCGACGAACAATGCGCCCGAGTAGACGAGCGTCGCCGCCCAGGCGGTGTTCGCGAGCAGCTCGGCCGCGAGCCAGCGCGCGAGCTCGCGGTGGGCGAGCGCGGCCTGGAGGGACGCCGGCCTGGCTGCGCGCACCGCGGGCGCGGCGTCGTGGCGGGCGAGCACGGCCGCCGCGACCAGCGCTGCGACGAGCGGCAGCGCGAGCCACGCGAGCCGCCAGCTCCGCTCGCCGACGAGCCCGATCAACGGCATCCCGACGATCCACGCCGCCGGCTGGCCGACGAGCGCCCAGGAGAGCACGCGTGCACGGGCCTCCGGCGAGACCCACTCGGCCGCCGCGATCGTGCCCGAGGTCACGAGCACGGCCACCGCGACCCCCACCGGTACCTGCGCGAGCGCGAGCAGCGCGTAGGTCGGCGCGGCGGCGCTCGCGAGCGAGCCGACCGCGAGCAGGAGCGAGGCGAGGAGCAACTGCCGCCGCAGCTCGATCCGCCGTCCGACTCGACCGAGCGAGAGGGCGGTCAGGCCCGCCGCGAGCCCGGCGACCGTCCGCAGCTGCCCCGCCGCCGCGGTCGAGACGTCGAGCTCGCGCGCCACGTCGGCGAGCACCGGCGTCAGCGCGATCACTCCGGCCTGCCCGGCGAACAGGCAGGCAAACAGCACGGCGCTCACGGGAACCCGCCTGCTCGTCCGGAGGCTGAGGGCGGTAGCGGTCACCGGCACAGGTTCGCGGGGCGCGGTCAACGCGCGGTACGGGTCCGGGGAGGCCCGCGGTAAATCGGCCGCGGAACGGGCTCGCAAGTGACACCCTTCGAGGCCCGGCGTACACCGTCGCCCGGCTCTCGCCGGCGATGCGCCTGGTACGCGCTCCGGCGGCCGCTGTAACGAATCCGTTCCTCGAGTCACTGAAGCGCTGTCAACTTCTTTCAGGAACGGAGGCACGGGATGTCAAGCATGGGAAGCAGCGTGGACGAGGCAGGCGTGTTCGTGCAGACCAACGAGCCCGAGAACCGGGTGATCGCGTTCACGCGCAGCGTCGACGGCGCGCTCACCTCGATCGGCTCGTATGCGACCGGCGGCGCCGGGAGCGGGCAGGCGCACCTGCCTTCGCAGGGCTCGGTCGTCCTCACGGGCGACAGACGGCACCTGCTGGTGACGAACGTGGCGAGCGACGACGTCAGCGTCTTCAGCGTTGCCGCGAACGGGCTCATGCACACCCAGACGGTCGCCACCGGCGGCGCCGCGCCGCGGAGCGTCGCCGAACACGCCGGCCTCGTCTACGTGCTCAACACCGGCACGCCGTCGCTGATGGGCTTCCGGCTCGTGGCCGGCCGGCTCGAGGCGATCGACGGTTCCGTCCGCGCGCTCGGCGAGGGTTCCGACCCGGCGCAGGTCGGCTTCTCACCCGACGGGTCGCGCCTCGTCGTCACGGAGCGTGGCGCCGACGCGATCGTCGTCTTCCCGGTCGACGCCGCGGGCTTCCTCGGCGAGCCGGGGATGCAGCCCTCGTCGGGGCCGACGCCGTACGGCTTCGCGTTCTCGAGTGACGGGACGCTCGTTGTCACCGAGGCGTTCCGTGCGGCGAAGGGCGAGGCGGCAGCCTCCTCGTACGCGATCGACAACGCCTCGGTCGCTCCCGTCTCGCGGTCGGTCGGCAACGGACGCAGCGAGATCTGCTGGGCCGTGATCACGAAGAACGGCCGCTACGCGTTCACGACGAACTTCGCCGACGGCGCGGTGTCGCGCTACGCGATCGGCGCGGACGGCAGCCTCTCGCTCGAGGACGCGGTCGCGGGCGTCGCGGTCGACGGCGAAACGGGCCTGCGCGACGAGGCCCTGAGCGACGACGGCCGGTTCCTGTACGCGATCGACGCGGACGCGAGCCGGATCTTCGGTTGGCGCGTCGGCGACGGCGGCGCGCTCTCACCCGCGGGCTCGTGGGGCGGCGTGCCGGCGACGGTCGCCGGCCTGGCCGCGAGCTGAGAGGCCCCCTTCTCGTCGGGGGACGCCTAGCCGGGCGTCCCCCGACCGGCTCGCGGGTCCGGCTTCCGCGGTCAGCTCGTGAGCTGGTCGCAGGAGTCCGCCTGCTTGAAGGCGTCCTCCAGCTCGCCCTGGGCGTCGAGCTGCTCCAGGTCGCTGAATGCCGTGCTGAGCTGGTTGCCCATCGTCTGGAGCGTGCCGGTCAGCTTCGAGATCGTGCTCAGGGTGCTCGCGGAGCTGTCGTTGAGGGCGGCGTCGATCGCGTCCACGTCCGCCTGGAGCTCGTCCGCAAGCTGGTTGAGCGTGTCCTGCGCCTGCTGCCCGGACTCCGTGTCCGGCTTGCCGAGGCCCTTGAGGTCGTCGATCAGCGTCTCCGTCGAGCTCTTCGCGTCGTCGGCGACGCCCTGAAGCGAGTCCTTCGAGAGGTTGCCGCCCCGCAGGGAGTTCACGCTCGAGGTGAGCGAATCCGTCCAGGTCGTGATCGCCGTGCAGACGTTCCCCGCCCACTCCGTGGTCGCCGACGTGTCGCTCGAGCTCGACCCGCCGCAGCCCGCCGCGAGGAACGCAAGCACGGCGAGCGGCAGCGCGGCGAAGGCGAGACGGGGTGACACGGCGGCCGGGAGCGTACCGAACACGGCCGGTCGGCGCTCACGTCTGCAACGCGGGCGCAGGTGTCTCCTCGAGCTTGCTCTCGGGCAACAGCAGCACCGCGCCGACGAGGAAGCAGAGTCCCCCGAACGCCGTGAAGACGTTCGCGGCGGCCAGGTCGAGAGTGCTTCCGGTCGTGGGCACCACGAACGCGGCGAGCGCGGAGATGCCGAAGGCGACGCACCCGACGAGGTTCCACGCGGCGATCTTCCATTCGAGCCCCGCCCGGCGGGGGCGGAAGAGGCCGCCGCACACCTCGACGTAGGCGAGGTAGCCGGAGACGAGGAAGCAGGCCGATCCGAGCAGGTCCGGCTTCCAGACGAGCCGGTCGTAGGAGTCCGCGCCGAGCCCGCTCTGAAGCGCCTGGAACGTGCTCACGTTGAAGAAGAGCGTTCCAACGAACTGCACCACGCTGCTCCACCAGTCGATGCGGTGTGGTTCGAAAGCCAGGAGGCGGAAGCGCCGGTCGCCCGCAACGGGCCCCCGGTCGGCGTTGAACGTCTCGAGGCACTGGAGCGCCGCGGCGCTCGTGAAGAAGATCGACCCGACGAAGAACACGATCCCGTCGGTCCCGGAGCCGACCAGCTCGACGAAGCCCGGGAATGGCCCGACCAGGAAGCAGGTCGAGCCGATCGCGAACAGGATTGCGATCCACCAGGAAGCCCGGCGCGGTGCCCACCAGATGCCGTCGCGCTCCGACCCGGGCCGATGCTTGCGATGGTGGCGCGACGACCAGGCTCTGAGGCTGCCGTCCGGGTGGCGGAAGAGCACGTGGGTGGTGAACGGGCCCACGGCGGTCCGCTCGACCGCGGTCCAGCCCGGCGGCGTCTCGGGGTAGGTCGACACGGAGAGTCTCGCGGAGCCTCAGCCCCGCGCGTCAGTGGCGGAACGCGCCTGCCGAGGTCTCGTCGTGGACAGGGACCGGTTGCCGCTCGAGGCGCGGGAGCTGCCGTTTGATGTCCTGGACGAGCAGGTCGGCCATGTCGTGCGTGAACCCGAGCTTGACGACGACTCGGAGCGCGGCGAGGTCCTGCCGGTTCTCGGGGAAGGTGTAGGCGGGCACGAGCCAGCCGCGCTCGCGTAGGGCGCTCGAGACGTCGAAGACGGTGAAGTTGTCGACGTCGCCGGCCACCGTGAACGCGAACACCGGCAGCTCGTCGCCCTTCGTGATCAGCTCGAACGGGCCGATGGCTGCGATCTCGCCCGCGAGCCGCGTCGCGACCGCGCGGGAGTACCGCTGCACCTTCCGGTAGCCGTCGAAGCCGAGGCGGAGGAAGTTGTAGTACTGCGCGACGACCTGGGCGCCCGGCCGCGAGAAGTTCAGCGCGAAGGTCGGCATGTTGTCGCCGAGGTAGTTGACCCAGAAGATCAGCTCCTCGGGTAGCGCTTCCGCGTCGCGCCACACGACCCAGCCGACGCCCGGGTAGACGAGGCCGTATTTGTGGCCCGAGGCGTTGATCGACGCGACGCGGGGGAGCGCGAAGTCCCAGACGAGGTCCGCGTCGACGAACGGGGCGACGAACGCGCCCGACGCGCCGTCGACGTGTACCGGAACGTCGAGCCCCGTCCTCTCCTGCAGGTCGTCGAGCGCGGCGCAGATCTCCTGCACCGGCTCGTAGGAGCCGTCGAAGGTCGAGCCGAGAATTGCGACGACGCCGATCGTGTTCTCGTCGCAGAGCTTCACCGCCTCCTCGGCGGAGAGGTGGAAGCGGTTGCCCTCCATCGGGACGAGGCGCATCTCGACGTCCCAGTAGTTCGCGAACTTCTCCCAGCAGACCTGGACGTTGATGCCCATCACGAGGTTCGGCTTCTCGGCCGGCTTGCCCTCGGCGCGCCGGCGGTGCTGCCAGCGGCGCTTGAGCGCGAGGCCGCCGAGCATCGCCGCCTCGCTCGAGCCGGTGGTCGAGCAGCCCGTCGCCTCGGCGGCGTCCGGCGCGTGCCAGAGGCGGGCGAGGATGTTGACGCAGCGCACCTCGAGCTCCGCGGTCTGCGGATACTCGTCCTTGTCGATCATGTTCTTGTCGAGGCACTCCGCCATCAGCTTCTCGGCCTGCGGCTCCATCCAGGTGCTCACGAACGTGGCGAGGTTCATGCGGGCGTTCCCGTCGAGCATCAGCTCGTCGTGGATGATCTGGTAGGCGATGTCGGGGGCGAGCTCGCCCCGGCGCAGCTCATGCCGGGGGATGTTGTCGCCCTCGAGGGTGAACAGCGGCTGGACGGAGAGATCCTCCTTCGCGCCGGTCTGTGCTTTCGGGTGCTTGAGGCCCATGGTGTGCCCTCCACGTCTCGTCTGATCGGCCGCGCCGGCCGTGGACGCGGCCATCGTCTCACGCGGGAGCGCTCCGGGCCGCCGGGCATGATGGGCGGCCGTGAAGCTGCTCGCCGCAGTGCTCGTCGTGGTCGCCGCATTCTGGGCCTGGCAGCGCCATCACCGCATCCAGAACCAGCAGGCGCTCGCCGCCGTCGCGAGCCGGCTCGCTGGGCGCGAGGTCGGCGTCGAGTGCCAGGGCTTCTTCGGCGAGTTGTTCGACATCGGCAGCCGAAGCGGCGAGGTGGAGTTCCCGAACGGCCGCGCGCCCGACCACATGTTCCTGACGCGGAGGGTCTGCCGGGACCTCGAGCAGTTCCGCAAGGCGTCGTCGCACCACGAGCTCGACTGCCTGCTCACGGTCGACTGGAGCCGCTGGTCGCTCGCGACCGATTTCCGCAGCCCGTGCTCGGAGCGCGCCCGCCCGGCCGCGCAGGCGGTCCACACGCTCGCGCACGAGTCGATGCACCTGCGCGGCTTCGTCAACGAGGCCGAGGCCGACTGCTACGCGGTCCAGGAGGATGCATGGACCGTGGTCGCGCTCGGCGGCACGCCGGAGCAGGGCGCGGCGACGGCGAGGTTCATGCTCGCGCAGCAGCCGGGTCTGCCGAGCGAGTACCAGTCGTCCGACTGTCGCAACGGCGGGCGGCTCGACCTCCACTCCGAGACGGCCGCCTTCCCGACCGAGGCGGTAGCGACGCTGCCGCCGCCGACTCTCGCCGGGCCGGCGGTCGCCCCATCAGCGTCGTCGCGCGCGTAACCGGCTGCCGCCGGTCATCCTCTCCGTGGCGCAGTTCGTGATGGTCGCAACTCGCAAACGCCATCATCTCGCCGGTCGAGCCCTCGCAGTCGAGCAGGGTGGCGGTCTCAGTCGCAGGGGCTCTCCATCGCGCCCGCCGAGGAGGTCGAGCAGGCGGCGCTCGAAGCGGGCCTTCTCCCGGAGGAGGCGACGGCGATCGCGAGCGACGACGGCGACGAAGAGCTGGAGGCGCCGAAGGAGTCGCTCCTCGCGGTCGCCGTCCTTGCGATCCTCGCGCTGTGGTTCACCCGCCGGCTGAAGGCGGGCGCGCGTGCCGCCCCAGCAGGCCTGTGACGGCGGTGACCTCGGCCGCTACGAGCTCGAACGCAGATGCTCGGCGGCGCGCCGGAGGATGTCCCGCAGCATCCGCTGGTCTTCGGTCGAGAGCGCCTCGATCGCGGCGGGCGGCTCGCTCATGATCTCGAGCACCCGTGCGCGCAGATCGGCGCCCTTCGTGGTGAGGGCAAGCGCCCTGACACGGCGGTCGCCGCCGAGGCCACGGCGCTCGATCAGGTCCCGCGCTTCGAGCCGGTCGGCGATCCCCGTCACGTTCGAGGCGTCGCAGACGAGCAGTTCGGCGAGGGCGCTCATCGGCAGCGGCCGTCCCGGCTCGAGGAGCCGCAGCGCATGCGCCTGGGTGAACGTCAGGCCGAGCGCGCCGAACGCGGTCCCGACTCGCACCCGTTGCGCCATGCCGATCTCGAAGAAGAGCTGCTGCGCCTCGCGCGCGAGTGCCGACGCCGAGGATGTGTCGATCGCCACGGGCATCATCATACTTGAGAACATCAATACTTGCCATCCTCAAGTATGAGGCTAGACTGCCCCGCATGGATGGTCCGGCGATCGAGGCGGAAGGCCTCGTCCGTGAGTTCAAGAAGGGGCCGCGCGCGGTTGACGGGATCGACCTCACCGTCGACCCGGGCGAGATCTACGGCTTCCTCGGGCCGAACGGCGCCGGGAAGTCGACCACCGTGCTGATGCTGACGACGCTGTTGCCGCCCACGGCAGGGACGGCGCGCGTCGGGGGGTTCGATGTCGCGAAGGAGGGACCGGAAGTGCGCAAGGTGATCGGCGCCGCGCTCCAGGAAGCTGCGCTCGACCCGCTGCTCACCGGGCGCGAGCACCTCCGTCTCCAGGCGACGCTCCAGGCGCTGCCGCGTGACGTGCGCCGGCCGCGTGCCGACGAGCTGCTCGAGCGCGTCGGGCTCACCGAGGCCGCCGACCGGAAGGTGCGCGGCTACTCGGGCGGCATGAAGCGCCGGCTCGACCTGGCGCTCGCGCTCGTCCACCGGCCGAGGATCCTCTTCCTCGACGAACCGACGACCGGGCTCGACATCCAGAGCAGAACAGCACTGTGGGAGGAGGTGAGGCGACTCGCAAAGGACGAGGGTGTGACCGTGTTCCTGACCACGCAGTACCTGGAGGAGGCGGACGTGCTCGCCGACCGCGTCGGGATCATCGATCACGGCCGGATCGTCGCGGAGGGCACGCCTGACGCGCTCAAGGCCGAGATCGCCCGACCGACCGTGGAGGTGAAGCCGGCTGACCCCGGGGACACTGAACGCGCCAACGCGATCCTCGAGAGCTTCGGCGTTCCGTGCGACTCGGTCCACGGCGTCGCGGTCCGGCTCCGGGCCGGCCAGGCCGACCTCGCCGGGATCGTGCGAGCCTTCGACACGGAGGGAATCGCGATCGAGCAGCTCCAGCTCCACCAGCCCTCGCTCGACGACGTCTTCCTCGCCAAGACCGGCCGCAGTCTGGAGGGCTCTGGCGGCAGCGCCGCCGAGGACGAGGAGCTGCAACCCGGCGGGCTCGCGATGGAGTCGGCCTGATGAACGGCAGGCTCGACGGAGCCGGTCGAGAGCGGAGGTGCCGGCTTTGCCGGTGCCGGGAGCGGGTATGAGCCGTAGGCTCGACGGAGGTTCCGCCGGCGTAGGCTTGACGGAGCCGGCCGAGAGCGCAGGTGCCGGCTTGGCCGGCGCCGTAGCGGGGCCAGGGCGGAGGTGCCGGCCTTGCCGGTGCCGGGAGCGGGTCTGAGCGCCACCGCGGATCAGGTCTTCCTGCTCGGCCGGCGTTCGGTCGTGCGCACGATCCGGCAGCCGGCGAACGTGATCGCGCCGCTCGTCTTCCCGCTGCTGCTGCTTGCCGTCAACTCGGCCGGGCTCGACGCCGAGACCGGGCTGCCCGGCTTTCCGACGACCTCGATCGTCGCGTTCCTGCTCGCGGTGCCGTTCATCCAGGGGGCGCTCTTCGCCACGATGAACACCGGCACCGACCTCGCACGCGACATCCAGACGGGCTTCATGAGCCGGCTCTCGCTGACCCCGATGCGCAGCGTCGCGCTGCTGCTCGGCCAGCTCGGAGGGACCGTCACGCTCGGCCTGCTGCAGGCGCTCGTCTACGTGGTGGTCGGCTTCGCGGCGGGCGTCCGCTTCGCGACCGGCCCGCTCGGGCTGCTCGTACTGTTCGTCTTCTACTTTCTGGTCGTGCTCGCGTTCGGCGCGCTCGGCCTCTTCGCCGCGTTGCGAACCGGCTCCGGCGAAGCAGTGCAGGGGCTCTTTCCCGTGTTCTTCGTCTTCCTCTTCATCTCCTCGATGGCGATCCCGCGGAACCTGATGAGCGTCGACTGGTTTCGCTACGCGGCGACCGCGAACCCCGTCTCCTACCTGATCGAGGGCGTGCGCAGCCTGATCGTCGTCGGTTGGGATCGCGAGGCGCTCGCGCTTGGCTTCGGGATCGCGGCGATGATCGCGGCGATCGCGATCACGCTCGCGGCGTGGGCGCTGCAGCAGAGGCTGGCGCGCTGATGAGGCGGCTCTCGGTCGCAGAAGGAGTGGCGTGGCGGATGCTGCACAACTTCTTCCGTAACAAGTCGCTGCTGATCCCGTCGATCGCGTTCCCGCTCTTCTTCTTCACCGCGTTCGCCGGAGGCCTCGCGGGGATCCAGAATGCGCCGGGCTTCGACTTTCCCTCCGGGTACACGGCGTTTCAGTTCGTGTTCGTGCTGCTTCAGTCGGCCGCGTTCGGCGGCGTCTTCACCGGGTTCGGGATCGCGCGCGACTTCGAGAGCGGCTTCGCGCGCCGGTTGCTGCTCGCCTCGCCCCACCGCAGCGGGATCGTCCTCGGCTACGCGGTCGCCGCGCTCGTGCGCTGGCTCGTCACCGCGTCGCTCCTGACCGTGATCGCGCTGGCGGTGCGGATGAAGGTCGGCGGTGGCGTGGTCGACCTCGTCGGGCTCTACACGCTCGGCCTGCTCGTGAACGTCGCGGCCGTCATGTGGGCGGCCGGCGTCGCGATGCGCCTGCGCACGATGCAGGCTGGGCCGGCGATGCAGATGCCGGTCTTTCTCGTCCTCTTCTTCGCGCCGGTCTACGTGCCGCTCGCGCTGCTCGACGGCTGGATCCACACCGTCGCGGTGCTCAACCCGGTGACGCGGGTGCTCGAGTCGGGCCGCGGCTTCATCGCCGGCACCCCGACCGAGGTCGCGAGCGCGTTCATTGCCGCCGCGGCGCTCGGGGCGCTGTTCCTGGTCTGGGCGATCCGCGGCCTGCGCAGCGCGGAGGCCGCCGGCTGATCGGGGTCAGTCCGCTGCCTCGACGACGACGTTCGGCCCGTGCCTGTCCTCGAAACGGTCGAGCACGCCCGACTCGAGGAGGCGGACGCGCGCCTCGTTCGCGTCCTCGACGGACGCGAACTCGAGCAAGACGAACACGTGGTTCGGATCGTCGACGTTGCGGAAGACCCGCTGAACCGCCGCCTTCTCGCGCGCGCCAGGCCGATCCTGCTCGAACAACGGCCGCCAGGTGTCGTAGTCGTGCACCTGGATACGGGTGATGATGAACGCAGACATCCGCCGCTCCTCTCGTTGATCAGGCGGCGACCGTACCAGCGGTCTCCGAGGCAAGCCGCGAGCGAGGTGATCGACCTGAAAAGACGACGGCCCGCGTAGCGAGCGCGGGCCGTCGCGAACACCGCTCCACCTCCTGCGGGAACAGGCGATGGGCAGTCGCGGGCGAGCCTACCTTGTCGGCGCGTCGTCGTCGGGCTCGAGCGGTGGCAGCTGAGGGTCGGCCTCCTGCTGCTCGTCGAGCGGCGGCTCGACGGCGGGTGGCTCCGTGAGCGCCGGGGGTGGAGGCGGAGGCGGCGGCGGCGGAGGTGGCGGCGCGGCCTGCCCGCGCAGGCGGCTCGCCCAGAGCTGGGCGTTCAGCTGGAGCACCATCCCGAGCCCGATCAACCCCAGGCTCACGAGCACCATCAGTACGGGCGATTTCCAGGAGCCCGTCCACTCGAGGTCGTAGTGGAGCATCGCGCCGAAGACGCCGACGACGCCGAACGTGGCCCACGTGGCGCGGTTGAACGGGGCGGAGCCGATGATCAGCACCGCGGCGACGACGAGGATCGCGATCCACGCCCAGCTGGAGTTCCGGACGAACGCGTACCAGGTCAGGCCGATCGCCAGCCCGAACAGGCCGATGACGTGCCACCAGAACGACTCGCCGCTCCGTGCGACCGAGTCGAGGACGAGCCCGACGAGGAGCAGCGCGCAGCCCGTCACGAGCATGCCGCTCGCGCGGTCGTCGAGGCTCGCGCCGTCGACGAAGGCGGGCACGAGGAACTGTCCCGTGAGAAGCGCGGCGATCGTGACGACCGAGAACACGAACGGGAAGTGCACGGCCCCGTACGCGGCGAGACCGGCGAGGATCGTCGCGACGCCGAGCGCGAAGTACGCGCCCTGGAAGTCCTGGAACACGCCCAAGCCCTCGTCGAGAACGCTCGGCCAGACGCCGATCAGCCGCTCGAACGCCTGGCCGACCGCGGGCACCATCGCGACCGCGGTGGCGACGAGCACGCCGCCGGGAACCCGCCAGCCCATCCCCAGGAGCTGCCACGCCAGCCGCGCCGAAGACGGCTGCGACGACGATCCCGACCAGGAGCTGCCAGAGGCCGCGATGCGAGCTGCTGACGGAGAGGACGGTGGCGCTGCCCGCGAGAACGGCGGTGATGGCGCCGAAGTACCAGAGGATGTGCTGCGGGTCGTAATGCCTCGGCGGCTCCACGTGCACGTTTGCGGCGCTCGGCGATTCCACCGGCCGATGATCGCAGGCGCTCCGGCCGTCGCCTCTCCCGGGCCGGCCCGGCAGCCGGTTACAGTCAGCGCGTGAGCGCCCTCTCGATCCGCGAGCTCGTCGAGGCGCGCCAGGGCGAGAGCCTCGAGCTCTGGGCGCGCACGATCAACCCGCAGTTCGCCCGCGTGCTGAAGACGATCGGCTTCGACCGCACCTGGGCCCGCGCCGAGGGCGCGTACCTGTGGGACACCGAGGGCAACCGCTTCCTCGACCTGCTCGGCGGGTTCGGGATGTTCAACGTGGGCCGGAACAACCCGCGCGTGCGTGCGGCGCTCGTCGAGGCGCTCGAGCTCGACCTGCCCGGATCGGTGCAGCTCGGTGCCTCGCCGCTGCCGCCGCTTCTCGCCGAGGAGCTGCTGCGCCGGACGCCGCCGCGCCTCGAGCGCGTCCTCTTCACGAGCACCGGCACCGAAGCGGTCGAGGCCGCGCTGAAGCTCGGCCGCGCCGCGACCGGCCGCAGTCGCGTCGTCTCGGCCGAGCACGGCTTCCACGGCCTCACGCTCGGCTCGCTCTCCGCGAACGGGAACCCCGAGTTCGCGTCCCGCTTCGGGCCGCTGCTACCCGGCTTCGTGCAGGTGCCGTTCGGCGACCTGGAGCGGCTCGAGGACGAGCTGCGGCGCGAGGACGTCGCGGTCTTCCTCGTCGAGCCCGTCCAGGGAAAGGGCGTCAACCTGCCGCCGGAGGGATACCTCGAGGGCGCACAGGAGCTCTGCCGCCGCTACGGCACGCTGTTCTGCGCCGACGAGGTGCAGACCGGCTTCGGCCGCACGGGCCGGCTCTTCGCATTCGAGCACTGGGGGCTCGAGCCTGACCTGGTCACGGTCGCGAAGTCGCTCTCCGGCGGGTACGTCCCGGTCGGAGCGCTCCTGCTGTCGAAGGCCGTGCACGAGCGTGTCTTCGACTCGATGGAGAACGCGTTCAGCCACGGCTCGACGTTCGCCCCGAACGAGCTCGCGATGGCCGCCGGCCTCGCGACGCTGCACGAGCTGGACGAGCAGGGCCTCGTCGAGCGCTCGGCCGCCCGCGGCGCGCGGCTGCTCGAGCTGACGCTGCCGCTGGTCGAGCGCCACGACGTGGTGCGCGAGGTGCGCGGGCTCGGCCTGCTCTGGGCGATCGAGTTCGCCGAGCCGCCCGCCGGCCGCCGCTCCTACCGCCTGCTCGAGCGCGTCAAGCCGGGGCTCTTCGCGCAGCTCGTGGTCGTGCCGCTGTTCGCCGAGCACCGCATCCTCAGCCAGGTCGCCGGCCACGGGCTCGCGGTGATCAAGGGCCTGCCGCCGCTGACCGTGGAAGAGGACGATCTCGTCTGGCTGGCCGACGCGCTCGACGTTTCGATTGCGCACGCGACGCGCGTGCCGCGCGCGTTCGCCAGCTTCGCGCTCGGCGCGGCCGGCGTCCGCGTTTAGATGGGAACGCCGTAGGATGCGTGGCGTGGACGTCCTGAATCTGTTCGCCGAGGACGAGTGGGAGGCGACGAACGACCACGAGGGCTTCCGGCACCGGCGGACCGCGGTCGGCAAGCGGCTCGGCGCGAAGCTGCTCGGCGGCAGCCTCTACGAGCTCCCGCCCGGCGAGCGCACCTGGCCCTACCACTACGAGGACGGCTGCGAGGAATGGATCGTCGCGATCTCGGGGCGTCCGACGCTCCGCGGGCCCGACGGAGAGCGCGAGCTCGGCCCGGGCGACCTGGCGGTCTGCCCCGAGGGCAACGCCGGCGCCCACCAGGTCATCAACCGGTCGAGCGAGCCGTGCCGCGTGCTGATCCTCTCGTCGAAGTCGCCGCTCGCGATCGTCCACTACCCGGAGAGCGGCAAGGTGGGGATCTGGTCGCAGTCGCACGGCTATCAGAAGCTCCTTCGCACGGACGCGACCATCGACTACTGGGAGGGTGAGGAAGCATGAGCGTTCCGGAGCTGGACCCGCAGATCCTCAAGGTGCTCGACGCCGCCGCGGCCGCCGGGACGCCGCCGGTGCCCGAGCTGACCCCGGAGCAGGTCCGCGCGAATCTCGCTGCGAGCTTCGAGGCGCTGTTCGGCGAGCGCGAGGAGGTGCACGCGGTCGAGGACGCGGATGCAGACGGCGTCCCGGTACGGATCTACCGGCCGGTCGAGACCGGCGATCCGAGCACTGCGCTCGTGTACTTCCACGGCGGCGGCTTCGTCGCCGGCAGCGTCGACGTCTACGACCCGCTGACGCGGGCGATCGCGAACCGCGCGGGCTGCGTCGTGATCTCGGTCGACTACCGGCTCGCGCCCGAGCATCGGTTCCCCGCCGCGGTCGACGACGCCTGGACGGCGACGAAATGGGTCACCTCGCGCGCCGCCGAGCTCGGGCTCGACGAGCTGAAGATCGGTGTCGGCGGCGACAGCGCCGGCGGCACGCTCGCGGCGATCATTGCGCGCAGGACGCGCGACCACGGGATCGCGCTTGCGACGCAGCTGCTCGTCTACCCGATCACGGCGCACGACCTGAACACGCCTTCGTACTCGCTCTTCTCGGACGGCTACCTGCTGACCCGCGCGGCGATGGAGTGGTACTGGAAGCAGTACCTGGGCGAGTCCGACGGCTCCGAGAACCCCGACGTCTCACCCGCCGCGGAGCGCGACCTGCGGCGCCTGCCACGCGCGATCATCGTCACCGCGGAGGCAGACGTGCTGCGCGACGAGGCCGAGGCGTACGCCCAGCGGCTCTTCCTCGCCACGGTCGAGACCGAGGGCTACCGCTACGACGGCATGGTGCACGGCTTCCTGCGGATGACAGGCGTGGTCGACCGCTCGAACCAGGCGCTCGACGAGATCTGCGAGTCGCTCAAAGCCGCGCTCGAGAAGGGCTACTCGAGCGCCTAGGGCGTGGTGCTCAGCGGCGCTTCTTGCTGTCCGTCTTCTTGCCGGCGCCGCCGGCCGGCTTGATCCCCTGCTGCAGCCGCTGCTGCTGCCGGCGCATCTGCCGGTTCGCCGCCTCGGGCATGGCGCCCTGCTCCTGCACCGCCTCCAGGTAGGCGCGCCGCTCGGACGCCGAGAGCTGTGACAGCGCCTGCTGCGCCTTCACCGGGTCGGGGTTCGTGCCCACGCGCTGCATCTTCCGCAGCGCGCTCGCCAGTTCGGGATTCTGCTTCTCGAGCGCCGCCTGGCTCAGCTTCTGGAACCAGCGCCGCAGGAACGGCACCTTCGTGATCACGGCGATCACCGGCTTGAGATACCGGCCGCCGCGGAAGCGTCCGAGGAACACGAACGCGCCGAGGATCACGATGAGGACGCCCATCAGGATGAGCGGGAAGAGGAGGTAGCCGGGCACGATCGCCCGATGGTAGCGACGGGGTCGCGGTCAGCGTTGCGTGAGGCGGCGGCGGATCGAGGGCCCGCTAGGAGCCGACGACCTTGACGATCCAGCGGCGGTCGCGCTCGCGGTCGAGCTCGACGAACAGCACCCGCTGCCAGGTGCCGAGCGCGAGCTCGCCGTCGGCGACGGGAATCGACTCGCCGGCCGAGCCGAGCATCATCGACATGCAGTGCGCGTGGCCGTTGCCGATCTCCATGTCCTCTTCGCAGATGTTCTCGGTACGGCGGTCCCAGTCGTCGTGGGCGTAGTAGGTGTCGTGCGGTATCAGCCGTCGGAGGAGCGCGGCGAAGTCCTCGAAGAAGCCCGTCTCGAACTCGTTCACGCGCACGCAACAGGTCGTGTGCGGCGAGTAGACGCAGCAGATCCCGTCGACCACGCCAGACTCGCGCACGATCTCCGCGACCTCGTCGGTGATGTCCGTGACGTGGAGCCCGCCGCGCGTCCGGAAGTGCCGCTCCTGCTGGTGGACCTTCACCGCGGCGAGTCTAGCGCCGTGGCGCCGCGCGAGCAAAGCCCAACGACTCCCGGTGCGCTACGTTCCCGACGCGGGCCCGTAGCTCAGCTGGTCAGAGCAGCGGACTCATAATCCGTCGGTCCCTGGTTCGAGTCCAGGCGGGCCCATACGAAACCCGCTTGACCGTGCGGCTCTGCTCGTGAGATGGGCGGGACGACGGCGTGGCGCGGCAAGAGGGCGGCTGCTGCGTTTGCGGCGAGGTTGTACACAATCTGCGTGCCGGTATAGGGTGGCGCCGATGAGCCTGGTCGAGACGACGCAGGAAACGACCGGCGCCTGGGATGCCGCTCCCTTGCTTCATGTCAGCGGCGTTCATTACACATACGGCGGCATCGAGGCGCTCCACGACGTGACGCTCGCGGTGCGCGAGCGCGAGGCCGTCTGCATCGTCGGGCCGAACGGCGCCGGAAAGACGACGCTTGCGAAGGTCGTCGCGGGGATTCTGCGCCCTGCGCGTGGTGCCGTTGCATTCGGGGGTAACCAGGTCTCCACGCTTCGCCCGAGCCGGGTGCCGCAGCACGGGGTCGCCATCGTGCTCGAGGGGCGCCACGTCTTCGACGAGCAGAGTGTGCGCGTGAACCTCGAGCTCGGCGCGTACTGGCGGCGCCTTCGTCGGGTGGAGCTGGAGCAGGAGATCGCGCGGGTACAGGAGATTTTCCCCGACCTCGCGCGCTTCGACCGCAAGCCGGCCGGCGACCTGTCCGGGGGGCAGCAGCAGATGCTCTGTGTGGGACGGGCGCTCATGGGTGCGCCGCGCATGATGATCCTCGACGAGCCCTCGATGGGCCTCTCGCCGAAGCTCGCCGGCGAGCTGTACGAGGCACTCGCGGGTCTGCGGGACAGCGGGCTCGCGATCCTGCTGATCGAACAGAACGCCGCGCTTGCCTTCGAGTTCTGCCAGCGTGGCTATGCCCTCCAGCACGGGCGCATCGTGCTCGAAGGCACTGTCGCCGAGCTCAACGCGACGGACCTCGTACGCAAGATCTACCTGGGCGTCGAGCGGCTCGCCGACCCCGACCCGACCAAGGAGGGATGATGCACCCGATTCGAAAGCGGCTCGCGCTTGCGGCCGTCCTCATAGGCGCAATCTCACTTGCCGCAACGGCTGCGGGCACGGCCGCCCCCAACGCCGACACGATCGACTTCGGATACTTGAATGCGCTGTCCGGCCCGTACGCCGTTGCCGGCGGTCCCGAGCTCGCCGCGGTGAAGCTCGCCGTCTCCGACATCAACGCTGCAGGCGGGGTCTGCGGCAGCAAGCTGAATCTGAAGGCAACGGTGGACGACCAGGGTCAGGCGAACCTCAGTGTCGCCGGGCTGCGCAAGCTCGCACAGCAGGAGGGCCTCAAGATCGTGATCGGCCCCGGGATCACGCCGCCGATGCGGGCGATCGCGCCGGTCGCCGAAGCGCTCAAGGTGTTCACGATCGGAGAGACGGCGCAGCGCGACCCGTGGGACGGCCGCAAGTACATCTTCTCAAGTGTCACGCCGCAGGACATCTACGCACCGCTGATGGTGAACTGGCTCGCGAAGAAGCTCGGCCCCGGCAAGCACAAGGTCGGGATCCTGTACGCGAACGTCCCGTACGCGCAGTCGGGCTACGACCTCCTGAAGGGAATTCTTGCGAAGCGTGGCTGGAAGCTGAGCGTCTCCGACAACTGGGACGTCACGAAGTTCGACTTCACCGCTCAGGCCCAGAAGCTCGCGCGGGCGAAGCCCGAGGCTGTGCTGTTCTGGGGAGCGGCCACACCTGCCGACGCGCAGATCCTCAAGCAGGTTCGCGACGCCGGATACAAGGGTCCTGCCGTCGGGGACGTCGCGTACACGCTTCCGTTCATTCCGTCGACCGCGGGCAACGCCGCCTCGACGCTCGTCGCGCCGTCTCAGCTGAACTCCGTCAAGCCGACCGCGGCGACGACGAAGTTCCTGAAGGGATACAAGAAGGCGACAAAGCAGGACGCGACCTTCCTCTCCGGGCAGGCGTACGACAACGTCCACCTGATCGCCGCGGCAGCGAGGCGCGCCGGGTGCAAGACCGACCCGGACAGCCTCGCGAAGGGGATGGACGGGCTCCGCTACGCGGGCGTGAACGGCAAGTACCACTACACGTCGAAATACAAGGGCGGGCCGCTCGGGAGCTCGTTCTTCTTCATCACGTACAAGAACGGTCAGCAGGTGTTCGCGAAGTAGCGAGGGCGTAGAACCCCCGACCCGGGCGTCATGCAGTACGCGGCTCTCGCCATTCACGGCCTGACGCTCGGGTCGATCTACGCTCTCGTCGCGCTCGGGTTCCACCTCATCTATCGCGCGGCCGGCGTGCTCGACTTCGCCCAGGGGGACAAGGTCGTCGTCGGCGGGCTCGTCGGACTCACGCTCGTGCATCACGATCTCGGCGTCGGTCTCGTCGCCGTGCTTGTCGTCATCGGTGGCCTCCTGGCCGGCGTCTTCTACGAGCGCGGTGTGATCGCGCCGACGCTCCGGAACGGGCCTCAGGCCGCGGTGATCGCCACGGTCGGCGCATCGATCGTGCTCGGGAGCGGGCACATCCTCGTCTGGGGCGCGACGGGCAAGGCGTTCCCTCCGCTCGTGGAGGGGAGCGTCCCGATCGGAGACGCACGCGTCCAGACGCAGGACTTCGTCATCTGGGGCGCGGTCGCCATCGCCGTGCTCGCCGTCGTCGGCTTCCTCAAGCACACACGGTACGGGCACGGCATGGTCGCAGCCTCGACCGACCCGCTTGCGGCAGGGACCGTCGGTATCGATGTCCGCCAGACGCGCGTCGTCGCGTTCTCGCTCGCATTCGCGCTCGCCGCGCTCGCCGGCGTGCTGATCGCTCCGCTCACCCTCGCCGGTGGGACGTTCGGGGCGTCGCTCACGCTACGCGCATTCACCGCGGCCGTGCTCGGCGGGCTCAGCTCGACCTGGGGCGTCGTCGTCGGGGCGCTTCTGCTCGGTCTCTTCGAGGACCTCGTCGGGAGCCAGGTGCCGTACGCGTACGTCGACCCGCTTGTCTACAGCGTGCTGATCGTGGCCCTCCTCGCCTTCCCGGGCGGGCTCTTCGGCGTGCGCAGGAGGACGGTATGACGCGCGGGATTCTCGCCGTGGGCGCGCTCGCCGTCTGGATCGTTGTCTTCCCGTTCGCGGCGAACCCGTACCAGGTGTACGTCGGGACGATCGTCGCCACGTACGCGATCGCGGCGCTCGGGCTGACCGTGGTCTGCGGGCGCGCCGGCCAACTCGCGCTCGGGCAGGCGGGCTTCATGGCGATCGGCGCCTATTCGGTCGCCTACTCGACGATCAAGTGGGACGTGCCGTTCCTGCTCGCGCTCGCCGGGGGAACGTTGATCGCGTTTGCGTTCGGGCTCGTGCTCGGCTGGATCGCGTTGCGGCTGCGGGGCAACTACCTGGCGATGGCGACGCTTGCGTTCGGCCTCATCATCTACGGGCTGCTGCAGGTCAACGGGCCTCTCGGCGGACCGCTCGGTCTCCTCGGTATCCCGCCGATCTCGATCGGCAGCTGGGAAGCCGTGACACCGACCCAGCAATACTGGTTCGCCTGGGCCGTCGCGGCGATCGTCTTCGTCGTCTGCGCCCTCTGGCTCCGGGGTCGCGCCGGCCGGGAGCTGAGCGCGCTGCGAGACGACGAGGTCGCCGCGGGCACGATGGGGATCAACGTGACGCGGCTGAAGCTGCAGGCGTTCGGGCTGTCTGCGATCGCCGGCGGGTTGTCGGGCGGGATCATCGCGGCGAACAGCGCTGTGATCGATCCGACGTTGTTCCCGCCGAGCATCTCGTTCCTCATCTTCCTGATGGTCGTCGTCGGTGGGCTCGGGAACCTCGGCGGCGCGGTGGCCGGTGCGGCGATGGTCGAGTGGCTGATCCAGCTGATGCCCGGCACGGGCGACTGGGCGTTCACGGTCCTCGGGGCAGCGGTGATCGTGCTGATGGCGATCTTCCCCGGCGGTTTCGCCGGGATCGTCGAGAGCGCGGCCGGGCTCGTGGAGCGCCTTCTGCCGCGGCGCGCCGGGAAGGCGTCCGTTTCGGAGACAGGGCCGGGATGATGCAGGCGATCGAGACGCGCGGACTCACGCAGCGCTTCGGCGGCGTGCACGCGCTCGAGGATGTGACGCTTTCGGTTACGCCGGGGGAGATCCGCGGTGTGATCGGGCCGAACGGCGCCGGCAAGACGACGCTGCTGAACGCGCTCTCCGGCGTCCGACGCCCGTCCGGGGGCCGTCTCCTCGTCTTCGGCATCGACATCACCGGTTGGCCGGCCTACCAGATCGCGCGCCGGGCGCGCGTCGTCCGGACGTTCCAGACCGTGCGCCTGTTCGCGACCATGAGTGTCTTCGACAACGTCCTCGTCGCCGCGGAGGCGAGCGAGCAGAGGGTGCGGCGGCTGCGTAGGCTGCGACCGCGGATGGCGCGCGAGCGGGCCGAGAGAGCGATCGCGGAGCTGGGGCTCGACCCGATCCTCGGCAGCCCTGTCACGCAACTCGCGTACGGCGTGCGGCGGAAGGTTGAGCTCGCGCGCGCGCTCGCGATGGAGCCGGAGGTGCTATTGCTCGACGAGCCGGCGGCCGGCCTCAACGGTGCCGAGCGCGCCGAGCTCGGCGACCTTCTGCGCCGCCTGCGCGGCCTCGGGATGACCGTCGTGCTCGTCGAGCACCAGATGGACCTCGTCTCGGCCGTCTGCGACTCGCTCACCGTGCTCGACTTCGGGCGCGTGATTTGCGACGGACACCCCGCTCAGGTCGTCGAGGACCCGCGCGTCCTCGAGGCGTATCTCGGAGCGCCGCGGACGCCGTGATGCCGCTCGCGGGCGTGTGCGTGGTCGAAGGCCCCGGCGGCTTCGCGCTGCGGCTCTGCGGAAGGATGCTCGCAGACGCAGGTGCACTCGTGACCCGGCTCCCGGCGCCATCCGACCCCCTGCTCGAGCTCCCGTACGGCGAGCAGTGGTGCGCGTTCCTGGATCGTGGCAAGCGCGCCGCCTCGGACCCCGAGGCGGCGCTCGCAGCTGCCGACCTCTACGTGACGGGGCTCCCACACGGGCACGCGCTCGGCTGCGACAGCGTCCTCGCCCGTCACGCCGGGCTGCAGGCGGCGTGCGTCACTCCGTTCGGCCAGAGCGGGCCGTACGGAGCCTTTGACGGGGACGACGTGACCCTCTCCGCGTTGTGCGGGCTCGCGGACGCGACGCCCGGTCTTCCCGACCACACCGAACGGTTCGACGATCCGCCAGTGCAGAGCCATGCCCCCCTCGCCGAGGTCGCCGGCGGAACGACGGCCGCCGTGGCCGTCCTGGGCGCGTTGCTCCCGCGACTGCGCGGCGAGGCCGCGGCGCCACGTCACGTCGAGGTGTCGGTGCACGAAGCGGCGGTTGCGCTCATGGTCTACGAGTGGGGCATAGCTGCGAACGGCGGCGGCGTGCGCGGCCGGCGGCCGATCCCGCTCGACCCGGCACCGAACATGTACGTCCGGACGCGCGACGGCACCGCTGTCGTCGTCGCACTGACGCCGCCGCACTGGCAAGCGCTCGTGAAACTGATGGGCGGCCCGGCGTGGGCCGCGGACGAGCGTTTCGCCGACGGCGCCTCTCGGGCACGCCACTGGGACGATCTGGAGCCGCGGCTGCGCGAGTGGGCTGCGCAGCAGCGGGGGGAGGAGCTGCTCGAGCGGGCGCAGGCACTCGGCACGCCGATCTGCTGCTCGTTCACGCTCGCGGAGACGCTCACGTGCGACCATGTGCGGGCGACGAGCGCCGTCCGCGACGGCGCGCCTTCCGACCCGATCGTCGTCGACGGCTTGCGTCGACGCCCGCGCACGGCACCGCGCCGCCCGCTCCCGGCGCCCGCCGCAGGAGCGACGCCGCCACTCGCCGGCGTTCGCGTCGCCGACTTCAGCCAGGTCGTCGCCGGCCCCTACTGCGGCCAACTACTCGCAGCGCTGGGCGCCGATGTGACGCTCGTCGAACCGCCGGGCTTCCCGCTGTCTCGCATGTTCGGCCCGTTCGTCGGCGAGCCGCGTTGGGACACAAGCGCCCTCTTCCCGCAGGTCAACCGCGGGAAGCGCTCGCTCCAGCTCGACCTGCGAACAGACGAGGGGCGCGCTGCAGCGCGCGATCTCATCGGCCGCTCGGACGTCGTGCTCGAGAACTTCTCGCGCGCGGCGGCGGAGAAGCTCGGGCTCGGCTGGGCGGACGTGTCCGCCGTTCGGCCGGACGTCGTGCTCGCGTCGATCAGCGGCTTCGGACGCAGCGGCCCCTGGGGAAACTACGTCGCGCTCCACAGCGGCGTCCTTCTCCTGTCCGGCTGCACGGACATCACGCGCGACGCCGACGGGCACAACCGGCTCGTGGGTGCGGTGTACCCGGACCTGCTCGCAGGCACGGTCGCGGCGCTCGGAATCGAGCAGGCGCTCGCGCGGCGGGCGCGGACCGGGGAGGGCGCGCACGTCGAGGTCGCGATGCTGGACGTGCTGCTCACATGCATGGCGGGGTTGATCCCGGCTGCTCTCGCCGGAGAGCGATTCGGTCAGCACCCGTCCGCGCGCTTCATGCGGTGCGCCGAGAGCGATCGCTTCGTCGTCGTATCGGGCGATGTGCCGGCCGAGCTCGCCGAGGATGTGGAGGCTCTACCGCGCGCCGGCGCGGTAAAGCGGCTGCGCTCGGCAGGCCTCCATGCGGCACCCGTGCTCGACATCGAGGAGGTGATGGCGGATCCGCATCTGGCGGCGCGGCAGTTCGTGCTCGTTGACGAGCTGGCCGTCGCGGGCTCGCGACGAGTGCCGGCGGTGCCGTGGCTCGTCGACGGCGTGCGGCCGACCCTCACGCCTGCGCCTTTGCTCGGAGAGTCAAATGACGGGGTCCTCCTCGTCGCAACGACAGGTAAGGGAGGAACGTAATGCTGAACCTGGGGAAGAGACCCGCGCTCGTCGTCATCGACATGCAGAACGGCTTCTGCTCGCCGGAAGGCTTCATGGCAAAGGTCGGGCTGGGGTATGAGAACGCCGCCGCCGTCGTGCGGCCGGTGGTCAGTCTGGTCGGGGCGGCGCGCGCAGCGGCGATCCCGATCTTCTACACGCGCTACAGCCTGAACCCCGACTACTCGGACGCGGGGCTTCTCGCGGAGATGTACCCGGGAATCGAGGAGACGGGGGCAATGGTGCGCGACACGTGGGACGGCGCGCTCATCGACGAGCTGGAGCCCGCGGCCGGCGAGGTCGTGATCGACAAGACCCGCTACAGCGCGTTCGTCGGCACCGACTTCGGCGAGCGTCTCGCCGACCTCGGCGTCGACGTGCTGATCGTCTGCGGCGTAACGACGGAGATCTGCGTCGAGAGCACGGTTCGCGACGCCTTCGCGCGGGACATCAGGATCTTCGTCCCTTCCGACGCGACCGCAGCCGCCGATGCGCAACGCCACGAGGACGCGCTGCGAGTGATCGCCTACGGCTTTGGGACCGTTACCACCATTGCGGAGCTCGACGAGGCTCTCGCCCATTTGCCCCAGCCCGCCGGTACGTAGGAGGACAGCGTGGTCGACTACGGAATCATGGACATCGTCGTCAACCCCTTCACGCCCTACGAGGTGGCGCACGACCAAGTCGGGGTCGACGAAACGTTCTACGAGAAGGTGCGCGTTCCGCCCGAGCAGCGTGTGGGCGTCGAGTGGGACGACTACATCGCGCTGATGGACGAAGCCGGGATTGAGGGCTCGCTCGTCATCTCCGTCAAGGCCGGCGACCTGCGCGTCAAGCACTCGTTCGCCATCGAGGACGAGCGCGTCGCGGAGTATTGCGCGCGCCACCCGGGCCGGATGTTCGGCCTCTGCGGGATCGACCCGAGCCGGATCAAGGAGTCGATGGGCAACCTCGAGCGCGCGATCACCGAGTACGGCTTCGTCGGCGCCCACCTCTACCCGCACTGGTTCGGATGGCCGCCCGACGACCGTCGCTACTACCCGTTCTACTGGCGCTGTGCGGAGCTCGGCGTCCCGATCATGATGCAGATCGGCCACTGCCTCGACTACAAACGCGACCGCATACTCGAGTCCGTCGGCCGGCCGATGCTGCTCGACCGCGTCGCTATCGACTTCCCGGAGCTCACGCTGATCGGCATCCATCTCGGATGGCCGTGGACGGAGGAGATGATCGCAGTGGCCTACAAGCACGCGAACGTGCACATGGCTGCCGATGCGTATGGGCCGCGGCACTGGCCGAAGGAGTACGTCCGGTTCGTCAACAGCTGGGGGAAGGAGAAATGCATGTTCGGCACCGACTGGCCGGTCGTCCACCCAGTCCGTGCTGTCCGGGAGTGCGAGGACCTCGGTCTGCGAGAGGACGCGAAGCGGCTCTTCTATCGCGACAACGCAGTGCGGCTCTTCAAGTTGGAGGGCCGGCTCACGGGAGCGCTGCCCGCGGCGGAGACCGCCGCAGAGTGACGCCTCTCCCGGCGAGCTTCGTCCCGGTCGGCATTGCCGACGGTGTCCGCGCGTCGGCGCGCCGCTCGCCGGGGAAAGTCGCGCTGCGCGAGGGCGTGCGAGAGCTGAGCTACTCGGGGCTCGTCGAGCGCGTCGACCGCGTCGGGAACGGCGTCCTTCAGGGGCTCGATCTTCGCCCCGGCGACCATGCAGCGCTGATGTCGCCGAACTGCCTCGAGTTTGTCGAGATCGTGCTCGGACTCGCCTCCGTCGGTGTCGCGCCCGCGATGGTCAACTACCGTTCGACGCCGCAGGAGCTCGCGTTTATCTGCGACGACAGCGAAGCGCGTGTCCTCTTCGTGCACGCGGAGCTCGAGGAGTTGGCGCGGTCGGCCGAGCTTGCGACGGTCGAGCGGATCGTCGTCATTGGCGGCGACTACGACGGCTGGCTCGCCGAAGCGCATGCGCAGCGGCCGGACTCGCATGTTGCGGAGTCGGACGTCTTCTGCATCCCGTACACCGCAGGCACGACGGGGTCGCCCAAGGGTGTCCTCCTCCCGCACCGCTCGCGCTCGCTCACCTTCTTCGCGATGGGCGTGGAGTTCGGCTGCTACACGCCCGTCGATCACGCGCTTGGGATCGCGCCGATGTTCCACGGCGCGGGCTTCGCCTTCAGCGTCGCGCCGATCTTCTTCGGCGGACAGACGACGATCATGCCGCGCTTCGAGCCCGAGGAGGTGCTCCGCCTCCTCGCCGAGCACCGCTGCACGAACGTGTTCATGGTGCCGACGTTCTTTACGGCGATGTTCGCGCTCGGCGAAAAGACGCTTCGTCGCTACGACACGTCTGCTCTACGGACGATCATCTCGAACGCCGCGCCGCTCTCGCAGGCGATGAAGGAGCGCATCGTCGGGCACTTCGGCGAGGTCCTCTTCGAGTGCTACGGCTCGACGGAGGCCTCCATCGTCACGAGCCTGCGCCCGGAGGACCAGTTGCGCAAGGAGCAGTGCGTCGGCTTGCCGTTCCCGTGCACGCAGATACGCCTCCTGGACGACGAGGGAGCAGAGGTCGCACCCGGCGAGGTGGGCGAGCTCTTCTCCCGGTCGCCGTACCTCTTCAACGGCTATTGGCGTCGGGCCGAAGAGACCACGAAGGCCTTTCGCGACAGCTGGTTCTCGGCCGGCGACATGGCGCGGCAAGACGAGGAGGGATACGTCTACCTCGTCGACCGCAAGGACGACAAGATCATCTCGGGCGGAGTGAACATCTACCCACGCGAGATCGAAGAGGTGCTCGTCCGTCACCCGGCGGTGGCCGAAGCGGCGGTGTTCGGCGTCCCGGACGACTATTGGGGCGAGGCGGTCCACGCGGTCGTGGCGCTGCGTGAGGGGCCGCCGGTGGCCGCGGACGAGCTGTTGGCCTTCTGCGCAGACCGCGCGCTCGCGCGCTTCAAGTTGCCAAAGCGGATCGACTTCGTCGACGCCCTGCCGAAGAACGCGGCAGGAAAGATCCTGCGCCGCGAGCTGCGTGCGCCGTTCTGGGCCGGGCTTTCGCGGCGGGTCTCGTGAGCATGCTGTGGACGCCGCTCTGCGACCTGCTCGAGATCGAGCTCCCGATCCTCCAGGCCGGGATGGGTCGGGCGCGTGGCTCGCCGACGACGCCGGCGCTCGTCGCAGCCGTGTCCGAAGCAGGCGGCCTCGGGTGCCTCGGGGCGGCCGGGATGGAGCCCGACGAGATCGGTGCGGCGATCCGCGACATCCGTGCGCTGACGGCCAAGCCGTTCGGGGTCGACCTGCTCCTGCCTGCGCGTCTCGCGGACGCGGAGGCGGACTTGCCGCGCGCCGCGATCCGCGAGCAGGTTCGGCGCGACCACCCGGAGCACTGGCGCTTCGTCCTCGGACTCTACGAGCGCTTCGGCCTCGACCCGGACGCGACGGCCGAGCAGGGGTGGGCCCTCTCGCCGACACTGATGCGACGCCAGGCCGAGGTCGTGCTCGAGGAGCGCGTCCCCGTCTTCGCGTGCGGCCTCGGCGATCCCGCGTGGATCGTGCCGCTCGCGCGCGAGGCCGGCACGAAGGTGCTCGGCCTTTGCGGCAGTGCCCGGCATGCTGAGCGGCAGCGCGCGGCGAGCGTCGACGTGATCGTCGCGCAGGGGCACGAGGCGGGCGGGCACACCGGGGCGATCGCCACGCTCGTGCTCGTGCCCCAAGTCGTGGATGCGGTGGCGCCGACGCCCGTCGCGGCAGCCGGCGGGATCGTCGACGGGCGGACGGTCGCGGCCGCACTCGCGCTCGGTGCGCAGGGAGTCTGGTGTGGGACGGCGTTCCTCTTCGCCGACGAGATCGACCTGTTTCCCGCGCAGCACGACCAGCTCGCGCGCGCCGAGGCGCACGACCTCGTCGTCGGACGCTCCTATACGGGCAAGCCGTCTCGCGTCGTGCGGAACTCGATCACGGACTCCTGGCTTGCGTCAGGTCTCGATCCACTGCCGATGCCGCACCAGACGGTACTGATGGACGACTTCACCTACGCCGCCGAACTCGCCAATCGGCACGAACTCGTGAACAACCCCGCTGGCCAGGCCGCAGGGCGTCTGACGGTGCGCGAGCCGGCAGCGGCGATCGTCCGACGTCTCGCCACCGAGACCGTCGACGTGATCGAGCGACTGCGGATGGAGGTCACGGCGCCGAGGGCCAACCCGGCTGTAGCAACACGGTCAGCCGATCTCGGCTGACCGTGTCGAGGACCCGATCCGCGTTTCAGCGCTACGCGAGCCCCGGAGCTGTAGTCCCGCAGCCAAGAGGGCTACATGGTCTGGCGTTGACTCGGCCTGGGAGCAGGCGACTATCACTCCGTCCGTGCTCGAAGTTGTCTTCGGCTGTTCGTCAGGGATCTGGGTCGAGGGCGGTTGGTGCCCAGGCGACAGGGGGATGGGCGTACGGATGCGCGTACAGGTTCGTCTCTCCGTAGGCGCCCTGTGCGAAGTTCGTTGCAGCTCATTGCGCTGTGAGACGTAGCTCGTAGCAACGTGTTGCACCTTCTTGCGTTCAATCTGCAGGGACTCATCATCCGTCGGTCCCTGGTTCGAGTCCAGGAGGGCCTATGTCGAAAGAGTCGTGGACGATGCGGGTCCTCCCGTGGGATCGTGATGACGACCGCGGACCTCGGTTTCGTCCTTGTTCAGCCCGGGGATGCCTCGTCGGCGAGCGCCCGCCGGCGGACCTTTCCTGTCACCGTGAGCGGCAGCTCATCGACGAACTCGAGCTCGCGCGGATACTCGTATGCGGCGAGGCGGGTTCGGACGAACTGCTTTAGCTCGTCAGCGAGGTGGGCGCGCGGCGCTGCGTCTCGTGCGATCACGAACGCCTTGACGACCTGTCCGCGCAGTTCGTCGGGGATGCCGACGACTGCGGCTGCGACGACCGACGGATGCCGCAGCAGGCACTGCTCGACCTCGACCGGCGAGATGCGGTAGCCCGCCGAGATGATGACGTCGTCGGAGCGACCTTTGAACCACAGGTAACCGTCCGCATCGCGGTGCGCGAGGTCGCCGGTCCTGAGCCACGGGCCGACGAACTTCGCGGCTGTCGCCTCGGGTGCGTTCAGGTATTCCAGGAACGCCACCGGGTCGGGCACGCGCACCGCGATCTCGCCGGTCGCGCCGGCACGTAGCTCGGTGCCGTCGGCGTCGATCACGGCGATGTCATGGCCCGGGTACGGCAGGCCCATCGAGCCGGGACGCACGTCCCAAACCGCCGGCGAGTTCCCGACCAGGTAGTTCGCCTCGGTCTGTCCGTAGATCTCCGCGACCGTGACGTCAAGCCGCTCGCGTGCCCATGCGAGCGTGTCGGCGCCGAGCGACTCGCCGCCGCTCATGACGGTGCGCAGCGTGCCGTCGGGTAACGAGACGTCGGCTCCCTTCATCAGCCGCAGCGCCGTCGGTGGGATGAAGGCGTTGCGGACGCCGGCCTCGACGATCACCCTTGCCGCCAGCTCCGGGTCGAAGGGCCCGCGCGGCCCCGCCACGATCGGCCTCCCGAGATAGAGGGACGGGACGAGCGCGTCCATCAGCCCGCCGATCCAGGCCCAGTCGGCCGGCGTCCAGAACACGTCGCTGCCGACCGGGAAGAAACTGTGCGAGAGCTCGAAGCCGGGCAGGTGGCCGAAGAGCGCCCGGTGGGCGTGCAGGACCCCCTTCGGCTCGGCCGTCGTGCCGGAGGTGTAGATCAGGAACGCCGGGTCCTCTGCGGCCGTCCGGATGCCTGGCGCGGCCGGCGATCCGTCGCGGAGCACATGGTCGAGGCTGTGGTGGGGGGCTGTGGCCTTGCCGTCGACGACGACCGCGATGCCGAGCTCGGCCGCGAGCGCGGCGACGCCGTCGACGAGCTCGCGGGCGACGAGGAGGACGCGAGCCTCGCTGTCGGCCAGGCGGTGACGCAGCGCATCGGGTCCGAAGAGCGCGCTGAGAGGCAGCGCGACGGCCCCGGCCTTGTGAATCGCGAAATGGGCGATCGCAGCCGTGAAGCTCTGTGGTACGAGCAGTGCGACGCGCCCGCCGCGCGCGACTCCAATACCAACGAGAGCGTTCGCAAGCCGGTTCGACGCCTCGGTCAGCTCCGCGAACGTCCTGATCCGATGCGCGCCGGTGATGTCGTACTCGATCACGGCAGGATCGTCCGCCATCTGCTGGTCCGAGCAGGCGATCCCGATGTTGAAGCTCTCCGGGATCTCCCAGCGGAAGGCGGCGACGAGGCTCTGATACGTCCGACCAGGCGACACGAGTGGCGTCCCCACGAGCCGCCACGTTAGAGGAGCAGCCAGCTAGCCGTGCCCACCGCGGAGCGCGGCAATGCAGTGGCGTCGGGGTCCGGGCATTGCGCATCTGCAGTAGCCTGCTGCGCATGGACGAGGGTGTTGTGGTGACGCGGGTGGGCGACGAGATCGAGGCCGATCTGGTCTGCGGGCTCCTGCGGTCGGCCGGGATCGAGTGCGGGCACCGGGTGACCGAGGAGGCCGACTCGGTGCTGGACGGGTTCGCCGGGGACGGTCCGCGCGTGGTGCTCGTGCACGAGGACGACCTGGACGCCGCCCGCGCGCTGCTCGCCGACGCCCAGAGCTGACTGCCCCAAGCTGACTGCCCCAAGCTGACTGCCCCAAGCTGACTGCACCAGAGCTGAGCCGAGTCGGGGCCCGCCGTCAGGAGTTGACGAGCGCCCGCAGGATCTCGAAGACGCCGATCGCGAGCCAGATGATGCCGAGGAGCGTCATCAGGTCCCTGGCGATCCGTCGCATGAAGCGGCCGGTGCGGGTGACCGGGTGATCCATGCCCCAGAACTTCTTCATGAGCTTCGCGACCAGCCGCTCGCTGGCCCGCTGCCAGTTCGTCAGCACGACGAGCGAGACGCTGACGAAGACTCCGCCCAGCACGAGCCGCACCACCGTCTTCGCCGGCTCGGACACGACCACGTCGATGTTCAGGGCAGCGAGGCCGGTCGCGACGACCGCGATCACGAAGCCGACGTAGAGGATCCGGTCGAGGAACGGCCTGGGCGGCGGCGGCTGACGCTGCGGGGCAGCCGCCGGCGCGGGCCTCGACGCCGGCTCCGGAGCAGGCGGCGCTGCGGCCTGGGATGGGGGCGCAGGGGGCGGCGCCGATGGTGCCGATGGTGCAGTGGCGGCGGCCTGCTGCTCGGCCTGGGCTGCCTCGGCTGCGCGCCGCGCGCTCTCGGTCGCGAGGCGCTCGCGCTCCTTCTTGATCGCGATGCCCGCGGCCCGGACGTAGCGGCCCGCCGTGCGGGCAGGATGCTCCTTCTCTTCCACCGGCAAACAGCGTAACGGTCTGCCCGGCAGGCCGTTGATCCGGCCTCGGGCGTCGAGCTTGACCTCTGCACGTATCCCTCGAACGGGGGTTTTTTCGGGAGATCACCTATACGGGGGGTGCTGCCGGTTCAGCGAAGCGGTTAGATGGCGCTCATGTTCCTGGGAATCGGCAAACACATTCTGCGGAGTACGGAGGTTCAGATGGCGCGTTCCAAGTACATGGTCTTGGTTGTGGTGATGATCGCTCTCGCGGTCGCGGTCTTCGGCGGCATGTTCGGGGCTGTGTCGTTCGGCGGAAGCATCGAAGGCCTTTCCGGCCTCCACTGGTAGAAGGCTTGGGATGACAAGTGCACGCGTTCCGGCCAGTCGGCCGGAATGCGAGACCGGGGAGGGGAATGGGAGCGGGCTGATCTCGCGCGAGACCCGCTACCTCCTCCCGGTCATTCTTCCCGTCGTGCTCGCCGGGTTCGCGGTCGTGGCGGTGGCGGTGTGGCAGACGACCGGGTCTCCGCCGTCGCCCGTGACGTTCGCCGGCGCCACGGCGCTCCTTGCGGCCGCGCTCTTCTGCGAGGTCTTCCCCGTCCCGGTCGAGAACCTGCCCGGTGGGCGGCTCTCGCTGTCGACCGTGTTCATCCTCGGCGCCGGCGTGCTCTACGGGTGGAAGGCAGCGGTCGCCGTGGCAGTCCTGACGCGCGTCACGCTCGAGATCGTGGAGCGCCGCCCGCGCGTGAAGCTCTACTACAACGGAGCCGTCTTCGCCCTCGCCGCAGCCGCCGCCGGAGCGGCGATGTCGCCGTTCTCGACCAAGGAGCACGTGACCACCCGGCTTCTGTTCGAGGTGCTCGCGGGCGCGACCGCCTTCTATGCCGTCGACGTCCTGTTGATCGCTGCGATCCTCGCGCGCTCGTCGCGCCAGGCGTTCCTGCCGGTGCTCCGCTCCGCTGCGTTCACGACCGCCGCGACCTTCGCGATCATGGCGTCGGTCAGCCTCGCGCTCGTCGTCCTGTGGACGCAGTCGCCGGCTCTCGCGCTCGTCCTTGCGGGGCCGCTCGTCGCGGTCGCGCTCCACCAGCGGGCGACCCACAACGCCCTCCGCGCGATGCGTCTCGCGCTCACCGACCCGCTCACCGGGCTCGGCAACCACCGCCACTTCCAGGAGCGTCTGCAGATCCTGCTGGAGGAGGCGGCGGCCACCGGAGCTCCGCTGACGGTTTGCCTCTTCGACCTCGACGACTTCAAGCAGATCAACGACCGCTACGGCCATCCGGCGGGCGACCGGGTGCTCGCCCACGTCGCGGTCCAGCTTCGCCAGCTCGGCGAGGCGTTCAGGCTCGGCGGCGACGAATTCGCCGTCGTGTTCCCGTGCGAGCGCGCAGAGCCCGCAGCGGCGGCTGCCGCGGATGTCGTTCGCGCTGTCTCGGTCGAAGGCTGGGAGCAGGGCCCGCTCAACATGTCCGCCGGGGTCGCCACGTACCCGGATCACAGCGACGATCGGAACGCGCTCGTCCGCGTCGCCGACATCGCGCTGTACTGGGCGAAGGGTGAGGGCAAGAACCGCGTCTGCGTCTACCGCCCCGACATGCCGGCCGTGACTCAGCTGCGGCGGCTCACCCGCGCTCCGGACCGCGCAGCACGCCTGCAGGCTGCCGCGGCGCTCGCATCCGCGGTCGACGCGCGCGACGCGTTCGAGGGAAGCCACTCGACCCGAGTCGGAGACCTGGCCGCGCTCATCGGCACGCGGCTTGCACTGCCCGAGGAGGAGATCGAGCTGATCCGGCTCGCGGGCAGGCTGCACGACATCGGCAAGCTCGCCGTCCCGGAGGAGATCCTGCGCAAGCCGCGTCCGCTCAAGCGACGCGAGCGGCAGATCCTGGAACGGCACTCCGGGATCGGCCACGGCATGCTGCTCGCGCTCGACATCGAGCCGGTGCCGACGTGGGTCCTACACCAGCACGAGCGCTGGGACGGCGCAGGCCAGTCGCGGCTCGCGGGCGAGCGCATCCCGCTCGGCTCACGGATCATCTTCGTCGCCGACGCGTGGGACGCGATCACGAACGCACGCCCGTACAGCCCGGCGCTCACCGAGGTCGAGGCGCGCGAGGAGATCCTGCGCTGCTCGGGCACCCAGTTCGACCCGGTCGTCGTCCGTGCGCTGCTCGACGAGCTCTCGGAGACGCCGAGGCCCGAGCGCCATCTGTCCATCGTCGGCGGGTAGGCACGGTCGTCGCGTAGGAACGGGGCGGGCGCTGGCCCTTTGCCATACTCCCGGCATGGCCAAGAGGCGGTACAGCGTGGGCGACAAGGTGCTCATCTCTCCTGACGAGAGCGGAGAGAACCACGTGCCGGCCACGGTCGTCGACAGCTACGAGCTGATCATCGGCGACGACCGCCGTCCGGTGATCGTGGCCGAGCTCGAGGATGGCGAGCGCAAGTACATGACCGCTGAGACGCCCAATGTGCTGCCGGTCGAGCCCGAGGAGGAGGAGGCCGAGGACGCAGCCGGGGACGCCGCCGAGGCGGAGACCGACGCCGAGGCAGCGGAGGCCGAGGACGGTCCGGAGCCCGCGGCCGAAGCGAGCGGCAACGGCACCGTCGTCTTCGCCGAGGAAGACGAGCTCGGCAACCCGTAGCGCGTCGGGCCCTCGCCAACCGTTGAGCATCTAGCATGGCGCCGATGCACGAGACCGGCACCATGCGCGTGAAGAGCGGCCTCGCCGAGATGCTCAAGGGCGGCGTGATCATGGACGTCGTCGACGCGAGCCAGGCGAAGATCGCCGAGGAGGCCGGCGCGGTCGCGGTGATGGCGCTCGAGCGCGTGCCCGCCGACATCCGGGCGCAGGGCGGCGTCGCGCGCATGTCCGACCCCGAGATGATCACCGCGATCCAGGAGACGGTCTCGATCCCCGTGATGGCCAAGTGCCGGATCGGGCATTTCGCGGAGGCGCAGATCCTCCAGTCGCTCGAGATCGACTACATCGACGAGTCCGAGGTGCTGACGCCGGCCGACCTCGAGCATCACGTGGACAAGTGGGACTTCACGGTGCCGTTCGTCTGCGGTGCGACGAACCTCGGCGAGGCGCTGCGCCGGATCGCCGAGGGCGCCGCGATGATCCGCACAAAGGGCGAGGCCGGCACCGGCGACATCGTCAACGCGGTCACGCACATGCGGGCCGTGTTCGGCGGGATCCGGCGGCTGCAGTCGCTGCGCGGCGAGGAGCTCTACGCCGAGGCGAAGCAGCTGCGCGCTCCGGTCGAGCTCGTCCAGTGGGTGGCCGCGAACGGGAGGCTGCCGGTCGTGACCTTCACCGCCGGTGGCATCGCGACTCCCGCGGACGCGGCGCTCTGCATGCAGCTCGGCGCCGACGGCGTGTTCGTGGGCTCGGGGATCTTCAAGTCGGGCGATCCGGAGAAGCGCGCACGTGCGATCGTCGAGGCGACGACGCATTACCTCGACGCCGACGTGCTTGCGCGGGTCTCGGCCGGTCTCGGCGAGCCGATGGTCGGCATCTCGACGCAGACGCTCGACCCGACCGAGCTGCTCGAGACGCGCGGCTGGTAGTCGCGGGCGCGGATCGTTCTCGTAGCCGACCACGCACACACGAGCACCGAGGCGTGTTTCGGCGCCGTGTCGACGGCACGGGTCGTGTAGTCGACGACCTTGCCGACCTCAGCTGGGCTCTCACCAGACGCCGTCGAACGTCCCGAGTCGCAGCTCCTGCTGGTGGAGAAAGGCGGTCTCGTCGACGAGCCGCATGTACTCGTCGCGGTTCGCGCCGACGAACGCGTCGTAGGCCTCGGCGGACTCCCAGCGGTCGATCACGACATACCGGCCCGGCAGCTCGAGGTCGCGCAGGAGCTCCGTGCCGACGTACCCACGCCCGCGCCGGAAGAACGCTACCCAGTCGCCCTCGGGGCCGTACACGCGCTCGAACTCGCCGGTGTCGGATGCCTCGTAGCTGAAGATGAGCGCGATCACGCTCCACCCGACCGTCGCATGCGCGAGAACGTATAGGTTCGCTCACCGATGACCGCGACCCTCATGGACGGGAAGGCGCTGGCGCAGCGCGTTCGCGTCGAGGTGGCCGCACAGGTCCGCGCGTTCGGCCACGTCGGCCTCGCGACGGTGCTCGTAGGCGACGACCCGGCCTCCGAGGTCTACATCAGGCTCAAGCACACGGCCGCAGAGGAGGCCGGGATCCGGCCGGTCGACCGGCGCTTGCCGGCCGAGACGACCGAGGCGGAGCTCCTCGCGGTGATCGCAGAGCTGAACGAGGACGACGCCATCGACGCGGTGCTGGTGCAGACGCCGCTGCCGGCGCAGATCGACGAGATCCGCGCCACCGAGGCGGTAGCGCCGACCAAGGACGTCGACGGCTTCACGGCGCTGAACGCAGGGCTCCTGTATCGCGGCAGGCCGTCGCTCGTCCCGGCGACGGCGGTCGGCGTGATGCGGCTGCTCGACGAGTACGACGTCCCGCTCGAGGGCGCCCGCGCCACGATCGTCGGTCGCAGCGACCGCGTCGGCAAGCCCCTCGTCCACCTGTTCCTGCAGCGGCACGCCACCGTGACGGTCTGCCATTCGCGCACCCGCGACCTCGTGGAGCACACCGCGGGCGCCGATGTCATCGTGGCGGCCGTCGGCCGACGCGGGCTGATCACCCCGGCGATGGTGAAGCCGGGGGTGGCCGTGATCGACGTCGGGATCAACAGCACCGCCGCTGGCCTCGTCGGCGACGTCGACCCCGGCGTGGCCGAAGTCGCCGGGCACCTGACGCCGGTGCCCGGAGGCGTCGGCCCGATGACGATCGCTTGTCTGCTCGCGAACGCGCTCCGCTGCGCGCAGGCACGCAGGCGTTAACAGACAGTTCACATCTCCTTCGGGCGGTGGTATTGTGCGGCCGCTTCGCGCCCGTCGCCTCGACGGACGTTTCATCTCAGCAAGGAGTAGGTCGTTGGCAGAAGGCACCGTCAAGTGGTTCTCGAACGAGAAGGGCTTCGGCTTCATCGAGCGCGAGGGAGGGGATGACGTTTTCGTCCACTTCTCGGCGATCACGATGGAGGGGTACAAGTCGCTGAGCGAGGGTCAGCGCGTGTCCTTCGAGGTCGTGCAGGGCGACAAGGGCCTGCAGGCAGCGAACGTTCAGGCGATCTAGCGTCCTCTTCGAGACAGGTTCGTCGGAGGGCTCCGGGAGGGGCCCTTCGTGTGCGCGGCGGCGCCGCGGCGCAGGCGGCCGGGGACGCAGGACGATTCTGCGAGGATCACGTCATGGCGATCACACGGGAAGAGGTGCTGCACGTCGCGCGGCTCGCGCGGCTCGAGCTGTCCGACGACGAAGTGGCGCGCTTCCAGGAGCAGCTCTCGGCGATCCTCGAGGCCGTCTCGAAGGTGTCCGAGCTCGACCTGACCGACGTCCCGCCGACCTCGCACCCGCTCGAGATCGCCAACGCGTGGGCCGAAGACGAGCCGCACGTGTCGCTCACGCTCGACGAGGCGTTCGCGAACGCTCCCGACCGCGACGACGACCACTTCCGCACCCCGCCCGCCTGACGCGTCCGGACGCCTGCAACCGCCGCGAGCGCCACGCCCAGGAAATGGCACAGATTCGGCACACATCCGGCACAGACACGTCACAGGTTCTGTGCGACGCTTCCGGCAGGGGGGACACCGCCCCCCTGGGGGCACGTGGGGACTCGGGCGCGTGCCGTGCTCTGCCGGCCGGCGAGGTCCGGAGCGCTCGCGTGGGCCCGGCCGGGCGCCCTGCACGGACGGATGCAGCTGACCGTCGGGAAGGCGCTTCGGCGTGAGCGCGGCCGGGATCGACACGCTCCGGCTCACGGCCGAGGAGGCGCTCGAGCTGATCGACAGCGGCGAGGCCAGCTCGCGCGAGCTCTGGGACGCCTACCGCGCCGCGATCGACGCCCGCGACGGCGAGCTGCACGCGTTCCTCACGCTGGCCGACGAGCACGACGGCGACGGCGTGCCGATCGCGCTCAAGGACGTGATCTCGACCAAGGGCATCCGCACGACCGCCGGCTCGAAGATCCTCGAGAACTACGTGCCGGTGTTCGACGCCACCGTCGCCGCGCGCTGCAAGGCGGCGTTCGATGCCGCGTGCTCGGCAAGACGAACACCGACGAGTTCGCGATGGGCTCCTCGACCGAGAACTCCGCCTACGGCCCGACGCGAAACCCGTGGGACCCGACTCGCGTGCCGGGCGGCTCCGGCGGCGGCTCGGCGGCGGCGGTCGCGGCCGGGTTCGCCCCGTGGGCGCTCGGCTCCGACACCGGCGGCTCGATCAAGCTGCCGTCCGCGTTCTGCGGCAACGTCGGGCTGCGGCCGACCTACGGCACTGTCTCGCGCTACGGCATCGTCGCCTTCGCCTCGAGCCTCGACCAGGTCGGCCCGGTCAGCCGCACCGTCCGCGACAACGCGCTGCTCTATCGCATCATCAGCGGCCTCGACGAGCACGACTCGACCACCGTCGACGTGCCGCCGGTCGTGCTCCCGGAGGGCGACGACCTGAAGGGCGTCCGCATCGGAGTGCCGCGCCAGCTGAACGAGGCTCGAGGGGATCGAGCCCGGCGTCAAGGCCGCGGTCGACGCGGCGATCGCCCAGGCGGAGGCGCTCGGCGCCGAGCTCGGCGAGTGCGAGCTGCCGCTCTCGGTCGACTACGGGCTCGCCTGCTACTACCTGATCGCCCCGTCCGAGGCCTCGGCGAACCTCGCCCGCTACGACGGCGTCCGCTACGGCCTCCGCACCGACGGCGAGCGACTTCCGCGAGATGGTGATGCGCACGCGCCACGACGGCTTCGGCGACGAGCCCAAGCGGCGGATCATGCTCGGCACCTACGCCCTTTCGTCGGGCTACTACGACGCCTACTACGCCTCGGCGCAGAAGGTGCGCACGCTGATCAAGCGCGAGCACGACGCGGCTGTTCGAGCGCTTCGACCTGCTCGTCTCGCCGACGTCCCCGACGACCGCGTTCCCGCTCGGCGAGAAGGCGGCCGACCCGCTCGCGATGTACCTGACCGACGTGCTCACGATCCCGTCGAACATGGCCGGCCTGCCGAGCCTCTCGATGCCGTGCGGCCTCTCGGACGGCCTGCCTGTCGGCCTCCAGCTGATCGGCCCGCAGTTCTCCGAGAACACGCTCTACCGCGTCGCGCACGCGCTCGAGCAGGCGATCGGCTTCGACCCCGTCCCGGAGCGGCTGCGGTGAACCTGACCGCGGCCACGACCTGGGAACCTGTCATCGGGCTGGAGATCCACGTCCAGCTCAAGACGAACACGAAGATGTTCTGCCGCTGTGCGAACGGCTTCGGCGGCGACCCCAACACACAGGTCTGCCCGGTCTGCCTCGCCTTCCCCGGCGCGCTGCCCGTCCCGAACCGCCGCGCGATCGAGGAGACGATCAAGCTCGGTCTCGCGCTCGACTGCACGATCGCCGACCGGGCCGTCTTCCACCGCAAGAACTACTTCTATCCCGACCTGCCGAAGGCGTACCAGATCTCCCAGTACGACGAGCCGCTGTGCGCGGACGGCCGCCTGACGGTGCCGACGGCCGACGGCGAGGTGGAGGTCGGAATCGTCCGCGCGCACCTCGAGGAGGACGCGGCGAAGAACGTCCACGTCGCCGCGTCCGGCCGGATCCACGGCGCCACCGCGACGCTCGTCGACTTCAACCGCGGCGGCACGCCGCTGCTCGAGATCGTGACCGCGCCCGACATCCACTCGGCCGACGTCGCCAAGCGCTTCCTGCAGCTGCTGCGCCAGACGGTGGTCGAGCTCGGCCTCTCCGACGCGGAGCTCGAGAACGGATCGATGCGCTTCGACGTCAACGTCTCCGTCCGTCCGGTCGGCTCGGCCGAGCTGCGCACGCGCACCGAGCTGAAGAACATGAACTCGTTCAACTTCGCCGCCAAGGGCATCGAGCGCGAGATCGCCCGCCAGATCGGCATCTACGAGGCGGGCGGCGAGGTGCAGCAGGAGACGCTGCACTTCGACCCGACCGCCGAGGACTCGCCGCCGCTCCGCTCCAAGGAGGAGGCCGAGGACTACCGCTACTTCCCCGAGCCCGACCTCGTGCCGGTGCACCCGCCCGAGGATCTGGTCGAGCTGCTCCGCGCCGCGATCGGCGAGCTGCCGGCCGCCCGGATCCGGCGGATCGCCGAGACGCTCTCCTTCTACGACGCCGACGTGCTCGTCACGGGGGGCCTCGACCGGCTGTGGTCGGCAGTCGTCGCCGAGGGCGCCGACCCGAAGGAGACTGCGAACGTGCTCGCGAACGCGTTCGTCGCCACGGGCGTCGACCCGGAGCGGGTGAGCCCGGCGCAGCTCGCAAAGCTCGTGAACGCGCGCGCCGAGATCCCGCGAGCGGCGTTCGACGAGGCGCTCGTGCACGTCGGCGACGACCTCTTCAGCGCCGAGCCGTACCTGGCGCAGAAGGCGGTCAGCGACGTGGGCGAGCTCGACCCGGTGATCGACGCCGTCATCGACCGCCAACGCGGGCCAGGTCGAGCAGTACCGCGCCGGCAAGCACGGCCTGCTCGGTTTCTTCGTCGGCCAGGTCATGAAGGAGACCGGCGGCACGGCCGACGCGCGCGTCGTCAGCGAGCGGCTGCGCGAGAAGCTCGACGCCTGACTCGGCCAGAGGCGTTGCTAGCCTGGGCGGGTGGGTGCCGGCAGCTCACGGGGCAGTTGGGTGGTCGTGTTCGCCGCGGCTGTTTTCGCTGCTGGCGGGCTCGCATCGACGGTGGGCGCGTCCCGGCCGCCGACGGGAGAGACGAAGGCGATCGGCTTCTACGGGAAGAAGGTGCGCGCGTACGCGAGCCTGCGCGGCGCGAAGATCGTGGAGACTGGCTACTTCTTCGTGCGCCGTGGCCCGGGGACGTCCGTCGACTACTCGTGGGGAAATCAGCCCAAGGCTGGATACGTGCCGGCGACCGCGACGATCCTCGTTCGCCTGAGCGGCGGGAAGATCGTCGCGTACCTCGCGAAGCTGCGCGCGCGCGGCGTTCGGACTGTGCGGGTGCTGATGGCCGGCGGCCTCGTCTACTCGGCGACGACCCGCTGCTGGCGGAAGTCGGAGCCCACCGCGTCCCCACTCGGAACCGGCGGCACCTATCTGTTCAACTACGGCGGCGCGCACTTCCTCCGGCTCGGCAAGCGCGCCGCCACACCGGTCGTCAGCTTCACATACACGTGGGTTCCGGGAGCCCGGGCGACGGAGACGACCACGTTCGGTCCCAAGCCGCCGCTCGCAGCCAGGGTGAGGATCGGCGTCAAGGGTGTCCAGTCGCTCTCGATCAGCAAGACGATCGCGCCGCTCGCGAAAGCGCCGGCGCTCCCGGTCCCGTCGCCGCCTCGTCAGCCGGTCCCGAAGCCGATGTGTATCGCCGCCTAGCCAGACGGAGCCCGGCTCACGCTGAGCGTACGATCCCGCAACCGGCTCGGGGTCACCGAATCTGTCCACTAGACGAAGGAGTCGCCATGCCGACCGTAATCGGTTATCACGACGTGAAGGACAAGGATCACTGGCTTGCTTCGCCGAAGCGCGAAGAGTTCTTCGGCCCGCTCGGGGTCACGAACATCCGGACCTTCGTGGATCCGTCCAACTCGACCCGAGTTGGAGTGCTCATGGATGTGCCGGACATGGATGCACTGGCGGCCGCAATGCAGACACCGGCGGCCGCGGAGGCGATGGCCCATGACGGCGTCGTGCCCGAGTCGCTGGTGATGCTCGTCGAGGCGTAGGTCCGCGTTCGAACGGGCTACTTCACCACGCGGTAGCGGAGGTGGGTGACGGTCGGCGAGGCGATCACCCGCGTCTGCTCGAGCTCGGGCGGATCGGTACCGAGGCCGTCGAAGAGGCGCACGCCGTCTCCCAGCAGGAGCGGAACGACGTGGAGCTGCAACTCGTCGAGCAGCCCCCCCGCGAGGTACTGCTGGACCGCGCTCGCGCCGCCGGCGACGGCGACGTCCCTGTCTCCGGCAGCCGCCCGCGCCTGCTCGAGCGCCGCCTCGATCCCGCCCGTGACGAACGTGAACGTCGTTCCGCCTTGCTTCGTCACCGCCTCGCGGGCGTGGTGGGTGAGGACGAATACCGGGTGGCGGAAGGGCGGCTCGTCGCCCCACCAGGCGTCCGGGTTCGGGTCGTCCTCCCACGGGCCGGCGCCGCCGCTGAACATCCGGCGGCCCATGATCGTGGCGCCGGTCCGCTCCAGCGCCTCGTCGATGACGTCGGAGTCCGCGTTCGTCTCGCCGCCGGACAGGCCGTGCGCCTCGCGCCACGACGCCGCCGCGAACGCCCACTGATGAAGATCGCCGCCACCGGCGCCCAGCGGCTCCTCGAGCGTCTGGTTCGGGCCCGCGACGAAGCCGTCGAGCGACATCGTGATCTCTACCGTGACCTTGCTCATGCCTGGCCTCCTCGGGTGTCGCGGCGCCGAATGGTGCCGGTGGTGCTTGGACCGTCCGGCCCGCTCGAACTCATCGGCCGGCACGCTCGGGACGGTCGCGCCGTCCGCCCGAGTGTCGCAGCCGCGAGGGCTTCCGGCGCGGCCGCATACTGCAGAGGTGGACGACGACCGCCCGCCGATCTGCCCGACGTGTGGCGTGACGATGGTGCCTGCGACGCTCAGCGCGCACGACAAGCCCGACGGCGACTGGATCTGCCTCGAGTGCGAGGAGCGCGGCGAGCCGGAGGCCGGGTAGCTCGCCAGCGTCACCGCCTCGTCCGGCGGCGGCGAGTGACTAGCATCGCACGACGTCCAGGACCGTCCTCATCGTTGGCGCCGGTCGCTACCAGCGCGCCGTGATCCGTCGGGCCAAGGCGCTCGGCATGCGCGTCGTCGCCGTCGATCGCAACATCGACGCGCCCGGCTTCGAGTTCACGGACGTCGCGCGCGTGGTCGACTTCTCGGACGCCGACGCCGTGCTCGCGAGCATCGCCGACCTCGAGATCGACGGCGTCACGACGGTGCAGGCAGAGCGCGCCGTCCCGGTGATCGCCCGGCTCGCCGACGCGTTGGGCGTTCCGGGGATCGGCGTCGAGACCGCCCACCTGATGACGAACAAGCCGGCGATGCGCGCGCGTCTCGCGGCCGAGGGCGTGCCCCAACCGCGCTTCACGACGCTCCGCACGGCGGCCGAGGCGCCGCGCGCGGGCCTCGAGGTCGGGTTCCCGGCCGTGCTCAAGCCGGCCGCGGGGAGCGGGCAGTTCGGCGTGTCCCGGGTCGACTCGCTCGACGAGGTCGTCGCGGGCCTGCCCGAGGCGCTCGCCGTCTCGCCGGCGAACGAGGCGATCCTGGAGGAGTTCGTCGACGGCGTCGAGATGAACGGGATCGTGGTCGTCCGCAGGCGGCGAGCCACTCCTGATCACCTTCTGCGACCGGATCCAGCCGCCGGGCCCGAGCTTCGGCGTCAGCTGGATCCACCTCTACCCGCCGACCGTGGACGGTGAGCGGCTCGTCGAGACCGAGCGCGTCGCGCTGGCCGCGGTCGCGCGCGCTCGGGCTCGAGACGGGCGTCGCGTTCCCGCAGCTGCTTGCGACGCCGGACGGCCGCGTCGTCGTCGTCGAGTGCGCCGCGCGGATCGGCGGGATGATGGCCGAGCTGATCGAGCACGCCCTCGGGATCGACCTGCTCGAGGTGCAGCTCCGGCTCGCGGTCGGCGAGGACCTGCCCGCCGAGCTCGTGCGGGAGCGATTCCGCCGGCCGGTGGCGATCCGCTTCCTGACCGCCGAGCCGGGCGTGCTGCCGGTCGGGCGCGTGACGCGGATCGGGCCGCTCGAGCCGGTGCTCGCCTCGCCGGGCGTCGTGGCGGCCGACCTCTACCCGGTCGTCGGCGAGGAGATCCGCCCGGTCAGCGTCATCTCCGACCGGCGCGGCTACGTGATCGCGCTCGGCGAGACGAGGGACGAGGCGCTCGCGCGCGCGGACGCCGCCGCGGCGCTCGTCGAGATCGAGGTCGAGGCCGTCTCTTGACCGCCGCGGAGGAGCAGCCCTGCGACTTCTCGCTCGCCCACTACCGGCGGCTGCTCGAGGCGGCGAAGGCAGGCGGCTACCGCTTTGCCGGCTTCGACCGCGAGCCCGATCCGGGCGATCTGATCATCCGCCATGACGTCGACCTCTCCCTGCGCGCCGCCGTGAGGATGGCAGAGGTCGAGGCCGCGGCGGGCGCGTGGTCGACGTGGTTCCTGATGACGCGCTCGGTGTTCTACAACCTCGCCTCGCAGGAGGGCGAGCAGGCGATCGCGCGGCTGCGCGAGCTGGGCGGGCGCGTCGCGCACCACGCCGTCTGGCCGCACGTCGACCTGGACGAGCGCTTCGAAGCCGCGGTCGCCTGGCACAACCCCGACCTCGACTATCTGACCGAACCGGTCGACGGCGCCGTGAACGCGATGAGCCCGCCGTGGTACGACCCCGAGCGCTTCCGCTCCGACTCGAATCAGCACTGGACCTACCGCGGGCGCGAGAACCGCTGCCCGCATCCCGAGCTCGAGCGCGGCGAGCTCGACTGGCTGCACCTCCTGATCCACCCGGTGATCTGGGCCCACGAAGGCGCGACGATGCGCGAGACGATGGAGGCGTTCCTCGCCTCCGAGCGGGCGGCGCGGCGGGAGCAGCTCCGCGGCGACCGGATCGACCTGCCGTAACCCGCCCGGTCAGTCGTCTGCGGCGACCCACTCCCTCGCTCGCTCGAGCTCGGCGAGGCGGAAGGTCTCGACCTTGCCCGGAAGCATCCACCCGAAGGCCGAGACGGCATGCCGGATCCAGTCGGTGTCGGACACGACAGCGCAGCGCTCCCATGCGGTGAAGTGCTGGACGCCGAGCTTCGCGTCCTGCACCGCCGCACCTGCGGAGTAGCCGGTGAAGCGCTCGCCCAGCAGGTAGAGGATGCGCACCTTCCCGTGCTCGGCGATCGCGGCCTCGATCGCCGGGAGGAGCACGTTGCGGTAGTCCTCGACCTCGACCTCGCCGACGGCCTCGAAGCCGAGCGCGCCCGCCGGCATGTCGGTGAGCTTTTCGATCACAGCGACCTGCCTTCGTCCGGATGGATCGTTCGCTCCTCCATCGTTCGCACCTCTTTCGCGTCGGTTGCCGGGAGCCGAGAACCTACGCCCGCCGAGGTGTCGGGACAAGCCGGTGCTTGCCGCAACCGGCCCGGTGCGCGAGGCTTGCAGGAACCGCGAAAGGAGCGCTCGATGCCCACCCTGGAACACGGCAAGATCTGCTACCTCGAGCTGCCGACGAACGACGTCGAGCGCTCGGCCGATTTCTACGCGAACGTGTTCGGCTGGCTGACGAGGCGGCGCGGTGACGGGGCGCTCGCCTTCGACGACACGACGGGAGAGGTCAGCGGCGCCTGGGTGACCGACCGACCACCCGCCGCCGGGCCCGGGCTGCTCGTCTACATCTGGGTCGACGACGCCGCCGCGGCCGTGGAGTCGGTGGTGGCGCACGGCGGCGAGATCGTGCAGCCGATCGGCGTCGACGCGCCCGAGATCACGGCGCGGTTCCGCGACCCGGCGGGAAACGTGCTCGGCCTCTACCAGGAGCCCGTCGAGTAGCGGCGCCGGGCGGCCGGGGCGACGCGGGCTCCGACCGCCGCCGGGCGTATTCTCGGGGCCGATGTCGGCCCTCGAGAAGGTTCGCGACGCGAAGCGCGTCGAGCTCGTCCTTCCGATGAGGACGGTGCTGATCGTCGTCGCCACGGTGGGGGTGGTTTCCGCATTCAGGTCGATCGGCGACACGTTCCTGATCGTCTTCATCGGCATCTTCCTGGCGCTCGTGTTCGAGTACCCGGTGCGCTTCGTGATCGCGAAGACCGGCATGTCCCGGGGCCTCGCGGCGACGGTGACCGTGCTCGGGGCCGCGGTCGCGGTGACGCTCCTCGCGTTGCTCCTGCTCGTCCCGCTCGTCGGCGGCGTGCGCGACTTCCTGCAGGGGCTGCCGGCGACCGTCCAGTCGCTGCGCGACGCCGGTGGCCTGTCCTGGCTCGGCGACAGCGGCACCGCCGAGAACGTGCAGGCCGGCGCCGAGAGGGTCTCGGTGTCCGTGCCGGATGCGATCTCGTCGGTGCTCGGCGTGGCAGGCACCTTCTTCGGGGTCTTCCTCGCCGGCTTCACGATCATCTTCATCTGCCTCTTCCTGCTGACCGACATCGGCCGGCTCAAGGCCGCGCTCGCGAGCGTGCTCATGCCCGGCGAGGACGAGCGCTGGCTGGGCGTGTGGGAGCAGGTGACCGCCTCGATCTCGCGCTGGGCGATCGGCCTGGTCGTGATCGCGACGATCGCTGGCACGACGCAGGGCGTCACCGCCTGGCTGCTCGGGTCGAGCTACGCCATCGGGCTCGGCGTGATCGCCGGACTGCTGGACATGATCCCGAACATCGGCGCGACCATCGCCGGCTTCATCCTGGTGCCGACGATCTGGGCCGAGGAAGGCCTGGCGGCGGCGATCGTGATGCTGGTCGTCGTGCTCGTCTACCAGCAGATCGAGAACAACGTCCTCACACCGAAGATCCAGGGCAAGGCCGTGAACCTCTCGGGGTTCTTCATCATCGTCGCCGTGACCCTGTTCGGTTCCCTGCTCGGCGTGCTCGGCGCGCTCACCGCCGTTCCGCTCGCGGCGACGATCCAGATCTTCGTCCAGGAGCTGACGAAGGCGCGGCGCGAGCGCGTCGCGGCGGCGAACGCGGGCCTGCGGGCGCCCGCCGAGGGAGCGAGCGGGCCCTGAGGGCGTCGGTCGTTGCGGTGCTGGCCGCGCTCGCCGTCGCCGGTGCGATCGGGCCGGCGCACGGGCTGCCGCTCCCGCAGGCTCCGCGGTGCCCGGTCTTCCCGCGCGACAACCCGTGGAACGCGCGCGTCGATCGCCTGCCGGTCGCGGCCGACTCGGCGGCTCTGGTCCGCTCGATCGGCGTCGGTACAGGTCTGCACGCGGACTTCGGCTCCGGCCGGTGGAACGGTGCGCGAATCGGGATCCCGATCACGGTGGTCGGCGCCGCGCAGAAGAAGGTGCGCGTCGCGTTCGAGTACGCGGACGAAAGCGACAAGGGCCCATACCCGATCCCGCCGAAGGTCGCGATCGAGGGCGGCAGCGACCGGCACGCCCTGATCGTGGACCGCGACCGCTGCACGCTCTACGAGCTCTACGCACTCGAGCGCGGGAAGGGCGGCGCCTGGCGTGCCGGCTCAGGCGCGATCTGGAACCTGCGCTCGAACCGCCTGCGGCCAGCCGGCTGGACCTCGGCGGATGCCGCCGGCCTGCCGATCCTGCCTGGCCTGGCGCGCTTCGACGAGGTGGCAAGGGGGCGCATCGACCACGCGCTCCGCTTCACGGCGGACCAGACCCGGCGCGCCTACGTGTACCCGGCGCGCCACCACGCGAGCGACCGGACGGATCCGACCCTGCCGCCGATGGGCCTGCGGCTCCGGCTCCGCGCCGACTTCCCGCTCGCCGGCTTCCCGCCGCAGGCACGCGTGGTGCTCACCGCCCTGAAGCGCTACGGGATGATCCTCGCCGACAACGGCTCGAGCCTCTACGTCACCGGCGCCCCCGACGCGCGTTGGGACAACGACGACCTGCACGCACTCGGCCGCGTCACCGGCGCCGACTTCGAGGTCGTCGACACCCGCGCGCTGAAGCCGTAGTCCTTGCACTAGGGTGAGCGGATGTACTTCGGGGTCATCGCGTTCGCCGTCGCGGCGTTCGTGCTCGTCGGGGCGTACCTCGCCACGCGCCGCTCGACCGCCTCCGCCGAGCATCCGCCGGGGGAGGACGAGGCGGCGCTCCTGCGTAACGAGGAGGAGTTCGCCGCGGCTGAGGCGTACCAGGAGCAGTGGCGTGAGGAAGAGCACAAGCACAAGCCCGACTCGCTGTACTGAGCTCGGGTTGGGCGTGCGTACCGCCGGCGCCGTTCGCGGGTGCCGCGCCGCTCGCCTCCGGGTGTCCCGCTAGCCTGCGCTGATGGAGAAGCGCTACCTGTTCACGCCCGGCCCGACGCCGGTACCGCCCGAGGTGCTGGCCGCCATGGCGGAGCCGATGGTGCACCACCGCGGCGTCGACTTCCGCGAGGTCTACGAGCGCACTCTCGTCCGCCTTCAGGCCGTGTTCCGCACCGAGAGCCAGGTGCTGCTCTTCAGCGCCTCCGGAACCGGCGCGATGGAGTCCGCGGTCACGAACCTCGCCGGACCGGGCGACCGCGTCGCGGTCGTCGTGGCGGGCGCGTTCGGCGAGCGATGGGTCGCGATCTGCAAGCACCACGGGCTCGACGTGCAGCGGATCGACTACGGCTGGGGCGAGGTCCCCGTTCCGGAGCGAGGTCGGCGCTGCGGTCGCCGAGAGCGGGGCCGGAGCTCGTGTTCTGCACGCAGTCCGAGACCTCGACCGGCGTCGTCGCCGACGTGCAGGCGCTCAAGGCCGCCGTCGGCGACGCGGTGCTCGTGGTCGACGCCGTCTCCTCGCTCGGCGCTGTCCCGCTCGAGACCGACGCGTGGTCCGTCGACGTCGTCGTCTCCGGCTCGCAGAAGGCGCTCATGTGCCCACCGGGCCTGGCGATGGCGAGCGTCGCCGACCCGCTGTGGGACCGCCTGCCGCCGTCGCGGAGCTTCTACTTCGACTGGCGCGCGGCGCGGAAGGCGCAGGAGGCGTTCGACTCGGCGTTCACGCCCGCCGTCTCGCTGATCCGCGGCCTCGACGTGGCGCTCGGCGATGATCCTCGACGACGGGCTCGACGCCGCGTTCGAGCGGCACGTGCGCCTCGGCCGCGCGGCGCGCGCCGGGATCAAGGCGATGGGGCTCGAGCTGTTCTCGCCCGACGACGACACGGCCGCCGTGGTCACGGCCGCACGTGCGCCCGAGGGGATCGACGCCACCGCGCTCCTGCGCCACCTGCGCGACACGCACGGCGTCACGCTCGCGCCGGGACAGGGCGCGCTCAAGGGGAAGATCTTCCGCATCGGCCACATCGGCTGGTTCGACGTCTTCGACATCGCGGCCGCGCTCGCCGCCGTCGAGCTCTCGCTGACCGAGCTCGGCGCCGAGATCGAGCGCGGCGTCGCCGTCGCGCAGGCGTTCGAGGCATACGAGTCGCCCGTTCCCGCGTGAGCGGAGCCGCCCGATGTGGCCCGAGCCCGTGCAGCGCGTCTCGTCGTTTCTCGCGCGCGGCGGCGGTCGACGCCACCATTCACGAGTTTCCCGAGGGCACGCCGACTGCGGAGGAGGCGGCGCGCGCCGCCGGCTGCTCGCTCGAGCAGATCGTCAAGTCACTCGTCTTCGTGTGCGACGGCGAGTACGCCCTCGCGCTCGTCCCCGGAGACCGCCGCGCCGACGAGGCGAAGGTCGCCGAGGCGGTCGGCGCGTCGGCCGCCCGGGTCGCGCGTGCGGCCGAGGTGCTCGACGGCGACCGGGTTCGAGCCCGGCGCCGTGGCGCCGTTCCCGCACGGATGTCACGACGGTCGTGATGGAGCGGACGCTCCTCCAGCACGGCGTCGTCTGGGTGGGCGCCGGCTCGCCCGCGCACATGGCGGCGCTCTCGCCGGTCGACCTCGAGCGGCTCGCGCGTGCACGAACGGCCGATCTCGTAACCCGTCGCTAGAGTTCCTCGACCCGTCGAAGGAGGCGATCGTGCAGGCCACGGAGAAGATCTGGATGAACGGCGAGCTCGTCGACTGGGACGACGCGCGCGTGCACGTAGGCGCCCACGGCCTCCACTACGGCACCGGCGTGTTCGAGGGCATCCGCTGCTACGACACGCCCAAGGGCCCGTCCGTCTTCCGGCTCACCGACCACATGCAGCGCCTGCACGACTCGGCGAAGCTGATCGGGATGGAGATCCCGTACTCGGTCGACGACCTGCGGACGGCGACGAACGAGCTGCTCGGCGCGAACGCCCTGCAGGAGTGCTACATCCGGCCGATCGCCTTCTACGGCTTCGGCGAGCTCGGCGTCTCGGCGACGGGGCAACCCGGTCGACGACGGCGATCATGGCGTGGCCGTGGGGCACCTACCTCGGCGAGGAGGCGCTCAAGACCGGGATCCGCGTCAAGATCTCGAGCTGGCAGCGCGTCCCGCCGAACGTGATCCCGCACGCGTCCAAGGCGACCGGGCGTCTACCTCAACTCGATGCTCGCGGTCACCGAGGCGCAGAACGCCGGCTACGACGAGGCGATCATGCTCACGCCCGAGGGCACCGTCGCCGACGGGCCGGGCGAGACCATCTTCGTGGTCAAGCGCGGCACGCTCTACACGCCCGACCTCTCGACCGGGATCCTGCACGGGATCACGCGCGACTCGATCATCCAGATCGCCGAGGACCTCGGCTACGTCGTGCGCGAGAAGACGCTGATCCGCTCCGACCTGTACCTCGCCGACGAGGTCTTCATGTGCGGCACCGCGGCGGAGGTGACGCCGGTGCGGTCGGTCGACGACCACGAGCTCGGCGTCGGCCCCGTGACGCAGGCGCTCCAGCAGGCCTACCTCGACACGGTCCGCGGCGTCGGCGACCGCTGGTCGCAGTGGCGCGAGCTCGTCCCGAGCGCGTCACCCGCGGCGTGAGCCGGCGGGAATGAGCACGGCCACCCGCCGGATCCCGCTCTCGGCGCCCTGGATCGACGAGCGCGACGAGGCGCTCGTGCTCGAGGTGCTCCGCTCGGGATGGCTCTCGCTCGGGCCGACCGGGCCGCGCTTCGAGCAGATGTTCGCGGAAGCCGTCGGCGCGCCGTACTGCGCCGCGGTCTCGTCGGGCACAGCCGGCCTGCACCTCTGCATGCACCTGGCGGGCGTCGGGCCCGGCGACGAGGTGATCACGTCGCCCTACTCCTTCGTCGCCTCGGCGAACTGCGCCATGTACGAGGGCGCGACGCCGGTGTTCGCGGACATCGACTCGCGCACGTTCAACCTCGACCCGCAGGCGGTCGAGGCGGCGGTCACGCCGCGGACGAAGGCGATCGTCGCGGTCGACATCTACGGCTACCCGTGCGAGCTGGACGAGCTGCTCGGGATCTGCGAGCGGCACGGCCTCGCGCTCGTCGAGGACGCCTGCGAGGCGCTCGGCGCCCGCTACAAGGGGCGGCTGCTCGGCTCGCACGGCCATCCGGCGGTCTTCGCCTTCTACCCGAACAAGCAGATGACGACGGGAGAGGGCGGCGCGGTCACGACGGGCTCGGCGGACGAGCACGAGCTGCTCGTCTCGCTGCGCAACCAGGGGCGGCTCGAGACCTCGAGCTGGCTGCAGCATGGGCGGTTCGGCTTCAACTACCGGCTCGACGACCTCTCGGCCGCGCTCGGGATCGGGCAGCTCGAGAAGCTCGACCGGATCCTGGCCGCGCGGCGCGAGGTGGCCGCGCGTTACGACGAGCTGCTCGCGGGGATCGAGGTCGAGGCGCCGATTCGCCGACGACGAGACGCATGAGCGCTCGTGGTTCGTCTACGTGCGTCAAGCTCCCGCGCGGCGTCGACCGCGACGGCGTGATGGCCCGCCTCGGCGCCGAGGGGATCGCGTGCGCGCCGTACCTGCCGTCGATCCACCTGCAGTCGTACATGCGCGAGCGGTTCGGCTTCTCGGAGGGCCTCTGCCCGGTGAGCGAGGACTGCAGCGCGCGGACGATGGCGATCCCGTTCCATGCGCGGCTCGAGCGTGAGGACCAGGAGCGCGTGGTCGAGGCACTGCGCGTCGCGCTCGCGGCTGCCTGACACGTCGCTGGTCGCTCCGAGAGGCGATAATCGACGCGTGGCCGACGGCCCTCCCACGATGATCTTCCTCGGCTTCGGCAAGTACGTGCGTGCCGACAAGATCTACGCGCTCGAGCCGCTCGGGCCGGGCGAGCGGGGCCACGGCGCTCGCACGCGCGTCTGGGTCGACGGCATCGCCGAGCCGATCGTCGCCTCGCGCACGGAGCGCGCGATCGTCGCGGCGATGGGCGCGAACCCGGCTGCAGAGAGCGCGCGGCTCCTCGACGACGCGCTCGACCTCGCGCACCGCGTTGCGGACGCCGCCGAGCAGGGCCGCTTCGACGTCGTCGACCTCGGCCGTCGCGCGCGCCGGCTGCTCGAGGCGACCGCCGGGTCGCCGGAGGAGGAGAGCCACTTCTGAGCGCGCCGGCGGCGCGGGGCGGGAGGGCGGCGCCCGCGCTGGACTTCGCCCGGAGCGTGCACGCGGTCGCGCCGGAGCTCGTCGGTGCCGAGCTGTACGTCGACGGCGTCGGCGGCAGGATCGTCGAGGTGGAGGTGTACGACCACGACGACCCGGCCGCGCACGGCTTTCGCGGCCGCACGCCCAGGAATGCCTCGATGTTCGGCCCGTCCGGCCACGCCTACGTCTACCGCTCCTACGGCATCCACTGGTGCCTCAACGCGGTCTGCGGCGACGAAGGCATCGCGAGCGCCGTGCTGATCCGCGCGCTCGAGCCGCTCGAGGGCCTCGACGCGATGCGCGACCGCCGCGGCGTCGATGACGCCCGCCTTCTCTGCTCCGGCCCCGGCCGGCTCTGCCAGGCGCTCGCGATCACCGGCGACCACGACGGGCGCTCGCTCGAGCTGCCCCCGTTCGAGCTCCGGCCGCGCCCGCGGCCGGTCGAGCTCGTCACAGGTCCGCGGATCGGCATCACCAGAGCCGTCGAGCTTCCGTGGCGCTACGGCCTCGGGGGCTCGAGATTCCTCAGCCGGCCCTTTCGCTAGCCGGGAGCGCAGGCGGCGACGCCGAGCTGCGCCGTCGAGAAGAGCTGCACCGATGTCGCGCCGCTGCAGTTGCCGTTGTCGCGCTCGAGCGTCTGGTCGCGACGGACGACGCTTGCGGGCGCGGCGTAGGGCGGAGACGGCTGCGGGAACGAGCTCGCGTCGGGGTTCCGGTACGGCTGTGCCTGCTCCATGTACGCCTTCCAGATCAGTGCCGGATAGGTGCCGCCGGCGACCGGGCGGCCGTGGTACTCGGTCAGCATGGGGCGAAGCTCGTCCGGATAGCCGACCCAGACGGCGGTCACGATGTCGGGCGTGAAGCCGACGAACCACGCGTCGCCGTAGTTCTCCGTCGTCCCGGTCTTGCCGGCGACGGGGAACCCCGCGATGTACGCCGCCTTGCCGGTCCCGTAGCTGACGACGCCCTGCAGGAGCTGGTCGATCGTCGCAGCCTGCCAGTCCTCGAGAACGCGATGGGCGTCGATCGAGTTGTCCTTGCGGCAGTTCCCGTCGGCGTCCTCCAGGCACTCGACGACCCGCGGCTCGTCGCCGAAGAGCGCGCCGTCGATGCGATAGCCGCCGTTCGCGAAGCCGGCGTACGCGCGGGCCATGTCGAGCGGCGTCGCCGCCTCCGCGCCGAGCCCGATCGCGAAATACGGCTGGAGCTGCGTTCCGATCCCGAGCTCCTTCGCGACGGTAGCGACATGCTGCGGTCCGACGATGTTCGTCAGCTGCGCGAAGACCGAGTTGTCGGAGTACGCGATCGCCTGCCTGAGGTCGATCGTGCCGTTGTAGGCGCCCTCGTAGTTGTTCACGTTCCAGAGCCGGCCGCCCGCGTCGATCGTGACCGGGCGAGACACGAACGTCGTCGACGGCGAGATGCCGCTCTCGAGCGCCGCCGCCAGGACGAACGGCTTGAAGGAGGAGCCCGGTTGCCGCTCGCCCTGCGTCGCCAGGTTGAACTGGCTCTTGCGGTAGTTCCGGCCGCCGATCATCGCGAGCACCGCGCCGGTGCGCGCGTCGAGGCTCACGAGCGCTGCGGAAGGGCCGATCTCCGGTGGCAAGGCCTTCGCGATCGCCTCGCGGGCGAACGACTGCAGCTTCAGGTCGATCGTCGTCCGCACGCGCAGACCGCCGCCGTACACGCCCCGGGGCCCGAACTTGCGCACGAGCTGATCGGTGACGTAGTTGGCGAAGTACGGCGCTACGGGGCTCTGCGTCGCCGGGAGGTGCACCGTCTGCGGCTTGGGCAGAGGCGTCTTCGCCCAGCGCTCGAACTCGTCACGAACGAGATAGTGCTGCTTGTACATCAGCCGCAGGACGAGGTTGCGGCGCGCCAGCGCGGCCTTCGGATGGGCGACCGGGTCGTAGAGACTCGGCTCGCCCGGAATGCCGGCCAGCAGCGCCGCCTCGGCCGGGGTCATGTGGTCCTTGTCCGCGCTGTGCCCGAAGTAGACGCGACTCGCCTGCTCGACACCGTAGGCGCCGTTCCCGAAGTACACCGTGTTGAGGTACGCCCAGAGGATCCAGTCCTTCGACTTGGCCCGCTCGAGCCGCCACGCGAGCGCGGCCTCGCGCAGCTTGCGCGAGATCGTCCGCTCGTCCTGGTTGATCGCGTTCTTGACGAGCTGCTGCGTGATCGTCGAGCCGCCCTGAACCGCGCCGCGGTTCGTGATGTCGGCCTTGATCGCGCGCAGGATGCCGCGCACGTCGACGCCGCGGTGCTCGTAGAAGCGCTTGTCCTCGACCGCGACGATCGCGTGCTTGAGCCACGGCGAGATGTCCTCCGAGTCGACCACGATCCGAGCCTGCGAACCCCGCAGAATCGCGAGGATCGTCTTCCCGTCGCTCGCGTAGACGTACGTGTTCGCCTGTTGGCGCTGTGCCTGCCGCGCAGGATCGAGGTCCGGGATCTGGGCGGCGATTGCCGTCATGAGCCCGAAGATGAACGCGGCCAGCCCGAGCAGCGAGAGGACGACGAGTAGCGCCAGCAGCCTCAGCTTGCGAATCCGCCGACGTTTCGGCGCCCGGGCTCTCCTACGGAACAGCGCCAAAACGCAAGCTAGTGTAGCCCCCGCGATGAGCGGCGACCTGACTCGCAACGCGGTGAACGTGCTCCCGGCAGGGGGGCTCGAGGCAAAGCTGAAGCTCGGCCGCCCGCTCCGGGTCAAGCTCGGCATCGACGTCACGTCGCCCGACATCCACATCGGCCGGGCGATTCCGCTCCAGCGGATGCGCGCTTTTCAAGACGCGGGCCACGTCGGCGTGCTGATCATCGGCGACTACACGACGCGGATCGGCGATCCGTCCGGCCGCTCGGCCGAGCGGCCGATCCTCTCGGACGACGAGATCGACGCGAACGCCCAGACGTACCTCGAGCAGGCCATGGTCGTGCTCGACCGCGGTCGGACGGAGGTGCGCTACAACGGCGAGTGGCTGGCAGGCCTCTCGTATGCCGAGGTCGTCCGCCTCGGCCGGACGGTCACGGTCGCACGGATGTTGGAGCGCGACGACTTCGAGAAGCGGTTCCAGGCCCAGCAGCCGATCTCGGTGTCGGAGCTGCTGTATCCGCTGATGCAGGCCTACGACTCGGTCGCGGTAGAGGCCGACGTCGAGCTCGGCGGCACCGACCAGCTCTATAACCTCCTGGCCGGGCGCGAGGTGATGGAGCACTACGACCTGGAGCCGCAGGTCGTGCTGACGACACCGCTTCTCCTCTCCTGGGACGGCGAGAAGATGAGCTCGTCGCTCGGCAACAACATCCCGCTGACCGCCGCGCCCGAGGAGATGTTTGGCCGCACGATGCGGATCCCCGACGAGCTGCTCGCGGATTGGTGGAAGCTGGTCGCGGAGCAGACGCCGCCGCCGGTCGAACCGATGGAGCAGAAGCTCGCTCTTGCGAGCTGGATCGTCGCGCGCTCCCATGGGGAGAAAGCTGCGCGTGAAGCCGGGGAGCACTTTGCGCGGGTCGTGCGCCGCCACGAGGCGCCGGAGGAGATTCCGGACGTCGCGCTCCCCGAGGGCGATCCGGTGCACCTGCCGGCGCTCCTCGTCTCCTCGCTCGGCGTGTCGTCGACATCGGAGGCCCGGCGCCTGATCGGCCAGGGCGGCGTGAAGCTCGACGGCGCCGCCGTCGGCAAGGTCGATCTCGAGCGGTCGAGCCTCGCCGGGCGGGTGCTCCAGGTCGGCAAGCGGCGGTTCGCTCGCTTGACTGACACCTGAGGCGCGCTATACTCCTTCGGCCGTCTGAACGAGGCGGTGCACGACGTCCTTCATCTCAACGAACAGGAGCCTCCTCCAGGGCCGACTCGTACCCGATACGATTCGTTTCAACAAGGAGGCCTCTGGCGCGAGTCGGAGGTTTTTTTACGCCGTCTCGGTGGTTCAGACCGGGGCACGGTCTTTGAAAACTCAGCAGCGAACGTTCGAATTACGTCGAGACCTCGACCCCGCCGCCGCTTGCGGTAGTGGGCGAGAGGCACTACCTCGTCGTGCCTTCGGGCACGACCTTTGAGCACCAAGCTCAAAGTGAAAGGACTGTCGGCTGTGCTGCTTCATGGCATCGGCCGGCAATCACTTCTTCACGGAGAGTTTGATCCTGGCTCAGGACGAACGCTGGCGGCGCGCTTAACACATGCAAGTCGAGCGAGAACCGGTCCTTCGGGACCGGGGAAAGCGGCGAACGGGTGAGTAACACGTGAGTAATCCACCCTCGGCACTGGGATAGCCCGGGGAAACCCGGATTAATACCGGATGGCCCA